>NZ_JACBZY010000001.1:0-2400000 GCF_013408685.1 Schumannella luteola | reverse complement strand
CCGACGACCACCGAGCGCGGCGCGCGGCGGCGCGGACGCGGAGCGGGCGCCGACACGGGCTGATCGGCGAAGAAGGTCATGCGCGGTCTCGTCTCGGGGAGGGGCTGTCTCGCACGGCGGGCCGTGGTCGCGGCGGGTCGGGCGGTGTTCGCCAGAGGCGCACGGGAACCGGCCCGGAATGCCCCGTTCACCCGGCTCGGCCGGAGGGGCGACGGCTAGCGTAGTCGCCATGTCTGAGGAACCCCGACAGAGCGAACCCGGCGACGAGGAGTTCCGCGAGATGCTGCGGCAGTTCCTCGCGGGCGGCGGTCAGGGCGGCGATCTCGACCCCGCGAAGCTCGCCGCGGCGGCCGGTCTGCCGGCGGATCCCGAGCTGCTCAACCGTCTCATCGGCCAGCTGCAGCAGGCGCTGCAGAACTCGGCCGACGGCGTCGACTGGAACGTCGGCCTCGAGCAGGCCACCCAGCTCGCGACGCGCAGCAGCGTCGTCTCCACCCCCGGCGAGCGCTCGGCTCTCGAGCAGGCGCTGCACGTCGCGGCGCTCTGGCTCGACGAGGCGACCGAGATCAGCTCGCTCACCACGGCGCCCGCACTGCTGAGCCGCACCGAGTGGACGAAGCAGACGATGCCGGTGTGGACGCAGCTGGCCGCGCCCGTCGCCGACTCGATCGCGACCGCGCTGACCCAGGTGCTCGACGACGAGGGCGTCGGCGACGCCCCGGGCATGGAGGGTGTGGCGCAGAGCGCCGGCCGGATCATGCGCAACGTCGGCGGCACGCTGTTCGCGATGCAGCTCGGCCAGGTCGTCGGCCGCCTCTCGACCGAGGTGGTGTCGGGCGGCGACGTCGGCATCCCGCTGCTCGATGGCGAGACGACCCAGGCGGCGCTCGTGACCCAGAACGTGCACGAGTTCGGCCGAGACCTCGACATCCCCGACGACCAGGTCGCCCTCTACCTCGCGGTGCGCGAACTGGCGCACGCGCGGCTCTTCCGCCACGCGAAGTGGCTGCGGCTGAACCTGCTGACGCAGATCGGCGACTTCTCGCGCGGCGTGCGCATCGACACCGAGCGGCTGCAGGAGCTCGCCGCCGACTTCGACCCCTCGAACCCCGAGGAGCTGCGCGATGCGATGACGAGCGGTGCGCTGATCCCGCCGAAGAGCGCCGAGCAGGAGGCCGCACTGCACCGGCTCGAGACGATGCTCGCGCTCATCGAAGGCTGGGTGGATGTGGTGACGCTGCAGGCGACCGCACGCCTGCCCCGCGCCGACGCGCTCGCCGAGACCATGCGCCGCCGCCGCGCGACCGGAGGCCCGGCCGAGTCGGCGTTCTCGACGCTCGTCGGCCTCGAGCTGCGGCCGCGGCGTCTGCGCGAGGCGGCGGCCATGTGGCAGGCCGTGACGGATGCGGTGGGGTCGGCCGGGCGCGACGCGCTCTGGGCGCACCCCGACATCCTCCCCGGCAGCCAGGACATCGACGACCCCTCGTTCCTCGTCACCCGCCTCACCGGCGGGCTCGGCGAGCAGGAGGACGACGTCGACCGGGCTCTCGAGGAGCTGCTCGGCGACGAGGGCGGCGACCGGCCGACGGAGTAGTCCGCGAGCCCTCGCGCAGGCGCGTCGCCGACGCACCGCGACGGAGCGCCCGTGCCTGTGGATGATTCGCTCGCCCGCGACCGCACCCGGCGCAGGATGTGCGCATGGTGCTGCGACTCGATCCCGACGTTCCGGTGCTGTGGCGCTCGCCCGACTCGCTGCAGGTGGGCGTGCTGCGCGTGCACGGCGTGCTCGAGCGGGTCGGTCCCGCCGAGGAGCAGGTGCTGCAGGCGCTGCGCAGCGGGGCGAGCCGAGCCGCGATCGAGGTGCTCGCGGAGCAGGCGGGCGGCACGCACCTTCCGCTCTCGACCGTGCTGAGGATGCTGCAGCCGGCGCTCGCGCGCGCTCCCCGCTCCGGCCCGCGGGCCGCCCTGTTCGGCGCCGGCGCGATCCCGGAGGCCGTGCAGCGCCTGCTCGCCGACCGCGAGCTGCTCGTCGACGACACTGCGGATGCGGATGGCGCAGCCGATTCCGACCGAGTCGGCAGCGCCGCGCGGGCCCGCATCCGGCCCGGTCGCCGACCGCGAGAGATTCAGCCCGCCGCGGTTGTCATCGTGCCGATCGCCCCCTGGGTCGTCGCGCCCGCCGACTCGGGCCACTGGCTACGGCGCGACGCACTGCATCTGCCCGTGGTCATCGCCGACGGCGCGCTGGCGATCGGGCCGCTCGTGCGCCCCGGCAGCAGCGCGTGCCTGCACTGCATCCACCGCCACCGCGTCGATGCCGACCCGGCCTGGCCGGCACTCGCCGCCCAGCTGGTCGGCCGGCCGTCACCGCGGCTGGATGCGCTGAGCACCGCCCGCGCGGCCGTCACGATCGCCGAGGCGATCGAGGAGGTGCTCGACGATCCGGAACCCGCACTCGGGCGGCAGACGCTCGTCGACCTCCGCACGCGGACCGTCAGCGAACGACGCTGGCCGCCGCACCCGGAGTGCCGCTGCGGAGCTCATCCAGGAAGCGACTGGGCGCGCGACGCCGCGCCGACGGCCCCGCCTCTCCCCCGCCCGGCGAGGCGGACCAGCTGAGCGACAGCCGGCGACGGGCGCGGGTGATGCCGACGTAGAGCAGACGCCGCTCCTCGTCGATCGCGTCGAAACCGCGGGCGTGCACGATCGGCAGCAGGCCCTCGCTGAGCCCGATCAGATGCACCGCATCCCATTCGAGGCCCTTCGCGCTGTGCAGCGTCGCGAGCGTCACCGCGGCGATCGCCGGCTCGTGCTGCGCCTGCTGCCGCTCGAAGAGCTCGTCGGCGAAGGCGCGCAGCGTCGTGCCCTCGGGGGCGGCGTCGGCGAGATCGACGATCGCGTTGAGCAGCTCCCAGCGCTCGCGCTCGGCGGGCCCGGCGGCGGGCGGCTCGAGCGTCCAGCCGACGCTCTGCAGCACGTCGCTGACCGACTGGAACAACGGCTCCCGACGCGGGGTCTGCGCGATGCTGCGCAGCTCGAGCATGGCGCGCTGCACCGACGGATGGTCGAAGAATCGTGTCGAGCCGAGCACGCGCGTGGCGATCCGCCGATCGGAGAGGGCCTGCTCGAGGGCGATGCTCTGCGCGTTGACCCGGTAGAGCACCGCGATGCGGTCGGCGGGGATGCCGGACGCGAGCTGCTCGGCGACCTCCGCCGCCACGGCCTCGGCTTCCGCGCGGTCGCTGTCGTGCGCGGTCACCTGCACCGGCTCGCCGCGATCGCCGGCCGCCACCGGGTGCAGCTCCAGCGCGCCCGGTCGACCGCGCATGAGCCGGTTGGCGAGATCGAGCACGGCGCCGGTCGAGCGGTGATTGTTCTCGAGCTGCACGACCGTCGCATCCTCGTACCGCGCCCCGAAGCCGAGCAGGTAGTCGCTCGTCGCGCCGGCGAAGGAGTACACGGTCTGGCTCGCGTCGCCGACGACGCAGAGGTCGGTGCGCGGCCCGAGCCAGAGGTCGAGCAGGCGCTGCTGCAGCGGTGAGACGTCCTGGTACTCGTCGACGACGAAGAAGCGGTACTGCCCGCGCACCTCGTCGGCGACGGCGGGTTCGGCGTCGAGCATCCCCGCCATCACGAGCAGCACGTCTTCGAAGTCGATGCGGCGCTGCTCGTCTTTGAGGTGCTCGTAGGCCTGGTGCAGGCTCACCATCGCGCTGACGCCGAGACCGCCCGGCATCGCCTTGCCGTGCGCCTGCCGCTCGTAGGCGTCGAGCGTCAGCATCGAGACCTTGCGCCACTCGATCTCGCCCGCGACGTCGCGCAGCGCGGCCTTGTCGAGGCGCAGCTTGAGCCGCTCGGAGGCCTGCGCGAGCACGCCGGCCTTGCCGGTGAGGATGCGCGGCGGCAGCCCGCCCGCGATCGTCGGCCAGAAGTAGTTCAGCTGAGAGAGGGCCGCCGCGTGGAAAGTGCGCGCCTGCACCCCGCCTGCCCCGAGCGAGCGCAGCCGAGTGCGCAGCTCGCCGGCCGCACGCGCGGTGAAGGTGAGCGCGAGCACGCGGTTCGGCGCGTAGGCGCCGGTCTGCACGCCGTGCGCGATGCGGTGGGTGATGGCGCGCGTCTTGCCGGTGCCGGCGCCGGCAAGGATGCAGACCGGGCCGAGCAGGGTCTCGGCCGCGACGCGCTGCTGGTCGTCGAGTCCCGCGAGCAGATCGGGGGTGCTCACCCGATCACCAGCTGTCGTCGCCCAGGTCGCCGCCGAACCACTCCTCGATGATCGCGCGGGCGATCGAGCTGCGGCCGGGCAGACGCAGCGAGCCGTCGGCGACGGCCGCCGCGAGCTCGTCACGGGTGAACCAGCGCAGGTCGAGGATCTCCTCGCCGTCCGGGCGGGTCTCGACCCCGGCGCCGTCGGCGACGCGCGCCAGGAATCCGACCATCAGCGAGGCCGGGAAGGGCCACGGCTGGCTGCCGAGATAACGGGGGTCGGTCACGCGCACGCCCGACTCCTCGAAGACCTCGCGCACGACCGCGGCCTCGAGCGACTCCCCCGGCTCGACGAAGCCGGCGAGCAGCGAGAAGCGATCGGCGGGCCAGAGCGCGTTCGAGCCGAGCAGCAGCCGGTCGTCGGCGTCGGTGACGCCCACGATGATCGCGGCGTCGGTGCGCGGGAAGAACTCCTTGCCGGTCTCGGCATCCACCCGGGTCCAGCCGGCCTGACCGTGCTCGGTCGCGCGTCCGGACGCCGGGGCGAAGCCGTAGGAGCGGTGCCAGTTCGCCAGGGCGAGGGCCTCGGTGAAGATGCCCGCATCGCGCGTCGACATGTCGGCACCGAGGCGGCGCAGGTCGCCCCAGGAGAGATCGAGACCCGAGGCGCGGGCCGCCTCCAGCGCCGCGGCGGCGGCCTCCTCGTCGGTGATCACGAGCGCCGAGACCGCAGCGCCGAGGGCCGCATCGGGCGCCTCGGCGAGCGTGCGGCCGAGGTAGAGCGCGAAGCCGCCCGCGCGTGCGGCCCGGGCAGCGGCGGATGCGGTCGGCAGCAGCACGAGGCGCGCGCCGTCGACGAGGGCGTGCCCGTCGTGCAGCAGCACCACCCGCGCGTCGGCCGCATCGAGCAGCTCGTCGATCGGCGTCGCACGGCTGAGGTGGTCTCGGTCGAGCTCGGCACGGGACAGGGTGAGCCGTTCGGCGAACGACGGGGTCACGGCAATTCCTCCAGGCTCGCCGATCGAGGATCGGCGCTCATCACGTGCTCGCTGAGGATTCCGGCATCGGCGCCGCGCAACTGGCGGGCCCGGGCGTGGCGCGGGCTCCGTGCGGGGCTTGCCGACCTACCCTGTGGGGCATGGCCAGAACCCCTCTCACTCTAGCCGCGCTCGCCACCTCGGCCGTGGCCGGACTCGACGTGGTCGCGGCCTCGCGCATCGGCTCGCCGCGTGCCGGCGACTTCGACACCGCGCTGCTGAGCACGCGCGACGAGCGCTGGTACGTCGTGCGCGTGCCGCGCACCGAGACGGCCGAGAGCCGCCAGTCGGCCGACCTGCTCGCCCTCGGCGCGCTCACCTCCGGCATCCGCTCGCGTCTGCCCTTCGAGGTCACGCTCCCCGCCGGACAGGCGCCGATCGACGGCACCCGCGCCGTCGTCTACGAGTTCGTCGGCGGGTCGAAGACCCCCGTCTCATCGCTGACCGCCGACCTGGCCGCGTCGATCGGCCGGGCCGTGGCCGCCATCCACTCGCTGCCCACCAGCTGCGTCACCGAGGTGGGGCTGCCCTCGCTCGGACCCGTGCACGCGCACCAGACCTCCGGCGCGATCGTCGGCAAGGCGATCGAGACCGGCCTGCTGCCCGCCGCTCTGCGCGAGCGCTGGGAGGCCGCCCTCGCCGATGACCGGCTCTGGCAGTTCCAGCCGACCGTCGTCAACGGCGACCTCAGCTCGGAGACCGTGCTGAGCCACGCCGAGCAGGTGACGGGAGTGCTCGGCTGGCACGAGCTGCGCGTCGCCGATCCGGCCCGCGACCTCGCCTGGCTGTTCTCGGGGCGCCGCAGCGACCTCAGCGAGACCGTCGTCGCCGCCTATCTGCAGGAGCGCCCGGCCGCCGACCGCCAGATCGGCCAGCGCGCCAGCTTCTACGCCGAGCTCGAGATCGCGAGCTGGCTGCTGCACGGCACCCAGACCCGCAGCACCGAGATCGTGGATGACGCGGTGCAGATGCTGCACGGCCTCGTCGACGACGTGCAATCGTCGCTCGGCAACCAGATCGGCACGCCCACCGGCCCGGTGCTCGCCGCGCACGAGGTCGAGGAGCTGCTCGACATGGTCGAGAAGGATCGCGTCGAGCAGGCCCGTCGCGCGGGTTCGGGCGACGCCGGTTCGGCGTCGTCGAGCGCGAGCCGCGTCGAGCGCGCCAGCTGACCCGCCGCATCCACCCGGATCTCCGAGCCGGGCGTCGTCGATCAGACGGCGCCCGGCTCGATCCGTTCTGGTGGTCGCGACGGGTCGTCGGAACTAGCCCCGCCCGTCTCAGGCGGCGCGCGGCGTGATCCGCACCGGGCGTCCTCGCCACGGCAGCGCGAAGACGAGCGCGAGACGTCCGCGGCGGGCGAGCACGATCGCGACCGTCAGCGCCGTCAGGGCCGGGACTCCCCCGGCCACGACGAAGGCGATCGTCGGGCCGAAGGTCTCGGCGATCGCGCCCATGATCACGCCGCCGAGCGCCTGACCGCCGACGACCGTCATCAGGTAGAACGACATGATGCGGCCGCGGATGGCGAGGTTCGTCGACAGCTGCGTGAGCGACTCCGCTCCGGTCGCGAAGGCGATGCGGGTCACGCCGATGCCGACGAGCGCGCCGAGGAACAGCGGGTACCAGGGTGCGAGGCCCGCGAACACGGTCACGACGCCGTAGCCGATCGCCGCGATCACGATCGCGCGCAGCCGCAGCGCCCGGCGCCGGGTGGAGAGGATCGCGCCCGCGAAGGCGCCGACGGCGGCCAGCGAGCTGTAGAGCCCGTAGCCGGCGGCGCCAGTATGATAGCCCTCGTTCGCGGCGGCGGTGAACAGCACCGGCAGGTTCATGCCGAAGATCGCGACCGAGGCCAGCACGATCAGGGGGAAGAGGATGGTCGGCTTGCTCACGAGGTAGCGCAGCGCCTCGCGGATCTGCCCGGGAGCCGACGGCGTGCGGGCGACGGCGAGCAGCTCGTGGCGGCGCATGAGCACGAGCGCGGTCACCGCGACCAGCGAGGTCGTCGCGTTGATCGCGATCGACCAGCCCGAGCCGACGACGACGATGAGCACCCCGCTGATCGCCGGGCCGAGCAGCCCGCCCAGGTGGAAGATCGTGGCGTTCATGCTGATCGCGTTGCGGAGCCGGTGGGTGCCGACCATCTCGGCCACGAACGCCGAGCGCGACGGCCCGTCGATGGCCATCGACGTGCCGGTGACGGCCGCGATCACGAAGACCTGCCAGGCCTGCACGACCCCGGTCAGCACGAGCGCGGCGAGCACGCCGTTCGCGACCGTGCCGACGCTCTGCGTGCAGATGAGGATCGTGTGCCGGCGGAACCGGTCGGAGATCACCCCCGACCACGGTCCGAGCAGCAGCGTCGGCGCGAACTGCAGGGTCACCGCGAGGCCGACGAGCGCGACGTTGCCGGTCAGCTCGAGCACCAGCCAGTCGATCGCGATGCGCGCCATCCACCCGCCCGTGTTCGCGAAGACCTGCCCGAGCAGGTAGAGCCGGTAGTTGTGCGCCCGCAGCGCGCTGACGGTGTCGCGCCAGCGCGGCCGCTGCTCGAGCACCGGGATGGGCTCGGTCACGGTCGGATCGACGTACGGCGCTGCGCTGCGGGCGGGTCGAGAGGTCACCCCCTCACACCATCACGGACAGCACCATTGAGCGACCCGATTGCGACTATTAGTCTCATTGCGTATCTCAATGAGAGGTGGATACGGTGTTCGATCCCCAGCTGCTGCGCTCCTTCACGGCGGTCGCCGAGACTCTGAGCTTCACCCGCGCCGCCGAGCGACTCGGTCTCAGCCAGCCGACCGTCAGCCAGCACGTGCAGCGGCTCGAGAGCGCCGCCGGCCGGGCTCTCGTGCAGCGCGACACGCGCCAGGTCGCACTCACCGACAACGGGCGGGCGATGCTCGGTTTCGCCCGCGGCATCCTCGCCGCCCACGACGGCGCCGCCGCCTACTTCAGCGGCTCGGCGATGCGCGGTCGACTGCGCTTCGGCTCGGCCGACGATCTCGCGCAGACCGAGCTGCCCCGCATCCTCCGCCGCTTCCGCCGGGTGCACCCCCAGATCAACCTCGAGCTGACCGTCGCCCAGAGCGGCATGCTCGCCCGCCGACTCGCGGCCGGTGCGCTCGACCTCGTCTTCGTCAAGCAGGAGAGCGGCGCCGCCGAAGGGCGGCTCGTGCGCCGGGAACGGCTGGTCTGGGTCGCGCACCGCGACCTCGAGATCGACCCGACCGCTCCCCTGCCGCTCGTCGCGTACCAGGCGCCGAGCCTCTCGCGCTCCGTCGCGCTGCAGGCGCTCGAGGATGCCGGGCGCAGCTGGCGCATCACCTGCACCGTGCGCGAGATCAACGGCGTGCATGCCGCGCTGCGCGCCGGGCTCGGCGTGACCGTGCTGCCGCAGAACCTCGTGCCCGAGAACCTGCGCGACGTCACCGCGCAGCTCGGGCTGCCGCTGCTGCGCGAGATCGACTTCACCCTGCTCGACAACCCGCGGGCGCCGCGCGAGCCGGTCGAGGCGCTCGTCGCCGCGATCATCGGCACCGACGGACCGGCCGGGGCGCGCCACGACCGCTGAACCGGCGAGGTCGGCCGAGCAGGAGCTGGGCCGACCGCACGGCCGATCGCTCAGATGGCCGGTCGCTCAGGTGCTCGGCGCGATCCGCTCCATCGCCTCGGCCCAGCGCGCCGCGAGCGCGTCCTCGTCATCGATCCGCTCCGGGCGCAGCGTCTCGTCGTCGGCGACGAAGTAGAACGCCGCATCGATGTGCTCCGGATCGACGCCGCGCCAGCGCGCGTAGGCGAGGCGGTACAGCGCGAGCTGCAGCTGCTTCAGCTCCCGATCCGCGGCGTCGCGCGGCGCCTTGCCGGTCTTCCAGTCGACGATCTCGTAGCGGATCGCGTCCCCGTCGCCCTCGGCGTAGACGGCATCGATCTTGCACACCACGGTGCGACCGCCGAGCGGCAGATGGATCTCGCGCTCGACGTCGATCGGGCGCCGATCCGCCCACGGCGAAGCCTCGAAGGTCGCGCGCAGCTCGGCGAAACGCGCCGCGTCGACCGCGGTGAGATCCTCGCCCTCGATACCGCCGTCGAGCTCGCTGCCCAGCGCATCCAGGTCGTCGAAGCCGGCCATCGCCGAATCCGGGTCGCTGCGCTTCTCGACCCAGGCGTGGAACAGCGTGCCGAGCCGGGTCGCGCGATACGGCCGCTCGGGCATGGGGCGACGCAGTTCGGCGAGCACCCTGGCGGGATTCTCGACCCAGTCCTTGAAGCGCGAGGCGGGGATGCGCTCGGGCACCGTCACGGCGTCGGAGCCGCGCAGCCGCTGGCGGCGTTCCTCGAGCAGCAGCTCGACATCGCGCGACCAGCGGCCCGCGTCGGCGGGGTCTGCCGTGCGCACGAGCTCGGCGGCGGCCTCGACCCGCTGTCGACGGGAGCCGAGCGGATCACGCGGCCAGTCCGCCTTCTCGGGCTCGGCTACCAGCGGGTTCTCCTCCGACTCCGGCGCCTCGGGCAGTGCCGGCACGATGCCGTCGTCCGCCAGCTCGCGCAGGAACGCGCCGGGCCGCCGGGGTTTGGTCTGCGATGACCAGAACGATCCGCTCAGCAGCAGGTGACGGCGGGCCCGCGTGATCGCGACATAGGCGAGCCGACGATCCTCGAGCAGCTGCTGCTCACGCACCTCGCTCTTGAAGGCGCCGAAGAGATCGAGCACCTCCTTGCGCGTCGTCGCCTCGCGCCACCGGAAGTCGGGCAGCACCGAGGCATCGCCCCGGAACTCGTAGGGCAGCTCGCCGAACGCCACCCACGCGCCCGTATCGCGGGCGGCCGAGGGCATCTCGCCCTCCACGAGCCGCGGCACGGCCACGAGATCCCACTCGAGACCCTTCGATCCGTGGATCGTGACGATCTGCACGCAGCCGGGCTCGGGCGGGTCGGAGCGCGGCGAGAGCCGTTCGCGCGACTCGGCCTCGCGCAGCCAGCCGAGGAAGGCGCGCAGCGAGTTCTGCTGGCCCAGCTGCTGGAACCCGGCGAGGGCGTCGAAGAACGCCTCGAGCACGCGGCCGGATCCGGGTCGCGCGTCGTTCGCCTCCGCCTCGATATCGAGGTCGAGCTCCTGCAGCACGGTCGTGACGAGATCGTCGAGGTCGAAGCGCACGCGGCGTCGCAGTCGCGCGAAGGTCTCCCCTGCATCCCGCAGGCGCGCGAGGCCCTCCTCGCTGAAGCCGCGCACCGCGCCGTGATCCTCAGCCGAGGTCACCAGGAAGTCGAGGGCGTCGATCAGGGAGGCGCTGTCGTCATCGGCGACGCTCGCTCGCAGCTGCCGGGCGACCTCGTCATCGAGCGGCTTCTGCCGCAGGTCGCGCTTCTCGAGCCAGCGCGCCAGGTCGCGCAGTGCCGCGACGTCGGCCGTGCCGAGTCGCCAGCGCGATCCGAGCAGCAGCCGGATGAGCTCGGAGTTCGCGCCGGGATCGTCGACGACCGCGAGCGCCGCGACCAGATCGGCGACGAGCGGCTCGGCGAGAAGTCCGCCCACGCCGAGCACGTGGTATGGCACACCGGCACGACGGAATGCACTGAGGAACTGCTCGAGGGTGCCGCGCGAGCGCAGGATGAGCGCGGCCGACGGCGGCTGTGGATCGCCCGCGTCATCCGTGCCCCATTCGGCTGGGTCGGCGAGGCCGCCGCGGAACCAGGCGGCCACCTGATCAGCCTCCTCGACGACGGTCTCGGGATAGAGCAGCCGCACCGGATGGGCGTCGGCGCCGGGACGGGCGGTGAGCGCCGCGACCGACACCGGAGAGGTGAGCGCCAGCGGGCGGATGAGCCGGTTCGCGGCGTCGAGGATCCGCTCGCCATTGCGCCAGCTCGTCGTGAGCTCGAAGCGCGCATCCGATCCGAACCACGACCCGAACTGCCCGAGCCCGGCGGCGCTCGCCCCGCGCCAGCCGTAGATCGACTGGTTGGGATCGCCGACCGCCATGACCGGGTGCCGGGCGAAGAGCAGCGCGAGCAGCCGCGTCTGCACGACGCTCGTGTCCTGGTACTCGTCGAGGATCACGACCCGATAGCGGTCGCGCAGCTCGGTCACGACGTGCGGATTGCGCTCGACGATCCGGAGCGCGATCGCGACCTGGTCGCTGAACTCGATCGCGGCGCGGTCGCGCTTGGCCTGCTGCAGCTGCCGCGCCAGGCCGAGCAGCACCGGGAGCGCCGCGATGCGGTCGGTCATCGTGACCACGTCGGCGTAGGCGCCGCGACCGCCGGTCGGCAGGTCGGCGAGCGCACGGAAGTCCTCGGCCATCTGCTCGACCCGGTCGGCGTCGGCGACGTTCTCGGCGAGCTGGGAGGCGAGGCGCACGACGGCGGTGGCGAGCGCATCCACCGACTTCTCGGTGTCGGCGAGGCGCAGGTCGTCGCTGCGGGTCACGAGCTCGCGGGCGAGCAGCCAGGTGGCCGCCTCGCCGAGCAGCACGGCATCGCCGTCGTAGCCGACCAGCGGCGCGTTGTCGCGGAAGATCGCGCTCGCGAAGGAGTTGTAGGTCGACACGGTCGGGCTGTCGAGCAGCTCGGCGGCCGGGTCGTCGTCGCCGTCGCGCTCGGGCATCAGGTCGTTCTCGCGCAGCTGGGCGATCCGGTCGCGCATGCGGTGACCGAGCTCGCCGGCCGCCTTGCGGGTGAAGGTGAGGCCGAGGATCTGCGCCGGCGCGACGAGGCCGTTGGCGACGAGCCAGAGCACGCGGAACGCCATCGTCTCGGTCTTGCCGCTGCCGGCCCCGGCGACGACGAGGGCGGGGCCGAGCTCCGACTCGATCACGAGGGTCTGCTCGGGCGTCGGCGGATGGAGGCCGAGACGTTCGGCGATGCTGCGCGCCGAGATGCGGGTGGTGGTGCTCGTGGTGGTGTCGGTCATGTCAGTCACCGGTGACCTCTCCGGGCAGGTGCACGGCGCGCACGGCGCCGCCGTAGGCGAAGGCGTCGTCGATCAGCGTCGCCGGATAGTCGGGTCCCGCGATCGTCACCGCAGCACCACGGAGGGTCTCACGGAAGCTCTCGAGCTGATCGCCATCGAAGGGCTTCTGGTCACGCAGGGTGTACGGCGCATCCTTCGTCCCCTTCTTCGTGAAGAGCAGACGAGCGCCTCCGGGCGCGTGTCCGTCGGGCAGATCGGCGAGCGCTCCATCGGCGTAGGCGAGCTGGTAGGCCGACATCTGCGGATGCTCGGCCGCCTCCTTCGCAGCGAGCACGCTGCCGGTCTTGAGGTCGACGATGACGATGCGACCGTCGTGCGACTCGACGCGGTCGATCTTTCCGTTGACGCGGGCGGGCGGAACGTCGAAGCGGAAGGCGCCCTCCGAGCTCACGAGCACGACCCCCTGCGCCTCGACGGTGCGCAGGTAGGAGCCGAGCGCCTCGATCGCCCCCCGAGCCCGCCGCCTCTCGAGCTGCTCAGACCAGCTCGACTCGAACACGAGCTCGCCCCAGCGCTGCTCGAGCAGCCCCCAGAGCTCCTCGACCTCGGACCCGGTCGCGTGCTCGAGAGCGTGATGCACGAGCGACCCCACATTCGCGCTGAGGCTCGAGGAGCCGCCGGCCATGGTCTCGACGAACCATTCCATCGCCGAGCGGTCGAGGGTGCCGAGAGCGGAGGGCGACACCGGCACCCGCACCTCGGGGTCGCCGAGGTCGTACAGCTGCGCCGTGGTGCTCGCCTCGAGGGTCCCGTGCCACTGCGCGGGATCGGCCCCGGGCACCGCGTCGCCGACGAGCCGCGCCAGCGCGGCCGCCGCCGCGCGACGCTGCTCCGCGGTCGATCCGAGTTGAGTGACGGTGCGGCGCAGACGACCGGTCATGCCGCGCAGGTCGAGCGGCGGCGCATCCCCGTCGGGCTCGACCAGGCGATCGCCCGCCACCCGGGCGGCGAAGCCGTGGAAGGGGCTCGGGATCTCGTCCTCGCCCGCGACGGCGGCCACCACGACGCGGCGCCGGGCCCGGGAGACGGCGAGCGCGAACATGCGCAGCTCGTCGGCGAGCACCACACGGCGCTCATCGAGCACGGCTGCCGGCGCCGGGGCCGGCGCCGCGGCCTCCCTCGGCGGCGCGCCGGAGTCGAGCGCGGCGAGCAGATCTCCCGCGCGCAGCAGCGATCCGCGTGGCCGGAGGTTCGGCCACTGCCCCTCCTGCAGTCCGGCGACGATGACCGTGTCGACCTCGAGCCCGACCGCCCCGGAGGGCGTCGTGACGAGCACGGCCTCACCGACCGTGCGCGGCGCGAGCGTGTCCTCGGGGATGTCGGCGTCGAGCACCGAGGCGAGGAACGCCTCGGCCTCGCGGTCGGGCTCGCGCTCGACGAAGCGCCGCGCCGCCGCGAACAGCGCCACGACGCCGTCGAGCGCCCGGTTCGCCTCCTCGGCGGCGATGCCGCTGCCGAGCGCCGCGTCGCGCCAGCCGTCAGCGACCCCGCTGCGCTCCCAGGCCGTCCAGAGCAGCTCCTCGACCGTCGCGGCCGCCGCGTGCTGGGCGCGCAGCCGGGCGAGCAGGCGCGCCAGTCGCGCCGCTCGACGGCCGACCGCGTGATCGATCGTGGCGAAGCCGTTCTCGACGCCGAGGCCCTCCGCCAGCAGCCGCGGCCCCAGACGGGTGCCGCCGCCGGCGAGCTCCTCGGCGCGCAGCGCGGCGCGCAGACGGCGGAGGCCGATCGGGTCGAGGCCGCCGAACGGTCCGGTGAGGACACGCTCGGCCGTGAGCCCGTCGAGCTCGGTCCGTCCCGTTCCGACCGCGACGATGTCGAGCAGCGCCGCGGCGGCGGGGTCATCGCGCAGGGCGCGGCTGGCCGCCGTCGTGCGCGTCGGCACCTGGGCGAGCGCGAGGGCGCGCGAGATCGCGGGGATCGCGGCGCCCGAGCGCACGACGACGGCGAGCTGCGACCAGGCGACGCCGTCGAGCAGGTGCCGCTCGCGCAGCACGCGGGCGATCGTGCGGTGCTCGGCGGCCGGGCTGGGGGCCGCGATCGCGGAGATCGCCGCCGGGTCGTCGTCGCCGTCGGCCTCGGCCGAACGCTGAGTGCCCGCGCCGGCCGCTCCGATGCGTCCCGTCACCTCCGCGGTCAGCGCGCGCAGCAAGGGGCTCTGCCGGTGCACGTGGTCGAGACGAAGGGTGCGGGTCGGCACGCCCACCCGTGCGGGGAAGGCGGCCAGCGCGTCCGCCTCGCCGCCGCGGAACGCGTCGGTCGCCACATCCGGGTCGCCGAAGGCCACGATCGTGACGCCGCGCGCCGCGATCGCGCGCAGCAGGCGGATGGCGCCCTCGGTCGCCTGCTGCAGGTCGTCGACGACAACCAGACGCGTGCGGGCGAGCCGTTCGCCGGTGTGACCGTCGAGCACGGCGCTCTCGGCGTAGGCCATGAGCTCGGCGGGGTCGAGCGCGCTGCCGCCCACGGCCGAGACGACGCCGCGGTAGTCGTCGGCGAAGTCGGCGACCGCCGCCCACTCGGGCCGTGCGGTCGTGTGGGCGACCGAACGGAGGCGGGCGGTGTCGACCCCGTATTCCGTCAGGCGCATGAGCATCTCGCGCAGCTCGGTGCGGAAGACCGGGAGACGCCGCACCGCCGCCGAGAGATGATCGGGCCAGGAGCCTGACGCGCCGTCCTCGATCTCGCCGTGCAGCAGCTCGGCGATCAGCAGATCCTGCTCCGGCCCGGAGAGCAGCCGGGGTCGCGGAGCCCCCTCCGCAGCGGCGCGCGCGACCACCGCGTCGAAGGCCAGAGAGGGCAGGGTGCGCGCGAGCGGGCCTGCGGCGACGGCCCGGAGCCGACCGGCCAGCCGGTCGCGCAGCCGATTCGCGCCGGCGCGGTTCGCCGCGAGCGCGAGCACCTCGTCGGCGGAGAAGCCGTCGTGCTCGACCCGCCGGGCGACGAGCTCGACGAGCGTCGAGGTCTTGCCGGAACCGGGTGCTCCGATCACCACCGCGTTCGCGTCGGCGGGCAGGTCGAGCACGGCCAGCTGCGAGGTGTCGGGTTGCACGTCGGCCACGCTAGCGACGGGCTCCGACATGACATCTCACCCGCGCCGCGCGCCCGTTCTGCCCTGGGCGGAATCGAGAGCGCGCCGCGCCCGGCCCTCGCTAGCCTGACCCCGTGGACATTCGCATCGGCATCGCCAACTCCGCCCGTGAGATCTCGTTCGAGACCAGCCAGAACCCCGACGAGATCGAGAAGGCCGTCAGCACGGCCCTCGAGTCGGAGAAGTACCTCAAGCTGAGCGACGACCGCGGCCGCCTCTACATCGTGCCCGTCGCGAGCTTCTCCTACCTCGAGATCGGCGCCGAGGAGACCCGTCGCGTCGGCTTCGTCGCCTGAGCTCCGGTCGGCTAGGGTTCCGGCCATGGAGATGATCTACGCCACGGTGGTCGGACTCGGCATCGCGACGGTGCTGCGCTACCTGATCCCGGGGCGCCACTCCTACGGCATCCTGCTGCTGCCCGCGATCGGCGCCGCGTGGACGGCCGTCGCGTGGACCGCCCTGACCTGGGTCGGCTGGAAGCCCGACGAGCCGTGGATCTGGGTGATCTCGCTCGGCGGATCGGGCGTCATCGCCATCGTGCTCGCCCTGGTGCTGAACCGCGCGCGTCGCGGCATCGACGCCCAGCGCCTGCACCACCTCTCGGGCGGACGCACCTCGCGCGCCTGATCCGTCCAGAACGTCACGAAGCCCGCCGAGTCCGCTCGGCGGGCTTCGTCGTCTCCGGGTGACAGTGCGGAGGCCGGCTGACGATGCGGATGCCGGACGAGGTCCTGCGCGATCGCTCAGGCGGTCAGAGGCACAGGCGGTCAGGGGCACAGCCGGTCAGGGGCGGAGCCGCTCAGGCCGTCAGGCCGAGCGCATCCATCCGCCGCGTGTGCGCGGCCACGAGCTCGGTGAAGACCGGCTCGATGCGCTCCTCGCCCGGGCCCTCCGCGCCGACGCCGAGCGCCGAGCGTGCGACGAGCATGGTGTCGCCGACGAGGCGTCGACCCCGCATCGCCAGGCGCGAGCCGAGGCGCGGGTTCGCGTCGATGCCGGCGCGCAGCTCGTCGATCAGAACGTCCTCGCCGGCCTCGACGTCGAGCAGCGACTCGACCCGCCCGCGCAGCTCGGCGGGCAGGCCCGCGGCGAGGCTGAGGAAGAAGTCGGTGAGGAATCCGGCGGTGACGTAGCAGGTGGCGAGCGTCTCGAACCAGTCCTGCCCGAGAGTGCGCCGCTGGAAGTCGTCGATGTCGAGACGGTAGGGCTCCATCGCCTCGGCCGGGTCGACACCGCGCGCGACCAGCTCGGCGACGAGGCCGCGGTGCGCATCGAGGTGCGGCGCGGCGACGCGGGCGAGCGAGGTCTTCGCGACGGTCGAGGGCGCGGCCGAGATGGCGCGCGAGACGTCTTCGAAGAGCGCGAGCTGCAGATAGGCGGCGCGACCGAGATAGGCGTCGATCCCCGGGGTCAGATCCGCCAGCTCCACCCGGGCCGTCACGGTCGATCGAGGGCGGCCGACGAGCACCGCGGGGGTCGCGGGACGCCGCCGCCGGAACCAGTTCGCCACGCCCTCATCGTAGGGCAGGGCCGCACATCATCCGCTCTCGGCCTCGGCGCAGCCCCGCGCGGCTCGGCCGGAGAGGAAGCCCGACGCGGGTAGACTCAGCGGATCGACTTCCACGACAGGTGATCAGTGACCTTCTCCGATCTTGACATCGACCAGGACATCGTCGACGCACTCGCCGCCAAAGGCATCGTCGACCCGTTCCCGATCCAGACTCAGACCATCCCCCTCGGGCTCGCCGGCCAGGACATCATCGGCCAGGCGAAGACCGGAACCGGCAAGACCTTCGGCTTCGGCCTGCCGGTGATCCAGGCGCTCGGACTCGACCCCGAGCCCGGTGTGCAGGCTCTCGTCGTCGTGCCGACGCGCGAGCTGTGCGTCCAGGTCGCCGAAGACCTCGAGCTCGCCACCTCGAACCGCTCCACGAAGGTCGTCGCCATCTACGGCGGCAAGGCCTACGAGGGCCAGATCGAGCAGATCAAGGCGGGTGCGCAGATCGTCGTCGGCACGCCCGGTCGTCTGCTCGACCTCGCCGGCCAGCGCCTGCTGAGCCTCGCGAACGTCAAGGTGATGGTGCTCGACGAGGCCGACAAGATGCTCGACCTGGGCTTCCTGCCCGACGTCGAGAAGCTCTTCGCGCAGACGCCGCCGGCCCGCCACACGATGCTGTTCTCGGCCACCATGCCGGGGCCCGTCGTCACGCTGGCGCGCCGCTTCATGAACCGGCCGATCCACATCCGCGCGAGCGACCCCGACGAGGGCCAGCTGCAGGCGAACATCAAGCACCTCGTCTACCGGGCGCACAGCCTCGATAAGGACGAGGTCGTCGCCCGCATCCTGCAGGCCGAGGGCCGCGGCAAGACCGTCGTCTTCACCCGCACCAAGCGCGCGGCCTCGAAGCTCGTCGAAGAGCTCAACGATCGCGGCTTCAACGCCGCGGCCGTGCACGGCGACATGACGCAGGAGGCGCGCGAGCGCTCGATGGCGTCGTTCAAGGCCGGCAAGAAGGATGTGCTGATCGCCACCGACGTGGCGGCGCGCGGCATCGACGTCGACGACGTCACGCACGTGATCAACCACACGATCCCCGACGACGAGAAGACCTACCTGCACCGCGCCGGCCGCACCGGCCGCGCCGGCAAGACCGGCATCGCGGTGACCTTCGTCGACTGGGACGACCTGCACAAGTGGGCGCTCATCAACCGCGCCCTCGAGTTCGGGCAGCCGGAGCCGACCGAGACCTACTCGTCGTCGCCGCACCTCTTCACCGACCTGGACATCCCCGCCGGCTCGAAGGGCCGCCTCAAGCCGTCGCCGGCCGCTCCGCACGCGGAGAAGCCGCGCGCCGACCGCGACGCCGGTGAGCGCTCTGGTTCGTCGCGCTCGCGCAGCCGCGGAGGCCGCGGACGCGGTCGCGGCGAGGGATCCGGCAGCGGCTCGGCCGCGCCGGCCTCGACCGAGGGCGGCGCCGGCACGACCACGACCGAGGAGGCCCGCTCCGAGGGCGGCGGCACGCACGACGGCGCCGCCCCCGAGCGCCGTCGCCGCACGCGTCGTCGCCGTGGCGGGAGCGGGAGCGGCACGCCCACTCCCCCGCCCGCGAGCTGACTCGCAGCGCAGCGGACCTATCGAAGCCGCGTCCGACCTCCGGGTCGGGCGCGGCTTCGTCGCTCGCGGCGGCGAGGCGCGAGCCCCGAGCCCGAGCTCCAGCCCGTCGCGTCAGCCGACGAACGGCTCCGACCCGGTGCCGAGCTCGATGATGCGCGCGTACTGCTCCGGCGCGGTGCTGTTCTCGCCCAGCACGTTGGGCTTGCCGGCGCCGTGGTAGTCACTCGAGCCCGTGATGACGAGGTCGTACTCGGCCGCGCGCCGCGTCCACAGCTCACGCGCCTCGGGCGGGTTGTCGCGGTGATTCACCTCGACCCCCATCAGCCCGGCGTCGACAAGCGCGCGCACGCGGTCGCCGGCGAAGAGTTGCTCGGGCCCGCGGGCTCCGGGGTGCGCGATCACGGGAACGCCGCCGGCCTCAGCGATGAGGCGGATGCCCACGGTCGGCTCGGGCGCACGGTGCGGCCGGTAGTAGCCGCCGCGCCAGTGCAGGATGCTGCCGAAGGCGGCGCTGCGGTCGGGCACGAAGCCTTTCGCGACGAGCGCGTCGGCGATGTGCGGGCGACCGACGGTCGCCCCGGGCGCGGTCTGGGCGAGCACGTCATCCCAGTTCAGGTCGTAGTCCTTCGCGATGCGGGCGACCATCGACTCGGCGCGGTGCAGGCGCTCCTCGCGCGTGTGCTCGGCCTCGGCCAGCAGGGCCGGGTTCTCGGGGTCGATGAGGTAGCCGAGCACGTGCACGCTCGCGTAGTCGAGCTGGGTGCTGAGCTCCATGCCGGGGAGCACGGTCAGGCCGGTGCCGCGCGCGGTGTCGAAGGCCTCGGCCCAGCCCGCGGTCGAGTCGTGGTCGGTGATCGCCATGACGGCGAGCCCGGCTTCGACGCCGGCACGCACGAGCTCGCGCGGCGACTGCGTGCCGTCGGAGACGGTGCTGTGCGTGTGGAGGTCGATGAGCCCCTCGGCGGGGCGCTCGGCGGGGCCGGCGGGCATCCTCTCATCGTAGGTGTCTAGGCTCGCCGGCGTGTTCCGCCGTGTGCTCGCCGCCCTGCTGATCGTCGCGCTGGCGGCGGCGCTGCTGGTGGCGGGATGGCCCCAGCTCTTCGGTCTGCAGTGGCAGCTCGGAGTCGCACAGGTCGTGTCGCTGCGGGCGCTGGCGGGCGGGGTCGCCGCTGTCGTCGCGGTCGTGCTGCTGCTGATCGCGCTGGCGTCGCGCCGCGCGCGACGTCTCACCGCATCCCTCGCCGTGGCGCTCCTGCTCTTCACCGGCCTGTCGGCGGCGGTGCTGGCGACGCGCGGCTGGGGCTCCGAGCACTTCTCCGCCAAGGGCGAGCAGGGCGTGACCGTGCTCAGCTGGAACACCCTAGGCGACGCGCCCGGGGCCGAGAGGATCGCGCGCCTCGCCCTCGACGACGGCGCCGACATCGTGGTGCTGCCGGAGACGAGCGTCGAGCTCGCGCAGCAGATCGCCGATCGGATGGGCGCCGAGGGCCGCGCGATGGCGGTGCACAACATCACCTTCGACAAGATCGCGAAGGCACGCACGACCTCGCTGCTGATCAGCTCCGCGCTCGGGCGCTACCAGCCTGACACGAGCGCCGGGTCGACGCGCGTCATCCCGAGCGGGGTGTGGCGCCCGGTCGACGGCAGCGGTCCGGCCATCGTGGCCGCGCATCCCGTCGCCCCGGTGCCGGGCGAGATGCCGGCCTGGCGTGAGGGGATGGAGTGGCTCGCGGCGCGCTGCGCGGAGCCCGATCTGATCATGGCGGGCGATCTGAACAGCACGATCGACCACTGGACGGCGCTCGCGAAGTCGGGTGAGCTCGGCGACTGCCACGACGGCGCGAAGGCTATGGGCGACGCCGCGATCGGCAGCTGGCCGACCCGCATCCCGGCCGAGCTGGGCGCCCCGATCGACCATGTGCTCGCCGGCTCGGACTGGCGCTTCACCGGGTTCCGGGTGATCCGCGACCAGGACCACGCGGGCAGCGATCACCGCCCCGTGCTCGCCCAGCTGGAGCGCGCGCGCTGAGCCGGTGGGAGAATGGCCGCATGGCCGACAACACCCCCACCACCACCGGCACGACCTCGGCGACCGCGAAGCCGGCGACCCCGCCTCGCGCCACCCAGAACCGGTCGACGACGCCGGTCTCCGACGCCTTCGCCGCCTACATCTCCTCGAAGTGGGCCGACCGCGCCGAGACCCCGGTCACCCCCCGTGACGCGGCGAGCCACGCGGCCGTGCAGCGTCGTCGCGTGTCGGCACTGCACGTCGGCGAGCGTCTGATCATCCCGGCGGGCCCGGCCAAGGTGCGCTCGAACGACACCGACTACCCTTACCGCGCGCACTCCGCGTTCTCGCACCTGACCGGCTGGGGCAGCGACACCGTGCCCGGCAGCGTGCTGGTGCTCGAGCCGCGCGGCGAGGGCGACGAGGCCGGCCACGACGCGGTGCTCTACTTCCGCTCCCCCGCGGGCCGCGGAACCGACGAGTTCTACGCCAACCCCGACATCGGCGAGTTCTGGATCGGCGCGCGACCCTCGCTGGCCGCCGTCGCCGTCGAGCTCGGCGTCGCCACGCGCGACCTCGCCGAGCTGCCCGCGGTGATCGACGCGGTGGATGCGACGACTCGCCTCGTCCGCGGCGCCGACCGCGACCTGACCGACCAGATCGACGGCCGCCGTCTGCTGGCCGCCGAGGGCGCGGACGTCGCCGACTGGGCCGACGCGGTCGACGACGACGCGGATGCGGCGCTCGCCCGCGACCTGAGCGAGATCCGCCTGGTCAAGGACGCCTGGGAGATCGAGCAGCTCGGCGCCGCCGTCGACGCCACCAAGCAGGGCTTCGACGACGTCATCGCCGACCTGCCGCAGATCATCGCGCACCCGCGCGGCGAGCGCCTGGTCGAGGGCACCTTCAACCGCCGGGCCCGCGCCGACGGCAACGCGGTCGGCTACGACACGATCGCCGCGAGCGGGCCGCACGCCTGCATCCTGCACTGGACCCGCAACGACGGACCCGTCGTGCCCGGCGACCTCATCCTGCTCGATGCCGGAATCGAGCTCGACAGCCTCTACACGGCCGACATCACCCGCACCCTGCCGATCAGCGGCACCTTCTCCGACGTGCAGCGCCGCGTCTACGAGGCCGTGCTCGAGGCGGCGGATGCGGCGTTCGCGATCGTCAAGCCGGGCATCCGCTTCCGCGAGGTGCACGCCGCCGCGATGCAGGTCATCGCCGCGAAGACGGCCGAGTGGGGCCTGCTGCCCGGCAGCGCCGAGGACTCGCTTGCGCCCGAGAAGCAGTACCACCGTCGCTACATGGTGCACGGCACCTCGCACCACCTCGGACTCGACGTGCACGACTGCGCGCAGGCCCGCCGCGAGATGTACCTCGACGGCGTCGTCGAGCCGGGGATGGTCTTCACGATCGAGCCGGGGCTCTACTTCCAGCCCGACGACCTGACCGTGCCCGAGGAGCTGCGCGGCATCGGCGTGCGCATCGAAGACGACATCCTCGTGACCGAGGACGGCGCCGTGAACCTCTCGGCCGGCATCCCCCGCACCGCGGACGACGTGGAGGCCTGGCTGGCCGGACGCTGAGACGGAACCCGCCGCGCGGCCGTTCGACCGGCTTCGATCAGGCGCGCGGCGGGACCGGGTCGGCGGGCGGCGCGGGCTCGACGGGAGGCTCTCCCGCTCCCGGCGCATCGCTCGGCGGCGCGACCGGCGGCGTCGCGGGCTGCGGCGTCCACGTCGTGACTCCGACCGGGGCCTCGGCACCGAGGTCGTTGCGGGCCCGGTTGATGAGCTCGGGGTCGACGATGACCTGGTAGTTCGAAGCCAGCACGTTCGTCATCGAGGTGAAGTCCTTGCGACGTCGGCTGATCGCGTAGGTCGCGAGTCCGAAGAACATGCCGCCGGCGGCGCCGATCAGGATCGCGGCGAACAGCGGGGTCAGCGACGGTGAGCCGAAGAAGGTGAACAGCAGACCGACGAGCAGACCGAACCACAGTCCGCTGAGGGCGCCGCCCAGGGCGGCGCGGCCCCAGCTCATGCGCCCGGTCACGCGCTCGACGGTCTTGAGGTCGTTGCCGACGATCGACACCTTGTCGACGGGGAAGTCGCTCTTCGCCAGCCGGTCGACGACGTGCGCGGCCTCGAGGTAGGTCTCGTAGGTGCCGAGCACCTCGCCGCGGGGCAGGGTGGGGGCGGGGTTGCCGCGTCGGCCGAAGGCGCCGGGGGTGCTCATGGCGCCCATTGTCGCAAAGCTCGCCAGAACCCGCCTGAACGCCACCCGGATGAACTCCGAACGCCCGCCGATCACGCCGCGATCCGAGCCCGAGGCGGAGGGAGCGCGTCCCCCGGCGAGTAGGCTCGACGCGTGAGCGCCACGAGAGTCTTCGTCGCCCGACTGGCCGGGTGCTCCGTCTTCGACCCCGCCGGCGACAAGGTCGGCCGGGTGCGCGACGTGATCGTCGTCTACCGCGCGAGCGGCGCCCCGACGGTCGTCGGCCTCATCGTCGAGATCCCCGGCAAGCGCCGCGTCTTCCTCTCGATCGGCCGCGTCACCAGCATCGGCTCCGGGCAGATCATCACGACCGGGCTCATCAACCTGCGCCGTTTCGAGCAGCGCGGCGGCGAGGTGCGCGTGATCGCCGAGCTGCTGGGCCGCAAGGTCGTCTTCCGCGACGGCAGCGGCGAGGCGAGCATCGAGGATGTCGCGATCTCCGAGACCGGACCGGGCGAGTGGGAGGTCGAAGACCTCTTCCTGCGCCGCCCGCGCACGGGAGCCTCGCCGTTCGGCCGCGGCAAGACGACCTTCGCCCGCTGGGAGCGCGTCACCGAGAAGACCACCGCCGGCGAGCCGCAGTCGGCCGAGCAGCTCATCGCGACGTACACCGACCTTCTGCCCGCCGACCTCGCATCCACCCTGCTCGACCTTCCCGAGGAGCGCCGCCTCGAGGTCGCCGAGGAGCTGCCCGACGAGCGCCTCGCCGACGCGCTCGAGGAGATGCCCGAGACCGAGCAGGTCGAGCTCATCACCCACCTCGACGACGCCCGCGCCGCCGACGTGCTCGACCAGATGCAGCCCGACGACGCCGCCGACCTCATCGCGCAGCTGCCCGAGGCGAAGGGCGAGGCGCTGCTGCAGCTCATGCAGCCGGAGGAAGCGGAGGACGTGCGCTTCCTGCTCAACTACGCTCCCGAGACGGCGGGCGGCCTCATGACGACCGAGCCGATCATCGTCTCCTCCGACGCGACCGTCGCCGAGGGTCTCGCGCTCATCCGCCGCCACGAGCTCGCGCCGGCGCTCGGCGCCATGGTCTGCGTGACCCTGCCGCCCTACGAGCCGCCCACCGGCCGCTTCCTCGGCGTCGTGCACTTCCAGCGCATGCTGCGCTACCCGCCGCACGAACGGCTCGGCACCCTGCTCGATCCCAACCTCGAGCCGGTCTCCCCGGAGACGAGCGCGGCCGAGGTCTCGCGCATCCTGGCCAGCTACAACCTCGTGTCGCTGCCGGTCGTGGATGAAGCCCACCGACTCGTCGGGGTGGTGACCATCGATGACGTCCTCGACTATCTGCTGCCCGACGACTGGCGAAGTACCTCCGGCGACGCGGAACCCGAACCGGTTCCGCTGACCACCGGAACGATCCCCACGCGCGGAAGGAGGAACGGCGATGGCCCGCGACGAGCGCGATGACAGCAGACTGACCGAGCCCAAGGGCTCTCGGGCCGGGTTCCGCCCGCGCCGCGGCGAGAGCCGTGACCGCTTCGGGCGCTTCACCGAATGGGTCGCCCGCGCCATGGGCACGCCGTGGTTCCTCGTCGGCCTCTCGATGTTCTGCATCGTCTGGCTGATCTACAACGTGACGGCTCCCGAGTCGTGGCGCTTCGACTCCTCGGCGAACGGCTTCACGGCGCTCACGCTGATCCTCTCGTTGCAGGCCTCCTACGCGGCGCCGCTGATCCTGCTCGCGCAGAACCGTCAGGACGACCGCGACCGCGTGCAGATCGAGCAGGACCGTCAGCGCGCCGAGCGCAACCTCGCCGACACCGAGTACCTCGCCCGCGAGGTCGTCGCGCTGCGCCTCGCGATCAAGGACGTCGCGACGAAGGACTTCATCCGCGCGGAGCTGCGGTCGATCCTCGAGGAGCTGGATCGCGATCGCGAGGCCGAGCGCGCCCGCGAGCGCGAGGACGCCGCTGCGGCGGCCGCCGAGACCGACCGCTGATCATGGCCGACTCCCCCGCGGGCGATCCGCGACTGCTCAGCGCGCTCGCGCGCGTCGACGACCCCGAGATCCGCCGGCCGATCACCGAGCTCGACATGATCCGCGGCGCCGAGATCGACGGCGCCGTCGCCCGCATCCGCCTCGCCCTGACGATCGTCGGCTGTCCCGCCGCCGACACGATCGAGCGGGATGTGCGGGCTGCCGCCGCCGGGGTGGAGGGCGTCGAGGAGGTCGACCTCGAGGTCGGGGTCATGACGGTCGCCGAGCGCGAGTCGCTGGTCGAGCGGCTGCGCGGAACGCGGCGTCGGCAGTTCACGGCCGACTCGCTGACCAAGGTGTACGCGATCACGAGCGGCAAGGGCGGGGTCGGCAAGTCGACCGTCACCGCGAACCTCGCCGTCGCGCTCGCCGCACGAGGCCTGCGCGTCGGACTCGTCGACGCCGACGTGTTCGGGTACTCGATCCCGGCGATCCTCGGACTCGGCGATGCGAAGCCGACGCGGGTCGGCGACATGATCCTGCCTCCCGTCGGACACGGCGTGAAGGTCATCTCGATCGGGATGTTCGTCGACGGCTCGGCGGCCGTGTCGTGGCGCGGTCCGCTGCTGCACCGCACGATGGAGCAGTTCCTCACTGACGTCTTCTTCGGCGACCTGGATGTGCTGCTGCTCGATCTCCCGCCCGGAACCGGCGACGTGGCGATCTCGCTCGGCCAGCTGCTGCCGCACGCCGAAGTGCTCGTGGTGACGACGCCGCAGGAGGCCGCCGCCGACGTCGCCGAACGCAGCGGGCTGGTCGCCCGGCAGACCGGCCAGACGGTGATCGGCGTCGTGGAGAACATGGCCGGGCTCGCACAGCCGGACGGGTCGGTGCTCGAGCTCTTCGGCTCGGGCGGCGGCGACGAGGTCGCGCGGCGGCTCGAAGTGCCGGTGCTCGCCCGACTGCCGCTCAGCGTTCCCCTGCGCGAAGGCGGGGATGCCGGCACACCGGTCGTGCTCGCCGATCCGGCCGATCCGGCGGCCGCCGCGGTGATCGACCTCGCCGCACAGCTCGCCGTCCGCGGGCGCGGGCTGGTCGGGCGCTCGCTGCCGTTCAGCACGAGCTGACGCCGGAGGGCCGGACGCACCGATTCGGCGTCGCCGGGCGAACCGCGGTCCATGCACGCGAAAAGGCCCTCCCGGAGGAGGGCCTTTCGTGGTGGGCGTCGCGGTGACTCTAGAAGGTCGGGACGGATCCGATTCCCTGCACGGCTCGGATCAGCCCCGCCCTTCGAGAGACGCCGCGGCGCTCGGTGACGACCTCAGCGCGCCAGGAAGCGGCGGGTCGGGATGGAGCGGTAGCCGTCGCGGGCGATCGTGGCGATCGTGCCGCCGATGGCCAGTGCTCCGAGGGCGGAGAACAGGATGGTCGCGGTGAGCATGGAATAAGTACACCGCGCAAGCGGATGAAGCACAATCTCACGTTTCTGCATAGTGGATGTAGTTTGACTACATGGATGTGCGCCGCCTCGACCTGCTTCGCGAACTCGCCGATCGGGGGTCGGTGACGGCCGTGGCACGAGCCACCCATCGCACTCCGTCGGCTGTCTCGCAGCAGCTCAAGGCGCTCGAGCGCGAGGTCGGCGTGCCCCTGACGGAACGCTCCGGCCGCGGTCTCGTGCTCACCGGGCCGGGCCGCGTGCTCGCCGACACCGCGAAGGATCTCGCCGCCGCGATCCAACGCGCCGAATCCGTCTGGGCCGAGTTCCTCGAGCAGCCTCGGGGCGAGGTCACGCTCGTCACCTTCCCGACCGCCGGCGAGATGCTGCTGCCCGGCGTGCTGCATCGCATCGACGCCGTGCCCGGCCTCACGCTCGCCTGTCGCGACCTCGACCCGCTGCTGCCCGACTTCGCCGACCTCACGCCCGACTTCGACATCGTGATCGCGGATGCGCCCGGCATCGCCCCGAGCTGGCGCGAACGCGGCCTCACGGTCGTCGAGCTGCTGCGCGAGCCGCTCGACATCGTGCTGCCGGAGGGGCACCCGCTCGCGGCGAAGCGCTCCCTCTCCCCCGCCGACGTCGTCGACGAGACCTGGATCGGCGTGCCGGAGGACTTCCCCTACGACCGCATCCTCGACCGCATCCAGGCCATCACCGGGCACGAGGCCCGGATCGCCCAGCGCTTCATCGACAACAGCATCGTCGAGGCGGTCATCGCGGCCGGGCACGGCATCGGCATCCTGCCCCGCTACACGACCCGCGATCGCGAGAACGGACTCGTCACGCGGCCCCTCTCGGGCGTGCGGTCGGAGCGCGTGATCTGGGCGATCCTGCGCTCCGACCGCGCCGAGCGGCCCTCGGTGCGGCTCGTGCTCGACGCGCTGCAGGCCGAGGCGGCCGACTTCGCCGCCAAGCACCGGCCGGCGTGAGGCCGAGTCCGAAGCCGGGCCGCGATCTACTTCATCGTGCCCTGCGACACCGAGCCCTGCAGCTGGCGCTGGAAGATCACGTAGACGATCAGCACCGGCAGCACCGTGATGACGACGCCGGCGAACAGGGCGCCGAAGTCGACGTCGTAGCCCGCCGCCGAGTTGAACAGGTCCATGGCCTGCGAGAGCACCGGCGTGCCCGAGGAGTTGATCGCCGTCGGGATCAGGTACTGGTTCCAGAGCCCCAGGAAGTTGAAGATCGCGACCGAGGCGAGGCCGGGTCGCGCCATCGGCAGCATCACCTGGAAGAAGGTGCGCCACTCGCTCGCGCCGTCCATCGCCGCCGCCTCCGCGATCTCCGTCGGCAGGGTGCGGAAGAAGGAGTAGAGGAAGAAGACCGTGAACGGCAGCGCGAATGCGACGTAGGTCAGGATCAGACCCGGCGTCGTGCCCAGCAGCCCGAAGCCCTTCAGAGTGAAGAACAGCGGCACGATCGCGAGGAAGATCGGGAAAGTGAGACCAGCCATCATCAGGTAGTAGATGATCCGGTTCCCCGGGAAGTCGAAGCGCGCCAGGATGTACGCGCACATCGCCCCGAGCACCATGACCAGCACGAGCGCCGAGCCGACCACGATCACGGTCTGCACCATGGCCGAGCCGATGCCCGCGGTGTTCCACGCCTTGACGTAGTTGCTGAAGTCGAGGCCGCCGGGCAGGGCGAACGGGGAGGCGAAGATCTCCTTCGTCGTCTTGAACGACGTCATCAGCGTCCACAGCAGCGGCAGCACGACGATCGCGGCCCAGATGATGAGGATGATGTGCCAGATGACGGCGGGCACGCGATCCGTGGGCGGGGTCGACTTCGCCGATCGCGCCGCCTTGGTGCGTCCGGAGACGACCGGCCTCGACAGGCTCTCGGCGCTCATGCTCGCCCCTCGTCTCGACCGCGGGCCGCGCGCGCGATCGAGAAGACCACGAGCGCGAACAGCAGTGTCACCAGCGCGCTCGCGACGCCGATGGCGCTGGCGTAGCCGGCCTGGCCGTTGTGGAAGAGGTTCAGCAGGATCTTCTGCGGCACGACCTGCGTCGTCGCCGGTCCGCTCGTGGTGAGCCCCTGCGCGTAGACGTACGCGTCGAGCGCGGTGATCCCGAGGTACACGTAGGCGGTCTGGATGCTGTCGCGGATCTGCGGGATCGTGATCGAGAAGGTCATGCGCCAGCGGCTCGCGCCGTCGAGTCGGGCCGCTTCGTAGATCTCGGCCGGCACGCTCTTGATCGAGGCGACGAACAGCACCATGTAGAAGCCGACGAACGCCCAGACCATGACGAAGATCAGCGAGGCGCGGGCCGTCGCCGGATCGCCGAGCCAGGCGAAGTCGTCGAAGGGCAGGCCGAGGCTCGTGAGCACGGCGTTGAGGATGCCGTGCGACGGGTCGAGCACGCCCGACCAGACGATGCCGATGATGATCGCCGGGATCACGTACGGGAAGAAGGAGACGACCCGGTAGAAGCTCGAGCCGCGGATGCCGCGGATCGGCCCGATGCTCGGGCCCGCGACCGTAACCGCGCTGGCGAAGGCGAGCGCGATGGCGATCGTCACGATCGGCACGACGAGCGCCAGGATCACGTTGTTGAGGAAGGCGTTCAGCACGTTGTGATCGCCGAGCAGCTTGATGAAGTTCGCGGGGCCCGTGAACTGGTAGGTCGGCGAGAAGCCGCCGAAGTTCGTCAGCGCGTACCAGGCCGCCTGGATGAACGGCGAGATGACGAAGATCAGGAAGATCGCGAGCGGGAGCCCGAGGAAGACGATGAACAGGGTCACCCGGTCGACGTTCCAGCGCTTGACCCGGCGACCGGAGCCGCGCCGGGCCCGGCGGGGAGGGGTGACCTTCCCGCCGGGCGCGGACGCGAGGGCGCCGCGGACGTCGCTGCTGCCCGCCAGACTCACTTGACCGTGATCTTCTTGATCGAGTCGTCCTTCGCGATCTTGTCGGAGATCTGCTGCAGCCCGTCGGTCAGCTCGTTCACGCTCGACTTGCCGTCGAGGAACGCGTTCCAGAGCACCAGCTGATCGGTGTTCGTGCCGTAGTTGTCGACGAAGGTGAACGTGAAGGTGTCGGTCTTGGCCGCGTTCAGCATGGAGATCTGGGAGGCGAGCGCGGTCGAGCCGAAGGCGTCGTCCGGCACGGTGTCCTTGACGATCGACGGTGCGAGACGCGTCTTGGCGAAGTTCGTCGCCGACTCCTTGCTGAGCATGATGCGCAGCACCTCCTTGCCGCCCGCGACGCTCTTCGCCGCCGAGGGCACCGCGAAGGGCTCGCCGGCGGTGGAGCGCAGCGCCGTCTGCGGCAGCTTCGACCCGGTCGTGACGGTGAACTCCGGTGTTCCCGTCATCTGGAAGTCGGCCGCCGTCTGGCTCTTCATCTCGTTCTCGATCCACGAGCCCGAGGGGTAGAGCAGACCGGACTGGTCGTTCGACCACTGGGCCTGGGCCGCCGTGAACTGCGTGCCCGATCCACCCGGCTTCACGTAGCCCGCGTCGATGATCTTCTTCAGCGACGTGAGCACCTTCTGCACGGAGTCCTGCGACCAGGCGCCGTCCTTGAGGTTGTCGAAGTTCAGGCGCACCTCGTCGCCGCCCTCCTTGATCGCGGAGTCGATCACGAGGGTCTGGTAGTACGTCGCGGCCTCCTTGCCCCAGACGAAGAGGTACTTGCCGGCGGCCTTGGCCTTGCCGCCGAGCTCGAAGGCCTCATCCCAGGTGGTCGGCGGGGTCCAGCCGTTCTTCTCGAAGAGGGACGCCGAGTACCAGACGGCGTAGAGCGTCAGCACGTAGTTGAGCGCCTTGAGCTTGCCGTCGAACTCGCCCGGCGTGAGCACTCCCGGGTAGAGCGTGTCGCTGATCTTGGTGCCCTCGAGGTTGTTCGCGTCGAGCACGTCCTGCAGCTCCTCGAGCTGGTCGAGGATCGAGTTGAAGCCGATCGCATCGGCGCCCGAGTTGTCGATCAGGTCGGGCGGATTGCCGCCGACGAAGCGCGGCTGCAGGGTGGTGGCGATCTTCGTCTCGGGCTTGACCTTGACGCTGGAGCCGGAGTGCTCCTTCGCGAGGATCTTGCCCGCGAAGTCGACGTAGTCGGTCTTGTAGCCGCCGTTGAAGATGACGGCATCCACCGTCGTGTTGTCGGCCATGCCGAAGGGGTTCTTGGCGCTCTTCTGGCCGGTCGCGCCTCCGCCGCCTCCGGTGGAGCAGGAGGCGAGGGTGACGCCCAGGGGGATCGCGACAGCTCCGGCCAGGGCTGCGCGGAGGAAGTTGCGTCGGTCCAGCGACGCTGACTGCAGTGACATTCGGTGGTGCCTACCTTCCAGGTGTGGTGGGGGTGTGGAACGGTCAGGCCGAGCGGCGGATGCGGCCGCGATAGCGGTCTTCCAGGGCTCGGTTGTGCTCATCACCTCCCGGGATGTTGGCGGAGATGTACACAGGCGGGGTCGCCCCGGTCGCAGCGATGCGCTCGGTGACGCCGATGGTCAGCAGCTGCGCGATGAGCGCAGCGGTGATCGACGACACGGCGCCGACGACGACGCCGCCGTCGACGGGCAGGGTGGTGTCGCCGAAGGGCGCGAGGTTGTCGATCACGACGTCGGCCACCTCGCTGAGGCGCTGGCCGCTCGGGTGCTTGGGCTCGACGGCGTTGGTGTGCTCGAGGCTCGTGACGGCGATGACGGCATGACCGCGGCGCTTCGCCTCGAGCGCGACGCCGACGATCGAGCCGTTCACACCCGAGTTGGACGCGATGACGAACACATCGTCGGGCCCGATGGTGGAGACGGCGAAGAGGTCGTCGACGACGCTCGGGTCGCGCTCGAGCTCGCCGCCGGTGAGCTGCGAGCGGTCGCGGTCGCCGACCGTGAGCACGTCGCGCAGGTAGATGCCGCTGGTGGGGATGAGTCCGCCGGCGCGGCCGGAGAGCTCCATGACGAAGGCCTGCGAGTGCCCGGTGCCGAACGACTGGATCACTCCGCCCTTCTCGAGCGCGGCGACGAGCAGGTCGACGGCCGGCTCGAGTCCGCCCGCCGCGGCGAGGTCGGTCAGCTTCTGCAGCCGCGGCACGACCTGGTCGAGGTAGGCGTGGGCGCTGTCGGTCATGCGGAGGTCCTTCCGGTGGTGGCACGGGGGATGCGGGGGCCGCGCGGTGAGCTCGTCACGCGGCGGTGCCCGGAGACGGCGAGGCGCGATCTCGTCAGCCGGGTGGCGGTCGCGGTGAAGTCCTGCTGCGCGACGAGCAGGTAGATGAGGTCGAGCACGAGCAGCTGCGAGGGCCGCGCGGCCAGGTCGGTGGGCTGCAGGTAGACGTCGGGGCTCGCGGTGGTGATGCATGCCTCGGCGGCGCGGGCGAGAGCGGAGTCGCGGTCGCTCGTGATCGCGACAGTGCGGGCGCCGCTCGCGGCGGCGCGGGCGAGCATGTCCACCGTCTCGGCGGTGCGCCCGCTGGTCGAGATGCCGATCGCGACGCAGTGCTCGTCCTGGAACTCGGCGCTGACGAGGCCGCTGTGCGGCTCACCCCAGGCGTGGCAGTCGATGCCGATGCGGTAGAGCCGGCTGTGCAGTTCGTTCGCGACGGCCCAGCTGCCGCCGACGCCGTAGATGTCGAGGTGGCGCGCCGACCAGATGCTCTGTGCGATCGAGGTGACCAGCTCGAGGTCGATGAGGGATGCGGTGGCCTCCAGGGCCCGCGACTGCACCGAGAGCAGGGTGCGCAGCACATCCGACGGAGAGTCGTCGGGCGCGAACTGGCGCCCGATGTCGACGCGCCAGGTCTCCTGGGCCTCGTCGCCCGCTCCCCCGTCGACGAGCCCGAGGCGGAACTGCGCGAATCCCGGATAGCCGAGCAGTCGGCAGAAGCGGGTGACGGTCGCGGCAGAGGTACCGGCGCGGTCGGCCAGCTCGGTGATCGACAGCTCGAGCGCGGCGGTCGGGTCGGCGAGCACGAGCTCGCCGATCTTCGCCATCGCGGCGGACATCTGTGGGAGATTGGCCCGGATGCGGGCGGCCGCGCGGAAGCCGTTCTCGAGGGTGTCCGCACGCGCCATCAAAAATCCCTTGCATCAACGTCGGGTCAGGGTTGAAAGACATTTTCATCATCCCTGCGGAGGGAGTCCAGACGCCGTTATGAAAACGAGACATTCAGAGATCGTCGTCGGAGTCGACGGCGGCGGGTCTTCGACACGGGCCGTCGTGGTCGGGTCTGACGGCACCGCTCTCGGCTACGCCGTGGCGGGCAGCGGCAACCGCACCGCGGTCGGCGAGGAGCACGCCGCGCTCGCGATCACCGAGGCCGTCGTGCGCGCCCTGGACTCCGCCGGAGTGCCGCGCGAGGCACCCCGGCTGCTGGCCGTCGCCCTCGCCGGCGCGAGCGGCGCCGGTCCCGGCTGGCTGACCGGCCCGCTCACGGAGAACGGCGTTGGCGGACGCGTCGCGATCGAAGCCGACCTGGTCGCCGGGTACCTCTCCGGCACCCTGGCGGAGGTGGGCTACGCCGTCGTCTCCGGAACGGGCGCGATCGCCGCGCGCGTGCGCCACCGGCAGATCGAGGCCGTCGCCGACGGGCTCGGCTGGCTGCTCGGCGACGACGGCAGCGGCTTCCAGATCGGCCTCGCCGGCGTGCGCGCCGCCGCCGCCGAGCTCGATGGACGCGGGCCCGCGACCGCGGTGACCGCGGGCGTGCTCGCCGAGCTCGACATCCCCGCCTCCGCGGCCGCCGAGGAGCCCGATGATCGCCGCCGCCCTCGGCTGCTGGCCGCGCTGCTGCAGCGCGTCTACGCCGAGCGTCCGGTGACGCTCGCGCGCTGCGCGCGCGTCGTCTCCGAGGCCACGACGGCCGGAGATCCGGTCGCCCGCGGGATCGTGGAGGCCGCCGCGGCCGGCCTGGCGCGCACGCTGCTCGCGGTGCTCGATCTCGAGGATCCGGGCCCGATCGTGCTCGGCGGCAGCGTGCTCGCGCACCAGCCGCTCGTCGCCGACGCGCTGCGGACGGCGCTGCCCGAGGGCGCCGAGCTCACGACCGTGCCCGACGGCGCGGTCGGCAGCGCGGTGCTCGCGCTCGCGCACGCCGGGTTCCCGGTCGACGCGGAGCGGTGGGGGCGCATCCACTCGACGCTCGGCGCGCTGCGCTGACAGCGCGCGGAGCCGGGACGTCCGGGCTCAGCTCGGATCGCGTCAGCTCGGGTCAGGTGGCTTCGGCGTCGAACGGCGCCGGTCGCCCCTTGCCCTGCTTGCGCTGGCGCTGCTCGTACGCCGACTCGATGTAGCGCGGGCGGTCGCCGGCGGTCGCGGTGGCTGCGGCGGTTGCCGCCGCTGCTCCGGCGCCGGCGGCCGCGGCAGTCGGGGCGTCCTCGGTCAGCGCGTCGCGGATGATGCGGCGCGGGTCGTACTGGCGCGGATCGAGCTTCGACCACTCGATGTCATCGAAGTCGGGACCCATCTCCTCGCGCATGCGGTCCTTGGCGCCGTTGGCCATGTCGCGCACTCCGCGGGCGAGTCGGCCCAGCTGGGCGGCGTAGCGGGGCAGGCGCTCGGGACCGATGAGGAAGACCGCGATCACGAGGATGATCAGCAGCTTGTCGAAGGTCAACCCGAGGGACACCCCGACAGGATACGTCCCGCTCACCGGAACGCCCCATAGGGTTGCGGCGGAAAGGGGCGCACCATGGCCGATCGAGATCTCTCCTGGAAGTTCGCGGAGGAGTTCGTCGACGAGCCCGAAGCCGCTCAGATGGCGCGCCGCAGCTCGCTCGAGCACGGCGTCGAGGCCGTCTCCCCCGCCGTCGGAGCCCAGCTCTCGGTGCTGGCCGCCGCGGTGGGCGCGCAGTCGATCGTCGAGATCGGCACCGGCTTCGGAGTCAGCGGACTGTGGATGCTGCGCGGGGCCCCCGCGGCATCCCTCACCTCGATCGACACCGAGGCCGAGTACCACGAGTCGGCCCGCGCGGCATTCGCCGAGGCGGGCCACCCGGCGACGCAGGTGCGCCTGATCGGCGGCCGTGCTCTGGACGTGCTGCCGCGCATGAACGACCGCGCCTACGACCTCGTGCTGGTCGACGCCGACCCGGCCAACGTGCTGGCCTACGTTGAGCACGGTCTGCGACTCGTCCGCCCGGGCGGGGTCGTCGCCGTGCCGCACGCACTGTGGCGTGGACGCGTCGCCGACCCCGCTCAGCGTGACGGAGCCGTCGCCGACTACCGTGCGCTTCTCTCGACGGTCGCGGAGTCCCCCGCGGTCACCGCGGCACTGAGCACCGCGGGTGACGGGCTGCTCCAGCTGGTCCCGACCGGCGCCTGAGACGCCGGCCCGATCCGGTCGGAGCGACCTGCTCGGTTTCGGGGCACCGAGCGAAGCCCGGCGGACGCGCCGCCGGGCCGTGAGCTGGAGCTACGCCGACACGACTGCCGCGAGGGCGTCGTGCAGCTCCTTGGCCTCCTCGTCATTGACGGAGACGACAAGTCGTCCGCCGCCCTCGAGAGGAACGCGCACGATGATCAGGCGACCCTCCTTAACAGCCTCCATCGGCCCGTCTCCGGTCCTCGGCTTCATGGCTGCCATGAGTAGTCCCCTTTCGTGGATGCTCCCCCATTATCCCGCACGCGGGGGACGCGCGAAAACCAGCGGCGCTCAGTTCCCCCGGATCTCACCCGTCAGCCAGGCTCGCAGACCCGCTTCGCAGCGCTCGATCTGCTCGATCGGCACCCGCTCATCGTCGGCGTGGGCGAGCATCGGGTCGCCGGGCCCGTAGTTGACGGCGGGGATGCCGAGAGCCGAGAAGCGCGCGACGTCGGTCCAGCCGTACTTGGGTCGCGCCTCGCCGCCGACGGCGCGCAGGAAGTCCTGGGCGAGCGGCGCGTCGAGACCGGGGCGCGCGCCCTCGGAGAGATCGGTCACGACGAGCTCGACCCCCGGGAAGAGGTCGCGCAGGCGCTGCTCGGCCTCAGCACCGGAGCGGCTCGGCGCGAAGCGGTAGTTGACCGTCACGACGGCCGCGTCGGGGATGACGTTGCCGGCGACGCCGCCGGAGATCGCGACCGCGCTGAGACTCTCGCGGTAGACGAGGCCGTCGACCTCGACGTCCTCGGCCTCGTGCTCGGCGAGAGTCGTCAGCGCCGCGGCGGTCGCGTGGATCGCGTTGACACCCTTCCAGGCGCGGGCGGAATGAGCCCGGCGCCCCGAGAAGCGGAGTTCGACGCGGATCGTGCCGTTGCAGCCGCCCTCGACCTCGCCGTTCGACGGCTCGCCCAGCACGGCGAAGTCGGCCTCGAGCAGCTCCGGTCGGCTGCGAGCCAGGCGCCCGAGGCCGTTGCGGGTGGCCTCGACCTCCTCGTTGTCGTACCAGACCCAGGTCACGTCGACATCGGGCTCGGTCAGCTCGACGGCGAGCTTCAGCTGCACGGCGCAGCCGCCCTTCATGTCGACCGTGCCGCGGCCCCAGAGCACGCCGTCGTCGTCGAGACGGGTCGGCAGGTTGTCGTTGATCGGCACGGTGTCGATGTGCCCGGCGATCACGGCCCGTCGCTCGCGGCCGAGGTTCGTGCGCGCGACGATCGCGTCGCCGTCGCGGGTGACCTCGAGATGAGGTGCGGCGCGCAGAACCTGCTCGATCGCATCCGCCAGCACGCGCTCATCACCCGAGACCGAGTGGATGTCACAGATCGCGCGGGTGAGTTCCACGCTGCCGAGAGAGGGGTCGAGACGGGGCGTCGCAGTCACCTGGCGAGTCTAGGGCGGCGCGTCACGGAGCCCGCGCTTCGGTAGCGTTGGAGTCATGACTGCTGCCTGGGGCCACGCCCTCGTCACCCTCACCGCCTCGGGCTCCGTGCTCGACGCCTGGTTCCCCTCCCCCGCTCTCGGCCCGGTGCCCGACGATGTCGACCGCGTGCTGCCGCCGGCCGACCTGGCGGCCTGGATCGGCGAGGATGCGGTGCGCGAGACGCGCCGCGACTGGCAGCTCGTCGAGATCGAGACCGAGGTGGCGCCCGCATCCACCCCCGACGCCTACCTGCGTCTGCACCTGCTCAGCCACACCCTCGTCGCGCCGAACAGCGTGAACCTCGACGGGGTCTTCGCTCAGCTGCCGAACAACGCCTGGACCAGCGCGGGCCCGGTCGAGGCCGACGCCCTCAACCGCCTGCGCCCCGCCCTGCAGAAGGCCGGGTACACGGTGCTCGGCGTCGACAAGTTCCCCAAGCTGCTCGACTACGTGACGCCCGACCGCGTGCGCATCGCCGACGCCTCGCGCGTGCGCCTCGGTGCGCACCTCGCGCCCGGCACCGTCGTCATGCACGAGGGCTTCGTCAACTTCAACGCCGGAACGCTCGGCGCCTCGATGGTCGAGGGCCGCATCTCGCAGGGTGTCGTCGTCGGCGACGGCTCGGATGTCGGCGGCGGCGCCTCGATCATGGGCACCCTGTCGGGCGGCGGCACGCAGCGGGTGCGCATCGGCGAGCGGGCGCTGCTCGGCGCGAACGCCGGCGTGGGCATCTCGATCGGCGACGACACGGTCGTCGAGGCGGGTCTCTACGTGACCGCCGGCACCAAGGTGCACCTGATCGACCCGGAGGCGGGCGCCCACGGCGCGAACACGACGGTGCCGAACACGGTCAAGGCGGTCGAGCTCTCGGGCGTGCCGAACCTGCTGTTCCGTCGCAACTCGCTGACCGGCGCGGTCGAGGTTCTCGCCCGCAGCGGCGCCGGCATCCAGCTCAACGCGGCACTGCACGCCTGAGTCGCGCCGCGGCGCGCGGCGCCAGTACGAGAGAACCCCCTCGAGCACCAGGCTCGAGGGGGTTCTCTGTGTCAGCGGCGGCGACTCAGCGGTCGACGGGCCAGCTGCGTGCGTCGGGGCCGACGTAGAGCTGCTGCGGGCGGCCGATCTTGGTCTTCGGGTCGACGTTCGACTCGCGCCACTGGGCGATCCAGCCGGGCAGTCGGCCGATCGCGAAGAGCACGGTGAACATGCGCGTCGGGAAGCCCATGGCCTTGTAGATCACGCCGGTGTAGAAGTCGACGTTGGGGTAGAGCTTGCGCTCCACGAAGTAGTCGTCGCCGAGCGCGACCTCTTCGAGCTGCTTCGCGATGTCGAGCAGCGGGTCGTTGACGCCGAGGTCGGCGAGCACCGCATCGGCGCTCTCCTTCACCAGGCGGGCCCGCGGGTCGAAGTTCTTGTAGACGCGGTGACCGAAGCCCATCAGACGGATGCCGTCTTCCTTGGCCTTCACCCGCTCGACGAACTTCTCCACGCTCTCGCCCGAGTCGCGGATCTTGCCGAGCATCGTCAGCACGGCCTCGTTCGCACCGCCGTGGAGCGGGCCCGAGAGCGCCTGGATGCCGGCCGAGATCGACGCGAACAGGTTCGCCTCGGTCGATCCGACGAGTCGCACGGTCGACGTCGACGCGTTCTGCTCGTGGTCTTCGTGCAGGATCAGCAGGCGGTCGAGCGCCTTCGACAGCACCGGGTTGACCTCGTAGGGCTCGGCGAGGTTGCCGAAGTTCAGCTTGAGGAAGTTGTCGACGAAGCTCAGCGAGTTGTCCGGATAGAGGAACGCCTGGCCGAGCGCCTTCTTGTGCGCGTAGGCGGCGATGACCGGCAGCTTCGCGAGCAGGCGGATGGTCGACAGCTCGACCTTCTCCGGGTCGTGCGGGTCGAGCGAGTCCTCGTAGTAGGTCGAGAGCGCCGAGACCGCGGCCGAGAGCACCGACATGGGGTGCGCGGTATGCGGCAGCGCCGAGAAGAAGCGCTTGAGGTCTTCGTGCAGCAGGGTGTGGTGCCGCACCTTGTCGTCGAACTCGGCGAGCTGATCGGCCGTCGGCAGCTCGCCGTAGATCAGCAGCCAGGCCACCTCGAGGTAGGTCGCATTGGCCGCGACGTCGTCGATCGAGTAGCCGCGGTAGCGCAGGATGCCCTGGTCGCCGTCGATGTAGGTGATCTCGCTCTTGGTCGAGGCCGTGTTCACGAAGCCCTGGTCGAGGGTCGTCAGCCCGGTCTGCTTCGTCAGCGTCGAGATGTCGATGCTGCTCTTGCCGTCGACGGCATGCAGGATGGGGAACTCGGCGGTACCGCCCGGGTAGGACAGTGTGACCTTCTGAGAGGCGTCGGTGGTTCCAGAATCGCTCACGGATACAGCCTAGGCGGTCGCCGGGAACACTGACGAACCCGCCAAGCGTCCGCGTCAGCCGTTGGCGATGCCCGACAACCTGGCCGCGGCGGCGGCGATCCGCTCGTCCGTCGCCGTCAGAGCGAGCCGCACGTGCCGCGCCCCGGCGTCGCCGTAGAAGGCCCCGGGCGCCGCCAGGATGCCGAGCTCGGCGAGCTCGGCGATCGTCGTCCAGCAGTCCTCGTCGCGCGTCGCCCAGAGGTAGAGGCCCGCGTCGCTGCGGTCGATGTGGAAGCCCGCGGCCTCGAGGGCCGGGCGGAGCACGTCGCGACGGGCGCGGTAGAGCTCGCGCTGCGCATCCACATGCTCCTCGTCGCCGAGAGCGGCGATCATCGCGTGCTGCACGGGCGCCGGCGGGATGAGCCCGGCGTGCTTGCGCACCTCCAGCAGCTGGCCGACGAGCTCGCTGCAGCCGCCGACGAATGCGGCGCGGTATCCGGCGAGATTCGACTGCTTGCTCAGCGAGTAGACGGCGAGCGTGCCGCGGCGGGATCCACGGGTGACGCGGGGGTCGAGGATGCTCGGTGTCGGCCCGTCGCCCTGCCAATTCAGCTCGGCGTAGCACTCGTCATTGGCGATGACGGCGCCGATCTCGCGCGCACGGTCGACGGCGCGGATGAGGGTCTCGATCGGGTCGACATGGCCGTCGGGGTTGCCGGGGCTGTTGAGCCAGACGAGCTTGGTGCCCTCGGGCCACTCGTCGGGGTCGTCGGCGGCGACGGCCGAGGCGCCGGCGATCGCGGCGCCGATCGCGTAGGTCGGGTAGGCGACCGTGGGATGCACGACCGTGTCGCCCTCCCCCAGTCCGAGCAGCGTCGGCAGCAGCGCGACGAGCTCCTTCGAGCCGATCGTCGGGATGACGTTCGCCGTGGTCAGATCCGTCGCGCCACGGCGGCGGGCGAACCAGTCGACCAGCGCCTCGCGCAGCGGAGGCGATCCCGCCGTCGCCGGGTAGGCGTGGGCGTCGGTCGCGTCGGCAAGGGCCTGACGCACGACCTCCGGGGTCGGATCGACGGGCGAGCCGACCGAGAGATCGACGATGCCGTCGGCGTGCTCGCGGGCGCGCGCCGCGAAGGGGACGAGCGAGTCCCAGGGGAACTCGGGCAGCTGCAGAGCCATGGCGCGACGGTGGCGGGTCAGGCCTGCGGCGGCAGGGCGGCGATCAGCGCGTGGTCGCCCGGGATCGGGCCGACCTTGGCGGCGCCGCCGGGCGAGCCGATCTCCTGGAAGAACTCGACGTTGGCGTTGTAGTAGTCCTTCCACTCGTCGGGAAGGTCGTCTTCGTAGTAGATCGCCTCGACAGGGCAGACGGGCTCGCAGGCACCGCAGTCGACGCATTCGTCGGCCTGGATGTAGAGCATCCGGTCGCCCTCGTAGATGCAGTCGACGGGGCATTCGTCGATGCAGGCGCGGTCTTTCACATCGACGCAGGGCAGGGCGATGACGTAGGTCACTGATCGATTCTATTCACTCGGGAAGCCGCCGCCGGACACGGCGGCGCGGGGTGTTCTGGGCAGCGGACGTCGCACCAGCCGGGGCCAGGCGAGCACGACGAGCGCGATGAGGGTCGGGGCGATCGACCACGTCCAGCCGAGCGCGTCGTTGACGACGAGAACCGAGCCGCCGGGGCCGCGGAGCGCCAGCAGTGCGGTCGCGCCGAGAACGCCGAGCGCGGCGCCGCCGGCGACGAGCCGGCTGTCGAAGGCGAAGCGGAAGCCGGCCAGCAGGCAGCCGGCGAGCACGATCGCGAGGAGGAGGCCGAGCGGGATGCCGCCGACGATCCACTGCCGGTGCAGCACCGTCGTCACGGCGCCGACGAAGGCGCCGATCACGGCCGCGAGGATCGTGCCGATGACCGAGCCCGCGATGCCGAGACCGAGGTCGGGCTGGTCGTCGTGCGCCGCCTCCTGCGGGGCCTGCGACGCGGGGTCGACGGGGGCGGCGGAGGACATCCGACCAGGATAGACAGTACGTGACGGGCGTAGCTGAAAGGTTAGGCTAGGCTAACCTCCGGCTCGCGACCGCGGGTCACTCGAACTCCCCGAAAGCCGCCCGTGCTCGCGAACTATCTGATCGGACTCCGCGAAGGCCTCGAAGCCGGACTCATCGTCGGCATCCTCGTCGCCTACCTCCGCAAATCCGGGCGCCGCGACCTGCTGCCGAAGCTCTGGATCGGCATCGCCGCCGCCATCGCCGTCTCGCTCGGCCTCGGCGCGATCCTCACCTGGGGCCCGTCGACGCTCAGCTTCCAGGCCCAGGAGGCCATCGGCGGCGGACTCTCGATCGTCGCGGTCGGCTTCGTCACCTGGATGGTGCTCTGGATGGCGAAGCACGCCCCCACGCTGAGCCGCGAGCTGCGCGAGCGAGCGGACTCCGCGATCGTCGGCGGCGGCATCGGTCTCGTCGTGCTGGGCGTCGTCAGCGTCGGCCGCGAGGGCATCGAGACCGCGATCTTCGTCTGGGCCACCGTCGCCTCGACCCAGGATCCCGTCGCCAGCTTCGTCGGCGTCGTGCTCGGCATCCTCACCGCCGTCGCGCTCGCCGCGCTCATCTCGCTCGGCTTCCTGCGCATCGACCTCGGCCGCTTCTTCCGCTGGACCGGCGTCGTGCTCGTCGTGGTCGCCGCCGGCGTCTTCGCCTACGGCGTCGGCGACCTGCAGGAGGCCGGCATCCTGCCGGGCGTCGGGCAGCACGCGCTGAACCTCGCCGCCGTCGTGCCGCCGACCAGCTGGTGGGGCATCCTGCTCGCCGGCCTGTTCAACGTCACCGCCGAGCCCACCTGGCTGCAGGTGATCGTCTGGGTGCTCTACATCGCGATCGTGATGCCGCTGTTCGTGCTGCGGCAGCGCCCGAAGCGCCCTCGCACCGGCGACACCGCGTCCGCGCAGCCCGCCGCGGCCTCCGCGACACCGGATGCCGTCACCGGCACGGCTCCCGCCTCGAACTCCGCCTGACCGGCGGCTCTCCACCACAGCACTGCACTCCCCCTCCCCCTTACGACAGGAGACCCATGTCTGCACGACTCCGCCCGATCGCCGCCGTCGCCGCGGTCGGCGTCGTCGCCCTCGCGCTGGCCGGCTGCGTGCCGAACCCCCGTGCGACCGGCGCGTCGACAGCACTCGATGTCAAGGTCGCCGACGACAGCTGCGAGGTGTCGGCCTCGACCGCGAAGTCGGGCACCGTGACCTTCACCATCGCGAACACCGGCACCGACGTGAACGAGTTCGAGATCCTCGCCGACGACAAGCTGCGCATCGTGGGCGAGAAGGAGAACATCACCCCCGGCCAGACCGTCTCCTACGTCGCCCAGCTCAACCCCGGCACCTACTACACGGCGTGCAAGTTCCAGCAGGTCGGACAGCCGATCGGGCTCGCCTCCTTCACCGTCAGCGGCGAGGAGATCGAGAGCGACGCCTCGGAGAAGAAGCAGATCTCCGCCGCCGTCACCAACTACGTCGCCTACATCAAGTCGCAGGTCGGCGCCCTCGTGCCCGCCACCAAGGCGTTCACCGACGCCTACCGCTCCGGCGACGATGCCACCGCCCGCCAGCTGTTCGCCTCGACCCGCGTCGCCTACGAGCGCATCGAGCCCACCGCCGAGGCCTTCGGCGACCTCGACCCGAAGATCGACTACCGCGAGGTCGACGCCGTCGCCGAGGGCCTCGACTGGACCGGATTCCACCGCATCGAGAAGGATCTCTGGCCGCCGGCAGCCGGCGACAAGAACTCCGACGGCACCGACGCGCTGACCGACTGGACCGCATCCACCCCGGCCGAGCGCGCGACCTACGCCGACGGCCTCGTGGCCGACGTCGACCAGCTCTCGAAGCTCGTGGGCGCGAAGGACTTCACCGTCGGAATCGCCGACATCTCGAACGGCGCCATCGGCCTGCTCGACGAGGTCGCGACCGGCAAGATCGAGGGCGAGGAGGACTGGTGGTCGCACACCGACCTCACCGACTTCGCCGCCAACGTCGAGGGCGCCCAGGTCGCCTACGGGATCGTGCGCGACATCGCCAAGAACAAGGGATCCGACGGCGCGAAGCTCGTGAAGACGATCGACGCCCGCTTCACCGACCTCGAGACCGAGCTCGCGAAGTACGGCAGCATCGAGGCGGGATTCACGCCCTACGATGAGGTCACCGACTCGCAGCGCAAGGAGCTCTCGGACGCCGTGAACGCCCTCGGAAAGCCGCTCTCGCAGCTGACCCACACCGTGCTGGGCGTGAAGAAGGCGTGACCTCCGACGAGTCCGGCCGCTCCCTGTCGCGGCGAGGCCTGATCGGCCTCGCCGGCGCGGGCGCGGCCGGACTCGCACTCGGCGGAGCCGGCGGCGCGGTCATCGCCGCGAACATCGCCGGCGCGGCCGCCGAGAACGGCGTCGGCACCGTGCATCCCTTCCACGGGGAGCACCAGGCCGGCATCAGCACCCCGGCGCAGGACCGCCTGCACTTCGCCGTCTTCGATCTCGACTCCGGCGCCTCACGCGACGATCTCATCCAGCTGCTGAAGGACTGGACGGCCGCCGCCGCGCGGATGACCGCCGGCGAGGAGGTCGGCGGCGGCGCCGACGGATCCCCGCTCGCTCCCCCGGACGACACCGGCGAGGCGCTCGGTCTCCCGGCCAGCGCTCTGACGCTCACCTTCGGATTCGGGCCCACCCTCTTCGAGACCGCCGACGGCGACGACCGCTTCGGCCTCGCCGACCGCCGCCCGTCCGAGCTCGAGGCGCTCCCGCGCTTCCGCGGTGACGCGCTCATCGAGCAGCTCACCGGCGGCGACCTCTGCATCCAGGCCTGCGCCGACGACCCGCAGGTCGCCGTGCACGCCATCCGCAACCTCAGTCGCATCGCCTTCGGCACCGCCTCACTGCGCTGGTCTCAGCTCGGCTTCGGCCGCACCTCGTCGACGTCGACGAGCCAGGCGACGCCGCGCAACCTGTTCGGCTTCAAGGACGGCACCGCGAACGTCAAGGCCGAAGAGCAGAGCGCCCTCGCCGAGCAGGTCTGGGTCGGCTCGAAGCAGGGCCCCGACTGGATGGTCGGCGGCAGCTACCTCGTCGCCCGCAAGATCCGCATGGTCATCGAGTCGTGGGATCGCACCCGCCTCGAAGAGCAGGAGCGGGTGATCGGCCGCACCAAGGGCGAGGGCGCGCCTCTCAGCGGCGGCACCGAGTTCAGCGAACCCGACTTCAGCAAGACCGGAGCGACCGAGGCCCCGCTCATCGACCGCGATGCTCACGTGCGCCTCGCCCACCCCGATGTCAACGACGGCGTCCGCCTGCTGCGGCGCGGCTACAACTACGTCGACGGCAACGACAGCCTGGGGCGGCTGGATGCGGGCCTGTTCTTCCTGTCGTACCAGTCGAGCCCGGCGCGCTTCGTCACGGTGCAGCGCAGCCTCGCGAGCGATGCCCTCAACGAGTACCTCAAGCACGTCGGCTCGGCGGTCTTCGCGATCCCGCGCGGGGTGGCGAAGGGCTCGTGGATCGGGCGCGAGCTCTTCCGCTAGCGCGGGCGCGTCAGCCGGCGGGCGATGCCGAGGGAGAGGGCGTGTCGGCGGCCTGCGACACCGCGTAGTCGGCGATCCAGCCGAGCTCCTTGTCCTGCGTGACCAGCAGGATCACCGAGTACGGGGCCTTGGCGAAGGTGCCCGATCGCCCATCGGCGTCCGCACCCGGAGTCGAGGATGCCGAGAAGCCCGCCGCGACCAGCTGCGCCGAGATCGCGTCGAAGGCGGAGGCGTCGGCCACCTTCTTCGTGACCGACCACGACTTGTTCGATCCCTCGACGATCCCGGCACCGTAGACGACATCGCCGTCGACGAGGGGCACGTCGTTCGAGGGGAACGACTTCGGCAGGCTCTCGCCGCCGATGTCGACCTTGTCGCCCGAGGCGCCCTCGACCGCGTTCTGCACGATCGCGCATCCGCTCAGAGCCAGCGGCACGCCGATCGCGATCGCCGAGGACAGAGCGACCACGGCCAGACGACGAGAGAGTCGGCGCATCGAGGGAGCTCCAGGAGGGATGGGGCGGGGAACCCGCACGAGTCTAGTGAACGAGAACTGACCACGAGATGAGGGCGAGCACTGACCGGCCGGAGCCGGGGCGCTCGCCCTCATCCATGTGGGGTCGGTAGGACCGGGTCAGCCGGCGACCGACGCGTCCTGGCGCTTCGCGCGCGAGGTGGCGCGGGCGCGCTCGCTCGGGTCGAGGATGACCTTGCGGATGCGCACGACCTCGGGGGTGACCTCGACGCACTCGTCCTCGCGGGCGAACTCCAGGCACTCCTCGAGCGTGAGGTTGCGCGACGGCGTCAGCTTCTCGAAGTTGTCGGCGGTCGCGGAGCGCATGTTGGTGAGCTGCTTCTCCTTGGTGACGTTCACGTCCATGTCCTCGGCGCGCGAGTTCTCGCCGACGACCATGCCCGCGTAGACCTCCTGCGTCGGCTCGACGAAGAACGACATGCGCTCCTGCAGGGCGATCATGGCGAACGGCGTGGCCGAGCCGGCGCGGTCGGCGACGATCGAGCCGTTGATGCGGGTCGTGATCTGACCGGCCCAGGGCTCGTATCCGTGGGCGATCGCGTTCGCGATGCCGGTGCCGCGGGTGATCGTGAGGAACTCGGTGCGGAAGCCGATGAGACCGCGCGACGGCACGACGAACTCCATGCGCACCCAGCCGGTGCCGTGGTTCGACATGTTGTCCATGCGGCCCTTGCGGGCGGCGAGCAGCTGGGTGATCGCGCCGAGGTGCTCCTCGGGGGTGTCGATCGTCAGGTGCTCGAAGGGCTCGTGCAGCTTGCCGTCGATCTGACGCGTGACCACCTGCGGCTTGCCGACGGTGAGCTCGAAGCCCTCGCGGCGCATGTTCTCGACGAGGATCGCGAGCGCGAGCTCGCCGCGGCCCTGCACCTCCCAGGTGTCGGGCTTGCCGATGTCGAGCACGCGCAGCGACACGTTTCCGATCAGCTCGCGGTCGAGGCGGTCCTTGACCATGCGCGCCGTGAGCTTGTGGCCCTTGACCTTGCCGACGACCGGCGAGGTGTTGGTGCCGATCGTCATCGAGATCGCCGGCTCGTCGACCGTGATCGCGGGCAGCGGGCGGATGTCGTCGGGGTCGGCGATGGTCTCGCCGATGGTGATGTTCTCGATGCCCGCGACGGCGACGATGTCACCGGCCGAGGCGCTCTCGGCGGGGAGGCGCTCGAGCGCTTTCGTGATGAGCAGCTCGGTGATGCGCACGTTCGAGTGCGAGCCGTCGTGGCGGACCCAGGCGACCGTCTGGCCCTTGCGGATCGTGCCCGCGAAGACGCGCAGCAGGGCGATGCGGCCGAGGAACGGCGAGGCGTCGAGGTTGGTGACCCAGGCCTGCAGCGGGGCCTCGTCGTCGTAGGCGGGGGCCGGCACGTGCTTGAGGATCGCGTCGAAGAGCGGCTCGAGGTCGGCGTTGTCGGGCAGCTCGCCGTCGCCGGGCTTGTTCCAGCTGGCGGCGCCGTTGCGGCCCGAGGCGTAGACGACCGGCACGTCGAGCAGCGCGTCGACGTCGAGGTCGGGCACGTCGTCGGCGAGGTCGCTCGCGAGGCCGAGCAGCAGATCGTGGCTCTCCTCGACGACGGCATCGATGCGCGCATCCGGGCGGTCGGTCTTGTTGACGAGCAGGATGACGGGCAGCTTCGCCTCGAGCGCCTTGCGCAGCACGAAGCGCGTCTGGGGCAGCGGGCCCTCGCTCGCATCCACCAGCAGCACGACGCCGTCGACCATGCTGAGGCCGCGCTCGACCTCGCCGCCGAAGTCGGCGTGGCCGGGGGTGTCGATCACGTTGATCGTGACGGGACCGTCGACCGCGTGCTTGCCCGAGTACGACACCGCCGTGTTCTTGGCGAGGATCGTGATGCCCTTCTCGCGCTCGAGGTCGTTCGAGTCCATCGCGCGCTCCTCGACGTGAGCGTGCTCGCCGAACGAGCCCGTCTGACGGAGCATGGCGTCGACGAGCGTCGTCTTACCGTGGTCGACGTGGGCGACGATCGCGACGTTGCGCAGATCGGAGCGGCGGGCATCAGCCATGACGGGATTCCTCGGATGCAGTGGAGAGAGGCGGCGGGTCGACATCGGACCTCGCCGGCGGGCGAGATGCCCGGGACCTCGTGGCAGTCTACCCGGTGGACGAGGATGACGCCGTCGGCCGCCAGGCCCAGGCTCCGGCGAGTGCCCCGCCCGCCATCGGGGAGGCCGTCACATCGGCGAGACCGTCGCCGACGAGGGTGATCGTCGGCGACGCGGCGAAGGGCAGTCCCCAGGCGTCGGCGGCGATGCGGCCGTCGAGCTGGGCGAGCAGCCGGTCGCGCGCGCCGGCGTCGGTCTCGGCGTCGATCCGGGCGATCAGGCGATCGGTCTCCGCGTCGGAGTAGCCGGTGAAGTTGGCCACCGAGCCGGTGAGGAAGGGCTGCGCCAGGTCCTCGGGAGGCAGGTCGGACGTGTCCCAGGCGAACAGCGCCGCGTCGTAGGCGCCCTCAGCGCCGAGCTGCGACGACCAGTCGCTCGACGAGCAGTCCTGCACGACGAAGCCGGCCTTCTCGGCGGAGTCGCGGATCAGCTCGAACGCCGCACGCCGCGTCGCGCGATCCGGGTCGAACAGGATGCAGACTGCCGGGTCGTCCACGTCCGCCTGGGCGAGCAGGCGACGCGCCGCCGGGATGTCGGCCTTCGTGCGGGAGGCGAGCCCGGTCTCCTTCTCCCCCGTGGCCAGCCCGGGCGCTCCGGGTCGGAACACGAATGACGACAGCGGCTCGGCATCCGGATCGACGCGACCGGCCATCGCCTCGACGATCGCGCCGCGCGGAATCGACGCGAGAAAGGCGCGACGCACCTTCTCGTCGGCGAACACGCCCGAACGGGATCCGCTCTGCCTGAGCTCGAGGTGCTCGACCCGGGCGCGCGAGCCGTAGCTCGGTTCGAGATCGCGGTCGTCGCGCAGCAGCGACGCGACGTCGGCGCTCGGCTCGGGCGTCGCGACATCCACCTCGCCGTCGCGGAACGCCTTCACGGCGCTGAGCGGATCGGTGAGCACCCGCAGTCTCAGCTCGTCGACGCCGGGCTGACGCGTGCCGCGGTAGTCGGCGCGCGCCCGCAGGGTCGCCGAGCCGTCCGTTTCCCGGGCGACGAGCTCATAGGGGCCGGAGCCGACGCGCAGCCGCTTCTCGGGGAGGCTCGCGCCGGGCGCGAGCGTCCAGGCGGAGTTCCAGGTGCGGGCGAGCGCCGCCAGCGAGACCGAGGGGCCCCGGCGCACCGCGTCGATGACCGCCTTCTTCGCCGCGGCGCCATCGCTCTGGTGCCGTGATCCGACCGCGAGCTCGGCCGCGATGTGCGCCGGCACGACCGGGGCGATCAGCGCCGGGAGATTGCCGACGCGGCGATCGAAGGTCACCGTGATCGAGCGCCCGTCGTCGCCGACGACGGGCAGGCCCACGCTGTGCTCGAGGCCGCTCGTGCGGGCGCCGTCGAAGTAGACCGCCGAATCGGGGAGCCCGGTCAGCTCCCCCGTGTCGGGATCGACGTAGTCGTCGACGGCGAGACCCGGCGTAGTCAGCCGGCCGGAGTCCGCCGCCCACGCCAGCAGCAGGTCGGCGGCATCCACCGGCACGCCGTCGGACCAGGTCACCCCGCTCGCCACCCGCCAGCGCACGGTGAACGGATCCTGCGCGACGACGTCGACCGAGCCGAAGCCGGGGTCGGCGACCCACGCGCCGTCATCGCCCCACCAGCCGAAGCCCGATTGGGTCAGCTGGGCGACCGCGCCGTCGACGCTGTTGGCCCGCGCGGCCGAGGTGCGCGGGTTCAGACCGTCGAGCGGCTGGTCGACGGCCACCCGCACGACGCTGCCGTCGACCAGGTGAGGCTGCGGGCCCGTGCACGCGCTCAGCGCGAGCGCGACGGCGACCGCCGCCAGCACGGCGGCGCGGATGCGACGGCTCACGACGAGGGGCTGGAGCTCGGGGTCGGGCGCTCGGCGGCGGCGCGCCACGTCCACGCGTTCCAGAGCACCGACCGAGCCGAAGGGCCGGGCTTGACGCCGCCCACGCCCTGCCCGTGCGAGATCACGGACGGCAGACGGTAGAGCGGGAGCAGGCGGTCGTTGTCCCACAGCGCATGGTCGAGCTCGGCCAGAGCCTCCGTGCGCGCGGCCTCGGTCGTGGCCCGCTGCAGCGCCGTGAGCGCACCGGCCGTCGCGCTGTCCGGGGTGTCCAGCGGCGAAGCCGCGAGCTCGTCGCTCTGCAGCACCTCGACCGCACCGGGGCGCGTCGCGCTGGCGGCATCCCAGGAGAGCAGCGCGACATCCCACGCCTGAGGCTCGACGAGGCGGTTGCGCCAGTCGGCGGTGCCGCAGTCGGTCACGGAGATGTCGTACTCCGCCGCGGCGTCGCGGATGATCTCGAAGGTCGCCGTGCGACGCGGATTCGTCGAGTCGTAGAGCACGCAGACCGAACGGTCGGAGACGCGCGCGCCGTCGAGCACGTCCTGCAGGGTCTTCTTCGCGTCGGCCGAGTACGCCGCCGAGCCGTTCGAGGTGGCCGCCGTCGTGTAGTCGGCGTCGCCGGGCGCCGCCACCCAGGACTGCAGCGGCGAGGCGTCGGTGCCGACGCCGTCGAAGAGCTGATCGACGATCTCCTGGCGCGGGATCGAGAGCAGGAACGCACGTCGGAAGGAGTTGTCGAGCATCGCGCCGTTGCGCGGCGACGAGGTGTTCGCCTCGACCAGGTCGATGCGCGAGGACGCCTCCACCGCGCTCGAGGCCGAGGTGACATCCGAGACGGCCGCGAAATCGGAGCCGATGCGCAGGCGCGCCACATCGAGGTCGCCCTGAGCGAGCGCGCCGATCGTGACCGAGGAGTCGGCGCTGTAGTCGAGACGCAGGGTGGGCACGCGCGCCGCGCGATCGCCGCGGTAGGCGCTGTTGCGCACGAGCTCGACGCCCGCCTCCCCCGCGGTCTTCACGCGGTAGGGACCGGACGACACGAGCAGAGCGGCGTCTTTCGGCGTCGTCGCGAAGTCCCATCCGCCGTTCCACGCCCGTGCGATCGCCGCGAGCTCGGCACCGGATCCGGCGCGGATCGCCGCGGCGACCGCCTTCTTGCCCGCCGAGGCCCCCGAGGTCTTCAGCGCCGTCTTCGCGATGACGTGGGCGGGCACACTCGGCTCCAGCGCCAGCTGCCAGCCGGCGACCGGATGGGTGTACTCGACCTCGATCGAGCGGCCCGCATCCGAGATGGTCGGGGTCTTCGCCGCGTCGCGCAGCAGACCGCCGGGGGCGCCGAACCACACGCTGTCGGCGGGGGCATCGGCCTTGAGCAGACCCGTCGCGGGGTCGAGCTGCGCGGCCGCGTCCTTCGAGTCGAGACGCTGCGACTCGGCGGCCCAGGTGAGGAGCAGGTCAGTCGCGTCGATCGGGGTGCCGTCGCTCCACTGCACCTGGTCGGCCAGCGTGTAGCGCACGCGGAACGGGGACTGCGACACGATCTCGGCCTTGCCGAAGGAGGTGTCGAGCACGAGCTGCCCGCTCGGGTCGTAGTAGCCGAACCCCGTCGAGGTGAGATAGCCGACATCGGCGTTCGTCGCGGTGCGACCGTGCGCCGTGCGCGGATTGGCCGAGGTGAACGGGGTCGCGATGCTGACGCTGAGCGACGCGCCCTTCTGCACCTCGGGCGCCGGGGAGGTGCACGCGGCGAGCACGAGCGCGGCGGCCACGGCGGCGACGGCGAGAGCGGGGCGGGGGAACCTCATCCCGGTCAGCCTACAAGGGGTCGACCGGGCGTCCTGCTGGGAGCGGGCGCGCCGCGACGGCGCCGAGACACGACGACGGCGGCACCCCCGAGGGGATGCCGCCGTCGCGGTCAGGACGAGTGCGTCAGCTCTTCCAGCCGATGCGCGTCCACGGCGGGTTCTGCACCTCGAACTGCGAGGGACCGTAGTTGACCAGGCCCTTCGTCACGCCCCAGGCGTAGGGCTCCGGGAACAGCGGCACCGTGGTGACGAGGTTCACGAGCTTCTTGTCGATCTTCTGCGCCTCGGTGACGCGCTTGTCGGCATCCAGCTCCGCGTTCGCGGTGTCGAAGGCCTTGCCGAGGCTCTTGTCGGTCACGCCCGGGTAGTTCTGGCCCGAGTTGGCCGGGTAGTAGATCGACTTCACGCTCGACACCGGGAACGGCGTGCCCTGCCAGGCGAAGTAGGTCGCATCGAAGTCGCGGGTCTCGGTCGTGACGTACTTCGTGAAGAAGTCGTCAGACGGGACCACGTCGATGTCGACCTTGAAGCCGGCCTTGGCGGCCTGCTGCTTGACCAGCTGCGCGACGTTCGCCGAGTTCTGGTTCTCGGACGGGATGACGAAACGCACGGTGAGCGCCTTGCCGTCCTTCTTCGCGACGTTGCCGTCCTGCTTCCAGCCGGCCTCCTCGAGCAGCTTCTTCGCGCCGTCGACGTCGTAGCCGATCACGCTCTGCGCGTCATCCTCGTAGCCCTTCTGACCCGGCAGGTAGACCAGGTTGCCGAGCACCGTCACCGGGCTTCCGACCGGCTTGAGGATCGCCTGCGCGAGCACGTCGCGCTGCAGCGACTTCGCGAAGGCCTGACGCACCTTGACGTCCTTGAAGACGTCGGAGGTGCCGTTGAGCGTCACGTGGCGGAAGGTCGTTCCGAGCGAGCGCTGGATCTCGGCATCCGACCGCGCCTCGGCGGTCTTCAGGTTGTCGGCCGAGCCGTAGAGGTTGAAGGCGTCGATCTCCTTGTTGGCGAACGCCTGGGCGAGACCATTGCGGCTCACCGACTTGAAGATGATCGTGTCGAGCTTCGGCTGCTCGCCCCACCAGGCGGGGTTCTTCGTGAAGGTCACGACCTGGGCGTTCGCGTCGAGCGACGAGATGATGTACGGCCCGCCCGACACGATCGTCGTGCCGTCGGCCGCGACCGGCTGCGACTTCCACAGGTTGTTGAAGTGGTCAGGGGTGTCGACGGCCCACTTCGGGTAGATCGGGCCGAAGATCGACGGCCAGTCGGCGTTCTTGTTCTTGAAGGTCAGCTTGACCTCCGACTGGTCGGCACCGGGCTCGACGCTGGAGATGTCCTCCCACACGTTGCTCGACGTCGGGGCGAAGTCGGTGTCGGGCGACTTGAGCGCGTTCCAGTTCGCCGCGATGTCGTCGGCGCTGAGCGGCGTGCCGTCCGACCACTTGGCCTGCGGGTTGAACTTGATGTCGACGACCTGCGGGTCCTCGCTGGCGAGCTCGAGCGAGGTCACGTAGTCCTTGTTCGGCTCCCAGGTGCCGTCTTCCTTGACCGTGATGAGGCTCGGCAGGTAGAGCGTCGACAGCAGCGCGTCATCGACCGTGCCCGCGTCGAGGTTGTAGGTCTGCCAGTTGGCGGGGAAGGTGTCGATCGGCAGCGTCAGCTTGCCGCCGTCCTTGACCTGGTCGTAGTCCGCCTTCTCCCATCCCGTGCTGGGGAGCTTGGTGGTGTCACTCGGCGAGGTGCTGGCGTCGTTGCCGCCGCCGGCCGAGCAGCCGGCCAGCGCCAGACCTGCGATCGCGAGCGACGCGATCACCAGCCCCGGCTTGCGCATGGAGACCATGGATGATCCTTTCGTGATGGATGCCCCGACCCGATGCCGGGCGCACGCGATCGGCGCGGCTCCAGCGGGTCGTTCCGAACACTATGCACCCCGAGCGGGGGTAGACCCACGGCCGATGACGTTTTGTTATGTTGCTGAACCATCGGGGAAACAGCCCTGAAACGATGGCTGTCGAGACTGAGCGACGGCGCGGCGAACCCGCTGGCGTCGTCGATTCCCCGAGCAGACGGTAGGTTTTACGCGTCGCGACGAGGCGACGGGCGTGCCGTTGAGAAAGGCGAGATGTGGCTGGATTCCTGCTCAAGAGGCTGCTCAACTACATCGCCCTCACCTCGGTCGCCACGGTTCTCGGCTACCTGCTCATCAGCTCGACCCTCAATCCCGAAGCCCGGTTCCTCGGTCGGAATCCCCCGGTTCCGCAGGCCGCGATCGACACCGCGCTGAATCGACTCGGCGCCAACCCCGACGTGCCGCTTCTCGTGCGTCTGGGCAACTGGATCACCCACCTCGTGACCACCGGTTCGCTCGGCGTCAGCACGCGCGGCACCGAGGTGACGGCCGACATCTTCGCCCGCTCGGGCACGAGCCTGCGGCTGCTCATCATCGGCACCGTGCTCGGCGCCGTCATCGGCGTGCTCATCGGCGTGTGGGGCGCGGTACGCCAGTACCGGGCCTCGGACCAGGTGACGACCTACGCCTCGTTCGTGGTCTTCGCGACCCCGACCTTCGTCATCGCGGTCGTGCTGATGATCCTCGCGACCGGGCTCAATGGCGCCGCCGGAACCCAGCTGATCAACTTCACCGGCGAATACACACCCGGGTTGCAAGGCGGCTTCTTCACCCAGCTGGGCGACCGGCTCATCCACCTGCTGCTGCCGACCATCACGCTGACGCTGATCGCTGTCGCGTCGTACTCGCGCTACCAGCGCTCGGCGATGCTCGACGTGATGAGCGCCGACTACATCCGCACGGCCCGCTCGAAGGGGCGCACCCGCGGCTCGGCGATGTTCCGCCACGGCGTGCGCGTCGCCCTCATCCCCATGTCGACCTTCTTCGCCTACTCCTTCGGCCTCGTGCTCACCGGCGCGAGCGTGACCGAGCTGGCCTTCAGCTGGCACGGGATGGGCGAGTACCTGATCCAGAGCATCGGCAACAACGACATCAACGCCGGCGCCGGGACGATCCTGTTCACCGCCATCCTCGTGCTCATCTCCGGCACCCTCGCCGACTTCCTCTATGCCGCCCTCGACCCGAGAGTGAGGGTCTGATGACGTCGATCGACCCGACGACCACGACCGTCGACACCGAGGCCGACTCCGCCGCCTCCACCCCCGCCGACACCCGGCACGGCGTGCTGCGCCGCACCTTCTCGGCCAAGCGCGCCTGGATCGGCGCGATCGTGCTCGCGCTGATCACGCTCTGGGCCTTCGTCGGCCCGCTGCTCGCGCCCTTCAACGCGACCGACTCCGACGTGCTCGCCTTCGGCGCCCCTCCCGGAAACGGCCACTGGTTCGGCACCAACGACATCGGACAGGACATCTACGCCCAGACCCTCGTCGGGCTGCAGAAGTCGATCATCATCGGCCTCATCGCCGGGCCGCTCGCGACGCTCATCGCCGGCTTCGTCGGCGCGATCGCCGGCTACTTCGGCGGCGTGGTCGACCGGGTGATCGTCTGGGTCATCGACCTGCTGCTGGTCATCCCCTCGTTCTTCATCCTGGTTCTCATCAGCCCCGTCTTCAAGCAGCTGAGCTGGGTCGCGCTGGTCCTCCTCATCGCGGTGTTCAGCTGGATGGTCATGGCCCGCGTCGTGCGCGGTCAGACGATGTCGCTGCGCGAACGCGACTTCGTCAAGGCGGCGCGGTACATGGGCGTGAAGCCGTTCACGATCATCCGCCGCCACATCATCCCCAACGTCGCCTCGCTGCTCATCATCGACGCCACCCTCGGCGTCGGGGCCGCGATCATCTTCGAGTCGACGCTGAGCTACTTCGGGTTCGGCATCCAGACGCCGGACGTGTCGCTGGGATCGCTGCTCGCCGGCTACAGCGGCGCCGCCGTGACCCGCCCGTGGCTGTTCCTGCTCCCCGCCGCGACGCTCGTCGCGACGGTGCTCGCGACCAGCCTGCTCGGCGACGCCTTCCGCGACGCCATCGACCCGACCTCGGGAGCCAACCGTGACTGAGCCTCTTCTCCGCGTCGACGACCTGCGGGTCACCTTCGGCGGTCAGCGACAGCAGGTGCACGCCGTGCGCGGCGTGAGCTACGAGGTGAACCGAGGCGAGTTCCTCGGCATCGTCGGCGAGTCTGGCTCGGGCAAGTCGGTGTCGTCGACCGCCGTCATGGGCCTGCTGCCGTCGAGCGCGCAGGTCTCGGGCAGCATCCGCTTCGACGGCCGCGAGCTGCTCGACCTCGACGACAAGCAGCTCTCGCGCATCCGCGGCAGCGAGATCGCGATGATCTTCCAGGATCCGCTCTCGGCGCTCACCCCCGTGTACACGATCGGGCAGCAGATCATCGAGGGCCTCAAGCTGCACGACCGGTCGATCTCGAACCAGGCCGCCCGCGCTCGCGCGGTCGAACTGCTCGGCGTCGTCGGCATCCCGAATCCGCAGCGTCGCGTCGACAGCTTCCCGCACGAGTTCTCGGGCGGGATGCGCCAGCGCGCCATGATCGCGATCGCTATCGCGAACGACCCGAAGCTGATCATCGCCGACGAGCCGACCACGGCCCTCGACGTCACGATCCAGGCGCAGATCCTCGAGGTGCTGCAGAAGGCCAAGGAGATCACCGGCGCCGCCGTCGTGCTCATCACCCACGATCTCGGCGTCGTCGCCGGCAACGCAGACCGCGTCGCGGTGATGTACGCCGGGCGCATCGTCGAGCAGGCGCCGGTCGATCAGCTCTTCGCCGCCCCCGCGATGCCGTACACGATCGGCCTGCTGCGCTCGATGCCGAACATGGCGGCACCGCGTGAGGAGCGCCTCGTGCCGCTCGAGGGGCGCCCGCCGCTGCTGACCCAGGTGCCGAAGGGATGCCCCTTCGCCGATCGCTGCCCCGCCGCCTTCGCCGCCTGTCGCGGCGAAGAGCCGGCGCTGCTGCCGGTCGCCGGCGCCGCTGATCACAGCGCGGCCTGCATCCGCGCCGAGGAGATCGCCTCGGGCAGCCTGCGCCGCCCCGACATCTTCCCGCGGCCGGAAGAGGTCGAAGCCGCCCCGGTGGCCCGCGTCGAGTCGGCGCCGGTGGTCGAGCTGCGCGACGTCAAGCGCACCTTCCCGGTCATGAAGGGGACGGTGTTCCGTCGCCGCATCGGCACCGTCAAGGCCGTCGACGGCGTCAGCTTCTCGATCGACCGCGGCACGACCCTCGGACTCGTCGGCGAGTCGGGATCGGGCAAGACGACGACGATCCTCGAGCTCATGGAGCTCGCGAAGGCGCAGTTCGGCTCGATCGCCGTCAACGGCGTCGACACCGCGACGCTCAGCGCGGCCGACCGGCGCAAGCTGCGCAGCGAGATCCAGATCGTGTTCCAGGACCCGATGGCCTCGCTCGACCCGCGCATGTCGGTGCAGGACATCATCGCCGAGCCGCTCACCGTCACCGGGGTGCCGAAAGACGAGCAGCTGCGCCGCGTCGCGCGCATGCTCGAGCTCGTCGGCCTCGAGCCGAGCTTCGCGAACCGCTACCCGCACCAGTTCTCGGGCGGCCAGCGGCAGCGCATCGGCATCGCCCGCGCGCTGATCGTCGAGCCGAAGATCCTCGTGCTCGACGAGCCCGTCTCGGCGCTCGACGTCTCGGTGCAGGCGGGCGTGCTCAATCTGCTCGAAGATCTCAAGGCGCAGCTCGGGCTGTCGTATCTGTTCGTCGCCCACGACCTCGCCGTCGTGCGGCACATCGCCGACGACGTGGCCGTCATGTACCTCGGCCGCATCGTCGAGTACGGGCCCGCCGAACTCATCTTCAGCGACCCGCGGCATCCCTACACCCAGGCGCTGTTCTCGGCGGTGCCGGTGCCCGACCCGCAGGTCGAGCGCACGCGCAGCCGGGTGCTGCTGCAGGGAGACCTGCCCTCGCCGCTGGACGAGATCACCGGGTGCCCGTTCCGCAGCCGCTGCCCGCTCTACAAGCTGCTGCCCGAAGATCGTCAGCGGCGCTGCGCCGAAGAGGATCCGGCAGCCCGGTCGGTGCACGACCGCGAGGTGCGCTGCCACTGGGCCGAGGAGGAGCGCTTCGACGTCGCCGTCTGACCTCGGGGCGCACCGGTCGCGCAGTCACGGCATGCCAGGCTGGATGCCATGACCGACTCCGCCGCCGACCGCCGCTCGCGAGAGCGGCTGGTGCTGCGCTCCCCCAGTTCGATCTGGCTCGTCGGCGTCGTCGTCGCCGTCGGGCTCTTCCTGCTCGGCGACGCGATCGTGCGGGGGCAGTGGGGCGTCGCGCTGCGCGCCCTGCCGTGGATCCTGCTCGTCGCCTGGCTGCTGTTCGCCGTGCTGGTTCGACCGAGCGTCGTCGTCAGCCGCGACCGGCTGGAGGTCGTCAACGTGTGGCGCCGCTTCGAGCTGCCCTGGGCGGCGATCGATCACCTCGAGAGCCGCTACCAGCTGCGCGCGCACCTCGTCGACGGCCGCCTGGTGCGCTCGTGGGGCGCGCCGGCCGCCGGTCTCGACCGGGCGCCGCGCGCCGTCGCCGAAGATCAGAGCCTGCGCGCCGCGAACAGCCGAGCCGGGCGGGCCGCGCTGCCGCCGACGCACCTCGTGATCGACCGCTGGCTCGCCGCCGCGGCGGAACGGGACGAGCGGGCAGGCGTCACCGACGATGCCTCGGTCACGACTGCCGGACCGGCGCCATTCGCTGCCGGGGTCGTCGTGCGCGTCGACTGGTGGGTGCCCGCCGTCACGGTCGTGCTGCTCCTGCTGCTCATCCCGGCCGTCGCCGCCTGAGACCCGCTCCGACGTACGCCCGGGCGCCGCATCGCCGCATCGCCGCACCCGCCGCGCCGCCGCATCGCATGTGTCCAGCGCCGCCCGCACCCCGCACCTTGCACCCCGCGCACGACGAAGGCCCCGCATCCTCATCGGATGCGGGGCCTTCGTGTCGGATCGACTCGCGCCTCAGACGCCGAGCTTGATGCCGGCTCCGGGGATCGCGTCGAGCAGATCGCGCGTGTACTGCTGCTGCGGCGACTCGAAGACCTGGTCGGTCGACGCGGCCTCGACGATGCGCCCCTTCTGCATGACCGCGACGTTGTCGGCGATCACGCGCACGACCGCGAGGTCGTGGGTGATGAAGAGGTACGTGAGCCCGAGCTCGCTCTGCAGCTCGGCGAGCAGCTGCAGGATCTGCGCCTGCACGAGCACGTCGAGCGCCGAGACGGCCTCGTCGAGCACGATGATCTCCGGCTTGAGCGCGAGCGCGCGAGCGACGGCGACACGCTGACGCTGACCGCCCGAGAGCTCGTTCGGGTAGCGGTCGGCCAACGCGGTCGGCAGCGCCACCTGGTCGAGCAGCTCGGTCACGCGGGCACGACGCGAGTCGCGGTCGCCGACCTTGTGGATCTTGAGCGGCTCGGCGATCGTGTTGCCGATGTTGACCAACGGGTCGAGGGTGCCGTACGGGTCCTGGAAGACCGGCTGCATCGTGCGACGCAGGCCGAACAGCTCGCGCCCGCTCAGCGTCGTGATGTCGCGGCCCTTGACCGAGATCGAGCCCGAGGTCGCCTTCTCGAGGCCGAGCAGCAGCTTCGCCACCGTCGACTTGCCCGAGCCCGACTCGCCGACGAGCGCCGTGGTGGTGCCCTTCTTGATGTCGATGCTGACCTTGTCGACCGCGGTGAAGTCGACGCTGCGGAAGCCGCCCGTGCGGATCTTGAAGACCTTCGTCAGGTCCTTGATCTGGATGACCGACTCGGTCGGGTTCGCGGCGAGGTGCTCGGCGCGCTCCTCGGCGGCCGAGATCAGGTCGACGCTGTCGCCGAGCGACTGGTCGGCGTGCGTGAGATCGCCCAGCTTCTTGTCGCTGGCCTGGATGCGGCGCGAGGCGAGGCTCGGCGCCGCCGCGATCAGACGCTGCGTGTAGGGGTGCAGCGGGTTCTGCAGCACCTCGATCGACGGCCCCGCCTCGACGATGTCGCCCTTGTACATGACGATCAGCTTCTCGGCGCGCTCGGCCGCGAGGCCGAGGTCGTGGGTGATGAAGAGCACCGCGGTGCCCGCATCTCCGGTGAGGCTGCCCAGGTGGTCGAGGATGCGGCGCTGCACAGTCACGTCGAGCGCCGAGGTGGGCTCGTCGGCGATGAGCAGCTTCGGGTCGCCCGACAGACCGATGCCGATCAGCACGCGCTGGCGCATGCCGCCGGAGAACTGGTGCGGGAACTGGCGCATGCGCTTGTCCGCGTCCTCGAGGCCGGCCTGCTTGAGCACCTCGACGGCCTTCTTCTTGACCTCGCGCGCGCTCGTGGCGACGCCGTTCGCGCGGATCGTCTCCTCGACCTGGAAGCCGACCGACCACACGGGGTTGAGGTTCGACATCGGATCCTGCGGCACGAAGCCGATCTCCTTGCCGCGGATGTCCTCGAGCTCCGTCCGCGACGCCTGAGCCAGATCCTTGCCCTCGAACAGCACCTGACCGGCGCTGATCTTGCCGGTTCCCGGCAGCAGGTTGATGATCGCGGCCGCGGTGGTCGACTTGCCCGAGCCGGACTCGCCGACGATCGCGACGGTCTCGCCGTGTTCGATCGTGAAGTTGACGCCGTTGAGCGCCCGCACCTCACCGCGCTGCGTGCGGAAGGTGACCTCGAGGTCCTTGACCTCGAGCAGAGGGGTTCGCTGGTCGGTCATCGCTGTGCACGCGCCTTCGGGTCGAGGGACTCGCGCAGCATCTCACCGAAGATCACGAAGCTGAGCACCGTGATGGTCAGCGCGATCGACGGGTAGATGAGCGTCGCCGGGTTGGAACGCAGGTCGGTCTGCGCGTCGGAGATGTCGTTGCCCCACGACATGACGCCGGCCGGCAGTCCGACGCCGAGGAACGACAGGGTCGCCTCCGCGGTGATCGCCGCGGCGAGCGACAGGGTGGTGACGACGATGACCGGGGCGATCGCGTTGGGCAGCACGTGCTTGAACATCAGCGCGATGCGGCTCTGACCGAGCGCGGTGCCGGCCATGACGAAGTCGGAGTTCTTCACGCGCAGCACCTCCGACCTCATGACGCGGGCGGTCGACGGCCAGGTGAACGCGCCGATTGCCAGGGCGATGACGAAGACGTTCACGTAGGCGGCGAAGACCGACATGATCACGACGGCCGCGAGGATGTAGGGGATCGAGAAGAAGATGTCGCCGAGGCGCATCAGCACGCTGTCGACCCACCCGCCGAAGAAGCCGGCGATCGATCCGAGCAGCGCGCCGGTGATGCCCGACATCGCGATCACGAGGAAGCCGACCGAGAGCGAGGCTCCGGCGCCGTGGACGATGCGCGAGAAGACGTCGCAGCCCTGCTTCGTGTATCCGAGGATGTGCTCAGCCGTCGGCGCTCCGTTGCTGTTGCCCAGAACGCACTGCGCGTTCGGGGGCACCTGGGTGAAGAGGCCCGGCGCGATCGCCACGACGATGAAGAGCAGGATGAACGCGACGGACACCCAGAACAGCGGGCGATGACGCAGGTCGCGCCAGGCATCCGTCCACAGGTTGCTGCGCTTGTCATCGAGCTTGACCTGGTCGATCGCCGCGACCGGGGTCTCGCTGACGGGCGCGACGAAGTGCTCCGCGCTCCGGCGCGGCACGGTGTTACTTGACATAGCGGATCCTCGGGTCGAGAACGGCGTAGACCAGGTCGATGACGATGTTCACCACGAGGTAGAACAGCACCATCACGGTGACGAACGACACGACGGTGGGTCGTTCTCCGCGGATGATCGCCTGATACAGGGTCTGACCGACGCCGGGCACGTTGAAGATGCCCTCGGTCACGGTCGCGCCGACCAGCAGGATGCCGAAGTCGGCGCCCAGCTGCGTGGTCACGGGGATGAGCGAGTTGCGCAGCACGTGCACGCGGATGACGCGGCCGCGCGAGAGCCCCTTCGAGAAGGCGGTGCGCACGAAGTCGTTTCCGAGCGTCTCGATCACCGATCCGCGGGTGAGGCGGATGTTGACGGCGACGAGGCTCGCCGCGAGGACGATCGCCGGGAGCAGCAGTCGCGGGATCGACGCGTCGGCGCCGACCGTCGTCGGGAACAGCCCGAGCTTGAATCCGAGGCCGAACTGGCCGATGAAGGCGATCACGAAGATCGGCACCGAGAGGAAGAGCAGGCTGACCACGAGCGAGCTGAGGTCGAAGAGCTTGCCCTTGCGCAGGCCGGCGACGAGGCCGATGGCGACGCCGACGATCATCTCGAGGATGACGGCCATGAGCGCGAGTCGCGCGGTCACGGGGATCGTGTCGGCGAGCACGGCGTTGACGGACTGCCCCGAGAAGGAGGTGCCGAAGTTGCCGGTGACGACATCGCGCAGGTAGTAGAGGTACTGCACGATGAACGGCTCGTTGAGGTGGTACTGCTCACGCAGCGCCTTGAGCAGCTCGGCGTTCGGCTGCTTGTCGCCGAACAGCGCGGCGACCGGGTCGCCCGGCATCGCGAAGACGAGGAAGTAGATGAGGAACGTGGTGCCGATGAGTACAGGGATCGCCTGCAGGATTCGGCGGATGACGTAGAAGACCATGGGATCAACCGGCCAGACGTCGGGTCATGAGGATGGTTTCTTTCGTGGTGGTGTCACGGGTGTGGGGCGGCAGCTGACGCTGCCGCCCCACGGGTGAAGCAAGGGTGCTTACTTCTTGGTGATCTGGTAGTAGATCGGCACGCTGTTCCAGCCCACCTTGACGTTCTCCACCTTGGTGCTGAATCCACCGACGGTGTTCTGGTACCAGAGCGGGATCGCCGGAAGGTCCTTGAAGAGGACTTCCTCGGCCTGCGTGAACTTCGCGTTGGCCTTGTCGATGTCGGGCTCGCTCGAGCCCTCCTTCAGCAGGTTGTCGAAGTCGGCGTTCGAGTAGTCACCGTCGTTCGAGCTCGCGTTGGTGGCGTACAACGGCCCCAGGAAGTTGAACAGACCCGGGTAGTCGGCCTGCCATCCGCTGCGGAACGCGGTCGTGATGTCGCGCTTGCCGGCGTCGTTCTTCGAGATGAGCTGACGCGCCTGCTGGAAGGTCGGGTACGCCTTGCCGGAGCAGTCCATGCCCTTGAGGTTGTTGTTCAGACCGTTGCAGACCGCGTCGACCCAGCCCTTGTGGCCGCCGTCGGTGTTGTACGCGATCGAGAACGAACCCGACCACGGCGAGATCGCGTCGGCCTCAGCCCACAGCTTCTTGGCCTCGTCGGGGTCGTACTTCAGCACGTCCGAGCCGGCGATGTCCTTGTTGAAGCCCGAGATCGTCGGCGACGTGAAGTCGACCGCCGGGGTGCGGGTTCCGTCGAAGATCTTCTCCGTGATGGTGTCGCGGTCGATCGCGTGCGAGATCGCGGCGCGACGCAGCTTGCCCTCGTCGCCCTGGAAGTGCGCGAACGCGGTCTGGTCGGTGTAATTCGTCGTGTCCGACGGGATCGTGAACGACTGGAAGACGGCGCCGGGGGTGTTGATGGCGCGGTCGCCGAGGTCGCTCTTGAAGTTCGCGAAGGCCGAGTCGGGCAGCGCGTCGAGCACGTCGAGGTTGTCGCTCAGCAGGTCCTGGTAGGCGGCGCCGAGGTCGGAGTAGAAGACGATCGACAGACCCTTGTTGTCGGCCTTGCGACCACCCGTGTACGACGAGTTCGTCGTCAGGTCGATCTTCTTGTTGTGCTGCCAGGCGGTCTTGCTCGCCAGCTTGTACGGGCCGTTGCCGACGGGGTTCTCACCGAAGGCCTTGGTGACCTGGCCCTTGCTGTCGAAGGCGTCCTTCGGCAGCGGGTAGAAGGCCGAGTAGCCGAGGCGCAGCGGGAAGTCCGCGAGCTTCGAGTTCAGCGCGATCGTGAAGGTCTGGTCGTCGACCTTCTTCAGACCGGTGAGATCGCTGTCCTCGTCGTAGCTGAAGCCCTGGATGTCCTCGAAGAAGTAGGAGTTGAGGCGCTTGTTCGAGAGGAGGGCGCCATCCTTCCACGCGTTGATGAAGGAGTCGGAGGTGACGGCCTCGCCGTTCGAGAACTTCTCGCCCGACTTGATCTTCACGGTGTAGTTCTGCTGGTCGGTCGAGGTGATCGACTCGGCGAGATCGTTGACGGGGGTGCCGTCCGCCTCGTAGTAGACGAGCCCCGCGAAGATGGCGTCGAGGATCTTTCCTCCGCCGACCTCGTTGGTGTTCGTCGGGATCAGCGGGTTCTGGGGCTCAGAGCCGTTGGTCGAGATGATGCCCGAGTCGGCGCCGTTGGAGCCGCCCCCCGTGGCGCATCCGGCCAGGGCGACGGTGGTCGCCAGGGCGATGCCGCCGACGATCGCCCCCATCCGAGAGATTCGCAATGTTCCTCCTGTGCAGAAAGCTTCACGACAGTGCGCATGCAGAAACACACCGCCGTGTCCTGGGGAAACGATAGGTCGCGGGTGTACCCCGGCCAAATCCCCGGGGGAAACGTTACCTCTCGGAAATGATCGGCGCGATATGTTGCGCGATCTGCACATATGCGCCGATATGTACCCCGATTCGGCGGAATCGTGCGCCTCGGCCGGACTAGCTCCGGCGGCGAGCCCGCGAACGCCGGGGCGGGCGTGTCCTCCGAACGCCCCACCGGGTGCGTCGGTCGGTGACGGATCGCCGCGCTGACGACGCCTGGGTGGCCGCGCGCGCTGCGACGACGACGCACGCCTACGATCGTCGCGTGAGCCGCGCCCGCATCCATGCCGAGGTCCTGATCGTGCTCGGGCTGTCGCTCGGCCTCTCGGCGCTGTACTCGATCGTGCAGCTGATCGACGCGAGCACCCGCGGCCCGCTGCGTGGTCAGACGACGACGCTCAACCCCTCGCGCAGCGACCGCGAGATCTTCGATCTGCTCTACCAGCTGCTCTCGCTGGTCGGCGATCTCGTTCCGGTCGCGCTCGTCTGCTTCCTGCTGTGGAGCGCGACGCGTCCGCGACTCGGCCGCCTCGGCATCGACTTCACCCGCCCCGGCAAGGATGCGCTGCAGGGCCTCGGTCTCGCCCTCGTCATCGGCGCCGGCGGCATCGGCGTCTACCTGGGCGCGCGTGCACTCGGCCTCGCGGTCGGGGTGCAGGCGAACGGGCTCACCGAGCACTGGTGGACGATCCCGGTGCTGCTGCTCTCGGCGTTCCGCGCGGGCGCGAGCGAGGAGGTCATCGTGATCGGGTACCTCTTCGCCCGGCTGCGCGATGCCGGGTGGAAGGACTGGACGATCATCGTCGGCGCCGCCCTGCTGCGCGGCAGCTACCACCTGTACCAGGGCTGGGGCGGATTCGTCGGCAACCTGATCATGGGGCTGATCTTCGGCTGGCTGTACTCGCGCACGAAGCGGGTGCTTCCGCTGGTGATCGCGCACACGATCATCGACGCGGTCGTGTTCATCGGCTACCCGTGGGCCGCATCCACGTTCCCCGCGCTCTTCGGCGTCGGCCGCTGAGCGTCTCGCTCGGCCAGATGGGCCAGTTGCCCGCTTCCGCGGCATGCCGGACTCGACACGCCGCGGAAGCGGGCAACTCGGGATCAGATCAGGCGAAGGCCTCGACCGGCCGCGCTCCGCAGGAGCGGTGACAAGCACAGCCAGGCGCAGCCGGCCCGCCGGTCGAGGCCTGAGCCCCTAGGCGAAGGCTTCGACCGGCCGCGCTCCGCAGGAGCGGTGACTAGCACAGCCAGGCGCAGCCGGCCCGCCGGTCGAGGCCTGAGTCCCTAGGCGAAGGCCTCGACCGGCGGGCAGGCGCAGACGAGGTTGCGGTCGCCGTACGCCTGGTCGATGCGACGCACCGGCGGCCAGTACTTGCCGGCCACGAGGGAGCGCACCGGGTAGACCGCGCGCTCGCGGTCGTAGGGGTGCGTCCACTCGCCGACGACGACGCTCTCGGCCGTGTGAGGCGCGTTCACGAGCGGGTTGTCGTCGTGCGTCCACTCCCCCGCGGCGACGGCGTCGGCCTCGGCGCGGATGGCGATCATCGCCTCGACGAAGCGGTCGAGCTCGGCGAGGTCTTCGCTCTCGGTCGGCTCGACCATGAGCGTGCCCGCGACCGGGAACGACATCGTCGGCGCGTGGAAGCCGTAGTCGATGAGGCGCTTGGCCACGTCGTCGACGGTCACGCCGGTCGCCTCGCGCAGCGGGCGCAGGTCGAGGATGCACTCGTGCGCGACGAGACCGTTGTCGCCCGAGTAGAGCACCGGGAACGCCTCGCGCAGTCGCACGGCGAGGTAGTTCGCGGCGAGCACAGCCGCACCGGTGGCGCGCTTGAGTCCGTCGGCGCCCATCATCCGCACGTACGACCAGGAGATCGGCAGGATGCTCGGGCTGCCGTACGGCGCCGCGCTGACGATGTTGTGGTGGTCGGGCAGGGTCGCGCCGTCGCGGTCGATCGTGTCGCGCTGCTGCAGCGGGTGGCCCGGCAGGAACGGCGCGAGGTGCGCCTTCGCCGCGACCGGTCCGACGCCGGGTCCGCCGCCGCCGTGCGGGATGCAGAACGTCTTGTGCAGGTTGAGGTGCGAGACGTCGCCGCCGAAGTCGCCGAAGCGGGCGTAGCCGAGCAGCGCGTTGAGGTTCGCGCCGTCGACGTAGACCTGCCCGCCGGCCTCGTGCACGGCATCCGCGATGGCGCGCACCTCGTGCTCGTAGACGCCGTGCGTCGACGGGTAGGTGATCATGAGCGCGGCGATCTCGTCGGCGTGCTGGGCGATCTTGGCGCGCAGGTCGTCGAGGTCGACGTCACCGGTGTCGGTGCAGGCGACGACGACGACGCGCATGCCGGCGAGCACGGCGCTGGCGGCATTGGTGCCGTGCGCGCTCGACGGGATGAGGCAGATCGTGCGGGCGGCATCCCCGCGGCTGAGGTGGTAGCCGCGGATCGCGAGGAGTCCGGCGAGCTCGCCCTGGCTGCCGGCGTTCGGCTGCAGCGAGACGCGGTCGTAGCCGGTGACGGTCGCGAGCCACGACTGCAGCTGCTCGATCAACTGGAGCGAGCCCTCGACATCCGCCTCGGGGGCGAAGGGGTGCAGGTCGGCGAACTCGGGCCACGTCACGGCCGCCATCTCGGTGGCCGCATTGAGCTTCATGGTGCACGAGCCGAGCGGGATCATGCCCCGGTCGAGCGCGTAGTCCTTGTCGGCCAGGTGCTTGAGATAGCGCATCATGCCGGTCTCGGAATGGTGCGTATCGAACACCGGGTGCGTGAGGTAATCGCTCTCGCGCACGAGCGGCGGCTGGACGCTGACGAGCGTCGCCTTGAACGGCAGGGCCGCGTCGGGCGTGCCGAGGGCCGCGCCGATGAGGCGGGCGACGGTCGTCGCCTCTTCGTCGGTCGTCGTCTCGTCGACGCTGAACTGGATGTGGTCGTCGTCGACGACGTGCAGCAGCAGGTCGAGGTCGCGCGCGTCGGCGGCCACGCGGTGCGCGGTGCCGGGCACCCGCACGAGCACGGTGTCGAAGAAGGCGCGGTGCACGACGGCGTCGCCGAGCGCCTCGGCGACGCGGGTCGCGGTGCGGTTGACCCGGTGGGCGATCCGCTTGAGACCGGCGGGGCCGTGGTAGACGGCGTACATCGATGCCATGACGGCGAGCAGCACCTGCGCGGTGCAGATGTTGCTCGTCGCCTTCTCACGGCGGATGTGCTGCTCGCGCGTCTGCAACGAGAGACGGTAGGCGGCGTGACCGGCCGCATCCTGCGAGACGCCGACGAGGCGGCCGGGGAGCTGGCGCTCGAGTCCCGCGCGCACGGCCATGAACCCGGCGTGCGGGCCGCCGAAGCCCATGGGCACGCCGAAGCGCTGCGAGCTGCCGACGGCGACGTCGGCGCCGAGCTCGCCGGGCGCGGCGATCAGCGTGAGAGCGAGCAGGTCGGTCGCCGCGACGGCGACGCCTCCCCCGGCCTTGACGGCGGCGAAGACGGCCCTCGGGTCGGCGAGCCGGCCGGAGGCGCCGGGGTACTGCGCGACGACGCCGAAGACGTCGGCGGCGACCTCGGCGATCGCGGCGTCACCCGAGTCAGCAGCGTCGGCCAGGTCGGCGAAGCGCAGCTCGATCCCGACCGCCTCGGCGCGATGCTGCAGCAGCGCGCGGGTCTGCGGCAGCACGTCCGCGTCGACCAGGAACACGTCCGACGTCGACTTCGAGGCGCGGCGCGCGAGCAGCATCCCCTCGACCACCGCGGTGCCCTCGTCGAGCATCGAGGCGTTCGCCGTGGTCAGGCCGGTCAGGTCGGCGACCATCGTCTGGAAGTTGATGAGCGCCTCGAGACGGCCCTGCGAGATCTCGGGCTGGTACGGCGTGTAGGCCGTGTACCAGCTCGGGTTCTCGAGCACGTTGCGCTGGATCACGGCCGGCGTGACCGTGCCGTAGTAGCCGAGGCCGATCATCGAGCGGCGCACGGTGTTGCGGTCGGCGAGGGCGCGCAGCTCGGCCAGCGCCTCGCGCTCGCTCGCGGCGGGCGGCAGCGCGGCGGTGCCGTCGGACTCTCCGGGCTGCAGGCGGATGCCGGCGGGCACCGCCGCATCCATCAGCGCGTCGACGGAGTCGTAGCCGACGACCTCGAGCATGTGCGCCTCGGCGGCGCGGTCGAGGCCGATGTGGCGGTCGGCGAAGACCTCGCCGAGGCGACCGGCGCCGACGATCGGCCGGGCGCCGGCTCCCTGGCCGCTCACTCGGCGGTGAGCGCGGCGTACTCCTCCGCGCTGAGCAGGCTCGGCAGCGCGGTGAAGCGCACGCGGATCATCCAGCCGTCACCGGTCGGGTCGGAGTTGACCAGCGAGGGGTCGTCGATCACGGCCTGGTTGGCCTCGACGACCTCGCCGTCAGTGGGGGCGAAGAGCTCGCCGACCGACTTGGTCGACTCGATCTCGCCGACGACGGCGCCCGAGGTCAGAGCGGTGCCGGCAGCCGGCAGGTCGACGTAGACGACGTCGCCGAGCTTCTCGGCGGCGTAGGCGGTGATGCCGATGGTGGCGACGTCGCCGTCGACGGCGATCCACTCGTGCTCGGCGGTGTACTGAAGCTCGGACATGTTCACTTCTTCCGTGTGTAGAAGGGCAGGGCGACGACGCGGGCCGGGATGCGGCTGCCGCGCACGTCGAGGTCGAGAACCTGGCCGACGGCCGCGACGGCGGGGTCGACGAAGGCGAGGGCGATGGGGTGGCCGAGGGTGGGCGAGAGCGCGCCGGAGGTGATCTCGCCGACGGCGGCTCCTCCCTCGCCCTCGGGCGCGAGCACGGCGTAGCCGGCACGGCCGGCGCGGCGCCCTTCGGCGGCGAGGCCGACGAGCACGCGAGAGTCGGCGGCGGGACCGGCCTCGACGGCGGCGCGGCCGACGAAGTCGACCGCCTTCGAGGCGGGCGGGGCGATCCGGCCGAGCCCGGCCTGCGCGGGCTGGATGTCGCGACCCAGCTCGTGACCGTAGAGCGGCATCCCCGCCTCGAGGCGGAGGGTGTCGCGAGCGGCGAGTCCGGCGGGGAGCAGTCCCAGCGGCGTGCCCGCCTCGAGCAGCGCCGACCAGAGCAGCGGCGCGGTCGCGGCGTCGACGTAGAGTTCGAAGCCGTCTTCGCCCGTGTAGCCGGTGCGGGCGATCAACAGCGGACGGCCGGCGAACACGGCGCCCATGATCGCGTAGTAGGGCAGGGTGTCGAGCGTGTGGCCCATCGCCTTGTCGTCGTCGTGCTCGAGACCGGCCGTCGCGTGCAGGATCTGCCGCGCGAGCGGCCCCTGCACCGCGATCAGGGCGAGCGCCTCGGTCGCGTCGGCGAGAGTCGCGTCGAAGCCCTGCAGCCGTTCCAGCAGCGCCTGCGCGACGGCGTCGTGGTTGCCGGCGTTCGCGACGACCAGGTACTCGGCCTCGGCGTTGCGGTAGACGATCAGGTCGTCGATCACGCCGCCGTCCTCGGCGAGGATCATCGTGTATTTCGCCCGCGACACCGCGATCGCGCTGACGTCGGCGGCGAGAGCCGCATCCAGGAACTCCGCCGCCTGCGGACCGCTCACCCCGAACTCGGCCATGTGCGAGATGTCGAAGAGACCCGCGGCCTGGCGCACCGCGTGATGCTCGGCCAGGTCGGAGCCGTAGCGCAGCGGCATGTCCCAGCCGCCGAAGTCGGTGAAGCTGGCGCCGGACGCGGAGGTCGCGTCATGCAGCGGCGAGCGGCGCAGCGGCGCGGGAACGCCGTCGGCGGGGAGAGCAGGATCGGTCATCGAGGAGTCCTCCGTGAAGCACGCGGGCCGTGGACGGGACTCCCCCTCTGTCATGGTGCCTGAGAGTTTCACGCCGGGTGGGCGCTTTCACCGTGGGCGGCCCGCGATGCGGACGCTTTTCAGAGTGGCCTCGCGCAGCGGTGCTGTGACCTGAGAGATTGGCGGGGAGGCTTGCTCCTTCGGTGTCTGGTCGAACCAGACTCTCCCGCCGCGCGTGCGGCCGATATTCGATTGCGGCGTCAGCCTAGCAAGCGCCGACGCCCGGGCTGGGACGACTCAGCCCGCGCCGCGACGACTCAGGCCGCGACGCCCGCCGCGAAGAGGATCGAGAAGCCGACCGCCGGCGCCATCAGCAGCACGCCGCCGCCGATCGCGAGGCCGGAGAACAGCCGGTTGCGGGCGCTCTCGGCACGATGGAAGCCGAGCGCGCCGAAGCAGATGCCGAGCACCCAGGTGAGCCCGAAGAGCGCGAGCGGGCCGGTGGCCGACTGATAGCTGAGCGGGTGGCCGATCACGACGCCGACGACGAGCGGCACGCCGCCGAGGATGATCCAGGCGGCGATCGTCACCCCGGTCAGCACGGTGCCGACGATCGACATGATTGGCACGGGCACGCGGTCGACGACCGGCGCGCCCGAGCGGTCGATCACGAGCGGCTCGACGACACCGCCCTCGCCCCGATTCGCCTTGACCAGCAGCACGATGGCCGAGCCGCCGAGCACGACGGCGATCACGACCAGATGGATGGTGACCAGCGCGTTGAGCAGACCGCTGAGCGGCGAGTAGGGGAACCCGGCAGCCGAACCGGCGTTCACCAGCGCTGCGGCGAAGGCGATGATCGCGACCAGCCCGAGCAGCAGCGGGCTCCGACGCACGCGCGGGCGAACGATCGGGAAGGGCACGGACACCCGGGAATCCTAGGCCGGGCTGCCTGGATGCCCGCCGCACGTGGGCTCCACGGGCGGGCTCTGCGATCGGGCCCAGTTCGCTCGCGCCGTCGTCAGTCGACCGAGCCTCGAGGCGGATGCGCCAGCAGCTCCACTCGCTCGGCCAGGTACGCGGCGAGGGGCACCGCTGCCGCTCCCGGCGCCCAGACGACCCGCACGCCGTCGTCGCCGAGCACGATCGGACCCTGCGGCGCTCCCGGCGCGAGCTCGTCGAGGTGCAGCGGCAGCGCATCCAGATCGACGGTCTCGCCGTCGGGGATGCCGGCCGCGCGCGCCAGCACCTTCACCTCGCGCCGGTCGTGCGCGACCGAGGACTGCAGGGCTGAGTGCTTCGGATCGGCGGCGCGCACGCTCGCGCCGGTGGCGAAGAGGCCGCCGTGATCGTCGAGCAGCAGCGCTCCGAGCCGCCAGACGCGACCACGGGCCTGCAGCCGCGGGGCGCGGCGCACGCCGAGCACCCGACGCGGCTCGACGATCTCGGCGCGCAGCTCGGTGCGGGCTCCGGCTGCGGCGAGTCGCTCGACCGCCTGCGCCAGGGCGACGCGAGCCTCGGCGACCGCCGTGCTCACGCTGTCATCCACGTCGGCCAGTATCCCGCGGCAGATGGACTCTCAGGCGCGGATGCCGGCGAGCACCAGCTCGATCAGGCGCGCGGGCTGGTCGCGGTCGGCGGCGTCGCGCGTCGTCAGGAAGATGCCGACGAGGCTCGCCGCCACGTCGTCAGCGCGCACGTCGGCGCGCACCTCCCCCGACTCCTTCGCGGCGGACAGCAGCTGGTCGACGGCCGCGGTCACCCGCTCGCGGGTGCTCGTCTTCGACACGGTGCCCGACTCCGCGGCCTCGCGCAGCGCCTCGGCCATGCCGCGCTTGGTGAGCGAGAACTCGCTGTACGCCTCGATCCAGCGGCGCAGCGCCTCGAACGGTGCATGCTCCGCCTGCAGCGGCACGACCAGGGCCGTGACCGCGTCGAGCCCGGCGGCGTGCACAGCGGCGATGAGGTCGGATCGCGTCGGGAAGTGGCGGTAGAGCGTGCCGATTCCGACGCCCGCCCGGCGGGCGATCGCCTCGAGCGACGCCTCCTGTCCCCCGTCGTCGTGCCCGCCCTCGAGGAACGCGGCGCGCGCCGCCTCGACGAGGGCGTCGCGATTGCGCTGGGCGTCGGCGCGCAAGCGCGGCGGAGCGCTCGGGTCCGCGCCTCGAACTGCGCGCTCGGGTGCGCTCCCGGTGGATTCGACCGTGGGGACCATAAGCGGAGGCACCTCCGATTGTGTTAGCGTGCCGCAAGCGGAGGAACCTCCGCCTAGTGATCATCCCACGGCATCGCCGCCCCAGCCGACCTACGGAGGCCGATCATGACCGACACCACCGCATCCGCCACCCCCGACGACCGCCCCATCCCCGGCGGCGCCTTCCCGCTCGGGCCGCGCCCCGTCGCCCGCATCGGCTTCGGCGCGATGCAGCTCGGCGAGCTGCCCGGTCGCGCGCTGCCGAGCGACGAAGAGGCCACGGCCGTGCTGCGCCGGGCCGTCGAGCTCGGCGTCGACCACATCGACACCTCGCACTTCTACGGCGACGACACCGCCAACCGCCGCATCCGCACCGCGCTCGGCAGCGCCGACGACATCGCGATCGCCACCAAGGTCGGCGCCGTGCGGGCGTCGGATCCCGACGCGCCCGTGCCGCTCGTCGTCGCACAGAAGCCCGCCGAGCTGCGCGCCCAGGTGGAGCAGAACCTGCGCACGCTCGGCCGCGACCACCTCGATCTCGTCAACCTGCGCCGCACCGACGCCGGCCACGGCATCATCGCGACCGGCGACCAGATCGTGCCGCTCGACGACCAGCTGGGCGAGATGATCGCGATGCGCGACGAGGGCCTCATCCGCTCCATCGGGCTCAGCAACGTGGATGCCGCCCAGCTGCGCCAGGCGCTGCCGGCCGGGATCGGCGAAATCCAGAACGCCTACAGCCTCGTGGCGCGCGGCGACGAGGACCTGCTCGCGCTCGCCCTCGAGCACGGCATCGCCTGGGTGCCGTTCTTCCCGCTCGGCTCGGCCTTCCCGAACGCGCCGAAGGTCGCCGAGCAGCCGGCCGTGCAGCGCGTCGCCGCCGCGGTCGGCGCGACGCCCGCGCAGGTCGGGCTCGCCTGGCTGCTCGCGCACGCACCGAACGTGCTGCTGATCCCCGGCACCGGTTCGGTCGATCACCTCGAGCAGAACGTCGCCGCCGGCGCGGTCGAGCTCACGCCCGAGCAGGTCGCCGAGCTCGACGCGATCGCGGACGGCACGCCGGCCTGAGGCGGGTGCGCGGCGGCCCGACTCGCGCTGAGCTCAGCCGAGTCGGGCAGCCGCCCGCGCCACCAGACTCGCGAGCGCCTCGAGCGGACCGCGACGCTTCACGATCGCCAGGACGACACCGAAGGCGAGAGCCGCGAGCACGTGGACACCCCACGCTCCCGGACCCATGAGCCACCACGGCGCCTGGCCCGATCCGCCGAAGACGTCGAAGCCGAGATCCTGGGTGATGAGGGTCGTGATCGCCGCGGTCGCCAGGATGTGCAGCGTGTAGAGGGTCAGCGGGGCGGATCCGGCCGCCGCGATGGGGCGCAGCAGCAGCGGCACGCGGCGAGCGCGCTCCGCCGCCGCGTTGAGCGAGGTCGCCGCGACCCGACGGCGCCACAGCTCGCCGATCGCGACGAGCACGCCGATCAGCAGCAGCGCGGCGCCGACCGTGCGCACGATGTCACCGGTCGAGCCCGTGTGCGGCGCGGCGTTGACGAGCGCGACCCAGCTCGAGTCGATCGGGGCGCCGAAGCCGTCGCCGGTCACCAGGTACTCCGCCTCCCCGCGCTCGAGCCCCTTCGCCATGATCGCGTCGAGCACCGCCGGACGGCTGATGAGGTCGGCGGCGATGGCGGCAGCCAGCATCCCCGCTCCCACCGCGACGAGTCGCACAGCGGACCGCAGTCGCTCGGGGTTCAGCAGCACCCGCGCCGCGAGCACGCCCGCCAGCATGTACGCGAGCCACGTGATGACCGGATAGGTGCCCGTGAACGCGACCGACCGCAGGAACTGGAAGGGGTCGGCATAGCTGAGCTCGCCGAGCGTGTCGAGCTGGGCGACGTCGTGCACGAGCAGGTTGAGGTGCGGTCCGCCCACGGCGAGCGCCGCAGCGAGCGCGAGCAGCACGGGGCTCGGCAGGTGCAGCAGCACCGCGGTCACGATCATCCCGACCCCGTAGTAGACGAGCACCACCGCGACGAAGGTGGGCGTCAGCCCGAGCGCGACGCCGATGAGGCCCACGACCGCTCCGCGCGCCGCGAGCGAGAGGGATGCCGCGAGCCGCTGCCCGTTCTCGACGTACTTGCGCGTCGACAGCACCGCGCTCACTCCCCCGAGCACGGCGAACAGCGTCGACGGGAACCCGCTCACCGCGACCGTCAGCGGCTCGAAGTAGCCGAGCGCCAGGTGATTGCCCATCATCCCGACGATCGCGATGAAGCGGGCGATGTCGATCGCGATGAGGCGGGCGGTGGATGCGCGGCCGGTCGACGGACTGATGACGTCGGCCTGCGCCGGGGGCGCCGGGCTGGTCACGGCATCGTGTGCGGTCTGATCGGGGGCGGCTGCGGCGGGGGCCGGCGCGTCGGCGGTCATGTTCCTCCTCGAGCACCCGCGCAGCTCGCGGGCCGCATCCCAGCCTGGCGGTCGCGCGTGCGGGTTCCGTCATCCTCGAGCATGACGCCGGTCGGCGGTCAGGACGAGATGCGGGCGTACTCGCGGCGCGTGTGCACGAACTCGATCGTGCGCGCAACGCCCGAGCCCAGCGCCAGTAGCGCGAACACGCCCGCGACGATCAGCATCGGGTTGCCGGAGTCCTCAGCATGCACGACTGTCTCGCCGTCCAGAGTGCCGGTGGGCCGGATGTAGGCGCGCGCTGTGCGATCTTTGCCGGGCTCGCCGTCGAGTTCGGTGTCGTCGAGGTGTCTCGCGCCGTCATCACTGACCCAGTCGCCGAAGCTCACCGTGCGGGTGGCCCCCTTGTATCCGACCCGGAGCTCGGTGCGCGTCTCGGTGAACGTTCCCCAGATGGCGGGCTTGCCCGCATCCACCAGTGCCACGGCGCCGACGCCGATCGAAGCCACGAATCCCAAGCCGCACAGCACGATCACGAACAGCTTCCACCCGCGCACTATCCGCGGGCTGACTCGCCGTCGTCGCCGACGTCGACGTCGGCGCGCGTGGCTACGGGGTCGCTTCAGCGTCTCCTCGACGCCCGTCACAGTCCCGTCGGCGCCATCGACGCGAACTGCAGGAACAGGGCGATCCAGACCACGAAGAAGACCGCCTGCAGGATCGTGCCGAGCACGCCGAGGATGTAGGCCCACTTCGCGAGGCCCTCGCCCGCTTCGCCGGTGACGGCGATCTGCCGCTTCGCCATGATGCCGAGCACGATCCCGATCACGGGCATGAGGAAGACGCCGACGAAGCCGATGATCGCGAGCAGGTTGGTGCGGATCGGCTGGAGCGGCTGACCCGGGTACATCGGCTGAGCCCACTGCGAGGGCGGGATCGGCGCCGCGGGGGCTTCCGGCGCATGTGTGGGGTCGCCCTGCTCGGTGGAGGTCATCGCGTCAGCATGCCAGCGCATCCGCCACCGGCGCGCACCCGCATCAGGGTGTCAGCGCGCAGCGAGCCGCGGCGGGATCTGCCCAGCGACGACCGCGAGCGCCGCCAGGTAGCGGCCTCCCGCGTGCACCGAGGTGATCCGCTTCAGCCTGTACCCGAGCGGGCCCCTCCAACTCGCGTCGGGCAGCGCCTCGTCGAGCCAGACGTGCTTGCGATCGATCGACTCGATGGCGCCGATCCACAGCGCCCTCCGCTCAGTCTCCTTCTCGATGCCGATCGGCGCGTGATGATCGCCGAGGTACGCGAGCACCTCCGACGTGGAGTCGAGGCCCGGCTCGCCCGGGGCGGTCGGCGGCCAGCTCGGCAGAGTCCGCGCGAACCGCGACTCGAAGCTCGTATCCCATTCGACGCCGGTGATGTCACGGATGCGCACCGCGATGACTCCGTCGGGGCGACCTCCGTCACCGGTCGCGGCGAGCAGCACCCATTCGGTGCCGACGGCGAGCACGAAGCCGTCGATGCGACCCGCGTGCCGCAGGTCGCGTTCTACGCGGACCATTCGTTCGGCGCCGATGCCGGCCTCGAGCTTGCGACGGATCTTCTTCGTGCCGGTCACGCCCACAGCATCGACCCGAGAGCCGTCGGACCGCCAGCCGCGAACCGCTCGACGCTCCGCAGATCTCGACGAATGTCCATCCGCCGTCCCGACTCACTCCAAGCGGCGCGCGAGGAGCTCTTGGGCGAGACTGACCGGCGGACTGACCGGGCGATCGGATCCGAGATCGAGCAGCACGACCCTCGCGACATCCTCAACGCTCTCGACCGGACGCACTGGCCCCAGCGCGTCGACGAGTGCGATGAGCCCGCGGTGGCGGAAGTCGATCGGCCTCCTCCTGTCGCTCGCGAGTTCGACCCGGAACTCGAAGGGATGCCATTCGAGCACCGAGCGCACGGCGGCGCCGCACTCCTCATCCAGCTCGCGCGCCAGCGTCTGCTCCCGACACTCCCCCGCCTCGGGCGCTCCTCCCGGCAGATCGAGCCAGCCCGTGTAGGGCCCGCGCACCTTCTCGATCGTCACGAGCCGGCCGTCCTGCAGCCACGCCCCGTAGACGCCGAAGTGCTCATGCGGTTCGGGAGCGGGCATCACGGCAGGATCGCATGTCCGAGCGATCTCCGGCCTCCGCTCCGGCCGGATCGCAGCTACCGTCGGAAGACACGCGTTCACGACTCAGCGCTCGCAGAGGAGAACAGCATGGCCACGGTGATCATCCACGCCACCATCACGCTCGACGGCTTCCTCGCCGAGGCCGACGGCGGGGTCGACTGGATGTTCGGCCGTCCCTCGGCCCCCGACGACGATCTGGTCGTGCAGCGGGTCATGGATCGGATCGGAGCCGTGGTCGGCGGCGCCAACAAGACCCGCACGATCGACGACGGCGAGATCCCCTACGGCGGGATGCTGAAGGTGCCGGTCTTCCTCATGACGCACGACGCCCACGACCCGATCGAGCGGGACGGGATCACCTACACCTTCGTGCAGGACAGCATCGTCGACGCCGTCGACCGGGCGTCGCTCGCAGCCGGTGACCGCTGGGTCAGTTTGCTCGGCGGGAGCATCTCGCGTCAGTGCCTGCAGCTGGGCCTCGTCGACGAGATCCACCTCGACGTCGCGCCGGTGCTGCTCGGCGGCGGCATCTCGCTCTTCGCCGGCCTCGGCGAGCGGATCGAGCTGGAGCGACTCGAGACGTCCGCCTTCGCGAGCGAGACGCACCAGCGCTACCGCGTCATCCGCTGATCGGCGACGGATCGCCGTCGGTGGCCGCGGGCGCTAGCACGTCGGCGAATCGGCCAGCGCTTCGACGATGACACGGGGTTCGACGTCGATGGAGTCGGCGGCCGCCGAGCGGCGGCGGCGCTTGTGGCCGTCCTGCCAGGTGAACTCGACGCGCGCCGGCTGCAGGCGACCCGATGCCGGGATGAGCTCGGCGTGCGTTCCCTCGCGCTCCCACTCTTCGGCGCCGATCGGCGGCAGGAACGCCGACGGACGCTCGATCTCGGGGAAGAGCACGGACGTGGAGGTGATCGCCATAGCGAATTCGGGCCTGCGCAGTCGCCGGCAGATCTGTCGCACGCCCGCCACGACGAGCACCGCAAGCAGCACGAGGATCACGATCGCGAGGAGGGACAGCCTCATGTCGGGACGGCCGTCGATTGCCATGAGAGCGACGAGAGGCCCGACCCAGATGAGTGCGAGCAGAGCGCCGAGGACGATCGACAGCACACCTTGCTTGTGCATCGTGCGTCGGATCGTTGGCTCCATGGCCGCCCAGCGCGTCTCGTCGTAGTACGCGACCACGTCCGCGTCAGCGATCAGCTCTCGCTCGGCGTCGGTTCCGTGAGGACTCCTGGATGCGGGACGACGCAGCGACACGGCACGAGGCTACCGCCCGAACGCGAGGAACTCACACGTTGAAGCGGAACTCCACCACGTCGCCGTCCTGCATGACGTAGTCCTTGCCCTCGATGCGAGCCTTGCCGGCCGAGCGGGCATCCGCGACGGATCCGGCGGCGACGAGGTCGTCGAAGCCGATCACCTCCGCCTTGATGAAGCCCGTCTCGAAGTCGGTGTGGATGACGCCGGCGGCCTGCGGGGCCTTCCAGCCCTTGCCGATGGTCCAGGCGCGCGACTCCTTGGGGCCGGCGGTGAGGTAGGTCTGCAGGCCGAGGGTGTCGAAGCCGATGCGGGCCAGCTGGTCGAGGCCCGACTCGGTCTGGCCGGTGGAGGCGAGCAGCTCGGCCGCGTCCTCGGGGTCGAGGTCGATGAGCTCCGACTCGATCTTCGCGTCGAGGAAGACGGCCTGGGCGGGCGCGACGATCGCGGCGAGCGCATCCGTCTTCGCCGTGTCGGTGAGGATGCCCTCGTCGACGTTGAAGACGTAGATGACCGGCTTGGCGGTGAGCAGGCCGAGCTCCTTGAGCAGGCCGAGCTCGAGGCCCTTGACCTGCGACAGCGGGGTGCCCTCGCCGAGCGCCTTCTGCGCCTCGACGGCGGCGGCGAGCACAGCTGGGTCGGCCTTCTTGCCGCGCACCTCCTTCTCGAGGCGCGTCACCGCCTTCTCGAGCGTCTGCAGGTCGGCGAGCATCAGCTCGGTGTTGATGGTCTCGAGGTCGCCCGAGGGGTCGACGGCACCGGCGACGTGCACGACGTCGTCGTCGGTGAAGGCGCGCACGACCTGCGCGATCGCATCCGCCTCGCGGATGTTCGCGAGGAACTGGTTGCCCAGCCCTTCGCCCTCGCTCGCGCCCTTCACGATGCCGGCGATGTCGACGAACGACACCGTCGCGGGCACGATCCGCTCGCTCGCGAAGACGCCGGCCAGCACGTTCAGGCGCTCGTCGGGCAGGTTCACGATCCCGACGTTCGGCTCGATCGTCGCGAACGGGTAGTTCGCCGCGAGCACGGTGTTCTTGGTGAGGGCGTTGAAGAGGGTCGACTTGCCCACGTTGGGGAGTCCGACGATGCCGATGGTGAGAGCCACGGGAGGTCAGCCTACCGGCGGCGCCAGGGCGTGGCCGACGGCGGGTGGATGCGCGGCGCGCTCCGGCGGTTCAGCCGCCTCGATCGCTTGATCGCCTCAGTCGCGCCGCGCGACGAACGCGACCGTGCGCATCGGCATGACCCAGCGGCCGGCGGCGGTGCTGTCAGCATCCGAATCGAGCAGCTCGCGGATCCCCCGCTCCATCTCCGCGCGACCGTCCTCATCGCGCACGAGCCAGGCGCTGCGCGAGCGCACCAGGTCGAGCACCTGCTCGCGAGCGAGCTCGCGGCTCCAGTCGACCCAGGTCGTGACCGGCTCGTCGAACGGCGGTGCGAACTCGACCGGCTCGTCGAGGAATACCTCAGCGCCCGAGCGCTCCGCGATCTCGCCGAAGCGGCGGTTCCACGAATCGCGCTCGTCGCGCTCGTTCCAGACGAGGGCGAGCGCGCCGCCGGGGCGCAGCACGCGCGCGACCTCGGCGAAAGCGCGCGGCGCATCCACCCAGTGCCAGGCCTGCGCGACCGTCACCAGGTCGAAAGCCGCATCGGGGAACGGGATGCTCTCGGCCGTGCCCTCGGCGACGGGGATGTCGGGCGAGCGCTCGGCGAGTGCGGCGAGCATCGCCGGGTCGGGGTCGACGGCGCTGACCCGCAGACCGCGTACGGCGAGCGCGCGGGTCAGCTTGCCCGTGCCGGCGCCGAGATCGAGCACGTCGCTCGGGTCTCCCGCGAGCACGGCGTCGACGATCTCGTCGGGGTAGCCGGGCCGCGCCCGCTCGTACTCCCCCGTCGCCGCTCCGAAGGACAGGGCCCGCGCATCCCGCTCGCTCATGCGGCCACGCTACGCCCGACGGCCGCGGCCCGCCGCCCGGCGTGTCGCCCGCGGAACGGGGCGCAACGAGCGCGTGAACGGCGTGTGTTCCCGCGAGCGTCGGTGCTCCGTGTGACCATCGGGGCGTGCCAGTGGACTTCACCGCGATCGACTTCGAGACCGCCAACTCGTCGTCGGCGAGCGCCTGCTCGGTCGGCCTGGTGAAGGTGCGCGACGGCCGCGTCGTCGACAAGGCCGGGTGGCTCATCCGCCCGCCGGCCGGGCACGACCACTTCGTCGAGTGGAACGTGCGCATCCACGGCATCATGCAGGCGGATGTCGTCGATGCCCCGCTGTGGGTCGAGCAGCTGCCCGACCTCATGGCCTTCGCCGGCGGCGACATGATGGTCGCCCACAACGCCGGATTCGACATGGGCGTGATCAAGGGCGCGTGCGCCGCGAGCCTGGTCGAGCATCCCGCGATCGACTACGTCTGCAGCCTGCAGGTCGCCCGCAAGAGCTACGAGCTCGACAGCTACCGGCTGCCGTCGGCGGCGCGGGCCGCGGGATTCGACGACTTCAACCACCACGACGCGATCGCCGACTCGGAGGCGTGCGCGGCGATCATGATCGACGCCGCCCGCCGGTGGGGCGCCGACGACCTGCGCGCGCTCGCCGCCGCCGCCGGGGTGCGCGTCTCATCGACGGCACCGAAGCCCGCGGTCGACGTGGCCGCGACGCGCGCCGCCGATGCGCGCAGCGCGGCAGCCCAGGCGCTCCGTGTCGCGCCGATGTCGGCGGGCGGATGGGCGCCGCCGCCGCTGTCGGTCTGATGGTCGTCGCGCGTCACCGGCGTGGGATGTCGGCGGTCGCGGTCACACTGACGGCATGGACGCGCTCTCGCTGCTGATCGGACTCGTGCTCGGCCTCGTCGTCGGCGGGGTCGCCGCCGTGCTGCTTCTGCGATCGCGGCGCGGCGGCGCGGGCGCGGATGCCGCCGGCACGGCGATCGACGACCCGCGCCTCGTCGCCGAGCGGCACGCGCGCGAACTGGATGCGGTGCGCGCCGAGCAGGCCGCCCGCCAGGGCGAGCTCGCCGCACAGCTCTCCGGAGTGCAGTCGGCTCTCGCCGGAGCCCGCGAGCAGCTCGCCGGGCAGCAGGAGCTCTACCGCGACCTCATGGAGCGCAGCGAGACCGATCGGCGCGAGCGCATCCAGCGCGACCAGAAGGATTCCGCCGCCGAGAGCAAGGTGCTGCAGGCGCTGAGCCCGGTGCAGGAGTCGCTGCGCCTGATGCAGGCGAAGGTGGTCGAGCTCGAGACCCAGCGCAGCGAGCAGCACGGGCAGCTCAGCGAGCAGCTGAAGAGCGCCGTCGACTCGGAGGAGCGGCTGCGGGCCACGGCCGAGTCGCTCGCCTCGGCGCTGCGCAACAACGCGACCCGTGGCGTGTGGGGCGAGACGCAGCTGCGCAACGTCGTCGAGGCCGCGGGTCTCACGAACCGCGTGGACTTCCAGCTGCAGTCGTCGATCACCTCCGAGCACGGCGCCGGTCGACCCGACATGGTCGTGCACCTGCCCGGCGGCAAGTCGATCGCGGTCGATGCGAAGGTTCCCTACAACAGCTACCTCGAGGCGTCGAGCATCCCCGCGACGGCGACCGGTGAGGAGGAGGCCCGCCGAGCGAGCCTGCTGGACCAGCACGCCAAGCAGGTGCGCGCCCACGTGGATGCGCTGGCCCGCAAGAGCTACTGGACGGGCCTCGACGCGAGCCCGGAGTTCACGGTCGCGTTCATCCCGAGCGAGTCGCTGCTCGCCGCGGCGCTCGAGCACGACGCGACCCTGCTCGAGTACGCCTTCGGCAAGCGCATCGCCCTCGCCAGCCCGGTCAACCTCTGGGCGGTGCTGAAGACGGTCGCCTTCACCTGGCAGCAGGACGTGCTGACCGACGACGCGAAGCGCCTCTTCGACCTCAGCAAGGAGCTCTACGGCCGGCTCGCGACCCTCTCCGACTACGCCGACAAGCTCGGACGATCGATCGCCTCGACCGTCACGAGCTACAACCGCTTCGCCGCGTCGCTCGAGAGCCGCGTGCTCGTCACGGCCCGCAAGCTCGATGCGCTCGACGAGGGCAAGGTCATCGGCGAGCCGAAGACGCTCGACGAGCGGCCGAGCACGCTCTCCGCTCCCGAGCTGACCGAGACGCTCGCCCACGAGCTCGATGCCCTGGATGCGACGCTCGACCGGGTCGACGAGCCCGACCCCGACCGCGCGGGACTCAACGCCGGAGCCGACTCCCACGCCGACGACGCCGACGCCGAGTCCGAGCACGCCGCGCGCGCGAGTAGCGACGGGGAGAGCCGGCAGTCCGCCTGACCCTCCCCGCCGTTCGCGTCAGGACCGTGTCGAGTCCTGACCGCCTTCCGCTCCCGGCCGGCTCGGCGACGGCGGTTCAGCCTCCGTCGCGGCCGGCGGCACCACCGGAGCGCCGAGTGCGCTCGACGCGACCGGCGCTCCCTCGGCGCCTGGTCCGCCGAGCGGGATCGCTCCGCTCTCGGTACCGAGCGATGCCGGCGCGCCGACCGCAGCGCCGACCAGAGCGCCCTGACCAGCGTCCGGCATCGGCTCGTCCTGGCTCTCGTCCACCGGCGCCGCGAACTGGGCCTGGTAAAGCCGCGCATACGCGCCGCCCTGCTCGAGCAGCTGGGCGTGCGTGCCCTGCTCGACGATGGAGCCCTTCTCCATGACGAGGATGAGGTCGGCATCCCGGATCGTCGACAGCCGGTGCGCGATCACGAAGCTCGTGCGGTCGCGCCGCAGCTCGGCCATCGCCCGCTGCACGAGCAGCTCGGTCCGGGTGTCGACCGAGCTGGTGGCCTCGTCGAGGATCAGCACGCTCGGCCGGGCCAGGAACGCCCGCGCGATCGTGAGCAGCTGCTTCTCGCCGGCGCTGATGTTCGACGCCTCGTCGTCGAGCACCGTGTCATAGCCCTCGGGCAGCGAGTGCACGAAGCGGTCGACGAAGCTCGCCTGCGCGGCGTCGAGGATCTCCTCCTCCGACGCGCCCGGGCGGCCGTACGCGATGTTGTCGCGGATCGTGCCGGCGAAGAGCCACGTGTCCTGCAGCACCATGCCGGTGCGCGAGCGCAGATCGGCCCGCGACATCGCGGCGATGTCGGCGCCGTCGAGCGTGATGCGCCCCGACTGCGGCTCGTAGAAGCGCATGATCAGGTTCACCAGCGTCGTCTTGCCGGCCCCGGTCGGTCCGACGATCGCGATCGTCTGGCCGGGCTCGGCGACGAGCGTGAGGTCGCGGATGAGCGGCTTGTCGGGCACGTAGTCGAAGTCGACGCGCTCGAAGGCGAGGCGGCCGCCGCGACCGGCCGGGCGCTCGGGCGTCGCCGGGTCGGGGCTCTGCTCGTCGGCATCCAGCAGCTCGAAGACGCGCTCGGCGCTGGCGACGCCCGACTGCAGCACGTTGACCATCGAGCCGAGCTGCGACAGCGGCTGGGTGAACTGGCGCGCGTACTGGATGAAGGCCTGCACGTCGCCGAGCCGCATCGAGCCGTTCGCGACCAGGAGCCCGCCGACGACGGCGATCGCGACGTAGACCAGGTTCCCGATGAACATCATCGCGGGCATGATGATGCCGCTGACGAACTGGGCGCCGAAGCTGGCCTTGAACAGCTCCTCGTTCTTCTCGCCGAAGCGCTGCTCGACCTCCTTGTGCCGACCGAAGACCTTCACGAGCGCGTGGCCGCTGTAGCCCTCCTCGATCTGCGCATTGAGTTCGCCCGTGTGCTTCCACTGCGCGACGAAGAGCTTCTGCGAGCGCTTCGCGATCAGCGTCGTCACGACCAGCGTGAGCGGGATCGTGACGAGCGCGATGAGCGCGAGCCACGGCGAGATGACGAACATCATCACGACGACGCCGACGACGGTGAGCAGCGAGGTGATCGCCTGGCTGATCGTCTGCGACAGGGTCTGCGAGATGTTGTCGATGTCGTTCGTGACGCGGCTGAGCAGCTCGCCGCGCGGCTGCTTGTCGAAGTACGACAGCGGCAGGCGGTGGATCTTCTGCTCGATCTGCTCGCGCAGGCGGTACACGGTGCGCTGGATGATGCCGTTGAGCACGTAGCTCTGCAGCCAGCCGAACACCGACGACAGCACGTAGAGCGCCAGCACGATGCCGAGCACGAGCTGCAGGGCCGAGAAGTCGATGCCCTGGCCGGGCACGACGTCCAGCCCGCGGATCATGTCGGCGCGCGCGGTGTCGCCGTCCTTCACGAGGCCGTCGACGACCTGCTGCTTCGACAGCCCGTCGGGCAGCCCCTTGCCGATGACGCCCGCGAAGATGACGTTCGTCGCCTCGCCGAGCACCTTCGGCCCGAGCACCGAGAGGATGACGCTGACCACGCCGAGCACCAGCACGCCGATGAGGCCGACGCGGTCGGGGCGCAGCGTGCCGAGCAGGCGCAGCGCCGAGCCGCGGAAGTCGGCGCTCTTCTCGGCCGGCAGGCCGGGACCGCCGAAGGGGCCTCCCCCGCCGCCGGGACCGCGCCGCGGCGGCGCGGCCGCGGGACGCGAGCTCGTGTCGTCGCCCGTGGACTTCGTCGCGTCGCTCATGCCGCCTCCTCCGCCGTGAGCTGGCTGGCCACGATCTCGGCGTACTCCTCCGAGGTCTGCAGCAGCTCGTCGTGGGTTCCGCGCCCGACGATCTCTCCGTCGTCGAGCACGAGGATCTGATCGGCGTCGACGATCGTCGACACCCGCTGGGCGACCACGATGCGGGTCGCATCGCCGACGCTCCGATCGAGCGCGGCTCTCAGCCGCGCATCCGTCGCCGTGTCGAGCGCCGAGAAGGAGTCGTCGAACACGTAGACCTCCGGCCGCTTCACGAGCGCCCGCGCGATCGCGAGGCGCTGGCGCTGACCGCCGGAGACGTTCGTGCCGCCCTGGGCGATCGGCGCATCCAGCCCGTCCGGCAGCTCCTCGACGAAGTCGCGGGCCTGCGCGATGTCGAGCGCGGTCCACAGCTCCTCGTCGCTCGCCTCGGGATTGCCGTAGCGCAGGTTCGAGGCGATCGTGCCGCTGAACAGGTACGCCTTCTGTGGCACCAGTCCGATGCGGCCCCAGAGCAGATCGGGGTCGAGGCGGCGCACATCCACGCCATCGACGAGCACCTCGCCGCCGGTCACGTCGAACAGGCGCGGCAGGAGCCCGATCAGCGTCGTCTTGCCCGAGCCGGTCGAGCCGATGATCGCCGTCGTCTCGCCGCGTCGGGCGGTGAACGACACCGAGCGCAGCACCGGCTGATCGGCGCCGGGGTAGGCGAAGGTCGCGTTCCGCAGCTCGACGTCGCCGGTTCCGGCGGTCTCGCGCACCGGATCGGCGGGTGTCGCGACCGAGGGCTGCGTCTCGAGCACCTCGCCGATGCGGTCGGCCGAGACCGTCGCGCGCGGCAGCAGGAAGCCGAGCATCGTCGCCATCATCACGGCGCCGAGGATCTGCAGCAGGTACTGCAGGAACGCCGTGAGCGATCCGACCTGCAGGCTGCCGTCGTCGATGCGGTACGCGCCGAACCACAGCACGGCGACGCTCGACAGATTGAGCACGAGCATGACGACCGGGAACATCAGCGCGAAGTACCGCCCGGCCATCAGCGCGGCCTGCGTGACGGCCGCGTTCGCATCCTTGAAGCGGTCGACCTCGATGGGCTCGCGCACGAAGGCGCGCACGACGCGGATGCCGGTCAACTGCTCGCGCAGCACCCGGTTGATGCCGTCGAGGCGATCCTGCTGGCGGCGGAACCAGGGCACCATGCGCGACACGATCAGGCTGACGGCGATGAGCAGCACCGGGACGGCGACGACCATGATCCAGCTGAGCTGCACATCCTCGCGCAGCGCCATGATCACGCCGCCGATCGCGAGGATCGGCGCCGAGACCAGCAGCGTCGCGCTCATCAGCACGAGCATCTGCACCTGCTGCACGTCGTTCGTGGTGCGGGTGATGAGCGACGGGGCGCCGAAGTGGGCGACCTCCCGCTCGGAGAACACGCCGACCCGCTCGAAGACGGCGCCGCGCAGGTCGCGGCCGACCGCCATCGCGGCGCGGGCGCCGAAGTAGACGGCGGCGATCGAGCAGGCGACCTGCACGAGCGTGATGAGCAGCATGATCGCGCCGGTCGAGAGGATGAAGCCGGTGTCGTTCTTGGCGACGCCCTCATCGATGATCTCGGCGTTGAGGCTCGGCAGGTACAGCGAGGCGATGGACTGGCCGAACTGGAACACGATCACCGCGATGAGCAGCGGTCTGTAGGGCTTGAGGAAGCGGGCGAGGAGCCGGAGGAGCACGTCGTTCCCTATCCGTCGGTGCGGGGTTCTCCCGCGGGGTGGTGGTGGAGGACGCCGCCGGCGACGAAGGCGGCGAGCTCGGCCGAGCCGAACTCGTGAGGTGCGTTGAACTGGGGGACGGCCGCGCCGAAGGCGACGAGGCGGAGGTAGAAGGCGAGCTCGGGGATGCCGACGGCGAGCCGGTCGCGATCGCGCTCGACGAGTTCGGCGAGGATGTCGATCCACTCCTCGTCGGGGTCGCGCTCGGTCGACGGATCGGGCGCGCCGGGCGCCTGGCCGCCGAACGCGGCCATCAGTCGGATCACGCCGGTCATGCGGTCGCGCAGCAGCCCGATCACGGCCGCGAGCTTCGGCTCGAGCGGCAGCTCGTGGTCGATGCCGCGCAGCTGCGTGCGCAGCGGCAGCGGGTCGAAGTGCTTGGCGACGGCGGCCCGGATGAGGCTCTCCTTGTCGCCGAAGGCCCGGAACACGGTGCCCTCGGCGATGCCGGCGGCCTGGGCGATGCGCTTGGTGCTGACGTCGCGCCCGTGCTCGAGCAGCAGCGGGATGACGGCCTCGATGATGGCGTCGCGCCGATCCTCGGGCGCCATCGGGCGCGCCCGCACCCGCACCTCGACGAACCCCTCCGGCAGCACCACGCGAGAACTCTAAGTGAGTGAGCGCTCACTCACAAGGTTCGATGCGAAGTCATCAGCCACGGTGATCACCGGCTGCACCACCGCCGGCGCCGCCGACGACGCCACCGACGACGAAGAGGCCGCACGCCGCAGCGCACAGCCCCTCCCCGCCCGTCACGGGCGGATCCGGTTCAGAGCCCGGCGAACTCGCCCTCATCGAGCCACTTCTCGACCAGGTGGTCGGCGGTGACGCGGCGGATGGTGCCCGAGCGCGCCCGCAGCACGATCGACTCGGTGCGGATGATCGGCCCCTTGCGGCGCACGCCGCCGACGAGGTTGCCGTCGGTGACGCCGGTCGCGACGAAGAAGGTGTTGTCGCCCTTGACGAGCTCGTCGGCGCTGTAGACGTGGTCGAACTTCAGGCCGGCATCCAGGCCCTTCTGCTTCTCCTCGTCGGTCTTCGGCGCGAGACGGGTCTGGATGAGGCCGCCGAGCGCCTTGATCGCGCACGCGGTCGCGACGCCCTCGGGGCTGCCGCCGATGCCGATGCACATGTCGAGGCGACCCTCGTAGCTCGCTGCATCGATGCCGCCCGCGACGTCGCCGTCGAGCAGCAGACGCGTGCCGGCCCCGGCCGCACGGATCTCCTCGATCAGGCCCTCGTGGCGCGGGCGGTCGAGGATGCCGATCGACATCTCGCTGACCGGCTTGCCCTTCGCCTTCGCGAGCTTCTGGATGTTCTCGGCGACCGACTGGCGCAGGTCGACGACGCCGATCCCCTCCGGACCGGTGACGATCTTCTCCATGTAGAACACGGTGTGCGCATCCAGCATCGCGCCGCGGTCGGCGGCGGCGATCATCGAGATCGCATTGCGTCGTCCCGACGCGGTGAGCGAGGTGCCGTCGATCGGGTCGACGGCGATGTCGCAGGCGGGGCCGCGGCCGTTGCCGACGTGCTCGCCGTTGAAGAGCATCGGCGCCTCGTCCTTCTCGCCCTCGCCGATGACGACGACGCCGTCGAAGTTGACGGTGCCGAGGAATTTGCGCATCGCATCCACGGCCGCGCCGTCGGCGCCGTTCTTGTCGCCGCGCCCGATGAACGGCACGGCGCGGATGGCGGCGGCCTCGGTCGCGCGGACGAGCTCGAGAGCCAGGTTGCGGTCGGGGTGCAGGAACAGGGTTCCCGTCTCGGTGGTCACCACGTGGGCATCCTCCGTTTCGTGGTTGGTGGACCAATAAGGGGATGCGCCCGAGGTGGCGTCGGCGCGACAGCCAGCCTAGCGAAGGCGGCTGTCGCGCCGGCCGATCCTCACGCGGTCTGAACGGACGTGCGCAGTCCGAGTGACTGCACGACGCGCTCGAGCGTGTCGGGGCCGCCGACGTTGCCCGGCACGACGACGTAGAGCAGCTCGCGCCCGTCGTGGGCGGTGAGCCGCCAGACCGAGACGCCGGGCAGCACCTGGCCGAGCACGACGGCGCGGGTGGCGCCGATCCCGGTCGAGGCGACCTCGGCGCTCGTGATGCCGCCCTTCGAGATCACGACCTCGACCTGCGGCAGCAGCTGCCGTACGGCGGTCGTGAGCGCGGCCATGACCTTCTCGCCGTGGTCGAGCGTGCCGTGCTCGCTCGAGCGGATGCGCGCGGTCGTGACGATCGCGAGGCCGCGGTCGGCGACGTGGTCGGCCGCCTGCTCGGCGGCCGCACGCCCGGCGGCGGCGGGGTCGTCGAGCGCGAGCGCCGTGTCGACGACCGCCGGGTCTCCCCAGGCGGCGACGATCGGCGCGAGCTGCGCCGTGGCGCCGGCGGTGTGCGAGCCGCAGACGAGCAGGGTCGGCGCGGGAGACGGGATGAGCGGCGTCGCCAGCAGTCCCGAGCTCGCGACCCCGGCCAGCTCGGCCGCGAGCGGCGACGCCGAGCGCACGACGACGCGCACCCCCTGCGCCTCGGCCGCGGCGATCGCGGCGGCGACGTGGCGGATGTCGTCAGCGTCGACCGCATCCGGCACCACGACCTCGCCCGGCTTCGCCGCGAGCAGCGCGTCGACGACACCGCCCGCGCGCACCGCCTCCAGGTCGACTGGATGCGCGACCCGCCCCGACTTCGCCGCGACGTAGTCGACGAGCGCCGAGTCGGCGAAGGGGAACACCGGGTCGTCGGCGTACTCGGTCTCGGCCGCCGGAAGGTCCTGGTCGCCGATGCGCACGAAGTGCACTCCCCCGCGGGTCGTGCGCCCGCCGTCGGGGAAGGCCGGGAGGAAGACCATCACCGCGTCGCCGTCGAGGAACTGCTCGGTCTCGGCGAACACGTGGCCGCGCAGGGTCGAGTCGCCGCGCAGCACGAACCGCACCTCGGCGCCGAGACGGCGGGCCGCCTCCTCGCCGTCGGCGCGGATGCCGCGCACCAGCTCGACCGCATCCGCCTCGTGGAGGGCGCGGCTGTTGGTCTGCACGTACACACTGTCGCGCTCGCGCAGCACCTGCTCGAGGGCGTCGACTCCGCCGCGCAGCAGCACCACCGCATCGGTGGCCGACTGCGTGCCGGTGGGGTCGTCGTCGAGCACGATGGTCTTCATCCCGGCCGCCATGCTTACTTGACCTCGGCGATCGCTCGGTCGACGTCGGCGCGCTCGCGCTTGCCCCACGTCTCGCGGGTCAGCAGGGCGCCGAGCAGGCCGAGCACACCGCAGGCCGCGTACACGATGGCCACGCCGCCCCAGCCGAGCACGACGGCGACCGCGGTCGCGATGAGCGGGATGAAGCCCGAGATCGCGGCCGAGAACTGGTAGCCGATCGAGGCGCCCGACGCGCGGGTGTTGGTGCTGAACAGCTCCGAGAACCAGGCGCCCTGGGTGCCGGCGAGCATGTCGTGGATGACCGACATCGCGACGATGTAGACGAACACGATGAGGTACGGCGCCGAGGTGTTCACGAGCAGGAACATCGGGAACGCGAAGGCGATCAGCAGCAGCGTGCCGACGATGTAGACCGGGCGACGCCCGATCCGATCGGTCAGCGTGCCCCACAGGATCGTCGTCACGACGCCGAGCGCGGCGGCCGCGATGAGTCCGGTGAGCGCGACCGAGCGCTCGGTGATCGGGTCGTCGCCGCTGGTGAGGTAGCTCAGCATGTAGGTGACGATCACGTAGAAGCCGCCCGACTCGGCGAGGCGCAGCGCGATGACGCGCAGCACGGTGCGCCAGTCGTTCTTGATGACCTGCCAGAGCGGGTTCTTGACGACGAGACCCATCTCCTTGGTGTGCTCGAACTCGGGGCTCTCCGACACCTTCAGGCGGATGATCATGCCGGCGATGATCAGCACGGCGCTGAGCAGGAACGGCAGACGCCAGGCGAGCTCGCTGTCGAGCTGCGACGAGAGCAGGAAGACGACGTTCGCGAGCAGCACGCCGAACGGCACACCGGCCTGCGGGATGGCGGTGTAGCGGCCGCGCTTCTTCCACGGCGCGTGCTCGAAGGTCATGAGGATGGCGCCACCCCACTCGGCGCCGAAGGCGAGGCCCTGCACGACGCGGATGAAGCCGAGCAGCAGCGGGGCGAGCAGGCCGACCTGTGCGTAGGTCGGCAGCACGCCGATCAGCACGGTCGAGATGCCCATGACCATGAGCGCGCCGACGAGCACCGGCTTGCGGCCGATCTTGTCGCCGAGGTAGCCGCCGATGAGCCCGCCGATGGGGCGCACGGCGAAGCCGATGCCGAAGGTCAGGAAGCCGAGCAGCACGCCGACGACCGGGTCGCTCGACGGGAAGAAATCGGTTCCGAAGTAGAGCGCGGCGGCGGTGCCGTACGCCAGGAAGTCGTAGTTCTCGATCGTGGTTCCGACGGCGCTGCCGATCGCGGTGCGCAGCTTGTCGGGCGACCCGTCACGGGCCTGGGAGGTGCCCCCGGGGGCGGTGGTGGTGGTCATCGGTCGTCCATATCTCCTTCGATATGGGAGCGAGAGGATCGCGCTCCCTCGGCGGGAGCGCGTCCGGGTCATTCCGGGCTCGGCGCTCCGCCGATCTGTCCGTTCTTGTAGAAGCTGTTGATGTGGTCCTGCACCTGCCGGCTGGCGCCGACGGCGTCCTTCGCGACGATGGCGGCGAGGATGTCGCGGTGCTCGGCGCGCACGGTCTTGGCCGTGGTCTTCCAGTCGGCGAGTCGGGCGTAGGCCTCGATCATCTGCCGGTGGATGGTGGTGCGGAGGCTGCCCATCACCTGGGCGGTGAGGGCGTTCCCGGTCGATTCGGCGATCCGCTGGTGGAAGGCCGCGTCGAGCAGGTTGAACTCGGCCGCGGTGACATCGGGATCGTCCATCCGGTCGAGGATGTCGGCGAGTTCGGAGTGGTCGGCGTCAGTCGATCGATAGGCGGCCTCCGAGCACGACCAGGTCTCGAGCGCCAGGCGCGTCTCGACCACGTCGGTCGCGGTGAAGTGCCCGAGCGCGAACTGCAGCTTGAGCAGGTTCACCAGGCCCTCGCCGGGGGTGGAGAGCAGCACGGCTCCGCCGTCCGCTCCCCCGCCCCGGCGCACATCCACCACGCCCAGCGCCTCGAGCACTCGCAGCGATTCCCGCAGCGAGGGCCGGGAGACCCCGAGGGCGACGGCGAGCTCGCGCTCGCTCGGCAGGTGATCCCCCGGCTTCAGCCGGCCGTCGAGGATGCGCTCCTCGATCTGCGCCATGACCTGCTCGTAGGTGCGCATACGCTGCACCGGCTCCCAGGCATCGGAGGTCGCCATGGTTCATCACCTTCCGGGTGTCGACAGCGGACACCGCGGTGACGTCCGTCGCGATCATCGTAGGCGGCATGGTGTGTCCTGTTGACGGTCTGACCGCGGGTCGCGTCAGCCGGCGAGCGCCGCGTGCTCGGCGCGGAACTCCGCCTCGAGCTGACGGCGGATCTGCACGGCGAACTGGGTCTCGTCGAGCTCGACGTCGTCCCACGAGACCGTGCGGTCTTTGGGCACGTCGCGGATGAGCTTGGCGCCGTGGGCGAGGCCGAGCGGCAGCGCGTTGACGGCGAGCGAGGTCGCGGCGGGCGCGAGCTTGCCGAAGACGGTGTAGCCGCCTTCGCCGTCGAGGGTCTCGCCGGCCTTGAGGTCCTTTTTGGCGGTCGTGACGACATCCCCGCGGAACCCCGTCGGGGCACCCGTGGCCTCATTGCGCAGCACGGCGGCGGCGATCGACACCCCGAGCTCGAGCCCGATCATGTGGTACGGGCGGTAGAGCTCGCCGAAGCGGCCCGAGGGGTCGGTCTTGACGCCGTATTCGGCGAAGCACTGCACGGCGTAGTCGGTCTGCGCCTCGAAGGTGACGTAGACGCCCCAGCGCAGGTCGCGGAAGACGTCGCTGCCATCGCGGTTCAGGCTCGAGACGATCTCGACCGTGCCCGAGCGCGACAGGGTGCCGCCGTCGGCCTTCGGGATGATCAGGGTCGACAGGTCGTCGACGCCGGCAGGGGTGAAATTCAGGCCCTCGTCCTGCGGGATGAGGCCGGTGCCGTTCGCGACGGCGGCCATCTCGATCGCCGACTTCGTGCCGTCGAGGAAGGAGTTGAACATCTTCGGGTTGTAGTCGCCCGAGGCCAGCTGCTCGTCGCTGAAGCCGTAGTAGTTCCAGACCGTGTCGGGCGTGGAGTAGTTGTACTCCGGCAGGTACTTGGTGCCCTTGCCCGCAGCGACGGGCGTGAAGCCGACGGTGCGGCACCAGTCGACCATCTCGCAGATCAGGGCCGGCTGGTCGCCGTACGCCATCGTGTAGATGACCCCGGCGGCCTGCGCGCGGCGCTGCAGGATCGGCCCGACCATGCAGTCGGCCTCGACGTTGACCATGACGACGTGCTTGCCGTTGTCGATGGCGGTGACCGCGTGGTAAGTGCCGACGAGGGGGTTGCCGGTGATCTCGAGGATGACCTCGACCGCCGGGTGGGTGATGAGCGCATCCGAGCTGTCGATCACGGCGGTGCCGCCCGTGCGCACAGCCTCGTCGAGGGTCGCGGCGGAGTAGCGCTCGGCCGGCCAGCCGGTGCGCTCGAGGGCGCCCTTGGCCTTGGGCACGTTGATGTCGGCGACGCCGACGACGTGGATGTTGTCGCTGTTCACGGCCTGCGTCAGGAACATCGACGCGAACTTGCCCGCGCCGATCACGCCGACCCGGATGGGTCCGGATTCGGCGGTGCGCTTCTGCATCAGCGGGAAGAGATTCATTCCGAGCTACCCCTTTGTAGACGGCCGCGCCGCCTGAGTGATCTTCGTGGCTTGATGGTCTGACCATCTGCTGGTCACACATATTGCGCTCGATGGATGCGCGTGTCAACTCCGGCGCGCGGAACGCACGGTCCGCCTGGCTAGAGTTGGCGAGAACCCGCCTGTGTTTCGAAGGAGATCCCCCATGCCCGTGGCAACCCCGGACCAGTACGCCGAGATGCTCGAGAAGGCGAAGGCCGGTTCCTACGCCTTCCCCGCCATCAACGTGTCGTCGTCGTCGACGATCAACTCGGTGCTCCAGGGCCTGAGCGACGCCGGCAGCGACGGCATCATCCAGGTCACGACCGGCGGCGCCGACTACTTCGCCGGCCAGACCGTCAAGGCCCGCGCCTCGGGTGCCCTCGCCTTCGCGGCCTACGTCACCGAGGTCGCCAAGAACTACCCCGTGACCGTCGCGCTGCACACCGACCACTGCCCCAAGGACGCCCTCGACGGCTTCGTGCTCCCGCTCCTCGCCGCCAGCGAGGAGGAGGTCAAGGCCGGCCGCAACCCGATCTTCCAGTCGCACATGTGGGACGGCTCGGCCGTGCCGCTGCAGGAGAACATCGAGATCGCACAGCAGCTGCTCCCCCGCATGAAGGCGATCAACGCGATCCTCGAGGTCGAGATCGGCGTCGTCGGCGGCGAAGAGGACGGCGTGCAGCACGAGGGCAGCAACGAGGCCCTCTACACGACCCTCGGTGACGTGACCCAGGCGGTCGAGGCCCTCGGCCTCGGCGACCAGGGCCGCTGGATCGCCGCCCTCACCTTCGGCAACGTGCACGGCGTCTACAAGCCCGGCAACGTGAAGCTGCGCCCCGAGCTGCTCGGCGAGATCCAGGCCGGCATCGCCGCCAAGTACGGCACCGCCGCCAAGCCGCTCGACCTCGTCTTCCACGGCGGATCGGGCTCCACCGACGCCGAGATCGCCGAGGCGGTGCGCAACGGCGTCATCAAGATGAACATCGACACCGACACGCAGTACGCCTACAGCCGCTCGATCGCCGACACCGTGCTGAAGAACTACGACGGCTTCCTCAAGGTGGATGGCGAGGTCGGCAACAAGAAGATCTACGACCCGCGCGCCTGGGGCAAGATCGCCGAGACCGCCATGGCCGCCCGCGTCGTCGAGGCGACCACGCAGCTGGGCTCGAAGGGCAACTCGATCTCGGCCTGAGCCGGATCGCCTCGCTTCACCGGAACCCCGTCGTCACCTCGCGTGGCGGCGGGGTTCCGTCGTGTCCGGCTCGGTTCTCAGGAGTCGGCAGCGGGGGCGTCGAAGGTCAGATCGAGCCGGTCGTGGTGCCAGGTCACGTTCGTGGCCGTCATCTGCAGCGTCAGGTAGTAGGGCGCCAGGTGCATGATCCGCCGACCGTCCGGCAGCTCCACGTCGAGGCTCACGCCGACCGCGGTCGAGCCGTCGTCGCGGCCGCGCAGCTCGACCAGCAGCGACCCCTGGTCCACCTCGGGGGCGGCCAGGAGCGCGCGGATGAGCGCGCGGAGAGCCGTGCGCTGCGACGGGCGCAGCCGATCGGCGCGACGCTCGGGGTCGATCACGACCAGCCGCGACGAGACCTCGAGCTCGTCGAGCCAGCTCGCGTTCGCCTGCGTGACCAGATCGTCGCGCAGCCGCCGGGCGAGCTGACCGGCGAGGGCGCGGTCGGAGGCGTCGATCGTGCCGCGCGCGACGACCTGCTCGAGGAAGGGCACCGCGCGCGAGGTGAGGCGGGCGAGCCGCTCGCGCTCGGCATCCTGCATCCGCTGATCCAGCGCCGGGCCCGCGACGACGAGCGTGCGCGAACGGGCTTCGAGCAGCCGCCGCATGTTGCGCACCACGCGGTGCGAGAACGTCGCGGTCAGCACCGTCGAGACCGTGATGGGCGTGGCGATGATGATCGTGCTGGCGATGACGCCCCAGTTGCCCTCCGAGCGCACGAGGACGGCCGAGAGCGGCACTGTCGTGACGGCGATGCCGACGCCGAGCACGATGAGCCGCCGCGCCGGCAGGTACGGCGCGAGCGAGCCCAGGATCATGCAGCTCGCGAGCGATCCCCACCACACCTCGACGGGGATGGCGACGCCCTGGAAGCCGACCGCCGAGAGCAGCATGGCCGATCCGCTCAGCGAGCACGCCGTCACCGCGGCGCCGAGGCTGATCGGACCGCTGCGCCGATCTCCGCGCCGCCTCTGGCCGGCTGCGAAGTGCACCACGAGGTGCGCAGAGACGGCGATCGCGACGGCGAACAGCTGCAGGCCGGGCAGCGTGCGGGTGTTGAGCCCGGTGATCACGACGAGCACCCCGCTCACGGCCTGGAACACCGCGAACGACGCCGGGATGTAGGGGCCTGTCAGCCAGCTGAGCGGGTCGAGCTGCTGGGGCGAGATCGGCACCTCACCGCGCATGATCGCCCCCTCGGGTCTCGTTGCGGGACTCGTCACGGGAGTCGACCCGCAGCGGGTCGAGCCGGGGGCCGAAGGGATCGCCGAGCCGCTCCCGTGGGTGCTCGCCCACAGGATCGTCGCCGTCACCGAGTGCGGACTGGCCGATGAGCCGATGGTGGGAGGGGTCGTTCGGCACCACGACGTCGAGCACCGGCACCGTGAGCACGACCGAGGTGCCCGCGCCGGGGGTCGACCAGACGTCGAGGCGCCCTCCGACGCGCTCGAGCCGGCCCGACATCGACTCGCGGATGCCGAGGCGGTCACCCGCGATCGCCGAGGTGTCGAAGCCGACCCCCTGGTCGATGACCATCACCGAGATCATCTCCTCAGTGCTGCTCGACACGATCTCCGCGTCGCTCGCACCCGAGTGCTTGAGCACGTTCTCGAGGGCGGCGCGAGTCGCGTCGAGCAGTGCGTCCGCCGCCTCCGGATCGAGTCGGTAGATGCCGGTGCCGCCGCCGGTGACCCGCACGGTCAGCCCGCGCCACTGGAAATCGGTGACCATGCGCGTGATCCGGTTGCGCAGCGCCGCGTCGGCGTCGTCGGCCGGCACGTGGTGCGAGGTCGTCAGCCAGTCGCCGCCCGTGAGCGTGTCGAGGTCGTCGCGGAGTCGGGCCCGCGTGCGCTCGTCGAGCACGTCGGCGCCGTTCATGATGATCGCGAGGTCGTTGAGCACGGTGTCGTGCACGACCGCGGTCGTGCGCCGCGCCAGGTCGGCGCCGGTCGCGAGCGCCTGCGTCTCGGCCTCGAGCTCGTCGAAGTTCGGCACCCGACTGCGCGCCCGGCGCTGGATCGCCGCGAGCACCGCGCACAGTCCCGTGCCGATGATCATCATCATGGTCGGGCCGAAACCAGGGCTGAAGGGATGCCCGCTCACCGCCGCGACGAGGGCCGTCACTCCGCTGGTGGTCGCCCATCCGGCCAGGAGCCACGAGCTCGCGATCAGCGGCGTCGTGGGTGCGATCGCGACGAGTCCGAGAGCGACCGCGGGGCGGTTGAGCAGGAAGTTGTAGTGCAGGTCGGCGTCGGGGAGGTCGCGCAGCACGAGCAGCTGGAACGCGGCGACCGCGACGCCCCCGACGACGAGGAACAGCAGCGAGGTCAGGGGACGGCTGCGCCACGCGGCGAGCAGCAGGAGCGCCAGCACCAGAGCGAGCAGCGTGAGCGGGCGACCGACCTCGTGGCCGATCCCGAGCCGCACGTAGGCCTCGATGACGATCGGCACGTCGAGCAGGAGATTGACCGCGCCCGTAGCCCACACCATCCGCGAGATGGAGTCGGTGATGACACCGGCCGCGACCTCGCGCGGAAGCACCGCGACGCGCATGATCGGCCCCTCCTCTCGTCAGGGTCGATCATCCCAGTTCGGCCGGCTCAGCCCGGCAGGACGCTCAGCCCTGCAGCATCTGCAGGTACGCCGGATCCTGCACCATCACCCAGATCGAGACGATCATCGACGCCACCGAGGCGAGCGCCCCGCCCACGAGCGGGATCCAGAACACGAAACGCAGCCGGCGCACGACGAGGGCGACGACGGCGATCGTGACGACCAGGATGGCGAGCTGCAGACCGGCATCCCAGTTCGCCGCGGCCGCGGCGGGGCCGGTCGCGGTGAAGTCGCCGAGGTCCATGATGCGGAAGACCTGCTCGAAGCGCTGCGGGTAGAGGTCGCGGCTGGTCAGCGTGGTGATCACGTTGAAGGCGCCGAAGACGAGCAGGCCGACCGTGATCGGCAGATCCCAGCGCGGGCGGGGCTTCGCCACGGGCTTCGCCGCGAGGTGAGGTGCGTGCGGCGGCACGTGCTGCGTCGGGGCGGCGTAGGGCGGCGCGTGCGGACCGGAGGGCCCCTGCGAGGCACCCGGCGGACCCCACGCCGGCGGGGTCGCCGCGGTCGCGTGTTCGGCGGGCGATACGGGATGCGCCGCCGGCGCCGGCGCGGCCAGCGCGTCGGTGGCGTCCTTCAGCAGCGGGTGGTCGGGGCCGAGGATCTCGCGCAGCTCCTCTGGCGAGGCGTACTCGCCGTACGCCGGGCGCGGCGGAGAGGTCGGTTCGGCGTTCGCGGCGAGGTCGCCGTCGGCGGCGGGAGTCGTGTCGCGGGGGTCGCTCATGCGCGGCCCCGTCCGCCGAGCGCGCGCGCATCCGCGTTCCCGTCGACGTCGCGGCGCAACTCCTTCGGCAGCGAGAACATCAGATCCTCCTCCGCCGTGCGCACCTCCTCGACCTCGCCGTAGCCCGCCTGCGCGAGATCGGTCAGCAGCTCCTGCACCAGCACCTCCGGAACCGAGGCGCCGCTCGTGACGCCGATCGTTCGAACACCCTCGAGCCAGGCCTGCTGCACCTCATCGGCGTAGTCGACCCGGTAGGCGGCCTTCGCGCCGTACTCGAGGGCGACCTCGACCAAGCGCACGCTGTTCGAGCTGTTGGCAGAGCCGACGACGATCACCAGGTCGGCGTCTTTGGCGACCTTCTTGATCGCGACCTGGCGGTTCTGGGTGGCGTAGCAGATGTCGTCGCTGGGCGGATCCTGCAGATGCGGGAAGCGCACGCGCAGCCGGCGCACCGTCTCCATCGTCTCGTCGACGCTGAGGGTGGTCTGCGAGATCCAGACGAGGTTGTCGGTGTCGGGCACCTCGACCGTGTCCGCCGACTCGGGGCTGTCGATGAGGATCGTGCGCTCGGGCGCGTGGCCCATCGTGCCCTCGACCTCTTCGTGGCCGGCGTGGCCGACGAGCAGGATGCGCGCATCCTGCTTGGCGAATCGCAGCGCCTCGCGGTGCACCTTCGTCACCAGAGGGCAGGTCGCGTCGATCGCCTGCAGCTCGCGCTCGGTCGCCTCGGCCTTGACCATCGGCGAGACGCCGTGGGCGCTGAAAACGACGTGCGAGCCCATCGGCACCTCGTCGAGCTGGTCGACGAAGATCGCGCCGCGCTTCTCGAGCTCGCTGACCACGTGCACGTTGTGCACGATCTGCTTGCGCACGTAGACGGGGGCGCCGTAGTGGTCGAGCGCCTTCTCGACGGCGATCACGGCGCGGTCGACGCCGGCGCAGTAGCCGCGCGGCGCGGCGAGCAGCACCCGCTTCGACCCGGCGACGGGGAGGTCGAGGAGCGGCTCGCGCTGCGACGGCAGGCGCGGCGGAGCGAGATCGACGCCGGGGGCGCCGTTGGTGATGCCGGACACCCTGTGATTCTACGAGCGTCGCCCGGACGTCACCTGGCCGCCCGATCGGCGTCCCGCGCGGGTGCGTGCTGGGCCCGCGCGCGGCCGGCTGTCCGCGGCCTCCCGTAGCCTGACGGGCATGACGGACGCCCCCGCCGCCGCGAACGACGCCGCCCCCGCATCCATTGCCCCCTCGGCCGAGTCGCCGTGGCCGGTCTCGGTGCTGTCGAGCAAGATCAAGGACTACATCGCGCGCCTCGGCGCCGTGTGGGTCGAGGGCGAGCTGACGCAGTGGAACGTGCGCGGCGGAGCCGTCTACGCGAAGCTCAAAGACCTTGAGCAGGATGCGACGGTCTCGCTGCAGATGTGGGCCAGCACGCGCGCCAAGCTCGACGCCGACTTCAAGCAGGGCGACCGCGTCGTCGCCCTCGTCAAGCCCGACTGGTGGCTGCGCGGCGGCACGCTCACGATGAACGTGCTGCAGCTCAAGCACGTCGGCCTCGGCGACCTGCTCGAGCGGCTCGAGCGGCTGCGTCGTCAGCTGATCGAGGAAGGCCTCTTCGACGCGTCGCGCAAGAAGCGCCTGCCCTTCCTGCCGCACTGCATCGGGCTCGTCACCGGCAAGGACTCCGACGCCGAGAAGGACGTGCTGCGCAACGCGCAGCTGCGCTGGCCGAGCGTGAGCTTCCGGGTCAAGCACTCGGCCGTGCAGGGCGAGCGCGCCGCGAGCGAGGTCGCGGCGCGCATCCGCGAGCTGGATGCCGATCCCGAGGTCGACGTCATCATCGTCGCGCGCGGCGGCGGCGACTTCCAGAACCTGCTCGTGTTCAGCGACGAGACGCTCGTGCGCACGGCCGCCGCGGCGCAGACGCCGATCGTCAGCGCGATCGGTCACGAGAACGACCGGCCGCTGCTCGACGAGGTCGCCGACCTGCGGGCCTCCACGCCGACGGATGCGGCGAAGCGCGTCGTGCCCGACGTCAGCGAGGAGCTGGCGCGCGTGCAGCAGGCCCGCGGCCGCATCCAGCTGCGGGTGAGCGGCTTCATCGGCCACGAGATCGACCGGCTCGGGCAGCTGCGCAGCCGCCCCGTCATGTCCGATCCGGCCTGGCTGGTCGACAGCCGCGCCGAGGAGCTCGTGCGCTGGGTCGCGCGCGGCAGCGAGCTCATGGACCACCGCCTCGAGCGCGCGACGGCGCGCATCGGCGAGCTCACCGGCCACCTGCGCGCACTGAGCCCGAAGCGCACCCTTGAGCGCGGTTACGCGATCGCTCAGCTGCCCGACGGCCGCGCGCTGCGCTCGATCGAGGACGCGCCGCTCGGCTCGGCCCTGCGCGTCACCGTCGCCGACGGCGCCGTCGCGGCCACCGTCGACGGGGTCGAGGCGGCCGAGCGCGCCGAGGGTCGCGGGTAGGATCGTGGCCGTGACCGACTCCCCCGCCAGCGGTTCCCAGGCCGCCGCCGACATCGCCGAGCTGAGCTACGAAGAGGCCCGCGACGAGCTCGTGCGAGTCGTGACCGACCTCGAGCAGGGCGCGGCGACGCTCGAGCAGTCGCTCGCCCTCTGGGAGCGCGGAGAAGCCCTCGCGAAGCGCTGCGAGGAGTGGCTGCTCGGCGCCCGCGCCCGCCTGGACGCCGCCCGCGCCGCGGCCGACGACGCCTCGTGAGCCCCCAGCAGCGCGTCGTCGCCGAGCTCGGCCGTCCCGAGACCCCCCAGGAGACGGCCGACCGCAAGGCCGAGTCGCGCCGCAAGCACTACGCGAACCAGACGACCTTCAACCTCGTCATCGCGCTGATCGCCTCGCTCGCGATCGTGCTGTTCCTGGTGATCGTCGTCGTGCGGCCCGACCAGCAGAGCGCGCGCGAGCCCGTCGACTACGCCGCCGCCGCATCCGATGTGCAGGACCAGGTGGATGCCCACCTCGTGGTGCCCGAGCTCGGCAAGGGCTGGAGCGCCAACCGTGCCGACTACTCCGCGCCGAAGGACAAGCCCGCTGTCTGGCGCATCGGCTTCATCACCCCGGGCGACCAGTACATCGGCCTCACGCAGGGCATCGGCGCGGACGACGGCTGGGTGTCGAACCGCCTCGACGACCACACCCCGACCGGCAGCGTGAAGATCGACGGCGTCGCCTGGACGGTCTACGACCGCCGCGACGCCGAGAACCCCGGCAACCTCGCCTACTCGCTCACCACGACCGTCGGCGAGTCCCGTCTCGTACTCAGCGGCAGCGCGACGCCGGCCGAGTTCCTCACGCTCGCGAAGGCCGCGCTGGCCGACGCCGCCGCATCCTCCACCGCCACGACCGACCCGACAGGAGACGCCGGATGACGACCACCAGCCCCCAGCAGGCCTGGGACGAGATGCGCCACGGCAACGAGAACTTCGTCGCCGGAACCCCGGAGCACCCGCACCAGGACGTCGACACCCGCGCCGGCCTGGCCGACGGCCAGGCGCCGCACGCCGCGCTGTTCGGCTGCGCCGACTCGCGCCTCGCGGCCGAGATCATCTTCGATCGCGGCCTCGGCGACCTCTTCGTCATCCGCAACGCAGGACAGGTCGTCTCCGACTCGGTGATCGGCTCGCTCGAGTACGCCGTCGCCGTGCTCAAGGTGCCGCTCATCGTCGTGCTCGGTCACGACGCCTGCGGCGCCGTTCGTGCCGCGATCGACGCGGAGAGCAAGAACCCGCCCGCGCTGCCGGCGCACATCGCCCAGCTGATCGCCCCGATCCGCCCCTCCGTGCGCCGTGCGCGCGTCATCGGCCACAACGACGCCGAGACCATCGGGCGCTTGCACCTGCGCGAGACGATCGCCGATCTGCTGGCCGGATCCGAGCTCATCAGCGACGCCGTGGCCGACGGTACGCTGGGCATCGTCGGCGCGAACTACCGCCTCGCCGAGGGGCGGGTCGTGCCGGACGCCGCCCTCGGCGTGATCGACGTCGACGCGGCCTGAACACCTTCACGACACCCCGTCTGAACATCCCGACCGAGGAAAGGCCTGCGCCGCAGTGAGCACCGAAGAGTTCCGGATCGAGCACGACACGATGGGCGAGGTGCGGGTTCCCGCGTCGGCGCTCTACCGGGCGCAGACGCAGCGCGCCGTCGAGAACTTCCCGATCTCGGGCACCGGCCTCGAGGCCGGCCAGATCGTCGCGCTGGCTCGCATCAAGCGCGCCGCCGCGATCGTGAACGCGCAGATCGGCATCCTCGACCAGGGCATCGCCGACGCGATCGTCGCCGCGGCCGACGAGATCGTCGCCGGTCAGCACCACGGTCACTTCCCGGTCGACACCTACCAGACCGGCTCGGGCACCTCCTCGAACATGAACATGAACGAGGTGCTCGCCACCCTCGCGACCGAGAAGCTCGGCTCGCCGGTGCACCCCAACGACCACGTCAACATGTCGCAGTCGTCGAACGACGTCTTCCCGACCTCGGTGCACCTCGCCGTCACCGGCGCGCTCATCCACGACCTCGTGCCGGCCCTCGACCACCTCGCGACCTCGCTCGAGGCGAAGGCCGAGCTGTGGAAGGACGCCGTCAAGGCCGGCCGCACCCACCTCATGGACGCCACCCCGGTCACCCTCGGCCAGGAGTTCGGCGGCTACGCGCGCCAGATCCGCCTCGGCATCGAGCGCGTGCAGTCGGCGCTCCCCCGCGTCGCCGAGGTGCCGCTCGGAGGCACCGCCACCGGCACCGGCATCAACACCCCGCTCGGCTTCCCGCAGAAGGTCATCGCCGAGCTCGCCGAGAACTCCGGTCTGCCGATCACCGAGGCGCTCGACCACTTCGAGGCGCAGGGCGCGCGCGACGGCCTCGTCGACGCCTCCGGCGCGCTGCGCGTCATCGCCGTCTCGCTGACCAAGATCAGCAACGACCTGCGATGGATGGGCTCCGGCCCCAACACCGGCCTCGGCGAACTGCACATCCCCGACCTGCAGCCCGGCTCGTCGATCATGCCCGGCAAGGTCAACCCGGTCATCCCCGAGGCCGTGATCATGGTCGGCGCGCGCGTGATCGGCAACGACGCGACGATCGCGTGGGCCGGCGCGACCGGCGCCTTCGAGCTCAACGTCGCGATTCCGGTCATGGGCACCGCGCTGCTCGAGTCGATCCGCCTGCTCGCGAACTCGACCCGCGTGCTCGCCGACAAGACCATCGACGGCCTGCAGGCGAACCTCGAGCGCGCCCGCGCACTCGCCGAGTCGTCGCCGTCGATCGTCACGCCGCTCAACAAGCTCATCGGCTACGAGGCCGCCGCGAAGATCGCCAAGCACTCGGTCGCACAGGGCATCACGGTGCGCGAAGCCGTCGTCGACCTCGGCTTCGTCGAGCGCGGCGAGGTCACCGAGGCTCAGCTCGACGAGGCGCTCGACGTCACCACGATGACGCACCCGTGATCTCACGGCGCTGAGCAGACAGCTCCGTCGGCTCCGCGAACCGACCGAAGCCCGCCGCATCCTGAGTGGATGCGACGGGCTTCGTCGTTCGCGGGCCCGGCGCGGCGCCGACCTGCCCGGCTAGGCCGGCGCCGCCGACATCAGCGCGCGGCCGTCTGCGCCGCCGTGCGCGCCGCGACCGGCTGCGCCAGCACGGCGACGACCGTGCTGAGCGCGAAGGCGGCCGCGTAGGCGAACGGAGAGCCGGTGCCGCCGGCGAGGCCGAACAGCAGCCCCGCGATCGCGATCGAGGTCGCGCTGCTGCCGGCGTCGAAGATCGACAGCGCGGCGCTGTTGAATCCCTGGTTGCGCGGCGTCGAGTAGGCGAGCGCCAGCGTCGACAGACGCGGGAAGACGGTGCCCATCCCCGCACCGGCGACGAGCCAGCCGACCCCGGCGACGATCGGACCGAGTCCGAGCAGGGCGTCCAGCAGCTGCACGACGATCCCGAGGGCGATCAGCGCCGTGCCGACCCGGGCGATCGGCGTCGAGCCGACACGCTCGCCGAACCGCCCCTGCAGGTGCGAACCGAGCGCCCACGACACGGCCCCGACCGTGAGGATCAGGCCCGACACCGACAGCGCGAGCCCATCGCGCTCGTGCAGCATGAGCGGCATGTAGACCTCGGCGGCGAAGAACGCCGCCGCCACGAGACCGCGCAGCGCGACCGTCGCGGGCAGTCCGCGACCCGCCAGAAGCGTGCGCCTCGGCAGCAGCGGCCGCGCCGCGAAGCCGGCGACGATCAGCGCGACGATCGCGACAGCCCAATCGAGGGGCGACGGCAGCTGCTGCGCGAGCGAGATCGCGAGCACCGCTGCCGCCACGACGAGCGACAGCCCGATCGAGACGAACGATCCGGGGCCGGTCTGCTCGGGCGCGGCGGTCTCGGTCGACGGGTGCGCCGCATCCACGGGCGCGGTCGACCCCGCCTCGACGCCGTCCGCCGTGGTGGTGCTGCCGGTGATCTGCCGGACCGCCGGCAGCATGAGCGCGGTGGCGACCAGCACCAGCACCGCCACCCCGAGGAACACCCAGTGCCAGCTGATCCACTCGGCGACCCATCCCGCGACGGGAGGCCCGATCATCGAGGGCAGCACCCACGCCGCGGCGAAGGCGCCGAAGATGCGCGGATGCAGCGCCGGCGGGTAGAGCCGCGCGACGACCACATAGAGCGCGACGTTGATCGCGCCGGATCCGAACCCCTGCAGCAGCCGGCCGACCACGAAGACCTCGATCGTCGAGGCCGAGCCTGCGACGATCAGCCCGACGAGGAAGACCGCGGTCGCGGCGAGCAGCGGGGCGACCGGACCACGCCGGTCCGACCAGCGCCCGGCCACGACGACGCCGACGACCGAGGCCGCGAGCGTGCCTGAGAAGGCGAGGGCGTAGTAGGCGTCGCCATCGAGGTCGACGCTGACGGCCGGCATCACAGTGGTGACGGCGAGCGCCTCGAAGGCGCCGAGGAAGACGAGTGCGAACGAGCCGATCGTCGTCGCACGCAGGTGGGGCGCCATCAGGCTGGCGGGGCGGACAGGGAGATTCACGAGGAGCCTTGCATCGGTGCCGAGCGGCGCGCGCTGCGAACGCGATCCGCGGTGGAGACGGTGGTGGATGCGCCGGGGGCCGCGATCGTGCAGGACCGGGCGGCCGACGGGCCGCAGCCTTTCAGGCTAGGTCATCGACGTCGTCGGCCGACAGTGCGGATCCTCGGTGCGCGGCGCAGCGGGCCTGCCGCGAGCGGGCACGGCCTCGCTGCACGCGCGCGGACTCAGCGCACCGCGGCCAGCAGCAGCTGCGCGCCGAGGGCGAGCCCCCATCCGCCGAGCAGGAACGGGCCGAGCGGCAGTCGTCGTCCCCGCCCGCTGCGCACGAGCACGACGACCGCGGCGGCGCCGCCGAGCAGCGTGCCGAGCACCGGGGCTGCGATCGTGACGAGAGCGGTCGGACCGGCCAGGGCCATCGCGATCACCAGCTTCGCGTCGCCCATGCCGAAGGCTCCGAGCAAGCCGAGCAGCAGCACGACGGCGGTGATGATCGCGATCGTCGTGATCGCGCCGATCGACACGTCGCCGAGGGCGACGCGGATGCCGAGCGCGGCGACGCCGAGCCCGATCACCGGCACCGTGAGCCGGTTCGGAAGCCGATGCTCGGTCGCGTCGATGCGGGCGAGCTCGGCGGCCACGGCCGCGAGGGCGATCGCGGGGATCGTCGTCAGACGGACGCCCGACGCCACGAGCACCGCCGCGGCGAGGATGAGGGTGAGCGGCGCCTGCCAGGCCAGTCGGCGCAGAAGCCCTCGGCGATGCGCGGACGTCGCGTGACCCGTCGGCGCCGGCACGACCCCAGCGTCGCTCACGCCCGCGCCCGCGCCCGCCACCGATGCCGATGTCTCCACCCGCGTCACGGTAGGCGAGACGCGCCCGGCGCCGCGCGAGTTGTCCACAGGCGCCGCTCGCCCCCGGGCCGCACCTGCCTCTCGGCCGCGCGGCGGCCACCGCCTACCCTGGGCGCATGCAGCTGGTCGTCGAGGGCGAGATCTTCTACTGGCGCGGCCCGGCACCGTGGCACTTCGTCGCCGTGCCGCCCGCCGAGGCCGCGGAGATCCACGCGGTCGCCGGCGCCGTCACCTACGGCTGGGGCATGATCCCGGCCAGCGTGCACCTCGACCGCGACGGCGCGACCACGACCTGGACGACCTCGCTCTGGCCCAAGGACGGCACCTTCATCGTGCCGATCAAGAAGGCCGTGCAAGACAGTCACGAGCTCGACGTCGGCGACGTGCTGACGCTGCGCCTCGACATCGGCGGCTGACGCGGCAGCGCCGCACCGGACCGCCTCACGGCTGCTTCAGCCGGCATCCGCCCACGACGGAGCCCGCCGCATCCACTCGCACCACCGAAGGGCGAGCAGGATGCGACGGGCTCCGTCGTCGGGGACGATCAGGCGAGCTCGTTCGACTCCAGCAGCTCGGTCACGAGCGCCGCCACGGCGGAGCGCTCGGAGCGGGTCAGGGTGATGTGCGCGAACAGCGGGTGCCCCTTGAGCGTCTCGATGACGCTCGCGACGCCGTCGTGCCGACCGACGCGCAGGTTGTCGCGCTGCGCGACGTCGTGGGTGAGCACGACGCGCGAGTTCTGGCCGATGCGCGAGAGCACCGTCAGCAGCACGTTGCGCTCGAGCGACTGCGCCTCATCCACGATCACGAAGGCGTCGTGCAGCGAGCGGCCGCGGATGTGCGTGAGCGGCAGCACCTCGAGCAGCCCGCGCTCCATGACCTCCTCGAGCACGTTCTCGCTGACGAGCGCGCCGAGGGTGTCGAACACCGCCTGGCCCCAGGGGTTCATCTTCTCCTGGGCGTCGCCGGGCAGGTAACCGAGCTCCTGACCGCCGACCGCGTACAGCGGACGGAAGACCATGATCTTGCGGTGCTGCTGCTTCTCGAGCACGGCCTCGAGGCCGGCGCAGAGGGCGAGGGCGCTCTTGCCGGTTCCGGCGCGGCCGCCCAGCGACACGATCCCGATCTCGGGGTCGAGCAGCAGGTCGATCGCGAGGCGCTGCTCGGCGCTGCGGCCGTGCAGCCCGAAGACGTCCCGGTCGCCGCGCACGACGCTCAGTTCGCCCTTGCCGGTCACCCGCCCGAGAGCGCTCCCCCGGTCGGAGCGCAGCACCAGGCTCGTGTTGATCGGCAGGTCGGCGACCGCGCGCGTCGACAGCTTGTCGGCGTCGTAGAGCTCGGCCATCTGCTCGCTCGACAGGTCGACCTCGGCCATGCCGGTCCAGCCCGACTGCGGGGCGAGCTCGGCGCGGTACTCCTCGGCGGCGAGGCCGATCGAGGCGGCCTTGACGCGCAACGGCAGGTCTTTGGAGACGACCGTGACGTCGAGGCCGTCGCCAGCCAGGTTGAGGGCGACGGCGAGGATGCGCGAGTCGTTGTCGTTCAGCTGCAGCCCCGAGGGCAGCACCGACATGTTGGAGTGGTTCAGCTCGACGCGCACGCTGCCGCCCGCATCCCCCACCGGGATCGGGAAGTCGAGGCGCTCGTGCTCGATGCGCATCTCGTCGAGAAGGCGCAGCGCCTGCCGCGCGAAGTAGCCGATCTCGGGGTCGTGGCGCTTGGCCTCGAGTTCGGCGATGACCACGACCGGCAGCACGACCGAGTGCTCCGCGAAGCGGAACAGGGCGTGCGGGTCGCTGAGAAGCACGGAGGTGTCGAGCACGTACGTGCGCTCCCCCTGCTTCCTGGTGGTGCGCCGGCTGGTCTCTCCGGCGGCGATGGGCGAGGACTGCAGGGATTCGTCGAGCGCGGGCACTAGCCACTCCTTGCCCGGATGCGGGGCATCCGGTTCCTGTTTACAGAGCGACCAGGGGGCTCGTCGGAGGCGAACTTATGTGGCCGCTCCGGTCAGACGCCGTGTCTGACAAGGCCGACGCTAAGCCTGCGCGGCGCGCACCGCTGGCTTAGACACGCCCGCGGATGTGTCGTGTCGGTTAACTCTGGCTGTGCGCGCCCGACGCACGCGGCACCGCGGTGTCAGAGCGGAGAGGTCGTCGCGAACGAGACCAGCGCCGACGCGAGCATCTCGAGCGTCTCCTCGCTCGTCGAGGCGTGCGGGCTGAGCCGCACCCGACCGTCGCGCGTCGTCGCCGAGATGCCGTGGTTGTGCAGCGCGGCGGTGAGCGCCGTGAGGCGGTCGGCGCCGGGGTCGAGCACGACGATGCCGGCGCGCTCGTCTTCGGCGCGCGGCGAGGCGATCGGGATGCCGTGCTCGTCGGCGAGGTCGATGATGCGCGAGACGGTGCTCGCGACCTTCTCCTGCACGAGATCGACGCCGAGGTCGGCGAGCTGCTCGAGCGCGGCGGCGAGGCGCGCCTGGGCGACCGGGTCGCCGTTCGTCAGCTGGAACGCGGCGGCGCCGCGGGCGGGCGGCAGCACCTCGTCCATCGGCTGCGTCGGGGAATCGGTGCCGGTCCAGCCCGACCACACCGGGGTCAGACGTTCGAGCGCACGGTCACTGAGGGCGAGGAAGCCGGTGCCCCAACCGGCGCGCACCCACTTCTGTCCACCCGCGGCGACGACGTCGGCGAGGTGCAGCGGCGCATCCACCACTCCGAAGCCCTGCATGGCGTCGACGATGAGCAGACGGTCGCCGATGACCTGGCGGATGCCGTCGAGGTCGGCGAGGTAGCCGGTGCGGTAGTCGACGAGCGAGACCGCGACGGCGGCCACCCGCGAGTCGAGCTGGTCGCGCAGGTTGCCCGGGGTCACCCGTCCGTGGTCGGTGCTGAGCCAGCGCGGCGCCCCGACCTTGAGCACCTCGCTCGCGCGCTGCACCGCGAAGGGCAGCGCGGGGAACTCGCCGAGCGACAGCGCGATGTCGCCGGTCACCCCGTAGGTCGCGTGGGTCAGCGCCTGGGTCGTGTTCGGCTGGAAGACGACCTGGTCGGGCCGGAAGCCGGTGACCGCCGCGACGGCCCGCTTCACGCGCTCGTGCTGGCCGTCGGTCACCGCGAGGGCCCCGAAGCGCACGTGTTCGAGCACGTGGCGCAGGCCCGCCTCCTCGTCGAGTGCGGCGCGCCCCATCGGTCCGAAGCGACCGAAGTCGAGCCAGCCGGGCTCCTCGCCGAAGGTGTCGATGTACGCCGCGACCGCGGCGCGGGTCGCCTCCGCGTCGGCGTCGCGGCGTCGGCCGAGAAGCGGGCTCACTGTCCGAACCTCCGGTGTCGGCTGGCGTAGTCGCGCACGGCGCGCAGGAAGTCGACCTCGCGCAGGTCGGGGCCGAGCGCCTCGACGAAGTAGAACTCGCTGTGGGCGCTCTGCCAGAGCATGAAGTCGCTGAGGCGCTGCTCGCCGCTCGTGCGGATGATGAGGTCGGGGTCGGGCTGCCCCTGCGTGTAGAGGTGCTCGCCGATCGTCTCGGGGGTCAGCAGCCCGGCGAGGTCGTCGAGGGTGCCGCCGCCGGCGTTGTGCTTCTCGACGATGCTGCGCATGGCGTCCGCGATCTCGCGGCGGCCGCCGTAGCCGACGGCGAGATTGACGTGCAGCCCGGTGTGGTCGGCGGTACGCTGCTCGGCCTGCTGCAGCGACTCGACGAGCGAATCGGGCAGCCCGTCGGAGGCGCCGACGTGCTGCACCTTCCAGGTGGGCTCGCGCGAGATGTCGTCGGCGAGGCCGGCGATGATGTCGACGAGCTGGTCGAGCTCGGCGCTCTGCCGGCTCTTCAGGTTGTCGGTCGACAGCAGGTAGAGCGTGACGACGCGGATGCCGAGGTCGTCGCACCAGCGCAGGAACTCGTGCATCTTCGCGGCGCCGGCGCGGTGGCCGTGCGCAGCCGTCTCGAGGGCGCGGAGTCGTGCCCAGCGGCGGTTGCCGTCGATGATCATGGCGACGTGCTGCGGCAGCTGCCGCCCTTGCAGCCCCCGCCGCAGCCGGGACTGGTACAGCCCGTAGAGCAGTCCGCTGCCCCCGGTCTCGCGCCGCTCACTCACGCGCCAACGCTAGTCCACCGTTCACTCAGAGCCGCTGGGTGGCGCGGGCCTAGTATCGGGCCATGACGCCACCGGCCGACCTCGAGCGCGACCACATCCCCCTGGTCGCCGACGCCATCGAGCACCCGCCGGCCGCTGGCGACGTGAAGCCGACGTGGCGCGGCTGGATCCACCTGGCGACCTTCCCGCTGGCGATCGTGCTGGGAATCGTGCTGATGCTCGTCGCCGCCAATACGGCGGCTCGTGCCGCCGCCGCGGTGTTCATGCTCTCGTCGCTGCTGTTGTTCGGCATCAGCGCGACGTATCACCGCATCAACTGGAGCCCGAAGGTGAAGGCGCTGTTCCGGCGCCTGGATCACTCGAACATCTTCCTGCTGATCGCCGGCACCTACACGCCGATCGCGGTGTGCTGTCTGCCCACCGGCAAGGCGGTGGTGCTGCTGTCGATCGTGTGGGGCGGCGCGCTGCTCGGCATCGGCTTCCGCATCTTCTGGCTGAGTGCGCCGCGCTGGCTGTACGTGCCGCTGTACCTGGCGCTCGGATGGGCGGCCATGCTCTACGTCGTCGATCTGGTGAACGCGAACGTGGCGACGATGGTGCTGATCCTCGTCGGCGGCGCCGCCTACACGACGGGCGCGATCTTCTACGGCACGAAGCGGCCGAACCCGGTGCCGGGCGTCTTCGGCTTCCACGAGATGTTCCACAGCTGCACGGTGATCGCGTTCCTGTGCCAGTGGGCGGGGATCCTGCTCATCACGATCAACCCGCCGGCGCTGTAGGCGCGGCGTTTCACGCACCTTCCGGCGTCAGGGACCGCAGCCGGGGCCGGTCGGGTTCTGCCGGCAGTCCTTGTCGACGAGCACGGTCTTCGCGTCGGCGATGCGGATGCTCAGGGGTGCGTCGGCGGCGATCGTCAGCGTGCCCTGCACGGCGACCCAGTCGGGCATGCCGTCGACCCAGTACTCGGCGCGGTAGACGACCGAGACGGTCGCCGTGAACGTGCCCTTGGCCCGGTAGACGTGACTGGTCGGCGTCGGATCGAAGGCGCGCAGCCCCTGCTTCGCCCAGGTCGCGCCACCCGTCTTCGTCGCCCGCACCTCGCTGCCGTCGCCGTAGTCGAAGCGGTAGCCCGTGGGCGCGAAGCGCACCTGCGCGGTCGCGCCGAGCAGCGTGCCGGTCACGGTGTGAGTGGATGCGGATCCCACGAAGTTCGTGTCGAGCCCGCGCACTCCCCAGCCGTTCGGCTCGGTGCGCGCCGTCGGCTTCTGCGGGATGAACGTGGCGATATCGCTGACCGTGATCGGTCCGCCGTTCGCCGCCTCGAGCGCGAGCGAGTCGCAGAGCTGGTCCTGGCAAGCGGGCAAAGCGGGTGCTCCCCCACCGCCTCCACTCGTCGTCCCACCGCCGCCAGATCCCCCTCTGTCGCTGCTCCCGGGGGTCTGATTTCGACTGGGCCCGCCAGCCCCGGGTCTGGTAGCTCCGAGGGCTACGCCGTCATCGTTGACGCAGCTACCCACGAGGGCTCCCTGCGATACACAGCCGGTGTCGGAGGCGGAGGCAGAAACGGCCGGCGCGACCATCGCCGCGCTTACAAGGGCCACGGCTAGCAGAAGTCTTTGCCAGACCATGTCTTGCTTTCGGTTAAACGAAGACCGTCACGAGTTTCCTCGAAGACCACCTGAAGCGGGAGGCGCGTGAGCCTGTCGGCTCTAACAATCGAGACGCCGTCCGGACCGATCACGTCCGTCGTTGAGACATCACGGCAGACGTAAGCCGCAACCTCAGACCCGCTGGACTGAATCCGCATTGAGTCCATCGTGCTGGCGCCAGACTGGACATAACCCTTGGCCGCGAACTCCAAAGCTCCGTCTAGTTCTGATTCAAGAACTTGCCCTGCCGCGACATCCGCGAGCTTGCTCGTGTCCTTCCAGCCACCTTGCCCAAGCTCGTTCGCCACGTCGAGGTACGCCTGGTACGCCTTCTCGGCGGCCTTCAGCGCCTCTTCGTCCGACGAGAACAGTGCGCTCTTCGACGCGGTCGGTTTCGGCGAGGGAGCATCCCCTCCACCGCCGACGCATCCGGTCAGCGACACCGCCAAGGCGGCGGCCGTCGCGAGCGCGATCAGCAGCGGGGCGCGGCGACGGGGCATGCTCCGACGGTAGAGCACAGGGTCTGCTCCGCGGGGAAGTTGTCCACAGCCGAGATCCGCTGAGCCGAACGGCATGCCCATCCCGGCCGCACGCAGTGCGCGCTAGTCAGCGCGCGGCGGACTATTCGTGCGCGCGTCGCGGGTCGTCGTCCCCGAGCAGGCCGTGATCGTGGCCGTCTGCGCGATCGGGGTCGACTCCCTCGCCCGCGGCAGCGGCGCGCTCGGCCTCGAGCTTCTCGCGGATCTCGACGCGGTAGCGCAGGCGTCGCGTGCGCCGCACCATGTCGAGGATCAGCAGGATCGCGGCGATCGCGATGCCCGCGATCGCGATGAATCCCCACGGTCCCGGGGTGACCAGCACATCCGGCGGTCCTGACGGGGACGGTGAGGGCGCGACCGCCGTGAGCAGAGGCAGGTGCACCGTGGATGTTCCCCTCGAGCCGAACGAATAACCTGGTTCCAGCGTAGTCGGACGGAGTTGGACGTGAGCACGGAGCAGGGCGCAACCGCCGCGGCACTCGACGCGCGGTACGGCCGCAGCCCGAACCGTCGGGTCAACCGCCGCATCCTCGCCATCGTCGGCTCGGTCGTGCTCGTCGCGCTCGTCGTCGGCTGGGTGCTCTGGACGGGCGTGCTCGGCGCGAAGGCCCAGCTCGAGGCCACCGATCTCGGCCACGACACGACTGCGACCACGACGACCGTGCGCTGGTCACTGGCCGCGCCGGTGAACACCGAGGTCAGCTGCGCGGTCGAGGCGCAGAACGACAACCACGGAATCGTCGGCTGGAAGATCGTCCACCTGCCCGCGAGCGGCGAGGCGGTGCGGCAGTTCAGCGAGACCGTTCGCACCTCCGAGCGGGCTGTGACGGGCTTGATCAACCGCTGCTGGCTCTCCTAGACTGACGCGAATTCAGAGACCGGCCCGCTCGGCCGGTCTCTTGGTTTTGTCAGGGGTGTTCCGCGCTCGGCGCAGACCCGACACCCCGGTACCGCAAGGAGTACTCCTATGACCGACACGGCTCCGACCACCTGGCTCACCCAGGAGGCCTACGACCGTCTCTCCGCCGAGCTCGCTGAGCTCAGCGGCCCCGCCCGCTCCGACATCGCCAAGAAGATCGAGGCGGCGCGCGAGGAAGGCGATCTCAAGGAGAACGGCGGCTACCACGCCGCCAAGGACGAGCAGGGCAAGATCGAGGCGCGCATCCGCTCGCTGACGGCGCTGCTGAAGGATGCGACCGTCGGCGACGCGCCGGAGAGCCACGGCGTCGTGGAGAACGGCACCGTCGTGACCGCGAAGATCGCCGGCGACGAGTCGAAGTTCCTGCTCGGCAGCCGCGAGATCGCCGACGACGGCGCCGACCTCGATGTCTACCCGCAGACCAGCGCCCTGGGCCAGGCCATCCTCGGCCTCAAGATCGGCGACAAGGCCAGCTACACCGCGCCGAACGGCCGCGAGATCAGCGTCGAGATCGTCGACGTCGAGACCTACCGGGGCTGAGCCTCCGCGGGGCATCCCGCGCGAACGCGAACGGCGGTCATCCGAGAGGATGGCCGCCGTTCGCGTTCACGCTGAAGCGAGGTGCGCGCTCAGGCGTTCTCGACGTAGGGCCGGTAGCCGGCCTCGCGCAGGGTCTGCAGAACCTGCTCGGCGTGCTCCTGCCCGCGGGTCTCCATGTGGATCTCGATCGAGACCTCGCTGATCTGAAGGCCGAGTCCGTGCCGCGTGTGCAGCACCTCGACCACGTTCGCGTTCGCTTCGGCGATGAGGGCCGAGATGGTCGAGAGCTGGCCGGGGCGGTCGGGCAGCGGGATGCGCACCTTGAGGTAGCGGGCCGAGGCGGCGAGACCGCGGCCGATCACGCGCTCCATGACCATCGGGTCGATGTTGCCGCCGCTGAGCAGGAACACGGTGGTTCCCTCGATGCCGCGCAGCGCGCCGGAGAGCGCGGCGCCGACGCCGACAGCTCCGGCCGGCTCGACGACGAGCTTGGCGCGTTCGAGCAGCACCAGCAGCGCCCGAGCGGTGTCGTCGTCGTCGACCGTCACGACCGTGTCGACGGTGCGCTGCACGAGGTCGAAGTTGAGACGCCCCGGGCGCGCGACGTGGATGCCGTCGGCGATGGTCGGCGAGGTGATGATCGTCACCGGCTCCCCCGCTGACAGCGAGGGCGGGTAGGCGGCGGCGTTCGCGGCCTGCACGCCGATCACGCGCACGCGGCGTCCGATCTCGGGCTCCAGCTGCGCGAAGGCGGTCGCGACGCCGGCGATGAGCCCGCCGCCGCCGATCGGCACGACCACGTTGGCGACGTCGGGCACCTGCTCGAGGATCTCGTAGGCGAGCGTGCCCTGGCCGGCCACGACATCCGGGTGGTCGAAGGGCGGGATGATGACCGCGCCGGTGCGCTCGGCGAACTCGGCGGCAGCGGCGAGCGTCTCGTCGACGACGTGGCCGTGCAGCACGACATCGGCGCCGTAGCCGCGGGTGGCCTGCAGCTTGGGCAGGGCGACACCGATCGGCATGAAGATCGTGGCCTTGATGCCGAGCTCGCGGGCGGCGAGGGCGACCCCCTGCGCGTGGTTGCCGGCCGAGGCGGCGACGACGCCGCGATCGCGTTCCTCGGGCGAGAGCTGCGAGAGGCGGTTGAAGGCGCCGCGGATCTTGTACGAGCCGGTGCGCTGCAGGTTCTCGGCCTTGAGCCGCACCTTCACGCCGAGCAGATCGTCGAGGAACCGCGAGCCCTGGATCGGCGTCGTCTCGACGACCCCGGCGAGACGCTCGCGGGCCGCGCGGATGTCGACGAGGGTGGGGCCGGGCAGCGGCACGGCCGCTGCGGGGTCGACGGCGGCGCGGCTATCGGACATCCGTGGTCACGTCTCTCAGTTCGGGGTGCGGGTTCGTGCGCCATTCTCCTCTGGCCACGTACCCGATCATGACGTTGAGCGTCGCGATCAGCGGAACGGCGAAGAACGCACCGGGGATTCCCGCGATGAAGCCGCCCGCGGCGACGCCGAGCACGACCGCCAGCGGGTGCACCTTGACCGCGGTTCCCATGACGAAGGGCTGCAGCACGTGCCCCTCGATCTGCTGCACGAGGATGACGATCGCGAGCATCAGGATCGCCGGGAACGGTCCGAGGAACACGAGGGCGACGAACACCGCCAGCACGCCGGAGACCACGGCGCCGACCACCGGGATGAAGGAGCCGAGGAACACGGCGACGGCGATCGGGATCACGAGCGGGAAGCCGCCGTAGAACAGGCCGAGGATCCAGGCGCCGAGGCCGATGCCCACCGCATCCACGAAGGCGACGAAGATCTGCACCTTCACGAAGCGGGTCAGGGTCAGCCAGCCGGCCTGTCCGGCGCCGCGGACGGCGTCGCGCGCCTTCTTCGGGAACAGCCGCACGAGCCAGGCGAAGATGCGACCGCCGTCGATCAGGACGAACAGGGTCGAGAACAGCACGATGAGCACGCCGGCGAGGAAGTGCCCGGCCGTCGAGCCGACGTCGAGGGCTCCGGAGAGCAGATTCGAGGAGTCGGCCTGGATCGCCTTCCACGCCTGGTCGATGTAGCCGGCGATGTCCTTGTCGCTGAGGTTGAACGGCGGCCCGTGCAACCAGTCGGTGAGCGCGTCGTACTGCGACTTGGTGCGCTTCTCGAGCGCCGGATACCCCGAGCGGATCTGCAGCACGACGAGGGTGAGCAGGCCGCCGATGACCGCGATCACGCCGATCTCGCTGACCGCGACGGCGAGCGCCTTGGGCCAGCCGTGACGCTGCAGCCAGTTCTTGAACGGCACGAGCAGTGCGGCGAGCACGACCGCGACGAGCAGCGGCACCACGATCATGCGCAGCTGCACGACGAGGAATCCGAACAGCGCCAGCGCCGCGGCGACGACGAGGATGCGCCACGACCAGGCCGCGGCGATCCTCATCCCGGGGCTCACCGAGTCGAGGGTCTCGCGGCGGAGGGCGTCGTTGCGGCGTTCATCACGCGAGCGGAATACGGCCATGTCGCGAGTCTAGGTGCGACGTCGGTCCGCATCGGGCGCGCGCCCGGGCCGCTCACGGCGGCCTCGGTGCGCACGCGCGGCGGGCGCCCAGTCTCGACGAGACCCGACGCCCGAGGCGTGCGGGAGTCGGGCTGGTCGACGGTCAGGCGGTGCGCGCCGCCACGCTCACCGGGCGCGGCTCGAGCTGCAGGTGCACGACCTCGCCCGGCTGCGGCACCGTGTTGACGTCGTGCTGCACCTGCACGAGCGTGCCGTCGTCGAGGCGCAGCTGAGTGCGGCGCAGCGAGCCGAGAAAGCTCGACACGACGACGGTCGCGGGGATGCCCGACTCGGCGAAGCGGATGTCCTCCGGGCGCACATAGGCGGTCACGGCTCCGTCGGCGGGGCCGGTTCCGAGCAGCGGCAGCTCGGTGCCGAGCAGGCGCACGGTCGACCCGGTGAGCTCCGCGTCGATCGGGTTGCTCAGACCCACGAACGTCGCCACGAACGAGGTCGCCGGGCGCGTGTACAGGTCTTCGGGGCTGCCGATCTGCTCGATGTTGCCCTCGCGCATGACGGCGACGCGGTCGGCGACGGCGAGCGCCTCCTCCTGGTCGTGCGTCACGAAGAGGGTCGTGATGCCGAGCTCGGTCTGGATGCGGCGGATCTCGTCGCGCAGCGACACGCGCACCTTCGCGTCGAGCGCCGACAGCGGCTCGTCGAGCAGCAGCACGCGGGGGCGAGTGACGAGCGCGCGGGCCAGGGCGACGCGCTGCTGCTGGCCGCCGGACATCTGGTGGGCGAAGCGCTCACCCAGGTGGCCGAGGCCGACCATGTCGAGCGCCTCCGCCGCGCGGGTACGCCGCTCGCCTGCGGCGACCTTGCGCATCCGCAGCCCGTACTCGACGTTCTGCTGCGCGGTCATGTGCGGGAAGAGCGAGTAGGCCTGGAACACCATGCCGATGTCGCGCTTGTTCACCGGAACCGGCGCGACATCCACGCCGTCGATGAGGATGCGGCCCTCGGTGATGCTCTCGAGGCCCGAGAGGGCGCGCAGCACCGTGGTCTTGCCGCAGCCGCTCGGGCCGAGGAGCGCGATGAACTCGCCCGGCTCCATCGTGAGGTTCACGCCGGTGAGCGCGCGGTGGCCCGAGTAGTCCTTGATGACCCCGCGCAGCTCGACGCGGGCGCCGCTGCCGGCGGCGATGGCCGTGTCGGCGGCGGTGGGGCGGGTCTCGATGGTCATGCGGTCCTCCGGGTTCGGCGTTCGCGCCGGGTTCCGACCGCGCCCACGCGGCCGATGACGAGCAGGAGCACGAATCCGAACAGCAGCGCCAGCACGGCGAAGATAACGGAGACGTAGGAGTCGGTGTGGTTGATCAGCACGAGCGCCGTCTGGAACGTGTTCTGCGCCAGGAAGGCCGCGATCGTGTACTCGCCGAGCACCACCGCGATCGTGATGAAACACGAGGCGAGGATGCCGCGCCGCAGGTTCGGCAGGATCACCGAGAACAGCGTGCGGCCCCAGCCGGCGCCGAGCGAGCGGCTGGCCTCGCTGAGCACGGTCATCTCGACGCCCGCCATGTTCGCGGCGATCGGACGGTAGGCGTAGGGCAGCACGATGATGCCGGCGGCGAAGGCGATCGTCCACGGAACGCTGCCGAAGATCTGCGCCACGACGCCGTAGACCGGCACGTAGCCGACGACGAGCACGATCGCGGGGATCGTGATCGGGATGATGCAGATGAACTCGAGCACCCGGCGCAGCTTCGGGAAGCGCAGCTCGACCAGGATCATGACCGGCAGCAGCAGCACGAGCACGATCACGACCGTCAGCAGGCAGATCAGCAGCGAGTTGCCGATGCCCTCGAACAGCCCCTGGTACTTGAAGGAGTTCGCCGGATCGAAGATGCCCTGCCAGTGCTGCAGGCCGTAGTTCTGCACGCCGTCGACGCGCTGGCCCTGTCGGAACGAGAACTCGAGCATCGCCACGATCGGCAGCAGGAAGAGCACGGCGGCGGCGATGAGGATGATCGAGCTCGTCGCGCGCGACGGCTCGGCGGCGAAGCGGGGCGCACTCACGAGCGGCCTCCGTTCTGCCAGCGGCCGGTGCGGCGCTGGAGCGCGGCGTAGGCGGTCATCAGCACGACCATGACGATCACCATGACGAGCGCGAGCACGCCGGCGACGTTCGAGACGCCGAGCACGGTCTCGCTCGTGAGCTGCTGGCGGATCGCGAGCGGCACGATACCGCCCTGCGACACGAGCGCCGCAGCCGTCGCGTACGACGAGAAGGAGTTGGCGAACAGCAGGATGAGGCTGCCGAGGAAGGCCGGCAGCAGCACCGGTCCGCCGATGCGCAGCCAGTACTGCAGGCGCGTGCCGCCGAGGGTGGCGTTCGCCTCGGCCCAGGTGCCCTTGAGTCCCTGCAGCGCGGGCAGGAAGGTCAGCACCATGAGCGGGATCTGGAAGTAGAGGTAGACGACCACGAGACCCGGGATCTGGTAGATCATGACTCCGCCGCCGTTGAAGGCGTTGAGCGGGTTCTCGATCCACCCCCAGTCCTTGAGCAGGCTCGTGATCAGGCCGTTCGCGCCGATCGTGGCGATGAACGCGAAGGCGAGCATGACGCCGCCGAACTGGGCGAGCACGCTGGATGCCGAGTCGACGATCGAGCGCACCGCGCCATCCGGCTTCATGGCCAGCAGGGCGTAGCAGATCAGCGCGCCGATGACGCCGCCGACGATCGCGGTGAGGGCGGAGATCCAGATGGATGCCCACAGCCCCTGCAGGATGTTCGGGTTCGCCAGCGCGGCGAAGTTGGCGAAGGTGAAGCGCCCCTCGTTGTCGGCGAAGCCGCTGGTGACAGCGAGGATCGCCGGCACGGCGAGGAACAGCAGCACGTAGACGCCGAAGGGCGCGAGCCCCAGCCACGCCGGGCCGCGGCGCCGGAGGCGGGTGCCTCCGACGCCGCGGTCGGTCACGGCCGGAGCGGTCTGCTCAGCCAGTGCGGTCATGCGTGTGATTCGTCTCCGATTCGAGGTGCGGTGATCAGGAGATCGCCGCGGCCCACTTCGCCGAGAGCACCTTGCCGGCCTCGGTGGCCTGGTCGGAGGTGAACTCGACGAGGTCCTCCGGCTGTCCGCCGGCGGCCTCGAGGGCCTTCTCGTCGACCTTGCCGCTCTTCACGAGGGCGTCGAGCTCGACCGGGAGGGCACCCGAGCGCAGGCGCACGTTCTCCATGTCGACCGAGTGGATCCACTCCTGCCAGAGGCGAGCCGCCGCGGGGTGCGGGGCGTCGGCGCTCACGGCCTGGATGTAGTAGCTGCCGATCGAGGTGCCCTTGAGCACGACGGTCTTGAAGTTGGGGTTGTTCTCGCCGCCCCACGCCGTGTTGTTGTAGTTCCACTGCAGCACGACCGGGGTCTCGCCCGAGGCGACGGTGGCCTGGGTCGGGGTGACGGCCTGGAAGTTGCCGGCCTTCTTCAGGTCGGAGAAGAAGTCGATGCCCTTGCTGATGTCGTCAGCCGAGCCGCCCTTCTGCACGGCGGCCCAGTAGACGGCCGCGGCGGCCTGGTTGGCCTGCGTCGGGTCGCCGACGATCGCGACCTTGCCCTTGTAGTCGGCGCCGAGCAGGTCGTCGATCTTGGTGGGGGCCTTCTTGATGGCCGAGCTGTCGTAGCCGATCGACATCACGCCGGTGTAGCCGGCGGCGTAGAGGCCGTCGGCGTCCTTGCGCTCGTCGGGGATGTCATCCCAGGCCTGCACCTTGTAGGGGGTGAGCAGGCTCTTGTTGTCGTCGGCCTCGAGCACGGCGAGACCCACGTCGAGCACGTCGGGGGCGGTGGTCTGGCCCTTCTGGGCGCGCACCGCGGCGAACTCCTCGGCACTCGAGCCGTCGGGGTTGGCCGAGTTGATCTTGATGCCGTACTTCTTGGTGAAGCCCGACAGCATCTCGCCGTAGTTCGCCCAGCTCTCGGGCGTGGCGATGACGTTGAGCTGGCCCTCGGCCTTGGCGGCCTTGACCAGGCCGTCGAAGCCGCCGAAGTCCTCGACGCTCGTCGCGTTGGCGGCGTCGGCCTTGCTGATGCCCGCGGCATCGGTGCTGGTGCCGCCGCTGGCGCAGGCGGAGAGAGAGACGGCGACGGCGGCCGCGATGGCGACGCCGGCGAGAGAGCGGATCTTCATCCTCGGGTTTCCCTTTCGTGCCGCCGGCCGCCTGCGCTGTGGACAGGCGGTCGCCGGAGGCGACGAGGGGCAGGATGGCGCTGTCGGGTGTCTGCCGAGGTGCGCTCGGGTGAACGGGAGATGACTGCGCTGTCAGTCGCCGCTCACGCCCCGTGTTCCTGGGCGCTCACCTTCGCTCTCGTGCACGGATGTGCAGGCTGACCAGGTGATCCTGCACGGATGCGCGGTGCGTGTCGGGGGCCGTCAGTAGGGTCGGGATCCATGGCTCACGAGATCTCCCCCGCGCTCGCGCGCCGCATCGCCCTGGCAGCCCAGGGCTTCGGCCGCGCGCATCCGCCCGCCGTCGGCACGCGCCAGCTCAACGGGGTGATCGACCGCCTGGGTCTGCTGCAGATCGACTCGGTCAACGTCTTCGAGCGCAGCCACTATCTGCCGGTCTTCGCCCGGGTCGGCGCCTACGACAAGGACCTGCTCGATCGGCTCACGCTGACGCCGCGCGGCGTGCGCGCGCAGTACTTCGAGTACTGGGCGCACGAGGCGGCGCTGCTGCCGGTCAGCGCGCTGCCGCTCGTGCAGTGGCGCATGCAGGAGTACCGCGAGCGCTCGCACCGCGAATCGGACACCTGGGCTCAGGCGAACACGGCGATGCTCGACTTCATCCGCGCCGAGCTCGTCGAGAAGGGTCCGCTCGCGGCGAGCGAGATCGAGCACGACGCGAACAAGCGCAACGGGCCCTGGTGGGGCTGGTCGGATGTGAAGCTCGGGCTCGAGGTGCTCTTCCGCTGGGGCGAGGTGTTCTCGGCCGGGCGCACGCGCTTCGAGCGCCGCTACGGACTGCCCGAGCAGGTGCTGCCCGCCGGCGCGCTCGACGCCCCGCTGCCGCGCGAGGAGGCGACCCGCGAGCTCGTGCGCCGCTCGCTCGTGGCCCACGGCGTGGGCACCGCGAAGGACATCGCCGACTACTACCGGCTCAAGGTCGAGCCGACCAAGCAGGCCCTGCGCGAGCTGGCGGATGCGGGCCTGGCGACGCCGGTCACGGTGCCCGGCTGGTCGAAGCAGGCTTGGCTCGACCCGACGGCACGGAAGCCGCGCCGCGTCGAGGCCACGGCACTGTTGTCGCCGTTCGATCCGGTGGTCTGGGAGCGCACCCGCACCGAGAAGCTCTTCGGCTTCCACTACCGCATCGAGATCTACACGCCCGCGCCGCAGCGGCGCTTCGGCTACTACACGCTGCCCCTGCTGGTCGACGAGCAGATCGCCGGCCGCATCGATCTCAAGAGCGACCGCGCGCGCGGCGTGCTCAAGGTGCAGTCGGCGTGGACCGAGCCCGACGCACCGACCGAGGTGGAGCAGCGGGTCTTGCCGCTGCTGCGGTCGATCGCCGCCTGGCAGGGGCTCGACTCCGGCATCGAGGTGAGCGACTGGGGCGATCTGGCGCCGCTGATCGCGGGCGCGCTCGGCACACCGCTGCTGGCGCGCGCCTGACGACCTCGGGTCGGCGGCCGACTCGCGCCGTCGCCCGCGCTCGAGCCGGGCGGCTCAGAACTTCGTCGAGTTCTCCAGGAGGCGCTGGATGCGGTCGGGGATCGGCGGGTGCGTCGAGAACAGGCGCGCCATCATGCCGGGCTTGTTCGGGTCGCTGATCCACAGGTGCGACAGGCTCGTGTTGGTGCGCTGCACCGGGCGGCCGTACTCCTGCAGCTTGTTCAGCGCGCTCGCGAGCGCCTGCGGGTGCCGCGTCGTGAGCGCACCCGTCGCATCCGCCAGGTACTCGCGCTGACGCGAGACCGCCGCCTGCACGACGCCCGCGACGAGCGGTGCGAGCACCGCCGCGGCGATGCCGATCACCAGGAAGATGATCGCCGCCGGCCCGCCGCCGTTGCTGTCGCTGCGGTTGCGTCCCCCGCCGGTGAAGAACATCATCCGCAGCAGGATGTCGGCGATGAGCCCGATCGCGACGACGAGGCCGAAGACGATGAGCGAGACGCGGATGTCGTAGTTCTTGACGTGCCCCATCTCGTGCGCCATGACGCCTTCGAGCTCCGAGTCGTCCATGATGTCGAGCAGGCCCGTCGTCGCGGCGACGAGCGCGTGCTGCGGATCGCGCCCGGTGGCGAAGGCGTTCGGCGCCGCATCCTCGATCACGTAGACCTTCGGCATCGGCAGCCCCTCGGTGATGGAGAGGTTCTCGACCGTGCGGTAGAGCCGGTCGAGCTGCGGGTGCATTCCCTTCTTCACCTCGATCGCGCCGGTCATGGCGATCGTCTCGGCGCCGGCCGCGAAGTACTGGAAGAGCGCGTACGCGGCGGCGATCACGAAGACGACGATCGCGATCGTCCAGCTCTGTGCGAAGTAGGCCCAGATGGCGCCGAGCGCGCCGATCACGAGCAGGAACAGCACGATGATCAGCACGGTGTTGCGCTTGTTCTTGGCGATCGCGCTGTACATGGGGTGATTATCCGCCCGGGTGAGTGAAGGAAGTCTGGATGCTGCTCATGCGGTCGCTGGATGCGGCCCGGATGCGCGAAGCGGACGCCGGCATCCCGACGTCCGCTTCGCGACTGCGTGGATCGCGCTCAGAACTGGACGCGCGGCGGCTCGGCGATCGCGGCCGGCTCGTCGACCTCGAAGAAGTCGCGCTCGGTGAAGCCGAGACGGCGGGCGAACAGCGTGTTCGGGAAGATCTTGATCTTCGTGTTCAGCTCGCGCACGCCGCCGTTGTAGAAGCGGCGGGAGGCCTGGATCTTGTCTTCGGTGTCGACCAGCTCGGCCTGCAGCTGCAGGAAGTTCTGGTTCGCCTGCAGCTGCGGGTAGGCCTCCGCGACCGCGAAGATCGACTTCAGCGCCGACTGCATGTGGTTCTCGGCGGCGGACGCCTCGGCCGGCGTCGAGGCGCTGACCGTCTCGGCGCGGGCCTTCGTGACGTTCTCGAAGACGCCCTTCTCGTGCGCCGCGTAGCCCTTGACCGTCTCGATCAGGTTCGGGATGAGATCGGCGCGGCGCTTGAGCTGCACCGTGATGTCGCTCCACGCCTCGTCGACGCGCACGTTGAGCGTGACGAGGGAGTTGTAGGTCGTCCAGAGGTAGATGCCGACGATGAGCGCCAGCACCACGACGATGACGACAGGGATGATCCAGCCAAGGTCCATGCGGGCATTCTACGAGCCGCGCTCGCAGTTGACGCCGCGGATTCATCGGGTCGGTGCCGCTGGGAGCGAACGGTCAGACGGTCTGCCTGGAGCGCGCGTGCGCGGCGATCGTCTCGGCGGCGAGCTCGAGGGTGCGCTCGGCGGCCGCGTCGTCGCGGTCGACGAGCCAGGCGAGCGTGACCCCGTCGGTCATCGCGAGCGCAAAGCCGGCGAGCTGGTCGGCGTCGACATCCCACTGGATGCCGGCGCGGCGCGCGACGATCGAGAGCAGCTCGCGCATCACCTCGCGGTAGCGGTCGTACTGACGCTGTGGCAGCCCGTCGAGGTCGGCACGGCGGAGCCCGAGCAGCGTCACCTCGAGCAGGGTCTGCTCGGCGCCGGGACGCTGCTGCACGAGCTGGAGATACGAGCGCAGCGCCTCGCGCACGATCGCCACGACGTCGTTCTCGGTCGTGATGAGCGCCCAGAGCGCCGCATCCCCCTCGGCCGCGACGAGGTGTTCGACGACGTCGCTCGCGAGCGGCCCGAAGCCGCCGAACTCGCGCTGCACCGCCGCACTCGAGACCCCGGCCTCGCGCGCGATCGCCCGCGTCGACGTCGCCGCGAGACCGTCGCGCTCCATCACGCGCAGCGCGGCCTGCACCAGGCGCTCGCGTCGTGAGGGGGTTCCGATATCGGTCACGAGGTCTCCACGCAGTCGGGGATTGCTCCACTTTGCCCGGTCACGATCACCTGAGCAAGACCCGATTCCGGCGCGGCTGGGTTGAAAAGACGGCGCGGTCGGGTTGGGATGGTCTCGGATGAACAGGCTCGGCACGCCCGCGGGAGCCTCGCGTCGCTCCGGCGCGGGGCCGCGAGCCGACTCCCGGCGACGACTCGTCGCCGGCATCCTCGCGGTCGGCGTGCTCCTCGTCGGACTCGCCGTCACGGTCTCCCCCTCGCTCGGCGCGCACGCGGAGATCGACGGCGCCGGCTCGCCCGCGGGCGCCGGAGCGCCGGTGCCCGACGATGGCGCGGATTCCGACAGCGCGAGCGCGGCGCCCGCCGCGCCCGGGGCTCTCTCCCCTCAGGCCGACTCGACGCCGACCCCCTCACCGTCGAGCTCGCCGGCGAAAGACGCCGCCTTCCGCGTGACCTCGCATCGCGACGACGACTTCGTCTCGGGCACCCGCGTGACGCTCACGGGCCAGGGCACGGCCGGTTCCGCCGTGCGGATCTCGGGCTCCGGCACCGCGGGCGCGGCGACCACCGTCGACGGCTCCGGCGCCTGGTCGGCGCCGGTCGACCTGCCGAACGGACGCACGCAGCTCAGCCTCGTCGAGACGCACGGAGCCGGCGACTCGTCGAGCTCACCCGGTTCCGCATCCCCCTCGCCCTCCCCCGGCGACACGACGATCAGCCTCACTCTGCGCGCGCTCGGCGCCCCGGTGATCTCCGGCGGCAGCGTCACCTACTCGACCGGCATCGTCACCGGCACGGGGTACCCGCGCGCCGGCGTGAGCGTCACGGTCACGCCGGAGGGCGGTGGGTCGCCCGTCGCCGCGAGCTGCCCGGCGGTCGCCGTCGACGGCTCCTGGAGCTGCCCGATCTCGAGCGGGCCGGGGCGCTACACGATCACCGCCCAGCAGTTCTCGCCCGATGATCGCTCCGAGATCTCCCCCGCGAGCGCGGCCCGCACGCTCGTGATCGACCAGGATGCGCCCGCGCCGCCGACGATCGACTCCCCCGCCGACGGCGCGAACGTCACCGGCGCGACCGTGTTCACGGGCCGCGGCGAGGACGATGCCTCGGTCGACGTGTTCGCCGAGGGGAACCTGCTCTGCAGCGCCGCCGTCTCCGCCGGCGCGTGGAGCTGCACCGCCAGCATCTCGGGCAGCGGGCGCCATGTCGTGCAGGCGGTGCAGAAGGATCGGGCCGGCAATTACTCACCGCCGAGCGCCGTGATCAAGCTCGTCTTCGGCAGCGCATCCGTCTCGCCCGCTCCGAGCGCGCCGCCGTCGGCGCCGACCGCGCCCGGCTCACCCTCCGCCCCGGGATCGCCGACGCCTCCCGGGTCGGCGCCGCCGAGTTCGCCCGGCGGTCCCGGCGACGGCAACGGGAACGGGAGCGGTCTCGGCGGCGTGCAGGGCGACGGCGGCCTCGGCGGCGGCTGGGCCGACCCCACGCGATTCGGTACGGCTCTGCCGACACTCGCCTCGACCTTCGCGAGCGCGAGCTGGCTGCCCGCCCTGCTGCTCGCGGCGGCGTTCGTCCTCCTGGTCGCCCTTCCGCTGCGTCTGATCGTGACCACCGCCGGACCGCGACTGCGGCTGCGGCTCCCCCAGCTCTTCGGGCGCAATCGCCGCGGCGCCGAGCGCACCGCCTTCGCCGCCCCGCGATCCGGCGTCGCCGCCGGCTCGGACGTCGACGAGGCCGAGACCGGTGGTCGCGGGAAGCCGTGGATGCTGGTCGCCGGCCTCGTCGTGGCCGTCTCGCTCATCACGGCGCTCGCGATCGGCGTGCAGGATCAGCAGCGCTACGCGCGACTGCTCATCTCGATCGCGATCGGCGTGACCGTCGTGAACGGCGTCGGCGTGGTCGTCGCGAGCGCGCTCGTCGCGAAGGCCGCGGGCGTGCGACGCGTACTCCGGCTCGTGCCCCTCGTCCTCGTGGTCGGCGCGCTCGGCGCGCTCGTCTCTCGTCTGCTCGGGCTCGAGCCCCCGCTCGTCGTGGGCGTCGTGCTCGCCGTCGCGGCGGTCGGCGCTGTCGGGGATCGAGCGGGAGCGCTCATCCACCTCGCTCAGGTCGGCTCGCTCGCGGCCCTCGCCGTCGTCGCCTGGGTCGTGCACGACCTCACCGGCGGCGCGACCGGGATGCTGGGCTCGGGCCTGGCGGAGATCCTCACCGCGATCACCGTCTCGGGGCTCTGCTCGGCCGTGCTTCTGCTGGTGCCGGTCGGCTCGCTGCCGGGCCGGGTGATCTTCGACTGGTCGCCGGCCGCCTGGGTCGGCGCGGCGCTGGTCGCCGTCGTGCTCGCGGCACTGGCGCTCGCCTCGGGGGCCGGCTTCCCGGTGATGGGCGTGATGCTGGCGGCCCTCGCCGTCGGCGCGCTCTGCCTCGGCGGCTGGGCCTGGATCCGCTGGGTCGAGCCGGCGCTGCTCGCCCGCTGACCTGCGAAAGCGGGTCCGACTAGTCTCGGCTAGAGGCGAGGAGTTCTCCATGACTGCTGATTCGACGCACCCACCTGCGAACTGGTACCCGGACGTCACGCGACGGCACGAGTTGCGGTACTGGAACGGCGCAGATTGGACCGAGCACGTCTTCACCGGCGGTGTTCAGGCCGTCGATCCATTGCCGGCGCCGTCAATCCCCGCAGCGGAGGCGGGCAGGGGCGAAGCGTTGGGTAGCGATACGGGTCGGAAGCTCGACTCGCCGACAATCGGTCGTGGCTGGCAGGACATGGAAGTCGCCGGGGAGTCTTATCGGCGCGCCGAGATCGCCCGAGTGTTCCTCGGCTTGGCGCGCCCGGAGGGCGGGGTGACGATGCAGGAAGCCACGCTCGTCCCGGAGCCGAAGAACCCACACGATCGGAACGCCGTGAAGGTGATCGTCCGCGGCGAACACGTGGGCTACGTGCCGGGAGAAGCGAGCGCGCAGGTGGCCGCCGCATGCAAGCGACTCGGCCGCAGTCGCGCGGCCAAGGTGCCGGCGCGCATCTGGGCCCGCGTCGATGACGGGGTTTGGCGTGCCCGGGTCACTCTCGCGTTCAGCGGAGAAGTCGAGGACGAAAAGGACTACGCCGCCGAGCGTCGGGAATCGGTGGCCCGCGAAGCCGAACGCGCCGCAGCGCTCTCGCAGAAGGCAGCCGAACGAGCTCAGCGGGACCGCGAGAAGCAGGATCGGCGTGCCGCCGGGACAGTACGTCACGAGTACTGGACAACGTGGAAGCCCGCGGTCGCCGAGCTGAAGCGCCAGCAACGGCTGACAGAGGCGCGGGACCTGCTGGCCGAGTGCAGAGACGCTGCACTTCGGGAGTCCCTCATCTCCGGGAGCGCTCCTGCGCCGTGGCCGAGTGAACAGTTGTCAGCGGTGTTGCGACGGATGGGCGACCGGGCGGGCGAGCTCTCCACACTCGAGGAATACGTCGTCGCGTGCCGCGATCAGCAAGTACCCTCGACCGTTACTGCCAAACTCGCCAAGGCGAGGATCGCAAACGGCGCGAGTACGACCTCGGCTCGAAATGACGAATCCACCGGTGATCTCATGTCGAGAGAGAGCTGACCGCGGAATCTCAGAGCCCCCGTAGCCCAATCGGCAGAGGCAGACGACTTAAAATCGTCTCAGTCTGGGTTCGAATCCCAGCGGGGGCACGGTCGCGTCGTGGGCAGTCCGCGCGGCGCGACTAGCGTGACCGCATGACCGAGACGACTCCCGCTCCCGAGCAGGTCGCCGCGCCGCTGGGCGTCGCCGACGCGGGCGAGCTGCTGACGCTGCAGCGGGCCGCCTACGCGACCGAGGCGCAGCTCTACGGCGACCCGTCCCTGCCGGCCTTGACGCAGACGCTCGACGAGCTGGTGGATGAGCTGCGCAGCGTATCCGCACTGGGCATCCGCGCCGGCGGTCGGCTGATCGGAGCCGTGCGCTGGCGCGTCGACGGCGACGTGGCGGAGATCGGCCGGCTTGTCATCGCTCCCGATCAGCAGGGGCGCGGACTCGGAACCCGGCTGCTGCGCGCGGCCGAGGAGGCCAGCGGCGCGCGCACCTTCGAGCTGTTCACCGGGCACCTCAGCGTCGCCAACATCCGCCTCTACGAGCGCGAGGGCTACGCCAAGTCGCGCCGAGAAGCGCTGCGCGACGGCGTCGAGCTCGTGTTCCTGCGCAAGAGCGCCGCAAGCTGACGACGCAGCTCGCGTGAGGTGCCGACCGGAGCACGGGGAGCGGATCAGGCGCCAACCCGCGCCCCGGTCGGGCGGCGACGGGAACCATCCGTCGCGGAGCCACAGTATGCGTGCGAATCCGCGGCAGAACAGGACTTGACTTTGCCGTGCCGGCGGAACACCGACAGGCGTCGGCGATCCCTGTGACGATTCAGTCGTCCGGCAGCCAGTCGGCGTAGCGATCTCGGAGGCCTCCGGCCTGCTCCGGCGTCACCGCCCACAGATCCGCCCCGCCGTCGTACGGGATGTAGAGCCACCGCAGCGTGTCGTCCGCGATACGGAAGTCGAGTTCCTCCTCTGCGCACAGGAGCAGCAGCGGAGCGAGGTCGCGAAGCCGCCGATACGCGACGTAGTAGTAGCCATCCGGATCGTCCGGATCCGACTGACTCCAGCGCATCCAGGGCACCGCGTCGGGGACTCGGCGACGCACCCGCCCGCCCGCCGAGTCTCGATAGTCCCAGTCCTCGAGCATGACGATCAGCTCGACCGAGTCCGGGTCTTCGTCATCGATCAGCTCGCGAAGCAGCACCTCGTGGCGTCGGACGATCTCGCGCGACTCCTCCGGGGTATCCGCATACTGCTTCGATCCGGGCAGGCTGTGCAGGCGCAGATGCCTGCTGCGATATCGCTCCTCCCAGGGCTTCCAGTCGCCGGCGGCGAGCGGGGCGCAGCCCGACCATGCCTGCTCCCAGCGAGCCGCCAGAAGCAGCGCATCGACGTCGGGACTCGTGCGGAACTCTCCGCCCTGACGCCGGACCCGACGCAGCGTCGAGTGCACGAGCCAGCGCCCGTTCACCCACCACAGCGGGGCCATCTCTCTCCTTTCGGTGCGGCCTGCGGGCCCGGCATGAACCGGACCCGCAGACGGCAGGCGACGTCAGTCGCCCTTCACGTTGACGATCTGCCGCAGCGTGTGGACGATCCGCACCAGGTCGGCGGCATCCGCCATGACCTGATCGATGTCCTTGTACGCGGCCGGGATCTCGTCGAGGAAGGCGTCCGTGTCGCGGAACTCGATGCCCTCCATCGCCTCACGCAGCTGCTCGTGCGTGAAGGTGCGGCGGGCGGCGCTGCGCGAGTAGTTCCGCCCCGCGCCGTGCGGCGACGACTGCAGCGCCACCGGGTTGCCGAGTCCCTCCACGACGTACGACGCGGTTCCCATCGAGCCGGGGATCAGCCCCATCTCGCCGGCCCGCGCCGAGATGGCGCCCTTGCGGGAGAGCCAGACGTCCTTACCGAAGTGGTTCTCGAGCTGCGTGAAGTTGTGGTGGCAGTTCACCCGCTCGAGCTCGACGACCGGCTCGCCCATCCACTCGCTGAGCTGGCGCACGACCCGATCCATCATCTCCTCCCGGTTGAGCAGCGCGAAGTGCTGCGCCCAGCGCAGCTCCTCGATGTAGCGGTGGAAAGCGGATGTGCCCTCGACCAGGTAGGCGAGGTCCGGATCCGGCAGCGTGATCCACCAGCGCTCCATCTCGGCCTTGGCGACCGCGATGTGGTGCTGGGCGATCTTGTTGCCGACGCCCCGGCTGCCCGAGTGCAGGAACAGCCACACGGCATCCGCCTCGTCGAGGCTGACCTCGATGAAGTGGTTGCCGCTGCCGAGCGTGCCCAGCTGCAGCCTCCAGTTGCCCGCGTAGCCGGACGGGTCGAACCCGGCGCGCTCGGCCTTCGCCTCGAGCTCGGCGATGCGCGGCTCGGCGGTCGCCACGACCTTGCGGTTGTAGGCGCCGGCGGAGGTCGGCACGGCCCGCTCGATCTGCTCACGCAGCTGCTTGAGCGGAGTGTCGGCCGCGACGCGATCGATATCGGCCTTCGTGAACGTCGTCTTCACGGCGATCATGCCGCAGCCGATGTCGACGCCCACCGCGGCCGGCATCACGGCGCGCAGGGTCGGGATGACCGACCCGACGGTGGCGCCGAGGCCGAGGTGCGCATCCGGCATCAGGGCCAGGTGCGGGTAGATGAACGGCATGGTCGCGGTGGTGCGAGCCTGGTCCTCGGTCTTCTGCTCGAGGATGCTCGCCCAGCTGAACAGCCGCTTCCTGATCTTTCTCATCGTCCTTTCGATTCTCTTCAGAGGGTGGTGCGGATGTGCGCTCGGGGCGGGCGCATCCGCCGACTCTGCAGCGTCGGACGAAGGCAGTCGTGGAATGCACGACGGAAGGCCCCGAGCCTCGGACAGGCGCGGGGCGTCGGGATCGACGTCGCGTGCCTACGCGAGGGGCTGGAGGTGGCGCTGCTCGCGCTTCACGTAGCTGTTGCTCGTGGGCATGCGGCACTCCTCTCCAGGTATCGGGGTGCGAGCCGTCTCTCGGCTCAGCCTTGCGACCATAGCGGCGGAGGCGAGCGGATGTCCACTCCCGCAGGCCCGACATTGACGGCGGCGAGACCGGGTGAGAGCGTCAGGGCACGCGCTCAGCGAGGAGGCGACCATGCCGAACCCCATCGTGCACGCCGAGATCATCGGACGAGATCCGGGACGACTGCGCCGCTTCTACGGCGAGCTGTTCGGCTGGGATGCGCCACCCGGCTCCCCCGTGGCGGCCGCGATCTCCGATGGCGACTCCTACGCCCTCAACGCTACGCCGGCCACGGCGACGCCGGTTCCGATCGGGATCGGCGGGGGTGGCGAGCATCCGGCCCAGGTGATCTTCTACGTCGGCGTGGAGGACGTCGCCGCCGTCCTCGCCCGGGCGGTCGAGCTCGGCGGCGCCGTGCACGTGCCGCCGCGCGCCCGCCCCGACGGCGCCCTGCTCGTCGCGCAGTTCCACGACCCGGAGGGGAATCTCGTCGGCCTCGCCGGCCCCGCGGGTTAGAGTGAGCCACGCTCAGGTGAGCGGTGGATCGGAGAAGCCATGTCGCGTCGGGTCGCCATCGGGATCGCGGGCGCAGTCGCCGTCGTCGCGCTGCTCACCGGATGCGTCGGCGCCGACGCGGAGAGGGACGACGCGGGGTCGCCGTCGCCCTCGATCTCAGCGACACCCGCGGAGATGCCGACGCTCGCGAGTGACCCGTCCGCGACTGGATCCGCCGACGGCGCGCCGTCGGGCCAGGGGACGGTCCCGCCGGCGCCGAACGCCGACTCCACCGGCGCCGCCGGCGTCGTTCCCGGCGAGCGGATCGGATCGTATGCGGTGCGGATCCCGGTCGACGGCGGTTCGCGCGAGTACGCCACCGGCGCGGTCTCGTACGCTCCCGACGGCACTCCGGCGGCATACCGCGCCGCCAGCGGCGACCTGATCGACTACGTCGCGGAGCGCTTCGGATTCCCTGACTTCGCGTACCTCAACATGATCAACCAGGTGCGTCGCGGCGGGTATCCGTGGCCGCTCTACGCCGGCGACACCCTCAATCTCTCCGCGTACCACGTCACCTCGGTCGGCGACATCCTCGGCCAGGTCAAGAACGAGGCCCCGCCGTCGCCGATGCCGGCGCAGCGCTGAGGTCGCGCCGGGTCGCGGTCAGGCGCCGACGTAGCGCGCCAGGTGTTCGCCGGTGAGTGTCGAGCGCTGCGCGACGAGGTCGGCGGGCGTTCCCTCGAAGACGATGCGGCCGCCGTCGTGGCCGGCGCCCGGGCCGAGGTCGATGACCCAGTCGGCGTGGGCCATGACGGCCTGGTGGTGCTCGATCACAATGACCGTCTTGCCCGAGTCGACGAGGCGGTCGAGCAGGCCGAGCAGCTGCTCGACGTCGGCGAGGTGCAGACCCGTGGTCGGCTCGTCGAGCACGTAGACGCTGCCCTTCTCGCCCATGTGCACCGCGAGCTTGAGCCGCTGACGCTCGCCGCCGGAGAGTGTCGTGAGCGGCTGCCCGAGCGTGAGGTAGCCAAGACCGACGTCGGCGAGGCGGTCGAGGATCGCGTGCGCGGCCGGGATTCGCGACTCGCCCTCGGCGAAGAACTCGAGCGCCTCGGCCACGGGCATCGCCAGCACCTCGCTGATGTCGCGCCCGCCGAGCTTGTATTCGAGCACCGCCTGCGAGAAGCGCTTGCCGCCGCACTCCTCGCACACGGTCGAGACCGTCGCCATGACGCCGAGGTCGGTGAAGATGAGACCGGCGCCGTTGCAGACCGGGCAGGCGCCCTCGGAGTTGGCGCTGAACAGCGCCGGCTTGACGCCGTTGACCTTCGCGAAGGCCTTGCGGATGGGCTCGAGCATGCCGGTGTAGGTCGCCGGGTTGCTGCGGCGGGAACCACGGATGCCGGTCTGATCGATCGTGACGACGCCCTCGCGCGGCGAGACCGAGCCGTGGATGAGCGAGCTCTTGCCCGAGCCGGCCACGCCGGTCACGACCGTGAGCACGCCGAGCGGCACGTCGACATCCACGCCCTGGAGGTTGTGCGAGGTCGCGCCGCGCACCTCGAGCGCGCCGGTCGACGGGCGCAGCGACGACTTGAGCGACGCGCGGTCGTCGAGGTGACGGCCGGTGAGGGTGTCGCTCTTGCGCAGCGCCTCGACGGTGCCCTCGAAGACGATCTCGCCGCCCGCCGTGCCCGCGCGCGGGCCCAGGTCGACCACATGGTCGGCGATCGCGATCGCCTCGGGCTTGTGCTCGACGACGAGCACCGTGTTGCCCTTGTCGCGCAGCTGCAGCAGCAGGCGGTTCATGCTCTGGATGTCGTGCGGGTGCAACCCGATGGTGGGCTCGTCGAAGACGTAGGTGATGTCGGTGAGCGACGAGCCGAGGTGGCGGATCATCTTCGTGCGCTGCGCCTCGCCGCCGGAGAGCGTGCCAGCCGGGCGCTCGAGCGAGAGGTAGCCGAGGCCGATCTCGACGAAGGAGTCGAGGATCTGCCGCAGCCCCGCGAGCAGCGGCGTGACCGAGGGCTCGTCCAGATCGCGCACCCACGCAGCGAGGTCGCTGATCTGCATGCGGCACGCATCCGCGATGCTGATGCCGGCGATCTTCGACGAGCGCGCTCCCTCGCTCAGTCGCGTGCCATCGCACTCGGGGCAGACCGCGAAGGTCGCGACGCGCTCGACGAAGGCGCGGATGTGCGGCTGCAGCGCGTCGACGTCCTTCGACAGGAACGACTTCTGCACCTTCGGCACGAGCCCGTCGTAGGTCATGTTGACGCTGTCGAGCTTGACCTTGCGGGTGGCGCCGTAGAGGAACTCCCGACGCTGCTTGGCGGTGAAGTCCTTCACCGGCACGTCCATCGGCACGACCGCGCCGAAGATCTTCACGTACCAGCCGTCGCCGGTGTAGCCGGGCACGAGGATGGCGCCCTCCTTGAGCGACTTCGACTCGTCGACCAGCTGGCTCAGGTCGATGTCGCTGACGTTGCCCATGCCCTCGCAGCGCGCGCACTGCCCGCCCGTGATGCTGAACTCGCGCCGCTCTTTCACGGTCTGCCCGTTCTTCTCCAGGGCGACGGCGCCGGCGCCCGAGATCGAGGCGACGTTGAACGAGAACGCCTGCGATGAGCCGATGTGCGGCTCGCCCAGGCGGCTGAAGAGGATGCGCAGCATCGCGTTCGCGTCGGTCGCCGTGCCGACGGTCGAGCGCACGTTGGCGCCCATGCGCTCCTGGTCGACGATGATCGCCGTGGTGAGACCCTCGAGCAGGTCGACGTCGGGGCGGTCGAGCTGCGGCATGAATCCCTGCACGAAGGCGCTGTAGGTCTCGTTGATCATGCGCTGCGACTCGGCGGCGATCGTGCCGAAGACGAGCGAGCTCTTGCCCGAGCCGGAGACGCCGGTGAACACGGTCAGCCGCCGCTTCGGCAGGTCGACGCTGACGTCTTTGAGGTTGTTCTCGCGGGCGCCCTGCACCCGGATCAGGTCGTGACGGTCGGCGGCGTGGCTGGCGTCGGCCATGGCGGTCTCCTCGCTCGGCGGGGCGGCGTCCCCGTGGCACCGATCGTAGGGGCGGCCGCCGACGCGGGGCTTCTCGGATCGTGCCCGATCCGGCGGACCGACTGCGCCCGGCACGGATCGACTCAGCCCAGCTCCTCCCCGTCCCCGTCCCCGTCGGAGGCGTGCGCCTGATCCATCCACCACTCGGTGAAGGATGCGGCCCGCCCGCCGTCGGCGAAGCGGATGACCCAGAGGTTGCTGTAGGTGGTCGCGAGCTCGGCGTAGCAGGTCTCCCCCTGCACGAACGCCGTCGCGGTGCCGGCGTCGACGCCGACGACGTGCCACGAGAAGGTCCAGTCGCCGGGTGCGTCGGCGCGCTCGACCCAGCGCCGCACGATCTCGTCGCGACCCCGCCACGGCGGGGTCCACGGTTCCGTGAAGTACTCCGCGTCGTCGGTGAACAGCGTGCCGATATCGTCGCCGTCGTTGCTGCGCCAGGCCGTCTCGTAGCCGCGCATCCACGTCTCGATGTCCATGTCCGGCACGGTACGCCGCGCCCCGGACACCGCGACGGACGCGGCCGGGTTCAGCTCACGGCGTCGAGCGCGGCCGCGAGGTCGGCGATGAGGTCGTCGGGATCCTCGAGGCCGATCGAGAAGCGCAGGTGCCCGAGCCGGCGGAAGGGCTCGGGGTAGACGGCGACGCGGGCGCCCTCGGTTCCGACGTGCACGATCAGCGACTCGTCGTGACCGAGCGACACCGCCGAGGTGACCAGGCGCAGCGCCGCGACGAAGCGGTTCTGCAGCTCGGGCGGGCCGTCGAGCGCGAAGGCGATCATCGCGCCGAAGCCGCGGCCGTCGAACTGGCGCGCGGCGATCTCGTGCTGCGGATGCGACGCGAGCCCCGGGTAGGCGACGTACGCGACACGCGGATCGGCCTCGAGGAACTCGGCCACACGCTGGGCCGAATCGAGATGCTGCCGCAGACGCAGCGGCAGAGTCACCGACCCGCGGGTGATCAGCCAGGCGTTGAACGGCGAGATGACGCCGCCGACGTCGACCATCGCCTCCTGCTTGATGCGCTGGATGAGCTCACGCGACCCGACGACGGCGCCGCCCATCGCATCCCCGTGGCCGTTGATGTACTTCGTCAGCGAGTGCACGACGAGGTCGGCGCCGAGCTCCACGGGCCGCAGCAGCGGCGGCGGCGTGAAGGTGGAGTCGACCGAGAGCAGCGCGCCGACCGCGTGCGCGATCTCGGCGATCGCGGCGATGTCGGTGACCCGGGTCGTCGGGTTCGCGATGGCCTCCACGTGCACGAGGCGCGTGTCGGGGCGCACGGCCGCACGCACCGCATCCAGGTCGCTCGTGTCGACGAAGGTCGCCTCGATGCCGTACTTCACCGGCAGCAGCTCGGTGAAAAGCTTGAACGTCGCCTCGTAGGTCACGTCGGCGATCACGACGTGGTCGCCCGACTTGAGGAAGGTGAAGAACACCGCGTGCAGCGCCGCGACGCCCGAGGCGAGCGCGACCGCATCCTCGGCGCGCTCGAGCGCCGCGAGCCGCTGCTGCAGCCCGAGCTGGTTGACGCCCGAGTTGCGCGTATAGAGCGGCACATCGGTACCCGACCAGCTCAACTGCGAGGGGTCGCCGGGCAGTCCGTAGGAGTTCGCCATCGCGATGGGGGTGCGGATGGGATGCCCGGCTCCGTCGACGAGGTTGCCGGCGTGCACCGCCTGGCTCAGCAGCGACAGCGTGGCGGGGTCGTGTCGATCGGGGCGGGTCATGCGCCTCACGCTACGGGGCGGCGCCGACGTGGTCGCCGACCGGGCGCCGCGGGCTCGTCACACGGCGCAACATCCACGTCATCGCGCGCCACGACGCCCCGGATACGCCGAACGGCGCCCATCCCGCAGGAGAGACGCCGTCCGATCGGTCCGCCGCAGCGGGCCGCAGATCAGGCCTTGGGGGCCGGACGCGAGGCGAAGGTCTCGAAGGCCACGCGCGGCTCGTCACGCGCCGGGATGGCGGTGAGGTCGCGGCCGAAGAGGAACTGCACGATCCAGTTGCCGAAGACGCGGAACTTGCGCTCCCACATCGGCATCGCGAGACCGTGGTAGCCGCGGTGCATGATCCAGGCCGGGAAGCCGGTGATGCCGAGCTTGCCCTTCTGGAACGCGCCGATGCCGAGGCCGAGACCGGCGACGGCGCCCGCGGGCTTGTGGAAGTAGTCCTTCGGAGCCTCGTCGCGCAGCACGGCGACCAGGTTCTTCGCGAGGCGCTTTCCCTGACGCACGGCGTGCTGGGCGTTCGGCACGCACGACTTGTCGGGCAGCGGGCTGCCGCCGGAGATGTCGGGCACGGCCGCCGCGTCGCCGGCGCCCCAGAGGCCCTCGACGACGTTGCCGTCGGCGTCGACACCGCGCAGGTCGGCCTTCACGGTCAGGCGACCGCGGGGCTCGAGCGGCAGGTCGGTGCCCTTGAGCGCCGGGTTGGCCATGACGCCCGCGGTCCAGATGATCAGGTCCGACTCGAACGACTCGCCCGTGGAGAGCTCGATCTTGCCGTCGACCGCGCTCTGCAGCTGCGTGTCGAGGTGGATCTCGGCGCCGCGCTCGGCGAGGTTCTTGATGACCCACTGGCTGGTGGGCAGCGAGACCTCGGGCATGATGCGGCCCATCGCCTCGATGAGGTGGAACTTGGTGTCCTCGAAGCTCAGCGACGAGTACTGGCCGACGAGGGCGCTGACGAAGCTGCGCAGCTCGGCGAAGATCTCGATGCCGGCGAAGCCGCCGCCGACGACGACGACGGTCAGCAGGCGGTCGCGCTCGGGACCCGCGGGCAGGTTGGACGCCTTGTCGACGTTCGCGATGATGCGGTCACGGATCGAGGTGGCCTCTTCGATCGTCTTGAGGCCGATGGCCTCATCGGCGACGCCCGGGATCGGGAAGGTGCGCGAGACGGCGCCGGCGGTGACGACGATCTGGTCGTACTCCTCCTGCCACGGCTCGCCGTCCTCCGGCGTGATGGTCGCGGTGCGGCTGGCGTGGTCGATGCCGGTCACCTTCGCGGTGATGACCCGCGTGTTCTTGAGGTGCTTGCGCAGCGGCACGATGGCGTGGCGCGGCTCGACGGATCCGGCGGCGACCTCAGGGAGGAAGGGCTGGTAGGTCATGTAGGGCAGGGGGTCGACGACCGTGACGGTCGCCTCACCGCGGCGCAGGTGCTTCTGCAGCTTGAAGGCGGTGTAGAACCCGGCGTAGCCGCCGCCGACGATCAGGATCTTGGGCACGAGGGTGGTCTCCTTATGGACAGTGCGCGCCTTAAGGCTATCGCGTTCGGCGGCTGCTCCTGACCGCGCGCACGCCACCCGCGATGAGAGTCACCCAGACCGCGACGAGACCCGCGAGCACAGCCGCGGGGAGCCCCCATCCGCTGAGCTTGCGCGGGTCGGGCAGCAGCGTTCCGACAGGGTTCCAGGGCACGGTCGGCACCGGCACGGCCGCGGGCGGGTTGCGATCGGCGCGCGCCGCAGGAGCGACCGCCCCGCCGTCGGCGCGGCGGTAGACGCGCACCCAGTCGGCCAGGTCGCCCATCGGGTTCTTCGTGACCGCGGCGACCTTGCCGCTGACGGCGACCGAGGCATCCACCAGGCCGTAGCCGTAGAGGAAGTCGATACCCGGGGTTCCCGCGTCGTGCGCGGTCTTGACGACCCGCTCGATCACGTTGGCGACGTCGAGGTCGGGGTGCGCGGCCTTCACCAGCGCGACGATGCCGGCGACGATCGGCGAGGCGCCGCTCGTGCCGCTCCAGATCGCGCGGCCGCCGCCCGGCGTCGCGCCGACGAGCTCCTCGCTGGGGGCGCTGACGCCGATCGTGATGCCCTGGGTCGAGGCGTCGAAGCTCGACTTGCCGCTGCGGTCGACTCCCCCGACCACGAGCACGCCCGGCATGGTCGCGGGCGCACCGACGGAGGTGATGCCCGAGCCGCGGTTGCCGGCCGCCGCGACGATGACGACGTCGTGCTCCATCGCGTAGAGGAAGGCCTTGTCCCAGCTCTCCGGCCAGTCGGGGGTGTTGCGGCTGAACGACATGTTGATCACGGTCGCGCCGTTGTCGACCGCCCAGGTCACGGCATCCGCGATCTGCTGATCGGAGTTGCGGGCTTGCGAGCCGAAGCCGATCGAGATGGCCAGGATCGACGCCTCCGGCGCGGCGCCGATGATGCCGCTGTCGGGGCCGTCGCCGCGGCCGGCCGCGAGCGAGGCGACCATCGTGCCGTGCTCGTTGTCGTCGCCCGCGGGCGGCTGGCCGGTCGGGCCACCGAAGCCGGAGAAGTCCTTGCCGCCGACCACGGCGCCGGCGAGGTCGGGATGCGTCGGGTCGACGCCGGAGTCGATCACCGCGATGGTCTGGCCCTTGCCCTTGGTGGTGTTCCAGGCCTGGGTGATGCCGTAGTCGTTCAGCCAGTACTCGCGGCTGCGGATGTCATCGGCCTGGGCCGCCACGGCGGGCACGAGGGCGGCGCCGAGCCCGAGGGCGAGCACCACGAGTGCGGAGGCGGCGCGTCGCAGGTGACGCGCGGGAGCCCCGGCGACGCTCAGGCGTCGGAACCGGGGACGGTGCTGGTGTCGGGAACGCATCGGCAGACCTCCGGGCTCCAGTCTGCCCGCTCGAGCGCGCGGTCGCCGATCTTATTCACACCAGGGCCCGCGGCCAGGGCGTGGGCGACGAGCGCGTGCAGGCATTTCACGCGGGTGGGCATGCCGCCGGCGGAGATGCCGTCGATCTCGTCGACGTGGGCGACGCTCTCGCGATCGGCGAGGTAGGCCTCATGCGCGGCGAGGTAGGAGGCCGCTTCGTCGGCGTCATCCAGCAGGGCGGCCAGCTCGACCATCACCCCGGTCGCCTCGAGGGTCGACACCGAGGAGTTCGCCGCCGGGTGGCACAGGTAGTAGAAGGTCGGGAACGGCGTGCCGTCGTCGAGGCGCGGCGCTGTCGCGACGACGGTCGGGTTGCCGCACACGCAGCGGGCGGCGATGCCGACCACGCCGCGCGCGGGCCGGCCGAGCTGACGGGTGACCGCGGCGATGTCGGCGTCGGTCGGGGCGGGGTAGGGCGGAGTGGTCACTGCTGGTTCTTCGTCGGGTCGTCGATCGCGGGGCTGCCGAGCTTGCTCGCCGGGGCCTGGGTGGTGCCGGCCGTGTACAGCGAGCTGAGCAGGCTCGACACCCAGTCGATCTGGGTGGTCTGGATCTCGTCGCTGATCGGCTGCGAGTCGGTCGCCGCGGGGGCGTCCGTCGTGCCGGTGACGAGGTAGGTCACGTCGCCGGGGATCACGTAGTAGAGCCGGCCGCGCGCCTGCGCCTCGATGTAGGCGGGGTCGCTCCAGCGGTCCACCTCGCCGTTCAGGTCATCGACCTGGGTCTGCGCGTCGTCCACCTGCTTCTGCAGGGCGGCGATCTGGGTGCGCTGCTCGACGAAGGTCTTGAGCCCGGGCGCGAGCACCACGAGCGCGGCGACGATGAGCAGCAGAACGGAGAGGGCGAAGCCGGAGAGGCGGAAGCTGCGCAGCCAGGCCGCCGCGCGGGTCTCCCCCTCCATGGCGACGGGCACGCGGATGATGCGCGGTCGTCGAGTCACGACGACGATCGTAAGCGCAGAGACGGCGAGAGCACGGAGCCCGGCCCGCGGGGGCCGAGATCCGTGCTCTCGATCGTGCTGAAGTGCTTACGCGGTGAAGCGCGGGAAGGCGCTGCGACCGGCGTAGACCGCGGCCTCGCCCAGCTCCTCCTCGATGCGCAGCAGCTGGTTGTACTTCGCGACGCGCTCGCTGCGAGCGGGGGCGCCGGTCTTGATCTGGCCCGCGTCGGTGGCGACGGCGAGGTCGGCGATCGTCGTGTCCTCGGTCTCGCCCGAGCGGTGCGAGAGCACGGCGGTATAGCCGTGGCGCTGGGCCAGCGACACCGCATCCAGGGTCTCGGTCAGGGTGCCGATCTGGTTGACCTTGACGAGGATGCTGTTCGCGACCTTCTTGTCGAGGCCGGTCTGCAGGCGGGTCGGGTTGGTGACGAAGAGGTCGTCGCCGACGAGCTGCACCTTCGAGCCGAGCTGCTCGGTGAGGGTGACGTAGGCGTCCCAGTCGTCCTCGGCGAGCGCGTCCTCGATGGTGATGAGCGGGTAGTCGTTCACGAGGCCCTCGTAGACGGCGATCATGTCCGACGCGCTGAGCTGCTTGCCCTCGTAGCTGTAGACGCCGTTCTCGAAGAACTCGGTCGAGGCGACATCCATGCCGAGCGCGATGTCGTGACCGACCTTGTAGCCGGCCTTCTCGATCGAGGCGACGATGAAGTCGAGCGCCTCGCGCGAGGTCGACAGGTCGGGGGCGAAGCCGCCCTCGTCGCCGAGGCCGGTCGCGAGACCCTTGGCCTTCAGCTCGCCCTTGAGAGCGTGGTAGACCTCGGCGCCCCAGCGCAGGGCCTCCTTGAAGGTCGGCGCGCCGATCGGCAGGATCATGAACTCCTGCGCGTCGATGCCGTTGTCGGCGTGGGCGCCGCCGTTGATGATGTTCATCATCGGCACGGGCAGGGTGTGGGCGTTGGGTCCGCCGAGGTAGCGGAACAGCGGCAGGTCGGCCGACTCGGCGGCGGCCTTCGCGACGGCGAGCGAGACGCCGAGGATGGCGTTGGCGCCGAGCTTCGACTTGTTGTCGGTGCCGTCGGCGGCGATCAGCTCGGCGTCGACGAGACGCTGGTCGTCGGCCTCGAAGCCCTCGATGGCCGGGCCGAGCTCGTCGATGACCGCATCCACGGCCTTCTCGACGCCCTTGCCGAGGTAGCGGCTCTTGTCGCCGTCACGCAGCTCGTAGGCCTCGAAGGCTCCGGTGGAGGCGCCGGAGGGGACGGCGGCGCGAGAGACGGTGCCGTCTTCGAGCAGCACCTCGACCTCGACGGTGGGGTTGCCGCGCGAGTCGAGGATCTCGCGGGCGTTGACGGCCTCGATAGCAGACACGATGAACACTCCTGGGGGTTCAAGTGGGTGGAACTAGATGGTGGTGGTTTCAGCCTAGCGACGCCGGGTGACGCGCAGACCAACGGGCGGGACCTCAGTCGAGCGGACGGAGACCCAGGTTGTCGGGGCCGGTCGCCGCATCCACGAAGGCGAAGCGGGTGAAGCCGTCGGCCTTGAGGGCGCCGAGCAGGTTCGCGACGTTCTTGGTGCGGCGCACGAGGCGGACGCGGGCGTGGGTCTCGATCACGGCGGCTTTGAGCGCGACGAGCGCGGCGGGGTCGAGGTCGGCGTCGTGCACGAGCGCCACTCCCCCGTCGGCGTCGTCGGCGGCCGGCTCGACCAGGTCGACGAGGCGCTCGAAGCCGAGGGAGAAGCCGGCGGCGGGCACGTCGCTGCCGAGGAAGCGCCCGATCATGCCGTCGTAACGCCCGCCACCGCCGAGCGAGTAGCTCACCGAGGGGTGCGCGACCTCGAAGATCGGGCCGGTGTAGTAGCCCATGCCGCGCACGAGGAAGGGGTCGAAGGTCAGCGGGATGTCGGGCTGGGCGGGGATGTCCCGCGCCGTGTCGGGGTCGACCTCCCCCGTCTGAGCACGACGGGCGGCCGTGGCGGCCGCGCGGGCGGCGGCGACCGCGGCTCCGATGCCGGCGAGTTCGGCGACGACCGTGTCGTCGGCGCCCGCGGGCAGGAACTTGCGGATGGCCTTCTCGCCGAAGGGCAGGAACTCCATCGTGCGCGGCGTGCGGAAGTAGCCCTGCAGGGCCTCGACGGCGCTCGGGGTGACGCCCTTGCTCGTCAGCTCGGCGATCACACCGTCCTGCCCGACCTTGTCGAGCTTGTCGATCGTGATGAGCACCGAGTCGTGCTCCTCGGGCGTGAAGCCGAAGCCGGTCAGCATGCCGACGAGCAGGCGGCGGTCGTTGATGCGGATGCTCGCACCCTCGAGTCCGAGCGCATCGAGCGTCGACAGGGTCGCCGTGATGAGCTCGGCCTCGGCCAGTGTCGACGCCTCGCCGAGGATGTCGATGTCGCACTGCACGAACTGGCGGTAGCGGCCCTTCTGCGGGCGCTCGGCGCGCCAGACCGGGGCGATCTGGATCGCGCGGAACACAGCCGGCAGCTCGGCGCGGTGGCTCGCGTAGAAGCGGGCGAGCGGCACGGTCAGGTCGAAGCGGAGTCCGAGGTCGGCCAGTTCGAGCGGCGAGGTCGCCGCCTGCAGCTCCTCGGTCGTGACGCCGCGGCGCAGCACCGCGAAGCTCAGCTTCTCGTTGTCGCCGCCGAGCCCCGAATTGAGACGCGCCCAGTCCTCGACGACCGGCGTCTCGATCTCGTCGAAGCCGTGCGAGCGGTAGCTGCCGCGGATGACGCCGAGCACGCGCTCACGACGCGCCTTGTCGGCGGGGAGGAAGTCGCGCATCCCGCGCGGCGGATTCACCTGACTGGCCACGGGCATCCATTATCCCGGGTCAGACGGGCGCGATCGGCATCCCCGTCCCGGAATCCGCCGACTCCGCGGGCGCATCCGGAGCACGCGGCGGCTCGGGCCGGATGAGCGCGACGCCGCCGAGGATCAGCACGGCGCCGACGATCTGGATCGCGCCGAGCGACTCGCCCAGCACGATCCAGCTGATGACGACTCCGGCGATCACCTCGATCAGGCCGAAGAACGACGCCTGACGCGAACCGAGGCGCGCCGCGGCGACGATGCCCGTGAAGTAGGCCAGCGCGGTGGAGATGAGGGCGACCGCGGCGACGAGCACGAACCACGGCACCTCGGCGCCGAGGAATCGCACCTCGACCGCGGGGCTGGCCCAGGGCAGCACGTGCAGAGCCGCGGCGAGGCCGAGGATGAGTGCGCCGATGGACAGCGTCGTCGCGGCGAAGGCGAGTGCCGGCACGCCGTCGTCGGCGACCGCGCCGAGCACGAAGTAGAGCGCGAGGCCGACCGCGGCGATGCCGGCGTAGAGGATGCCGATCGGGTCGAGCCGCACCGAGCCGTCGATGCCGATCACGAGCGCCAGGCCGACGAGCGCGAGCGCGGCGCCGAGCAGCACCCCGAGCCCGGGGCGCCGTCGGGTGCGCGCCCACATGAAGAGCAGGAGCCCGATCGGCGCCAGATACTCGATGAGCAGGGCGAGGCCGACGGGGATGCGCTGGATCGCCTGGAAGTAGCAGAGCTGTGTGCCGGCGACGGCGAAGACGCCGTAGAGCAGCACGCGCACGCGCGCAGCCCAGATCAGCCGCACCCCGGCTCCGATGCCCGGCCCGCGGTGCAGCGCGACGAAGGCCGGGATCAGCAGCGCGATCGCCGCCCCGAGGATGCGCAGGAACACGACGGCCGTCGGCGTCCAGCCCGCCTCGATCAGCGGCTTCGCGATCGTGCCGCTCGTACCGAAGGTCAGCGCCGAGACGAGGGCGATGCCGAGCGCGACCGGGCCGCCGCGGCGCGGGAGCGCGGCAGCGCCGGTCGCGGCAGGACCGTTCGCGGCCGCGCCTCCCGCGCTCGAGCTCATCCGGCGAGCGCCAGCGGGCGGGTCGGCGGGTTGCGGCCGCTCGTCTCGTCGTGATCGAGGTGCTCACTGCCGCGCTCGGCCGACGGGGCGCCGTAGGCGGCTTCGAACGCGGCGAGGTCGAAGTCCTCGACGCTGGTCTCCTCTTCGGCGACCCCGTCCTCAACCGGCGCCGGGTCCGGCTCCGCCAGCATCCCGTTCTCGATCGGCTCGAAGCCGCCCTCGTCGGCCGCGATCTGCGCGGCCGCGACGATCGCGATCGCGGCGGTCGTGGCGGCGACGGGCTCCAGCACGGCCGGCAGCGGGATCGTGCCGGTGGTGAGCGGCACGCGCGAGACCGGCGCGACCGCATCCGGGTCGACCGGGAGGGTGACGACGGCCGGCGTCTCCTCGGGGCGGATCATGGCGACCCCGCCGAGCACGAGCGCGACGCCGATCATCTGCACCGGGGCGAGCGACTGGCCGAGGAAGATCCAGCTCAGGGTGACCGCGAAGACCACCTCGAGCAGACCGAGGAACGAGGCCGTGCGCGCGCCGAGACGCGAGCTGCCGATGATGCCGGCGACGTAGGCGTAGGCGGTGGCGAGGATCGCGATCGCCAGCACCGGCAGGAACCACGGCAGGTGACTGCCGAGCATCGTCACGTCGACCTTCGGCGCCGACCAGGGCAGCAGTCCGACGAACGCCGCGGCTCCGGTGACGAGACCGCCGATGAGGATGGTCGACGCGGCGAAGGCCACCGGCGGCACCCCGTCATCGGCGACCGCGCCCAGCACGTAGTAGATGGCCACGCCGATCGCGGCGGTGAGCGAGTAGAGCAGGCCGATCGGGTCGACGCCGCCGGATCCGCCGACGCCGATCACGAGCACGAGGCCGAGCACGGCGACACCCGAGCCGACGAGCACCATGGTCACGGGGCGACGGCGCGTGCGGGCCCACATGAACAGCAGCAGCCCGATCGGCGCGAGGTACTGGATGAGCAGCGCGAGCCCGACCGGGATGCGCTGGATCGCCGCGAAGTAGCAGAGCTGCGTGCCCGAGACCGCCAGCACCGCGTACAGCACGACACGCAGCCGCGCGCGGAACAGCGCCCGCAGCGCCCCCGGCGCGCGCAGCGCCAGGGCACCCGGGATCGCGAGCACGGCGGCGGCGATCAGCAGGCGGAACGTCGCGACCGCGGCCGGACTCCAGCCGGCATCGAGCAGCGGCGACGCGAGGGTGCCGATGGTCGAGAACGCCAGGGATGCCGAGACGGCGACAGCGAGGCCCATGGAGCTGCGGGCGCGGACAGCGGACACGATTCCTCCGAATCGACGGGAGTGGACGAGTGACGAGCAAAGATCAGACTGTAATGATCATCCGCGCGTTATGATCCTGACGATAAATGGCCGCCTCGTCAGGAGTCAAGATGCGTTTCACCGATGACACCGAAGATTCCCTCGCCTTCGTCGTCGCGCTCGTGAACACGGCCTCCGGAGCCTCAGCCTCGGGCGACGACGAGCTCTCGACGGTGGAGCAGCTGGAGTGGCTTCTCGACGAGCACGGCTACACCGGACGCCGCGACGGCGACGACGCCGAATTGGCGGCGGTGCAGAAGGCGCGCACGCTGCTGCGCCGCTTCTGGAGCCTGAATGCCGACAAGGCCGCGGCCCTCGTGAACGACATCCTCACCCGCCGCCGGGCAGTCGTTCAGCTCGCCCGCCACGACAATCTCGACTGGCACCTGCACGCCAGCGACCAGGAGGACGCCCTCGGCGAGCGCATCCAGGTGGATGCGGCCATGGCCTTCGTCGACGTGATCCGCGGCAGCGCCATGGACCAGCTGCGGCGCTGCGAGGCCGACGACTGCGAGGGCGTGTTCATCGACTTCTCGCGCAACGGCTCGAAGCGCTTCTGCAGCCTGCGCTGCGGCAACCGGATGAACGTCGCCGCCTACCGCGAACGGCAGAGCGAGCAGACCTCGGAATGAGCGCGCCGCCCGTCTAGGCTTCGGGTCATGACGACGGGGGCGACCGCAGGCGCGTCAGAAGCTGGATCGTCGGCGGCGAGCGCGGCAGCGACCGCGGAACCCGGCATCGTCGTCGATCGGGTCGCCCGACGCTTCGGCGCGGTGCAGGCTGTCGTCGACGCCTCCATGGTCGCGCCGATGGGCCAGGTCACCGGGCTGATCGGGCCGAACGGCTCGGGCAAGACGACCCTCATGCTCATGCTCGCCTCGCTGCTCGCGCCCGATCAGGGCAGCATCCGCGTCGCCGGCCACGACCCGGTCGCCGACCCGGCGAGCGCCCGGCGACTGCTCGGCTGGATGCCCGACCAGCTCGGCTCATGGGGCTCGCTCAGCGCGCGCACGACTCTGGTGCAGACCGGGCGGCTCTACGGCATGGACCGACTGGCCGCCGCTCACCGGGCGGCCGAGCTCATCCACCTCGTCGACCTCGGCGAACTCGCCGATCGGCCGAGCCGCGTGCTCTCGCGCGGACAGAAGCAGCGGCTGAGCCTCGCCCGCGCGCTCGTGCACGACCCCGCCGTGCTGCTGCTCGACGAGCCCGCCTCGGGCCTCGACCCGGCCGCGCGCGTCGCCCTGCGCCGCACGATGCGCCGGCTCGCCGGCGAGGGTCGGGCCGTGCTGGTCTCGAGCCACGTGCTCGCCGAGCTCGACGAGATGGCCGACAGCGCCGTCTACCTCGACCGCGGCGTGACCGCCGACGCGGCCCGCATCGCGGCGACCCGCATCTCGGAGCGGGCGTGGCGCATCCGCTCGACCGACCGGAGCCGGCTGCGCGACGCGCTGTTCCGCGCGGGGGTGCCCTGGGAGCGCATCGACGCCGACGCCGGCGGGCTGCTCGTGCCGATCGCGGGCGAGGATGCGGCGGCGGCCCTGCTGACCAGGCTCGTCGGCGGGGGGCTCGCCATCTCGGCGTTCGCCCCGGCCGTCGGCGAGCTCGAGCACACCTTCCTCGACCTGAGCGGCGAGCGGGCGGCCGGCGCCCCGACGCCGCCGATTACGACGAACCCGTCGCCGTACGGGACTTCTGCTCCGCCGCCCGCGCAGCAGCCCGCGTCGGCGCAGCCGCCGCCGTCGCCGTATCCACCCCACCCCGCCCCCCCGCAGCCCGGAAGCCCGCAGTGATCCCGTTCCTCACCGGCGTGCGCGTGATCGCCGGGATCGAGCTGCGTCAGCGGGTGCGCGGCGTCGCCTGGTACGTGCTCGTCGGCATCTTCGGCCTCGTGGTGCTGATCGTCACCGCGCTGCTCATCTGGGGCTTCCGTTCACTGAGCGGCGGCTACGACTCCGACCCGGCCGGCAACGCGATCTTCTCGACGATCGTCTATCTCGTGCTGCTGCTGGGCACGCTCGTCGCTCCCGCTTTCAGCGGCAATGCGATCAACGGCGACCGCGAGTCGGGCACGCTCGCGACCACACAGGTGACCCTCGTCAGCACGACGCAGCTGGTCATCGGCAAGTTCGTGGCCGCATGGATCAGCTCGCTCGCCTTTCTGGCGATCGCGGCGCCGTTCCTGGTCGTCAGTCTCGTCATCGGGGGCACGACCGTCGGCATGGTGCTCGTGTCGCTGCTCGTGCTCGCGCTCGAGCTCGCCGTGATCTCGGCGATCGGCGTGGGGCTCAGCGGACTGCTGCGACGCCCCCTGTTCTCGGTCGCCGTCACCTACCTCGTCGTCGCGGCGCTGAGCGTCGGCACGCTCATCTCCTTCGGCCTCGGCACGCTCGTCGCGCAGGAGCGCTACGAGTACCGGTCGGCCAGCTACGCCTACGACGACAGCACCGGCAACTCGGAGTGCATCGTCTCCGACACGACGAGCGAGGGCACACGGCCCCGCCCCGACTACGTGTGGTGGCTGCTCGCGGCCAACCCGTACGTCGTGATGGCGGATGCCGTGCCCACCCGGTACGGACGCGGCGACGCACCGAACGACCTGTTCGGCTGGATCAAGCTCGGCGTGCGCAGCCTGCAGCAGCCCCCGGACGCCTCGCTCGTCGACGACCCCTGCAACTACCGCTCCGACCGATCGCCCTCGCCGCACGAGATCATCGACCGCAGCGTGCCGAGCTGGTTCGTCGGACTCGCCATCCACCTCGCGCTCGCAGCGCTCGCGCTGGCCGGTGCGATCCGCGCGACGCGGGCGCCGGCGCGCCGCCTCGCCGCGGGCTCGCGCATCGCCTGACCCCGCGATTCCGTCTCCGCGAAAGTACGCGGATTGCGGTCCGCGAGCGGCGTGTCGCACCGCAGAGCACGTACTCTCGCGGAGACCCGGAGCGGGTCAGGCGAGGGCGCGCTGGGCGGCGAAGAGCGACGCCTGGATCTCGTCGATCGAGCGGGTCTCGTCGGCCGCGATCCACTGGGCGAAGGAGACGCGGAACACCGAGATCGCGGCGTCGGCGGCGAGCTCGGCGGTCGGGTCGCCGACGCCGCGGTCACGTAGCGCCGCGGTCAGCGCGCGCGCGAGCACGCCCATCTTGAGCGACTCGCGCTCGCGCAGACCGGTGTCGGAGTCGATCGCCGCCTGACGCCGACGCGACCACGGGCGGCGCTCGTCGGTGAAGAACGAGCCGGACGCGGCGACGGCGGCTTCGGCCAGGTCGCGCGGAGAGGCGCCCTCGGGACCGCCGACCACCCCGGCGACGAAGGCGTCGACGAGCAGGTCCTGCCCGTCGAAGATCACCTCGCGCTTGTCGGAGAAGTGACGGTAGAAGGTGCGCTCGGTGAGCTCGGCGCGACGGGCGATCTCGGCGACGGTGGTGGCCTCGAAGCCGTTCTCGATGAAGAGCTCCAGCGCGGCGAGCTGGAGTCGCTCGCGTGCCCCCGGTTCCCAGCGTCCCATGCGCCGATCCTACGTCATGTCACACACTGACATCACTCGTGCTACCATGATGTCACAACCTGACATCAACCCCCGCCGACCGCGACGGGGCGAAGGAGGAACCATGAAGGTCTTCGTCACCGGAGCATCCGGCTGGATCGGATCCGCCGTGACCGACGAGCTCGTCGCGAACGGTCACGAGGTCGTCGGCCTCGTGCGCTCCGACGCCGCCGCCGAGCGCGTGCGCACCGCCGGAGCCGAGCCGCTGCTCGGCGGACTCGACGACCTCGACTCGCTGCGCCGCGGCGCCGAGCAAGCCGAGGCGGTCGTGCACCTCGCCAACAAGCACGACTGGTCGAACCCGGCTGAGTCGAACCGCGCCGAGCGCGTCGCCGTCGAGACCCTCGTCGACGTGCTGGCCGGCAGCGACCGCCGCTTCGCGCTCGCCTCGGGCACCGCGTTCTGGCCCGGCAAGGTCGTCACCGAGAACGACGCCGTGCCGTTCTCCGGCCCCGAAGCCCCGCGCGGAGGGACCGAGGCGCTCGCCCTCGACGCCGTCGACCGCGGCGTGCACAGCATCGCGCTGCGCTTCGCCCCGACCGTGCACGGCGAGGGCGGAGAGCACGGCTTCATCCCGCAGATCGTCGCGGCCGCCCGGCGCAACGGCGTCGCCGGCTACGTGGGCGACGGATCGGCGCGCTGGTCAGCGGTGCACCGTCGTGACGCCGCCACGGCCGTGCGCCTCGCGCTCGGCGCCGCGCCCGCCGGCTTCCGCGCGCACGTCGTCGGCGAGCAGGAGGTCGCGACCCGCGACATCGCCGCGGCCATCGCCGAGTCGCTCGGTCTGCCCACGGCCTCCGTCGACCCGGACGACGCCGCCGAGCACTTCGGCTTCATCGGCGCCTTCTGGGCGATCGACATGCCGGCGTCGAACGCGATCACGCGCGAGACCCTCGGCTGGACGCCGACGAGCCCGACGCTGATCGAGGACATCGCCGCCGGGCACTACCTGCACGAGGCCTGAGCCTCACGAACCGCCCGGACCGAAGGCCGGCATCCGCTTCATTCGAGGGATGTCGGCCTTCAGCTCGTGAGCAACGCATCGCTCAGTGCGCGGCGGCCGCTTTCGAAACGCCGGATCCCGAGGCGGCGTCGCGACCTGCGCGCGCGGCACGATGCGCCTCGATCCGCGCGCGGAACTGGTCGAGAGCGGCCGCGAAGTTCTCGTTGACCCGCTCGGTGTCGCCGGTCAGCACCGCATCGAGCTGCATGCCGTAGACGAGCGCCACCATCACGCCGGCCTCGCGCCGCGCATCCTCGTCGCTCAGTCCGAGCGTCACGAGCGATTCGGTCGCCGCTGCGCGGTACGACTCGTTGGCGGCGCGGATGATCGGGATCGAGTCGGGGTCGAGCGCCTCGATCATGGCCGCCTCGATCTCGAGTCGACGCAGCTGACGGTTGCGTTCGCTCTGCGACTGCCGCCAGTACGAGGCGAAGCCCTCGAGGTAGCTCTCGAGCGAGGCGGTCGCCGGCGGATGCGCGTCCAGCAGCTCCTGCTGGCGCCCGGTGATCGCGCGCACGATCTCCTGCACCAGCTCGGCGCGGGTGCCGAAGTGGTACACGAGCGAGTAGGTGCTCACCCCCAGGGCGTCCGCGAGCGTGCGGAAGGTCATGCCGGCGAGAGAGCTGCCGAGCAGATACTCGATGATCTGCCCCAGCAGCTCCTGCTTGCGATTCGGGTCGGGTCGTCTCGGCATCGGCGTCTCCCTCGCGTGCTCAGACAGGCTCAGCCTATTGCCAGAACGAGCGTTTTGATTACGACCGTTATGCGAATACACTGACGGCGGTCGTCGTGCGTCCCCACGGCAGAGCCCGGACCGGTCCCGGCCGGGCCATCTCCCCACGCCGTGCGCGTACACGACCATCGCGGCACGCGCAGGGGCGCGTCCGCGGGAGCATCGGAGTCGTCGAGGGCCCCGATGTCTGTGTCACGGCGCTGCCGGGTTCCCTATTTCGGGTGGGTACCCGGCCACTGTGAGCGGCGCACCGGGGGTGTGCCGTGCTGAGGCGCAGGGTCCGCCACGCTTCGCGCTGGCGGACCGTCCCGGCCGTGCGCGCTGCGCTGCGTTGCGGCCGTGTCCTCGCCGTCTCGGCCGACTGCCGCGTTTACACCGAGGATGTCGGGGGTTCGCCGCCGGCTTCGACCGCGCGGATGTCGGCCTTGAGTCGGCGGATCGCGCCGCGCAGGGCGCGCTCGGCATCCAGCCCGCTCCCCCGCGCCACCGTCACGAGCTCGAGCAGGCGACGCCCGAGCTCCTCCTCGTCGGCGGGCGCATCGGCGGCGAGCGCCGTCGGCACCTCGACCACGTGTCCGACCTTGTCGGCGCGGCCGAGCAGCTTCTCGGCCAGAGCGAGCGAGGGCATCGCATCGGGAACGCCGTCGAGCACGCTCGTGCGCTCCGGCTTCTCCTGCGCCTTCCACGCATCCCAGTTGCTCGCGACCGCGTCGGCCGTGTCGGCGACGACCTCGCCGTCGCCGAAGACGTGCGGATGCCGGCCGACCATCTTCGCGGTCATGTGCGCCGCGACGTCCTCGATCGTGAAGCGACCTTCCTCCGCCGCGATGTCCGCGTGGAAGACGACCTGGTAGAGCACATCGCCGAGCTCTTCGACCATCTCGGCGTCGTCGCCCGACTCGATCGCCTCGACCAGCTCGGCGCTCTCCTCGACGAGGTAGCGCACCAGGCTCGCATGGGTCTGGTCGCGATCCCAGGCGCATCCGCCCGGCGCCCGCAGCCGCTCGAGCACGGCGATCAGCTCATCGAGACGAGGATGCGCGGTCACGGCCGCCACGAGCTCCGACATGCCTCCATCCTGCCGCGTGGTGGATGCGCGCGTCCGCCGTGGTCATCGCGCCGGCGCGGCGACTGCCACGATGAGCGCATGACACGACGACTCATCTCCAGCGGCTCCGACTTCGAGGCGCAGATCGGCTACTCGCGTGCGGTCGTCGACGGCGACTGGGTGTTCGTCTCGGGCACGACCGGGTACGACTACTCCACCGGTGCGATCTCGAGCGACCTCGGCGAGCAGACGGCGCAGACGCTGCGCAACATCGGCGCCGCGCTGACCGAGGCCGGTGCGTCCTTCGCCGACGTCGTGCGGGTGCACTACCTGCTGACCGACGGCTCGCGCTTCAGCGAGTGCTGGCCCGCCCTGCGCGAGGTGTTCGGCGAGGTGCGACCGGCCGCGACGATGATGCAGGTTCCGCTCATGGAGCCGGAGATGCTCATCGAGATCGAGGTCACCGCGCGCATCCGCTCGTAGCGGCGATCCAGCCGAGACAGCGGTCAGGCGGGCTGCTCGGCCTCGCCGGCGCCGGCTCCGGGTGCGCCCGCCGCGGGCGCTTCGCGCTGCGCGACCGGCGTGCGCGGCATCGCGACCGCGGCGGCGAGCGCCAGCAGTGCGACCACGACGACCGCGACGAACACCGCCGACGATCCGGCGACGACCGACGACGCCACCTGCTCGCCGCCGGCGCCCGTGCGGATGAGCGCGTTCGCGATCGCACCGAACACGGCGACGCCGACAGCGCTGCCGACGCTGCGCGCGAACATGTTGAGTCCGGTGACGACGCCGCGCTCGCCCCAGCTCGCCGTCGACTGCGCCGCGAGCAGCGAGGGCGTCGCGATGAGCCCGCAGCCGAGTCCGGTGACGAAGGCGGTGATCGCGACCGTGACGACACTCGGGGTGCCGGCGGTCGCGACGAGCGCGAGCGTGCCGATCATCAGGAACACCATGCCGGTGAGCACCGTGCGCTTGAACCCGAAGCGCAGATAGAGCCGACCCGACAGCGTCGCCGCGATGGGCCAGCCGAGCGTGAGCGCGGCGAGCGCGAGCCCGGCCAGCAGCGGCGCGGTGCCGATCGAGCCCTCGAGATACGTCGGCACGTACGAGGTGAGCCCGAGCACGACGGCGCCGATCGCGAGCGAGATCAGGTTGGTCGTGACGAGCAGCCGACTGCGCAGCATCCGCAGCGGCAGGATCGGCTCGGCTGCGCGGCTCTCGACGATCAGCGCCGCGACGAGCAGCAGCGCCCCGACGCCGAAGACGACGAAGCTGGGTGTCGATGCCCAGGCCCACGCCTGTCCGCCCTCGAGCACCCCGAGGATCAGCAGTGCGAGCGCTCCGGTCAGCAGCGCGGCGCCGAGGTAGTCGATGCGGTGCTTCCGCTTCTCGACGCTCTCGTGGAAGTTGCGCAGCAGCAGCGCGGCCGCGATCAGGCAGAGCGGCACGTTGATGAAGAAGATCCAGCGCCACGCATCCAGCTGGGCGAAGACGCCGCCGAGCGTCGGCCCGACGACCGACGAGATCGCCCAGACGCTGGCCATGTAGCCCTGCGTCTTCGCGCGCTCGGCGAGCGTGTAGATGTCGCCCGCGATCGTCATCGCGAGCGGCTGGATGGCGCCGGCACCGAGGCCCTGCACGGCGCGGAAGGCGATGAGCGAGGGCATGTCCCAGGCGACCCCGCAGAGGATCGACCCGAGCAGGAACAGCGCGATGCCCGCGAGCATGACCGGCTTGCGGCCGAGGGTGTCGGCGAGCTTCGAGTAGACCGGCACAGCCACGGCCTGCGCGAGCAGGTAGATCGAGAACAGCCACGGGAACTGCGCGAAGCCGCCGAGCTCGCGCGTGATCGTCGGCACCGCGGTTGCGAGGATCGTCGAGTCGATCGCGATGAGGCCCGTCGAGAGCATGAGCGCCAGCAGGATGGGCCCGCGCTCCGAGCGGAGGCCGACGCCGGCGACCGGGGCGGCGCCGCTCACAGCCGCGCTCCCGGGTTCGAGATGCCGGCGAGCGGGCTCGGGGTGCGTGTCGGAGACGCGAATGCGGGGGCGGCGAGGGTGCGGGTCATCACCGTGATGCAATGCGGAGCCCGCCTCCGGCATTCCCCGGCGACCTCGCATCCGACCCTCCGCCGGTTCTCTCGGCCGCGACCCGGCAAGATGAACCCGATGGATGCCGTCTTCGCCGCCCGGCTCGCGCTGCTGCTGCTCGTGACCGCCGTGCTGATCTGGCGCGGCGTGCTCAAGGACCGCGAGCAGTACGCGCGCTTCCGCCGCCTCACCTCGACGTGGGCGCGGCAGCGCGTCTACCGACGTTGGCTGATCGAGGGCTTCACCGTCTTCGCGGGGCTGACCGTCGTCATCCTGCTCGCCGTCGCCGGCGACGTCGGGCGGATGCTCGCCGAGCTGCGCGCCTGGGGTCCGTTCGGGCTGCTGCTGCCGGGGCTCGACGGCGGTCGCGGCACGACGATCGGGATCGCGCTCGGGGTGCTGTTCCTGGTCGCGCTCGCGCTGCCCGCGATCCTGCTGAGAGGGAAGGTCGATGAGATCCCCGCGGTCGGCGACGTGCGCGCGCTGCTGCCGCGCAACCGGCGAGAACTCGCGTACGGCGCGGGGATGTCACTCAACGCGGGCGTGATGGAGGAGCTGCTGTTCCGCCTGGCTGTGCCGACGCTGATCTTCAGCGTGCTCGGCGCGATCCCCGCTATCGGTGCGGCCGCTGCGCCCCTCGCCGCCCTGCTCGCGATCCTGCTGTTCGGCTCGCTGCACGCCTATCAGGGCTGGCGCGGAATGCTGACCGCGACGGTGCTCGGGCTGATCTTCTTCGCGCTGTATGTCGCGACCGGCATGATCTGGGTGCCGATCGCCGTGCACGCCCTGTTCGACCTGCGCTCGATGGTGCTGCTGCCGATCGCGCTGGCCGGGGCCTGGCGCGAGCGCGCGTAGTTAGACGCTCAGCCCGTCAGGGCTCGAGCGGATGCGCCGGCTCGCGCACGATGCGCACGCCTGTCTCGCGGTATCCGCCGCGGGCGAAGGTGCGACGCATGGGCGTGTTGTCGGCATCCGTGAGGGCCGTGATCTCCGGCTCGTCCGCCCGGGCGTGCACACGCGTGATCTCGTCGAGCAAGTCGAGACCGTAGCCGCGACCGCGAGCTTCGGGCACGACGCCGAGGTAGCTGACGCTCGCGGAGTAGGCGGAGCGCGAGGGGATGATCACGCCGATCACGTCGTCGATGGAGCCTTCGTCGACGGAGCCGGCTCCGCCGACCCCGCGGTCGAACGCGAGGCGCCAGTCACCACGCCGACCGGGCAGCCCGGCATAGAAGGCGAACTCGTCGCGGGCGTGCTGCTCGGCTCCGACCGCGGCGATCTCGCGGTGCGTCGTGGCGTCGAGCGAGCCGCGCGCGACCCGGGTCAGTGTCGCGATGAAGGCCTCATCGGATGCCGGGCGGAATCCGACCCGCGTCGGCGCCGCCGGCACCGGGTCGCCCCGCCGCCAGAGCAGCTTCACGCGCTCGAGCCGTTGGCCGAGCCCGGCCCGCTCGGCCACTCGCTCCCGCCAGCCGACGGCCGCGGCGAGGTCGGAGCGATCGCGCCAGTCGGCCAGTGCCTCGATATCGAAGCCCGGCATCCGCTCGACGCCCGAGGCGCGGAGCGCCGCATGACCGGCCTCGAGCAGTGCGAGTCCGACCTCCTCGGCATCGACGACGGCGTCGGGTGCCACCCACAGCTCGTCGAGGGCGACCGGATGCTGCTCCCCCGGCGGACCCCACCACAGCGCCCGGCCCACGATGCGCCCATCGAGCTCGGCGATCCAGATCGTGTCGAGGCGGAGTCCCCCGGTATCCAGGTCGCCCCGCAGACGGTCGGCGTCGATGAAACGGGTGCCGTCCGCCGGCTCCAGTGCAAGCAGCCGGGGAACGTCCTCGGCTGTCGCGCTGCGCAGTCGCGGGGTCAGGACTTCGGCCACCAGGCGGGCTGGATGACGTCGAGGATGCCGATGAACACGTCGGGGTCGCGCGGCTCGGGCAGGTCGAGCCAGACCGCGATCGCGCCGACGGCGCCGTCGGCGTGGTGACGGTCGACGCTGGCCTGCACGTAGACGCTGTCGGCGCCCGCGGGTACGGGGGCATCGGGGACGCGCCCCTGCTCGCGCAGCAGGTCGATCGAGGTGAGGAAGTGGTCGCCGAGCATCCGGTGCAGGCTGCCGCCGCCGCTGTCGGGGCCGAGTCCGCGGCGGTAGACGGCGGCGTGGTGGTCGATGTGCTCGATCACGGCGCGCGACACGGCGACGATGGCCTCGACCGGCGCCGCGGCGGTATCGGTGAGGGTGCGCTCGCGGGCCTCGTCGATCTCGGCGCCCAGCGCATCCAGCAGCAGGTCGACCGGCGACGCGGCGTGCTGGTAGAAGGTCGTGCGGTGCACCCCCGCGGCCGCGGCGATGTCGGTGGCGGTGACCTCGGCGATCGACCGTTCGGCGGCGAGCTCGAGCACGGCGGCGCGGAGGGCGGCGCGGCTGCGGCGTTGACGTGCATCCATCATGCCGAACGTTAGTGGACGAGCGTCGTTTTAGACCCTTTGTCCGAACATCTCGACTGGGCGCGTCGCGATGGCCGCGCCGGCCGGGCGGCGAGCGGATGCGGTGAGCCGCGGTTCGAGTCAACACGAACATCCATGCGTAAGCATACACTGCGGAACGGGTGTAGTTTTTCCTGCGGCGACAGACCCGCCGCCGTCACGAAAGCCGACGCCTCCCGGCCACCGCCCTGCTCGCGTCAGCGCATCCCAGGAGGTTCAGCACCATGGCCCAGTACGACGTCTCCGGACGCTCCGCTCTCGTCACCGGAGGCGGATCCGGCATCGGCCGCGCCGTCGCGCACACCCTCGCTGCGAGCGGCGCCAGCGTGCTCGTCGCCGACCTGCGCGCCGAATCGGCCGAGGCCGTCGTCGCCGAGATCGCGGCCGCCGGCGGCACCGCCCAGGCCTTCGTCGGCGACATCTCCGACCCGGCCGTCGCCGAGAAGTCGGTCGCCGCGGCCGCCGCGCTCGCCCCCTTCGGCATCGCCGTCAACAACGCCGGCATCGGCGGCGCCGCGGCTCCGGTCGGCGAGTACCCGATCGACAGCTGGCAGAAGGTCGTCGCGGTCAACCTCAACGCGGTCTTCTACGGCCTGCGCTTCCAGATTCCCGAGCTCGTCAAGAACGGCGGCGGCTCGATCATCAACATGGCCTCGGTGCTCGGCTCGGTCGGCATCCCGATGTCGTCGGCCTACGTCACGACCAAGCACGGCGTGATCGGACTCACCAAGAACGCCGCACTCGAGTACGGCGCCGCCAAGGTGCGCGTCAACGCGGTCGGCCCCGGCTTCATCCACACCCCGCTCGTGGACGCCAACCTCACCGCCGAGGCGCAGAAGGCGCTCGCCGACCAGCACGCCCTCGGCCGCCTCGGTCAGCCCGACGAGGTCGCGTCGCTCGTCGCGTTCCTCGCTTCCGACGCCGCCTCGTTCATCACGGGCAGCTACCACCTCGTCGATGGCGGCTACGCCGCGCACTGACGTTCGACGTCGCCACTCGGGCCCGGTCCGCGCACGCGGATCGGGCCCGAGTCGTCTCCGGACGGCGCCGCCGGCTCCCGCCGCGCGCGCGACGTCAGGTCGTGGGGATCGTCGTCAGGGCGAACAGCAGGATGAAGATCGTCCAGAGCACGCCCGAGATGATCGAGATCGCCCGCAGCATTCCACGGCTCGACTCGGGGGCGATCAGGCGCCGGCCCTTGCCGTCGCTGAGCACATCCCACGACAGCAGGATGAGGTCCATGATCGCCCAGACGCCGATGCCGCCGGCGGTGATCAGCTTGAGCACGCCCGAGACAGGGCGGCCGACGTAGAAGCGGTCGGCGCCGACCACGCCCAGCAGCCAGGAGAGCAGCCAGACGGCGAAGTAGGAGCGGGGCTCACCGGACGGATCGGCGGCGCTCGCGCCGTGCGCGGCACCCGGGTTCGTCGGCGCGGCCGGCGCGTTCGTGAAGCGGTGGACGGTGGCGTCGCCTCCGTCGAACTCGTTCGCGGCATTCGCGGGCGCCGGGCCCTGCGGCGGCATCGGGGTCGAGAACGACTGGGGAGCGAAGCTCTGAGACATCGGGGCCTGCGAGATCGGCGCCGACGACGGGGGCGCCGAGGGGCCGGCGAGGGGTCCGTTGACGAAGGTCGCGGGATGCTGGGTCGCCGTGTTCATCGGAGCGGCGGCTCCGGGGGCGACGGGCTGCGGCGGCGCGAAGCCGGCCGGCGGCGGCACCGGAGCTCCCGGCGTTCCGAGCAGCGGAGCCGGGACGACCGGCGGCATCGAGGCGGCATCGGGCACTGGGTTCCACCCCGCGCCCGGCGTCGCACCAGCGGGGCCGGAGCCGCCGCCGACGGGGGCATTCGCACCGGATCCGCCGGTTCCGCCGGATCCCGGGTTGCTCGCGCCGAGGCCGTCGACGCTCGGGCTGTTCGTTCCATGCCCGGTGATGCCCGCATCCGGGCCGCCCGACGGCGCACCCGTGCCGAAGCCGCCCGTCGCCGGACCGCCCGTTCCCGTGCCGGATCCCCCAGCGGTTCCGGGATCCGCACTCGCCGACCCCGCTCCGCCGAAGCCGGACGCTCCCGGATGCTGCGCGGGCGCCCCGAACGATCCGGGCGCCGACCCGGTGCCGGGGTTCGACGAGAACGAGCCCGATCCCAGCGAGCCCGGCTGGTGCGACCCGGGGCCGTTCGAGGGCCCGCCGCCGGAGTTCGACGAGAAGGAGCCCGACTGCAGCGATCCGGGCTGGTGCGAACCGGGCTGCAGCGATCCCGGGGCGAAGGATCCGACCGAGGCCGGACCGGCGGGCTGGCTCGGGGCGGACGGCGCTCCGGGCGTGCTCGCCGCGCCGTGCAGCACGGCGCCGGGCGCCGCTCCCCCGGGCTGCGCCGGGAAGGCGGGATGACCGCCGAGGTTGGTCGCGGCGGTGCCGAAGGCGGCGCGGCGGTGCGCTTCGCGCTGCTCGGCCACGAACTCGAGGGCCTGCTCGGCGCTGGGACGCTTGCTCGGGTCCACCGAGAGCATCGGGGTGAGCAGCTGCACCTGCTGGGCGTCGAGGCCGGTGAGGTACGGCGGATCGGTCGTCAGGGTGCGGTGCAGCGCGGCGCCGAGCTCGCGGGCGCTGACCTTGGGCACGCGCCACGGCGAGCGTCCGATGCCGGCGAAGGTCAGGGTGCAGGCCGCGGCGAAGAGATCGGCGGCGTAGTGCAGATCCGCTCCGTCGATGCGGCCGTCGACCTGCTCGGGCGAGCAGTAGCCGGGCGTGCCGCCGCCCACATCCCCCGGATCGGAGACGGCGACGAAGGAGGCGATGCCGAAGTCGACGAGCACCGAGCGGCCGGGCTGACGCATGACGTTGGCGGGCTTGACGTCGAGGTGCACGAGGCCGACCTGGTGGGTGGCGTCGAGGGCCGAGAGCAGGTCGTGGGCGAGCGTCCACCACTCGTCACGGGTCAGTGGGCCGCCCTTGCGCACCTCGTCGCGCAGGTCCTGTCCGCGCACGAGCTCGGTCGCGATCCAGAGCAGAGCGGTGTCGTCGTCGTTCTCCTCGATGCCGCTGTCGAGCACCTTGACGACGTAGGGGCTGTCGATGCCCTTCATGACCTTGAACTCGTGGGCGAGGTCGAGAACCATGTCGGGGTCCTGCTGCATGACCTTCATCGCCGCTTCGACACGCGTGCCGTCGACGCGCAGCCGGCTCGCCTCGACGACGTAGCCGAAGGCCCCCTCGCCGAGCTTCTGCCCGAGTCGCCAGCCGGCGATGCGGGCGGGCATCGCGGGGCGGGGGCGGGACGGCATGTGCGGGGCTCCTCGGCGGTGTCGTCGCGGATCCGCGCCGGCGGGCGCGGGTGGCGGGCGTCGTGGTGGTGCGGCTGCGGTCGGCGTTCGCGGGGCGCGACGCGGGCAGACTGAGGGAAGTTTAGCGGTGCGGGTGGATGCGGTGGCAGGTCGGGCGCATCGGGTCATTCACTCGGTGGACAGCCCCGCAGCCGGCGATCAGGACTCCGCGGTGGCGGCCTTCGCATCCAGCTCGACCGCCGCATCCGCCTCACCATCTGCTTCGGCCGCACGACGCGAGCGCCGGTCGAGCACCCAGGCGCGGATGCCGGCGACGATCGAGATGGCGATCACGACGCCCGCGACCGCGTAGGCGATCGGGCGCACGGTCGGGTTGACGGCGGCGAAGTAGCCGATGACGGTGATGAGCACGCCCCAGCTGAGCGCGCCGACGATGTTCGCGGTGAGGAAGCGCCAGTACTTCATGCCGCTGATGCCGGCGATCGGCGGGATGAAGACGCGACCCCACGGGATGTAGCGGCTGATGACGACCGACCACCATCCGAAGAGCTCGTAGAAGCGCTCGGCGCGGCGGATGCCGCCCTTCACCCATCGCCCGTTTCGCTTGGTCAGGTACGGACGCCCGAACCGCCGTCCGAGCCAGAACCCGACCTGGTCGCCGAGCACGGCGGCGATGCCGACGCCGGGGGCGAGGATCCAGATCGACAGGTCGTCGTGCGTACCGGTGAGGATGCCGGCGCCGAACAGCAGCGAGTCCCCCGTGATGAACGGGATGAACACGCCCACGAACAGCGCGGTGCCCGCAAACACGAGCCCCCACACCACGAGGTAGAACACGATCGGCCCCACGTCGCCGAGCAGATTCGCGAGGTCGTGGGCCATGTGCTCCAGGCTACCGCCGCGAACTTAGGGTGCGCTTACCTGATGCTCGTCGACCGCACGCTATACATGACCCATGCCATTGCCGCGTGACGAGCAGGACCGGCTCCGCGCGGACCTATTCGCCGCCTGCACCGCGTTCGTCGAGCGCCGAGGCGGCTTCGTCAGCCGGGACGAGCTCGTCAACTTCGAGCTGCGCGGCCAGCGCATCGGCTTGATCGACCGGAATCGCGGAATCCGGAACCCGGCCGAACTCGACGAGACACTCTCGATCGTGAGTTCTCCCGAGGGCCCTTACTCCGACGAAGTCGCCCTCGACGGGGTACTCCACTACGACTTCGCGCCGGGCCCGCTCCGAGCCGGCGATAACCGCAAGATGCTTGCCGCGTTCGAGGCTCGCACGCCGCTCATCCTCTTCCAGAAGCCCATGCCGAATGTGTACTTGCCGACACTCCCGGTGTACGTGATCAACATCGTTGAGGAACGCCGGAAGTTCATCATCGCGACCTCGGGAGAAGTCCGGAGCCGAGGCGAACTACTCCAAGCGGACGACTTCGAACGTCGGTACCGCGAACAGCTCGTCAGACAGCGGGTTCACCAGCCTGCATTCCGAGCTCGCGTCCTGGTCGCGTACCAGCGCTCCTGTGCGGTCTGCCGGCTCAACCATCCGGAGCTTCTCGATGCCGCCCATATCGTCCCCGATGCTCATGAGCAGGGAATCGCGTCGGTGACCAATGGGCTCGCTCTCTGCAAGATCCACCATTCGGCGTACGACCAGAACTTGATCGGCGTCGATGCCGATTACACGATGCACGTCAACCAGGCCCTGCTTGAGGAACGCGACGGGCCGATGCTGCTGCACGGATTCCAAGAGCTGGACAGAAGTGAGATCCAAGTCCCGCGACAGCGCGGGCTGAGACCGAGTCGCGACGGGCTTGCCTTCCGCTTCGAGCAGTTCCTCTCGGCCTAGCAATTAGCTGTCTCACCCAGCCGCACGTGCGCCTGGAGATCCGAGCACGGCATTTCCTGTCGGTCGGTGCTGACATCGTTGAGGCATGACGGAGACGACGACACGCGAGGCCGCACTCGACGCGCTGCGGGAGCTGGTGCAGCGGGATGACGCCGACTTCCACGAAGGGCAGTTCGAGGCGATCTCGGCGCTCGTCGATGATCGGCGGCGGGCGCTCGTCGTGCAGCGCACCGGGTGGGGCAAGTCGGCCGTGTACTTCGTGTCGACGCTGCTGCTGCGACGGCGCGGGGCCGGGCCGACCATCCTCGTCTCCCCTCTTCTGGCGCTGATGCGCGACCAGGTCGCGGCGGCGGCTCGGGCGGGGGTGCGGGCCGCATCCATCGACTCCAGCAATCAGCACGAGTGGGACGACGTGCGCGCGCGGCTCGCGGCCGACGACATCGACGTGCTGCTGGTGTCGCCCGAGCGGCTCAACAACCCGCAGTTCCGCGAAGAGCAGCTGCCGCAGCTGATCGAGCGCACCGGACTGCTCGTGATCGACGAAGCGCACTGCATCTCCGACTGGGGGCACGACTTCCGGCCCGACTACCGCCGGCTGCGCGAGCTGATCGCCGAGCTGCCCGCATCCATCCCCGTGCTCGCGACCACCGCGACCGCGAACTCGCGCGTCGTCACCGACGTCGTCGAGCAGCTGGGCGGGACGGATGACGTGCTCACCATCCGCGGACCGCTCGCGCGCCGCTCGCTGCGGCTCGGCGTGCTCGAGCTGCCCGACCAGGCCACCCGGCTCGGCTGGCTGCTCGAGCACCTCGGCGACCTGCCCGGCTCGGGCATCATCTACACGCTCACCGTCTCCGCCGCCGAAGACACCGCGCGGCTGCTGCGCCAGGCCGGGCACGAGGTGCTCGCCTACACCGGGCAGACCGAGACCGCCGAGCGGCAGCAGGCCGAAGCCGCGCTCAAGGGCAACCAGGTGAAGGCGCTCGTCGCCACCAGCGCGCTCGGCATGGGCTTCGACAAGCCCGACCTCGGTTTCGTGCTGCACCTCGGCGCGCCCAGCTCGCCCGTCGCCTACTACCAGCAGGTCGGACGCGCCGGCCGCGCCACCGACTCCGCCGACGTGCTGCTGCTGCCGGGCAGCGAAGACCGCGCGATCTGGGAGTACTTCGCCACCACGAGCATGCCCACCCGCGAGCGCGCCGAAGCCGTGCTCGCCGAACTTCGCCCCGACGAGCCGACCTCCACGCCCGCGCTCGAGGCGCTCGTCGACGTGAAGCGCAGCCGACTCGAACTGCTGCTCAAGGTGCTCGACGTGGATGGCGCCGTGCGGCGCGTGCGCGGCGGATGGGTGTCGACCGGCTCGCCGTGGGTCTACGACGAGGAGCGCTACCGGCGCATCGCCGAAGCCCGGCAGGCCGAGCAGAACAGCATGCTGACCTACGAGTCGCGGGGCGTGAGCGAGCAGATCCGCTGCCGCATGGAGTTCCTGCAGAACGCCCTCGACGACGACAGCGCGACGCCCTGCGGACGCTGCGACCTCTGCGCCGGTGCCTGGTACCCGGCCGAGGTCGCCGGCGACGGACGATCGACCGCCGACGCCGCGCTGCGCCGCGCCGGCGTCGCGCTCGAACCGCGCAAGCAGTGGCCCGTCGGCGCGAGCGAACGCGGCATCCCCGTGCGCGGCAACATCGCCCCGGCGGAGCGCCCCGAAGAAGGACGCGCGGTCGCCCGGCTCACCGACCTCGGCTGGGGCGGTCCGCTGCGCGAGCTCTTCGCGCCCGGACACGAGGATGCGCCGGTGCCGCCCGCCCTGCTCGACGCTGCGGTGTCAGTGCTCGCGGAGTGGGGATGGGCCACCCGCCCGGTCGGGATCGTCACGATGCCGAGCCGCTCGCGTCCGCAACTCATCCGCTCGCTGGCGGAAGGACTGTCGCGCGTCGGACGGCTTCCGATCCTGGGCGAGCTCGACGCCCTGCCCGACGCGCCGCCGAGCGGCGCCGGCGGGGCCAGCGCGTTCCGACTCGCCGGCGTGTGGTCGTCTTTCCAGATCGGGCCGGCGCTCAGCGAGCAGCTCGAGGCGCATCCGGGGCCGGTGCTGCTCGTCGACGACGTCGCCGACTCGCGCTGGACGTTCACCGTCGCCGCGCGACTGCTGCGGCAGGCCGGCGCCGGGGCGGTGCTGCCGTTCGCGCTCGCGCTGCGCGGCTGAGCGAGCGGGTGCGAGAGCGACCGACTACCCGGCTGACGGCTATCGCGCGATCCGCTACGCGTCGTCTCCCGACTTCGGCGGGAAGATCGCGCCGAGCAGCGAGCCGACCCAGGTGACGAGGTCGCCATCCACCGTGTCCGCCGGCATCGGCACCGAGACCGCGTGCTGCGCCGCGAAGAGGCGGGCGCCCGGGTACATGCGCTGCAGGCGCACCTGCAGCGAGTCGGGCAGATCGGCGGGCGCGATGCGCAGGTTGCCGCCCATCGCGACGACATCCGACAGTCCGGCCTTCTGGGCGGCGCGGCGCAGGCGCGACACCGCGACGAGCGTCTGCACGACCGCGGGCGGCTCGCCGTAGCGGTCGGTCAGCTCCTCGACGACCGTGTCGAGCGCGTCATCCGGTGAGGCCGGCGCCGACGCGGTCGACAGCTTCTGGTACGCCTCGAGGCGCAGGCGCTCGCTCTCGACGTAGGTCTCGGGGATGTGCGCATCCACCGGCAGCTCGAGGCGCAGCTCGGTCTGGCCCTCGGCGACGTCGCCGCGGAAGGTCGACACCGCCTCGCCGATCATGCGCAGATACAGGTCGAAGCCGACGCCCGCGATGTGACCCGACTGCTCGCCGCCGAGCAGGTTGCCGGCGCCGCGCATCTCGAGGTCCTTGAGGGCGATCTGCATGCCGCCGCCGAGCTCGTTGTTCGCGGCGATCGTCTCGAGGCGATCCTGCGCGGTCTCGCTGAGCGGCTTCGTCTCGTCGTAGAGGAAGTAGGCGTAGGCGCGCTCGCGACCGCGGCCGACGCGACCGCGGATCTGGTGCAGCTGCGACAGGCCGTACTTGTCGGCCTTGTCGATGATCAGGGTGTTCGCGTTGGCGATGTCGATGCCGGTCTCGATGATCGTCGTCGTGACGAGCACGTCGTACTTGCGCTCCCAGAAGTCGACGATGACCTGCTCGAGCTGGCTCTCGCTCATCTGCCCGTGGGCGACGCCGATGCGCGCCTCGGGCACGAGCTCGGCGATCTTCGCCGCCTGCCCGGTGATCGACTTCACGCGGTTGTGAACGTAGAAGACCTGGCCCTCGCGCAGCATCTCGCGGCGGATCGCGGCCGCGACCTGCTTGTCGCTGTAGGCGCCGACGTAGGTGAGGATCGGGTGCCGGTCCTCCGGCGGCGTCGCGAGTGTCGACATCTCGCGGATGCCGGTGACCGCCATCTCGAGCGTGCGCGGGATGGGCGTGGCGCTCATCGCGAGGATGTCGACGTTCGTCTTGAGCTTCTTCAGCGCATCCTTGTGCTCGACGCCGAAGCGCTGCTCCTCGTCGATGATGACGAGCCCGACATCCTTGAACTTGACGCTGTCGCTGAGGATGCGGTGGGTTCCGATGACGATGTCGACCTCGCCGGTCAGCAGGCCGTCGATCGTCTCCTTCGTCTCCTTGTCGCTCTGAAAGCGGCTCAGCGCGCGCAGGTGCACGGGGAAGCCGGCGAAGCGCTCGGCGAAGGTCTCCATGTGCTGGCGCACGAGCAGCGTGGTCGGCACGAGCATCGCGACCTGCTTGCCGTCTTGCACGGCCTTGAACGCGGCTCGGATCGCGATCTCGGTCTTGCCGTAGCCGACGTCGCCCGAGATGAGGCGGTCCATCGGGATCTCACGGCGCATGTCGGCCTTGACCTCGTCGATCACGGTCAGCTGATCGGGCGTCTCCATGTAGGGGAACGCCTCCTCCAGCTCGTGCTGCCACGGGGTGTCGGGGCCGAAGGCGTGACCCTTGGATGCCATGCGGGCGCTGTAGAGCTTGACCAGCTCGACGGCGATGTCGCGCACCGCCTTGCGCGCCTTGCCCTTGGCGGCGGCCCAGTCGGATCCGCCCATCTTGCTCAGCGCGGGCGCCTCGCCGCCGACGTAGCGGGTGAGCTGGTCGAGCTGATCGGTGGGCACGCTGAGTCGGTCGCCGGGATGGCCGCGCTTCGACGGCGCGTACTCGATCACCAGGTACTCGCGCTTGACCTTCGCGTTGGTGACGCTCGTGCCGAGCGGACCGCGCGGGGTGCGCACGCCGCTCGCGACCTCGCGCTGGATGAGCTCGACGAATCGGCCGATGCCGTGGGTCTCGTGCACGACGTAGTCGCCGGGCTTGAGCTGCAGCGGGTCGACGACGGCCTTGCGGCGGGCGGCGAGCTTGCGCGGGCGGCCGGAGTCGATTCCGACGGCGCGACCGTAGAACTCGGCCTCGCCGATCACCGCGAACTTGGCGTCGGGCAGCTGGAAGCCCGACTCGACCGAGCCGCGCACGAGCTGCGCGACGCCGGCCTCGATCTCCGGGTCGACGGCGTCGAGGATGCGCGCGGCAGCGCCCGTCTCGCCGAGCACGTCGGCGGCGCGCTCGAGCAGGCCCTGCCCGCCCGCGACGACCACGACACGCCAGCCGTCGCGCAGCAGGCCGGCGACGTGGTCGACGGCGCCGGTCGCCTGTCCGGCGAAGCTCGGCACCGCATCCGCCGCGATGCGCACCACGTCGTCGTCGTTCGCATCGAAGGGACTGATCGTCAGCCACTGGCGGCCGGCGCCGGCGGCTTCGCGCAGGCCCTTCACGCTGAGGAAGCTGCCCGCGGCGAGGTCGTCGCGGAAGGCGCGACCGAGGTCGATCGGGGCGTCGGCACCCGCAGTCGCGGCGCTCCACGCGGCGTCGAGGAACTCGCGGTCGGTGTCGACGAGGTCCTTCGCGCGGCTCGCGATGCGCTCGGGCGAGAGCACGGCGACCGTCGCCTCCGCCGGCAGGTAGTCGGTGAGCGGCAGCAGCTTCGGCAGCAGCACCGGCGCGAGCGCCTCCATGCCCTCGGCGGGGATGCCCTCCCCCAGCTTCGACAGGATCGGCGCGAGGGTCGGGAACTCGTGCTCGAGCTCGCGCGCCCGCTGACGCACGTCCTGCGTGAGCAGCAGCTCGCGGCCGGCGCCGAGCTCGACGCGCTCGACCTTCTCGGCGAGCGAGCGCTGGTCGGCGACCGAGAACCGGCGCAGCTGCTCGACCTCGTCGCCGAAGAACTCCGCGCGCAGCGGGTGGTCGGCATCCGGCGGGAAGACGTCGAGGATGCCGCCGCGCACCGCGAACTCGCCGCGACGGGTGACCATGTCGACCCGGCTGTAGGCGAGCTCGACGAGCTGCGCCGAGAGCCGGTTGAGCTCGAAGCCGCGGGCACCGGGCTCGAGCACGATCGGCTCGAGCACGTCGAGGCCCGGGGCGAGCGGCTGCAGCGCGGCGCGCACGCTCGCGACGAGGATCAGGTGCTGCGAGCGATCCCAGCGGTGGATGCGGCGCAGCGACGCGAGACGGGTCCCGACAGTCTCGGCGCTCGGGCTGAGGCGCTCGTGCGGCAGCGTCTCCCAGGCCGGGAACGGCAGGATCTCGGCGTCGGGCAGGTAGCTGGCGAGCGCGGCACGCAGCTGCTCGGACTCGCGGCTCGTCGCCGTGATCGCGAGGAGCGCTCGGCCCTGCCCCGCAGCACCCGACTTGCCGCCGGCCTCCGCCGCCAGCTGGTCGAGGATGCCGCCGAGCACCGGAGCTCGCAGCCCGTCGACGAGCGAGAGATCCGCATCCGAAACCGGATACGCCGAACCACGGGCGCGCTGAAGCGCCGGAATCACACCGTGCAGACCCACTCGTTCGAGTTTAGGCGGCACCGCCGACACGCGCCGACGCCAGTGAGCCCGCGCTCAGGCGCGCGGCGCGTGCCAGCGCTGCTGCGCGGCGAGGAGGCCGTCATCGACGAGCTGCTCGGTCGCATCCACCGCGTCCGTCAGCAGCGACGGCAGGGATGCGCGCTCGGTCGACGCGAAGGGCTTCAGCACGAAGTCGGCGGAGTCCTGGCGGCCGGGCGGGCGGCCGATGCCGATGCGCACGCGCAGGAACTCCGGGGTGCCGAGCGCGCTGATGATGTCGCGCAGGCCGTTGTGCCCGCCGTGACCGCCGCCCTGCTTGAGGCGCACGGTGTCGAACGGCAGATCGAGCTCGTCGTGCAGCACGACGACGCGCTCGGCGGGCAGCGAATAGAACTTCGCCAGCTGCGAGACCGGCCCGCCCGAGTTGTTCATGAAGCTCAGCGGCTTGGCCACGATGAGCTTGGCCGCGCCGGGACGGATCCATCCCTCGGCGACGACGCTGTTGGTCTTGTGGCGCGAGAACCTCGCGCCGATGCGGTCGGCGAGGTCGTCGACCGCCATCTGCCCCACATTGTGACGCGTGGCCGCGTAGGCGGGCCCGGGGTTGCCGAGCCCGACCACGAGCCACGCGTCACTCATGCGGAACTGTTTCGCGATTCGCGAGAACGAGAAGAGGCGCGAGCCTCTTACTCGGCGTCGCCCTCGGCGGCCTCGGCGGCGTCGCCCTCAGCGACCTCGCCCTCAGCGGCGTCGCCCTCAGCGGCCTCGCCCTCCTCGGGCAGGTCGACGACGGCCGGGGTGGTGATGTTGACCACGAGCACCTCGGGGTCGGTGAGCAGCGTGGCGCCCTTCGGCAGCTCGACGTCCTTCGCGAGGATCTGCGTGCCCTCCTCGAGGCCCTCGGCACTGACGTGCAGGTTCTCGGGGATGTGCGTGGCCTCGACCTCGACCGACAGCGTGGTCGCGTCGAGCGCGATGATCGTGCCGGGGGCCGACTCGCCGTCGACGTGCACGGGCACATCCACGGTGACCTTCTCGCCACGGCGCACGACGATGAGGTCGATGTGCTCGACGAGCTGGCGCACCGGGTCCTTCTGCACGTCCTTGACGAGGGCGAGCTGGCTCTCGCCGTTGATGTCGAGGTCGAGGATGGCGTTCGCCTTGCGCAGGATCAGCGCCGTCTCGTGACCGGGCAGGTTGATGTGGCGCGGCTCGGTGCCGTGGCCGTAGATCACGGCGGGGATCTTGTGGGCGGCGCGGATGCGGCGGGCAGCGCCCTTGCCGAACTCGGTGCGCTCTTCGGCGACCAGCTTGTTGTCGTCAGCCATGGCTGTTGTTCTCCTTGCCGGGCTCTCGCCCGAATCGTGTGCGGTTTCAACTCGAACGCAGGACAGCGTGAGGAAGAACACAGCGGGTCGCGCCCGGGGCCTTGCTCACCGCGTCGATCACGGATGCGGGCAGATGCGCGCATCCCTCGCCGAGGTCTCGCAGGAGTCTAGCCGGGGGTAGGCGCCGAGCGCGAACCGGCAGCGCAGATGCCACCGCGAGCGTCAGCGCCCGCGCGGGGCTCCGTTGCCGCCGTCCCAGGATCCGGGCGCGTTCGGCGGCGAGTACAGAACCGCTCCGTCGCGCGACGCGCCCTCGCCCGGCAGGATGATCGCGGTCGGCGCATCCCCGTCGACGGACGGCCGAGCGGCCACGAAGCTGCTGCGGCGCGCACCGACCCGACCGGCCAGCCGCCCGGCGATGCCGGCGCCGATCAGCACGCAGCCGAGGATGAGGAACGAGCCCGACCAGGCGAAGGTCTGCACGCCGCTGAGCGCATCGCGCAGTCCCCGCTGCGCGGCGATCGGAGCGACGGCGCTCGCCGGCACGAAGAGGTAGAAGATGCTCGCCACGATCAGCACGAATCCGCCGAGCAGAGCGGCGAGCGAGCTCCACCGCACCGCCAGCACGAAGATCAGGAAGAGCACGGCGCCGAGCAGCAGCAGGGCGATCCCCCACGGGCTCGGGCCGCGCAGCGCCTCGGTGGTCTGCACGTAGTTCGCGAAGCCTCCCGCCGCGATCAGGCCGGCGGCCGGCAGCGCGACGAACAGGGCGACGAGCAGCCCGACGATCCGGGCGACCGCGGGCGAGGCGACGGTGCCGCGCCGGCGACGCACAGCGACGACACCGAGCAGGATGTTGGCGAGGCCGATCACGAGCACGAGCCCGGTCGGCAGGGCGAGATAGAGGCCGGTTCCGAGGTCGGGCAGCACGTCGTAGATCCAGCCGACCGCGACCTGCACCGGACTCGCGGGACCGTCGATGCCGCCGAACCGCGCGGGCAGCACGACCGCCGCGAGGCCGACGACCGTCTGCACCGCGCCGACGACGATCACCCCGAGCGACGACCATCCGGCGGTCGCGGAGGCGACGAGGTGCAGCAGCGCCCCGACCGCGACGAGCGTGAGCGCGATCGCGAGCACGCCGACCGACTGCGCGTTGCCGAGCCCGCCGAACGACGAGACGAGCGTGCGGTACACGACCCCGCCCTGACTCAGCGCGAGGGCGCCGCCGCCGAGCGAGGCGACGACGGCGATGAGCAGCGACAGCGATCGGGCCATGATCAGCAACCTCTCCAGCGGTGGACGAGCATGCGCCTACTGTGCCGCATGTGCCCCATTCGGGGGTGGAATCTGTCACGATGAATCAGAACCGCGCAGTTCTGAAACTGATCCTGGCTTTTCGGACAGGTTTTTGAAACTATGATCGCGCGGTGTCGAGGGCGAGACCGCGCGAGAGTCGACCCCCCGATCCCGCTCGCCGCCCCGTCGCCGCATCGCACTCGACGACGAGGGAGATCGCAGTGAGACGCACCAACAACCGGAGAGGACCGGGCGCTCGAGCGCTCGGCGCACTCGTGACCGCCGGCATCGCCATCGGACTGGCCGGGCTTCCGGCCATCGCCGCCGACGCCGCCCCGCCCAAGACCTGGAGCGGCATCACCCCGCCGCTCAGCACGCCGTGGACCGACAAGGTGTCGCCCACGAACGCGCTGCCCGACTACCCGCGACCGCAGCTCGCGCGCCCCACGGCCGCGAACCCGGAGTGGGTCAACCTCAACGGCCTGTGGCAGTACGCCGGAACCGACGGCTACAGCGCCCCGCCCATCGGCAAGGACCTGACCGGGCAGATCCTCGTGCCGTACCCGACCGAGTCGGCGCTCTCGGGCGTGCAGAAGCACTCCGAGTTCATGTTCTACCGCCGCACCGTCGAGGTTCCGAATAACCTCACCAGCGGCGGCAAGCACGTCAACATCAACTTCGGCGCCGTCAACTACGACGCCACCGTCTACGTCAACGGCCGCCAGGTCGGTCGCCACCTCGGCGGCTACGACGCCTTCAGCATCGACATCACCAGCGCGCTGAAGAAGTCGGGACCGCAGGAGATCGTGGTCGCCGTCCACTCCCCTGTCGACGCGGCCAACATCCCCGTCGGCAAGCAGCGCAACGAGCCCGGCGGCATCTTCTACACCGCCGCATCCGGCATCTGGCAGACCGTCTGGCTCGAATCGGTCCAGCCGGCCAGCATCGCCAGCTTCACCGCCACCCCCGACGTCGACACCGCGTCGTTCGCCATCTCGGCGGGCTTCAACGGCGACGCCGCCGGCGGCACGCTGAAGGTGGATGTGCTCGCCGACGGCAAGAAGGTCGCCAGCGCGACCGGCGCCGCGGGCGGAGCCATGACGATCTCGGTGCCCAAGCCGCGCCTCTGGTCGCCGGAGGACCCGTTCCTCTACACCTTCCAGGCGAAGCTCACCGTGAACGGCAAGACCGACAAGGTCGAGAGCTACGCGGGCCTGCGCGAGATCGCGGTCGAGAACGTCAACGGCAAGCAGCGCATCACCCTCAACCACAAGGCGACGTTCCTGCTGTCGACGCTCGACCAGGGCTACTGGCCCGACGGCATCTACACGGCGCCGACCGATGACGCGCTGAAGTTCGACATCCAGAAGACCAAGGACCTCGGCTTCAACACGATCCGCAAGCACATCAAGGTCGAGCCGGCCCGCTGGTACTACTGGGCCGACAAGCTCGGGCTCATGGTCTGGCAGGACTCGCCGGCGCTGCCGACGGGACGCAACGCGAACCTCAGCGACGGCGACAAGGCGAACTTCCGTGCCGAGACCTCGCGCATGGTGAGCCAGCTCTCGAACGTCACCTCGATCATCGGCTGGATTCCCTTCAACGAGGGATGGGGCCAGTGGAGCGTGCAGGCGGCCTCGGAGGTCGGCGCGCAGGTGAAGGCGCAGGATCCGTCGCGACTGGTCAACGACCGCTCCGGCTCGAACTGCTGCGACACCCCCGGTGACCCGGGCACGGGTGACGTCATCGACTGGCACCAGTACCAGGGACCTGCCCTGCCGGCGCCGGATGCGACACGTGCGTCCATCGACGGCGAGCACGGCGGTCTGACGCTGACCATCGAGGGCCACACCTGGCCGGGCGCGCCGATCAACCCCTACGGCTCGGTGAAGGACAAGAAGGAGCTCAACGACAAGTACGTCGCCAACACGAAGGTGCTGCGCGACCAGGGAGCCCCCTACGGTCTGTCAGGCGCCGTCTACACCCAGATCACGGATGTCGAGGGCGAGCAGAACGGCTTCTTCACCTACGACCGCAAGGTCGAGAAGGTCAACGAGCAGCGCGTTCGCGAGATCAACCAGGCCGTGATCGCAGCGGGCGACAAGACCCCGCCCGCTCCCCCGGCCGGCACGCCCGGACTCGCCGGCGTCGGCGCCTGGGGCTTCGACGAGGCCTCCGGCACGACCGCGGAGGACGCCGTCGGCAAGAACCCGCTGACGATCCACGGCGACGCGGCGCGGGTTCCGGCTCGTGACGGCGCCGAGGGCAGCGCCCTGCAGCTCGACGGATCGACCCAGTGGGCCGACACCGCCAAGACCGTGCTGAAGACGACCGATCGCAACTACTCCGTCTCGGCGTGGGTCAAGTTCGACCAGGTCGGCGATGCCTTCCAGACGGTCGTGAGCGAAGACGGCGACAACGTCAGCTCGTTCTTCCTGCAGTACTCCGGTGCTGACAAGAAGCTCGCGTTCTCGTTCGTGGGCGCCCGCGCGCTGGCGAACGACGTCACCGTCGAGCCGAACCGCTGGTACCACCTGGTCGGCGTGCGCGACATCACCACCTCGAGCCTGACGATCTACGTCGACGGCGCGAAGGCCGGTTCGGTGTCGGTGCTCGGCAACGGCGAGACCGCGACCGGCGGCCTCCAGATCGGTCGCGGCAAGTACGACGGCAAGCCCGTCGACTTCCTCGACGGCGCCGTGGACGGCGTGCGGGTCTTCGACCGCACGCTGTCGGCGGACGAGGTGGCGCAGCTCGCGAAGGGCTGACTCAGCTGGGATGCGCGGGGCTCTTCGGGTGGCCCCGCGCATCCCGAGCACCGCGGCGGGGCCGCGACCGAGTTCCTCCGGTCGCGGCCCCGCCGTTCTGTGCGCGCCGGCGTGCGGCGCCGGTGGATCAGTAGAACTCGTGCGTGTTGACGACGTTGAGCAGGGGCTCGCCGTCGAGCAGGCGGCGGGCGTTCTCGGCGAAGAGCTCGGTGATCAGGCGAGGCTCGTTCTCGTTGATCGCGGCGGTGTGCGGGGCGATCACGACGTTCTCGAGATCCCAGAGGGGGCTGGATGCGGGCAGCGGCTCGATCGCGGTCACATCCAGCACCGCGGCGCCGACGTTGCCGCCCTCGCCCAGGTGATCGATGAGCGCCGGCTCGTCGACCGTCGTGCCGCGGCCGACGTTGACGACGATCAGACCCGGCCTCGCGGCGTCGAGCGCGGCGCGGCTCAGCATCCCCGACGTCTGCTCGGTGCCGGGCAGGGCGAGCACGACGGCATCCACCTCGGCGAGCACCGCGGCCAGGTTCTCGACCGGCTCGATGCGGCTCACACCGGGCGCGTCGACCTCTCGGCGGTGCACGCCGATCACGGTCATGCCGAGGCCCGCGAGCAGCTCGGCCGTGCGGCGTCCGATCGAGCCGAGGCCGACGACCGCGACCGTCGTCTCGGAGTTCAGGCGCATCGCCTCGCGGCCGGTCCACTCGTGGCGGCTCTGCGCGGCGCGCAGCCGACCGAGCTGCTTCGTGCCGGCCAGCACGCCGAACAGCGCGAACTCGGCGAGCGGCTGCGCGTGCACGCCGGCCGAGGTCGTGAAGGTCAGCCGCTCGAGCGTCGCCTCATCGAGCTTCGCCGCCTTGATCTGCGCGCCGCCGCCCGCCGGGATCGTGTGCACCCAGCGCAGGCCCGGGTTGCGCTCGATCGCCGCGTTCAGGGCCGTGCCCGACTGGTCGGGCACGCCGAAGAACGCCTCCCCCGAGTCGAGGTAGTCGTCGTACTCCTTCTCCTGCGCGGCGTCGCGGTCGAGGCGCACCATCCAGTCGGCCGTCGCCGGCGCCATCAGCTCGGGACGGTGCACGATCTCGAGACGCGGCTCGAGACGACGCAGCAGGGCGACGTTCTCGTCGCTGAGCGGGGTGGCGATGACGACGCGGAGGCTCTGGGTCACGCCCTCGATCCTGTCAGGTCGCTCCGGGCATCCACCGGCGGCGGAAGGGAGGCCGTCAGCGATAACCTGAGAGCAACCCCCTCGTCGAACACAGGAGAAGCACGTGTCGGACAGCCCCCAGGCCAACATCGGAGTCGTCGGGATGGCGGTGATGGGATCGAACCTCGCCCGCAACCTGGCCAGCCGCGAGGGCAACACCGTCGCGATCTTCAACCGCTCGTACGAGAAGACGCAGACCGTGCTCGACGAGCACCCCGAGGCCGGCTTCGTTCCCGCCTCCAACTACGAGGAGTTCGCCGCGTCGCTGCAGAAGCCGCGCGCCGCGATCATCATGGTGCAGGCCGGTCGCGGCACCGACGCCGTGATCGACGAGCTCGTCAAGGTCTTCGAGCCGGGCGACATCATCGTCGACGGCGGCAATGCGCTCTTCACCGACACCATCCGTCGTGAGAAGGCCGTGCGCGAGACCGGCATCAACTTCGTCGGCGCCGGCATCTCCGGCGGCGAGGAGGGCGCCCTCAACGGCCCCTCGATCATGCCCGGCGGTTCGGACGAGTCGTGGGTCACCCTCGGCCCGATCCTCGAGTCGATCGCCGCGGTCGCCGAGGGCGAGCCCTGCGTCACCCACGTCGGCCACGACGGCGCCGGCCACTTCGTCAAGATGATCCACAACGGCATCGAGTACGTCGACATGCAGCTCATCGGCGAGGCCTACGACCTCATCCGCCGCGGCACCGGCAAGAGCCCGGCCGAGATCGCCGACATCTTCGCCGAGTGGAACACGGGCGAGCTCGAGTCGTACCTCATCGAGATCACCGCCGAGGTGCTGCGCCAGAACGACGCCGAGACCGGCAAGCCCCTCGTCGACGTCATCCTCGACGCCGCCGGAGCCAAGGGCACCGGCGCCTGGACCGTGCAGACCGCACTCGATCTGGGCATCCCCGTCTCGGGCATCGCCGAGGCCGTGTTCGCCCGCTCGCTGTCGTCGAAGCCCGCGCAGCGCGCCGGTGCGTCGTCGCTGCCGGGTCCGTCGACGACCGTGTCGGTGGATGACGAGGCCGCCTTCATCGAGGATGTGCGCCGCGCGCTCTACGCCTCGAAGATCATCGCCTACAGCCAGGGCTTCGACGCGATCGTCGCCGGCGCCGAGCAGTACGGCTGGGACATCAAGAAGGGCGACATCGCGAAGATCTGGCGTGCGGGCTGCATCATCCGCGCGCAGTTCCTCAACCGCATCTCGGACGCCTACGAGGAGGACTCCTCGCTCGTCGCGCTCGTGCTCGCGCCGTACTTCCGCGACGCGGTCGAGGGCGCCCAGGAGGCCTGGCGTCGCGTCGTCGTGCACGCCGTGCAGGCGGGCATCCCGACGCCGGCGTTCTCGTCGTCGCTCGCCTACTACGACGGCATCCGCGCCGACCGACTGCCGGCCGCGCTGATCCAGGGCCAGCGCGACTTCTTCGGTGCGCACACCTACAAGCGCATCGACAAGGACGGCACCTTCCACACGCTGTGGTCGGGCGACCGCAGCGAGATCTCGGCGGTCGACACGCACTGATCGCTCGCGCACCCGCGCACTGAAGGCCGCGGCATCCTCGGGGATGCCGCGGCCTTTCGCGTCTCGCCACCGCGTATTCCGCGTGGCGGATTCCCCGAGTTGCCCACTTCCGCGGTGTGCCGCCTGTGACACACCGCGGAAGTGGGCAACTCGAACACCCCCGGACCCCCGCACACCCGCACACGCGTGGCGAGAATCAGAACGGTACGGATCAGGCGCGGAGGCGGAAGCGCTCGGGGGCGGGGATGCCGCGCGTCAGGTCGGCGAGCACCCGGCCGATCGCGGGCGTGAACTTGAAGCCGTGCCCCGAGAACCCGGCGCCGAGCGTGACGGCGCCGCGGCGGTCGAGCACGAAGTCCTCGCTGGGCGTGGTCGTGTAGGTGCAGCTGATCGCGACGAGGTCGTCGGGGTCGGCGCCCGGGATCCACTCGCTGACGTAGCGACGCAGCGCATCCAGCTGCACCGGCTCGGCGAGGAAGTCGCGGCGGTCGGGATCGACCACGGCGCCGACGCCGTGCCAGCCGACCTTGATGCCCTCGCCCGGCGTCTGCATGCCGTAGATCGGCGAGCACCAGAAGGCGTCGCGCTCGCCCGGCTGCGGCTGCTGCATGAAGCTCGGCCAGACGGCATCGGCGAAGTCGGCGCGCACGGCGAAGTGGGCGGGCTGCTCCTGCGTGACGCGCAGTCGCGGCAGGGCGTCGGCCAGTGCGGCGGGCACGATCTTCGTCGTCCAGGCGCCGGCGGTGACGACGACCTGCTCGGGGCGGAGGGTCTCGGCGTCGGTGTGGATGACCGGGGCTCCGGTCGTGTCGAGCTCGAGCGCCCGCACCGGGGTGTCGTAGCGGAACTCGGCGCCGAGCGCCTCGGCCTGCTCGCGCAGCACGCGCAGGGCTTCGGCCGCACGCACGCGCCCGGCGTCGAGGGTGTGCAGCACGGGGCTCGTGAAGCGCAGTCCGCGCCAGCGCGCCGCAGCCTCGTCGGGCGCGAGGATCTCGCTGCGCACGCCGTTGGCGTGCTGCACGTCGCGCAGCTCGATCAGCTCGGCCTCGGCGACGCCGTGCTGCACGACGCCGACCCAGTCGATCAGCTGCGTGCCCGACTGCTGCTCGAGCTCGGTCCAGAGGGCGCGGGTCTCGGTGAGCAGGGCCTGGTAGTCGGCCTGCGGGTAGGCGGCGCTGATGTTGCGGGTCGCGCCGTGGGAGGCGCCGAGGGTGTGGCCGACGGGGTGCTGCTCGAGCACGATCAGCGAGCGGCCGGACCTGGCGAGGTTCCACGCGGTCGCGGACCCCATCGCCCCGGCACCGATCACGACGACATCCACCTGGCTCACGCTGGCGCGCTCCTTCCGCATGCGCTCGGGTCGCGCATCCCGTTCAACCGTAGAGGTGGATGCGCTGGTGATTCTTCGCGCCGCCGTCGTGCCGGGGCGCGGGTGGCCGCGGATGCTCGCCCGAGGCGGCGCGGGTCAGGCGGCGGCGAGGTGCGGCCGGGCGCCCGCATCGGCCGACGACCACAGGGTGGTCGGGAAGCGGTCGCGCAGCGCCGGGATCACCTCGGTCGCAAAGCGCTCGAGGATCTCGAGCTGCTGCGGGAACACGACCGTGGTCGGGATGCTGACCGACTGCAGGTCGTGCCGGTACAGCTCGTGGAAGCGCGCGATCTTGTCGACGACCTGCTGCGGGCTGCCGACGAGCGCGGGACCCTCGGCGATCGCGTGGTCGATGTCGCGGAACGGCGTCGTGTTGCCGGGCACGTTGGTCGCGGCGACGATCGCCTCGTAGACCGGTCCGTAGAGGTCGCGCGCCTGCTGGGTCGTGTCGGCGATGAACAGCGCACCGGCCCCGGCCCCGACGTAGGCGCCGGCCGGATCGTGCCCGTGGCGCGCGAGCTCGCTGCGGTAGTGCTCGATCAGCACGGCGTAGTTGCGCAGCGGCTGGATCGCGTTGGCGCTGAACAGCGGGTCGCCGTGCTTCGCGGCGAGGGCGGCCGAGAACAGGGTCGTCGCCGAGCCGTGCCAGATGCGCGGGGCGCCGGCGTAGGGGCGCGGCAGCGTGGTGACGTCACGCAGCTCGCGCACGAACTCGCCGGCGGGGATCGTCACGTCCTCCTCGCTCCAGAGCCGCTTCAGCACGGCGTACTTCTCGGCGAGCAGCTCCCACTGGTCGTCGATCTCGAGCCCGAACAGCGGGAACTGCTTCAGCTCGTTGCCCTTGCCGATCGTCAGCTCGAGGCGGCCGCGGCTGAGCTGGTCGATGGTGGCGTAGTCCTCGGCGACGCGCACCGGATCGAGCACCGGCAGCACGGTCACGCCGGTCTGCAGCCGGATGGTCGAGGTGGAGGCGGCGAGCGCGCCGAGCAGCACGGTCGGCGAGGAGGAGAGGAAGGGCCCGGCGTGCCGTTCCCCCACGGCGAAGGAGTCGAAGCCGAGCCGCTCGGCCGCGACGGCGACCTGCAGCGTCTCGTCGAGCCGGTCGGCGGGCGTCGACTGACGGCCCGTGATCGGGTCGGGGCGGTAGGGGACGATGTCGAGAACCTGGAAGCGCATGTCAGCCCCGCTCGGTCGGGGTCTTCTCGCCGGCTTCGACGCCGACGGGGATGCGATTGCCGGCGGGCGGCAGCGGACAGGTCGCGAAGTCGGTGTAGGCGCAGGGCAGGTTGACGGCGCGGTTGAAGTCGAGCAGCACGCGGCCTTCGGCGTCGGGCGCGGCGACCGTCAGCGCGCGGTTGGCGTCGTAGGTGGTGATGCCGCTCGTCGCATCCGTGAAGAGCACGAGCAGGGCGCCGGGCGCCTTGCCGTCGAAGGCGATGAGCCGGAAGGTCTCGCCCTGCAGCTCGAACTCGATCTCGCCGGGCGCGGCGTAGACGTGCTCGAGGCCCTCGACGGCGGCGCCGACCGTGACCTCGCGCGGGGCGTCATAGGCGACGAAGCGTCCGGCGGCGAGCCAGCGCGGGTTCGGCGGGTAGACGGGCGTGCCGGTGTGGTTCACGCGCAGCGGATACGCGGGGTCGCGCGGGCGCACGATGTCACTGCCGCCGCGGCGAGCGACCTCGATGACGATGTCGCCGTGCACGAGGTCGATGCCGGTGCGCTCGGCGAGCGGGCCGAGCTCGACGCGACCGCTGACGGTGGCGCCGTTGCGCTGCAGCGTCTCGCCGTCGGCGAGCTCGATCACGGGGCCGGCATCGGAGGTGCTCCAGAGTCCGGGGACGCCGTCGATGCCCTGCGGTTCGGCGCTGAGCCAATGCAGGCCCGTCACGGCGAGGAAGCCGTGCTCGCTCGCGCGCTGGGCCTCGTGAGCGGCGTGCCAGTCGGCCCATTCGCGGGCGAAGCCGGCGCGGTCGATCGCGCGCCGGTCGAAGGCGGCGGAGGTCGGCGTGGCAGGTGCGGCGCTGGCGGGCGCGGCGCTGGCGGGCGCGGCGCTGGCAGGTGCGGCGCTGGCGGGTGCGGCGCTGGCGGGCTCGGTGATGGTCATGCGGTGGCTCCGATCTCGTCGGTCAGGCGGTGGGGTGCCGGCAGCCCGAGGTTCTCGCGCAGGGTCGCGCCCTCGGGGTACTCGGTGCGGTAGACGCCGCGCTCCTGCAGCTCGGGGATGACGGCGTCGGTGAACTCGTCGAGTCCGTGCGGGGTGAGGTGCCCGACCACGACGAAGCCGTCGCTGGCGCGGTTCTGCACGTAGCGGTCGATCTCGCTCGCGATGTGCGCGGCGGTGCCGACGAAGCCGTGGCGGTTGGCGACGGCGATGACGAGCTGGCGGATGCTGAGGTTCTCGGCCTCGGCCTTGGCACGCCAGGCGCTGATCTTGGCCTGGTTCTCTTCGAAGGCGCGCGCCCATCCGCGGGTGATCTGCTCGCCGGGATCGGGGTCGACCTCGGGCAGCGGTCCGTCGGCGTCGTAGGCGCTGAGGTCGCGGTTCCAGACCTGCTCGAGGAAGGTGATCGCGGTCGGCTTGCTGATCTGCTGCAGCGAGATCTCGCAGGCCTTCTCCTCGGCATCCGCCGCGCTGTCGCCGAGCACGAACGACACGGCGGGCAGGATGAGCAGCGACCCCTCGCTGCGTCCGCGCCCGGCGAGGCGGCCCTTCACGTCGGAGTAGAACCGCCGCCCGTCGTCGAACTCGGCGTGCCGGGAGAAGATCACCTCGGCGTGCTCGGCGGCGAAGTCGCGGCCGTCGGGCGAGTCGCCGGCCTGCACGATGACCGGACGCCCTTGCGGGCTGCGCGGCACCGTCGGCCGCGCGTCGACGTCGAAGTGCTTGCCGCGGTGCCGCACGTCGTGCACGGCTCCCGCGCGCAGGAACTCGCCGGCCGCGGCGTCGCCGAGCACGGCGTCGTCATCCCAGCTGTCCCAGAGCTTCTTGGCGAGCGCGACGAACTCGCTCGCCCGCTCGTAGCGCTCGGGGTGCGGCAGGAAGCCGCCGCGGCGGAAGTTGCCGCCGTGGAAGGCGTCGGAGCTCGTGACGACGTTCCAGCCCGCGCGACCTCCGGAGAGGTGGTCGAGCGTCGCGAGCTGACGGGCGAGCTCGGCCGGCTCGTTGAAGGTCGAGCTGAGCGTGCCGACGACTCCGATGTGCCGGGTCACGGCCGCGACGGCGGCGAGGATGCCGAGCGTGTTCGGCCGGCCCACGACGTCGAGGTCGTGGATCTCGCCGCGGTGCTCGCGCAGCCGCAGGCCCTCGGCGAGGAACAGGTAGTCGAAGAACCCGCGCTCGGCGGTGCGGGCGAAGTGCTCGAACGACGAGAACTCGACCTGGCTCTGCGCGGTCGGGTCGCTCCACACGGTCGTCGAGTTGACGCCCGGGAAGTGGGCGGCGAGGTGCACCTGGCGGCGTTCGGCGGTCATGCGGAGAGCTCCTGGGTGCTGGTTGCGGGCGTGCTGGTGGCGAGTGCGCTGGGCGCGGGGGCGTCAGCCGTCTGGCCGACCGCATAACGGCTGTCGGGGCGCGGCAGGCCGAGCCGCCCGCGCAGGGTCGTGCTGTCGGGCCGGTCGAGCACGCCGGCGTCGCGCAGCAACGGCACGAGGTCGTCGGAGATGCGGTCGAGGTCGGCGGGCAGCCGGGCCGGCCGCAGGCGCACGCCGTCGTAGCCGAGCCGCTGCCAGGCGAGCAGCTGCTCGGCGAGGCTCTCGGCGGTTCCGGCGTGGATGAGCGCATCGGAGGCGAAGGCGGTGCCGTCGAGCTGCTCCAGCTCGGTCAGGGCGGCGCGGGCGGCGTCGACGCTGTCGTCGAGCAGCACCACCGCATCCGCCCACACCTCGAGCGGACGGGCGAGGTGGATGCGGTCGACGCGGCCGACCGCCCGCTCGGCCTCACGCACCTCGCCGAGGATGCGCACGGCATCCGCCTCGTCGTGCGGCGTGACGTAGACCACGTCGGCGCCGCCCGCGGCGAGCTCGTAGGGGATGCGGGCGTGCGCGAGCACGGTGACGAGCGGCTGCCCCTGCGGAGAGCGCGGCACGATCGACGCGCTCTCGACGCTGAAATGCTCACCCTCGAAGCCGATGCGGTGCACCCGGTCGCGGTCGATGAAGCGGCCGGTGGCGACGTCGCGGATGATCGCGTCGTCCTGCCAGCTGTCCCAGAGCTGCCGGCCGGCCTCGATCACCTCGGCCGCCTCGCCGAAGAGCTCGAGCAGCAACGGGTTCGTCGGGTCCTGGAAGCGGGCGACGTCGGGCGCGGGGATCTCGCGCCGGCCGAACTGGCGCGCCTCGCGCGGGTCGGCCGACACCTTGGGCCGCCAGCCGGCACGCCCTCGGCTGGCGTAGTCGAGGGTCTGCACGGCGGTGGCGAGGTGGAAGGGCTCGCTGTGGGTCGTGCTCAGCGTCGGCACGAGGCCGATCGACCGGGTCAACGGCGCGAGGAAGGAGGCGATGATGCCCGCGTCGAGTCGGCCGCGCACCTGATCGCGTCGGTCGTCGGGCGTGAACGGCGCCGCGGTCTGCTGCGCGAAGGCATCCTCGATCGTCAGCAGGTCGAGCCCGGCGTCGTCGGCGCGGCGGGCGAGGCGGGTCCAGTAGGCGGCGGTGAACAGCTCGCCGGCGGCCAGGCCGGCCGTGCGCCAGGCCTGCGGATGCCAGCCGGCGCCGTCGAGGGCGACGCCCAGGTGCAGTGGTCGGGGCATGTGTCGTCCTCGTGCTCTCGTGATTCGGCGGTCGGGCCTCTCACCCTGTCCCCGTCGCCGCGGCGCACCAAGCGGCCGCCGTAACAGTCGGTCAGAGAGCGTCAAACGACGACGCCGAACGTCACACGGCGTCGAACGGCGTCGAACGCGGTCACCCGTTCTGGGGCGCGGCGCGGTGCGGAACTACCGTGCCGCCATGACCACCGACCGGCCCTCCCTCCAGGCCCTGCACTTCCTCACCCCCGGCAACTTCGACGACGACCGGCCGCGTGAGGGATTGGAGGCGACGCTGCGCCTGTTCGAGTTCGGGGAGAGCCTCGGGCTCGACGGCGCGTGGATCCGGCAGCGTCACCTCGAGCACGGGGTCTCGAGCGCGGCCGTCTTCGTGGCCGCCGCGGGGCAGCGCACGCGCCGCATCCAGCTCGGCACCGCCGTCATCCCGCTCGGCTACGAGACCCCGTTCCGGCTGGCCGAGGATCTCGCGGTCGCCGACGTGCTCTCGGGCGGCCGCCTGCAGATCGGGGTGAGCGCGGGTCTGCCGCCGCACGCCGAGCTGATCGGCGACGAGGTCTTCGAGGGCGACTGGCGCAACTGGGACTTCTCCCACGGGCGGGCCGAGCGACTCATCCACCACCTCTCCGGCGCGTTCTTCGGCGACGCCGACACCGTGATCCACTCCCCCGGCAACGTGCAGCGGCCGCGCGTGCAGCCCTTCAGCCCGGGCCTCGCCGACCGCGTCTGGTACGGCGGCGGGTCGCTCGCGTCGATCGAGTGGGCGGCGCGCGCCGGGCGCAGCATCCTCATCGGCAACGTCATCAGCGGCGAGGGCACCGACGACTTCACCTCGGCCCAGACGACGCTGCTCGGCCGGTATCGCTCGGCGCTCGCCGTCGCCGTGGACGAGGGCGTGGTGGATGCGGCGACGGCCGCGTCGCGTCGCGTCGCGCTGGGGCGGGTGATCGTGCCGATCGACGGCGCCGACCGTGCGGCGCGCGAGCGCTACCGCGCCTACGCGCACGCCCGACTGCCGCGACTGGGCCGCGGGCACGGACCGAAGAACACGCTCTTCGCGCCCGACCTCGTCGGCTCGGCCGAGGAGATCGTGGCCCGGCTGCTCGCCGATCCGCTGCTCGCGCAGGTCGACGAGCTGCGGCTCGAGCTGCCCTACGAGTTCTCGCCGGGCGACTACGAGCAGATCCTCGCCGACGTCGTCGGCCTGGTCGCGCCGCGGCTCGGCTGGAACTCGCGCGTCGCCGCCGCCGACCCCTCGTTCGACGCCCGCGTCGTCGCGGCGAACTGAGCGACGGCGAGGGGGACGATCGTGACGCGCTATCTGCTGCGCCGGCTGCTGCAGGCGGTCGGGGTGCTCTGGGCCGCCTACACGGCGACCTTCCTGATCCTGTGGGCGCTGCCGGGCGACCCGGTGCGCATCCTCGCCGGGCCCGACGCGACCGATCTCAGCGACGCCCAGCTGGATGCGCTGCGGCACGAGCTCGGCCTCGACCGGCCGCTCTGGCTGCAGTACGTCGACGGCATCGGCCAGGTGCTGCGCGGCGATCTCGGCCGCTCGATCGGCTCGGGGCGGCCCGTCGCCGACCTCATCGCCGCGGCGCTGCCGTCGACGCTGCAGATCACCGCGCTCGGCATCGTGCTCGCGATCCTCGGCGGCACCGGCGTCGCGATCGCCGCGACCCTGACCCGCAGCAGGGTGCTCGCACGGGTGCTGCTGGCGCTGCCGCCGGTCGGCGTCGCGGTGCCCGGCTTCTGGTTCGGGCTGCTGCTCATCCAGTGGTTCTCGTTTCAGCTGCGCTGGCTGCCGGCGCTCGGCGACAAGACCTGGACGGCCGCGATCCTGCCGTCGATCGCGCTCGCCCTGCCGACCGGGGCCGCGATCGCGCAGCTGCTGTCGAAGAGCCTCGCGACGACACTGCGCGAGCCCTACGTGGATGCGGTGTGGGCGAAGGGCGCCGGGCGCGGCCGGGTGCACTTCGCGCACGCGCTCCGCAACGCCGCCCTGCCGGCGCTGACCTACACGGGCGTGATCGTGGGCGGACTGCTCTCGGGCACGGTCGTGACCGAGACGGTCTTCTCGCGGCCCGGGATCGGCCGGCTCACCGCGACCGCGGTGACGGCGCAGGACATCCCGATCGTGCAAGGCGTGGTGCTGTTCGCGGCGCTCGTCTTCGTGGTCGTCAGCCTCGTCGTCGATCTGCTGTACCCGCTGCTCGACCCGCGCATCCGTCTCGCTGGGCCCCGTGCGCGCGCGCGGGCCCGCGAAGCCTTCGCCGGTGCGGTCGACGCAGATGCTCCCGCCTCCGCCGCTGGGCTCTCGCCGACTCCGACATCCGCCACCGCGGCCGAGACGACGCCCGCGCACGCCGCGCATCCCCGCACCGAACTCGAGACGACGGGAGCCCGCTCGTGAGCACGCCCACCCTCGACCGCTCCGCCCGGACGGCGACGCCCGGCGACACCTTCGCCACCACCGCCGCCGACCGCTTCGCCGATGCCGAGGCGTCCCGCCGCGGTTCCGCCGGCCTCGGCGATCGTGCCCGGCGCCTGCTGCGCGCCCTGCCGCTCGATGCGATCCTCGCCGCCGTCTGGCTGCTGCTCGTGGTCGTCGGGGCCGTGCTGCCGCAGCTGATCGCCGCCGGAGATCCGCTCGCCGGGGTTCCGCGCGAGAAGCTGCAGGGCCCCAGCGCGGCGCACCTCTTCGGCACCGATCAGCTCGGCCGCGACCTGTTCACCCGGGTCGTGCACGGCACCGGGCTCACCCTGCGCTCGGCGGTGCTCGCGATCGGCATCGGGCTGGCGTCGGGCGCCGTGCTCGGACTCGTAGCCGGCTACGTCGGCCGCTGGGTCGACGACGTCGTCATGCGGGTGACGGATGTGCTGCTCGCGATCCCGAGCCTGCTGCTGTCGCTCGCGCTCATCACGGCCCTCGGCTTCGGCACCACGAACGTCGCGATCGCGGTCGGCCTGGCGAGCGCCGCCGGCATCGCCCGGGTGCTGCGGGCCGAGGTGGTGAAGGTGCGCACTTCGACCTACGTCGAGGCGGCGGTCGTCGCCGGCAACCATCCGCTGCGCGTGCTGCTGCGGCACGTGCTGCCGAACTCGACCGGGCCGGTCATCGCGCTCGCGACGCTCGAGCTCGGCACGGCCGTGCTGGCGATCTCGTCGCTGAGCTTCCTCGGCTACGGCGCGGTTCCGCCCACGCCGGAGTGGGGCTCGCTCGTGTCGACCGGGCGCGACTACCTGCAGGGCGCCTGGTGGCTGACGACGCTGCCCGGGCTCGTGATCGCACTGACCGTGCTGGCAGCCAACCGGCTCGCCCGCGCGGTCGACGCCGAAGGACGGAGGACGCGATGAGCGTCACGACGCAGAACACCACCGGAGGCTCGAGCGTCTCGGATGCGGCCGTCGATCAGGCGGATGCCGAGACCGGTGCCGAGTCGGACGCCGCGGCGAGCGCCGCTGCGCCGCTGCTCGAGGTCGACCGCCTCGCCGTGCACTACCGCGGACGTGACGGCGGCGTGATCGAGGCGGTGCGCGAGGTCTCTCTGCGCATCGCTACGGGCGAGACCCTCGCGGTCGTCGGCGAGAGCGGATCTGGCAAGTCGACGACCGCGCAGGCGATCGTGCAGCTGCTCGCTCCCGGCGCCCGCATCGCCGCCGGATCCCTGCGCTTCCGCGGCGAGGACCTCGCGACGGCCTCGCGCCGCCGGCTGCGGCAGCTGCGCGGCGCCGGCATCGGCTTCGTGCCGCAGGACCCGACCGTGTCGCTCGACCCGGTCAAGCGGATCGGCGCGCAGGTCGCCGAGACCCTGCTCATCCACGGTCTCGCCGACCGCCGCAGCGCCCCCGCCCGCGCGGTCGAGGCGCTCGGCCGCGCCGGTCTGCCCGACCCCGAGCTGCAGGCGACCCGCTACCCGCACGAGCTCTCGGGCGGCATGCGCCAGCGCGTGCTCATCGCGATCGCGATCGCCGCCGAGCCGCCGCTCATGGTCGCCGACGAGCCCACGAGCGCCCTCGACGTCACGGTGCAGCGTCAGATCCTCGACCAGCTCGACCGGCTGCGGGCCGAGGGCACCGCGCTGCTGCTGATCACCCACGACCTGGGCGTCGCGGCGGATCGGGCCGACCGCATCCTCGTGCTCTCGGAGGGGCGCGTCGTCGAAGAGGGCTCGCCCGCGCAGATCCTCGGCTCCCCGCGCCACGAGTACACCCGCCGCCTCATCGCCGCCGCACCGAGCATCGCCGCGCAGCGCGGCAGCGGCCTCGAACGGCACCGGCTGCCGGCGCCGACGCTCGCCGCGCTGACCGCGGGCAGGGTCGGCGATCCCTTCGTCGAGCGCACGGTCGCGCAAGCGAGCGCGCGCCCCGGCGAGCCGCGCCACGAGGCCGCCCCCGGTGCGGATGCCGCAGCCGGCAGCGACGACATCCTGCGCCTCGAGGGCGTCACCAAGGCGTTCCCGCTGCCGCGTTCGCTCGGCGGCGGCGAGCAGCTCGCGGTCGACGACGTCACCCTCGCGGTGCCGCGCGGCGGCACCCTCGCGATCGTCGGCGAGAGCGGGTCGGGCAAATCCACGACCGCGCGCATCGCCCTCCGGCTCGAGCAGACGGATGCCGGGCGGCTGCTGCTCGACGGCGTCGACGTGAGCGCCGTGCAGGGCGCCGAGCTGCGCCGGCTGCGCCGGCGCGTGCAGCTCGTGCACCAGAACCCCTACGCCGCACTCAACCCGCGCTGGAGCGTCGAGACGATCGTGACCGATCCGCTCGCCGCCCACGGTCTCGGCACCCGCCGTCAGCGCCGCGACCGGGCGGCGGCGCTGCTCGACGCCGTCGCCCTGCCGAGCCGCGCGCTCACCCGGCGAGCCTCCGAGCTGTCGGGCGGGCAGCGCCAGCGCGTCGCGATCGCCCGCGCCCTCGCGCTCGGCCCCGAGCTGCTCGTGCTCGACGAACCCGTCTCGGCGCTCGACGTGTCGATCCAGGCGCAGGTGCTCGCCCTGCTCGCCGACCTGCAGGCCGAGCTCGGCATCAGCTACCTGTTCATCTCGCACGATCTCGCCGTCGTGCGGCAGATCGCCGACACGGTCGCCGTGCTGCAGCGCGGGCGCCTCGTCGAGCAGGGCGATGTCGACACCGTCTTCAGCTCGCCCGCGGCCGAGTACACGCGCGAGCTGCTCGCCGCGATCCCGGGCACTCGTCTGCACCGCACCCGACCTCCCGGCAGCGTCGCCGACGACTCCAGCCCTTCCGGCACCAGTCCTTCCGGCACGAGCCACTCCGGCACAACCCCCGCCGACGCCACCCCGGCGTCCGTCACCCCAGGAGCATCCCGATGACCGCAGCCCGACCCCCGCGCCCCGCGCGCGGCCGCCTCCGACTCCCCCGCCTGGCCGGGGCCCTCGCCGTCACGGCCGCCGTCAGCCTCGCGCTCAGCGCCTGCGCCGGCGGCGCTGCCGCCGGCGGCGGCACCGGCGACGCGACGAAGCCGGTCGACGGCGGCGACCTCAGCTTCGCGATCGCCAACGACCCGATCTCGCTCAACCCCTCCGGCACCGGATCGGGCAACGACACCCTGTACGTCACCCGTCAGCTCTTCGACTCGCTGCTGTACCAGAGCCCGAAGGACGGCTCGCTGAAGCCCTGGCTCGCCTCGAGCTGGGAGGCGAATGACGACGCGACCCGCTACACCTTCCACCTGCGCGACGATGTGACCTTCAGCGACGGCACGGCCCTGACGTCGGCCGAGGTCAAGGGCACCTTCGACGACATCGTCGCCGCCGGGGCCAAGAGCACCGTGGTCAGCGCGTTCCTCGGCTACAGCGGCACCGAGACGCCGGACGAGCACACGGCCGTCGTCACCTTCTCGACGCCGAACGCCGCCTTCCCCAACTCGACCTCGCAGGTCGGCCTCGGCATCGTCTCCGCCGCCGGGCTGAAGATCCCCTACTCCGACCGCGCCACCGGCGACGGTCTCTACGGCAGTGGCCCCTTCGTGCTGAAGAAGTACACGAAGGATGTCGAGACCGTGCTCGAGAAGCGCGACGACTATGCGTGGGGCCCCGCATCGCTCAACAAGGGCGAGGCCGCGCACCTCGACAGCGTCACCTTCCAGGTCGTGCCCGAGGCGAGCGTGCGCACGGGCAGCCTCAGCTCGGATCAGGTGGATGTCATCGGCGGCGTGCAGCCGAACGACGTGCAGGTGCTGAAGACCTCCGACCTGCCGGTCGTCTCGCGCGCCAACCCCGGCGTCGCCTTCGGACTCGGCTTCAACGAGCAGAGCCCGAAGCTCGGCGATGTGCGGGTGCGCGAGGCCGTCGCGCGCGCCGTCGACAGCGTCGAGGTGCGCGACACCGCCCTCAACGACCTCTTCGCGGTCGGCACGAGCGCGCTCGCGAAGACGACGCCCGGCTACAAGGACGAGAGCGGCCGCTTCACGCACGATGCCAAGAAGGCGGCGAAGCTGCTCGACGAGGCCGGCTGGAAGCTCGGCTCCGACGGCGTGCGTGAGAAGGACGGCGAGCCGCTCGAGCTGAAGCTCATCTGGATCTCGAACTTCGGACCCAACCAGACCTCGCTCGAGCTCATCCAGCAGCAGCTCAAGAAGGTCGGCGTGAAGCTGACCCTCGACGGCGGCGCCGTGGTGCCCGACTTCCTCGCAAAGCAGCAGTCAGGCGACTTCGACATCACCTGGGGCAACCAGTCGCGCGCCGACGGCGACATCCTGCGCACCGCGTTCTCGAGCGCCGGCACGAACTACTACCGCATCGACGACGCCGAGCTCGAGACGCTGCTGCAGCAGCAGCTGGCGACCGGCGACGCGGATGCGCGTGACAAGATCCTGGGGCAGGTGCAGGACCAGCTGGCGACGCAGTACTACCACGTGCCGATCCACGAACTGACGAGCATCCTCGGCACCCAGCAGAGCGTGCACGGGGTGAGCTTCGGCGCGGATTCGCGACTGGATCTGCTCACGGCAGCCTGGAAGGACGGCGAGTAGATGACGGCGACCTCGGCCTCGGCAGCGTCCCCGACAGCAGCGTCGGAGTCGGCGCCTGAGGAGTCGGCGCCTGAGGAGTCGGCAGCCTCGGCGCCGACGCCCGTCACCGCTCCCGCGGTGCTCTCCGAGGCCGCGATCGCGCTGCTCGAGCGCGAGGCGCTCGACATCACCCGGCAGCTCGTGCGCATCGACTCGAGCAACACGGGCGAGCCCGACATCGGCGACGGCGAGACCCGGGCGGCGCTGCTCATCCGCGAGCTGCTGGCCGAGGTCGGCATCGCGGGCGAGTTCGCCGAGTCGCGCCCCGGGCGCGGCAACCTGGTCGCCCGCATCCCCGGCACCGATCCCGCCGCACCGGCTCTGCTCGTGCACGGACACCTGGATGTCGTGCCGGCCGACGCGGACGACTGGACGCATCCGCCCTTCGCCGCCGAGATCGCCGACGGGCTGCTCTATGGTCGCGGCGTCGTCGACATGAAGAGCTACCTCGGCATCGCCGTCGCCGTGGCCCGCTCCTTCGCCCGCGAGGGCGTGCGCCCGCGACGCGACCTCGTGCTGGCGTTCTTCGCCGACGAGGAGGCGGGCGGCGTCTGGGGCGCGCGCTGGGTCGTGGCCGAGCATCCCGAGTGGCTCGCGGGGGCGACCGAGGCGCTCGGCGAGGTCGGCGGCTTCTCGCTGCCGCTCGCCCCGCCGACGGCCGACGCGGACGGCACGCCCGGCGCCCACCGCGCCTACCTCGTATCGACCGCGGAGAAAGGCGTCAGCTCGATCTCGCTGGCCGCGCGCGGGCCGGCCGGACACGGCTCGCGCCCCAGCGCCGACAACGCCGTCACGCGCCTGGCCCGAGCCGTCGCCCGCATCGCCGACCACCGTTTCCCCGTGGTGCGCACGCCGTCGGTCGAGGCGCTGCTGACGACCATCGGCGCGGCGCTCGACGACGACCTGACCGCCCTGGACGACGACGCACTCGAGACCCGGCTCGCCGAGCTCGGGCTGCTCGGCACGGTCGTCGCACCCTCGCTGCGGCACACCGCGTCGCCGACGATCCTGCAGGCCGGCTACAAGAGCAACGTCATCCCGGGCGAGGCGACCGCGCGCATCGACTGTCGGATCCTGCCCGGGCACGAGGAGGCCTTCTTCGCCGAGCTCGACCGCCTCGCCGGGCCCGGCGTCGAGATCGACAAGGCCAGTTGGATCCCGCCGATCGACTCCCCCGCCGACAGCCCGCTGCTGGCCGTGCTGCAGCGGTCGATCCGCGCCGAGGACCCGGACGGCACGGTCGTGCCGTACCTGATGCCCGCCTCCACCGACAACAAGCACGTGGCCGCGCTCGGCATCCGCGGCTACGGCTTCACGCCGCTGCGGGTGCCCGCCGACGTGGATGTGCTAGGCCTCTTCCACGCGGCCGACGAGCGGGTGCCGGTCGACGCGATCGCGTTCGGGGCGCGGGTCGTCGCCGATGTGCTGAGCCGCGCATGAGCGGGGCGGCTGCGGCCGCCGACGACGTGACGACGCACCCCTCGGCGCAGGTCGTGCTCGTCATCGCGCTCGGCGCCGGACTCGCGACACTCATCGACTCAGCCGTCGTCAACTACACGGCGCCCGCGGTGACGCGCGAGCTCGGCGCCGACACGGCCGCGATCCAGTGGTTCCTGGCCTCCTACTCGCTGACCTTCGGGCTCGGGCTCGTGCCCGCGGGGCGGCTCGGGGATGCGCTGGGGCGCCGTGGTCCGCTCGTCGTCGGCCTGGCGCTGTTCCTGCTCGGCGCGCTCGCCTCCGCTCTCGCCCCCATCGTCGCGGCGGCGGTCGGCGGACGGGTCGTGCAGGGTCTGGGCGCCGGCCTGATCAGCGCGCAGGTGCTGGGGCTCATCCAGGACGGCTTCCACGGCCCCGCCCGGGTGCGCGCCTTCGCGGCTTACACGGCGGCCGGGGCGACGGCGGCCGTGCTCGGCCCGGCGGTCGCCGCCGGACTGCTGACGCTGCTGCCGGAGTGGCTGGGATGGCGCGCGGTGCTCGGCATCAGCGCGCCGTTCTCGCTCGCGACGCTCATCGTGGCGCTGCGGAGGCTACCGGTCCCGTCACGCTCGCCGCGGCCGCACGACCGGGCCCGATCCGGGCACCGCGGCCGTCTCTCGCTCGACCTCCCGGGCGTCGCCCTGCTCGGCACGCTCGTGCTGCTCGCGACCCTGCCGGTGATCGACCCGGGCGTCGCCAGCTCGGGCGTGCCCGCCGTGGTCGCCGGCGGCGTGCTGATCATCGCCGCGCTCGTGCTGTGGGAGACGCGGGAGGCGCGGCGGCGTCGGGTGCCGCTGTTCGCCCCGGCGCTCATCCGCTCGGCCGGCTTCGTGAGCGGCAACGCCGTCGCCGCGCTCTGGTTCGGATCGGTGCTCGCGCACTCCTCGGCCATCACCCTGTTCCTGCTGCAGGGGGCGGCGCTCGGCGCGCCGCTGACCGCGTTGCTGCTCGTGCCGGCGTCGCTCGTGCGCATCGCCGCCTCGCTGCTCAGCGCCCGCACGCACGCCCGCGTCGGCGGCTCGATCGTCGCGCTGGGCCTCGGGCTGCAGATCGTCGCGAGCATCGGCATCCTGATCGTGCTCGGGGTCGACGCTCCCCTGCTGAGCCTGCTCGTCGTGATCGTCGTCGCCGAGGCCGTGAGCGGTGTCGCGACCGGTCTGCTCGAACCGCCGCTGCGCGCGATCACGCTCGGCTTCGCGCCCGCCGCGCTGCACGGCTCGGCGGCCTCGTTCCTGCAGCTGACGCAGCGCCTCTCGGCGACCTTCTGCGTCGCCCTGGTCAGCGGGCTGCTGCTCGCCGGGTCGGACGGAGCGGGCGTCACGACGGTCTCGCGCGCGGGGCTGGCGGCAGCGCTCGCGGTCTGCACGGGGCTGCTCGGCGGTGCGCTCGCGATCGCGCTGCTGCCGGTGCTGCGGCGCGGCACGGTCGCCGCACCGGCCTCCTCGGCAGCCGACGTGGACTCAGCTGCGGGCCTGGCGGCGGATCGGGCGACGGGTCAGGCGGCCGAGACCGACGAGGCTCCCGCGAGCGGATATCCGAAGGCGTAGATCTCGATGAACCGACCGGGTGCGACCTCGATCGGACCCTCGCGCTCGCTCAGCCGCGTGAAGCCGAGTTTGGCGTAGAGGGCGTGAGCGCCGAGCATCTCGGGCCCGCTGTTCATGACGACCTGGCTGACGCCGCGCTCGCGGCCGAGGCGCAGCACGTGACGCGTGAGCGCCGCGCCGACGCCGAGACCGCGGGCGTCCGGGTCGACGGCGAGCAGGCGGAAGTCGAGCTCGCCGGGCCGGGCGACGGCGGAGATGGTCTGGCCCTCGCGCGGAGTCCAGACGGTGCCGACCAGCGCGCCGTCCGCGCGGCGCTCGGCGACCCAGACCTCGTCGCGGGATGCTCGACCGGCGACATCGATGAGCGAGGCGAGGTAGTCGGCGGGAAGGTCGGGGTAGTCGCTCGTGTAGGCGGCGGCGGTGAGCCGGCCAACGGTCTCGAGCTCGTCGTGGTGCACGAGGCGGATCAGCAGCGCGTCCGCGTCGGCGCCGAATCCGAAACGGTAGACGTGGATGCCGCCGATGCCCGGCTCGTCGTGCTCCCGCTCGGTCGCGCGCTGGAACCCGGCACGGCGGTACAGCCGCTGGGCGCGCTCGTTGCGGGCGCCGGTGTCGAGCACGAGGGAGCCGACGCCCCACCCGCGAGCCGTCTCGAGCGAGGCCGCGACGAGCGCATCCGAGACTCCGATCGCCCGCGTCTCGGGGTCGACCACGATGAGGCGCAGCTCGGCCTCATCGGATCCCTCCGCGGCGAGGCGGGCGTAGGGCGTGCCGGCGCGCAGGACGCTCGCGGTGCCGACCAGTCGATCGTCGCCGTCGACCGCGACGAGCAGGGCGCCGTCGCGGGCGCGACCCGCGGCATCCCGCTCGAGCGCGAGCCGGGACTCGCTGCGTGGCAGATGGCCGTAGGGGCCGGCCAGGAAGCCGCGGACCGTCAGCTCGCCGACCTCGTCGAACTCCTCGGGGCGTGCTTCGCGGATCTCGACGCTCACGCGGCGACCTCGGCGCCTCGGACGGCGGCGGCGCCGTCACCCGTCGATGCCGTGCCGGTGGACGCCGTGCCCGACGCCGCCCAGGCGTCGGCGAGCAGCTCATAGGAGCGCAGCCGGTCGGCGTGATCGTGCACCGCGGTCGTGATCAGCAGCTCGTCGGCGCCGGTCGCGCGGCGCAGGGTCTCGAGGCGCTCGACGACGGTCTCCGGCGAGCCGACGAACTGGGTGTCGAGGCGGTCTTGCACGACGGTCAGCTGCTCGGGGGTCAGCGGGTTCGCGGCGGCGTCGGCGGGGGTGGGGAACGGAATCGCTCCACGCGATTCCCGGATGCTCAGCACCCAGGCACCGTATCCCGCCGCGAGCTCGCGCGCTTGCGCGTCGGTGTCGGCGACGACGACGTCGGCCGAGACGATCACGTGCGGGCGGTCGCGCTCGGCGTTCGGCACGAAGGCGGCGCGGTACTCGGCGACGGCGTCGAGCACGAAGGACGGGAGCACGTGGTAGTTGCTGCCGAAGGGCAGGCCGAGCTGTCCGGCGAGGCGGGCGCTCGGACCGGCGCTCGAACCGTGGATCCAGACCTCGACGTCCGTCCCGGCCGCGGGTGCGGCCTCGAACGGCAGCCCCTCGGGCGAGACGTAGTCGCCGGCGAGGAAGGCGCGGATGTCGGCGACGTCCTGCTCGAAGGAGTCGGCATCCCCCGGCGTGCGGCCGAGCAGCCCCGACTGCAGGCGGAAGCGCTCGCCCGCGACGAAGCGATGCGGCGGCGGGATGACGAGACCGTCGACGACACGGTTGTCGCGCGGCCCCGCGACGGCGCCCGGGTCGGGGCCGACGATCTCGGGGCCGGTGTCACCGGGCTTCCGGCGCGGGGCGCCGGAGCGGCCGATGCCGAGGTCGACGCGACCGGGGTGCAGCGCGGCGACGGTGCCGATCGACTCGGCGACCTGAAGTGGGGTCGAGTTGCCGATGATCGTCGCGGCCGTGCCGAGCCGGATCGTCGACGTCTGCGCGGCGATCGCGGCGAGCAGCACGTGCGGCGCCGAGCCCGCGATGCCCGGGTTGCCGTGATGCTCGGCCAACCAGTGCCGCGCGAAGCCCCAGCTCTCGGCGTGCCGCGCGAGGTCGATCGTCTCGAGCAGCCCGTCGCGGGCGGTGCGACCCGATCCGAAGGGGGCGAGGTCGAGGACTGAGAGGGGGACGCGCGGGCTCATGGTTCTCCGATCACGGGACGTGCTGGTCGAGCGGGGATGCTGCGGCGCTCCGGCGCTGCGGCGCCGGGAACGCCGAGACGACCCCGGCGAGAGGAATGGGTCTCGCCGGGGTCGCCGCGGGGTCAGGACTTGGGCAGTCCGGGAGGGTTGATCTCCGACTTCTGGATGCCCTCGCTCTCGAGGCCCCACTCCTTCAGGAGCTTGTCGTAGGTGCCGTCGTCGATGAGCTTGTTGAGCACGATGTTGACGGGCTCGATCAGGCCGTTGCCCTTCTTGGTGCCGGCCGCGATCTGCGCCGTCAGCGGCCATCCGCCCGAGAGGGTGCCGACGAGCTTGGTGTCGCCGGTCTCCTTCGCCGACCAGGCGGCGGTCGCGTTCGGCCCGAGCGTCGCATCCGCACGGCCCGACTGGATGGCGAGCACGCCCGCGGCGTTGTCGTCGTAGTAGACGAGCTCGGCCGGCTTCTCGCCGGCCTCCTCGAGCTCCTTGTTCCAGGCGAGCAGCACCGACTCCTGGTTGGTTCCGGAGCCGACGATGATCTTCAGTCCCGAGATGTCGGCGGACGATTTGATCGAGGTGATCTTGCTGTCCTTCTTCACGTAGAAGCCGAGCAGGTCGTTGCGGTAGCTCGCGAAGTCGTAGAGCTCCTTGCGCTCCTCGGTCACCGTCACGTTCGAGGTGATGAGGTCGTACTTGCCCGACTGGATGCCGAGAGGCCAGTCGGCCCAGGCGACGACCTTCGGGTTGTACTCGAGGCCGAGTCCGTCGGCGATGAGCTTGCCGAAGTTCGGCTCGGTGCCCGCGGGCTCCTTCGCGCCCTCAGGCTGGTACCCGAGCGGCGGCAGGTAGACGCTCGTGGCGACCGTCAACTTGCCGGGCTCGACGGGCGTGAAGCCGCTGGCCTTGAGCGCGGCGATCGCCTCGGGCACCTCGCCGTGCGTCACGACCGGCAGGATCTTCTCGGCCGAGGCGTTCTTGGTCTTGTCGGTGGATGCGGCATCCGCGCCCTTGGGCTGGTTCAGCACGACGCCGGCGATCACGCCGCCGACGATGGCGACGACCGCCACGCCCGCGACGATCACCCCCACCTGCTTCTTGCTCACTGCCATGTTCTGCCTCTTTCGGTCTCGGTCTGCGCCCCGGAGGGCGAGTGCTGTGTCGGGTCGTGCTGTGTCGGGTCGTGCGGTGTCGGGCCGTCGCGGTGACGGCCCTGACGGGTCTCACTCAGGCGAGAACCTTCGCCAGGAACTCCTGGGTGCGCGGGTGATGCGGATTCACGAGCACCTCGCTCGGCGGCCCCTGCTCGAGCAGCTCGCCCTCGTCGAGGAAGACGACGCGGTCGGCGACCTCGCGGGCGAAGCCGATCTCGTGGGTGACGATCACGAGGGTGCGGCCCGAGTCGGCCAGGTCGCGGATGACGCCGAGCACCTCGCCGACGAGCTCGGGGTCGAGCGCGCTGGTCGGCTCATCGAAGAGCAGCACCTGCGGGTCGAGGGCGAGCGCGCGGGCGATCGCGACGCGCTGCTGCTGGCCGCCGGAGAGCTGGCGCGGGTAGCGGCCGCCCTTGTCGCCGAGGCCGACGCGCTCGAGCAGCGCCTTGGCCTGCTCGCGAGCTTCGGCCTTCGTCGCGCGGCGCAGCGCGACGGGGGCCTCGGTGATGTTCTCGAGCGCGGTCAGGTGCGGGAACAGGTTGAAGTTCTGGAAGACCACGCCGACGCCGGTGCGGCGCTTCAGCACCTCGCTCTCGCGCAGCTCGTGCAGGCGGCCGCCGCGGCGGGCGTAGCCGATGAACTCGCCGTCGACCGTGACCGAGCCGCGATCGATCGTCTCGAGGTGGTTGATCGTGCGCAACAGGGTCGACTTGCCCGAGCCGGAGGGCCCGAGGATCGCGACGATCTCGCCGGGCTCGATGTCGAGGCTCACGCCGCGCAGCACCGGCACGCCGGCGTAGCTCTTCCAGACGTCGTGGATCTCGACGCGACCCGGCCGGTCGGCGGGCGATGCCACATCCGCCTGCTCGGTGGCATCCGGGCGCTCCAGGGTGATGCTCATCGTGCTCTCCTGTCGGTCGATCGAGTGAGTTCGGGGATCGCGGTCGGGTCGCCGTCGCCGAGGCGCGCCCACTGGATCCGCGCCCAGTGGCGTGCCCGCTGCAGCGGCGTCGGCGGCAGCACGCGCACGCTGCCCTTGGCGTAGTGCCGCTCGAGGTAGTACTGGCCGATGCTCAGCAGGGTGACGACGATCGTGTACCAGACGACGGCGACGATGAGCAGCGGGATGACGCGGCTGTTGCGGTTGTAGATGACCTGCACGGCGTAGAACAGCTCGGGCAGCGCGATCACGAAGACGACCGAGGCGCCCTTGACGAGGCTGATGACCTCGTTCGCCGCGTTGGGGACGATCGAGCGAGCGGCCTGCGGCAGCACGATGCGGAAGAAGCGCACCCGCCGCGGGAGCCCGAGCGCGCCGGCGGCCTCGAGCTGGCCGGAGTCGACCGAGAGCAGTCCGCCGCGGATGATCTCGGCCGAGTAGGCGGCCTGGTGCAGACCGAGGCCGAGGAAGGCGGCTGCCATCTGGCTGATCAGGGTGACGGTGTCGACCCGGACGATCCAGAAGTCGTAGGTGAACGGGGTGCCGAGTCCGATCTGCGGGAAGAGGTAGCCGAGGTTGTACCAGACGACCAGCTGCACCACGAGCGGAACCGAGCGGAAGAACCAGATGTAGGCCCACGAGGCCGAGCTGAGGATCCACGACTTCGACAGCCGCCCGGCGGCGAGCAGGATGCCGAGGCCGAAGCCGATCACGGTCGCCCCGACGGTGAGCTGAAGGGTCAGCACGAGACCGTTCACGACCGTCTCCGAGAAGAAGTACTGGCCGAAGGTGCCCCAGTCGTACTTGTCGTTCGTGAACAGCGTCCAGATCAGCTGCGCGACGACGAACAGGACGACGGCGCCGAAGACCCAGCGGAACCAGTGCCGGGTCGGCACGACCTTGACGGCGCTGAGGTCGACCCGGTTGCGGTTCGCGGCGGGCGCGGTGGATGCCGTGGATGCGGTCGCGCCCGGGTCGGCGCCCGCGCCGCCGTCGGCGGGCCGGGTGGCGGTGTCGTCGGCGACGCTCATGCGCGGGTCTCCAGATTCTTCTCGAAGGAGTGGATGCCGACGGTCTCGGGGTCGGCATCCACGTCGAACAGCGGGGTGTAGCCGAGGCCCAGGTAGAGGCGCACGGCCTCGGGCTGGCGCGGGCCGGTGCTGAGCACGACGCGGCGGTGGCCGCGGCGCTCGGCCTCGGCCTCGAGTTCGCGCATGACGACGCGGGCGAGGCCGCGACCGCGGTGGTCGGCGTGGGTCCAGATGCGCTTGAGCTCGACCGTCTCGGCGTCGAGGCGCTTGAAGGCGCCGGCCGAGATGGCGGTGCCGCCGGCGTCGGAGTCCCCGTCGAGCAGCAGCAGGAAGGTGCCGTGCGGAGCGCTGAACTCGCTCGCCGGGTAGCGGTTGATCTCGGTCGACGCCGGCTGGTTGTCGGGGAAGTAGCCGCGGTAGCGGGTGTCGTACTCGCGCTCGAGGTCGGCGAGCACCGGCTGCGAGCGCGGGTCGTCGGGCGTCGTGTGCACGAGCAAGGCCGACGTCTCGGATGCGGTGATCGACATCGTTTCTCCCAGCGGCTCGGGTGTCGGTGCGACGCCCGGGGCGGGCGCCGTGAGCCGAAACTAGGAGCCGCGTCGAGCACCGTCCAGCGGGCCCGTCGCGGGCCGTCGTGAGGCGTCACACGACCGTCTCAGGGCGTCACATCCGGTCGCGGGATGTCATGCGGCGTCACGCGGAGACGGATGGGGTCACGAACTCCAGCGCGCGGAATGCCGGCCCAGCGGCCCCGCCTCGACCGGCCAGTCGAAGGTCACGCCGTCGATCTCGAGCGGCGGCGCCACGCGGCGGGCGGGACCCCAGCCGGTCGCGACGGAGGTGTTCGGCAGATCGGCGGAGGCGACACCGGATGCGGCGCTCGATGCGGATGCGGCGCTCGATGCGGATGCCGACGCGGACGCGGATGCCGACACGGACGCTGATTCCGACGCGGGAGCAGCAGTCCGCATCCTCTCGAGTTCGTGAGCGGTGCGCGCGAGCGAGAGACGACGCAGGGAGCCCGCGTTCGACGGCTCGCTCGCGTGCCGGCCCTCGGATGCGCGCGCCCGATCGGCGAGACCGGCGAGCGCGGCCGCGGCGGCGAGGTAGCCGGTCGCGAAGTCGAGCGCCTGCACCGGCAGCGGCACCGGACGCTCGGCGTCGGCGTCGCGCATCCCGGTGTCGGCGATGCCGGTCGACAGCTGCACGAGGCTGTCGAAGCCGCGCCGCCCGGCCCACGGACCGGTGAAGCCGTAGGCGTCGAGCTGCACCTCGACGAGCCCGGGCCGGAGACGGTGCCGGGTCACGAGATCGAGTCCGAGACCGTCGAGGGCGCCGGGCCGAAGCCCGTGCACGAGCACGTCGGCGCCGGCGAGCAGCTCGCGCAGCCGGGCGGCGCCGGTCGGCGTGCGCGCGTCGAGCCGGGCCGTGCGCTTGCCCGACATGACGATCGGCAGCACACCCGGCTCATCCCAGTCGGGCGGATCGAGACGCAGAACCTCGGCGCCGAGGCCCGCGAGCAGCTGCGTCGCCGTGGGACCTGCCAGCACGCGCGTGAGGTCGAGCACGCGCAGTCCGGCGAGCGGGCGTGCGGGGGTCGGCACCCAGCGCGATGCGGTCGACGACGGCGGGCTCGATCCGGGCGGCGGTGCGTCGAGGCGCGCGACGAGCGGCTCCCCCGCGACCGCGATCCCCTGCGGATGGGCGGCCCACTCCGCCGCGGTGCGCAGCTCGGCGGCGGCGCCGCCCTCGGCGACGACGGCCGACTCGGTCGCGCCGGCATCCCTCGCCGCGACCCGGCGCTCGACCTCGGCGCGCAGCGCGGACTCGACGGCGCCCTCGCCGTCGCGATCAGCCGCGGGCTCGCCGAGCCCGAGCGCCCGCAGCGCCGCGGCCCGGTGATGCGGCGCATTCGTGTGCAGCCGCAGCCAGCCGTCGCGGGCACGGTAGTCGCCGGCGAGCGCATCCCAGGCGGGAGGCGGCGTCCAGCCTTCGGGCACGATCGCACTGCGGAACCAGGCCTCGGCGAGCTCGCGGCGCACGGTGACGCGCGGCTCGACGTGCCCCAGCGCCACGAGCAGCTCGGCGACGGCAGCTCCCGAGGCCCCGACGGAGCGCGCGGCGAGCTCCGTCACCGGGTAGGCGGAGGCGAGCCCGACCGAGCCGGTGACCTCGGGCGTCGCGACCGACAGCCCCAGCGCGTTCACCGCATCCATGTCGCGAAGCTAGCCCTCTGCGCCCGTCGCAGGGAAGCTCAGCGCACGCACCGCGCCCCGGCCGATGCCGAGATCCGGGCACATCTTCAGGCCCCCGGATGCGACGATAGAGCCGTGTCGAGTGACGAGTTCCACCCGGAGCTGGCCGAGTACGTGCCGAACGACCGCCCCCTGCGCGGGCCGCGCTACGGGCGCACGCTGCGCATCGTGGTGATCGTCGCCGTGCTCGCGCTCATCGTGCCCGGGGCCGCCGGCACGATCCTGACGCAGGCTCGCACGGCCGAGTTCACCTGCGCGAGCATCGTCGAGCGCGCCGCCGGCGAGTACACCGGCGTCGTGAAGTTCGAACTCGGATCCGAGGGCCCCGGCTGGTACTGCTATGCCGAGGGCTTCGACGGCCGCCAGGGGCTCTACGCGGCGCTCGGCCTCATCCCCTACGCCCGCACGCGCTAGACGCCGAAGCCGGCTGCCGCGCACGCCGACGCACGCCGGTTCGCGAGGTCGGCGGCGTTCAGGTCGCCTCGGCCAGGGCCGTCGCCTGCCGCACCAGCGACGCGCGGAGCGCCGCGTGATCGGCGCGGGCGACGCCAGTCGCCGCGGCGAGCTGCGGCAGCGTCCACGATCCGTTCACGAGCACGAGGATGCTCAGCAGCAGCCGTGCGGCCCGCTCGCGGTCGAGGTCGGGCAGGGCCGAGAGGATGCCGTCGATGCGATCGGCGCAGATCGCGACCCGCTCGTCGTCGGGCACCAGAGGCGCCTCGAGCCCTTCCCAGGCGAGCAGACGCGGGAGGTGCGGAGCCGCGACGTAGCAGTCGACGAGTTCGCCGGCGAAGCGGCCGATAGCCTCCGCGCCGCGCCCCTCGATGCGCGCCTCGTGAACCCAGTCGCCGAGGCTGTCGAGCAGCGCCGCGCGGAACAGGCCCGCCTTGCCGCCGAAGTACGGATAGATGCGTTCCTTGTTGACGCCCGCCTCGGTCGAGATCCGGTCGATCCGGGCGCCGGCGAAGCCATGGGCGCTGAACTCGACGACGGCGGCGGCGAGCAGCGCGCGTCGCGTCTTCTCGGTGTCCCAGGCCACGTGCCGACTCTAGCTCGAACTCCAACCGAACGTTTGCAATTGACCCTGCTCGGCTCTAGCGTCGTCTCCAACTGAACGTTTGGAGTTCTCGTGAAGATCCTGCTGCTCGGCGCCCGGGGCGCTGTCGGCCACCGCATCCGCTCGCTGCTCGCCGAGCGCGGTCACACCGTCATCGCCGTCGGCCGCGCCGCGCCCGAGGCGGGCACGGCGCTCGACGCGGTCCGCGAGATCGACGCCTATCGCGAGCTCGCCGCCGGCTGCGAAGCCGTCGTGAATGCCGCGGGACTCGAGGATGTCCGCCTCGCCGACATCGACTCGGCGTACCTGGACATCTCTGCGTCGGCGACGCACCTGAACGAGGTGCTCGCGGTCGGCGGTGCGCATCCGCGCGTGATCGGCGTCGGGCTCGCACCCGGACTCAGCACTCTGCTCGCCGCCTCGGTCGGGCGCTCGCCCGGCGACGAGATCGACGTCGGCGTCGTGCTCGGCTCCGGCGAGACGCACGGCGCCGCAGCGGTCGAATGGACGATCGGACTGCTCGGCCAGGACTGGACCGACGCCGCCGGCGACCGGCACCGCGGCCTCGCCGAGCCCCGCATCCTCGTCGACGCCGACGGACGCCGGCGGCGGATGCTGCGCGCCGACTTCCCCGACGATCTGCTGCTCGACGACGACGGCGCGCGCACCCGCACCCACCTGGCCGTCAGCTCGCGGCTCGAGACCCGCGCTCTCGGCTGGCTCAGCGCCCATCCTCGATTCGGCGGCCTCGTGCGTCACGTGCCGCCTTCGGGCAGCGATCGCTGGCAGCTGATCGCCCGCAATCGGCGCACCGGGATGACGTCGACGGCGAGTGGCCGGTCGCAGTCGGCTGCGACGGCACTGCTCACCGCCTTGACCCTCGACCGGCTGGATCGGGCGCCGGCCGGCGGCGTCTCGGCGCAGAGGCTGCTCGATCTCGAGCTGGTGCGCGAAGCCGGGATCGACGTGCGCGAGTCGATTCAGACCGCGTAGGGGTTGCGGGGTCGACGCCCGCGGCCGCCGCCTGCGCCACCGCCCCCGGATCGTCCGCCCCCGGATCCGCCGCGGCGGCGGGGCGGCCTCGGCGGCAGCGGGTCTCCGGGCGACCAGCGACGACGCAGTGCGTTGCGGTGACGGACTCCGGCGATGTGCCCCGCCGTGATGCCGACGACACCTGCGGCCGCGCCTCCCAGCGCGATCCCCAGCAGCAGGCGCGCGACACCGACATGCTCCGCCCCCGCGCCGACACGGTCGAGCTCGATCAGAGCGCTGACCGAGGGGATGGCGACGATCGCGGCGGCCGCGACGAGACCCATCCCGAGCAGCAGGCTCGTCGAGAAGGCGCCGAGATCAGCGGCGAGCTCGCCCGGCCGGACTCGCGCCGTCGCATCGCGGGCGACACGGGTGAGGTCGACACGACGGAGGATGCGACGCACCAGCCAGGCGACGAGAGCGACCGCCTCGACGGCCGCCGCCACGACCGCGATCGCGCCGGCCGCCGTCACGACCACATCGATGAACGACTCGATCGGCGCGTTCCAGGCGCGCTGGCTGCACGTGCGGCACGGCTGTCGCAGGTAGACCCCGGCGAGGAACAGCATCCCCGCCACCGCGAAGGTGATCGCACCGACGCGGTTCACCCGGGCGAGCACGGCACCCAGCCGACGATGCCTCGCGGAATCCAGTCGCGTCGCCCGCTGCGGCCCGCCCGCGAGCGTCGCCGCCCGCGCGACCGTGCGCTCGCGCGCCATCCGCTCGGCCGCCTCGACCGCGTCGAGGTGCTCGCGAGTCCAGCCCGGCTCGAGTCGAGCTCGCAGCGCACGCCAGGCACGCAGTCCCTCGCCGCGGAACGGCCGGGCGCCGAGGAACGTGACGACCGCGCCGCCGATCATGACGAGCAGGACGACCCCGACGACCTCGGGATCGTCGTCCGGATCGATGAGGAAGACGATCACCGTCACGAGGATCATGAGCGCGAACAGGCCGAACATGAGCCAGATGAAGCCGATCAGCCCGTCGAAGGCCTTCGACTTCCCCAGCCGCGTGCGCTCGCGCCGGGGAGACAGCAGGCCGGGCCGGGCGTCACGGCGACGGATCTCAGCGCGCGCGAGCAGCATCGCCTCGACGGGACCGGCCACCAGCCGCAGCAGCATCCCGGCCAGGAAGATCGGGACGCTGACGACGACGCCGCCGCCCAGCACCTGCAGCGCGAAGCGGGCGACCGGAACGGAGGGCGCGGCCTCGGACACGATGAGGCCGAACGCGACCGAGGCGAGGAAGCCGAGCACGGCGCCGTAGATGAGCGCGAGGCCCGCGTCCCAGAGCACCAGCGCGAGCAGGCGGGCTCCGCGGGGCTCGTTCTCCGCGAAGCGAAGCGATCCGTCGTCCACGACATCAGCCGCCGGGGTCGGCGTCGACGAGCTCACGCGACGGATCCCGACACGCGCTCGTCAGGCACCGGGGTGAGACGGCCGGTGCGGTTCAGGCGGCGCCGTCGAACATGCTCGTGACCGAGCCGTCGTCGAAGACCTCGTGGATCGCGCGGGCGATCAGCGGGGCGATCGGCAGCACCTCGAGGCGGTCCCAGCGCTTCTCCTCGGGCACCGGCAGGGTGCCGGTCACGACGACGGAATCGATGAAGTCGCTCTGCAGGATCTCGACGGCCGGGTCGCTGAACACGGCGTGCGTCGCCGCGACGACGACGCCGAGCGCGCCCTGCGCCTTGAGCGCCTCGGCGGCCTTGACGATCGTGCGGCCGGTGTCGATCAGATCGTCGACGAGCAGGCAGACGCGGCCCTCGACCTGACCGACGATCTCGTGCACCGTCACCTGGTTGGCGACCTTCGGGTCGCGGCGCTTGTGGATGATCGCGAGCGGCACGCCGAGCTTGTCGCTCCAGATGTCGGCGACGCGCACGCGGCCCATGTCGGGGCTGACGACCGTGAGGGTCGAGGGGTCGAGCTTCGCCTGGAAGTGCTCGAGCAGCACCGGCATCGCGAAGAGGTGGTCGACGGGGCCGTCGAAGAAGCCCTGGATCTGCGCGGCGTGCAGGTCGACGCTCATGATGCGGTCGGCGCCGGCGGCCTTGAACAGGTCGGCGACCAGGCGGGCCGAGATCGGCTCGCGGCCGCGGCCCTTCTTGTCCTGGCGCGAGTAGGGATAGAAGGGGGCGACGACCGTGATGCGCTTGGCGCTCGCGCGCTTCGCCGCATCCACCATGATCAGCTGCTCCATGAGCCACTCGTTGATCGGGCTCGTGTGCGACTGGATGACGAACATGTCCGCACCGCGCACGCTCTCGTCGAAGCGCGAGTAGATCTCGCCGTTGGCGAAGGTGCGCGAGTCGGTCTCGACCAGCTCCGATCCGAGCTCGTCGGCGATGTCCTTCGCCAGCTGCGGATGAGCACGCCCCGTGACGAGGACGAGCTTCTTCTCACCGGTGATCTTGATCGCGGCCACGATCTCGCTTCCTGCCCTCAGGCGGTCGGCTCGTCGGGCGTCTGACCGTCGGATTCCGCTGCGGCCTGCGCCGACGCGGACCCCGGTCGCTTCTGCTCGACCCAGCCCTCGATGTTGCGTTGCGGAGCGACGGTGAGGGCCAGCGATCCCGCGGGGACGTCCTTGCGGACCACGGCGCCGGCTCCCGTGTACGCGCCGTCCCCGATCCTAACGGGGGCGACGAGCACCGTGTGCGAGGCGATCCTCACGTTCCGGCCGATCGTCGTGCGGTGCTTGTTCACGCCGTCGTAGTTCGAGGTGATCGTGCCGGCGCCGAGGTTCGACTCCTCGCCGACCTCCGTGTCGCCGACGTAGCTGAGGTGCGGCACCTTCGTGCCCCGGCCGATCTGCGCGTTCTTCGTCTCGACGAAGGCGCCGATCTTGCCGCCGCCGCCGAGCTCGGTGTTGGGTCGGATGTAGGAGAACGGCCCGACGGTGGAGAACGCCTTGAACACGGCGAGCTCGGCCTGGCTGCGCACGACGGAGGCGCCCTCGCCGACCTCGGTGTCGATGAGCGTCGTGTCGGGGCCGATCACGGCATCCCGGTCGATCGTGGTGGCGCCGAGCAGGCGGCTGCCGGGCAGGATCTCGGTGTCTTCGCCGATCGTGACGGCCAGGTCGATCCAGGTGGTCGCCGGGTCGGTGATCGTGACGCCGGCGAGCTGCCAGCCGCGCACGATCATCGCGTTGAGGCGGCGGGCCTGCTCGGCGAGCTGGGCGCGATCGTTGACGCCGCCGACGATCCAGGGCTCGGCGACCGGCACGGCCGCGATCGGCTGACCGGCGGCGCGCAGCAGGCCGACGACCTCGGTGAGGTACTTCTCCCCCGCCGCGTTCTCGGTCGTGAGCGTCGGCAGGTGGGTGCGCAGCGCGGCGGCGCTGAAGACGTAGCTGCCGGAGTTGATCTCGGCGATCGCGCGCTCGGCGTCGCTCGCATCCTTGTGCTCGACGATGCGGTCGACGCCGCCGTCGGCGTCGCGCACGATGCGGCCGTAGCCGGTGGCGTCGTCGAGCACGGCGCTGAGCAGGGTGGCCTCGGCGCCGGCGCCGCGGTGCGCGGCGACGAGGCCGGCGAGGGTCGCCGCGTCGAGCAGGGGCACGTCGCCGGAGACGACGACGACGTCGCCCTCGAAGTCTGCGGGCAGCGCCGCGACGGCCTGCTCGACCGCACGGCCGGTTCCGGGCACCTCGTCCTGGTCGACGACGATCGCGTCGGGGCTGAGCTCCGCGATCGCGGCGGCGACCGCATCGCGCTGGTGCCGCACGACGGTGAGGACGTGCGCCGGGTCGAGCTCGCGCGCCGTGGCGAGCACGTGGCCGATCATCGGCACGCCGGCGATGGGATGCAGCACCTTCGCCTTCTTCGACCGCATCCGGGTGCCAGCCCCGGCTGCGAGGACGACGACGGCCAGACGCGAATCGCTCATGGCTCCATTGTGGTGGATGCGCTGCGACGCCCGCGCTGCGATCCGTGCGCCGCACGGCGATCCGCGCGCCGCACTGCGCCCCCGACTCGGGCGAGCCTCAGACGAGGGTGAGGTGCGGGCTGCGCTCCCGCTCGAGCAGCCGCCCGAGGAAGCGCGCGATGCTGCGCGGCCCCGAGACCGGCGCGCTCGCCTCGACGATCGGGTTGTAGTTCGTGTTGGTGTTGATGTCGTAGGTGACGCTTCGGCCGTCGACGGTCTCGATGAACTCGATCCCCGCGATGTCGACGCCGGCCGAGCGCAGCAGCTGGCCGTAGGCGACGATCAGCGGGTGCTCGGCGGTGACCTCCCCGCGCACCTGGAACGGCTCCGCCGCGCCGGGCACGACCTCGCACGCATCCGCCGGGCACAGCTCGAAGCTGCCGGCGCTGGTGTCGACGCGCACCGCGTAGACGAACTCGCCGCCGACGAACTCGGCACGGGTGATGAAGGGCTCGCGGGCGACGAGCAGCTCCTGCACGAGGGTGATGCCGTCGACCGGCTCCTCGAACTCGGAGCCCGCGACGTAGGCCGCGAAGTCGTCATGGCTGTCGAAGCGGCGCACGCCGAGCCCCTTGCCGCCCTGGTTGTGCTTGACGATGAACGGCGCCGGGAAGTCACGCGCCGCGGCGGGGAGCCCCTCGCGGCCGAAGACGGCGATCGTGCGCGGCACATCGAAGCCGGCACGGCGCAGCAGCGCGTGCTGGCGCACCTTGCTCACCTCGAGCTCGATCACGTTCGAGCCGCCGATGACCGTGCGGCCCCAGCCCTCGAGCCAGCCGAGCACGGCGCGCGTGTAGTCCTTCGAGTGCGTGTTGCCGCGGGTGTGTGCCGAGGCGCTCATGCGCGACCACCAGACGCCCGGCGCCGGCTCGGCATCCAGGTCGATGGTGCCGGCGGTGAGCAGCACCTCCTCGACGGGGACGCCCTCCGCGTCGAAGGCCGCCAGGAAGGGCGGGAACCACTCCGGGTTCTCGTGGATCACATGCACGCGGGGTTCGGTCGTCACGCCGCCAGGGTAGGTGGGGCGCGCGGTGGCCCGCCGGGTCGCGACGTCGTGTTGCCTCGCATGACGCGGCGACCAGGCCGCCTGGCGACCCGCGACGCCGACGATCAGCTCAGCAGCTCGCGCAGCTTCTCGAGGTCGGCCCGCACGGCCGCGACATCCGCCTCGAACTGCTCGTCGCTCTGCCCCTCGCGACGCAGCACCGTGAAGACGATCTCGCTGCCCGAGCCCTCGTCGTCCGCGATCACCCGCAGCGGGTTGAGGTTCTCGGTGCCGTCGGGGAAGACGACGACGTGATCGAGCACGCCGGGTTCCTCGGAGACGAAGCGCACCTCGATCGTCCCCATCGGGGAGTCGGCGACCCAGCGCTCGCCCTCGCGCCGGATCCCCGTCGCCAGCCCGGCCGCCCAGCGCGGCAGCTTCGCCGGGTCCCCGGCGAACGCCGACACCTCGTCGGCGGGACGGTCGATGCGGACACTGACGCGGCGGTCGGCGGTTTCGCTCATGCGGGCATCCTGACGTGCGCCCCCGACATGCCGGTGAACGCGCGGGTGATCGTCGGCGATCAGGCGCCAGGGACGATGACCGCGCGGCCGCGCACCTGGCCGGCGTGCAGGCGGTCGTAGGCCTCGGTCGCGTTCTCGAGCGAGAACTCCTCGACGTGGATCGAGATCGCACCGCGCTTGGCCAGCTCGACGACCTCCATGAGCTCAGTGCGCGAGCCCCAGTTGATCGCCCGGCCCGTGACGTCGAGCGGAACGGTCGTCTGGCCGATCGGCACCGCACCGGTCGCGACGCCGACCACGACGACGTGCCCGGCCGTGCGGATCATGCCCGCGGCGAGGTCGGCGGTGGGCTGGATGCCGACGAAGTCGAACACGACATCCGCGCCGTGGCCGCCGGTCAGCTCCTTGACGGCGGGGATCGCGTCGGGGTTCGAGAGGAAGGCATGGTCGGCGCCGACCTCGCGCGCGAAGTCGAGGCGGTCGTCGGCGACGTCGAGCACGACGACGGCCGACTGGGTCAGGGCCTTGAGCAGCTGGATGGCGACATGGCCGAGTCCGCCCGAGCCGATCACGACGGCGGTGGTGCCGGGCACGAGCGTCGGCAGCGCCGACTTGACGGCCCGGTACGGGGTGAGACCCGCGTCCGTCAGCGACACGTTCTTCACCGGGTCGAGGTCGCCCAGCGGCACGAGGTGGCGCGCGTCGTCGACGATCATGTACTCGGCCATGCCGCCGTCGCTGAAGATGCCGGGCGCGCGCATCCCCTTCTCGCAGTTGTTCTCCTGACCCTGCGCGCACTGGTAGCAGCGGCCGCAGCCCCACGGTCCGTAGACGAGCACCGACTCGCCGACCTCGACGTCGTGCACACCCTCGCCGATCTGCTCGACGACGCCGGCGACCTCGTGGCCGAGGGTGAGCGGCAGGGGCTTGAAGTAGTAGTCCTCGGCCGAGGCGCCCATGATGAACTCGTCGGAGTGGCAGGCGCCGGCGGCGGTCACCCGCAGCAGGATCTCGCTCGGCCCCGGCGTGGGCTTCTCGATCTCGACGAGCTCGGGGCGGGATCCGATGGTGCGGTACTGCAGGGCCTTCACGGCGGACTTCTTCCTCCGGGCGCTCCGCCCGGGTGTCGGGTTCGGGCGCCCGTGGGCGTCCGAACCGACTGTACGCCTATTCGACAGGCGTCGAGTACGGTCGTGCCGGCCCGACGTTCGACACCCGGCGCCCGGCGCCCGCTCAGTCGGCCGCGCGCAGCGAGTCCGGCCCGAGCTCGGCGATCGTCGCGTGCCCGGCGAGGCCGAGCGTGATGTCGAGCTCGGCGAGCAGGTTGCGCACGACCTCGGCGACGCCGCGCTCCCCCGCGACAGCGAGACCGTAGGCGTAGGGCCGCCCGATCGCGACGGCGGTCGCGCCGAGCGCGAGGGCGATCGCGACATCCGAGCCCTGCCGCACGCCCGAGTCGACGACGATCGGAATGCGCCCCGCGACGCGCGCCGCGACATCGGGCAGCACGGCGAGCGTCGGAACCGACTGATCGACCTGGCGGCCGCCGTGGTTCGAGACCCAGATGCCGTCGAGCCCGGCATCCACCGCCCGCTCCGCGTCGTCGGGATGCACGACCCCCTTGAGCAGGATCGGCAGGCTCGTCCAGTCGCGGGCCTTCGCGAGCGCGGCCCAGGTGAGTGCCGGGGTCGAGAACACGTCGAGGAAGGTCTCGACGGCGGCGCGCGGCAGCGGCGAGCGCAGGCTGTCGCGCAGTCCGGCGCCCGTCAGCGGGGCTCCCTTGCGCGCGATCGAGACGCCGGCGGCGACGGTCTTCGGGGTGACGCGAACGCGCGACGCGGCATCGCCGGCGTCCGCACCGGCCGGGGTCGCCGATCCCGCGCCTGCCGCGCCGACTCGCTCCCGCACGAGCTGCTGGAAGACCGGGTCGCTCGTGTACTGGGCGATGCCGAGTCCGCGGGTGAACGGCAGGAAGCCGAGGTCGAGATCGCGCGTGCGCCAGCCGAGCAGGTGCGTGTCGAGCGTGATGACGATCGCCTCAGCGCCGGCCGCCTCGGCGCGGCGCAGCAGCGAGGCGTTGAGCTCATCCGAGGCCGACCAGTACAGCTGGAACAGCCGGGCCCCGGCCGGCGCCGCCGCGACGACCTCCTCCATGGCGACCGAGGCCTGGTTCGAGAGCACGTACGGGATGCCGGTGGATGCGGCCGCCCGAGCGACGGCCCGGTCGGCATCGCGATGCGCGAGCTCCATCACCCCCAGCGGCGCGAGCAGTAGCGGCGTCGGCCGCCGCGCCCCGAGGAAGTCGATCGACAGGTCGCGCGTGCTCACGTCGCGCAGCGGACGCGGCCAGAGCTGCCAGCGGCCGAACGCGGCGCGATTCGCCGCCATCGTGCGCTCGGCGCCGGCGCCGCCCGCGAGGTAGGCGAAGGCCTCGGCGGTGAGGCGTCGGCGCGCCGCCCGTTCCAGGGCATCCGCGTCCACCGGCACGGCCGGGCGCGATCCGCTGATGCCGGCCCGGAAGATCGCGGACTGCGCCCGGCGCCCGATGCCGCGCGCGGCAGCCGGATCGTCGGGAGCGCCGCTGCGCGATGCTCCGATTCTCGGTGCCATAACTGCCTCCTGCCGCGAGACGAGCCGACCGGCGGCGTCATAGGGCGGTTGCCCGACGCTACGCCGCCCGCCCGTGTGACGACCTTGATCGTCCGCCGGGAGTCAGGCAGTATCCGCCCCTCGCCCGTGAAGTCTCTCGACGAACTCAGGAGGGACGCGGTAACTCAACACCCGCGACCCGTTTCGGTAGTGGACGTCGAGCGGGTAGAGCGCCGTCGCCGGCAACGAGAACTCACCCACCATCTCGTCGCGGATTCGGTCCGTCGGTCGCGTGAATCCACGCAGGGTGCGATCGGGAGAGAACTCCGCGATCGAGTACACATCGTCGCGCGACACCGTCCCCCCGAGCTCAGCCGCGCGACGGATGACGCGTTCGAGCACGTGATGGTCCCGATGAAGTCTGTCCAGGAGCGAGTCGATCGCCTCTCGGGGCCAGACGTGGGGCATGAGTGGGTGCCCCGCGGCGGCGAAGTCGTCGAGGGGACGACCCTCGAGGTGCTCACGGAGCATGGAGTCGCCAACAGGCGACGGCTCGGCTGGTGTGCGGTCATATCTGAGACGCACCGCCCGTCCGTTTCGATAAACCGTGATCGTCGAGAGAAGAGAGCGCTTGGCTCGCTGTGCCGCCCGGCGTTGTCGTTCCGGATCTTCCGCGAGCACGATCTGCTCGATTGCTTCGGGAATCGGGAACGATAGGGCAAACGCGTCAGGATCATCGATCGGACGGATCACCCAATCGCCTCCCGTTGGGCTCCTGCGCCCGAACCGGATCGACACTGCGAAGTCGTCGCCGAAGAGCTTCGCATGCTCATCGAAGCGATCGATGTCTTCCGGCTTCAGGGCCAGCACGAACGGCGCGTCGACGAACCCGAGCAGGAGATCGTTCTTGCCAGTCTTCCCGCGCAGAACGTTCTCGGCGCAATCACGAGCCCACCGACCAACCGAGTACCTCGAGATGGACTGCATCGCTTCGGCCCCGGGCGCAAGGTCTTGATCATCTTCGTACTCGACCGAATCGGTCGATCGAAGCGACTCGCGGAGAGCGCGGCGCACGGTCGCGACGTTGCCTTCTTCGCCGAGGTTCAGGCGAAGCGCAGCGGACGCGGCATCGAGAAGCGACTTGGCGAGCCCGGACCACACAGAGCTGGAGAGATCGATCAGTGAGATCTGGTGCGCAACCGCGAAGCTCTGGGCGTCTTTCGTGAACCCGCCTGTCGAGAACACCGAGTACCGGTACTGCACCTGACGGAGAGTCCGCGAAGTGGCGATGCTCGAATGCGTGAACTCGTTGACGTCGTGGACCACTCCGTGCGCATTGCGCACAACACCGATCGGGGTCGGTCTGGCCACGCATTTCGCTTCGACGAAGAGGCGGATGGGCAACGAGAACGGCACCGCTATGTCGAGGTCTCCCAAAGCCTCCGCCTGGTGCTCCGCACCTCGGCCGCGGACACACAATCCGTTGCTCCGAGACACCAGGGACGCAGGGTCGTCCGCTTCCGAGACGAGGCGATAGCCACTCGATTCGAGAAGGTACCCGAGCACCTCCTCGAGCAGATAGCCAGCGAGCTGCTCCTTCTTCACGAGACCTCCCCGTCAGCGTCGGTGACTTGACACCATCATCTCGACTCGCGCCGAAATCGCGCAGAGAGCCCGTGAGCAGTTCGCTTCACGCCTCGGCCGCAGCGTGAAGCGCGCAGTCTGTCGAAGCTCTCAGACCGGGAGCTCGCCGTTCCGGGCACTCCCCCGGATGCGCGCTCGACACTGCCGACATGGACGCCCTCGACCCCGCCATCCTCGACCCGGCCGCCGCCCTGATCATCCTCGCGATCGTGCTCGCGCTGGGCGCGGTCGCCTGGTGTGTGCGACTCGCCCTCGTCGCGCTCGCCGAGCTGGACGAGCGGATGGAGTTCAGTGAAGACGACGAACTGGGGTGGCGCTGAGCAGACCCGGTCCGCCGTCTTGCATGATGGGAAAGTGAGCAGAGATCCGGACGCCGGCGACGGCGTGGAGACGTCGACCGAACCGGATCAGTCCGAGGTGCCGACGCAGGTGCGCATCCCGGGCATCGCCGAGCCGGAGCCCGCAAGGCCGAAGCCCGAATCCGAACCCGCTGGGCCGCAGGGCGCCCCGCCTCAGCAGATCACGCCGCCGCTGCCGGTGGGGTATCCCCCTGGCGCGTCGACCTCCATACCGCCACCGCAGGGATACGCGCCGCCTTCCCCGGGGTACGGCTATCCGGCGCCGGCACCCCAGGGGTACGCACCACCGCAGGGATACGCGCCACCCCAGGAGTTCGCACCGCCCCAGGGGTACGCACCGCCGCAGAACTATGCCCCGCCGCAGTCACCCCCGGTCGCGCCGCCTCCGGCCGCCCCGCTGCCCGCCTATGTCCCTCCCCAGCCGACACCGCCGGCATCCGCTGCCGCCCAGCCGGGAGCGGGCTCCTGGCCGGCGCCGTTCGCCGGTCAGAACGGACCGCCGCCCCTCAACCCGCTGCAGTGGGAGCCGTTCGATGCGACCGAGCGGTGGCTGTTCAGCCCGGGCGCCCGCTTCGTCGTCGTCGCCGACAGCCGCTGGATCCACGCCACGGTCTGCGCGATCGCGCGGAACCTGGGCGCCCATTTCAACTTCGGCTCTGACCGGTACAAGCCCCGCAGCATCCAGAAGGTCAGCATCAAGCTGGGTTCGGTGTTCGGCAACGTGCTCGATCCGACCGGCGGATTCCTGGCGGGCAACGGGGCGGTCACCGTCGGCTGGAATCTGACGCCGAACGGCTACACGGCGGTGCGCGCGAGCCTGCTCACGGGCGACTTCGGCTCAGGGAACAGATACGCGATGGGGTTCCTGCCCGACTTCGCGCTCGCGCTGTACCAGGCGTTCTACGACGCGCGCGTGCTGGTGTGGGCGGGCGAGCTGAGCGCACAGTGGGACAACGATCTCGCGCTGTGGCGCACAGCTCCGGGCTCGCCGACGCCGTATCCGCCGCAGGACACGACGGATGCGGGACGCTGGGCCGCCACGGAGGCGGGCTGGCAGAAGCCGGTCATCTGATCATCCGCGCTCCGGGTCCCCGGCGCTGCGCTCGGCGCCCGGATGCCGGCCCGACAGGGGGACGGACCGGTAACAGCCGGAACCGGCGGCGTCGCAGCCTAGGCGGATCCACCGCCCGCGTCCGCGTCGTCGCGGACCGCCACCCAGAGTCCCGTCGTCGGCGGGAACCACGCGCCGTCCGGCTCGTCGGCCGACCAGCCCGCCGCATCCAGATGCTCTCGATAGCCGGGCTGCGTCGTCGCCTCGCGGTGGATGACGCGCAGCCCCGCCCGCTCGAGCAGGTCTGCGTAGCCGTCGAGGGTCGCGAGCTGGAAGCGCTCGAGCGCCTCGCGGGGAAGCGAGGCCGCACCCCAGGTGAGGGTGCAGAGCGCTTCGGAGACGGCGTGCCGCGTTCCCGCCCAGACGCCCGGACGCATCCGCCCGAGTCGCGTCTCGGCGAACGACGAGAGCGCCAGGTACTGCTCGACGAGGGTGTCGTCGCGTCCGCGCAGCTCGGCCGGCTCGCCGGGCCGTTCGGGCATGACCCCGTCACGGATGATGACGACGCCGCCGGGCGCGAGCGTCGCCCGCGCCTGCGCGAGCGCGCGCTCGTGCGCCGCCCACGGCTCCGCCGCGTAGGAGTAGACCTCGTGCAGCACAGCACTGAACACGATGGTGGATGCGGGCCGCGCCGTCAGCGGCTCGCGATCGTCGCCGAGCTCGCGCTGCTCGACCGCGAAGCGCCCGTCTTCGCGCAGGCGCGCGAGCGACTCCTCGGCGAGGTCGAGCGCGGTGACGTCGACGCCGGGCAGCGTGGCGAGCATCCCCGCCAGCTCTCCCCCGCCGGCTCCGGCGTCGATCACGTGCCCCGGTCGCACATGCTCGAGCACGCGCGCCTTGTCGCCGAGCGCCGCCGCCATGCGGGCGAAGTACCGCGGCTCGAGCGCCGGATGCGGTGTCGTCATCGTGCTGCTTTCTGGAGACGGCAGGCGTGCGCGTCCACGATCCCACAGCGCTGCGTCATGAAGGATCTCGCCGTTATGAGGACGGGATCCAGCCGAGATCCTGCCGTGATCCGCGTCCGTCAACCGATCGCTAACGTGACGCCATGAGAGCCGCTCGTGTCCCTGCCGCGCTCGGCCTGCTCGGGGTCGCGGCCGCCGCGCTCAGCGGCTGCAGCCTGGAGGAATCGCTCGCCTACCACGTCGACGGCGACACGATCGACATCGCGTTCTGCGAGGAGTTCTCCGCCGACTCGGTCACGATCGAGTTCGGGGATTACCGCCGCATCCTGACGACCACCGCGACCCGGGTCTACTCGGGCCCCAGCGCGATGTTCGGCAGGGGCGTGCCGATCTCGACGTCGATGCAGGGCTGGTCGCTCGCACCCGACGGCGATCCCGTGCCGCAGCACTGGGATCGCATCGACTTCTCGTTCTACGAGCACAGCCCCACCGCCTCCCTCATCCCGGACGACGGCGTCAGCGCCGATGTGTCGACGCCGGCCGGCAGTGAGTACGTCTCCGGCGAGTACCTCTTTCACGACGAGGTGCGGTCGACCGCGTGGGCGTGGCGTCGAGGGCGGGGAATCAAGCTACCCGACTGCACGCTCGACCTCGGCTGACCGAATCCGCCGGCGCGCTCACTCGACAGAACATCAGCCGGCGGCGCGCTTCACGAGGTCGAGCAGGCGCTTCTCGTCGGCGGTCGACAGATTCTGGATCGCGTAGGAGCTCGGCCACATGTCCCCGTCGCGCACGCGGGTCGCGTCGTCGAATCCGAAGATGGACGATGCCGTCTTGTACTTCGACGCGGCCATGAAGAAGCAGAGCACCGTGCCGTCGAGGTAGTACGCCGGCTGGCCGTAGCGGAGCTTCGGCTGCAGCTGCGGCACCTGTTCCAGGATCGCCTCGTGGATGCGCAGGGCGATGGCCTGCTCCTCGTCGGTCATCACGTCGATGATCTTGCGTACCTCGGCGTCGCCGTTCTCGCGCTTCTTCAGCTCGGCGGCACGGGTCTTCATCGCCTTGCGCTCGTCGGCGGAGAAGGTCTCGGTCTGATCCGGCATGGTCTTCCCTTCGCGTGGTGGACAACGCACTCAGGGTAGGCAGGCACCGTCGACGAGCGCTTCTCGGATCCTGCTCGACTCGCTCCGCCGCCAGGATTCGAACCTGAACCTCACGGCTCCAAAGGCCGTCGTGCTGCCGTTACACCACGGCGGAACGCGCCGCGTGCGGCGCAGGACGAGTCTGCCAGAGGATGCGGCGCCGTCAGCCGACGGGGCGCAGGCCGTCCATCGCGAGACCGATGAGGCGGTCGCGCTGGGCGTCGTCGTCGACGACCACGCCGGCGACGCCGGAGATGAGACGCACGACATCCGAGATGCTGACGTCGCCGCGCACCGCGCCGGCGGTCTGCGCGCGCTGGAGCACGGGCTCACCCGAGCCGTACATGACGCTGCGGCACTGAGCGAAGACGGTCGACTCGCGATTGTTGAGGCCCTCGAGGAGAGCGCGCTTCGTGCCGACGTACTCGAGGAAGCGCTCGAGCCAGGCGCCGAGCGCCTTGTCGGAGGGCAGGGTCTCGGTCGCCTGAGCAGCGAGCACCAGCGACTGCACCTCTTCGACGTAGACGGCCTCGATCAGCTCGTCGCGGGTCGGGAAGTTGCGGTACAGCGTGCCGATGCCGACTCCCGCGCTGCGGGCGATCTCCTCGAGCGAGGCGCCGGATCCGTCGCGGGCGAAGATGTCGCGCGCCGCGGCGACGAGCGCGTCGTAGTTGCGGGCGGCATCCGCGCGCTTCGGGCGCTGCACGACGCTGGAGAGCTGGGCGAGCAGCTCGGCGGCGGCCGTCGAGGCGGCAGCGGCCGGGGCGGTCGAACCAGCGGCGGGTGCGGTGCCGGATGCGGCGGTCGCGACGGCAGCCGAGGCCGTGCTCGCAGACGTGCTCACGGAAGAACTCCAATCGAGGCTTGCGAAGCGGAGGCACCCTCCGCTAATGTCATCTAAGCGGAGGCTCCCTCCGATCGGAGCCAGCCTCCAGTCTACGCCGCCTCGTCGCCGAAAGCACGCCGCCCGGCCCGCACCGCCCGACGCGCCTCTCCGACCCCGGCACCTCACGACAGAACCGTCAGAACCACCGGAACCATCAGAAGGAAGAAGGCCTCGTGCCTCGTTCACCGTTCACCGTGTTCCTCGCGCTCGCCCTCGGCGTCGCGAGCCTCAGCTCACTGCAGTCCCTCGTCATCCCCGTGCTGCCCGAGATGCAGCGCGACCTCGCCACGACCCCGGCCGGCGTCAACTGGACGCTCACCGCCTGGCTCATCGCCGCCGCCGTGGCCACTCCCCTGATCGGGCGCGTCGGCGACCTGTTCGGCCGCCGTCGCACCCTGCTCGCCGTCGTCGCGATCGTCGCGGCCGGCGACCTGATCGCCTTCGCCTCGCCCGACCTCAGCGTGCTGCTCATCGGCCGCGTGCTGCAGGGCGTCGGCGCCTCGCTGTTCCCGCTCGCCTTCGGACTGCTGCGCGAGACCTTCCCGCGCGAGCGCATCGCCTCGGCCATCGGCGCCATGTCGGCGGTCATCGCGATCGGGTCCGGACTCGGCACCGTCATCGCGGGTCCCCTCGCGGAAGCGCTCACCTGGCGCGGGCTGTTCCTGCTGCCCCTCGCGCTCGTCGTGGCCAGCGGCATCCTCGCCATGCTCGTGATCCCGCGCTCGACCGAGCGCGAGCACGGCCGCATCAACGTGCCCGCCGGCATCCTGCTCTCGGGCTGGCTCGTCGCCCTGCTCCTGCCGCTGAGCAACGGCGCCGCCTGGGGCTGGACCTCACCGCTCGTGCTCGGCCTCTTCGCCCTCGCCGTCGTGCTGATGGCGGCCTGGGTCGCCGTCGAGCTGCGCTCGGTCGAGCCCCTGGTCGACCTGCGGCTCATGCGGGCCCCGGCGATCTGGAGCACCAACCTCGCCAGCCTGCTGCTCGGCGGCGCGATGTTCGCCGTGTTCGCCTTCTTCGCTCGCTTCGTGCAGACGCCGACCTCGACCGGATACGGCCTCGGCGCCTCCATCGCCCAGTCGGGCCTGCTCATGCTGCCGATGCTCGTCACCATGGCGGCCGCGGGCTTCCTCAGCGGGCCGATCGGCAAGGTCGTGAGCTTCCGGGTGCAGTTCGGCGGCGGCGCCGCCCTGCTCGCGCTGTCGGCGATCGGGATGGCGCTGCTGCACTCGCAGCCGTGGCTCGTCGCGACGGAGGCGGGTCTCTTCGGCCTCGGTCTCGGCATCTCCTACGCGGCCATGACCAGCCTCATCGTGCAGAGCGTGCCGTCGACCCAGACCGGCATCGCGACCGGCGTCAACGCGAACCTGCGCACGATCGGCGGAGCGATCGCGAGCTCGGTCGTGACCGTGATCGTGTTCGCGAACACGGATGCGACAGGCCTGCCTCTCGAGGCCGGCTACACCGAGGCGTTCCTGACGGCGGCAGCCCTCGCGGGCGTCGCGGCCGGAATCGCCTTCGCCGTGCGAGCGCGCCGCGTGCGCCGGGCGAGCGAGCGCGAGCTCGCCGTGCTGACCTCGCCGCTCACGCTCGAGACGGAGGCCGAGGCGGCCTGATGATGCGAAGGGAGTCGGTCGTCGGAGAGCGACGACCGGCTCCCGGCGCAGGGTGCCATGATGGGCGGATGCTCGCCTCCGACGAAGTCGATCGCATCGTCGATGCGTGGTCACGCGAGCGCGGCGATCTCGACTTCACTCCCCTGCAGGTGCTCTCGCGCGTCTCGCGCCTCGCCAAGCACCTCGACCGCGAGCGCAAGGCGGCCTTCGCCGCGAGCGACCTCGAGCCGTGGGAGTTCGACGTGCTGTCGGCGCTGCGGCGGGCCGGCGAGCCGTACCAGCTGAGCCCGAAGGCGCTGCTGCAGCAGACCCTCGTCTCGAGCGGCACCATGACGAACCGCATCGACCGGCTCGTCGCGCGCACGGTCGTCGAGCGCCGCACCGATCCGCACGACGGCCGCGGCATCCTCGTGGTCATGACCGCACTGGGGCGCGAGCGCGTCGACCGGGCGATCAGCCTGCTGCTGGATGCCGAGCGCGAGCTGCTGTCGGGACTGAGCGCCGCCGATCAGGAGCGGCTGTCGGGCCTGCTGCGCAAGCTGAGCCTCGACTTCGACGCCGAGGGCTAGTTCCGATCGGGCGAGTCGGGCTCCGGCGAGTCGGGCTCGGGCGAGTCGGGCTCCGGCGAGGGAGTCCCCGACGAGTCGGGCTCCGGCGCCGCGGCCCGTGCGGATGCTGACGTCGACGCTCCCAGAGGGCTGTACCGCCGCCGCGCCGCCCCGACGACGATCGCCGATGCGGGGGCCGTGAGGATCCAGAAGTACATCGCCCAGCTCGCCGAGACGAAGGCGATCGCGATCGAGAGGCCGAAGATCACCGGCATCGCGAGCAGGTTGGCGATCACGTAGCGGTACACGCCCGCATCAACCGAGTCCGACATCAGTCCGCGGCGGCGAGCGTGCACCCAGATCCAGGCCTGCGCGAGGTTGAGGGCGGCGACGGTGGCCGCGTAGAGCACCACGACCGGTGTCACCGCGCCGTAGTCGGAGAGCGCGCTGGTCGGGAACGGCAGGAAGGCGACGAGGGCGAGAAGCGTGAAGTTCGCGACGAGCAGACCGGAGTCCCAGCGCTCGATCACGCGGAACTTGCGGTGGTGGTTGACCCAGTTGATCGCGATGACGACGAAGCTCAGCAGGTAGCCGAAGAACTGCGGCCACAGCTCGACGAGGGCGCTCGTGACGCGCGCGGCATCGGGGTGCTCGCCGAGGTCGGCGGGCAGGCGGATGTCGAGCACGAGCAGCGTCATCGCGATCGCGAACACCGCATCGCTGAAGAACTGGATGCGGTCGGTGCCGTCGCCCATCTGGAACAGGCGGGCCGAACGGTCGCGAACATCGCTCATGGCGTCGACCCTAGTGAGCCGGATGCGCCGGTGGTGAGCTCGCTCGGATCTACCAGTCGTCGGCTCCGTCGAGCGTCGTGGGTGTCGGGTGGAAGCCGAGACGGTCGCGGGCGGCGCTGAGGTCGAAGGTGCGCTCGAGCCCGATGAGCTTGACCGTGTGCCGCGTGATGAGCGGGCGCCGTCGGGCGGCGCGGGCCGCGAACTCGAGGGTTCCGACGGCGCGGGCGGCCGCATCCACGTCGACGTCGACGACGCGCACGTCGAGTCCGCGGCGCGACAGCAGCTCGGTGGCGACGCCGCCGAGCTCGACCGGGGTCGCGTCGCCGATGTTGTAGGTGCCGCGCGGCGTCTCGGGCCGCAGGGCGCGTTCGACGGCGTGCACGACATTGCCGATCGAGGTGAGACGGTGACGCACGCGCCCGCCGCCGGGCAGCGGCAGCCGGGCACCGCGCGCTGCACGCGCGCCGCGGCTGAGCACGCCGATCAGCGGCGAGCCGGGCCCGTAGATCAGGTGGGGTCGCAGCAGCACGGCGTCCGCGCCGGCGAGCTCACGCTCGGCCGCCAGCTTGGATGCGGAGTAGCCGCTGAGGAAGCGGCGCGCGGGCGGCGTCGACTCGGGCAGGTCGACGCTCGGCACCATGAGGTCGTAGACCGCCGTGCTCGAGAGGTGCACGACGCGCGAGCCGACGAAGCTGCGCACGACGTTGCGGGTGCCGAACTGGTTGACCCGCATGGACTCCTCGCGGGAGGCGCCCGGGTCGACGAGGGCGGCGGCGTGCACGACCGCGTCGAAGTCCTGGTCGCTGACCATCTGGCCGGCCGTGATATCCCACACGCGGTAGCGCCCGCGGGGATGCGTCCAGCGCCGCGGCGTGCGCCCGAAGCCGACGACCTCGTCGCCGCGATCGGCGAGCGCCGTCGCGATCGCACCGCCGACGAAGCCGCTCGCTCCGGTGACCGCGATCCTCATCCCCTCGATGCTCTCACGCGCGCGCCGTGAAGTCCGACGCCGACGTCACCGCCCGCCCCGGTCGGCATCGGAGGCTCGAGCAGGGGATGACGTCCGACGGGATGCGGTCGGGAAGCAGCTCAGTTCGCGCGAGCGGCGAGCCGGTAGACGAGCGCGCCTTGCACCGCCACGAGGAGGGCGAGCGCGAAGACCCCGAGCCCGGCGGAGATCGCGCCGCCCGAGCCGCTGACGAGGCCGAACAGGATCCCGAGCCCGGCGCCCGCGACACCGAGCACGAAGGCGAGGATCGTGAACAGGGTGAGTGGTCCGGTCTGCGCACGGACTCCGGCGCCGCCGCGGCCTACCCGGAAGGCGATGACGGCGATGAGCACCGCGACGAGCGCCGCCACGATGGCCGATCCGGCGGGGCCGACGAGCGACCCGTCGTCACCGCTCCGGGACAGCGAGTACACCGCGAGGACGAGCAGGGCCGCGGCGAGCACCAGGGCGAACACGCCGAAGACCCGGGAGCGACGTGCGCTCACCGGGCCCTCGGCTCTGTCGAGATCGGTCACGTGGCCGCGAGCTTGGGCCAGGTGCTGATGCCGGCGCCGGTCGAGGCGATGGTCGACTTCGCGCTGCCCGCGGCGACGTACAGGATGGCGACGCCGCCACCGGCCGCGACGAGGAACGCGACGATGCCGAGCACGATCAGCACCGGGGCTGCCGGGAGGCCGATGATGGTCCCGGCCGCGGTCGCGGCGCCCGCGAGGGCCGAGAGCAGCGCGATGATCGCAGCCACGATCGCCACCCAGAAGGCGATGATCGCGTTCGCCATGCCCGTCATCGCCCCGGCCACGTTCTCGGCGTAGTCGGAGAGGATCGATGTGTTGGCGCGGCGCTGGGGCTCGAGGATCTGCTTGTACTGATCCGCCGCGCGGCCGGTCCACTCGTCGTCGACGGCCAGGTTGAAGTCCTGGATCGTGTCGTTGATGCGCGAGACGCGGGTGCCCATCTGCTTCCAGCCGTCTGCGGCGCCGTTGAGCTTGAACGGATCGCCGACGTAGCTGAGCTTGTCGGTGAACCAGTCCCAGAACTCGGCCAGCTTGGCGAGCATCTGGTTCCAGCCCTCCTTCACGCGGTCGATGATGTAGCTCATCACTGCGGGAACGATCTTGAGCATCGCGTTGACGATCGCGGTGATGCGATCGATGATCTGCTGCACCCGGCGCAGCATCTGGATGATCCGCTCGATCACCTGGTTGATCGGATTCACTTCTCGTAGCCTTTCGCTCGCCGGCTCAGTGGTCGTTCGGCTGCCACAGCGCGTACAGCGCCGCGCGGGTGACGTCTTCGTTGTTCTCGAAATCGGCGCGGACGGCGCGCAGCTGCGTCGCGATGCCCCCGACCGCCTCCGTGCCCTGGTCGAGCAGGCGCATTACCGTGGTGTGCACCTCGAGATAGGTGTCGGCGACGTCCATCGCGGCGAACGAGAACGCTCCGCGGTTGACCTCGATGCCCTGGAGCGAGCGGTGTGCGGCGGTGAGGGTCTCACCTGCCGCGTTCCAGACGGTGGCGTCGTTCGACAGCGCGTCGAACTGCACCTTGAGTTCCGGATGTGCGAACGGCATCTCTTACTCCTGTCCTCGCACGTAGCGCGCGAAAGCCTCGGGGTCGTCGGCGAACTTCTGGTACTTCTCGAGCGGGGTGCCGGTGAACGACCCGGCTCCGCTCGACGCCGCATCGGCGTGCGCCTGGGCGAGGGCGGCGGTGAGCTCACGCGAGATCTGCGCGCCCGACGAGCGGCTCAGCCAGTCCTCGTCGAGCTGGAGGGAGCGGACATCGCCACCGGCGGTGACCTCGACCGAGACGTTCCGGGTCTCCGTCGACGCGGCACCGGTGCGTGCGCCGCGCTGGGAGACGATGTCGAACGTCGAGTCCAGGTTGGCCTCGACGTCTTCGAGGAAGCCCAGCAGGTTCTCGAGGATGCGCTCCGTCTCGCGCGCGCTGTCGAGGTCGCCGTCGAGCGAGGCCTTGACCTGGCTCGCGAGAGTGTCGTCGAGCGGCGGGATGGGGGTGTTGCGCCGCTCTTCGTCGAGCGCGCTGTCGAGATTGCTCGCCCAGCCCTCGACGCGGGCGAGACCGAAGGCCTGCAGGGTCTGCACGACGCCCTCCGCCAGCTCACCGGGTTCGTAGGCCGAGTTCCAGCCGTCGCCGATCGTCACGACATAGGCACCGTCGGTGTCGATGTTGACGCCGATGCTGCCCGACTCGTCACTGACGGCCTCGGGAAGAGGCCGTGACGCCGCATCCTCGTAGGCCTGGCCGGTGCGCGAGACCTCGTCTCGCAGCTCGTAGATGCGCTCAGTGTCGTCTGACAACCGGATCCCCATTCGTGGTCAGTGCGCGGGCTCGAGGCCCGCTCGCATACCCGATCACCTTATCGAGAATCCGTCACTCGGAAAGGGGGTGCTCGCCGAAGTTCGGGTTAACCCGCCGACTTCGCGCGGAGCGGCGCGTCGGCGGCCGATGACCCGCTGGTCGCCTCTGCCGCGGCTGCCGTCAGCCCTCGAGCTGCTCGCTCAGCTCGAGCCAGCGCTCCTCGAGCTCGGCGGCTTCCGACTCGAGGGTCGCGAGCTGCGCCTGCAGCGTGCCGAGTCCTTCGTAGTCGCTCTGGTCGTGCTCGGCGAAGGCGGTGTGCTGGGCGCGCACGAGCTCGTCGACCTTCGCCAGCCGGCGCGTGATCGCCGAGAGCTCCTTCTCGGCGGCGCGGCGCTCGGCACCGGCGAGTGCGGTCGCGGCGACGGCTCCGGCGACGCCGCCCGACGACGGCGAGCCCGGCCCGGAGCCTGCGCCGGTCGCGCCAGAACCCGATCCCGAACTCGATCCGCTCTGCTGGTCGCGGCGGATCTTGAGGTACTCCTCGACGCCGCCCGGCAGGTGCCGCAGGCGTGCGTCGAGCACGGCGAACTGCTGGTCGGTGACGCGCTCGAGCAGGTAGCGGTCGTGCGAGACGACGAGCAGGGTGCCCGGCCAGGAGTCGAGCAGATCCTCCATCGCGGCGAGCATGTCGGTGTCGAGGTCGTTGGTGGGCTCGTCGAGGATGAGCACGTTCGGCTCGTCGAGCAGCACGAGCAGCAGCTGCAGGCGGCGCTTCTGGCCGCCGCTGAGGTCGCGCACGGGTGTCGACAGCTGGGCCGTCGGGAAGCCGAGCCGCTCGAGCAGCTGGCCGGGCGACAGATCCTGGTCGCCGACGCGATACGCCGTGCGATAGCGGCCGATGACCTCGCGCACCTTGTCGCCGCTGATCGCCTCGAGCTCGGCGAGGCGCTGGTCGAGCACGCCGATCTTGACCGTCTTGCCGAATTTCACGCGACCGCTGGTCGGCTGCACGGCACCCGAGACGAGTCCGAGCAGGGTCGACTTGCCGGCGCCGTTGACGCCGAGGATGCCGGTGCGCTCGCCCGGGGCGATGCGCCACTCGATGTCGCGCAGGATGACGCGCTCACCGCCGACGGCGCCGGCCGCCGCGCCGGCGCCGACGGGCACCGGGTAGGTGACGCCGGCATCCAGCAGGTCGACGACGTCCTTGCCCAGTCGGGAGACCGCCATGCGCTGCAGCGACACCGCGTCGCGCACGGGAGGCTCGTTCTCGATGAGCTCGTTGGCCGCGTCGATGCGGAACTTCGGCTTGCTCGTGCGGGCGGGCGCGCCGCGGCGCAGCCAGGCGAGCTCTTTGCGCATGAGGTTCTGGCGCTTCGACTCGATCGCGGCGGCCTGCCGGTCGCGCTCGACGCGCTGCAGCACGTAGGCCGCGTAGCCGCCCTCGAAGGGCTCGATGATGCGGTCGTGCACCTCCCAGGTGCTCGACGACACCTCGTCGAGGAACCACCGGTCGTGGGTGACGACGACGAGGCCGCCCGAGTTGGGCGACCAGCGGCGCTTGAGGTGCTCGGCCAGCCAGGCCACGCCCTCGACGTCGAGGTGGTTGGTGGGCTCGTCGAGCAGCACCAGGTCCCAGTCGCGGCTGAGCAGCGCGGCGAGGGAGACGCGGCGGCGCTGTCCGCCCGAGAGCGAGCCGATCGTGGCATCGAAGTCGAGGTCGCCGAGGAGTCCGGCGAGCACGTCGCGGATGCGCGCATCCCCCGCCCACTCGTGCTCGGCGCGGTCGCCGACGACGGCCTCGCGGATCGTCTGCTGGCTCGGCAGCTCGTCGCTCTGGTCGAGCATGCCGAGGGTGGTGCCGCGTCGCATCGTGACCTGGCCGGAGTCGGGCTCCTGACGCCCGGCGAGGATGCGCAGCAGGCTCGACTTGCCGTCGCCGTTGCGGCCGACGACGCCGATGCGGTCGCCTTCGCCGATGCCGACGGTGACGTCGTCGAAGATCACGCGGGTCGGGTATTCGAGGCGGATGCGCTCAGCGCCGAGGAGATGTGCCATGTCCTCCCCAGGGTAGGGCCGCGGCGGCAGTCGTGCCGCCGCCGCGGCCCGGGCGCGGGGTGGCGGATGCGGCGGCCTCCGCTTCGCGGTCGCGTCGAGCAGGCAGCCGTCAGCCGTCAGCCGTGCACTGCGCGACTGCTCGATCAGAACGGTGCGACGTCGCACTCCCGTTCGTGTCGGTGCGAAGAGACTCCGGAGGCGTCGGGCACCCCTGACATGTCGACTGAAACGTCGAGCGGATCGGGTGGATCGTCGAGATCAGGCGGTCGAATCCGGGAGAGGTGGCGAATCGGGTGCCCGAGCGGCACGAAGGCGACCGCCGGTGCAGGAGCGTCTTCGCGGTAGGTGCGACCGGTCGGGGAGGTCCATTCGAGGATCCCACCGGGGTGTTGTCTCACTCGCCAGGCGGTGAACTGCTTCATCGAGTGATGCCGCTGGCACAGATGGGCGAGGTTGGTCAGCGCGGTGGGGCCGCCGAGGGCGTGGTCGATGGTGTGGTCGAGTTCGCAGCGGATCGCCGCCATCCGGCATCCCGGGAAGCGGCAGTGCAGGTCACGGGCGCGCAGGTGACGGCGCTGCTCGAGCGAGGGCCGGTACCGGTCGACCGCGACCGTCGTGCCATCGACCGGGTCCGTCCGGATGCGCGTCCACGACGGGGCGTCGCCCGCGAGGTAGCGGGCCGTGCCCGCATCGATGGGCGAACGCCCGATCAGGTCGGCGGGGTTCTCGTCGTCGCCGAGGAGCGTCAGCGCGGACACAGTGACCTGCACCTGGGCGCGAATCGCCCCCAGCACGCCAGGCGCATCCCCATTCGTGGTCGGGTCGAGTGCCGGGGAGCCGGCGAGGAGCAGGTCCGCGAAGACGTCAGCGCGGATCTGATCGACCGTCCGCCGATCCGCTTCCCCGGCGACGGCCGAGGAAGTGTCCTGGACCGTATGCGCCATGCGGGTCAGGCGGTCGAGGATGCCGTCGCCGATCACCGTCGGAACGGTCGCGATCACGTCGCACATCCCATCCCTGCCCGGGATCAGACGAACCGCCCGCCCACGGGCGGCGTCCTCGTGGCGTTCGGTGAAGGTGCGCTCGGTGAGCTTCTCCGCGTAGAGCTCCAACCCCGCCCGCACCCGGTTCGGCGTATCCAGGAGGCTGCGTTCGATCGCCTCCCGCTCGAACTCACCCCGACGCTCCACCGGAACCACCCGGCCCGCATCGACGATCACGGACACGTGCCCGCGGGTGATGAACCCGTGCTCCCACGCCGAGAGCGCCGCGGGATAGAACTCGACGATCTCCCGCGCCTCGCCGATGCGGCGCTGGATGGTGCGGTCCGGGGAGCGGAACACTCCGCCGATCTCGGCCGCGATCGACCGGAGCGCCATGTCGTGGGCGCGCACATTCGCGGGTGCTCCGTCCGCTTCGGCTTCGGCGAGCTGCCCGGCGCGGGCGAGCATCCGCACCTCCGCCACCTGCCCCGCCGTCAGGGCCGCGAGCGCGACCTCCGCCTCGCCGACCAACCCGGTCAGCGTCACTGCACCGCCGACGCCACCATCAGCGGCCGGCGCATCGCCGTCGCTTCCCGGTGTCGTCGTGGGCTTCTCCATAACTGCACAGTGACATCCACCACCGACATCCGACGGACCCCCCGCGATACAGAACGGCAGATCAGATGCACATTCCACCGACACTCGCGAAGGCCCGAGATCGAGCCGCCGCCACGCCGACGGCGCCGACAGCGCCGACAGCGCCGATCCAGCGAGAACACGAGACGGGCGGCAGGCGACTCGAAGCCGCTCACCGCCCGTCAGATCACTCTCGGATCACGTCACGCCCGGATCAGATCACCCCGAGCGCGAGCATCGCGTCGGCGACGCGGGTGAAGCCGGCGATGTTCGCGCCGGCCACGTAGTCGCCGGGCGTGCCGTACTCGTCGGCCGTCTCGAGGCAGCGGTCGTGGATCGAGCGCATGATCTCGGCGAGGCGCTGCTCGGTGTGCTCGAAGGTCCACGAGTCGCGCGAGGCGTTCTGCTGCATCTCGAGGGCACTCGTGGCGACCCCGCCCGCGTTGACGGCCTTGCCGGGCGCGAAGGTCACGCCGGCGGCGGTCAGAGCGCGCACGGCCTCGGGGGTCGTGGGCATGTTGGCGCCCTCGGCGACCACCTGCACTCCCCCGCGGATGAGCGCGGCGGCCCCGTCGGCATCCAGCTCGTTCTGGGTGGCGCACGGCAGCGCGATGTCGGCGCGCACGTCCCAGATGGATCCGCCGGTCACGTAGTCGACGCCGCGCGTTGTCGCGTAGGCGCTGAGACGGGCGCGATCGACCTCCTTCACCTGCTTCAGCAGGTCGAGGTCGATCCCGCTCTCGTCGACGACGCAGCCGCCCGAGTCGCTGACGGCGACGACCGTTCCGCCGAGCTGGTGCACCTTCTCGACCGCGTAGATCGCGACGTTGCCCGAGCCGGAGACGACGACGCGCTTGCCGTCGAGCGACTCGCCGCGCGACCGCAGGATCTCGTCGACGAAGAAGACCGTGCCGTAGCCGGTCGCCTCCGTGCGCACGAGCGACCCGCCCCAGGTGACGCCCTTGCCGGTCAGCACGCCCGCCTCCCAGCGGTTGGTGATGCGCTTGTACTGCCCGAAGAGGTAGCCGATCTCACGTCCGCCGACGCCGATGTCGCCGGCCGGAACGTCGGTGTGCTCGCCGATGTGCCGGTGCAGCTCGGTCATGAACGACTGGCAGAACCGCATGATCTCGGCATCCGAGCGGCCCTTGGGGTCGAAGTCGGAGCCGCCCTTGCCGCCGCCGATCGGCAGCCCGGTCAGCGAGTTCTTGAAGATCTGCTCGAAGCCGAGGAACTTCACGATGCCGAGGTAGACGCTCGGGTGCAGCCGCAGGCCGCCCTTGTACGGCCCGAGCGCCGAATTGAACTCGACGCGGAAGCCGCGGTTGAGCTGCACGCGCCCGGCATCGTCGACCCACGGCACCCGGAAGATGATCTGCCGCTCGGGCTCGCACAGACGCCGGATGATCTCGGCGTCGGCGTAGCGGGGGTGCTTCGCCACGACCGGTCCGAGACTCTCGAGCACCTCCCTGACGGCCTGGTGGAACTCGAGCTCACCGGGGTTGCGGCGGACGACCTCGTCGAGAACGGGACTCAGTCGTTCGTGAAGAGCGGGCACGTGGATCTCCCTTCGTCCCGGGTGTCGATGGAGTGTTGACATCCGGGAGGCACTGCTGTTGTGTTTTAGGTAAGCCTCACCTAACCACAAGGATCGCTGCTCGCTCATGCTCGACGACCCCCTCGTCCCCCTGTACACCGCGACCCGCGTGCTCTTCGTCGGCGACAGCGCCGACCTGCCGGCGCTGCGACGCATCCTCGCCGACCTGCCCGGCGACGCCTACGGCCAGGTGTTCATCGAGATCGCGTCGCGCATCCAGATCGAGCCGCTGCTGGTGCCCGACGCCGTGACCGTCAGCTGGCTGCGCCGCGACCTGCGCAGCAGCCGCATCGACGGGCTCGCCCCGCGCGGGGCCCTCGCCGCCCGCGCCCTCACCGCCTGGGCGAGCGAGTGGATGCCCGACGACGTCGACAGCGACGGCGCCGACTTCACGCTCTGGGTCGGCTGCGCCACGAGCCCGCGCGTGGATGCCGCCTTCCGCCGCCTGCACGCGAGCCTGCACGAGCGCGACGCGCACTGATCCGATCCGATCCGCCCCGCCCCGCCCCGCCGCCCGGCCTCCTGCCACCCCGGACGACACCCGACCCGACATCCGGAAAGGCACCATGAACCCCCGCACCACCTCCTCGAACCCGCGACTCGCGGAGCGCCGCCTGTCAACCGCCGTGCTCGTGATCGGCTCCGGCGGCTCGGGACTGCGCGCCGCGATCGAGCTGGCCGAGGCCGGCACGGATGTGCTCGTGCTCGGCAAGCGCCCCAAGAACGACGCGCACACCTCGCTCGCCGCCGGCGGCATCAACGCCGCACTGGGCACGATGGATGCCGAGGACAGCTGGCAGCAGCACGCCGCGGACACGCTCACCGAGAGCTACCTGCTCGCCGATCCGCGCGTGGTGCAGACCGTGACCGAGGGGGCAGCGCACGGCATCGACGACCTGGAGCGCTACGGCATGCCCTTCGCCCGCGAGGACGACGGCCGCATCTCGCAGCGCTTCTTCGGCGCGCACCGCTGGCGCCGCACCGCCTTCGCCGGCGACTACACGGGGCTCGAGATCCAGCGCACCCTCGTGAACCGCGCCGCGCAGCTGCAGATCCCGATCCTCGACAGCGTCTACGTCACGCGCCTCCTCGTGAACGACGAGGGAGCCGTGTTCGGGGCCTACGGCTTCGACCAGGTCGACGGCACCCGGCTGCTCATCCACGCCGACGCCGTGATCCTGGCGGCCGGCGGCCACAACCGTATCTGGCGTCGCACCTCGTCGCGCCGCGACGAGAACACCGGCGACTCGTTCCGACTCGCGGCGCTCGCGGGCGCCCGGCTGCGCGATCCGGAGCTGGTGCAGTTCCACCCGAGCGGCATCCTCGAGCCCGAGAGCGCCGCCGGCACGCTCATCTCCGAGGCGGCGCGGGGCGAGGGCGGCATCCTCACGAACGCCCTCGGCGAGCGCTTCATGCCGCGCTACGACCCCGAGCGTCTCGAGCTGAGCACCCGCGACCGGGTCGCGCTCGCCGCGTACACCGAGATCGCCGAGGGCCGCGGCACCGCGAACGGCGGGGTCTGGCTGGATGTCTCACATCTACCGCGCGAGACGATCATGCGCCGCCTGCCGCGGGTCTACCAGACGATGCTCGAGCTGCAGATGCTCGACATCACGCAGAGCCCCATCGAGATCGCGCCGACCGCGCACTACTCGATGGGCGGCGTCTGGGTCGATCATGCCGACCACCAGACCGACGTTCCCGGGCTCTACGCGATCGGCGAGGCGTCGAGCGGACTGCACGGCGCGAACCGGCTCGGCGGCAACTCGCTCATCGAGCTGCTCGTCTACGGCCGCATCGTCGGGCAGGCGGCCGCCGCGCACTCGGCGGGTCTCGCGTCGCAGAAGCGCAGCGCCGATGCGGTCGCCGAGGCCCGCGGCGAGGTGGATGCGCTGCTCGCCGCCGACGGCGAGCAGAACGTGCGCGCCCTGCAGCGGTCCGTGCGCGACACGATGACCGAGCACGCCGGCGTCGTGCGCGACGAGGCCGGGCTCACGACGGGCCTGGAGAAGATCGACGAGATCGAGGCGCGCATCCCCGACCTGGGCGTGCACCCCGACATCGCCGGGTTCCAGGATCTGGCGCACGCCTTCGACCTGAAGGCCTCCGTGCTCGCCGCCCGCGCGACCCTCGCGACCGCCCGCGAGCGCCGCGAGACCCGCGGCTGCCACAACCGCAGCGACTTCCCCCAGCTCGACCCCGCTCTGCAGGTCAACTTCGTCTGGTCTCTCGACGGCACGATCGAGCGTGAGGCCACCGCACCCATCCCCGCCGAGATCGGCGCGCTCATGACCGAGGTCTCCACGGTCGGAAAGCTCGTCGAGTGACGTGACGGGATGCGCGCGTCGGCACCGGACGGCCGGCGCGCACGAGCGGGGAGCGCGACTGCGGAGGTCGCGCTCCCCGCTTCTTCGTCCCCGCGGCGTCCCGGCGCCGACGACGTCGGCGATCGCACCGCGTCGCGCGACAGGTGCACCACTGTTACGCCGGGTGTCTCGCCGGTTGGCTCCGGGCCCGAAGTCTTGTCACAGTAGGCGCTCCGGCGTCCCCGAGGCCCGGAACCACAGCACCCACCCGCGACGTCGCGCTGGCGTCGTCCGACGGCGCCGCCCCGTCCTGCACAGCAACTCGAGGCCCCACATGTCTGCACCCACCCTGCCCGACCGCCCGAAGCGGAAGACCGGACTCGTCGTCGGCGTCATCGTCGCGATCGTCGCCGTGATCGCGATCGTCGCCGGCATCGTCGTCGCCACGAACGCGAACTCCGGTTCGAAGGATGCCGCCGCCGGCTCGGGCGAGTACGCGGGCAAGACCGTGAACATCGGCGTCGCCGACGCCTCGCAGGCCTACTGGAAGACTTACATCGCCCTCGCGAAGAAGGAGCTCGGCGTCGACGTCAAGCTCACCAACTTCAGCGACTACAGCCAGCCCAACCCGGCGCTGAGCCAGAAGCAGGTCGACCTCAATCAGTTCCAGCACATCCAGTACCTGGCGAACTACAACGTCACCAACGACGACGACCTGCAGCCGATCGGCGCCACGGCCGTGTACCCGCTGCCGCTCTACTCGACGAAGTTCAGCGACGTGAAGGACGTCACCAAGGGCGCGAAGGTCGCGATCCCGAACGACGCCATCAACCAGGCCCGCGGCCTGCTGGTGCTGCAGGACGCCGGGCTGCTGAAGCTCAAGAACGGCGGCAGCGCCTTCTCGTCGACCAAGGACATCGAGTCGGCCGACGTCGAGGTCACCCCGCTCGACGCCTCGCAGACCGCCGGCGCCCTGCAGAGCGGCTCGGTCGACGCCGCGATCGTCAACAAGAACTACGCCACCGACGCGGGTCTCAAGACCGAGAACGCGATCTACCAGGACGACCCCTCGAGCGAGGCGGCCGCGCCGTACGTCAACATCTTCGCCGCGCGCAAGGGCGACGTGAAGAACGACCTCTACCTCAAGCTCGCCGCGCTCTACCACGACAAGACCGTCGAGAAGGGCGTGCAGGAGGCCAACGGCGGCACCGCCGTCTTCCGTGAGACCTCGGCCGCCGACCTGCAGAAGAGCCTCGCCAAGGTCGAGCAGGACGCGCGCGACGCGTCGAGCAAGTAAGACCGGTACGCGAGACTGATCATCGACCGCGTGACGGATGCCGTCGTCCCCGTGAACGGGACGGCGGCATCCGCCGTGTTCGTGACGACGCCCGCCGCGACGACGCCCACCGCGACGTCGCCCCGGGCGACGTCCCCCCTCCCTGCACACCCCGAACACCCCCGGAGCAGCCGATGAGCGCCTTCGTGCGACTCGAGAACGTCAGCCGCCACTACGACACCCCCTCGGGCCGCGTGACTGCGGTCGACGACGTCAGCCTCGAGGTCGAGGAGGGCGAGATCCTCGGCGTGATCGGCTACTCGGGCGCCGGCAAGTCGACGCTCGTGCGGCTCATCAACGCCCTCGAGCTGCCCAGCTCGGGCCGGGTGATCGTCGGCGACGACGAGCTGACCGCTCTGCCGGAGCGGGAGCTGCGCCGGGTGCGCGGCCAGATCGGCATGATCTTCCAGCAGTTCAACCTGTTCCACTCGCGCACCGTGGCGGGCAACGTCGCCTATCCGCTGCGCGTGGCGGGCGTCGGCGCCGCCGAGCGCGACCGCCGCGTCGCCGAGCTGCTCGACTTCGTCGGCCTGCTCGACAAGGCGCACGCCCACCCCGAGCAGCTCTCGGGCGGGCAGAAGCAGCGCGTCGGCATCGCCCGCGCGCTCGCGACGCAGCCGCGACTGCTGCTCGCCGACGAGGCCACGAGCGCTCTCGATCCCGAGACCACGGCGGATGTGCTGGCGCTGCTCAAGCGCGTCAACCAGGAGTTCGGCCTCACCATCGTCGTCATCACTCACGAGATGGAGGCGATCCGCGCGATCGCCGACCGCGTCGCCGTCATGGACTCCGGCCGCGTGGTCGAGCACGGCGACGTCTACGACGTCTTCGCGAACCCGTCGACCGCCGCCGCGTCGCGCTTCGTGCGCACCGTGCTGCACGACCGCCCCTCGGCCTCGACCCTCGAGCGGCTGCGCGCCGCGCATCCCGGCCGGCTGGTCACGATCCCCGTGCAGGACCGCCCCGCCTTCACCACGCTCGTCGCCCGCACCTTCGAGCAGCACCGCGTCGGCGACACGATCGTGTTCGGCGGCATCAGCGAGCTGCAGAACCGCGCCATCGGCGCCCTCACCTACGAGCTCACCGGAGCCGAGTCCGACATCGACGCCGCCCTCGCCGCCCTGGCCGCCGACGGCGTCGTCACGATCACCGAGGACGCCGCCTGATGGATGCCTTCATCGCCAACATCGACGTCTTCTGGAAGGCGATCGGCGAGACCCTCTTCATCGTCTTCGTCTCGCTCGTCGCGAGCGGCATCCTCGGCATCGTGCTCGGGGTCGCGCTGACGGTCACCCGACCCGGCCACCTGCTGGCGAACCGCGTCGTCTTCACGATCATCAACGTCGTCGTCAACATCGTGCGCCCGATCCCGTTCGTGATCTTCATCGCGGCGATCGGCCCGCTGACGATCGGCGTGGTCGGCACGACGATCGGGCCTCAGGCGGCCGCCTTCGCGCTGTCGCTGGCCGCCGCCTTCGCCGTCGCCCGCATCGTGGAGCAGAACCTCGTCGCCGTCGATCACGGCGTGCTCGAGGCGGCACGCTCGATGGGCGCGCACCCGCTGCGCATCATCGTGACCGTGCTGATCCCCGAGGGCCTGGGGCCGCTCATCCTCGGCTTCTCGTTCATCTTCGTCGGCCTCGTCGACATGTCGGCGCAGGCCGGCCTGATCGGCGGCGGCGGCCTCGGCGACTTCGCGATCACGTACGGCTCGCAGCGCTACAACTGGCCGATCGTCTACATCACCGTCGCGGTGATCATCGTGCTCGTGCAGGTCGGCCAGTTCGCCGGCAACGCGCTGGCGCGCAAGGCGCTGCGGCGCTAATAGGTGGCGGCCCGGCCCTACCGCGCCGCCCAGGGCGCGAGTCGATCACGCCGTCGGGTCGCGTAAATGCGGCGTCGCGCGAGTGCGGGTGCGCGCGGGCGCGGGAGAGACGGGGCGGGTCAGGTGATCTGGCGCAGCACCGCCTCCTCGTCGGAGCGGGTGAGACCGGAGCGACGCGGACGATCGACCCCGCGGAGGCGCTCGTCGGCGAGGACGTCGGCCACGGTGTCGTCGATCGGCCGCGTCACGCCGCCCGCCGCCCGGAACGCCCGGGAGCTGCGCTGCGCGAAGCCGACCGCGGCGGCGGGCAGCCACAGCGGGAGCGAGCGAGGCCCCGCCCAGTAGTTCACGTCCTCAGCCAGCAGCGTCTCGTCATCGGCCTCGACGAGCCCCGCTTCCGATCCCGCCGCCTCGGCGGCGCACCGCAGGAGATCCCCCAATGGAACCGGGTCGCCGACGGCGTTCACGATGCCGCTGTGCTCTGACGGCGCGGCCCTGCCGATCCATCGGGCGAGATCGTCCACATCGATGACCTGCGCGAAGCGGCCATCGGTCGTCGGCGCGAGCGCGGGCCCGCTCTCTAGCCGGCTGAATCGTGCCGGCCAGTAGCCGAAGCGGTCGCTCGGGTCGCCGACGCCGACGATGAGTCCGGGACGCACGATCGAGAGTCGATCGCCGAGACGCTCAGCGCTGCGGCGCTCGGCCATCACCTTCGCGTCGGCGTACCGGGTCAGGTCGACAGGCTCCACGAGCGTCGCGGACTCGTCGGCTCCGGGCTCGTCGTCGCGGGCGTACACCGACACGGTGGAGACGAGAGTCCAGTGGGCCGCCCGATCAGCCAGGGCCGCGAGGGCCGGCTCGACCAGGTCCGGTGCCGACGAGAGCTCGATGACCTCATCCCAGTCCGCCCCGAGATCCCCGTCCGCCCCGACGGCGTCGTAGACAGCAGGCTCGCGACGATCGGCGGCGACGAGCCGCGCCCCCGACGGCGCGTCACCCGACTCGCCGCGCGCGAGGCAGGTGACCTCCGCACCGGACTCGAGCAGGCGCGCGACGATCGCGCGGCCGAGCCATCCCGTTCCACCCAGCACGAGCGCTCGCATCCTCATCCCCGTCCGTGCGGCCTACTCGGAGAGGATGCGGGCGCCGTGCACCGGGCCCGAGGCGCGCACGACGTTGAGCCGGGCCGCGCTCAGCGCGACCTGCAGCTCGAGCGCGGAGTCGCGATCGGCGGCGAGGAAGGCCACCGTCGGACCGGATCCGGAGACGATGCCCGCGAGCGCGCCGTTGCTCTCCCCCAGCTCGAGCACGCGGCCGAGCGAGGGCTCGAGGTGCAGCGCGGCGGCCTGCAGGTCGTTGTGCAGCACCTCGGCGAGCATGTGCGGGTCGCCGGCGCGCAGCGCCTGCAGCACGTCGGAGTCGACGCTGGGGCGCGGGTCGGCGGGGCGGATCTCGCCGGCGTGCTGCTCGCGGTGGCGGTCGAGCTCGGCGTAGACGGCCGGCGTCGAGAGACCGAAGTCGGCGAGGGCGAGCACCCACTCGTAGCCGCCCTTCGCGAGGGCGGGCGAGAGCTCATCCCCGCGGCCGGTGCCGATCGCGGTGCCGCCGGTGAGCGCGAAGGGGACGTCGGCGCCGAGCTGGCGTGCCAGCGCGAACAGGTCGTCGCGCGAGATCTCGGTGCCCCAGAGGGCGTCGCAGGCGATCAGCGTCGCGGCGGCGTCGGCGGAGCCGCCGCCCATCCCGCCCGTCACCGGCACGTGCTTGTCGATGTCGATCGCGACGCCGCCGGTGTAGCCGGTGTGCTCGGCCAGCAGCTTCGCGGCCTTCACGGCGATGTTGCTCTCGTCGATGGGAACCCGCCCCAGCTCGACGGTGCCGCTCACGCTGACGCGGAAGTCGTCAGCATGGCGCACCCGCACCTCGTCGCTCAGCGAGAGGGCCTGATAGGCGATCGCGACGTCGTGGTAGCCGTCGTCCTGGATCGCGCCGACACGCAGGAAGACGTTGACCTTTCCCGGCGCCTTGGCCCGTACCACGGGCGACGAGGTCGGGCTCATGCGACAACACTACTTAAGCCCGAGGGCGACTCAGACCATGCGGTCTACGGGCGTTATCCGCCGTCGGAGACCTGCGCGGGAGCAAGGATGCGGCGGCTCAGGCCGGCGTCAGCAGGTGCGACAGCGGGCTCGCCGTGAGGATCGCGAAGACGACGACGTTGATCACGACGCTGACCCAGAACATCGTGCGGAACGCCGCCTTGCGGGTCTTGTGGCGGAACAGCTGCTGCGCGATCACCGCGCCCGGCCAGCCGCCGACGAGCCCGAGCAGGATGAGCGTCGACTCGCGCACCCGCCAGCGGCCCCGCACGGCGCTGATCTTGTCGACCGCGTAGATCACGAAGCAGCCGATGCTCGCGGCGATGTAGAGCGACGGCACCCACGGCGGCAGCCCGAACACGACGCTGACCACGAACACCAGCACGACGAAGGCGACGACGGAGAGGATGGCGAGCACGCCCGCGAAGTCGATGCGCAACCGCAGGCGCTCGCGCGGACCGGAGTGCTCGACGACGCCGCTGTGGCCGCCGGACGCCAGCGGACGCGCCCCGTCGGCGAAGCGCACGAAGGCGGCCCGGCTGCGTCCGTCGGGCATCGGCTCGACGACGAAGCTCAGTTCGTCACCGAGCGCCGGGCGGTGCTCGTCGGCCGGGAACGCCGAGATGTGCACGAAGATGTCGCGACCGGATGCGCGGCTGATGAAGCCGAAGCCGCGGGCGTCATCCCAGGTCGAGAGGCGCCCGGTGACGCGGACCTGCGGAGTTGCCATCGGGTCGATCGTAACCCGCGGCAGGAGACCGACCTGACGGGCGGCTCAGCCTGCGGCGGGGTGGATCAGTCGTCGGACGAGGCGGCGGCGCGGGCGATGCTCAGGAAGTCGGCGACGGTCAGCGCCTCGCCGCGGGCCGTCGGGTCGACGCCGGCCGATTCGAGGACGCCGGTCGCCGCAGCCGAGCTGCCGAGCACCTCGGAGAGCGACTGGCGCAGCATCTTACGGCGCTGGCCGAAGGCCGCATCCACCAGCGCGAAGGTGCGCACGCGCTCCTCCTCGGTGCCGGGCGCCTCACCCACCTCGAAGCCGACGAGGATCGAGTCGACGTTCGGCACCGGCCAGAACACCTGCCGGCTCACCTGCCCCGCCGTGAACCAGCGTCCGTACCAGGCCGCCTTGACCGAGGGCGAGCCGTAGACCTTCGAGCCGGGCTTCGCGGCGAGCCGCTCCCCCACCTCCGACTGCACCATGACGAGTCCGCCACGCAGTGACGGGAAGTGCTCGAGCAGGTGCAGCAGCACTGGCACCGACACGTTGTAGGGCAGATTCGCGACCAGTCGCGCCGGGTCGGCGGGCAGCGTGGTCACGCGCAGCGCATCCTGGGTGACGACGGTCAGGTCGGCGTCGGGAGCGAGCTGCTGGACGGTCAGCGGCAGCTGCGCGGCGAGGCGCTTGTCGATCTCGACGGCGGTGAGCGGCGCGCCGGTCTCGAGGATGCCGAGCGTCAGCGAGCCGAGCCCCGGCCCGACCTCGAGCACCTGCTCGCCGGCCTCGATGCCGGCGGCGCGCACGATGCGGCGCACCGTGTTCGCGTCGTGCACGAAGTTCTGGCCGAGCTTCTTGGTCGGCTGGATGTCGAGCAGCTCGGCGAGGTCGCGGATCTCGGCCGGGCCCAGCAGCTGCACGGCGGCGGTCACGGTCCGGCCGTCCCCTCGGGGTGGGCATCGAACGGTCCGGGCGGGGTCACGACGGGCATGTCGTCCCAGTGGCCGTAGACCAGCTCGGTGTTCGACGAGATCTGCGCCGCCAGCATCGAGGCGTCGGTGCCGAGCTCGGCCGCCATGAAGCGCAGCGTGTGCGGGATCAGGTAGCTGCTGTTCGGTCGGCCGCGGAACGGCGTCGGCGTCAGGTACGGCGCATCCGTCTCGATGAGGATGCGGCTGCGCGGGATCACGGCGAGCGCGTCGCGCAGGTTCTGCGCGTTCTTGAACGTGACGGTGCCGGCGAAGGAGAGATACCAGCCGCGGTCGGCGACGAGCTTCGCGAACTCGGCGTCGCCGCTGAAGCAGTGGAACACCGTGCGCTCGGGGGCGCCGACCCGGTCGAGCGTCTCGACGACCTCGGCGTGGGCGTCGCGGTCGTGGATCTGCAGTGCCAGGTCGTGCTGCTTGGCGAGGGCGATGTGCGCCTCGAAGCTGCGCCGCTGCGCCTCCTGCCCGACCGACGACGGGGTGCGGAAGAAGTCGAGACCGGTCTCGCCGATCGCCCGCACGCGTGGCTGGCCCGCGAGCTCGGCGATGCCGTCGAGGTGCTCGTCGAGCTGCCCTGCCTCGGCCAGCTCGGCGGCGTCGTTCGGGTGCAGCGCGACGGCCGCGAGCACGCGCGGCTCGCGCGCGGCGACCTCCGCGCTCCAGCGCGAGCTCGCCAGGTCGGTGCCGACCTGCACGACGCCGCGCACGCCCACACTCGAGGCGCGATCGAGCTGCTCGAGATAGCCCAGGCCGCCGTCGTCGCCGACCCGCTCGGGGTCGAACGACGGCTCGAGGTGCGTGTGGTTGTCGTAGACCGGCACCACAAGCGCCTCGGGAAGCGGCGGGTAGTCGCTCATGCCGCGGGCGCTCCTCGCGCGGGGCCGCCCGGCGCCGAGGCCGCCTCGACCTCGATGCGCGGGAACAGCGGCGACTCCAGCGGAGTCACCTGCCCGCTGCCGCGCCAGTTCACCGCGTCGCGCACATCCGCATCCTGCACTGCGCCCTCGCCGCCGAGCGTCGCCCACAGCTTCGCGCTCGCCTTCGGCGTGAAGGGCGAGAGCAGCACCGCGAGCGCGCCGACGCCGCGCGCCGAGGTCGCGAGCACCGCATCCAGCCGGCCGGCGTTCGCCTCGTCCTTCGCGAGAGCCCACGGCTCCTGCTCGGTGATGTAGCCGTTGAGCTCGTCGACGAGCTCCCAGATCGCGGCCAGCGCCTCGCCGAGCGCGAGCCGGTCGATCGCCGCGTCGGCGCCCGCGTTGGCGCGCTCGATCGTCGCGAGGATGCCGCGGTCGGCATCCGTCAGCTCGACCGCGTGGATCGCCGGGATGGCGCCGTCGCGGTAGCGGGTGATCATCGCGGTGACGCGGGAGGCCAGGTTGCCGAAGCCGTTCGCGAGCTCGGCCTGGTAGCGGGCCGACAGGTCCTCCCAGCTGAAGGAGCCGTCCTGACCGAAGGTGATCGCGCGCAGGAAGTAGTAGCGGAACGCGTCCGATCCGAAGGTGTCGGTGATCTGGTGCGGCGCGATGCCGGTCAGCTTCGACTTCGACATCTTCTCGCCGCCCACGAGCAGCCAGCCGTGGCCGAAGACGCGCTTCGGCACGGGCAGCCCGGCGGCCATGAGCATGGCCGGCCAGATGACCGCGTGGAAGCGGGCGATGTCCTTGCCGACGAGCTGCACGGCAGGCCAGCGACGCTGGAACTCCGCGTCTTCGGCGCTGCCGGGCTCGGCGCCGTAGCCGATCGCCGAGATGTAGTTGAGCAGCGCATCCACCCACACGTAGATGACGTGCGACTCGTCCCACGGAACCCGGATGCCCCAGTCGAAGCTCGACCGCGAGATGCTCAGGTCGCTCAGGCCCTGGCGCACGAACGACACGATCTCGTTGCGCACGCTCTCGGGCTGGATGAAGTCGGCCTGCTCGTAGAGCGCCAGCAGGCGGTCCTGGAAGGCGCTCATGCGGAAGAAGTAGTTCTTCTCCTTGAGGATCTCGACCGGACGCGAGTGGATGGCGCAGACCAGTTGCCCGGCGAACTCGCCCTCGGTCGCCTCGACCAGCTCGTCCTTCTGCTTGTACTCCTCGCAGCCGACGCAGTAGTAGCCCTCGTACTCGCCCGCGTAGATGTGGCCGTCGTCGTAGAGCTTCTGGATGAAGCGGGTCACCGCGACCTCGTGACGCTCGTCGGTGGTGCGGATGAAGTCGTCGTTGGCGATGTCGACCGTCTCGAGCAGCGGCGTCCACGCCGACTCGACGAGCTTGTCGGTCCACTCCTTCGGCGTGACGCCGTTGGCGCGGGCGGTGCGCAGGATCTTCTCGCCGTGCTCGTCGGTGCCGGTCAGCAGCCAGGTGTCGTCGCCGCCCTGGCGGTGCCATCGAGCGAGGGCGTCGGCGCTGACCTCGGTGTACGCGTGGCCGATGTGCGGCACGTCGTTGACGTAGAAGATCGGCGTCGCGATGTAGAACGGGTCGCGAGCAGGCATGCGGGCCAGTCTAGTGAGCGGGTCGTCGCGTTACCGACGGCGGTGGATGCGGCATCCGCGGCTCAGATGTCGGTCTGGGCGATGCGCAGCACGACCTTGCCGAGGCCGTGCCGGGTGGCCACATCGGCATAGGCCTCGCGCACCAGGTCGAGGGGGTAGCGGCGCCGGATCGGCACGATCAGCTCGCCCGCGGCGATGCGCTCGCCGAGCTCGTGCAGCACCGGACCGACGTCTTTCACGATCGACATGCCGTCGCCGTGCACCCCGGTGCGCTCGACGTTCGCGAAGTCGATGATCGTGTCGATCCGCTCGGGCGCGACCCCCAGGGCGAGCGCGATGTCGATGTTGCCCGAGCCGTAGCAGTCGATGTAGGCGTCGACCCCGTCGGGGGCGAGCGCACGGATGTCCTGCTCCTGCCGCTCGCCGTACTGCACCGGCTCGACGCCGATCTCGCGCAGCGGGTCGAAGTTGGCCTCGCTCGCGGTTCCGATCACCCGGGCGCCTGTCGCCCGCGCGAGCTGCGCCGCCAGGTGGCCCACGCCGCCGGCCGCACCGGCGACGACCACCGTGTCGCCCGACCGCACCCCGACGGAGCGCTGCGTCGCGACCGCTGTGGTGCCGATCACGTAGAGCGCGCCCGCCACATCCCAGTCGAGTCCGGCCGGCTTCGCGACGACGTGGTCGGCCGCGATCACGACCTGCTCGGCGTGCGAGCTGCGCTCGTCGCTGAAGCCGATCACGTGGTCGCCGACGGCGACTCCGGTGACACCGGGGCCGACGATCTCGACGACGCCGGCGAAGTCGCTGCCCTGCCCCGAGGGGAACTCGGTCGGCCAGGTCTTCGCGAAGACCCCCTCGCGGATGTTGATCTCGCCCGGGTTGATGCCGGCGCTGACGACGCTGACGCTCACCTCGCCCGGCCCGGGTGCGCGATCGGCGACCTCACGCACCTCGAGCACCTCGGTGCCGCCGTAGCGATCGAATCGGACTGCCTTCATCGTCGTCCTCCGCATCCGCGCGAGTGTCGCGCTCGGTCGGGATCGACTCTTCCCCGGCCGGCGCGTCCGCGCTCGCCGGACCGGCGCACCCTCAGCCGACTCGGAGCGACGGGGACGGTCGAGGTTCGGTCGGGGCCCGGGCGTCTCAGCGCCGGCGCAGCGCCGCCTCGTAGAGATCGCGGCGCGAGAGGCCCGTCGCGGCGGCGACCTGCGCGGCCGCGTCCTTGAGTCGGATGCCGTCGGCGGCCAGGGCGACCACCTCATCCACCGCGCTCTCCGGGTCGACGGCGACGGGATCCGCTCCCCCGACCACGACGACGATCTCGCCGCGCGCCCCCTCGGCGAAGCGCTCGGCCAGCTCGGCGAGGGTTCCGCGGGCGATCTCCTCGTGCAGCTTCGTCAGCTCGCGGCAGACCGCGGCCGGGCGCTCGGCGCCGAAGGCGGTGGCGAGGTCGGCGAGCGAGGCGCCGAGGCGGTGCGGCGACTCGAAGAAGACGAGCGTGCGCTGCTCGCCCGCGAGCGGCGTCAGTGCGGCCACGCGGCCCTTGCGCGGCAGGAAGCCCTCGAAGGCGAAGCGATCGGTCGGCAGCCCGCTCAGCGCGAGCGCCGTCAGCACCGCCGAAGGCCCCGGCAGCGCCGTCACGGTCACGTCGGCGGCGATCGCGGCCGTCACGATCGCGAAGCCGGGGTCGCTGATCGCCGGCATGCCCGCATCCGTCAGCACCAGCAGGTCGCTCTCGCGGGCGTGCTCGACGAGCTCGGCCGAGCGTTCGACCTCGTTGTGCTCGTGCAGCGCCACGAGCCGCGGCCGGTTGTCGACGCCGAGCGCGCGCATGAGCTGCACGGCCGTGCGCGTGTCCTCGGCGGCGATCGTCTCGGCGTTCTCGAGCGCCTCGACCAGGCGACGGCTCGCGTCGCCGAGGTTGCCGATCGGGGTCGCCGCGAGGATGATCACGCGGCCCATCCTCCCAGGCTCGGCGGCAGGGGGCCGCGGCTACGCTGTCGGGGTGACGGACGCCCGCGACGAGACCGACGCGCGCGCCGCATCCGCCGAAGACGTGCCGACGCCCGCGAGCACGCCGGGCTCCGCGAGCACGCCCGGCGCCGACAGCGCCGACGCCGAGTTCTCCCGCATCGCCCTCGGTTACCCCGACGAGCCGCTGCGCCTGCCGCCGACGCGGAAGCCCGCCGGGCCCGGCACCCGCCTCGACGCCTGGTGGCAGCAGCGCCGCCTCGACCCGCGCTGGCACCGCCTCGCGACCTGGGGCGCGCCCGCGATCGTGCTGCTCGTCGCGATCATCACGCGGCTCGTGAACCTCAGCTCGCCGCACGCGCTCGTCTTCGACGAGACCTACTACGCCAAAGACGCGTGGAGCCAGCTGCACCTCGGTTACGAGGGCAGCTGGACCGACGGCGACGACGCGAAGTTCCTCGCCGGCGACACCGACGTCTACAGCCCGACCGCGAGCTTCGTCGCGCATCCACCGCTCGGCAAGTGGGTGATCGCGCTCGGGATGATGGCCTTCGGCGTGCAGGACGCGCTCGGCTGGCGCATCAGCGTCGCGATCGTCGGCATCCTGCTCGTCGTGCTGACGATGGCGATCGCGCACGGCCTGTTCCGCTCGCGCATCATCACGGCGCTGTCGGGCGGCCTGCTCGCGATCGACGGCAACGCGATCGTGATGAGCCGCGTCGCGCTGCTCGACGTCATCCTCGCCCTGTTCTGCCTGCTCGGCGTGGGCGCGATGCTGCTCGACCGCGCCTGGGCGAAGCGGCGCATCGAGGCCTGGGTCGTGCAGCGCGAACTCGGGCACAAGCCCACCGACTGGGGCAGGCCGATCTGGTGGCGCCCGTGGATGCTCGCCGCGGCCGTCGCGTTCGGCGCGGCAAGCGCGGTCAAATGGAGCGGCATCTGGTTCCTCGCGATCTTCGCGATCCTGTCGATCGTCATGGAGGCGATCGACCGCCGCCGCGCCGGCATCGCGTTCTGGCCGACGAGCGCCGTGCTCGTGCAGGGCCCGGTCAGCTTCTTGCTGCTGGTGCCGCTCGCGGCCGCCGTGCACCTGGCGAGCTGGACCGGCTGGTTCGTCAGCGACGACGGCTACGACCGGCACTGGATCGAGTCGGGCGGCGGCACGGCCTGGACCGGCGGCCTCGCCTGGGTGCCCACCGCGTTCCAGAACTGGTACCACTACCAGGCGTCGATGTACGGCTTCCACGTCGGCGAGAGCACCCCGCACAGCTACCAGGCGAACCCGCTGACCTGGCTCTTCCTGGTGCGGCCGACGAGCATGTACTACCAGGAGTCGGATGGCGGGGCGAGCGCCGCGGCGATCACCGAGATCGCGAATCCGCTGATCTGGTGGGCCTGCACGGCCGCGCTCGTGTTCCTGATCTACCGCTTCATCCGCACCCGCCAGTACGGCGTCGGGGTGCTGCTGGTCGGCATCGCGGCCGGGTATCTGCCCTGGATGGGCTACCTGCAGCGCACGGTGTTCCAGTTCTACACGATCGTCTTCGAGCCCTTCCTCGTGATCGGGCTGGCCGTCGCGCTCGCCCATCTGCTGGGGCGCTGGAACGACCCGCCGAGCCGACGACTGACCGGCCTCGCGACCGTCGGCGGCTTCCTGATCCTCGCGATCGCGCTCAGCATCTACTGGTTCCCGATGTGGATCGGCCTGCCGATGCCGCACGACTTCATCTACTCGCACTACTGGCTGCGCAGCTGGCTGTAGCGCCGTCGCCATCCGTCCTGCCGCCGCGCGCGTCGTCATCGAGCGTCATCTGGATGCGCGCGCGGCGGAAGAGCGTCGGCGCCGCTCGGTAGCCTGGGCGCATGCCCGAGAGCCACGAGACCGACCGCGACTGGGGCTTCCGCACCCGCGCCATCCACGCCGGCAACATCCCCGACCCCGTGACCGGGGCGCGCGCCCTGCCGATCTACCAGTCGAGCGCCTTCGTGTTCGACGACACGGCGGATGCGGCGGCCCGCTTCGCTCTTCAGAAGTACGGCAACATCTACAGCCGCCTCGCGAACCCGACGGTCGCGAGCTTCGAGGAGCGCATCGCCTCGCTCGAGGGCGGCCTCGGCGCCGTCGCCACCGCCTCCGGCCTCAGCGCCGAGTTCATCACCTTCGCCTCGCTGGCCGGGGCCGGCGACCACATCGTCGCCTCCGCGTCGCTCTACGGCGGAACCGTCACGCAGCTCGACGTGACCCTGCGCCGCTTCGGTGTCGAGACCACCTTCGTGAGCTCCTCCGACCCGGCCGACTACGCGGCCGCGATCACCGAGAAGACGAAGCTGATCTTCGTCGAGACGATCGCGAACCCCTCCGGCGAGATCGCCGACCTCGAGGGCCTCGCGGAGGTCGCGCACGCGCACCACCTGCCGCTGATCGTCGACTCGACGATCGCGACCCCCTACCTGAACCGGCCGATCGAGTGGGGCGCCGACGTCGTCATCCACTCGGCCACCAAGTTCCTCGGCGGGCACGGCACGACTCTCGGCGGCGTCGTCGTCGAGTCGGGTCGCTTCCACTGGGCGAACGAGCGCTTCCCGCTCTTCGACCAGCCGGTGCCGAGCTACGGCGGGCTCAACTGGCACGGCAACTTCGGCGAGTACGCCTTCCTCACCCGCCTGCGCGCCGAGCAGCTGCGCGACATCGGCCCCTCGCTCGCGCCGCACTCGGCCTTCCTGCTCGCGCAGGGCGTCGAGACGCTGCCGTTCCGCCTGCAGGCGCACGTCGACAACGCGCGCGCCGTCGCCGAGTGGCTCGAGGCCGACGACCGCGTCGAGTACGTCAACTGGGCGGGCCTCGCCTCGCACCCGCACCACGACCGCGCCGCGAAGTACCTGCCGAAGGGGCCGGGATCGGTGTTCAGCTTCGGCGTCAAGGGCACCGCGACGCAGTCGAGCCGCGCGATCGGGCAGAAGACGATCGAGAGCGTCGAACTCGCCTCGCACCTGGCGAACATCGGCGACGCGAAGACGCTGATCATCCACCCCGGCTCGACCACGCACGCGCAGCTCACCGAGCAGCAGCTGGCCGAGGCCGGCGTCGACGGCGGCCTGATCCGACTCAGCGTCGGCATCGAAGACCCCGACGACATCATCTTCGACCTCGACCAGGCGCTGAGCGCCGCCGTGAAGGGATGATGGGCGCATGACCGACACCGCCTCCTCCGAGCTCCAGACCACGCAGCTCTCGAACGGTCTCACCTGCGAGCTGCCCGCCTCCTCGCCGCTCGCGAAGCTGCTCAAGTCGCAGCGCACCTGGGTGGGCCCGACCGCGAAGGAGCGCCTCGGCATCCTGCGTCGCGCGAAGAGCGTCGCGATCGTCGGCGCCTCGCCGAACCCGGCGCGCTCAAGCTACTTCGTGTCGACCTACCTGCAGCAGTCGAGCGACTACGACCTCTACTTCGTCAACCCGAACGCCGACGAGATCCTCGGCCAGCCGGTCTACAAGTCACTCGCCGATCTGCCCGTCGTGCCCGACATCGTGGACGTGTTCCGCAAGGGCAGCGACATCCCCGCCGTCATCGACGACGTCGTCGCGATCGGCGCGAAGACCATCTGGGTGCAGCTCGGCATCTGGAACGAGGAGGCCGCCTACTACGGCGAGTCGAAGGGCCTCACGGTCGTCATGGACCGCTGCATCAAGGTCGAGCACGCCCGCTTCCACGGCGGACTGCACCTGCTCGGCTTCGACACCGGCCAGATCAGCTCGCGCAAGCAGCTGCGCTGACCCGCATCAGCGACCGACCCTGATCGACGCATTCTGGACGACCACGACGGCGGCACCGCGCCCGGGCTCGCGCTCGAGCGGGTGTCGCCGTCGTCCGTCGTCGAGCTGACCGCATTCCTGCGCGAGGCCGACCTGACGCTCAGCGCGCTCGACGACCCGACGGTGCGGCTCTGGGTCGTGCGGGGCGGAGTGGATGACGTGGTCGGCTCCGCGGGCACGGGCACGGGCACGGGCACGGGCTCGGGCTCGGACTCGGACTCGGGCTCGGGCTCGGCGATCGTCGGCAGCACCGGCTACGAGCTGAGCGCGGATCGACGCCACGCTCTGGTGCGCAGCGTCGCCGTGCATCCGGCAGCTCGGCGCGGCGGGCTCGGCCGGCAGCTCGCGCTCGCGGCCCTCGACGCCGCCGCGGTCGAGGGCGCGACCGACGCCTGGCTGTTCAGCCGTCGTTCGGGGCCGTTCTGGCAGTCGCTCGGATTCCAGCCGGCCGAGCGGGGTGCGCTCGCCGCTGCGCTCCCCGACGCCCACCAGGTGCGGCTGTTCCGCGAGAGCGGCCAGCTCGCCCGGGAGGTCGCGTGGCACCGCCCGCTCCCGACCCCGCGTACCTGAGCGCGCTCACCTCGCATCCACGTCGCCCGAGCGCGACCTGAGCGCCGCCTCCGAGCGTCGGACCCGCCTGCCGGGGCACGCGTACCGTCACAGGCCGACCCCGTGCGCAGTCGCGTGCGGCTGTGAAGGGAGCACCCCATGATCGTCGGCGGAGTCGTCCTGTTCGTGATCGGCGCGATCCTCGCGTTCGCTGTCTCGTTCGCCGTGCCCGGAGTGAGCCTGCCCATCATCGGCGGCATCCTCATGGTCGCCGGAGCCGTGCTGTTCATCATCGGACTCGTCGTCACCCTGCGCGGCCGCGTGACCACCGAGCACCGCTCGGTCGACCCGGCCGGCAACGCGAGCGTGCGCCAGCGCACGACCGACGGCGACCCGCGCTGATGCTCTGATCCGGCTCCGCACGACCGCATCCACCCGCCGGCGGTGTGCGGTCGGCGGGTAGCGTGACCGGATGCTGCCCGAGCCGACCGCACGCCTGCGCTTTCGCGAGATGCACGCCGACGATCTGGATGCGATGGCCGGCCTGCTCGGCGATCCGGACGTGATGCGGCACTACCCGGCGGCGAAGACCCGCGCCGAGGCCGACGACTGGATCGCCTGGAACGAGCGCAACTACGCCGAGCACGGCTTCGGACTCTGGGTCGTCGAGACTCCCGACGGCGTCTTCCTCGGCGACTGCGGCCTGACCTGGCAGGTCGTCGACGACGCGCGCGAACTCGAGGTCGGCTACCACCTGCTGCCGCGTCACCAGGGGCACGGCTATGCGACCGAGGCGGCACTCGCCTGCCGCGCCCTCGCCGAGCGCGAGCACCTGGCCGAACGGCTGGTCGCGATCATCGCGCCCGACAACATCCCCTCGCAGCGCGTCGCGGAGCGGATCAGGCTCCCATTCGACCGGGCGACGGTCTCGCGCTCGGGAACGCCGGTGGTCGTCCACTCGGCGCAGCTGGGCTGAGCCGAACGACCTCGACCGGATCGCTGCCGCGTCCCTCGGCGGGTGGGGTGACCATCGCTCCCGCCCGGGAGGGACGACTCAGGCGACGGCGTCGATCGGGCGCGCGCCGCGCGGGAAGGCGAGCATGATCGCCGCCGAGACGAGCCAGGTGCCGCCGATCAGCGCGAGCAGCACGCCGGCCGGAGCGCCGCCGAGCTGACCGACGAGGGCGGCGCCGAGCGCGGCCGCCGCCGTGCGCAGCCCCGAGCCGATCGTGAACACTTGCGAGCGCACCCGCGGGCGGCTCTGCTGCTTGCGCAGCAGCAGCATCGCCGAGGCGCTCGGCGCGACCACGACACCCGACAGGCCGACCACGACGAGGGTGAACGGCATGCCGAGATCGACGACGGCCACGAGCGTGAGCAGCCCCACGACCGCGAAGCCGCCGCCCATGATCGCCTCGGGGCGCATCCGCACCGGCAGCAGCGCGTAGGCGATGCCGCCGGCGAGCGCGCCGAGCGCGAAGGCCGTCACGATCCAGCCGCCGAGGTCGGCGCTGCCGGCGCGCTCGTGCGCGAGGGCGATCGCGGCGATCGGAAGGGCGCCCTGGCCCACCTGGCTGAGGGTTCCGGATGCGGTGACGGCGGCGAGCGGACGGTGCCGGGTGAGCGCTCGCGCGGCCGCGAGCAGGTCGCGCCCCAGGTGCAGGTCGTCGTGCAGCGGACGCGGGGTGAAGTGCAGCGCGAGCATCCCCACGGCGCCGACCACGGCGACGCCGGCCGTCACCAGGGCGGCGAGGCGGGCATCGGCGAGGGCCACGACGAGCGCGGCGAGCGCCGGTCCGCCGACCGAGGCGATGTTGTACGAGACGCCGTCATCGGCGTAGGCCCGGCGCTCGTCGGCGATGACGTCGGTCACGAAGCTCGACATGCCGCCGAGGTAGAAGGGGCTGGCGATCCCGCCGAGCACGAGCAGCGCGACGATGAACGGCAGCGGCACGAGGCCGAGGCCCGCCACACTGACCAGGGCGACGGCCTGCACGATCGCGGCCGTCATCATCCACCGACGCGGATGCCGGGTGCGGTCGAGCAGCGCGCCCACCAGCGGCGCCGCGACGACGCTCGGGGCGAGCGAGGCGGCGACGAGGGCACCGCCGAGCGCGCCCCCGGTCACGATGTCACCCGTGTGCTGCACCGCGAGCAGCGGCAGCACGACGGTCGAGGCGGCGTTCGCGAGACGCAGCGGAACCGACGCCGTCAGATACCCGAGCTCGCTCACCCTCCGATCCTCGTGGATGCGCGAGCGCGGCGCCGACCACACGCAATTCAGGATCCACGGCTTCGCAATTCAGGATCGAAGCTCCGATCGGCACGATCGGAGGCCCGAATCGGCGCGCGATCCTGAATTGCGTCGTCCCCGATCCTGAATTGCGTCACGGTCGATCGTGCGCCTCCGGTTCGGGACGGGCGCGCCGCTACGCTCGTGCCGTGAGCATCCCTCCGCCGACGCGCCCGCGCGTGCTGCTGGTCGACGACGAGAGCGGCATCCGCGATGCGCTCGCCCCTTTCCTCTCCCGCTCGGGATTCGAGGTCTACACCGCCGAGGACGGCGGCGAGGGGCTGGCGGCGATCGAGCGGAACTCCCCCGCGCTCGTCGTGCTCGACGTGATGATGCCGGTGCTCGACGGCCGCGAGGTGCTGCGCCGGCTGCGCCGCGAGGGCAGCCAGCTGCCGGTCATCCTGCTGACCCAGGTGGGCGAGTCGTTCGAGCGCGCGGCGGCGCTCGAGGAGGGCGCCGACGACTACCTCAACAAGCCCTTCGACCCGCAGGAGCTGGTGGCCCGCATCCGCGCGATCCTGCGCCGCGTGAACGCCGGGCAGCCCGCGCTCGGCGGCTCGGCGGGGCTCACCGCGGGCGCGGTGCGCATCGATCGCGTCGCCCGCCGCGTCTGGCTCGACGGCCGCGAGGTCACGCTGACGCCGCGCGCCTTCAGCCTGCTCGACTACCTCATGACCCATCCGGATGAGGTGCTCACCCGCGAACGTCTGCTCGCCGCCGTCTGGGGCTTCGACCAGCCCGTCGCGAGCCGCGCCGTCGACCACCGCATCGCCGAGCTGCGCAAAGTGCTCGCCGACGACAGCGGAACCCCGCTCTATGTCGACACGGTGCAGGGCGTCGGCTACCGCTTCCTGCACCCGGTCGCGCGCAGCGCGGGCGGTCCGGGCGGAGCCGGCGGCGGTCCGGGCGGAGCCGGCGCATGAGGCGCTGGTGGATCGCGCTCATCCCCCTCGCCCTCGGCCTGATCGGCACGGTCATCGGCGTCGCCGCGGGCGACCGGCGCCGCATCGTCGTGACCTGGCAGCTCGAGTGGATCTGGGTGCAGCTCGGGCTGCTCGCCACCGTCGTGCTGCTGCTCGTGATCGCGGTGCGGGCGGCGCTGCGCCGTCGTGAGCTGCGCAGCCGCGAGGATGCGGTCACGCGCGAGCGCGCCGAGCGCCGCCGCTTCGTCGACCGGCTTGACCACGAGCTCAAGAACCCGGTCACCGCGATCCGTCTCGGGCTCTCGAACCTGCCCGAGACGGAGGTCGCCGCGGGGCTCGACGCGCAGGCGCAGCGCCTGACCCGACTGCTCGCCGACCTGCGCAAGCTCGGCGAGCTCGAGAACGCGCAGCTCGAGATCGCTCCCGTCGACCTCGAAGCACTGGGACGCGAGGTGGTGGATGCGGTGGGCGAGCTCCCCCAGTCGTCCGACCGCTCGCTCGCGGTCAGCTTCCCGCGCGCGCCGCGCCCGCTGCCGCCCGTGCGCGGCGACGTCGACCTGCTGTTCCTCGCCGTCTACAACCTCGTCGCCAACGCGCTGAAGTTCTCGCAGCCGGGCGACCGGATCGAGCTGCGCGGCGCCGAGGACGAGGGCGGCGTGACGCTCGAGGTCGCCGACACCGGCCGCGGCATCCCCGCTGAGGAGCAGGGACTCGTCTGGGAGGAGCTGGCCCGCGGCAGCCACACCCGCGACGTCGCCGGCAGCGGACTCGGACTGCCCTTCGTGCGCACGATCGTCGAGCGCCACGGCGGCAGCGTCGCGCTGCGCTCGCGCCTCGGCGAGGGCACCTCGGTGCGGCTGCGCCTGCCGCTCTGACCTCGACCGCACCTGCGCCCCGCTCCCCCACACGCGTCACGCCGCTCCGCTCCGCGCCCCGAGCCCGCGCAGAGATCCGTGAGGGGTCGAAAAAGCCCCTTCCTGCGGCGGAATCGACCGCAGGAAGGGGCTTTCGCGACCCGTCAGAGCATCGCCGGGCGGGGCGGGATCACCGATGTGATCGTCAGCGGATGAAGGTGTTGCCCACGCCGGTGTCGCTGCTCGCGCCCGTGGCTCCGGAGTCCCAGTTGACCGTGTTGTAGCTGCCGCTCACGGTGAGGGCCCCGATGCGGGTGCCGAGCACGGTCGCGGTGTCGCCGGAGATGGCGACGCTCTCGTACTCCGAGCCGTTGACGCTGTTGCCGCTGCCGCCGATCTGCGCGGCGCCGATCGGCCCGTTCGTGATCACCGTGGTGTTGTCGCCGGTGAGCGTCAGCGACGTCGCCCCGTCGAAGTTCAGCGAGACGCCGTCGCCGCTGATCACGACATCGCCGCAGGCTCCGTCCAGCACGAGCACCGCGTCGTCTTCGGTGACCTCGAACGACTTGCCGGCGCACGGCCCGTTCGAGATGCCGGCCGAGCCGAGAGTGCCGGATGCGCCGCCGGACTTCGTGTCGTCGGCGCGGTCCGCGTCGTCGTCTGAGGCCTTCGACGGGCTCGGGGTCGACTTCGAGGTCGAGCCGGTGGCGTCGTCGTCGGGTCCGGAGATGCCGATGCTGCAGCCGGTGAGGGCGACGGTCGCGGCGGCGAGGAGGGCGAGGGTGGCGAGCTTGGTTCGGATCATGTTCTTCACGCTAGAGATCGGATGTCCCCTCATCATCGCGGGTCTGTCGCAGCTCTGCGACACGGGTTCTCAGACCCGCGTCGGCGACCAGGACCTCAGCGCCCGAGCAGCGCATCCAGCTCGGCGGCCGTCGTGACCGGCAGCGCGCAGGCGAAGTGCTCGCAGAGGTACGCGGTCGCGCGGCCGTCGCGCAGCGCGCGGGCGGCGAACAGCTCGAAGCCCAGCTCTGCCAGGCGCGCGACATCGTGCTCCGCGACGACGACGAGCGCTCCCCCGCGTGACCGCCAGCGTCGGGCGCTCGCGAGCAGTGCGCGATCGTCGTCGCTCGGCGCGGCCGGCAGCACGATCACGAGCTGCGCGAGCGGGCGGCTGAGTCGGTCGAGCGCGTGCAGCGCCGCACCGAAGCTGATCGGACCCTCGAGCGCCGGGCGCACGGCGGGCGCCAGCGCCGACTCGGCCAGGCGAGCGTGCTCGGCTTCGCCCGTGAGCGCGTAGAGCCGGAGCACGGCATCGGCCACGGCCGAGCGGCCCGAGGGCGCGGCGCCCTCGCCCAGGTCGAGCGCCAGGTCGAGACCGCGCTCGGCGAGCACCGGATCGGCGCCGTAGGGCGGCACGATCACACCGTCGCGCACGCAGCGCGCGAGCTCCTCGCGGGCGCGGGCCAGGTAGCGGGCGGGATCAGCGGCGGATGCGGCGCCCGCTCCGGTGTCGGTTTCGGCTTCGGCGTCGAGAGCGGGCACCGCGGCGAGCGCGCCCGCGAGTCGCAGCAGTCCCCCGGCCAGCAACCCGGCGTCCTCGAGCGTCGCCACCGCATCCGACACCGTCGCGCCGGCCGCCGCTCGGCGCAGCACCCCGCGCTCGTCGGTCGCTCCCCGCAGCACCGCGTCGGCGGCCTCGCGGGCGGCGCGGATCCACTCCGGTCGCCCCAGCCGCAGCCCGGCCTCGGCGAGCGCGCCGATCGCGAGCCCGTTCCAGCCGGTCACGGCCTTGTCGTCGATCGCGGGCGGGACCAGCAGCGCGCGCCCCGCCGCGTCGCGGGAGTAGTAGCCGCCCTCCGAGCGCACGCCGTCGACGTCGCTCTCGCTGTCCTGGGCCGCGCCGAAGCGGCCGTCAGGTCGCCGCAGCACGTCGAGCAGGAACCCCGCGACGCCCTCGGCGACCTCGCGGGCGACGGAGTCCTCGGCACCGACTCCGCCTTCGCCTCCGCCTCCGTCGACGGCCAGACGCGCCGCCAGGTCGAGCAGCAGCGCGTTGTCGGTGAGCATCCGCTCGTAGTGCGGCTCGCTCCAGTCGCGCTGCACCGCGTAGCGGAAGAAGCCGCCCTCGATCGGATCGCGCAGCGGGGAGGCGGCCATCGCGTGCAGCGCGCGGCGGGCGAGCTCGACGGCCGCGGTGTCGCCGGCATCCGCTCGGCCGTCGAGGAAGAGAAGCACCGGAGCGACCGGGAACTTGGGAGCACCGCCGAAGCCGCCGAACGCGGTGTCCTCGTGGGCGGCGAGCGCGGCGGCCGCGGCGGCGAGCTGGGATCCGTCGGCCGTCCCGGCCGTCTCCGGCACCGAGGCGCGCACGGCCTCGGCGACCGCCGCCGCGCTCGTCTCGACCTCGGCGCGCCGCTCGCGGAAGGCCTCCGCCACCGCCCCGAGCACCTGGCGGAACGCCGGCACCCCCGACCGCGGTTCCGGCGGGAAGTAGGTGCCCGCGTAGAACACCCGCCCGCGCGGCGTCGTGAACACGGTCAGCGGCCAGCCGAGCTGCGGGGTGAAGGCGCTCGCGGCGGCCAGGTAGGTCGCATCCACCTCGGGATGTTCTTCGCGGTCGACCTTGATCGCCACGAAGCTGTCGCGCAGCACGGCCGCGACCTCGGGATCGGAGAAGCTCTCGCGGGCCATGACGTGGCACCAGTGGCAGGTCGAGTAGCCGATCGAGACGAGCACAGGCACATCGCGGCGCTCGGCCTCGGCGAAGGCCTCCTCACCCCACGGCCACCAGTCGACCGGGTTGGCGGCGTGGGCGCGCAGGTAGGGGCTGAGGGCGTCGGCGAGGCGGTCTCCGGCCATCTGCCCAGGCTAGGCGCTGGGCGCGGCGACGCGTCGGCATCCGCTCTGATCCCGTTCTCGAGGTGCCTTCAGGAGCGGCACAGGAACGACCTCGGAACGGCATAGCGCGGTGGGATGCGATGAGGGTCCCGATGGAAGGAGACCCCATGGACGCGCGAGACCCTCGAGACGGCCGAGACGCCCGGCGGGGCGGATGGCTGCGCACCCGGATCGCGACGGCGATCGTGGTGGTCGCGAGCGCGCTGGGCCTCGTGGTCGGCACGACGGCGATCGGCGCCGCGGCATCGGACGCGAACAGCTCGAGCGGCTCCAGCACGACCGACACGTCCACCGACTCGAGCGGCTCCAGCACGACCGACACGTCCACCGACTCGAGCGGCGACTCCTCAAGCGGCACCTCGTCGGACGACGCCGGCACCACGGATTCCGCCACGAGCACCGACGACGGGTCGTCGACCGACTCCGACAGCTCGAGCTCGAGCTCGAGCAGCACCGACTCGTCGGCCGATTCCTCCTCCTCATCCTCCTCCGACTCCCCCGTCTCGTCCGGCTCCGGCCAGGACTCGCAGGCCACCACGAGCGGGTCCTGAGATGTCGACGACCACGCTCCCCACCCCCGTCTTCGCCTCCCGCGACTGGCCGCTCTGGTCGACCACCGCGCGCATCGTCGTCGACGACCCCGCGAAGCTGCCGGCCGCGATCGCGATCGCCGACCGGCTGACCGTCGCCGTGGATCACGCCGCGAGCCGGTTCCGCCACGACTCCGAGGTCAATCGCGTGGCCGCCGAGCTGGCGACGGGGGCCCGCATCAGCCCCCTCCTCTCCCGCCTGGTGCGCGCCGCGATCGCCGCGGCCGAACGCAGCGACGGCGACGTCGATCCGACGCTCGGCCAGGCGCTGGCCGCCGTCGGCTACGACCGCGACATCCGCCTCGTCGCCGACGACGACGGCCGCCTGGTGCGCGCCGTCGCGACCGTGCGCCCGGGCTGGCGCAGCCTCGTGCTCGAGGGCGACCGGCTGCGGCTGCCCGGTCACCTCGCTCTCGATCTGGGGGCGACCGCCAAGGCGCTGACCGCCGACGACGTCGCGGGCGAGGTCCATCGCACGCTGGGATGCTCGGTGCTCGTCGCGCTCGGCGGCGACATCGCGACGGCCGGGCGCGGCCCGGTCGGGGGCTGGCAGGTTCGAGCGCAGGATCGCCCCGGCGACCCGGCGACGACCGTGAGCCTGCGCGGCGGCTGGGCCGTGGCGACGTCGAGCACCCAGCACCGCTCCTGGACGCGGAGCGGAGAGCGGATGCACCACATCCTCGACCCGCGCACCGGGCTGCCGGCCGAGGCGGTCTGGCGCAGCGTCTCGGTGGCGGCGCGCAGCTGCGTCGAGGCGAACATGCTGAGCACCGCGGCGATCGTGCGCGGCATGGCCGCGCTGCCCTGGCTCGCGGCGATCGGACTTCCGGCCCGCCTGGTGGATGCGGAGGGCCGCGTGCTCGTGCTCGGCGGCTGGCCGCTCGAGGTTGCCGACGACCCGACGGGAGACTGACATGGATGAGGCGCTCTGGGCCCTCGGCCGCGCGACCGGTGCAATCGGACTGCTGCTCATGACCGGGTCGGTCGTGCTCGGCATCCTCACCCGCTCCGGGCGCCCCGCGATCGGGCTGCCCCGCTTCGGCGTCGCGACGCTGCACCGCAACGTGGGCATCCTGGCGACGGCGTTCATCGCCATCCACGTCGTGTCGCTGCTCTTCGACCCCTACGCGCAGCTGAAGCTCGTCGATCTGGTGGTGCCCTTCCTCGGCGAGTACCGGCCGTTCTGGCTCGGGCTCGGCACGGTCGCGATCGACCTGATGCTCGCGGTCACGATCACGGCTCTGCTGCGGCGGCGCATCGGCGCCCGCGCCTTCCGGGCCGTGCACCTGTCGACCTACGCGCTCTGGCCGATCGCGCTCGCGCACGGCCTCGGCACGGGGACGGATGCGCTCACTCCGTGGATGATCGCGCTCACCGTCGTCTGCGTCGGCGCCGTCGTCGCGGCGCTGGTCTGGCGCCTCAGCGCGCGGTTCCGGCGGCCGGCGGGCGCGATCGCGATGAGCACTCCGCCGAGCGCGGCCCCCGCGTCGTCCGCACCCGCTGCGCTCGCACCCGGCGCGCTCGGGTCGGCATCTCCCGCATCCGCTCCCCGCATCCCCGCCGCTCCGATCGGAGGCCCCCGATGACCCTGCTCGACCGGGCTCCCACCTCGCCCTTCGTCGCCCCGACCGAGAGCGGCACGCCCCGTGTCGACACGCGGCATCCGGGCTCCCCCGTGCCGGCTCCGCACGGCGTGCGCCGGCTGCTGGCCGCGGGCCTCGCCGACGCCGGCGAGCATGTGGCGACCTTCGGGCCGCTGCCCGACATCGCCCCCGATCGCCTGCTCGCCGAGCTCGAGCTCGCCGGTCTCACCGGCCGCGGCGGCGCCGGCTTCCCCGTGCACCGCAAGCTCCGCTCGGCGCGGGATGCCGCGCACGCCGGCCGCTCCGGGCGTCCGGTCGTCGTCGGCAACGGCAGCGAAGGCGAGCCGCTCAGCGCGAAGGACCGCCTGCTGCTGCGATCCGCGCCGGATCTCGTGATCGACGGGCTGCTGCTCGCGGCTCGCGCGGTGGATGCCGCCGAAGTTCGTCTTGTCGCCGACGTCGAGCTGCACCCCGCTCTGCAGACCGTGCTCGCGCGCCGTGCCGATGCCGACACCGGCGGCGCCCGCATTCAGCTCGTCGCGGCCCGCGGCGAGTTCGTCGGCGGCGAGGCCTCGGCCGTCGTCGCGAACCTCGAGGGCAAGCGTCCGGTTCCGCGCGACCACCCCGTCCGGCTCACGATCGCGGGCTACCGTCGCCGCCCGACGCTCGTGCAGAACGTCGAGACCCTCGCGCACCTCGCGCTCGTGGCACGCTTCGGCGGCGCCTGGTTCCGCTCGCGCGGCACCGCGGACGACCCGGGCACGCGGCTCGTGACGGTCAGCGCGCCGGGAACGCCGCTCACGGTGCTCGAGATCGCCGGCGGAACGCGGCTCGGCACGATCCTGACGGCGGCCGGGTTCGGCGACGCGGGGCTTCAGCCCGCCGGGCTCGGAGCCGGGGTGCGCGCCGTGCTCGTCGGCGGCTACCACGGCAGCTGGGTTCCCGGGTCGGCGCTCGACGCTCCGCTTGATCGCGCCGGACTCGCCCCCTGGGGCGCGGCACCCGGGGCCGGCATCCTGCACGTGCTGCCGCACGGCCGCTGCGGCCTGCGAACGGCCGCCGGCATCGCCGGGATGCTCGCCGCCGAGTCCTCCGGGCAGTGCGGGCCCTGCGTCAACGGCCTGCCGCGCATCGCCGGACTGCTCGACCGTCTCGCCCGCCGCGAGCGGCACCCGGGCCTGCCCGCCGAGATCGCGCGGGTGGGCGCCCTCGTCGACGGTCGCGGCGCCTGCCACCACCCCGACGGCACCGTGCGTCTCGTCGCCTCGACGCTGCGCGAGTTCGCGAGCGACGTGGATGCGCACCTCGCCGGAGCCTGCGAGGCGGAGCGATGAGCACGCGCGTCCCGCTCGGCGTGCCGGCCTCGCCCGCCGCACCGGTCGCATCCGCCCGGCGTCCGCGCACCGCCGGCGCGCGCGCCGCCACCCCACCGGCCGCCACCCCACCGGCCGCCACCCTGCACGTCGACTGGACCGCCTGCGCGGCCCGCGGGCTCTGCGCCGAGCTGCTGCCGGGTCTGCTCGAACTCGACGAATGGGGCTACCCGCGCGCGCTCGGCTACGGCTCCGACATCCCGGTCGAGCCGATCGAGCTCGCCGACGCCCGGGTCGCCGTGAGCCTGTGCCCGCGCCAGGCGCTGTCGCTGCGGTGATGACTCCGACCACGCCGAGCGCACATCCAGCCGGTTCCCGGCGGGGCGACCGCGGAGCGCCCTAGGCTCGGGCCATGTCGACGACGGCTGTGACCTACATCGGCGGACCGACGGTGCTCCTGGAGTGGGCCGGTCTGCGCATCGTGACCGATCCGACCTTCGATCCCCCGCAGACCTACACCGGCGACGCGGGGACGGCGACGCTCGTGAAGACCCACGGACCGGGGCTCACCCGCGCTCAGGTCGGCCCCGTCGACCTGGTGCTGCTCTCGCATCACGCGCACAAGGACAACCTCGACTGGGAGGGCCTCGAGCTCATCGCCTCCGGGCCGCTCACGATCAGCACCCGCGCGGCGGCGAGCGACCTCTGGGGCGGCTCGGTCGTCGGCTACGACGACTGGGAGAAGCACCAGCTCGGCGACGTGACCATCACGATCGTGCCGGCCCAGCACCGGCCGGGCGCGGCTGAGCAGGTACCCGTCGTCGGCTTCGTGCTGCAAAAGAGCGGCGAGCCGACCGTCTACGTCAGCGGCGACAACCTGTCGCTCGGACTCGTGAAGCAGATCAGCGAGAACTTCCCCGACATCCGCCTCGCCGTGCTCAACGCAGGCGCCGCGCGCGTCCCCGCGATCGACGGCAACCTCACCCTGACGTCGACGGATGCGGCCGAGGCGGCCGGCGTGCTCGGCGCCGACGCGGTCGTGGGCGTGCACTGCGAGGACTGGCAGCACTTCAGCGAGAGCCGCGCCGATCTCGAGGCGGCCTTCGCCTCGGCGGGTCGGGCCGAGCTGCTCGCGACCACGCCCCGCGGCGAGCGCGTCGAGCTGGCGCTCTAACCCGCCCCGCCCGTCACACCCAAAGGGGTGCGCCGCCCGACCGGGCAGCGCACCCCTTCGCTGTCGGGGTGACGTCAGTTCACGTCGTCCGGGTGCGAGCCGACGCGGTTGTTCTCGTCGAGCAGGGTGATCGCGGCCACCTCGCCCTCGGTCAGCTCGAAGCCGAACACGTCGAAGTTCTGCGCGATGCGCTCCTTCGCGTTCGACTTCGGGAAGACGATGTTGCCGATCTGCAGGTGCCAGCGGATCACGACCTGCGCGGGGGTGACGCCGTGCGCTTCGGCCGCCGCGACGACCGCGCCGCGCGAGAGCAGGTCGTACTTGCCCTGACCGAGCGGGCCCCAGGCCTCGGTGTGGATGCCGAGCTTCTGGTGGTGGGTGCGCAGCTCGAGCTGCGAGAAGCCGGGGTGCAGCTCGATCTGGTTGACGCTCGGGGTCACGCCGGTCGCGGCGATGATCTCGTCGAGCTGCGCCACCTGGTGGTTCGAGACGCCGATCGAGCGGGTCTTGCCCAGCTCCTTGATCTCGATGAGCGCCTGCCACGCCTCGACGTAGTCGTTCTTCGCCGGCGTCGGCCAGTGCACCAGGTAGAGGTCGACGTGCTCGAGGCCGAGCTTGGCGAGGCTCTCGTCGATCGCGGCGTGAGCGGAGTCCTTCTGGTGACGGTCGTTCCAGAGCTTCGTGGTCACGAAGAGCTCGTCGCGGGCGATGCCCGACTTCGCGATCGCGGCGCCGACGCCCTCCTCGTTGCCGTAGATGGCGGCGGTGTCGATGTGGCGGTAGCCGGCCTCGAGCGCGTCGGTGACGATGCGCTCGGTCTCGGCCGGGTCGACCTTGAAGACGCCGAAGCCGAGCTGCGGGATCTGGATGCCGTCGTTGAGTTCGATGGTGGGGACGGAGAAAGTCATGATCCCCACGCTAGGGGGCGAGGCTCCGGCCTCGCCGGCACGGGCGTCACACTCCGACGCGACGCTAAGATGGAAGGCTGCCCATGACCTCCTCGCCTGACTCCCCCGCCACCGCGCATCCCGCGGCATCCGCGCCGGCTGCGCCTGTCCCCTACGTGATCGCGTACCCGCCCGAGCTGCCCGTGAGCGCGCGCCGCGACGATCTGCTGAAGGCCGTGCGCGAGAACCAGGTCGTGATCGTCGCCGGCGAGACCGGCTCGGGCAAGACGACGCAGCTGCCGAAGATCCTGCTCGAGGCCGGCTGCGAGCACATCGGCCACACCCAGCCGCGCCGCATCGCCGCGCGCAGCATCGCCGAGCGGCTGAGCGAGGAGCTCGGCGTCGAGCTCGGCACCGTCGTCGGCTACCAGGTGCGCTTCACCGACCAGACTTCGACCAGCACGCGCGTCAAGCTGATGACCGACGGCGTGCTGCTGGCCGAGATCAACCGCGACCGCGACCTGAAGCGCTATGACGCGATCATCATCGACGAAGCGCACGAGCGCAGCCTCACGATCGACTTCCTGCTCGGCTACCTCACCCGACTGCTGCCCCGACGCCCCGACCTCAAGGTCGTCATCACGAGCGCGACGATCGACCCGGAGAGCTTCGCGAAGCACTTCGCGGATGCGCAGGGCGAGCCCGCCCCGATCGTCGAGGTCTCGGGGCGCACCTTCCCGGTCGAGGTCCGCTACCGGCCGCTCGTCGCCGACGCCGCGGCGACCGGCGGCGATGAAGAGGACGACGCGGACGAGGTCGGGCCCGGCGCCGCCGGCGGCCGCGACCAGCCCGACGGCATCCTCGACGCCCTCGCCGAGCTCGACCGCGAGAGCGCCGGCGACGTGCTCGTCTTCCTCAGCGGCGAGGCCGAGATCCGCGACGCCGAGGATGCCGTGCGCGGCCGCTATCGCGAGTCGTCGGGCACCGAAGTGCTGCCGCTCTACGGACGACTCAGCGCCGCCGACCAGCACCGCGTCTTCGGCGCGCGCCCGGCCGGCGTGCGCCGTCGCGTCGTGCTCTCGACCAACGTCGCCGAGACGAGCCTCACGGTTCCCGGCATCAAGTACGTGATCGACGCCGGAACCGCCCGCATCAGCCGCTACTCGCCGCGTGCGAAGGTGCAGCGGCTGCCGATCGAGGCGATCAGCCAGGCCAGCGCCAATCAACGCGCGGGCCGCGCCGGCCGTACGAGCGATGGCATCGCGATCCGCCTCTATTCGGAAGAGGACTTCGCCCGCCGCCCCGAGTTCACCGACCCCGAGATCCTGCGCACCGGGCTCGCCGCGGTTATCCTGCAGATGATCTCGCTCGACCTCGGCGAGATCGACGCCTTCCCCTTCCTGCAGCCGCCGGACTCGCGCGGCATCGCCGACGGCCTCGATCTGCTCGCCGAGCTCGGCGCCGTGCATCCCAGCCGTGACGGCGGGGCCCGTCAGATCACCCGCATCGGGCGAGAGCTGTCGCGCCTGCCCGTCGACCCGCGCTTCGGCCGCATGCTCGTCGAGGGCCGCCGCCTCGGCGTCGCCCGCGAGGTGACGGCGATCGTCGCGGGGCTGAGCATCCAGGACGTGCGCGAGCGCCCGCTCGAGAAGCGCCCGCAAGCCGATCAGCTGCACGCGCGCTTCCGCGACCCGTCGAGCGACTTCGTGTCGATGCTCAACCTCTGGAACCACCTGCAGCGCGAGCAGAAGGACCGCAGCGGCAACGCCTTCCGGCGCATGTGCCGCGACGAGTTCCTCAATTACCTGCGCGTGCGCGAATGGCAGGACCTCAACCGCCAGATCCTGCGCGCCCTCGACCTCAAGGGCAGCGAGGGCAGCCGGGCCGGCGGCGGCCGCGGGCGCGGGGCGCGTGACGAGCAGGGGCCGGATGCGCGCGGGCGCGGACGAGGACGTGGTCGCGGGCGGGGCCAGAACTCCGAGGGCGCCGCCGCGGGAGCCGAGTCCACCGGCACCACGGTCGCCGAGCGGAGCGGCGCCGCGAAGACCGGCACCGCGGACTCCGACGGCACGACCGGCTCCGACGCCGACGCCATCCACAAGGCGCTGCTCGCGGGCCTGCTCAGCCGCATCGGCATCCGCGACGACCGGACGACCGGCTCGAACGCCGGAGGCAAGGCGGCCCGCGAGGACTCCCGCGACGAGAACGGCCGCAATCGCCGCGGTCGCGAGTTCCTCGGCGCGCGCGGTCAGAAGTTCACCGTGTTCCCCGGCTCGGCGCTGTCGTCGCGCCCGCCGGCCGCCGTCATGGCCGCCGAGCTCGTGGAGACCAGCCGCCTGTTCGCCCGCACGGTCGCCGCGATCGACCCCGCCTGGGCCGAGGCGCTCGCGGGCGACCTCGTGAAACGCAGCCACGCCGATCCGCATTGGGAGAAGCGGCAGGGCGCCGCGGTCGTCAACGAGCGCGTCACGCTCTACGGCGTCGTGATCGTGCCGCGCCGGCGTGTGCAGCTCGCCCGCATCGACCGGGCGTACGCGCGCGAGCTGCTCATCCGCCACGCCTTCGTCGCCGGCGAGTGGCCCAACGAGATCGCCCGCGACCGCGCTTTCGACTTCGACCGCGACAACCGCCGCCTGCGCCGCGAGCTCGCCGAGGTCGAGGAGCGCACGCGTCGCCGCGACATCCTGCTCGACGACGAGGCCGTCGTCGACTTCTACGACGGCCGGCTGCCACGCGAGGTCGCGACCGTGCGCGAGTTCGAGAGCTGGTGGCGCACGACCCGCCAGGAGCAGCCCGAGCTGCTCACGATGACGCGGGCCGACCTGCTGCCGGACGATGAACCGGACGTGGATGAGTCGCTCTATCCGAGCGAGTGGCGCAGCGACGACCAGCGCCTCGCCCTGCGCTACCGCTTCGAGCCCGGTGCGGCGGATGACGGCGTGACGGTGGATGTGCCGCTCGCCCTGCTGCCGGGTGTGCAGTCCGACGGCTTCGACTGGCTCGTGCCGGGCATGCGCGAGGAGCTCGTGACGGCGTTGATCAAGACGCTGCCGAAGGCGATCCGCCGCAACGTCGTGCCCGCCGGCGACTGGGCGCGCCGTCTCGTCGCCGAGCTGCCGTCGACGCCCGACGGACGCCTGACCGAGCGTCTGGCGGAGCTCATCCGCCGACTCGCCCACACTCCCGTCTCCCCCGACGACTTCGATGCGAGCCGACTGCCCGAGCACCTGCGCGTCAGCTACTCCGCGGTGGATGAGCGCGGCCGTCGCGTGCGCCGCTCGAAGGACCTCGACGAGCTGAAGACGAGCCTCGGCGAGCGCGCGCGCACGAGCGTGGCCAAGGCGGCGACGACGCCGCGGAGCGATCTCGAGCGCACCGGGCTCACGAGCTTCGACCTCGACGCGCTGCCGGCCGTGCTCGACACCAAGCAGGGCGGCAACACGATCCGCGCCTACCCCGCACTCGTCGACGAGGGCTCGACCGCAGCCATCAAGCTCTTCGGCACCGAGAGCGAAGCGACCGGCGCGCACGCCGCCGGCATCCGCCGTCTGCTCGCCCTCGCGCTGCCGAGCCCGCTCTCCTACGTGCAGGAGCACCTGACCGGCCCCGAGAAGATGGCGCTCGCCACGAGCCCCTACCGCTCGACCGGTGCTCTGCTCGACGACGCCCTCGCCGCCGCGATCGACGAGCGCGTCGGCACCCGTGCCCCGCGCACCCGTGTGGAGTTCGAGGCGCTGCGCGACGAGATCTCGGCCGGGCTGCTGGATGCGGTCTTCGGCGTCGTCGCGACCGCCGCGGCCGTTCTCGACGCGGCCCGCGCCGCCGACAAGGCGATCTCGAAGAACTCGAGCCTCGCGTTCATGTCGCCGCTCGCCGACGCGCGCACCCAGCTCGAGGCGCTCGTGCATCCCGGCTTCATCGGCGCGACCGGTGCGACCCAGCTGCGCCGCGTGCCCGTCTACCTGCGCGGCATCGCCGTGCGGGTCGAGGCGCTCGTGCAGAATCCCGGCCGCGACCGGGTCTGGCAGAACGAGGTCGAGAGCGCGACGGCGCTCTACCGCGAGGCCGGCGGTGCACTGCCGCTCACGCCGGCCGTGCCCGAGCGCCTGCGCGCCGTGCGCTGGATGCTCGAGGAGCTGCGCGTCTCGCTGTTCGCCCAGCAGCTCGGCGCAGCCGGTCCGATCTCGATCCAGCGCATCCGCAAGGCCCTCGCCGGCTGACGCCGGGTCAGCTCGGCTGATCGGGTCCGAGGGTGTGCTGCGCCAGGAACTGGTCGATCTGCCGGTACTGCGGGTGATCGGTTCCGATCGTGAGGTTGCCGCCCGCCACCGGAAAATAGAGATCGATCGCGCCGTTGCGCTTGCGTTTGACCCCGGCGACGACTGCGAGGTTCCAGAGGATGCCGTACTTGCCTTCGATGAACACGACTCCATCTCACACCACTCGGGCAGCCCGGGTCGCGTCACGTGGGGTCACACCGCACGCGCGTCGGCGGCAGGTGCGGTGGGATGAAGTGGCGAATCCGCCCGCGCCCCGAACACCTGAGGAGACCCTGCCGATGACCGAGTTCTACGACCGCGAAGGCGACCGCGCCTACACCGCCGACTACAAGACGTCGACGCCCGACATCCTCAAGGCCTTCAGCGACTTCGACAACGCCGTCTTCGCGAAGGAGGGCCGCGCGATCCCGCTGAAGTACCGCGAGCTCATCGCCCTCGCCGTCGGCATCACGACGCAGTGCGTCTACTGCATCGACGCGCACTCGCAGAAGGCCGTCGCCGCGGGCGCCACGCAGGACGAGCTGGCCGAGGCCGGATGGGTCGCGACCGCGATCCGCGCCGGCGGCGGCTTCGCGCACGCCCGCCTCGCGTTCAAGCTCTCGGGCATCCACGACCACGACGGCGACGTGCAGCAGGCCTGAGACACGGCCCCTGCGCGCCGACGACGACGAATGCCCCGACCTCCCGGTCGGGGCCTTCGTCGTTCCGGCTGCGCGTCGCGACGCTCAGCCGGGCGCGATCACTCGCTCTTCGACGCGACGGTCGCCGAGGCGTTCGACTCGTACGAGGTGTTCGTCGACTCGAAGAAGTTGACGAGCTGCAGCGTGTCGTTCGCCGCCGCCATCCACTTCGCCGGGTTCGACACGTTGTACTCGGGCTCGAAGCCGAGCTCCTCGAGGCGACGGTCAGCCAGGTACTTCACGTACTGGTTGATGTAGTTCGCGTTGAGGCCGAGGATGCCGTTCGGCAGGAGGTCGCGGTTGTACTCCTCCTCCATCGACACGGCGTCGACGATCATCTGCTTGATCTCGGCGGCGAACTCCTCCGTCTGCAGGTCGGGGTTCTCCTCCAGCACCGTGAGGATCAGGTTGATGCCGAACTTCAGGTGCAGGCTCTCGTCGCGCACGATCCAGTCCATGAGCGAGCCGAAGTTGCGCAGCAGGTTCCGCTGACGGAACGACAGCGCCACCATGAAGCCCGAGTAGAACCAGATGCCCTCGAGGATGATGTTGTACGCCACGAGGTTGCGGATGAAGTCCTGCTTGCCCTCGGTGGTGGTGATGTCGAGGGTCTCCTCCGTCATGCGGCGGATGAAGTTGACCTCGAACTCCTCCTTCTTCGCCATCGACGGCACGTCGACGTGCGAGTTGTAGGCCTCGTTGCGGTCGATCGGGAAGGTCTCGAGCACGTACTCGAACGACATGCAGTGGTTCGCCTCCTCCCACATCTGCTTCGCGAGGTAGAGGTGCGCCTCGGGAGCGTTGACGTAGGGGTAGACGCCGAAGGCCAGGGCCTTGTTGACCAGCAGCTCGTTCGGGTTGAAGTACGACATGAGGAACGTGATCGCGTGACGCTCTTCGTCGGTCATCTTCTTGAAGTCGGCGATGTCCTCGCCGAGCTGGATCTCGTTCGGGAACCAGGTGTTCGCGACCGCCTGGTCGTAGAGGTCCATCGCCCACTTGTAGGTGACGGGCTTGAGCAGCAGCCCTTCCTTGATTCCGGTGCCGAGGATGGCCATGTCAGGAGTCTTCTTTCTCGCGTGTGGTGATTCGGGTCGGAGCGGACGCGCCTACTGGCAGCTCTCGCACTGCAGCTCGTCCATGGGGTCGACGGGCACCTCGTAGTCCCAGGTGCCGGTCGATCCGCCGACGGCGTCGAACGTCGCGGTGTCGTTCATCGCGCTCACTTGCCCAGTCCACCGAATCCGCGGCGGGCCGGGGCCGCACTCGGAGCAGCCTCGGAGGAGGCGCCCGCGGTCGCCGGCGCGGCGGCGCCGAAGCCGCGCTTGGCGGTCTTCTGCGCATCCAGGTCCTCGGTCTTGTTGACCTTGACCGTCGACTGCTCGGCGGTGTGACGCGGCTTCACGTGCAGGTAGTACGTGGTCTTGACGCCGCGCTCCCAGGCTCCGTAGTAGATGTCCATCATGTCGCCGAGGTCGCGCGTCTCGAGGTACATGTTGCGGCTGATCGCCTGGTCGACCCACTTCTGGGCGCGCGCGGCGACGTCGAGGAAGGCGTACGGCGAGAGCTGGAAGCTCGTCTTGAAGACGTTCTTGATCTCGTCGGGGATCGCCTCGATGCTCTGGATGTCGCCCTGGCTGCGCAGGATGCGCTCGCGCACCTGCTCCCAGATGCCCGCCTCGCGCAGCGCGTTGACCAGGTTGTGGTTGATCTCGAGGAACTTGCCGTTGCTGGTCGCGCGGCTGAAGATCTGCGAGAACTGCGGGTCGAGGCCGGGCGTGGTGCCGGCGACGAGGCCGATGGATGCGGTCGGCGCGATCGCCATGAGCGTCGCGTTGCGCATGCCGCCCTTGACCTTGGCGCGCAGCGCGTCCCAGTCGAGGCGCGTGGTGCGGTCGACCTTGATCTCCATGCCGCGGTCGGCCTCGGTGAGGGCGATCGAGTCGAAGGGCACGAGACCCTCCGACCAGCGCGAGCCGGCGAAGTTCGGGTACGAGCCGCGCTCTTCGGCGAGCTTGACGCTCTCCTCGATGGCCGCGTAGGAGACGTGCTCCATGATCTCGTCGATGAGGTCGTAGGCCTCCTCCGACTCGTACGAGATGCCGAGGCGCTCGACGATGTCGGTGAAGCCCATGACGCCCAGGCCGATGGCGCGGTTCTGCTGGTTCGAGAAGTCGGCCTCGGCCACGCTCGACAGGGTGATGTCGAGCAGGTTGTCGAGCTGGCGCACGGCCAGGCGGGCCGACTCGGCGATCAGGTCCCAGTCGAAGCCGAGCTGACCGTCCTCGCCGCGCACGAGGTGGCGCGGCAGGTTGATCGACGCCAGGTTGCAGACCGAGACGTTGTCGACGTCCTGCGGCAGGCAGACCTCGGTGCAGAGGTTCGAGAGGTGGATCGTGCCCGTGTTGTTGTTGAGGGCGCGGTTGTTGATCGTGTCCTTCCAGGTCAGCCACGGGTGGCTGGTGGTCTGGAGCGAGATCAGGATCGCCTTGAACTGCTCGCGGGCGCGGATCTTCTTGAACATGTTGAGCTCGCCGGCCTCGGCCTTGGCGGCGTACTCGGCGTAGCGCTCCGAGAAGGCCTTGCCATAGAGCTCGCCCAGGTCGCTGACCTCGAGCGGGTCGAAGAGGTACCAGTCCTCGTCGTTCTGCACGCGCTTCATGAACTCGTCCGAGATCCAGACGGCCGTGTTGGCGGTGCGGGTGCGGCGGTAGGGGTCGCCGGAGTTCTGACGCAGGTCGAGGAACTCGGGGAAGTCGAGGTGCCAGTTCTCCATGTAGAAGCAGAGGGCGCCGAACTTCTTGCCTCCGCGGCTGACCGCACGCAGCACCGAGTCGATCGTGTGCATGAACGGGATCGGGCCGGTGCTCGTCGTGTTGTTCGAGCGGATGGGCGAGCCCTGGGCGCGCAGCTTCGACACGGAGAGGCCGATGCCGCCGGTGCCCTTGGTGAGCCACATGACGTCGCGCACGCTCTTGGCGATGTGCTCGATGTCGTCCTGCATCTCCATGACGAAGCAGTTGGAGAGCTGCGGGTAGGAGGTTCCCGCGTTGACGAGGGTCGAGCCGGCCGCGAGGTACTCGAGCTTCGACATCTTGTCGTAGAAGGCGATCGCGTGGCTGGTGGCGTCGGGCTCGTTGAGCGAGAGGCCCATCGCGATGCGCATCCAGAAGTACTGGGGAACCTCGAGCGGCTCGTTGTCGCGGGCCTTGATGCCGTAGCGGTTGTTGAGCGTGACGGCGCCGATGTACTTGAGCAGCTTGTCGCGCTCGGGCTCGAGGGCGGCCGCGAGGCGGTCGAGGTCGAAGATGCCGGTCGTGAAGCGCGAGTCGAGCAGCAGCTCGTCGACGCCCTGGTTGACGTAGGCGACGAAGTGCTCGGCGTGCAGCGCCTTGAGCTCGGCGTCGGTGTCGTAGTCGCCGAGCACGCGCTTGTAGATGGTCTTGAGCAGCAGGCGGGCGGCCACGGTGTCGAACTGCGGGTCGTCCTTGACGTTCTGCAGGGCGACCTGGATCACGGCCTCGTCGAGCTGCTGGGTCGTGATGCCGTCGAAGAGCGTGAGCTCGAGTTCGCTGGCGATCTGGGTGACCCAGGTGATGCTGTCGTCGAGACCGCGGCTCGCGTGCTCGATGGCCAGGTTGATCTTGTTCGCGTCGTAGGGCTCGCGCTCTCCGTTGCGCTTGACGACGGTGATGGCCATCTCGTTCTCCTTCTGCGTCGTGAGACGCGTCCCCAGTGGCTGGTGCTCGTGGCGGTGCTCTGCAGTTGAGCTGTGATGCGAAAAGTGCTGATCGGGTGGCGCTGATCCTGCTGTGCGGATGCTGCCGCGCTGACCCGTTCTTCGGTGGTTCGAAAGCCGCTCGCGAGCCTGGATCCCCTGCCTGCGGCCCGGCGGCTCGACCACTATATATCGGGGTCCATTCCAGTTCGACCCCAATATCTTGTGGGCGTGTCGTCCACAGATGTGAATAAGTTGTCGGCGTTTCTCCACACCCTGTGAGTGGTTAAGCGCTAGTGCTGCGCACGCTACGCACCGCCTCCGACACCGCGGGCGAAGCCGGCCGAGCGGTCGCTTCGCACTCCACGGGCAGTACGGGTGGATGTCGGTGGTGGCTGTCATCGTGTGGGTATGAAGAAGCCCGCGACGACAGCCCGAGGCGGTGACTGCGCCGGCGATGACGTCGGGCCCGCGGTCACGCTCGAGGGTCTCGTCGTGCGCGCCGAGACCGTGTCAGCGCGGGTGTGCGCGGCGCAGGTCGCGGAGGTGCGGATGCTCGCCGACGCCGGCTTCTTCGCCGAACGCGAGGCGACCGGGGCGCGGGCGAGCGTGAAGGCCCACGACATGGCGCTGCGTGCGGTCGCGGCCGAGCTCGGCGGAGTGCTGCGGCTCTCCGACCGCACCGTGCAGGCGAGGATCGGCGACGCCCGCGAGATGGTCGAGCACTACCCGACCGCAGTGGATGCGTGGGAAGCCGGACTCATCACCCGCACCCACATGAACGTCATCGTCACCGCCGGACGCGCCGTGCCGGTCGAGCGGCGGGCCGAGTTCGAGACCGAAGCCCTCGAACGCAGCCTCACCGACACCCCGAACCGGGTGCGGGCTGGGCTCGAGATCTACGCCGAGCAACTCGCGGAGCGCACTCTCACCGAACGCCACGAGGAGGCCGCGCGGGAGCGGTGCGTGCGCGTGTTCCCGGGGCGGGACGGGATGTGCGACGTCGTCGCGACCGTGCCGATGGTGATCGGCGACGCGATCCTCGACCGCCTCACCCGCATGGGACAGACCGTGAACGACGTCTCCCCCGGTGACGATGAGCGGGGGATCGATCAGGTCCGTGCTGACGTGTTCGCCGATCTGCTCCTCGCCGGGACGCCCGCGCTCGATCCCACCCGCCACGGCGACCGCGAGGGCGCGCTCGGGGCGATCCGCGCCCAGGTGCAGGTCGTGATCCCCGCCCTCGCGCTGGTCGGCCATGACGAATCGTCCGCGGATCTGGTCGGACGATCGCCGATCGACGCGGACACCGCCCGACGGCTCGCCCGCAACGCACCCTCGCTCACCCGGATGCTCACCGACCCCGTCACCGGAACCGTCACCGCCGTCGACAACTACCGGCCCAGCTGGGCGCAGCGCCGACACCTGCGCGCCCGCGACCAGCACTGCCGCTTCCCCGGATGCCGGCAGGCCGCCATCCGCTGCGAACTGGATCACACCCTCGACCACGCCCTCGGCGGTGCCACCGCGCTGAGCAACCTCGCTCACCTCTGCCAGCGGCACCACTCCATGAAGCAGTTCACCGGATGGGCGGTTCGGCAACTGCCCGGCGGCGTGCTCGAGTGGACCTCCGAGACCGGACGGAGCTACCGCGAGAACGCACCGACCCCCGCGGTCGCATTCACCCCCGCGACGATGGCCACCACACGGACACCACCCGACCAGCCGATCCCAGCCAACCCGCGGGTCCCACCCGACCCGCCGATCCCACCCGACGTCGCGGGTGACCTGCACATCCCGATCGACCCCGACCCCGACGCGATCGACCGATTCTTCGAGCTGCTCGAGATCCAACTCGACCGTGCACTCGACCCCGCACCCTTCTGACGAGCACGCGATGCGCGGCTCCCCCGCTTCGTGACTCCGCGGGGACACAACCCGAGCGGCGGCGTGCCGCGGCATGCCCGCACATCTCCGGGGAAGCAGGTCAGCCCTGCCGATCACTAGAGTCGGGAGCACCGTGAAGAGCTATCTCGACCTGCTGCGAACCTCGGGCGTGGGGCGCATCATCGCCGCCCAGCTGACCGCCCGATTCCCCTCCGGCATGCTCTCGCTGGCCTACCTGCTGCACATCGAGCACCTCTTCCACAGCTACGGCGCAGCCGGCCTCGTGCTCGCGACCACCAGCATCGGGCAGGCGGTCTCCGGTCCGCTCACCAGTCGGTGGATGGGCCGCTGGGCGATGCGCCCGGTGCTGATCCTCACGACGCTCGTCTGCAGCACGACGATGATCGTCGTCGCGCTGCTGCCCCCGGGGGTCCCACTGCCGGTCTACATGGCCGTCGGACTGCTCGGCGGCCTCGCCTTCCCGCCCGTGCAGCCGGCCGTGCGCACGATCTACCCGAAGATGGTCACCGCCCGCCAGCTCACCCCGCTGTTCTCGCTGGACGCGTCGGCGCAGGAGATCATCTGGGTCGCCGGACCCGTCGTCACCACCTTCATCGCGACGCAGATCTCGACCGTGCTGGCGATCCTCATCGCCGCCGGCTTCTGCCTCGGCGGCGGAGCGTGGTTCATCTTCTCGCCCGAGGTCGGGCGCGTGCGCATCCCCCGCTCCAAGCGCGCCTTCGGGAAGGTGCTCACCCGGCCGACCGTGCTCGTGGTCACCGTCGTCGGCTTCGTGCTGATCGGCGCCTGCGCCGCGATCGAGGCCAGCGTGGTCGCGTCGTTCGGCGAGGGCAGCGTCGAGTCGGGCGCCGTGCTGGCCGTCTTCGCGCTCGGCTCGCTCGTCGGCGGTCTCGCCTTCGGCCACGCCCCCGTGGGCCGCTGGAGCCTCGCCCGGCGCATGATCGTGTTCGTCGTCGGCGCCGTCGCGTCGGTCATCGCCTGGGAGTTCTGGTCGCTCACCGCCGCGGTGCTCATCGCCGGACTCGCGGTCGCCCCGGCCCTCGCGGTCATGTTCGCCGCCGTGTCGTCGAGCGTGAAGTTCAGCGACACCGCCGAGGCCTACGGCTGGGTCGGCACCGGTCAGCTGATCGGCGCCGCAGCCGGCTCGGCGATCGCCGGGGTGATGATCGACCACTTCGACGCCCGGGGCGGCCTCGCCGCCGCGGCGGGCTTCGCCGTGTTCGCCCTGCTCGTACCGCTGATCTTCGCGCGGGCCCTGCCCGATCTGCGCGGCCGCGACGCCTCGCCGATCCCCGACACCGAGCCCGTGCAGACGCTGCGGCCCTGAGCCGCGCCGCGCCGCGGCGCTCCGACGAGCGCCACTCTGCACATCCTCTCGGCCGGGATCTCGCGGCCCGCCGCTAGCGTGGGAGCGTGACCACCCCGTACCTCGATTTCGCCGACGGCCACCGCATCCCGCAGCTCGGTCTGGGGGTGTACAAGGTCGACACCGGCATCGCCGAGCAGCTCGTCGACGGCGCCCTGCGCCTCGGCTACCGCCACGTCGACACCGCCAAGCTCTACGCCAACGAGGCCGAGGTCGGCCGCGGAGTCCGCTCCTCGGGCGTGCCGCGCGACGACGTCTTCGTCACCACGAAGGTGTGGGATGACGACCAGGGCTTCGACGCGACCCTGCGCGCCGCCGAGCGCAGCCTCGCCGAGCTGGACCTCGGCTACATCGACCTCTACCTGATCCACTGGCCCTGCCCCGCGCAGGACCTCTACGTCGACACCTGGCGCGCCCTGCAGCGGCTACGCGACGAGGGCGTCGTGAAGTCGATCGGGGTCAGCAACTTCCACCCGCACCACATCGAGCGCCTGATCGCCGAGACCGGCGAGAAGCCCGTCATCAACCAGGTCGAGCTGCACCCGCGGCTTCCGCAGCACACGACCCGCGCCTTCGACAGCGAGCACGGCATCCTCACCGAGTCGTGGGCGCCGCTCGGTCGCGGCACAGTGCTCGACGAGCCGGTGCTCGCCGAGATCGCGGCGCGCTACGGCCGCTCGCCCGCGCAGGTCGTCATCCGCTGGCACCTGCAGCAGGGCCTCGTCGTGATCCCGAAGTCGAACTCGATCGACCGCATCCGCCAGAACCTCGAGGTCTCCGACTTCGAGCTCGACGCGCACGACCTCGCCGCGATCGCCACTCTCGAGACGGGCGAGCGCACGGGCATGGACCCCGATCTGCACGAGCCGAAGTAGAGGGGGCCTGCCCCCGGAGACGACGATGCCCGCCGCGACCTCAGGGTCGGGCGGGCATCGCGGCGCCGGAGTGATCGGCGACAGGGTGCGCCTCAGTCGCGCAACCCCTCCTTGAAGTCGTTCTTCGCCTTGACGCGGTCGCGCTCGGCTTCGGCCTGCTTCACCTTCGCGTCGGCCTGGCGCTCCTCGGCGGCATCCGAGATGCGCTCCTTGGTGTCCTCGACGGTGCGGCTGACCTTCTCGCCGGCGGCCTGCGCGGCGTCTTTCGCGTCATCCAGAAGTCCCATGGGCGTCCTCCTCGCTCGAGCGGTGCGACGGCACGGGGCGACCGTCGTGCCTCCACGGTAGGAAGCGGATGTCGTCAGCGCTCCGATCCGCACGCGCCTGCCAGAGCCTGCCCAGCGTCCGTCCAGGGCGCTCGGGGCCGGCGTCGAGATACCGCCCGCTGGCGGCGGGGCGCTCGCCATCCGCGGTCCGGTCGAGCGGTCGGAGCTCCCCGGCGGATGCGGCTGCGATAACGACGCGGACACGGCGCGATCACGACTCGGCCACGACGCATAACAAGCCGAAAACGTTGGCTGGCGGCGGGGCGGATCCGGCTCCATCATCACGACATGAGGCGTATTCCCCTTCTTCTCGGCACCGCGGCGCTCATCGTCGCCCTGGCCGGCTGCACCTCCGCATCCGGAGGCTCCCGCGCGGACCAGTCGGGCACCTCCGGCGGGCGCGGATCCGACTCCTCGACCCAGGATTCGGCCGTCGACGGCTCGGCTCAGAGCCGCGGTGACGCGGACTCCGCGACGTCCGATCCCGCCGCGCTGCCCGCCACCGTCGATCCGAGCCGATCGGTCGTGACGACCGGCAGCATCACCCTCACGGTCGACGACCCCGGGAAGTCCGCCGACGCGGCGGTCACGCTGACGACCGACGCCGGCGGACGCATCGACGGCCGCCAGGAGCAGGCCGCGAGCGGCGACTCCCCCGCCACGGCTCAGCTGACCCTGCGCATCCCCGCCGACGCGCTCGACGCCACGCTGCCGAAGCTCAAGAAGCTCGGCCACCTCGAGTCGGTGCAGCTGACGAGCGACGACGTGACCGCGACCGTGCGCGACACGGATGCGCGCATCACCGCGCTGCAGACCTCGGTCGACCGGCTGACCGCGCTGCTCGCGAAGTCGGGCACGACCGCCGACCTCGTCGCCCTCGAGAGCGCCCTGAGCCAGCGGCAGGCGGAGCTCGAGTCGCTGCAGGCGCAGAAGCGGGGGCTCGACGACCAGGTTGAGCTGTCGACGATCACGCTCGACCTGCTCTCCCCCGCAGCGGCCCCCACGCCGAAGCCGCAGAGCTTCCTCGACGGGCTCGCGGCCGGCTGGGGCGCGTTCCTCGCCTTCTGGGCGGGATTCCTCGTCGTGCTCGGCGCCCTGACCCCGTGGCTCATCGCCCTCGCGATCATCGGCGGGGTGGTGCTGCTGATCGTGCGGCGTCGACGCCGGTCGCGGCCGGTCGGCCGCCCCGGCACGGGCCGATTCGGCGGACCGGCCTTCGCGGGCGCCGGAGCCCACCCGGGCGCCCCGGCTCCGCTCGGGGACGACCGCGGCGCGGGCGGCGCGGGCGGGTATCCGGGCGGGACGGCCGCCGATCACGGCCCGGGCTCCGGACGGGACACCGCGTCGAGCGAGGGCTCGCACGAGCGTTCCGGCGATGGGTCCGACGCCGGCTCGGTGCCGCCGAGCTGACGCCGAGCTGACGACCGGGGCGCTGCTCGGCTGACCGCGCGCGCCGAGGTCGTGGATGTGCGCGCGCAGGCCCGGCGTCGGTGCGCTGCCGTGAGGCGGCGTCGGGCAGGATGGGCGCGTGCCGAAGAAGGTCGACCATGATGCGCGACGCGGCGAGATCGCCGACGCGTTCCTGCGGGTGACCGCGCGTGAGGGCTACGAGGCGGCGACGAGTCGCGCGGTCGCGCAGGAGCTCGGCGTCGCGATCGGGGCGCTCTGGCACTACTTCTCGGGCTTCGATGCGGTCATCGACGCGGCGATGGATGCCGTCGTCGCGCGCACGAACCAGCGCATCACCGCGACCGCCGAGGGACTGCGCGGCCTGGCGGCGGTCGACGCGATCGTGACCGAGATGCTGCCCTTGACCAAGGAGACGCGCGACGAGGCGCACGTCGTCGTCGGATTCTGGGGCCGGCTCTCGGCTCGGGGCGCCACCGCGCCCGACTGGTCGGGCGACGACGACTGGCTCGCGGCGTTGCGGCGCCATCTCGACGAGGCGAAGCAGCTCGGCGAGCTGCGGCCCGACGCCGACCCGGAGCAGCTGACGACGCTGCTCGAGGCCGTGTTCTGGGGCCGGCAGATCGTCGAGGTGATCTCGAGCGCACCGGTCGACGCCGCGCAGCATCGCGCCGCGGCCGCGACCGCGCTGCTGCCGTGGATCGTGACGGGTGCCGCGGACGGACTCGCCGCCGACCGCTCCGACCGCATCCACACCGCCCACGGCCAAACCCCCGCACCACGAGCGTCAACAACCTGACGACTCAGTGCATCTAGCCGGCGGCGCGGATGAGCGCGAGCAGCGCTCGACCGTAGGCCTCGGCCGCATCCTGTGCGACGAAGTCACGGCGGGCGCCCGCGAGCTCGATCGTGACGCGGTACTCGGTGGCCGCGACGCCATCCGCGACGCCGTCGGCGACGTTCATCGGCGCGACACGGCGCTCCAGCGCGAGGAAGGCGCCGCGCAGCAGCTCGCGCAGCTGGTCCTCGCGGGGCAGCCAGAGTGCATCCTCGAGGGCGACCGAGTCGAGCGCCCACTCGGTCGTGCCGTTGAAGCCGAGCACCGTGCCGGTGTCGTAGCGGTGCGGTTCGATCGTCATGTCGCTGACGGTGAAGACATCGCCCTCGAACTCGCCGCCCGCGATCTGGAAGGCGTCGCCCGAGATCGGATCCCAGCGCAGCCCGGCGTCGCGCAGCTCTCCGGCCAGCCGCGTCGAGATCATCGCCCCAGTATCGTCGCGCCCCGGCATCTGCCGCACCGCCGATCATCCGCCCGACTCGACCGATCCTCCCGGATCCCGACCATCGAGACCGGCGCGGGTAGCGTGAGCCGGGTGACCCTTCCCTCGCGCGACACCCTCGTCACCTATCCGGCCGGATCCATCGAGGAGACGGCGGCCGTGCTGCACACCCAGCCGCACGGCGATCGGCTCGCGGTGCTCGTCGACCGCACGCCCGTGCACCCGGTCGACGCGGGCTGGCCCGACCAGGGCCCCGACCGCGCGGCCTTCGTCGTCGGCGGCGAGGCGCTCGAGGTGCTCGACTGCGTGGTCGGCGCGAGCGACGGCGCCGAGCTGTTCGTCGGCTCCGACATCCCCGTGCGCAAGGGCACCGAGGGCTGGGCCTTCGTCGCGGTGCATCTGCTGGCGGCGGATGCGGCGGTCGCCGAGGGCGACACCGCCCTGATCGCGGTCGAGAGCGATCACCGGCAGGCGCTCAGCGTGGGCCACACCGCCTGCCACCTGGCCTCGCTCGCTCTGAACCGCGCGCTCGCCGGCGCCTGGCGCAAGGAGGTGCGCACGGATGCGCTCGGCTCGCCCGACTTCGACGGCACCGCGATCGAGACCTCGACGATCACCGAGGGCGGCTCGGTCGACGAGTACCGCGTCGGCAAGAGCGTGCGCAAGGCCGGCTTCGATCCGGAGTCGCTCGACGATCTGGCGGCGCTCGGGGACGAGGTCGACCGAATCCTCGCCGGCTGGACGACGAGCGGAGCGCACATCCGCATCGACCGCGACGGCGACGGGCTCACCGACCGCCGCTGGTGGGTGGCCGAGCTGCCCGACGGCGAGGCGCGCATCCCCTGCGGCGGCACGCACGTGCGCTCGGTCGCCGAACTCGGCGCCGTGACGGTGACGCTCACGCGGCGCGAACTCGAGGGCGCCGTCGGCGTGACGATGGTGTCGCGAGCAGGCGCCTGAGCGCCGCGCCAGGATCAGTGCGCGCTCAGCACCACGACGGGTCGAAACCGGGCAGGCCGCGCGCGACGGCGCCCGACGACACATCGACGATGTTCGTCGAGATCGCCGTGAACGCGGGCCTCTGCGGGTAGTCGTCGCTGCGCCCCTCGGGCGAGACGATCTCGACGGCGAGGTACTGCGCGTTCGGCGAGAGGCAGGCCTGCCGGATGCGCGAGCCGTCATCGGCGGGCCGGTACAGCACCTTGCCGCCGTCCGGCCCGGCGAGCACCACCCGGTAGTCGGTCGCGCCCCGCGTGAAGTCGGGCGAGGAGACGACCTCGACGTAGCGGCCGGCGCGGTCGAGCACCGTGACCTCGCCGCGGTAGTCCCCGGCGGGCTGGCCGTCGGCGGGCACCGCGAGCGGCGTGGTCTCGCCGGTCGTCAGGTCGATCGTCGAGCCCCCGTCGGGGTCGGCGACCACGAGGGTCGCCGTGTTCGGCAGGAAGCCGCGCAGCTCGCCGTGCGCGCCGAGCGGAACCGGCTTCGCGGTCGTCGTCGGGTCGATCAGCAGCAGCGACTGATCGGTGGCCTGCGCGACGAGCGAGGTCGTGCCCGGCACCCAGACGTAGTCGAGCACCGAGAGGGGCTCGCCGTCGAGCCCGACGACGGCGGTGCCGATGCCGGATGAGCTGGTCGGGTCGTAGAACTCGAGCACGTGGTCGAGCGCCGGCTCGACGCCGGGCGGCGTCGTCAGCGTGTAGCCGAGCAGCCCGCTCGGTCCGGAGCTCTTCAGCAGATCGACCGACGCGTGCTGCGCGGTCGTGATCGTGTCGCTCGATCCCTCGGGCAGGGTCACGAGCTGCAGCGTCGTGTCGCCCGACTCGTCGAGGGTGGTCACCGCCAGCTGCGAGGGCAGAACCGCATACTGCGCGATGCGCGGGGCCGAGAACGCGACCTTCGTCGCTCCCCCGTCGACCGAGCGCGACAGGATCTGATCGACATCCGGGTCGGGCGCGTCGCGCAGCAGGGTGGAGATGTTCGGCCAGGCGGTGCGGAGGCGCTGCTCGACCGTCGCCGCGGCTCCGCCGTTCCCGTCGGGCACCCGCAGGCTCACGCGGTATTCGGTGCCGTAGCGCAGTCGGTCGGGGAAGGTGAGCGTGACGGCGGCGCCGGAGCGCTGGATGCTGAAGCGCGCCGCCGGGCTGACGGTCACATCCTTCTTCGCCAGACGATCGACCGCACGGTCGAGGTGCAGCACGACGCGGGCGCCCTGCTGCTCGATGAGCGCGGCGCCGTCGTAGTCGGCGCGCACGATGCCGGGCGGGCGGATCGCATTGCCGAGCGCGAGGCCGGCGACGAGCACGAGCAGCGCGGCGAGGGCGATCGCGAGCGTGCCCCGCCAGCCGAGCGGACGCCGCTCGGGCCCGAGGTCGAGGTGGTACTCCTCGGCGTCGCGGGCGGCGGGCGCCGGGATGGCGCCGTCGGGCGGATGACCCGACGCGGGATGCTCGGCGCTCATCAGTAGACGTAGGGCTGGTCGGGCTCGGCGATGCCCGCGAACTCGCTCGGCACGATCACGACCGGCACGGCTCCGGACCCGCTCGGGTTCTGCTGGAATCTGCCGGTCAGCTTCACCCAGCTGTTCGCCTTGTGATCCTTCTTCCAGTCGGGCAGGTACACCGGCACGCCCACCGGCTGCGCGTCGACGGCGCAGCAGGTGACCATGAGACGGGCGACGTAGACCACATCCGCATCGCCGTTGTCGAGCAGGTAGCCGCTGATCTGCACGGTCTGACCGGCGACGGCGCTCTCGCCGCCGGAGCGCAGCAGCGATGCCCAGTCCTTGACCGTGAACTTCGACGTGTCGGTGCCGACGAGGTTCGCGGCCGGGGCCTGCAGCGCGTCGGCGGAGGTCGCGAGGGCGCGGTTCTGGGCCGTGGCCGAGGTCAGGGCGGCCGGCGGCAGGATCAGCAGCGCGACGAGGGCGCCCGCGATGATCAGCACGCGCCCGACGGTGAGCGAGCGCAGCAGGCGGGGGCGGGCGAGGAGGCCGGGGCCGATCTCGTCGTGGTCGTGATCGTGATCGTGGTCGGCGTGATCGTGATCGTGATCGTCGTCGGCGTGATCGTCGTCGGCGTGCTCGTGCGCCGCCGCGCGCGCATCCTTCGCGTCCTTGCGCAGCAGGAAGAACGATCCGACCAGCACGGCGACACCGCCGATCGCCGCCATGACGATCGCGAACACGGTGTAGCGCGGGTGGATGTAGAGCGCGAGCTTGCCGGTCGCGGCGAGCCACAGCGTGGCGACGATGGCGACGAGGGCGAGCAGCGGTCCGATCCAGCGGGCCACGAGACGGTCAGCGCGCAAGGTTCAACCCCAATCCGAGGGCGGCGACGGCGAGGGCGACGACGACCGTGACGATGACGAGCGTGCGGGCCGTGAAGGTCGTGCGCATGAGCGCGAGCATCTTGACGTCGATCATCGGGCCGAAGACGAGGAAGGCGACGATCGCGCCCGGCGAGAACGTCGAGCCGAGCGACAGCACGAAGAAGGCGTCGACGTTCGAGCACATCGCCACCACGAAGGCGAGCGTCATGAGCGCGAGCACGCTGAGCACCGGATCGCCGCCGAGCGCGACGAGCGCCTCGCGCGAGATCGCGACCTGGATGAGACCGGCGAGCGCCGAGCCGACGAACAGCGCCGGCAGCACCGCGCTCATCTCCGCGGTGACCATGCGGGCTCCGCGGCTGAAGCGGCGGGCGCGGTCGTCGACGTCGTGGGCGTGCGCCGCGCAGGCCGCGCGGAAGTCGGGCGTGAGCAGCGAGTCGGGGTCGGGGTGGCGGGTGAGCAGCCAGCCGACGAAGTTCGCGATGAGGAAGCCGCCGAGCACGCGCCAGACGACGATCCCGTCGCTCCAGCCGAAGGCCTGGATGGTCGTGATGATCGTGATCGGGTTGAGGATGGGCGCCGCGAGCAGGAATGTCATCGCCTCGGGCACGCTGAGTCCGCGCACGACGAGGCCGCGGGCGAGCGGCACGTTGCCGCATTCGCACACCGGCAGCAGCACGCCGAGCAGCGAGAGCACGCCGCGGCGCAGCAGGCCGTTGCGCGGCAGCACCGCGAAGAACCAGCGGTCGGGTACCCAGAGCTGCACGACGGTCGAGATGAGCACGCCGAGGATCACGAAGGGCAGCGACTCGATCACGACGCTGAGCGAGAGCGTGACGAAGTCCTGCGCGATGTCGGCCAGGCTGATGCCGCTGCCGGGCGTCGCGATGCGCACGCCGAGCATTACGACCAGGATGCCGGCGAGGATGCCGAGCGCACGCCACGGGGTGCGCCGACGCGAGGGCGCGATCGTCGGCTCGCGCGTCAGGACCACCCGTGAAGGGTACGTGCTCGACCTGACGGATCTGAGGTAGACAGGCCGCTGGAATAGGGCATCGTCCCGATGCCGGACCCCTGCCTCAGAGCGGATCGTGGTCGTCATGAGCATCGTGACCGAGTTCTCCTTCTCCCACCTCCGTGAGCACCACGAGCACGAGCTGGAGCTCGCGGCGGAGCGCGCCCGCATCGCCCGCGAGCGAGCCGTTCCGACTCGGCGCCACCGTGACCGCCGGCACCTCCTGTCCGGCGGCGTGGCGACGCTGCGCTCGCTGCTCGCGCCGACGCACCGGACGCCCGCCCCGCGGGCGGCGTCGGAGTGCAGCCGACACGTGGTGCACGGCTGAGCGCCGGGCATCGCGGCGCCCGGGGCGCCGGCGACGACCAGCGGGGCGGGGATGCGCGGCAGCGTGCATCTCCGCCCCGCACCGCTGTGCCGAGGGGCCCCGGCGATGTCGGCGGCGCGTGGCACCATGAGCAGGTGAATCGCGCCGCGCCCCGCATGATCGGCCGGGAGGCCGAGCTGGCGCGCCTGGATGCGCTGGTCGCCGAGTCGCGGGCGGGATCGACGCGCATCGCGCTCGTCGCGGGCGAGGCCGGCATCGGCAAGTCGCGGCTGATCGCCGAGACGCGGCACCGCTCGGCGGCGGCCGCCCGCGCCGTCGGCGCTCCTGCGCCGGTGATCGCGACCGGGCACTGCGTCGATCTGGCTGCCGAGTCGGCGCCCTACGCGCCCCTGCCCGAGCTGCTGCGCTGCCTCGCGCTCGAATTCGGCGCGGAGGCCGTGCTCGAGGCGGCGGGACCGGGGGCTCCCTTCATCCGCGCCTTCCTCGAGGGCGACCGGCTCGACGAGGAGGGGCGCGCGGCGACCGGGGCGGTGCGTGGCGTCAACGTTCTCGGCGACGTCATCATCCGGCTGTTCGCGACCCTCGCCGAGCATCGGCCGCTGCTGCTCGTGATCGAAGACGTGCACTGGGCCGACCCCGGCACCCTCGACCTGCTGCGGCTGATCGCACGGGTGCTCGACGACGTGCCGCTGCTGCTCGTGCTCAGCTTCCGCGACGACGAGCTCTGGTCGCGGGATGCGCTGCGCTCGCTCGTGGCCGAGTTCGAGCGCAGCCGCCGGGTCGAGCGCCTCACGATCGGCCGGCTGAGCCGCGCCGAGGTGCGCGAGCAGGCCGCCCAGGTGCTCGGTCGGGTGCCCACCCCGTCGGCGCTCGCCGAGCTGCACCGCCGCAGCGAGGGCATCCCCTTCTATGTGGAGGAGCTCGCGACGACCGAGGTCGCCGCCGCCGAGGTGCCCGATCCGCTGCGCGCCGTGCTGCTCGCGCGCTACGGCACGCTCGACGAGACCTCCCGCTCGCTCGTGCGGCTGCTCGCCGTCGGCGGCACGCGCGTCGATCACGCGCTGGCCGAGGCCGTGTCGCCGCTCGAGGGCGACGCCTTCGACGAGGCGATCCGCCGCGCCCGCGACGTCGGCGTGCTGCGTGTCGACGGCGCCACCTACGTCTTCCGCCACGCGCTCGTGCGCGACGCCGTGCTCGAGGAGGTGCTGCCGGGAGCGCTGCTGCGCGCGCACGCGGCCTACGCGGATGCGCTCGAGCGCCTCAAGGAGGTCGGCGGAGCGACGGCCGCGCGCGTGGTCAGCATCGCCGAGCACCGCATCGCCGCCGGCGACGACGAGCGCGCCTTCGCCGACGCGATCGAAGCCATGACCTGCAGTCGCGAGACGGGCGCCTACGCGACCGCCGCCCGCATCGGCGAGCGTGCCGTCGACCTCTGGCCGCGTGTCACCGACCCGGCCGCGACCGCCGGAGCCGACCTCGCGACGCTGCTCAGCTGGGTCGCCTCCGCCTGGCGCAGCTCGGGCGCGACCGCCCCGGCCCTCGACGCGATCGACCGCGCGCTCGCCGTGCCCGGCGACGATCCGTTGCTGCGCGCTCGGCTGCTGCGCATCCGCGGCACCGTGCTGACCCACGATCATCGTGCCGGCTCGCTCGAGGTCTACCGCGCGGCGCTGGCCGAGATCGAGCGCCTGCCCGCCGGCACGGATGCGCGGCTCGAGGCCTCGATCCGCGTCGAGCTCGCCGCCGAGACGATGATCACCGGCGACGCGCACGCGGCGATCGACCTGGCCGGGTCGGCGCTCGAGGTCGCGCCCGAGGACGCGACGCGGGTGCGCTCGATCGCGGCGACGATCCTCGGCGGCACCCGGGCGCTGCACGGCGAGTTCGCGCAGGCCGAGCGCGACTTCGAGCTCGCCCGGTCGATCGCGGCGACCGACCCCTCGGCACGCCTGCGCTACTACACGAACTGGTCGGATGCGCTCTATGTGCACGGCCGATTCGCCGAGGCGCTCGCCGTCGCCGAGGAGGGGCATCGGGTGGCCCGCGACCTCGGCGTCGAGCGCTCGACCGGGGCGATCCTCGCCGTCAACGCGGCCGAGCCGCTCTACGCGCTCGGCGAGTGGGACCGCGCCGATGCGCTCGCCTCGGCCGCGCTCGACCAGGATCCGCCGAGCCAGTTCGCGGCGTACCTGCGGCGCGAGCTGCTGCGCTCCGCCGTCAACCGCGGCGACCTGGTCGAGGCCGCGCGGCTGGCCGACGACATCCCGCCGACCGACAACTCGAATCTGCAGGAGCGGCTCGCACTCGCCGCCGACCTCGCCGAGCTGCACCTCGCGCTCGAGGCCCCGGAGGCGGCGCTGACCGCGCTCGCCCCGCTGTTCGCGACCGAGCGAGAGCGCATCGCCGGCTGGGCACTGCCCGCCGATCTGGCGGCGGCCCGGGCGATCTCGGCGCTGCGGCGTCGCGACGGCGGACTCATCGGCGCAAGCGACCCCGACTCCGCCCACGGCGCTGTGGAGCAGGAAGCCGCGCTGCACCGTCGCCTGCGCCTCGACGCCTACGGGGCGAACGCCGCGGTCTGGATCGCCGCCGCCGAGGCATGGCTGGGCGGCGACTCGGGAGCCGGCGACGACCTCGCCCTCTGGACGACGGCCCTCGCGGCGACCGCGGACCCGGACTGCGGCGCGCCGATCGCGGTCGTGCTGCGCATCCGACTCGGAGCGGCCGAAGCGCGACTGCGCACCGGCTCCGCCGACGAGCGCGACCGTGCGGTGGCCGCGCTGCTCGGGCTGCTCGCCGAGGCGCGGGCACTCGACGCGGGGGCGATCGGCGGTGCGGCCGTCGAACTGCTGCGGGCCGCGGGCGTGACGGTCGAGGCGTTCCCGCGTCGTGCCGCGCCGGGCGACGAAGGCGACGGCGACGGCGACGGCGACCGACGGGAGCAGGCGTCGGCGACGAGCCGCGCGCGCGGTGCGCGATCCGCGGGCGCGACGACGGCGTCGGCCACCGCCCGCGGCGCCGAGGCGGAGCACGGAACGCCGCCCCGCTCGACGGGTCACGTCGGCACGGCCGGCACCGGCATCGGCACCGGCGAGCACCTGACCGAGCGCGAGACCGAGGTGCTCGGCCTCGTCGCCGAGGGGCTGAGCAACGGCCAGATCGCCGAGCGGCTCTTCATCAGCCGCAAGACCGTGAGCGTGCACGTCTCGGCGATCCTGCGCAAGCTCGGCGCCGCCAACCGCACCGAGGCGGCGCGGCACGTCGGCGCGGCCGACGACGTCGGCCGGATCGCCTCGCGCGTCCGGCCGCTCGATCCGGCCCGGCGCTGATCGGGCGTCGCCGGTGACCGCGGAGGGCGGGCGGGATGACGCTCCGCGATCGTCGGCTCCGAGCGACGCCGAGCTCGGCACGACGGCGGCGACGGCTCGCGACCCGTCCATCGCCGGCCGGTCTCTCGCGCCGGCGCGAGAGGAATCCGCGTCGACGACCTCACATCCGCGTCGCCGCCGACGACTACCGGGTGTGGGAATGACGACAGAGCCCTTCGAGGCGATCGTGCAGCGGCACGGAGCGACCGTGCTGCGGCTGTGCCGCGCCCTCGTCGGCGCGGACGACGCCGACGACGCGTGGAGCGAGACCTTCCTCTCGGCGCTGCGCGGCTACGACGACCTGCCCGCCGACGCGAACGTCGAGGCGTGGCTCGTGACGATCTCGCACCGCCGCTCGGTCGACCTGATCCGGGCCCGCGCCCGGCGGGCCGTGCCGGCGGAGGAGATCGCCGAGCGTCCGGCGCCGCCGCAGCGCGGCCCGCTCGGCGACCTCGATCTGCTGCGCGCCGTCGCGGCGCTGCCCGACCGTCAGCGCCAGGCGGTGGCCTATCACCACCTGGTCGGACTCCCCCACGAGGAGGTCGCGCGCGCGATCGGCGGAACGTCCGCCGCCGCGCGCAAGGCGGCCTCCGACGGAGTGAAGGCTCTGCGCGAGCGCCTCGGCGGCGCCGCGGACGAGTCGACTCCGCTCACGGGAACGAACGGAGAGACACGATGACCGAGAACGACACGAACCGGGACCAGACGGCCGGCACGACCGAGACCGGCACCGAGCCCGACAGCGGCACGGACGCGGCGGTGACGACGGCACTGCGCTCGCCCGCATCCGCCTCCCCCGGCGACGCGGAACGCCTCGCCGCGCTGCACGCCCGGCTCGAGCGCGCCGCCGCCGACGAGGGGCTCGACGAGATCGCCTACCGCGAGATCGACTCGCCCTACGGCTCGCTGCTGCTCGCGGCGACCGCCGCGGGGCTCGTGCGGGTCGCGTTCGCCCTCGAAGACCACGACCGGGTGCTGGCGACGCTGGCCGAGAAGATCGGACCGCGCATCCTGCGCAGCCCCGCCCGCACGGATGCCGTGGCGCGCCAGCTCGACGAGTACTTCGCCGGTCGCCGGCAGCGCTTCGAGCTGCCGCTCGATCTGCGGCTGACGGCGGGATTCCGGCGCTCGGTCGTCGAGCACCTGCCGCACATCCCCTTCGGCCGCACCGAGAGCTACGCCGAGGTCGCGACGGCGACCGGCAGCCCGAAGGCGGTGCGCGCGGTGGGAACCGCCTGCGCGACGAACCCGCTGCCGATCGTGGTGCCCTGCCATCGCGTGGTGCGCACCGACGGCACGATCGGCCAGTACCTCGGCGGAACCGACGCGAAGCTCGCCCTGCTCGAGTTCGAGGGCGCCCGGCCGCGCGCCTGAGGCCGTCGCGCGCCTGAACCCGCCGGGTCGCGACCCGCGAAGACGGGTGGATGCGGCGGGCCGACGAGCGCATCCGCGTCGGTCGCGGCGACTAGCCTGGTCTCCTGCATGGCCGCAGGGTCGAGAGGAGTGACGATGGCCTGGTTCCGCCGCCGCCGTCGCGCCGACCTCGGCACCTTCGAGCCGCCGGCTCCGCTGCCGCCGACGCCGATCGACCAGGTGCTCGCCGACGGCCTGCTGCTCGCGCGCTCGGCCGTGCGCATGGCCGTCAAGAACCTGCTGATCGTCGCCGCGCTGCGCGACCGTCGCGACTACGACCTCGACGTGCTGCGGCTCGGCGCCCGCGAGGAGTACCTGCTGCTCGCCCGCCACAACGTCGACCAGGCGAAGCGCATCGAAGCCGATCGCGCGCCGCGGAGAGCACCGGGAGCCGAGGCGCCGGCGCGGCGCCGCTTCCCCGGCGGCAAGCTCGTCGAGGAGGACGAGCTGCACCGTCGCGGCCCGCAGCAGCTGCGTCTGCTGGCGAACGCGCTCGCGATCGTCGCCGATGACGCCGAGGCGATCGACGCGGTGATCGAGGAGGCGCGCTCCGAGGCCTGGACGGAGGTGTCGCAGGCGCTCGATCGGCGACTCGCCGAGGTGCCGACCTCGTCGGACGCCGAGTACTTGCGCGACCGCGAGGCCCGCATCCGCGCCCTCGTCGAGGTCGACCTCAGCGAGCTCGACATCCAGGCGGCCGAGGCGCGCGTGATGGCCGAGTGGAGCGAAGACCCCGAGGCGACCGCCTGATCGCGGGCCGTCGGGCCTCCGCGCGTCCCGAGGCGCGGCGCGTCGCCGATGCCCTGCCGGTGGCCGCGGCCCCGCCGTCGCCCGGTAACCTGAACCCGACGCCGCGCACCCGGTCGCGGCCCCGCGCTTCCCGGAGGTCTCCCGCATGGTCCACGTCCTGATCATCATCATCGGCGTCGCCACGCTCCTCACCGCCATCGGCGGCATCCGCGCGATGATCGCCCTCGCCCGCAACGGCTACTGAGCCGCGACCCTGCCGACCGACGACACGAGGACGACGGGATGAGCTCCGCGTCGTCCTCCGCCGAGCCGGCCGCGACACCGCCCGGCGGCTCCGCTGACGGCGCGGCGAGCGCCGCAGCCGGCGTGGGATCGCAGACGCTGTCGCGCGGCATCCGCGCCCTCGAGGTGCTGGCCGACGAGCCCGGCCTGACGATCGCCGAGCTGGCCGCCCGGCTCGGCGTGCACCGCTCGATCGCCTATCGCATCCTGCGCACCCTCGAAGAGCACGGGCTGGTCGTGCGGGATGCGGCGGGTCGCGTCGCCCTCGGCGCCCGCCTCGCGGCGCTCGCCCGCGGCGTCGAGCACGACCTGCAGGCCGCCGCACTCCCCGAGCTGACGACGCTCGCTCGCGAGCTCGGCATGACCGCCTTCCTCGTGGTGCTCGACCACCGCGAGTGCGTGACGCTCGTCAGCGTCGAACCGCCGCACTCGGTCGCGGCCGTCGCGCAGCGCCCGGGAACCCGCCATTCGCTGACCGCGGGCGCACCCGGCCTCGCGATCGGGTCGCGGCTCGGCGCCGCGCAGCTCGCGGCCGCGGGCGTCGTGCTGCCCGACCGCCCGGAGCTCGCCGCGGCGCGCGAGCGGGGCTTCGCCACCAGCTCGGGCGAGGTCATCGCCGGGCTCAGCTCGGTCGCCGCGCCCCTGCTCGTGCCCGGCTCCGCGCCGGCCGCCGTCGCCGTGGTCTACGTCGGCGAGCAGGATGTCGTGGCGCTCGGCGAGCGCCTGCGTCGCGCCGCCGACGCGGTCGCCGCCGAGCTCTAGCCCTCGGCCTCGGGGCGCCGGAGCGAGCCGACCCCGCTTGGCCTCGAGCGCACCTGCCTTGTCGCTGCGCGCACGCCCGCGCCGCCGACTCCGTCACCCGGATCGGGGGCCGCGGCCGACGCGCGGCACGGCGTTATCATCCTCTGAACGGAGCGCGACGCCGCGGTCGCCCTCCTCTTCGCGGACGGAGACGACAGCGATGAACCCGACATCCCCGGTGGCGCCCACGGCGCCGCGCGAGCTCGACTACGAATCCTTCCGCTCGACGGCGGTCGACCAGTTCGTGCCGCTGCAGGTCACCTCCGATCGCCCCGGCGCCTTCCACGGCCGGATGCTCGGCTCGGTGCTCGACGACGTGCACGTCGTCGACATCGGCGCGACCGCGCACACCGTCGAGCGCACCCCCGACCTGATCGCCCGCGGCGGAGCCGACCGCTACAAGGTGACGATGCAGCTCGCGGGCCGCGGTCTGCTCGTGCAGGACGGACGCGAGGCGGTGCTCGAGCCGGGCGACCTCGCCATCTACGACACCGGCCGGCCCTACTCGCTGATCTTCGACGAGGCCACGCGCATCCTCGTCTTCATGTTCCCGCGCCGGCTGGTCGACCTGCCCGTCGACAGCGTGGGCGAGCTGACCTCGGTGCGCTTCCCCGGAGACCGCGGCGTCGGCGCGATCGTCGGGCCGCTGCTGCGGCGCACCGCCGACCCGACGCAGCAGCGCAGCCGCGCGACGGCGAGTCGGCTCACCTACGGGGCCCTCGACTTCGTCACGACCCTGCTCAGCGACGAGCTCGACCAGCGCAGCGACCCGCGCGACCCGCACGCGGCCCTCGTGCGCCGCATCCGCGCCTACATCGACGACCACCTCGGCGACGCGGATCTCGACCCCGGACAGATCGCCTCGGCGCACTTCATCTCGACGCGGCACCTGCACGGCCTCTTCCAGGGCCAGGGCACGACGGTCGCGGCGTGGATCCGCAGCCAGCGGCTCGAACGCTGCCGCCGCGATCTGCTCGACCCCGTGTTCGCGGATCGCCCGGTCGGCGCCGTCGCGGCGCGCTGGGGTCTGCACGATGCAGCGCACTTCTCGCGCATCTTCAAGGCGACCTTCGGCGTCGCGCCGAGCGAGCACCGCCAGAGCGCGCGCCGCTGACGCGGACGAACGCCGCACGACACGCGGAGGCGGTCGCCGGGATGCGCTCCCGACGACCGCCTCCGATCGTGTCACGTGTGAACGTCGCGGCCTCGCGCGACGCGCGCGCCCTCAGCTGAGCAGGTTGGCCGCCGTCGCGTCGGGCACCGGCGCCGACTCCGACGCCACGCCGCGGCCGATCCGCGCGTACAGCGCCGGGTTCACGCGGCGGATGATGAGCCCGGCGATCACGCCGGCGATGCCCGGCACGAGGATGAGCGCCGGCAGCAGGAACGTCGTCGCGTCGGGCTCGCTCTGGCCGAGCAGCACCGTGAAGTTCGCGAGGATCAGCACGAACACGGCGCCGAGCAGCAGCACCGCGGCCACCGGCGCGACGAGCCGAGTGAGCACGCCGACGCCCCGCGCATCCCGCCGGAAGTAGCCGACGACCGCCGCCGACACGAGCGTCATGAGCAGCACGAGCCCCATGGCCCCGGCGTTCGGGAACCAGGAGAAGAGCGTGAGCACCGGGAAGGCCTCGCCGTAGGCCGAGCCGATGCCGGCGACCGCGAAGATCATGATCACGACGACCGCGGTGACCGTCTGCGTCAGCGAGCCCGCCCACGGAGCACCCGAGCGGCGGGTCTGCGCGAGGCCGGCGGGCAGCACGCCCTCGCGGGCCAGCGCGAAGGTGTAGCGCGCGACCGCGTTGTGGAAGCTGACGAGCGCGGCGAACACGCTCGTGATGAACAGCACGCTCATGATGTCGACCCAGATCGTGCCGAGGTGCTGGGCCACGTAGCCGAAGAACAGCGGCGGCCCGGCCTCGTCGGCCGCGATGCCGTTCGGGTCGACGATCTTCGGCACCCCGATCGCGAGTGCGAGCGCCCACGACGAGAGGGCGTAGAAGCCGCCGATCACGATCAGGGCGATGAAGGTGGCGCGCGGGATGGTGCGCTTCGGGTCCTTCGACTCCTCGCTGTAGAGAGCGGCCGACTCGAAGCCCATGAACGCCGCGATGCCGAAGGAGAACGCGGCGCCGACGGCGGGCACGAAGAGCTCGGTCGGGCTGAGCGGCGCGGCCGTGACGGCGCCGCCGGTCGGCTGCGCGAACGACACGACGTCGAAGACGATGACCACGACGAACTCGAGCGCGACCAGCACGCCGAGCACCTTCGCCGAGAAGTCGACCCGGTTGACGCCCATGATGCCGATCAGCACGATGCCGACCAGCACGCTCGCCCACCAGGGCACATGCGCGCCGGTCTTCTCCGCGATGAACGACGAGACCTGGAAGCCGAAGATGCCGTAGATGCCGATCTGCATGGCGTTGTACGAGACGAGCGCCACGAACGAGGACCCGAGGCCGACCGGGCGGCCGAGCCCCTGGGCGATGTAGCTGTAGAAGGCGCCCGCGTTCGTGATGAAGCGCGACATGGCGGCGTAGCCGATCGCGAAGACGCCGAGCGCGACCGCGAGCACGATGTAGCCGAGCGGCACGCCCGCGACGTGCGTGACGCTGTAGGTCGTGGTGGCGCCGCCGGCGATGACGGTGAGCGGCGCGGAGGCCGCGACGATGAGGAAGGTGACGGCGGGGACGCCGAGGCGCCGCTTGCCGGGCGAGGTCGGGCCGCCCTGCTCCGTTGCGGTGGTCATATCGGACACTCTCCCGCGCGGCGTCCGCCGGCGATGTGGGCACAGTGAACGGGAGTTGTCGTTCGCGGCACATCGAGCGCCCGCTCAACGACGCCCCGGGCGTAGCATGGGCGCGTCAGGCACCCCCTCGCGGCGGTGCCGGCGCTCGGAAAATGGGCGATGAGCCGACCCGCGGGTCGCGCGAGACACAGAAGGCCATTTCAGCGTTCTCGTCTCCCGGAGGTCCTCCGTGTCATCGTCATCCCTGTCCGCCTCCCCGCGTGCCGTCGTCGCCGAACCCGGCGACTCCCCCGCCGTGACCGTCTCGGGTCTCGTCGCCGCCGAGCTGGCACGCCACGCGAGCGACGTCTTCGGCGTCATGGGCAACGGCAACGCCCACTTCCTCGATGCGGTCGAGCGCGGCGGCCTGCTGCGCTTCACGGCCGTGCGGCACGAAGCGGGAGGCGTCGCCGCGGCGGATGCCTTCCACCGCGCCAGCGGACGCCTCGCGATCGCGACGACGACCTACGGCGCCGGCTTCAGCAACGCGGTCACACCGCTGGCCGAGGCCCGTCGCGCCCGGGTGCCGCTCGTGCTCGTCACCGGCGACCAGCCGACCGGCGGCGCCCGCCCGTGGGACATCGACCAGATCGGCGTGGCCACGGCCATCGACGTGCCGACCGTCGTGGTCGGTCTCGGCAATGCGACCCGCCGTGCCGCCGAGGCGGTCGCGCTGGCCGTGCACGGGCGCACGCCGGTCGTGCTCGCGATCCCCTACGACCTCGCGGGGCGAGCCGCCGCGGCGGAGCCCGCCGGCGGCGGCACCGCAACGGATGACGACACGGCCGTCGGTCTCGAGTTCCAGCCCGACGCCCCCGCGCAGCAGCTCGACGCCGACGCGATCCAGCATCTCGCCGACGAGCTGCTCGCCGCCCGCCGCCCGCTCCTCCTCGCCGGACTCGGCGCGGTGGATGCGCAGGCCGGCCCCGTGATCGCCGACCTCGCCGCGAGCGTCGGCGCGCTCACCGCGACCACCGCACCCGCGCGCGGCCTGCTCGACGGCGTCGCCGCAGACCTCGGCGTGGCGGGCGGCTTCGCCTCCGAGCGCAGCGCCGCCGCGATCGCCGCGGCCGACCTCGTCGTCGTGATCGGCGCCGGACTCAACCAGTTCACGATGCGATTCGGCACCGCCTTCGGCGAGGGCGCGACCGTGGTGCAGCTCGACGTCGAGCCGGTGGCGACGCATCCGCGGGTCGACCGGCTGATCGTCGGTGACGCGCGGGCGGTCAGCGCCGCCGTGGCCGAGGCGGTGCGCGAGCGCCGCACCGCCGGCGCGACGCCGGCCGCGAGCTGGCCCGCCGGAACCGCCGACGGCGCCTGGGCCGCCCGCCCCGACGGCGACCCCCTCGCGGCCGACGGCCGCCTCGACCCGCGTAGCCTCTTCCGCCGGCTGGATGCGCTGCTGCCCGCCGACCGCCTGATCGCCCAGGACGGCGGCCACTTCATCGGCTGGGCGCCGTCGTATCTGCGTGTGCCCTCGGCCCGGCGGCTTACTCTCGTCGGCACGGCGTACCAGTCGATCGGCCTCGGATTCCCGAGCGCGATCGGCGCCGCCGCGGCCGCACCCGACGCATTCACGGTGCTCGTGACGGGCGACGGCGGCGGGCTCATGGCGCTCGCCGACCTGCAGAGCGCCGTCGCGAGCATCCGCCGCGGGGCGATCGTGGTCGTGCACGACGAGGTCTACGGCGCCGAGGTGCATCAGTACGGCGCCGCGAGCCTCGGCCTCGCCGAGGAGCCGATGCGCATCGGCGAGGTCGACTTCGCCGGGCTCGGGCGCGCGGTCGGCGCGACCGCATCCACGATCCGCACCCTCGACGACCTCGTCGAGTTCGAGGGCTGGCTCGCGCGGGGTGTCGACGGCGTGCATCTGCTCGACTGCCGCGTCTCGCCGACGGTCGTGCACCCGTATATGCGCGAGCAGCTCGCGCTCACCCGCTGACGCCGAAGGCGCCGATCCACCACCGGATCGGGGCCTTCGATCTCACGCGCTCAGGCGCGCGAGCTCCAGATGAACGGGTTCTTCGCCTGCTCGGCCTCGTTGTCGGGGCCGAGGTCGATGCCGCGACGATCGCGGATGAGCAGGGTCGCCACGAGCGCGATGACCGTCAGCCCCGCCAGGTAGACGCCCACCGAGTAGACGGTGCCCGTCGCGCCGACGAGAGCCGTCGCGATCGTCGGGGCGAAGGCGCCGCCGAGGATCGCGCCGATCGCGTAGCTGATCGAGACCCCCGAGAAGCGGATCGAGGCCGGGAACATCTCGGAGAAGAACGCGGCCTGCGGACCGTAGGTGAGCCCGTTGCCGATCGTGAACAGCGCGAGACCGACGGCGAGCAGCGCGATGTCGCCCGTCATGACGAGCGCGAACATGGGGAACACGGTCGCGAGCTGCAGGATCCAGCCGATGATGTAAGTGGTGCGCCGGCCGATCCGATCGCTGATGCTGCCGCCGAACCAGGTGAAGACGAGCCAGGCGACGGCCGAGATCGCGACGGCGATCTGCACGGGCGGCAGGGCGAGGCGGATCGGCCCTTCGGGGTTCGTGGCGAGGTTCTGGATGTAGCCGCCCGTGGTCATGTACCCGGCCGCGTTGTTGCCGGCGAAGGTCAGCGCGGCGAGCAGCACGAGCGGAGTGTGGTGGCGCAGCAGCTGCAGGATCGGCACCCGGGTGCGCGCGCCGCGCTCGGCGATCTGCTTGAACACGGGGCTCTCATCCACGCCGCGGCGCACGAGGTAGCCGACGATGATCAGCACGAAGCTCACCAGGAAGGGGATGCGCCAGCCCCACTCGGTCCACGCGTCGCCGGGGGCGATGACGCCGCTGACGAGCGCGATCATGCCCGAGGCGATCAGCAGGCCGAGCGGCACGCCGATCTGCGGGAACGCGCCGAAACGGCCGCGACGCCCGGCGGGCGCGTTCTCGACGGCCATGAGCACGGCGCCGCCCCACTCGCCGCCGGCCGAGAGACCCTGCAGGATGCGCAGCAGCACGAGCAGGATCGGCGCGACGATGCCGGCGGTCGCGTAGGTCGGCAGCAGGCCGATCAGCGTCGTCGCCGCGCCCATGCCGAACAGCGTGAGCACGAGGATGCGCTTGCGGCCGACGCGGTCGCCGAAGTGGCCGGCGAGGAAGGCGCCGAGCGGGCGGAACAGGAAGCTCACGCCGACGGTGCCGAAGGAGATGAGGGTGCCGAGCTGGGGGCCGGCCGGCGCGAAGAACAGGGTGTTGAACACGAGCCCCGCGACGTTCGCGTAGATGAAGAAGTCGTACCACTCGACGGTGGTGCCGATCACGGTCGCGACGGCGACCCTGCGCCGTTCGCGGGCGGATCGTCCGTCGCCGCCGGGGGCGGTGGTCGGGGGTGACGTCGCTGTCATGGTCGACTCCTTCGTCGCATCGTGCACGAAATCATATACGAATTCGCATTCAATGTGGAGACGCCTCCCTCGCTACACGATCACGGCGTCGCGGCGTCGCGGGCGCGCAGCAGCATCCACAGCTCCGCGCGTGCGTCGAAGCGGGCGAGGTCGACGCCGAGCCGATGCTCGAGCTTCGTCATGCGGTCGCGCAGGCTGTGCCGGTGGATGCCGAGCTCGCGCGCCGCGGCATCCCACGCCCCGTTGTTCTGCAGCCAGACGCGCGCGCAGCGCAGCAGCTCGGCCGAGGCCGGGTCGTCCTCGAGCGGACCGAGCCGCGCCGCCGCGAGTTCGCGCAGTCCGCCGGCGCCGAGGGCGAGTCCCAGCGGCTCGTCGGGCAGCGCCGCCCAGTCGGCGATCTCCCCCGGCGCGGCACGGCGTGCCGCGGTGCCGGCGCGGGCGACGCCCGCCTCGAGCGCGTCGACGCCGAGCTGCGCGGCCGTGCCGACCGCCGCCCCGAGCGCCGTGAGCCGCGGTGCCAGCGCCGCGGCCCGCGGGGTCTCGGCGACGAGCACGAGGCGACCGTCGAGCTCGGCCGCGAGCGCGTCGCCGAGCACGGCGAGGGCCCGGTCGGCGGCGACCTCGTCGAGCCTCGCGACCACGACCGTCACGGCTCCGTTGGGCACGGACGCGCCGAGCTCGGCGAGCAGGCCGACCGCGTCGTCGCGGCGCCCGGCCAGCAGAGCGACGAGGGCGCGACGACGCAGCGCCCGCGCCAGGCGCACGGCCTCGCGGGCCGCTCCGGCGGCGACCTCGGTCAGGGCGACGGCCCCGGCGACCACGGCGCGCGCCGGCCGGTCGGGTGCGGTCGAGCCGGTCGCCGCGACCCCCGCGATCACGCCGTCGAGCCGCCCGCCCGAGCCGAGAGTCTGGAACCAGACGTGCGCGCCATCCACCTCGAGCTCGCTGCCGGCGCGCCGACCCGCCGACAGCAGGCGGGCGGCCTCGGCGGCGATGCGCGCATCGACGTCGCCGTCGCGGCGGATCGCCGAGCGCGGATGCGCCGACCGCACGGCCCCGCTCTCGCCGAAGAGCAGCACGCGGGCGTCGAGGCGCCGAGCGAGCTCGTCGAGCACGGCAGCGACTCCCCCGGCGCCGAGCGCGGCGGCCGAGATCGCGCGCTGCGCCGCGAGCGCCCACTCGTCGCGGGCGCGCGCCTCGCGCTCGAGCCGCGCGGCGAGCCAGCGACTGATCGCCAGGAACGGCGTGCGGTACGGCACCTCGAGCAGCGTCAGCCCGTGACGACGGCAGGCCTCGACCAGCTCGTCCGGGGTGCCGGCGCGCACCACCTCGGTGCCGAAGCCGACGCCGACGACGCCGATCGCGGCCAGCCGCGCGACGTAGGCGTCGATCACCGCGCCGAGCTCGGAGCCCGGCTCGGCCGCGGCGAACTGACTGCCGGTCGTGAGCACCAGCTGCCGCTCGGCGAGGAAGGGCGTCGGGTCGGCGAGGTCCGAGCTGGATGCCCACACCAGCCCGGCGTCCGGCTCGGCGCCGCGCACCAGGGCGGTGAGGGCGAACTCGCGTTCGCGCAGGAGATCGTCGACGGTGACCGGCATGGGCACACCCTAGCCACACCCTGCCGTTTCGGCAGAGGTGCTGGTGAATCTGCCGAGTCGTCCATCGCATCCCTCGTGCGCCGGGCCTAGCGTGAACAGCGACCGCCGCTCCGCGACCACCACCGCCATCACCACGAGGAAGGCCAGCGCATGACGCTCGTCGACAGCACCGCATCCACCGTCGGAGGCCCCGGGCTCCCCCAGGAGCGCCGCCTCGTCACCGAGATCCCCGGCCCGCGCTCGCGCGAGATCCACGCCCGCAAGCAGAGCGCCGTCGCGAACGGCGTCGGCATCACCCTGCCCGTCTACATCACCGCGGCCGGCGGCGGCGTCGTCGTCGACGTCGACGGCAACTCGCTCATCGACCTCGGCTCGGGCATCGCCGTCACCACGGTCGGCAACGCCGCCCCCGAGGTCGCCGCCGCCGTCACCGCGCAGGTCAACGCCTTCACGCACACCTGCTTCACCATCACCGGCTACGAGGGCTACGTCGAGGTCGCCGAGGCGCTCAACCGCCTCACCCCCGGCGACCACGCCAAGCGCAGCGCGCTCTTCAACTCGGGCGCCGAAGCCGTCGAGAACGCGATCAAGGTCGCCCGCTCGTACACCGGCAAGCAGGCCGTCGTCGCCTTCGATCACGCCTACCACGGCCGCACGAACCTCACGATGGCGCTCACCGCCAAGTCGATGCCCTACAAGAGCGGATTCGGCCCCTTCGCCCCCGAGGTCTACCGCGCCCCGCTCAGCTACCCGCTGCGCGACGGCGGCCTGTCGGGAGCCGAGGCCGCGAAGATCGCGATCACCCAGATCGAGAAGCAGATCGGCGCCGCCAACCTGGCCGCGATCATCATCGAGCCCATCCAGGGCGAGGGCGGCTTCATCGTCCCGGCCGAGGGCTTCCTGCCCGCGCTCGTCGACTGGGCCAAGGCCAACGACGTCGTCTTCATCGCCGACGAGGTGCAGTCGGGCTTCGGTCGCACCGGCGACATGTTCGCCAGCGAGCACGAGGGCATCGTGCCCGACCTCGTCGTCACCGCGAAGGGCATCGCCGGCGGTCTGCCGCTCTCGGCGGTCACCGGCCGCGCCGAGATCATGGACGCGCCGCACGCGGGCGGACTCGGCGGCACCTACACCGGCAACCCGCTCGCCTGCGCCGCGGCCCTCGCCGCGATCGAGCTCTACGAGCAGGGCGACCTGCTGCGTCGCGCCCGCGAGATCGAGCAGGCCATCCGCGCCAAGCTCATCGGCGCCGACCCGCGCATCGCCGAGGTGCGCGGCCGCGGCGCCATGATGGCGATCGAGCTGGTCGACGCAGGCACGGGCGAGCCGGATGCGGCGCTCACCGGCAAGGTCGCCGCGGCCGCCCACGCGGCCGGCGTCGTGCTGCTGACCTGCGGCACCTACGGCAACGTCGTGCGCTTCCTGCCCCCGCTCGCCATCAGCGACGAGCTGCTCGACGAGGCGCTCGACGTCGTCGTCGAGGCCCTGCGCGCCAACTAGACACCACCCGGGAGCCCGCCGACGGCGGGCTCCCGTCATCCCCGCCGGGCCTCGACGCCCACCCCGCGAAGGAGACATCGCACGTGACCGACACGACCACGACCCTCACCGCCCGCGAGCGCGAGCTCATCGACAGCGTGCCCACCGGCCTCCTCATCGGCGGCGAGTGGGTCGACAGCAGCGAGGGACGCACTTTCGACGTGCGCGACCCCGCGACCAACCAGGTGCTCGCGACGCTGCAGGCGGCGAGCCCGGAAGACGGCATCCGCGCCCTCGACGCCGCCGTCGCCGCGCAGGACGCCTGGGCCGCGACCGCCCCGCGCAAGCGCGGCGAGATCCTGCGGAAGGCGTGGGAGCTGCTGCAGGAGCGCCGCGCCGACTTCGCCCTGCTGATGACGCTCGAGATGGGCAAGCCGCTGGCCGAGGCCGACGGCGAGGTCACCTACGGCGGCGAGTTCCTGCGCTGGTTCAGCGAGGAGGCCGTGCGCATCACCGGCCGCTACGGGCTCAACCCCGAGGGCACCGGCACGACCGTCGTGTCGCACCGCCCGGTCGGCCCCGCGTTCCTCATCACCCCGTGGAACTTCCCGCTCGCGATGGCGACCCGCAAGATCGGCCCCGCCCTCGCCGCCGGCTGCACGGTCGTCATCAAGCCGGCCGCGCTCACCCCGCTGACCACGCAGTTCTTCGCGAAGCTGCTCATCGACGCGGGCGTGCCCGCGGGCGTCGTCAACGTCATCTCGAGCGACCGCTCGCGCGAGATCTCGGCCCCGATCATCGCCGACCCGCGCCTGCGCAAGCTCAGCTTCACGGGCTCGACCCCGGTCGGCGTCCAGCTGCTCAAGCAGGCCGCCGACAACGTGCTGCGCACCTCGATGGAGCTCGGCGGCAACGCCCCGTTCCTGGTGTTCGAGGATGCCGACCTCGACAAGGCCGTGGAGGGCGCCCTGCTGGCGAAGTTCCGCAACATCGGCCAGGCCTGCACCGCGGCGAACCGCTTCATCGTGCACGAGGACGTCGCCGAGGAGTTCGGCAACCGTCTGCGGGACCGCGTCGCCGCCTTCAAGGTCGGCCGCGGCACCGAAGAGGGCGTCAACATCGGCCCGCTGATCGACGACAAGGCCGTGAAGAACAGCGCCGCACTCATCGAGGACGCCGTCGCCAAGGGAGCCACCGTGCTCACCGGCGGCAAGGCGATCGAGGGCGACGGCACCTTCTTCGAGCCGACCGTCGTCACCGGCCTGCCGAAGGACGCGCGCATGCTGACCGAGGAGATCTTCGCCCCGCTGCTCGGCATCGTCACCTTCCGCGACGAGGAGGAGGCCGTGCGCCTCGCCAACAGCACCGAATACGGCCTCGTCGGCTACGCCTTCACCGAGAACGTCGCGCGCGGGCACCGCCTCATCGCCAGCGTCGACACCGGGATGATGGGCCTCAACACGGGCATCGTGTCGAACGCCTCGGCTCCCTTCGGCGGCGTGAAGCAGTCGGGCATGGGCCGCGAGGGCGGCGCCGAGGGCATCCACGAGTACCTCGAAGTCAAGTACACCCTCATCCCCGCATCCTGAACGACCTTCGAACACCACCAGCGCAAGGAGAGAACGTGACCGGATTCACCGTCGTCGACCCCTTCACCGGGCAGACCGGCACCCAGGTGCCCTTCGCCAGCGACCAGGAGGTGCAGGCCGCCATCGCCCAGGTGGATGACGCCTGGTCGACCTGGGCGCGCACCAGCACCGTCGCCGAGCGCGCCGCCGCGATCGCGAAGGTGGCCGAGATCCACCTCGCCCGCGTCGACGAGCTCGCCGCGATCATCACCCGCGAGATGGGCAAGCCCCGCGCCCAGGCCGTGGGCGAGGTCGAGTTCGCCGCGGCGATCTACCAGTACTACGCCGACAACGCCGAGGCGCTGCTGGCCGACGAGCCGATCGCGGTCGAGGGCGGTCGCGCCCTGCTGCGCAAGGCCGCGCTCGGCCCGCTGCTCGGCATCATGCCGTGGAACTTCCCCTACTACCAGGTCGCCCGCTTCGCCGGACCGAACCTGATCGTGGGCAACCCGATCCTGCTCAAGCACGCTCCGCAGTGCCCTGACTCGGCTCGCGTGCAGGAGGAGATCTTCCACGAGGCCGGCATCCCGGTGAACGCCTACGTGAACCTGTTCGCGTCGACGGAGCAGATCGAGCCGATCATCGCCGACCGTCGCATCCGCGGCGTCTCCCTCACCGGCTCGGAGCGCGCGGGCGCCGCCGTCGCCGAGATCGCGGGCCGCCACCTGAAGAAGGTCGCACTCGAGCTGGGCGGGTCCGACCCGTTCATCGTGCTCGGCAGCGACGACCTGGATGCCACGGTCGAGGCCGCGGTCGCCGGTCGCCTCGACAACGGCGGCCAGTCGTGCAATGCCGCGAAGCGCTTCATCGTGATCGACGACCTCTACGACGCCTTCGCGGAGAAGTTCACCGCCGCGATCGCGCAGGTCGCCCCGGCCGACCCGACCTCGGACGACACCGAGCTCGGACCGCTGTCGTCGGAGGCCGCCGCCGAGCGCCTCGACGGCCAGGTCAAGCGCGCGCTCGAGAACGGCGCCACGGCGCTGCTCGCCCCGCAGCCGCGCGAGGGCACGAAGTTCTTCCCGGGTGTGCTCGCCGACATCGACCGCGCCAACCCCGCCTTCGGCGAGGAGTTCTTCGGACCGGTCGCGTCGCTCTACCGCGTGCACTCGGAGGACGAGGCGATCGAGATCGCCAACGCCACCGACTTCGGCCTCGGCTCCTACGTGTTCACGCCCGACGAGCAGCAGGCGCTGCGCGTGGCCGACCGCATCGAGGCCGGCATGGTCTTCATCAACGTGGTCGGCGCCGAGGCGGCCGAGCTGCCCTTCGGCGGCGTGAAGCAGTCGGGAACCGGACGCGAGCTGGGTGCCGTCGGCATCGGCGAGTTCCTCAACCGCAAGATGATCCGCCTGCCCGAGTGAGCAGGGTGAGCGGTCTGCCCGAGTGAGTTGAGGCCGCATCCGCGGAACGAAGGCCGCCACGCACCCGGTGTGGCGGCCTTCGTCGTGCTCGGCACCTCTCCCCGAAACGATCTCAAGGAGTTGCTGTCACTCGTGTGACGCGTGAGCAACACCAGCCCCACCAGTTGCAGCAACTCCTTGAGATGGTCGATCCCCGGCGGGTTCGGGGCGCTGGGGAAGGCGGATGCCGGCGGCGGCAGCGGCGGGCTCAGGCCCGCGCGCGGCGCAGGGTCACGAGCGCGAGCGTCGCCGCGACCACCATGAGCGCGGCGCCGGCGTAGGCGGTCGAGACCACGCCGAGGTCGAAGGCCGAGCGCGCGGCCTCGCGCAGCGCATCCCCCAGCTCGGCCGGCAGGCCCTCGGCGACGTGGATGGCCCCGCCCAGCGTCTCGCGCGCCGACCCCGCCTGCGCGGCGCTCAGGCCGTCGGGTAGGTGCAGCTCGGCGCGGTAGAGCGCCGTCACGAGCCCGCCGAGGATCGTCGTGCCGAGCACGGCGCCGAGCTCGTAGGCCGTCTCGGAGACGCCCGCCGCGGCGCCGGCCTTGTCGGCGGGCGCGTTGGCGATCACGAGGTCGTTCGACAGCGTCTCGGCCGCGCCGATGCCGGCGCCGACGAGCACGAAGGCGATGAGGATCTGCGTCACGCTGACGCCCGATCCGCCGAGCCCGAGCGTGAGATAGCCGAGGCCCGCCGCGAGCACCGAGCCGGCGATCACGTAGCCGGGGCGCACGCGCTTCACGAGCCGCACAGCGACGAAGCTGAACACGATCAGCGCGAGCACGCCCGGTCCGAGCACGAGCGCCGAGCTGAAGGCGTCGAGGCCGACCACGAGCTGCAGGTGCTGCGTGACGAAGAAGATCAGGCCGACGAGGGCGATGACCGACGCCAGGTTGATGAGGATCGCCCCCGAGAACGCTCCGCGACGGAAGAGCCGCACGTCGAGCATCGGCGTCGGGCTGCGCAGCAGTCGGCGCACGAGCAGCACGCCGCTGACGACGCCGACCGCCACGAGCACGGCGACGAGCCAGAGCTCTCCCCCGGTCGCGAGCGTCTTCACGGCGCCGACGATCGGCGCGACGGTGAGCACCGAGAGCACGATGGCGAGCACATCCACCGGGCCCGGCTTCGGGTCGCGGCTCTCGGGCACGAGGATCGGCGCGAGCACGAGCAGCGGCAGCAGCACCGGCACGGCGATGAGGAACACCGAGCCCCAGAAGAAGTGCTGCAGCAGCAGCCCGCCGACCATCGGGCCGATGGCCGAGCCGAGCGAGAAGCCGGTCGCCCAGATCGCGATGGCGAGGCGGCGCTGAGCGCGGTGCAGGAAGATCGAGCGCAGCAGCGACAGGGTCGAGGGCATGATCATGGCGCCGAAGAAGCCCATGAGCACCCGGCCGGCGATCAGCAGCTCGGCGTTGGGCGCGAAGGCGGCGAGCACCGAGATGACGGCGAAGCCGCTCGAGCCGATCAGCAGCATGCGCCGCCGGCCGACGCGGTCGCCGAAGTTGCCCATCGCGACGAGCAGGCCGGCGAGCACGAGCGGGTAGGCGTCGACGATCCAGAGCTGGGCCTGGGCGCTCGGCTCGAGGTCGCGGGCGATGGTCGGCAGGGCGAAACTCAGCACGGTGTTGTCGATCGAGATGAGCAGCGTCGGCAGCATGAGCACGACGAGCGCCGCCCAGCCGCGGCGTCCGGCGCGGGGTGCGTCGTCGGTCAGCGGGGTGGATGCGGTGTCGGTCGTGGAGCTCATGACCGAAACTGTACCGTCTGGTCGGTATAGTTTGCCAGCGTAGACTGAGCGGGTGCCCCGCGATTCCCACCGCGACGACCTGATCGACGCCGCCGTCGCCCTCCTGCTCGAATCCGGCGAGAGCGGCTTCACGCTCGACGCCGTCGCCCGCCGCGCCGGGATGTCGAAAGGTGGGCTGCTGCACCACTTCTCCGGCAAGGCCGCCCTGGTGGATGCGCTGGGCGAGCACCTCGACCGGCTCGCCGCCGACGACATCCGCGATCTCGAATCCGACCCCCAGCGCACGATCGAGCGCTTCCTGCGCGGCTCGATCGAGACCGACAAGGAGCTCGACCGGGTCATGGTCGCCCTCGCCCGTCTCGGCGGCGACTCGGCGACCGCCGCGCTGCGCCGAGCCGAGCAGGGCTGGCACGACCTCGTGACGCGCGTCGTGCCCGATCCGGTGCAGGCCGAGATCATCCTGCTGGTCAGCGACGGGCTGTATTTCGGCGCGCTGCGCGGAGCCGGCTTCGCCCGGGTCGACGCCCCCATGCTCGACGCGCTCGTGGAGCGCCTCGCATGACCATCCAGCGCCGCGGCGAGCTGCAGACCGCCTACCCGCTACACGACGGCGGCGTGCCCGTCGGCGTCGACTGGTACTTCCCCGACACGAACCGCCTCGGTCCCTCGGTGCAGCTCTGGCGCTTCGAGCCGGGCGCCTCGGAGGGCGAGCACCGCCACGACGACTCGACCGACCGCGACCTCGACGAGCTCTACCTCGTGATCTCGGGCCGGCTCGAGGTCGACATCGACGGCGTCGGCCACGACCTGGGCGCGGGCGACGCCGCCTACGTTCCCGCCGGCGTGCCCCACTCGGCGCACAACCCTGGCGAGGTGACGGCCGAGGTCGTGCTGATGTTCGGCGAGCCGGGAACCGTGCCGCGGCATAACCAGGCGGGCTTCCGGGCGCGCCTCGCGGCGCAGGACTGACGGCTCGCGCGCGAGACCGGCCGCGAGTGCGCCAGCGCGTCCCCGGTGCCGCTGACGCCAGCCCGCCTTCGGGGGTGACGCCGTCGGGGTCGTCACTGACGATCCGTCGGGACAGCCCTGAATGTCCGCCCGCGCAGGCCGAATCGGGCGAGTCGGCGCCCCGCGCATCCCTACACTCCGGATCATGACGCCCAGCTGGAGCGACGACGCGGTGCGTCGCCTTCTCGATGCGACTCTCTGCCCTCGCTGCTCGGCGCCGATCCGGGCGGATGACGGCGTCGTCGTCTGCAGCACCTGCGGCGCGCGGGTGGCCGGCGAGGATGCGCTGGCGCTCTGGCAGGCCTCGGTCGACGCCTCCGACGCGCTGCAGCGGCGTCAGCTGCTCGTCGATGCGCTGCCCTCCGATCCGACGATCTCGGCGGCCGAGGTCGGCGGGGTCGGCGGCGTCACCGAGGCGTCCCCGACGGGTCCCCCGGTCGCCGGCATCGGGTACGTCGCCGGCGAGCCCGCCCCCGGGTGGGCCGGGCCCCGCGTCTCGGGCCCGGCATCCCGCCCGGCGCACTGGGGCGCACCGCCCTCGCGGTCCGGGGCCGAGCTGCTCGGCCCCGCCATCCCGCTCGCCCCGTCGAGCGCCCCGGCATCCGACCCGGCGGTCGCCGCGTCGATCGCCGGCGCGCCGCCGCAGCACCTCGGCTCGCCGAACCCGGTCGCCGCCGCGCCGCGACCCGATCACGCATCTCAGCTCAGCGTGCAGTCGGTGCTCGCCGTCGCGGGCGCCGGGCTCTTCGCGGTCGCCGCCCTCGTGTTCAGCTTCTTCAACCCCGACCTGACGGATGCGGGCGCGCGCACCGCGATCGTCGGCACCGTCACCGTGATCTTCCTCGTCGGCGCCTGGCTGCTGCGTCGCCGCGATCTGGTCTTCTCGGGCGAGGCGATCGGCGGACTCGGGGTCGTGTTCATCGGGCTGGACGTCGTGGGCATCGCCCAGCAGCTCGCCGTCGTCGGCCCCGACCCGTGGGTGCTCGCCGCGATCGGCAGCGGTGTCGGCGGGGCCCTGCTCGCGACGCTGGGCACGGTCGTGCGGCTGCGCACCTGGGTGTGGACGGGCATGGTCGCGATCGTGACGGTGCCGGTGCTGCTCACGCCCGTTCCCGGCTCGGTCTTCGGCGCCGAGCTGCTGCTACTCGCCTCGGTCGCGCTCGCGATCGCGTGGCCGCTCGTCGTGCTCGCCCGACTGGAGGCGCGCCTCGGCACGATGCGGGTCGACCGGGTGACCGCGACCTCGGCGCAGATCGCGCTGGGCAGCGTCGTCATCTGCCTGCTGCCGCTGCTCTCGTGGCGACCGGACGGCGACCCGATCCTGCTCGGCGCGCTCGTCACCGTGCTGCTCGCGGCGCTCTGCGCGGTCGCCGCGCGAGGGCAGCTGCCCGGCTTCTTCAGCTTCGCGACGGGCCTGCTCGCGACCGGCGCCGCTCTCGCCGCTCCGCTCGCCATCCGCTTCGCCGACTCGGCCTGGTACGTCGCTGTCGTCCCTGCCGCCGCGGTGCTCGCGATGATCGTGCTCGCCGCTCTTCCCGCACGCCTTCTGCCGCAGCCGCGGATGCTCGACGGCGGCGCACTGACCGCGCTGATCGCCGTGGCGTTCCCGGTCGCCGCGGGCGTCGCGCTGGTGCTCACCGCACCGCTCACGGGTCCGCTGCGCGGCCTCGGGCAGCGGGATTCCGGCGGCGAAGGCGACATCGCCCCGGGTGCCGCGCTCGCGACCATGCCGCCCTCGGCCGCAGCCGCGCTCGTGGTCGGCCTCCTCGCCGTCGCCGCCGGCTTCGCGATCGCGCCGCGTCTGTCGGCGCGACGCGGATCGGGCACCGTCGCCGGGGTGCGCACCGGCGCCCGCGTCGCACTGTGGCTCGGCGCCGCCGCCGTGCTGGGCGCCGCGCTCTGGCCCGGGATGCCGCTCGTCGCTCAGGTGAGCGCCCTCCTCGCGGTCGCCGTCGCGACCGCGCTCGCCCTCCGCTTCGTTCCGCGCCTGCGGCGGGTGCGGCCCGGCACCCGTGCGCCCCTCGCGGTGCTCGCGCACCTCGCCGCCCTCGCCGGCGTGCTCGCCTCGTGGGCCGACTCGTCCATCGTCGTCATCGCCGGGATCGGCGGACTCGTCGCCGTCGCCTTCGCCGCTGCGACGGTGCCGCGGCGGATGCGGTTCTGGCACGTCGGCGTCGGCACCGGCTGGGCGCTCTTCGTGCTCGCGACCGCGCTCGACCTGGCCGGGGTCGAGCAGATCGTGCTGCTCAGCATCGTCACCTCCGCGGCGGCGCTGCTGGCGCTCGTCGCGACGCTCGTGCCGCGCATCCCGGCCCGCTGGTGGCTGGCCGTGCTCATCGTCGCCGTCGTGCCGTTCTCGATCGGCGTCATCTCGGTGCTGTTCGAGCGCTCGGGCTGGACGGCGCTGTCGACCACGCTGATCGGCGCGGTCGCGTTCACGCTGCTGGTGATCCGGAGCCGTGCGATCGGCGTCGCCGTGCGCACGATCGCGGCGTCGATCGTGGTGCCCTCGCTCGCGGTGGCGATCATCTCGCTCGGCGCGCAGCTGCTCTCGGGCAGCGCCTCGCCGGTGACGCTGCCGATCATCGCCGTGGTCGTGGCCGCGATGCTCGGCGCGCTCGGCGCGATCGAGAGCCGACTCGCCGACCGGCTCCCGGCCGTGCAGGTGCGCACCGCCGTCATCGCGATCGAGGCCTCGACCTACGTCACGGGCGCGATCGCGGTGCTGCTCGCGCTGGTGCGCGAGGCCTCGGGGCTCGGCACGACCTGCCTCGTGCTCCTCATCGCCGGCATCGGGGCCGCCGCCTCGGCCGTGTTCGCGCGCCGTCGCTCGGGATGGTGGCTCGCGGCGGCCTGCTGGACGGGGGCGCTCTGGTGCGTCTGGGCGCTGGCGGGCGTCGGCGTGCCCGAGCCCTATCTGCTGCCGCCGACCCTCGGCGCGGCGATCGTCGGCGTCGTGCTGCTGCTGCGTCGCGGCGCCGGACTCGGGCTCGCCTCGGTCGGCCTCGCCGCCGCCGTCGCGCCGACGCTCGCGCTGCTCGCGGTGGTCGGCAACGGCGAGGGCGCCGTGCTGCCGTGGCGCACGATCGGGTTGCTGGCCGCATCCCTCGTCCTGCTGCTCGCGGGGGCCCTGGTGCGTCCGGGATCGGGGCTGCGCGGACGCCTCGTCGGCCTGCAACTGCCGCTCGTCACGATCTCGGCCGTCGCCGCCACGGCGACGCTCGCACAGGGGATCCGCCTGGGCGCGCGGTCGGATGCGACGCCGCTCGGCGATCGCGCCGTCATGGCGCCGGCGCTGCTTCTCGCCGTCGGCGGTGCGCTGCTCGTGCTCGGCGCCGCCGTGGTCGCCGTCCGCAGCTCGCGGGCGCTGACCGAGCGGTCGCCGCTGCGCGCGGGGATCGCCCGCTCGCGCTGGGTGCTCGTCACGCCGGTCGCCCTGCTCGCGCTGACCCCGCTGACGGCGATCCGCCACGAGTGGTTCGCGATCTGGGCGATGTGGACGCTCATGATGGCCCTGCTCGCCCTCGTCGTCGTCATCGCCCGCGCGACCCTGCACGGCGCGACCGCGCTGCCGCCGGCCTGGATCGTCTACACGCTCGCCTGGATCGTCGGAGTCGCCGGCTGGAGCCAGCGCGAGCTGCGGGTCGAGGTGTTCTCCCTGCCGCTCGGCCTCGCCGTGCTCGCGGCGGGCGCCGTGCACTTCGTCGCCGAGCTGCGACCCGGAGCGCGCGAGCGCTGGACGACGGAGGCGACCCTCGACTCCTGGCCCGCCGGCTTCCGCGGCTCGCGTCAGCTGCTCGCGCCCGGGCTCGTGCTGACCCTGCTGCCCTCGGTCGTCGCGACCGGCACCGACCCGCAGACGTGGCGCGCCATCCTCGTCATCGCCGTCGCACTCGTCGCGATCCTCGGCGGCGTCACCCTGCGACTGCACGCGCCCTTCGTGATCGGCATCGCGGCGCTGCCGATCGAGAACGTCGTCGTCTTCGCCTCGCAGCTGGGCCGCGGCATCCAGTCGCTGCCGTGGTGGATCACGCTCGCGACCGCCGGCGCCGTGCTGCTCGCGATCGCGGTCGGCTCGGAGCGGCGCACGAACCGCTCCGGCGGCGTCGCGGCGCGACTGCGCGAACTGCGCTGACGTCGGAGGTTCATCCCGAGTTAACGCCCCGGGCGTACCGTCGCGCCGTCCCCCGAACGGGGGCCGAGAGGAGGGCGCGGATGGACCCGCTCGTCATCGTGATCCTGGTCATCGTGCTGGCGCTGGCCTTCGACTTCACGAACGGATTCCACGACACCGCCAACGCGATGGCGACCTCGGTCGCCACCGGGGCGCTGACACCCCGGATAGCCGTCGCGATCTCGGCGGTGCTCAATCTGGTCGGCGCATTCCTGTCGACCGAGGTGGCGTCGACCATCTCGAACGGCATCATCCGCGAAGACGGCGACAGCTCGGTCGGGCCGGTGCTGATCTTCGCGGGACTCGTCGGCGCGGTGCTCTGGAACCTGCTCACCTGGCTGCTCGGCCTGCCCTCGAGCTCCTCGCACGCGCTCTTCGGCGGACTCATCGGCGCCGCCCTCATCGGCGTCGGCACCGGCGCGATCGACTGGGGTGTGCTGATCTCCAAGGTCGTGCTGCCGGCGCTCGCCTCCCCCTTCGTCGCCGGCATCGTCGCGCTGATCGCGACGTACGCCGCCTACCGCATCACGAAGCAGGCGACCGTTCCCGGAGCGAAGCGCGGCTACCGCATCGGGCAGACCGTCTCCGCCTCGCTCGTCTCGCTCGCCCACGGCACGAACGACGCGCAGAAGACGATGGGCGTCATCACCCTGACCCTCGTCGCCGCCGGCTACCAGAAGAGCGGCTCGACCCCGCAGCTCTGGGTCATCGCCGCGTGCGGCCTGGCGATCGCGCTCGGCACCTACCTCGGCGGCTGGCGGATCATGAAGACCGTCGGCACGAAGATCACCCAGATCGAGACGCCGCAGGGCTTCGCGGCCGAGACCAGTTCGGCCGCGACCATCCTCGCCTCCAGCCACCTCGGCTTCGCCCTCTCGACCACGCAGGTCACCTCGGGTGCCGTGATCGGCGCCGGCCTCGGCCGCAAGCTCGCCGCCGTGCGCTGGGGTGTGGTCGGCCGCATCGCGACGGGATGGGTGTTCACGCTGCCGGCCGCGGGCCTGGTCGGCGCACTGGCCGCGCTGCTCGCCGGAGTGGGCACGGTCGGCGTCATCATCGTCGCGGTGCTCGCGATCGGCGCGACGCTCGGCTTCGTCGCCCTGTCGCGTCGCACTCCGGTGAAGCCGGATGACGTGCGCGACGAGAACCCGGAGCCGGCGCTGGCCGGCAGCGAGGGAGGACGGGCATGATCCGCGCCGACGCCATCGACCACCTCGTCCGAGCCGCCGACTCCGGTGCAGCGTCGGGCGGCATCCAGATCGATTTCGGCGCTCTCGGCTCGGTGTTCGTGGTGGCGCTCGTGGCCTCGGTCGTGCTCGTCGTGCTGTTCTCGATCGGGGTGCGGCTGCTGTCGATCGCGAACAGCGCGCCTGCTGCCGGGTCGACGGGCACGGGGACGGCGACCGCGGATGCCGCTCCCCCGGTCGCCGGCGCCGAACGCGCGCTCCTTCCCCGACTCGGAGCCGTGCTGTGCTTCGCGCTGTGCGCCGCCGGGGTGCTCTTCGGCGTCTGGCTGATCGTCCCCTTCTTCCACTGAGCGGCACGGTCGAGCGCTTTCCCGGCTCGCGTCCAGCGGACTACTCCCCGCGGATGACGCCCCGCACAGGGCGGCGTCGAAGACTGGAGTCATGTCCCCCGATCGACCCGTCGATACCGCTGTCCGCATCCTGATCGTCGACGAGGAGGAGCCGATCACCCACGTGCTGCGACTCGGTCTCGAGCTCGAGGGCTGGCAGGTCGAGATCGCGCATCGCGGAGCCGACGCGATCGACCGGGCCCGCGAGGTCGACGTGGTGCTGCTCGACATGATGCTGCCCGACCGGCTCGGCACGGAGGTGGTGGCGGGGATGCGCGCGGCCGGCAGCGACGCGCATGTGATCTTCCTGACCGGACGCGACGAGCACCAGACCCGCATGGCCGCCTATGCGGCGGGCGCGGACGACTACGTCACGAAGCCCTTCGGCGTCGAGGAGGTCGTGGAGCGGGTCGCGGCCGCCGCCCGGCGGCGCGGCCTCACCGCCGGCAGTCTGCGCGTCGACGATCTCGTGCTCGACACCCGCTCGGGCCTCGCCTGGCGCGGTGACGTGCTGCTCGACCTCGACCCGGCGCAGTTCGAGCTCATCCGCCAGCTCGCCGAGCAGCGCGGAACCCGCCTCGACACCGCCTCGCTCGTCACGGCCGCGCGCCAGCACGACGTGCGCATCCCGGCGGCCATGGTCGGCGAGCTGCTCGACAGCGCCGGGTCGGCGGTCAACGCCGCCGGCGACCCGCTGCTGCTCGTCGACGATCGCGGGTGGATGCTGCGCTGACGCCGCCGGGGGCGCGCCCGCCGATAGTGACGACACGCGTCGCTCAGTGCCGCCCGGTCACGACATCCGCCGCCGTGGCGATCGGCGAGGTCGTCGCCCGGCCGCGAGACTCGCTGCGATCGGCCATGCCGTAGGCGGCATACAGACCGTGCGTGGCGATCCAGCGCAGAGGCTCGGGCTCCCAGAGCCGCACGCGGTGGTCGACCCACGGCAGACCCGAGAGCGGCCCGTCGCCGCCGAGGATCAGCTCGGTGAGCGTGCGGCCGGAGAGGTTCGTCGTCGCGACCCCAGTGCCGACGTAACCGCCGGCCCAGCCGATGCCGCTCGCGCGATCCAGGCCGACCGTCGCCGTCCAGTCGCGCGGAACCCCGAGCACGCCCGACCAGGTGTGGTCGATCTGCGTGCCCGCCGTCTCGGGCAGCAGTCGGCGCAGCACCCTCCGCAGGTGCACGACGGTCTCGCGGGCGGTCTCGCCGCTGACGTCGGTGCGCGATCCCCAGCGGTAGGGCACGCCGCGCCCGCCGATCGCGATGCGGTCGTCGGCCGTGCGCTGCGCGTAGATGTAGACGTGGGCGAAGTCGCCGACGACCTCGCGGCCCTGCCAGCCGACCGCATCCCAGAACTCCGCCGGCAGCGGCTCGGTGACGATCATCGACGAGTTCATCGGCAGCCACAGCCGCCGCAGCCCCTTCAGCCCCGCCGTGTAGCCCTCGGTCGCGCGCACGACGAACTCGGCCCGCAGGTCGCCGCGGTCGGTGATGACCCGGTGCGGGCGGATCTCGAGCGCGCGCGTTCCCTCGTAGATCTCGACGCCGAGCCGCTCGACCGCCTCGGCGAGCCCGCGCACGAGCTTGGCGGGATGGATGCGAGCGGCGTGCGGGTGCCAGGTCGCCGCCCGCGTGCCCTCGAGGCGCAGCCGGCCGAGCGCCTCCTCGCGCTCGAGCAGCCGCACGTCGGTGTGCGTCCAGGCGCTCTCGGAGGCGGCTTCCGCTCGGGCCCGCGCCTCCTGTGCCGGGGTATAGGCGACGTTGTACTCGCCGCCCTTGACGATGTCGGCGTCGATGCCCTCGTCGGCGGCGACCCGGATGACCTCGTCGATCGTGTCGTTCATGGCGAGCTGGAAGCGCTCGGCCTCGCCGCGCCCGTGACTATCCGCGAACTGCGCGCGGCCGCCCGTGATCGAGTTGGTCAGCCATCCGCCGTTGCGCCCCGAGGCGCCGTAGCCGACGTGCTGCGCCTCGAGCACCACCACCCGCAGGGTCGGCTTCGCCTTCTTCAGGTAGTACGCCGTCCACAGCCCGGTGTAGCCGGCGCCGACGATCGCGACGTCGGTCTCGGTCGTGCCCGGCAGCGGCGCGCGCCGGTCGGGGCCGCCGGTCGAACGCCACCAGTGAGAGATCTGTCCGTTGATCACTGCCGTGCTCCGTCTCTCACCGGGGTGCTCACTGCAGGCAGAACTCGTTGCCCTCGGGGTCGCGCATCATGATCGCGTACTCCTCGTAGGGGCCCCAGAAGCCGAGCAGCTCCTTCTCGACGCTCGCGCCGAGCGCCACGAGCCGATCGCGCTCGAGGGCGAGCTCGTCCCGCGTGGCGCGACGGTCGTCGAAAGGGGTCACGTCGATGTGCATCCGATTGCGCTGGCGCCGCTCACGCGAGTACCGGGTGAAGTAGAAGCGCTGATGCGCCCGGTCGCCGTCCCAGGCCTCGGCCCGGGCGGTGATGTCGTCGTCGCTGAGCCCCGCGGCTCTCAGCTCGGCGATCTCCTCCTCGGGCCAGCCCGTCGGCTCGGGGTACCCCATGACGGCGGCCCAGAACCGGGCCAGCTCGGTGGGGTTCTCGGCGTGGATGGTGACGTTCGCGATGCGCGCGGTCATCCCCCGAGGCTACGGGCGCGGGTCACTCGGGCGGAAGGGGCTCGCGCTCGCCGCGGCCGCGCGGCTTGAGCTCGCTCACGAGGATGCCCGCGACGATCAGCGCCGCCCCGATCAGCGCCGTGGGCGCGAGCCGGTCGCCGGCGAGGCGGCCGAACGCGCCACCCCAAACGGGTTCGCCCGCGTAGATGATGGTCGCGCGCGTCGGCGAGACGGTGCGCTGAGCCCAGTTCATCGTGAGCTGGATGAGGCAGGTCGCGGCGCCGAGTCCGACCGCCGCCGCCAGCCAGATCCACGAGAAGGCGGGTACGCGCTCACCGAGCAGCGGCATGGTCGCGAAGGAGAGCAGGCCGCAGACGAGCAGCTGCACGATCGTGACGCGGCGCGCATCCACCTTCGCCGCGAAGAAGCCGATGAGGATGATCTCGGCCGCGATCGCCGCCGTGCTGACGAGCGTCGCGATCTGGCCCGGGCCGAGACCGATCTGCAGCGCCCCGGGGCCGGCGAGCAGCAGCAGCCCGACGAAGGCGAGGGCGACGCCGACGAGCACGAGCGGCTTCGGCGCCGTGCGGAAGACGGCCCATTGCAGCAGCGGCACCAGCGGCACGTAGAAGGCCGTGATGAAGGCCGACTCGGTACTCGACACGGTCTGCAGCCCGATCGTCTGCAGACCGTAGCCGGCGCACAGCGCGACGCCGATCGCGGCGCCCGCGATGAGCTCGATGCGACGGAAGCCGGCGAGCGAGCGGTGGAACACGATCGCGCTGATCACGCCGGCGGTGAGGAAGCGCAGGCCGACGAAGAACATCGGCCCGGAGTGCTCCATCGCGACGTGCACGATGAGGAACGTCGAGCCCCAGACGACGGTGATGGCGAGCAGCGCCAGCTCCTGGCGCGTGATGCGGAGTCGGCGCGCGGGTGCGCGGCGCGCCTCGATCAGCGGGCGCCGCGGACGGCCGCGATGCGGCGACGCGCGACCAGCAGCACCGCTCCGGCGGCGATGAGCAGGGCGCCGGCCGACATCCCGCCGACCGGCAGATCGGATCCGGTCGCGGCGAGAGCGGCGGGCGTGCCCGATCCGGACGGCGTGGCCGCGGCCGGGTCGACGACGACCGTCACCGCCGAGGTGCTCGCAGCGAGCACGCCGTCGACGAGCGTCTGCACCGGGAAGGCGCCGGCGCGCTGGCCGGCCGGCACCGTGAAGGTGACGGTCGCGGCGCCGTCCGCGTCACTGGTTCCGCTGGCGACGATCGCGCCGTCGAGCACCTCGTCGAAGGCGACGTTCGCGGGCAGACCGGTGACGTCGACCGTGACGGAATCGCCCGGGTGCACGGTCGTGGAGCCCGTGGATGCGGCCGGCGAGAACGACCAGGTGAAGGTGACCGAGCCGGGGCCCGCGTTGGGCTCGCCGGCGGTCGCCGTGAGGCCCGCGGCGAGGAAGCCGGAGCCGCCGCCACCCGGGGCGACGAGGTCGTCGATGATGTCGTCGCCGGCGTCCACCTGCGTGACGGCACCGCCGCCACCGCCCGCGTATCCCCCGCCGCCGGCTCCGCCGGTGTGGGTGACGGGGGCGCCGCTGACGACGATGTCGCGCGATCCGCCGGCGCCGCCGGGCACCGAGCCGATGCCGTTCGACGGTGATCCCGCCGAGCCGGGCGCGAGTCCGATGCCGCCGGCGCCGGGCGCGGCCGTGGCGCCCTGCCCGTTGGCGGGGTTCGCGCCGAAGGCGGTCGCGGTCGCGCCGGGGGTGACGCCGACGGTGGTCGGCGAGCCCCCGGCACCGCCGGGGTAGGTGCCGAAGATCTGGCCGGGCAGGTCGAGTCGGCCGACGTAGCCGCCGCCTCCGCCTCCGCCCGCGAGCACGAGCAGGTCGCCGTCGGTCGAGACCGAGCTGCCCGCGCCGGTGGCGCCGACGCCGAGGTCGAACGTGACGCCCGCCCCGTCGACGCCGAGGTCGACGGTGGCGCTGCCGCCCGCGCCGCCGAGAGCGGTCGAGTCGTTCGTGATGGCCTGCGACGCCGGAGCGCCGGCCGCGCCGTTCACCGTCACGGTCAGCGACGTCGCGGCCGCCGGGGCCGTGAAGCTGTGCGCGCCCGCCGTGTCGAAGACCGCCGTGCAGTCGCTCAGGCAGGTGTTCGGCGACACGCTGTCGGCGACGGCCGGCGCGCCGACGGCGGCGACCGCGGCGAGACCGACCACGAGGGCGGAGGAGGAGAGCAGCAGACGGCGCATGGCAGGGCTTCCGGACGACGGGACGCAGGGGCGAGCGTCAGCCTAGCGGCGCGCCGACCCCGCGCCGATCAGTCGCGCGGGCGCAGCCGCACCGGCGGCAGCACGGGCGCCGGGAGGGGCGCACGATCGTCGACGATCGTGTCGTATCGGGTCGCGGCGCCGTCGAGCCGCGCCAGCCAGTCGGCGCGCGCCTGCGCGATCTCGTCGTGATCGCGGCCGACGAAGTTCCACCACATGACGAGCTGCTCGCCGAAAGGCGCGCCGCCGAGCAGCAGCAGGCGCGCATCCGCCTCCCCCGCCGTCAGCTCGAGCGCATCGCCGCCGGGCGCCCGGAAGGCGAGCTCGCGCGGTGCGACCGACGTGCCGTCGACGCGCAGTTCACCGGCGTCGACCAGCACACCCAGCTCGAAGGCGGCATCGACGGGGATGCGCACGGTCTCCCCCGCCGGCAGCAGCACCTCAGCTCCGACGAGTGGCGAGAACACGGTCGCCGGGGCGCGGCGGCCGTCGAGCTCGCCGATGAAGAGACTCACGCGCGCGGCTCCGATCTCGAAGCGCACCGCATCCGTCGCCTCGAAGGCCGGCTCGCGACGCCGCTCGCCGCCGGGCAGCGCGAGCCAGAGCTGCGCGCCGTGCAGCACCGTCGTGTCGGGCGTCGAGTACTCGGAGTGCTGGATGCCGCGGCCGGCCGTCATGAGGTTGAGCGAGCCCGGTCTGACGGTCGCGCGCGAGCCGACCGAGTCGCGGTGCTCGACCTCGCCCTCGAACAGCCAGCTGACCGTCTGCAGTCCGATGTGCGGATGCGGCGGCACGACCATGCCGCCCGACTGCTCGACATCGGCGGGCCCGTAGTGGTCGACGAAGCACCACGCGCCGATGAGGCTGCGCGAGCGCTGCGGCAGGGTGCGGTTCACCGTCATCGCACGAGGGCCGCCGAGCGGCACGGCGCGGGGCTCGAGGATCTCGATGCCGCTCGCGGGCGGGCACTCGAGCAGCACCTCGCCGGGCTCGTGCTCGAGGTTGCTCATGCTCGGATCCTAGGTCGCGGGATGCGGGATGCGGGATGCGGGTCGCGCGCTGCGCCGTCGGCCGCGCGCCGGCTCAGCCGCGCCGCGTGCGCGCCGTCACCGCTTCCCCGTGGGCGGGCAGCCCCTCGGCGTCGGCGAAGGTCGTGACGACGTCGCCGATCTCGCGCAGCGCCGCCTCGTCGTAGTCGATGACCTGCACGGGGCGCAGGAAGGGCTGCACCGAGAGCCCCGACGAGAAGCGCGAGGTGCCGGAGGTCGGCAGCACGTGATTCGAGCCGGCCGCGTAGTCGCCGAGCGACACCGGCGAGAAGTGCCCGAGGAAGATCGCGCCCGCGTTCGTGATGCGCTCGAGCGTCGCGCGCGGGTCGGCCGTGACGAGCTCGAGGTGCTCGGCGCCGTAGCGGTTCGCGAGCGCGATGCCGGCGTCGAGGTCGGCGACGAGCACGATCATCGACTGCTCGCCGTCGAGGGCCTCGCGGGCGCGCTCGCCGTTCGCGGTCACGGCCGCGCGCGCATCCAGTCGCTCGGTCACGGCGGCGGCGAGCTCGGCGGAGTCGGTGACGAGAACCGAGGCGGCGTTCGGGTCGTGCTCGGCCTGGCTGAGCAGGTCGGCGGCGACGAGGTCGGCATCGGCGGTGGCGTCGGCGAGCACGAGGATCTCGGTGGGCCCCGCGATCGAGTCGATGCCGACGATGTCGCGCACGAGGCTCTTCGCGGCGGCGACGAAGACGTTGCCGGGGCCGGTGATCACGTCGACCGGACGCAGCGGCGCACCCGCACCGGCATCCGGCAGACCGTAGGCGAGGGCGGCGACGGCCTGCGCCCCGCCGACGGCGTAGACCTCGGTCACGCCGAGTGCGGCGCAGGCGGCGAGCACCTGGATGGGCGGCAGCCCGGTCTCGCGGCTCGGCGGTGAGACGACGGCGATCGACGGCACCCCGGCGACCTGCGCCGGCACGACGTTCATGATCACGCTCGAGGCGTAGGCGGCGAGGCCGCCGGGAGCGTAGAGGCCGACGCGCTGCACTGGCAGGTACCGCTGCTCGACGACCGCGCCGGGGGCGAACTCGGTGCGTCGCGGCTCGGGCAGCTGGGCCGCGTGACCGGCGCGCACGCGCTCGATCGAGCGGGTGATGGCGTCGCGCAGCTCGGGGGTCGTCGCCTGCCATGCGGCGCTGATCGCCTCCGCCGGCACGGCGATCGAGTCGAGCTCGACGCCGTCGAAGCGCGCCGTGACCTCGCGCACCGCATCCAGCCCGCGCGCCCGCACGTCGTCGATGATGTGCTGCGCCGCCGCGGTCGCCGAGCCGAAGCTCGTCGCCGCCCGCGGGAACTCGAAGCCGTCGATGCCGGCCGTGCGCAGGTCGAGGGTGCGGATGGTCATGCCTCTAGTCTCCCGTGCTTTCGCCGGCGACTCGCACGCCGTCGCCGAGAGACCACGAGGGCGGGGCGGCGCATCCGCCGTCCCGCCCTCGACTGATCGGGTCGGATCAGGCCGCGCCGCGCACCTCGGCAAGCGTCGGGTAATCCGTGTAGCCCTCGCCCGTCACGCCGTAGAAGTGCTCGGGGCGCGGCTCGTTGAGCTCCTCGTCGTGCTCCCAGCGGTGCACGAGGTCGGGGTTGGCGATGACCGCGCGGCCGACGGCGACCGCGTCGCCGTGCTCGGCGTCGAGCAGCGCGAGCGCCGACTCGCGGGTCGTGACCGACGAGAATCCGGTGTTCACGATGAGCGGCGCGCCGGCAGTCGTGCGGATGGTCTGCACGAGATCGGACGCGATGTCGGCCTGCAGCACGTCGACGAAGGCGACGCCGAGCGGCGCGATGCCCGCGGCCACCGCGGTGTAGGTCGCGAGCGCATCCGCGTCGTCCTCTTCGAGGGCGCCCTGGATGTTGTGCTGCGGCGAGAGGCGGATGCCGACGCGGTCGGCGCCGATCGCCGCGGCGACCGCGGTGACGACCTCGATCGCGAAGCGGGCGCGGTTCTCGGGCGAGCCGCCGTACTCGTCGCTGCGCTGGTTCGAGGCCGGCGAGAGGAACTGGTGGACGAGGTAGCCGTTGGCTCCGTGCACCTCGACGCCGTCGAGGCCGGCGGCGATCGCGTTGCGGGCGGCCTGCACGTGCTGCGCCACGGCCTGCTTCACCTCGTCGTGGGTGAGCTCGTGCGGAACCGGCATCGCGACCTTGCCCTCGGGGGCGTGCGCCTCACCCGGGGCGGCGAGCGCCGACGGCCCGACGATGCGCGGCGTGGCCGAGATCGAGGTGTGCGAGACGCGGCCGCCGTGCATCAGCTGCATGACGATCGTGCCGCCCTCGGCGTGCACCGCGTCAGTCACGCGGCGCCATCCGGCGATCTGCTCCTCGGTCTCGATGCCGGGCTGGCCGAGGTACGAGCGTCCCTCCTGCACGGGCCAGGTCCCCTCCGTGATGACGAGGCCGACGGACGCGCGCTGGCGGTAGTACTCGACCAGCAGGTCGTTGGGGATGCCGTGCTCGCCCGCGCGGGTGCGCGTGAGCGGGGCCATGACGATGCGGTTGCGGAGGTTGAGTGCGCCGAGTTCGGCGGTTTCGAAGAGCTTCACGCGGATCCCCAACCGCCCGGCCCGGTCGCCGTATTCCGCGACCCCGGCGACACGCCTGACACCCCGGGCGCCCCGACGCATCCGATCCTCAGTCGGCGCCGAGCACCTCGCGCGCGACGCCGAGCGAGGTCATGGCCTTCGGCCAGCCCGCATAGAAGGCGAGGTGGGTGATCGCCTCGATCAGCTCGGTGCGGCTGACGCCGTTCTCGACCGCGCGACCGAGGTGGAAGCGCAGCTGCGCCGCATCCCCTCCGGCGACGAGCGCCGCGACGGTCACGAGGCTGCGGTCGCGTGCGCCCAGCCCGGCGCGATTCCCGACGTCGGCGAACAGCACCTCGTCGGTCAGCTCGGCGAGCTTCGGCGCGATGTCGCCGACACCGGCGCGGCCTCCGCCGACCTGCAGCGGCTGACCGGAGACCTCGGGGTGTTCCGGACCACTCATCGTGCTCCGCCCTCGAACTCGGCATCCGTCACGTGCTCGGCCCACACGGTCGTCGTCGCGGGATCGTCGGCGAGCTCGAGCAGAGCGAGGTGCTCCATGAAGGTGCCCTGCGCGGAGGCGTGCCAATGCTCCTGGCCCGGCGGCGTGTACAAGGTCTGCCCCGGGTGCAGCTCGACGATCTCGCCGTCGCGCGTGCCGAAGCGGGCGACGCCGGCCGTCACGTGCAGAAACTGCCCGCGGGCGTGCGAGTGCCAGGCAGTGCGGGCGCCGGGCGCGAACCGCACCCGGGCGAGCGTGGCGCGCTGGTCGCCGTCGTGGGGAGCGACGATCGGGTCGACCCAGACGTCGCCGGCGAACTGCTCCGGCGGGTTCTTCGTGGTGGGGCGAGCGGGTTCGATGTTCATGGATGCTCCTTCCGCGGCGCACGCTACGCCGTCGCGGCCCGCGCAGAGAGGTTCCATCGGTACACCTCTCAGCAGAACCTCCCTCATCGCGCCGCGGCGCGGTGTGATGTATCCATGCACACACGCACTCTCGGACAGGGCCTCGAGGTCTCGGCGATCGGACTCGGCGCGATGGGGATGTCGCAGAGCTACGGCCCGAATCCCGGCGATCGCGACGACATGATCGCCGTGCTGCGCGGCGCTCTCGACGTCGGCGTCGACTTCATCGACACGGCCGAGGTCTACGGCCCCTTCGTGAACGAGGAGCTGGTCGGCGAGGCGCTCGAGCCGATCCGCGACCGGGTCGTGATCGCGACGAAGTTCGGCTGGCGCCTCGAGCACGGCCGCTCGGTGGGTCTCGACAGCCGCCCCGCGCAGATCCGGGCCGTCGCAGAAGCATCACTGCGGCGCCTCCGCACCGACCGGATCGACCTCTTCTACCAGCACCGTGTCGACCCCGACGTGCCGATCGAGGAGGTCGCAGGCACCGTGGGCGAGCTGATCGCCGAGGGCAAGGTGCTCCACTTCGGGCTGTCGGAGGCGTCCGCCGCGACCATCCGCCGGGCGCACGCGGTGCATCCCGTCACGGCCCTGCAGAGCGAGTACTCGCTGTGGACGCGCGACCCCGAGGGCGAGGTGCTGCGCACCCTCGGCGAGCTCGGCATCGGCCTCGTGCCGTTCAGTCCGCTCGGCAAGGGATTCCTCACCGGATCCGTCGATGCGTCGACCGGCTTCGGCGAGGGCGACATCCGCGCCACGATCCCGCGGTTCTCCGCCGAGAACCGGACGGCGAACCAGGTCATCGTCGACGAGGTGCGCGCCCTCGCGGTCGGGCACGACTGCTCGCCCGGCCAGATCGCCCTCGCCTGGCTGCTCACGCAGCGCCCGTGGTTCGCGCCCATCCCGGGCACGCGCCGCCGGGAGCGTCTCGCCGAGAACGCCGCCGCGACCGAGGTCGCCCTCTCGGTCGACGAGATCGCGCGACTGGATACGCTGGCCGGAAACCTGGGCGTCGCCGGCGACCGCTACAACGCGGCCCAAATGAGCTTCGTCGACCGCTGACGCGACGCGACCCGGAACACAGAAGAGCCCCGCCGAAGCGGGGCTCTTCTGTGTTGTTCTCGGTGTTTCCGATGGTGGGGGATGTGCGGTTTTACTGCGATGCCAAGCGGGACAGGGTCTCTCGTGGCGTCAGTGAACGGGTGGCCCCGTCCTAATCCCATCGGCTATCGCGACGAATCCCATGACCCAGAGAGCTCACCCCCAACCATGGAACGTAAACGTCGCTATCGCTTGCCCAGAGTCGAGATCATCGCGTTGTGGAGGGCGTTGAGCTCGTCGGCCGCCCCGTCCGCGAGGACGAGCCGCTTCGCATCGCTGATGAGCTGCGATGCGACGACCGTCTTCCCTGGCACCTTGGCCCCAGCTTCGAGGCCCCACATCTCTACGGCCTTGGCAACAGATACGCCGGTGGCCAGATCCGACGCGGTGATCTGTGGCGCCCCCTTCTTCGTGGCGAGCAGTGCGTTGACCATGTCGACGTAGATCGCCCGGTCCACGAAGTCCTCGACCGCCTTCGGGGCGGCGTATTGGAAGATGCGATCCTCGCGCACGCCGCTTTCGAGCAGCTGAGTTCGACGGATGTCTCCACCGTCGTCTCCGTCGAGCAACCACACGACCCTCGCTGCAGCGTCTTCCAGTTCGAGCCCGTCGGCGCGACTCTCGGCGATTCCCGGCACAACCTGGAAGTCGAGTTCGTGCAGTCCCGTGGCGAGCCGTAGAAGGCTCGGGAGCAGGATCATGTCGGCGGGGCCTTCAGCAAGCACTGCCTTGCGGAAGGAGGAGAACGCTGCGGCACCGGCCCCCATGGCGAAGAGAAGTGGAGTGAATCCGCGCGCGTCGGCGGTCCAGAAGTCATTGCGGAGCGTGCTCATGTCGGAACGCTTCGCGTCCGGGGCCACGAGCCGAACTCCTGTCCCTAGGTCGCGAGGCAAGCAGCCGGGAGAGTGCGTCGTGTAGAACACCTGCGAGGCCGCAACGTCGTTGGTGAGCACCTCAACGAGATCGGCCTGCGCGTCGTAGTGGAGATGCGTCTCTGCTTCGTCCACCAGGAGGACCGGCGGCACGGGAAAGTCTTGGCGTGCGAGGAACGCGACCAACGCGATGAAGGTTAGGAGGCCGTCGCTCCTCTCGCGAACTGGGGTGTTCGATCCATCGGGCGCATGTTCGACGACGAGCACTTCCAGCTCGGAGCCGCTGAGATTGAACTCGACGTCGATGCCCTTCTGGCTCCATCGGGGCCCGAGAGTCGCCCGCAGTCGCTCGTTCGCGCGACGTTCCAGAGTCCGCGCAGTCCGTACGTCGCCCTCTGATGTCGCCGCCCATAGCTCGGACAAGTCCAGGCCAGCAACCCAGGCCAGGTTCGCAAGCGCGCTCGGCGGCGCGGCTCGCAGCGCCTCGTCGGCAAGGTTGTACGACGACTGGAGGTTGCGATCCGCTTCGGTGAACATCACGAACCCGGGCGCGCGCTGCCGCAATACGTCTTGGATCGCGTCGTTCGGGTGCGTCGCTTCGAGCAGCTGCCGCGCTTGGCCGAGCTGGGCGGCAATGGCTTTCCCTGCGTCGGTTTGAGCGAGGACCGCCATGAAGTTGTCCCAGTCGGCGGTCCATTCCGGGTTCCAGCCTGCATCAACGTTCGACAGCACTTCGGAGACCAACGGCTCAGCCTCGTCGATCTGAACTGCATAGTCGATCGACTCGTCGTCACGGTCGGTGAAGTGACCTTCTGGCGCCTCCAGCGCGGCGGCGAACGAGGCTCGCGCCTCCTCGAACGGCGTCGACACCCGGTGCACCTCTGGGTTGATCGACGACCTCCACGTCCCGTCCGAGTCTCGGGTCCGCGTGAACGTAGAGGGATCCCCGATTCGGCCGATATGAGCCAACGCCGCGACGTCCTCGGCCGCCAGCCAGTATGTGACTTCCACTACGGGCGAGGTACCTTCCGGCGGATTGAGCCGGTTCCTAGAAGTGGGTGGAAGCGGCGCCGCTCCTGACGAGAACCATTCGAGCGCGCGGAGGACCGTCGTCTTCCCCGCCTCGTTCGGCCCTAGGAAGGCGATCAGCTTGCCGTCGGTATTGCACGCAGTGTTGACCAGTCGCTGGTAGCCACGGAACTGGATGCGGATTACGCGCACCGGTCCTCCTCGCAATCAGGTAGTTCTAGCTGAGCTTGCCGCAGCTTCGCGGTGCGCGTACAGAGCCACGCCGCCTCGCAAGTAGCGGCTGTCCGGCAGTTCGCCGCATGGCCGGTCGGACCACCAAGCTGGGTGGCATGACCCGAGCTCAACGCGTGTACACGGTTGTCAGTGACTTCGTTCCGATCGTCGGCGCTCTGGTGATGCTTGTGGCGTTCACGTCGACTCTCGCGTCGACGTGGGGCAGCGCCGTGGTCGCGGTGGTGGTCGGGGTGGTCACCGTCGGGCTTGCGGGTTGGGCCGCGCCGGCGCTGATCGTGCTGTGGATGTCCCCACCTCCGCGCCCGCTGGTGCAGCGGAGCGCTCTCGTCGCCCGTGCGGCGTGGTTCGGCCGGACGGTCTTCGCTGTGTCGGTGTTCGGGTTCTCGATCATCGCCGGCTCTGTGGCCGGCGTGATCGCGTCGAAGGTCGCCGACGCCGCGTCGCCGGAGCACGCCATCGACGCAGCGTGGGGCGCGATCACCGGAATCGCGCTCCCCGCCCTCGGCGCGGTCTTCGGGGCCTTGTATGTCTATGTGGGTGTGCGCTGGCTGATGGACCTCGGCACGTTGCTCGCCGAGGAGCGAGCGAAACGGGTCATCGACCGCCTGATTCTTCGGTGGGCTGGCGACACGGAACCGAGCCGCCGGCGCCATGGAATCGTCACGTTCGCCGAACTAGCCGTCGACGGCGGAAGGCTCCCGCTCGGGTTGCTCATGGTCCTTGTGCTCGTTGACGTGTCTGCGGCCGTAGTCGACCTGCGAGCTGGTTGAAGCGTTCTCTCGTCAGCGTGGGATTCGGTCGAGGCGACCTATGCGAAGACGCTCGGCGACGGAGTCGAGCGGATGACAAGCTCGCGATTCAGACGGACGCCTACGAAGCGAGTCGCCTCGCTCCGCCCGCCATGCCCAGACCTGTATGCCGTCAGGTTCGAAGAAGCCGCCCTCGCTCGCGCTGACGAACGACGAGAAGTCCCTCATCGATGCTGCCAACCTCCGGAATGAGCGTCCGGACAACTGCTCTACTGAACTCGTGCAGAACTCATCCTGGGCCGATGCGCCGTCCGAAGCCGCCGATCTACCCGGACGGAGCACGTTCGCGCAGTCACTCGCCGACCGTATTGACCAGACCCCTCACGGCCACCCCAGCACGGTGTTCGGTCTAGTCGGCGCCTGGGGAAGCGGAAAGACAAGCGTGCTCGGGCAGCTCCGACGCGACCTGAATGACTGGACAGTCCTGGACTTCGCCCCTTGGGCAGCGCCCGACACAGAGTCGATCGCCGCCGAGTTCGTTCGTACACTCGCGCAGGCGTTCCCACCGACTCCTGGCTCCCGATGGCGGAGGCGGGCACAAGGCCTTGCGACGGGGGCTCCGGCGTTGCTGTCGTTGGTGCCATACGCGGGAACTGCGGCGAGTGGACTTGCCCGTCTCGGCGTCGACGCTCTGCTGGCGACCCCACCCTGGCCCGAGGCTTTCAAGAAGCTCAGCGACTCGACATCCAAGCTGGACAAGCGGGTGTTGATCGTTGTGGACGACGTTGATCGCCTCGACAGTGACGAGCTACGCAGCCTACTGAAGGTGGTGCGTCTACTCGGTCGGTTCACGAACGTGCACTACCTACTCGCGTACGACCAAGCAACCGTCGAGGGCCTTCTCTCTCGTCATGGCTACGACGCGCGACGAGGCTCCTTCATGGAGAAGATCGTCCAGTATCCCTTGGAGCTCCCGCCGCTCTCGGAGGTCAGCCGACGACGACTGATCACGGACGCCGTATCAGAACTAGTCGATTCCCAGGCAGAGACCGCGAGCAGGGAGGAGGCGGAGCGCGGAAGCGAGCTCATCGATTTCCTCACAAGACGTCTTCAGACGCCGCGCGCTATCGCGCGGTACGGCGAGCAGCTGCGCACAACGCTTCCGCTCGCTCGCCGGGCCGAGCTCAACCTCATCGACTTCGCCGCGCTCACATGGCTGCGTATCGCAGAGCACGACGTCTGGGCCGCTCTTGCGGCGAGCCGCGTCCACGTCCTGGGAGGGGCAGAGTTGTGGGCGAACGGCAAGGACAAGTCGGACCCAGTCGAGCTGCTCCGGGCCAGTCTCTCGGAAGTTGACGTCACGCTCTCGTCGCACGCACTGAAGTTGCTGTCGCTGGTGTTTCCGCGCCTTGACGGACGGGGTTCCGGACAGCAGCGCCCCCACTCGGCCTCCGATCCCCAATATTTCCAGCGCTACTTTCTCCTGGATCTTCCCGAAGACGATGTCAGCGACCTGATGGTCGAACTCGCCATCAACCAGATACTGACCGGTGCGACTGGCCGCGAGGCCGACGATCTCACCGTCATCCTCGACGGGACGGACTCGGCACGAGCCTCACTCGCCTTCGAGAAGGTGATCCGGCTGCGGGGCAACGCTTCGCCGGCGAATCGCCGCATGCTCGACTATGTCCGATCACGTCTCAGCGCGAGAGAAGCCGATCGACGGGACCTCGGCTCGCCGGTCACATACCTGGAGCGGTGGATGCCGCGCGAACTTCTGGCATGCCTTGATGCCGAGCTGGCCACTGTCGACGACGCGGTCGAGTGGTTCGGCCTCCTCGAAACCACTCGATTGGCCTACATGATGAAGCGAAATGACCGCTCCCGAGACGCCGAAATCAAAGCTCACTTCCGGGGCCTGGCGGAGACGGTGCGCGACGAGCTCGCCGCTCACACGCCTGACGACAAGACACTCGTCTGGCGCATCAGCTTCGCGGAATGGGCGCTTGGCGGAGCAACCCTGAGCGGCTTGATGTCAGCTTCGATCACGAGCCCCGACGCGTTGTTGAAGCTGGCAGTGAAGTTCGTCAGCATCCGTGAGTGGGTGGGCTTCGGCACGAGCTACGAACTCGACTTCAACCTGACTGAACTCGAACTTGTCGTGACCGCCGAGAAGATCGCCGAGTTCGGGACTCAGCTCCGAGCCCCAGCGTCGCTGAGCTTCGAGCTCGATGACCGCGCGACCCCCGAAGTCTCACGGCAGGAAGCCGAGGAGTTCGCTGCGACCCGACTTGTGATACGCGCGAACGAGCTGGGCAACCAAGCGTGACGTGCAGAAGAATGGGAGGGGAAAAGCTGAAGGCCGCGATCTCTCGCGGCCTTCAGATTCCCGGAAACAGTGGACCCAGGGGGATTCGAACCCCCGACCTTCTCATTGCGAACGAGACGCGCTACCAACTGCGCCATGGGCCCGGAACTCGAAAAGCCTAGCATCCCGATCGGGTGCCGCCGACCATCCGGAACCCGCAGACCGCCCCCTCAGACGGACCCGTCAGACCGACGCCGGAGACAGACCGATCACACCACTTCCCGGTCGAGCGCCGGCTCGAGCTTGAAGATGCGCAGCTCGCGCTGGGCAGTGCGCTCGTAGCCGCGGTAGCCGGGCCAGTTCGCCTCCAGCTCGGTCCAGACGTCCTCGCGTCGATCGTCGGGCACGAGCGAGGCGCGCACCGGGACGGTGACGAGGTTGATCGTGACCGCGGCGTCGGGGTGGGCGAGCAGGTTCGCCGTCCAGCCCGGATGCCGCTCGCGGGCGAAGTTGCTGCCCGTCACGTACCAGCCGCCGCGCGTCGGGCAGCACATGAGCTTGACCGAGCGGAGTTCCCCGCTGCGAGCCCCGGTCGTGTGCAGCTCGAGCGAGGGGACGATGAGTCCGCTCGAGATCACGCGGCCGCCGGTCGCGACGGTGAGCGCCTTCTCGAAGCCGGGCATGACGCTCGGACCGACCGTGCGGAACAGCTTCGTGCGCGAGAACCAGGCGACGGCGGGACGGAGAGCGCGAGGGAGCATGCCGTCATCCTCCCCCGCGCGCCGCGCCGACCACAGTCCCGCCGACTACAGCCTCTGCTGTCGCGAGAGCACCGTCTGGATGATCACGACCACGGCGAGGAAGCCGCCCGAGACGATCGACTGCACCGACGAGGTCAGCGATCCGACCTGGTTGATGATGTTCTGGATCACGCCGAGAAGCAGCACTCCGGCGAGCGTTCCGATGAGCGAGCCCTTGCCGCCGGTCAGCAGCGTGCCGCCGATGACGACGGCCGAGATCGCCGACAGCTCCATCCCGACGCCGACGACCGGCACGCCCGATGAGGTGTAGGCCGCGTTGAGCGCTCCGGCGAGCGCCGCCATGATGCCGCTCAGCACGTAGACCGACATCTTCACGCGCGCGACGGGAAGGCCCATCAGCGTGGATGCGTTCTCCGACCCGCCGACGGCGACCACGCCCTGGCCGGTGCGCGAGCGGGTGAGCAGCACGATCCCGATCACGAGCAGCACGAGGCCGATGATCACCGGCCACTCGATGCCGGCGATGCCGCCCTGGCCGATGCCCTTGAGCACGGGGTCGGTGATGAGCGGCGTCGTCGATCCGCCGTTCGTGATCGCGAGCACGACGCCGCGCACGGCCAGCAGACCGGCGAGAGTCACGATGAACGGCGCCATGCCTCCCCAGGCGACGAGCGCGCCCTGGATCGCCCCGATGAGGGCGCCGACGACGAGCGGCACGACCAGTGCCGCCACCCATCCCCATTGCGAGGCGTAGGCGGCCAGCACGCCGCCGAGGGCGAAGACCGAGCCGACCGAGAGGTCGATCCCGCCGGTCACGATCACGAAGGTCATGCCGATGCCGACGATCAGCAGGAACGACGACTGCAGCAGGATGTTGGTCAGGTTCGTCGCGGTGAAGAACGTCGGGAACGACAGCGACGCCACGACCACGACGATCACCAGCACGATCGGCGCGCCGAAGGACTGCACCGCGCCGACGGCGCGCTCGCGGGCGAGCTGCGACGACGACGCGGGGCCCGCGCTGGGCTCGATGGCGGTCATTTCGTGAAGACCTTTCCACGCTGGATGTAGACAGCGACGATGATGATCGCGGCCTGGATGATCTGCGAGTACGCGTCGGGCACGTTGTGCTTCACGAGCGTCGCCGTGATGATCTGCAGCAGCAGGGCTCCCGCCACGGTGCCGGCGATCTTGACCTGGCCGCCGCTCAGCGGCGTGCCGCCGACGACGACCGCCGTGATCGCCGACAGCTCGATCAGGTTGCCGATCGTCGACGGCACCGAGGCCGCGAGACGTGCGGTGCCGATGATGCCGGCGACCGCGGCGAGCACGGCGCAGACGAGGTAGATGACGAGCAGGATGCGCTTCACCGGCAGACCCGCGAGCTCGGCGGCGCGGCGGTTGCCGCCGACGGCGACGAGCTGCTTGCCGAAGGTGGTGCGGTTCACGAGCACCGCGATGATCGCGACGAGCGCGGCCGCGATGAGCACCGCCCAGGGAACCCCGAAGACGGTGCCGCGGCCGAGCGCGAGCACGGTCGGATCGATCACGGGGCGCAGCTGCTCCCCCGCGACGAGCAGTGCGAGACCGCGGCCGGCGACCATGAGCGACAGCGTCGCCACGATCGGCTGCACCCCGACGAAGGCGACGAGCACGCCGTTCGTGAGGCCGATCACGAGCGCCGCGACGAGAGCGATGATGAGCGCCGGCACGAAGCCGTAGCCGATGTAGAGCGGCAGCACCGCCGCGGCCATCGCCATCGCTGCGCCGACCGAGAGGTCGATGCCCTCGGTGCCGATCACGAGCGCCATGCCGAGCGCGACGATGAGCACCGGCACCACCTGCACGAGCTGGGTGCGCAGGTTGTCGATCGTGAAGAAGTTCGGCGTGACGATGAGGTTCGCCACGAGGATGAGCACGATCGCCAGGTAGACGCCGTACTTCTGCAGCAGAGCCAGGCCCGCGCCCTGACGGGGCAGCCGGATGGTCACCGAGCTCATGCGCGCTCCTCCTTGCTCGTGGTGGTGATCGGGGCGTCCGCGCCCACGACCGAGGCGGCACCGTCGCCGGCGATCGCATCCAGCAGGTGCTTCTCGTCGACCTGGTCGCCGGTCAGCTCGGTCACGACCTGACCGTCGCGCAGCACGACCACGCGGTCGGCGCCCTCGACGACCTCCTCGAGCTCGCTCGAGACCAGCACGATCGCGAGTCCTTCCCTGGCGAGCTCGTCGATGAGCGCCTGCACCTCGGCCTTCGCGCCGACGTCGATGCCGCGGGTGGGCTCGTCGAGCAGCAGCACCTTGGGGCTCATGGCGAGCCAGCGGGCGATCATGACCTTCTGCTGATTGCCTCCGGAGAGCTCGGAGACGGGCTGATCGGGGCTCGAGGCCTTGATGCGCAGCCGCTTCATGAAGACGTCGACGACGGCGTCCTGGTTCTTGCGCGAGCTGAAGCCGGCCTTCGACAGGCGCGGCAGGGCGGCGAGCACGATGTTGTCGCGCACCGACAGTCCGGGGATGATGCCCTCGGCCTTGCGGTCCTCGGGCAGCATGACGATGCCGGCGCGGATCGCGGCGGGCACCGAGCCCGATCGCACGGTCTGCCCGTCGATCACGACCGAGCCGCGATCGAGCTGCATGACGCCCGAGATGCCTTTGAGGGTCTCCGAGCGGCCCGCGCCGAGCAGTCCGCCGAGGCCGACGACCTCGCCGGGGCGGATGGTGAGTCCGACGCCGTCGATCTGGTGCCGTCGGCTGAGGTCGGTCGCGGTGAGCACCGGCGTCGCCTCGCTCACGTGCGAGTCCTCGCTGAACGAGGTCGCGCCGCCCTTCGCGACGGCGTCGACGCTGCGGCCGAGCATCTTCGACACGAGCTCGACGCGCGGCAGGTCCGTGAGGTCGCCGACGTGCACGACCTTGCCGTCGCGCAGCACGGTGACCTTCTCGCAGACGCGGTAGATCTCGTCCATGCGGTGGCTGACGTAGACGACCGCGATGCCCTGCGCCCGCAGCATGCCGATGACCCGGAACAGGGTCTCGACCTCGGCGGTCTCGAGCGAGGAGGTCGGCTCGTCCATGATCACGACGCGGGCGTTGATGCTCACCGCGCGGGCGAGCGCGACCATCTGCTGCACGCCGAGGGCCAGGCTGCGCAGCGGACGCCGCACATCCACCTGGATGCCGTAGGTGCCGAGAAGCTCGCGCGCATCCGCGTACATGCGGCGGTGGTCGATGAGCCCCAGGAGGCCGCGGGGCTCGCGGCCGAGGAAGATGTTCTGCGCCACCGACATCAGGGGGATCAGGTTGACCTCCTGGTAGATGGTCGACACCCCCGACTTCTGCGCATCGAGCGGGCGGGCGAAGCGCACCGGCTCGCCGTGCAGGGCGAGCTCGCCGTCGTCGGGCTGGTAGACGCCGGTGAGCACCTTGATCAGGGTCGACTTGCCGGCGCCGTTCTCGCCCATGAGGGCGTGCGCCTCGCCGGGCAGCACCGTGAAGTCGATGCCGTCGAGCGCGGTCACACCCGAGAAGCGCTTCGAGACGCCGCGCGCCTGCAGCACCGGGGCGTCGGCGGATCCGCTGCCGGAGCCGGGGGCGACGCCGACGGCCGCGCCGGTCGGGGCCGCGCCGGTCGGGTTCGAGGTGGACGACTCCGTCACGACCTCACCTTTCTTCCTCGGGTCGAGCCGCTCGCGGGCGGGCGGCTCGGGTTGGGGTGCGGTTCGGGCGACGTGCAGGGATGCCCGAGCCGACCGCGCACGGGAGCCGGCCCGCCGCATCCGCCTCGCCCGGTGCCGTCGGAACGACGAGGCAAGAGGATGCGACGAGCCGGCTGGGGCTCAGTAGGCCCCGTCGACCTTGGTGGCCGCGTTGTCGGCGTCGTACTCGCCGTCTTCGATGATGACGTCCTGGCCGACCGGGTCGCCCGCGAGGAACGACTTCAGGGTCGTGAAGGCGAGAGGACCGAAGCGGGGGTTCGACTCGATGACGCCGTTGTACTGCCCGGCGACGATCTGCGACACGGCGTTCTTGGTGCCGTCGATCGAGTAGATCTGGATGTCCTTGCCCGGGGTCTTGCCGGCGGCGATGATCGCGGCCTGGGCGCCGAGGCCCATCTCGTCGTTCTCGGCGTAGATCGCGGTGATCTCCGGGTTCGACTGCAGCAGCTGCTCGGTCACCGACTGGCCCTTGTCGCGGGCGAACTCACCGGTCTGCTGGGCGACGATCTCGATGCCCGATCCCTTGGCCTTGATCTCATCGACGAAGCCCTTGGTGCGGTCGGTGGTCACGCCGTTGCCCGAGCTGCCGAGCAGGATCGCGACCTTGCCCTTGCCGCCGGTGCCCTTGATGAGCTGGTCGGCGGCGCGCTTGCCCTGCTCGACGAAATCCGATCCGAGGAACGAGACGTAGTCCTTGCAGGCCTCGGCGTTGAGCTTGCGGTCGATCGTGATGACCGGGATGTTCTTCTCCCGGGCCGCCGACAGGGCCGGCTCGAGGCCGTCGCTGTTCAGCGGGGCGACGATGAGCACGTCGGCGCCCTGCGAGATCAGGTCCTGGATGTCGCTGATCTGCTTCGAGAGCGTCGACTGCGCGTTGGTCGCGATGAACTTCTTGACGCCCGCCTTGGCGGCCTCGTCCTTGATCGACTGCGTCTCGGCGATGCGGAAGGGGTTGTCCTCCTTCTCCGACTGCGAGAAGCCGACGACGGCGTCCTTGAGGTCGATCTTCTCGCCCTTGTAGGTGGCGAGGTCGCAGGTGGGGCCGTCGCTCTCCTTGACCTTCTGCTCGCTCGAGCCGGAGGAGGTGTTCGAGCCGGTGCCGGTGTTGGTGCAACCGGTGAGGATCAGTCCGACCGCTGCCGCGAGGCCGACGGCGGCGACCAGGCCGCGCGAGGTGCGCTGGAGTGCCATGGGAACCAACTTCCTTGTTGATGTGACTGCCGGGTTGGCGTGAGCGGCGTGGATGCCGATCCGCTCAGAAAGGAACATGAACTCTCAGAAGAGAACGCGTCCCGGGCGATTGTTCCAAAACCGTGTTCATAAGTCCAGCACGGACGATCGCCGTTGCCGTTTCGCAACCGAAGCGGCGCGGAGCGGCCTGCTCGCGGCCGCCCATCAGGGCACCACCGTCACGTCGATGCCCGCCGCGGAGAGCGCCGCGGTCGCCTCGAGCGGCGCCGCCTGATCGGTGATCAGCCGGTTGATCGCGCTCGGCGGCAGGGTCTGGATCGCGGCGCGCTCGCCGAACTTCGTGTGGTCGAGCAGCGCGACGACCTGGTGCCCGGCGGCCGCCATCGCGCGGTCCGACTCGGCCACGGTGAGGTTCGGCGTCGACACCCCGAACTCCGGATCGATGCCGTTGCCCGAGAGGAAGGTGAAGTCGGCGTGCAGCCCCCGCAGCATCCGCGTCGTGCCGTCGCCGACGAGGGCGCGGATGCCGGCGCGCAGCGTGCCGCCGGTCACGACGACCTCGTTGCCGGGCGAGTCGACCAGGATGTCGGCCACGAGCAGCGAGTTGGTGAAGACGGTCAGCCCCGCTCGGCCCGCCAGCGCGCGCGCCAGCTCGGCGGTGGTCGTGCCGGGACCGATGACGACGACGTCGCCCTCCCCCACGAGCTCGGCGGCCGCGCGGCCGATCGCCGCCTTCGCCTCGGCGGCCTGACCGACCTTCTCCGACCACGGGGATTCGCGCAGCGGCTGCCCGCTGACGGCGCCGCCGTGCGAACGGGTGAGCCGGCCGATCGAGTCGAGGTAGTCGAGGTCGCGGCGGATGGTGACCGCAGAGGTGTCGAGCAGCTCGGCGAGCGCGCGGATCGAGACGGCACCGTCCCGGTGCACCGTCTCGAGGATGAGCTGTCGTCGCTGCGCTGCGATCACGGAGACAGAGTACACAAACCTGTCCGAAACAGATCACTTCTGATCATTTCGGTCCGGACGGGCGCGCGCGAACGCGGACGGACGCCGATCAGTCGAGATGCACGCCCGGGCGTGTCGCGGGTCAGTCGGTGGCGAGCGAATCGCTGCCGTCGAGGTTCGGCGCGGAGAAGCGCACCGTCAGCTCGCGGCGCTCCTCGGCATCCCGACCCGCTCCGGCCGTCTCGAGCACGCGGTAGACGGTCGCCCGCGAGGTGCCCATCTCCTGCGCGATCTCGCGCACGGTGGCCCCCTGCTCCTTCATCATGATCACGCGCTCGACGTTCGTCGACGAGAGGGCGCGGGGGCGGCCGCCGACGCGACCGCGGGCGCGGGCTGCGTAGACCCCCGCCATCGTGCGCTCGCGGGTGAGGCAGCGGTCGAGCTGGGTGAAAGCGGCGATCGTCGCGAGCAGCGCCTCGCCGCCGTCGCCTGAGGTGTCGAGCCCCTCGGCGATCGTCGCGACGCCGACCCGGCGCTTGCCCAGCAGCTCGAGCAGGGCGAGCACCGACGACATGGTCGACCCGAGCCGGTCGAGTCGCCAGACGACGAGCGTGTCGCCGGGGCCGACCTCCTCGAGCGCCGAGGTCAGCTCGCCGCGGATCGGGGTGGAGGTGTGCGCGCTCACGTCCTCGAAGACGCGGTCGACCTGCTTGGTGCGCAGCAGGTCGCGCTGGAAGTCGGCGTTGTGCTCGAGAGGGCCGACCCAGATGTATCCGACGCGCGTCATGGGGGCGACAGTAGCACCGCCGACTCGGCGATTCCGAGGGGTTTGCCGCCCCGTGTTTCCGGGGCAGAACGGGGTGTGATCAATCTCGATCATGAGGGATCGGAAGTGATCGCGGCACCGGCGCCCGACGCTCCGCCGCGGGTCGATCAGGGCTGTCGCCGCAGCAGCCGCCACTCCCCCGTGGGCGCCGCCTCGACATCCGGCAGATCGCGCTCGAACACGAGACGGTCGTGCAGACGCGAGGGCCGCCCCTGCCAGAACTCGACCGAGCGGGGCACGACGAACCAGGCGCCCCAGTGCGGCGGACGCGGCACGTCATCCACGTCGCCGAAGCGCCGCTCGGCCTCGGCGACGGCCCGCTCGAGCTCGGCGCGGTCGGCAGCCGGCTGCGACTGCCGGCTGGCCCAGCCGCCGATCTGCGAGCCGCGCGGCCGGGTCGCCCAGTAGGCGTCGCTCAGCTCGGCCGGGGCCGGATGGGCGACGCCGTCGACGATCACCTGACGGCGCAGCGCGTACCAGGGGAAGACCAGACTGACTCGCGGCTCGAGAGCGAGAGCGCGTCCCTTGCGGGAGAGCCCGTTGGTCACGAACTCGAGAGCGGGGCCGTCGGGCCCGTCGAGCCCCTTCAGCAGCACGGTGCGGCTGCTCGGGGCGCCATCCGAGTCGACGGTGCCGAGCACCATCGCGTTCGGGTCGGGCAGCTCGGCCGCCTCCGCGTCGGCGAGCCAGCGGCGCAGCTGCGCGATGGGATCGCCCGCCACCGTCGACTCGTCGAACGGCGGTCCGTCGTAGTCGTCGTGACGGGCGAGCGAGTCGGTCATCAGCCCGCGGCGCGCCGACGGCGCAGCACCTCGTCGAGGTCGAGACCCGAGCCGTCGACGTCGCCGACGACGCCCATCTTCGCCCAGCGGCTCGGCGGGGTGCTCGGGGCGCCGGCCGCGTTCGGCTCCGCGGCGGCGGGAGCGGCGCCGGGACGCTCGACCCGGGCGGCGGGGGTCTGCTCGACCGTGCGGGCCGGGAACGCGACGACCTCGGGCTCGGAGTGCGCCGCCCGCAGTCGGCGTTCGGCCTCGGCGGCCGCCGCGCGCATCCGCCGCTGGGCGTCGACGCTCGGCTCGGCGCGCTGGCGCTGCGGGGTGCCGATGTAGAGCGGCTTGGGCACGGGGACGGGAGTCCAGCCGGAGGCGACGCGGGGCGCGGCGCTCTGCTCCAGGGCGAAGTCGCGCAGCTGCTGTCGCGTCGGCGCCGTCGCGGAGGCGACGCGCGGCGCGGCCACGCGGCGACGGGCCAGGGTGCGCAGGGTGCCGACCGAGGTCACGGCGACGAGACCCGAGACCACGAGCACGGTCCATCCCGCCGCGTTGGCGCCGGCGGTGACGATGAGCGCGCCCTGGACGGCGGCGACGACGAAGCCGGCGAGCATGCCGGTCGCGCTGATCAGGCGCACGCGACGCAGACGACCGCGGCTGCGTCGGGCGGTGACGATCTGCGGTGACTCCTTGCGACGCTCGGCGGCCAGCTCGGCCTCCTCGCGGGCGACGCGCTGACGATCCTGCTCGCGCAGCATCCGGGCCTGGTGTGCGACGTCGCGCGCCGTCGCCTCGAGCCGCACCTCCTCCGGGGCCTCGGCCGACTCGGCCATCACGCGGATCGCCTGCTGCAGCCGGGCGGCGTTGCGCTCGGTGGCGAGATACTCGCGGCGGCGGGTCCAGGTGGGGATGAGGTACGCGAACCAGAGCAGCGCGGCGACGGCCACCATGAGCGCGGTGCCGAGGCCGGTGAGTTCCATGACGGGAGAGTACGGGCGCCCGGCTGCGCGGGCGGTGAGGCGCGCGGGGTTCAAGTTGAGGTTGAGGGATACCCCCGTTCAGGGGGCGCGAGACCTCGCGGTCGCGGAACCGGCGAGCCGAAGCCGGGTCGGGCGGAGCCGAGCCGCTCGACGCGGAGCGTGCTCAGCCGAAGCGCAGCGGACGCTGCGCCGCGAGCCGGTCCTCGTCGGGCACCCGTCCGGCCGACGCCGGCACTCGACCCTCGCGCCAGCGTCGCAGCACGCCCTGCGGAAGTTCCTCCACCGTGAGCGCGAAGCAGAAGTGGTCGCGCCAGTCGCCGTTGATGTGGATGAAGCGGCGCCGCAGCCCCTCGTAACGGAAGCCGAGCTTCTCGACCACGCGCAGGCTCGGCGCGTTCTCCGGCCGGATGCAGATCTCCATGCGGTGCAGGCCCAGCCCGAAGAAGCAGTGATCCGTCGCCAGCGCGACCGCGGTCGGGGTCACCCCGCGCCCCGCCGCGCGCTCGGCGACCCAGTAGCCGATCGACGCCGACGAGAGCGAGCCGTAGGTGATGCCCGAGACGTTGAGCTGACCGACGAACTGGTCGTCGACGTCGATCGCGAAGGGGATGCCCCCGCCCGCCCGCGCATTGGCGAGCAGCGAGCGGATGCTCGATCGCGTGTCGACCGTCGCCGGACCGAGCGGGTTCGTCGCCTCCCACTGCCGCAGCCACGATCGGTTGCCGATCAGCTCCGCCTCGAGGGCCCGCGCGTCGCGCAGGCGCAGCGGCCTGATCGTGACAGCGCCGTCACGCAGTGTCGGTATCGCCATGTCGTCGCCGGCGTTCTCAGTCCTCGAGACCCTGCGCGAAGTCGCGCAGCCACGGTCGCAGCTCGGAGCCGAGGTCCTCGCGCTCCGAGGCGAGCTGGATGATCGCCTTGATGTAGTCGAGCTTGTCGCCGGTGTCGTAGCGGCGGCCGCGGAACACCACGCCGTACACGCCGCCGGCCCAGGACGGCCCCTGGGCCATGGCCTGCAGCGCATCCGTCAGCTGGATCTCGCCGCCCTTGCCCGGGGGCGTCTGCTCGAGGATGTCGAAGACCTCGGGCCGCAGCACGTAGCGCCCGATGATCGCCAGGTTCGAGGGCGCCTCGCCGGGGGCGGGCTTCTCGACGAGCCCCGTGATCTTCACCACGTCGCTCTCGTCGGTCGGCTCGACGGTCGCGATGCCGTAGAGGTGCGTCTGCGAGGGGTCCACCTCGAGCAGCGCGATGACGGTGGTGCTGCGCTGCTGCTGCACGTCGAGCATGCGGGTGAGCAGCGGGTCGCGCTCGTCGATGATGTCGTCGCCGAGCAGCACCGCGAAGGGCTCGTGGCCGACGTGCATCTTGGCGCGCAGCACCGCATGGCCGAGGCCCTTGGGGTCGCCCTGGCGCACGTAGTGCACATCGGCGAGGTCGGTCGAGTGCTTGACCTTCTCGAGCTTGTCGATGTCGCCCTTGGCGGTCAGCACCTGCTCGAGCTCGCCGACGCGGTCGAAGTGGTTCTCGAGCGCCGTCTTGTTGCGGCCGGTGACCATGAGCACATCGTGCAGCCCGGCCCCGACGGCCTCCTCCACCACGTACTGGATCGCGGGGCGGTCGACGACGGGGAGCATCTCCTTCGGCATCGCCTTGGTCGCGGGCAGGAAGCGCGTCCCGAGTCCGGCGACGGGGATGACGGCTTTCGTGATGGCCATTCGCCGATGCTAGCGGGCCGGAGGTGTCATCCCGCAGAAGCGCGGGCCACGAGCCGACTTACAATCAGGATGTGCCCGACGACATCGACCTGGCCAAGCGCGCCCTGCGCGCCGAGCTGCGCGAGCGCCGCCGCATCCGCACCTCGACCGAGCGGACGCAGGACGAGACCGCGCTGACCGCGAACCTGACCGAGCTGCTGCACCGCACCGGGGCGCGCTCGATCGCGGCCTACCTCTCCACCCCCGACGAGCCCGCGACCCGCGGCTTCCTGCGCGAGGCCGATGCGGAGGGTGTGCGCATCCTGCTGCCCATCTCCCGCGCCGACGGACTGCTCGACTGGGCGACCTACGACGGCGCCGAGGAGGACGAGGACGTGCTCGGCATGCCGACCCCGACGAGCGAGCTGCTCAGCCCGCTCGCGATCAACGAGGTCGACCTGATCCTGGTGCCGGCGGCGAGCGTCGACCGACAGGGCATGCGGATGGGATGGGGGCGCGGCTACTTCGACAAGACCCTCGGATCGGTCGAGGGCTGCCCGCCCGTCTATGCTGTGATCTTCGACGACGAGCTCGTCGACACCGTGCCGAGCGAACGGCACGACGTGCCCGTCGACGGGGTCGTGACCCCGGGCGGCATCACCGAGCTCCGCCGTTCCTGATCGTTCACGCTCCGCTTCCGTCGCTTCCCGAGGTCTTCCGTGCCCACGTACTCCTACCGCTGCACCGAGTGCGGCAACGCCTTCGACATCCAGCAGGCGTTCACCGATGACTCGCTGACGGTGTGCCCGACGTGCGGCGGCAAGCTGCGCAAGCTGTTCAGCGCCGTCGGCGTCACGTTCAACGGCTCGGGTTTCTACCGCACCGACAGCCGCAGTAGCGTGAAGTCGGGCAGCAGCTCGTCGTCGTCCTCGACCTCGTCGTCCTCCGGGTCGTCGTCGGGGTCGTCGAGCTCCTCGTCCTCGTCGTCGTCGGGCGGCTCGTCCTCCGGGTCGAGCGGATCGTCGTCGTCGGGTTCCTCCTCCAGCTGATCCGGTCGCGGCCGGGTCACCCTCCCCCCGTGGAAAGGTCCGGCATGCTCAAGGGATTCAAGGACTTCGTCCTTCGCGGCAACGTGATCGACCTCGCCGTCGGTGTGGTCATCGGATCGGCGTTCACCGCGATCGTCACCGCCCTGGTGAACGGCATCTTCAACCCCGTCATCACGCTGCTCTTCAACGCGGACGACCTGAACAGCGCGGGCATCACGCTGCGCGAGAAGGCCGGCGACGTGCCGGCCGTCGTGCTGTCGTGGGGCTCGGTGCTCGCGGCCGTGATCCAGTTCCTGCTGATCGCGATCGTCGTCTACTTCGCGCTGATCACGCCGATGAACTACCTCAAGAAGGTCTCCTTCACGAAGAAGAAGGAAGAGGAGGCGCCGCCGGCCGACGAGCCGCCGAGCGAGATCGACCTGCTCGTGCAGATCCGCGATCTGCTGTCGTCGCAGAACTCCGCGCAGCGCGGAGCCGACGACCACCCGCCGTACGACAGCGGCGCGCCCGAGGCGAAGCCGGGTGGTTGAACACCGCCGCGAAGCCGGCGAGCTGACGCCGACGGCGGCACGTCAGTACGACGGCCCGGGAGCTGATGCTCTCGGGCCTTCGTGCTGTCCGGCGCGGATCCGTCGTGCCGGGGGCGGAGGTCAGTAGTGCGGCGGCTTCTCGGCGCGCATGCGGGCGTCGTTGTCGGTTCCGCTGCCGCGCGGCGGCTCGGGGGCGGGATGCGGGTCGCTGCCGGCCGGCGGCGCTGTCGTCACGCGTCGGCGGCGGCGAGGGCGCTCGGACGACGACGCGTCGGCGGAGTCGGCTTCGCCGGCCGGCTGCGCATCCCCGTCAGGAGAGTCAGCCAACGACCGGGATCTCCTCGGTGATCGGCCCGCCGGTCTCGACGCCGGCGAGGCGGGCGACGCGGTCGGCGACGCCGTCCGGGTCGGCGAAGAGCTCGAAAGCGTGCACGCGGGCGTAGTGCCAGCCGAGGCGACGCAGCACCTCGGGGCGCAGGCGCAGCGACTCGCGCAGGCTGCGGCCGAGCAGCGCGGCGTCGGTGTCGACGACGACGCAGGTGCCGCCGTTCGCGGCGACGAGGCCGAGCTTGCTGCGGTGACCGAGCGAGACGCGCAGGCCGCGCTCGGCGAGACGGCGGGCCAGGTCGACGAGCATGGGGTCGCTCGCATCCACCTGCGGCGGGTCGTCGCGACGGTCGGCGATCTCGTCGAGGATCTCGGCCAGCGCGATCGCGCCGTGCTGCATCCGCCCCTCCTCGACGTCAGCCGGCCGGAAGCAGGTGACGATGACGAGCGAACGGCGCGCGCGGGTCATCGCGACGGCGAGCAGCCGCTCACCGCCGGGACGACCGAGGGCGCCGAAATCGCTCAGCACGCGGCCGTGCGGGGTGCGGCCGTAGCCGAGCGAGAAGATCACCCGGTCGCGGCTCTGGGCGAGCGCGCGATCGATCGTCGTGACGGCGAAGGGCTCGGGGCGGTCGCCGAGCAGCGCATCCGTCAGCTCCGGGCGGGCCGCGACGGCGGCCAGCACGGCCTGCTGCACGCGCACGGCGTGGCGCTCGTTGGCGGTGACGACCATGAGCGACTCGCGCGGGCGGCCCGTCACGTGGTCGATCACCAGGTCGACGACGCGGTTGACCTCGGCGTCGACGCTCTCGACGGCGCCCGTGACGGTGTCGGGCAGGCCCGTGCCGTTCTCGACGTAGTCGAGTGCGAGCGAGTTGTGGCCGAGGAACGAACCGGCCCAGGGCAGCGAGTCGATGCGCCCGCCGTAGAACTTGCGGTTGACGAGCTCGGCGAGGTCGTCGCCGCCGGCGCGGTAGCTGCGCGTCAGCGACAGCACCGGCAGCAGCTCCGAGAGCTGCGCGAGCGCCGAGCGGCCGTGCAGCTCGTCGACGTCGAAGGGCGCGGTGCGCGCCGGGTCGTCGGGCTGCAGCACCGCGGTCGTGAACGGCGAGGGCGTCTGGGTGACGGGGTCGCCGACGGCCACGATCTGCTTGGCCCGGCGGATCGCGCCGAGCGTCTCGGCGAGCGTCACGGCACCGGCATCCACCAGCACCACGGCGTCGAAGGAGAGCTCGTCGCTGATGCCGGGCACCTCGTAGGGCGAGGCGAGCCAGACCGGGGCGACGACGCGTGCCAGGTGCGGCGCCGCGCGGTTGAGGGTGGATGCCGAGATCGCTCCGCCGCGCAGCGTGCGCTTCAGCGCATCCGCCTCCTCCGGCCAGTCGAGCAGTCCGATCTTCCAGTCCTCGGCGAGCTGCCACGCCAGCAGTTGCGCGCTGCCGGAGGCATGCGCCTCGTCGACCAGGCGGAAGTCGGCCTCGAGTCGCTCGAGAACGCCGGTGTTGGCGCCGAGCAGGGCGCGCTCCGACTCGAGCAGGCCGTCGAGCGCCGAACGCCACCAGGCCAGTTCCAGCTCGGCCGCGACCCGCCCCTCGGGAACGTGACGCTGGGCGAGGTCGCCGAGGAAGCCGTCGAGCTCGAGGTGACGCAGGGTCGAGAGCAGCTCGCTGCGCTCGGTGATGCTCTCGAGCACGTCCGACTCGGCGGCGAGACCCTCGACGAGGGCTCCGAGCTCGTCGATCGGCAGGGCCGCGAGACGCGTGTCGCCCGAGCGGTCGAGCGGCAGATCGAGCTCCGCGAGATCCTGCGAGACCTGCTGCCAGGCGACCTGCACATCGGCGATGCCGACCGGCACCTCGGGCGTGACGCCAGCGGCGACGTAGCGCTGCCACAGCATCCGCTGCTGCTGCACGCGGGTGAGCGCGTCGTGCAGGTCTCCGACGTGCATGCCGGGGCGCACGTACTCGCGGGCGAGCGACTTGAGGCGGCGGCGGTTGCCGCTCGACATGGTCGGCGACTCACGGCGCGGCGCCGTCGCGGCGATCAGCTCGCTCAGCGAGCGGTCGAACACCGAGGGCTGGAAGCGATCGAGGGTGTCGCGCAGATCGGTCAGCAGCTTCAGGTAGGTGCCGAGCTCGGCGACCGACTCGAAGGGGCGCATGCGCGTCGAGCCGATGAGCTCGCCGGCGCGCACCAGCAGGCGCGGCAGCTCCTCGTCGTGCAGGCGCTTCGCGACCGAATGCGCGCGCTGCGCCGCCTCGCCGTCGGCGAAGCTCGCGCCGTACCAGGGCGAGTCGTCGGGGCCGTAGCGGAACTCGCCGAGGCGTGCCGCATCCACCATCGTCTGCGCGACGGTGGTCCGGTCGACGGCCAGCGCCTCGACCGTCGAGCGCGGCAGGCGGGCGGTCGTCGACGGCGGATCGGGCAGCAGCGCCAGGCGCGACAGCTCGGTCACGCAGTCGAGCACCGAGACGCCGAGCACGCCGTCAGGCCGCCCGAGGGCACCGCGGTAGTCGATGAGCACGCCGCGCAGGCGCACGAGCGCCTCGTCGATGTCGCTGAGGCCGGGCTTCTGCGCCTTCTCGTTGCGGGTGATCGCCGTGACGACGTCGCGGCGCAGCGAGCGCGGGGTGACCGTGAGCCCCTTGAGACCGACCTCGGCGACGCGGTCGGCGATGCCGTGCAGCGTCGCGCGACGCGGGCTGACGACGAGCACGCGCTTGTTCTGGCGCACGAGAGCGCCGATCGCGTTGACGATCGTCTGCGTGCCGCCGGTGCCGGGCATGGTCTTCACGACGAGCGAGTTGCCGGCTTCGATCTGCGCGATCACCTGCTCCTGCTCGGCGTCGGCGTCGAGCAGCAGGGTGTCGGTCGAGGGGTCGCGCCGGTCGGGGTCGCTCGGCTCGACGGCCGCGTTCGCCTCGCCCAGCGCGTACTTCGCGCTCGCGTTGCCGCCGAGCGCGTCGAGCACCGGATGGGTCAGGTCGACCGCGTCGGCGAGGAGACGGTGGGAGACGTCGGCGAAGGTCGAGACGACGAGTCGCGGGGCGACGGAGAAGTCGCCGAGGTGACCGGTGAGGCCGCGCAGCTGGTCGATGACCGCGTTCGGCTTGAAGGTGCCGGCCGCGTCGGTCAGCGCGACGAAGGCCGCCGCATCCAGCGAGATGCCGAACTGCTGCTCGAGAGCGCGGGCGAACGCCGGGTTGAGTGCGGGCCCGCCACGCAGCTTGAGCTCGAAGTCGCGGCCGGCGCGGCGGATCGCGAGCGGACGCAGCAGGATCGGGCCGCCGTACTCGACTCCCCCGTTGGTCCAGCGGGCGATGCCGATGCCGAGGCACACGGCGTCGATGCCGCGGGTCGTCGAGAGCTCGAGGCCCTTCGCGGCGATCTGATCGGCGGCGACGCGGGCCGAGCGCAGGGCCATGTCGTCGCGGATGAGGTTCGAGAGCAGCGTCGGGGCTCCCGTGATGAAGCGCGCGAGGCCGCCGGGATGCGTCGTGCTCAGCTCGATGCGCGTCGAGCGCGCATCGACGAAGTGCAGCAGGGGCGAGCGTCCGCCGACCTCGGCGAGCTCCTCGCGCCAGAGCGTCCAGCTCGGCTGCGCGACGTTGCCCGAGGCCCAGTCCTCTCCCCCGACGCCGAGGGCGTGGGGAGCCGTCAGCTGGGGCTCGGCGCGCACGTCGCCGTCGTCGTCCGCCACGAGAGCACCTCGTCGATCAGCTGGCCACACACGGGTCACGATAGGGCGACTCACCCGCGAATCCGGGGATCCGGGGCCGCAAGTCGCGATTCGCGATGTGCTTCGACCCTATCCCCGGCGTCACCGGATCTCCTGGACGGCGCGCAGACGCCGACGGCGCCGCACCCCGGGAGATCGGGATGCGACGCCGTCGGCATCGTCGCGCTGAGCGCTGCGGCGATCAGCCCTGCTGGGCGATCGCGAACTGCACGGCGCCGGCGTCGTCGACGCTGGCATCCAGCACCTTGTCGTCGAGAACCATCACGGCGCTCTCGCCGAGGAACACCTTCGCGCCGTCGGACTCGACGACCGAGTCGGTGGGCTCGGGCACCTCGGTGATCGAGACGGCGAAGTCGACGCCATCGGCGCCGCCGGCGTCGATGCGCAGGCCGCCGTCCTCGACCTCGGGGTTCTGGGCGATGAGGGTCTTGACCACGGTGCTGGCCGCGGGAGTCATGGTGAGCATGGTCACTCCATTCGGTTCCGTATGGATCGTGCGTTGCGTATCGGATCGGCGCGCATCCGCCGTCCTCGTCCGCGAGCGCGGAGTCGGCGGACGGGAACGCGTCGTCGAGTCGGCCACGATTCCGAACCGACCCGACGCGGGTCAACGCGATGGAGGTCTCTCCCAGGGGGCTCGCACGGGACGCTGACGCGCGGGCCGCGGGACTGGATGCGACGGGTCCGACCTCTGCGCGTTGTCTGTGCGGGCGGCACCGCAGCCGTCGTTGGCTAGACAAACTAGCGACCGGCGGATTGAATGCCAGACGATGACAGGCGGACACGTGGAGCGGATCTCGGGCTACTGGTACGGCGAGCAGGATGCGCCGACCAGCGTCGACGTGCTCAACGCCCTGCGTCGATACCGCTCGGCCGAGGTCGCGATGCGTCGCCGCACGCGTGCGTCGATGGGCATGGGCGAGACGGATCTGCTCGCGCTGCGCTACCTGCTCGAGGCCGGCCGCCGGGGCGAGATCGTCACCCCGAAGGAGCTGGCGGCCCGCCTCGACATCTCCTCCGCCTCGACCACCGTGCTCATCGATCGCCTCGTCAAGAGCGGCCATGTACGGCGTGACCCGCATCCCCGCGACCGGCGTTCGATCATCGTGGTCGCCACCCCGTCGAGCGACGACGAGGTGCGTCACACCCTCGGCCGCATGCACGAGCGGATGCTCGAGGTCGCCGAGTCGCTGACCCCGCAGCAGTCCGAGGCGGTCGTCGAGTTCCTGACTCGGATGCGCGAGGCCGTCGAGGCGATCGACGCCGAGTAGCCGGCACTCAGTGCCGTCACGGCTTCGTGCACGGAGCGTCGCGGCGCGTATTTCCGGGCTGTTCACCGATGTGTCGGCGCACCCACTTGCGAACTCGCTCGCCTAGTTACTAGTTTCTCTAGTAAATAGTTCGTGGAGCGGTCATCCCGCTCCAGCCGCCGAGGAGGTCTCTTCATGAGCGTCGCAGAACTCACCCGCCATGCCGCGGGGACACCGCTGGCCGAGGCCTTCGTCGACGACACCGCGCACACCGCGGCCGACGAGCGCCCCGCCCGCTGGACCGCCGAGCCGGGCGTCATCGCCGGCGTGATCACCGGAGCGCTCGCCCTCGTCGCGGCCGTCGCCGGAGTCTGGAGTCTCATCTCATGACCGACATGATGGTCCGCCCCGCCGGTGGACGATACGGCGCCGGCTTCAACACCGCGGCCCTCGACGAGGTGCAGCACCGCGTGCTCGCCTTCGAGACCGAGAATCCGATCGCCGGCGGCGAGAAGAACGGCCGCATCGTGGCCGAGTTCAAGATGTCGGTGCGCCAGTACCTGCACCTGCTCGAGCGCACGATCGAGATGCCCATCGCGCTCGAGGAGTACCCCGAGGCCGTGACCCGCCTACTGCGCGAACCTCGCCTGCACAGCACCGAGACCCTCTGGCGTCGCGTCAACTGAGACGCCGCAGCGCCAGGATCCCGCGATCGGGGGATCGCAGCGACGGCCGTCGTCCGACTCCGGACGACGGCCATCGGTATGTCCGCGGCGAGCTGCCGGCGATTCAGGCCGGCAGGGCGTCCCCGTCGGGCCCGGTCTCGATCCCGGCCTCGCGCTCCACGCGCTCGAGCACCGCATCCCTCAGCACCTGGGGCACGACATCGCCCGGTTCGCCGCCGAGCAGGATCTCGTGCTCCTCGACCAGCATCGCCTCGACTCGACCGCGCGGAACCGAGGGGAAGCGCACGAGCAGCTCGTCGAGAAGAACCGTGACCGACAGCGCCGAGCCGTCGAAGGACGAAGAAGACATCGGAAGATCCTGACCCGTCTCGGATCCGGCTGTCGAGGGGGTGGACAGCGGGGTCGGCGACGGCTATCACGCGGGAGCACGGGCGCGCGTAGCGCCGGAATCCGAGCGTCTGCCGCGGGACTACGCTCGTCAGGTCGAGCCCACCGTCTCGGCCCGCTCCGCCTCTCCCCCGAGTCACGAACCCCGGAGGTCCGTCATCGCCAGGTCAGCCACCGCCTCAGGATTCGGCCGTCGCGTCGACGGCTTCTTCGAGATCACGAAGCGGGGGTCGACGATCCCGCGCGAGATCCGCGGCGGTCTCGTCACCTTCTTCGCGATGGCCTACATCGTCATCCTGAACCCGCTGATCATCGGCGGCTTCAGCGCCGACCGCGCCGCGACCGACGTGCTGGGCGGATGGCTGCCCAACAGTCAGGTCGCCGCCGCGACGGCCTTGGCCGCCGGCCTGCTGACCCTCGCCTTCGGCGCGATCGCCCGTCTGCCCTTCGCGCTCGCGGCCGGGCTCGGCATGAACTCCTTCCTCGCGGTCAACGTGGTGGGCCAGGTCACCTGGCCCGAGGCGATGGGGCTCGTGCTCATCAACGGCGTGATCATCGTGATCCTCGCCGCCACGGGGCTGCGCGCGATGATCTTCGCCGCGGTGCCGCAGGAGCTCAAGGTCGCGATCACGGTCGGAATCGGCCTGTTCATCGCCTTCATCGGCCTCGTCGACTCCGGCTTCGTGCGCTCGAGCGGCGCGAACTCGCCGCCCGTGCAGCTCGGGCAGGCGGGCTCGATCGCGACACTGCCGACCGTGACCTTCCTCATCGGACTCGTCGTCATGGGCGTGCTCGTCGCCCGGAAGGTCAAGGGCGCCCTGCTGATCGGCATCGTCGGCACGACCGTGCTCGCCGTCATCCTCGAGGCGATCTTCCACGTCGGCTCGAGTGTCACCAACAAGACCGGCGGCTGGAACCTCACGGTGCCGCAGCTGCCCTCGAGCGTCGTCTCGCTGCCCGACTTCGGGCTCGTCGGCCACGTCAGCTTCGGCGCCTTCGAGCGCATCGGGCCGCTGTCGGCGATCATGCTCGTCTTCACCCTGCTCTTCCTCAACTTCTTCGACGCGATGGGCACGATGACGGGCCTCGCGAAGGGCGCCGGACTGTCGGATGCGAAGGGCGACTTCCCGCGACTGCGCTCGGCCCTGATCGTCGAGGGCGTCGGCGCGATCGTCGGCGGCGGCGCCTCCACCTCGTCGAACACCGTCTTCGTCGACTCGGCCGCCGGCATCGGCGAGGGCGCCCGCACCGGGCTGGCCTCGATCGTGACGGGCCTGCTGTTCCTGGCGGCGATGTTCCTCACACCGCTCACGAGCGTCGTGCCGCTCGAGGTCGCGGCCGCCGCGCTCGTCGTCGTGGGAACGCTCATGGTCGCGCAGATCCGCGAGCTGACGTGGGACGACTTCAGCAAGTCGCTGCCGGTGTTCCTGACGATCATCGTGATGCCGATGACCTACTCGATCGCCAACGGCATCGGGGTCGGCTTCGTGAGCTGGGTGCTCATCCGCACCTTCACGGGCCGGGCGAAGGAGATCTCGCCGCTGCTCTGGATCGTCGCGGCCGGCTTCGTGCTGTTCTTCGCGCGCGGCCCGCTCGAGGCGCTCATCGGCGCCTGACCCGCGCGGCCCATCCCGCCGCTCGCTTCAGCGAGTGCCACGATCGCGTGTCAAGAATTCTTGACATCAGGATGCGCGCGGGGCTAGCTTGCGTGTCAAAGATTCTTGACATCGAGGATCGTGACACGAGAGCGGGATCGTCATGGCATTCCATGAGAAGCGGGCGTGGATGGCGCTCGTCGTCAGCATCGTCGTCGCGATGGGCTATCTGATCCTCATCGCCGGGCGACTCGGCGACGCCGGGCACGACGCGAGCGCGGTCGACTACGTGCCCGCGATGCTGATCTCGATCGGCGTCGGGATCGTGGCGACGATCGTCGGGCAGATCGTGCTCAGCGCGCTCAACCCCCGCGACACCCCGAAGCTCGACGTGCGCGACCGCGAGATCGAGCGGCTCGGCTCGCGGGTGGGCCAGGCGTTCCTCGTGATCGGCGGACTCGCCGGACTCGGCCTCGCGATGCTGCGCGTCGATCCGTTCTGGATCGCGCACGCGCTCTACCTCGGATTCCTGCTCTCCAGCCTGCTCGACTGCGTCACCCGCGTCGTCGTTTACCGCCGCGGGGTGCCCGCATGGTGAAGCCGACGCGCGTGACCAACAGCATCCGCGACCTCCGCGGCAAGCGCGGCATCACCCAGCAGGAGCTCGCCGACCGCATCGGCGTCAGCCGGCAGACGGTCATCGCGATCGAGCAGGAGCGCTACTCCCCCAGCCTCGAGCTCGCCTTCCAGATCGCCCGGGCGCTCGCGCTGCCGCTGGACGCGGTGTTCCAGTACCCGGAGCAGGGCTGATGGCGGGCGCGAGCCGTGGACCCGCCGCCGTCCCGCCGCTGCCGGCGCTGATGCGCGCGGTCGCCCAGGAGCGCTACGGGGGCCCCGAGGTGCTGCGGGTGATCGATGCGCCGCTGCCCGAGGCCGGTCCCGGCGAGGTGCTGGTGCGGGTGATCGCGGCGGGCGTCGACCGCGGCGTCTGGCATCTGATGACCGGGACGCCGGTCGGGGTGCGTCTCGGGATCGGGCTGCGGGCTCCGCGCGAACGGGTGCGCGGTCGGGAGGTCGCCGGCGAGGTGGTCGCCGTCGGACCGGGCGTCACCGCGTTCGCGATCGGCGACCGCGTGTTCGGCGCCGGACACGCGTCGTTCGCCGAGTTCACCCGCGCCCGGGTCGACCGGCTCGCCGGCATCCCGGCCGGGGTGGCATGGGAGCAGGCCGCGGCGAGCGCGACCTCGGGAACGACGGCGCTGCAGGCCGTCCGGCTGCTCGGGCTGACGGCTGCGGGAGATCCGGCGGACTCGGTGCCCGCGGCGGCGTCGAAGTCGCTCCTGCCGGACGCGGCGGGCCGTCGCGTGCTCGTGACCGGTGCAGCCGGCGGCGTCGGCAGCCTCGCCGTTCACCTGCTCCGGTCGGCGGGCGCCCACGTCATCGGCGCCGCCAGCCCGGCCCGTCTCGAGTTCGCGCGAACGCTCTGCGACGAGGTCGTCGAGACCGGCGGCGAGTACGGGGAAGCACGACTGCGCGCGCTCGCGCCGGTCGATGGCCTCGTGTCGACGTCGGGCATCCGCTCGTACCGGATGCTGTGCTCCCTGCTCGCGGACGGCGGCACCGCCGTGCTCGTCGGCGCCGAGGGCGGGCGCGGCCTGCTCGGCGGATTCGAACGTCAGCTGCTGGCGCCACTGCTCGGCTCCCGCGACGGGCGCCGACTGCGGGCCCTCACCTCGGTCGAGACGCCCGAGCTGCTCGCCGATCTCGGGCGTCTGCTCGCCGACGGCCGGCTGCGGGTGCCCATCCACGGGGAGTACGCCCTCGATGCGACCGCGGATGCCCTGCGCGATCTGCAGGAGGGTCGGGTGACGGGCAAGGCGATCATCCGGATCGGCGCAGAGGCGGATGCCGCGGATCGGAGCCCGCGCGCCTGACGGCGGACGTCGCGCCGTCACCCTCGCTCGGGGCTCGGTTAGAGCGTGACCGTGCCGCGGATGACCGTCGTGCTCGGCCCGCCGACCCAGATCTGGCGGGCGCCGTCGCGGGCGACGGTCGTGGTCACGTCGACCAGGCCGTAGCGGCCGATCACCGTGCCCTGCGTCGCGCGGTAGTTCTCGGGTAACGCCCCCGCGCCGATGAGCCACTGCGCGATGCCCGCGTTCAGGCTGCCCGTCACCGGGTCCTCGGTGACGCCGATCGGCCCGCAGAACGCGCGCACCTCGATCGCGGCACCGCTGCGCGCCGCCGCGGAGTCCTCCGCGTGAGGGCCGACGACGCCGATCATGTGCGAGCGGAACGCGATGAGGTCGGGGCGGATCGCGAGCACCTCGTCGGCGGAGTCGAGCAGCACCGCCACCCAGCCCGGGCCGTTGTCGACCCAGGCGGCATCGCGGATGCGGTCGGGGCCGATCCTCAGCGCGGCGGCGATCTGCGCCAGATCGTCGTCGCCGACGGCACCGGAGCGCCGCAGCGGCGGGGCGGCGAAGGCGAGGCCGGACCGGGCCTCGGGCGCGTCGTCCCACGATTCCCCGATCGTGAGGCCGCTGCTCGTCGGCCGCACGGTCACCAGACCCGCACCGCACTCCTGCACGATCGTGCCATCGCCGGCCGCATCCAGCGGCACTCCGCCGCTCTCGAGCCACGCGTGCGCCGAGCCGAGCGTGGGATGTCCGGCGAAGGGCAGCTCGCCGCCCGGCGTGAAGATGCGCAACCGGTAGTCGGCGCCCGCCGCGCGCCCCTGCGGCGTGGGCGGCAGCACGAACGTCGTCTCGCTGAGGTTCGTCCAGCGGGCGAAGCGGGCGAGCTCGTCGTCGTGCAGGCCGGTCGCGTCGAGCACGACGGCGACGGGATTGCCGAGGCCGGGATCGCTCGCGAAGACATCGACCTGGGCGAAGGGGCGCGCGTGAGCCATGCTCCGATCCTCCCGCACGATCGGGAGGTTCGTGCCCCGGCGTCGGAATGCGTCATCCATTCCGATGCGAAGGCACGAACCTCCGGCTGTTCAGCGGACGAGGGTCGAGCTCAGCGCGCCGCGAAGGCGACGAGCGCTCGACTCACCTCATCGGCGTGCGTCGTGAGCAGCCCGTGCGGGGCGCCCTCGATCTCGATGTAGTCGGCCTCGGGCAAGGCCGCGTGGAAGCGCCGCGCGGTCGCGTCGATCGGCAGGATGTTGTCGGCCGTGCCGTGCAGGATCAGCGCCGGCACCGTGATCGCCGCGAGGTCGTCGCGGAAGTCGGTGCCCCAGGTCGGGATCGCCGCCCAGGCCGCGACCTCGCCGCTCTTGCGGGCGGAGGCGAGCGCCGCATCCAGCTGCTCCTGGCTGATGCGCTCGCCGAGATTCTCGTCGAGGTTGAAGAAGTCGGCGAAGAAGCCCTGGAACCACGTCTCGCGGTCCTTCTTCACCTGGGCGATCGAGTCGTCGATGAAGGCCTGGTCGATCGCGCCGTCGGCGTTGTCGTCGCTCTTCTTCAGCGCCGGCTCGAGCGAGCCGAGGAAGGCGACCTTCGCGATCCTGTCCGTGCCGTAGCGCGCGAGGTAACGGGCAACCTCGCCGGTGCCCATCGAGAAGCCGACCAGGATCGCGTCCTTCACTTCGAGCTGCGTCAGCACCGCGTCGAGGTCGGCCGCGAAGGTGTCGTAGTCGTAGCCGCCGGCCGTCTTCGTCGAGCGGCCGAAGCCACGGCGGTCGTAGGTGATGACGCGGTGACCGGCCTCGAGCAGAGCGCGCTGCTGCGCCGACCACGAGCCGCCGTCGAGCGGGTAGCCGTGGATGAGCACGACCGGCTGACCCGATCCGTGCTCCTCGACGTGGATCTCGACGGGCTCGCCGCCGTCGGTGCCGGCGCTGATGTAGGCCATGGGATGCTCCTCTCGTCGGCGCCGCCATCGGGGACCGTTCGGGATCATGCGGCGACGCCATCTCAGATTCCGTCACGCCGACGAAGGACCGTCGGCTCTTCAGGCGACATGCAGGGCGCCTTTGGCAGGCGACCAGAGACGAGCGATCGTCCGCCGCCGCACGTGCGCTGGGAGTCGTCGGAGCACCCGGCGACCGGGCGTCGCGCATCCCTACCGTCGGAGCATGCCCACCATCGCGGATTCGATCGTCGACACCCTCGCTCTCTCCGGCGTGCGCCGGGTCTACGGCCTGCCGGGCGACTCGCTCAACGGCTTCACGGATGCGATCCGCACCCGCGACGAGATCGACTGGGTGCACGTGCGCCACGAGGAGGCGGCGGCGTTCGCGGCGGGCGCCGAGGCCGCGCTGACCGGCGAGCTGGCGGTCTGCGCGGGCAGCTGCGGCCCCGGCAACCTGCACCTCATCAACGGGCTGTTCGACGCGAATCGCAGCCGGGTGCCGGTGCTCGCGATCGCCGCGCAGATCCCCGGCAGCGAGATCGGCACCACCTACTTCCAGGAGACGCACCCGCAGGAGCTGTTCCGCGAATGCAGTGTCTACGTCGAGCTCGTCTCGACAGCCGAGCAGCTGCCGCGCGTGCTCGAGATCGCGATGCGCACCGCGCTCGAACGCCGCGGCGTCGCGGTGGTCGTCGTGCCGGGCGAGATCCTGCTGGCCGAGGCCTCGAAGCGCCGCCCCTCGGCGCCGATCGTGACGACACCGCGGATGACGCGCCCGACCGACGCGCAGCTCGCCGAGGCCGCGACGATCCTCAACAAAGCCAAGAAGGTCACGATCCTCGCCGGCGCCGGGGTCGAGGGCGCGCACGACGAGCTCATCCAACTGGCCGAGGCGCTGCAGGCGCCGATCGTGCACGCGATGCGCGGCAAGGAGTTCGTCGAGTACGACAACCCCTACGACGTCGGCATGACAGGGCTGCTCGGGTTCTCGTCGGGCTATCGGGCGATGGAGGACTGCGACGCCCTGCTCATGCTCGGCACCGACTTCCCGTACCCGCAGTTCTTCCCGTCGAAGGCGACGGTGATCCAGCTGGATGCGCGCGGCGAGCAGATCGGTCGCCGCACCCCCGTCGATCTGGGCCTGGTCGGGCGGGTCGGCGACACGATCCCCGCGCTGCTCCCGCTGCTGACCGGGAAACGCTCGTCGCACCACCTGGACGCGTCGACGAAGCACTACCGCAAGGCCCGCGAGAGCCTCGACGAACTGGCCTCCGACGACGGCCGCACCCCCATCCACCCGCAATACCTGACGCGACTGATCAGCGAGCTCGCCGATGAGGATGCGGTGTTCCTGCCCGATGTCGGCTCTCCTGTGGTCTGGGCCTCGCGCTATCTGCGGATGAACGGACGCCGCCGGCTGATCGGCTCGTTCGCGCACGGGTCGATGGCGAACGCGCTGCCGCAGGCGATCGGCGCTCAGGCCGCGTTCCCCGGGCGACAGGTCGTCGCGCTGGCCGGCGACGGCGGACTCGCGATGCTGCTCGGCGAGCTGCTGACCCTGCGGCAGAACAAGCTGCCGGTCAAGGTGATCGTCTTCGACAACTCCTCCCTCAACTTCGTCGAGGTCGAGATGAAGGCCGCCGGCTTCGTCAACTTCGGCACCGAGCTCGACAACCCCGACTTCGCCGCCGTCGCCGCCGCGATCGGGCTGCACGCCGAGCGCGTCGAGAACCCGGCCGACCTGCCCGGCGCGCTGCGGGCGGCGTTCGAGCACGACGGGCCGGCGCTCGTGAACGTGGTGACGGCACGGCAGGAGCTCTCGATCCCGCCGACCATCACCGCCGCGCAGGCGAAGGGCTTCGCGCTGTACGCGCTGCGCACGGTGATGTCGGGGCGCGGCGACGAGCTCGTCGACCTCGCCGACACGAACGTGCTGCGGCGGCTGTTCCACTGAGACGCGCGGCGGGAGATCGGCGGAGTGGGAGATCGGCGGAGTATGAGATCGGCGGAGTGTGCTGAGGTAGCCCCATGACGGAACGCGGGCCCGGCGGCATGCCGACGATGGGATCGTTCGCGGATCGCACGGAGCGATCGGGCGACGAGCACTCCGGCGGCGCTCGGCGCGGCGACGGCGGCGCGCTCAGCACGGGCCGCCGCTTCGCGGAGCTCGTGCGCATCGCCCGTCGCAACGGACTGCTGCCGCTGCGACGCCTCGACTTCGGCCGGTCGCCCGCCGGATCGGAGCGACGCTCGGTGCAGGCCGAGGGCCTGCGCCGCGCGCTCGAGGAGGCCGGCGGCGCCTTCGTGAAGATGGGCCAGCTGTTCTCCACGCGCGACGACCTGCTGCCGCTGGAATGGACGCACGCACTCGCCCATCTGCAGCGCGAGGTCGCCCCGGCGCCGCCCGCCGAGGTCCGCGCCCTGCTCGAGCGCGAGCTCGCCGCACCGCTCGAGCACGTGTTCCGCGAGTTCGACGCCGAGCCGGTCGCGGCCGCATCCATCGCCCAGGTGCATCGCGCCGTGCTGCCCGACGGCTCCGTCGTCGCGGTGAAGATCCAGCGCCCGGGCATCGAGCCCGCCGTGCGCCGCGACGTGGCGATCGCGCTGCGCGTGGCCCGCACGCTCGTGCGCGGCTCGACCGTCGCCCGCGACCTGGGCATGGATCGCGTCGCTGAGCAGTACGCGGCCGACCTGCTGCGCCAGATCGACTTCCGTCTCGAGGCCTCGAACCTGACCGCGCTGCGGGCGACCTCGCTCGTCGGCCCGCACGCCGACGAGGTCGCGCTGCCCGAGCTGCACGCCGAGCTCTCGACGCGGCGCGCGCTCGTGATGCAGTACCTCGACGGCGAGACGGTGGGACACCGCATCCACGCCGCTCGCTCGGCCTCATCGGCGGGCGGCGGCGCGGACGGCGGCGCCGACGACCCGACCCTCGACACCGCGATGCGGCAGGTGCTGCGCGCCTTCGTGCGGCAGGTCGTGATCGACGGCGTCTACCACTCCGATCTGCACCCGGGCAACGTGATGGTGCTGCCCGACGGCCGCCCCGCGCTCGTCGACTTCGGCGCCGTCGGCCGCCTCGACCGGCGGCTGCGCGAGACGGCGCAGGAGATCGTGATCGCCTACCTGCAGTCCGATTCGCAGGCCTTCGCGGATGCGCTGCTCTCGCTCGTCGAGCTCGGCCCGCGCGCCGACGAGCGTGAGTTCCGGCGCGAGCTGGCGACGTTCCTCAGCTACGAGCTCGGACCGGGCGCGCGCATCGACGTGCGCACGGCGGATGCGCTGGTCGAGATCCTGGCCCGACACGGGCTCAATGTGCCGCCCGACCTCATCGCCGCCGGCCGCGGCTTCGCGATCCTCGACGGCACCCTGCGCACGACCGTGCCCGAGTTCGACGTGCTCGCCGAGGCTCGCACGCTCGCGAACGAGATGATCCGCGATCAGATGCGCCCCGAGTCGCTGCGCGCGACGCTCGCGACGGAGGCGCTCGGCATCGTCCCCGCCGTGCGCCGGCTGCCGCGCCGCGTCGAGCGGATCAGCCGTGACCTCGAAGACGGACGGCTGACGGTCAACTTCCGCCTGCTCTCCGGCGCCGGCGATCGGCGGCTCGTGACCGGGCTCGTTCAGCAGGCGCTGCTCGTGCTGGTCGGGGTGGTGACGGGCATCGTCGCGCTCGGCTACCTGACCGCGGCGCCGCCGGCCTCCGGCGCAGCCCAGGGTCTGCTCGCCCCGGGCGCGGTCGGCGTGGGGGCGGCGATCGTCTCGGCGGTGCTGTTCCTGACGGCAGCGGTGGATGCGGTGCGCTCGCGGCGTCGGTAGCTCTCGCACCGTCGGCGGCCGGCACCGCGCCGCTAGCCGACCGAGCGCCCGAGCGTCACGCGCGCCCCGCCCAGCGCAGAGCCCGCAGCGCGCGGAACGTGTTCCACCGGCTCGGGGCTCCGCCGCCCGCCTCCATCGGCGTCTGGTACTCGTCTTCTTCGCCGAAATGGCGCACGGCATCCGCCTCAGCACTGCCGGAACCGCCGTCGCCCGGCGCGATTCCGAGGGCCCAGCGCCCGTCGACGCCGCGACGCCGCTCGACCAGGTCGAGTGCCGGCGCGAGTCGCGCATCCACCTCGCCACCGCCCGCGTCGTGGCCGTCGTCGCGGCCGCCGACCGTCGCCGCCCCGCCCGGGTACGCCTGCGCGAAGTGGTCGAGGCCGCGCAGCACGTCGTAGCGCCAGCGGTAGGGGAACTCGAAATGCGTCATCGCGGCGTCGATGACCTCGCCCGAGCGGAGCCCGAGGAACAGCCGACGTTCGAGCAGGTACTCCTCGGCGCGGTGCCGGGCGGCGATCGCGTCGGCCGCCTGCACTCCCCCGGCGCGCTCGTATTCGAGCAGGCCGTCGAGCACGCAGATCGTGCTGTGGAACGAGCTGACCGCGCTGCCGTCGGGGGCTTCGCAGTTCCAGCCGCCGTCGGGCAGCTGCTCGCCGAGCAGCCGCGCGGCGAGGGGCTCGCTCATCGTGCCCTCGATGATGGGCAGGGCGTCAGCGCTCTCGCTGGCGCCCGAGAAGTACGCGCCGATCGCGAGGGCGTTGCCGTTGATGCAGGGCTCTGTCTCGCCCGAGAAGAACGGGCTCTCGGCGTGCCACGGGCCCCAGGTCACGCGATCGCGCACGAGCTCGATCGCCGAGCGGATGCGCGCATCCGCCGGGTCGGGCCGCAGCAGTCGCAGCTGGATGAGCGAGTAGAGATCGAAGCGCCACCGCTCGCCCTCGTCGCCGACACCGCCGAAGTCACCGGAGACCTCCTGGCGCGCGAGCAGCGCATCGCCCCAGCCCTCGATCGGCACCCGCGCACGCACTCCGCCGACCTCGACCGGGTCCGCGTCGGTCAGGTCGGCCAGCGCCTGCCAGCGCACGGCGGGGTCGGCGGAGTCGGGGCCGTCGCCGGCGAGGAGCCAGGCGAGCGCGTCGGGGCCCGTGGCGGGTGCCGCCGTCGGTGCGTCCTCCGCTGCCGGAGCGTCCTCCGCCGCGGGGCTGTCGGCGCGCGCGCGGACGTCGTCGGAAGGTGCGTCGGTCATCCGGTCCTCCTCGGCGCGGCCGGACGCCGGTGCGGGAGCACCCGCGACGCGACACCGCGACGCCCCCGACGTTAGGCATCCGGGTCGGCGCGGTCAAGGATGGAGGCATGGCCTTCGAGATGCTGCTGCTCGCTCCGGGCATCCCGTCGCTGCGGGCGGCGCGGACAGCGCAGCCCGAGGGGACGGGGCCGCGCGCGATCGAGGCCGAGGCCCCGCGGGCGCTGCGGCGGGCGCGCGCCGCCGGGCTGCGGCTCATCGAGGAGGCGCGCTTCAACGACGCCATCCGCCTCGAGTTCGAGGTGGATGCGGCGACGCCGGCCGACGCCGAACCGGGCGACGGCGCGGCTCGGTTCCGGCTCGAGTTCTCGCCCGACGGGACCGTCTTCGTGCAGCTCTGGTGGGCCGGCGACGACCCCGCCGCCGAGGCGCGCTGCCGCGATCTCGTCGCCCGCATCCTTCCGACGAGCGAGGCGATCGGGTCGAACCCGGGATGGGAGCCGCCGCGCGAGAGGTCGGCGGGCGCGGCGCTCACGACGCCCGCGCAGGACGACGGGACGGCGCCGGCGACGCCCTCAGCGGATCCGCTCTCGGAATAATCACCGCGGCGGGGGCGCTCCCCTCCCTATGACGATCACCGTGGATGGACCCGTCACCCCGACCCTGGCGCAGCGCGCCCCGGCCGTCACGCCCGTCGCCACGGCGAGGGCGTCCGCCCTGGCCGACCCGGCATCCGCCGACGACGCCGCCCAGCGCGCCGAGGCCCTGGATCGCGCGCTCGCCTCGCTCGAGTGGAACGTCATCGAGTCGGCGCACGAGTCGCTCGCGAGCGGATCCGTGCTCTCCGGCGGCGAGGCCGGCTTCATCTACCTGCGCGAGGGCAGCGCGGTGCTCGAGGTCGCCGAGGCGACACCGCTCGAGCTGACGGCGGGCGACATCGTGTTCTTCGCGCACCCCCGGCTGCGCACCCTGCGCGCCCACACCCCGACGCAGCTCGTCGAGGTGGGCGTGACACCGGCGGGCGACCGCCGCTCGGCCGCACTCGACGCCCTGCCCGACCTGCTGCTGGTGCGCGACTTCGACATCCACGAGCGTCCGATCGTCGGCCTCATCGAGAGCATGTGCGCGACCCGCTCGAAGCCGATCGGCTCACTGCGCGGCGGCGACGCGATCATCTGCGGACGCATCGTCACGACGATCGCCTCAGTCGCGGTGCGACGCTGGGCCGAGTCGGGCTGCGCACCCGCGCACTGGCTGACCGGCAGCGTGGATGCGCACATCGGCCGTGCGCTCAGCGCCGTGCACACCCAGCTCGACCGGGCCTGGACCGTCGAAGAGCTCGCCCGCATCGCGGCGATGTCGCGCTCGGCCTTCGCCGCACGCTTCCGCGACGTCGTCGGCAGCTCGCCGGCGGGGTACCTCGCCTCGGCGCGGATGGATGCGGCGCTCGACCTCCTCCCCCGGCGCGAGCTGACCGTGACCGAGGTCGCGCGCCGTCTCGGCTACGAGTCGGAAGCGGGCTTCAGCCGCGCGTTCCGTCGTCACGTGGGCGCCTCGCCCGCGGAGTGGCGCGAGTCGCGGCAGCGTCCCGCCGCCTGACGCGGCAGCGGGGGCGCTCAGCCGGGCGGGTCCTTCTCCCCATCGTCCGGGTGCGGTGGATGCGCCAAGATGGAGTTGATGAATGTTCGCTCCGGTGGCCCCGTGTCGGGCACGCGCTTCTCGAGCGCCGGGCGCTCCGGGCGTCACCGCTTCCGCTCGCGCAGCCCCCGCGAGCGGGCGACCTCGACCATCATCGCGATCGTCATCATCGTGCTCGTCGTCGGCGGCGCGATCACCCAGAACGTCTGGCAGCGCCAGCACGCCGCCGACATCATCGCCAAGGGCACCAGCGTCGAGGGCACGTCGCTCAGCTGCGAGCGCACCGGCGGCCGACGCAACCGCAGCTCCTGCCAGCTGCGCTGGGAGTACGTCGTCGACGGGCAGCGCTACACCTTCCGCGACAATCAGCACACCTATCGCCGCTGGCAGACCGGGCTCGAGGGCCAGCGCGCAGAGATCTTCTACGACCCCGAGCGTCCCGACCAGGCGGCCCGCGGCGACCTGATCGTCGACTGACCGGACCGACGACGCCAGTCGCCCGGTGCTCGACTCGACCGGCACCAGCGAGCACCGGCGAACACAGACGGATGCGGTGCCCGACCTCGCCGGTCGGGCACCGCATCCATCCGCTCTCCCGCGGTGTCGCGCGGGCCGAGCCTCAGCCGCGCTCGCTCGCCGGCGCGTGGATCTTCGTGCGGGCCGTGCCGAAGAGCACGAGCCCGACGAGGGCCGAGACCGCGCCGAGGATGAACGCCGCCGTGACGCCGATGCTGTCGACGAGGATGCCGCCGATGCCTGCGCCGAGGGTGATCGCCAGCTGGAATCCGGCGACGAGCAGCCCGCCGCCGGCCTCCATGCGCTCGGGGACGACACGGCCGAGCCAGGTCGTGATGACCGTCAGCCAGGCTCCGAAGCCGAACCCCCAGACGACGACCGCGACGCCGATCACGGGGAGCTGGTTCGGGAACAGCGCGATCGCGGCGACGCCGATCACCGTCAGCGACGGCACCAGGAAGCGCATGAGGCGCAGGTGCTTGTCGACGATGAGTCCGATCACGATGTTGCCGACGAGACCGCCGACGCCGAACAACGCGAGCAGGGTGGCGACGCCGCCCGCATCCAGCTCGGGGGTGCGCGCGAAGGCGCCGCGCACGTAGGTGAAGGCGGCGAAGTGGCCCATGACGACGAGCACGTGGCCGACGAGCGCCCAGGCGATGCCGGGGGTCGCGAGGGTCTGGCCGAGCATGCGGATGCCGACGCCCGCCGCCGGGGCGACCGACGGCAGCACGAAGCGCAGCGCGGCTGCGACGACGATGCTGATGGCGGCGATCACGACGAAGACGACGCGCCAGTTGGTGAGGGTTCCGAGGAAGAGGCCGAGCGGCACGCCCGCGACGGTCGCCATGGTCGTGCCCGTGTTGATGAGCATGACCGCGCGGCCCATGTGCCGCGGCGCGCTGAGCTTCGCCGCGACGGCGAGCGACATGGCCCAGAAGCCGCCGAGCGCGGCGCCGAGCAGCAGGCGCGCGATGAGCAGCAGCACGAGGTTGCCCGAGATCGCGACGACGATGTTCGACACGGTCGCCGCGAGCGCGAGGCCGGCGAGCAGGGCGCGGCGGTCGAGGCGCGGGAACAGGATGCCCATGCCCGGCCCGGCGAGGAATCCGGCGAGCGCCGTGATCGTCACCGCCTGCCCGGCCTGCCCCTCGCTGACGTTCAGCGACGCCGCCATCTGCGGCAGCAGACTCGGCGGCAGGAACTCGGCGACGACGAGCGTGAAGCTCGTCGCCATCATGACGAGCACGCTCGCCCAGGCGGTGTGGGTGCGGGTGGTGCCGGCGTTCGCGGCGCTGGGCGCGGTCGCGGCGCCGGCTTCGTTCGGGGATGCGGCGGCTTCGGGGGTGGTGCAGGATCCCGTCGTCGGCTCGGCGCGCGTCAGGTCGTGCGGCCGGGTGGCGGGAGAGAGGTCGGTTGACATGCTTCGATCCTGGCGGTGATCGGCGACGCGGAGGTGATCGTGCGTCCAGGAGGGGTGATCGCGCGTCCACGGCGCTGCTCGCGACAGCGTGTCAGGGCGTGCGGGTGCGGGCGCCGGTGCGGGCGCGCATGGGCATGCCTGCCCGTCGCCGATCTCAGTCGGGATGCTCGACGATAGCCCTGATGGATGTTCGACTTCGCTGGGCGGGGATCACCGCCGGCGGGCACCTGCAGGGGGCTCGCGTCGCCGGCCCCGCCGCTCCCGGAGCCGTCATCCCGCCACCCGCTCCGCCCGGGCGGTCGCGTCCGCCGGCGATCGTGATCGTCTTCGCGGCCCTGATCGCGGTGGGTCTCGTGCTCGGCATCGCCATCCGCGTCGGCCCGTTCATCGAAGCCGAGCGCATCAAGGCCCTCGAGACCTCGACCACGGGAACGGTCGTCGACTGCGACCGCGCCTCGTCGGGTCGCCGCTCCTTCGGCGGCCGGTACCGGGCCGTCTGGTCGTACGAGGTCGACGGCACGCAGCACACCCTGCGCGACGTGGTCAATCGGATGAGCAGCTCGGACTGCACCGCACTGCTGAACCGCGCGGCGCAGGCGGAGATCTTCTACGACCCGGACGACCACGACCGCGCGGCCCGCGGCGATCTCGTCTAGTCAGTGCCCTCGCCGTCGGGCACCGATCCCCGGGCAGGAGACCCCGGCGCCCGTCGCGCCCGTCGCGCCCGTTGCGCCCGCTAGCGTCGTCCACGAGAACCGCTCGTCTGCACCGCGCGAGCGCTACCCGCCGCCGATGATCCAGGACGACCAGATGAGCTCCCTTCCTTACCCGCCGCCCGACCAGCACACCGGCACGGCTCCGGTCGCTCCACCTCGCCGCAGTCCCGTCATGGGCGTGCTGGCGCTGATCTTCGGCATCGTGTCGCTCGTGCTCTGCTGGCTGCCGATCGTCGACTACTTCACCCTCGTGCTCGGCATCGCCGCGATCGTGCTCGGCGTGCTCTCCGGCCCACGCCGCTCGGGCACGAAACTCGGCTACTGGGGCTTCTGGCTCGGCCTCTTCGGCGCGACCCTCTCCTTCGCCCTCGGCACGATCTGGACGATCATCCTCGTCGCGACGGGGTGGTGAACTGACTCACGCCGCCGCCGGAATAATCGCAGGGTGAGCCAACAATCCCTCGCCGTGTCCTACTGGTCGCGATTCCCGAGCCTCCTCGTGATCAAGCAGTATGCCGAGGTGCTCGGTGTCACCACCCGAACGGCCACCCAGCAGCTCGACGACGGCCTCGTTCGAGCAACCAAATGGGGCACGACCTGGTACATCGACCGTGCCGATCTGATCGGATTTCTCGCGCAGGATCCGCGCGGCCAGAAGTATCCGCGTGCCCGAATCGTCGCGACCCCGGAGGTCGCGCCGGAACGAGATGAGGATTTCCTCACCGGGTTCGGAACTGAGGTCGACAGCGCGAGTCTTCTCCGACTTCTGGGTGTGACTTCTCCCACGCTTGACCGTTGGATTCGCGAAGAGGAGTTCCCGGAATTCGACAGAGCCGGTGGAAACGCAACCGCGGTGGCGAACCTCAGAGAGTCGTTCTTACAGAAGTCCAATCACGGACCGCGATACCGCTAGTCGCGTTCTCGGAGCCAATTTCTGCTCAGTTCAAATACCCAGCTCCTCCAGCACCGCCATCGCCGCGTTGTGGCCGCCGAGACCGCTGACCGCGCCCCCGCGGCGTGCGCCCGATCCGCAGAGCAGGATCCGCTCGTGCGTCGTCGCGACGCCCCAGCGCCGCGCGGGCGTGTCGAGCGGCTCGTCGTCTTCTGCGAAGGGCCACGACAGCGGCCCGTGGAAGATGTTGCCGCCGGGCATGCCGAGCGCATCCTCGATGTCGCGGGTGGTCTTCGTCTCGATGCAGGGGCGGCCGTGCGCATCCACCATCAGCAGCGGCTCGATCGGCTCGCCGAGCACCGAGTTCAGGGACGCGAGCACCGCATCCTGCAGCTGCGTGCGCACCTCGTCATGGGCGGCGGGGTCGTCGAGGTCGCGCACGATCCGGTCCGGCACGTGCAGCCCGAACACCGTGAGCGTGTGCGCGCCGCTCTCGGCGAGCGGGCGCCCGAGAATCGACGGGTCCGCCAGCGTGTGGCAGTAGATCTCGGCCGGCAACGGGTTCGGGATGCGCCCCTCGGCTGCCGCCGCGCGCGCCGCCTCGAGCTGGCTGGCGGTCTCGTTGATGTGGAAGGTGCCGCCGAACGCGGCCTCGGGCGCGACGCTGGCATCCTTCAGGCGCGGCAGCCGCTTCAGCAGCATGTTGACCTTGACCTGCGCGCCCTCGGGCCGGTCGGCGCCGACCGCCGGCGTCGCATCCGCCGCGCCGAGCAGCCGGTCGAGCACGTGCGGAGCGACCCCGCTCAGGATGCGCGCCGCCCCCACGACATGCTCGGTGCCTCCACGTCGGTAGCGCACCTCGCCGTCGGGGCTGACGCTCACGACCTCGGCCCCGGTGCGGATGTCGGCGCCGGCCTCGCGCGCGACCCGCTCGAGCTCGCCGGTGACCGCGCCCATGCCGCCGATGGGAACATCCCAGTCACCGGTTCCGCCGCCGATCACGTGATAGACGAAGCAGCGGTTCTGGTCGAGGCTCGCGTCGTGCAGGCCGGCGAAGGTGCCGATGAGCGCGTCGGTCGCGACGACGCCGCGCACCAGATCGCTCGCGAAGCGCTGCTCGATGAGTTCGCCGATCGGACGCTCGAACACCGCATCCCACAGCGCATCGTCGCCGAGCGCGGCGCGGGCCTCGCTGCGCGTCGGCAGCGGGCCGGTGACGCTCGGCCAGACCACCTCGGCGACGCGAGCGAGATCATCGCCGAGTGCGGCGTACGCGTCACTGTCGGCCGCCGCGTCGATCTCGGCGAAGGATGCGCGGGTCACCTCGGCGTCGCGCCGGTCGACGAGCAGACCCCGCCCCTCCGAATCGCCCGGAACCGGCGTGTACGACGAGTACCGCCGCCGCGCCAGCCGGATGCCGAGCCCCAGATCGTTGATGATCGCGCGCGGCAGCAGGCTCACGAGATACGAGTAGCGCGAGAGGCGCGCATCCACCCCGTCGAACGCTCGCGCGCTGACCGCGGCCCCGCCGACGTGCTCGAGTCGCTCGAGCAGCACGACGCCAAGCCCCGCCTTCGCGAGGTACGCGGCGGCGGTCAGGGCGTTGTGCCCGCCGCCGAGGATGACGACGTCAGGACGGTCGTCAGATGGTTCGCTAGTTTCCCGAAGTTGCACCAGGTCGCCTCACACCCGGGGGCGGAGTGACTCCGCTTCCGGATCGCGGTGGGTTCTTCGGCGTCGAACCCGTCGAACGAGGCTGTCCAGCCTTTCCGCCCTCGGCGACTCGCTGCGTCCAGACGGCTGACGGTCGTGCACTGAACTGCCCGTTCTCACTCGATCGATTCGCGAAGTTCGTCATCGCTGTCCTCCTGGTCGTAGAGCCATTCGACCACGTAGTCATCCTTGATAGCCAGCCACACCCCTTGACTGCCAGCGACCGGGGATTGGAACTCACCCGCAGGTCCGAGATTCCACGGGGTGGAGATAAAGAGGTCGCGAGCTTCCGGGTACGTAGAGAAACGCGCGTCATCTCCGAAGACACCACCGACCCAAACGCCTTCGGCAATGCGGACGCGGACCCATCCGCCTACGACGGTCTTGTTTCCGTAGTCCCACGCCGTCGGCGCGTCGCTGACCTGCTGCGAGTGCGAGAGCTTCGGGCGGACGATTTCTCGCCAGAGTTGTGATGGCCGATCAAGCACTGGTATCTGGCCGTAGACGAGCCACGCAACGACGAATGGGACCCCGACACCGCCCACGAGGAACACCACCATCGTCGCGCTGACGTTCTGTGCGACATAGCCACGGACATCGCCCAGTGCAACCGCCACCTGGTCATGAAGGACTAGGGCGTACACCGAGTCGAAGATCGCGCTCGCTACGACGGCTTCGAGTATTCGAGCGGCAACCGAGCGATCGGCCGCGCGTGGTCCTCGCAGACGAACACGCGAACCGGCGAACCGGCGAACACCACGCCCGGCACCAGCAACGCAAGGTAGAAGATCAACTGGAAAGACGTCGTGGGGATGGTCATCGCGTGGCCGGCTCCGAGGTCATGGGCAGGGGCAGGGGCAGCTGAAAACTACTCGGCCCCACGGACATCCCACGGTCACGCGACCAGGCCGCCGCTGATCAGCCGACCGGCGCTAGCAGGGCCGGAGCCGCTCTCGCAGATCCGGCCCCTCCGTCACGACGTGACGTCGCTCCTCAGTACTTCGCCGACTGCCCGCCGTCGATTGGCACGACGGCCGCGTTGATGTAGGAGGCGTCGTCGGAGAGCAGAAACGCGACGACCGCGGCGATCTCGGGGGCCTCGCCGTAGCGCTTCGCCGGGTTGACCTGGATGAACTCCTCCGCGGCCTTGCGCGGGTTCTCCGGGTCGATCTGCTTCATCGAGTTCTCGACCATCGGCGTCCAGATCGCACCCGGCGCGATCGCGTTGATGCGGATGCCGTACTGGCCGTACTCGACCGCCGAGTTGCGGGTCAGGCCGACGACGCCGTGCTTCGCGGCCGCATAGCCCGACTGGTTGCCGACGCCGCGGATGCCGCCGACGCTCGCCGTGTTGACGACCATCCCGCTGCCCTGCTCGCGCATGACCGCGAGCACCTTCTCGAGCCCGAGGAACACGCCGCGCAGGTTGATCGACACGACCTTGTCGAACTCGTCGGCGGTGAACGACTCGGTCGGGTTCTGCTTGCCCTCGATGCCGGCGTTGTTGAAGAAGCCGTCGATGCGGCCGAACTTCTCGATCGTCGCGGCGACGTAGGCGTCGACATCCGCCTCCTTCGACACGTCCGCGATCGCGGTCAGCACTTCCGCCTCGGGCGCGACCTCGCGCACGGCATCGACACTGGCCTGCAGTCCGGGCTCGGAGATGTCGACGAGCGCGAGCTTCGCGCCTTCGCCCGCCAGTCGCACCGCAGTCGCACGGCCCAGTCCGGAGCCTCCGCCGGTGATGAGGATGACGCGGTCGGCGAAACGGGCAGTGGACATGGGGACCCTCCAGCAGGTCTTCGACGGTGAAGGGCTCAGAGGACGGCGGGGATGCGTCGTCGCAGCGAGTCCGTTCGATGCTTTCGCATGCACGTCAAAACTACACCCGTCGGGCAGGCAGCGCTGGCCCCGCGGCGTCAGCGCAGGCGGGCCCCGGCGCGCGCCGCGATCACCCCGCGCCACGGCTCACCCGAGCTGCGGGTACATCGCCTCCAGCGACCCCGACAGCTTCGCGCGCACGTCGCGGCTGACCTGATCGACCAGCACCTCCCGCTCCCCCGCCGCGACGGCATCCCAGATCGCCGCGACCACGTCGGCCGGCGCGTTCTTCTCGGTGTCGAGGTGCTCGATCATCGGGGTGTCGGTGTAGCCGAGGTGCGCGCCGAGCACCTGCGTGCCCTGCGGCGCGAGCTCGACGCGCAGCGAATTCGTGATCGACCAGAACGCCGCCTTGGATGCCGAATATCCGCCGGCGAGCGCGATCCAGCTCAGCACCGAGTGCAGGTCGACGAGCGCGCCGCCGCCGTTCGCTGCGAGCACCGGCGCGAAGGACTTCGCCACACGAAGGGCGCCGAAGACGTTCGTCGCGAACAACGCCTCGACGTCCTCGACGGACGCCGCGAGCAGCGATGCCGCCCCGCCGACGCCGGCGTTGTTGACGACGATCGTGACGTCGCTCGCGGCGGTGACGGCCGCATCCACGCTCGCCTGGTCGGTCACATCGAGCTCGAGCGGCACCACCCGCTCGTCGGCCCAGTCGCGCGGACGCCGCGCCGTCGCGTAGACGCGGCTCGCGCCGCGGTCGAGCGCCTGGGTCACGAACTCGGCTCCGAGTCCGCCGTTGGCGCCGGTCACGAGCACGACGGCTCCGCTGAGGTCGGCCATGGTCTCTCCTGTCGAATCGAGGATGCGGCGCGTCCAGACGGCCACCCGCGAGCGATCACGTTACACCTGGATCTGTTTTTCAAACCCAACTAGGATGAAGCCATGCTCGGCATCCTCGGCGGCGACGACCGCTGCCCCATCGCCCGCTCGCTCGACGTGCTCGGCGAGAAGTGGACGATCATGATCGTGCGTGACGCCCTCGCCGGCCTCACCCGGTTCGGCGATTTCCAGAGCTCGCTCGGCATCCCCCGCGACGTGCTCGCCGCGCGCCTGACCTCGCTCGTCGAGGGCGGCATGCTCGAGCGGCGCGATTACAAGCCCGAAGGCGGGCGACGCCGTGAGGAGTACGTGCTGACCAACGCCGGGCGCGAGCTCGCGCTCATCCTGCTGGCGCTCGGAAACTGGGCCGACCGGCATCGGCCCTCGCCCCGCAGCTCCCGGATGCGCTTCCTCGACAGCGAGACCGGCGCGACTGCGCAGGCCGTCGCGATCGCCGACGGCGCCGTCATCCCGAGCGAGCGCATCGTGACGCGGATCGAGGATGCTTGAGCCGGCCGCAATGCGACTCGACGCCGCGGTGTCCCCGGTGCGCCCGAGTCGCTCGAGCACGATCCCGTTTCGCCCGGTGCGGGCGAGGCAGGTGGCCAGCCCGTCGCCGACGATGACGGCATCGGCCCGGTCGAGGGCGTCGGGTTCGCCCATAGAGTCATCGCGCCGCCCCGCCCCGAGCGGCAAACAGTGCTCACCCGCTCGGGTGAATTGATTGCGAATGCGGTGCGCTCGGTGCATGGGCCGACTTCTGCCCGTTGTTTGCGGCAGCTTGGAAAGCGGCGAACGTGCCTTCTGCCACGAAAATCAGAACCGCGGCGACGGTGAGGAGGAGCACGACATTGGTGTAGGTCGCCAAACATGCTCCGGGCCGCTTCGCTCTCTTCACGAGGCGGATCTGAGGAGCGGACACGCTCGCTGCGAGACGGCGTTCCAGAACCGCGAGCGCCGCTTCGCCGTGTCGCACAAGCTCGCGATTGCGCAGGTCGAGAAGCCGGAAGCACGCGACCATCACAATTGCTCCACACAGATCGCCACCGCCACGATGAAGTTCCGCGCCTGAAACGCCAGACCGTACCCGGCGAGTGAAAACGTGATGCTCACCAGCATCATGTTGATCGACTGCATCCGCTGGCCCGCGTGTTGATTGAACCAGTCCCAGGCGTGGCCCAACGCGATCTCGTCCTCGCGTGAGAACTCGGCAGACTCTGTCATCGCGCGACCTGCTCCAGCGACCCCGCGAAGCTGGGCAGCGTCGGATCGAAGACCGCACAGACCTCGCCGCGGTCCCCCTGCACCCACCCTTCGGCGGTCGGCACGAAGAACTGCCGCCCCAGGGTGCTCTGCGTCGGAGGAAGCCCGACGTAATCCGCGAACGCGCGAGCGCAGCGGGCGTCGGCATCCTGCGTGAGCCAGTCGTCGCCCGGGTACGCCGTGAGACCGTCGCGCCCGGGCGTCGTGCCGACGAAGACCACCTCGCCCCAGTGCGGTTCGGCGCAGTCGACGCGCGGCAGGTCGGCAGCTTCGATCGGAGCGGCCGGATCCGCGGGCTGGGTGATGCAGTCGCCCACGATCAGCCCTGACCGCTCGAGCCGGGTGAGGTCGGCTGAACCCGCGCCGCCCGGTCGCAGGGTGATCGCGACCGCGCCGACCACGACGATGCTCACGATCGAGAGGGCGATGGATGCCGCACGGGCGCCGCCCGACGGTCGAGCCCGACGCGCCATCGCCAGCGGCGGGATCAGGCCGATCGCGGCCAGCGCGAATCCGGCCGCGACCTCGGGCCAGATCACCGACATCTTGTGCGCGAATCCGGCGACCTCCCACGACCAGAACGCGGGATCCGGCAGCGCCGTCCGCGCGATGTGCAGCGCCGAGCCGGGCGCGGCGACGTAGGCGCGCGCGTCGTCGTAGAGCACTGCGCTGCCCAGGGCCAGCAGCACGGTCAGGGATACGACCAGCACGAGCGCGCCGATCCCGCGCCGCGAGATCACCCCGCCGGAGCCCCAGCGGAACAGCAGCACAGCCAGCGCGCCCACCATCCAGCCCACCGCAGCCGAGACGACGCCGAACTGCCACAGCAGCAGCCAGGCGACGATGCCCAGCGGGATCACCAGCAGCGACGACAGCACTCCGCGGCGGAAGGTGCCGCCCCGGTGCGGACCGCGGGCACGGCCGCCCGAACCGTATCCCTGCGCCGGAAGTACGGGGAGCACCGGAACGGGAGTCGGAACGTACCCGGGAATCCGCTCGCCGTACTCCGGCGGCGACCAGTCCCGCGGACCGCTCTGCCCGTTGATGTTCACGCCGGCTCCCCACGCCCCGCGGCCGGCCGTCTCGGGTAGACGGCACGGAGCACACAGAGGTCTCGGCTATCGAGTCGGCTCCGCGAGTCCGATCGATGAACGCCGCGTGAAGGCGCACTGTCGACGAGCGATGTTCAGTCGCGCCGACGACCCGTGCTCACTGTCCGCGCCCGTCGCACTCGCGCTCACCCGGCCGCGGCAGCCGCATCCAGGTCGGCGACGATGATCTTCTGCATGCGCATCATCGCCGCGTTCACGCGCGCGGCGAGCGCGCGGTCGGGATCGGCCTGGTAGCGCATGAGCGCCGCCGGAACGATCTGCCACGACAGCCCGAAGGGGTCCTTGAGCCAGCCGCACTGCGACTCGGCGCCGCCGTCGGCGGTGAGCGCGTCCCAGTAGAAGTCGACCTCCTCCTGCGTCTCGACCGAGACGAAGAAGGAGAACGACTCGTTCTTCACGAAGTGCGGTCCGCCGTTGAGCGCCATCACCCTCTGCCCGGCGATGCGGAACGTCGCATAGAAGAGCGCGCCGTCGGGCGTGCGGTTCTCCTCGAGCACTACGGCGTCGGGGAACACCTTCGTGTAGAGCTGGATGGCCTGCTCGGCGTCGTCGTCGAACCAGATGAACGGGGTGACGGAGGTCATGTGGACAGTGTTCACCTGAGCCCCGCCGAGGTCAACGGATTGTCACGCGCGCCGCCGCACCGGGTTGGGTCTCGGCCAGCGTCAGGCCCGGCTTCGGCTGCTTGCGCAGCTGACCGGTCGCGAGCAGCACCACGATCGTCAGCCCCAGCACGATCCAGCCTGACCAGCCGAGGATCGACCCCCAGGTGCTCGTCGCCACGCTGTCGCGGTCGACGAAGATCATGTAGATGTTCGTCGTCGCGTTGAGCGCCGCGTGCGCGAACACGGCCGGCCACACCGAGGCCGAGCGCAGCCGCATCCAGCCGACGACGACGCCGAGCAGCACACACCACCCGGTCATCAGCAGCACGCCGAGCGCATCGGTGCGCTGGTAGTTGTAGCCGAGCAGGATGATCGGCGCGTGCCAGACGCCCCAGATCGCGCCGCTCAGCCCGAGCGCGGGCAGGGTCCCGAGCGGACGCAGGTTCGGCAGCAGCCAACCGCGCCAGCCGAGCTCCTCGCCGAAGGTCGCGAACGCGTCGATCACGATGATCAGCGGGATCAGCGCGAGCTGCATCACGACAGCCCGCGACACGTCCTCGGGCGAGTGCGGCTGGCCGGCCGCCTCGAGCGTCGCGGCGAGCGCGCTGAAGTGCGCCAGATCGAGCTTCACGAGTCCCATCGCGCTTCCCAGGAACAGGGCCGCGAGCGGCAGCACACTGAGCAGCACCGAGGCGAGCAGCACCATCCCGAGCGTGCGCTTCACCGGGCGCAGCGGCCCGAGTCCGAGCAGGCGCGGGATGCTCGGCGGGCGATTCACGAACAGCACCACCACGAACGCGGCGAGAGTCGGCGTGAACATCATCGCGCTCGTCAGCACCCCGAACAGCGGACTCGTCAGCCCCTCGCCCGACAGCCACACCGGCAGCATCACGAGCCACGCGCCGCCGAGCGCGACCAGCAGGAACACGAGCACCGCGCGCCACGGCACGGTCGCCGGGAAGAGCGGACCGCGTTCGGGATGCGCGGCGTTGCGTTCGCGCTGACGATCGGCCGGGTCGAGCGACGCGGGCGCGGGCGCGGAGTCCACCGCGGCGTCGCCCGCGCCAGCCGGGCCGGCGGGAGACGAGGATGCGGTGGGCGCCGTGGCTGCTACGGGGCGCGAATCGACGGGGTTCGGATCCATGCCCCCATCCCACTCCGCCGGCGACGCGCGCGACTCCCCCGCCCGAGGGAACCCTCGACTCCGCCCCGCGACGGAGTCGAGCGCCTCGCGCCCGCCTCGACGCATCCCGAGCTCCCCGTTACGCTTCGGGGATTGCTCGATTTCGACGAGGGGGGACGCCGTGCGGTACGCCCAAGCCGGCCTCATGATCTTCGGCGCTCTGCTCTGGATCGGCATCATCTTGGCGTTCTTCAACGGCCTCATCGATCGAGAGCACTCGCAGGCTGTCGTCTACGGCACCGTGATCGGCTGGAACATCCTGCTGTTCGTGGCCACGGTGCTCGTGATCGTGGATGCGGTGGTCAAGATCCGCGGGCGTCGCACCGACCAGCTGAGCGGCGGCGTGATGCTGGTGAAGCTCGCCGCGATCCCGTTCTTCATCATCAACTTCATCGTGCTCGCACTGGTCTCGATCGGCACCGTGGTGTTCGTCGGCACCGGCATCATCGTCGCCGCCGTGACCACTCCGATGACCTACGTCGCGATGCTGTCGACGTCGGTGTACGGCTGGGCGGCGCTGATCGCCCAGTTCCGCGACCGGCGCATCGCCGGCGGGCGGCTCGCGTTCTACGTCGTGATGCTCTTCGTCTTCGTGTTCGACATCGTCGCGGGCATCCTCATCTACGGGCAGGCCCGGCGGAGTCGCGTGCTCGCGCCGACCGCCGGGCTTGCTAGTGCTCCTGCGCACGAGTCGATCGCGGCGACGCACATAGCTCCGCCCCACTGACCAGCTCGGCGCCGAGAACGGCACCACCCAGACTGGGACGTCACAGGTGCCGGAACATCGAGCTAGCGTCAAGTTCGCCATGACGATTCGCACCTCACTCACGCCCTCTGCTCGCCACCTCGGCCTGGCGGCCGCCGCCGTCACCGCCGCGCTGCTTCTCTCCGCCTGCTCGACATCGACCGCCGATTCGACCGAAAAGACGAAGGCCGGCTCCGCCGAGAGTGCGAGACCGTCGGCATCCCCGACGCCTGAGAAGCCGGCCGACCTGGTCGGAACGTGGAAGCAGTCCAACTCCTCGAGCCCCGACACGTATCAGGAGGCCACGATCACAGCCGACGCCATCGAGATCAACTGGGTCAGCGATGGCGGCGACACCAAGTCGCTCTACTGGGCCGGAACCTTCTCCGCGCCGACCGCAGCGGGCAAGTACACCTGGACCTCCGCCAACGACACGGCGAAGACCGACTCGGCGATCCTCGCCTCGTCGGATCCGACGAAGGACTTCACATTTGAGGGTGACGAGATCTCGTACTCGGTCTCGGCACTCGGCACGACGACGACCGTCCGACTCACCCGGGTCGGCTGACGCTGTAGATCCGACTGCGGGATCGCGCCTGAGATCGGCGGGACCCCGCAGTTGGAGCACACCTCACGGCGCACTCGACCGCTCTGTTCGGTGATCAGAGCCCGAACGCGGCGCCCTGCTTCGCCGGGGCGGCAGCCGATGCAGCGGCGGGTGCGGGTACGGCCGCATCCGACTCCGGCGACGCACCCGTCAACACGTCCTCGCCCTCGACGTGATCCGAGCCGGCCGTTCCGGTGGCCCGCGCCGCGGCGACGCGCTCGGCGCGGCTGGGCGGGTTGCTCGGCACATCCGCCGGGCGGCCGACCTCGTTGATCTTGCGCAGCTCCGGCACGATGTCCTCGGCGAGGAAGTCGATCTGCTCGAGCACCGTCTTGAGCGGCAGGCCGGCGTGATCGATGAGGAACAGCTGGCGCTGGTAGTGACCGACCGCATCCTTCATCGCGCCGTAGCGGTCGATGACCTGCTGCGGCGAGCCGACCGTGAGCGGGGTCTGCTGCGTGAAGTCCTCCATCGACGGGCCGTGGCCGTAGACGGGGGCGTTGTCGAAGTAGGGGCGGAACTCGTTCCAGGCGTCCTGCGAGTTCTTGCGCACGAACATCTGCCCGCCGAGTCCGACGATCGCCTGGTCGGCGCGGCCGTGCCCGTAGTGCTCGAAGCGGCGGCGGTAGAGGTCGACCATCTGCTGGGTGTGCTGGATGGGCCAGAAGATGTTGTTGTGGAAGAAGCCGTCGCCGTAATAGGCGGCCTGCTCGGCGATCTCGGGCGTGCGGATCGAGCCGTGCCAGACGAACGGCGGCACCCCGTCCAGCGGACGCGGCGTCGAGGTGAAGCCCTGCAGCGGGGTGCGGAACTGACCCGACCAGTCGACGACCTCGTTCTCCCACAGTTGCCGCACGAGCGCGTAGTTCTCGACCGCGAGCGGAACGCCCTGACGGATGTCCTGCCCGAACCACGGGTACACCGGGCCGGTGTTGCCGCGCCCCATCATGAGATCGGCGCGGCCATTGCTGATGACCTGCAGCATCGCGTACTCCTCGGCGATGCGAACCGGGTCGTTCGTGGTGATGAGCGTCGTCGAGGTCGACAGCGTGATGTTCTTCGTCACGCCGGCGAGGTAGCTGAGGATGGCGACGGGCGAGGATGCGACGAACGGCGGGTTGTGGTGCTCCCCCGTCGCGAAGACGTCGAGCCCGGCCTCATCGGCATGCTGCGCGATGGTCAGCAGCGAGCGGACCCGCTCGGTGTCGTCGGGCGTGCGGCCCGTCGTGGGGTCGGTCGTGACGTCGCTGACAGTGAAGATGCCGAACTGCATGATGTCCTCCAAATTCGATGCGTTTGCATGAACCTGTTCAGGCTAGCGGACATTCCCGCCGCGACGGATCAGTCTCCGACGTCGTCCGACCACGCCGCGATGTCGACGCCGTGGTTGTCTGGCGAGGCGAGCGACCACCACGCCGGCGCGTGCGAGTCGTCGGCGAGACGGCCACCGGCCGCGAGCGCCGCATCCACCCGCACCCGAGCCTGGTCAGCCGGAACCGAGACGTCGAAGTGGGTCCGGCCGCGGCGCGGCACATCGCCCGAGATCGGGTTGAACGCCAGCTGCGGACCGCGGCGCAGCGGGTCGACCGCGTCGCCGACACCGAGATCCTCGTACCCCAGCGCCGCGGCGAAGAACGGCCGCGCATCGGTCGCCGAATGCTGCGCGACATAGATGCCGACCGACTGGATGCGCGCCGGATCCGGCTCGAGCCCCAGCCGCGCGGCGGCCGTCGAGACGGCTGCCGCGAACTCGATCGCGGCAGCGGGGATCCCTCCGAAGTCTCGATCGGGCACGTACACGACGACACCCTCAGGTCGAACGTCGATGTCGGCGAGGATGCCCAACCGATCGGCCGCCTCGACGACCGGCTCCACGAGCGAGGCCGCCTGTGCGAGCGCCTCCGCCCGGAAGACCGCCTGCGGCCCGGTCGCCGTCACCCGCCACGCGACGGTGCCCGCATCACTCCGGAACTCGGCCGCGGTGATCCTCGCCTCGTTCGCCGATCCGTCCATGAGGTGCTCCCTTCGGTTGCCGTGCCTGCTGGGGGTGGCGCCGATCGCTCAGGTCGGGTCGATCGCCGCGGCGACCTGCCGCGCCATGCTCTCGCGGATGAGGTGGTCGTTGCCCGGAACGACCCGGGTCGTGACGTTCGAGAGCCGAGCGAGCCCATCGAGGCTCCCCGGCACGTGGAACTCGTCGAGCGCCCCGACGAGGATGTCGACGGGCGCCGGGGTGTTGACCAGGTCGGTGACGGTCGTCTGCGACTCGATGCAATGCTCCAACGACTTGACGAACGGCACCCAGGTCTCGACGTCGATGTCCATCGCCTTGGGAATCGGCAGCATCCGCTCGACCAGACGGGCGTTGCGCAGGGTGAACGCCTGGTTCTCGCGCACGAACTTGTAGAGCTGGAGATAGACGCTCACCCGGGCGCGCAGCAGAGGATCGCCGAGCTGCGCCGGGTCGACGTACAGTGGCGGCGAGACCATCACGAGATGCCGCACGCGCCGTGGATGCGTGGCCGCGTAGCGTGCGCCGAGGATCGTGCCGAGCGAGTGCCCGACGAGCGTGAACGGGGCGCGCAAGTGCAGCCGGTCGATGGCACGGGCGATCGCGTCGACGTGCTCGGCGATTGTGTACTCGGCGTCGGCGGGAGCCGGGGAGCGACCGAATCCGAGCAGATCGATCGCGATCACCCGGTGATTCGGGCTCAGCAGCGGCACCAGGTTCTGGAACGTCACCGGCGACGAGGCGATCCCGTGAACGAGCACGACGACCGGACCGCGTCCCTCGTCGATCGACACGGCCAGCTGGCGCTCATCCCGTCTGCCGAGCATGCCCGCCCTCCGTCCGTCACGACCTGATCGCACGAAGCCGTGGTGCCCCTGGAGGGACTCGAACCCCCAACCCTCTCCTTAGGACGGAGCTGCTCTTCCATTGAGCTACAGAGGCCGGCGCATCCACTCTACCGAGACGACGGAGGGCGCCCGCCGCAGTGAGCGCCCTCCGAGGTGGAGCCGGATGCCGGTCCGATCAGGCCTGACCGGGCGCGTTGATGTTCACGAGCCAGCTCGTGCCGAACTTGTCGTCCAGCATGCCGAAGATGCCACCCCAGGGGGCCTCGCCGAGCGGCATCGAGACGGTCGCGCCCTCGGAGAGCTTGTCCCAGTAACCGCGCAGCAGCTCCTCCTCGTCACCGCTGAGCGAGACGCTGAACGCGCTCGCCGGGGCGTACTGCATGTACGCCGGGGTGTCGGAGGCCATGAGCGTGAAGCCGGCCGGGGTGTTGTCGATCTGCGAGTGCATGACCTTGTCGTACTCCGACTCCTCGATGCCGGGCATCTGGAGCTCGCCGAAGGTCGTGATGGTCAGATCGCCGCCGAAGATCGAGTGGTAGAACTCGATCGCCTGGCGCGCGTTGTCGCGGAAGTTCAGATACGGATTCAGGACGGCCACGATGCACTCTCTTCCCGGCACCGTACGGCGCCACGGAAGTCAGCATCCCACCGACCGGTGACGCGCGGAAGTCGCGTCAGTGAACCGATCAGGCGGGCGGCGCGTAGAGGAAGAGCGGGATCTCGCTGACCTGCACGACGCGCTGGCCGTACTGGTGCTTGCCGCCCATGTTGTACTCCTCGAGCAACACCGAGCCGTCGGCGAGGATGCCGCTGACGTAGGCGACGTGGTTGTAGTTGAACCACGCCACGGCACCGACCTCGGGGGTGTTGCCGGTGGGCCAGCCGTGGTTGATCCACGCCGACTTCCACTGGCTCGCGTTGCCGCCGTTCGGGGTCAGGTTCGACCAGTCCCACTTCCACGGCGCCTGGGTGACACCCTGGTCGCGGTTGAGGCGCCAGGCGACGAAGTCGACGCACTCGCGGTAGTAGTAGCGGAACGGCGAGAGCCCGCCGCCCTCGTTGCGCGTGAGGTCGGTGGCGTAGGGGTAGTCGTCACCCTGCGCCTTCGCGCCGGAGGCGAGGTAGGCCTGGAGGTTCTTCTGACGCAGCGCGTTCGAGTAGAGCGCGCGCAGGTCGGCGGCCTTGGTGACGCCGTAGGCGTCGCGGGCGACGGCACCCTGTGCCACATCGCCGGCGACCGAGAGCTTCTGGGTGTCGCCCTCGAGCGCGGCCTGCGTGGCGGCGGTCGGCTTGCCCTCGTCGTCGAAGGCGTAGGCGGGCAGAGCGAGCGAGGCGAAGAGCCCGCCGACGAGCAGCATCGTGCCGGTGGCGGTGATGCGCTGGCGGAGTCCGCGCTTCGCGGGCTTGCGGAACGACGAGCCCGCGGCGGTGCTCGACGACGGACGAGCCCCGGTCGTGCGGGCGACGCCCTGGGTGCGCTTGACGCGACGGTCGCGCACGGCGGGGGCGGTCGAGGCGACGACGGCCGGCGTGACGATCTCGATGGATGCGGTGGCCGGGGCCGAGGCGATCGGGTCGATGCCCGTGGATGCCACGACGGGCGCGGCCTGCTCGACGTGCGTGGGCTGGGCGACCGGGATGGCCGACTCGGCGTGCGCGCGCACCTCGGCGGGGGCGACGGGGACGGCGGGTGCCGCGGCGATCTCGGTCGCGGTGGGCTGGTCTCCCATGATCTGGGCGAGCACCGCCTCCGCCGACTGGGCGGGAGTCGGAGCGATCTCGGCCGGGGCGGCGACGCTCGGGGCTGGGGTCACGACGGGCGCGGCGGCCTCGGCGGCGACCGGAGCGTCGACGAGCCCGGCAGCGGCAGCGCGCTCGGCGGCCTCGCGCTGCGCACGCAGCTCACGACGCGACGGGAAGGGTCGCTCAGCGGCTGCGGCAGCGCTCTCAGATGCGAGCGCGTCCGGCGTGGTCTTGTTCTTCTCGGTTCCGGCACCTGACTCAGTCAGGTCACCGAAGAGAAACCCCAGCGAATCGGGGATCTCGGGTTCCGTCACAGCACAGCCTCCGGGTAAGCGACCTTTCGAGGGTAGACGACCATCCACCGATTGTCACGCCGAGGTAACGAAAACGTTAGACCCCACTGCGGGGGCGGCCATCTGATCACGGATTCGCACGCTGAACAGCCGAAAACCGTCGATATCGCGATGGATGCTCAGCAAACACGAACGGATGCGTCCCCACACAAGCGGACAGCGCACACGCCACGGCGGCACCTTCACGGGAGCACGCCGACGCCCCGCGGCAGTGCCGCGAGACGAGCCGGAGCCTCACGCCGCGTCGGCGAGGAACGGGCTCCACTCACTCTGCGGGCGCTCGACGCCCCGCACCATCCACGCCGAGCCGTGCGGCGCCCGCGGCTGGTGCCGCAGCGTCCACCCCATCTCCTGCGGGGTGCGGTCGCCCTTCACGTTGTTGCACTTCAGGCAGCACGCGACGAGGTTCTCCCAGCTGTCCGCTCCCCCGCGCGACCGCGGCATGACGTGGTCGATCGTCGACGCCGACAGGCCGCAGTAGCCGCAGCGCTGCGAGTCGCGCCGCAGCACGCCGCGTCGCGAGACGGGCACGCTGCGCCCGTGCGGCAGCCGCACATAGCGGGTGAGCAGGATGACCGCCGGCCGATCCCACTCCCCCGACCGCGAGAGCACCGGGTGCCCGTCGTCGCGGGCCAGGATGGCCGCCTTGCCGCTCATCACGAGCACGAGGGCTCGCTTGAACGACACGACCGCCAGGGGCTCGTATCCGGCATTGAGTACCAGGGTGCGCATGGGCGTCCTCTCGAGTCGACCCGCATGGAGTGCAGGTGATCCAGCCACGCGATCAGCGGGGAGGAGAGGTGCCCGAAGACGAGAAAAGGCGCCGTCGCGAACGACAGCGCCTTACAGCTCACGAGCGTGACAGGGCACACTCGGACGGACGGTGTGCCGTATGCGGAACACGGCGCGGGCATCCACGGTTTGGATGCTGCCCCGAGCGCACATGCGGCCCTCCTCTTTCCTTCCTCACGGAACGCGAGGACTTCAGAGTACGCGCGACACGCCCGGAATGCCGGGATTGCGCGTCACGACGCGACACACGTCACCGGATGGCCACCCGGCGTTCGCCGGAGGGCCGCGCGATCTGAGCGGTCAGAGCTCGCCGCGGCGAGGACGCGCTGTCGGCGGCTTACGCCGCGACGTAGACGTGGATCGCGACCTCGTTCGGCAGCTCGAGCCCGTCGCCGTAGCCGTCGACCTGGATGCTGACGTACGAGCCCTCGGAGGCGATCGTCGCGGTGGCACCCGGCACGACACCGGCGCCGAGCAGTTGCTGCAGCAGCTCCGGCTCGAACTGCACGGGCTCGCCGAGGCGACGGATGGTGCCGGTCACGGCATCCTTCTCGTCGCGCACGCGCTCGACGATGTTGACGACGCCCTCGAGGAACGGCTTCGACTTCGTGCCGCCGATCTCCTCGAGCGCGGGGATCGGGTTGCCGTAGGGCGACTCGGTCGGGTGGTCGAGGATCTCGAGCAGGCGGCGCTCGACCTGCTCGCTCATGACGTGCTCCCAGCGGCAGGCCTCGTCGTGCACGTAGGCCCAGTCGAGGCCGATCACGTCGGCGAGCAGGCGCTCGGCGAGACGGTGCTTGCGCATGACGTGCAGGGCGCGGCTGCGGCCGTCGGCGGTCAGCTCGAGGTGGCGGTCGCCCTCGACGCGCACGAGGCCATCGCGCTCCATGCGGCCCACGGTCTGCGAGACGGTGGGGCCGGAGTGGCCGAGGCGCTCGGAGATGCGCGCGCGCAGCGGGATGATCCCCTCCTCTTCGAGGTCGAGGATCGTGCGGAGGTACATCTCCGTGGTGTCGACGAGGTCGGTCATCGCTGTCCCTTTGAGCCGGTGTCCGTCGCATCCGCGGAACGGGATCGACGGATGCTGAAATCGGTTCTCACCCTACCGGTCACCGGCGACAGAAAACCGGCACCGCGTCGGGGCTCCCACCGATGCGGGCGGCGCGAGGACGGCGGGACAGCGGCGGGACCGCGGCGGGACCGCGACGCACCGCGGCCTAGGATCGAGAGCATGTCGAGCATCGAGATCCCCGCCGAGCTCCTCCCCGCCGACGGCCGCTTCGGATGCGGCCCGGCGAAGGTGCGCCCCGAGCAGCTGGACCATCTGGTCGCGAACGCGTCCGTGCTCGGCACCTCCCACCGTCAGGCTCCGGTCAAGGAGCTGGTGGGTCGCGTGCGCGCCGGCCTCGCCGAGCTCTTCGACATCCCCGAGGGCTACGAGGTCCTGCTCGCCAACGGCGGCTCGACCGCCTTCTGGGACGCCGCCGCGTTCGGCCTCATCGAGAAGCGCAGCGCCCACCTCAACTTCGGCGAGTTCGGCGGCAAGTTCGTCAAGGCCGCCTCGGCCCCGTGGCTCGACAAGCCCTGGTCGGCGGATGCCCCGGGCGGTTCACGCAGCGACTTCGAGGCCGACATCGAGGCCGACGTCTTCGCCTACCCGCACAACGAGACCTCGACCGGCGTCATGGCGCCCGTGCGTCGTGTGACCGGCGGCGTCGACGGCGCGCTGACGGTGGTGGATGCGACCAGCGCCGCCGGCGGCGTCGCGGTCGACCTGAGCGAGACCGATGTCTACTACTTCGCGCCGCAGAAGAACTTCGCGAGCGACGGCGGCATCTGGTTCGCCGTGGTCTCGCCGGCCGCGATCGAGCGCATCGAGCGCATCGCCGCATCCGACCGCTACATCCCCGAGTTCCTCAGCCTGAAGAACGCGGTCGACAACTCCCGCCTCGAGCAGACGCTCAACACCCCGGCGCTGTCGACGCTGCTGCTCATGGAGTCGCAGATCGACTGGCTGAACGCGGGAGGAGGCCTGTCGTTCGCGGATGCCCGCACCCGCGAGTCGTCGCAGCACCTCTACTCCTGGGCCGAGGCCTCGTCGGTCGCGACGCCCTTCGTGGTCGACCCGGCGCACCGCTCGCAGGTCGTCGCGACGATCGACTTCGACGACAGCATCGACGCGACGAAGATCGCCAAGACGCTGCGCGCCAACGGCGTCGTCGACACCGAGCCGTACCGCAAGCTGGGCCGCAACCAGCTGCGCATCGCGACCTTCGCGGCGATCGACCCCGACGACGTGCGGGCGCTGACCGCGACGATCGACTGGGTGCTCGAGAACGCTCCCGTCGGGCGCGACTGACGCGACGGCCGGGCATCGCCCGGTCGTGAGGGCGCCACGGCGTCAGGAGGGTGAGGATGCGCTTCTACGTTCCGAGCGCCGAGCGCAAGCCCGACCCCGCTCCCCTGAAGACGGACGACCGCGCCGCGATCCTCGTCGGGCTGGCCCTGTGGATCCTGGCGCTCTGCGGGCTGCTGATCGGACTGCGCCCGCTCGTCGCCGGCGGGTACGAGGGCTGGCTGTGGACGAGCGTCGTCGGCATCACGCTCGGGCTCGGCGGGCTCGTCTACACGCAGCTGCGGCGCGGGCGGCTGCGGCGCCGCGATGCGGAAGCCGCCGGGCGGCCGGGCGACGCCGCCACCGCTGCCGGATCGAATCCGGATTCGGGCGACTGACGCGAACAGGGCCGGGGATGCGCATCCCCGGCCCTGTCGTCTGTCCCGCGGTCAGTCCGCGGAGACGGGGTCATTCCTCGTCGTCGTGCCCCGCGGCGCGATCGTCGTGAGCGTCGTCGTCGGCGGCGCTGTCGTCATCCGCGCTGTCGCCGTCGACGCCGTGGTGGCCGGCCGCCGCCTCGGGATCGAGGCCGTCGTAGACATCGTCGCCGAAGTCCTCGCCGTGCTCGTCGTCGTGATCGTCGAAGTCGTCGTCGTCCGACTCGTCGTCGGCGTCCGACTCCTCGTCGTCGTCATCGAACTCGTCGTCGTCATCGTCGTGCTCGTCGTCGTCATCCGACTCGCCCGCCGCCTTGCGTGCGGCAGCCTCTGCCGCCTGCGCGGCCTTGTACTCCTCGAGTCGCACCGACCACGGCACCCAGTCGGGCGCGATGAGGGCTCCGTCGCCGGGCAGCAGCTCGGCTTCGAGCACGGTCGGCTCCTCGCCCTCGAGCTGGGCGACGCTGACGGTCCAGTGCCAGCCGGGGTAGCCGAGCATCGTCGCCGCGAAGGTGAGCGTGGTCACGCCCTCGTCATCGGTCGTCTCGCTCGTCAGGTCGCCGACCTGCGACTCGGGCGTGATCTCGCTCAGGGCGGCGCGCGCCACATCCACTCGGCTGGTCATCGTCGCGGCCTCAGGCATCGAGATCGTCGGCGACGCGGCGCAGCACGGCCGCGAGCTTGCCGCCGTGGCTCTTGTCGGGGTACCGGCCGCGACGCAGACCCTCGCCGATGCCGTCGAGCAGCTTCACGAGGTCCTCGATGACGACGGCCATGTCCTCGGCCGAGCGACGGTTCATCTTCGAGAGCGGGATTGGCGTGTCGAGCATGCGCACCGAGAGCGCCTGAGCGCCCTTGCGGCCGTCGGCGATGCCGAACTCGAGGCGGGTGCCGGCGCGCACGGTGGTGACGCCGCTCGGCAGAGCCGACGCGTGCAGGAAGACCTCCTGGCCGTCATCGGCGGCGATGAAGCCGAAGCCCTTCTCCTCGTCGTAGAACTTGACCTTGCCGGTGGGCATCGCGGCAGCCTCTCGATGTGGGGGAAGTAGGGCGGCCCGAGCGGGCCTATCCTGGTGGGATGCCGAACGACACCCCGGTGCGCTCCAATCGTATCGAACGCGCGCTCGGCGTCATGGCCGCCACCGTGCTCGGAGTGGCGATCGTCGACATCGTCGTGATCCTGATCCTCGCGCTGACCAAGGTCTCGCTCTCGAGCGGAGCCGGTCAGTTCGCCCGCTGGCTGCCGCTGCCCGCTCTCGCGATCGGCCTCGTGCTGCTGATCGCCTTCATCTTCGTCTCGGGACTGCGCCGCCGCCGCGAATCGCAGCAGGATGCCCGCCGCTAGCAGTTCGGCTCTCGCGCTCGCGGCTCGGCTGCGCGCGCTCGACGACGACGCTCTGCTGCGTCTGCTGCGCGAGCGCGAGGTGCGCTCTGCCGGGCTGCGCGACTGGTTCGACCTCGCCGAGGCCCTGCTCGACCGTCCGAGCGTGCAGCGCGCGCTCGAGGGCCTCGACCGTCATGCGCTCGCGGTGCTCGCCGGCGCCGCCGAGCTCTCCGCCGCGGGCCGCGCGCCGACCGTCGAGCAGCTCGCCGAGCGCATCGGCAGCGCCTCGACCGAGGTGCGTCGCCGTGCGGCCGTGCTCGCCGAGCTCGGGCTCGCGGCCGTGGAGTCCGACCGGGTCGCCCCCTGGGACGGCGTCGCCGAGCAGCTCGCGGCCTGGCCGTCGTTCGACCTGCCGAGCGCCGACGAGCTCATCTGGACGCCCGCGCCCGGCGCGCTCGTGCCGGTGAGCGACGCCGATCGGGACGCCGTCGACCGCCTCGCCGGCGAGCGCGCCTTCGCCGCCACCGGCCGGGTCACCGAGCTCGTCGCCGAGCTGCAGCGCGAGCCGGCGCGACGCCTCGCGAAAGGCGGGATCGCGCTGCCCGAGACGCGGCGTCTCGCTGCCTCGATCGGCGCCGAGCAAGACGATCTGACCCCCCTGCTCGACCTGGCCGAGCGTGCCGAGCTCGTCGGCGACGACGGCGCCGCGCTCGCGGTCACCGCCGCCGGAGCCGAATGGCTCGGGCTCGACGACGCCGAACGCTGGTCGACGCTCGCCGCGGCATGGATCGCGCGGCTCGCCCCTGACGTGCGCCGCCTGCTCGAGGAGCGCGCCGCCGCCGAGTGGGACGACGGCCTGCTGCAGTACCTGGCCTGGTTCTACCCGGGCTCGGCCGAGCGGATGCTGCGCCGAGTCGAGTCGGCCCGCGCGCACGCCCGCCTGCTGGGCATCACGATCGACGCGACCCCCTCGGGTCCGGGGCGCGCGCTGCTGATCGACGGCGTCGCCGCCGCTCGCGAGCGCGTCGCCGCGCTGTTCCCCGCGCATGTCGAGCAGGTCTACCTGCAGCACGACCTGACGATCATCGCGCCCGGCCCGCTGCGCGCCGATCTCGACGGCCGCCTGCGCTCGATGGCCGACGTCGAGGCGCGCGGCCTCGCCTCCACCTACCGCATCACCGCCGCGTCGCTCGGGCGCGCACTCGCGCGGGGCGAGACCGACGAGACGATCCGCGACTTCCTCGCCGGCATCTCGCTCACCGGGGTTCCGCAGCCGCTCGACTACCTCATCCGCGACACCGCCGAGCGCTTCGGCGCGCTGCGGGTCGGCGCGATCGCGGAGGCCGACCGCGGTGCGGATGCGGGCGCCCGCAGCTACGTGCGCAGCGACGACCCGGCGCTGCTGCGTCAGCTCACGGTCGACTCCGCCCTCGGCTCGCTCGCGCTGATCCACTCGGGCGAGCACCGCGCGGTCAGCCGGGTCGAGGCGAGTGTGCTGTTCTGGTCGATCGTGGATGCGCGCTATCCGGCCGTGCTCGAAGACGCCACGGGCGTCATCCAGCCGGTGTCGCGTCGCACCACCGTCGCGCCGGCCGCGGGCGGAGCGCGGCGCGATCCTGCCGTCGAGCTCGTGAAACGCCTGCGCGAATCGGGTGCCGCGACCTCGGGAGCGACCGGCTCCGACGACGAGACGGGCGGGGCGGCGTGGATCGCCCGGCAGCTCGAGCTCGCCGCGAAGGGGCGCACCCCGGTCGTCGTGACCGTGCGGATGCCCGACGGCTCCGACGTCGAGCTGCGCCTCGAGCCCGCCTCGGTCGCGGGCGGACGCCTGCGCGCCCGCGACGCCCGCGCCGACCTCGAGCGCACCCTGCCGCTCAGTTCGATCACGTCGGTCGTGCCGCTCGACTGAGCCGCGCTGGCCGCGCTCGTGCCACTCACGTTCGCGAGTTGCCCGCTTCCGCTGCTTCACCGCCGCGACACGCCGCGGAACGGGGCGACTCGGCGGTCGGTCAGTCGCGCACGGCGGCGACCGCCTCGACCTCGACGAGCTGGTCGTCGTAGCCGAGCACCGTCACGCCGAGCAACGTGCTCGGCACGGCGTGCTCGCCGAAGGCGTCGCGCACGACCTCCCATGCGGCGACCAGATCGGCCTGCTGCGAGGAGGCGACGAGCACGCGGGTGCTGAGCACATCCGTCAGCGCCGCGCCGCAGTCGTCGAGCGCGATCCGTAGATTCGCCACGCACTGCGCCGCCTGCCCCGCGTAGTCCCCGACCGCGACCGTCGCACCGTCGGCATCCAGCGGGCACGAACCGGCGAGGTGGATGAGGCGGGTCCCCGCCGGCACGGTCGCGGCGTACGCGTACTCGGCGACCTCGCTGAGCCGAGTCGAGCGGAGGAGGGTCACGGCGCTGTCGTTCTCGCTCACGCGCCCACCCTCGCACTCCGGGTTCGTGAGTCGCCCGCTTCCGCGGCATCCCGAGGGCGACACGCCGCGGAAGCGGGCAAGTCGCGATCCCCGCAGCGGGTCGGGCGCGCCGGTCGAGCATCACCGGCGCTCCCAGCGCAGGAACCCCGCACGCGACTAATCTGGGAGGTCATGTCCGGACCCCTGATCGTGCAGAGCGACCGCACCGTGCTGCTCGAGGTCGCGCATCCCGACGCCGAGGATGCCCGCCACGAGCTCGCCGTCTTCGCGGAGCTCGAACGCGCCCCCGAGCACATCCACACCTACCGCATCACGCGCCTCGGACTCTGGAACGCGCGCGCCGCCGGTCACACGGCCGAGCAGATGCTCGACACGCTGAACCGCTACGCGAAGTTCCCGGTGCCGCAGACGGTGTCGATCGACATCGACGAGACCGTCGCGCGCTACGGCCGGCTCGTCATCTCGCGCGACCCCGAGGTCGAGCAGGCGAACCCCGACGGCACGACGACCACGATCCCGGGCGAGCTGATCCTCAGTTCCAGCGACCCGGCCGTGATGAGCGAGATCACCCGCAACGCGAAGGTCGGCCCGCTGCTCGGCGTGCGCCGCACCCCGAGCGAGTGGACGCTGCAGCCGTGGGCGCGCGGCCAGATCAAGCAGGAGCTGCTCAAGCTCGGCTGGCCCGCCGAGGACAACGCCGGCTACACGCCGGGCACCCCGCACGAGATCGAGCTGGACGAGTCGGGCTGGCACCTGCGCGACTACCAGCGGAAGGCGGTCGACAACTTCTTCGACGGCGGCTCCGGCGTCGTCGTGCTGCCCTGCGGCGCCGGCAAGACGCTCGTCGGCGCCGGGGCGATGGCCGCCGCCGGCACGACCACGCTCATCCTCGTCACCAACACCGTCAGCGCACGGCAGTGGCGGGCCGAGCTGCTCAAGCGCACGAGCCTGACCGAGGAGGAGATCGGCGAGTACTCGGGGCAGGTGAAGGAGATCAAGCCGGTCACGATCGCGACCTACCAGATCCTCACCGCGCGACGGAAGGGCGAGTACGCGCACCTGGCGCTGCTCGACGCCCTCGACTGGGGCCTCATCGTCTACGACGAGGTGCACCTGCTGCCCGCGCCGGTCTTCAAGCTCACCGCCGACCTGCAGGCGCGTCGCCGCCTGGGCCTCACCGCGACCCTCGTGCGCGAGGACGGCCGCGAGTCGGACGTCTTCTCGCTCATCGGCCCGAAGCGCTTCGACGCTCCGTGGAAGGAGATCGAGGCCCAGGGCTACATCTCCCCCGCCAGCTGCTACGAGGTGCGCATCGACCTGCCGCAGGACGAGCGTCTCGAGTACGCGGCGAGCGCCGACGACGAGCGCTACCGTCTCGCGGCGACCGCCCCGGCGAAGCTGCAGGTCGTCAAGGACCTCGTGGCCAAGCACGCGGGCGAGCGCATCCTCGTGATCGGTCAGTACCTCGACCAGATCGACGAGCTCGCCGCGGCTCTCGACGCCCCGCAGCTCACCGGCTCGACGCCGATCGACGAGCGCGAGCGGCTGTTCCAGGACTTCCGCGACGGCAGGCTCACCGTGCTCGTCGTCTCGAAGGTCGCGAACTTCTCCGTCGACCTGCCCGAGGCGACCGTCGCCATCCAGGTCTCCGGCTCCTTCGGCTCGCGCCAGGAGGAGGCCCAGCGTCTCGGTCGCCTGCTGCGCCCGAAGGAGAGCGGACTGCCCGCGAACTTCTACACCCTCGTCGCCCGCGACACCATCGACCAGGACTACGCGCAGAACCGCCAGCGCTTCCTCGCCGAGCAGGGCTACTCGTACACGATCCTCGACGCAGGGGACCTCGCCACCGCCGCCTAGTCGTACCTAGTCGCGCAGCGCCGCCTCGGCCTGCTCGGCGGCCTGACGGGCGAGCTCGGTCGGGCGCGGTTCGACAGCCGCGAGAGCACGGAGCGCGATCGCCGTGATCGACGATCCGCGCGAGCGTGCGGCGAGCGCCGGCGGAATCGGCACGACGACGCCGTAGCGCTCGGCGAGCTGCGCTGTGAGCTCGATGAGGGCGGATGCGCCGGTGACGCCTGACAGATGCGGCAGGACCGCGCCCAGCAGCTGCAGAGCCCTCCATCCGGCGAGGGCGGAGATGCGGGCGGAATCAGCGAGCGCGCTCGCGACGCGGGCCCCCTTCACCCTCTTGAGCTCGAGGGCTCGTACCAGCTCGGCGCCCAGCTCGATCGGGTCGAGCATCCCGCTCCGCGCACAGCCGTCGAAGGCCTCGGCGGCCCGCGCCCGCGCGATCGCCTCGTTCGCCGAGAGCGCCAGGACGAGCGCCGTGCGCGACGGCGGGCCGAGCGGTGACCTGGCATCGCGGAGAGCGTCGGTCGCGGGCGTCGTGTCGACGTTGGGCACATCCACCGCGACGGTGAGGGCGGGGAGCGCATGAGCGGCGAAGTGCTCCGGAGCGTCGATGAGCACGATCCGGAGCCAGTCGAGCAGAGTGACCGCGTCGCGGCTCGACCGTGCGTCCGCTCCCAGTCCGGCGAAGGTCCGCAGTGCGGGCCGCAGATCGAACAGGCCGGCAGCGAGGTCGCCCTCTCGGGGCGGATCGGCGGCGTCGTCCATCCACACGATCCACGGCGGGGTCGGTCCTGCGGGCGTGTGGTAGCCGGCCATGAACTCGGGATCGCCTTCGAGCCGCTCGTGCCGCGTCCAGCGCGCTCGGGCCGCGGCTGCCGCCGCGTCGGCGCGCGCCGTATCCAGCCACCGACCACGGTCGCCGGAGGGGCCCATCGCGGCGAGGGATGTCGCGATCCAATCGACGAAGACCTGCTGCGGCGAGGTCATGCGTCGATACCCGCTCACCTGCTCCGGCTGCGCCCGGGCAGGTGCCTCCTCGGCGGGCCTCGGACTCCACGAGGGGTAACTGAGCCCCGAGGGGACACCCGCGGCGCCGCCGATTGTGAAGTGCCCCTGGAATCCGCCCCAGCGCCAGAGCCGAGTCGGCTCGTCCACCCAGGCCGCGACGACCGCGCGCAGGTACGCGCGCGGGTCGAGGTGCGGAGTCAGGCCCGCCGTCCCTCCCCCGTCCTGGTCGTTCCAGTCCCGGATTCGTCGCCGCAGCACGTCCGCCGCCAGCGGCGACCGCCCGCTGAAGCGGATCACGGCGTCGACGCCGCGCAGCAGCTCTGCGCCGCTCGCAGGACGCTCGAGCAGTTCGACGAAGAGGTCGGCGAGCTCGTCGGGGTCTTCAATCGCGGCGAGCAGCGGATCAGGTGCCGAGTCGGTGCGCCGGGGAGTCGTGCGCGGGCCGGCGACGACCACCGTCGCACTGGTGCCCTCCGGCGCTGAGCCGCCGACCACGCCGGTCGGAGCGTCCGAGGTCGCGTGCCGTTCCGATCCGGGGCCCGGCCGCAGCCGCGACAGCACGCGGGACGCGCGGGCCGCGACGTCGGCGGCGCCGTGGTCGGCACCGGCGATGAGCTCGGCGAGTCCCGCCGCATCGACCTCACGAGGATGCGCCGACGCCAGCTTCTCGACCAGAGCCAGCTGCGCCATCCGCGACTTCTTGTCGCTGCGCGCCAACACGGCAGCGGTCATCGGCGCGAGCGCCGTCAGCGCGCCCGACGGGATCGTCTCGGCTCGCGCGAGGACGCCGAGGTGCTGCTGCGCGAGCGCGACCGAGACACCCGGCGTCGCGGCGAGCACGGCGAGATAGCGGGCCGCGCGCGCGGCCACCTCGGCGGCGTCCGGGTCGAGCGCACGCAGAACCTGCAGGTACCAGCCGACGTCGTGAGCCGAGAAATCGGACAGCAGCCCGCTCAGAGCGGCGTCGATCAGTCGTCCCCGCAGCTTCGGATGATCGGCCACGAGATCGAGGAACGCCGCCATGACCGGGGCGAGCTGGGCGACGCCGGCACCCTCGACGCGGAACATCGCCCAGAGCTCGCGCTCCAGGAACCGCTGCCGATCCGCGCGGATCTCACTCTCGACCGGCTCGCGCGTCCCGCGATACGGGGACGTCGGGACGCCGATGGCGCGGTGCAGCATCTGGCGCAGGTATTCGGGCTGCTCGCACTCCGCGAATCCCGAGCGCACGAGGTCGAGCGCAGCGTCGAGGCGGTCATCGCCGCCGATCCCGAACACCCCGTCGAGGAATGTCACGTCGACGAACTCGCGCCGGATGGACGCCGAGCGCGTCACCAGTGCCTCGACGATCACCTCACGCACCCCGGGGCGCCCCTCCATCCAGAACAGCTCACGCCCCAGCGTGGAAACCGCATGCTCACGGCAGGAGGCGGCGAGATCCTCGAGTGTCGCGTTCTCGTCGCGGATGACTCGCGTCGGGCTCACGAGAGTCCCCCGCTCGCCGCATCGCGCACCAGGCGTGCTGCGAGCACATGGCGGCACTCGCCGCGCGCGCCGCGATGCCGGCCGAACCACGGGCACGTGCAGCGATCCACGTCGGCGGTTCCCAGGGCGGCGAGGCGGACGACGTGTCGCGCACCGGCCTCCCCGTCCGAGCCCGCACCGACCGTGAAGACCCCGCTCGACGACAGCTCCACAGCTCCCACGGCGACGAGATGCCGGGCGTCGGAGAGCCTCGGGTTGAGCTCCGTCATCGCGCGCGCCGAGAAGGGAAGAGGGCGGAGGAACCAGGATGCGCGATGCAGATCCCAGCCGAGGAGTCCCGACATCGCGATCCCGGTCAGCGCAGCCTCGACACGGTCAGCGGGGATGCCGCTGGCGCGGACGAGGACGGGAAGATCCAGCAGGTCTCCCGGGTCGGCGGTCGTCGCGAGCAGCTCCCGCAGCGACTCCGCATCCTCGACGGCATGGGGCGTCGCGAGGTCGGAGAGCACGGCTCCCTCACCCGAGAATCCTCGCGATTTCTCCGCGCTCACCACCAGGGTCACCCGAGCGCCCGGAAGCTCGAGCACCCAGGCGCTCGCCTGAGGCTCGCTCGAGGCGGTCTCGGGGGCGAAGGCGCGCAGTCCGCCGGCGAACCTCAGCAGCGGAGCGAGCACGCCGAGCCGCTCGGCGCCGGCGAGCGCGACAGCGCCGGGCGAGCGGCTGCCGGCGAGCCGCGCCCCGCCGTCGGGAGTCGGAGCGACCCACGACAGCGAGCGCGTCGGCGTGCTCGTCGGAAGCGCGGCGAGAAGCCCACGAGCGGCCTCGTGCTCGACCCCGATCCGTTCGACCATGCGGCGCTGGATGACCTGGGTCTCCGCGAAACCGCGAAGCCAGCGCGTCGGCAGAGCGACTCGCTCCTCGACGACGCGGGCGTCGAGTGTCGCCACGGCGAGCGCGTCGTCGGCGACCTCGAGCTGCAGCGGCTCATCGGCGAGCAGGCCCGCGAGCGCCTGGCGCAGATCGGGATTGACGTCGACGTTGGTCACACCGGGGCGCAGGCGCTCCGCCTCGAGTGCTGCCGCATCCACGTCGAGACGCACGGCCACACCGCAGCAGACGCTGAACGCCTCGAAGCGCAGCCCGTCTCGGGACGCGGTGATGACGGGGTCCGCGGCGCGCAGCCTCGCCGCGAGCATGCCCGGCGGCACGTAGAACCGGGTACGAGCGACCCGTGCGACCACCAGCAGCGCGGCGGCGACGACCGCCGGATGCTGCACGAATCCGCGGAAGAAGGGCTCCGCCGTCGCGCCCGCGATGCCGGCTCCGGCCACGCGATCGACGGCGTCCGTCCCCGAGATCGTCGCGCCGTGTCCGCTGCGCGAGGTCGCGAGTGCGATCCTCGCGGCGTCGACCCGCGATCGGCCCGGATACGCGTAGATCTGTTCCAGGTTCGACGCCACAGCCGGAGTCTAAGCAAGGCTCGCTTCCGCGACGAGGGCGCGGACGTACCGAGTTCGGGTGACGCTCGTGGTCGAGTCGGCCATGTCGTCCCTCCGCGGGGGCGGCATCCGACGGGTGCCGAAGCCGCACGTGCGCGCTAGCCTCGCGGCATGGCAGCCCCGGTGCACGCGACCATGTCCCTCTCGCTCGACGGCTACGGCGCCGGCAGCGGGCAGACGCTCGAGCAGCCGATGGGCGACCTGCCCGGCCCGGCGCTGCACCGGTGGATGTTCGAGACGCCCGACGAGAACGCCGAGGAGCAGGCGCACATCGTCGGGGCTTCGGCGTACATCATGGGCCGCAACATGTTCGGGCCCGTGCGCGGCGAGTGGCCCGTCGACGGCGAGCCGTGGACCGGATGGTGGGGCCCCGAGCCGCCGTACCACGCGCCCGTGTTCGTGCTCACCCACCACGAGCGCGAGCCGCTCGAGATGGCGGGCGGCACGACCTTCCACTTCGTGACCGACGGCATCCACGCGGCTTTCGAGCGGGCGCAGGCGGTGGCGGGCGACGGGCGCATCCACACCGCGGGCGGCGTCTCGACGATCAACCAGTACCTCGCCGCCGGGCTCATCGACGAGCTGCACCTGCAGATCTCGCCCGTGATCCTCGGGCACGGCGAGCGGCTCTTCGAGGGGCTCGGCCACATCCCGCTCGAGCAGGTGTCGATCACGCCGAAGTCGCTCGTGACGCACGTCGTCTACCGGGTGCTCAAGCCCGCAGCCGCTGCCGGGTCCTCGGCCGGTTCCACGCCGGACGCCGTGAGCTGAGGGACGCCGCGATGAGCGCCGAGACCGTCGTCCGTGCCGAGGGATTCGACGAGGAGGTCTTCCGCTCGGCGCTGGCCGCCGCGACCGTGGACGCTCCCGGCGCGCCCCTCGGTCCCGCCGTCGCCGCCGCGGTGCGCGTCGCAGGCGTCTGGCACAGTGCCGCCCTCGGTACGCTCGACTTCGGTGATGCGCACCCCGTGACGACCGAGACGCCGTTCCGCGTCGCCTCGCTGTCGAAGCCGCTCTCGGCCGTGCTCGCCGGACGCCTGGTCGACGCGGGTGCGATCGACCTCGACGAGCCCGTCAGCCGGTGGATGCCCGAGCTCGCGTCGCCGCGGGTGCTCGACCGACCCGACGGACCGCTCGACGCCGCGCATCCCGCCACGACCCCGATCACGCTGCGACACCTGCTCACGCAGTGCGTCGGCAGCGGTGTCGAGTTCGTCGAGACCCCGCTCGGGCGCGAACTGAGCGCCTTCGGCTACGGCCCCAAGCCGCCGGCGATGACGCCCGACGAGTTCCTCGCCCGCTTCGCCGCGCTGCCGCTCGGCCACGAGCCCGGCAGCCACTGGGACTACCACACGAGCACCGAGGTGCTCTCGGTGCTGCTCGCCCGCGTCGCCGGCCGACCGCTCGATCGGCTGCTGCACGACGAGATCGTCGAGCCGCTCGGCCTCGCCGTGACCGGCTTCTCGACGACCGAGCCGCTCCCCCGCCAGTACCGCCCGACCGCCGACGGCATCGAGCCCTGGGACGACTACGCCGATCTGTTCGCCGCGCCGCCCGCGTTCCCGAGCCTCGCCGGCGGACTCGTCGCGAGCCTCGACGACCTCATGTGCTTCTGGGGCGCCCTCGCCGACGGCGAGCTGCTGCCGCCGGGCCTGCACGCGCGCATGACGAGCGACCAGCTCAGCCGCGAGCAGCACGAGGGCATGGCCGGCTTCGGCGGCGACGCCGCGGGCTACGGCTGGCAGGTCGGCGTCACCACGACGGATGCCGACCCGAACGTCGCGCGCGGCGCCTACGGCTGGTCGGGCGGCACCGGCACGACCGCCGCCGTCGACCCGCAGCGCGGCGTCGTCGGCATCGCCCTCAGCCAGCGCTTCGTCTCCGGACCCGACGACGACTACGCCTGGTTCTGGCGACCGCTGCACGCGGCGCTGCGCTGACTGCCGCACGCCGGCTCCGGCGCGTGACACCCGCATCCGTCCCCTCGACACCGCTCTCGCTCGCCAGCCCGCGCTCACCCGCGCTCACTCGTGCTCGGGGAGCACCGGCGTCGACCAGCCAGCGTCGCGGCCGACCTGGGTTCCGCGCGAGACCGAGGCCGCGCCGAAACGGTCGCGCACCGCGTCGAGCACCGCGTCGAGTCGTGATCCGTCATCCCAGTCGATGGGCAGCTCGGGATGCTGCTCGCTCGCGCGACCGAGTTGCGCGAGCGAGAGCCCGATGAGGGTGAGCCCGCGCGCGGCGATCTCGGGGGAGGCTTCGGCCAGCAGGCGACGCGCGACGGCGAGGATGACGCCGGTGCGGTCGGTGGCCGGCCCGAGGCTCTGCGAGCGGGTCGCCTTCGCGTAGTCGCCGAAGCGCAGCCGGAGCACGACCGTGCGGCACACCCGGTCGCCATCGCGCAGCCGCCGGGCGAGCCGATCGACGATCTGGCTGAGGATCGTGTCGAGCTCCTCCGGCGAGCGCCGCCGCGCCGCCCCGAGCGCGCGCTGCGACCCGATCGACGAGCGGCGTCGTGCCGTCTCGACCGGGCGCGGGTCGCGCAGCCGGGCGAGCGCGTGCAGGTGCGCCCCGGCCGCGCGCCCGAGCAGCCGCTCGGCGCTCGCCTCCTCCAGCTCGGCGAGCTGCCCGACCGTGCGGATGCCGAGCCGGTGCAGCTTGTCGGCGGTCACCGCGCCGACACCCCAGAGCCGCTCCACCGGCAGCGGCAGAAGGAACTCGCGTTCGCGGTCGGGCGGCACGACGAGCAGCCCGTCGGGTTTGCCGACCGCGCTCGCGACCTTCGCCAGGAACTTCGTGCGGGCGACCCCGACCGAGATCGCGAGGCCGGCTTCGGCGCGCACCCGCTCGCGCAGCCGGGCGGCGATCTGCTCGGGCTCTCCCGCCAGCCGTCGCAGACCGCCCACCTCGAGGAAGGCCTCGTCGATCGACAGCCCCTCGACGAGCGGGGTCGTGTCGCGGAAGATCTCGAAGACCTGCCGACTCGCGGCGGCGTACGCATCCATCCGCGGAGGGACGACGATCGCCTGGGGGCACAGCTCGCGCGCCTGACGCCCGCCCATCGCGGTGCGGATGCCGAAGGCCTTCGCCTCGTAGCTCGCCGCGAGCACGACCCCGCCGCCGACGATCACCGGCCGGCCGCGCAACCCCGGAGCATCGCGCTGCTCGACCGAGGCGTAGAAGGCGTCCAGGTCGGCGTGCAGCACGGTCGCCTCGCCCCGCATGCCGCCTCCTGCCGCCGATCGGATGCGGGGATGCTCGCACGCGCCGACGACATCGGCGGGAGCGGGGCGGCACGCGCCGCTCCGCACGATGGGCGTGCATCGAACGTCCGGCAGAGCCTGTCAGCGCTCCCAGGAATGCTCCAGGCAACGGTCAGATACTGAACCCATGACCGACGGACCCAAGATCCTCATCGTCGATGACGAGCCCAACATCCGCGACCTGCTCACCACCTCGCTCCGTTTCGCCGGTTTCGCCGTGCGCGCGGTCGGCAACGGCGCCCAGGCCATCTCGGCGGTGCTGGAGGAGGAGCCCGACCTCATCATCCTCGACGTGATGCTCCCCGACATGAACGGCTTCGGGGTCACCAAGCGCCTCCGCGCCTCGGGCTACACGGCGCCGATCCTCTTCCTCACCGCGAAGGACGACACCGAGGACAAGATCACCGGTCTCACCGTCGGCGGCGACGACTACGTCACCAAGCCCTTCTCGCTCGACGAGATCGTCGCCCGCATCAAGGCCATCCTGCGCCGCACCATGCACGACGAAGACGACGCCATCATCCGCACCGGCGAGCTCTCGATGGATCAGGACACCCACGAGGTCACCGTCGGCGACGTCGCGGTCGAGCTCTCCCCCACCGAGTTCAAGCTGCTGCGCTACCTCATGCTCAACCCCAACCGCGTGCTGTCGAAGGCGCAGATCCTCGACCACGTGTGGGAGTACGACTTCAACGGCGACGCCGGCATCGTCGAGAGCTACATCTCCTACCTGCGCCGCAAGCTCGACCAGCACTCGAGCGAGCCGATGATCCAGACCAAGCGCGGCTTCGGCTACATGCTCAAGGCCTCCAAGGTCTGAGCCGGTCCGCCCGCCGATCCGCCTGATCCTCATCAGCGCTCCACGGCTGCGCCCCTGCTTCCTCACGGTCGCGGGGGCGTAGCCTTGCCCGCAGTGTCCACCGTCGCGTCGCCCGCCGCGCATCCCCCGAGAGAGGTCTGAACCGTGGCCTCGATGCACGCCTCCTTCGATCACTGGTGGAACGGCATCTCGCTGCGCACCAAGATCACCGGCGTCACCGTGCTGCTGCTGACCTTCGGTCTCGCGGTCGCCGGCGTCGGCACGGCGAACGTGCTGCGCACCTACCTCTTCGAGCAGGCCGACACCCAGCTCGACAACGTCTACAACGACACCCGCAACAAGCAGCTCGGGCCGTCGGGCAGCCAGCCGTACCTCTCCGACTCGTCGCCGTATTACATCCGCATCGTCGACTCGAGCGGCACGACGCAGTGGATCAACATCGCGACCGGTCAGGCGGATGCGGGCCCCGACCTCGAGGGCGTGAACCTCAAGACCATCGCCGATCGCCACGAGGGCATCAACGTCTTCAGCGTCGACCACAAGAGCCAGTGGCGGGTGAAGGCCTACAGCGGCCAGTTCAACACCGGCTCGACCTCGACGCCCGGAACCCTGCTCATCGCGGTCAGCGTGGCCTCGACGGATGCGACGGTCGGCCGCTACGCCGTCATCTTCTTCGCCTTCGCGATCGCCGTCATCGCGCTCGGCTGGGCGCTCAGCCAGCTGCTCGTCACGAGCACCTTCGCACCGCTGCGCGACGTCGAGCGAACAGCCGCCCGCTTCGCCGCGGGCGACTACAGCCAGCGCCTCGGCGGCGCCACCCCGAACACCGAGGTCGGCCGCCTCAACCGCTCGCTCAACACGATGCTCGCGCGCATCGACTCGGCCTTCGCCGACCGCGCCCGCACGATCGAGCAGATGCGCCGCTTCGTCGGCGACGCGAGCCACGAGCTGCGCACGCCGCTCGTCTCGCTGCGCGGCTATGCGGAGCTGTACCGGATGGGCGCCATCCAGAAGCCCGACGACGTCGCGCAGGCGATGGACCGCATCGAGCGCGAGGCGATCCGCATGAGCGCGCTCGTGAGCGATCTGCTCGAGCTGGCCCGACTCGACGAGTCGCGCGAGCCGCAGCTCGCCGAGGTCGACCTGCTGCCGCTCGCGCAGGACGCCGCCCTCGACGCCAGCGCCTCGAACCCGAACCGCAAGATCACGGTCGTCGTGCCCGACCACACCCTCGACCAGCTGCTGATCCTGCCGCCCAGCATCCCCGCGGTCGCCGCAGGCGCGCTCGAGGCCGGGCAGCCGGCGACCGTGACGAGCCCGATCGCCCTCGCCGGCACCGCGCTCGCGCGACTGCGCCGTCGCCGCGGGCAGGTGCGCACGAACGCGACCGCCGAGATCCCGCCGCTGCAGGTGCCGCCGGTGCCACTGCCCGCGGTCGGTCCGATCGTGCTCGCCGAGGGCGACAAGATCCGCCAGGTCATCACGAACCTCATGGGCAACGCGATGCGCTTCACGGCCGATGACAGCCCGATCGAGCTCGTCGTCGACGTGGATGCGGCCGGCGGCTACGGGTCGATCTCGATCGTCGACCACGGCGAGGGCATCCCGCCGCAGCTGCGGGAGAAGATCTTCCAGCGCTTCTGGCGGGCCGACTCCTCGCGCACTCGCGACACCGGCGGCAGCGGCCTCGGGCTCGCGATCGTGGCGGGCATCGTCGCGAACCACAACGGTCACGTCGAGGTGCTCGAGACGCCGGGAGGCGGCGCGACCTTCCGCGTGAGCCTGCCTCTCCTCCCCCGCGCCGCCGACGACGAGAAGTCCACCGATGCGACCCCGCCCCCGGGATCAGGTGCGCCGTCGGCCTAGCTTCGAGCCATGGCAAGTTACACGGTTGACAGTGATCAGGTTCTTCAGACGGCGACTGCCGTCCGCTCGGCGATCGAACGCATCCGCGGCGACGTCGACTCCCTCAACTCGCGCGTGACCGAGCTCCAGCGCACCTGGACCGGAGCGGCCTCGTCGTCGTTCGCGGCCGCCACACAGGACTGGCATAAGGCCCAGACCGGCGTGCAGAACTCTCTGCAGCAGCTCAGTCAGGCGCTCGACGTCGCCGGGCAGAGCTACGAGGAGGCGGAGTCGGCGACGCAGCGCATGTTCCGCTGACCGTCGGGCGTCTCGACCCGAAAGAGACGCCATCAGACGATCTCCTGCCGATCTCGGCGGCGTGGCCCCGCAGCGGAGGCGCGGCGTCGCGGGCGGCGTCAGGATGAGCGCATGGACCCCGCCGTGCGCCCACATCTCGACGTCGCTCGCTTCTCGCTGCCGGCCCCGCCCGACACCCCCGCCGTGCGGGCGGCCGTCGAGGTGCTCGACCGCTACGCGTCGCCCGCGATCCGGGCGCACTCGTGGCGGTCGTGGCACTGGGCGCTCGGCTTCGGCGAGCAGCTCGGTCTCCCGCCCGTCGACGCCGAGCTGCTCTGCGTCGCCGCGCTGCTGCACGACATCGGCCTCGCCCGCGCCTTCGACGCCGCCGAGCCCTCGTACGAGGAGGCCGGCGGTCACGTGGCCTGGGCGGTCGCCGCCGGGGCCGGCTGGCCGGCGGTGCGACGCGACCGGCTCGCCGAGGTGATCGTGCGGCACAACTGGCCCGAGGTGCCGGTCGACGATCCCGACGGCCACCTGCTCGAGATCGCGACCGGGCTCGACATCAGCGGCGCGCGCCCCGACGCGCTGCCGACGGAGCTGGTGGATGCGGTGCTCGCCCGGTTCCCCCGCGGCGAGCTGGGCACCGAGTTCGGCGCCCTCGTCACCGCGCAAGCGCAGCGGAAGCCGAGCACGCAGGCCCGCCGTCTCGTCGAGAGCGGCCTCGTCGGCAAGCTGGCCGCGCATCCGCACGAGCACCGGGCGACGGGCCCGGATCACCACGACACGTAGGTCGTTCCGCCCCGCTCGGGCGCCTCGCCGACGACGCCGCCCCACCGGATCGCCCCGCCACGGACGTCATGCCGCCCCGCTAGAGTGCGCGCGTGATTCCCGCTCAGGTTCCCCCGGCCTCCTACCCGACCCCTGCGGTGCCGCCGCTGCGCTCCGGCAGCCCCGGAAAGGCGTCGCTGATCATCGCGATCGTGCTGCTCGTGCTCGGCATGACGGTGCAGGTGCTCGCGTTCAGCACGCCGATGATCATCCGCTCCTTCGCCGTCTCCCCGGCTGAGACCTCCGCGGTGTTCGCCTGATCGGGCTCGCGACGACGGTCACGGCGATCGTCGGCGTCGTGCTCGGCGCGATCGGCATCCAGCCGGGACGCGAGCGGCGACTGGTCGCCGTGGCGGGCTTCGCGGTCTGCCTGGCCGACACGATCGGCGGAGTGTTCGCGCTGGTCATGCCCCCGCTGGTCGGACTGCTCTACGCCTGAGCCGACGCCCGGGAACGACGAAGCGGGCGGCTCCCCGAGGGGAACCGCCCGCTCCCGAGCAGTGCGAGCCGAGGCTCAGACCGTCTGATCAGACGATCAGAAGTCCATGCCGCCGGTCGGGTCGCCGGCCGGGGCCGCGACCTTCTCCGGCTTGTCGGCGACGACGGCCTCGGTGGTGAGGAAGAGACCGGCGATCGAGGCCGCGTTGAGCAGCGCCGAGCGGGTCACCTTCACCGGGTCGTTGATGCCCGAGGCGAGCATGTCGACGTACTCGCCGGTCGCGGCGTTGAGGCCGTGTCCGACGGGCAGGTTGCGCACCTTGTCGACGACGACGCCGGGCTCGAGGCCCGCGTTGAGGGCGATCTGCTTGAGCGGGGCGTCGATCGCGACGCGCACGATCTTGGCGCCGGTCGCCTCGTCACCCGAGACCTCGAGCTTGTCGAAGGCGAGCTTGCCGGCCTGGATGAGGGCGACGCCACCACCGGCGACGATGCCCTCCTCGACGGCGGCCTTCGCGTTGCGCACGGCGTCCTCGATGCGGTGCTTGCGCTCCTTGAGCTCGACCTCGGTGGCCGCGCCCGCCTTGATGACGGCGACGCCGCCGGCGAGCTTGGCGAGGCGCTCCTGCAGCTTCTCGCGGTCGTAGTCGGAGTCGGTGTTGTCGATCTCCTGGCGGATCTGCTTCACGCGGCCCGCGATGGCGTCGGCCGATCCGGCACCCTCCACGATCGTGGTCTCGTCCTTGGTGACGATGACCTTGCGGGCCTGACCGAGCAGCTCGAGGGTCGCGTTCTCGAGCTTGAGGCCGACCTCCTCGCTGATGACCTGGCCGCCGGTGAGGATCGCGATGTCCTGCAGCTGGGCCTTGCGGCGGTCGCCGAAGCCGGGGGCCTTGACGGCGACCGACTTGAAGATGCCGCGGATCTTGTTCACGACGAGAGTCGCGAGCGCCTCGCCGTCGACGTCCTCGGCGATGATGAGCAGCTGCTTGCCGCTCTGGATCACCTTGTCGACGACCGGGAGCAGGTCCTTGATGTTCGAGATCTTCGAGTTGACGATCAGGATGTACGGGTCTTCGAAGACCGCCTCCTGACGCTCCGGGTCGGTGACGAAGTACTGCGACAGGTAGCCCTTGTCGAAGCGCATGCCCTCGGTGAGCTCGAGCGTGGTGCCGAAGGTGTTCGACTCCTCGACGGTGACGACGCCCTCCTTGCCGACCTTGTCGATCGCCTCGGCGATGAGCTCGCCGATCTCGCTGTCGGCGGCGGAGATGCTCGCGGTGGCGGCGATCTCGTCCTTGGTCTCGATCTCCTTGGCGGTGGCGACGAGCTCGGCCTCGACGGCCTTGACGGCCTTCTCGATGCCGCGCTTGAGGCTGATCGGGTCGGCGCCGGCCGCGACGTTGCGCAGCCCCTCGCGCACGAGCGCCTGGGCGAGCACGACCGAGGTGGTGGTGCCGTCACCGGCGACGTCGTCGGTCTTCTTGGCGACCTCCTTGACGAGCTCCGCGCCGATCTTCTCGTACGGGTCGTCGAGCTCGATCTCCTTGGCGATGGAGACGCCGTCGTTGGTGATGGTGGGGGCGCCCCACTTCTTCTCCAGAACGACGTTGCGGCCGCGCGGTCCGAGCGTGACCTTCACGGCGTCGGCCAGCGTGTTGAGGCCGCGCTCGAGGCCGCGGCGGGCCTCCTCGTCGAATGCGATGATCTTCGCCATGTAGTTCTCGTCCCTCCCGGACGTCGGCCTGCTGAGCACGGATGCGCACGGAGCCGTGAGCACGGTCGTGACCGGCAGCAGTGGTTCATGGGTTAGCACTCCGAACGAGGGAGTGCCAGGAGTCATTCTGGCACTCGCCCTGAGGGAGTGCAAGCCACCGCGACGCGGGATGACGGGCCCGGATCCGCCCGGGGCGGACACGAAAGCGGGCGGCGCCGCAGCACCGCCCGCTCGCGACTCCCGGTCAGGCCGGCCGCACGGCTTCGGCCTGGGGCCCCTTCGCCCCGGTGCCGAGCTCGAAGACGACCTTCTGCCCCTCCTCGAGCACCTTGTAGCCGCTCATGTCGATCGCGGAGTAGTGGACGAACACATCCTGTCCGCCCTCGTCCACGGTGATGAAGCCGTAGCCCTTCTCCGCGTTGAACCATTTGACGGTCCCGTTGGCCATCGCCTCTCCTCGCTGTGCTGTGCGCGCAGGACGGCGGTGGTGCGCAGTGCTGTAAGGCCGTCCGTGCGCCGATGCTAGCCCCGGGAAAGCGCCGATCACGAGGGGAATCGGGCGAAAGGGGGCCGGAGCGGACGATCGGCATCCAGATTAAACACTCGCGTAACACGAGCGCCCGTCAGCGGGCGATCCGGCCTCAGCCGACGGGGGTGAAGTCGTCGCCGAGCACGATGGTGACGGGCGCGCCGGGGAAGGCCGAGGAGAGCCGGATGGAGCCGGTGCCGAGGATCTGCACCATGCCCTTGGCGACGCCCTCGTACTCCTTGCCCGAGTAGTAGACGACCGTCGCCTTGCTCGTGCGCTCGTCGGCGTCGGCGGTTCCGGAGATGTTCCAGCCCGCATCCTTCAGCTTGGTCGCGATCCCGTCTTCGGCGTCGTCGTTCTTGCTCGCGTTGAGGATCGAGATGCGCAGCGCATCGGCGATCGCCGGGTCGACCGAGCCGGGCTCGGTGATCGCCGGGCTCTCGTCGGCCGCGCTCTGGCTGGCGGCGGGGCCGGCGGCGGAATCGCTCGAGCCGAAGGGCAGCTCGATCGAGAAGCGGGAGTCGACGCGCGAGAGCGTGAACAGGCCGACGGCCACGAGCACGCCCGTCGCGAGCGCCGCCCAGGCGAAGACGACCCAGCCGCGACCGCGCGGAGCGGGTCCGCGGTGCGCGCCGACGCGCGTGAGGTCGTGCGGGACGTCGTCGAAGCGGTCGCGGGGTGCGGTGCTCATCGGTGCGGGGTGGTCCTCAGCTGTCGGTGGGATCGATCCGGAACGTGCGTGCGGCACGGGCCCGGGTGCGGGCGGTGCGGAGCCGCTGCAGCCGACGCACGAGAAGCGGATCGGCGGCGAGCGCATCGGGGCGATCGATCGCGGAGTGGAGCAGCTGATGGTAGCGAGCCGAGGTGAGTCCCAGCTCCGAGCGGATCGCCGCCTCCTTCGCCCCGCCGCGCCCGATCCAGTCGCGCTCGAAGTCGAGCACGCGGCGTTCGGCGTCGGTCAGACCCATCACGGCGGCGCCGGCCGGAGCGGTCGCCCTGGTCGACTCGGCCGCAGCCGCCCCCGCCGCGTCCGACGGCGATGCCGCGGGCTCGGGGCTCGGCGAGGGGATCATCCGGTCAGGCTAGTGCGGGCGATGCGGGTCGCCCGACAGCCCCGCCGCGGTGTCGCGAACGCGCGACTCAGCCGATCCAGCGCAGCTGATCGCCGTGCGGACTCGTGCGGGCGAGCGGCTCGCCGTCGAGCGCGAGCACGGATCCGAGGGGATGCGCGGCCTCGCGTCCGGCGAGACGCTCGGCCACCTCGGGCAGCGCCGCGGCGCCCTCGAGCGTGATCGACCGGGCGCCGATCGAGCGCACGGCGTCGAGGAATCCAGCCCGCACCTCGCGACGCAGGTAGACGAGCGTGCCGAGCGACACGATCACGAGTTCGGCGCCCGCGGGCACGGCCGGCGACAGTTCGCGCAGGCGCGTCGGGTCGGCGATGAGCTGGGCCGCGTCGCCCTCCACGACCTCGATCGGATGCGAGCGCACCGCGACGAGCGCGGCCCGCAGTCGGGCACGCCGGTCGGGCCGGTCGACCGGGGTCAGCGCCTCGAGCCAGCGCGCATCGGCCGGATCGGCCGAGTCGAGCGGAGCGAGGTCGACCCCGCGGCGGGCGAGGATGCGCGGCAGGCGCGTCGGCAGCGCACCCGGCCCCGACACCGCGCAGCGCACGAGGGGGTCGCCGGCGCCGAGTTCCGACACCGCCTCGGCGACGGGCGCCGCATGCGCGCCGTCGCGGGCGTCCGCGCCGCCCGCCTCGCCGCCATCCCGCTCGAACCGGATCGTCCAGCGGTCGAGCGCGAGGCACAGCCCCGCGGCGGCGCCCAGCTCGAGCAGCACGACCGGGCCCTCGATACGCGCGAGCGCGGCGGCGAGCGGCGCGGTGCGGCCGACCTCGTTCGTCTGGGTGCGGCGCCCGCGCGCGGCGACGGCGAGCGTCTCGGCGTGCGTCAGCATCCACTCGCGCAATCCCGCGTACTCCCTCGCCGGCGCGCCGAGCAGGTCGGCGACGGCGAAGACGAGCGAGGGATGCCGCTCGCCCGGCGGGAGCCTCTCGATGACCGCGAGCACCTCGGGGTCATCGGCGATCGCCGCCGCCCACTCGCCGTGCCGTGCACTGTGCGGCCCGAGCTCGCGCGCCGCGCGCGAGAACCAGGCGGCGGTCGACTCGGATGCGGTGTCGGGCATGCCCCCATCCTGCCGCCCGCTCCGAACCGCATCCACGCCGTCTCGGCGCCGCCTCCGTGCCGCGTGCACATGGGAACAGCGCGCCCCGACACGCGGTTGAATGTGTCGTACGTCCGACGAAAGGGAACGACATGGCCTACGAGGTCGAGAAGACCGACGCCGAGTGGCAGGAGTCGCTGAGCGCCGACCGCTACAAGGTGCTGCGCGAGGCCGCCACCGAGCGGGCCTGGACCGGAGAGCTGCTCGACGAGCACCGCGCCGGCCTCTACACCTGCGGCGCCTGCGGCGCCGAGCTGTTCAAGAGCGGCACCAAGTTCGATTCCGGATGCGGCTGGCCGAGCTTCTACGACTCGGTCAACCCCGAGGCCGTCGAGCTGCTGGAAGATCGCAGCCTGCCGGGCGCGGTGCGCACCGAGGTGCGCTGCGCGAACTGCGGTTCGCACCTGGGCCACGTCTTCGACGACGGCTTCGGCACGCCGACCGGTCTGCGTTACTGCATGAACTCCCTCGCGCTGGGCTTCCAGGAGGAGGGCGCCGAGGCTCCCGCCGCCGAGGCCGACGCCCCGGTCGCGACTCCCGCCGAGTCCGCGAAGTGACCGCCTTCGAGGCGCTCCTCGCCCGCCGCTCGTATTCGTCGGTGGGCGAGGACGCCCCGAAGCGCAAGGAGCTGCTGCGACTGGTGGATGCCGCATCCACCGTCGCCGATCACAAGTCGCTGCGGCCGTGGCGGCTCATCGAGCTGCGCGGCGCCGACCGCGACCTGATCGGCTTCGGACTCGCGAAGGCCGAGGGCAAGAAGGGGCACGATGTCGAGAAGTACGTGCGCAAGGCGCACCGCTCTCCCCTCGTGATCGCCGTCGTGAGCTCGCCGCGCAAGGGCAAGCTGCCGGAGTGGGAGCAGGAGGCCGTGGCCTCGGGCATCGCCCACAACCTCACTCTGCTGCTCGACGAGGCCGGGTGGGGCGTCTTCTGGCGCACCGGATCGCACACCCGCAGCAAGGCCGTGGCGAAGGCGCACGGCCTGGCCGAGGGCGAGAAGCTGCTCGGCTGGCTGCACGTCGGCGCGAAGCCGGCACGACGGCGGATGGGGCGGCGCAAGCCGATCGACCCGAAGAAGTTCCTCACCCGACCGTGACCCCGGCAATATACCCCAACGGGGTATAGCTGGCAGAAGGCTGGGATGCGCGGCCCGCGCGTGCACGCACGTCGCGGGTCGCGCATACTTGTCGTCGACGGATACCCCTACCCCGTATTGGTATGGGTACCTCGATCGGCCACACGAGGATCGGAGACGCGGATGAGCGCAGCACCCCCGGCGGACGCCGCCGAGAACACCGGCCACGCCGCACACGGGCACGGGTCCCCCGGCTACGTGGACGTCAAGGACGCGCTGCTCAAGCGCCTGCGTCGCGCCGAGGGTCAGGTGCGCGGCATCGCGCGCATGGTCGAGGACGACGTGTACTGCATCGACATCCTCACCCAGGTCTCCGCTGCCACGAAGGCGCTCGAGACCGTCGCGCTCGCGCTGCTCGATGACCACCTCAGCCACTGCGTCGCCGAGGCCACGGCCGAAGGCGGACCGGTCGCCGAGGAGAAGATCCGCGAGGCCAGCGCGGCCATCGCGCGGCTCGTGCGCTCGTAGAGCGCAGCAGAGAGCACAGCCGCTCGTAGCGTCCCCCTGTACCCGAAAGGACTCGACCATGTCGACCATCACCAGCACCGTCCTCGTCGAGGGCATGACCTGCGCGCACTGCGTCGCGAGCGTCTCCGAGGAGATCGGCGAGATCGCCGAGGTCTCGACGGTCGACGTCGAGCTCGTCGTCGGCGGAGCCTCGCGTGTGACCGTCGCGAGCTCGGCGCCGATCGCGGCCGAGCGCATCCGGGCCGCCGTCGAGGAGGCGGGCTACGCCCTCGCCGATGACGTGACCGGCGCCGCAGGCGAGGCCACGGAGGGCGGCGAGCGCGCATGACCGCCGTCGAGCACCGTCTCGACATCACCGGCATGACCTGCGCTTCGTGCGCGAACCGCATCGAGCGCAAGCTCAACAGGCTGCCCGGCGTCGAGGCGACCGTGAACTACGCCCTGTCGACGGCCCATGTCGTGAGCGACGGCAGCGACGAGTCGGTGGATGCGGGGCGTCTGCTGCAGACGGTCGAGGCGGCCGGGTACCGGGCGACGATCCCCGCGCCGGAGCCCGCCCCGGCCTCGGTGACGCGGCACCCCGCCGATCCGGCGTCGCAGGACGAGCGCCCGGAGCACGACCAGCACGGCAGCTCCGCCGGCCACCAGCACGACCCCGGCGACGCCGGCGCCCTGCTGCGCCGCCTGGTGATCAGCGCCGCGCTCGGTGTGCCGGTGGCGCTGCTGTCGATGATCCCCGCGCTCCAGTTCGAGAACTGGCAGTGGCTCGCCCTCGCGCTCGCCGGGCCGGTCGTCGTCTGGGGCGCCTGGCCCTTCCACCGTGCCGCGGCCGTGAACCTGCGTCACGGCGGCGTGACGATGGACACGCTCATCAGCCTCGGCATCCTCGCGGCGTTCGGCTGGTCGCTCTACGCCCTCGTCTTCGGCGGCGCGGGCATGGCCGGCATGCACATGAGCTTCACGCTCATCGGCCGTCCCGAGGGCGGAGCCGACGAGATCTATCTCGAGGTCGCCGCGCTCGTGACGGTGCTGCTGCTGCTCGGGCGCTGGATCGAGGCGCGCGCCGGCGTCTCGTCACGTGCCGCACTGCAGGCGCTGCTCGAGCTCGGAGCGAAAGACGCGGCCCTGCTGCGCGACGGCGTCGAGACGCGGGTGCCGGTGGCGCAGCTCGCGATCGGCGACCGAGTCGTGGTGCGCCCGGGCGAGAAGGTGCCCTCCGACGGCGTCGTGGTCGAGGGCGCCTCGGCGATCGACGCCAGCATGCTCACGGGCGAGTCGGTTCCGGTCGAGGTGACGGCCGGCGATCGTGTCGTCGGCGGAACGATCTCCTCGGGCGGGCGCCTCGTCGTCGAGATCCGCCGCGTCGGCGCCGACACCGAGCTGGCCCGCATCCGCGCTCTCATGATCGACGCGCAGACCGGCAAAGCGCAGGTGCAGTGGCTCGCCGATCGGGTGTCGAGCGTGTTCGTGCCGGTCGTGATCGGACTGGCCATCGTGGCCTTCGCCGGGTGGATGCTGTCGGGCGCCTCGATCGAGATCGCCTTCACCGCCGCCGTGACGACGCTGATCATCGCCTGCCCGTGCGCGCTCGGCCTCGCCACGCCGACCGCGATCCTCGTCGGCACCGGCCGCGGCTCGCAGCTGGGCATCCTCATCCGCGGACCACAGGTTCTCGAGCAGACCCGCAAGGTCGACACGATCGTGCTCGACAAGACCGGCACCGTGACCGAGGGAAGGATGCGGGTCGCGGCCGTCGTGCCGGCGGACGGCGTCGAGGGCGCCGAGCTGCTGCGTCTCGCGGCGGCCGCCGAGGCCGGGTCGGAGCACCCGATCGGCCGGGCCATCGCCGAGGCGGACGCCGCGCATCCGATCGCCGCCGACTTCGCCGCGCACGCCGGCTTCGGCGTGCAAGCGGTCGTCGACGGGCGGCTCGTGCTCGCGGGGCGGCTGGGCTGGCTCGCGGACGAGTGGTCGATCGACACGGCCCCGCTGGCAGCGAGAGCCTCCCGGCACGAGGCCACGGGCTCGACCGTCGTGGCAGTCGCCGCCGACGGGCGCCTGCTCGGCATCGTCGCCGTCGCCGACACCGTCAAGCCGACCAGTGCCGCCGCCGTCGCCGCGCTGAAGCGGCTCGGGCTCACCCCGGTGCTGCTGACCGGCGACAACGAGGGTGCCGCGCGGGCCGTCGCGGCCGAGGTCGGCATCGCCGACGTGCGCGCCGGCGTCACGCCGGCGGGAAAGCTCGATGCGGTGCGCGAGCTGCAGGCGCAGGGCCGCGTCGTCGCGATGGTCGGCGACGGGGTCAACGACGCCGCCGCCCTCGCCGCCGCCGATCTCGGACTCGCGATGGGCGGCGGCACGGATGCGGCGATCACCGCGAGCGATGTGACGATCGTCTCCGGCGACCTGCTCGCGGTCGCCGACGCCGTCCGTCTCGCCCGCAGCACGCTGGGCACGATCCGGGGCAACCTGTTCTGGGCCTTCGCCTACAACGTCGCCGCGATCCCGCTGGCGATGCTCGCGCTGCTGAACCCGATCCTCGCCGGCGCCGCGATGGCGTTCTCGTCGGTGTTCGTCGTGCTCAACAGCCTGCGACTGCGTCGTTTCCGCCCGCTCCCCCGCTGAGCGGATCCGCGCGGCGCCGTGTCCCACGCCGGTCCCACGCCGGTCCCACGCGCGGCCGGAACAGAGCGAAGGCCCGGTCGGAACACGAGTTCCGCCGGGCCTTTTCGCAGAGCCCCCTGTCGGGTTCGAACCGACGACCCCCGCTTTACAAGAGCGGTGCTCTGGCCAACTGAGCTAAGGAGGCGACGCCGCCGATCCTACCGGCGGCCGGCGAGCGCGAGCGGCCGTGTTCAGCCCGCGGCGGGAGCCGAGGCGGCGTCCGACGGCGACGCCGACGGCGACGGGCTCGCCGACTCGTCCTGGGTGAAGTCACCGCCGTTGGCCTGCACGAACGCCCGCGCCAGGTCCTGCGAGTTCGAGTAGCTGCTCGGCACGAACTGGGTCGCCCCCAGCAGCACGAGCGGGGTCGCCGAGACCGCCTTGACCTTCGTGCCCGGCAGCGGTCCGTTGACGGCGCGGTTGCTGGCCGCCTGCACCCACTTGCCGAAGCGACGCGATTCGACGCAGCTGGTCACATCTGACATCGACTGCACCTTCGCGTCCTTCGCGACGGCGAGGATGCGCGCATCCGACATGCCCCCGCTCTCCTGCGACGGCTGCGCCGCGAGGAGGGCGACGTGGAAGTCGAGGAAGCTGTCGGGAGCGAACTCCGCCACGCATCCGGCCGCGTTCGCGGCGCGCAGCGCGTACTGGTCGGAGCCCGACTTGCTGCTCAGGGCGATCGGATGGATCTCCAGCGTCGCGGCGCCGTCGCTCACCCAGCTGCGCAGCTGCTTCGCGTTCGCCTTCGCGAACTTCGCCGAATCGGGCTGGAAGTAGTCGACGTAGATGCGGATCGGGATCGCGCCGTCCTGGTTGCGCGACTCGGTCGGCGCCTCTCCCGGCCCGAGCGAGCCGGTGCGCAGCGCCTTGAGGTCAGTGCCGATGCGGATGCCGTCGCTGAGCATGTTGCGCGGGCCGCGCTGCGAGGGGCTCGCGAAGCTGATGATGACGAAGGTGACGACCACGACGACGGCGACGATGCCGGTCACGAGGCCGCCGCGCAGCAGCCAGGTGCGGCGGCGGTCGCTCTTGCGCTGCTGCGTGCGGATCTCACTCGCGCGCTCCCGGGCGGCGGTGCGCGCGGCGGTCTGGATCGCAGCCGTATCGAGCGGCGGCTCGGCGGGCGTGCGCGGCTCGACGGCGGTGGCGGCGTCGGCGTCCGTGGCGTCAGACGTCGTGCCCTTGGAAGCCGCGCCCTCGGCAGCCGTCGCGGCGTCGTCCGGCTGCGCGGGCGCGCTGTCGTTCTCGCGGTCGGCGGGCTCGTGCGGGTCGGTCATCGTTCCTCGTAGATGCCGCAGTGCGGCGGACGGCGATTCACGCGGCGGAAGGCGCACGCGCGACGCGGAGATCGTAGGCACCCGACCCTGGGAGCACTCCCGGTTCCGACTGCGCTGCGAGCCTAGCGGCGCAGACGGGTAGACCGTCTCGTCCAGGGCGCGCGCGACGCGACTGCGCACCCGTGGCGTCCGCGACATCCGTGCTTTAGGGTGAACGCCAGGTGACCACTGACGTTCGCCGACGTGGGCACCACCATTCCATTCACTCGGATCGTCCGGCACGTACCTGCCGGTGAAGGAGATACACCCATGGCATCTGTGACCTTCGACAAGGCCACCCGTCTCTACCCGGGCGGCACCCGTCCCGCGGTCGACGCGATCGATCTCGAGGTCGCCGACGGCGAGTTCCTCGTTCTCGTCGGCCCCTCCGGCTGCGGCAAGTCGACCACCCTGCGCATGCTCGCGGGCCTCGAAGAGGTCAACGACGGCCGCATCCTTATCGGCGACCGCGACGTCACCGATGTGCCGCCGAAGGACCGCGACATCGCGATGGTCTTCCAGAACTACGCGCTGTACCCGCACATGACCGTCGCCGAGAACATGGGCTTCGCGCTCAAGATCGCCGGCGTCAGCAAGCAGGAGCGCGCCGACCGCGTGCTCGAGGCGGCGAAGCTGCTCGACCTCGAGCCCTACCTCGGCCGCAAGCCGAAGGCCCTCTCGGGTGGTCAGCGTCAGCGCGTCGCGATGGGCCGCGCGATCGTGCGCCAGCCGCAGGTGTTCCTCATGGACGAGCCGCTGTCGAACCTCGACGCGAAGCTGCGCGTGCAGACCCGCACCCAGATCGCCTCGCTGCAGCGCCGCCTCGGCGTCACGACGGTCTACGTCACGCACGACCAGACCGAGGCGCTCACGATGGGCGACCGCATCGCGGTGCTCAAGGACGGCATCCTGCAGCAGGTCGGCTCGCCGCGCGACCTCTACGAGAAGCCGAACAACGTGTTCGTCGCCGGCTTCATCGGCAGCCCGGCCATGAACCTGTTCACCGCCGACATCGTCGACGGCGGCATCCAGTTCGGCTCGAGCGTCGCCGCGATCGAGCGCGACGTGCTCACCTCGGCCAGCGGCAAGCAGGTCACCGTCGGCATCCGCCCCGAAGACCTCACGATCTCGACCTCGGGCAGCGGCCTGCAGGTCGAGGTGGATGTGGTCGAAGAGCTCGGCGCCGACGGCTACCTCTACGGTCACGCCGACATCGACGGCAAGCGCGTCGACATCGTGACCCGCGTCGACGGCCGCTCGCACCCGAACGCCGGCGACAAGATCGTGCTGACGCCGGTTCCGCAGCACCTGCACGCCTTCGACGCCGAGTCGGGTGAGCGCCTCAACGCGCCCGTCGCCGCGTCGACGTCGGCGGCACCCGCCGCCGCTCCGGCTGCTCCCGCGGCGCCGACCGCCTGATCGAGCGAGATCCCGCGACGGCCGCGGTCCCACGCGGGGCCGCGGCCGTCGTCGTCTCGGCCTCGCCCCTGTCGCGTCCGACCGTCGCGCTCGCCGTCGTCTCGACCGCCATCGTCACGCTCGCCGTCGCGTCACCGCCGATCCGCGCATCCCGGAGCCTCCGCATGAACAGTCCCGCCCTCTCCATCACCTCGGCCGTGCCCGATCCGGCCCTGCTCGACCTGCCCTGGAACCTGCCGCTCGCCGACTGGCCGACCGAGCACATCGCCGCGCTGCCGAAGGGCATCTCGCGCCACCTGGTGCGCTTCGTGCACCTCGCCGGCCACGTCATCGCCGTCAAGGAGACGACCAGCGAGCTGGCGCGGCAGGAGTACGACATGCTGCGCACCCTGCAGCGCCTCGACGTGCCCTGCGTCGAGCCGGTCGCCGTGATCTCGAACCGCACCGACGCCGGTGGCGAGCCACTCGCGCCCGTGCTCATCACCCGGCACCTGCGCTTCTCGCTGCCCTACCGCGCGCTCTACTCGCAGACGCTGCGCGCCGAGACCGGCACGCGGCTCGTCGACGCTCTCGCCGTGCTGCTCGTGCGCCTGCACATCGCCGGCTTCTTCTGGGGCGACGTCTCGCTGTCGAACACGCTGTTCCGGCGCGATGCGGGCGCCTTCGCCGCCTACCTGGTGGATGCCGAGACCGGCAAGCTCTACGACGGCGGCCTGTCGAACGGCCAGCGTGAGAACGACCTCGAGATCGCCCGCGTCAACATCGCCGGCGAGCTGCTCGACCTGCAGACCGGCGGGCGGCTCGGCGAGGATCTCGATCCCGTCGAGGTCGCCGACGGCATCGTCGCGGCCTACCGCACGCTGTGGGCCGAGCTGACCGGCGCCGAGTCATTCCCCTCGTCGGAGCGCTGGCGCATCAGCGAGCGCGTCGAGCGCCTCAACGCGCTGGGCTTCGACATCGAGGAGCTGTCGATCCAGCAGGACGACACCGGCGACGGCACCCGCGTGCGCATCCAGCCGAAAGTCGTGGATGCCGGGCACCACTCCCGCCGCCTGCTGCGCCTGACGGGTCTCGACGCGGGCGAGAACCAGGCTCGCCGGCTGCTCAACGACCTCGACGCCTACCGGGCGATCGGCGACCGCGCGCAGCAGGACGAGGAGATGATCGCCCACGAGTGGCTTGTCAAAGTCTTCGAGCCGATCGTGCGGGCGATCCCCCGCGAGCTGCGCGGCAAACTCGAGCCGGCGGAGGTCTTCCACCAGCTGCTCGAGCACCGCTGGCATCTCTCGGAGGAGACCGGCCGCCCCGTTCCCGTCGCCGAGGCGCTCACCGACTACATCGACACCGTGCTGCGCCACCGTCGCGACGAGGTGACCGTGGTGGGTCCGCCGACCGCGATGCTCACGGCTCCCCTCGCTCTCGGCGAGGAGGAGCAGGAGGAGGACTGGCGCAAGAACGTCTGAGCGCCGCCCGCGACCTCAGCCCGGTGCGTCGCCCGGCGCGACTGCGGGCACAGCCCGCGGGCGCACCAGCTCGATGAAGCGGCTCAGCTCGGCGACGCCCTCGGGCTTCCACGGCAGGTGGTCGATGAGCTTCGGCGAGTAGACGAGACGTGCCGCCCACTGCGCGCGCGAGATCGCGACATTGAGGCGATTGCGCGAGAGCAGGAAGTCGAGTCCGCGCGGGGCGTCGTCGGGGCTGGATGCCGCGAGCGAGACGAGTGCGACGACCGCCTCCTGCCCCTGGAACTTGTCGACAGTGCCGACACGCACCCGCTCGAGCCCCGCCGCGTCGAGCGTCGCCCGGATCAGCTCGACCTGCGCGTTGTAGGGCGAGACGACGATCACGTCGTGCTCGGCGAGCGGATCGTCGGCGCGACCGCTCTGCTCGTCGGTCCAGCGCGCGCCGAGGTGCTCGCGCACGAGTCGGAGGATCTCGTCCGCCTCCTCGACGCTCGCCGTCGCGTTGCCGGCGTGCTCGACCGGGAGTGCGGCGAAGCCCGCCTCGATGCCGTCGAGGTGACGATCCGCGGTCGACGGATGCGAGCGCAGCTTCCCCGCGTAGGCGAGGCGCGACACCGGGGCGGTGACCGCCGCATCCATGCGCCGGCTCGCGGCGAGGAAGTAGCCGAAGCGGTCGGGCAGCACTTCGGCGCCGGCGCTGATCGCACCGAGAGCGGAGGCGTCGATCGGGGCCGGGTGGATGCCCTGGCTCACCTGCGGCAGCTGCTGCGGGTCGCCGAGCAGCAGCAGGCTGCGGGCCGACTGCGCCACGGCGATCGTGTTGGCGAGCGAGAACTGACCCGCCTCGTCGATCACGAGCAGATCGAGCTCGCGGCGGCCGACGCGGGTCGGGTTGACCAGGTCCCACGCCGTGCCGCCGAGCACGGCGCCACGGCGGGCGGCCCGATGCTCGGCGAGGAACGCGGCCTGCGCTCCCGTCGCGCTGAGCGCTGTGAACGAGAGCTCGCCGGCGGGCGCTCCCGACTGCGGCTTCTTGCCGACCTGCGCGGGATCGACCCCGGCCCGCACGACGCCGTCGAGCACGTTCTCGACCACGCGGTGCGACTGCGCCACGACGCCGACCAGCCAGCCGCGGCCGACGAGATCGGCGATGGCGTGGGCGGCCAGATAGGTCTTGCCGGTGCCGGGAGGGCCCTGCACGGCGAGGTAGGAGTCGTCGAGACCGAGCAGCGAGGCGACGAGCGCGCGCGGACCGTCATCGTCGTCGTTCATCGGCTCGCGCGCGCTTCCGTCCCGGAATCGGGGTGGACGCCGCAGCAGCACGTCGCTCGCCGCATCCGCCGGCCAGTCGTCGCCCTCGGCGACGACGGCGGATCCCCATTCCTCGATCGCGGCCCGGTGTCCCTCGGTGGTCGGCGGCCGGCCCGGCGCGAGCGCGATCGGCAGGGCATCCCACGGCGTCGCATCCACGGGCAGCAGCTCGGTGACGACGACCGAGCCGTCGTCGTCGAGGCTCTCGATGCGCACGTCGCGATCGAGGGCGTGCCGCGGATCGCGGTCGGGTCGGCTCAGCACGGCGGGGCGGTAGATCGCGAACGACTCCCCCGGCCGCGGCGTGCTGCCCGGAGCCCAGACGCCGTGCAGTCGCAGCATCCGCCGGGCGGATCGCTGGCGGCCGGCCGGCTCGGTCCAGTCCTGCTCGACCACGCTGCGATCCGGATCGACCTCGAAGACGTCACGTGTGCCCATCCAGTCGGCGGGGTCGCTCTCGAGACGGGCGAAGTGCGCCCACCAGAAGCTCTTGGCCTCACGCCGGTGGTAGTCGACCGCAGCGGCGGCGAGGCGGTTGGCCGCGGCGCCCCCGGCATCGTCGGCCTCGACGCGGCGTTCGGCGCGGTCGAGCAGCGCCGGGGTCAGCGGGTCGACGCGAAAGGTGCGCTCGGAGTCGGGCAGCTCGCGCGCACCTCCCGTGCCCGGCTCGTAGCCGAGCTCACGCGCCTGGGCGATGAGCCAGTCGCGCAGCCGCCGGGTCGAGACGCAGTCGTAGCGGTTGTAGTCGAGGATGTCGGCGAGGATGCGGTCGGCCTCGACCTCGTCGCCGTCCTCGGCGGCCGCGCGGCTCAGCGCGTACTGGATGACCGAGTCGCCCGCATTCGTGACGCCGTCGTCGCGGCGCAGCTCGTCGCCCATGTACAGCGGCTCGAGCTTCTTGATCGAGTACGAGCGGCTCGCGACGCGCACCGACCGCTTCACGACCGGGTACAGGTCGACGAGCACGCCGTCGCGCAGCAGCTCGTCGACGATCGCCTCGCCCTCGCCGTGGCGCGCCGCGATCGCCGCGAGGTGGGTGCGCTCATAGCTGGCGTAGTGGTAGATGTGCAGGCCGGGATTCGCCTGTCGCCGCAGCTGCACGTCGGCGAGGAAGTCGCGCAGCGCGAGCCGCTCCTGTTCGAGATCGTGCGCGAGGTAGCTCGTGAACTGCTCGCTCTCGTCGATGTAGCCGAAGAGGTAGTCGAGACCCCAGACAGAGCTCGCGCCGTCGGGCGCGAGCTGCTGGAACATCGGGTCACCCTCGAAGTCGAAGTAGATGTCGCCCGGATCGGGCCGCGGCAGCTCGGCGACCGCCTGCGGAGCGAACATGCGGAACGCGGGAACGGCATGCGGATCGGCGTCGGCCGGCACGGCCGCCTGCAGTGCGGCCTGCGCCTGCAGCGCACGGTAGGTGCCGGTCGGCACGGTGCCGCCGGCGGGCTGCTCCGCCGCGGCGGCCAGCTCGTCGATCGTGCGGATGCCGACGTCGTTGAGCTTCGTGCGCTGCGTCGCGCGCAGCCCGGCGACGAGGAACAGATCGCGGTGCGCTTCGACCTCGGCGGCGCACACGGCGCAGCGCCCCTCGGCGGCGTAGCGCGCATCTCCCCACTCGACGACGCCGGCCTCGGCGCGGTGCTCGCGGATCAGATGGTGCAGCCGCTCGCGCCGCAGCTCGAAGACGGGGCGGATGTCGTCGATGCGGTGCACGCTGGAGCGCCCGTCGCCGAGGATCAGCTCGACTTCGTCGTCGACGGGGATGCCGAGCCGCTCGAGCTGCTCGTGGTAGGCGGCGAGCTGCAGCAGGGCCGTGACCTTCGCCGACCGGGCGAGCTTCGAGTCCTGCACGCGGTAGCGGCCGTCGCTCTGCCGCGCGAGGAAGTCGGCGAAGCCGAGGAAGGGCAGGGCGGGATCGGTCTCGTCGAAGAACACGGCCTGATAGACGAAGCCGCGCCCCTCCCGCAGCGCCGCGGTAGTCGCCTCCGCGAGTCGACGCAGCTCGTCGGGGTCGCGCGCGTCCGTCGGGCGCGGCAGGGTGACGACGTCCGAACCGGGCGCCGCGCGCAGCTGCTCGACGATCCGCTCCTCGTGGCGGTCGCCGAGCCGGGCGGCGCGCTCGAGCATCGCATCCTCGACGACCTCGATCCCGTCGAGCCGGCCGAGCTTGAGATCGAGGGTGCGCAGGAAGGCGAACTCGCACTCGCTCGCGAGTTTGAGATCGCTGGCGCTCGTGACGAGCGCGTCGTTCAGGAGGTACACGGCGCCTTCCGGTTCGGGATGCCGCTCACGCTACGACGCGCCGCCGACATGAGGCGTGCTCGTCTCGCCGCCGCGGCCATCACCGCCGCCATCGGGCTCATCCGCGGTGCCGTCCGACCCCTCCCCCGCGAACGGCGGAATGCTCGGGCACTCGCGCCGGAAGGAGTCGGCATCGATCAGTGCGGTCAGGGTGTCAGCGCGATCCTCGACCTGCGACCAGGCCCACGGCGAGCGCTGCCAGCGCACCGCCTTCCACCAGAAGCAGTCCGCATCGAGGGCGCCGACCTCGTGGGCGAACCAGCCGACCAGGAACATCATCGACCCCGAGGCCTGCACCCGGTACTCGACCGCGGCCCTCTCGACCGCCGCTGTCTCATCCGACACCATCACGACCACCGCCCGTGGCCGGCGAGCGTCTCGAGCGCGCGGACGAAGTCCGACGAGACCCGCGACCCGGGCAGCACCCGCTCGATCTGGGCGAGCGCCGTGCGCGCGTCGAGTCGATCGATCGGATCCCCCGCGCCCATGCCGAGCCGCATCGAGTACGCGGCCGCGACAGCGACCGTGCGGCTGCGCGCCTCGACGCAGTGCACAGCCACGGTGCGTCCCTCGGCGCGCAGCGCTGCGATGGTGTCGGCGGCATCCGCCAGCGTGAACACCGTGTTGAGATTCGCGCCGTCACGATCGATCAGCCAGAACTCCACGGTGGGATGCGCGGTCTCCGCCCGACCGACCCGGCTGAGCGAGACGACCGCATCCACGGTGCCGGGCAGGTGACTCAGCCCCGCCTGCGAAGCCAGCCACACGCCGGGATCGTGCGGGTGCCACGCCCCGACGTCGCGGTACCCGTCGACCGGAACGCGGTCAGCGAGGGGCCAGCCGACGCCGTCGACCTCGCCGCCGCGACTCGCGAGCACCGCGAGCTCGACCAGATCGCGCACACGCAGGCCCGGCCAGCCGTTGAGCCGGCGTCGCCACTCGGCCGGGAACGCCGACGCTCCGTGCACCGCTCCGATGAGCTGCCCGGCGATCGCCGCGACCGTGTCGGTGTCGCGGCCTCCGCGCACCGCCCGCTCGAGCGCATCCACCGCGTCGCTGCCGTGGTGGATCGCCGACCACGCCGCCTGCAGCGCCTGCACGACCCAGCCGTTCTGCTCGAAGTCGCGCGGCTGCCGTGTCTCGGCTTCGGCGATCAGATCGAGCCATCGAGCCCGCCGCCCTGCGGGGAGCTGGTCGAGGCCGACCCGGACGTCGGCCTCACCGGTGAGCACGGCATGACGGATGGCGGCGGTCCAGAGCACGCAGGCGTCGCCGGCGTCGTGCTCCCAGTGGGTGAGCTCGCTGACCCGGCGCGCCGCGACCGCGAGCGCCGCATCCTCGCCGGCGGCGCCGGAGAGGAAGGCGAGCGCGACGGGCCCGGTGCGCATGAGCGAGCCGTTGCCGCCCGAGCGTCCCCGCCGACGGTGCAGCTCTTCGGCGGCGGAACGCGCCGCGGCCTCGGTCGGGTGCGGGGTGTCGGCGAGAACCGCGCGGATCTGGATGCCCACGTCACGCGCGGTGCGAGCCCAGGTGCGCCACTGGCCGACGATCTCGTCGAGGGTTCGGGCATCGTCGAAGCGTCGGCCGGATGCGGCGGCCTGCAGCAGCGGGATCGCCATGGCGGTGTCGTCGGTCCACTCCCCGACCGCCCACCCCATCGAGTTCGGGCCGCTGCCCATCCGCACCTCGGCCGCGTCGTCGAGCGGGGGCCCGAACTCGTAGCCGGCGCCGAGCGCGTCGCCGCAGGCCTGGCCGACGATCACGCCGACAGCGCGATCCGTCCCACCGCGCTCGGCGATGCGGCGCGGCAGCCGGGCGGGTGGCGCCGGCTCGACCGCAGCCGAGCCGCCGTCCGCGCTGACGCTTCCGCCATCGCCGCCGATCCCCAGCGCCGCGCGCGCCGCCGTGTACTTCGCGGCGAGCCGCTCCCGCGTGGCCGGATCGAGTCGGGCGACACGGTCGGGCGCCGTGTTGTCGTCGATGTCGGCGAGCTTCACGGCTCGCGCGATCGGATGCTGACGGATGCGGGCGTAGTACTCGTCGGGCGTCGTGCCCGCGTCGCGCGTCAGCAGCAGCACCGCGGCGATCGTCTCCCGGCGGATGCCGGCGTCGCGCAGCAGCGCCGGCGTCCACGCGCTGTCTTCGATCACATCGTGCAGCAGCGCGGCGACGTGCTCGGTCGACTGCGCGATCGGATCGAAGCGCGCCGCGACCCGCGTCGGATGCGCGATGTAGGGCTCGCCGAGCTTGTCCGTCTGACCCGCGTGCGCCTGCCGGGCGATCGCCTCGGCCCAGGCCTTCTGCTGGCGCGCGAGCCGACGCGCGGCCGCCGTGCCGGGTGCGGGCGCCGACGGCTCGTCGATCGGGGCGGTCGCGTGCGCCGTGTCGACGCCACCGGGCGCGTCGTCCCAGGGCGCCATCCCGCCGCACGTCCGCGGCCGGGCCAGGGCGCGCGCCTCCTTCCACGCGAGGTCGCTGTCACCCTGCTCGCGGGCCCAGTCCTCGAAGTCGTCGTGGTGGAAACCGCTCTCGTCGTCGGCCGGCGGGGTGAAGATCCGAGGCCGGATGCGCACCTCCAGCCGCTCGGGCAGGTAGACGAAGCCGATCAGCTCGTCGCCGGGCTCCGGAAGTCCGGGCAGCGCCTCGAGCGCCTGCGTCCGCGTCCAGATGACGTGCTTGCCCGTCGCAGGGCGGCGCAGCGCCTCCCAGTCGTCGTCGACGTCGGCCCAGTCCGAGCCCGTCCAGCGGAGCACGCCGTCTCCCTCACCCCTGCGCGACCAGACCCCGAGCAGCAGCTCCGCGTCGGTCGTCGCCTGCACCAGGTATTCGCTTCTCATGCGGCACCCCTTCCCTTTTGCGCGCTATCGCGCAAATACAGGATGACACGAGCCGCCGACATTTGCGCGCACCCGCGTAAACTCCAGGCATGGTGTACCGAGATCACGCGAACAACACGCTGGAGGACTACCCGCGCCCCTCCGTCGCGGTCGACACCGCGGTGCTCACCCTCGACGACGCCGGCGAGCTCGCGGTTCTCCTCGTGCGCGACTCCCACGACCAGGGGCTGCGGCTTCCCGGCACCTTCCTGCACCCGGGCGAGACCCTGTCCGACGCCGTGCAGCGCTCCCTCGTGATCAAGACCGGGCTCTCGCCCACGGCGGCCCGCCACATCGCCCCACGCCAGCTGCGCGTCTTCGACGCCCCCGACCGCGACCCGCGCGGCTGGGTGCTCTCGGTCGCGCATCTCGCCGCCGCGCCCCGTGCGGAGCTCGAGGTGGATGCGGACCGCGTCGCGATCACGCCGGTCACCGAGGTCGGCGATCCGCTCTATCAGCACCGGGCCATCATCGACCTCGCCGTCGCCGAGCTGCGCGAGCGCTACCGCGAGGCGCCCGACCCGGTCGGCTTCGCGCCCGCGATCACGACGCTGAGGGCTCTGCACGCGGTCCACTCCGCGATCGCCGGCATCGCTCTCCCCCGCGACGCCTTCCGCCGAACGATGGAGCCGCTGCTCGCGTCGACCGGCGAGCTCGAGCGCGGCGGCGTCGGCAAGCCCGCACGCCTCTTCCGCCGCACCTGACGAGCGCCGTCACTCCGGACCAGCGCTACTCCACCTCGAGAACGCCGCCGCGCCCCGAATGAGGGCTGCCCGATCCGACAGCCGTCGCGCAGACTCGATCCGGTGAGCGATCTTCAGCAGCGCGTGCCCGGTCAGTCCCTGATCGAGAAGCTGCTGAGCGAATGGGATGCGGGGCGCATCCGCCTCGATCCGACCACCGGTCGCGTCGAGATCGCGGACGCCTCGATCAGCTGGTTCCAGGGTGTGCTCGGCGAGCGCGTGTCGGGCCGGCTGCTGAATCAGATCGCCGTGCACCCCGGGGTCACGGTGCTGCACTCCGTCCCGTTCGGAAGCCGCAGCTCCGACATCGACCACGTCGTCATCACGGCAGCCGGGGTGTTCGTGATCAACACGAAGCACCACGAAGGCGCCTCGGTGTGGGCGGGCGGCTGGGGTGTCAAGGTCAACAACTACTCGCAGAAGTCGTACATCCCGAGCCTCGTCGACCACGCGCGCCGAACGGAAGAGCGACTGTCACGGGCGGCCGGGTTCGCCGTGCCCGTCATCGGCGTGCTCTGCCTGGTCGGCGTCCACCCCGCGGAGTTCCGCCAGACGGCGGCGCCGGGCGATGCGACGACTCCCCCGCTGGCGGTGACGACGGTCGAACGGCTGCTGCACGACATCACCGCCCGCCGCCGCGAGATGAGCGATGAGCAGCTGGATCGCGTCACCCAGGCCGCCTTGCTGCCGGAGACCTGGCATGACGCCCCGTCGGCCTCGCGCCCGGGCGCTCACCTCGGCGCCGAGTTCGACGCGCTCTACGCCGAGATCGGCGGAGCCGTGCTGATCCGGCGCGCCGAGCTGAAGCAGGAAGGTCGCGAGCGCGCGGCGGTCGCGCGCGAGACCGCCCGCGTTGGCGCGGGACGGGGCGGCTCGCGGCCTCCGGCTCGGAGCGGGCCGCCGCCTCGACGCGCTTCAGAGCGCGGGATTCCGCGCCCCGAGCCGGCCACCGCCGCCGTCCCGCTCACCCCCGAGACCACCTGGACGCAGGGTGCCGCGGGTCTCGCCCTCTGGCCGCTGCTGTTCGTCGCGGCGCGAGGCATCACCAGCGCGGTGGAGGCGATCGGAGTCGACTCGGTCATCTCGACGCTGGGGTTGGTCGCCCTCTGGCTGCTGCTCGCCGCGAGCCCGGTCCTGTTCGCCGTCGCGGATCTCCGCCAGCTGAGGGATCGGGGCATCGATCTCCGCAGCGGCGCGAACGCCCTCGTGCTGCTCGGCCCGCTCGCCCACCTGATCTCGCGTCACGTGCGACTGCACCGACGAGGTCGCACCGGCGCCGGCGCGCTGATCGCTCACCTCGTAGGCGGGGTCGTCGCCGTGCCGATCCTGCTCGGCATGTGGATGGCGAGCACGTTCGCGTTCTGACCGTGCGCCGACGTGCGGCGTCCGATCCGATGCGCTCGACGATCGCCGAGCGCATCGAATCCGCTCAGCGCTCCGCGCGCAGCTTCGCGATCTCGTAGAGGGTGACCGAGGTGGCGATGCCCGCGTTGAGCGACTCGGTGGCTGCGCTGATCGGGATCGACACGATCGCGTCGCACTTCTCGGTGATGAGACGCGAGAGGCCTTTGCCCTCGCTGCCGGTCACGACGAGCAGCGGACGGTTCGCGAGCTCGAGCCCGGGCAGCGACACGTCGCCGTCGCCGTCGAGGCCGATCACGAAGACACCGCGGTCCTTGATGGAGTCGATCGTCTGCGCCAGGTTCGAGGCGAGGGCGACGGGGATGCGCGCCGCGGCCCCGGCGGAGGTCTTCCACGCCGAGGCGGTCACGCCGACGCTGCGGCGCTGCGGCACGATGACGCCCTGACCGCCGAACGCGGCGACCGAGCGGATGATCGCACCGAGGTTGCGCGGGTCGGTCACGCCGTCGAGGGCGACGAACAGCGGGTTCTTGTCGCTCTCGATGACGTCGTCGACGAGGTCGAGCGGGTGCGCGTACTGGTACGGCGGCACGGCGAGCGCGATGCCCTGGTGCACGGCGTCGTGGCCGGCCTTGCGGTCGAGCTCGGGTCGCATGACCTCGACGAGGGGGATGCCGCGCTTGGTGGCGAGCGCGATCGACTCCTTGACCCGGTCATCCATCTCGATGCGGGTCGCGATGTAGAGCGTCGTCGCCGGCACCTTGGTGCGCAGCGCCTCCAGCACCGAGTTGCGCCCGGTCAGCAGCTCGCTGTCGTCGTCGCGCTTCGGCGTGCGGCGGCGGGCCGGCGCTGCGGCGTCGCCCGTCTTGCCGCCCTTGCCGTGCCGCGCGCGGGCTGCCTCGAGGCGGTCCTGCGCGAGCTTGCGCTTGCCGGCGACGTGCCAGCTGCGGTCCTCGGCTTTCGGCGTCGGCCCCTTGCCCTCGAGGGCTCGGCGCCCGTTGCCGCCGGTACCCGCGGTGGGGCCCTTCTTGCCGCCCTTGCGTGCGCCGCCCGGGCGCCCCGGCTTTCCGCTCATGTGATGCTCCACTGCGCCCCGTCGGGCGTGTCCTCGATGGTGATGCCGGCCGCGGTGAGCTCCTCGCGGATGCGGTCGGCGGTGGCGTAGTCCTTGGCCGCTCGTGCAGCGGCGCGGTCGCCGAGAAGTCGTTCGACCAGCGCGCCGAGCGCGGTGTCGCCGCCGCCCGTCGCCTCCGGCCACTGGCTGGGGTGCACTCCGAGCACCTCGGTCATCGCGGTGACCTCGCCGTGGATGCGCGCGACGGCATCCACGTCATCGGCGTCAAGGGCGATGTTGCCGGCGCGCACGCGCTCGTGCAGCACGCCGAGCGCCTGCGGCACGCCGAGGTCGTCGTCCATCGCGGCTGCGAACTCCTCGGGCACGATGCCGACGCCCGAGCCCGCCCAGCGGGTGCCGGCGGTGCGGCGCTCGGCGCGCTCGAGGAAGGTCTCGATGCGGTCGACCGCGGCCTCGGCCTCGGCCAGGGAGCCGTCGTGGTAGTCGATCGTCGAGCGGTAGTGCGCGCTCGCCAGGTAGTAGCGGATCGCGATGCCGCGCGCCGATCCGAGGAACTCGGCGGCGTAGATCGAGTTGCCGAGCGACTTCGACATCTTCTGGCCCTCGATCGCGACGAGCCCGTTGTGCACCCAGTAGCTCGCGAAGGCGTCGCCCGCGGCGGTCGACTGGGCGAGCTCGTTCTCGTGGTGCGGGAAGCGCAGGTCGAGCCCGCCGCCGTGGATGTCGAAGGCGGTTCCGAGGTAGCGGCGCGACATGGCCGAGCACTCGATGTGCCAGCCGGGCCGCCCGTCACCCCAGGGCGAGGCCCAGGATGCCGACGCCGGCTCCTCGGCCTTGCGGCCCTTCCAGAGCGCGAAGTCGCGGGCGTCGCGCTTGCCGCGCGTCTCCGCATCCGCCGACTCGCTCATGTCGTCGATGCTCTGGCGGGTCAGCGCGCCGTAGCCGCTCCAGCTGCGCACGTCGAAGTAGACGTCGCCCGAGTCGTCGTCGGCCGGGTAGGCGTGACCGCGCTCGATCAGCTCGTCGATGAGCTGCTGCATGCCGGGGATGCTCGCGGTCGCCCGCGGCTCGTAGGTCGGGGGCAGGATGCCGAGAGCCGAGTACGCGGCCGTGAACTCGAGCTCGATGCGGTACGCCAGCGCCCACCACGGCTCGTGCTCGGTCGCGCCCGCGAGCACCTTGTCGTCGATGTCGGTGACGTTGCGCACCAGGGTCACCGCGTAGCCGCGGTAGCTGAGCCAGCGCCGCCACAGGTCGTAGACGAGAGCGCTGCGCAGGTGACCGACGTGCGGCGACGACTGCACGGTGGGGCCGCAGACGTACATGCCGACCTCACCGTCGCGGAGCGGCACGAAGTCGCGCACAGCCTGGGCCCGGCTGTCGTAGAGGCGCACTGTCACCCGGGGAGTCTACCGGCGGGGATGCGCGCGCCCGGGCGCGTGACGCGACGGCGGGCGCCGCGGTGGGCGCTGGCGGTCAGCTGCTCAGCAGCGCCGTCGCGATGCAGGCGATCCCCTCGCCGCGGCCGGTCATGCCGAGGCCGTCGGCGGTCGTCGCCGAGACGCTCACCGGCGCGCCGACCAGTTCGCCGATGCGCCGCTCGAGCTCGCCCCGGCGCGCGCCGATGCGGGGCCGGTTCGCGGTGATCTGCAGCGCGACGTTGATGACGGAGAAGCCCGCGCCGGTCACCAGAGCGAGCGTCTCGCGCACGAAGACCTCGCTGCGCGCATCCCGGAACCGCTCGTCAGCCGCGCCGAAGCGCGTGCCGAGATCGCCGAGCCCCGCCGCCGAGAGCAGGGCGTCGCAGACCGCGTGCAGCGCCGCATCCCCGTCGCTGTGGCCCTTCAGCCCCGGCTCGTCGGGCCAGTAGAGGCCGCCGAACCAGAGCGGCGACTCCTCGTCGTAGGCGTGCACGTCGAGGCCGATGCCGGTGCGGATGCCGCGGCTCACGCCGAGCACGTTCTCGGCCCGGCGCAGATCCCAGGGGGTCGTGATCTTGAAGGCGCGCGCGTCGCCTTCGACCGTGACGACCTCGCCGCCGTCGGCCGAGAAGAGGGCGGCGTCGTCGGTGTGCTCGGCTGCGGCGACCGCGTAGGCGTGGTCGAGCGCGGCGCGCGGGAAGCCCTGCGGCGTCTGCACGTGCACGAGATCGCTGCGATCGACCGTGCCGGCGACGACGCCGTCGGCGACCCGCTTGACCGTGTCGGTGACCGGCAGGGCCGGGATGACGCCGCGACCGGTCGAGCGCACCTGGCGCACGACCCGGTCGAACAGCTCGGCCGGCGCGAGTGCGCGCGCGGCGTCGTGCACGAGCACGGTGTCGACGCCGGGGAGCACGACCGCGAGGCCCGCCGCGACCGACGACTGACGACTCGCGCCGCCCTCGACGATCGTGACCGATCCGGCGGCCGGCCCGGCGGCGCGCAGCGCGATCGACTTCGCCGAGGCGAGCTTCGCGGCCGGGGCGACGACGATCACCTGCGCCGGGGTCGAGGAGTCGAAGACGGCATCGAGACTGCGCTCGAGGATGGTCACCCCGCGCACCTCGACGAAAGCCTTCGGCTCGGCCTGGCCGAGGCGGGTGCCGGATCCGGCGGCGACGACGATGACGGCGAGGGTGGGCTGATCGGTCACGGGGTCTCCCTCAGGGGATCTCGGGCGCGATGGATGGTGACATGACGATGCGGTGGGCGGATCTCATCCGCCCACCGCATCCATCACGATTCAGGCTGTTCTGGCGAACCAGAGCGAGCTCAGGAGGCGAGCACCTCGTCGAGCACCGTCGAGGCCTTCTCCTCGTCGGTCTTCTCGGCGAGCGCGAGCTCGGAGACGAGGATCTGGCGCGCCTTCGCGAGCATGCGCTTCTCGCCGGCCGAGAGGCCGCGATCCTGGTCGCGACGCCACAGGTCGCGCACGACCTCGGAGACCTTGATCACATCGCCCGAGGCGAGCTTCTCGAGGTTGGCCTTGTAGCGACGGCTCCAGTTGGTGGGCTCTTCGGTGAACGGCGCACGCAGCACCTCGAACACCTTGTCGAGCCCCTCCTTGCCGATCACGTCGCGAACGCCGACCAGGTCGACGTTCTCGGCCGGGACCTCGATCGTGAGGTCGCCCTGCGTGACGTTGAGCTTCAGATAGAGCTTCTCTTCGCCACGGACCTTCCTGGTCTTCACTTCGGTGATGGTTGCAGCGCCGTGATGGGGGTAAACGACAGTCTCGCCGACCTCGAAGAGCATGGAGTTTTTCCTTCCGCAGACTGGCTATCCTAACACAGCTGCCCCTCAGTTAGGGGTGCCTAACCCCGGGCCCCTCGAGGGCCCCGATATGCTGTCTCTCGCCCCGTCGAGCGACATCTGGAGAGTTCTGTTGAAGGCACGCGCGCTGGCATCCATCGCCCTCCTCGGAGGCCTCGCCGTCGGCCTCGCCGGCTGCAACTTCGTGACGCCCCAGGCGACCACGAACCACTACGACCCGTCGGATGGCGTGAGCGGCAACGTCGGCCAGGTCGACCTGCGCAACGCGGTCGCGATCGTGAACGACGAGGGCGACGCGAACCTCGTGCTCACCGCCGTCAACCGCTCCGACGACGACATCGACCTGCGCGTGCAGTACGAGTCGGACGGCGACAAGCAGAACGTCACGGTCAAGCTCAAGCCGGGCGCGAACAACGTCGGCTACGGCAAGAAGGGCCAGAAGCTGCTCGAGGACTTCGATCCGAAGGCCGGCGCGCTCGCCCAGCTCTACTTCGTCTACGGCAACCAGGAGGGCCTGCAGCTCGGCGTCCCCGTGCTCGACACGACCTTCGCCGAGTACGCCGAGCACGGCCCCACCGCGAAGCCGAGCCCCTCGGTCTCGCCCAGCGGCACCCCGTCGGGCACCCCCTCGGGCGAGGCGTCGACCCCGGCCGACGGCACCGAGCCGAGCGGCACCCCCAGCGGCGAGGCGTCGCAGCCCGCCACGAACGGCTGAGCCCCGCCGCCCGCGGCCACAGACACGCGAAGGGCCGGACATCCGCGAGGATGTCCGGCCCTTCGTCGTTCCGGCTGCGATCCCGGGTCCGACGCCGCAGCGTCGGACCCGGAGACCGGCCTACGCCTCGAAGCGGTAGCCGAGACCGCGCACCGTCACGAGCAGCGTGGGCTGCGACGGGTCCTGCTCGATCTTCGAGCGGATGCGCTTCACGTGCACGTCGAGCGTCTTGGTGTCGCCGTAGTAGTCGGCGCCCCAGACGCGATCGATCAGCTGGCCGCGGGTGAGCACGCGTCCCGCGTTGCGCATGAGCAGCTCGAGCAGCTCGAACTCCTTCAGCGGCATCGCGACCTCGTTGCCGTCGACCGTCACGACGTGACGCTCGACATCCATGCGCACCGGGCCCGACTCGAGAACGGCGTCATCCACGTCGACGGCCTCGACGCGGCGACGCAGCACGGCGCGGATGCGGGCCAGCAGCTCGCGCGAGGAGTACGGCTTGGTGACGTAGTCGTCGGCGCCGAGCTCGAGCCCCACCACGATGTCGACCTCGGAGTCCTTGGCCGTCAGCATGATGATCGGCACGTTCGAGGTCGTGCGCAGCTCACGGCAGACCTCCGTGCCGGGCAGGCCCGGCAGCATGAGATCGAGCAGCACGAGGTCGGCGCCACCGCGCTCGAACAGCTGCAGGGCCGAGCGCCCGTCGGCCGCCACAGCGGTCTCGTAGCCTTCGCGGCGCAGCAGGTAATCGAGGGGCTCGCTGAGCGATTCCTCGTCTTCGACGATCAGGATGCGGGTCATCCCGTAGCTCCCGTGGGGACGGCGGAGGCCTCGACGGCCTCCGGCAGGCGGATGGTGAAAGTCGAGCCGTTGCCCGGCTGCGACCAGAGACGCACGTCGCCGCCATGGTTCTGGGCGACGTGCTTGACGATGGAGAGGCCGAGGCCCGTGCCGCCGGTGTTGCGGGCGCGGGCGGCGTCGACGCGGTAGAAGCGCTCGAAGACGCGGTCGCGATCGGCGGCCGGGATGCCGACACCCTGATCGGTCACGGCGATCTCGATGACACCGTCGGTCAGCGTGACGCCGATGCCGACGCGCGAGTGCTCGGGCGAGTACTGGATGGCGTTCGCGACGAGGTTGTTCAGCGCGGTCGACAGCATGGCCGAGTCGCCGAGCACGAGCGCGTGGCGGCGCTTGCCGGCCACCAGCTCGATGTCCTTCGCCTCCGCGGCGACGCGGTGGTGATCGATCGACTGGCGCACGAGGTGGTCGACATCCACCAGCTCCGCCTTCTCGAGGGCATCGCCCGACTGGAGCCGGCTGAGCTGGATGATCTCGGACGTGATCTTCGCCAGACGCTCGGCCTCGGCGCTGAGCCGGGCGGCGAAGCGGCGCACGGCATCCGGTTCGTCGGCGGCCGACTCGAGCGCTTCGGCCAGCAGGCCGACGGCGCCGATCGGCGTCTTCAGCTCGTGACTGACGTTCGCGAGGAAGTCGCGGCGCACCTCCTCGAGGCGGTGCGCCTCGGTGCGGTCGTCGCCGAGCAGCAGCACATAGCGGGCGCCGAGGCGCGAGACGCGCACGATGAGGTGCAGCGACTGCTCCCCCAGGCGGCTGCGCGTGAGATGCAGCTCGTCGCTCGCGGGGAGCCCGTCGCGGCGCACCTTGTCGACGATGTCGAGCAGCTCGGGGTGCACGAGGTGGTCGTTGAAGACGAGGTTCGTGGCGAGGGCTCGCGGCGAGGCCGACACGACGTTGTTGCTCGGGTCGACGACGATGCCGACCGAGTCGAGCGACTCGATGAGCGCATCCACCCCGTCGGGCACCCGCGGGGTGAGCACCTCGCGCGCCCGGTCGCCGCGGCGGGCAGCCAGCACGAGCAGAGTCGTCGCGCCGACGCCGATGACCACGCCGAACCCGAGGGCGGCGGGCACGAGCCAGGCCGCGTCCATAGCCCCTACATTAGGCTGGCCGCCAGCTGTTCCCCGCAGCGCATCCCGACGTTCCGGGGTCGTTCACCCCGAAGTTCAGGGGATCGTCACCGGTCGTTAACCTGACAGCGCGACCGTAGTGCCGCGGCGGGGATCGGTCTGCCGTGACAACGAGAGGACGCAGCAGATGCGTGAGGTTTTCCAGCAGGAACTGCGTGATGTGCAGGACCGTCTGGTCGAGATCGCCGGCCTCGTCGCCGAGGCGATCGACAACGCGACGACCGCGTTCAACGAGTCGAACGTCGCCCTGGCCGAGTCGGTCATCGCCGATGACAGCAAGATCGACGCCGCCGCCAACGAGCTCGACGAGCTCGCGATCGAGATCCTGGCGCGCCAGAACCCGGTCGCCCGCGACCTGCGCATCGTCGTGAGCGCGCTGCGCATCAGCGCCTCGCTCGAGCGCATGGGCGACATCGCCCGCCACATCGCGCAGCTCGCGCGCTACCGCTTCCCCGAGAAGGTGGTTCCGAAGAGCCTGCGCCCGACCTTCAAGAGCATGGGCGAGCTCGACGTGCAGATCGCCCGCAAGCTCACCGAGCTGCTCGAGACGCAGGACGTGGACATCGCGGAGCACATCCGCAACGAGGACGACAAGGTCGACGAGCTGCACCTCAGCGTCTTCGACCAGGTTCTCGCCGAGACCTGGAGCGGCGGCGCGTCCGACACCGTCGACGCCACGCTGGCCTCGCGCTACCACGAGCGCTTCGCCGACCACGCGGTCTCGATCGCCAAGAAGGTGCAGTACCTGGCGACCGGCGACTGGACTCCGGCCGACGAGGACTGAGTCCTCCCCCGGCGCCGCACGGCGCCCGACGCTCACGAGGGCGGTCATCCTGCGGGATGGCCGCCCTCGGTCGTTCGCGGCGCGGTCGCCGGCGCGGATGCGTTCGTGCTCGCTGGCCCTGGCGCTGTCGCGGACGCCGGTGCGACCTAGGCTGAGCAGATGGCCTCGGTCGCGATCCTCGTCAACGGACTCCCCGGCTCGGGCAAGTCGTCGCTCGCCCGTCAGCTCGGCGGCATCCTCGGAGCCCCGGTGCTGGCGAAGGACGCGCTGAAGGAGAGCTTCGGCGAGCTGCTGCCCGACGGCGACTCCGCGCGACTGGGCGGCATCGCGATGGACACGCTCTGGCGGCTCGCCGCCGAGACCGAGGGCGGCGTCATCGTCGATGCGGTGCTCGACCGCAGCCGCGATCTCGAGTTCGCCCGCCGCGGTCTCGAGGTCGCCGGCTCGCCGCGCACGGTCGAGCTGTGGTGCGAGGTGCCCGTCGAGGTCGCCCGCGAGCGCTTCGCGGCACGTCAGCCGTCGCGAGCGGGCGTGCACCGCGACTGGGATGCGGCTTTCGAGGCGTTCCAGCCGCTCGCCCTCGGTCCGGTCGTGCGCGTCGACACGAGCGGCCCCGTGGAGTTCGAGGCGCTCGTGCTGGAGCTCGGCTCGCACTTCCTGTGACGCGCATCCCGTGACGCTGCCGCGGTCGGACCGATCCCGTCCGCGCGCCTAGGCTCGATCCCATGGCTGCCGGCGCGACGATCCACACCTTCGATCTCACGATCTCCGACGTGGATCGGGGCGTCTACGAGTCGGTCAGCCTGCGCGCCGCACGCCACCCCTCGGAGACCGAGCAGTTCCTCGTGACACGAGTGCTCGCCTACGCGCTCGAGTACGTCGAGGGCATCGCCTTCAGCGAGGGCATCTCGACCACGAAGAACGAGCCGGCGGTGCTCGTGCGCGACGCGACCGGCTCGATCACCGGGTGGATCGAGATCGGCGGCCCGGATGCGGAGCGCCTTCACTTCGGCAGCAAGCTCGCCGACCGCACCGTCGTCTACACGCACCGCGATCCGGCGAAGGTCGCCGCGCTCTGGGCGGGCAAGAAGATCCACCGCGGCGAGGAGATCGAGCTGCGCAGCTTCGACCCCGGCTTCGTCGACGACGTCGCGGGCGCGCTCGGCCGCCGCAGCGAGCTGACGGTGTCGCTGATCGAGTCGCGCGTCTACGTCGAGCTCGACGGCCGGAGCTTCTCGAGCGAGCTGCACTCGCAGCCCGCGCTGTAGCCGAGCGGCGATCCGGGTCAGATCAGCGGGAACTGCGCGATCAGGCGCCAGACGGGCCCGCCGTCGGCGTGCGGGTCGCGCTCGAGCAGCGCCACCGCATCCAGCTCGACCCGCTCGCCGCGATCGAGACGATCTCCGTCGACCGCGGTGACGTGCGGTCGGAAGCCGGCGCCGGCGTGCCGGGCGTCGACGAGCGACACCCCGAGCGGACGCAGCTGCTGGATGAGCGCCCGGTGCACCGCATCCAGCTCGCCGGTCTCATCGTCGAGCAGGGTCACCTCGACGTCGTGCGCGTCGCCGAAGAGCTCGTCGTCGCCGGCCTCGACCTCGAGCGGCGCGAAGGCGGCGAGGGCCGCCTCGATGCCGGCCTCGAGCTGGCCCTGGTCGGCGTGGGTGTCGCCGGGCCCGAGCAGGGTCACGTGCAGCGGCAGCGTGCCCGGCTCGAACTCGGCGTCGAGGGCGACGTCGTCGAGGAAGGCCGCGACGAGGAATCGCATGGAGTCGTGTCGCTCCGGCTTACTTCTTGCCCTGGTTGGCGACCGCGGCGGCACCGGCGGCCGCGGCCTCCGGGTCGAGGTAGCGGCCCGGGCCCGTGGGGCGGAAGTCGTCGTCGAGCTCGTAGACGAGCGGGATGCCGGTCGGGATGTTGAGCTCGGCGATCTCGGCGTCGCTCACGCCGTCGAGGTGCTTGACGAGCGCACGCAGGCTGTTGCCGTGGGCGGTGACGAGCACCGTCTTGCCCTCGCCGAGGTCCTTCGTGATGTCGCTCTCCCAGTAGGGCAGCAGGCGGTCGATCACGAGCTTGAGGCTCTCGGTGCGGGGCAGCTCGCTGTCGGCGAGGTCGGCGTAGCGCTCGTCGCCCACCTGCGACCACTCGGCGTCATCGGCGAGCGCCGGCGGCGGGGTGTCGAAGCTGCGGCGCCAGATCTGGAACTGCTCGGGGCCGTACTTCTCGAGGGTCTCGGCCTTGTCGAGGCCCTGCAGCGCACCGTAGTGGCGCTCGTTGAGGCGCCAGTCGCGCTTGACCGGGATCCACAGGCGGTCGGCGACCTCGAGGGCGAGGTTCGCGGTCTGGATCGCGCGGGTCAGCAGGCTCGTGTAGAGCACCTGCGGCTTCAGGCCCGACTCGGCGAGCAGCTCGCCCGCGCGCTTGGCCTCGGCGATGCCCTGCTCGCTGAGCCGCACATCCACCCACCCGGTGAACAGGTTCTTCTGGTTCCAGTCGGAGTTGCCGTGGCGCAGGAGGATGAGCGTGCTCGTCATGGTGCTCAGCCTAGCGACGGGCGGTGACGACGGAGGACGTCGCATCGGCTGCCGCACGCCTCCGCGGCCCGCCGCCGGTACTGTGCTCGGGTGGCGAGCGGAGCGCGGGGCGAACGCGTCGAGGGACGCGTGACGCGCGGCACCACGAACACGAACCGCCTGCGCCGCATCGATCGCTGGATCGCCGTGCAGCCGGTGCTGCGGCAGACAGCGGATCCGCTCGTGGTCGACCTCGGCTACGGTGCCTCGGCCACGACTCCCCTCGAGCTGCACGAGCGGCTGACCCGCGTGCGCCCCGACGTCGAGGTGGTCGGCGTCGAGATCGAGCCCGAGCGCGTGCGCATCGCGAGCGAGCGAGCTCGCCCGGGCGTGAGCTTCCGGCTGGGCGGCTTCGAGACGCCCACGCCGGGCGGACGCCCCGCGGCCGTCATCCGCGCCTTCAACGTGCTGCGGCAGTACGACGAGCACGAGGTGCCGGCGGCGTGGGGGCGGATGCTCGCGCGCCTGCAGCCCGACGGACTGCTGGTCGAGGGCACCTGCGACGAGATCGGGCGGGTGTGCAGCTGGGTCGCGCTCGGACCGGAGGGTCCGCGCACGCTGACGGTGTCGCTGCGACTCGCCGAGCTCGAGGAGCCGTCGATCGTGGCGGAGCGGCTGCCGAAGGCGCTCATCCACCGCAACGTCGCCGGCGAGCGCGTGCACGACTTCGTGGCCGCGCTCGATCGGGAGTGGGCCCGCGCGGCGCCGCTGTCGGCCTATGGTCCGAGTCAGCGCTGGATCGCCGTCGCCGAGGGGATGCGCGCCGTCGGCTGGCCGGTTCGCGACGGTCGCGCGCGCTGGCGGCTGGGTGAGCTCACGGTCGACTGGGATGCGGTCGCGCCCGGCGAGGGCCCGGGGACGAGGGCGCGCTGAGCTGTCCGGTCGAGCGTCGACGACGCGCGACGGCCGGCGTCAGCTCTTCGCGGCGAGCCCGTCGCGGCGCACTCGCTGAGCTAAGTTCGGCTCTATGGAGTTGCTGTTCCAGCTGGTGATCTCGCTGCCGTTCATCATGATCCTGCTGTGGGTGCTCTACCTCGTGATCCGCGGCGCGATCCGGGTGGCGCTGCGGGAGCACCGCGCCGCGATCGCGGCCGAGCGTGACGCCCTGCTGGCGGGCCGGGAGGCCCAGCTGCGGGCGACCGAGGCGCGACTCGCGGGGCTAGAGGCCCGCCTCGCCGCCGGCGGGGCGGCGGCGGCTCCGGCTCCCGCTCCAGCGGCTCCGGCGGCTCCGCCTGCGAGCGCAGCCGCCCCGCCTATCCCCGGCGAGATTCACCCCGATGTCACCGGCCGGGGCGAGGATGCCCGCATGAGCGGATACGACGTCGACTTCCTGGCCCAGCCCGTCCCCCTCCCGACCCCGGCCGAGGGCCGCGAGCTGACGCCGCTCGACTCGACGCACTTCTCGATCGGCTTCGACACCCACCGCAAGCTGGCGGCGTTCACGGCGGTCAACATCGACGGGGCGAAGCTCGTCGACCTGGGGCGCGGCGACGACTGGCACCTCGACGGCCGCATCCCCGACGATCAGCAGACCGGGCCCGAGGTCTACGCCCGCAACGACCTCGACCGGGGTCATCTCGTGCGCCGCCGCGACCCGGTGTGGGGTGACGCGGCGGCCGCGAAGAAGGCGAACGTCGACACCTTCGCCTACACGAACGCGGCACCGCAGTCGTCAGCCTTCAACCAGAAGCCCGAGCTGTGGCTCGGCCTCGAGGACTACGTGCTCGAGGCGACCGAGGGCAGCGACGCGCGGGTGAGCGTGTTCACCGGCCCCGTCTTCGCCTCCGACGATCCGCTCTATCGCGGCACGCACATCCCCCAGCGGTTCTGGAAGGTCGCGGCCTGGGTCGTCGACGGCGAACTGCGCGCGACCGGGTACGTGCTCGACCAGACGGCGCTCGTCGCGAAGTACCGCCGTGGCGACGACGCCCGCGAGGTCGCGGCCGGCGACCCGGACCTCGGCGCCTTCCGCACGTTCCAGGTGCCGATCGACGACGTCGCGAGCCTCACGGCGCTGGGGTTCGGCCCGCTGATCGCGGCCGACCGGATGACCCGCGCGACGCTCGGCCCGGAGGACCGCTGGCTCGAGCTCGACTCCCCCGCCGCGCTGCGGTTCTGACGCCACGCCGGGCGCGCGGCGCGCCGAACGACAGGCGAGCTCAGATCTCCGGCAGCAGGGCGCGCGCGTCATCCGCCGAGGTCCCGGCCCCGGTGAGCAGATCGACGACGAGCGGCCGCAGCAGGATGACGATGGTCGCCTCCGGCGCCGTCGCATTCGTCGACACGACGGCCGGGTCCAGTCGGCCGGCGAGAGTCGCGAGGCGGTTCCGGGTCGCGTCGAGGTCGGGAGCGCCCGCGGTTCCGCCGGCCGTTCCGCCGGCCGTTCCGCCGGCGCGCGGGTCGAGGCCGCGACCCAGATCGCCGAGAACCGACTGCACCTCGGCGACGAGCTCCGCGAGCTCCGGGCGGGCGACTCCGTCACGACTCAGATACTCGGTGCGGCGGGCGATCACCCGCAGGTGACGGGCGGCGAGGTCGGCGGTGCGATGCGCGGTCTGCTGCCGACGCAGCTCGGGCAGGTGCCGGCGCAGCAGCGGGGCGATGCGCGCGACCGCGATCGCGCTCTCGAGCGAGCTCGCCCACGCATCCACCATCGGCTGGGTGCGGCGCAGCCGCGTCAGCGCCAGCGACGCCGCCGCCGCGTCGCCCTCGGCGAGCGAGCCCGCGATCGATCCGCTCGACTCGCTGAGCACGGCGTAGAGCACCCGCCCCTCGCGGCGGGCCGCACCACGCGGGTCACGGGGCACGAGCGCGGTCACGAGCAGCGCCATCGCGGCGCCGATCAGCGCGTCGAGCGTGCGGGTGAAGGGCCCGCCGACCGGGGCGGGCAGCAGCATGACGAGGGCCGATTGGATGGCGGCGGCGATCGCGAACCCCGGCGAGGGCGACGCGGCGCGCGCCACGAACAGCGTCACCGTGAGCACGACCACCAGCTGCCAGAGCCCGCGCCCCGCGATCAGCACGAGCAGATCGGCGAGCGCGATGCCGATGAGCATGCCGACGATCGTCTCGACGAGCAGGCGCGGCCGGGCGTCACGCGCGAGCCCGAGTGCGCTCAGCGTGAAGGTGACCGAGAGCAGCGGCGTCACGTGGCCGATCGCGAAGTGCGCGATCGCGTAGGCGGCGGTGACGGCGGCGACGATCTGCAGGATCGCGGGCGCCGAGTCGGTGACGCGCCGCCCGACCGCGAGCACGTCGAGGCGGCGGCGCAGGCGGCGCTCGATCGCGGCGGTCGCGCGGGATCGGGCCGTCGCCACCGCGGATCCGTCATCCGGTGCTGTCGCTGGTGACACCGTGCTGCGCCGTCGGTCGCTGCGGGTCGGGATCGCCGGGCCGCGGCCTAGCGGCGCACCGCGCCGAGACGAGGCAGCCGGGGCACGTCGGCGACAGCGCCGGCGTCGACGGGCACGATGACCTCCTGCGCGGCGGCGACCTCGCCGTCCTCGGCGAGCACGACCACGTCCCCCTCCGGAGCGGAGCGCTTGAGCACGGCGAGTGCGATCGGCCCGAGCTCGTGGTGCTGGGCGGACGCGGTGACACGGCCGACGACCGTCTCGGCGTCGCGCACCACCGCGCGCACCTCGTCGCCGGGGGTGACGACCACGTTCTGCGAGCCATCGAGGTGCAGCAGCACCAGGCGACGCGGCGGGTGACCGAGGTTGTGCACCTTGGCGACCGTCTCCTGACCGCGGTAGCAGCCCTTCGTGAGGTGCACGGCGCTGCGCAGCCAGTCGAGCTCGTGCGGCAGGGTCGTCGCGTCGAGCTCGGTCGCCGCACGCGGCCGCCAGACCTCGATGCGCAGCGCCTCGAGCGCGAGCGTGCCGGCGGCGGGCAGCTCGTCCAGCTCGGCGAGCGCGGCGCGCGGGATCACGGTCTCGCTGTAGTCCCAGCCGGATGCGGGATGCGCGCCCTGCGCGTACTGGTGCCCGCCCCGGGTGATCTCGGCCCAGGGGTCGCGCCACACCGCGACCGGGGAGCCGAGGCCGCGCAGCGGGTCGGCGCCGAAGCCGCCGAGCGTCGCGAAGTCGTCGGAGCGGTCGGCGACCTCGACCCGCAGCATGAAGCGCATCCGGTCGAGGAACGCCGCGAGCGCGGCACCCGACTCGCGGGTGTCGAGCAGCAGCCAGACGGTCTCGCCGTCGTCGACCACACGGGCGGCGTGCTCGACGCGTCCGCTCGGGTCGAGCAGCAGCGTCTCGGTGGACTCCCCCGGCGCGAGCGCCTTCAGGCTCTGCGAGGTCAGGGAGTCGAGCCACGACAGACGGTCGGGACCCGTGATCGTCAGCACCGCGCGGTCGGAGAGGTCGACGATCGCGTCGCCGGCGCGCAGCGGGCGCTGCTCGGCGATGGGGTTGCCATAGTGCTGCGGCGGGGCGCCGACGGCGCCGGGTCGCGCGGCGAAGGGGTCGACGTCAGTCAACGCGCGCCAGCCGTCCCGAGGCGTGGGTGCGCAGATCCTGGCCGAGCGCCGCGATGTCCCAGGCCCAGAGCAAGTGCCCGTCGACGAGACCGTAGAGGCGCGTCGCGGCGGCGTAGTCCTTGGCACCGGAGGTGCGCATGACCGCATCCGTCGCCAGGTCGATGCGCGGCCCCGCGATGGTGCCGAGGTAGACCTCGCTCACCCCACCGGGCTGCACGAGCGAGACCTCGATGTCGAACGACCCCTGTGCGTTGCGCAGCGTCTCGACCGACTCGGCCGACGTGAACGGCCGCTCGCCGATGCCCGGCAGCATGCCCGGCCCGACGTCCCCGTCGGTGCGGTCGCGCGCGAGACGCCAGTAGCCCGACTCGGTGTAGAGCGGCTGCGGCGCCGCATCCTCACCCTCGCCAGGAAGCCACACGTAGGAGGAGTAGTTCAGAACCGGCAGGCCGTCGTGCGTGAAGGCCACCCGCTGGCCGAACTCGTGCTCGCGCACCTCGTCGCCCACCTTGTAGGCGATGACCCCGGTGCCCTCCCAGACGCCGAGCAGCCACGAGAGAGGGCCGAGCTCGGCGGGGACGCCGGCGTCGATGTCGAACACGCTCAGCGCTGGCCGCGGAAGAGGTTGTAGAGCACGGTCACGGCGGTGAATCCGATGCCGAGGGTGGCCAGCGCCAGAAGCCCGATGTAGAAGAGTTCGAGAGCCAGCATGCGGTCAGTCTAACCGGGTGCCCGCACCCGCGCCGAGCCGTGCGGGCGGTGCGTCGCCGGGATCGACGGCCGCCGCACTCAGACCGAGAAGGTCAGCGAGACGGGATGCACGATCGCGAGCGCCCCGCTGATCGCGACCAGCACGATCAACACGCCGACGACGCTCACGCCGAGCCGGGTGACGAGCCCCTCGCGACGCCCCACTGCGAGCTGGATCGCGAAGGCGACCAGCAGGCTGAGGGCCGCGACGACGGGGATCCAGGTGAGCCACGCGGCCCCCGAGACGAGGGCGACCGCGAGGCCCGCGCCGAGCGCGACGACCCAGACGGGCACGGCGCTGACGAGGACGCGGGACATGAGGCCATCGTAGGGGGCAATAGAATCGGCACCCTGGCGGAACCCGGAGGACGCGTGGCGCAGCTGTTGATCCTGACCCCGACCATCGACGGCGATGTCCTGCCCGCACTCGGGCTGCTGTCGCACCGCGTGCGGCAGATCCCCGCCGACCCCGCCGCGCTCGTGACGGCTCCCGATGCCGAGGTGCTGTTCGTCGACGCGCGTCGCGACCTCGCCGCGGCCAAGGCGCTGTGCAAGGTGCTCGACCAGGCCGGAGCCGGGGCGCCCGTGATCCTCGTGCTGACCGAAGGCGGCCTGACCGCGGTCTCGGTCGACTGGGGCGTCGACGACGTCGTGCTCGCCGACGCCGGGCCGGCCGAGGTGGATGCGCGCATCCGCCTCGCCATCGGCCGCGCCGCACAGGAGTCGACCGGCTCGAAGATCCACGCCTCGGGCGTCGTGATCGACGAGGCCAGCTACTCGGCGAAGGTGCACGGCAAACCACTCGACCTCACCTTCAAGGAGTTCGAGCTGCTGCGCTTCCTCGCGACGCACCCCTCGCGCGTCTTCACCCGCGAGCAGCTGCTCAGCGAGGTCTGGGGTTACGACTACTTCGGCGGAACGCGCACGGTCGACGTGCACGTGCGGCGCCTGCGCGCGAAGCTCGGCGACCTCGACTCGCTCATCGGCACCGTGCGCAACGTCGGCTACCGCTTCAACTTCGACGAGGACGACGCCGCCGCCGCCGCCGCGCGCGCCGGCGTCGACACCGACGAGAGCTCCCCCGCCGCGAACGGCGTCTGACCGGTTCACCTCCCGTTAACGCGGCCCGGTGGCAGGATTGCCCCATGGACAGCGACAGCCCCTACGGCGACGCCACGGTCGCGGCGGACCTCCTCGACGACTATGAGCCCGAGCCCGAGATCATCGACGACGGCACCCTGCCCGGTGACCGCTTCCTCGACCGGGAGCTGAGCTGGCTCGCCTTCAACCAGCGCGTGCTCGAGCTCGCCGAAGACGACACGCTGCCGCTGCTCGAGCGCGCCAACTTCCTCGCGATCTTCGCCTCGAACCTCGACGAGTTCTTCATGGTGCGCGTCGCCGGCCTGAAGCGCCGCATCGCCACCGGCCTCGCCGTGCCCACCAACGTCGGCCGCTCCCCCTCCGACGTGCTCGCCGACATCGGCCGCCTCGCACACGAGCTGCAGGAGCGCCACGCCCGCACCTTCCGCGAGTCGGTCAAGCCCGCGCTCGACGACGCCGGCATCCACGTCGAGAACTGGAACGACCTCGACGAGGCCGACCGCATCCGCGTCGACGAGCTCTTCGCGGCCCAGATCTTCCCGGTGCTCATGCCGCTCGCGGTCGACCCGGCCCACCCCTTCCCCTACATCTCGGGGCTCTCGCTCAACCTGTCGGTGCGCGTGCGCAACCCGAAGACCTCGCGCATCGAGTTCGCCCGCGTCAAGGTGCCGCCGAACCTGCCGCGCTTCGTGCAGCTGCCCGACGACGAGAGCGGCCGCCTGCGCTACATCCCCCTCGAAGACCTCATCTCCAACCACCTGGACCACCTGTTCCCGGGCATGGAGATCCTCGAGCACCACGAGTTCCGCGTCACGCGCAACGAGGACGTGCAGATCGAGGAGGACGAGACCGAGTCGATCATCCAGGCGCTCGAGAAGGAGCTGCTGCGTCGTCGCTTCGGCCCGCCCATCCGCCTCGAGGTCACCGACGACATGGACGACGTGACCCTGTCGCTGCTCATGTCGGAGCTCGACATCACCGAGCAGGAGGTCTACCGCCTGCCCGCGCCGCTCGACCTCGGCGGCCTCTTCGAGCTGCAGAAGATCGCTCGCCCCGACCTGAAGTACCCGAAGCAGGTGCCGACGACCGCCGCCGCGCTGCTGCCGAGCGAGCCGACCGACAAGCCCGACATCTTCGCCTCGATGCGCCGCGGCGACATCCTGCTGCACCACCCCTACGAGTCGTTCTCGACGAGCGTGCAGGCCTTCCTCGAGCAGGCCGCCGCCGACCCGAACGTGCTCGCCATCAAGCAGACGCTCTACCGCACGAGCGGCGACAGCCCCATCGTCGAGGCGCTCATCGACGCCGCCGAGGCCGGCAAAGCCGTGCTCGCGCTGGTCGAGATCAAGGCCCGCTTCGACGAGCAGGCGAACATCGGATGGGCGCGCAAGCTCGAGAAGGCCGGCGTGCACGTCGTCTACGGCCTGGTCGGGCTGAAGACGCACTCGAAGCTCGCCCTCGTCATCCGCCAGGAGCGCGGCGGGCTGCGCCACTACAGCCACATCGGCACCGGCAACTACAACCCGAAGACCTCGCGCATCTACGAGGACCTCGGCCTGCTGACGACCGACGACACCGTCGGCAAGGACATCACGCGCCTGTTCAACGAGCTCTCGGGCTACGCGATCGAGAAGAAGTTCCGTCGCCTGCTGGTCGCCCCCATGCACCTGCGCAAGGGGCTGCTCAAGCGCATCGACGCCGAGGCCGCGAACGCCCGCGCCGGCAAGTCCGCCGGCATCCGCATCAAGGTCAACTCGATGGTCGACGAGGCCATCATCGACGCGCTCTACCGCGCCAGCCAGGCCGGCGTGCCGGTGGATGTGTGGGTGCGCGGCATCTGCTCGCTGAAGCCCGGCGTGCCGGGCCTGAGCGAGAACATCCGCGTGCGCTCGATCCTCGGCCGGTACCTCGAGCACTCGCGCATCTTCAGCTTCGCGAACGACGGCGACCGCCAGCTCTTCATCGGCAGCGCCGACATGATGCACCGCAACCTCGACCGTCGCGTCGAGGCGCTCGTGCGTCTCACCTCGCCGGCTCACATCGAGGAGCTCGAGACCCTCTTCGAGGAGGCCATGAGCGACGAGACGAGCACGTGGTGGCTCGGGCCCGAGGGCGGCTGGGAGCGGCACAGCCGCGCCGCCGACGGCACCCCGCTGGTCGATCTGCAGTCGAAGCTGATGACCGAGATCGCCGCGCGGAAGCGCAGCAGCCGGTGACGGTCGCTCCCCCGCCCGTCCTGGCGGCCGGAGCGGTCGTCTGGCGCGAGAAGAACGGCGAGCCGCGCGTGCTCGTCGTGCACAGGACCCAGCACAAGGACGTCTCGCTGCCGAAGGGCAAGCTCGATCCGGGTGAGACGCTGCCCGAGACTGCGGTGCGCGAGATCGCCGAGGAGACCGGGCTGCTCGTCGGACTCGGCGCGCCGGTCGGCGTCGTCGAGTACCCGCTGCCGAACGGCCGGCCGAAGATCGTGCACTACTGGCTCGCCGAGGTGGGCGACGATGCGATCGCCGCATCCACCTTCCAGGCGAACGACGAGATCGCCGAGCTCGACTGGGTATCGATCGACAAGGCCCGCAAGGTGCTCGACTACGAGCACGACATCGAGCTCGTCGACCGCTTCGCCGAGCTCTGGAGTCAGGGACGCGCCCGCAGCTTCGCCGTCATCGCCCTGCGGCACGGCAAGGCCGTGAGCCCGAGCGAGTGGGGCGGGCCGGATGCGACGCGCCCGCTGCAGGAGCGCGGCGCCGCCCAGGCGACCAGCGTCGCCCAGGGCATCGCCGCCTACCGCCCGCGCAAGCTCATCACCTCGACCGCGGTGCGCTGCGTCGCGACGATCGAGCCGACCGCGCGTCTCACCGGACGCGCCGTCGCGCAGACGGACGAGATCAGCCAGGACGCCTACGCCGACGGAACCGACGACGTCGGGTCGGTCGTGCAGCGCCGGCTCGACAAGCGCAAGACGGCCGTTCTGTGCAGCCACGGTCCGGTGCTGCCCGAGATCCTCGCCGAGATCGGCCGTCGCGCCGGCGCCGCGCGACCCGACGAGCTGCGCCGCGCGTCCGGCCTCGGCACCGCCGAATACGCCGTCGTGCACCTTCCGCTCGACCCGGCCCAGAGCGGCGTCATCGCCGTGGAGGTGCACGGGCCCGCAGCCTGAGCCGCGCCAGTCCGAACCGGTCATCCCGAGCCGTTCACCGCTCGTGAAGGCCCGTCACCGCTCCCGCGGCGGCGGGCCTTTCGCCGTCGTCGGAGCGGGTTGACGGGACCTGTCCAGGGCCGAGGCGCCCGTTGACCTTCCGTTAACCTCCCGTTCACCGACGCCCCCAAATGTGTCCACATCGGCTTCTTACCGTGAGCAACCGAGTGCCCTGCACTCAGTCCTCAACCCGCATTCCGAAGGGAATACAGTGAAGCTCACGCGCTCTGGCAGCATCGCCGCCATCGCTCTCGTCGGCGCCGTCGCACTCGCAGGCTGCGCCACGTCCGGTGGCTCCGACGAGTCCGCCGCCCCCTCGAAGTCGGCTGAGGCGGCCGACTACTCGAAGCTCGCCGGCACCATCACCGCCGGTGGCTCCTCCGCTCAGGCCAACGCCGAGCAGGCCTGGACCACCGCCATCACCGCTCAGGCCAAGGGCCTGACCGTCAACTACGACAAGTCGCAGGGCTCGGGCGGCGGCGTCACCAACTTCACCGCCGGCTCGTACGACTTCGCGGGCTCCGACTCGCCGCTGAAGCCCGAGCAGACCACGGCCGCCGAGGCCGTCTGCGGCGCCGACGGCGCCGTGAACCTGCCGATCTACCTCGACGGCGTCGCGGTGATCTACAACGTCGAGGGCGCCTCGAGCCTGAAGCTCTCGGGCGAGACCGTCGCCAAGATCTTCAACCTGCAGATCACCGACTGGTCTGACGCGGCCATCACGAAGGACAACGGCGGAAAGGCCCTCGCGGCCGGCCCGATCACCACCGTCGCCCGCGGCGACGGCTCGGGCACCACCCAGACCTTCACCAACTACCTCGTCGCGACCCAGAAGGCCAACTGGCCCTACGACGCGTCGAACGCCTGGCCCGTCGCCGGCAACGTGTCGAAGCAGCAGGGTGGCTCGGGTGTCGTGAACACCGTCAAGGCGACCGCCGGCTCGATCGGCTACGCCGACCACAGCGCCATCGGCGACGTCAAGGCCGCCGCGATCGGCGTCGGCGACAAGTTCGTCGAGTTCTCGGGCAAGGGCGCTTCCAAGGCCTTCGAGACCGCCGCCGAGCTCAAGTCGAACGGCGTCGAGGGCGACCTCTCGCAGACCATCGACTACGCGAAGATCACCACGGCTGACGCCTACCCGATCCCGCTGGTCTCCTACGCGATCACCTGCAAGACGTTCAAGGACGCCAAGCAGGCCGAGCTCGTCAAGGGCTACCTCGGCTTCGTCGCCTCGGACCTCGGCCAGAAGGTCGCCGAGAAGAACGCCGGTTCGGCCCCGCTGCCGACGTCGATCCTCGACGAGATCAACAAGACGCTGAGCTCCATCAAGTAATTCAGCTGAATCACCGCACCCGAGACGCAGAGACCAGGAGAACATCCCCGTGACCGACAGCACGACCGTCACGAACGCCTCCGCGCCGCAGGGTGCACCCGGCTCGGCCCCCCGCCAGGGGGGCCGGGCCCTCACCGGCAAAGGCTCCGGCCGCGCCGGCGACAAGGTCTTCCTCGGCCTCAGCTCCGGCTCCGCCTGGCTGATCATGGTCATCCTCGCGGGCGTCGCGATCTTCCTGATCATCCGCTCGCTCCCCGGCATCACCGCCAACTGGGAGACCAACGCCGAGCTCAACGACGGCCCCACCGCCAACTTCACCAGCTTCTGGGCCTACGTCGGGCCGCTGCTCTGGGGCACGATCTGGGCCGCGTTCATCGCGCTCATCCTCGGCACCCCGGTCGCGATCGGCATCGCCCTCTTCATCTCGCACTACGCACCGCGCCGCCTGGCTGGAGCGCTCGGCTACCTGGTCGACCTGCTCGCCGCGGTCCCGTCCGTCGTGTTCGGCCTCTGGGGCATCATCGTCATCCGCCCCTTCCTCCTCCCGCTCGAGGAGTTCCTCAACACCTACCTCGGCTGGATCCCGCTGTTCAGCGGCACCGTCTCGCGCAGTGGATCGACGATCCTCGCGGGCGGCGTCGTGCTCGCGGTCATGATCCTGCCGATCATCACCTCCATCACCCGCGAGATCTTCCTGCAGACCCCGCGCCTGCACGAAGAGGCCGCGCTCGCCCTCGGCGCCACGCGCTGGGAGATGGTCAAGCTCTCCGTCTTCCCCTACGCCCGCTCGGGCATGGTCAGCGCCACGCTGCTCGGCCTCGGCCGCGCGCTCGGCGAGACGATGGCGATCGCGCTGATCATCTCGCCGTCGATCCTGTTCTCGCTCACGGTCGTCACCGAGGGGCAGAACTCGCAGACGATCGCCGCGAACATCGCCACCAACTTCCCGATCGCCACCGACCTGCAGCGCTCCGCCCTCACCGGAACCGGACTCATGCTGTTCGTCGTGTCGTTCGCCGTGAACTTCATCGCCCGCGCCATCGTCGCCCGCACGGGCCCCGGCGCCACCCGCAAGAGCCGCACCCGCACCCCGAAGGCGAAGACCGCATGACCTCCCCGGCCATCGACCCGAACCGCCCGGCCACGGGCATCACCAACTCGCTCGCCTCCGGCCAGCTCCCCCGACTGATCAACGTCTGGGTCACCGTCGGCGCGCTCGTCGTGTCGGCCGGCGTGGTCGCGCTGCTCGGCGGGTACAGCAACCCCACCAACGGCGTCACCGGCACCCTCGTGCTGACCGGTCTGCTCTACCTGATCGTCATCACGATCGCGTCGGCGCTCGTCGAGAACGGCCGCAAGGCGGTCGACCGCCTCGTGCGCGGACTCGTCACGGTCGCGTTCCTCCTCGCGCTCATCCCGCTCGTGTCGACCCTCTGGACGGTCGTCTCGAAGGGCATCGGCCAGCTCAACTGGAGCTTCATCAGCCAGACCGGCGGATCGAGCTTCGACCCCGAGACGCTCGAGGTCACCCAGCGCGTCGGCGCCTGGCAGGCCATCGTCGGAACCCTCGAGATCACCGGCATCGCGACCCTGATCTCGGTTCCGATCGGCATCCTCACCGCGATCTACCTCGTCGAGTACGCGCAGCCCAGCAACCTGCTGCGCCGCGTCGTGACCTTCCTGGTCGACGTCATGACCGGCATCCCGTCGATCGTCGCCGGTCTGTTCGCCTTCGCGCTCTTCACGCTGATCGTCGGACCCAAGGCGTTCTCGGGCTTCTCGGCCTCCGTCGCCCTGTGCGTGCTGATGATCCCGATCGTCGTGCGCTCCACCGAGGAGATGCTGCGCCTGGTGCCGATGGATCTGCGCGAAGCCTCGTACGCGCTCGGCGTGAACCGCTCGCTCACGATCATCAAGGTCGTGCTGCGCACCGCCGTCTCGGGCATCATCACCGGCGTCATGCTGGCCATCGCCCGCGTCATCGGCGAGACCGCGCCGATCTTCATCGCCGCGAGCTTCACCGACAATTTCAACGCGAACCCGTTCAACGGCCCCATGCAGACCCTGCCGGTGCTCGCCTACTCGGGCATCAAGTTCCCCGGCCAGGACATCGAGGCGTCGAACGACGCCGCCTGGGGAGCCGCGCTGCTGCTCGTGCTGCTCGTGGTCGTGTTCAACCTCATCGCCCGTATCGTCGCCGTCGTCTTCTCTCCGAAGTCCGGCCGCTAAGACCCGACCACCGCATCCCGGAAGGCCCAGCGTGTCCAAGCGCATCGAAGTCAACGATCTCAACGTCTACTACAGCGACTTCCTCGCCGTCGAAGGCGTCAGCATGCAGATCGAGCCCCGCACCGTCACCGCGTTCATCGGCCCGTCCGGCTGCGGCAAGTCGACCTTCCTGCGCACGCTGAACCGCATGCACGAGGTCATCCCCGGCGCCCACGTCAAGGGCGAGGTGCGCATCGACGGCAACGATCTCTACGGTCAGGGCGTCGACCCGGTGCTCGTGCGCCGTCAGGTCGGCATGGTGTTCCAGCGCCCGAACCCGTTCCCCACGATGTCGATCCGCGAGAACGTGCTCGCCGGCGTGCGCCTCAACAACCGCCGCATCTCGAAGACCGACGCCGACGACCTCGTCGAGAAGTCGCTGCAGGGCGCGAACCTCTGGAACGAAGTCAAGGACCGCCTCGACAAGCCCGGCTCGGGTCTCTCGGGTGGTCAGCAGCAGCGTCTCTGCATCGCGCGCACCATCGCCGTGTCGCCCGACGTCGTGCTGATGGACGAGCCCTGCTCGGCGCTCGACCCGATCTCGACCCTCGCCATCGAGGACCTGATCGAGGAGCTCAAGACCGAGTACACGATCGTGATCGTGACCCACAACATGCAGCAGGCCTCGCGCGTCAGCGACAAGACCGCGTTCTTCAACATCGCCGGCACCGGCAAGCCGGGCAAGCTGATCGAGTACGACGAGACCTCGACGATCTTCTCGAACCCGAACGTTCAGGCCACCGAGGACTACGTCTCGGGCAAGTTCGGATGATCGGATGCCGGTCGCGCTGCGCGTGACCGGATCGCATCTCGCGCAGGGCGTCGGGCTTCGGCTCGGCGCCCTGCGGCGTTGCCGGGACCGCTCCACCGGTCGCGACCCCGCCGCGCGGCTCGCGCTACGGGCGGAAGGACTCGAGCTGGCGGGACGCCGCGCTGACGGTCGCGGCGCTCTTGGCGAAGGTGAAGCGCAGCAGCGACGCGAAGTCGGCGCGGTGCTCGGGCACGGTGAAGGCCGAGATCGGGATGCCGACCACGCCGACTTCGTCGACGAGGCGGCGCGCGGTCACGACGCCATCGTGCAGGCCGATCGGGGCGCCGTCGGCGACGAGGAAGTACGAGCCGCCGGGTCGGTTGACCGAGAAGCCGACCGACTCGAGCGCCGCCGTCAGCTCATCGCGGCGCGCACGCAGCTTCTCGGCCTCGCCGCGGAAGTACGCCTCCGGCAGCCCGAGACCGACGGCGACCGCGGGCTGGAACGGCGCGCCGCCCACGTAGGTGAGGAACTGCTTGACGGCGAGCACCGCATCCACCAGCTCGGGCGCGGCCGTGATCCAGCCGATCTTCCAGCCGGTGACGCTGAAGGTCTTCGCCGCGCTCGACACCGTGATCGCACGCCCGCGCGCACCGGGGAACTCGCCGATGCTGCGGTGCCGGCGCTCGAACACCAGGTGCTCGTAGACCTCGTCGCTGACGATCACGGCGTCGTGCTTCTCGGCGAGCTCGACGATGAGCTGCAGCGTCGCGTCGGGCAGGATCGTGCCGGTCGGGTTGTGCGGCGTGTTGATGAGGATGACGGCGGTGCGATCGGTCACCGCGGCGCGCAGCTCGTCGGGGTCGGGCAGGAAATCGGGGGCGCGGGCCGGCACCGGCACGAGACGCCCGCCGGCGAGCCCGACCAGCGCCGCGTAGCTGTCGTAGAAGGGCTCGATCACGACCACGTCGTCGCCCCGGTCGACGAAGGCGAGCAGCGACGCCGAGAGCGCCTCGGTCGCGCCGGCGGTGACGAGCACCTCGCGGTCGGCATCCCAGTCGAGACCCCGGAAGCGCTTCTGGTGATCGGAGATCGCCTGGCGCAGCACCGGGATGCCGCGACCCGGCGGGTACTGATTGACGCCGTCGCTGATCGCCTGCCGGGCCGCCTCGAGCACCTCGGCGGGGCCGTCTTCATCGGGGAAGCCCTGTCCCAGGTTGAGGGCGTCGCGCTCGGCGGCGAGCGCCGACATCTCGGCGAAGATCGTCGGCCGGGCGACGCCGTCGGCTCCGAGCAGCCCCGCGGCCCGAGCGGTGCGCTGCCAGGGCAGCTCGGCCGAGCTCGAAGCCGAGCTCGAAGCCGCGATCGAGGCGGGGTCGGATGCGGTGCTCGAGGCGTCGGGGAGGCTCACTCCCCCAGCCTAGGGACGCGGCCTGCCGTCGCCTTCCGCGGCGTCGCGGTGTGACGCCGCGACACGCGATCGAGCCCGCGACGCCGAGGGCGGTCGCGCACGGCCCACCGGGTCACCTGGACGAGTGCCTCGGCGACGATCGACGAGCTCATCTTCGACCGGCCCGCGGTGCGCTGGCGGAACACGATCGGCACCTCGGCGATGTCGGCCTGCGCGCGCACCGCCCGGCGCAGCAGGTCGATCTGGAAGCAGTAGCCGCGGCTGGTCACCGACCCCAACTCGACCCGGTGCAGCACCGACGCCGTGAAGGCCCGGTAGCCGCCGGTGACGTCGCGCACGGGCAGTCCGAGCAGTAGACGCGCATAGGCGCTCCCCGCGCGGCTCAGCAGTCGGCGCGCCAGCGGCCAGTTCTCGACACGGCCACCCGGCACCCACCGGGACCCCACCGCGAGATCGTGCCCCGCGTCGAGCTCGTCGAGCAGGCGCGGGAGATCGGCGGGGCGGTGCGATCCGTCGGCGTCCATCTGGACGAGACGGTCGTAGCCGCGATCCAGTCCCCAGCCGAAGCCGGCGACGTAGGCCGCACCGAGACCGCGCCGCGCACCGTGGTGCAGCACGTGGATGCGCGACGAGTCGGTCGCGTGCCGCTCAGCGAGTGCGCCGGTGCCGTCGGGCGAGTCGTCGTCGACGACGAGGATGTCGAACTCGCGGTCGAGCTTCAGCAGCTGCCGGAGCGTGACCGGCAGACTCTCCCGCTCGTCGTAGGTCGGCACGATCACCAGGGTCCGGGACATGTGATGCCTCTCTGAATGCGGAAAAGCCCGCCGTGCGGGTGCACGGCGGGCTCTACCGGGATGCGGTCCGACGTTCGTCGGTTCCGCTGTCGTTACTTGGTGGCGACGGTGATCTTGGCGACGCCGACGAGCATCTGCGCCTTGACCGCGTCGGTGCCGAAGGTCTGGTTCAGCAGGTCGGCGGCGTCGGGCGAGATGTGCACGGTCGTGCCCTCGAGCACGCCGTTGTCACCCTCCATCTGCAGCGGCTTCAGGGTGCCTCCGTGCAGGTCGAAGAGGAAGGCGTCAGGCGCGGCGACGGTTCCGTCGACGGTGACCTTGCCGTGCAGCTCCGAGGTGCCGGGGTTGATCTTGAAGTCGGTGAGCTCGACGACCTTGCCGCCGCCGGTCAGGCTGATGCCCGAGCCGTCGTGGTCGATCTCGCCCTGCACGTAGGGGCGGTACGACTTGGCCGGGTCGTAGTAGTCGACGTTGCCGCCCGTGATCGGGAAGGCGAAGACGCCGTCGGTGAAGGTCGCGGTGCCCACGACGCCGGGCGTCAGGCTGAGGCTGGTCAGCGCATCGACGAAGCTCTGGTCGACGGTGACCTGGGTGTCGACGCCCTTGGAGAGGTCGGGCAGCGAGACGACGGGCTCCGGCTTGCTCTCGGACGACTTCGTGGTCTCCTTGCTGGGCGAGGAGCCGCTGTTGCTGCTCGTCGAGCAGGCCGCGAGCGAGAAGGCGAGGGCGCCGACGGCGATGATGCCGAGGCCGCTCTTGATGATCGAGTTCTTGGAGGTGGAGCGCATGTATCCGTTCCCTTGGTCGGTGTTTCCCGGTTGGTGACATGGGTTCGGGAGCAGGATCGAAAGGGATCGGTCCGTGACCTTTTCGTGACATTGCGTACAGGCGGCGCACAGCATCCGATGGATGACGACATCGCGTTCGCCCGCCGCCTACGGTGGGCACATGGTCGCTCTGACACTGGGGATGCCGCGGGTGCGCCGCGCGGGCTCCCCCGCCGCCGGCGACGAACGGCCCGCGACGCCGGACCTGGTCGACAGCTTCGGCCGCGTGGCCCGCGATCTGCGCATCTCACTGACGGAGAAGTGCTCGCTGCGCTGCGTCTACTGCATGCCGGCTGAGGGGCTCCCCGCGATCCCGCGTGAGCGGCTGCTGACCCCGCCCGAGATCGCCCGGCTCGTCGGCATCGGGGTGCGCGAGCTGGGCATCCGCGACATCCGCTTCACCGGCGGCGAGCCGCTGCTGCGCGCCGATCTCGCCGAGATCATCCGGCGCAGCGCCCACGAGGCCGACGGCGTCCCGCTCTCGCTCACGACCAACGGCATCGGCCTCGACAAGCGCGTCCGCGCCCTGCGCGACGCGGGACTCACCCGCATCAACATCTCGCTCGACACGATCGATCGCGAGCACTTCGCCCGCCTGACACGACGCGACCGGCTGCCCGCCGTTCTCGCCGGCATCCGCGCCGCGCACGAGGCGGGACTCACCCCGCTGAAGATCAACGCCGTGCTGCTGCGCGACACCCTCGCCGGGGCGGGCGATCTGCTCGCCTGGGCGCTCTCGACCGGATCGAGGCTGCGCTTCATCGAGCAGATGCCGCTCGACGCCGACGGCACCTGGAGCCGCGACGAGCTCGTGAGCGCGCAGGACCTCCTCGAGGTGCTCGGCCGTCGGTTCGATCTGGTGCCGGTCGGTCGACACGACCCGTCCGCACCCGCCGAGGAGTGGGCCGTGCGCGGCTACGAGGTGGATGGCGCCCCCGCGACCGTCGGCATCATCGCCTCGGTCACGCGCCCGTTCTGCGCCGATTGCGACCGCACACGGGTGACCGCGGAGGGCTCGGTTCGCTCGTGCCTGTTCGGTGACGACGAGACCGACCTGCGCGAGCTGCTGCGCGAGGGCGCCGACGACGAGGCGATCGCCGACCGCTGGCGCGCCGCGATGTGGGTGAAGCAGCCGGGCCACGGAATGGATCGCGCCGACTTCGTGCGTCCGCTGACGAGCATGGGCGCGATCGGTGGCTGAGCCCGGGGTGCGGGTGCGCTTCTTCGCTGCCGCGGCGGAGGCAGCAGGCCGTCGCGACGAGACCATCGCCGGGGTGACGACGGCGGGCGAGCTGCGTCGGGAGCTGGAACGGCGTCACGGCGCCGCGATGGAGCGCGTGCTCGCGAACGGCTCGCTGCTGATCGACGGCGTCGTCAGCCGGGATGACGCTCGCGAGCTCGGGGCGACGGCCGACGTGCTGCCGCCCTTCGCCGGCGGCTGAGACGCCCGCGGCTGACACAGCGGTGGCTGAGACAGCGGGGCGCGCCAACGTGCCCCACAATCGAGTCATGAGCGCAGCAGCGACGATCGGCATCATCGGCGGCTCCGGCCTCTACGACCTCCTCGACGAGGGCGCCGAGCTGCGCGAGGTCGACACCCCCTACGGGCGGCCGTCGTCACCGGTGTCGATCGGGGAGTTCGCGGGTCGCACCGTCGCGTTCCTGCCGCGACACGGCGCCGGCCACTCGGTGGCCCCGCACCTGATCAACGCGCGGGCGAACATCTGGGCGCTCGCGTCGCTCGGCGTCACCGCGCTGGTCTCGACGGCCGCCGTCGGCTCCATCCGTGCCGAGTACCCGCCTCGCGCCCTCGCCGTGCTCGACCAGATCGTCGATTACACGCACGGCCGCGCCGGCACGTTCTATGACCAGGGCGACGTGCAGCACCTGCCGTTCTCCGACCCCTTCGATCCGGTGCTGCGGCGGATCATGCTCGAGGTCGCACCGGAGGCCCGGCCGACGGCGACGATCGGGGTCATCCCCGGCCCGCGCTTCTCGACGCGCGCCGAGTCGACGCGGTACCGCGGCGACGGCGTCGACCTGCTGAACATGACGCTTGCGCCCGAGGTCGCGCTGGCGGCCGAGTTGGGGATCGGAGCGGTCACGCTCGCGATCGTCACCGACACGGACGCGGGCGACTCGGCCGACGACCCGGATGCGGTCAGCGCCGAGCTGGTGTTCCGGCGTCTGAGCGAGGCGCTGCCCCGCATCCGCGAGATCATCGCCGGGGTCGTCGCCGGCGTGCCCGGCGACTTCGCCCCGCGTGAGCTCATCGCCGCCGACTCCGTTCGGCGGGTGCTCGAGCGTCCGGTCGCGAGCGCGACCGGCGGCGAGGCGGCCTGATGCGCCTACTCATCACCGGCGGAGCCGGGTTCATCGGCTCGCACATCGTCGCGGCCGCTCTCGACCGCGGTATCGAGGTGCGGGTGCTCGATTCGCTGCGCAGCGACGTGCATCAGGGGCCGGCCGCGGTGCCGGACGGCGTCGAGCTGATCGTCGGCGACGTCGGGGATGCGAGCACCCTCGATCGCGCCCTGCGCGGAATCGACGCGGTCTGCCATCAGGCGGCGAAGGTCGGGCTCGGCAAGGAGATCGGCGACGCGCCCGACTACGTGGGCTCGAACGATCTGGCGACCGCCGAGCTGCTCGCCGCGCTCGCGCGTGCCGGGGTCGGCCGCCTGGTGCTCGCCTCGTCGATGGTCGTCTACGGCGAAGGGGCCTATTCCGGGTCGACCGGCATCGTGCGGCCGGCGCCGCGCCGGGTCGCCGACCTCGAGGCCGGCCAGTTCGACCCCCGCCACCCCGAGACCGGAGAGGTGCTCGCCCCGGAGCTGCTCGACGAGGACGCGGCTCTCGACCCCCGCAACGTCTACGCCGCCACGAAGCTCGCCCAGGAGCACCTCAGCGCCGCCTGGGCGCGCGAGACCGGCGGACGGGTCGCCGCCCTGCGGTATCACAACGTCTACGGGCCGCGGATGCCGAAGAACACCCCCTACGCCGGCGTCGCCTCGCTCTTCCGCTCGGCGATCGCGCGCGGCGAGACCCCGCGCGTGTTCGAAGACGGCGGGCAGCGTCGCGACTTCGTCCACGTCGCCGACGTCGCCGACGCGAACCTCGCCGCACTCGACTGGACCGAGGCGCAGCAGCCGACCGCCGTGCGGGCCTTCAACGTCGGGAGCGGCCGGGTCACGACGATCCTCGAGATGGCCCAGGCGCTCGCGCGTCACGCCGGCGGCGACGCCCCGATCGTGACCGGGGAGTTCCGCCTCGGCGACGTGCGGCACGTCACCGCGTCGTCCGAGCGCGCCGCCCGCGAGCTCGGCTGGCGTGCCCGGCGCGACCTCGACGAGGGCATGCGCGAGTTCGCGATGGCGCCGTTGCGCGGCGAGTGACGGTGATCGAGCCCTGATCCGGGCGCCGGCGATCAGGCCGCCGACAGGCCCGCGCCCGGCAGCGCCCCGCCACCGGGCAGGCTCAACTCGAATCGGCATCCGCCCGGCACGTTGCTGACGCTGATCTCACCGTGATGCGCTCGCGCGATGCCGCGCACGATGGCGAGGCCGAGACCGGCTCCCCCGGTCTGCGCGCCGACGCCGACCGGCGACGGCTCCGCGGCGGGACCGCGCCACCCGGCCTCGAAGACGCGGGCGATCTCCGACTCGGGGATCCCCTGCCCCGCGTCGACGACCGAGATCACGGGCCGACCGTCGAGCACGGCCGCGCTGACCGTGACCGGGGCGCCCGCTGGGCTGTGCTGGATCGCGTTGAGCAGCAGGTTCGACACGGCGCGCTCGAGCTCGCGCTCGTCACCCATCGCCACCACGTCGCCGCCCTCGGGCACCCGCAGACGGATCTCGCGATCGAGGTGGCGCGATCGGTGATCCATGACCGCATTGCTGACCACCTCCACCAGCGACACCGGCGCGAGGGCGATCCCCAGCGAACCGGACTCGATCTTGCTGAGTTCGAACAGGTCGTCGACCATGCCCGAGAGTTGCAGACCCAGATCGTGGATGCGCCCATGAAAGCGCTGCGGATCGTCAGCGACGCCGTCGACGAGCGACTCGCTCATCGCGACGATCCCGCTCAGCGGGGTGCGCAGGTCGTGCGCGATGAACGCAGCGAGCTCACGCCGCGACGCGGCGACACGCTCTTCGCGGGCGCGCTCGTCGCGTTCGCGCCGCAGCTGCTGGCCGAGGCGGGCGATGTCGGCGGCGGCCGCCGCCTGCGCGGTTCGTGCGCGCCGAGCGATCACCGCAGCGGTGACCGCGGCGAGGACGGCAAGTGCCACCAGGAGCACGGCGGCGGCGATCCACTCAGTCGGTCCCACGCGATTCCTCCGGATGCTCGAAGCGGTAGCCAACGCCCCAGACGGTGGCCAGATGCCGAGCGGAATCCGGATCCGGTTCGATCTTCTCCCGCAGCCGCCGCACGTGCACGGTGACCGTGGAGAGATCGCCGTGAGTCCATCCCCAGACGACGCGAAGGAGTTCGTCACGCCGGAAGACCTGGTTCGGTCGCTTGAGGAAGAAGGCGAGCAGGTCGAACTCGCGCGTGGTCAGCTCGAGCGGCTCACCATCCAGTCGGGCCGTGCGCGCCGTGGGATCGAGCTGGAACCGGCCGAGGGTGATCGGCGCCTCCGGTGCGAACTCGGAGACCGTGCGGCGCAGGATCGCCTGCACTCGCAGCACCAGCTCGCGCGGCGAGTACGGCTTCGTCAGGTAGTCGTCGGCGCCGGCCTCGAGCCCGTCGATGCGCGCCTGCTCGTCGCTCATCGCGGTCAGCAGCAGCACCGGCAGCTCCGCCGTCGCCGGATCGGCGCGCAGGCGTCGGCACACCTCCAGCCCGTCGATGCCCGGCATCACCCGGTCGAGCACGACCAGATCGGGGCGGATGCGCGCCACCGCCGCGAGCGCCGAGAACCCGTCGGGTGCGTGGTCGACGAGCAGACCCGCCGCCCGCAGGTAGCCGACGGCGACCTCCGCGAGCTCGCGCTGGTCTTCGACGAGCAGCACCCGTCGATCGCGCCGTCGCGGGATATCGGCGGCGGGGCGGTCGGTGCTCACGGGCTCAGGCTAAGGCCAGAGGGCCGTCGCCTCGGTGGCGCACTCAGCGCGCGCACGGGCTGCGTCGCGCGCGCTGCGTTCCCCCTGCGCGCGATCGGCGGGGGCGAGTGCACCGCAGGCCGTTCGCGTTCCGTAACACTTCTCGCCCGCCTCACGGCGTCGACGCGAATACGGTCGGAGCGTGAGCGGTGCCGAGGTCGATGTGGTGTTCCCGTGCCTCGACGAGGAGCGGGCGCTGCCCGGTGTGCTCGCGCGACTGCCCGAGGGCTACCGCGCGATCGTCGTCGACAACGGCTCGAGCGACCGCTCGGCGGAGGTGGCGGAGGCCGCCGGGGCTCTCGTGATCAGTGAGCCGCGTCGCGGCTTCGGCAGCGCCGCCCACGCGGGACTGCTGGCGGCGACCGCCCCGCTCGTCGCGTTCTGCGATGCTGACGCCTCACTCGACCCGGCCGAGCTCCCTCCGATGGCCGAACTGCTCGACGCCGGCGAAGCCGATCTGGTGCTCGGCCACCGTTCGCGCGCACGCCGGGGCGACTGGCCGCTGCATGTGCGGATGGCGAACCGCTTCCTCGCGCGGCGGCTCTCGCGCATCACGGGCACGCGCATCCACGACCTGGGTCCGATGCGGATGGCCCGCACCCGCGAGCTGCAGCAGCTCGGCCTGCTCGATCGCCGCAGCGGTTACCCGCTCGAGATGGTGCTGCGGGCTCATGCAGCCGGCTGGCGCATCGCCGAGACCGAGGTCGGCTACACGGCCCGCGTCGGCCGATCCAAGGTGACCGGCACGGTGCGCGGCACCGCGACCGCGATCCTCGACATGTCGCGACTGCTGGCGGAGGTGTCACGATGACGACCGTCGCCCTCATCGCCAAGGAATGCCGGCCGGGACGGGTCAAGACGCGGCTGCATCCGCCGTTGACGCTCGACGAGGCGGCGGAGGTCGCGGCGGCGAGCCTCGCCGACACGATCGCCGTCGTGCGGGAGCTGCCGGCCACGCGCCGGGTTCTGTTCTTCGACGGCGAGGCACCCGCCGATCTCGCAGCCGGCTTCGACGTGCTCCCCCAGCCGGAGGGCGGGCTCGACGCGCGCCTCGGCACCCTGTTCGATGCCATCGACGGGGCGCTGCTGCTCGTCGGGATGGACACTCCGCAGCTCGCCGCCGCGGACATGTCGGTCTTCTTCGGCGAGGTGGAGGCGGCCGAGGCGGGCGCGGGCGATCATCCCGCCGCCTGGTTCGGTCCCGCCCTGGACGGCGGGTTCTGGGCGCTCGGCATGACATCGGTCGACGGAACCCGCGGCGACCTGATCCGCGGAGTGCCGATGTCGCGCGACGACACCGGCGCCATGCAGCGGCGACGGCTGGTGGGTGCGGGGTTGAGCGTGCGCGACCTTCCGCCGCTGCGCGATCTCGACACGGTCGACGACCTGCGGGCGATCACGGCCGAGCATCCTCGACTGCGCACCGCGCGCGTCTTCGCCGGACTCCGCGAGGGGTCGCGCCGATGAGCGGCACCTTCGGCACCGGCGGCGACGAGCCGTACCGCGGGCTGCTCGGCGCCGAGCAGAGCGGGCCGCTCGTGCTGCGCCGCATCGATGGCGACGGCGACGAGATCAGCATCGATGCGGCCCGCTGGCTCGGTCTGGCGACCGACGCCGACCTCTCGGTGCTCGACCATGCCGCGGCCCCGCTCCTCGACATCGGCTGCGGGCCGGGCCGCATGGTGCGCGCCGCGGCGGATCGCGCGGTCGCCGCCCTGGGCATCGACGTCTCCGACGACGCCGTCGCCATGACCTCCGCCGACGGCACGCCGGCGCTGCGGCGCTCGGTGTTCGAGCGGCTTCCGCTCGAAGGCGCCTGGGGCACGATCCTGCTCATGGACGGCAACGTCGGCATCGGCGGCGACCCTCTCGCGCTCATGCGGCGCTGCCACGACCTGCTCGCCGCCGGCGGCTCGGTCATCGTCGAGGCGGACGCCGACGCCTGGCTGCACGAGACCGCGGTCTTCATCGCGGTGGGCGACGACGGCAGTGAGAGCGGCCCGTTCCCCTGGGCCCGGGTCGGGCACTCGGCGCTGCGCGACCTGCTCGGCGAGGCCGGGTTGCGCCTCGAGTCGGAATGGCAGGACGGCGGGCGCTATTTCCTGCGCGCACGCCGTTCGATCGCCCGCGGAAGCACGAGCGCCGCCGCGATGACCACCGCAGCGGCAACCCAGACGACGGCGACCGAGAGCAGGTAGGGCGTCGTCGCGATCGTCATGTTGGCGCTGCCGCGACGGTTGGCCAGCAGTCCCGGCACGCCGATCGCGGTCAGGACACCCGCGACGACCAGAGCCCCCTGCACGATCGTCGCGGCGAGCCGGCCGATGCGAAGCCGTTCGCGCACACGCAGGAACGCCAGCCCGGCGGCGACGAGCACGGGCGCGAGCACCGCATCGTGCAGGACGACCGCCACGATCAGCCACGTCGCGAGGCCCACGAAGCGCTTCGGTGCGACATCGTTGAGCAGGATGACGCCCCCGACCACGCCGATCGCGACGCCGATCACGATCAGCACGATCCGAGCGACGCGATAGGGCTCGGTCGACGGCGACACCGCGAAGACCGGCATCGCGCGGACGCGGCCGAGCAGGCCGATCCGCGGGGCGCTCACGACACCACCTCGATGCGCGCGAGCCACTTCGTCTGGAGCGCGCCGGGACGACCTGGCGCGATGACCCGCGCCGGATAGCCGTGGTCGATGTCGAGCACCTCGCCGTTCAGCTCCAGGGCGACCAGCGTCATCGGGTCGGCGCTGAACCCGGCCGGCATCTCCATCCTGCTGGTCACGCCGTTGCGCTGCAGGCTGCGCACCTTCAGATCGCTCTCCGCGGCCGCACCCGCCGCCTCGAGCAGATCGCGCATCCGCACGCCCTTCCAGCGCGCCATCTGGCTCCAGCCCTCGACGCAGGCGATCGGCAGGTCGACCGTGGTCTGCGGCAGCGCCCTCAGCGCGGTGAGATCGAAGCGGGTCGTCGCCCCGCCGGCGACGACCTCGAGGGCCCACTCCGGCGACTTGGCGACGGCGATGACACCGGCCTGCATCGCCGTCTTGTTGACCGGCAGGCCCTGCGGGCCGATGTTCTGCTTGCGCGGACCGAGGATGTTGAACGGCTTCAGCGCATCGATCGTCTGACCCGCCGTCGTCACCGTGACGGCGCCCACCATGACCCCGACGATGCCGACGAGCCCCCGGCGGCTGACCACGGCTCCGGCCCGCGGACGGTCGCGCGCACCCGAGCGCCAGTAGCGGGCGATGAGCGGCAGCTTCACGGCGATGTGCACGATCAGGCTGCCGAACACGACCCAGCCGAGCGCGTAGTGCGTCTGCCGGAACGGGAACGGGAACACGTAGACCTGGAAGATGTTGAGCAGCCCGATCGCGACCTCGACGAGCGAGGCGGTCACGAGCACCGCGATCGACAGCCGCTCGAGCACCCCGGCGAGCGAGCGGATCGGAGGCCACTCGAACAGCCGCGGGAAGACGGTCCACAGCTTCGCGAGCAGGAGCGGGATCGAGGCGATCCCGCTGATCACGTGCAGGCCCTGCGTGACGCGGTAGAGGCTGACCGGCCGCGGGAGCACGATCCAGCTCGGATAGTCCTGCAGCACGTGGCTGAAGACGCCGGTCGCGAAGCAGATCGTGAACGCGGCGCCGAGCAGGCGGCCGATGACGACGGCGGTGCGGGTCGACTTCACCGGGTCGGAGCTGGTGCGACGCAGGCGGGCGAAGACCGGCTCGAGCCGGTCGGCGACGCGCGACGTCAGATCCGCCATGTTCCCAGTGCACCACGGACCCGGCGCCGAGGGCGGCGCGAAACATTACGGTTCGCAGACAGAGGCCGTCCCCCGACCGGATGCGCCGGGCCGAGGGGTCAGGATCGAGAGGTGAGGACTGCGGTGGCCGTCGTGCTCGCCGCGGCCACGGCCGCGGCGATCGGCTGGTCGACCCTCAACTTCACCTCGCTGCGGTCGGGCGAACGACCGTCGATCGCCCTCTGGACCGGGATCGCCTGGGGGCTCTTCGCCCTCGCGGTGCTGGCACTGCGCCGCGTTCCCGCGCGCCGGGTGACGGCGGTCGTGCTGGGCGGCGCACTGCTGATCGGCGGCGCCGCGCTGCTCGCCCCGCCGACCACGAGCACCGACTCGGCGCGCTATGCCTGGGACGGCATCGTGCAGAAGGCGGGCATCTCGCCCTACGACCACGTGCCGGCCTCCGACGCCCTCGACGACCTGCGCCCCGCCTGGCTCTTCGGAGCACCCGAGGTCGAGGCCGACGGCGGCTTCAGCTGCCCCGGCATCCGCCAGGAGAAGGTGCGCAGCGTCGACGACGGCGATCCCCTGTGCACGGCCATCAACCGCCCGAAGGTGCTCACGATCTACCCTCCTGTCGCCGAGGCCTACTTCGCGACGGTGCGGCTGTTCGTGCCGCCCGAGGCCGAGTACCTGCCGCTGCAGATCGGCGGCCTCGTGATCGCCCTCGCCCTGACCGCCGGCCTGCTCGCGGCGCTCCGCCGCCGTCAGCTCGACCCGCGCTGGGCGGCGCTCTGGGGCTGGTGTCCGCTGATCGCGATCGAGGCGGTCAACAACGCCCACGTGGATGTGCTCGGCGCGGCGCTCGCCCTCGTCGCGACCCTGCTCATCAGCCGCGGCCGGCGCATCTGGGGCGGCATCGCCCTCGGTGCAGCGATCGCGACCAAGCTCATCCCCGTCATCGTCGCTCCCCCGCTGATCCGTCGGCGCCCGGTCGCGGTCATCGTCGCCGCCGTGCTCACCTTCGCCGCCGTCTACGTGCCGGCGGTCATCGCCTCGGGACCCCGCGTGCTCGGATACCTGCCCGGCTACCTCAAGGAGGAGGGCTACGACGACGGCTCGCGCTTCGCGCTGCTCACGGTCGTGCTGCCCGGATCGGCGGCGCTGCCGGTCGCGGCCGTGCTGCTCGCCGTCATCGCGGCGCTGTGCGTGTGGCGCACCGACCCGACGCAGCCCTGGATGACGCAGGTCGTGCTCGTCGGGACGACGCTGCTGCTCGTCAGCCCGCGGTACGTCTGGTACGCCCTGCTGCTTGTGCCGTTCATCGTGCTCAGCCGCCGCTGGGAGTGGTTCGCGGTGGTGCTCGCCCTCACGGCGCGCTCGCTGATCCCCTCGTTGACGGTCAGCCGCATCGCCCTGGCGATCGCGCTCGTGGTCCTCATCGTGGCGTGGCTGCTGCGGCGGCGCGCGGCGCGCATCGACCGAGGCGCGGCGACGCCCTCATCGGCGCTGGCATCGGCCTCGACCTCGGCCTCGGCCTCGGCCTCGGCGTCGGACTCGAGCTCCGAGGCGGCGACGTGACCGCGCCGGTCGTCGTGATCGACGCGGACGCGGTCGCGACCTCGCTCCCCGAGTCGTCCCCCGCCGCATCCACGACGGCGGATCCGTCGCGCGACCGGCGCACCCGTCGCCGCCCCTGGCGCTCCGCTCTCGTGCTCGGACTGATCGCCTCGATCGTCTCCGGCGCCTTCGCCTGGGTTCCGTCGCTCTGGTACGACGAGGGGGCGAGCGTCACCGCCGCGACCCGCGACGTCGAGGCGCTCGGCGTGCTCGTGCGCCAGGTCGACGCGGTGCACGCCCTCTACTACTGGCTGCTGCACCAGTGGTTCGAGCTCGTCGGCTATTCGGCGTTCGCGCTGCGGGTGCCGAGCATCGTGGCCGCCGGCGTGACGGTCACCGTGACGGTGCTTCTGGTCGAGCGGCTGGCATCCCGTCGGCTCGCTCTGATCACCGGGGTCGTGCTGCTCGTGCTGCCGCGGTTCACCTGGGCCGGCGGCGAGGGCCGCAGCTACGCGCTCAGCCTCTTGCTCGTGACGCTCGCCTCGCTGCTGCTGGTGTGCGCGCTGCAGTACCGCGGCGACGCGTCGCCGCGTCGGCGGCGGCTCTACTGGGTGGCGTACGCGGTCGTGACCGGGCTGTCGATCGTGCTCTACCTCTACGTGGCGCTGGCGCTGGTCGCCCACGCGGCCGTCGTCGCGGTGCTGCTGATCGCCCGCCGACTGCGCTGGCGGGAGGCCGTGCCGTTCGCGATCACCGCGGCGGCCGCCGTGCTGTCGACCTGGCCGCTGACCGTGCTCGCGGAGCGGCAGAAGGGTCAGGTGAGCTGGATCCACCCGCTCGACGCGACCACGCCGCACGCGGTGCTCGTGACCCAGTACTTCCCGAAGGCGGCGCCGTTCGCGCTCGTCGCCTGGCTGATGATCGCCCTCGGCGGGGCGCTGCTGGTGCGGGGCTTCGCGCGCCGACCTCTGCTCGCGACGCTGACGATCGCCCTGCTGACCGTGCCCACGCTCGGGCTGCTCGCCGCCTCGGTCGCCCTGACCCCGCTCTACTCGCCCCGCTACCTCACCTTCTGCCTCCCGGCGGTGGCGATCGCGATGGCGGTCGTCGTCGACGCCTTGCCGCGGCGGGCGCTGAGGATCGTCGGGGTCGCGCTGATCGTGGCGCTCGCGGTGCCGTCGTACGTGGGCCAGCGGATGCCCGAGGCGAAGCAGCACAGCGACTGGAACCAGGTCGCTGACCATCTCGCCGCCCGCACCGCCGAGCTCGGTCTCATCGAGACCGGATCCGGCGCGCCGGGCGCCGCGCCGTCCACCACCGCCGGCATCGTCTGGGGCGGGCTGCGCGGGCATCCCACGGTCACCTCCCGGGTCATCGCGCAGAGCTATCCGCAGGCCGTCGCCGGGCTCGGCGACGTCAACGCCTCGTCGCCGCCGCGCGGGCTCTGGGAGCGGAACACGGCGCTCGATCCGGCTCTGCTGAGCGGCTACGACGACGTCTGGTACGTCGTCAGCAACCACTCCGAGACGCAGGACGAGAAGTTCGCCGTGTTCCGGGACGCGGGCTTCGAGCTGCGCGAGACGACCCGGTTCTCGCGCACCGACGTCTACCTGTTCGAACGCGGCTGAGTCAGAGCCCGACCCACTCGGATGCGCCGTCGTCGAAGGTCTGGCGCTTCCAGATCGGCACGGTCTGCTTGATCAGGTCGACCAGCTCGCCGCAGGCCCGGAACGCCTCGGCCCGATGGGCGGAGGCCGCGCAGGCGACCAGGGCGACGTCGCCGACGGTCAGGGCGCCGACCCGGTGCACCGCGGCGACCTGCACGCCGGAGCGCTGCGCGATCGTGTCGCAGGCCTGCTGCAGGAACCGCGCCGCCTCGGGATGGGCCTCGTACTCCAGGGCGGACACGGCGCGCCCGCCATCGTGGTCGCGCACGACGCCGCGGAAGGTCACGAGCGCGCCGGCGGAGCGCGCGGCCACGCGTGCCTCGACGGCCTCGACGTCGAGGGGCCGCGTGACGATGAGGTCGAGGTCGGCAGACGCCGCGGGTTCAGCCATGGTCGGCGTCCCCCGCGAGCTGATGCACGAGATGGTCGAGCAGGCCGTCGAGCACGGTGATGCCGTCGCGCACCGCCCCGGTCGATCCCGGCAGGGTGACGACGATCGTGCCGCCGGCGGTCACGCCCGCGACACCCCGAGAGAGCGCCGCCGTCGGCGTGCTGAGCAGACCGCGGGCGCGCACCGCCTCGATCACGCCGGGCAGCTCCCGCTGCAGCCGGGGGCCGACCGCATCGGGCGTCTGGTCGCCGGGGCCGAGTCCGGTTCCGCCCGTCGTGATGACCACCTGCGGCCGCGCCGCGAGCACCGTGTCGAGGGTGCCGGCCACATCGGCGTCGGCCACGACGAGGGGCGCGTCGATCGCGAACCCGCGCTCGCGCAGCCAATCGGCGAGCACCGGGCCGGTGCGGTCGTCGGACTCCCCCGCCGCCGCGCGGGTCGAGGCCACGATCACTGCCGCGGTGCGATCGACGGGGCGCGCCGCGGCAGGTACGTCGGCGGAGGATGCGGTGGCGGAGCGTTCATCAGGGGTGGCCGCGACGGACGCACCGGCGTCGGCATCCCGGATCCACTCGCCGTGACGCCCGCCCGTCTTGTGCTCGAGCCGCACCTCGGTCAGCGTCGCGGCTGGATCGGCGGCCTTGACCATGTCGTGCAGGGTGAGTCCGGCGACCGTCACCGCCGTCAGCGCCTCCATCTCGACGCCGGTGCGCGCCGTGACCCGGGCGGTCGCCGTGATGAGGATGCTCGCCGTGTCGCCCGACTGCGGCGGCTCCTCGAACGCGAAGTCGATCGACACCGAGTCGAGCGGCAGCGGGTGGCACAGCGGGATGAGGTCGCTCGTGCGCTTCGCCCCGCCGATGCCGGCCAGTCGCGCGGTCGCGAGCACGTCCGCCTTGGGCAGGCCGTCGCGCCGCACCAGATCGAGCACCTCGGTCGTCGTCACGAAGCGCGCCGACGCCGTCGCGGCGCGAGCGGTCACCTGCTTCGACCCGACGTCGACCATGCGCGCGCGCCCGTCGGCATCCAGATGGCTCAATTCGCTCACAGTCCCCAGACCTCCACCTCGGCCGCCGCCGGCAGCTCCGTCGTCTCCGCCGGCACGACGATCACCGCATCCGCTGCCGCCAGCGCCGCCACCAGGTGCGAGCCCGGCCCCGAGACCGGTTCGACCTCGTCGTCACCCACGAATCGGGCGCGCAGCAGCTGCTGACGCCTGGCCGGCGAGACGATCGATCGTCGCAGTCGGCGTCGCGCCCGCAGCGCCGTCGGCAGACCGGCATGCTCGCGCAGCAGCGGCGCCACGAAGGCCTCGAACGAGAGCTGCGTGCTCACCGGATTGCCGGGGAAGCCGATCACCGGCACCCCGTCGATCAGGGCCAGCGCCTGCGGGCCGCCCGGCTGCATCGCGATCGTGCCGACCCATCCGCCGCGCGGCAGCAGCGATTCGCGCACCACCTCGAAGTCGCCCTGCGAGATGCCGCCCGAGGTGATGACCAGGTCGGCGCCGCGCACCGCGTCGGCGAGCAGCTCGTCGAACACCGCGCGGTCGTCGCGAGCCCGACCCCGCACCGCGACGACGCCTCCGCACTCGACCACCGCCGCCGCGACGGCGACGGCGTTCGCGTCGTGGATCTCACCGGGGCGGGGAACCGCGCCGACATCGACGAGCTCACTGCCGGTCGTGAGGACGGCGACACGGATGCGCGGGCGGACGGCCACCTCGTCGATGCCGGCCGCAGCCAGCGCTGCGAGGTGACGCGATGCGAGACGACGCTCCGCCGGAATCAGCTGGTCGCCGGCGCGGAGATCGCTGCCGCGCTCGCGCACGAACACGCCCGCAGCGACCGGTACGGCGAACGCGACCGCCTCGGCGCGCATCTCGACCTGCTCGATCGGCACGATCGCATCCGCCCCCTGCGGCACGGGAGCGCCCGTCATGATGCGGATCGCGGTGCCTGGGGCCAGCACGGGAGGCTCCCCGGCGGCCGCGGCGACGACCGCCGCCACCGGCAGGGTGACCGGCGCCGCGGCGAGGTCGGCGGCACGCACGGCGAAGCCGTCCATCTGCGAGTTGCGGAACAGCGGCAGGTCGACCGGCGACAGCACGGGTTCGGCGGTGACGCGCCCCAGAGCCTCGTCGAGCGGCACGAGCTCGGAGCCGCCGGGCAGGGCGCTCCCCACCAGCGACGCGATGACGGCCTTGTGCTCGGCGACCGTGGGACGCGCGGCGACGTGGAAGTGCTCGGGACGGGAGAAGCGTCGTTCGCTCATCAGTACCTGCGCATCTCGGGGTCCACGTCCGCCGCCCAGGCGTCGATGCCGCCCGCCAGCTCGCGCACCCGGGTGAACCCGAGCGCCCGCAGCGTCGACGCGGCCGAGCGCGAGCGCACGCCGTGGTGGCAGAGCACGACGATGTCCTCGTCGAGCGCGAGCGGCGTGGCCATGACCGCGGTCGCCGTCGCAGCCGCCTCGAGCCGCGGGAGAGGGATCAGCGTCGCCCCCGCCAGCGTCGCCAGCGCGACCTCGTCCGGCTCGCGCACATCCACCAGTCGCGGCGGCGTCGCGCCGCGCAGCTCGTCGCGCAGGGCGCGGGGCGTGACGAGTTCGTCCGCCGCCGGGAGCCCGCAGAAGGCGTCGTAGTCGATCAGTCCGGTGATCGGCGCACGATCCGGGTCGCGCGCGAAACGCACCTCATCGGCGGTGCCGGCAAGCGCATCCACGAGCGCCACCCGCCCGACGAGCGGGGTGCCCAGACCGCCGATCAACTTCACGACCTCGCCGACGAGGATTCCGCCCACGATCGCGCAGACGGCCGGGAAGACGCCGCCGTCGGCGCAGCTGGGCACGGCGCCCGGGGCGGGCGGCACCGGGAAGAGATCGCGGTAGTCGGGCGAGCCGGGGAGGACGCACCCGGCCTGGCCCGAGAACTGCGACACGGCGCCCCACACCAGCGGGATGCCGAGCAGCGCGGCGACGTCGTTCGCGAGGTAGCGGGTGGCGAAGTTGTCGCTGCCGTCGACGAGCAGGTCGTAGCCCCCGGCGATCTCGAGCGCGTTGCCGGAGTCGAGCCGAACGGGATGCTCGATGACCTCGGTCGTCGGAGCGAGCGACCGCAGCGTCGCGGCCGCGGAGGCGACCTTGGCGCGGCCCACATCGGTGGGGGCATGCAGGGTCTGTCGATGCAGGTTGCTCGTCTCCACGCGGTCGTCGTCGACGACGCCGATGACGCCGACGCCCATGCTCGCCAGCATCGGCAGCACGGCGCTGCCGAGACCGCCCGCGCCGATGACGAGCACTCGGGCAGCGGCGAGCCGGGCCTGCGTCGCGGCGTCGAATCCGGGCAGCGCGAGCTGGCGGGAGAACCGGTCGTCGTCGCCCCCGGAGACGGGGTCGGGGCTTCCGGTCGGCCGCATCCGGCAATTCTTACAGGCCGGGGACGAACCGCGTCGATCTCCGCATCCGCGGATAGTTTGAGACGACCACGACGAGAATGCGGAGATCCGATGGTGACGACGACGTTCCGAGTCAGCGAGGCGGCGGCTCTGCTCGCCGTCAGCGATGACACGATCCGACGCTGGGCCGAATCCGGCCGACTCACGCTCGAGCGCGATGGCTCCGGGCCGCAGCACATCGCCGGAACGGAGCTCGCCCGCGTCGCGCAGGAGATCGGCGAGGCCTCGACGCTCGGGGCAGCGTTCCCGACAGCCAAGGCGTCGACCCGCAACCGCGTCACGGGGATCGTCACCCGGGTCGTGCGCGACACGGTCATGGCGCAGGTCGAGCTGCAGGCCGGGCCGTTCCGCATGGTGTCGCTCATCAGCCGCGAGGCCGCCGACGAGCTCGAGCTCCAGCCGGGCTCGCTCGCCGTCGCCACCGTGAAGGCGACCAACGTCGCCATCGAGCTGCCCGACTCCGCCCGCCGGAGCGAGTCGTGAGCGCCCGCCGGCCCCTGCGCTGGACTCTCGCCGCCGGTCTCGCCACTGTCGCGCTCGCTCTCGCCGGCTGCGCTGCCGGTTCGAGCGACGCCGGCTCCGGAGCCGATGCTGCGTCGCCGAGCACCGAGCCGAAGCTCAGCGGAACCGTGACGATCTTCGCCGCGGCATCGCTGACCGAGGTCTTCGGCGAGGCGAAGACGGTCTTCGAGAAGCAGCACCCCGGTGTCGAGGTGGTGCTCAACTTCGGCGGCAGCTCGGCCCTCGCCGAGCAGATCCTCAGCGGAGCCCCCGCCGACGTCTTCGCGGCCGCCAGCCCGGCGACGATGACGACCGTGACCGACGGCGGCGCCGCGGCGGGCGCGCCGAAGACCTTCGCGACGAACACGCTCGAGATCGCCGTGCCGAAAGACAACCCCGGCAAGGTCACGAAGCTCGCCGACTTCGCCGACGCCTCCCGCACGATCGCGATCTGCGCGCCCGAGGTGCCGTGCGGCGCCGCTGCGGTGAAGGTCTTCCAGGCGGCCGGTATCACGGCCGCCCCCGACACCCTGGAACAGGATGTGAAGGGGGTGCTCACCAAGGTCAGCCTGGGCGAGGCGGATGCCGGCCTGGTCTATCGCACCGACGTGCTGGCGGCGGGCGCCGACGTGAAGGGCATCCCGTTCGACGAAGCCGCCGACGCCGTCAACGACTACCCGATCGCCGTGCTGAAGGATGCGCCCTCCCCCGACGCCGCGAAGGCCTTCGTCGACTGGGTGCTCTCGGACGCCGGACAGAAGCTGCTCGCGAAGGCCGGGTTTGGCGCGGCCTGAGCGAGCATCCCGGCCTCGCCCGGTACGCGCGGCGAGTGCCGGGGTCGTCTGGATCCCGGCACTCGTCGCGCTGGCGGTGCTCGTGCTGCCGCTCGTCGCCCTCGTCGTGCGCGCCCCCTGGAGCGAGCTCGGCTCGGTGGTCGCGCAGGCGAGCGTCGTGCAGGCGCTCGGACTCTCGCTCACGACCGCGGCGGCGTCGACGGTCATCAGCCTGCTGCTCGGGGTGCCGCTCGCGCTCGCGCTGGGGCGCACCCGGAAATGGCCCTCGATTCCTCGACGTCTGCTGCGCGCCCTGGTGACGGTGCCGCTCGTGCTGCCGCCGGTCGTCGGCGGTGTGGCGCTGCTGCTGCTGCTGGGGCGACGCGGGGTGCTCGGATCGCTGCTCGACTCGTGGTTCGGCATCACCATCCCGTTCACGACGGCGGCCGCCGTCATCGCGCAGGTCTTCGTGTCGATGCCGTTCCTCGTGCTGGCGGTCGAGGGCGCCCTCGGTGCCTCCGACCGCCGCTTCGAGGTCGCCGCGGCGACGCTCGGAGCGAGCCGGTGGACGATCCTGCGCCGGGTGACGCTCCCCCTCATCTGGCCAGGACTCAGCGCCGGCGCCCTGCTGTGCTTCACCCGGGCGTTGGGCGAGTTCGGGGCGACCGTGACCTTCGCCGGCAGCTTCCCCGGCATCACGCAGACGCTGCCGCTCGCGACCTACCTCCAGCTGCAGACCGATCCGGATGCCGCGATCGCTCTGGCCCTCGTCCTCATGGCGGTGTCGCTGGTCGTGCTGGTCAGTCTGCGCGACCGGTGGATCCCGGGGCTCGCATCGTGACAGCGCTCGAGGCGCAGGTCGGAGCCCGCCGGGGTGGCTTCGATATCGACGTGCGCCTGACCGTGGAGCCGGGCCAGACCCTGGCCGTCGTCGGACCGAATGGCGCGGGCAAATCGACGCTGCTGCAGGCGCTCGCCGGCATCGTGCCGCTCGCCGACGGCCGCATCCAGCTGGGCGCTCGGACTCTCGCCGACACCTCAAGCGGCAGGGAGCTGCCGACCGCCGACCGGCGCATCGGCTACGTCTTCCAGGACTACCTGCTGTTCCCGCACCTCACGCTGCTCGACAACGTGGCCTTCGGGCCGCGGGCGCGCGGGGCGACGCGCGTGGATGCGCGCGGCATCGCCCGTGAATGGCTCGATCGCGTCGGGCTCGCGAGCGCACAGGGTCGCCGGCCGCACGAGATCTCGGGCGGACAGGCTCAGCGGGTCGCGCTCGCGCGCGCTCTCGCGAGCGATCCGGAGCTGCTGCTGCTCGACGAGCCTCTCGCAGCCCTCGATGCGGAGACCCGGGTGGCGATGCGCGACGAGCTGACCGACCACCTCACCCGTTTCGCCGGGCCGGCGATCGTGATCACGCACAGCCGCGCCGACGTCACGCAGCTGGCTTCGCGCCTGATGGTGATGGAGGTGGGCCGGGTCGTTCAGTCGGCGCCGGTCGCGGACGCGCTCGGAACGCCGGCGAGCGGATTCGCCGAGCGCTTCGCGGCCGGCGACTTCGGCTGAGCCGCGTCGCCGCTGTCATCGGATGCCGACACGGGCGCCCGGAACACGATCAGCTGATAGCACGCGAACCGGAACGCCGTGCCGAGCGCCACCCCGATCAGATTGCCCGCGACGTTGTCGGCCACGACGCTGCGCAGCCCGAGCAGGTCGTGCGAGACCCAGAGGCAGCCGGCGGCGATGAGCAGGCCGCCCAGGTTCGCCAGCACGAACATGCCGAGCTCCCGGCCGAGCGACTGCTCCCGACGACGGCGGAACACGAGCGTGCGATGCCCGATCCACGCCACCGCGATCGACACCGTGGCGGCGAGGACCTTCGCGATCACGACCTCCTCGGCGAGCACGGTGGCGCGCAGCAGGTTGAAGAGTCCCGCATCCACCACGAAGGCGATCGCGCCGACGATGCCGAAGGCGGTCAGACGACGCAGTGCCGCCCGCCAGCGCGCCACGCGACCTCCGTGCGCAGGCGCAGCCGTGCGCACGGAGGTCGATGACATCCGAACCGCCTCAGGCGGTCGTGATGGCGACGATCGGAGCCGTCGTCGGCTGCTTCGATCCGCCCTTGGGCTCGACCGTCACGCCGATCGTGTCGCCCTTGGCGTAGTCGCCGCTGAGCGGCGTCGTCGCAGAGTCGTGACCGGCGCGGAAAGTGCCGGCCGAGGTCGCGGCGCCCTTCCCGTCGATGTACCAGAGCTGGTAGACCTCATCAGCGCTGAGCCCGTCGAGATCACGGGTCGTGAGCACCGAGCGCTCCAGCGACGGCGACCAGGCGAGCTCGGCGCTGCCGCCGCCGGCGACGTCGGCCGAGGCGCGCTGCACATCCGAGGCGGACGTGACGGCGCTGATCTCCTGGTTCTGCTGAAGCACAGGCAGGCCGACGGCACCGCCCACGACGGCACCGACCACGACGAGACCGGCGGCGACCGAGACCAGAGCCGCACGGGCGCCCGACCAGCGCGACCGCGCCTTGAGTTCGGCGGGCGTCGGCTGAGCCGGCGCTTCCGTCGAGATGCGGCTCGGAGCGACAGGCTCCTGCTCGGGGAGCGCGGGCACGATCGACACCGGCGCGACAGCAGGAGCATTCTGCTGAGGCAGGTCGACGATGGCATCCAGGATGCTCGCCCGCAGCTCGGCGGAGGGCTTCTCCGGCTCGACGGCCAGGCCCAGGTAGACGGCGGTATCGGCGAACTCGGTGGCCTCGGCGCGTACCTCATCGGCGTCGGCGAGGAAGCTCTCGAACTCGGCGCGCTCGGCGTCGCTCAACGCATCCAGAGCCCAGGCTCCGGTCAGCGCGGCGAGTTCGTCACGGCGACGGTCGTCGGCGGTCACGAGGTCACTCCCATCTCATCGCGCAGACGGATCATGCCGTCGCGCAGTCGGGTCTTCACGGTTCCGATCGGGATGTGCAGCATCTCCGACACCTCGCGGTGAGAATAGCCGCCGTAGTAGGCGAGCACGACGGCTTGGCGCTGCAGGTCAGTGAGCCGGCCGAGTGCGACCTTGACGCGCTCGTTCTCGACGCGCACCTCGACGTTCTCGGAGACGACGTCGACGTCGGGCTCCCAGTCGCGGATTCCGATGCGGGTGTCGCGGTCACGGCTGGCCTGCGAAGCGCGGATGCGGTCGACCGCGCGGCGGTGGGTCATCGTGAGGATCCACGAGATCGCGCCGCCCTTGGTGTGGTCGTAGTTCGAGGCGCCCTGCCAGATCTCGAGGAAGATCTCCTGCGTGACCTCCTCCGACTGGGAGTGGTCGCGCAGCAAGCGCTTCACGAGTCCGAAGACGCGCGCCGAGAGCCGGTCGTAGAGCTGGGCGAATGCGGTGCGGTCGCCGCCGGCGATCTGCTCGAGCAGCTCCTCCGAACTCGTCTCGGGCTGAGGGGTTGGGTCGGCGCCCGTCTCGGGGATCGCGTCGTCGGCCATGCCGATCAGCTTCGCACGCTCCGATGCGTGAACGTCGGATGCGGAGCGCGACACCAGAATCGAGGTCATCGCCAGCTCCTTCCCGCCTCGTGAGGCGCTCGTCCGACGGGGTGGATCGGTGGGGGCGTCGACTGGGACGTCCGCCCCCACCGGGTACGTGGGCACCGGCGTCGGGCGAGCCGGTGACATGAAGGTGTTCGGGGTGCGGAGCGGACGGGTTTGGTGCGGACTTCTCGAATCCGCACCCCCGATCGGGTGGGATGCGGCGCCCACCGCGCGCGACGAGTCGCGGGATCCGGGGATGACACGCCCGGGCCGTTGCCGGGACGCGCTCGATCAGCGAGCTCGCTCGCACTCTCGTTACACTGGCTCGGCCGGGCCGCAGTAACCCCGGGCTCCAAATTCAGCCGCTTCGAGCGGCCTTGCGCCGAGAGGCGTTCTGCGGCCCGGTTCTTCTGTGTCCGGGTCCGGCGTCGATTGCTCGCACCGCGAGCCGACTCCGAGTCGACGCCGTCCAGCCGGTCTCAGGTCAGCTGATCGCGCCGCTCGAGCCGAGCGGCCTGATCGAGGTCGTCGCCGAAGCTGTCGAAGCGCGCCGCGCGGGCCGTGAGCGCGGTGGCGTGCTCGGGATCGGCCGGGTCGCGCGCATCCGCCAGCTCGGCCCAGCCGACGGCGCAGATGCGGCAGTAGGCGGATGCGCGCTCGAGCGCCGAGCCGAGGTCGCCCTGGAAGACGCCGCGCAGGATCTCATCGGCCAGCGCGCTGATCTGCTCGGGGCCGGTCGGCTCGGACGCCCCGGCGACGACCGGGTCGATCGTGCTCAGCGCGGCGGCGCCGGTGCGATAGGCGAGCGCCGCGCCGTTCGGGTCGTCGCGCACGGCCGTGCGCAGCAGATAGAGGCGCCAGAGCGCTCCCGGCAGCGTGTGCGGTCCGGCGGCCGCCCACAGCTGCGCGACCAGGTCGAGACCGTGCTCGTCAGTGTGCGTCAGCAGTCGGTCGACGACGCCCTCGTCGGTGGTCTGCCGCGCGCGGGCGAGCAGCGCGGCCGCCGACTCGTGCGCGCGCCGCAGGGTGACCGCCGGATCCTCGCCGCCCACGTGGTATTCGAAGTGGTCGTTGGGGATGCGCGCCGGCTTGTGGAACCGTTCCGCCATCCCTCCAGCGTACGACCGGCGGCGAGCGCACCGCCGGTCGCACGGCGACCGTCGAATCGTCAGTATCCTGGGGAGCGATCGGGCCTGTAGCTCAGTTGGCAGAGCATCGGACTTTTAATCCGCGGGTCGTGGGTTCGAGCCCCACCGGGCCCACCCTTCCTTCTCGCGCCGGCCGACGCTGGCGAACTCTCCCGCGGCCCGTTCGGCTCAGGCGCCCGCTCCCCCGTCGACGGGCACGATCGCGCCCGTGACGATCGAAGCGCGGTCGCTGAGCAGGAACGCGGCGACCTGGGCGACCTCGACGGGCTCGGCCATGCGACCCATCGGGATCGAGGCGTTGATCTGCGCGGTCACGCCGGGCGTCGACGACTCCCACTGGGCGATCATGTCGGTCGCGGTGCCGCCAGGGTGCAGCCCGTTGACGCGGATGCCGGCCGGCGCCCAGGTCACGGCGGCCGACTCGGTGATGCTGTCGAGGGCGCGCTTCATGGCGCCATAGGCCGGCAGCGTGGGGTTGGCGCGACGCGCGCCGATGCTCGAGGTGTTGACGATCGCGCCGCCTCCCGAACGGCGCATGAGCTCTGCCTCGGCGTTCATGGCGACCCAGTGCGCACGGAAGTTGACCGCGAACTGCTGCTGGATGTCGTCGTCGCTCGTCTGATCGAGCGGGCCGGGGTGCTGAACGACGGCGGCGTTGTTGAAGGCGCCGTCGAGGCGGCCGTGCAGTTCGTCGACGCGGGCGAGGGCCGCGCGGATGCTGGCGTCGTCAGCGAGGTCGAGGGCCACCGCATCCGCCGTGCCGCCGTGCTCGCGGATGTCGGCGACGACGCCGTCGAGCGCATCGGCTCCGCGGGCGCCGAGCACGACCGACGCGCCCTCGGCGGCGAAGAGCCGGGCCGCGGCGGCGCCGATCCCGCGGCTCGCGCCGCTGATGAAGATGACCTTGCCGGCGAGCAGGCCGGCGGGCTGGATGTCGTGATTCGTCATGCCTCCGAGCGTCGTCGCGGCCGCGCATCCCATTCAGGTACAGGCGGTACCAGGCTGCAGCGGGCGCGGGAGCGCACACTGGGGGCGTGGACAGACAGGAGCTCGCCGCCTTCCTGCGCGGCCGTCGCGAGCGGCGGAGCCCCGAGGATGTCGGTCTGCCGGCCGGGCCGCGTCGCCGCACGCCGGGTCTGCGCCGCGAGGAGGTCGCGGTGCTCGCCCACATCTCGACCGAGTACTACGTGCGCCTCGAGCAGGGTCGCGCGCCGCGTCCGTCGGCCGAGGTGCTCGCCGGGATCGCCGGCGCGCTGCGGCTGACGCCCGAGGAGTCGGACCACTTGCACACGCTCGCCGGCACCGCCCCGATCCGCTCGCAGCAGCTGCGGCGCGACGTGCGGCCGAGCATCCTCGTGCTGCTCGAGCGGCTGCCCGACACGGCCGGCTTCGTGATGTCGGCCGCGTTCGAGGTGCTCGCCTGGAACGACCTCACCGCCCTGCTCATGGAGGACTTCGGCGCTCTCGCGCCGCGCGAGCGCAACCTGGCGCGGCGCGCGTTCCTCGACCCGGATCCGGAGACGAGCCCGCTCTACGGCATCTCCGACGGCGCGGAGTTCCGTCACCACGCGGTGTCCGAACTGCGGCAGACGCTGGCCCGCTACCCCGACGACGAGTCGGTCGCGGAGCTGATCGACGAGCTGCGCACCGGCAGCGCGGCCTTCGCCCGGCTCTGGGAGCAGCACGACGTGCGGTCGGCGCCGATGCTGACGAAGACGTTCCAGCATCCCGTCGTCGGACCCATCACGGTCGACTGCGACTCGCTCGCCCTCGCCGAACGCGACCAGCACCTCGTGCTCTACAGCGCCCCGGTCGGCTCGCCCGACGCGGATGCGCTGGCGCTGCTGGGCGTGCTCGGCGCGGATCAGCGGTCGCTCAGCTCGTGAGGAGCGGTCGCCGCTGAGGATGCGGCCCGGCCCGCCGCCTTCGGGCAGCGTCGGGCCGGACACGGGTGAGCGCGGCCGGGCGAGGGACGAGCGCGCCCGGACGTGGCGATCAGGACGCTCGATCCGACTCGTCGAAGATCCGTCGCAGCAGAGCGGCTCGCGGAACCTCGAGCCACGCGGCGATGAGATCGACGTCGCTCAATGACAGCGCGACCACGCCGTCGTGCAGCGCGACAGCGTCGCGGACGTTCTCCATGCCGAGGATCGCGGCGAGCTCGGAGATCGGTCTGCCCTGGTTTCGCATCTCCATCCGGACCCGAGCCGCGACCTGCTCGGCGTAGGGAATCGGAGAGTTCACGAGCCTCAAGCATTCCTTATTTAGATGGCTTGTCAACCTATATAGGGACATTGGGATGAAACGGGGCCTCTAGCGCCGCCGTCCGGATGGGTTCGGATACCGTCGGGGCTGTGCCGAGAAGAGCCGAGCCCGCCCCGAGCCCCTTCGCGGTCGCAGCTGCCCGTGCGGTCATCCGTCGCATCGATGAGGTCGACATGTCTCGTGCCGCCGTCGCCCGCGTGGCCGGACTCAGCGACAGCTACCTCAGCGAACGATTGATGCTGCGCAAGAGCTTCACCCTGTCCGACATCGAGGCCCTGGGACGAGCGCTCCACTTCGAACCGTCCGATTTCCTAGCCGGGATCGACACCGACATCCAACCCACGCCGGCATCCCATCACGATGTCGGCGCCATCGGAGACCATCGGCACGAGGAGCGATTCGCCGCCGACCGCGGCGACGAGGCGGTGACTCCCGAGGAGGCCGGAGACTGATGATCGATCCGTGGGATGCCGCTCGGCGGATGGGCATCCGCGTCGAGACCTCCGCGATCCCGGAGGCGGGGCGCTGGTACGACGATCATCGCCTGATCCTTCTGCGATCGGGGCTCGGACCCGTGGCCGAGCGCTGCACACTCGCTCACGAACTCGGTCACGCGGCGCTGGGTCACAGCACGTCGACACCGCGAAATGAGCGCACCGCCGATCAGTGGGCAGCGCTGCGACTCATCGACCACGGTCAGCTCGTCCGACTCGCTGCCGCGTACCCAGCGCAGCCGACCCGCTGGGCCTATGAGCTCGACGTCACGAAGAAGCTCATGCTCGCGTATCTGTCGGGCGCCGCCGACAGCCGATCCGCCGTGCGAGCAGCACCCCCGCGCGACTCGCGACTCAGCGCACCCAGCGCAGGTCGCGGCAGGTGAAGCCGCCGTCGGGGAGGGCGGCGCGGATGCGGTCGTCGTCGAAGCGGCGGTGCGGGCGGATGTCGGCGGGCGGCTCGGGCGCGCGCGGCAGCGCCTCGCTCACGCCCTCGCCGAGCATCACGGCCTGGGCCTTGGCGACGAGCGGCACCTTCATCGTCCACTCGGTCAGCTGCGCCAGCACCCGGATCGCCCACACCGGCAGCGGCACGTAGAGCACGCGGCCTCCGGCGACGCGGGCGATGCGGCGCACGGCGTCGCCGAGTGGCAGCTCCTCAGCGCCCATGACCGCGACCGTCGGCTCGGCGATGCGCCCCTCGAGAGCCGCGAGCAGCACATCCACCTCGTCGTCGACCGGCACCGGACGCACCGTGCGCTCGCGGAAGCCGACCGTGCCGAACACCGGCAGGGTGCGCACCGCCTTCGTGACGTGGTCGACCATGTGGTCGCCGCGTCCGTAGACCATGCCCGACTTGAGGATCGTGTAGTCGAGACCCGAGGCCCGCACGAGCTGCTCGGCCGCCCATTTGCTCTCGTGGTACGGCGAGCCGCAGTCGGGGCGGGCGCGCAGGAAGCTGAGCAGCACGATGCGCTTCACCCCCGCGCGGCGAGCCGCCTCGATCACGGCGCGGGTGCCGTCGACGTGCACGCGCTGGAACGTCTGGTCGCCGATCTCGCGGTTGATGCCGGCGCAGTGGGCGACGGCGTCGCAGCCCGCGAAGGCCGCGGCGAGCGCATCCACGTCGTCGATCTCGACGCCGGTGCGGCGCGACACGATGACGGTGTCGGAGGGGTCGAGCCGGGCGGCGAGGTGGCGTCCGACGAATCCGGTGCCTCCGGTGATGGCGATGCGCATGATCGACTCCTGAGCTATTTCGCTAAATGGCTAACTTGCTCGGTTATATCTAGCTTCAGTGCTAAATTGCAAACATGGCAGACACCGCGAGCGACATCTTCGCCGCGCTCGCGCACCCCACGCGGCGCCAGATCCTGCAGGATCTGAAAGACGGCGAGCTGCCGGCCGGCGAGATCGCCGCCAAGTTCAGCGCCTCGGGCCCGACCATCTCGCGGCACCTCGGCGTGCTGCGCCAGGCCGGACTCGTGAGCGAGCGTCGGGATGCGAACCGCATCCTCTACTCCCTCGTCGCCGACAACCTCGCCCTCTCGGTCGGCGACTTCCTCAGCACCGTCTGCCCCGAGCAGATCGTGCTGCGCGAGGTGCGCAAGAAGCGCGCGCCGAAGGCCGCGAGTGCGACTGCGCCCCCTGCGAACGGCTGACCCGCGGGCCATGGAATTGCGAGACGGCACAAGTGGAGACGTGGTCGTCATCAGACCTGTCGACTACGAATTCCCCTCGACGGTCGACCATGACGACCTCAACTGGCTGATCATCGAGGGTCACGTCCGGGCCGGCGATGAGGAATGGGGCTTCCGCGATCCGGCGCTCCAGGTCGACGACGCACGCGCGCTCGGCACCTGGCTCGCGGAGGTGCTTCGCGACGAGGTCGAAACGACCGTCGACGGCTTGTTCGACGGCGAACCTCAGTTCTCGGCCCTTGAGCCCAACATCGGCTTCGGGTTCATCGCCCGCACGACGACGTCCGTCACATTGCGCGTCTTCCTCCGCGCAGAATCGGCTCCCCCATCGCGACGAAGCGACTCCGCAGGCCGGCAGGCCGAGTTCTTCGTCGACCTGAGCTTGGATGCCGACGACCTCCGCCTCGCCATCTCGATCTGGCGCGAAGAGTGCGCCCTCTTCCCCGATCGATTCCCTCAGTGATTCACAACCGCGGATCCACCGGCTCGGACTCCATCGCCAGCACCGCGAAGACGGCCTGGTGGATGCGCCACAGCGGCTCCCCGCGCACGAGACGATCGAGCGATTCGAGGCCGAGCGAGTACTCGCGCAGCGCGAGCGAGCGCTTGTGCGCGACGTTGCGGTCGCGCAGGCGGGCGAGGTTCTCAGGCTCGGTGTAGTCGGGGCCGTAGATGATGCGCAGGTACTCGCGGCCGCGCACCTTGACGCCCGGCTGCACGAGCCCCTTGCCGAGACGGGTGAGGTTGGCCATCGGCTTGACGACCATGCCCTCTCCCCCGTCGGCGGTGAGCGCATCCCACCACTCGATGGCCGCCGCGACCGACGCGTCGTCGCCGAGGTCGACCGCGAGCGAGCGGGTCTGCCGGATGAGTTCGGCATCCGCCGCCGCGAGTCGCGCGGCCACGTCGAGGTGCCAGGAGTGCGGACGCGTCGCGAAGGTCGCGCCCTCGGCCGCGAGCACCTGGAACGGCGCCAGCTGGACGCCCGCGAGCCCCTCGGTCTGCGCGCTGTAGCGGCGGTAGGCGTCGACGTAGAGCGACGCGTCGTCGGCGCGAGCGCGGGTCCGCGCGAGCAGGTCGCCGACGTCGACACCGCGCTCGGCGGCCGCGGCGAGCGCTGCGACGGCATGCGGCAGTGCTCCGGTCGCGGCGGCGCCGACCGCCGCGTACTGGTCGCGGATCATGTCGCCGGCCTTGAGCGACCAGGGCAGCAGCTCGGCGTCGAGCAGCAGCCAGTCGCTCTGCAGCTCCTGCCAGAGTCCCGCCGACTCGACCGCAGCATCCAGCCGGCGCAGGAACTCGTCGTTCGTCGCGTCGTCGAAGAACGCGCGACCCGTGCGGGTGTGCACCACGCCGCGCCAGCCGGCTGGTGCGTCGAAGCGCGCCGGGTTGCGAGTCAGCAGCACGACCGCGCGCGATCCCATGTGCTTCTCCTCGCACACGAGCTCGGTGACGCCCTCGGATCGGTAGTACGCGAAGGCCTCGTCGGGGTGCTCGAGCAGATCCGCGCGCTTCGAGGTGGCCGGCGGGCTCATGGTCGGCGGCAGGTACATGAGGTGGCGCGGGTCGATGGCCCAGCGGCTCATCACCTCGAGAGCGCCCGCGGCGTGGTCTTCGCGCACGGTGATGCGGCCGTGCGTGCCGGTCTCGACGACCTGCTTGCCCAGCACATCCTCGATCGACAGCGAGCCCGCGGCGCGCTGCTCGGCCACGGGGACGACCGGCGCGAGCGGCTTCACCGGCTCGTACCAGACCTGCTCGGCCGGCACCGAGACGACCTCGCGCTCGGGGTAGCGCAGCGCCGACAGCTTGCCGCCGAAGACGCAGCCCGTGTCGAGGCACATCGTGTTGTTGACCCACTCGGCGTCGAGCGTCGGCGTGTGACCGTAGAGCACGGTGGCCGAGCCGCGGTAGTCGTCGGCCCACGGCAGACGCACCGGCAGACCGTACTCGTCGGTCTCGCCGGTCGTGTCGCCGTAGAGCGCGAAGGAGCGCACGCGGCCGGATGCGCGCCCCTGATACGCCTCGATGAGTCCGGCGTGCGCGACCACGAGACGCCCCTCGTCGAGCACGAGGTGGCCGACCAGCGAGTGGGCGAAGCGCTCGACCTCGGCACGGAACTCGGGCGTCTCGGCGGCGAGCTGCGTCAGCGTCTCGGCGAGACCGTGGCTCGTCTGCACGCGCTTGCCCTGCAGGGAGCGCACCAGCTTGGCTTCGTGGTTGCCGGGCACGGCGAGCGCGTGGCCGCTGCGCACCATCCCCATCGCCAGGCGCAGCACGCCAGGGGTGTCGGGCCCGCGGTCGACGAGGTCGCCGAGGAAGATCGCGCGGCGCCCCTCGGGGTGCACCGCATCCACCGGACGTCCGAGCTCGTCGCGCTGCAGCACGTAGCCGAGCTCGCCCAGCAGCGCCTCGAGCTCGGAGCGGCAGCCGTGCACGTCGCCGATCGCGTCGAAGGGACCCGTCTCGTGGCGGAGGTCGTTGAGCAGCGGCTCGCGCACGATCTCGGCGGCGGCGATCGCGTCGACGCCGTCGAGGGTGTGCACGCGGCGGAAGCCCTCCTTGCCGAGCGACCGCATACTGCGACGCAGCTCGTCGTGCTGGCGCTTGATCACGCGCGCACCGAAGTCGCGGTCGCTGCGAGCGGCGTTGCGCTCGATGCAGACGCGCTCCGGAACGTCGAGCACGATCGCGACGGGCAGCACGTCATGATCGCGAGCCAGCTGCACGAGCGAGCGACGGTCTTCCGACCGCACGTTCGTCGCGTCGATCACGGTGAGCAACCCGGCCTTGAGTCGCTGGCCGGCGACGAAGCGCAGCGCCTCGAACGCCGCGCCGGTCGCCGCCTGGCTGTTCTCGTCGTTCGACACGAGGCCGCGGAAGAAGTCGCTCGACAGCGTCTCGAAGGGCGCGAACTTCTCGCGCGCGAAGGTCGACTTGCCCGAGCCGCTGGTGCCGACGAGCACCACGAGCGACATGTCGGGCACGGTGAGGGCGGCCATCAGATCCTCCGGAACAGGGCGAGCTGGGTGGGCGAGCCGGCCGCCGCGTCCACCTCGCCGATCGTGCGGTGCTCGACGACGTAGCCGTGCGTCGCGCCGACGGTCGCGGCCCAGTCGGCGAACTCGGCGCGCGTCCACTCGAAACGGTGGTCGGGATGCCGGAACCGCCCGGCAGGCAGCGCCGGGTAGAGCGGGTTGTAGTCGGCGTTCGGCGTCGTGACGATCACGGCGCCCGGCTTCGCGTCGCCGAAGATCGAGCCGACCAGCGCGGGCAGCCGCTCGGGCTCGAGGTGCTCGACGACCTCCATGAGCACGATCGCGTCCTGATCGCGCAGTCGCGGGTCGTGATAGGTCGCGGACGACTGGATGAGTCGGATGCGCTCACGTTGCCGGTCGCTGAGCTCGCGCAGGTTCAGCGCCTCCTCCGCCTTCGCGAGCTCACGCGCTGCGACATCGGATCCGGTGATCTGCGTGAAGACGGGGTCGACGAGCAGGCGGCGCAGCAGCGCCCCCTCACCGCAGCCGACGTCGGCGACGCGGCGCGCGCCGACATCCTTCAGCGCCGTCATGACGGCCTCGGCGCGCAACTGGTAGAGCGGCGCCGCCGTGTTCACCTCGGGGGTCTCGACCGCGACGTCGTCGCCGGACTCGACGAGCCGGGCCGTCGCATCCACCACCATCGACCGCTGGTGCGCCAGGTACCGCCGCGTGATCAGCTCGCGCTCGGGGTGCACGGCGAGCCAGCCCTCGCCGGCGCGCAGCAGCTTGCCGACCTCGTCGTCGCTGACCCAGTAGTGCTTCGTGTCGTCGAGCACCGGCAGCAGCACGTAGATCTGCCGCAGCGCGGCGCCGAGCAGCAGCTCGCCCGCGAGCCGCACCGTCGAGTACGGCGAATCGCCCCAGGCCGGGAACGACGCGTCGAGCGGCGTCGGGGTCACCTCGACGCTCCAGCCGAGCGGCGCGAACAGCCGGCGCACGAGGTCGTCGCCGCCGCGGACCGGCACCGACGTCAGCTCGACCTCGAGCGCCAGCGGCGTCGCCGCGAGCTCGGGTCGGGCATCGCAGCGCCCGGTCATCGCCGTGCGGAAGACCTGGCCGATCGCGACGGCGAGCATCGACGACGAGGCGTACGGCCGGTCGTTGACGTAGTGGCCGAGGCTGAAGGCGTCGCTCGCCTTGAGGCGCTTGCTGCGCACCAGGTCGATCGCATCCACCTCGAGCATCAGGGCGGCCGTGCACCGGTCGTCGTCGGCCTGCGGGTAGAAGACGTGCGCGCGCCCCACGCTCAAGGAGAAGGACTGGTGGCGATCGGGATGCTTGTGCAGCAGGTAGCCGAGGTCGGTGGCGTTCGGGGCGGAGTAGCTGAGAGTGAGGAGCACGGTGCTTCCGGTGGGCTTGTCGGTGTTCCGCTCAGGTTAGACCGCGCCGCGGACGCCGCGGTAAGCCCCGCGGGGCGCCGTTTCATGGCGGCACAGCGGTGTCGGCTGTGGCGGCGCAGGCTGCCGCGGCTACACGCCCGGCGTACTGGATCCGGACGGCGGGATCGTGATCCGGTCGAGCTCGTCGCGCTCGGCCGGCCAGCGGTGAGCGTCGGCGCGCTCCGGTTCGAGGAACACCACCAGGCTCTCGTCGGGCCAGCGGAAGCTCACGCCGTCGGCCGGCGGCGCGGGAACCTCGGGGTACTCCGCCGCCATGAGCAGCATCCGCCGGCCGGACACGGTCAGCAGCAGCTCGACCGGATGGTCTCCGCCCCGGCGGTCGGGCCGGCCGATCTGGTTCGCCGGATCCTCGTAGCGACGCAGCGCGAGCTCGACACCCTCGACGTCGCCGACCGGGAACCCGCTCAGATCGGCAGGCCGGTGGATCGACCCGGGCTCGGGTGGCAGGGATTGGTGGATGACCGGATAGTCGGCCTCCTCCAGCACGAGCGGACCCTCGTCGCCCGCCTGGATGCGCAGCCAGCCGCCGTCACCGAGGCGCACACCGAGCCGGAGGTGCTGCCGCGCACCGGTGTCGACGACGGGTGCCCAGTCGTAGTCGTCGCCCACGAGGATCGCTTCCTCGGTACCCAGCCATTCGATGATCCGCGCCCCGCGCAGCCGATGCCACAGCGCAAGCTGGCCCGCGTTCCACGCTCGGGCGCGGGCGATCGTGAACCAGCCGGGGGAGAGCTCATCGAAGACCAGCGCTTCGACCGTCGTGCCGAGCAGTTCCGCGGCCAGCACTGTCACTCGACGGTAGATCTCGTTGAAGATCGGGCGCACCCGCTCGAGCGGCTGGCCGGCCGGGTCGTCGAGCGCCCAGTCCTCGTAGCGTTTGCCGGGGAAGACGGGGCAGGCGTCGCCGCATCCCATCGTGATGACGACGTCGCTCGCGCGCACGTCGTCGACGGCGAGGATGCGCGGGGTCGTCTCGCCGAGATCGATGCCGATCTCGGCGAGCGCCGCGACGGCGACCGGGTTGACCTGGTCGGCCGGCTCGCTGCCGGCGGAGAGCACCTCGATGCGGTCGCCCGCGACCTCGCGCAGCAGCGCGGCGGCCATCTGCGAGCGGCCGGCGTTGTGCACGCAGACGAAGAGGACGGTCGGGCGCGCCGGCGACGGCTCGCGCTCCGGCTCGACGCCGCTCACGAGCCCGACACCTCGGCGAAGCGATCGGTCGCCGCCCGCAGCGCCCGCGCGATCCCCGGCTCCGATGCGGCGTGGCCGGCGTCGTCGACGACCGTGAACTCGGCCTCGGGCCACGCCCGGTGCAGATCCCACGCGGTCGCCATCGGCGTGCAGGCGTCGTAGCGGCCCTGCACGATCACGGCGGGGATGTGGCGGATGCGGTCGACGTGCGCGATCAGCTGCCCCTCCTCCATCCACCCGCCGTTGACGAAGAAGTGGTTCTCGATGCGCGCGAAGGCGGTGGCCTCGCGCGGCTCGGCCGCCTCGGCGATCTTCTCCGCGTCGGGGCGGAGGGTGATCGTCGACGACTCCCAGATCGTCCACGCGACGGCCGGCGGCACGTGCACCGCCGGGTCGGGGTCGACGAGCCGGCGGTGATAGGCCTGGATGAGCCCTCCCGGCGTCCTCTCCTCGACGGGGATCGGCGCGAGGAAGCCCTCCCACAGGTCGGGGAACAACGCCGCCGCTCCGCCCTCGTAGAACCAGTCGAGCTCGCTGCGGCGCAGCGTGAAGATGCCGCGCAGCACGAGCTCGGTCACCGCCTCGGGGTGCGCCTGCGCGTAGGCGAGCGCGAGGGCGCTGCCCCACGATCCGCCGAAAACCTGCCAGCGGTCGACGCCGAGGTGGATGCGCAGGGTCTCGATGTCGGCGACCAGGTGCTGCGTCGTCACCGCGCTGAGGTCGGTCTCCGGGTCGCCGGCGTGCGGCGTGCTGCGGCCGCAGGCGCGCTGATCGAACAGCACGATGCGATAGCGCTCCGGGTCGAAGAAGCGACGCTGCCAGGGCGCGGTGCCGGCGCCGGGGCCGCCGTGCAGGAAGACGACCGGCTTGCCGTCGGGGTTGCCGCTCACCTCCCAGTAGAGGCGGTGGCCGTCGCCGACCTCCAGCTCACCGGAGTCGTGCGGTTCGATCGGCGGGTACAGCGCGTCCGTTTCCATCGGGATGAGCCTGGCACGAGTCGGCGCGGCGTGGCACAGCCGAGGCCGGGGTCAGGACGACGCCGGCGTCGCCGCCGCGCCCGCCGCCGCGCCCGGCGCCGGCTGCAGCGTCCGACGACGCCGCACGCGCCAGCGCAGCAGCACCGCGGCGAGCACGATCGACACCCCCGAGCCGACGAGCACGGCCAGCGTTCCTTCGTCGGCGACGGTCCGATCGGCCGCGAACGCGAGCTGGTTCATGAGCAGCGACACCGTGAATCCGATGCCGCCGAGCGCGCCGACGGCGAGCGCGTCGCCCAGATCGGGTCGGGCGCGCGACGCCTTCGGCACGAAACCGGCCGAGAGGATCGCGCCGAGCGAGATGCCGATGATCTTGCCGAGCGGCAGCGCCAGGGCGATGCCCCAGAACACCGGCGACAGCTCGGACGGGGCGACGGCGGGAATCACGACCAGCGCAGCCGAGAAGGCGAACAGCGGCAGCACGGTCGCATTCGAGATCGGCTCGAGCCGGTGGCGCAGCCGCCCCGCAGGCGGAGCGCTCATCGCGAGTCCGAGCGCGACCCCGGCGATGGTGGCGTGGATGCCCGACCGCAGCACGAGCACCCAGGCGGCGAGACCGAGCACTCCCATGACGACGCCGATGAGCACGCGCAGCGGTCGCGCGGTGATGCTGTCGCGGCGCAGCAGCACGCTGAGCAGCCCGAACGCCACGACGGCGATCAGCGCACCGGCGAGCATCAGCAGATCGGGCGTGTGCGCGAAGACGAGCGCGATGATCACGATCGCGATGATGTCGTCGAGGATCGCGAGGGCCAGCAGGAACGACCGGACCCGCGACGGCATCCCCCGGCCGAAGACGGCGAGCACCCCGAGCGCGAAGGCGATGTCGGTCGCGGTGGGAACCGGCCAGCCGCGCAGCAGTTCGACCCCGCCGCCGGACGCGCCGACCACGACGAGGAAGATCACGATCGGCACGACGACGCCGCCGACCGCCGCCACCGCCGGGCGCAGCGCCCGCGTCGGCGAATTCAGCTCGCCGGTGGTCAGCTCGTGCTTGAGCTCGATCGCCGCGAGCAGGAAGAACACGGCGAGCAGGCCGTCGCTGATCCAGTGCCCGACCGAGAGGTCGATGCCGAGAAGCGGAATGCCGAGGTGCGCCTCCTGCAGCTCGCGGGCGCCCGAGCCGAGCGGCGAGTTCGCGACGACGAGGCCGAGCAGGGCCGCTACGAGGAGGAGGACTGCGCCGACGCGCTCAGAACGGAGAAGAGACATGCAGACCCGACGACGAAGGGCGACCGCCGTCACGACGTGACGCGCGGGCCGACCAGACTTCCCGGCACTCCGCCGAGCAGTCTACCGGCGGGAGACGCCGGCCGGTGTCAGGGACGGTCGCTGATCGCCGTGCGCGGGTCGGCGACGACGTGCGGCTGCTGCAGGCAGAACCAGGCGTAGAGCGAACCGGAGCGGCGCGCGGTGTCGTAACGGTAGACGACGCCGGAACCGCAGGTCGGGCAGTGGGACATGGCGCGAGGGTAGGTCGCCGACGTGACGCCGCGGCGGCGATCCGGTGAACGGATGCGCAGCCCCGTCTCGGAATCGTGCGGGCGCGCCGCGGTCGGGAGATTGGACGGGCGCCCTGCGTCCGCACTGACGCGGGCGCCCTACTCTCGTGCGCGCGGGGGATGAACGCGTGCTCGGGCGGGCGGAGATCTGAGGGCCGCGTCGCCCCGGGAGCGCGCTTAATTTACGCCGCGCATCCGAACACGGACAGGGGTTGTCAGGCGCGGCGGGATGTGCAGTCGCCGCGCACCGGTCACGCTGCCGGACCCGGTGCCACCACCCGGCGATCACGCACGACAGAAGCTCGAAAGCACCGCGACAGTCGTCGCGGATCCGAGGGTCCGCGCGTAGGATCCTCAGCGTGACGGACGCCGCCGAGACCTTCGAGCAACTCGTCAACCGTCTCGCCGCGACGCACCCGCGCGTCTTCCCCGGCCGCATCGCCGGCATCCTCTTCGAGGAGCACGACCTGCTCGTCGGCACCCCGGCGGGCGACATCATCGGTCCGACCGTGGTCGACGCGGTCGCCGAGCGCGTCGCCCGCGAGCAGAGTCGTGTCGAGCGCCGCCGAGGCCGTGCTGCCGGAGATCATCCCGCCGCCGATCAGGACTGACGTTGCACGTCCGTGCGGAATCGCTACGTGGACTGAACGTTCTAGTTATTCGCTCACGTTTATTCGACTACTCTTCGAGACCGGCGGCTGGTTACCGCCTCACCCGAACGAGCACGGCCGTCTCCCTGATCGCGGCCGAACGCTTCTACCGGTCTTCGATGCCCGGAGCGCCCGAATCGCTCCGGGCATCGTCGTGTCCGGGGCACGGTGAGATCCGGCTCAATGCGCTCGAGCCCGGTCCGATCGGGCTCAGTGCGACCGGCGCGAGCGCTCCGGCGGCCGCTCGCCGAGCGTCTTGCCGGTGCGCGCCATCCGCACCGCGGTGTTGACGACCGATACGGCCGCCATGATCACGACCAGCACGATCCACAGCCAGATCGGCCAGTGGTAGTGCTCCACGAGCTCCCACGTCTCCTTGAGCGCGATGAGCGCCGCTCCCCCGGCGACGAACAGCCAGCCGGTCGCCTTGTTGACGAAGCCGAGGAACTGACGCCGGGTCTCGATCGGCATCGCCTCGAACACCACCCGCTGATACTCGTCGCGGTCGCGTCGGATCTTGAGGTACGCGACCGGCGGCAGCAGCCACCACCAGGGCGAGATGCGTCGCGGTTCCGGCACGCTCTCGTGGGCACGGGCGATCGCCTCGCGGTCGATCTCCTCCTCGCGCAGCTCGAGCGCGGCCTGGTAGATCGGACCGGCGACGAGCAGCCAGCCACCCAGGAAGCCGATCCAGAGGATGATCGTGTGCACGGCATCCACGCTAGAACCTGACCGCGCCGGCCCGGAAGTCGTGCCCCGAGGACGCCCTGCAGGCGTGAGCCGGATCAGATGCCGGCGGCCCCGAACAGCAGGCCGAGCAGGTAGGTCGCGGCCGCCGCGCCGAAGCCGATGCCGAGCTGCCGCAGCGCGCGCAGCAGCGGCGAGGCGCCGGAGAGCAGACCGACCACGGCGCCCGTGCCGAGCAGGGCGATGCCGACGAGCACGGCCGCGATCACGACCGCGAGCAGCCCGGTCGCGCCGAACAGGTACGGCAGCACCGGGATGATGGCGCCGCTCGCGAAGAACAGGAAGCTCGACGTCGCCGCCCGCCACGGCGAGCCGACGGCCTCGTGCTGGTCTCCGACCGTCTCGATGCTGCCGGTCGCGAGCGCCGGATCGGAGGCCGCGAGCCGGGCGAAGGTGCGCCGCGCGTGCGCCGCGGCCTCCTCGGGCGTCTCACCCCGCGCCCGGTAGACCAGCGCGAGCTCGTTCGCGTCGACGTCGAGGTGCGGCAGCGCGGCATCCGCCTCGGGGTCGGGGTGGGATGCGGCGAGCAGCTCGCGCTGCGAGCGCACCGACACGAACTCGCCCGCCCCCATCGAGAGTGCGCCGGCGAGCAGCCCGGCGACGCCGGTGAACAGCACCGTCTTCGGGTCGACGCCGGTCGCCCCGACGCCGAGCACGAGCGCGAGGTTCGAGACGAGGCCGTCGTTCGCGCCGAACACCGCCGCGCGGAACGTGCCGGAGAGCCGCTCGCGCCCTCGCGCCGCGAGACCGCGCAGCACCTCGCCGTGGATGCGCTCGTCGGCCGCCATCTGCTCGGTGGCATCCGCGTCATCGTCGTAGGGGCTGCGCGCCTCGGCGCGCTGGGCCAGCGCGAGCACGAACACCGAGCCGAAGCGACGGGCGAGCAGCACGAGCAGACGCGTGCGCAGACTGCCGGCGCGGGGACGCCCGACGCGATCGCCGAGCAGCTCGAGCCAGTGCTCCTCGTGCCGCTTCTCGGCGTCAGCGAGGCCGAGCAGGATCTCGCGCTCCTCCCCCGTCTTGCGCTGGGCGAGCTGCAGGTAGAGCGCGGCCTCGACGCGTTCGTCGGCGAGATAGCCGCGCCAGCGGCGCAGCTGTCGCTCGGTCGGCGCAGGCGCGACGCCGCTCATCAGGCCTGATCGCCCGCGGCCGCGTCGGCCGGCGCCGGCGTGTAGCGCAGCGCCCACGAGCCCGACCATTCGGCGCCCGGCTGCAGGTGGATGAGCCCCTCGCCCGAGTTGAGCGCGTCCGGCGGCGCGGTCATCGGCTCGATCGCGATCGCGTCGCCCAGCGGACCGCCGAGGTAGCCGCTGCCCTCGAGGTCCGGACCGGAGGTCGCCGGGTCGACGGCGGTCCAGCCGCCGGCCGGGAAGATCGACGTGGTGAACACCTGCACCCAGCGCCAGTCCGGGTCCTGCAGCAGCGTCAGACGGGATCCGTCGGGCGCCTCGATCCACGCCGTCGCACCGTCGACGGGGTCGAGGTCGGCGTAGGCGGTGTCGAGGTCGAGGTCGCTGAACAGGCGGCCGGCCCGCAGGTCGACGGGGGTGCCGTCGACCGGCTTCACGCCGGTCGGGTTGAGGCGGTCGTCCACCTCGATGCAGCTCGCCGCCGGCACGGTGACGCGCAGCTCGCGCACCGGCACATCGCCGAGGCGCAGGTAGGGGTGCACGCCCGTCGCATAGGGCGCGGTGACGCCCGAGAGGTTGCGAACGCCGTGGGTCGCGCGCAGTCCGCCGGGCACGAGCTCGTAGCGCACCCAGCTGTCGAGCGTGAAGGGCCAGCCGTGCTGGGCCGGGATGAGCGCGCCGAGCGTCACCGAGGTCGCCGTCTGCTCGCGGATCTCGTGGTCGGTGAACTGCAGCAGGCCGTGCAGCGCGTTGTTCCGGTCGCGTTCGGTCACGTCGAGCTGCTGGACCGCGCCGTCGTGCGTCCAGCGGCCGTCGCGCACGCGGTTCGGCCACGGCGCCAGGAAGATGCCGTTGCAGTAGGCCGGCCAGGCGTTCTCGGCGATCGGCTCGGTCAGCTGCACGCCGTCGACGCGCAGCGAGGCGAGGGTCGCGGCGACCGTGCCGATCACGGCCTCGACGCCGCCGCCGGAGAGGTGGATGCGGCGGCCGATCGGCGTGCGCTCGCTCGACGCCGGCGCGGGCGCGGGATCGGCGGGCGTGGTGGCTGCGGTCGTGGGGATGCGGGTGGTGGCTCCGTCGCTCGTCACGGCGCCCACTCTAGGGGTGCCGCTTCTCGGCGCCCGCGATGCGGCGGATGCCCCACGAGGCCGACCAGCTCGCGCCCGGCTCGAGCCAGAGAAGGCCCTCGCCGGAGTTGAGCGCGTCCGCCGGGGCGGTCATCGGCTCGAGCGCGACGGCCTTCCCAGTCGGCTCGTGGCCGCCGAGCGGGCGGGGGAAGTCGCTGGGCGTGAACACCTGCACCCAGAGGAACGCCGGGTCGCCCCAGAGCTGCGTCGCGGCGCCGCCCGGCGCGGTGAGGCGGGCGATCTCGCGGGCGCCGTCGGCGTCGACGGCGTCGACGGCGTCGTCCGCACTCGAGTGGGGCGCCGCATTCACCACGAACGCCGTGTTGAGCTCGAGGTCGCCGACCCGACTCCCGGCTCGCAGGTCTTCGTCGTCGCCGACGGGGTGGGCTCCGACGGGGATGAGCGTCGCATCCACCTCGAGCGCCACCCCGGCGGGCACCCGCAGCTCGAGATCGGCTGCGGGCGTGTCGCCCACACGCAGGTAGGGATGCGCGCCGACCGCCCACGGCGCCCGCGTCGCCCCGACGTTGCTCACGTGATGGGTCACGACGAGGCCGTCGGGCTCGAGCGCGTAGCGCACCCGGGTCTCGAGCTCGAAGGGCCAGCCGTGCTGCGGCGGGATAAGCGCCGCGAGCTCGACGGTCGAGGGCGTGTGGTCGACGAGCCGGTAGGCGGTGTTGCGCAGCAGGCCGTGCGAGGCGGCGTTCCACTTCGGGTCGGTCAGGTCGAGCTCGAGCTCGGCGTCGGCTGCGGCGCCGCTGTCGGCGGCTCGCAGAGTCCAGCGCGCGCCGCGCACCCGGTTCGGCCAGGGCGCGAGCACGATGCCGCAGCCCTGCGGCGGGAGGCTGTCGACCGGCACCGTCTCGGTCAGTGCGTGCCCGTCGACCTCGAGTTCGCAGAGCACCGCGGCGACCGAGCCGATCACGGCGCGCGCGTCGCCGCTGCGCAGCTCGAAACGCGGTCCGCTCACCGGCGCGGGCGCGCCGAGAGCGGCGACCGGCGAGGTGCCGACGAGCGCGGAGGTGGCCGCGGCGGCGGCCGGCACGGCGGAGTCGGGATGCGGAGACGGCACGCGGGCGTCGGTCATGCCGTCAGGCTACGACCCGCCGTCAGCCGCGCGCATCCACCGCCAGCAGACGGCATCCGGCCTCGCGCACCGCGTCGAGCACCGCCGCATCGGCGACCTCGCCGCCGGTCACGACCGCCTCGAAGTCGGCGAGCGCGCCGACGCGCCCGAGGTGGGTCACGCCGAGCTTCGAGCCGTCGGCGACGAGCACAGCCCGATCGGCGGCGCCGAGCATCGCGCGCTTGACCTCGGCCTCGGGCAGGTTCACGTTCGTGACGCGCCCGGCACGGTCGACGCCGGTGCAGCCGATGATCGCGAGGTCGGCGTGCAGGCCCTCGAGCGTGGAGGCGGCGACGGGGTTCACGAGCGAGTGCTGCAGCGGACGCAGCGTGCCGCCGGTGACGATCACGTCGAAGCGCGGGATCGCCCGCTCGAGCGCGAGGGCGACCGAGAGCCCGTTCGTGATGACGACGACATCCGCCAGCTCGGTGCGCTCGACGAGCGCCTCGGCGACCGCCAGCGTGGTGGAGCCGACGTCGAGCAGCACGCTCGTACCCGGGGCGACGAGAGCCGCGGCACGACGCGCGATGGCCCGCTTCACGGCGCTCTGCCGTTCGCTCGAGAGCTCCATCGACGACTCGCGGTGCTCGGGAACCGGCGGCATCGCTCCGCCGTGCACGCGCCGCAGCAGCCCGTCCGCGGCGAGCGCCTCGAGGTCGCCGCGCAGCGTCACGGTGCTCACGCCGAGCTCGTCGGCGGCATCGGCCACGCGCACGAAGCCGCGCTCGGCGACGAGGGCGGTGAGCTGTTCGCGCCGCGCCGTCACCGGGCGCGCGGCGGGGTCGATCCGATCGTTACCGGCCATGTCCGTCCCTTCGATGCCGGATGCGGTGAGCGACGACCGCTTTCGATACCTGTCGAAAACGAAAGTCGCGCTTTCGATATCGTAATGCGGTGACCGCTGCCGGCATCGCCATCCACCCCACGCGTCTCGCCGACGGCCGCGAGCTCATCTACTTCGACGACGCCGACACGACCCTCGGGCCCGAGCGCCGCCTCGACACCCGCACGCTCGATGCGCGCCCCGAGACGGCCACCATGCGTCTCGACGTGCTGACCGGCGAGTGGGTGTCGATCGCGGCGGCCCGGCAGAACCGGGTCGTCAACCCGAGCGCCGCGCTCGACCCGCTCGCCCCGCAGAGCGACGACAACCCCAGCGAGATCCCCGATCTCTACGACGTCGCCGTGTTCGAGAACCGCTCCCCCTCCTTCGGCCCCGCGCTCGCGGGCGCCTCGACGGATCCGGTGGATGCGCCGGTCGCCGCCGACGCGCCCCAGGGTCTCGCCGACCTCGCGACGCTCGGCTACGGCCGCACCCGCACCTCGGTCGGCCGCTGCGAGGTCGTCTGCTTCAGCCCCGAGGCCGAGGGTTCGTTCGGAACCCAGACGCCCAGCCGCGCCCGCACCGTGATCGAGGCCTGGGCGCACCGCACCGCCGCGCTCTCCGCCCTGCCCGGCGTCGAGCAGGTGTTCCCCTTCGAGAATCGCGGCGCAGCGATCGGCGTCACGCTCCCGCACCCGCACGGGCAGATCTACTCCTACCCCTACATCACGCCGCGCACCCAGCGGCTGCTCGCCTCGCTCGACGAGCTCGGGCCCGACATGTTCGACCGCATCCTCGACAGCGAGCGCGACTCCTCGCGCGTGCTGCTCGCCGGCGAGCACTGGACCGCCTTCGTGCCCTTCGCCGCGCGCTGGCCCCTCGAGATCCACCTCGTGCCGCATCGCCACGTGCCCGACTTCGCCGCGACGAGCGACGCCGAGCGCGACGAGCTCGCGCAGGTCTACCTGCGGCTGCTGCGGGGCGTGGATGCGATCTACGGCGACCCGACGCCCTACATCGCCGCCTGGCACCAGGCCCCCGTCAACGTCGCCCGCGACTCCGCGCGCCTGCATCTGCAGCTCACCTCGCCGCGCCGCGGCCGCGACAAGCTCAAGTACACGGCGGGATCGGAAGCCGCTATGGGAGCCTGGATCGGCGACATCCGCCCCGAGGCCGCCGCCGAGACCATCCGCGCGGCGATCCCCGCCGGCGTCTGACCGCCTCTCCCGCCTCATCCCTGCTTCACGCACCCGTTCGAAACGCGAGACCACCGCATGACCGACATCCGCGACGACGTCGCCGACGCCTTCTTCGCCTTCACCGGCCGCGAGCCCGACGGCATCTGGTCGGCGCCGGGCCGCGTGAACCTCATCGGCGAGCACACCGACTACAACGAGGGCTTCGTCTTCCCCTTCGCGATCGACCGCCGCACCGTGATCGCCCTCGGCGCGCGCGACGACCGCAAGCTGCGCATCGCCTCCGCCTTCAGCGAGGAGCTCGCCGAGCACGACCTCGACGACCTGACGCCGGATGCGCTGAGCGGCTGGTCGGCTTACCCGCTCGGCGTCGCGTGGGCGCTCGGTCAGTTCGGCGCCGACCTCGCGGCCGTGCCGGGCGTCGACATCTTCATCGAGTCGGATGTGCCGGTCGGCGCCGGCCTCTCCTCCTCGGCCGCGATCGAGTCGGCTGTCGCCGTCGCCCTCAACGATGTGTGGCAGGTCGGCCTCGACTTGGAGACGCTGGCGAAGGTCGGCCAGAAGGCGGAGAACGACGCCGTCGGCGCTCCCACCGGGATCATGGACCAGTCGGCCTCGCTGCTCGGCCAGACCGACTCGGGCGTCTTCCTCGACTGCCGCAGCCTCGATGCGCAGGTCATCCGCCTGGGCTTCGCCGAGGCCGGCCTCGCGGTGGTCGTGATCGACACGCACGTCGAGCACGAGCACGCTTCGGGCGGCTACCGCGAGCGCCGCGCCTCGTGCGAGAAGGGCGCCCGCGAGCTGGGCGTCAGCTCGCTGCGGGATCTCGACGAGGATGACCTGCCCCGTGCCCAGCAGACCCTCGATGACGAGACCTTCCGCCGCGTGCGCCACATCATCACCGAGAACCAGCGGGTGCTCGACACCGTGCGCACCCTGCGCGAGCTCGGCCCGCGCGCGATCGGCGACCTGCTCGACGCCTCGCACCGCTCGATGCGCGACGACTTCGAGATCTCGGTACCCGAGCTCGATCTCGCCGTCGAGGTCGCCCAGTCGAACGGCGCTCTGGGGGCACGGATGACCGGTGGCGGCTTCGGCGGATCGGCCATCGCCCTCGTGCCGCTCGAGTCGGTCTCGCTGCTGCAGGTCGCGATCGACGGCGCCTTCGCCGAGCACGGCTTCACGGCGCCGACGACCTTCGTCGTGCGGCCGTCGATCGGAGCCCAGCGCGACCGCTGAGGCGACGAGGCTCGCCCAGCCGAGGCGCCCTCAGCCCGGAAGCACCAGCGGCAGCGGCAGCGGCTCGGTGAGCGGAGGCGGATCGCTCGCGAGCCGCGCGTGCGTCTCGACGTCGAAGCGCGCCTCGCCGTAGCGGAGCTTCTGCCTCTCGATTCCCTCGGGCTCGAATCCCGCCCTCGTCGCGACCCGACAGGACGCCGGGTTGTTGACGCGGTGACCGAGCTCGAGCCGGAACAGTCCGTCGTCGAAAGCGTGCGCGGCGACGCTCGCCAGCGCGCGAACGGCCAGCCCTTTCCCGCGTGCCGACGCGGCAAGCCAGTAGTGCGCCCACGCGGTGCCATGACGACGCTCGATCGCGCTCACTCCGATGTTGCCCACCGCGACGCCCTGAACCGTGATCGCCCAGTTGCGGGCGTGTTCGCTGAAACCGAGCGCCCCGACGAGGTGCTGCTCGGCCGCTCCCGCGTCGTCGAGATCCCAGCCGAACTGCGAGTCGAGGTCGGCGGCGGATGCGCGGGCCGACCGGAGCGCTTCGAGGTCACCCGACGACCACGGCCGAAGAATCGCATCCACGATGTCCACGTTATCCGCGCGCGACGAGCGAGCGCGGGGTCCCGTTCCCGCGGCGGGGTGACGACACCCCGCGCTCGGAACGGAACCCCGCGCTCGGCGGTTCTCGGCTCGGCTGTGGCGGCGGCTAGGCCAGGCCGGCGGCGCGCTCGGCCGCCAGCACCACGTTCTGCATCAGCATCGCGCGGGTCATCGGGCCCACCCCGCCCGGGTTGGGCGACAGCCAGCCCGCGACCTCGGCGACGCCCGGGTCGATGTCGCCCGCCAGCTTCGCCTTGCCCGACTCCGTGACGCCGACGCGGGTGACGCCCACATCCAGCACCGCGGCGCCCGGCTTGATCCAGTCGGCCTTCACCAGGTGCGGCTGGCCGACGGCCGCGACCACGACATCCGCCCGCCGAACCTCGGCGGCCAGGTCGGCCGTGCGCGAGTGCGTGAGCGTGACGGTCGCGTCGACGCCCTTGCGGGTGAGCAGCAGCCCGAGCGGGCGGCCGACCGTGAGTCCGCGGCCGATCACGACCACGTGCCGGCCCGAGAGCGGCACCTCGTGGCGGAGCAGCAGCTCGACCACGCCGGCCGGGGTGCACGGCAGCGGCGTCGTCAGCTCGCCCTCGACGCCCAGCACGAGCTCGCCGAGGTTCGCCGGGTGCAGCCCGTCGACGTCTTTGGCGGGGTCGACGGCGGTGATCGCCGCGTGCTCGTCCATGCCCTTCGGCAGCGGCAGCTGCACGAGGTAGCCGGTGACGGCCGGGTCGGCGTTGAGGCGCTGGATCTCGGCGTGCACCTCGGCCTCGGTCGCATCGGCGGGCAGGTCGACGCGGATCGACTCGATGCCGATCTCGGCCGAGTCGCGGTGCTTGCCGCCGACGTAGCTGACGGAGGCGCCGTCCGCGCCCACGAGGAGCGTGCCGAGGCCCGGCACGACTCCTCGCTCGCGCAGCACGTCGACGCGCTGCTTCAGCTCGGACTTGATCGCCGCCGCGGTGGCGACACCATCCAGACGGATCGCGGTCATGCGCTCAGGCCCAGGTCGTCGGGGAGGTGAGGCCCGGGTACAGCGGGAACCTCCCCGCCAGCTCGGCCACGCGCGCGCGCAGCGCCGGGATGTCGGCGTCCTTCTGCAGCGCGAGCGCGATGATGTCGGCCACCTCGGTGAACTCGGCGTCGCCGAAGCCGCGGGTCGCGAGCGCCGGGGTGCCGATGCGCACACCCGAGGTCACCATCGGCGGGCGCGGGTCGTTCGGCACGGAGTTCTTGTTGACCGTGATGCCGGCCTCGTGCAGGCGGTTCTCGGCCTCCTGGCCCGAGAACTCGGAGGTGCGCAGGTCGACGAGCACGAGGTGCACGTCGGTGCCGCCGGTCAGCACGTCGATGCCGGCCGCCTTCGCGTCGGGCTGGGTGAGGCGCTCGGCGAGGATCGCGGCGCCGCGCACGGTGCGCTCTTGGCGTTCCTTGAACTCGGGCTCGGCCGCCAGCTTGAACGCGGTCGCCTTCGCGGCGATGACGTGCATGAGCGGGCCGCCCTGCTGCCCCGGGAAGACGTTGGAGTTCATCTTCTTCGCGATGTCGGCGTCGTTGGTCAGGATGAAGCCTGAGCGCGGACCGCCGATCGTCTTGTGCACGGTCGACGAGACGATGTGGGCGTGCGGCACCGGCGACGGGTGCAGCCCCGCGGCCACGAGGCCGGCGAAGTGCGCCATGTCGACCCAGAGCTTCGCGCCGACCTCGTCGGCGATGGCGCGGAAGGCGGCGAAGTCGAGCTGACGGCTGTACGCCGACCAGCCGGCGATGATGACCTGCGGCTTCACCTCGAGCGCGCGCTGGCGCACCACATCCATGTCGATGCGCTCAGTCTCGGGATCGAGGCCGTAGGCGTGCGCCTCGTAGAGCTTGCCCGAGAAGTTGAGCTTCATGCCGTGGGTCAGGTGGCCGCCGTGGGCCAGCTCGAGACCGAGGATGCGGTCGCCGGGCTGCGCGATCGCCGACAGCACGGCGACGTTCGCGGAGGCGCCCGAGTGGGGCTGCACGTTGGCGAACTCGGCGCCGAAGAGCGCCTTGGCACGATCGATGGCGAGCTGCTCGACGATGTCGACGAACTCGCACCCGCCGTAGTAGCGACGGCCGGGGTAGCCCTCGGCGTACTTGTTGGTCAGCACCGAGCCCTGCGCCTCGAGCACCGCGCGGGGAACGAAGTTCTCGCTCGCGATCATCTCGAGGGTGGTGCGCTGGCGGTCGAGCTCCAGCTCGAGCGCGCGGGCGACCTCGGGGTCGACGTCGGACAGGGGGGCGTTGAACGTGTCGGACACGGGGCTCCTCAACTGAAACGGGGTGTCGGTCACGGCCCAGGCGTACGGCCGTTCTGCTCGCCTGAGCGGCAGATCCCTTGAGTCAGTCGCTCCCTGATGGTGAGCCCATCCGAACGCCAGTCGCGACGCCGCGAGTCTACCGCCAGCGCCCGACTCCTCAACCCCGCGCGAGCCGCCCGGCGACGACTGGACCGCCCTCTCCCGACCGCCCCGATGGGACCGGCGGATGAGCGGGGATCAGCCGAGCGGATGACGCCGTTCAGACCCCGCGCCGACGTGCCCGCGCGGGGCGACGGCTGTGATGGATCCATGACCCCGCACAGCCCCCGCCCGTCCCGCACCGACCGCCGCGTCGGAGTCGGCAGCGGCATCCGACACCGTGCCGGCCGTCGCGCCGCGCTCGTCACCGGCGCGGCCGCGCTGGCCGCCGCATCCCTTCTGCTGGCCGGCTGCTCAACCCTCATGGACAGCATGCACAAGGTGCACAGCGAGTCGTTCGACGATCACGTCGAGGCGGCGAAGGGCTGGATCGGGGTGCAGCTGCCCGAGTGGATCCCCGCCTCGGCCACCGACATCCGCAACGTCGCGACCGACGACGAGACGAACGCCGTGATCGCGGCGAAGGGCGGCGACCTGCCGTCGTGGTGCCTCGAGATGCCGCGCCAGGGACTCCCCTTCGACACGCGCTTCGGCAAGATCGGCCTGCCCGATCGTGTGCAGCGCTGCGGCGACTACGAGATCGTCGACCAGGACGGCGAGTGGATCGGCTGGTACAGCGCCCGAGAGCCCGGCGCCAAGCCCTCCGCCGGCGCCGTGCCGGTGAGCCACCTGTCGGGATCGCCGTCGCCGAGCGGCTCCGCCGGCGGCAGCTTCAGCGGCGATGCGCCGAGCGGATCGGCGTCGCCCGAGACCGCGAACGGCTGACCGCGAACGACGACCCCCACCTCCGGAGAGGAGAACCGAGATGACCCGCTTCCTCGCGCAGCTGCGCCGCGCCGACCTGCAGAACTCGCCCGAGGCGATGCTCGTGCCGCTGGCGCTCGGCATCGTCGTGATCGTGGCGACCGCGCTCGCCCACGTGATCGGCGGCTGAGCGCCCGGTCTCTGCGACAACTGTCGCGTGCATCTCATATCTGAGAATGAAATCTGAGTGCAGACCCGGAAAGCAAGCGGATGGGCCGGTCGATATCTCACATGCGAGTTACGATCGCGCTGTGACCGACACCACCACGCTCACCCCGTCCGACTCCCCCGCCCTCGATCCCACTCCCACCGGGTCGATCGCCGTCACCCCCAGCGCCCCGCTGCGCGAGGTCGGCGCCCTCATCCGCGGAGCCCGTCAGGGCCGCGGTCTCACGCAAGCCCAGCTCGCCGAGCGCGTCGGCACCAGCCAGAGCGCCGTCAACCGCATCGAGCAGGGCGGCCAGAACCTCAGCCTCGAGCTGCTCGCCCGCATCAGCGGCGCGCTCGACCAGCAGCTCGTCTCGATCGGCGGCGCCCCGCAGCGCTCGCACCTGCGCGTGCAGGGCGGCCGCAAGCTCAGCGGATCGATCGCGGTCAACTCGAGCAAGAACGGCGCCGTCGCCCTGCTCTGCGCCGCACTGCTCAACCGCGGCGTCACCCGCCTGCACAAGGTCGCGCGCATCGTCGAGGTCGACCGCATCATCGACGTGCTACGCAGCCTCGGCGCGAGCGTCACCTGGAGCGCCGACGGCGAGACCCTCGAGATCATCGCCCCCGCCGAGCTGCGCCTCGACGCGATCGACGCCGACGCCGCCCGCCGCACCCGCAGCGTGCTCATGTTCCTCGGGCCGCTCTCGGGCCGCTTCGACAGCTTCCGCCTGCCCTACGCCGGCGGCTGCGACCTCGGCACCCGCACAGTCGAGCCGCACCTCATCGCGCTGCGCCCCTTCGGCGTCGGCGTGGATGCGCAGGCCGGCTGGTACGACGTGAAGGTCGCCCGCGACGGCCGCACCACCCGCTCGATCGTGCTCACCGAGCGCGGCGACACCGTGACCGAGAACGCGATCCTCGCCGCCGCGGCGCACGACGGCGAGACCGTCATCCGCAACGCCAGCCCGAACTACATGGTGCAGGACCTCTGCTTCTACCTGGAGCTGCTCGGAATCCGCATCGAGGGGATCGGCACGACGACCCTGCGCGTCACCGGGCAGAGCGAGATCCGCGCGGATGTCGACTACTGGCCGAGCGAGGACCCGGTGGAGGCGATGAGCCTGCTCACCGCCGGCATCGTCACCGAGTCGACGCTGACCGTCACGCACGCGCCGATCGAGTTCCTCGAGATCGAGCTCGCCACGCTCGCCGAGATGGGCCTCGTCTTCGACGTGAGCGAGGAGTACCCGGCGGCGAACGGCCGCACCCGCCTCGTCGACATCACGGTGCACCCCTCGAAGCTGCGCGCGCCGATCGACAAGATCCACGCGATGCCGTTCCCCGGCCTCAACATCGACAACCTGCCGTTCTTCGTGATCATCGCCGCGATGGCCGAGGGCACGACGCTCGTGCACGACTGGGTCTACGAGGGCCGAGCGATCCACCTGCTCGACCTCACCCGCCTCGGTGCAAGCGTCACGCTGCGCGATCCGCACCGGCTCGACGTCAGCGGGCCGGCGCACCTCTCCGGCGCCGAGGTCAGCTGCCCGCCGGCGCTGCGCCCCGCTGTCGTGATCCTGCTCGCGATGCTCGCGGCGAAGGGCGAGAGCGTGCTGCGCAACGTCGACATCATCGCCCGCGGCTACGAGGGGCTGCAGGAGCGCCTCGTGTCGCTCGGCGCCTCGATCGACACCTTCCGCGACTGACGCGGGCTCGACCCGAGTGACGAGGGGGATGCACGCGGGCCGGCCGCGCACATCCCCCTCCGTCGTGCCACCTCCGTCGAGCCTCGACGACTAGACACGCCGGTCGTCCCCCGTTCGGGGGTGACAGCGCTGTCAATCTGTGATCTGATGACCGAGTTCTCGTTCGCCACCTTCGATGGAGCAGGTCGTGCCAGCACCCACCACGTCATCCCCCGCCACCCGCGTCACGCGCACCGCGCTCGCCGGTGGTCTCGCCCTCGCGATGGCCGCCGCCGGAGCGCTCGCCACGGTCCCCGCACCCGCCGAGGCCGCGACGACGCTGATCACCAACCCGGCCGCGACCGTCGACCCGTTCATCGGCACGGCGAACGCCGGCAACACCTTCCCCGGCGCGGTCGCCCCCTTCGGCATGCTCGGCTGGAGTCCCGACCAGAGCACCAAGCGCAGCGACGGCACCATGCGCACCCCGAGCCCGAGCGGCTACGAGTACGGCGCGAACACCGTGCGCGGCTTCTCGCTCACCCACGTCTCCGGCGCCGGCTGCGCCGGGCTCAGCGGCGACATCCCCTTCCTGCCGATCACCCAGCAGGTCACGACCTCGCCGTCGGCCGCCGACGCCGCCGGCACGCCGATGACGACGACGTTCTCGCACGCTCGCGAGAGCGCCTCGCCCGGCAGCTACGCGGTCGACCTCGACAACGGCGTCGGCGTGAAGCTCGCCGCCACCACCCGCACCGGATCCGGCACCTTCAGCTACCCGAAGGGCTCGCCCGCGACGATGCTCGTGCGCACCTCCGACTCGCTCGTCGGATCGAGCGATGCCGACATCCAGATCGACGCGAAGCACCGCCGCATCACGGGCTCGGTCACGAGCGGCAACTTCTGCGGCGGCTTCACCGGCGACGGAATCCTGCAGAAGAGCTACTACACCGTGCACTTCGTGGCCGAGTTCGACACCGACTTCACCACGACCGGAACCTGGCAGGATGCGGCGCTCACCCCCGGCTCGACGAGCGCCCAGGGCGGCACCACCTACCCCGGCGGCTACCCGCCGGCCGGCAAGGGCTCGGGCGGCTACGTCAGCTTCGACACGTCGAAGAGCCGCAGCGTGAACATGCGCGTCGGCATCAGCTACGTCGACCTCGCGGGCGCGAAGAAGAACCTCGCGACCGAGAACCCGGTCGGCACCACGCGCGCCCAGGTCGCGAAGCAGACCAAGGCCGCCTGGAACACCGAGCTCAACCGCATCCGCACCGGCGGCGGCACCGCAGCCGAGCGCACGACCTTCTACACGGCGCTGTACCACTCGCTGCTGCACCCCTCGATCGCCAACGACGTGACCGGCGAGTACACCGGCATGGACCTCGCGACGCACAAGCTGACCAAGGGCCAGCAGGCGCAGTACCAGACCTTCTCGGGCTGGGACGTCTACCGCTCGCAGGTGCAGCTCGTCACGCTGCTCGACGCGAAGCGCGGCAGCGACGTCGCCCAGTCGCTGAAGAACCAGGCCGACCAGAACGGCGGCGTCTGGGATCGCTGGACCCACAACTCCGGCACGACCCACGTCATGGTCGGCGACCCCTCGGCCGCGGCCCTCGCCGGCATCGTCGCCTTCGGCGGCACCGACTTCGACGTGAAGGGCTCCTACGCCTCGCTCGCGCAGGCCGCCCGGGTTCCCACGGAGGACGACCTCTCGCGCGCCGGCTGGAACATCGCCGTCGTCGGGCAGCGCCCCTCGCTCGACCAGTTCCTGAAGTACGGCTACTACCCCGAGGGCTGCAACGCCTGGGGATGCCCGAACGAGACCCTCGAGATGGGCGCCGCCGACGCCGGCCTCGCCCAGCTCGCGCAGCACCTCGGCCTGACGAAGGACTACACCGAGTTCACGACGCGCTCGCAGTCGTGGCAGAACCAGTTCAACCCGCAGGCGACCGACCACGGCGGCTACATCCAGGGCCGCAACGCCGACGGATCGTGGAAGTCGGGCTTCGACCCGGCCTCGAGCGACGGCTTCGTCGAGGGCACCGCGGCGCAGTACACGTGGATGGTGCAGCACGACCCGGCCGGTCTGTTCGCCGCGATGGGCGGCAAGGAGGCGGCGGCGAAGCGTCTCGACGCCTTCTTCCACGAGGTCGGCGACGAGAACGGCAACGGCGTGCCGAACGAGTGGACGCTCGCGGGCGGCTCGTGGGACACCAACCTGCATGCCAACGTCGACAACGAGCCGTCGATCGGCACGCCCTGGCTCTACGACTACGCGGGTCAGCCGTGGAAGACGCAGGAGACGGTGCGCGAGACGATCCGCCAGCTCTGGATCGACACGGAGGACGGCCAGCCGAACGGCCCCGACGGCATCCCCGGCAATGACGACCTCGGTCAGATGTCGTCGTGGCTCGTGTTCGCCGCGATGGGCATCTACCCGCAGAACCCCTCGCGGGCCGAGCTCGCGACCGCGACGCCGCTGTTCCCCGAGATCGTGCTGCACCGCGCGAGCGGCCCCGTGCTGCACCTCTCCTCGCCCGGTGCGGGTCTTGACAAGCCCTACATCCAGTCGATGAAGGTCGACGGCACGAAGACCTCGAAGGTCTACCTGGATGCGGCGGCCATCACCCGCGACACCCAGATCGACTACACGCTGTCGGCGACGCCGAACACGACGCGCGGCACCGCCGAGTCCGACGCCCCGCCGTCGGTGCGCGACGGCGAGCGCTCGCACCTCGCGTCGATCGTGCCGTCGAACCTCTCGGCGGCGCCGGGCGGCACGACCGATCCGGTGAAGGTGCACGTGCAGCGCATCGACCAGGCCGACTCGTCGCCCGTCACCTGGACGGTCGAGGGCGCCGAGGGCATCAGCGCGAGCCCCGCATCCGGCACCATCGCCCTCGACGGCACGGGAGCCGGGGATGCCGCGGTCACGCTGCGCGCCGCCGCCGACACCGCGATCGGCGACCACACGGTCACCGTCACGGTGAAGGCCGGCACGCAGACGCTCGCGACGCAGAAGGTGACGGTCACGGTCGCGGCGCAGGTGAGCGACCTCGCCGGCAGCGGCTTCGAGGCGGGGCAGCCGCAGGCGCCGGCCAGCCAGGTCGTGACGAACGACGGCGTGGGCGGCTACTGCTGCGGTCTGACCGGTCCGGAGAGCAAGGTTCAGACCGGCGACCCGCACAGCGGCACGGCCTCGGTCGTCTACTCGGGCCGCGGCACGAAGGAGGGCGCGACGGCGTCGAACGTGCTGCTCGACCTCTCGGCCTCGAAGACCGCCGTGCAGAAGGGCGACACGCTCTCCTACTGGGTGCGTCCGCAACAGGACGGCGGACCGTTCGGCGACTATGTGCAGGATGCGAGCGCCGACGTCGCGGTCGACGTGCGCTTCACCGACGGCACGCTGCTCAGCGCCGACGCCCCGACGGCCTCCAACGGCGCGGCCCTGACCGCGGCCGCCCAGGGGAAGGCGCTCAAGGTCGACACCTGGAACCGCGTCACCGCCGAGCTGCCCGACTCCGTCGTCGGCAAGACGGTGGATGCGCTGCTGCTGTCGTTCGCGCCGCACACCCACGGCGGCGACGCCGACAAGGTCGGCTACCTGCGCGGCTGGGTCGACGATGTCGCCCTGCAGCGCCCGGTGCCGCCGGTCACCGCGACCCCGGCGACGGGTATCGCGGCGACCGCCGGCGCGGTGTTCGAGGGCGTGCTCGCGACGGTCGCGCACGGTGACGCGTCGGCGGCCTCGTCGTACACGGCCACGATCGACTGGGGCGACGGCTCCACGCAGGTCGCCGGAACCGTCGCGCCGCTCGGCGTCGGCGACGACGGAGCCCCCACCTACGGTGTCTCGGGGTCGCACACCTTCGTGAAGCCCGGCGTCGTGACGGCGACGATCACGGTCGAGGATGCGGACGGCGTGCGCGCCAGCACCACGGTGCCGATCAGCGTCACCGCGCCGGCCGCCGCGCGCTCGACCACGCGAGCCGGCGTGCAGAGCTGATCGGAGGGGTGCGGAGCCAGCGCATCCCGTCGATCATCGGCCGCGGTCCGACGTGACGTCCCAGTCGCACGTCGGGCCGCGGCCGATTCCGTGCCGGTGCTCCGTCAGCGCGTCAGCTGATGACGCGCGCGCCCTCGCCGATGCCGACGAGCGCCAGATTGCGCAGCGATTCGCCGCCCACCGTGAAGTAGTCGTTGTGGCTGACGGCGGCCGTGAGGTCGGATTCCGTGATCGGGTCGTGCGCGCCGTCGACGCCGAGCTTCGTCGCCCCGAACGACGCCTGGCGCGGCTGGTTGCCGAACACGCCCGCATCGCCGATCGGATCCCACGGCGCCGCGCCGACCCAGACGCCGTCGCGCACGGCGAGGTCGCGCACGTTGGCGACCGGCCCGCCGGGCGAGCCGACCATCGCGAGCGAGTCGACGGTCACATCGTCTTCGGAGAGGGAGAGCATCGCGGCCGTCGTGCCGTAGCTGTGCGCGAGCACCGACACATAGGGGTGGTCGTCGCGGGCGGCCGCGAGCCCACGCAGCGAGGCGGTAAGCGCCTTCTGACCGGCGCGCGCGTTGTCCATCGCGGCGACGTTGACGAGGGTCGGGGTCTCGTAGCCGATCCACGAGACGACCGCGCTCGTCTCATCGCCGCGGCCGAGCCGCTTCAGCCACTCGCCCTGCTGCTTCTGCAGGTCGGCGGCCGTCGTCGTCCACGGCACGATGCGCGCATCCACGCCGTAGAACATGCCCGGCACCAGGAAGCTGACATCGTCGGCGGTCTGCAGGTCGCCCACCACGATGACGGCCGTGCCGTCGCCGCGCGGGTCGAGCGAGACGAGCTGGCGCTGCGCTCCCCCGTCGGCGGGCGTGAGCGCCTCGCGCACCTGCTCGAGCATGTGCAGGCGGGTCGTCAGCTCCGAGGCCTTCGCGCGGCCGACGCCGTTCTGCAGGCGGGTGCGGATGTCGCCGGTCACCTCGTCGAGGTAGCGCTTGTTCGCCGTGCTGCGCTGCGTGTACGGGATGCCCTCGAGTGCTCCGACCAGCTGCGGCGCCTCGGCGATGAGCGAGCGGCGCGCGTCGGTGCTCGAGTCGCGCCACCAGGTCGCGACCGCGGCGGCCGGCGGCGGCGAGCTGAGCAGTCGGGGAACGAGCTTCGGGTTGTCGCCGAGCACCGTCGCGAGATCGTCGCGCTGCAGCAGCGAGAGCTGAGCGAGCAGCGTCGTGCCGCGCAGGGTCGGGATGCGCTCGAGCGCATCCTGCGCGAGCTTCTGGGCGGGCTGCGGGCCGATGAAGGGCGCGGGGCCGAGCGCGGCGGGCAGCGCGGCCGGGTCGACGGCGGACGCGAGGGAGGTCGCCGCGCGTGCGGTGGCCGGGGATGCGGCGGCGCGGTCGGGGACTGCGGCGCCGCGGTCGAGGGGCGCGACGGCGACGACGGCGGTCGGGGTCACGGGCACGCCAGAGACCTCGACGACGGATCCCAGCGTCGTCGAGGTGACGAGTACCGCTGTGACGTCGAACAGCACGGCAGGGGTGTCCCCTCGGGTAAGCACCGCCGGAGATCGGTCCCAGTCACCCCGGCGGCGAGGCCTTCAGGATACGCATCTGTCCGCCCCCATCAGGGGGGAGTTCACGAAAAAGTAACGCGCGAGAGGCTTTGAAACGCAAAATCACCCCCGTCCGGGGGTCGACAACGCAAGGATCGTGACGTGCACGGGGGTCAATGGCACGGCGCGTCGCGCTTTCGCACTCGTTAACGGACGCGAAGGACCCATCGGATTACTCGGCCGCGGCGTCCCCCGCCGGGGTCTCGGCGGCACTCGACGGGTCCGCGTCGCCGCCCGCGACCGGGTCGCCGATCGCGGCGGGCCCGCCCTCGACGAGCAGCGCGAACTGCGCCGCGTCGATGATGCGCACGCCGAGGTCTTCGGCCTTCTGCAGCTTCGAGCCGGCGCCGGGGCCGGCCGCGACGTAGTCGGTCTTCTTGCTCACGCTGGACGCGGCCTTGCCGCCGGCCTGGATGATCGCCTCCTGCGCGCCCTCCCGGGTGAAGCCCTCGAGCGATCCGGTCGCGACGACCGTGAGACCCGAGAGCGGTCCGCCCTCGGCGGCTGCCGCCCCGGGACCGGGGTGTCCGGGCGTCGCCCACTGCACGCCGTCGGCGGCCCAGGTCTCGACGATCTCGCGGTGCCAGTCGACCTCGAACCAGTCGAGCAGGGCGTCGGCGATGATGCCGCCCACGCCATCCACCGCCGCGAGCTCCTCGCGCGTCGCCGAGCGGATCGCGCCGAGCGAGCCGAAGTACTGCGCGAGCGCGCGGGCCGCGACCGGGCCCACGTGCCGGATGCTCAGGCTGACCAGCAGACGCCAGAGCTCTTTCGTCTTCGCCTTCTCGAGCTCGGCGAGCAGGGTGTTCGCCACCTCGGAGGGGTGGATGACGCGGAAGTCCTTCTTGAGGCCGGCCTTGCGACGCTCGGCCGCATCCAGCCCCTCTGCCTCGGGCGGGTACTCGAGACTTACCTTCTGGAAGGGAGTGCGCGTGCGCAGCGTGCCGTCGTCTTCGGTCTTCTGCAGCCCGGTCTCGGCATCGCGCACGATGACCTGGATGCCGATGATGTCGTCGATCGTCAGCCCGAACAGCCGGGCCTCGGTCACGAGCGGGGGCACCTCGGGCACGTCCGGCTGGGTGAGCGCGGCGGCGCCGACCTCGCCGAGTCCTTCGATGTCGAGCGCGCCGCGCGAGCCGATGTGCTCGACCCGGCCGCGCACCTGCGCCGGGCAGGCCTTCGCGTTGGGGCAGCGCAGGTCGACGTCGCCCTCCTTGGCGGGGGCGAGCTTCGTGCCGCACTCGGGGCAGTTCTCGGGCATGACGAACTCGCGCTCGCTGCCGTCACGCAGCTCGGCCACCGGCCCGAGCACCTCGGGGATCACGTCACCGGCCTTGCGCAGCACGACGGTGTCGCCGATCAGCACGCCCTTGACCTTCACGACGTCCTGGTTGTGCAGGGTCGCCTGGCGCACCTCGCTGCCGGCGACGCGCACCTTCTGCATCACCGCGTAGGGGGTGGCGCGGCCGGTGCGGCCGACGCTGACGACGATGTCGAGCAGCTTGGTGTTGACCTCCTCGGGCGGGTACTTGTACGCGATCGCCCACCGCGGGGCGCGGCTGGTGGCGCCGAGCTCCTCGTGCAGGGCGAGCTCGTCGACCTTGACGACGACGCCGTCGATCTCGTGCTCGACGCTGTGCCGGTTCTCGCCGAAGCGGCGGATGTAGGCGGCGGCGCCCGCGGCATCCTGCGTGACCTCGAAGTAGGGGCTCGTCGGCAGGCCCCATCCCTTCAGCAGCCCGTAGACCTCGGACTGCGCGGCCACGGGCGGGTTCGGCCAGGCGCCGATGCCGTGCACATAGAGCGAGAGCTCGTGGATGCGGGCGAGCCCGGCCTCGAGCTCCATGCCGTCTTTCTTGTCGAGCTGCTGGCGCAGGCCGCCGCTCGCGGCGTTGCGCGGGTTGGCGAGCGCCGGGAAGCGGCGGGCCGCGGCGAGCGTCGTCTTCTCCTCGTCGAACGCGGAGCCCTGCTTCGCTCGGGCGTCGTCGACGACGCGGTCGCGCAGGCTCGCGAGCAGGACGTTGAGGCGCTCGAAGGCCTCGACGGCGAGGAAGATCTCGCCGCGCACCTCGACGAGCTCGGGATGCCCCTCCCCCTCGAGCCGCTGCGGGACGCCGGGGATGCGCAGCACGGTCGGCGTCACATCCTCGCCGGTCACGCCGTCGCCGCGGGTGGCCGCGCTGACCAGACGACCGCGCTCGTAGCGCAGGTTGATCGCGAGGCCGTCGATCTTGAGCTCGCAGAGGAAGTCGACGCGGCGGCCGGCGTCGCGCTCGACCTTGGCCGCCCACTCCAGGAACTCCTGCTCGCTGAAGACGTTGTCGAGGCTCAGCATGCGCTCGGCGTGCACGACCGGGTCGAAGAGCGACGAGACGCGCCCGCCGACGGTCTGCGTCGGGCTGTCCTGGCTCTGCAGCTCGGGGAAGAGCCGCTCGAGCTCTTCGAGGCGGTGGATGAGGCGGTCGTACTCCTCGTCGCTCGCCTCGGGCGTATCGCGCTGGTAGTACGCCTCGCGCAGCTCGACGATGCGGTTCGTCAGCTCGTCGGCCTCGCGCTTGGCGGCGCTGAGATCGGCCCGCGTCGCCGCGGGCACCTGCTCGGGGGAAGAGTCATTCGCGCTGCGTCCTCGTGCCACGGGGTCAGCCTAGGGCGCACCACCGACGCCGCCGGGGATGCTCGGCGGGCGCCCGGACGAGCGACGGATGCGCGAGCGTCGAGACCTGGGTGCATTAAATGTGCAACTCATGGGTTGCATTATTCGCAGAGCACGCGCATCCTTCTTTTGCAATCATTCGGTTGCACTTCATAATCGGAAGGACCAGGATCATGAGCATGACCGCCAACGAGCCCGCCGCGATCGACCACGACTCCTTCGCGGTGCGACGCAGCATCCGCATCGCCGCGAGCCCGGCGAAGGTCTGGGCCGCCGTGACCGAGCCCGAGCACATCAGCCGCTGGTTCAGTGAGAGCACCGAGCTCGACCGGCTCGAGGTCGGCGGCGCCGGCCGACTCGTCTGGAAGGACTACGGCGGCTTCCCCTTCGAGATCGTCGAGCTGGATGCGCCGCGCGCGATCGCCTACCGCTGGAGCAACGAGCCCGCGCTGCTCGACACCGCGCGGCCGGATCCGGTGCGCTCGACCGTATTCCGTTTCACGATCGAGCCCGACGGCGACGGAGCCGACGCGGGCACGGTGCTCACGGTCGTCGAGACGGGATTCGCGGCGCTGAGCGATCCCGCCGCGGCGCTGGAGAGCAACCGGGGCGGATGGACGCACGAGCTCGACGAGCTGGTCGCCTACCTCGAGGGCGGCGACGGCGCCGAGAGCGGCCCGGCCGCCGCGGAACACGCATGACCGAGCGGCTCGTGGCCGTCTTCGCCGCGCTCGGCGACGACACCCGCTGGAGCATCCTGCTCGCGCTCGGCGAGGGCGACGCCTCGGCGTCCGCGCTCGCCGAGCGGCTGCCGGTGACCCGGCAGGCGATCGCGAAGCACCTCGCCGTGCTCGAGCAGGTCGGCGTGGTCGAGTCGCACCGCGTCGGCCGTGAGCTGCGCTGGAGCGTGCTCGGCTCACGGCTCGGCGACACGGCGCGCGAGCTCGACCGCATCGGCGCCGAGTGGGATCGCCGCCTGGCCGCGATCAAGCGGATCGCCGAGGGCCTGTAGCCGTGTCGGCGGCGTCGGCGAGACTGGCCGCATGAGCGCAGCCGAGAGGGTCCGCGACCGCTTCGTGACCGCCGTCGATGCCGACCGGCTCGGCGCCTACGGAGTGCACATCCTGCTCGGCGCCGATGACGCGGCCGGGCACCGGTGGCGCAGCGACGATCGGGTCAACCTCTATTCCGTGTCGAAGGGCGTCAGCGCGCTCGCCGCCGGCATCGCCGCCGACGAGGGACTGCTGACACTCGACACCCGCGTGCCGGAGCTGCTGGGAGGCCTCGAGCTCGGCGCCGGCGTCGAGGGCGTCACCCTGCGCCACCTGCTGACGATGACGAGCGGTATCGACTTCGAGTGGTTCGGCGATCAGCCCGTGCCCGGCGCCGATCTCGCCCAGGCGATGCTCGGCCGCCCCAGCCGCGGTGCCGGCACCGTCTTCCAGTACTCGGACGCCAGCACCTATGTCGCGATGCGAATGCTCGGCGCGGCCGTCGGCGACGTGCGCGACTGGCTGCTCCCCCGGCTGTTCGAGCCGCTCGGGATCGACAATCCGCAGTGGCACCGCTGCCCGCTCGGCTGGATCGTCGCCGGCTCCGGGCTTGAGCTGCGCACCGAGGAGCTCGCGCGCGTCGGCCGGGTGCTGCGCGACGGCGGGCTCTGGCACGACCGGCGGATCGTGTCGAGCACCTGGATCGACGGGATGCATTCCGGCTGGGTGCCGACCGGCGCCGACGCCCCGTTCGCGCGCTACGCGATCGCCGGCTGGGAGGAGCGCGACTCGATCTGGCGACTCGACGCCCGCTACGGGCAATACGTGATCGTCGATTCCGAGAGGGATGCGGTCGTCACGATCACGGCACACGAGGAGACCGACGACCATCGGCTCGTCGACGCCGCACTCGACGCGCTGGACGCGGAGATCGGCGGCCCGGCCTGACGCCGGAAGCCGCGACGGGTCGGACTCAGGCGGGAACCGGGACCGGGTCGACGGCCGGCGCCGCGCTCACGGTCCGGTCGATCGTGACCTGACCGAGCACACGCGTGCCGACGTAGACGACGGCGCTCTGACCGGGCGCGACGCCGTCGAGGGCTGCCTCGGGACGGATGACCAGCTCGCGGGCCTCGTCCGCCGCGCCGTCCGCCGCATCCATGACCCGCGCGGTCGCCGGGACGGGCTCGCCGTGCGCGCGCACCTGCACGTGGCAGGCGAAGCCGGCCTCGGCATCCGCGGGCGGCCGCCCGGCCCAGCTGAAGCGCGAGCCCGCCAGCTCGGCGACGGCGAGCGCCTCCTTCGGGCCGACCACGACCTGGTTCGTCACCGGACGCACCTCGAGCACGAAACGCGGGCGACCATCGGGCGCCGGAACACCGAGGTTGAGCCCCTTGCGCTGACCGACCGTGAAGGCGTGGGCGCCGGCGTGCGTGCCGACCTTGGCCCCCGACTGGTCGAGGATCTCGCCTGGCTCGGCACCCATCTTGTCGGCCAGCCAGCCGCGGGTGTCGCCGTCGGGGATGAAGCAGATGTCGTAGCTGTCGGGCTTCGCCGCGACCGTGAGCCCGCGGGCGGCGGCTTCGGCGCGCACCTCGTCCTTCGACGGTGTCGCACCGAGCGGGAAGACCGCGTGCTCCAGCTGCTCGGCCGTCAGCACGCCGAGCACGTAGCTCTGGTCCTTCGCCCACGCGGCCGCGCGGTGCAGCTCGCGGTGCCCGTCGGCATCTTCGCGGATCTCGGCGTAGTGCCCGGTCGCAACGGCGTCGAAGCCGAGCGCGAGCGCCTTCTCGAGCACGGCGGCGAACTTGATGCGCTCATTGCAGCGCAGGCAGGGGTTCGGGGTTCGGCCGGCCGCGTACTCGCTGATGAAGTCGTCGACCACGTCGTCGGCGAAGCGCTCGCTGAAGTCCCAGACGTAGAAGGGGATGCCGAGCAGGTTCGCGGCGCGACGCGCGTCGAGCGCGTCTTCGACCGTGCAGCAGCCGCGGCTGCCGGTGCGCAGGGTTCCGCGGTTGCGGCTGAGGGCGAGGTGCACGCCGACGACGTCGTGCCCGGCCTCGACGAGGCGCGCGGCCGCCACGGCGCTGTCGACGCCGCCGCTCATCGCCGCGAGGATCCTCATGCCTCCAGGGTAAGCGTGACCCGACCGGACCGCTGGCCGCTCAGCGGCCGAGCGAGGGGATGCGCTGCGCCAGCCCGGCGGACCGGGCGCGGTCGACGACGCCCGGCAGCACCGCGAGCAGCGCGTCGATGTCGTCGGCGGTTGAGTCGGGGCCGAGGGTGAAGCGCAGCGCGCCGCGCGCGGTCGCGGGGTCGACGCCCATGCCGAGCAGCACGTGCGAGGGCTCGGGCACCCCGGCCTGGCACGCCGACCCGGTCGACACGGAGAAGCCCTCGAGGTCGAGCAGCATGAGCAGCGAGTCGCCCTCGCAGCCGTCGAAGGTGAAGTGGACGTTGCCGGGCAGGCGGGTAGCGGTTGCAGACCCGGATCCGGCTGCGGACGCGGCAGGCGCCGGCCCGCGCAGCACCGCACCCGGAACGGTCGCGATGACGCCGTCGATCAGCCGGTCGCGCAGTTCCGCGAGCTGCACGGCGTGCGCGCCGAGGATCTCTGCGGCGACCGCCGCCGCCGTGCCGAAGCCGGCCGCGCCGGCCGCATCCTGCGTGCCGGAGCGCCCACGCTGCTGGCCGCCGCCGTGCAGCAGCGCCTCGACATCCCAGCCGCGGGAGAGCACGAGCGCGCCGACGCCGACGGGTCCGCCGATCTTGTGCGCCGAGACGCTGATCGCGGCGGCGCCGGTGCGGTGCGCATCCACCTCGACCTGGCCGTAGGCGGCGATCGCGTCGAGGTGCACGGGCACGCCGACCGCGGCCGCGAGCGCGACGATCTCGTCGACCGGCTGCAGGGTTCCGACCTCGTTGTTGGCCCACAGCGCGGTGACGAGCGCGACGTCCGTGCCGTCGCCGAGCGCGCGCTCGAGGTCGTCGAGGCGGATGTGCCCCTCCGCGTCGAGCTCGACCCACGAGAGCTCGGCGCCCTCGTGCCGTTCGAGCCACTCGACCGAGTCGATCGTCGCGTGGTGCTCGCCGCGCGGCACGACGATGCGCGGCCGCGGCAGCACTGCGGCACGACCCGAGCCCGCGACCGCGCCGGTGCCGGTGCCGGTGCCGGCGCCCGCGTTCCGCGCCCAGAACAGCCCCTTGATGCCGAGGTTGACCGCCTCGGTGCCGCCCGAGGTGAAGACGATCTCCATCGGATCCGCGCCGAGCGACGCGGCGACCTGCTCGCGTCCCTCCTCGAGCACCTCGCGGGCGCGCTGCCCGTCGGCGTGGATCGACGAGGGGTTGCCGACCGTGCGCAGGGCGTGCGTGTAGGCCTCGAGAACCACCGGCCGCAACGGCGAGGTCGCGGCGTGGTCGAGGTAGACCGTCATGCCGTCCTCCGTACTGGGGCCTCGCGCATCCCGTTCTGGGGACGGCCCACGTCAGGGAGGCCGCTCGCACCGCTTTATCGTAGATCGCATGCCCTCCCCCGATCTGCTCCGCGATCTCGGCGTGCGCAGCGGGCCCGACGGCGGCACTCTACGCGTGTGGAGCGCCCACGCCACCGGCATGGATCTGCTGCTCTTCGACGAGCGCGACCCCGCATGGACGACCGCGACCGTCAAGATGACGCGCGACGCCGACGGCGAGGGCGGCGACGTCTGGAGCGCCAGCAGCCCCGAGCTGCGCCCCGGCGCCCGCTACGGCCTGCGCGTGCGCGGACCGAAGGGCCAGCGCTTCTCGCCCGAGACCGTGCTGATCGATCCCTATGCCCGCGGCCTCGCCCGCACCGGAACGGGCGAGTGGCGCGGCTATGTGCAAGACGACGCCTTCGACTGGGGCGGCGTCGCCAAGCCGCGCATCCCCCTCGACCACACCGTCATCTACGAAGCCCACGTCAAGGGACTCACCAAGCTCAACCCCGCGATCCCCGAGCACCTGCGCGGCACCTACGCCGGCCTCGCGCATCCCTCGACGATCGACTACCTCAAGGATCTCGGCGTCACGACCGTCGAGCTGCTGCCGGTGCACCAGTTCGTCAGCGAGCAGCGGCTCACGAAGATGGGCCTCGCGAACTACTGGGGCTACAACACCCTCAACTTCTTCACCCCGCACGCCGCCTACGCCTCGCGCGAGGCGCAGCACGGCGGCACCGGCGCGGTGCTGCGCGAGTTCAAGGGCATGGTGCGGCTGCTGCACGAAGCCGGTCTCGAGGTGGTGCTGGATGTGGTCTACAACCACACCGCCGAAGAGGGCCCCCAGGGTCCGGTCACGAGCCTGCGCGGCATCGACGACCGCAGCTACTACCGCCAGACCGCCGAGGGCCACTACATCGACACGACCGGATGCGGCAACACGGTCGACTACTCGAAGCCGGCCGCCCAGCGCCTGGTACTCGACTCGCTGCGCTACTGGAGCCAGGAGGTGCAGGTCGACGGCTTCCGCTTCGACCTGATGGCGACGCTCGGGCGCGACGAGAACGCCGAGTTCCAGCGCGAGCATCCGCTGCTGCGCGCGATCCTCGACGATCCCGACCTGCAGGGACAGAAGATGATCGCCGAGCCGTGGGATGTCGGAATGGGCGGCTGGCAGGTCGGCAACTTCCCCGACGGCTACTCGGAGTGGAACGACGGCTACCGCGACCGCATCCGCAAGTTCTGGCTCACGGATGTCGCGCACGCCCGCGCGCACGGCACCGCCCAGCACGGGATCGGCTCGCTCGCCGGCCGCGTCTCCGGTTCGAACCACGTCTTCTCGACCGAGCGCGGCCCGCTCGCCTCGATCGATTTCGTCACCGCCCACGACGGCTTCACGCTCGCCGACGTCGTCGCCTTCGACACGAAGCACAACCTCGGCAACGGCGAGGAGAACCGCGACGGCTCGAGCGACAACCACTCCTTCAACCACGGCGTCGAGGGTCCGACCCGCGACCGCGGGGTGCTCGCCGCCCGCCGCAAGACCATGCGCAACCTGCTCGGCACCCTGCTGCTCAGCTCGGGCGTGCCGATGATCACCGCGGGCGACGAGTGGGGCCGCAGCCAGAACGGCAACAACAACGCCTACTGCCACGACGGGCCGCTGACCTGGATGCACTGGGAGCGCGACGACTGGCAGGAGGAGCTGCTGCAGGTCAGCCGCACCCTCACCCGGCTGCGGCGCGAGAACCCGGCGCTGCGCCCGGTGCGCTACGGCCGGTTCGGCGAGACCGTGCCGAGCGCGACGCAGATGGACTGGTACAACGTCGCCGGCTCCGCGATGTCGCCCGAGAACTGGGACGACCCGAGCCAGCGGACGCTGCAGTACCTGGCGGCGTCGACGCCCGAGTTCGAGGAGTTCAACCGCATCCTGCTGATCGTGCACGGCGTCGAGTCGCCGGTCGAGGTGACCCTGCCCGCGCACGAGGGTGTCGGCGGCTACACGCTGCTCTGGGACTCGTCGCACGACGACATCTCGGGCCTCGCCGCCGAGCACGTGCCGGGCGAGCAGCTCACGGTGGGACCGACCTCGATGCTGCTGCTGCGCGCGCATCCGCCGATCGCCTGAGCCCTCGGCCCGGCGCGGCCGCGCTTGTAGGCTCGCCGCATGCCCGAGCGTGAGCTGCCCGAGTCGAACGGCACCGCTGTCGTCGGACTCGTCCTCGCGCTGGTGAGCATCCCGATCTGGATCATCGCGCCGGTCGCCCTCCTGGTCTCGCTGCGCGGACTGAAGCGCGCGAACGCGCTCGTCGCCGAAGGTCGCGCCGCTATCGCCCGACGCGGTCTCGCGATCAGCGGCGTCGCCCTCGCCGGGTGCCTGAGCGGGCTGCTGGTACTGATCCTGCTGGCCGCGGGGCTGACGGCGGCACTGACGGCGGGCAGCTCAGCGGGCGGGTGATCCCGCGGCTGCCCGAGCGGATGCGGGAGCTGCCTGGCCGGAGCGGCCGGGCCCGAACCGAGCTCTAGTCTGTCGTCATGCCCGACAGCTCCGACTCCCCCGGCTGGTACCCGGATCCCGAGCACCGGGGTGGTCAGCGCTGGTGGAACGGCGCCGGCTGGTCGGATGCGCGCCGCGATGCCCCGACGGCCGGCCCGGCGACGGGGTTCCGGCCGACGACGGCTCCCCCGGCGATCCCGAGTTCCTCGCCCGGGCCGCCGACGCTGGGCGCCGCCCCATCCGTGCCGCCCGCAGCGCCGCCGGGATACCCGCCGACGACCGCGGCGGGCGGCACGCCGGGGTGGACCTCGGGCGGCGCCGTCACGGGCTACGGAGCGTACGGCGCGCCGCCGACGCCGCCTCCGCCGCCCGGAGCCCGTCTGAACGCCGGTCTCACGGCGGCCGGCGGCGCACCGCACCCCGTCAACCCCTACGAGCCGAATCCGTACGCCTCGGCGCCCTCCGCGGGAGCGGCGCCCGGGTCGCCCGCCCCGGTGCAGTACTACGGCGCTGCGAACGCGCGTCGCCGCACCAATGGCTACGCGATCGCCGGCTTCGTCGTCAGCGTGCTCGGACTCTCGAGCGGATTCGGCGGCGTCATCGGCTTCGCCCTCTCGATCGCGGCGCTGCGGAGGGCGGATCGGATGATCCGCGAGAACGGTCCGGCTGGCGCCTACCGCGGGCTCGCGATCGCCGGCGTCGTCATCGGCTCGATCGGCGTCGTGATCGCGGTCGGCACCCTCGTGGCCCGAATCGTCACCGCAGTGGACGGCGGATGAGCACGCCCGCGATCCGTGCGCTCACCGCGGCGGGCATCCCCTTCACCGAGCGCGCCTACGAACACGACCCGCGCGCGGCGTCGTTCGGCCGGGAGGCCGCCGACGCGCTCGGCGTCGAGCCGGAGCGCGTGTTCAAGACCCTGCTGGCGGAGGTCGACGGGCGGCTCGTGGTCGGCATCGTGCCGGTCAGCACGAAGCTCGATCTCAAGGCGCTGGCCGCTGCGGTGGGCGGGCGGAAGGCCGCGATGGCCGATCCCGAGCTCGCGCAGAAGCGCACCGGCTACGTCGTCGGCGGCATCTCGCCGATCGGCCAGAAGAACCGCCACGACACCGTGCTCGACGACAGCGCCGAGCTCTGGGAGACCGTGCTCGTCAGCGGCGGCCGTCGCGGCCTCGACCTCGAGCTCGCCCCCGCCGATCTGCTGACCATCACGGGCGGCGCGCTCGCCGACATCGCCCGCTGACCGGCACCCGCACGATGCCGACCTCCTCCGACTCGCCCGGCTGGTACGCCGACCCCGAGCGGGCTGGAACCCAGCGCTGGTGGAACGGCGCCGCCTGGTCGGATGCGCGCCGCGGCATGTCGGGCGCCCCGAGCCGCTCGGTCGACGCGCCGCAGTCGGCGTGGGCGCCCGACGCCGGCTCCGCTGAGCGTTCGAGCGGGAACCCGCCCGCGATGATCGGCCTGATCCTCGGAGTCTTCGGGCTCGCGCTGCTGCCGTTCGCGATCGCGGGACTCGTGCTGTCGATCATCGGGCTCCGCCGGGCGAATCGGATGGTCGTCGCCGGCACCCCGTACGCGTCGCGGCCCGCCGCGATCGCCGGGCTCGTGATCTCGCTGCTGGCGATCGTCGGTACGCTGCTGCTCGTCGGCCTCATCCTCGCGCTGGCGCTCGCCGGCGTCGACGCACCGGAGTCCTGAGCCCGAGCGCGCTCAGGCGACCGCGACGAGCCCCAGCTCCGCCGGCGAGGCGAGCAGCGCGTGCCGCGGCACGACCCGAACCGTGTAGCCGAACGATCCCGCCCGGGTGAACCGGACCGTGCCCGTGTAGGTCGCCGGCGAGCCGAGCTCGTGCGCGACGAACTCGAGCGGCACCCGCTCGACGTCGCCGAGCTGGTCGCCCTCTCGGGCCCGGCCGTGCACGAGTTCGACCGCCACGTCGTCGGCGGTCAGCTCGCCGAGCTCGACGAAGGCGCGCACCTGCAGTTCCTCGCCGACCTGGGGCGTCGCATCCACCCCGCCCGACTCGACGTGGGCGACGTGCACCTGCGGCCACGCCTCGGTGACGCGCGCGGTCCAGGCGGCGAGCTCGCGCGCCGGTCGGTAGCGGGTGTCGGCGATCGTGCGCTCGGCACGCGCGGCCGGAAGGTAGAGCCCCTCGACGTACTGCCGCAGCATCCGATCGGCCGAGAGCTCGGGCGACAGGGTCGCGAGGGTGTGGCGGATGTCGGAGACCCACTTCTGCGGGACCCCGGCGCCGTCGCGCTCGTAGAAGCGCGGGGCGATCTGGTGCTCGATCAGGTCGTACATCGCGGCGGCCTCGAGGGCGTCGCGCTCGGCCGCATCCCCCGCGCTGTCGGCGGAGGGGATCGCCCAGCCGTTGCGGTCGTCGTAGTACTCGTTCCACCAGCCGTCGAGGATCGACAGGTTGAGCGAGCCGTTGAGCGCCGCCTTCATGCCCGAGGTGCCGCACGCCTCGAGCGGGCGCAGCGGGTTGTTCAGCCAGATGTCGGTGCCCGGGTAGAGCTTCTGCGCCATCGCGATGTCGTAGTTCGGCAGGAACACGATCCGCTCGCGCACATCGGCCTCGCGGCTGAAGTCGACGAGACGCTGGATGAGGCGCTTGCCCTCGTCGTCGGCGGGATGCGACTTGCCGGCGATGACCAGCTGCACGGGACGCTCGGGGTGCGTGAGCAGCGCGCGCAGGCGCTCCGGGTCGTGGAGCATGAGCGTGAGGCGCTTGTAGGTGGGCACGCGGCGGGCGAAGCCGATCGTGAGCACGTCGGGGTCGAGCAGCGAGCGGTGCCAGACCGGCCGGCCGATGCCCGGGTTCTCCTCGTCCCAGGCGGCGCCGACCCGTGCGCGGGCGTCGTCGACGAGCTGCTCGCGCAGGTCACGCCGCAGGTTCCAGATCGCGGCGCCGCCGAGTCGCTGCTCGTCGCTCCAGTCGACGCGGGTGCTGTCGTCGTCGCCGAAGGTCTCGGCGGCGAGGTCGCGCACGCGCTGGTCGGTCCAGGTGGGGGCGTGCACGCCGTTCGTGACCGAGCCGATCGGCACGTCATCCGCGTCGAATCCCGGCCAGAGCGCGCCGAACATCCCCCGCGACACCTCGCCGTGCAGCTTCGAGACGCCGTTGGCGCGCTGAGCGAGACGCAGGCCCATGACGGCCATGTTGAAGGTGTCGGCGGTGCCGCCGGCATAGTCCTCGGCGCCGAGCGCGAGCACATCGGCGACGTCGACGCCGGGCAGCAGATCGGTGGAGAAGTACCGCGCGACGAGGCCCGCCTCGAAGCGGTCGATGCCGGCCGGAACCGGCGTGTGGGTCGTGAACACGGTGCCCGCGCGCACGGCGCGCAGCGCCTCGGAGAAGGCGAGGCCCTGCGACACGAGGTCGTTGATGCGGTCGAGACCCTGGAATCCAGCGTGGCCCTCGTTGGTGTGGAACACCTCGGCCGGGGCGCGCCCGGTCAGCCCGGTGAAGAGCTTGACGGCCCGCGAGCCGCCGATGCCGAGCAGCAGCTCCTGCAGCAGACGGTGCTCGCCGCCGCCGCCGTAGAGGCGGTCGGTGACGCCGCGCAGGCTCTCGTCGTTGTCGGGGATGTCGGTGTCGAGCAGCAGCAGGGGAACGCGGCCGACGTCGAGCTTCCAGATGCGGGCCACCAGCGCGCGGCCCTCGGGCAGCGCGAGCGTGACCTGCGCGGCCGAGCCGTCGGGGTTGCGCAGCACGCGCATCGGCAGCCCGTCGGGGTCGAGCACCGGGTACGACTCCTGCTGCCAGCCGTCGCGCGAGATCGACTGACGGAAGTAGCCGGCGCGGTAAAAGAGCCCGACGCCGACGATCGGCACGCCGAGGTCGGAGGCGCTCTTGAGGTGGTCGCCGGCGAGGATGCCGAGACCGCCCGAGTACTGCGGCAGCGCGGCGGCGATGCCGAACTCGGGCGAGAAGTAGGCGATCGTGTCGGGCGTCGCGCCCTCGAGCGACTGGTACCAGCGCGGCTCGCCCAGGTAACGGCGCAGATCGTCGCGCAGCGCCTCGGCGCGGGCGGTGAACTCGCCGTCGGAGGCCAGCTCGTCGAGCCGTTCGGGTGCGACCTCGCCGAGCAGGGCGATGGGGTCGTGGCCCTGACTGTCGCGGTGCTGACGATCCCAGAGCTGAGGCGCGATGTCGCGGAACAGCCGTTGCGTGGGCTCGTGCCACGACCACCGCAGGTTGGCGGCGAGCTCGTCGAGAGCGGAGAGCTGAGCGGGGAGGACGGCGCGGACGGTGAATCGACGGATGGCCTTCACCCGCGACAGCCTAGGGGCAGGCGGTTGCGTGCCTCCGACGCGGGGGCGACCGGGGAGCGCGATTCCGCTCGAGCCGCCGGTGCGGCTCAGGCCTGCCCGGCCTGGGCCTCGCGACGACGACGGCGACGGTCGAGCACCGAGCCCACGAACATCCACCCGGCGTAGCCGAAGAGCACGACGGCGGCGATCGGGATGATGACGGCGCGGGTGCCGCCGTTGATCACGTTGTTGACCCAGCCGATCAGCGGCACGGCGTACCAGAGCTCACCGCGCACCTGCACCTCGCGCACGGGCGCGGCGTCGGCGATGTCATTGTTGTCGCCCTTCGTGGTGAAGGTGCGCTCGCCGCCGATCGGGTTGTCGATCGCGATCACGCGGTGCGTCACGACCTCGGGCTCGCCCGAGTGCAGCTGGTAGGTGATCACGTCGCCGACCTGCACGTTCTCGGCGGCGACGGGCTTGATCACGACGAGCGTGCCGGCGGGGTACTTCGGCTCCATCGACGAGGTCAGCACCGTGTACGGCGTCGACCCGGTCGCCGCGGGGATCGCGACGACGAGCAGGGCGACGATCGCCACGAACAGCAGCAGGGCGGCGCTGATGGTCACGCCGACATAGTGCAGCGGGCCGCGGCGCTTCTCGGGTTTGGCGGCAACGGCGCGAGTCGGCTTCGAGGCCAGGTCGCCGAGACCGGCGGATGCGGTGGTGCTGGCGATGGCGCTCATGACGCTGCTCCGTTCTCGGGGGTTCCCGAGGTCGTGGTGGTGGCCGAAGAAGAGGTGCGGCGGAGTCGGTCGCGGCCGAGCACCGCGAGTCCGCCGAGGAGGGCGGCGCCGATCCAGAGGAGGACGATCCACCACTGGTCGAGGTCGGCCGAGTTCCAGGCCGCGGCGAGAAGGTGGTCCTCGTCGTCGGAGCTGGATCCGCCGGCGATCGGCACGCTGTCGCTCGGGGTCACCGCGGCGGGGACGTCGGCGCCGCCGGTCGCCACGAGGTCGCCCTGGCCGGCCGAGCGGGTGCCGCCCGCGGTGGTGCGGGAGCCGGTGTAGAAGCCGGGCACCTCGCCGCTGTCGGCGAGGCAGGCGTAGCGGTCGCCGCCGGCGAGGTTGACGCTCGACAGGTTGACGAGCATCCGGAAGTCCGCCGATCCTCCCTGGCCGGCCTGGCCCTGCAGGTCGCCGAGCGCGGCGACGGCCGAGACGCGCAGCGTGCCGCCGCTCGGGATCACCTGCCCCTCGGTCAGCACGGCGCAGGGCGCGGCCTCGGAGATCGCGACGCGGCTGCCGCTGTCGCCACTGGTGCTGGCCGAGACGGTCAGCGCGTTCGCGAGGTCGACGTCGGTGCTGTGGACGTTCGCGATCGACACCCGCAGGTAGGCGGGAGCGCCCGAGGCGTTGCGCACCCAGAACGAGTTCGACTGCGAGCTGCCGGGGATCATCGCCGCCGACGGGTCGAACAGCGGCGTCGTGAGGGTGCGGGCGAAGTAGGTTCCGTCGGTGCTCAGCTCGATGCCGCTGCTCTCCGCGTACGCGGGAGACACGGCGGCTGCGACTCCCCCCAGGGCCGCAGCCGCCGCGAGCAGGGAGGCGACGACGGTCGCCAGGACCGGTCGTCGTGCGGCGATCACGAGGCGACCGCCGCTTGCGCGGTGCAGCTGCTGAATCCGCCGTTGTTGACGACGACCGTGCCGGTGGCGACGACGACGTCGGTGCCGTCGAGGATCCGGAAGGCGTAGGTGCCGTTCGGGTAGCTGCGGTTGGGCACCGTGAGCTGGGTCGCGTTGGCGTTGCTGGAGCTGTCGGCGGTGTACCACATCGAGCCGGTCCAGCCCTGGATCGTGTACGGACCGGTGCCGGCCTCGCTCCAGGCGAAGACGAGCGACTGACGGCCGGTGGGGATCGAGCAGGTCGGCGTCGGGAACTGCACGCGCGTCAGCTGCGTGATCGCGAAGGTCTGGGTGGCGCCGCCGGCGCACGGAGCCTGGGTCATCTGGCCGCCCGAGCCGCCGGGGGCGGTCAGGCACATGCCGCTGTACTTGCTGACGATCTGGTAGCTCGAGCCGCCGTTGACGACCTGCACCTGCCACAGCTGACGATCGGCGGCGACCGAGCCGTCGGTAGTCACGGTGACGCCCGTTCCGGAGGTCAGGGTGCCGTTGTTGTCGATGCGCAGAGCGGTCGCGTTGCGCGGCTTGATCTCCACGTAGCCCGGGTTGGTGCTGTCGGGGATGAACTGCCACTGCTGGTTCGTGCCGCCATGGCAGTCGCTCCACGGGATGACTGCGGTGCCGCTGCCGGTGCCGCTGTTCGAGACGTCGAGGCACATCGAGTTGACGACGACCTTCTGCCAGTAGGAGTTGCTGATCGACGTGGCAGTCGGGTAGATGCGCGTCGTGCTGCCGGTGCTGGTGGCGGTCGTGGTCACCGTGAAAGCGCTGCCCGCGGTCAGCGTGGCGGCGGCGCGCGGGGTGAAGCTGAGCGCGCCGTTCGCGGCCGTGGCGCTGGCGCGGTCGACGGTGGTGCGGATGCAGTAGAAAGCGCTGACCCCGGCGTCGAGATCGGATGCGGTGACGGTCACACCGGCAGCCCAGGTCGCCGAAGCGGTGCCGGCGGGGACGGCGGTGGCGGTCGTGCAGGCGGCCAGCGAGGCGACCGGCCAGGCGCGCACCACCGCGGCTGCGGCGAGACCGCTGGTCTCGCTCGACGAGAAGCGCACGCTCAGCGGCATCGCCTGGACGCTCGAGGTCACCGTGTCGTTCTTGATCTGCACCGAGCTGGTCTGCACGAGGCTGGTCGATCCGGCGGCGCTCACGTTCTCGTTTCCCAGCGAGATCGTGCCGAAGCCAGTCGGCGTGACGACGAGCTTCGCGATGGTCGGCGTGCTCGTCGCCGTGGCCGAGACGCTCCAGTAGGCGTAACTGGCGCCGGTGCCGGCGGCGAGCAGGGCGACGACCAGCCCGGCGACGATGCCGTGCTTGAGCGGTCGACCTCCGTGGGCGCGCAGCGCGCCGACGAGTCGGGTGCGGATCATGATGCGGCCTGCGCGGCGTCGATGGTGAGGGTGAAGACGTTGGCGGCCGCCTGGGTGCTCGACGCGGCATTGGCGGGCACGGTCACGACGACGCACGCGGTGACGGAGCCGCCGTTCTTCGCGAGCGAGGCGGCGCTCAGCGAGGCCGAGGTCGCCCCGAGAGTGATCGGCGTGGCGGTGGAGGCGCAGGTCGCGTTGTAGATGACGCCGACCGTGTAGGGCGTCGCGCCCGCGACCTTGGCGGAGAGCTTCATGGGCGCGTCGCCCGTGTTGCTGATGGTGATGGCCTGCCGTCCGCTGTCACCGGGGAGGAGGTTGGTCCAGGTGCTCGCCGGGATGACGTTCGTCCCGGTCGATCCGGTGACCTTGAGGGCGGGAGCCCCGGCGGTGATCGTCAGCCCGTTCGACGCCGGCGCCTGGGCGTTGATGAAGGCGTAGGTGCCGCCGACTCCGGTCGAGACGGCGACGACGGCGACGCCGATGGCCGCGGCCGAGGCGAGCACTCCGCGGATCGAGGTTCGCGCCGCAGCGCGCGCTGCTCCCCGAGCGCCGCGTCGGCCGAGCGCGAGAGCGCGCACAGCAAGCGGCGACGCCGCGGAATCGCGCAGCGTGGCGAGCCCGACCGGACGTGCGGAGGCCGTGCCTCGCAGTCGAATCGGCGTCGCCGGCTGCGCCGTCGTGGTGCGACGGACTGTGGCGACGCCGATTCCGAGTCCGGCGCCCAGCAGCACGACCGCGAGCAGAGTCGCGTTGCGGCGCGAGCGCGACGCGGACGTCGTGCTGCGGCGCAGGGCGCGAGACATGCTGCTCATGGCTTCCTCGTTCGGGTCGAGTGTGCTGTGGGCGGGAACCGACCGGTTCGGGTTCCGGTCGGTGGATGCCGGGTCGAGCCCGGCGGGAGGGCGCGGGTCCGCGACGACGAGGCGCGCGGACCCGCGAGGTGTTACGCGACCTGAGTGACGTTCAGCGCGTAGTTGGCGAGCTTGACGCCGCCGAGCTGAGCGTTGTTGTCGGCCGTGACGTTGGCCGAGGTGAGGGCGTCGTTGAAGCTGTTCGTCCAGGTGATCGTGACCGAGACCGCGACGGTCGTGCTGCCGGCGGTCGCGACCTTGTAGGTGTCGGTCGTGCCGCTGACGAGCGTGACGTTCGAGCCGGAGACGGTGAACGCCGCCGCCTTCTGCAGACGGCCGACGAGGTTGCTGCTCGCGGTGCTGTTGGCGTTGGCCGTGTCGGCGGTGATGGCGCCGTTGGCGAGCGACACCTGGAACTTCAGGTTGCTGCCGGAGGCGTCGACCGTGACGTTCTGCGAGTAGGTGAGCTGGTCGCCGGGGACGATCTTGTACGCGGCCGGGACGGCAGCGTTGTTGACGAGCCAGGTGCCGGTGGTTCCGGCGGCGGCCTTGAGCTGGCCGGCGGTGATCGTCTGGGCGTTGCCGAGGTCGGCGGTGCCGGTCCAGTAGGCGAGCGAGCCCGCGCCGCCCATGAGGAGGACGATGCCGGCGGCGCCGGCGATGGCGCCCTTGGTGAGCTTGTTCATTGTCGTGTCCTTCCGTGGCGGATTCGGGCCGCCGACGAGCACGCGGGCACGACGGAGAAGCGACGGTTCGGGCCGTCGCCGAGGTCGGGCGCCTCGTGAGATTCGGGTGTGGAGAGATTCGGGTCTTCGAGTTCGGAGGCAGTGCGTCGTCCGGTCCCCCCGGTGCGGCGCGCGGATCATTGCCTCCGTGAAACAAACAGTAGACAGTCCCCTCTAATGCGGACAAGCTCGCGGCTGTCCCCAGTAGAGGGGCGGGGTATCGCCGGATGGGGTACAAACCCCGACGACGGGATCTGATCGGGGTTTTACGTGAAACTGACGACTTCTCGCACGAAATCAGTTGCGATTTCGGGTTACAACACAACCGGGCACATGCGGGCTGACCTGCAGTTCGGGGTACGAATCCGTGTACCCCACGCGTACCCCGCGCCGACAGATCGTCCCCCATCCACTCGGCTCCTGGCTGTGCTCTGAGTCCCCCGCGACAGCGACGCACCTGCGCGCTACGGTCGGAACGTGGCGACCACCCCGCGAAACCAGCGCCCCTCGACCGCGACGCCGAGCTCCGCCCCGGCGCCTGATCCCGCACCGCCCGCAGCTGCGCCCGTGAGCGCTCCGGCCTCTCCCGCATTCGCCGACGCCCTGCCGTCGCGCGCCGCGCGCATCGGCCGCATCCCCATCCGCGACCTCTCCCCGGCGCAGCCCGAGGGCCGCTGGGATGCGAAGGCCTTCGCCGGCGAGGTGGTCCCGTTCGCGGCGACCGTCTTCCGCGAGGGGCACGGCCTGCTCAGGGTCGACCTCGTGCTCACCGCGCCCGACGGCACGACCACGACCCGCCCCCTGGCACTCGGAGCCGCCGGCAGCGACCGCTGGAGCGCCGAGGCGCAGCTCGACCAGCTCGGCGACTGGACCTGGCGCGTGCGCGCCTCCAGCGACGACTGGGCCACCTGGCTGCACACCGCCGACATCAAGGTCGAGGTCGATCAGGATGTCGATCTCGTCTTCGCGATGGGCGCCCAGCTGCTCGAGGGCCGCAAGGGCAAGGTCTACAAGGAGGCGCGCGCCGCCTTCCTCGACACCTCCTCCCCCGGCGAGACGCGGCTCAAGGTCGCGCACGACCCGCGGCTGAGCCGCGAGATCGACGCCGAACCGGTTGCCTCGCTCACCACCGAGAGCGCGACGCTCACCCTGCGCGTCGAGCGCGAACGCGCCGGCGTCGGCAGCTGGTACGAGTTCTTCCCCCGCTCCGAGGGCGCGAAGCAGCGCAAAGACGGCTCGTGGCAGAGCGGCACGTTCCGCACCGCCGCCCGCCGCCTGCCGGCGATCGCGGCCATGGGCTTCGACGTCGTCTACCTGCCGCCCATCCACCCCATCGGACGCGTCTTCCGCAAGGGTCCGAACAATTCCACCGTCGCCGGGCCGCACGACCCGGGCAGCCCCTGGGCGATCGGGGCCGCCGAGGGCGGGCACGACGCCGTGCACCCCGACCTCGGCACGCTCGCCGACTTCCGCTGGTTCCTCGGCCAGGCGAAGAAGAACGGCCTCGAGCTCGCGATCGACCTGGCCCTGCAGGCGGCGCCCGACCACCCGTGGGTCGAGGCGCATCCCGAGTGGTTCACCACGCGTCCCGACGGCTCGATCGCCTACGCCGAGAACCCGCCGAAGAAGTACCAGGACATCTACCCGGTCAACTTCGACAACGATCCGGAGGGCATCCGCGCCGAGGTGCTGCGCATCGTCGAGCACTGGATCGAGCAGGGCGTCACGATCTTCCGCGTCGACAACCCGCACACGAAGCCGCTCGACTTCTGGGAGTGGCTGCTCGGCGTCATCTACGAGCGCCACCCCGAGGTCGTGTTCCTCGCCGAGGCGTTCACCCGCCCGGCGATGATGCGCTCGCTGGCCGGCGCCGGATTCCAGCAGAGCTACAGCTACTTCACCTGGCGCAACACGAAGGAGGAGCTCGAGGAGTTCCTCGGCTCGGTCTCGACCGAGACGAGCGCGTGGATGCGGCCGAACCTCTTCGTCAACACCCCGGACATCCTCACCGAGTACCTGCAGTTCGGCGGGCCGGCCGCGTACAAGATCCGCGCCGCGCTGGCCGCCACGGGCGGGCCGCTCTGGGGCGTCTACTCGGGCTACGAGCTGTTCGAGGATGTCGCCCGCCCGGGCAGCGAAGAGAACATCGACAACGAGAAGTACGAGTACAAGCCCCGCGACTGGGCCGCCGCCGAGCGCGAGAACCGCTCGCTGGCGCCGTACCTCACGCTGCTCAACCAGGCGCGCCGCGAGCACCCGGCGCTGCGTCAGCTGCGCAACCTGCGCGTGCACTGGTCGAGCGACGACGCGCTGCTGGTCTACAGCAAGACGATCGAGTCCGAGTTCGTGCGCTCCGGTCGCCGCGACGGCGTCATCGTGGTCGCGAACGTCGACCCGCACTCGGTGCGCGAGGGCATGGTCTACCTCGACCTCGCGGCCCTCGGGCTCGACGAGGATGCGGAGTTCGGCGTGCGCGACCTCGTCACGGGCCAGCGCTGGACGTGGGGCGCGGAGAACTACGTGCGACTGGATGCGTTCACGGAACCCGTGCACATCCTCGCGATCGAGTACCCGAGAGGCGTCTGATGACCGAGCACGACGACACACCGACCATCCCGAGCGCCGCCACCGGTCACGCCGCACCCGAGCCGGTGTCGGCGCCGCCGACCGCGGCGGGCGCTCTGCCCGAGCTGCACCCCGATCACATCCTGTCGCTCGTCGAGGGCCGGCACCCGCACCCGCACGACGCCCTCGGGGCGCACCGGGTCGAGGGCGGGTGGGTCATCCGCGTCATCCGCCCGCTCGCGCAGGCCGTGACGGTCGTGCGCGCCGACGGCAGCGAGGTGCCGCTGGGCCACGTGCAGGACGGCCTCTGGCACGGCTTCGCTCTCGGCGAGGGGCAGGCGTACGAGGTGCGCGCCGACTACGCCGACGGGCCCTCGTGGACGAGCGGCGACCCCTACCGCTTCGTGCCGAGCGTCGGCGAGATCGACCTCTACCTCTTCGGCGAGGGCCGCAGCGAGCAGCTCTGGCACTGGCTCGGCGCCCACCACCGCCCGCACGAGGGCGTCGACGGCACCTCGTTCTCGGTCTGGGCGCCGCACGCGCAGGCCGTGCGCGTCGTCGGCGACTTCAACCGCTGGGTCGGCGCCGGCCACACGCTGCGCCGACTGAGCGACCAGGGCGTCTGGGAGCTCTTCGTGCCCGGTCTCGGCGCCGGCGACAACTACAAGTTCGAGATCCTCACGCCCGACGGCCACTGGGTCACCCGCGCCGATCCGATGGCGCGCTACACCGAGGTGCCGCCGTCGACCGCGTCGAAGATCGGCGACACCATCTACGCCTGGCAGGACGACGCCTGGATGCGCACCCGCGCCGCGACCGACCCGCACCAGGGCGCGATGAGCATCTACGAGGTGCATCTCGGCTCCTGGCGCCCCGGCCTCGACTACCGCGCCGCCGCGGTCGAGCTGGTCGAATACGTGCGCGAGACCGGCTTCACGCACGTCGAGTTCCTGCCGCTCGCCGAGCATCCCTTCGGCGGCTCGTGGGGCTACCAGGTCACCGGCTACTACGCCCCGACCTCGCGCTTCGGGCATCCCGACGACCTGAAGCACCTCATCGACGCCCTGCACCAGGCCGGCATCGGCGTGATCATGGACTGGGTGCCCGGCCACTTCCCGAAAGACGAGTGGGCGCTCGCGAACTTCGACGGGCGCTCGGTCTACGAGCACCCCGATCCCCGGCTCGGCGAGCACATGGACTGGGGCACGCTGATCTTCAACTACGGCGACTCGCAGGTGCGCAACTTCCTGGTCGCCAACGCGCTCTACTGGCTGGAGGAGTTCCACGTCGACGGGCTGCGGGTGGATGCGGTCGCGAGCATGCTCTACCTCGACTACTCCCGCGAGGAGGGTCAGTGGCTGCCGAACCGCCACGGCGGGCGCGAGAACCTCGAGGCGATCAGCTTCCTGCAGGAGGTCAACGCGACCGCCTACAAGCGCAACCCGGGCATCGTGATGATCGCCGAGGAGTCGACCTCGTATCCGGGCGTCACGCGTCCCAGCGATCAGGGCGGCCTCGGCTTCGGGCTGAAGTGGAACATGGGCTGGATGCACGACACGCTGTCGTACATCGGCGAGAACCCGATGTGGCGCTCGCACCACCACGGCGAGATCACCTTCAGCTTCGTCTACGCCTTCAGCGAGAACTTCCTGCTGCCGATCAGCCATGACGAGGTCGTGCACGGCAAGGGCTCGCTGCTGGGGCGGATGCCGGGCGATCAGTGGCAGAAGCTCGCGAACGTGCGCGCGTACCTCGCGTTCATGTGGTCGCATCCGGGCAAGCAGCTGCTCTTCATGGGCTCGGAGTTCGGTCAGCCGAGCGAGTGGAGCGAGCAGCGCGGGCTCGACTGGTGGATCCTCGACCAGCCGGTGCACCAGGGGCTGCTGAAGCTCGTGGGGCAGCTCAACCGGGTCTACGCCGAGACGCCGGCGCTGTGGCAGCAGGACTCCTCCCCCGACGGCCTCGACTGGATCACGTCGTCGCCGGAGGCGAATGTGCTCGGCTTCCTGCGCACCGCTCGCGACGGCTCGCAGCTCGCCTGTCTGGTGAACTTCGGCGGCAACCCGGCGGGCTCCTACCGGGTGGGACTGCCGCAGGCGGGCCGCTGGGTCGAGGTGCTCAACACGGATGCCGAGGAGTTCGGCGGGTCGGGCGTCGGCAACTTCGGCGCCGTCACCGCGGTCGCCGAGCCGTGGGACGGCAAGCCGGCGTCGGCCGAGCTGACGATCCCGCCGCTCGCCGGCCTCTGGCTGCGTTTCGAGCCGGACGAGGCCGAGGGCGTGGCGGCGATCGATGACGCGGCGGGTGCCTCCGACGCCGCCGGCCCGGCGGATGCAGGCAGCCCGCAGGCCACCCCGATCGCCCCGGCGCGGCCCGCCGAGTCCGAGCCGGCAGCGGCTCCCCTCGAGGATCCCGCGGCGGCGACGCCGACGGCGTCATCGAGCGCCCCGGTCGCCAGTCCGCAGTTCGGAGTGGGCGGAGCGCGCGAGCTGAGCTGAGCGAACAGCGCCCGCGCGACAGCGCTGAGACGACGGAGGCCGGCATCCCGCGGGATGCCGGCCTCGATCGTGTGCGCGAGCAGCGAGCGCGGCGAGCGCGCTCGCTGCGCTCAGTAGAGCAGCGAGGTGAGCCGCGCGCGCACCCGGGCGACGCGCGCGTCGTCGGGGCCGGCGATCTCGAAGTACTCCAGCAGTCGGGCGCGGATGCGGTCGCGGCCCGCCTGGTCCTGGTCGAGGAAGAGGTCGAGCAGTCGGTCCGCGGCATCGTCGAGGTGGCCGCCGCTGACATCCAGGTCGGCGACGGCGAGCTGCGCGTCGAGATCGGCGGGCGCGTCGGCGGCGGCCGATCGCAGCTGCTGCGCATCCGCCCCCTGCAGCCGATCGAGCAGCGACACCTGCGCGAGCCCGGCGACGGCCTGTGCGTCGCGCGGGTTCTGCGTGATGGCCTTCTCGTAGGCGGCGATCGCTCGGGCGTAGTCGCCCTCGCCGATCGCGTCGTAGGCCTCCTGGTGCAGTGGCGGCAGCGGCTCCTCGACCGGCTCGGCCGGCTCGTCGCCCTCCTCGCCGGCGCCGGCGTCGAGGCGGCCGGTCACGCCGGCCTGCGTCGCCGCCTGCAGCACCTGGTCGAGCACCTGGCGCGCATCCGCATCGCTCACGCCGCCCACGTAGAGGCCGAGCGGGCGGCCGGCGACGAGCGCGCCGACCGTCGGCACCTGCTGCGCCTGGAACGCCTGCGCGATGCCGGGGCTGCGGTTGCCGTCGACCACGGCGAGGGCGAGGCGCCCGCCGTAGCTGCGCACGAGCGCGGGCAGCGCCGGCTCGAGCCCCGAGGCGACGATCTCGATGATCACCGGCACGGTGTTCGACAGCTGCAGCACCTGCTCGAAGGCGGTGTCGTCGGTCTCGAACACGATCTGCGAGCCGTCGGCGGCCGCGGCGGCGCTGGCGGCGCCCTCCGGGTCGGCGGCGCGGTTCACCAGCGAGCTCAGGTCGACGGCGCCACGGAGGTTGGCTCCGGCGGCGAGACGGGGGTCGGTCATGGCAGCTCCTTCGCGTCAGACAGCACCTGCGAGAAGCCGAGGAGCTTGATCTTCGCCTGGGGGTCGGTATCGGAGGCGAGCGGCACGTAGAAGAGCAGCTGCACGTCGTAGGTCGACTGGATGCCCTTCGTGGTCTGCGAGACGCCCGACAGCAGCTTCACGCGACCGTCGGGGTTGATCGCCGCGCCCTGCTCGGCGGGCTTGACCGTCTCGATGTCGTTGAGGTCGACGGTGACGATCGCGCCCGAGTCGTTGGTGCCGAACACGATCGTGTCGCCCGCGCCCTGGGCGTGGGTGAAGTCGATCGTCGCCGAGGGCGGCAGGCTCGCCTTGCGCTGCGCCTTGTAGCTCGCCCCGAGGGCGGTGCGCAGCCCGTCGCCGTCGGCGTCGAACAGGTCGTAGTCCGGCGCCGCGTTGTCCTGCAGCAGGATGGCGGCGTAGGCGTCGACGAGCTTGCCGGGTTCGAGCTTCAGGTACTTCACGTCCGACTTGACGCGCGAGGCGCCGACGTCGGCGGGCGCGAGGTCGGGCACCTTGGCATTCGCCTCGAGCGGGATGACGTACTCGGCCTTGTACTGGCTGCGCGCCGACTCCTGCACGAGCATGAGCGACATGGGCGCCACGGTCGGCTGCTCGGGATCGGCGACCACCGCGAACACGGTGCGCGGCCACGAGGCGTTCTGCTGCGGCAGGTCGACCCGCACCTTCGATGCGGGGATCGCCGGCTCGGCCGTCTGGTTGGCGTCCGCCTTGCGGATCTTGTAGCTCGCGGTGCGCGTCGTCAGCGCCGGGCCGGTGAGCCGGTCGCCCGCGAGGGTGTCGTCGAGGGCGGCGTCGGCGCGGCCGACGGAGTCGCTGACCCTGGCCACGATCTTGTCGAGCTGCGCGGGCAGCACGGCGACCGGCTTGGTCGGCGCGGCCGCCGCGCCCGAGGCCGAGCTGCTCGGCGACGGCGAGGAGGACGAGCCGGCGCTGCCGCCGGTGAGGCCGTTGATGGTCGTGCAGCCCGTGAGAGCCAGGGCGCCGACCAGCAGGCCGGGAACGACGACGAAGCCGCGGCGGCGGCCGCCGCGCGGGGCGCTCGGCCCGGCGGGCAGCGCTCGCGACGAGCGCGCGGTGATCGCCTTCGGACGCGGGGCGCGCGGCAGCTTCGGCTGCTTGCGGCGGGGTCCGCGGCGACGACGCGCGTGCACCAGAGCCCAGATGAAGGCGAGCAGGCCCGCGATGAGGAGCGCGATGCCGATGAGGATCAGCAGGCCCGAGTAGGGCGCGGAGTTGTCGAGCGGCCAGCGGATGCTGACATCGGCGGGCGCCGCCGCGTCCTTCGCCCCGGTCACGATGACCGAGTAGTCGCTCGAGAGCTTGAGCGGCCAGTCGACGCTCGACTCGCCGCGCTTCTCGTCGAGCCAGAGGTCGCTGCCGACTGCCGAGGGGATCGCATCCGAGTCGGAGCCGTCGACCGTCTTGCCTGCGAGGGTCTTCTTCTCGGCGTTGAACGACACGGTGTTGTAGGAGCTCTCGCCGACCCACGCCATGACGTCGGCGGTGCGGCCGTAGGCGAGGTTGACCTCGTCACCGCCGCTCACGGTCAGCTGCTGCGCACCGCCCACCGAGCTCAGCGTCTTGCCGCTGATGACGGTGATCGGCGCGTCGGAGCGCACCTCGGCTTTCACGGTCAGCTGATCGGGACCGGCGAGCACGGTGCGCTGCGCGATCCCATAGCCAGCCGACGCGAGCGCGCACACGAACAGCACGATCGCGAGGACGAATCTCACGGATGAACTCCTCTCGTGCTGCGGGGCGGCTCGTGGCCCGCCCCTCTCCCGACGGGTTCGCCGGCGGTCCGGCGGAGGGAGATCCGCGCGCTGAGCGCGGCGAAGCAGCAGACAAAGACAACCCAGGATACCGGTCGCCTAGCCCTGAGCCCAAGATCGGGCTGACAGAGACGTGGGAGAAGCCTCCATACGCCCGCCGGCCCCGTGCGCGGACTCGCCGCGCCGGTCGTCTCGGATGCGAGGAGAACCCAGCTGCGCCGTCTCACTAGACTTTCACGGTCCGATCGACTTTCGGCTCGCCGGACAGCGGCCGACGACAGGAGAGCTGACAGTGGCGGCAGACGACACCGGATTCGGCACCGAGCTGCGCGGATACCGCAAAGACGAGGTCGACAAGGCGGTCGGAACACTCCGACGCGACCTGATCAAGGCGAACACCGACAAGACGGAGTCCGCCAAGGAGGTCAAGCGCCTGCAGGCGGTCGTCGAAGACCTCCAGGCCGAGATCGACGAGGTCGGCAGCCCCACCTACAGCGGCCTCGGCACGAAGCTCGAGTCGACGCTGCGCACGGCCGAGGAGCAGGCGACGCGCCTGATCAGCCAGGCCGACATCGACGCCGAGAAGCTGCGCTCCAGCGTCGGCGCCGAGGTGCAGAAGCTGCGCGACGACAGCGCGGCCCTCGCCACCCGCACGGTCGCCGAGGCCGAGCAGCGCGCCACCCGTCTGCTCGACGACGCCCAGGAAGAGGCCGAGCAGCTGCGCACCTCGGCCCGGGTCGCCGCCGAGTCGGCCACGCAGGATGCCATCCGCGAGGCCGCATCCATCCGCGGCGCCGTCGCGACCGAGTCGGCGGATGCCCGCGCCGCCGCCAAGCGCGAGGCCTCGGCCCTGCGCGCCGAGGCCGAGCGCGAGATCGCCGAGCTGCGCGTCGTCGCCCAGCGCGAGACCGCCGAGGCCCGCGACGCCGCGGCCGCCCTCGCCCGCGACACCGAGCGCGAGCGCACGTCGTTCGCGGCCGAGAGCGAGCAGGCCCGCACCGCCCTCGCCCACGAGATCGAGCAGGGCCGCACCGACCACGAGCGCACGCTCGCCGACGACCGCGCGGCGCTCGAGAACGAGTCGACCGCCAAGTGGGCCGCGCTCGACGCCGAGACCGCGAAGCAGCGCGCCGCGCTCGAGCAGGAGACGACGACGGCCCGCGCCGCTCTCGCCAGCGACACGGCCGCAGCCCGCGAGGCGCTCGACGCCGAGCGGCGCACGGCCCGCGCCGACCTCGCCGAAGAGCTGCGCGCCGCCCGCGCCGAGGTCGCCGACGAGATCGCCCAGGTGCGCGAGGCCTTCGACTCCGAGCTCGGCCAGCGCCGCGCCGAGCTCGAGGGCGAGCTCGCCCAGGCGCGCGCCGACCACGACGCCGCCATCGCGAGCGAGCGCGCCGCACACGACTCGCACCTCGGCTCGACCCGGGCGCAGCTCGACACCGATGTGACCCGGCGCACGGCCGAGGTCGAGACTCTCGAGAAGGAGACCCGCGCCACCCTCGACGCCGAGATCGCCGAGCGCCGTGCGGCGATCGACGCCGAGGTGGCCGAGAAGACCGCGGCGATCGAGGCGCGCGTCGCGCAGGACACGAACGAGACCGACGCCTACGTCGCCCGCGAGCGCGCGGCGATCGACGACCACGTCACCCGCGCCCGCGCCGAGCTCGAGACCGAGATCGACACGCGCCGCACGGCCCTCGAGAACGAGATCTCGGCCCGCTCGGCCGAGCTCGCGAACCAGCTCGAGATCACCCGCATCCAGCTCGAGAACGAGGTCGTCACGACCCGCGCGGCCCTCGAGGCCGACGTGACGAGCGCCCGCACCGAGCTCGAGAACGAGGTCACCACGACGCAGGCCGCGCTCGCGACCGAGGTGTCGACCACGCAGTCGAGCCTCGCGACCGAGGTCGACACGACCCGCGCGGCCCTCGCCGACGAGGTCGAGAAGGCGCGCCGCGAGCTGAGCGACGAGGTCGAGCGCACGCGCAGCGAGCTCGTCACCGAGGTGAAGACCGCGCGCGCCGAGCTGGAGACCGAGCTGCGCGCTGCCCGCGCCGAGCTCGAGACCGAGCTGCGCGCTGCCCGCGCCGAGCTCGCCACCGAGCTCACGACCGCCCGATCCGAGCTCGCCGACGAGCTCAGCGAGGCCCGCACCACGCAGGAGACGGAGCTCAAGCAGGCGCGCACCGAGCACGACAACCACATCGCCACGACGCGGTCGGCGCACGACAAGCACCTCGCCGAGACGCAGGCGAAGCACGACCGCCACCTCGCCGAGAGCACGGCCGCGCACGAGAAGCTCATCGCCGAGAGCACGGCCGCGCACGACGAGCACGTCACCACGACCGGCGCCGAGCTCGAGGCGCGGGTCGCCCGCGTCACCGCGCAGCTCGAGAAGGACGACGCCGAGGGCCGTGCCGCCCTCGACCGCGAGGTCACCGAGACCCGGGCCGCCCTCGAGAAGGAGGTCGGGGATGCCCGCGCCGCCCTCGAGAAGGAGCTCACGAGCGGCCGCGCCAAGCTCAAGGGCGAGGACACCCGCACCCGCCGCAAGCTCGAGGCCGACGTCGCCACCGGCCGCGCCGAGCTCGAAGCCGAGCAGGAGCGCGCCCGCGCGGCGCTCGAGGCCGAGCAGGCCGAGACCCGCTCCGCGCTCGAGACCGAGGTCGCCGACGCCCGTGCCGCGCTCACCGCCGACGTCGATCGCGAGCGCGCCACGCTCGAGGCCGAGACCACGCAGGCCCGCAGCACCCTCGACGCCGAGCTGACGCACGCACGCACCGAGCTCGAGCGCGAGCTCGCGTCGCAGCGCGCCGCCGTGGAGTCGGAGCTCGCGACCGCCCGCGAGAAGCACGACGCCGCCCTCTCGACCGAACGCGCCGCCTACGACGCCGAGGCCGCCGCCGCCCGCGAGACCCTCGAGGCGGAGATCGCCGGCCGCCGCGCCGAGCTGGAGTCCGAGATCGCCGCCGGCCGTGCCGAGATCGACCACGACCTCGCCGATGTGCGCACCAAGCTGGAGTCGGACATCGCCAAGGAGCGGGCCGACCTCGACCGCGACACCGCGCGCCAGCGCGAGCAGCTCGCCGCCGAGAGCGCCACGACGCGAGCCCAGGTCGAGCACGAGGCCGACGAGCAGCGCGGACTCCTCGCCCGCGAGGCCGAGCAGGCCCGCGCCGACCTCGAGGTCGAGCTGACCGCCCGCCGCGACGAGGCCGAGAAGGAGTACCAGACGGCCCATCAGACGGCCGCGGCCGCGACCAAGACCTACCTCGACGAGGCGAACGCGCAGATGGCCGAGGCCGCCGAGCGTGCGACCGCCGCCCGCGCCGACGCCGAGAAGGTCACGGCCGACTCGACCCGCGAGTCGAAGAAGCGTCTCGACGAATCGCGCGCGACCGCATCCGAGATCCTCGCGAACGCCGAGAAGCGCAGCGCCGCGATCGTCGCCGAGGCGGAGGCGCGCTCGGCCGAGCTGCTCGCCGACGCCGAGGAGCGCCTCGAGAAGATCCGCATCGAGCGCGACGCGGTCGCCGGCTACTTCGAGAACCTGCGCGGGATGCTGGGCCAGGCTGAGAGGATCGGAAGCGCGGACTGAAGCTGAACCCCCGCCGAAAGGCGGGGTCTGCGCCTCATCCGCGCTGACAAGCTCGATCCGCTGATCGCCACGGCGACCGACTCGCCCGCCCCGAAGGAGTGCCCATGAAGATCCAGAACGCCTTCCGTTTCGGTCTCTTCGGCGGGCTCGGCGTGCTGCTCGCGCTGCTCATCGGAGCATCGATCTCGTCGCTCGCGACGATCATCACCTACATCGGTGCGGCGCTGTTCCTGGCTCTCGGCATCGACCCCGCGGTCTCGTTCCTCGAGCGACGCAAGCTGCCGCGCTGGCTGGCGATCCTCATCGTGCTGATCGTGATCCTCGGCATCTTCGCCGGTCTCGTCTTCGCGATCATCCCGGTCGTCAGCGATCAGATCGGCACCCTGATCGATCAGATCCCGTCGATCGTGAAGGCCTTCGAGAACAACGAGTTCCAGAAGTGGTTCGAGGCCACCCTCCCCTGGCTGAGCTACGAAGACACGCTCACTACGGTGCAGAACGAGCTCACCAAGAACCTCGGCGGCATCACCGGCGCCGCGTTCAGCACCATCTTCACGATCGCGAACGGCGCCTTCGGCGGACTGATCGTGCTGATCCTGACCCTCTACTTCGTCGCCTCGCTCGCCAGCATCAAGCGCGGCCTCTACCAGCTGGTGCCGGCCACGAAGCGCGAGCGCTTCATCGACATCTCCGAGCAGATCACCGCCTCGGTCGGCCGCTACGTGGTCGGCCAGGTAGCGCTGGGCCTCTGCAACGGCATCCTCAGCTTCGTCTTCCTGACCTTCATCGTCGGCGCGAAGTACTCGGCGCTGCTCGCCTTCATCGCGTTCCTGTTCTCGCTGATCCCGCTCGTCGGAACGATCTCGGGCTCGGTCGTGATCACGCTCGCGGTGTGGCTGTTCAACGGCTCGCCGTCGGTGATCGCGGTGGCGATCTACTACGTGATCTACATGCAGGTCGAGGCCTACGTGCTCAGCCCGAACATCATGAACCGCGCCGTGAAGGTGCCGGGTGCGGTGGTCGTGATCGCGGCGCTGGCGGGCGGATCGCTGCTCGGCATCCTCGGGGCGCTCATCGCGATCCCCGTGGCGGCGTCGGCCCTGCTGATCGTCAAGCAGGTCATCATCCCGCGCCAGAACGAGCTCTAGCGCGGCTCCGACAGGCCGTCGCCATCGGTTCCCGACGGAACCGCCGGCTTCAGGCGGAGGCGCCCGACTCGGTCGGCAGGCCGGCGGCGACCCAGGCGTCGGTTCCGCCCTCGACGTTGACGACGTCGTAGCCCTGCTGCTCGAGGTAGGCGGCCACGCGGCCGCTGCGACCGCCCGACTTGCAGATCAGGTGGATGGTGCCCTCGGGCAGTTCGTCGAGCCGCTCGGGCACCGTCTGCATCGGGATCGGGATCACCCCGACGGCGTGCACGGCGGCGTACTCGTCGGGCTCGCGCACATCGACGACGCTCGGGGCGTCGAGCTCGGACAGCTGCTGCACGGTGATGCTGCGCACGGGGTTCTCCTCTTCGGTCACGGGGTCGGGGTGGCGGGATGCGGCGGCTCAGACGACCGCGCGGCGGCTCAGGCCGCGGCCGGCGGCCATTCGGTCGGCAGCGGCAGCGCCGCCGGGTTCACGCGCTGCACGATCTCGCTCAGCACGCGGGAGGTCTGCTTCTCGCCCACCCAGAGGTGCTTCGCCGCCTCGACGGCGACCAGCTCGAGGTTCGGCACGATCGCGAAGCGACCGGCCGCCTCAGCGGGCCCCAGGAAGTCGTCGTGCTCGGGCACGAGAGCGACGAGGGGATGCGGGAAGTCGCGCCAGCGGGCCAGCTCGGCGTCGCTCGTGCGGTGCAGCGGCGGCGACAGCAGGATCGCGCCCGCGATGTCGGCATCCCGGCCGTGTTTGAGCAGCACCTCGGTGCCGAACGACCAGCCGACGAGCCACGGCGTCGGCAGGCCGCGCCCGGCGACGAGGCGCAGCGCCGCGGCGAGGTCGTGCCGTTCGTCGACGCCGTCGCCGAAGGAGCCCTGCGAGGTGCCGCGCGGCGAGCTGACCCCGCGGAAGTTGAAGCGCAGCACCGCGAGGTCGGCGAGCGCCGGCAGACGACCCGACGCCTTGCGCACGATGTGCGAGTCCATGAAGCCGCCGGCGGTCGGCAGCGGGTGCAAGAAGAGCAGCGTGCCGACCGGCGCGGCCGATGCCGGCAGCGCCAGCTCGCCGACGAGCTCGAGGCCGTCGTCGGTGCGCAGCACCACATCCTCGCGCCGGGCGGGCAGGTCGACGCTGCCGCGGATCTCGATCCGCTCCCCCGCGCTCGAAACGGCGGGTGCGGCGCCCTCTCCTGCCGCAGCGGCGGGAGCAGTGGGAGCGGTGGTCGGGTCGGTCATGCGCGGATCCTCCAGCAGCGGCTGTGCCAGTGCCGGCGGGCAGCCAGGTCGTCGGCTTCGCCCATGATGCCGTCGGCGCGCCAGGCGACCAGGTGGGCGATGCCCTCGGCGATGTCGCCGCCGCAGCCGGGGCAGGTGTAGATCTTCACGGCGGCGCCGGCGGACTGCGGCTGCACGTTCCACTCGCCATCGCGCTTCGTCTCGACGCGACGCAATCCGCCGAGCACGCGATTCATGTCGAGCGGCTTGCTCTCCTCCGCGCGACGCTGGCGCGGACGGTTCGAGCGGGGCATGCGATCGAGTCTACGCAGACGCACCCGGCAGGTGCCCGGCGGCGATCAGGGATACGGTCAGTACCAGCCGGAGGCCTGGCTCTTGCCCCACGCGCCGCAGGGGGTGCCGTAGCGCCCCGTGATGTACTCCAGTCCCCAGGCGATCTGGGTCGCCGGGTTGGTCTCCCAGTCGGCGCCGAACTTCGCCATCTTCGACCCGGGAAGCGCCTGCGGGATGCCGTAGGCCCCGCTGCCCTTGTTGTGGGCGTAGACGTTCCAGTGCGATTCCTTGTTCCACAGCGAGACGAGGCAGTCGTATTCGCCCTCGCCCCATCCACGCGCCATGACCATGTCGTGTCCGATGGCCTTGGCGCTGCCCGGATCGGGCGTGCCCGCTGCGGGAGCGGCGCCGCCGCCCTTCGCGGCGGACGGGGGCGGGGCGACCGGCTGCGGCTTGATCACCTGGTAGCTGTCACGCTGCGTCGACGACGCGGCGGCCGTGCCCGCCTGGTAGGTCTGGAGCCGACTGTCGTGGCCGGGCGCGACCGTGGCCGAGGCGTAGGCCCCGCTGTAGGGATCGACGATCGAGACGAGGACGAAGGCGAGCGTCGCGAGACCCGCGAACAGCGGCAGCGAGTGGCGGCGACGGATGTGCCGCGGGATGGCCACCGAGGTGTCGAAGCGGGGTCGGGTAGCGAGCGCGCCGGGCGCAGAGGTACTCCGGGAACTGCTCACGATCCAACGACCTTACCCGAGCACCCCTGCCCGCGCCCAGCCCGGTTCAGGGGTTCGCCAGGTTGAGGAGCGCTCAGCGCACCGCGAGGATCACGTCGACCATCGCATCCAGCACGACGTCGACCTGGGTCTCGTCGTAGCCGCCGCGGCGCGGACGGAACGCGACCTCGCGGATCTCATCCGCCGTCACGGCCTCGCCGCCCTGCAGATAGGCGGCGACGCGATCGACGAAGGCGTCGACGTCGACGGCGGAGTAGCCGACCGTGAACAGGCTCACGCGGCGGAAGCGGTGATGCCGGGGGCGCACGAGGCGGTCGAGGATCTCCTGCGCGCGGTCGCGGGCCGTGACCAGATGCCCCTCGCCGTCGGAAGCGAGCGCCTTCTGCTTCTCGCGCCCCGCGAAGGCGTCTTCGAGACGGGCGAGCGCCGCATCCACGTGCTCGGTCGCGTAGCCGCCCTTGCGCAGCGTGAAGCCGGTCGTGCGGATGTCGTCGGAGTTCAGCTCACGCGACCCCGGCTCGCCGAGGTAGGAGCTGCGGGCGTCGCCGAGGAACTGCTCCACCTCGTCGACGTCGTAGCCGAGACGCGACCGGCGGGCGTGCGGGAAGGTCGAGCTCACCCGCACAGTCTAGGGCGGAGGCGTCGCGCAGCCTGGGAGCATGCGTCGACGACCGGAGCGGTGCTGACGGATCAGCCGGCGAGCCCCAGCTTCGTCACGACCAGGAAGGCGCCGTAGGCGATCGCCGCCGACGGCAGGATCGAGTCGAGCCGGTCGAGGAATCCGCCGTGGCCGGGCAGCCAGCTCGAGATGTCCTTGATGCCGAGGTCGCGCTTGATCAGCGACTCGACCAGGTCGCCGCCGGTGCCGGTGAGCAGCAGCAGCACGCCGAGCGGGATACCCACCCAGAACGGCACGCCGAGCATCAGCCAGGCGAGCAGCATCGCCGCGACGACCGAGAACAGCGCCGCGCCGGCGAAGCCCTCCCAGGTCTTCTTCGGGCTGATCTTCGGCGCCATGAGGTGCTTGCCCCACAGCACGCCGAACAGGTACGCGCCGATGTCGGCGCCGACGACCACGATGATCGACGTCAGCGTCCAGAACTCGCCGTGCTGCTCGTGCGTCAGCACCACCAGGAAGCCGGCGAGGAACGTCACGTAGAGCTGGATGAACGCGCCCGCGACCAGGTCCTGGATGACGGCCCGGGCCGGAACCCTCCCCCGACCGGTCGCGACCTCGACCAGCCGGTAGAGGCTCACGAGCGCGATCGCGGCGAGCGTCGCGAGCCACAGCCCCTCGACGCCGAAGAAGAACGCCACCGGCATGACCGCGACGCCGACCACGATCGAGGCGACGCGCGGAACATCCCGTCCCGCATGCCGCAGCCCCGTGCCGAGCTCGAAGATCGCGAAGGCCACCAGCACCGCCGCGAAGACGATGAACAGCCACTTGAGGATGATCAGGCTGACGATGAGCAGCCCGCCGAGCAGGATGCCCACGCCGATCGCGAAGGGCAGGTTGCGCCCCGCGCGCGCCTCGATGCGGGCGTTCGCCTCTTCGAACTGCGCGCGCGTCGCCCGCACCTGCGCCTCGAACTCGGCGACGTTCGCCCGCGCCTTCGCCTCGAACTCGGCGCGCGAGTGGCGCTTCGGCTCGCCGGAGTGGTCCGGGGCGGAGTGGTCGTCGTCGGACATGCTCAGACCTCGAGCAGTTCGGCTTCCTTGCGCTTCAGGGCCTCGTCGATCGCGTCGATGTGGGTCTTCGTGATCGCCTCCAGCTCCTTCTCCGCGCGGGCCACCTCGTCGTCGCCGACCTCGCTCTTCAGCGCATCGAGGTCGTCCTTGCTCTTGCGGCGCAGGTTGCGCACGACGACCTTCGCGTCCTCGCCCTTCGCTCGGGCGAGCTTCACGTACTCCTTGCGACGCTCTTCGGTGAGCTCCGGCATGGTGACGCGGATGATGTTGCCGTCGTTCGACGGAGCGGCGCCGAGGTTCGGGAACGCGACGATGGCCTTCTCGATGTCCTTGAGGGCCGTCTTGTCGTAGGGCGTGATGATGATGGTGCGCGCCTCGGGGTTCTGCAGGCTCGCGAGCTGCTGCAGCGGCGTCGGGGTGCCGTAGTACTCCACGTTGATGCGCTCGAACAGCGCGGGGTTCGCGCGGCCCGTCCGCACCGTCGAGAAGTCGTCCTTGGCGACCTCGACGGCCTTGAGCATCTTGTCCTTGGCCTCGGCCAGTACGTCGCTGATCACGGGTGCACTCCTTCGCAGATACCGTCGGTCAAGCCTAGTGGTCGTGTCACGAGAGAACCCCGGTCTGCGCCGCCCACCACACCGTGCCGACCGATCCGGTCACGAGCGAGACGATCAGCGAGATCAGCGCCACGCGCCAGGCGCGCTGACGGCGAACGGCGCGGATCAGCACGAGCAGCGAGCCGATAGCCCAGCTCAGCGCCGGGCCGACCACGGTGAGCGCGATCGCCACCAGCAGAGTCGGCGACTGCGCATCCGCCGTTCCGCTGGTCAGCGCGGCCTCGACGAGCGCCAGCGCGATCGCGATGCCCACGCCGGCCGCGCCGATGACGACGAGCAGGATCGACAGGGCCACGTCGCCGTGCAGCAGCGGGCCGCGCTCGCGACGCTCCTTCTCGGGGTCGTGGGTGGCCTTGAACGGGAAGACCTCGTCGCGGCGTGCCACGGCGGGGATCGACTCAGGCCGTGACGAGCGTGCCGAGACGCTCGCCGCGCACCGCCGCGGTGACGTTGCCGGCCGGCTCCATGCCGAAGACGTGCATCGGCATCCGGTTGTCCATGCAGAGACTGAAGGCGGTCGAGTCGACGACCTTGAGGCCCTTCTGCAGCGCCTCCTGGTAGCTGATCGCGTCGATCTTGGTCGCCGTCGGGTCGATGCGCGGATCGGCCGTGTAGACGCCGTCGACGCCGTTCTTCGCCACGAGCACCTCGTCGGCGCCGATCTCGAGCGCGCGCTGCGCCGAGACGGTGTCGGTCGAGAAGTAGGGCAGTCCCGCTCCGGCGCCGAAGATCACGACGCGGCCCTTCTCGAGGTGGCGCTCGGCGCGCAGCGGGATGTACGGCTCGGCGACCTGGGTCATCTGGATGGCCGACTGCACGCGCGTCGCGGCGCCCGCCTGCTCGAGGAAGTCCTGCAGGGCGAGGGCGTTCATGACGGTGCCCAGCATGCCCATGTAGTCGGCGCGGCCGCGGTCCATGCCGCGCTGGCTCAGCTCCGCGCCGCGGAAGAAGTTGCCGCCGCCGACGACCACGGCGACCTCGACGCGCTTCGACTCGTCGGGGTCGGTCGTCGCCGCAGCGATCTCCTTCGCGATGGCCGAGACCACATCCGGGTTCACCCCGAGGGAACCACCGCCGAACGCCTCTCCGGAGAGCTTGAGCAGCACGCGGCGTCGGCGATCGGTCATCGCGGGGGTTCCTTCCGTCAGGGGTCGGTCCAGGCTACCCGACCGCGCCCGTGCACCCGGCGCTCACGGGTCCGACCGCGGTCCGCGAGCGGGCTCAGGCGGAGGCGGGCGCCGGCCCTGGAACGGCGGTGCCGTTGAGCCGCGCGATGCGGCCCAGCTGATCGAACTCGACCGTGATCACGCCATCCGGCAGCGTCAGCCGGAATCCGTCGAAGGGGATTCCGCGCAGCGTCGTGTAGCTGGCCAGCGCGCGGCGGTGATCGCCGACCGTCGTCGTGCCGAGCCCCTCCCCGATCACCCGCAGCACCCGCGGCGCCGAGGGCAGATCGAAGGCCAGACCCTCGAGCAGCATCCACACGCGCGTGCCGCCCTCGACCCGCCCGCTGTAGCCGAACCAGACCCCGCTCGCCACGCGCGCCGCGATCGAGAGGTCCCAGCCGAGCTGGTAGCCGGGCTCGGGCTCCCCCGCCGGGGCGGGGTCGTCGAACATCACCTCGCCGGAGACCAGCTCGGGGATGCGGAAGCGCTCGCCCAGCTGCCGCGCAGCGGTCGCCGCGCCCACGATCGCGGGCGAGTAGCCCGACGGGTTCGCCCAGCCCCACAGCCAGCTGCGCGGGCCGGGGGCGGCTGACCCGAGCAGCTGCAGCGACAGGGTCGCCGGCGTCGGGCCGGTGAAGCGGAACTGCCGGGTCGCGAGGTCGACATCCCAGTGCTCGTGGTCGCCGAAGCGGTCGACGATCTGCAGCTGCGCCTCGTGCGCGAGGAACACGCCATCGGCGATGAGTGCGGAGAGAGCAGCGGAGCGCGTCATGGCGCCACCCTAGAGCGCGTCGGCGGACGAGGGCTGGGATGCACCCGGCCGGGATGCGCCTGCGACTCAGCCGTTCGGGCCTGCGTTCCCGTCATACGAGAACGTGCTGCCGTTCGGGCGCGTGATGGTGACCTTCGTGCCGAGCGCCTCCCCCGCGAGGAAGCGTCGCTCGAGTTCGGTGAGATCGGCGTCGTCGGCGGCGATCATCGCGTCCAGCACGGCCGGGTCGTCGTCGGTCGTGATGCCGGTGGCCGCGAAGAGGGTCGCGCCCTCCTTGTCGGTGAGGATGTAGACGAAGGCGGTCGCGTAGTCGTCGCCGGCCTGCGTCGCCGGCACCCACTGGTGGATGCTGCCGTCGGCGCGCGCATCGGAGTACTTCTTCGTCATCTCCTTCACGCGGGTGACGTAGGCGGCGTAGGCCGGCCGCTCGACGAGGTCGTAGGCGCCCGTGCTGGAATCGGAGGTCGGCGCGGCTGCGGGACGACTCGTCTCGCCCTGGATCACCCCGGCGATGACGATCGCGACGAGCACCACGCCGGCGACGAGCAGGAGCCCGACGGAGCCGAAGACGATCGCCAGCACGCCGCCCGTGGAGAGACCGCGACGACGTGGTGCGGGTCTCGGATAGTAGCCGGGTGCCGCCGCCGGCGACCACGCCTGCGCTCCGGCGACGTGCGGCGGGGGCCCGCCGTATCCGTAGCCGCCGTTCGGATCCTGCGCCGGCACCTCATGCGGGTTCCGCTGCGCTGGGCCGTGCGGATCCTGCTGCGACGCTCCCCGGTACGGGTCCTGCGGAGACTGCTGACGCGGATAGCCGAAACCGGACTGAGGGTCGCTCACCGATCCAGGCTAACCCGTCGCATCCTCGTCGTCGCGCTGTCGTCGCGCCCGTGGCCTGGAAATGCAGAGGGCCCGGATGCCGAAGCATCCGGGCCCTCTGAGGCGGCTAGCTCAGGCGCCGACCTTGAAACGGGCGAAGCCGTTCACGGTCAGGCCCGCGTCTTCCGCGACCTTCTTGACCGAGAGCTTGTTGTCGCGGGCGTAGTCCTGCTCGAGCAGGGCGACCTGCTTGAAGTAGGCGCCGAGGCGACCCTCCACGATCTTCGGCAGGGCGGCCTCCGGCTTGCCCTCCTCGCGGCTGATCTGCTCGACGATGCGACGCTCGTTGGCGACGTCGGCCTCCGGCACCTCGTCCTTGGAGAGGTAGGTCGGAGCGGCGAACGAGATGTGCTGGGCGATGCTGCGCGCGGTCTCCGCGTCGTCACCCGTGTAGGAGACGACGACGCCGATCTGCGGCGGCAGGTCCTTCGAGGTGCGGTGCAGGTAGACGGCGAACTTGTCACCGGCGATGCGAGCGACCTGACGCAGCTCGATCTTCTCGCCGATGGTCGCGGCCTGCTCCTCGATGAGGCTGCCGACGGTGCCACCCTCCGCGGGCACCGCGAGAGCGGCATCCACGGTCTCGGCGCCCGAGTCGGCGAGCGCGGCGACGACCTTCTCGGCCAGCGCACCGAACTTGTCGTTCTTGGCGACGAAGTCGGTCTCGCAGGCGAGCTCGATCAGGGTGACGGCGGTCGCGCTCTCGACGACGGCGATGAGGCCCTCGCTGGTGGAGCGGTCAGCGCGCTTGGCGTTGCCCTTCGCACCCTTGAGGCGGAGGATCTCCACCGCCTTCTCGATGTCGCCCTCGGCCTCGACCAGGGCGTTCTTGGTGTCGACCATGCCGGTGCCGAGGCGCTCGCGCAGGATCTTGACGTCTTCCAGGCTGAAGTTGGCCATGGACTATTCCTTACTCAGTCGTGATGAACAGGCGGATAACGCCCGGACTACTTCTTCGCGGCCGGCTTCTTCTCGGCCTCGGTCGCCTCGGCCTCGATGCGGGCCTCGGCGGCCTCGTCCGACTCCGGAGCGTGCTCGGCGACGACGGTCTCGTCGGCCTGAGCGGCGAGGTCGGCCTCGGCAGCGGCGTCGGCGTCGTTCTCGGCGACGGGAGCCTCGGCCTCGACGACCTCGGCGACCTTCTCGGCGGCGTCGGCGCCCTGGTCGACGGCCTCGATCTTCTCAGCGGTCGACGCGGGGGTCTCGCTGGCGGCGAGCAGCTCCTGCTCCCACTCGGCGAGCGGCTCGACGGCCGAGACGTTGCCCTCGGCCGCGGGAGCCTGGTGGCGCTGCACGAGACCCTCGGCGGCGGCGTCGGCGATGATGCGGGTGAGCAGGCCCACCGAGCGGATCGCGTCGTCGTTGCCCGGGATCGGGTACTGCAGCTCGTCGGGGTCGGCGTTGGTGTCGAGGATGCCGATCACCGGGATGCCGAGCTTCGTCGCCTCGTCGATCGCGAGGTGCTCGCGCTTCGAGTCGACGACCCAGATCGCGCTGGGGGTCTTGGTGAGGTTGCGGATACCACCGAGCGTCTTGTGGAGCTTGTCCAGCTCACGCTTCTTGATCAGGAGCTCCTTCTTGGTGAAGCCCTTGGTGGTGTCGTCGAAGTCGATCTCCTCGAGCTCCTTCATGCGCGCGAGGCGCTTGGAGACCGTCTGGAAGTTGGTGAGCAGACCGCCGAGCCAGCGCTGGTTGACGTAGGGCTGGCCCACGCGGGTCGCCTGCTCGGCGATGGACTCCTGCGCCTGCTTCTTCGTGCCGACGAAGAGCACGGTGCCGCCGTGGGCGACCGTCTCCTTGACGAAGTCGTAGGCCTTGTCGATGTAGCCGAGCGACTTCTGCAGGTCGATGATGTGGATGCCCGAGCGCTCGGTGAGGATGAAGCGCTTCACCTTCGGGTTCCAGCGGCGGGTCTGGTGTCCGAAGTGCACGCCGCTGTCGAGCAGCTGGCGGATGGTGACGACGGCCATGGCCGTTCTCCTTCTCTGGCGGGCACGGCCCAGGGCCGCGCTCGCGCGTTCTCAGTTGTCGATCGAGCCGACGGCTCGATCCCTGGCGCCCGGCGCGCATCCGCTTCCGACGGATCGGAGACTGATGGATGCGATGCCGCACCGCTGCTCGCGGCTCTGCTCGGACGGAGACCGTCGAGAGGGAGCCGGTGCCGCGGCGCTCTGGGCGCGCGAAGTCACCCCGAAGTCGGGATGCAGGGGTCAGCATAGCATCGCGGACGCGCGCCGGCCGACCGGGAACGGGCCGCGGCTCTCCTCCCCAACCCCTGGTCAGGGGGCGTTCTGCACGGATGCTCGCGGCGGCTCCGAGCGCGGTGCCCGAGCGACGCATTCTGTGCGCATGAGCATCCTCGCGCGTCGTGCGTTCTCGAGCGTCATCGGATCGCGCCCGGCGGCGACGGCGACGGCGCGCGGCGTCGGGCGCCTGTTGCGCGCCCTCGCCGCCGTCGCCGTGACGGGCGCGTGGCTATGGCCGGTGGCTGCGCCGCATCCGGTCGTCGAGCCGTTCCAGGCACCGCCGACGCCCTACTCGGCGGGGCACCGCGGCATCGACATCGGCGCGCCCGCCGGCTCGCCCGTGCTGGCGCCGGCCGACGGCATCGTGCACTTCGCCGGGGTGGTCGTCGATCGGCCGCTCGTGTCGATCGATCACGGCGGCGGGGTGCTCAGCAGCATGGAGCCGGTCGAGCCGGCCGTCGCGGCCGGCGACACCGTGACGCGCGGTCAGGTGATCGGAACCCTCCAGCCGGGGCACTGCTCCCCCGGCGCCTGCGTGCATCTCGGCGTGCGGGTCGACGGCGAGTACGTGTCGCCGCTGCTGTGGCTGGGCGGCGTTCCGCGGGCGGTACTGCTGCCGATGGGCGGCGGATGACGGGTGTTCGGTGACCGCGGCGGCGTCATGGACATCGGCGCGAGCTCGACGGCATCGGCCGTCTCGAGGCGGGCGCTCGACGGCGATGGGTCAGGCGCGCGGGTGCGCCTGCGCGTAGACCTGGCGGAGCCGCTCGGCCGAGACGTGCGTGTAGATCTGAGTGGTGCCGAGGCTGGCGTGCCCGAGCATCTCCTGCACGGCGCGCAGATCGGCTCCGCCGTCGAGCAGGTGCGTCGCGGCGGTGTGCCGCAGCGCATGCGGACCGGCAGGGCCCGACCCCGGCACTTCGGCCAGCAGCCCGGATACGAGCTCGTAGACGGCGCGCACGCCGAGTCGGCGGCCACGCGAGCCGAGGAAGACGGCGCGCTCGGCGTCGGCGCCGGCGCTCTCGCTCGCTGAGGCGAGGACGCGCTCACGCCCGTCGTCTCGCCAGGTGGTCAGCGCGCGGAGAGCGGGCAGGCCGACGGGCACGACGCGCTCCTTCGCGCCCTTGCCGAGCACGCGCACGGTCTGCCGCTCGAGATCGAGGTCGCCGAGATCGAGCCCGGTGAGCTCGCTGACGCGGAGGGCGGAGGCGTACAGCAGCTCGACGACGGCCAGATCCCGCTGGGCGGCCGGGTCGCCGTCCGCGGCGCGCACGGCCAGGCCGGCGAGCAGGCGATCCATCTGCTCCCGTCCGAGCACGCGCGGGAGGCGACTGTCGCGGCGCGGCGACTTCAGCCGTGCGCCCGGATCGACGGGGAGCGCTCCGGTGATGTGGAGCCAGCGGGTGAGTCCGCGAGCGGATGCGGCACGGCGGGCGAGCGTCGACTTGGCGAGCCCGGCCTGCGTCGAGGCCCAGAGCCAGTCGCGCAGCAGCTCGAGGTCGAGGTGCTCGACCTCGTCGGCCGCGCGCTGCTCGGCGTGCGCTGCCAGGGCGCGCAGGTCGGCCCCGTAGCCGGCGATCGTGTGGTCGCTGTAGGCGCGCTCGGCGGCGAGGTGCCGCAAGTAGGCGTCGATCGCCGGGTCGAGTCGCATGGGGACATGCTGACGCGCACCGCTGTCACGGCGCGAGTGCCTCGCCGCGCGAGGCGCAGCAGCGGGCGCAGCAGAAGGCTGCACCCGTGCCGCGGCGGTGAGCGCTCAGTTCTCGGGCGGCAGCTTCCAGACGGACTTCTTGTTCGAGAAGGCCTCGCGCCGCTCCTCGGGGGTGAGCGCGGCGAGACGCTCGAGCACACGATCGCCGAAGCCGGAGACCTGCGGCGGCGAGCCGATCGGCACGATCGAGTGCACGACGCGGTCGTCGTAGACCTGGGTGAGGTGCACCGACTGCCCGCCGTCGACGCCGCTGAGGGACCCGACGGGAGCCAGCACATCCATCGTGTAGCAGGTGGCCGCGGCGACGGCGACGGGGATGCCCGCGAAGGTGGAGTGGGTCGAATAGTGCAGGTGGCCGCCGAGGATGCCGATGACGTCGGTGCCGCGCAGCACCTCGGCGAGCGCCGGCTGGTCCTGCAGCTCGAGGATCGCCATGAGCTCGACCGGCGACGGGATCGGCGGGTGGTGAAGTGCGAGCAGCGTTCCGTGCGGCGCGGGTTCGGCGAGCACGCCGCGCAGCCAGTCGAGCTGCTCGGCGCTGATCTCGCCGTGGTGGTAGCCGGGCACGGTGGAGTCGAGCGCGATGATGCGCAGCCCGCCGATGTCGTAGACGGCGTCCTGCGGGGCCGTGCTCGGCTCGGCGTCGAGCATGTGCCGGGCGAAGGGCTCGCGCTCGTCGTGGTTGCCCATGACCCAGACGATCTGGGCGCCGAGCCTCTCGGCGACCGGATCGACGATCGAGCGCAGCCGCTGGTACGCGTCGCTCTCGCCGAGGTCGGCGAGGTCACCGGTGAAGACGATCGCCTCGATGTCGAGGCCCGAGCCCTCGAGCTGATCCAGCGCGCGCTGCAGTGTCGTCTCCGAACTGAGCGCGCCGTAGAGCGGGCGAGCTCCGTCGAGGAAGTGCGTGTCGCTGATGTGCGCGATCGTGTGCCGCGGTGCCGGATGCTGGCCGAGTCGGACCACGAGTCCTCCTGCGTCGAGTGCCGGACGCGGTTCGGCCGGCGACGCCGCCACCCTAGCGACGGCCGCTGACGCGCACCCATCCGCTTCCCGCCTGCCGCACGTCGCCCTCCAGTTCGAGCAGCCCGAGCACGGCTCGCACCCGGTCGGGCGCGAGCCCGCTCGCGGTCGCGAGCTGCAGCACCGTCCGGGCCGCGCGTGGCGCCAAGGCGTCGACGACGCGCAGGGTCGCCCCGTCGGGATCGGGCGAACGCCGCGCGGCGGATGGGCCTTCGGTGCGCGGTCGTGCCGGCTGCTCGCATCCGTCGCCAGCGCTCGGGTCGGCCGCATCCGCCTGCTTCCCCGCGCCGGAGTGCGGGGCGAGCTCGGCCATCTCGTCGGCGTTCGTCACGCAGGTGGCGCCGTAGTCGCGCAGCAGCCGATGGCATCCCGCCGAGGCGGTGCTCGTGACCGGCCCCGGCACCGCGCCGAGGGGGCGACCGAGCTCAGCCGCATGGCCCGCGGTGTTCAGCGATCCCGACCGGCGCCCCGCCTCGACGATCACCGTCGCGGCGCTGAGCGCCGCGATCAACCTGTTGCGCTGCAAGAACCTCCACTTGGTCGGCGCGGAGCCGGCTGGGACCTCGGCGATGACCACCCCGCGTTCGACGATCCGCTGCAGCAGCGCCTCGTGCCCGGAGGGGTAGAAGCGGTCGAGACCACCAGCGAGGACGGCGACAGTGTCGCCGCCGGAGGCGAGCGCGGCCCGATGCGCGACGCCGTCGATGCCGTAGGCCGCACCGGAGACGACGGCGTAGCCGCGGTCGACCAGGCCGGCGGAGGCCTCGGCGGTCACGTGCTCGCCGTAGCCGGTCGCCGCGCGGGCGCCGACGAGCGCGATCGAATCGTCGAGGCGCGTGAGCACCCCGCGATCCCCGCGGGCCCAGAGCGCGACCGGGCCGTGCGGGCCGAGATCGTCGAGGCGCGCCGGCCAGTCCGGGTCTCCCGGCACGACCAGCTGAGTGCCGAAGCGCTCGGCCTGCCGGAACGCGATCTCGACCGGGCGCGTCGCGAAACGCGGGCGCCAGCGCTCCGCCGCCGCCGCGAGCTCGGACGCGAGCCGGACCGAGGCGGCGCCGGAACTCCCCTCGGACGGCCTGTCCTCGTCGGTCTCCTGCGCGAGCAGCGCTGTCGCGGCGCCAGTCGGGTCATCGGTCGAGTCCGCCCGGTCGGCGAGCAGCCGTATCCAGCCGTCGGCCCCGCTTTCATCGATGAGCGGTCGCAGCGCCGTCGGCGCACCGAGCGCGGCGATCAGCATCCCCGCGACCCGGTCGCCCGGTTCGACGAGGCAGCTCCACACCCCGCGGGCGAAACGCTCCTCGAGGGCCGACCACTCCGTGCGGTCGGCGTGATCGGCTTCGTCGCTTCTCGCGCGACGCGTGCCGGCCTCCACGGCGTCTGCGAGCACCCGCTCGTCGACGACGCCGCGCACGAGCTGGGCGATCGCGGCCTTCGAGATGCCGAGCGCGCTCATGCGGCGGCCTGCCGCAGGTGGAGCGCACGGCCGATCTGGTCGGCACCGGGTCGTTCGACGCCGTCGAGGTCGGCGATCGTCCAGGCCAGCAACTGCATAGAGTCAGGGCGTAGGTCGCAAGCCCGCTTCGCTCTGCTCGCTCGTGGCGATTGCCACGGCGCCGGTGTACAGCAGGTCGAGGGCGACCCGAACGCCTCTCGTGAGGAATTCCGTCGCACTTTCCAGGTTGATCCCCTGGCCGGCGCGATTCTCGGCGATGAACACCGCACGCACCGGCATTGGTGTGTCCTCCGCGGACGCGATCGGCCGATCCGATACGACCTTCATCAGCACTGCGCCGTCCTCGAGAGGGGGCAACACAATCGGGTGCATCTGTTCGAGCACCTGACCAGCTTCGAGCGCGAGCACCGTCTGCATTTCCGCTTCGATCGGCGCCATCCGCGCGGCGATCGCGGTCCGATGCTTGTCGGTGATGTCGAGTTCATGCAGAAACGGCAGCAACGAAATCGCGTCGGGGTCGGACTCATTGTGCGGCTGGAGATTGCCGATTCGAGCGCGCATCACGTCCGGGATGGTCGGCGTCTGCTTCGTCCAGTTCTTGAAGTCGGCGAGGGTCTTGGTCACGGGGAACTTCACGAGCGTCTCGCGCTCCGGCACGGCACCATCGAGCGTCGCCATCTCCCATGCCACCGCGTCGAAGGCGGCGCGAAAGTTGTGCACCGCGTCGCCCAAGATCAGCGCCAGCTCGCCGATCGGCGGGGGCGTTCTGATTCGCAGGCGGGTTTCGAGTGCCATTCTGTCCGGCGTTAGTTCGGAGTGCGCCCACAGGGGCTGCCCAGCGTGGTACTCCTCAACCCGTCTCGCCAACTCCGACAGATGCTCCAAGCCGCGCGTGTACTTGCGCTCTGACCAATCGCCGATGTTCGTGCCAGGAACCAATTGACGGGGGTACGTCGACATTTGAGCATCGTACGAGTTCTAGGCTTGCACAGCTCCGCAGTCCGGGCACTGCCACGACCAGGCGCCGTCGTCGGGCTCCATCGGCATGAGGCACCGCTGGCAATTCGGCGCGGCCGAGTCGGCGAACAGGTCGACCGGGTTGTGCGGGTCGTCGTCGCTCATGCGCCCATCATGCCGAAGGCCCCCGCTGGATAGGCGAGGGCCTTCGCCGACCGGATGCCGGCCGGGGTCTCGGGGCGCGTGGGCTGGACGGGCTAGACACGCGCCCCGAGGGTCTACAAACGCACGTTCCCGGACGCGACGCGGTTGATGCGCCGGTCGAGCTCGCGCACGACGGCCAGGAGGGCGACGACCAGCTGCGAGTACTCGACGCCCTCGACCTCGCCGTCGCCGTTGCGCAGCACCGCGAACTCGAGGCCCGCGGCGGCGACGGCCTCGGCCATGACGCCGACCTCGATCGCGGCGGCGTCGCCCACCTCGGTGACCTGCTCGCGGTATCGCCACGACGACGGCTCGATCGCGAGCACGGCGCCGACGTCGATCGCGGCCGGCGCGATGTCCTGCTTCACGCGCTCGGACGACGGCGAGTAGCCCAGGCGACCCGTCGCATCCTCGAGCCACGCTGTGCGCCGCGCTCCCGTGATGTTGAAGGCGACGGCATCCGGCGCCCGAAGCTGACCGCCGACGACCACGTCGCCCGATGCCGTCACGGTGGTCGGCGCGATGGCGCCGGGGCTGGCGATCCGCGCGTCGATCTGCGCGTTGGTGTAGCGCGCGGCGTTGTAGGCGTCCAGCTGCGCCTGGATGTTCGAGACGAGTTGCGTGAGCTTGGCGACGGTCTGATAGACGCTCGTGCCGGTCGGGGCCTCGAGCAGGTCGAGCCGGCGCTTGATCGCCGCGAGCTCGGTCGCCATGCGATTGGTCGGGTCGACCGGCGTGCGCGGGTCTACGACGCGGCTCATGCTTCCCCCTCGGGATTGATCACGGGGCGGATGCCGCGGTGTGCGTGGAGCTGCCGCTCCGTCGTCGTCCACTCGGCCTCGGGCTTGTACTCCGGTTCGGCCGGGCGCCCGTTGATGCCGCGGGCGGCGTCGATCTGGCGCTCAGTGTCGGAGCGAGCGTCGCGACGGGAGCGCAGCTCCGCCTCGAGCTGACGGGCGCGGGCCTTGAGGTTCTTCGTCATGGTGTCTCCTTCTTCGGTGCGGGGGTCGTGAACTTCTCGGGTTGCCCGTAGACGGGCGGGGAGTAGTGCTCAGCGCAGCGAACTCGACTGCGAGGCTTGTCGACCGGCGCCGAGCATCCGGGCTCGCAGCACGTCGTGAGGCGCCATGGCGCGGTCGGGGTGTCCATCACCCGATCCGGTCGCCGTGGCGGTTGTAGACGGCGACGATCCCCGCCCGCCGGCGACGGCGGGGCTGGTCGGGCTCGGGAGCCAGGTCGCCGAACTCGCGCTCGAGACGGCCCGGCGACGCGGCGGTCGATCGCGCCTCCGGCTCGTCGTCCGGGCGACTGCGCGCCGCCCAATACGCTTCGTCTTCCGCCCGCTTCTTCGCGAGCTGCCGCTCTTCCTTGCGCTCGCGCTTCGCCTCACCCTTCTTGCCGCCGCGGACCACGAACACGACGTACTCGGCTTCGTCGCGCCAGCGAGCGCGCCATGCCGGTTCACTCGACCGGCGTGCCCACTTCGCCGTGGCCTTCGCATAGCGTCTCGAGGTCCGGTTCGCGATGTGCCGACGCCGCAGCTCGGCCTCCTCGGTCGGGTCACCGGCGGCGGTGTGCTCGAGCGCCAACATCTGGGTCAGCGCCTCGGCGACCTCGCGGTCGTGGCGGGTGACGGGCTTGGCCTTGGCCTTGCGCTCTACGGGCATGGCGGCCTCCTTCTTCTCGGCCTTCTCGAATCGGCGGATGCGGGCGATCTGGTCGTCGGGGTGCCGGCGCTGGATCCAGCCGAGCAGCGCCGCGTAGTAGTCCCCGAGCAGGTCGAAGTCGGACCGGCGCGGCCGGCGCTCACTCATCGCCGGTGCCGGCCTTCGGCAGGTCGAGTCCGAGCAGCTGAGCTCGTCGCCCCTCAATGGCGAGGATCGTCCGGTAGAGCGCCGTTCGAGCGCTCTGGGAGTCGGCGAACCTGAGATCGAGGTGCGCGCGGCGCAGCAGGCCGTTGAGCCTGTCCTCGACCTCGATGCGCAGCTCGTCGGCGGTCTGCGCGGCGAGCCGGCCGTACCCGACGCGGGTGATCTCCGCGGCCTCGGCCTCGCTGATGCGCAGCTCCGTCGCGATGTCGGCGTAGTCGGCGCCCTCGCGTCGCATCATGACCGCGCGCACGGCCTGCTCGACCCGAATGCGCGGGTCGACGACCTCGGCGCCCTTACGCTTCCCCATCGCTGATCTCCTCGACCTCGTCGCGGGTGGGTCCGGTGCCGCGTCGCGCGACCTCGAGGTCGAGGTTGGCGAAGCCGACCGCCTTGCCCATCTGCGTCAGCGCTTCATCGGTCGAGATCTTCCGCTGCGACTTCGGCAGCTCGGCGAGGATCGGCTGCAGTCCGTCGATGCGGCCCCGGTAGAACATGCCGAGGAGGCCGTAGCTGAGTTCGGCCTCGCGTGCGGCGGAAGAGAACGCTTCGCGCGCCGCGGCCATGCGCTGCAGCGACTGCTCGCCTTTCTCACGCGCGGCCGTGGCGAGCGCGTCCTCGTTGGCCTCGATGTGCGCGACCAGGCGAGTCCAGGACGTGCGAACCATCTCGGCGAGCGCGTCGACGCGCAGCTGCCCCTCCTCGGCGGCCTCCTTCGCGGTCTTCACACCCTTGCGAATGTCTTTCGGGAGCTCGCCCTTCTTGAGGCCGTATTCGGCGGCCTGTGCGACGAGGCGATCCTTGGCCCCGGCGACGTCCTTGAGCGCAGCGTCGCGGGCGCGCTTCGCCTCCTTGTATCGCGCGTCGATCGCGCGGTGCTCGGTGGCGGCCTTGTCGACGGCCTCGATGCCGGTGGTGTCGATGAAGTCGACCGAGTAGCGGTCGCCCTCGAATCGGTTGGAAGTGCGGAAGCGGGTCATGGTGCGGTCCTTTCGTGGGTGGTCAGTCATCGGACTCGGTGCCCGACAGGGGGAAGGTGTACGGGCCGGCTCCCTGGCGCTCCTTGGCGGCCTTGAGAGCGGCGCTCGCGCGCTCATTGCTCCATGCCTTGCCGTCCGAGCTGGCGTCGCGCACGGCGCCCTGTAGCGCGGCTCGAGAGGCGGGGAAAGAATCGAGGGCGAGCACGAAAGCGACGTCGGCGGAGAGCTGGTCGGCGCTGCGCTCATCGGCAGAGCGACCGGGATAGAACTCCCACGTCCATGCATCGCTGCGGCTGTCGAGGCGAAACACGGCGGCGGTCTCGCCGGGCGTCTTCGCTCGCACGCCGCCGTGACGGTCCTTGAGGATCGTGAATGCCGATGCGCCGCCTTCGCCGGGTCGGAACGGCTCGACGAGCTTGACGCCGTAGTAGGCGCCATCCATCGCGCGCTTCTTCGCGCCGGTTCCGGAGGCGTAGCCGGTCGAGAGGGCGGTCTTCGCGAGATGGTCGATGACGAGCACGGCCGCGCCGGTCGCGGCGAGGCGGGCGAAGACCTCGCGGTGCACGCGGGTGTAGTCGTCTGCGCTGTTCGAGTCACCGCCGAACATCGGGACGATCTCGCCGACGCTGTCGATCACGACCATGGTGGGCGACCAGCCGGCTGCATCCTCGATCGCGGAGAGCACGGCGGCGCGCGACTCGGGCACGACCAGCCGGAAGCGAGAAGGGTCGCGCAGCACGCCCGGGGCGACACCGGCGGCGACGAACCGGGCGACGGTCGCCGCTGCGCCGTTGTGATCGAGGTCGATCCACCCTGCGGAGCCGTCGCGGCTGAGCTCGTCAGCGACCATGCACGTCGCCGCGATGCTCTTCGCGACCTCGCTCTCACCGACGAGACCGTTGACGGTGCCTGAGTAGAGCAGGCGCACACCGTCTGAGCGGATCCCGCCGGCATCGGGCTCGATGGCCTGGAAGCCCGCGTCGAGAAGCGCGGCGACGTCGACGTAGGTCGGTGCATCCGTCGCTCCACGCTCGGCGTCGAGCAGCGACTGCTCGGCAGCCCTCTGCCCGAGCTTGCGCTCGATCGCGTCGCGCCGGTAGTACTCGACCCGACTGTGGTCGATGGCTGCGAGCTCGGGCGGTTCGTCCGAGTCCGCCGCCATGCCCGCGCCCTTCGCCACGTTGCGGTCGAAGCGGGTCAGGAACGCGTCGCGCTGGGCGCTCGGCGTCTCTTCGTCGATACCGGCCGCCGCGAGCGCCTCGATGCGAAATCGGCGACGCGTGCGCTCCGCGGTGCCGTCGACAGGGCTCACCTGAGCCGAGTAGCCCAGGAGGCGGCCCGCGCCGGTCGCGGCCTTGCGGCGCTTCTTGTCGCTCGCGTCCCGCGCCTCGGCCAGCATGACGAGGGCGTCGTCATGGAAGGTCGCCGCCATCGCCGCGTCGCTGACCGATGTCACTTGTCGTCCTTGAGCGCCTTGAGCGTCGACTCGGCGATCGCGCGACGGATGCGCAGCGAGGCGTCGCGCATGAGCGCTTCCTGACTGAGGGCGGGGAGGCCGGCCGTCTCCCGCTCGACCTGGATCTCGGCCATCAGCGGCAAGAGATCCCTGAGCGGCGCCATCGGCCGATCCCGGCGGCTGTCGCGACGGCGCGGCTTGACGACCTCGCCTCGAGCCTCGAGCTCCTTGCGCCTGGCCTCGTCCTTCTCGGCCTTCTTGTCGCGCATCATCTGCATGTGCTCGGCGCGCTGCTCGGGGGTCTTCGTCGCCCAGCGCGAGAGTCCGGCGAGGGAGCGCTGCAGGTCCTTCTCGGCGGCCATCAGCGCTCACCCCGGAACGCGGCGCGGGCGGCCTCGGCGAAGCCGTCAGGCTGGCGCAGGAGGGCGCTGAGGCGCGAGCGGGTGGATTCGGTGAGCGGCGGCGCCTGGTCGACGACACGGGCGATGACGGCGCGCTCGTCGGCGGTGAGCGGCGTCGGGGCGGGGATGGCGACGGACATGACGAGTTCCCTCGATTGAGGTGGAACCCGACGTTCACAGTCGGCTGCGCCCGATACCCGTTGCCCTCGATGCGCTCTCTGCTTCGATGCAGATTCGGCGGTTTCCCGCGGCCCATCCGCAACGACTCACGGGTAGGGCGAGACCAGGTTTAGCACGGGGTCGTTAAGTCGCGCCACTCTTTCCGGATATTTCTCATTTCCTAGTTGCTGGCAACTACGTCTGAGAGGGTCCTCCCCTGGTATCTCGGGCAGGCGGAGGACGGTGCGCCGATCGCGGATTGATACGCGCCGTTCCGTGACCCTGACCGGTGGCGCCGCGAGCGCGCATCGCTCCCCTCGCAGATCGTGGCCCCGCCGGCCTGTCCTCTGTCCTGGGATATAGACCCCAGGACAGGACGGACAGACGACACGGCTGTCCCGGGACACCTGTCCTCTGTCCGGGACAATCGTTAAGGCCGCCCGATGCGTCGCACTAACGCGCTCTGAGGGCAGCGAGTTACGCCCACCGAATGCAGCGTTCCCGATGCGTCGTGCTACGTAACTCGGGCCGATAGGTTCGGGCCATGACCGCGCGCATGACCGTCGCAATCACGCTGCTGACGATCGGGCTCGCCGTGGCCGCGCTCGCCGGCATCCCGGCCCTGGTCGACAACCGCAGCGTCGGCGACGTCGTGGTGATCTGCGGCCTCGCGCTCGCGGCCGGCGGCGTCGCGGTCGGACTCACCGCGATCCCCGGCGTGCGCCGCGCCCGCGTCGCCGTCGAGCGGAATCGCAGGGCGGACGTCGATGATCTGACGGCCAAGCGGCAGCGCATCCAGGCTCAGATGCTCGGCGTGCAGGAAGAGATCCGGAAGGCCGACGCGTCGCTGATGATCTCTTCTCTGCACGCGATGACACTCCGGGCAAGCGGCACCGCGCCTCGTGAGCACCTCGACGCCGAGGCAGATCGCCGAGCGCTGCGGGTCGAGCTGATCAACCTGCGCGCCGAGCTACACATGAACGAGAACGACTTCGCGCGGCTGGGCGCGGAGGTGCCGGACGCCTAGTGCCAGGTGATCCCGACCGTCGCCGCCGTGTGCGCGAGGCGGGCGGCGCCGTCGCGGGGTGCGCGTGAGCCCTTCCCCGGCGAGCGCAGCTCGAGCGTCATGAGCGCCTTGACGACGGCGCGCTGACGGTCGCTGTCGAGCGCCTGCCAGACCGTGCGCACGTCGCCCGCCGACACGAGCGGCCCGAGCACGTCCACCTTCCCCGCGTCGCTCATCGCCGCCTCGAGCTCGCCGATCCGCTTGCGCACGTCGCGCAGTGACGCCTCGGCCGCGCGCATCGACGTCAGCCCGCGCGCGACCATGCTGAGCACGTTCGCCTCGCCCTGCTGCGCCTCGCGGAGGTCGCGCCGGAGCGCATCCACGTCGGGCGCATCCCGGCTCGTGAGCAGGTCCGCGGCATCCGGGCGGCTCAGGCGCTCGATGACGACCTCGGTGACGTAGTGGTCGGCGTCGGCGCGCTTGCGTGCGAGGTGGGGCGACGCGCCGCACCGGTAGACGAGGATGTTGCGCACCATGCCCGCCTTCATCGGGGCGCCGCAGACGCCACAGACGGCGATCCCGGACAGAAGCGACTTCGGCATCCCGCCTGGGTTGCTGCGTCGCCCTGGGTCGCTCAGGAGGTCGCGCGCCGCCGCCCACGTCTCGGGGCTCACGAGCGGTTCCCACGACCCGACAGGCAGATCGGCGAGGCCGAGGTTGTGAGCGGCGGACTGCCCGCCCGTCGCGGCCCGGGGCGGGGTGACGAGCGCGGCGTAGCGAGGGCTCGCCAGCACCCCGCGCACGGCGTAGGGCTCCCACGCGTGTCCGACCGTCGTCGCCAGCCCAGCGTCGTTCCATGCCCGCGCGATCGAGCGCAGCGTCGCCCCGGCGAGCAGGAGGTCGTAGCCCTGCCTCACGGCGCTCGCCTCGGGCTCGAGCGGCTCGTGACCGTAGGCGGGGAACTCGCGCCCGTCCGCGCCCTGTCGCGTCGCCGTGACCGTCGCCGCTCCGCTCTCGAGGCGGGTGTACCCGAACGCGCGCCGCCCGCCGGCGGGGATGCCGAGGCCGCGGCGGTGGCCGTTCGCGCGACGCTGGCGCTCGGCCTTGCGTCGCACCTCGAATCGAGCGATACCCGCCAGCATCGTCGCCCTGAACTCGCCGTCCGCGGTGGTGAGGTCGATCTCGCCGTCGACCGTGACCACCTTGCGGCCGGTGCCGATGATCGTGGTGAGGTCGGCGACGGTGCGCAGCAGTCGGTCGAGGTCGACGGCGACGAGCGGGCGCGGCTCCGCGTCGAGCATCCGGCCCCAGGCGGTCTTCGGGCCGCGCACCTTGCTCGCGCTCGTGTCGTTGTCGCGGTAGATCTCGCCGACCGTGCCGCCGCGGGCCTCGATGAGCTGGGTGCATCGCTCGATCTGCCGAGTGATGCCCTCTTTGACGTCGAGGGACTGGCGCGCGTAGATGTCGAAGATGGGCATAACTAAGTATGTCCTGATGCAATCCATTTGAGGCGCAGCACGCGGTCGTAGCCGCGCATGCTCAGCACGCCGCGCTCGAGCGCACGGTCGAGCGGCGCGGTCGCGCCGGCGGCGGGAGCGCCGTCGCCGGAACGCAGCCAGGTGCCCGGCAGTTCGACGTTGCGACGCCACGGGGTTCTCGCGAGTCGGTGATGTGCGCGGTCGCGCGCCTGGAGGACCGCGTCGCGCGCGACAGCGGTCGAGACGGTCGGCTCGTCGACGGCGAGGCGCAGCTGCGCGGCCGTGACCCGGTGCACGCGCAGGCGGATGTCGACACGATCGAGCAGCGGGCCGCTGAGTCGCTGCAGATAGCGCCGCCGTGCCATCGGCGAGCAGACGCAGTCGGCGTCCGGCGATCCGGCCTGCCCGCAGGGGCACGGGTTCGCGGCCAGCACGAGCTGGAATGCGGCCGGGAAGTGCGCGGTCGCCGAGGCCCGATGCACGGTCAGCCGGCCGGACTCGAGCGGCTGCCGCAGCGCATCCAGGGTCGCCGGTGAGAACTCGGGCGCCTCGTCGAGGAACAGCACGCCGTGAGAGGCGCGCGCCGCGGCGCCGGGGCGGATCGTGCGCGAACCTCCACCGACGATCGCGGCAGTCGTCGCCGTGTGGTGCGGCGACTCGAGCGGAGGCCGATGCGACAGCTGAGCGCCGAGCGGGAGACCCGAGAGCGAACGGAGCGATCCGACCTCGAGCGCCTGCTCGGTGCTGAGATCGGGCAGCAGTCCGGGGAGTCGTGAGACGAGCATCGTCTTGCCGGCGCCGGGAGGCCCGAGCAGCATCAGGTGGTGTCCGCCCGCCGCCGCGATGCGCAGCGCCTCCACCGCCTCGGCGTTGCCCGCGACGTCGCGCAGGTCGAGGGCCTCGACGGCGCGCTCGGGCTCGTCGGCCGACCCCGGTGCCGCGCGCAGGATCGGATCGACCGGCTCGCTCTCGATCTCGGCCCCGTGGAAGATCAGTGCCTCGCGCAGGCTCGGCATCCCGATGACGCGGATGCCCGGAACGAGCGAGGCCTCGGACTCGTCGCCGCTCGGCACGATGATCGTCTCGACCCCGGCCCGCGCCGCGGCGAGGACCGCCGGCAGCACCCCCGGCACCGGACGCAGTCGCCCGTCGAGTCCGAGCTCGCCGAGGTGCACGACCCGCTCGACCGACTCGGCCGAGACGACGCCTTCGGCGGCGAGCGCGGCCATCGCGATCGCGAGATCGAAAGCGGAGCCGTGCTTCGGCAGCGAGGCGGGCGAGAGGTTGATGGTCATCCGGCGGGGCGACAGCGGATGCCCCGAGTTGGCCGCCGCGGCGCGCACCCGCTCGCGCGCCTCGCCGAGCGAGGTGTCGGGCAGTCCGATGAGCGAGAAGCCGGGCAGCGCACCCTGCTGGAGGTCGGCCTCGACCTCGACGAGGGCGCCCTCGATGCCGAGCAGGGCGATCGCCTGCGTGCGCGCGACGCTCATCGGTAGACCCCCTGCAGGTGCTCGACGACCGGAGCCGTGTCGCGGGCGGCGACGATGCCGATCGCGTCGATCCGCACGGCGCCGCGCACCTCGGGATGGGCGGCGCACCACGCGCCCGCCAGCCGTCGCAGACGTGCGAGCTTGACCGGCGTGATCGCCTCGAGCGGATGTCCGTAGCCGATGCCGCGCCGCGTCTTCACCTCGACGAAGACGACGTCGTCGCCGTCACGGGCCACCAGGTCGATCTCGCCGATCGAGCACCGCCAGTTGCGGTCGACGACGCGGATGCCGCTGCGGATCAGGTGCTCTTCGGCGATGCGCTCGCCGCGCCGGCCGAGTTCGTCTTTCGCTGCCATGGGCCCAGGCTCACGGGGGCGGCGGGGCCGTGGGGCGACGTGGTCGCGAATGCGGCGAAGTCCGCGAGAACGGCGCCTGGGGAGGGATGGCGAACGCCGCACCCGACCGAGCCGAGCCGAGCCCACGTCGACTCGCCGCTGTCGGCGGCATCCGCCATGATCGAGACGGAGGCCGCACGGCCCCGGCGCCGTCGGCGCACCGACAGCCCACCCGCACCGAGGATCCCCATGCGACGCCGCCGCTCACGCCTGCCCCTGCTGCTGGGCGTCGCGATCGCCGTGGTCGTCATCGGCATGCTCACCGGCGTCATCAAGCTCGATGATCTCGGCCGGTTCGGCATCCCCGACCACGGCGACGTCGACGCACCGGCCTCGGCTGTCCCGGCGACCGCGGCGCCCTCGACCGCGGGGCCCGTCATCGGCGCCTCCGCCGTCATCCCCGCGACAGCCGCGGCCGCCACGATCGTGCGCGTCGTCGACGGCGACACGGTCGTCGTGCGTCGCGACGGCCGCGGTGGCCAGGAGACCGTGCGCCTCGCCGGGATCGACACCCCGGAGACGGTCAAGCCGAACTCGCCGGTCGAGTGCTGGGGCCCGGAGGCCAGCGCGCACACGACGGAGCTGCTGCCGGCGGGCACCGCCGTGCGCCTCGAACCCGACCCGACGCAGGGAGACGCGGATCGCTACGGGCGGCTGCTGCGCTACCTCTGGGTTCCCGCGTCGACGAACGACGGCACCGGATCCCTCGTCAACCTCACGCTCGTGCGCGAGGGCTTCGCCGAGGCATACCGCGATCGGCACGCCCGCTGGCAGGAGTTCCAGGATGCGCAGTCGGCGGCTCGATCCGAGAACGCCGGGCTGTGGGGAGCCTGCTGACGCGGAGCAGCACAGCGTCCGGAACGCCGCCGACGAGCGACGGCGACGAGGCCACCCGACCCGGAGATCGACTACTCGTCGATCGCCAGCTCCTTGGGCAGCTCGAGCTCCCGCTCGCCGAGCATCTCGACGTTGACGTCTTTGAAGGTGAGCACGCGCACGCTCTTCACGAAGCGGTCGGCGCGGTAGACATCCCACACCCACACGTCGGTCATCGCGAGCTCGAAGTAGAAGTCGTGCTCGGTGTCCTTGCGCTCGAGCGTGACCTCGTTGGCGAGGTAGAACCGCCGCTCCGTCTCGACCACGTACTTGAACTGGCCCACCACATCGCGGTACTCGCGGTACAGGGCGAGCTCGACCTCACGGTCGTAGTCGTCGAGATCCTCGTCATCCATCCGCGCCAGTCTAGATCCGAGCGCGGGTCGCCGCCGACGCGCGACCGCGATCGGTGGATGAGCGGCCGAGATCGCCGCTGTGGAGGGACGCGCTGTGGAGGGACGCGTCGCGGAGGGACGCGTCGCGGAGGGACGCGCTGCGGAGGGAGAGCCCGCTCAGAGATCGAGCAGCGTCGGCTGTCGCAGCCACGACCAGCGATGCAGGTCGCTCGCGCCGATCCGCTCGATCGCGGCGTAGTGGTCGGCCGAGGCGTAGCCCTTGTTCGACACCCAGTTGTACTCGGGCAGCCGCTCATGCGACGCGATCATGAAGCGGTCGCGCTGCACCTTCGCCAGCACGGATGCCGCGGCCACGCTCGCGCACGTCATATCGGCCTTCACGCGGGTCGTCACGGTCATCCCCGCGAAGCCGCCGGCAGCCTGACCCACGCCAGCGCCAGCGCCAGCGCCGACGCCGGCACCGGCACCCGCCGAGCGCAGCGCCGGCGTCAGCCAGTCGTGCGAGCCGTCGAGGATCACCCGGGCCGCGCCGAGCGCGACGCCCTCGGCGAGCACGGCCGTCAGAGCGCGCGTGCCGGCGAGTCCGAGCGCGGCGATGATGCCGAGCCGATCGACCTCCTCGTTCGAGGCCACCCCGACCGCCTGGTGCCGCGCCCAGCGCTGCACCTTCGGGTGCAGCTCCTCGCGGCGCCTCTCGCTGAGCAGCTTCGAATCGCGCAGGCCGACGGGGATGCGCGCGACCGCCGCATCCACGACGCTCACGCCGACCGCCACCGGACCGGCGATGGCCCCGCGACCGACCTCGTCCACGCCGATCACGAGCTCCGCGCCCTCGCGCAGCAGCCGCTTCTCGAAGCGGAGGTCGGGATCGACGACGGTCATCCGCCCAGCGGCTTCGCCGACGCCGATCTGTCGGGAACGCCGTCGAAGGTGAGCGGGTAGTCGTCGAGCCAGGTCCAGCGGCTCGTCGGCCAGCTGATCACGAACGCGCGTCCGACCACGTCGTCGTAGGGCACGAAGCCCTTGCCCGGGTTCTGCTGGTTGTAGCGCGAATCCTTGGAGTTGTAGCGGTTGTCGCCCATGACCCAGATCGCGTCCTGGGGAACCGTGACCTCGAAGTCGTCGGCCGAGACGCGCTTCGTGCCCTCAGGCAGCTGCGCGTAGGGCTCGTCGAGCGGAACGTCGTTGACGGTCATCTGGCCGAGGCTGTTGCAGCACTTGACGGTGTCGCCCGGCAGCCCGATGACGCGCTTGATGAGGTGGTCGTCGCTGTCGGGCGCGGTGAGGCCGATCACGCCGAGCGCCTCGTTGAAGAAGCCGGCCAGTCCGGTCGGCTGCTCGGTCTTGGCGGTGCCGTCGAGCCAGCCGCCCGGATCCTTGAACACGACGACGTCGCCGCGCTCGAGGCCGAACACCTTCGGCTGCAGCTCGTTGACGATCACCCGGTCGTTGACGATGAGCGTCTGCTCCATCGACTCCGAGGGGATGTAGAACGACCGGATCAGGAAGGTCTTGATGAGGAAGGAGATGATCACCGCGGCGACGATGATGACCACCAGGTCGCGCAGGAACAGCTTCCAGCCGCGCGGCTTGCGCGCCTCGACGACGGCGCGCCGCTCGGTGCCACGGCGGCGCGGCAGCTCGGCGGCATCCGCCTCGACGCTGTCGTCGGCCTCGTCGCGTGCGTGCGCGTTCTCGTCCGCCGTGGTCATCCGCTCCCCTGGTCTCCTGGCCTGATGCCCCTGTGGGCGCTGATGCCCCTGTGGGCGCTGAGGCCCGCGGACCTCGCGGCCCGGGGCAAGCATAGGCCGAGCATCCGGTTAAACGATCGCGCCCACACCCGGTGGGGGTGTGGGCGCGAATCGGATCAGCGCTGCGACTTACGCGTCGCGCTTCTCCTTGATCTTGGCCTTCTTGCCGCGCAGCTCACGCAGGTAATAGAGCTTCGCGCGACGCACGTCACCGCGGGTCACGATCTCGATGTGATCGATGACCGGCGAGTGCACCGGGAAGGTGCGCTCGACGCCCACCTGGAAGCTGACCTTGCGGACCGTGAAGGTCTCGCGGACGCCCTCGCCCGAGCGGCCGATGACGGCGCCCTGGAAGACCTGGATACGCGAGCGCGAGCCCTCGATGATGTTCACGTGCACCTTGACGGTGTCACCGGGGCGGAAGTCGGGGATGTCCGAGCGCAGCGATGCTGCATCGACGACGTCGAGAATGTGGGACATGTTCGTTCGCTCTCTGCGCTCGCCGACAGGTCGCACGCGGTAGAAGAATAGGAAAGTGAGTGCGTGCTCCGGTGATCCGGGCTCCCCTGTGGCAGAGCCGCGCCGGGCACAAGCGATCAGTTTGCCAGATGACGGGGCATTTCACCAAAGCAGGCAGTGCAGCGGACCGGCCACGACACCCGCCGACGGCTAGGCTCGACGGGTGATCGAACTGCGCACCCCCGCCGAGATCGAGCAGATGCGCCCGGCCGGCGCCTTCGTCGCCAGCGTGCTCGAGGCCACCCGCGACGCCGCCGCGGTCGGCGTCAACCTGCTGGAGCTGGATGCGCTCGCGCACGACATGATCCGCGCCGCCGGAGCCGAGAGCTGCTACATCGACTACCACCCGTCGTTCGGCGCCTCGCCCTTCGGCAAGGTCATCTGCACCTCGGTCAACGACGCGGTGCTGCACGGACTCCCCCACGACTACACGCTGCGCGACGGCGACCTGCTGAGCCTCGACTTCGCGGCGAGCGTCGACGGCTGGGTCTCCGACTCCGCCGTGTCGCTCATCGTCGGCACCCCGCGCGAGGAGGACGAGCGCCTCATCCAGGTCACCGCTGAGGCGCTGGACGCGGGCGTCGCCCAGGCGGTCGTCGGCAAGCGCATCGGCGACATCTCGGCCGCGATCGGCGACGTCGCCGCGGATGCGGGCCTCGAGGTCAACCTCGACTTCGGCGGCCACGGCGTCGGCCGGGTGATGCACGGCGACCCGCACGTGCCGAACGACGGTCGCCGCAAGCGCGGTGTGCCGCTGCGCCCGGGACTCGTGTTCGCGATCGAGCCGTGGTTCCTGCACACGACCGACGAGATCTTCACCGACCCCGACGGCTGGACGCTGCGCAGCGCCGACGGATCGCGCGGCGCCCACTGGGAGCACACGGTCGCGATCACCGAAGACGGTCCGATCGTCCTCACCGCGCGCTCGAGCTGACGGTCTGACCGGCTGGGACGCACTCCGGCCCGGACCCGCGTCGCCGCAGCCTCAGTCGACCTCGCGCAGCTCCTCCGGCAGCAGCTCGGGTCGAACTCGCCGCGTGCGCTCGATCTGCTGCTCGCGACGCCACGCGGCGATCTGCGCGTGGTGTCCGCTGAGCAGGATCGGCGGCACCTCGCGGCCGCGCCACTCGGCGGGCTTCGTGTAGCTCGGATACTCGAGCAGGCCATCCTCGTGGCTCTCCTCGGTGAGGCTCTCCGGGTTGCCGACGACGCCGGGGATCAGCCGCCCGACCGCCTCGACGACGGCCATGGTGGCGACCTCGCCGCCGTTGAGCACGTAGTCGCCGAGGCTGAGCTCGATGACCTCCGCGCGACTCGCGGCGTCGTCGATCACGCGCTGGTCGATGCCCTCGTAGCGCCCGCAGGCGAAGACGAGGTGCTCGCGCGTGCTCAGGTCGCGGGCGCGGCGCTGGGTGAAGACCTCGCCGGCCGGGCTCGGGAAGATCACGGTGGATGCGGGCGTCACAACGGAGTCGAGCGCCTGCCCCCAGGGCTCCGGCTTCATGACCATGCCGGCGCCGCCGCCGTAGGGCGTGTCGTCGACGCTGCGGTGCCGGTCGGTCGCGAAGCCGCGCAGGTCGTGCACGCCGAGGTCGAGCAGTCCGCTGGTGCGGGCCTTGCCGAGCAGCGAGACGTCGAGCACGGAGAAGAACTCCGGGAAGATCGTGAAGATGTCGACGCGCACCGGCCCAGCGTAGCCGCGGCGCGACGCCGGGCCGGCGCCGTCGAGCCTTTCGGCCACCTGCACAGTGTCGGCTCAGTCGAGCCGTCGCTCGACTATGCGAAACCACCTCGCGCCCCGCCCGACACCGTGCACCGCGCGATGGGCCGAGATCTGCGGTCCGATTCCTCCACAGGGTGATTGATCCGCGAGTTGTCGACCGATGACGGTTGTCGTTCCGAGCGCGTCTCGATGAGACGACATCCTCGGGCGCGTGACCCGGATACTCAGCTACAGGATGCTCCGTGACGAGGGCGCGACGCGCCACGACATCGAGCGCGCGCTCGCGACGGGCGAGGCGCGTCGTGTTCGGCGAGGGTGGTACGCGGTGGGCATCGTCGATCCTCTCGTCGAGCACGCGGTTGCCTGCGGCGGGACGGTCACCTGCTCGGGAGCTCTGCGCCGACACGGGATCTGGGTGCTCCGTGCATCGGAGCACGTGCGGATCGACGGCCACGCTCGCCAGCACCGTGCGCACCGGACGCGAGTTCACCGTCTCAGCGGTTCTGCGCGCGACGGAGTGGATGACCCGATGACCGCGCTCGTCGTCGCGGCGACCTGCCTGACCCACGAAGAGCTCGTATGCGCGATCGACTCCGCGATGAACCGCGGTGTCATCGGCGAACTTCCACCGTCTCAGCCCGACCGTCGACTCGTCCGAGCGATCGCTGCGCACGACCCGCGCAGCGAGTCAGGCATCGAGACCCTGGCGCGACTCCGCCTGATCGCTGCCGGCATTCGCCCGCGACTGCAGGTCACGATCCACGGCGTCGGTCGAGTGGATCTGCTGATCGGAGATCGGCTCGTCGTCGAACTTGACGGCGACGAATGGCATTCCACCGCGGAAGCTCGAGAACGCGATCGCCGTCGGGACTCTGCTCTCACGGCGCTCGGCTATCTGCGCATCCGCGCCGGCTACCACCGCGTCGTCAGTGAGTGGCCGCAGGTGCTGGCCGAGATCCTCGCGGTCGTCCGCCGCCACGAGCACAAGTGGGGTGCTCGGCGGCGACGAGAGCACAGCGTCGGTTGAGATGCCCGATGACAACGCATGATGTCGCCGTGTACCCCCTGAGCCGACGTCGTGCCCGGAGCTGCCTACTGGGCGTCGGTCTCCGAAGCCTCGGCGTCGTCGGACCCGGCGGGCTCCGCGACGTCGGCCGTGTCGTCAGCAGACGGCTTCTCGGCGCCGCCGGCCGCGGCCGGGCGACGACGCGAGGTGCGGCGCGGCACCGGCGGGCGACGGCTGCCGCCGTCGCCGGATCCCGACTCGCGCTCGGCGGCATCGGCGGCATCCGCGTCGGGGATGTCCTCGAAGAGACCGACCGGCGGGGTCAGCGTGACGATGCCGGCCTCGACGTCGACGCTCGGCACGATCGCCTTGACGAACGGCACGAGCACCTCGCCGGCGTCGGTCGCGACGACGAGCAGATCCTGCGCGGGCAGGTGCTCGACGCGGGCGATCTGGCCGACGGTCTGCCCGTCGCGCACCGCGGAGAGGCCGACGAGCTGGTGGTCGAACCACGCATCCTCTTCGTCGGTGACCTCGTCGAGATCCTGATCGATCCAGAGCACCGCCTTCACGAGCGTCTCGGCCGCGGTGCGGTCGTCGACGCCGACGAAGAAGGCGACGGGGCTGCCGTTGTAGAAGCGCAGCTCAGCCAGCTCGAGCGACTTGCCGTGCCACGACGACGAGGTCGGCACCTGCAGCGCGAAGGTCGCGCCGGGCGTGAAGCGACGATCGGGATCGTCGGTGTACAGCTCGAGCTTGAGGGCGCCCTTGAGGCCGTGGGCCTTCACCAGGCGAGCGACCCGCAGCTGAGTGCGGGGCGTGCGGGGCGGCTTGCGAGGACTCACGCCTCGTCGGTGTCGACCACGTCGACGCGCACGCGGCGGCCGTCGGCGAGCGCCGTGACGAGGGTGCGGAGGGCCTTGGCCGTGCGTCCCGAACGGCCGATCACGCGGCCGAGGTCCTCGGGGTGCACGCGCACCTCGAGGACCTCGCCGCGCGAGGAGTCGATCGAAGCCACGCGGACGTCATCGGGGTGATCGACGATCCCCTTGACGAGGTGTTCCAGCGCGGGTGCGAGCACGTCGATCAGGCCTGGTCGCCGTCGGTCGCGGTCTCGTCGGCAGCGGCCTCCTCGGCCGGCGCCTCATCAGCCGGGGCCTCCGCAGCGGCGGGGGCCTCCTCGGCCTTCTTCTCGGCCTTGGGCTTCAGCACGGTCTTCTTCTTCTCGTCGACCGTGAACTCGACCTTGCCCTCGGGGGCCTTGACGGTGCTGACGGCGTTCTTGTCACCCTTGAAGGTGCCCCAATCGCCGGTCAGCTTGAGGATCGCGAGAACCTGCTCGGTCGGCTGGGCGCCGACGCTGAGCCAGTACTGCGCGCGGTCGCTCTGGACCTCGATGAACGACGGGTTCTCCGTCGGGTGGTACTTGCCGATCTCCTCGATCACACGACCGTCGCGCTTGGTGCGCGAGTCGGCGACGACGATGCGGTAGTACGGCGCGAACTTCTTTCCAAGCCGCTTGAGGCGGATCTTGACAGCCACGTTTCTCCTGAATGGTGAGTGTTGAAAGTCGAACAGCGGCCGTGCTCGTGGGGTGCACGCTCGGACGCGAAGCTCTGAAGGATGCCTCGGGCGCGTCGGATAGAGGGTCGGACGGCCCAGGCTCGACTGCCTATTCTGACAGATCTTGCGGCCGTGCTCCAACCGCGACCGGGAGGAGCAGCTCATCGAGGGCGAACAGCACGCCGTCGACCCACCACGCGTAGTCGTGACCGCCCGCGACGAGGCGCGAGCTGAGCTCGATCCCAGTGTCGCGCGCGATGGCGACGAAGTCGCGGGCGAGGCGGTGCAGGTCGGGTTCCTCGGTTCCGACCTGCACGACGAGCCGACCGGCGAGCGACCGGCCGCGCATCCGCTCGATCAGGTCTCCTGGCCGCTCCGCCGGAGGATGGTCGGCTGCCGCCGCACGGAAGTGGAACGAGCCCGACTGCACGATCCCCGTCCGCGCGACGCGGGGATGCAGCGCGACGAGAGCCGCGGCCGCCAGCCCGCCGTAGCTCTGCCCGGCGACGACGATCTGATCGGGGCGGTGCCGCATCCCGAGCGCGAACGCGATCGCGGGCAGCACCTCGTCGCCGAGCACGCGGGCGATGACGTCGGGATGCGGCAGCTCGGCCGACCGCGCCTCGAGCGAGATCGACGACACGACCGCGACCGCGACCGGCGGGCCGGGACGGGCGGCGAGCAGCGCCGGAACGTCGGCGTCCATCCACGTGTCGCCGTCGAACAGCACCAGGAGCGTGTCGGGCACGGGCCCGGCGACCGGGGTGATGACCCACACCGAGCGCTCACCCCGCGCCCCGGGCACGCGCAGTTCGCGCGTCGCCAGGTCGTGCTCCGGCGCGGCGCCCGCGGCGAGCCGTTCACGAGCGGGGTGCGCCCGCCAGCCCGGCATCCGCAGCAGCGACGACGCCCCGCCGAGCGGGGTTCGGATGCCGTGCGGGTTGCGCGGATCGGGGCGACCCGCACGGTGCACCCGCATCCATCCTTCGCGGGTGGAACCGGCGTCGCCCGGCAGATCCGGGACAGTGGCGAGCCGATACGACGCGGTCAGTCCCTCGGGGAGGAGATAGGCGAGCGCACGCAGTTCACGGCCGGGGATCGGCTGCAGCAGCGCGGGGCGCACGTCGCGGCGGTGCGCGTCGGTGATGCCGTTGAGGTGCACGAGCGCTGGGTCGCCGGTGTCGTCGGCCACGAAGGTCACCTCGCGCAGGCGGACGCCCTCGCGTTCGACGGCCGGCCCGATGACGGGCCACTCCCCCGCATGATGTCCCGCCGCGGCGATCTCGGCGAGCGGCACGCCCGCCCGCAGAGCCCGGAGCGCTGCGCTCTCGATGCGCAGGGGGCCCCGGTCGGCGGCGCGTGGAGTCGCGGCGGCGCGCAGCGCGGTGCCGATCACGACGTCCTCGCGTCAGCGTCCGGACGGTGCCCTGAGCCGGCAACCACCTCCGCGCCGCTGCCGCCGCCGCTGGCGGCACTGCCGCCGCCGCCCGGCAGCGGGATCACGAGCGGCGCACCGGTGACCGGGTCGGCGATCACCCGCACCGGCAGACCGAAGACGCGCTCGACGAGCTCCGCGTCGAGCAGGTCGGCGGGGCGGCCTTCGGCGACGATCTCGCCCGCCGCCATGACCACGAGATGGTCGGCGTAGCGCGCCGCCTGGTTGAGATCGTGCAGCACCGCCACGACCGTGTCGCCGCGCTCGCGGTTGAGTCGTCGGCACAGCTCGAGCACCTCGTACTGGTGGGCGAGGTCGAGGAAGGTGGTGGGCTCGTCGAGCAGCAGCAGTCCGCTCTGCTGCGCCAGGACCATCGCCAGCAGCACGCGCTGCCGCTGCCCGCCCGACAGCTCGCCGACGCCGCGATCGGCGAGCTCGTCGACGCCGGTCGCCGCCATCGCCGCGCGCACGGCGACCTCGTCGTCACGGGACCACTGCCGCAGCAGACGCTGGTGCGCGAAACGGCCGCGCGCGACGAGGTCGAGCACCGAGATGCCGTCGGGGACCTCGACCGACTGGGGCAGCAGAGCGAGACGGCGCGCGACCTCCTTCGTGCGGTAGGAGCGCACGTCGTCGCCGTCGAGCAGCACCGTTCCCGCCGACGGCGCGAGCAGGCGGGCGAGCGAGCGCAGCAGCGTCGACTTGCCGCAGGCGTTCGGCCCGACGATCACGGTCACGCGTCCGTCGGGGATCGCGACGCTGAGCCCCTCGGCGACGACACGCTGGTCGTAGGCGAGCGTCACATCGCGGGCTTCGAGGCGAGTGGATGCGGTGGTCATGTGGTCTCCTCGGGGGCCGTCGGCGGGGGCGCTCATCGGCGCCTCCGACCGAGCAGCCAGATCAGGTAGACGCCGCCGAGCAGCCCGGTCATGAGCCCGACGGGCACCGCGACCGGCAGGGGCAGCGTGGTCGAGAGGACGTCGGCTCCGACCAGCAGCGCCGAGCCGAGCAGCGCCGAGCCGACGATCGACGGGCCGCCGCTGCCGTTCAGCCGCTTCACGATCTGCGGGGCGGCGAGCGCGACGAACGACACCGGCCCCGACGCGGCGACCGCGAGGGCGGCCAGACCGATGCCGACGGCGAGGGTGCCGATGCGCACGGCCTCGACGCGCATCCCCGACTGGGTGGCGACGTCGTCGCCGAGCTCCAGTGCCGAGAGTCCGCGCGCGAGCGCCACCGCGGGCACGACGAGAACCACCACGGCGATCAGCACGGGAAGCGCATGCACCCAGGTGCGGGCGTTGAGCGTCCCCGTGAGCCAGAGCTGTGCGACGATCGCGTTCTCGGCCGCGGACCGGGTCATGAGCAGGTCGTTGAGCGCGCCGAGCAGAGCTCCCGCTCCGATGCCGACGAGCACGAGCCGATATCCGCCCGTCGCGCCGCGGCGGAACGACAGCACGTAGACGAGCGCCGAGGTGACGACCCCGCCGATCACGGCCGCCGCCGCGATGCCCAGCGGAGGGGCGCCCAGCACGAGGATCGCCACGATCGCGCCGCTCGCGGCGCCGGTGAGGAAGCCGACGATGTCGGGCGAGCCGAGCGGGTTGCGCGACAGCGACTGGAACAGGGCGCCGCTGATGCCGAGAGCCGCTCCGACCGCGATGCCGGTCACCAGACGGGGCGCGCGGATCAGCTGCAGCACCCGCACATCCGCCCGCTCGCCGTGCCCGAAGAGTGCGGGCAGCACGTCGCCGAGCTCGATGCGCAGCGTGCCGGTCGTCAGCACGACGGCACCGAGCGGCACGAGCAGCACGGCGATCACGAGCGCCACCACGAGGGCGCGCGGGCGCCAGCGCCACGACAGCGCGTCGCCGGGCGAGCGCCAGGCGCGCCAGGACCGCGACGTCGCGCCGCTCACAGCCGCACTAGCCGGCGACGACGCACGACCGCGATGAACACGGGCGCGCCGATGAGCGCCATGAGGATGGCGGTGCGGGTCTCGGCGGGCGGTGTGACGATGCGCGCCACCACGTCGGCCGCGGTGAGCAGTGCCGCCGCGCCGATCATCGACAGCGGCACGATCCAGCGGTAATCGGGGCCGGCGAGCTGCCGGGCCGCGAGTGGCGCGACGAGGCCGAGGAATCCGATCGGACCGGCTGCGGCGGTCGCGGCGCCGCAGAGGACGATGACGATCACGGCCGACACGATCCACGTGCGACGCAGGTCGGCGCCGAGCGCGCGACCCAGATCAGAGCCCAGTGCCGCGGCGTTGAGCGAGCGGGTGAGCAGCAGCGCGACGAGCAGCGCCGGGATGATGACGGCCGCGGCGGCCGGGACGAGCTCCCAGTCGCGCCCCTGCAGCGAGCCGACGACCCAGAAGCGGAAGTCCTCAAACACGGTGGGGTAGTTGATGAGCAGAGCCTGCGTGTAGGCGCCGAGCACGACGCTCAGCGCAGCGCCCGAGAGCGTGAGGCGCACCGGGTCCGTTCCGCCGCCGAAGGCCCCGCCGAGCGCCGCGACCAGTACTGCGGCGATCGCGGCGCCGGCGAAGGCGAACAGCACGTGGCCGAACGCCCCGACCGTGAAGCCCAGCCCGATGCCGGTCGCCGCCGCCGCGCCGGCCCCCGCGTTGATGCCCAGCAGTCCGGGCTCGGCGAGCGGGTTGCGGGTCAGCGCCTGCATGATCGCCCCGGCGGCGCCGAGCGCGGCGCCCACGAGCATCGCGAGCAACGTGCGGGGCACGCGCAGTTCGCGCACGATCAGCTGTGCGTCGTCGCCGGGATCGAAGGCGGTGAGCGCCTGCCAGGCTGTGCCCGGGTCGATGATGCGCGAGCCGATCAGGATGCCGGCGCAGCCCAGCAGGGCCAGCACCGGCATCCCGATCAGGAGGAGGAGACCTCGTCTCACCCGAACTGCTTCTCGACCGCGTCGACGATCTGCAGACCGCTGTAGTAGTCGATGCGGAACGAGGTGTCGCCGAGCGGGTGCAGCGATCCCGACGCGACGGCGGGGGCGTTCGCCATCACCGGGACGCTCTTCAGGTCGTCGACCTTGGCATCGCCGCCGCTGATCAGGAACACCGTCTCGCCGGTGAGTGCGCCGACCGCGTTCTCGATCGACACGAAGGCGAAGTCCTTCCGGGTCTGCGTGCTGGTGTCGAGGCTGTCGTCGGCGCCGCGGATGTCGAAGCCGAGCGCCGTCAGCAGCTTGCCGTGCGAGCCCTCGGGCTTGGCGAACGCCGTGTCGTTCTCGGTGCCGTTCCAGACGATCGCGTTGGCGGTGCCGGCGGGCACGGTGATGTCGGCGGCGACCTTCGCGACCTTCGCGTCGAAGTCGGCCACCGTCTTCTTCGCCTCGGCCTCGTGGCCGGTCGCCTCGCCGAGCTGCTCGGCGAGCTCCTGCCAGGTGTGCGATCCGTAGTCGAGCACGATCGTCGGCGCGATCGCGCTGAGCTGGTCGTACTGCTCAGCGGTCGAGTCGGCGCCCGACGCCGACACCACGATCAGGTCGGGGGCCGCGGCGATCACGGCCTCCTCGTCGAAGGTCAGGTCGGGGTAGAGCTCGGCGACGTCGCGCTTCTTCGCGACGTCGGCCCACTGCGCGAAGTAGCCGTCGTCATCCGTGATCTCGCTCGGCGTGGTGGTCGCGGTCGCGGTGACGGGCGCATCGATCGCGAGCAGCGTGCCGGTGAGGGTGATCGATGTCGAGACGATGTTCTGCGGCTTCGCCGGGATCTCGGTGCTGCCGTTCTCGTGCTCGATCGTGCGCGGCCACGAGCCGCTGTCGGCGGAGTCGCCGGCGTCGGCGCTGTCGGCTGCGCAGCCGGTCAGCACGAGCGCGGCGGCGGCGGCGAGTGCGACGAGCGCGGTGCGCAGGCGGGGTCGGGCGTGGGTCATGGGTACCTCGGTTCTGTGGGGTGGTGCGGATGCGGGCGCCCACGATCGCGGCACGGCGGGGAGCCGGGGCCGCCGGAGTCGGCGCGGAGGCGGGAAGTGTCCGGTCGGGCAGCTGACGGGCCGGGCGGCGAGATGCCCGGCCCGACGTCAGGACGCGCTCAGTCGTCGTCCTCGACGTGGTGGTCGAGGTTGGCGACGCCGACGCGCCAGTAGCCGTCGATGTCGCGACGGCCGCGGTCGACGCCGGCGTCGCGCAGCGTCCGTCGCAGCGGGGCGATCGTTCCGGCCTCGCCCGCGATCCACCAGAAGGTGTCGGGATGCGCGGGATCGAGCTGCGTCACGGCGGCGGCGAGCGCGTGTGCTCGCTCGTGCTGAGGCGCACCGACGACCTGGATCCGGCGACGCTGACCGAGCGGCGGGGACGGCAGCTCGGGCACGTCGTCGGCGCTCGCGACGACGACGACCGCGTGCACCTCGGCATCGGCGAGCGGTGCGGCGAGCCAGCGGGCGAGCGCCGGGATCGCCGTCTCGTCCGCGATCAGGACGTAACGGGCGTGCCCGTCGGGGTAGACGTGCGAGCCGCGGGGCCCGAGCACGCCGATCTCGTCGCCGGGTCGCGCAGCGATCGCCCAGCGCCCGGCCGGACCGTGGTCGTGCCGCACGAAGTCGATCGTGAGCGTCCCTGCGGCGGGATCGGCGTCGCGAACGGTGTAGTCGCGGAAGATGGCGCGCGTGCGGTCGAGATGAGCCGGTCGGTCATCGACGACCTCGGGCAGGTGCAGCTCGCCCTGCGCGTCCGGGAAGAACAGCTTGACGTGGTCGACGGGCGCGAACGGCGCGAGGGTCGTCTCATCCACCGTCTCGCCGGCCAGCACGACCCGCACCAGGCTCGCGCTGATGTCGCGGACGTCGACGACGGTCAGCACGCGGCGGCGCAGCGGCCGGGTCACGGTGCGGATGCCGGTGGGGCTCGGCGCGAGGTCGAGGGCCGACAGCGAGGTCGAGGGCAGGGTCACAGAGCATCTCCCGGGGTCGAGATCAGGTTAGGCTCGCCTAAGAACTCGGAGCTCGGCTGTCTGGACGCGACCCTCCGCTGACTGGACGAAACTCGGCCGACGACGCCCAGAGACCGACGGACGAACCGCGCCGACGAGGCGGAGGAGGCAGGATGCTGGCGACGACGCTCACGGTGCACGACGGCGACGAGCTGACCTGGGTCGCGAGCGGCAGCAGCGCGATCCGCATCGACGGCGTCACCTGGAGCGTCGACACCGACACCGCGCTCTGGATCCCGGCCGGGGTCGAGCACGAGGTGCTCCCCCGCGAGGACAGCCTCGTGTTCCCCATCCCGATCGGGATCGTCGAGGCGCCCGACCTGATGCGCCGCACCGCCCCCGTGCGTCGTACGGCCGAGCTCGACCGGCTCTGCCGCGAGCTGCTGCAGCCCGGCCTCAGCGAGCACCGCGACCCCGAGCCGGTGCGGGAGCAGGTGCGCGAGCTGCTTCCGAGCCTGATCACGGCAGCGGCGGCGCTGTGCCTGCCGCACGACGACCGCGCCCGTCAGGTCGCCGAGGCGCTGCTGACCGAGCCGCATTCCGCGCGCAGCCTCGAGGAGTGGGCGGCACTGGTGCACACGAGCGCCAAGACGCTGCAGCGCAGCTTCCGCGCCGAGACCGGGATGACCTTCCCGCAGTGGCGCAGTGCGGCGCGGCTGAGCGCGGCGCTGCCGCTGCTCGAGCGCGGGGTGCCGGTCACGAGCGTCGCCGCCCGCGTCGGCTACTCCGCGCCGACCGCGTTCATCGACGCGTTCCGGCGTCGCTACGGGCACTCGCCCGCGCGGCACCGGCGTCGCGTGCTGCGCTGAGCGACGCGGCGGAGATGGCCGCGCGAGCCCGGGATCAACGCCCGGGCGACGCCTCGGAGACCGGCGCCTGCTCGGACACGACGACCGCGGGTCGGGAGCGGCGACGGCTGAGGGCCACGCCGGCGAGGCAGACGACCCCGCCGACGAGCGCGAGCGGAGCCGGCACCTCGCCGAACGCGGCCCAGCCGAGCAGCACCGCGATCGGCGGAACCACATAGGTGCTGATGCCGAGCCGGCTCGCCGGAACGCGGCCGAGCGCATACGCCCAGGTCGTGAAGGCGAGCGCCGTCGGCACGACGCCGAGGTAGACGATGCCCAGCACGACGGGGCTCAGCGAGTGCGGGGTGTCGTGAGCCACCCGGCCGAGATCGCCGACCAGCTGCGGTGCGAAGGGCGTGGTGACCACCGCGCCGATGAGCGCGCCGAACAGGGTCACCTGGATGCCGGGCAGCCGGCGCAGTGTCGGCTTCTGCGTGAGCACACCGGCGGCGTAGGTGACGGCCGCGACCAGGCACCACAGCATCCCGCCGAGGTCGCCGAAATGGGCGCCGCTCGCGACACCGATCAGCACGATGCCGGCGAAGGCGACCACGAAGCCGATCGCGAGCCAGCGCGAGATGCCCTCGTGGAAGATCAGCCCGCCGCCGAGCGCGATGAGGATGGGGCCGACGTTGACGATCATCGCGGTCGTGCCGGCGTCGAGCGTGGTCTCGGCGGTGTTGAGCGCGACGTTGTAGAGGCCGAACCAGAGCACGCCGTAGCCGAGCAGCAGCATCCACTCGCGCGCCGTCGGCGTCACCCAGCGACGGGAGATCGCGAACAGCACGATGAGCGCGAGCGCGCCGACGATGAGCCGGCCGAAGGCGAGGCCGCCCGGCGCGAGGTGCGGGGCGACTCCGCGGATGACCAGGAAGGCGCTCGCCCAGGCGAGCACCGTGAACACGATCGCCCCGGCGAGCAGCAGGGTCTCTCGGCGCGACGGCGGCGTCGCGGAGGACGACGGGATACCCGACGGTGCGGGGACGTTCTGCGTGCTCACAGCAGAACGCTAGGGCGAACCGACGACATCCGAAGACACGAATCCGCCATGCCACCGCGCGCGCCTGCCAGACTCGGGCGCATGGGCCTCAGCTTCGCCGGATCGCCGCGCTCGAGCGTCGGCATCGAGTGGGAGCTGCAGTGCGTCGACAGCGCAACGGGCGACCTCTCCCCCGCCGCCCCGCAGATCCTCGCCGACCTCGCGAGCGACGACAGCGCATTCCCGCACGCGACCGGCGAGTTCCTGACGAACACGGTCGAGCTGGTCAGCGCGCCCCACGACCGGGTGGCGGATGCCGTGGCCGATCTCGCTCGCGAGTCGCGCGCCGCCGCCGACGCCGCCCGCGGCCACGGCGTCGACCTCATGTGCGCCGGCACGCATCCCTTCGCCCTCTGGCAGCACCAGGAGGTCACGCCCGACAAGGAGCGTTACCAGACGCTGCTCGACCGCACGCAGTACTGGGGACGCCAGCTGCTGATCTGGGGCGTGCACATGCACGTCGGCATCGACCGGCGCGAGCGCGTCCTGCCGATCCTCAACTCGCTGCTGACCTACTACCCGCACTTCCAGGCGCTGTCGGCGTCCAGCCCGTTCTGGACCGGCATCGACACCGGCTACGCCTCGAACCGCGCGCTCATGTTCCAGCAGCTGCCGACCGCCGGCCTGCCGCCGCAGCTCGGCGCCTGGGAGGAGTATGAGCGCATCGTCGACGACCTGCTTCACGTCGGGGTGATCGACCACTTCTCCGAGCTGCGCTGGGATCTGCGTCCCTCGCCGAAGTGGGGCACGATCGAGATCCGCTTCTGCGACGGACTGTCGACGCTGCGCGAGGTCGGCGCGCTGACCGCGTTGGCGCAGTGCCTCATCGAGGAGGCCGAGCAGACGCTCGATGCGGGCGGCGAGGTCGACAACATGCAGCCCTGGTTCGTGCGCGAGAACAAGTGGCGCGGCGCCCGCTACGGGCTGGACGCGATCGTGATCGTCAACCGCGCCGGCGACGAGCGTCTGGTCACCGAGCATCTCGCCGAGACCCTCGAACGGCTGAAGCCGATCGCCGAGCGGCTCGACTGCGCCGGGGAGCTCGCGGACGTGCAGCTCATCCTCGACCGCGGTGCCAGCTACCAGCGCCAGCGGCGCATCGCCGAGGCGCACGGCGGCGACACCCGCGCGGTCGTCGCGGGACTGGCCGCCGAGTTCGCGACCGGCGAGCCCTCGACGATCTGACGAGGTCGGCGCCGCGCGCCGTCGCGAACCCGCGAGGGTCAGCCGTTGATCTCGTCGCGCCAGCGGATCCAGTCGCGCACCTGCTCGAGCGGGTAGTCGGGGCCGCTGAGGCCGATCGTGAAGAGCGTGACGCCGGTCGCGTGCAGCTCGTCAGCGAGCTTGAGGTCCTTCTGGCGCTGCTCGTTCGAGAGCTCGATCTCAGTGAAATCGCGGTTCTCCTTCTCGCACCAGTCCTTGAGCACCGAGATCTTGTGCTTCAGCGTCTCCGGGTCGGCGAAGCTGTGCCAGATGTCGGCGTGCTTGGCGACGAGCCGCAGCGTCTTGCGCTCCCCGCCGCCGCCGATCAGCACCGGGATCTCGCGCGTCGGGGCCGGATTGAGCTTCGCCCATCGGGCCTCGATGCGCGGCAGCGATTCGCCGAGCGCGTCGAGGCGCGAGCCGACCGTGCCGAACTCGTAGCCGTAGGCGTCGTAGTCCTTCTCGAACCACCCCGAGCCGGTGCCGAAGATGAAGCGGCCGGTGCCGCCCTTCGCACTGATGTGATCGATCGTGCGGGCCATGTCGGCCTGCAGGTCGGCGTTGCGATACGAGTTGCAGTTGACGAGGGCGCCGAGCTCGACGCGCTCGGTCTGCTCGGCGATGGCGGCGAGCATCGTCCACGACTCGTAGTGCAGCCCCTCGGGCTCGCCGCTGAGCGGGAAGAAGTGGTCCCAGTTGAAGACGACGTCGACGCCGAGGTCTTCGAGAGCGCGCACGGTGTCGCGGATGTCGGTGTAGAGCGCGTGCTGCGGCTGAACCTGCACGCCGATGCGGACGGGGCGGTTGGTGGTCATGCGCTCACGCTAGCGAGGGGATGCGGCACGCCGCTGGGCGGTGCCGCATCCCCTCGGATGCTCTGGCGCGCTGGCCCGGATCAGGCGGTGACGATGTGCATGAGCGTCACGATCGGGCCGGAGAACTTGTCGCCGAAGCCGGCGGCGAGCGGGTTGCTGGTGTCGCCCTTGGCGATGATCCAGCTCTCCTTGTCCTTCGTGTAGAAGCCGCCCTTCTCGTCGGCGGTGAGCGAGGTGAACCCGGCGGCCTCGACGGCGGCGGTGATCTGCGCGGCCTTGTCGGCGTCGCCCGGCACGAAGGCCATGACGGTGTCGCCCTGGCCCGCGGTCGTGGCCTTGACGACGAGCACGCAGGCGTCGGCGAGCAGGGCCGCGTCGCCCGGGAACGCGAGGTCGGCGACGGTGCCCTCCGAGGCGTCCATGGTGGTGTTCTGCTTGAGCGCGGCGGTGATGCTGGCGGGGCAGCCGCCCTTCGCGCTGTCGTCCGCGGCGGGCGAGGCGTCATCCTTCGACGACGAGTCGGACTTCGACGAGCTGTCGCCGCCGATTCCCGGGAGCGAGCATCCGGCGAGGCCGATGGCCGCGGCGAGGAGGACGGGGACGAGGAGGAGACGCGTGGAGCTGCGCACGGAAGGGCTCGCTTTCGAGGCGGAGGGATGCGGTGAGTCGCCGGATGAGCACCCGGCTCCGTGAGACTAACTCAGCACGACCACCCGCAGATCCAGGTCACCCCGGATCTCCGGCTCCTCGTCCATCGCGCCCGTCGCGCACCGGCGCGCGGTGGACGAGCGGTGTCAGCGGTTCAGGAACTTGCCCAGCGCCGCCAGCTCCTCCTCGCTCGGCTGGCCCGAGCCGGCTCCGGAACCCGCGCCCCCGCCGAGGCCGAAGCCCGAGCCGCCGGCGTTCGAGCCGCCGACCGGCTTGCCCTCGGCGATCGCGCGGTTCTCGGCGGCGCGCTTGGCGGGGTTGCCGCTCTTCGAGCCGCCCTTCTTCTTCGCCTGCGCTGCCGCCTTCTTCGCCGCGGCGCGGCCGCCGCCCATGCCGGGCACCGGTCCCATGCCCGGAACCTGCGGCATCCCGCCCTTGGCGACGGTCTTCATCATCTTCGACGCCTGCTCGAAGCGCTGCATCAGCGAGTTGACCTCGGTCACCGTGGTGCCCGATCCCTTCGCGATGCGCAGGCGGCGCGAGCCGTTGAGCAGCTTCGGCTGGCTGCGCTCCTGCATCGTCATCGACTGGATGATCGCCTCGGTGCGGGTGATCTCCTTCTCGTCGAAGTTGTCGAGCTGCTCGCGCATGCCGCGGGCGCCGGGCAGCATGCTCAGCATCCCCTTGATGGAGCCCATGTTCTTGAGCTGCTGCATCTGCTTGAGGAAGTCGTCGAGCGTGAAGCTGTCGGTCGCGAACTTCTCGGCGACCTTGCGCGCCTCCTCCTCGTCGAAAGCCTCCTGGGCCTGCTCGATGAGGCTGAGGATGTCACCGAGGTCGAGGATGCGGCTCGCCATGCGGTCGGGGTAGAACGGCTCGAAGTCGTCGAGGTTCTCGCCCGTGGAGGCGAACATGATGGGGCGGCCGGTCACGCTGGCGACCGAGAGAGCGGCACCACCGCGGGCGTCGCCATCGAGCTTCGAGAGCACGACGCCGGTGAAGTCGACGCCTTCCTGGAAGGCGCGGGCGGTCGTGACCGCGTCCTGGCCGATCATCGCGTCGATGACGAAGAGCACCTCGTCGGGGTCGACGGCCTTGCGGATGTCGGAGGCCTGCTTCATCAGCTCGGCGTCGATGCCGAGGCGGCCGGCGGTGTCGACGATGACGGTGTCGAACTGCTTGCGCTTCGCCTCGGCGACGCCGTCGCGGGCGACGCGCACCGGGTCGCCGACGCCGTTGCCCGGTTCGGGCGCCCAGACCGGGACGCCGGCCTGCTCGCCGACGACCTGCAGCTGGGTGACCGCGTTGGGGCGCTGGAGGTCGCTCGCCACGAGCAGCGGCGTGTGCCCCTCCTTCTTGAGGTGCTTCGCGAGCTTGCCGGCGAGGGTCGTCTTTCCGGCGCCCTGGAGGCCGGCGAGCATGATGACGGTCGGCGGCTGCTTCGCGAACTCGAGGCGGCGCTGCTGCCCGCCGAGCACCGCGATGAGCTCTTCGTTGACGATCTGGACGACCTGCTGGGCCGGGTTGAGCGCCTTGTTGACCTCGTCGCTGAGGGCGCGCTCGCGCACGGTGCTGGTGAACTGCTTCACGACCTCGAGGGCGACGTCGGCGTCGAGCAGCGCCCGGCGGATCTCGCGCACGGTGCCGTCGACGTCGGCGGGCGTGAGCTTGCCCTTGGTGCGGAGGTTGCGGAAGGTCGCGGTGAGGCGATCGGAGAGTGAGGCGAAAGCGGCCATGGTCCGGCGATTCTACGCGGGAGTGATCAGACGGGCTCGCCAGAGGACGCCGACCGGAGCCGCCCTAGGCTGACGACATGGCGCTCATCCTGCCGTTCGACGGCGACTTCCCCGAGATCCACCCGACCGCGTTCATCGCCCCGAACGCCACGATCATCGGCCGCGTGCGCATCGCCGCGGAGGCGAGCGTCTGGTATGGCACAGTGCTGCGCGGCGACCTCGAATGGATCGACCTCGGCGAGGGCAGCAACATCCAGGACAACTCGGTCGTGCACACCGACCTCGGCAACCCGACCGTGATCGGCGCGGGCGTCGGCATCGGCCACGCGGCGATCATCCACGGCACGACGATCGGCGACGGCGCCCTGGTCGGCATGGGCTCGCGGCTGCTGAGCGGTTCGAAGCTCGGCGCGCGCGCCCTGCTGGCCGCCGGCGCGGTGCTGCTCGAGGGGCACGAGGTGCCCGACGGTCACATCGCGGCGGGCGTTCCGGCGAAGGTGCGCGGCGAGATCACCGACGAAGGGATGCGCGACCGCATCGCCCGCAATGCGGTGCAGTACCGGGAGCTCGCGCGCGCGCACCGCGGGCTCGAGCCGCGCGAGGCCTGACACGGCGGATGCCCCGCCCCGCGTGAGCGGGACGGGGCGTCCGTGTGCTGGGTCGGGATCCGCGTCAGGCGCGGGCCGGGGTGAGGGTGCGGCGCTGACGACGCGACCGCACGACGCCGCCGAGGGCGGCATCCACCGCGAAGCGTCCGGGTCCGGCGACCGCGATCGCGGCGCCGACGACGGCCAGCACGAGCACGTACTCGAAGCCGCCGTCCTGCGCGAAGAAACCCGAGCCGGCGTGCACGAGGCCCCAGGCGACGATCATGTCGACGGCGAGCAGGGCGCCGAGGATGCGACTGGCGAGACCGAGGATCAGCAGGGCTCCCCCGCCGATCTCGAGGGCGATGATCGCGGGCGCGGCGATCTCGGGAAGCGGCACGCCCATCTGGCCGAAGCCCTGGGCGGTTCCGGCGATTCCGCCCTGGGCCAGCTTCTGCAGACCGTGGGCGATGAAGACCACGCCGAGGACGACGCGGAGCAGCAGCAGGGCGATCGAGGTGGGTGCTCTCATGCCCTCGACGCTGACACTCCATGCGCGCGCATGGACCCGCCGCGGGAGGCTTCGCCGCTCCCTCCCGGGCCCTTGCCAGCCCCGGGTGGGCGTTTCGCCCCACCCACTGTACCCCGTTCGGGGGTGGGCCGAGTCTGCCTCGCAGGCGGATCACGCCGCGTGACAGGGCCCGGGGTGGACAGATCGGTCGGCAGGATGCGCGACACGAGGGCTGACACCGAGGTCGCGTGCGGTGTGCGGTGCCTATGATCCGATGCCGGCTGCGGGTTCTCGAGCCGGTTCGATCACGCGAACGGACCACCGCAGTGCCCCACGACGACCTCGATCGCCTCGCCTGGATCATGCGCACGAGCGATGCGGCCGAGTCGCGACGCCGAGCTGATCCGGCCGCTGAGGCGGCGGAGCGCGCCCGCGACCGGCGCCGCCGGCGGCGCAGCACGATCGCTGCGATCGTGACGGTCGTGGTGATCGCGGCGCTGGCGGGCGGCTACGTCTTCGCGACGCTCACCGCGCCCGTCGGGATGCCGTCGGGCACCGCGAAGGCGCCGGTCGTCGACTCCTCCCCCGCCGTCGCGTTCCCGACTCCGGCGGGCGAGTTCGCGGTGAGCGTCGCGGGCGCTGACGAGTTCCTCGGCGCCGGCGCCTCGGGCATCCTGACGGCGTCGGGCGGCGACGCGGCCAAGCCGATGGCCAGCATCAGCAAGCTCGTGACCGCGCTCGTCGTGCTCGACCGCAAGCCGCTCGGCGACGGCGGCACCGGGCCCACGATCACCTTCGACAAGGCCGCTCACGACCTCTACGACAAGTACTACGTGCTGAACGCGACGATCGCGGCGATGCCCGAGGGCACGCGGATGAGCGAGCGCGACGCGATCGCGACGATGCTCGTCGCCTCCGCTTCGAACTACGCCGAGGCGGTGTCGACCTGGGCCTTCGGCTCGCAGCCGGCGTTCGTGTCGGCGGCGCGCAGCTGGCTGAAGAAGCACGGCCTCACCAGCACGACCTTCGCCGAGCCGACCGGACTCGACTCGCGCAACACGAGCACCCCCGCCGATCTGCTCGCACTCGGCAAGCTCGTGATGGCCGATCCCGCGCTCGCGCAGATCGTCGGGCTGCACAGCCTCGAGGTCGCCGGGCTTCCGACGCTCTCGACGACGAATCCGGCGCTCGGCATCGACGGGGTGAACGGCATCAAGACCGGCACGCTCGACGACGTCGGAGTGAATCTGCTGTTCTCCGCGAACGTGAAGGTCGCGGGCATCGACGCCCCGCTGCAGGTCGTCGGCGTGATCCTCGGCAGCGGCCGCGAACAGATCGTCACGGATGTGCGCGCCTGGCTCGACGCCCTGCGGGCCGGGTTCAGCGACACGATCGTCGGCGAGGTCGGCACGGAGGTCGGCACCTACCGCACCGCGTGGGGTTCGACGGCGACGATGACTCTCGGCGACACCGCGCGACTGGTGACCTGGTCGGACGCGAAGGTCACCGCGAAGATGACGACGACCGCACTGAAGACAGGCCGCGACGGCGAGCGGATCGGCACCGTCGTCTACACGGCGGGTTCGCGGTCGGCGAGCGTGCCGGTCGTGCTCAAGGGGACGATCACGAAGCCGACGACCGAGTGGCGGCTGACACATCCGGCCGAGGTGCTGCGCTGGTAGGCCGGCGGCAGTCGGCCTCGGCGCACGGCTGACGGCGCACGGCTGGCATTGCGGCTCGGCTCCTAGGGTCGCTGGCATGACGCGCATCCTCGGCGACACCGGACCCGCCATCCTGCTGCTCCCCGGCGGCGCCGAAGCCGTCGAGGGCTTCTTCCCGGGACTGCCCGAGGCGCTCGCCACCCACGGGTTCCGGGTGATCCTGCACGACCGGCCCGGTTCCGGTTCGTCGACCGAGCCGGCATCGCTCGCCGGGCTGAGCGACGCCCTGCACGCGACGATCGCCGGCCTCGGCGTCGGCCCCGTCGTCGCGATCGGGCAGAGTCTCGGGGCCGCCGCGGCGCTGCTGCTCGCCCGCGACCATCCCGCCGACGTGGCAGGGCTCGTGCTGCTCGACGCCTCGCCGATCACCGACCCGCCGCTCGCCCTGCAGCTCGAGAAGACCGCCGCCGCCGGGGTGCGGCTGCAGCGCGTCCCCGTGCTCGGAAGCCTGCTGCGCGCACTGCTGCGTTCGACGACCGCGCGCTCGGCGCGGCGCCACGGGATGGCCGCACCCGAGCGGGCGGCCGCGCTGAAGATGACCGACGCCGACTTCGTCCAGCTCGGTCGGGCGGTCGTCGGATTCGCCGAGGAGGCGCTGAGCTTCGACCCGACGCGGCTGCCGCGCGTGCCGGCCGCCGTGGTGACAGCCGATCGCCGGCCCGACCACCCGATCCACCGCGCGCACGCCCGGGTGGCGACCGCGCTCGACGCGCCGCTCATCAGCTGGCCGGGGGCCGAGCACATGGTGCACCTGACGCATTCGAGCGAGGTGCTCGAGGTCATCCTCGAGGTGCTGACGCGGGTGCGGGAGCGCGCCTGAGCCCGCTCCCGCGCTGAGCCCGCGCTGATGCCGGCTCAGGCCTCGGGGATGACCCGGTCGAACAGGTCGGTGCGGGCGCTGTCGGGATCGGGGCCGCTGCGACGGCCGGTGTCGAGCGCGTCGATCGTGGCCAGCTCGTCGGCCGAGAGCGCGAAGTCGAACACCGCGAGGTTCTCGGCGATGCGCGCCGGGTTGGTCGACTTCGGGATCACCGAGCGTCCCTGTTGCATCCCCCAGCGCAGCATGACCTGAGCCGGGCTCTTGCCGTGCGCCGCCGCGATCTCGGCGATCGTCGGGTCGGCGAGAACGCTGCGCCGGTCGTCGCCCCAGGGGCCCGGGTAGAACGTGATGCCGCCGATCGGCGACCAGGCCTGGGTGAGGATGCCGTGGCGCGCATCCGCCGCCTGCACCTCCGGCTGGGCGAAGTAGGGGTGCAGCTCGACCTGGTTGAGCTGCGGGACGACATCCACCTCGGCGAGCAGCCGGTCGAGGTGCTGCGGCATGAAGTTGCTCACCCCGATCGCGCGCACGGCGCCGTCGGCGAGCAGCTGCTGCAGGACCAGGTACGCGGCGACCGTGCGGTCGAAGCCGGCGGGCGCGGGCTGGTGCAGGATCAGCACGTCGATGCGGTCGACGCCGAGCTTCGCCGCCGCCTTGTCGAAGGCGTGCCGGGTCTCGTCGCGCCCGTAGTCGCTCGGCCAGACCTTCGTCTCGATGATGATGTCGTCGCGCGCGACGCCCGAGGCGCGGATGCCCTCGCCCACCTCACGCTCGTTCGCGTACGCCGCAGCCGTGTCGACGTGGCGGTAGCCGAGCTCGAGCGCGGTGGCGACCGCGGCACTGGTCTCGGCGGGCGGGCTCTGGAACACGCCGAGCCCGATCGGGGGCAGCGTGACGCCGTTGTTGAGGATGAGGTCGTCGATCGTCGTGGTCGGCATCGGGGACTCCTGTCGTGTGGTCTTCGGCATCCAGTGCACTCTCTCGCAGCGCACGGCGGGAGGGCCGGTCGTTCGGGGTATCGCCAGCACCCCCTTCGGCGCCGCGGCGCGGACTAGCGTGACGGCATGGACCTGCGCGGCGAGATCTCCGAGTTCCTGCGGTCGCGGCGCTCACGGATCACGCCCGAGAGCGCGGGACTCAGCGCCGGCGGCAACCGGCGGGTTCCCGGACTGCGGCGCGAGGAGGTCGCGGTGCTCGCGGCGATCTCGGTCGACTGGTACGTGCGCATCGAGCGCGGCAATCTCTCCGGCGTCTCCGACGAGGTGCTGCACGCCCTCGCCGACGCCCTGCAGCTCGACGACGCCGAGCGGCAGCACCTGTTCGATCTCGCGCGCGCCTCCGCCGGACCGGGTCGACGCGGCGCCGCAGGTAGTCGGTTCGCGACGACGACGACCGTGAGCGCCGGCCTGATCGCGATGCTCGAGTCGATGACCGGGATGCCGGCCTGGGTGCGCAACCACCGCTTCGAGGTGCTCGCCGCGAATCCCCTCGCCCGTGCGCTCTACAGCCCGCTGTTCGGCAGCGAGATCGCGCAGGGCAACAATGCGCTCTTCACGTTCCTCGATCCGCTCGCGCGCGAGTTCTTCGTCGACTGGGAGCGCAACGCCGACGACATCGTGGCGGTGCTGCGCGGGTATGCCGGCGCGCATCCGGACGACCGCGAGCTGTCGACGTTGATCGGCCAGCTCGCGACGCAGAGCCCGGAGTTCTCGCACCGCTGGGCCGCGCACGACGTGAAGCACCACCGCACGGGGCGCAAGCTCCTGCATCACCCGATCGTCGGCGACCTCGAACTCGGCTTCGAGGCGCTGACCGTGCCCGCGGATGCGTCGTTGCATGTCTTCGTGTACCACCCGCTCGACGCGTCGAGCCGCGAGGCGCTGCAGCTGCTGGCCAGCTGGGACGCGACCGAGCGCGCCGAAGGAGACGAGCGCGCCGAAGACTCGGAGCGTGCCGGGGACGCCGACGGTGCCGAGGTCAGTCCGCCGGCCCGGTGAACTGACTCAGCGTGAACTCGGCGCCCCAGGGGTCGCGGATGCGCGCGGTCGCCGCCCAGACGCCCTCGGCCCGGGCGAGCACGAGGCCGCCGAGCCGTTCGGCCTCGGCCGCGCTCGCGTCACGATCGGCGACCGAGAAGGTCACGTGCCAGTTCGGGCTCTCGCCGTCGGCCGCCTCCACTGCCCCGCCGATGACGTCGGCGAAGCCCGGAGGGGCGTCTGCCTGCCGCACGCGGATGTCGGGATCGACCGTCGACTCGAGGTGGTCGCCGTAGCCCGGAACGCCGATCATCGCGCCGGCATCCGGGCCCATGTCAGTGACGGTCCAGCCGAAGAGGTCGCGATAGAAGCCGAGAGCGGCAGCGACGTCGGGGACGTGGAGGTCGCTGAAGTTCCAGCTGCCGGGGGTGTTGTTGATCTGCGAGCCGATCCGCCGGCGCGCCTGCCAGAGCCGGAACACGGCGCCCGAGGGGTCGCGCACGGTCGCGTAGCGCCCGCCCGGTCCGGCATCCTGCGGCGGCTCGAGCAGGGCTCCGCCGAGCTCCTCGGCGCGGGCGGCCATCGCGTCGACGTCGTCGACCGCGATGTAGGTCACCCACTCGGCGGAGGCGCCGCCGGTCGCGGCATCGGCCAGCGGCGCGATCGCGGCCGCATCCTTGCCGTTCCGCTGCGCGATCAGGTAGCTGCCGGGCGCGCCCGGCGGCATCGCCTCGTGGAAGCTCCAGCCGAGCAGCTCGCCGTAGAAGCGGCTCGCCGCCGGCGGATCCGGCTGGGCGGTGTCGATCCAGCAGGGCACGCCCTGCGGATAGGTGTGCGGGTTCGTCGCGGTTCCCTCGGCCATGCCCGCAGGCTAGGCCGGGCCGCCGACACGGGCGCAGGCTCGGAGCCGGATGTCAGCCGACGAGCTGCTGAGCGAACACGTGCGGCGTGAATCCGGTCAGGTCGCCGATGCCCTCGCCCTGGCCGATGAGCTTGATCGGGATGCCCGTCTTCTCCTGCACGGCGAGCACGAAGCCGCCCTTCGCCGAGCCGTCGAGCTTGGTGAGCACGAGCCCGGTGACCCCGGCGTGCTCGATGAACGCCTCCGCCTGGGCGAGTCCGTTCTGACCGGTGGTCGCATCCAGCACGAGCAGCACCTCGCTGATCGGCGCCTGCTTCTCGATCACGCGGCGCACCTTCGACAGCTCGTCCATGAGGCCGCTCTTGGTCTGCAGGCGGCCGGCGGTGTCGACGAGCACCATCTCGATGCCCTGGTTCTTCGCGAGCTCGATGGTCTGGAAGGCGACGGATGCCGGGTCCTGCCCCGCCTGCTGCGGACGCACGACGGTCGCCCCGGCGCGCTCGGCCCAGGTGGCGAGCTGCTCGACGGCGGCGGCGCGGAAGGTGTCGGCCGCGCCGACGACGACGGTGCGGCCGTTGTTGACGAGGAAGCGGGCGAACTTGCCGATCGTGGTCGTCTTGCCGACGCCGTTGACACCGACCACGAGCACCACCGCGGGGCGCTCGCTGAGCTTGAGGGTCGGGTCGAGGCGGGCGAGACGCTCTTCGATGGTCTCGCACAGCATCCGCTGCAGGTCCTTCGGATCGGTCGTGCGGTAGCGGTCGACCTTCGCGCGCAGCTCGTCGACGATCTGCTCGGTCAGGTCGGGGCCGAAGTCGGCGCCGATCAGGGCGTCCTCGAGGTCCTCCCACGTGGAGTCGTCGATCGTGCGCTTGGCGAACATGCCGCGCAGTGCGCCGCCGAGGGACCAGGAAGCCATGCGCCCAGCCTAGGCCGCGGGGCCGGGCGGGCCCGCCGTGGCTGGGGACTGACGTGCCGCGTAGCGTGGGCGCATGACATCCGACGAGGCCCGTGCCGCGCGACGGGTCGGCACGGCGCCGCTGCCGCGCCGCGTCACGCAGGTCGTGGATGCGGCCGAGCGGCAGTCGGGGCAGTCGGAGGACGCGCTCGCCGCGATCCGTACGCTGCATCGCGGGCTCGGTCTACGCCGTGTGCTGCTCGGCGCTCTCGCGCTCGCGACCGCCGTCCTCGGGCTGCTGGTCGGGCTCGAGGGCGTCGTCGACGGAGGCGACTCGGGGGCGCTGACCGGCGGGATCATCGCCCAGCTCGTCGGCGCCCTGCTCATGGTGCTCGTCGGCTGGTCGAACGCGCGCATGATCCGCGCCCTCGGATGGTGGATGCGGCTGCACGGCTCGCTGCGCGGGCTCGGCGCCGACGACCCCGACGCCGCGCGGCTCTTCGCCTTCGAGCCCTTCGTGTTCTGGCGCGGCGTCGGCGCCGCGCTCTGCCTCGTGCTCGGGCTGACCGGTGCGGCGAGCGCCGCCGTCATCGTGCGCGACCTGCACTCCGGGCTCGCGTTCGCGATCTTCGGCGTCACGCTGCTCGTGGCGGGGGTGCTGCAGTTCCGGGCGCTGAGCCGGATCGTCGCCGCGCGCCTCGCGCTCGGCCGTCGCGGCTGAGGCTCGCGAAGAGCGAGGTGCGACGCTCCCGGGCGCTGTTCACCGCGCATCCGGGAGAATGGGGTCGACCTAAGGAGCAACCCCGCGTGATCGCACTCGTCCGCCACGGAGAGACCGACTGGAACGCCGCCCACCTGATGCAGGGCTCGAGCGACATCCCCCTCAACGACACCGGGCGGCAGCAGGCCCGCGACGCCGGCGACAAGCTGGCCGCCGAGCGCGACGCCGGCGAGCACGCCTGGTCGGCCGTCGTCAGCTCGAGCGCGATCCGCGCCCGCGAGACGGGTGAGCTCATCGCCGAGAAGCTCGGGGTGCCGTTCATCCGCGTCTACCCGCAGTGGTTCGAGCAGCACTTCGGCGACGCCGAGGGCGTTCCGGTCGAGGAGGCCATGCGCCGCTGGCCGAACCGCGACCCCGAGGGCTTCGAGAACGACGAGCAGGCCCGTCTGCGCGCGCTGGGCGCCCTCGAGCAGGTCGCGAAGGACTTCGACGGCCGCGACGTGATCGTCGTCGCGCACGGCACGATCATCCGCTCGGCGCTCATGAGCCTCACCGGCCGCGAGCTCGGCTTCCTCGGCAACGCGACCGCGTCGCGTCTCAGCCAGGGCGCCGAGGGCTGGACGGTGCACACCTTCGGCGGCGAGACGCTCGAGGACGAGCTCGGCGAGCCCGCCGCCGAGATCGTCGCGGAGGTCGAGCCGGCGTGACCACGCTCGCGCTCATCCGCCACGGCCAGACCGACTGGAACCTGCAGGGTCTGCTGCAGGGTTCGAGCGACACCCCGCTCAACGCGACCGGACGTCAGCAGGCGCACGACGCGATCCCCGTGCTGCGCGAGGCCGGCATCCCGTGGACCGTCGTGGTGAGCTCGCCGCTCGCCCGCGCCCGCGTGACCGCCGAGATCGTGGCCGAGGGGCTCGGCATCCCGTTCGCCGGCGCCTACGACGACCTGATCGAGCGCGACTACAGCGTGCTCGAGGGCCGCAGCGAGGCCGAGGTCGAGCGGCTCTGGCCGGGCAAGAGCGAGCCGAGCGTCGAGACCCTCGACTCGGTCGTGGTGCGCGGTCACCGCGCCCTCGCGCAGATCGCCGCCGATCACCCGGGTGAGGATGTGGTGGTCGTCTGCCACGGCACGATCATCCGCTACACGCTGAGCGACCTGGTCGGCTTCAAGGTCGACACGATCGAGAACGCGACGGTGTCGCTGCTCGAGAGCGCGGAGGCGGCGGCTGACGACGTGATCGGCTCCGCTTCCGTCGCCTGGCGGGTGCGCACGGTCAACGGCATCGAGCTCGCGCCGAGCTCCGCCGCGGCCGACCCGGAGGGCGGCGCGGCGGCATGAGCGGCGCGGCGGCCGACCGTTCCGCGGAGAGCGGCGTCACCGATGCCGGTGTCGGTGCCGTCGGCAGCTTGACGGCGGGTCGACTGCCGCGGTCGCACCCGGCCGCGCTGGGCGTCGACCCGGCCGCGATCGAGCGGCTCGCCGCATCCCTCACCCGCATCGGCGGCGTGCACAGCCTCATGGTCGTGCGCCGCGGGCAGGTCGTGGGCGAGGGCTGGTGGGCGCCGTACCGCGCCGAGCTGCCGCACACCCTCAACTCGGTCAGCAAGAGCGTCACCTCGCTCGCCGTCGGCATCGCGATCGACGAGGGACTGCTCGGCCTCGACGACCGGGTGATCGACCTGCTGCCCGAGCACGCGCCCGCCCAGCCGAGCGAGCGGCTGCAGCGGCTCACGGTGCGGCACCTGCTGACGATGAGCCGCGGCTGCTCCGAACCCGACTTCGACGGGGTGCGCTCGCGCGCGACGGCCGAGGCCGTGCGCTTCGTGCTGAACGAGCCGCTCGATCACAAGCCCGGCGAGCGCTTCGTCTACTCGACCGGCACGACCTTCCTGGTCGCCGCGGTCCTGCAGCGGCTGACGGGCGGCCGCCTGCTCGACTTCGTCGCCGACCGCCTGTTCGCCCCGCTCGGCATCACGACGCGCGAGTGGGACTCGAGTGCCGACGGCGTCGACCTCGGCGGCAGCGGCCTGCACCTGCGCACCGAGGAGCTCGCGCTGCTCGGCCAGCTGCTGTTTCAGCGCGGTGAGTGGGACGGACGGCAGCTCGTGCCGGCGGAGTGGATCGACCTGGCGACGTCACCGCAGATCGTGACCGCGCTGGTGCCGTTCGACGCGGATGCGGACGGTTCCGCGTCCGTGGAGCGCGAGCCCGGCGACTGGGAGCTCGGCTACGGCTTCCAGTTCTGGCGATCGCGGCACGGCGCCTACCGCGCCGACGGCGCCTTCGGGCAGTTCATCGTCGTGATGCCCGAGCTCGAGACCGTCGTCGTCACGACCGCGGGGCTCGACCCGATGGATGCGGTGCTCGACGCGCTCTGGACCGAGCTGCTGCCCGGCATCGGGAACGTGCCGGATGCGGCGACGTCGGCGACAGCAGCAGGAGCAGTCGGGGATGCCGGCTCCGCGGCGCCCGCGCAGCTGACCGGCCTGCAGCTCGCTCCGCAGCCGGGTGACGCCGCATCCCCGTCGGAGGACGCACTGCTCGCACGACACTTCGTGATCGCCGGCGACGCGCCCCTGCGCGGCCTGCGCGTCGATGCTGTCGCGAAGGTCGACGGCGCCGGCGGCGCGACCTGGACGCTCGAGCTCGAGACTCCGAGCGGCACCGAACGCCTCGGCGCCGGCCACGGCCGCTGGGTCGAGGGCGCGACCTCGGCGATCACCGGCGCCGCGACGCCGGTCGGCGTCAGCGCCGGGTGGGCCGAGGACGAGTGGCGGCTGCGCATCCAGTTGATCGAGACCGCGCAGACGCTGACGGTCGCCGTGACCGTCGACGGCGACTCGGTGCGGATCGAGGGCCGGATGCACGGCTGGTTCGCGCCGGCCGAGCTGGGCCCGATCACGGGGCACGTGAGCCCGCGCTGACGGCCCGCGGCGCGACGGCTCGGCGCGCAGCGCGACGCGGCCGCTCAGCGACGACCCGGCTCTGCGTCAGACTGGGGCGATGACCGACGCCCCGCAGCATCCGCGACCCGACCAGCAGGGCTGGATGCCGCCGGCGGCGCAGCACGATCCGACCGCGCCGCCGCCGCAGTATCCGGGCGGGCAGCACCCGAACCCGCACGACGGCCGGCAGCCGCCGCAGTACACGCCCCCGCAGTACACGCCCCAGCCTCAGCTGCCCCAGTACGGCCGGCCCAGCTCCCCGACCCCCGGCCCCGCTCCCCTGCCGGGCCCGGCCGCATCCGCCTCGCCCTTCGTGCCGGGCGGCACCGTCTTCCGCCCCAGTCGCGAGGTCGCGGCGCGCTACTGGCGCATCAACATCACCTTCGGCGCGCTCTACGTCGTGCTGTTCGGCGTGCTCGCGATGCTGCAGTGGCGCAGCGGACTGTGGATGTTCTACCTCGCCGCCATGGTCGTGCTCGCCGGGCTGACCGTCGCGCTGACGGCGCTCGCGGTTAACCGCAGTCGGATCGAGTTCCGCGACGGCGCGTACACGATCGTGCAGGGCCTGCTGCCGACGAAGGCCTTCACGATCGCCGAGGTGCAGCGCGTCGTGACCGTCGGGCAGATGAGCGTCGGCGCGGTCGGATCGCTGTCGCACCAGATGATCCTCGGCGCGGGGCGCCGCTTCGCCTGGCTCACGAGCCTGCTGTGGAGCCGCGAGCAGCTGACCGCGCTCGCCCTCGACCTGCAGGCTCGCGGCGCGGAGCTGGTGCCGGTGCCGGGCCCGACGAGGCCGGCCGAGATGCGGCGCTGGGATGCGCGCACGCAGACCTGGTTCGAGGTGAACCGCATCCTCGTCGCCGTGCTCGCGGGGTTCGCCGCGATCGTGCTGGCGATCGTGATCATCGTGGTCGTGGCGGCGGTGTCGTTCAGCTCGATCGGCTGATCGATCGCTGATCGCCCCGCCGACTGCGCGGCTCAGGCCTGCGCGCCCGCCAGGTGGGCCGCGAAGTGCCGTCGGCCGACGGTCTCGGTGCTGATCACGACGATCCACGGCGCCGCGGCGACGAGCAGGATGTCGAGCGCGAACGGCGTGCCGCTCTCTGACAGCACGACCGCGAGGGCGAGCACCGCGAGAGCGAGCACGAGCGCCCCGACCTGGGCGGCGGCGACGCGGCGCACGAGGATGTCGGCGATGCCGAGGTAGACGATCAGGAAGACCGCGACGGGGATCGCGACGGCGCGCACCGCGGCGCCGTAGCCGACGTGCGCCTCGCCCTCGATCACGTAGGCGCCCACGTGCAGCCCGGCGCCGACCGCGGCGATCGACGCGAACACGAGGATGTGCAGATAGCCGAAGGGGAACGCGCCGCCGCGGTTGCGATGCAGCAGGTGCCCGAACGGCACCGCGAAGTACGCCCACCACAGGCCGAAGGTCAGCACGACCCCGGCGACGACGAGCACGATCGCGTCGCCCGACCAGCCGTGCTCTTCGATGATCGGCTGCACGGCGGCGACAGTGCCGAGCACGCCCTCGCCGAGGGCGATGAGCGCGAGCAGCCCGTAGCGCTCGGCGATGTGGTGCGGATGCCACGGAGTGGCCCGATGCCGCTCGCTCAGCGCCGGCCCGGCGAGCTCGATGAGGAACAGCACCATCGAGCCGATGATCGTGGGCACCAGCGCGAGGTGCACGGCGGCGACCACGACCCATCCCACCTGGGCGATCGCGATCGCGAGGGCGTAGGTCAGCGCGGTCTTGCGGTGCTCGGGCGACTGCGCGGCGAGGCGCAGCCACTGCGCGAGCATGGCGACGCGCATCACCACGTAGCCGGCGACCACGACCGTGTTGTCGACGCCGTGGCCCTTCTCCAGCGAGTGGAAGATGTCGGAGAGCCCGAGCGCGAGGATGACGACGCCGACCATCTGCACCATGGTCGTGACCCGGTAGACCCAGTCGTCGGTGTCGAAGGCCGACGCGAACCAGCTGAAGTTGATCCACGCCCAGACGATCGAGAACATCCCGAAGGCGAAGCCGCCCAGCGCCGTCGACAGGTGCCCCTCGGCGAGCGCGTGCGCCATCTGCTCGCCCGCGATGCCGAAGGCGACGACGAAGGCCAGGTCGAAGAGCAGCTCGAGCGGGGTGGAGGCGCGCTCGGACTCGTGCGGGTCGCGCCCGATCATGCGGCGCACGCGGCCGGCGACGCCGGGGAACGGTCGGGTGTCGGGCGCGGCGCTCATGGGGCCATGATGCCGGGTCGGCGTCGGCCGCCGAAACCGGGCCGCGTCGTCGAGGTCGGTGAGTCGAGATCCGTCAGTCGAGGTCGCGGCCGAGCTCGGCGCGCGCCTTCTCGCGGTCCGCCTCGGTCTGCACGCGCTGGCCGACGACGGCGCTGACGCCGTCCTGCCGCATGCTCACGCCGTAGAGCGCATCCGCGATCTCCATGGTGCGCTTCTGGTGCGTGATGACGATGAGCTGCGAGCTCTGCCGCAGGTCGTCGAAGATCGTCAGCAGGCGGCCGAGGTTGGCGTCGTCGAGGGCGGCCTCGACCTCGTCCATGATGTAGAACGGGCTCGGCCGGGCCTTGAAGATCGCGATCAGCAGCGCGACCGCGGCCAGCGAGCGCTCGCCGCCGGAGAGCAGCGACAGCCGCTCGATCTTCTTTCCGGCCGGCTTGACCGCGACCTCGATGCCCGTCGTGAGCATGTCGTCGGGGTTCGTGAGCAGGATGCTGCCGGTTCCGCCCGGGAACAGGATCGGGAAGACGCGGTTGAACGCCGCCTTCGTGTCCTCGAAGGCCGACGCGAAGATGTCCTGCATCTTCTCGTCGATCTCCTCGATGATCGTCGTCAGGTCCTTGCGGGTCTTCGTGAGGTCGGCGAGCTGGTCGACGAGGAACTTGTGGCGCTGCTCGAGCGCGGCGAACTCCTCGAGCGCGAGCGGGTTGACCCGGCCGAGCAGGCCGAGCTTGCGCTCGGCGGCGGCGAGGCGGGTCTGCTGCTCGCGGCGCACGAAGGGCACGGTGCGGATGTCGGCAGTGCTGTCGGCGGGGTCCTCGGCGGCCTCGGATTCGGCGGCCGGCACGACGTCGGCGCCGTCCTCGTCGGCGGTGTCGCTGTCCGCGGGGACCCCGTCGGCGCCACCGCGCGCGAGGTCGTCGTCCCCATCGAGATCCTCGTCACCGGCGTCATCGCCCGACTCGGCCCGCGCATCGCGCACGCCCACCGCATCCAGCACGTCGACCGGAACGGGCACATCCGGCCCGTACTCGACCACGAGCACGTCCTCGTCGAGGCCGAGCTCGCCGGCGGCGCGCTCGAGCAGCTGCGAGAGGTGCAGCTTCTTCTCGTAGGCCTGCATCTCGAGGCTGTGCACGTTCTCGTTGAGTCCGGCGAGCTTCTCGCGCAGGCCCGACTCGGCGGCGCGCAGCCCGCTGAGTTCCTCGTTCTGCTCGGCGCGCTCGCGCTCGGCCACGGCGAGACGCTCGCGCGCCTGCGCGACCGAGCGGTCGGCGACGGCGATCGCCGGCGGCAGCGCCTCGAGCACGGCAGAAGCGGTCTCGATCTGGTGGCGGCGCAGCACGGCGACGCGGGCGGCCTCCTCGGCGGCGGCGCGCTCGGCCTCGAGCTGCTTCTGCAGCTGCTCGGCGGTCGCCTTCTGCGCGCGCACGCGCTCGCGGGCGGTCTCGAGCTGCACGCGCAGCTCGACCTCGTTCTGGCGAGCCGACTCGAGCTCGAGCAGCAGCGAGTCGCGGGCGGAGACGTCGAGGATGGGGCGCGGCGTCGCGGCGTGCTCGTCGTGCTCGGCCTGGGCGCGCTCGGCGGCGGTCGTCGCCTCGCGCACGGCCTCGGCGAGCGCCGCGATGCCGTCGCCGAGGCGTTCGGCCTCGGCCTCGGCGGCCTCGAGCTGCACACGCGAGCGGCCGAGCGCCTGGCTGCGCGCGGCGAGCTCGGCGTCGAACTCCTTCTGCCGGGCGGCGGCCTCGCGGGCGGCGGTGCGGGCGGTCGCCAGGGCCTCGCGGCGCTGACCGAGCTCGAAGCCGCTGCGCTCGATCTCGGTCGAGACGGCGACGAGACGCTCCTGCGCGTCGTCGCGCTCGGCCAGCAGCTCGAGTCGGCTGCGCGCTCCCCCGGTGCCGCCGCGCAGCACGTGCTCGCCGAGCACGTCGCCATCGTGGGTGATGACGGTCACGCCGTCGAGCTCGCGCAGCACGGGCCAGGCGGCGCGGGCGGCATCGAGGTCGTCGACGATCACGACCCGGGCGAGCAGTCCGCGGATCCCGTCGGGTGCCTCGACGAGATCGATCGCCGAGCGCGCGCCCTGCGGCAGGTCCGTCGGTCCCGCGTCCGCGCGCGCATCCGCCACGACGATCTCGACCTGGCCGGCATCGGTGCGGTGCACGTGCTCGAGCGCGGCGAGCGCCGCCTCACGGCTGTCGGCGAGCACGGCCTCGGCGAGGCTGCCGAGCGCAGCTGCGATCGACGCCTCCCAGCCCTGCTCGACCGTGATCGCGTCCGACACCGGCCCGCGGATGCCGTCGACCTCGGCGATCGCGCCCGATCCGCTGCGCTGGTCGGCGGCCATCGTCAGCGCGCTCACGCGAGCGGCGAGGGCGTCGCGCTCGCGCTCGGCCGTGTGCAGCGCATCCCGCAGCTCGTCGACCTCGCCCTCGAGGCGCTGCGCCTCGGCCTCGGCCTCGGTCACCTGCTCGGCGAGGATCTGCGCGTCGCCCTCGGGCGCGGCCTCATCGCCGTCGACCGCGAGGAACTCGGCGCGAGCCTGCTCTCGGCGCTCCTCGGCCTGCGTGGCCGCTGTGCGCTGCCGCTCGACCTGCTGCTGGGCGGCCGCGAGCCGCGAGGAGGCGAGCTCGACCTGGCTGCCGAGGCGGGCCTGCTCGAGGTCGTGCTGCGAGACGAGGGCGCTCTGCGCGCTGATCTCCTCATCGAGGGCGTCGAGGTTCGCGCGCGCCGTCGCGGTCACGGCGCCGGACTTGCCCAGGGCCGCCTCGGCGACCGTCACCTCGCCCTGCAGTCGCACAGCCTCCTCGCGCGCATCCTCGATCATCGAGGTGCTCACGGTCGCCGACATGCCCGGCAGCTCCGACTGCTGGCTCAGCAGCGTGAGGCGCTGGGTCGCCATCGACGAGAGCGAGCGCAGGCGGTCCTGCGCCTGCTCGAGCCCGAAGGCGAGACGGCGGTGCGCATCCACCTCGTCGCCGCTCATCGACTGCTCGAGACGGCCCTGCCGCAGCTTCGCCTGGTCGAGCTGCTCCTGCAGCACCAGGCGCTCGGTCTTGCGCTCGCTCTCGCTCTTCGACATCTCGCTCAGCTGCGCACGCAGGGTCACGACCTCGTCGGCGAGCAGGCGGGCGCGGGCATCACGCACGACCGCGGCGATCGTCTGCGCCTCGCGGGCGACCTCGGCCTGACGCCCCAGGGGCTTCAGCTGGCGGCGGATCTCGCCCGCGAGGTCGCTCAGACGCGTCAGGTTCGTCTGCATCGCCTCGAGCTTGCGCACCGTCTTCTCCTTGCGGCGACGGTGCTTGAGGATGCCGGCGGCCTCCTCGATGTAGCCGCGACGGTCTTCGGGGGTGGCGCGCAGCACCGCATCCAACTGCCCCTGACCGACGATGACGTGCATCTCGCGGCCGAGGCCGGAGTCGCTCAGCAGCTCCTGCACGTCGAGCAGGCGGCAGCCCTGGCCGTTGATCGCGTATTCGCTGCCGCCGTTGCGGAACAGGGTGCGCGAGATCGTGACCTCGCTGTACTCGATCGGCAGCGCGCCGTCGCTGTTGTCGATCGTCAGCGTCACCTCGGCGCGGCCGAGCGGCCCCCGTGACGAGGTGCCGGCGAAGATGACGTCCTCCATCTTGCCGCCGCGCAGGGTCTTCGCGCCCTGCTCGCCCATGACCCAGGCGAGGGCGTCGACGACGTTCGACTTGCCGGATCCGTTCGGCCCGACCACGCAGGTCACGCCCGGCTCGAAGGCGAACACGGTCGGCTGCGCGAAGGACTTGAACCCCTTGAGGGTCAGGCTCTTCAGATACACGCGGCTCCCGTTTCGCGAAGCACGCCGCGGCCTCCGGCCGACCGCGGTCGATGATCGGTCAACGCTACCCTGCCGGCTCGCCGTGACGGGTTGCCTCACCGGGGCGCTGTCGGGCATCCTGGTCGGCTGTCCGGCCGCCGCGCAGGGGCGTTATCACCACCGCCCGTGTCACCACCGCCCGTGTCACCACGGCTCCTGTCACCACCGCCGCGCACCACCACGACCTCCGGGCAGCGGAGGACCACCATGACCCCCGCACCCGCCGAACTCGAGATCGTCGAACTGCGCATCCCTGCCTCGCTCGACACCGCGACCGCCGACGTCGACGATTTCCGCGCCGCCGTCGAGCTGTGGAACGCGATCGAGCGCGAGGCCTTCGGGCGGGCCGCCGATCCCTCGCAGCCCGGTGAGGTGCTCCCCGCCTGGACGAATCAGCGCTGGGAGCGCCGACGGATGCTGCTGGCCAAGCTCGATGGGCGCGTCGTCGGGCGCGCCGCGATCCACGTGCCCGCGTCGTCGCCCGACACCGGCTTCTGCAATGTCATGGTCGCGGCGGATATGCGCCGCCGCGGCATCGGCACCGCGCTCGCCGACGGTCTCGAGGCGCTCGCCCGCGAGTCGGGCGTGACCAAGCTGCTCGCCTGGGCCGCCGCGCCGGTCGTGACCGACGACGAGGTCGCGGCGGGCACGGAGGCGCTGGTGCCGCCGACCGGCGTCGGCCGTCTGCCCGCCGACCACGCGAGCGTGCGGTTCGCGCTCGGCCGCGGAGCTCGGCTCGAGCAGGTCGAGCGGGTCAGCTCGGTCGAGCTGCCGATGCCCGACGACGAGCTGGCGAGCCGGCTGGCGGCGGCGCGCGCCGCATCCGGCCCCGACTACGACACCGTGACCTGGATCGGCACGACGCCGACCCAGTGGCTCGACGAGATCGCGCGGCTCAAGACGCGGATGTCGACCGACGCCCCGAGCGCGGGCATGGAGGAGCCCGAGGATCCGTACACGGCCGAGCGCGTCGTCGACGAGGAGCGCGACCAGGCCCAGTCGGGCATCGAGACGATCGTGGCCGCCGCCGTGCACCGGCCGAGCGGCGAGCTCGCCGGCTACACCTACTTCGACACCTCGCCCGACGCGAGCCGTGTCGTCTCGCAGGAGGACACGATCGTGCTGCGCGAGCACCGCGGCCACCGCCTCGGCATGCTCGTCAAGCTCGCCAACCTCGAGCAGCTGCAGCGCGACCGGCCGGGCCACCCAGCGGTGATCACCTTCAACGCCGAGGAGAACCGCTTCATGCTCGACGTCAACGAGGCGGTCGGCTTCGTGCCGATCGCGGCGGAGGGCGCCTGGCGGCTGGATCTCTGAGCCCGGCGCGGGGGCGTGGCGTCATGCGGCGTCACGGAAACGAACAGGGCGTCAGCCGATCAGTAGCGTGAGCGGTACACCACACCTGTCGTTCCCGGACCGCGCACGCCCGGCGGCGGCATCCACCCGAATGATCCGAGGTCGCCCGTGCCCGCTCACCCCGCCGCCGATCTGACGCACGGCGACCGGTCGTCCATCGAGCTGCCCGAGGTGCTCGTCGTCGGCTCGGGACTCTTCGGCCTCTCGACCGCCCTGCATCTCGCCCGTGCGGGACGCCGCGTCACGGTCGTCGACGAGGGCACGCCGGCCTCGGGCACGACCGCCGCCGGCGCCGGCTTCGTCGGGCTGTGGGCTGCCGGCTACGCCTGGTACTGGAACGAGTCGGAGCGCGACCTCGAGCAGTACGGCATCGACTTCTACCGCGAGCTCGCCGACACCGCCGACATCGGATTCCGCGACCGCGGCAACGTCTGGCTCAGCGTGAGCGACGAGGGGTACCGCGACCACATCCTGCCCTTCGATCGGCACCCGCTGAAGCCCGCGGGGGCGCGCCTGCTGACGCCCGAGGAGGTCGCCGAGGTGGTGCCCGGCGTCAGCGCCGCGGCGGTGACCGGCGGATTCCTGCACCCCGGCGGCATCCAGATCAGCGCTCCGGATGCCGCGCTCGCGCTCGCCGCCGAGGTCGCGCGCGCGGGAGTGCGCTTCGAGAACTGCACGCCCGTGGCGAGCGTCCTCGTCGAGGACGGGGCGGCCGTCGGAGTGCGCACATCGGCCGGCGCCGAGCTGCGCGCCGGTCAGGTCGTGCTCGCCTCCGGCTCGTGGACGAACGCGCTGCTCGCCCCGCTCGGCCGCACCCTGCCGTTCGCGCGGGTGCTCGCCTCCCGGCTCACGACCGAGCCCTTCGGCCTCGGGCAGATCCCGACGCTCATGCTCCCCGAGCTCGACGGCCTGTGGGTGCGCGAGCACCGCGGCGGACTCACCTACGGCCACGGTGGCGGCTACGAGGCGCTCGGCTCCGCCGAGACGCGCGCCGACCGCCGCCCGCAGCGCACCGACCTCGTCGACGCCATGCGCGCGCAGCTCGCGCCGGTGCTCGCCGCGCTCATCCCCTCGGGCGGCGACTACGCCGACACCGCCGAGTGGACGCAGGGCATCGTGTCGATGACCGCCGACCGCCGCTTCATCGCCGGCCCCGTTCCGGAGGCCGCCGGCCTCTGGGTCGTCGCCGGCGACAACGAATCCGGGGTCACGCACGGCCCCGGCCTCGGTCGACTCGTCGCCGACCTCGTCACCGGCGCACAGCCCGTCGCGGGCGATCCCGCGCTCTACCGTCCCGACCGCTTCGACGGCGTCGACTACGACACCGCCGACGAGGCCGCCGTCCGAGCGGCGATGCCCGCCCGACGCGAGGTGGATGCGGTGCGCTGAGCGCGCATCCGGATCCCCTCCCCCAGAACCACCACAGCACCCAGTACCCAGAACTCACAGCACGAAGGCACCCACCATGACCCGACCCCTGATCCGCGTCGCGACCGCGGCCCTCGCCGTGGGCGCGACCGCGCTCGCGCTGACCGGCTGCGCGACCGGCGGCTCCTCCGCCGACAGCTCCGAGCCGCTCGTCATCGGCACGACCGACGCGATCGTCTCGCTCGACCCCGCCGGCGCCTGGGACCGCGGCAGCTTCACGCCGCAGAACCAGATCTACCAGCACCTGCTGAGCTACGAGCCCGGCAACACCACCCCGGTTCCGGAGGCCGCCGAGAGCTGCGACTTCGACGACGCCACCACCTACAGCTGCACGGTCAAGAAGGGCCTGAAGTTCAGCAACGGGCACGACCTGACCGCGTCGGATGTCGTGTTCTCGTTCGAGCGCATCCTGAAGATCAACGACGCCAGTGGCCCCGCCCCGCTGCTCTCGGGCATCGACAGCATCGAGAAGAAGGGCGAGCTCGGCGTCGTCTTCCACCTGAAGACCGCGAACGACCAGACCTTCCCCTACGTGCTGTCGAGCATGGGCGGTCCGATCGTCGACGAGCAGGTCTTCCCCGCCGACAAGCTCCTCGCCGACGCGAAGGCCATCGGCTCGGGTCCCTACGCGATCAGCGACTACTCCAAGAAGGGGCTGCTGTCGCTGACCGCCAACACGCACTACGACGGCACCGCCCCGAAGACGAAGAACGTCGTGCTCAAGGCCTACGCCGACTCGTCGAACCTCAAGCTCGACATCCAGAAGGAGGGCATCGACATCGCGTACCGCTCGCTGACCTCCACCGATGTCGCCGACCTGGAGAAGGATTCGAAACTGCAGGTCGTCTCCGGACCCGGCGGCTCGGTGCGCTTCCTCGTCTTCAACAAGGATGCGCAGCCCGGCGCCGACGACGCGCAGAAGCTCGCCATCCGCCAGGCCGTCGCGACGCTGATCGACCGCGACGACATCGCGGAGAACGTCTTCAAGGGCACCTACGCTCCCGCATACAGCCTCGTGCTCGACGGCCAGAACGGCGCCACGAAGACCTTCGCCGACCTCTACGGCGCGAAGCCCTCGGTCTCGACGGCGAAGCAGATCCTCGCGGATGCCGGGGTCAGCACCCCGGTGACCCTGCCCATCCAGTACACGAGCGACCACTACGGCCCCGACTCGTCGAGCGAGTACGCCACGATCAAGTCGCAGCTGGAGGAGTCGGGCCTGTTCACCGTCGACCTGCAGTCGACCGAGTGGACCAGTTACGTCAAGCAGCGCGAGGACTACCCGGCCTACCAGCTCGGCTTCTTCCCCGACTACCCGGACCCGGACAACTTCCTGCGCTCGGGCTACTCGTCGACCGGCGGCTCGGTCGTCAACGGACTCACCAGCCCCGAGATCGACGCCGCGATCGAGAAGGAGGCCACCGCCGCCGACCCGGCCGAGCGCACGAAGGACATCGAGGCGGTGCAGGAGCTCGTCGCGAAGTCGGCCGGCATCATCCCGCTGCTGCAGGGTCAGGAGACCGTCGTCGCCGTCAAGGGCGTCACCGGCCTGAAGGACACGCTCGACGCGACCTACAAGTTCCGCTTCGCGGCGCTCGCCCGCGGCTGATCACGCGCACTCCGGACTTCGACTTCGAGGGGTCCGACGCAGAGCGTCGGGCTCCTCGCTCGTCATTCGGCTCACTTGCATCACGTCAGAGCAGGGACGGCCGGGTAGCCGATCACGTCGCGAGAAACCTCGAGAAGCAAGCTGGCATCGATATCCGCGACGGCCGCGCGATACTCGCGGTTCAATCGAGGATTGAAGACGCCGAGATGCGACACGCTCGCGAATTCGCTCTGACGCGACTGTTTTCCCATCAAGAAGTAGATCAGTAGTTGAAGCGTGTGTTCAATCGTCGGGTCTTTGACCGAGACCTTGAAGTCCCAAACGGTGTCGGCGGTGAGGAAGTCGCCGTCGCCGTTGGTGATGACGTCCGTGTAGCCCCCAGGAAATGTGAAGCCGTCTTTGGTGACCGGCCCGACCGATTGGAAGAAGGCTCGAGATCGCTCGACCATGGCAAGAATGCGTCGAGAAGTGCGTTCATCGGGGTCCACGTTAGTCTTCGGGTTGTAGAAGGCGGCACCAGCGCGGTACCCGACATCGAAGCTCGCCAGCCGGCACGCGGCTACTACCGCCGCCTCGTCGATCCGGCCGGGGGCCAGCGCGGCAATGTCTTTTTGTGCGCGATCGAGAATGCGGGGCCCCAGCGCTTGCGCGCCCCGCAACGAGACTTTGAATGCCTGAGTAGGGTCGACGCCCTCCGCTAGACGTACGAGGTAATCGACCGCAGTGCCTATGAGCGCCGGGCTGACGTTCTCGGCGCTTAGATCGAGCATCGAACCGTGCTGACCTCCATATTGACGAACTGACAAGCTACGAGGGCTGACGTATCCACCTCGCGGCTGCTTGACCTGCCGAACTCGTTGGGTGACGGTAACCATGATCACTCCTCGCTACTGTTTGCGAGAAGCTATCAAGAACCGACGACATCGCAGGAGCTCGTCGCGAAGTCGGCCGGCATCATCCCGCTGCTGCAGGGTCAGGAGACCGTCGTCGCCGTCAAGGGCGTCACCGGCCTGAAGGACACGCTCGACGCGACCTACAAGTTCCGCTTCGCGGCGCTCGCGAAGAAGTAGGAGACGCACCGCGCGCCGGTGATCCGCCGGACGACGAGGGCCCCGATGCTGCGTGCATCGGGGCCCTCTCGTCTGTCGGAATCAGGGGCGGTGCGCCGGCTCGATGCGGGTCAGCGTCGCCGGCTCGGCACGGAACAGCGGCGTGCGCTTCCCCAGCTCGACGATGTGCGGGGCGCTGCCGTGCACCTCGAGCGCCTCGGCCGACGCCCACCACTCGAGGATCACGAAGCGGTCGGGATCGCCGATGACCTCGTGCAGCTCGTAGTGCAGGCAGCCGTCCTCGGCGCGCACGAGCGGCGCGACCTCCTCGAAGGCCTCGATCTGCTCGGCGCCGCGACCCGGCTTGCAGAGGATGGACACGACGACTCCGATGGCGCTCATGCCCACAGCCTAGAGAGATCGACGGGCCGGCCCGACCGGGACGGGCGCTGCGTCGGCGGGACGGACGCCACGTCGGCGGGAAGGTCGCTGCGTCAGCGGGCGGGGCGGGCCTGGCGGATGCGCTGGCAGAACGGGCAGAAGTGCGAGCCGCGGTTCATGAAGGTCTCGCGCACGATCGCACGACCGCAGCGCGGGCAGGGTTCGCCCTGCTGGCCGTAGGCGTTGAGCGAGTGCGAGAAGTAGCCCGAGGCGCCGTTGACGTTGACGTACTGCGCGTCGAAGCTCGTGCCGCCCTCGGCGAGCGCCTTGCCGAGCACGAGCCGCACCTCGGCGAGAAGCGTCGTCGCCTTCGCGCGGCTGAGCGCGCGCGTCGGCTGGTCGTAGTGGATGCGCGACGCCCACAGCGCCTCGTCGGCGTAGATGTTGCCGATACCGCTCACGAGCGTCTGGTCGAGCAGGGCGCGCTTGATGCCGGTGTCCTTGCGGGCGAGCGCGGCGAGGAAGCGGCGGTCGTCGAAGCGCGGGTCCATCGGATCGCGGGCGATGTGCGCGACCTGGCTCGGCACGCGCTCGCCCGCGGCATCCGGCGTCGGGATGAGCGCATCCACCGCCATCGAGCCGAAGATGCGCTGGTCGACGAAGTCGACGCGCAGCTCTCCGTGCACGGGATGCCGCACGTCGAACACGATGCGGGTGAGCCGGTCGCGCGGGGCGTCGGGGGTGCGCAGCAGCACCTGTCCGCTCATGCCGAGGTGCACGACGAGAGCCTCGGCGTCGTCGCCCCTCCCCCGCGTGCCGCCGTCGTCGGCGATCGGGATCCAGAGGAACTTGCCGCGCCGCGAGGGCGGGGCGAGCGTCGCCCCGGTCAGCCGATCGACGAAGTCCTCGCTCGGGCCGTCGTGACGCTTCAGCGAGCGGGCGTCGAGCACCTCGACGCGCTCGATCACGGCGCCCGAGACGGCGGGCGCGAGACCCGCGCGCACGACCTCGACCTCAGGCAGCTCAGGCATGAGTTCGCGGCTCAGACACAGGTGTGCAGCTCAGGCATGGGTGCGCAGGATCGCCGGTCAGCTCAGCGGTGCGTCTGCAGGCGCGTCCAGGCCTCGAGCGCGGCGGCCATCTCGGCCTGCTTCTTGCTCGTGCCGGAGCCCTCGGCGAGGTCCTCGTCGCCGAGGCGCACGACCGCGGTGAAGCGCTTGTCGTGGTCGGGGCCGCTGTCGGTGACCGAGTACTGCGGCAGGCCGCGGCCGCGGCGCGCGGCCAGCTCCTGCAGGCTCGTCTTCGGGTCCATCGCGGCGCCGAAGCGCTCCGGGTCGGCGAACAGCGGGGTCTCGAGGTGCAACACCAGGGCGGTTGCCGCATCCGGACCGGCCGAGAGGTAGGCCGCGCCGATGATCGCCTCGACCGTGTCGGCGAGGATCGAGTTCTTGTCGCGGCCGCGCGTCAGCTCCTCGCCGCGGCCGAGCAGCAGGAAGCGGCCCAGGGCGATCCCCCGCGCGATCTCGGCGAGCGCGACCGTCGACACCAGGCTGGCGCGCCGCTTCGCGAGCTCGCCCTCGTCGAGGTCGGGGTTCTCGCGGAACAGCTTGACCGTCACGGCCTGGCCGAGGATCGAGTCGCCGAGGAACTCGAGGCGCTCGTTGTGCGGCACCCCGCCGTTCTCGTACGAGTACGAGCGGTGCGTCAGCGCCATGCGCAGCAGGTCGGCGTCGATGACGAGACCCAGCGCGGCGGTCAGCTCGCTGCGGTCGGAGTCGAGAGTCGGCGGCACGAAGGGCGCACCGGCGGATGCGGCGGTCGAGCCGGTCGCATCGCCTTCCGGAGACACCGAAAGACCGCCGAGAGCGCTCACGCTCTCAGCGGTCCGATCCGATGACGCAGACGTCAGAGTTCCCGACTCGGGCGACTCAGACGTCGGCGACCTTGCGGCCCTTGTACTCGAGGAACAGCGGGGTGCCCGCCGAGTCCTCGACCACCTTGGCGCGGTGCGGGAGGCTGTAGGTGACGCGGCCGTTCTCGACGGTCTTCACCAGGGTCGGCGCGGTGGCCTTCCACTGCGAACGACGGGCGTGGGTGTTGGCTCGCGACTGGCGGCGCTTGGGAACAGCCATGGTTTATCTCTCTTCTCTCTCGACGCCAGCGGCATCGGAAACGTCATCGTGTGCTGCCTGGAAGCCCTGCAGAGCCGCCCAGCGCGGGTCCGTGACCACACGCTGATCCTGTTCCGGAGCAACCTCCAGCTTCTCCCCCGTGGCGGGGTCGAGGCCTGGGCAGTCCGGCCGACAGACCGGCTGGAACGGCAGTGACAGCACCACCGCATCCCGCACCACCGGTTCGAGATCCACGTGATCATCGCGAACCGAGTAGTCGAAAGCTTCGTCGAGAGAATACGCGAAAAGCTCCTGGAATTCGAGTTCGACAGGAATGCTCACCGGGTCGAGGCAGCGACCGCACTCTCCGACGGCCGTCGCATCCACCTCGCCGGTCACGAGGATGCCGTCGTGCAGGCCCTCGAGACGCAGGTCGATCGTGAGCTCGGAGCCCTGCGGAACGGTCGCCGCGCCCTCGCCGAGACGCTCGGCCAGGGTGATCACCAGCTCGCGCTCGCGCATCTCGCCGGGACGGTGCATGACGTCGTGAACCGGCACGGTGTAGGGGGTGGTTCGGAAGGCAGGCACGGCGTGCGATCTTACGCGCCTCGGCGGGGTTCCGCCGACGAACGGTGGCCGCGCCCTCGGTGATCGGTCGGTGATCGGCGACCGGTCCCACCGGAGCCCTAGGGTGAGCGCCGTGCTCCCCTCTCGCATCACCGTGCTCGCCGGCGGCGTCGGCGGCGCCCGCTTCCTCTCCGCCGTGCGCGCCTGGGCGCGCATCCACTCGCCGTCGACGCGCATCACGGCGATCGTCAACACCGGTGACGACATGTGGCACGTGGGCCTGCGCATCACGCCCGACCTCGACTCGATCATGTACGCGCTCGCGGGCGTCAACGACACCGAGCGCGGCTGGGGCCGCGTCGGCGAGAGCGAGCGCGTGTCGGCCGAGCTGCGCGAATGGGGCGCGGGATGGCCGTGGTTCACGCTCGGCGACCTCGATCTGGGCGCGCACATCGCGCGGTCGGCGTGGCTGCGCGAGGGCGTTCCGCTGAGCTCGATCGTGCCGCGCCTCACCGCGCGCTGGGATCTCGGCGTCGAGCTGCTGCCCGCGACCGACGACGAGGTCGCGACCTGGGTGCGCATCGACGACCCCGAGGCGTCCGCCGCCGGCGAGCCGGTCGAGCGCACCGTGCACTTCCAGGAGTGGTGGACGCGCTACCGCGCGAAGGTCGTGACGCACGGCTTCGAGCGCCGCGGTCTCGCCGGGTCGTCCCCCGCGGCCGGCGTGCTCGACGCGATCGAGAACGCCGACGTGGTGCTGCTGGCACCCTCGAACCCAGTCGTGTCGATCGGCACGATCCTCGACATCCCCGGCATCCACGCGGCGCTGCAGGCGACGCCCGCACCCGTCGTCGGCGTCTCGCCGATCATCGGCGGCGCAGTCGTGCGCGGCATGGCCGACGCCTGCCTCGAGGTCATCGGCGTGCCGACGAGCGCGGCGGCGGTCGCCCGACTGCTGGGCGCGCGGGGTGGAGCGGTGGATGCCGTGGCCGGCACCGCGCATCCCGCCCGCGAAGCCGGGGCGCAGGGTGTGCTCGACGCCTGGCTGGTCGACGAGGTCGACGCGGATGCGGTCGCCGGACTCGAGGCGGAGGGCATCCGCTCGGCCGCCGTGCCGCTCTGGCTGCGCGACGAGCCCACGGGCGTGCAGCTGGTCAGCGACGCCCTGGCGCTCGCGACCTCCTGACCCCACCTGCCTTCTCCGCGAAAGCACGTGCTCTGCGCCGACGGCACGGCGTGTCGCACGGCAAAGTGCGTACTCTCGGAGACCTGCCGCGAGGCGCGGGTCAGTCGTCGGGGTTCTGCAGGGCCTGACGGGTGCGCACGCCCAGGCCGAGGGCCGCGGCGGCGTCGAGCTGCTCGCGGGTGTCGACGTCGCGGCGCAGGGTCGAGTCGCGCGGGATGTGCAGGCGCACGAGTCCCAGCGCGGCGTGCCGGGCGGCGCTGCCGTCGCCGAAGCGGCTGAGCAGCTCGGTGTCGGGGGCGGCGGTGACGAGAGTCGTTCCGCCGGTGTCGCGGTCGGGCACGAAGCCGCGGGCGACGCGCTCGGCAGCACGCAGCGCGACGCCGAGGTCGTCGGGCGTGAGCGCGGGGAGGTCGCCGAGCAGCACCGCCCGCGGAGCCGACTCGGCGATCTGGTCGAGCGCCAGCGCGATCGCGGCGGCGATGCCGGTCGGCTCCGGCTCGGCGATGATCGTGACCCGCTCGGCGACCGTGTCGGTCAGCTCGGTGGCGAGGCGCACATCCCCCGTGACGACGATGACGCGGTCGACCTCGAGCGTCTCGAGGGCCGCCGAGATCGTGTCGAGGGCGATCGCGCGGGCGAGGCGGGGATCGGCTTCGAGCCGGGTCTTCGCCTGGACCGCGGGCTTCACGGGGACGATGACCTGCCAGCGCATTGACCCATTCTCCCGTGTCAGTCGGACGGACGCCGACGTGCCGCGCCTGGCGGAGCGAGATCGCGGCTCACGAGACCGGCGCAGGCCCCCGCCGCGCCGCTAATCTGGGCGCACCCCGGTCGCCACTCTGACGTCCGGTGCGCCGGCCGACTCTCGGGCGGCATGTGATCCGCGAGCCGTTTCGTGCCCGCCGTCCGCCCCTGCCCGCCGCACGGTGATCCACCGCCGGTCGGGCGCCACCGAGAGGCTCCCGTGCGAACCCGCACCCGACTTTCCCCGCGCGCGCCGCGCCGCCGCATCCTGTCCGCCGCCGCCCTGGCCCCGACCGCCGCGCTCGCCGTCATCGCGCTGCTGGCCGGATGCTCGGCATCCGCCGCGCCCGCTGACGGCGCGAGCACCGGCGCATCCGGCTCGACCTCGGCGAAGGCCGTGAAGCTCGACAACTGCGGCTTCGACGAGACGATCGCGACGCCGCCGAAGCGCGTCATCACGGTCAAGTCGACGTCGACCGAGATGATGCTCGCGCTCGGCGTCGGCGACCGCATCGTCGGGACCGCCTTCCAGGACGGCGCCGTTCCGGCGAAGTGGACGAAGGAGGCGCCGAAGCGCAACGACGTCAGCGATCAGATGCCGAGCCCCGAGTCGGTGCTGGAACTCGAGCCCGACCTGGTCTACTCCGGCTGGGAGTCGGCGTTCAGCGCGGATGCGGCGGGCACGCGAGCCGAGCTGCAGAAGCTGGGTATCGCGAGCTATGTGCAGCCGGCCGCCTGCCGCAGCCAGGGCGCCCCGGCGAAGCTGAGCTTCGACGACGTCTTCGGCGAGATCGACGAGGCGGGACGCATCTTCGGCGTCGAATCGACCGCGACGAAGCTGGTCGCGGCGCAGAAGACGCAGCTCGCCGGCATCCACCGCGACGACCGCGGGCTGAAGGCGCTCTGGTACTCGTCGGGCACCGACACGCCCTACGTCGGCGCCGGCACGGGAGCGCCCGAGATGGTGCTCGAGGCCGCCGGGCTGACGAACGTCGCCGCCGATGTGAAGCAGACCTGGGCCACGCTCGGCTGGGAGTCGATCGTCGACGCCGACCCCGACGTGATCGTGCTGATCGACGCCGACTGGAACAGCGCGAAGAGCAAGATCGCGCAGCTCGAGGCGAACCCGGCGACCGCGAACCTCGCCGCCGTGAAGCAGAAGCGCTACATCACCCTGCCCTTCGCCGCGAGCGAGGCGGGCGTGCGCTCGGTCGAGGCGGCCGACTCGGTCGCGACGCAGCTGGCGAAGCTGAAGCTGGGCTGACGAGACACCGGGCTGAGGAGAGAGCGGAGCCGGATCGGATGGTGAGCATCGCGAGCAGCGGGCGCGGCAGCGCCGTCGCGGGCGTCGGCGTGGATGCGCGCCGGCGCGCTCGTCGCCGCACGGCCGTCCTGGCGCCGGTGCTCGTGCTCGCCCTCGCCGCGTCGATCGTGGTCGCGACGACGATCGGCTCGGCCGACCTCGCCGTCGGCGACGTGCTGCGCGGCATCCTCTCGCACCTCGGCCTCGGCGCGAACCCGCTCGACCCGCTGCGCGACGGCATCGTCTGGGGGCTTCGGGTTCCCCGCGTGCTGACGGCCGCCGCTGTCGGCGCGGGGCTCGCGATCGCGGGCGCCGTCATGCAGGCGCTGACCCGCAATCAGCTCGCCGATCCGTACCTGCTCGGGCTCTCCTCGGGGGCGTCGCTCGGAGCGGTGACGGTCATCCTGCTCGGGGTCGCCGTCGCGCTGCCGGCCGCCGCGTTCGGCGGGGCGCTGCTCGCGCTCGCCGCGACGCTCGGCCTCGCCGGGGCGCTCGGCGCGATCACGCCGACGCGCACCGTGCTGGCCGGCGTCGCCGTGTCGAGCCTGGCCGGCGCCGCGACGAGCTTCGCGATCTTCTGGAGCTCGGAGCAGGACTCCTACCGCGAGATCCTCGGCTGGCTGCTCGGCTCGCTCGCCGGCGCGCGCTGGTCGGCGGTCGGGATCGCCGGGGTCGCGGTGCTCGTGATCGGCATCCCGCTGCTGTTGAGCGGGCGCATCCTCGACGCCTTCAGCTTCGGCGACACCACGGCGGCGAGCCTCGGCATCGGCGTGCAGCGCACCCGGTGGCTGCTGCTCGGCGCGACGGCGCTGCTGACCGGAGCCCTCGTCGCGGTCAGCGGGTCGATCGGCTTCGTCGGGCTCGTGCTGCCCCACGCCGTGCGCCTCGTGGTCGGACCGGGACACCGCACGCTGCTGCCGCTCTCGGCTCTCGTCGGCGCGACATTCCTGATCTGGGCCGACACCCTCGCCCGCAGCGTCTTCGCCCCGCGTGAGTTGCCGGTCGGCATCGTGACCGCGCTCATCGGAGCCCCGGTGTTCGCGCTGCTGCTCGCGCGCCGGCGGAGCGAGGCGTGAGCGCGGATGCGACGGGTGCGCCGAGCACGGACCCCGGCCTCCGCGTCGCCGACCTCACCGTGCGCATCGGCGATCGCGCCGTCGTCGACGCGGCCGCGTTCTCCGCTCCCCCGGGCGCGCTGACGGCGCTCGTCGGCCCGAACGGAGCCGGCAAGTCGAGCCTGCTGCGCGCCGTCGCCGGAGCCGATCGCCCGGTCGCCGGCGCGGTGCGCCTCGACGGCGCCGACCTCGGCGCACTCGGACGCCGGGAGCGAGCCCGCCGCGTCGCCTTCGTCGAGCAGGATGCGGGCACCGAGCTGCCGCTGAGCGTCGAGTCCGTCGTGGGCCTCGGCCGCACCCCCTACGGCGCGCTGCTGGGCGGACCCGACCGCGAGTCGGCGGACGCGGTGGATGCGGCCATCGCCTCCGCCGGCATCGAGCACCTCCGCGGGCGCGAGATCACGCGGCTGTCGGGCGGCGAGCGCCAGCGCGTGCTGCTCGCCCGGGCGCTCGCGCAGCATCCGCGTCTGCTGCTGCTCGACGAGCCGACGAACCACCTCGACATCGCGGCGCAGCTCGCCGCCCTGACGCTGCTGCGCCGGCTGACCGGCGACGGCGTGACCGTGCTGGCCGCGCTGCACGATCTCGGGCTCGCGGCCGCGTGGGCCGACCACGTCGTCGTGCTGCACGCGGGTCGCGTCGTCGCCGAGGGCGCCCCGCTCGCGACGCTGACGCCCGAGCTGCTCGCCGAGGTCTACCGGGTGCGGGCGACCTGGCTCAGCGATCCGGTGACCGGGCGTCCCGTGCTCGCCGCGAGCCCGCTCGGCTGACGTTCAGAGGTCGTCTCGAGAGCGCACAGCTCAGGCGTCGGCCGCAGCCAGCACCCGCCGGAACAGCGAGCCCGGCAGCAGCGCCCCGCGCACCCGCAGCACCGGCGGGGTGTCGCGCTCGATCGCCCGGATCGCCGCGCTGAGGTCGTCGGTCGTGACCGGCGGTCGGTTCGGCGGGGCGTAGGCGGTGCGCTCGACGGAGCGGGCGAGTCGGCGCAGCTTCTCGGCCTCGCCGTCGGGCATCCCGTCGACGAGTCGGCTCGTCAGCGTCTCGACGCTCTCGCTCTCGAGGGCGTTCCAGCCGTGGTCGCGGGCCGTGTCGCGCAGCTCGGTCCAGGCCGCCTGCGCGGGGTCGCGTCCGCGGCGGATGCGGCTGAAGCGCCGCAGGCGCACGGCCCGGCGCACGAGCAGCGGGATCAGCAGCACGAGCACCACGCCGAGCACGATGCCGCCGACCTGCGCGACGCTCTGGGCGCTGCGCGCCGCATCCTGGGCCGCCGACTGGGCGGGGGTGTCGGTGCGGTCGGGACGGTTGGCCGGGTCGGACGCGGCGTCGCTCGGGGTGTCGCTCGGCGCCGCGCTGGGCTCGGTGTCGTCGCCCGAGGCCCCGGGAACGATCGCGTAGGCGGGAACCGATCCACGACTCGGGGTCGGCTCGAAGCGCAGCCAGCCGTAGCCCTCGAAGTAGAGCTCGGGCCAGGCGTGCAGCTTGTGCGTGTCGACGCGGAAGTTCGCGGTGTCGTCGTCGTCGGTCGAGGTGAGGTCGCCGGGCAGGAAGCCGACGACCATGCGCGCCGGGATGCCGAGGGTGCGCGCCATGACGGTCATGGTCGAGGCGAAGTGCACGCAGTAGCCGGCCTTCGCCTCGAGGAACTTCGGCATGACGCCGACGCCGGAGCCGTCGTAGTCGTCGTCGACCGGCGCCTCCTCGGAGTAGCTGAAGTCGTCGCGGAACCAGTCCTGCAGCGCGACGGCCTGCTCCCACGCGGTGGTCTTGCCGGCGGTGACCTGCGCGGCTGTGTCGGCGATCACCGGGTCGAGCGTCGACGGGGTCTCCAGATACGGACGCACGTCGAAGTCGTAGCGTCCCGTGCCCGAGCCCTCGTCGAGCTGCTCGGGGGTGACGGTCGGGTAATCGAAGTCGACCGTGTACTGCCGGCCGTTGATCTCGCCGTCGCCCGAGCGCACCGTGAGGCTGTCGGCGTCGGCGCGCCAGTCACCGTCGAGGCCGCGGATGCGGGTCGCGGCGTAGGGCACGGGAGCCCAGCGTCCGCCGACGCGGTCGACGCGCACGTCGACGGCGCCCGAGCCGGTGGGCACGTCATCCGATCGCCCGACCGCGGAGGGGAGGCTGTCGAGCCGGCGCAGCGACTGCTTGTCGGGCACCGTCGGCGCCCACGTCTCGCCCGAGAAGCTCTCGTAGGTCGCGAGTCGCAGGTACAGCGGCTCGGTGCTCTTCGTGCTGTAGCGCAGGGCGGTCACGGCGGTGCCGCGGCGCAGGTCCTCCCCGAGGGAGACGAGCGGGTTGACGCGGGTCTCGAGCCCGCCCTGCGTCGCCGAGGTCTGCCCGACCGGCGGCAGGAAGCTCGGGATGACGAGCGAGCCCGCCACGACGAGCGCGGCGACCGCCCAGGTCGCCAGGCGCGACGTCGGGCGCGCTCCGCGCCGCAGCAGGATGAGGTAGACGACGCAGGCGGCGATCCAGACGAGCGCGTCGGAGCGTCCGCTCAGCACGAGCATCGGGATCATCAGCAGCGCGAGCATCGGCAGGGCGGCGAGCGCGCGCACCTGGGTCGCGACGACGAGCAGGTCGGCGGCGAAGGCGAGACCGACGACGCCGAGCACGATGAGGAAGAGGATGCCGGGCACCGGCTCGGCGGGAACCGCCTGCTGGGCGATCGACTGCGTGCCCTGCTCGGCCAGCTCGCCGGCCTTGCGGAACACCGCCGGCGTCGGCACCACCCCGGCGATCGCCTGCCCGCGCAGGAACACCAGCTCGACCGCGACGAGACCGGCCGCGAGTCCGATGAGCGGAGGCAGCACGGTGCTGCGCATCAGGAACCGGGCCAGGCCGGCGGCGCCGATGACGACCGCCGCGAAGAAGGCGCCCGCGAACCACCAGCCGACGCCCGAGAGCAGCGGGTTCAGCGCGGCGAGCGCGACGGCGAGGGCCAGCAGGGCCAGCAGCGAGTCGGGCCAGGTGCGGGTGCCGGGCATGGGCTCGCGGCCGCGCCCGGCCGGCCGGCCGCCGGGGCCGCGGCCCGACGTGATGCTCGGGTCGGACCCCGGAAGGCCGGGGCGCATCCCGCTCCCGCGCCGCTCGTCAGCGAGAACCACGGCTCACCCCGTACTGCTCGTGGGCCTGCAGCCAGGCCTCCACCGGGTCGTCCCACAGGTCGGGGTTCGCGACCGTCCAGCCCGACTGGCGCAGCACGGCGATCGCGTCCTCGTTGCGGCCTCCGACCAGCCACGCCACCGCGGCCTCCCCGGGCTTGCGCTGGCGGCGCGCCCAGTCGAGCGTGACCGTGGCCGGGGTCGCGAAGAGCGCGAACACCGGGCCCGGGGCGTCGGAGGAGTGCGGCGCCTCGGGGGCGTCGCGCGAGGTCGTCGTGACGAGGCGGATCTCGGCGAGGCTGCGCAGGAAGCGCTGGTCGCGCTGCATCCCCTCCCAGCGGTCGCCGAAGGAGGCCACCTGCGGCTCGGCCGTCTCGAGCACCTCGACGTCGAAGCCGCGGTCGAAGAGGTGCAGGCCGAGCGAGGCGAAGAAGCGCACCGTCCACTCGAAGCTCTCGCTCTCGTCGGCGGGGCTGTCGGCGAGACCGTCGGGCGCCGCGTCGCCGTAGCCGTCGCGGCGGGTGTCGAGCAGCAGCCGCACCTTCGGGTAGCTGCGCTGCTCCTCCTGCCGCACCATGAGCTCCCCATGGCGGGCGGAGGCGCGCCAGTGCACGCGACGCAGCGCATCCCCGGGCCGGTACTCGCGGGTCGTGAGGTCGTCGTCGTTGCCGGTCACGCGCCGCTGCACGAGCAGGGCGTTCCCCTCGGCCTCGGCGGTCGAGAGCGCCCCTGGCGGGAGGGTGACGACCTCCGGCACGACCACGAGATCGTCGCGGCCGCCCTGCGCCGTGACGGAGCGGGCCATGCCGAACGGGTCGCGGTGCTCGATCGCGACCGGGCCGATCGGGTAGACGCCGCGCTGCTCCGGGTGCAGCTCGTACTCGAAGGCGACGCTGCGCGGACGGCGCTCGTTTCCGGTGACGGCCTGCTCGGCGGCGCTGCCGAGGGCGGGCAGCAGCTGCGGGCTCTGCGTCTCGTGCCAGGGCAGGGAGTCGTTCCAGACGCCCGGCGGGGTGGTGCGCGCACCGGCGTTGCTCAGTCCGAGCACGACCCGCGCCGGGGTCCCGGCCGAGACGATCGGCGGGCTGAACTCGCGCGTGACCCGCAGCTTCGGCCGGGTGAGCCGCACGGCGAGCAGCCCGATGATCGGCAGCAGCAGCCCGGCGACGCCGGCGACCAGCGCCTCGCCCCAGGCGCCGAAGTAGGCGAACACGAGGATGAGCGCGCCGAGCGCGAGCGTGACGGTGCCGCGCACGGTCGTCCACACCGAGCGGGTGCGGTCGGGACGGCGGGCCATGGCGGATGCGGGAGGCGGTCAGGCAGCGGCGGGGCTCAGTGCGCCGCGCCGAGCGGGATCGGGATCATCGAGACGATGCGGGTCACGACCTCGGCGAGCCCCTCGGAGCCGAGCGCAGCCGAGCCGCCGACCGCGCGGGCCGGCACGAGGCGGTGCGCCAGCACGGGGGCGGCGAGGGCGTCGATGTCGTCGGGCAGCACGAAGTCGCGACCGGCGATCGCGGCGCGGGCCTTCGCTGCGCGCACGAGCTGCAGGGTCGCGCGCGGGCTCGCGCCGAGGCGCAGCTCGCGGTCGCTGCGGGTCGCCGAGGTGATCGCGACGGCGTAGTGCTCGATCGCGGGGCTGACGAAGACGTGGCGCACGGTGCGGATCATCGCGAGCAGTCCGGCCAGGTCGACGACCGGCTGAAGCCGCTCGAGCGGGTTCTCGGTCTCGCGGGTGCGCAGCATCGCCACCTCGCTTGCCGCATCCGGATAGCCCATGCTGATGCGGGCCATGAAGCGGTCGCGCTGCGCCTCGGGCAGGGCGTAGGTGCCCTCCATCTCGATCGGGTTCTGCGTCGCGATCACGACGAAGGGGGCGCTGAGCGGGTAGCTGCGGCCGTCGACCGTGACCTGGCGCTCCTCCATGCTCTCGAGCAGCGCCGACTGCGTCTTCGGGCTGGCGCGGTTGATCTCGTCGCCGATGACGAGGTTCGCGAAGATCGGGCCCGGCTTGAACTCGAACTCGCGGCGGGTCTGGTCGTAGACGCTGACGCCGGTGATGTCGGCGGGCAGCAGGTCGGGAGTGAACTGGATGCGGTTGACGCTGCAGTCGAGGCTGCGGGCGAGCGCGCGGGCCAGCATGGTCTTGCCGACTCCGGGCACGTCCTCGAGCAGCAGGTGCCCCTCGGCGAGCAGCACGGTCAGCGCCGTGGTGACGGCCTCGCGCTTGCCGTCGATCACCGTCTCGACGGCCGCGATCACGCGGTCGGAGAGCGCCTGGAACTGCTCGGCGGTGAGGACGTCGGCGTCGGGCGACGGCGTGCTCGGCGACGGCGCGGTCGGGTGCTGCACGGTCGAGGACTGCTCGGTCGGGAAGGAGGCCGGGGCCTGCGCGTCGGGGCTGATGCGCTGCTCCTGGTCATGAGGATTCGGCGTCATGGTGAGGCCGAGTCTGTCACGCTCCGGTGCTTTCGTCCCCTGGGGATCCGCCGACACCTGTCGCACCGGCGGAGCGCCCCGCGAACGCCGCAGCCCAGCCCGCGGCGTAGCCCTCGGCGCGGGCCTCCTCGACGCCGAGACGGAACAGGTCGCCCTCGCCGCGGCGCACGAGCGCGGCGGCGCCGGGGAGCTCGTCGGGGGTATCGACGTCATCGGCCGAGGCGTCGGTGCGGTCGGCGACGCCGCCGGCGTTGGCGCCCGCCGCCGGAACCAGGCGGGCCAGTCCGCGCACGATCGCGACCGGACGTCCGCTCGCCTTGCCCTTGACCAGGTCGGCCGCGGCCGCGATCTCGTCGGCGACGGCGGCGACCGTGACGTCGAGCACGCGGCCGTTCGCGTCCGTCGACCCGCGCAGATCGTCGATGACGTGCAGCCCGGCGGCGCCGATCGCGGCATCCGTCTGGCCGACGCGCCAGGCGCGGCCCATCGTGTCGGTCACGATCACACCGATGCACACCCCGCTGCGCTCGAGCACGGCGGCGGCGATCGCGCGGGCGCTCGCGTCGGGGTCCTCCGGCAGCAGCAGCACCGTGCCCTCGGGCACGTTGCTGGCATCCACCCCGGCCGCCGCCATGACGAGGCCGAGCGGATTCTCGACGATGCGCATGACGTGCCCGGTCTCGGGGTTGCGCCGCGAGGCGACGAGCCGCACGGTCTGGTCGGTGATCGCCTGCTCGCGGTCGTCGGCCGCGACGAGACGCCCCTCGGCCTTGCTGACGATCTTCGAGGTCACGGCGAGGATGTCGCCCGTCTCGATCACCTCGGCCACCGCGTCGGCGATCAGCGCCGGCAGGTCGGTTCCGGGCTGCACCTCGCCGATGCCGTCGACGGTCGCGATCTGCAGGGCGGGCTCGAAACGCACCCGCTCACTCTAGGGACGTGCGCGGCCCGCGCGCCCGCCGCATCCGGCCGCATCGCACAGCGCCTCCGCGCCTCCGATCGAGCCCGCGGCGGGGACGTGCTCGGCTACACGTGTCACAGCGCTCCCAGCCTCGCCGTGAGAAGGTTTCGGAGATGGATGCCCTGCGCGAGCTCGACGCCCCCGACGGAGTGCGCGTCGTGGTGCTGGCCGCGCCCGACGACGCCGAGGAGCGCCGCGCCGCCGGCCACGAGGCCGCCAAGCAGCTCGTCGCGGAGCTCGCGGGCGTGCGCCCCGAATCGGTGATGCTCGACGCGCTCTGCTCGCGCTGCGGCATCGACCACGGCCGACCGACCGCGTACCTGGTATCGGCGAAGGATGCGTCGACCGCCGCCGTCAGCATCACCCACACCGGCGGCTTCACGATCGTCGCCGCGTCGATCGAGGTGGATGCGCTCGGCATCGACGCCGAGCTGCAGGACACCCGCCCCGACCGGGTGATCGCGATCGAGAAGATCGCGCCGGGTCGCGGCGACCCGATGCGCCGCTGGACCCGCATCGAGGCCGTGCTCAAGGCCGACGGCCGCGGGCTGCGGGTCGACCCGCGGCACGTGCGGTTCCTGCCGACGCTGCGGGGCAACGCGCGGGCGCGCATCGACCCGCCCGGCGAGGAGTCCGGCGACGCCTGGCACGTCTACGACCTCGACGACCCCGAGCTGGTCGTCGCGCTCGCGCTCCCCTGACGAACGCGCCCTCGGAAGCTCCGGCGAGCGCGGTCAGGCGGGATACGGCGGCAGCGCCGTCTCGAACAGCCAGCGCTCGAGCAGCTGACGCGCGGCTCCGCTGCGCGCCGACCCCGCGGCGGCGGACGCCGCGTGCAGGAAGTCGACCGTGCTGACCGAGCCGTAGCGGTTGTCGGCGCACCAGTCGCGCAGCAGCCCGAAGAAGGCGTCGTCGCCGAGCAGACCGCGCAGGGCGTGCAGGGCGAGGGCCCCGCGCTTGTAGACGCGGTCGTCGAACATGTCGGCGGCGCCGGGCGAGCCGACCACGATGTCCTCCGGCTGCTCGGCGAGTCCGTCGTAGTACCGGCGGGCGCAGGCGTCGGCGCTGTCGCCGCCGCGCTCGTCAGACCACAGCCACTCGCTGTAGCAGGCGAAGCCCTCGTTGAGCCAGATGTGCTCCCACGCGGCGACGCCGACGCTGTTGCCGAACCACTGGTGTGCGAGCTCGTGCGCGATGAGCCGGTTCCAGGCGTCGTCGCCGGCGGCGTGGTTGGCGCCGAAGATCGCGGCGCCCTGGGCCTCGAGCGGGATCTCGAGCTCGTCGGCCGTCACGATCGCCGTGTACCCGTCGAAGGGATACGGGCCGTAGAGGCGCTGGTAGAGCGCCATCATCGCGCCCAGCTCGCGGAAGTCGTGCTTCACGCCGCGCGCGATCGACGGCGGGTAGACCAGGTGGCCGGCGACGCCGTCCAGGTCGACCTTCGTCGAGGTGTAGCGGCCGATCTGCACGGTCGCGAGATAGGTGGATGTCGGCTGCTCCTGCACGAAGTGCCAGGTGCGGCGACCGCCGTGGGCGCGGTTCGAGACCTGCCGGCCGTTCGCGACGACCGTGTAGGGCGCATCCGTCACGACCGTGATCTCGTAGTGCGCCTTGTCGCTCGGGTGGTCGTTGCAGGGGAACCAGGTGGAGGCGCCCGAGGGCTGCGCGGCGACGATGACGCCGTCGTCGAGCTCCTCCCAGCCGACCGGACCCCAGGTGCTGCGGCGCGACTTCGGCGTGCCCGCGTAGTCGACGACGACGACGAAGCGCTCGCCGGCGGAGATCGGCGACGCCGGGGTCACGGTGAGGTGATGGGGCGTCTGGCTGTGGCGCGCGCGCCGGGCGCCCGCCGCATCCATGCCCGCACCCGACCCGACCAGCACCTTGCTCGCCCGCAGCCCCGACAGGTCGAAGCGGATGCGCGTCAGCTCGCGCAGCGCCATGGCCTCGATCACGGCCGTGCCCTGCAGACGGTTCACGCTGACCCGGTAGTCGAGCTCGAGCGCGTAGCGGTCGACCGCGTAGCCGTCGTCGCCGATGCCCGGCAGGTAGGGGTCGACGCCGCCGCGGAGCAGTCCCGTCATCGGGCGGCCGGCTCGGCCGTGTACGGCGCCACGACGACCTCGCGCCACGGACCGATCGGGTTGCCGCTCCAGCGGCTGCCCTCGGGCACCGACTCGCCGCGCATCACGAGCGAGGCGGGGCCGACGGTCGCGTGCGCGCCGATGCGGGCGGCGGGCAGAACGACGCTGTGCGGGCCGAGAGTGGCTCCGGGATCGAGGGCGACGGCATCCATGCTCATGATCCGATCATGGAACAGGTGGGTCTGCACGACGCACCCGCGGTTGACGGTGGATCCGTCGCCGAGCACGACCAGGTCGGCCTCGGGCAGCCAGTAGCTCTCGCACCACACGCCGCGGCCGATCTTCGCCCCGAGAGTGCGCAGCCAGACGTTGAGCGCCGGGGTGCCGATCGCGGTGTTCGCGAACCACGGGGCGGCGATCATCTCGACGAAGGTGTCGGCCACCTCGTTGCGCCAGATGAACGACGACCAGAGCGGATGCTCGCCCGCGCGGATGCGCCCGACGAAGACCCACTTCGCCACGGTGCTGACGCCCGCCGCGACGGCGCCGGCCGCGAGCAGCACGACGCCCGAGAGCACGATCGCCCAGCCGAGACCCCACGCGCTCGTGATCGCCGCGAGGGTCAGCACGACAGTCAGGCCGATCGCGCAGGAGATGAGCACGGGGATGATGCGGCCGAGCTCCCACAGGGCGCGTGCGACGCGCAGCCGGGTCGGCGGGGCGAAGGTGCGGGCGAGGTCGCCCTCGTTGACCTGGCGGCGCAGGCGCATGGCCGGCGAGCCGAGCCACGACGATCCGGCCTTCGACTTCGACGGCGCAGCCGAGAGCACCGCGACGAGGGCGTCGCGCGGCACCTTGCGGCCGCCGCCGGCGATCCCTGAGTTGCCGAGGAAGGAGCGCGCGCCGAGCTGAGCCCGGGCGATGCGCACCCAGCCGCCGCCGAGCTCGTAGGGGGCGACGAGCGTGTCGTCGGCGAGGAAGGCGCCGTCGCGGATCTCGGTCATCGCCGGGATCAGCAGCACCGTCGAGGCCTCGACCTCGCGGCCGACCTTCGCGCCGAGCATCCGCAGCCAGATCGGCGTGAACAGGCTCGAGTAGATCGGGAACAGCAGCGTGCGCGCGAGGTCGAGCAGGCGCTCGGTCGCCCAGGCCTGCCAGCCGATGCGCGAGCGCACGGGATGAACCCCCTCACGCAGTCCGATCGCCAGCAGACGCACGCCGACGAGCACGAGCCCGGCGGCCACGATGCCGGTCACCAGGGTGCCGGGCACGAGTCCGGCGAGCGCGCCGAGCGCGACCTCGCCGAGCGTCACGGAGCCGCGGATGAAGGCGGCCACCACGACCGAGCCGGCCGCGATCGCGACCACCGGCAGCAGCGAGATGGCGACCGAGGAGGCGCCGTAGGCCAGCATCCACCGGCTGCGGCGCTCGGGGCGCTCATCCGGCCACCAGTGCCGGGCCGAGCCGATGCGCGCCGCCGGCGATCCCGCCCAGAGCTGACCCGACGGCACCCGGCCGAAGACGCTCGACCCGGGCGCGATCTCCGAGCGCTTGCCGAGGTGGGTGCCCGGCGCGAGGGTGCTGCGCGCGCCGACCGTCGCCCCGGAGCCGATGCGGATGCCGCCGACGCGCACGATGTCGCCGTCGATCCACCAGCCGGTCAGGTCGACCTCGGGCTCGACCGCGGCGCCCTTGCCCATGCTGAGCATGCCGGTGACCGGGGGCAGGGCGTGCAGGTCGACGTCTTTCGAGATCTTCGCGCCGAGCGCGCGGGCGTAGTAGCTGATCCACGGGGCGCCGGAGAGGCTCGCGGCGCCGACCAGCTGCGCGCCCTGCTCGGCCATCCACAGTCGCAGATGAACCCCGCCGCCGCGCGGGTAGTCGCCCGGCTTGAGGCCGGCGAGCAGCACGCGGGCGATGACGACCGAGATCGCCATGCGGCCGAAGGGCGTCACGAACAGCACGAGCGCGATCACGAGCAGCCAGAGCGGGATGCCGGGCAGCGCGTCGAAGCCGCCGACGGCGTGCAGGATCGTCGTCGCCGTGAACAGGTAGGTGAGCCAGCGCAGGCCCGCGAGGATCTGGAGCGGGACCCCGAGCAGCGTCTGGGCGGTCTGGAACCAGCGCGGCATGGGCACGCTGCGGTGGAACTCGCGGTTCGCCGCCGCGCGCGCCGCGGCGCCCGCCCCGGCGCCCCAGGTGTCCTCCAGCGCCTCCGCCATCGCGCCGAGACGCGGGTGCTCGTAGACGCCCGCGACCGTGAACTCGGGAGCGCGCTCGCGCACCCGGGTGACGAGCTGCGCGGCCGCGAGCGAGCCGCCGCCGAGCTCGAAGAAGTTCGCGTCGGCATCCGGCACCGGAACCCCGAGCACCGACTGCCACACCTCGGCCAGCTCGCGCACCGACGGGTCGAGGTCGGCGCCCGCGTCATCCCCGACGCCGGGAAGCGGCCACGGCAGGGCCTTCTTGTCGACCTTGCCCGAGACGCGCGTCGGCAGATCGCCGACGATCGCGAGCAGGGGCACCAGCGCCGCCGGCAGCTCCTCGCGCAGGCGGGCGATCGCGTCGCCGCGGTCGAAGGTCTCCGGGTCGGCGGGAACCGTGTAGCCGACCAGGATCTTCGTGCCCGCATCGGTCTCGCGCACCGCGACCGCCGCCGCCGAGACGCCGTCGAGCGCCTGCACGGCCGCCTCGACCTCGCCCAGCTCGATGCGGCGTCCGCCGATCTTCACCTGGTCGTCGGCGCGGCCCTGGAAGACGAGGCCCGCGCGCTCGAAGCGCACCAGGTCGCCGGAGCGGTAGGCGCGCTGCCAGCCGAGGCCCTCGTGCGGCGCGTACTTCTCCGCATCCTTCGCCGGGTCGAGGTAGCGGGCCAGCCCGACGCCGCCGATGATCAGCTCGCCGACCGCGCCCTCCTCGACCGGCAGGCCATCTTCGCCGACGACCGCGAGCTCCCAGCCGTCGAGCGGCAGGCCGATGCGCACGGGCGCGCTGCCGTCGAGCAGGGCGCCGCAGGCGACGACCGTGGCCTCGGTGGGGCCGTAGGTGTTCCAGACCTCGCGGCCGTCGACCGCGAGCCGCTCCCCCAGCTCGGGCGGGCAGGCCTCGCCGCCGAAGATCAGCAGGCGCACGTTCTCGAGCGTCTCGGCCGGCCACAGCGCGGCGAGCGTCGGAACCGTCGACACGGCGGTGACGTTGCGCGCGACGAGCCACGGGCCGAGATCCATTCCGGTGCGCACGAGCGCACGCGGGGCCGGAACGAGGCAGGCGCCGCTGCGCCAGGCCAGCCACATCTCCTCGCAGCTCGCGTCGAAGGCGACGCTGAGACCGGCGAGCACGCGGTCGCCGGGGGCGAGCGGCTCGTCGGGCAGGAAGAGGCGGGCCTCGGCATCCACGAACGCGGCGGCCGAGCGGTGGCTCACGGCGACGCCCTTCGGGGTGCCGGTCGAGCCCGAGGTGAAGATGATCCAGGCGTCGTCGTCGAGGGTCGGCGGGTCGAGCAGCGGGATGCCGGCGGTGCTGGGATGCGCGGAGCCGGCGTCGGCGAGCGGGAGGGTCGCGGGGCTCGCGAGGCTGGGCCGCTGCTCGCCGTCGGAACCGCGCGCGCTGGGCGTGTAGTCGCCGCCGCCGGTGAGCACGCCCACGACATCCGCTTCGCCGAAGACGAGGTCGGCGCGCTCCTGCGGGTCGTCGACGTCGACCGGCACGTAGGCGGCGCCCGCGGCGATCACCCCGAGGATGCCGACGTAGAGCCGGTGGCTGCCAGAGGGCATGCGCACGCCGACGCGGTCGCCGCGGCGCACGCCCGCCTCGTGCAGCTTCGCGGCGAGGGCGACGACGCGCGCCATGAGCTGGCGATAGCTCAGCGCGACCTCGCCGTCGTCGATCGCCGAGGCCTCCGGGTGCCGCTGAGCGGTGTCGCGCAGCACGTCGAGCAGGGTGCGCGGCGGCGCGGCGAGGTCGACGCTGCCGAGGATCGGCGACAGAGCGGGGCCCGGATTCGGCGGGTCGACCGGGGTCGGTTCGGGCAGTGCGGCGGGCGACTCAGCGGTCACGGATGCGGTCCTCTCGACGCGTCAGGACGGTAGGACCAGCGAGTGTCCTGCAGGTAGACGGGAGGTGGCCCGCCGGGATGACGACGGACCGGGCGTCGGCGGCCTCAGGCCTTCCCCAGCAGCTCGATCAGCTGCGGTTTCGTCAGCCGCGAGTAGCCGGTCTTGCCGGCGGTCTTCGCGCGCTCGCGCAGCTCGGCGACCGAGAGGGAGGTGAGCGTCGCGGTCGATGGCTTCGCGGCGACACGGGCGCGGGGTGCGGCCGGCTTGCGGGTCGAGGCGGCGGGCTTACGCGTCGCGGCAGCGGCCGGCTTGCGCGTCGCCGCCGGCTTGGTCGCGGCGGACTTGCGGCTCGCGGCCTCGGAGCTGGCGGGCGAGGATGCCGGCTTCGCAGCCGACGGCGCGGCCGACGAGATCGAGTCGACCGCGGAGGCGACCGCCGATCCGACCGCCGTGACGACGGCGGCGGGGGCGACGGCGGCATCCACCGCCCGCTTCTTGGCTTCTCGCGCCGCCTTTCCGGCCGAGGTGCTGACCGATCCCGCCGACTTCTTGGCCGACGCCGAGGTCGACTTCACGTTCTTCTTGGCCGCGCCGCGCACCTTCGTCGCGCTCTTCTTCGCCGACTCGACCGCCTTCGTGGCGCGCTTCTTCGCGGTCTTGGCCGCGTCCTTGCGGGTCGAGTCGAGCCCGTCCACCGACTTCCTCGCCGAGCGCTGCGCCTTCGCGGCGCGCTTCTCGAGCTGGTCGACGATCTTCGCGGCGTCCTTGCGCGCGCTCTTGCCGAGCTTCTTCGCGGTGGCGCGGGCCTCGTCGACGGCCTTGAGGGCGGCCCTCAGCGACTTCTTCGCCTCGCGCTCGAGCTTCTTCGTGCTGGCCATGGGTCCTCCTCGTCGACGCCGAACCTGAACGGCGGGTGAACAGGATGGCAGGCGGAGGTTAACAACGCGAACGATCACCTGTGACGGCGTGTCACATTCGGCCGCACGCCCGTGCCGGGTCGGCCGGATCTGTCTCGTCTCGTCCCGGCCGCACTTCAGCTACGCAGCGCAGGCAGCACCTCGCGCGCGAAGACGTCGATGAACTCGGCCTGGTTGCGGCCGACGTTGTGCAGGTGGATGCGGTCGAAGCCGAGGTCGGCGTAGCGCTGGATCTCGGCGCGGTGCACGTCCGGGTCGGCGGAGACGATCATCCGCCCGGCGAAGTCCTCGGGGCGCACCATGCGCGCCATCTGCTCGAGCTCGTGCGGCGAGCGGATGTCCGACTTCGGGAAGCGCAGCCCGGCGTTCGGCCACTGGTGCAGCGCGTTCGCGACGGCCCGCTCGTCGGTCGCAGCCCAGCTGAGGTGCAGGCGCAGCACCTTCGGCATCTGGCTCGCGTCGCGCCCGGATTCGCGGGCGCCCTCGGCGAAGCGGGTCAGCAGCTGGGCGGCGCGCTCGTGCGTGACGCTCTCGGTGATGAGCCCGTCGACGGTGCGGCCGGCGCGCTTCGCGGTGATGGGGCCGCCGGTGGCGACGAGGATGGGCGGCGCCGCCTCCGGCATGGTCCACAGCCGCGTCGATTCGAGTTTGAAGTAGCGGCCGTCGTGCTTCGCGTCGCGGCCGGCCAGCGAGGCCGAGAACAGCTTCTTGATCACGTCGACGGCCTCGAACATCCGGTCGATGCGCTCGGCCGCCTCGGGCCAGTACTGACCCGTGATGTGGTCGTTGATGGCCTCGCCGCTGCCGAGGCCCAGCCAGTGTCGCCCCGGGTAGAGGGCGCCGAGGGTGGCGGAGGCCTGCGCGACCATCGCCGGATGCCAGCGGAACGTCGGCGCCGTCACGCCGGTGCCGAGTGAGCCGTGGATGCGCTGGCCGAGCGCGCTGAGCACATTCCAGACGAAGGCGGCCTGGCCCTGCTGCGGAACCCAGGGCTGGAAGTGGTCGGAGGCCATCACGCCGACGAAGCCCGCCTTCTCGGCGCGCTCGGCCAGGTCGAGCACCTCGAGCGGGGCGAACTGCTCGAGCATCGCGGCGTATCCGACCTGCAGCGTCATGCGCCCATCCTCCCGCGTCGGCGATGTCGGCGGGATCGGGCTCCGCCGAACGGACGATGCGAGAGAGAGGGATGTTCACTTTCGCTCCCGCTCGTGCCAATCTGGACGAGGAGGTCCCCATGACTCGCACGACGCTGTTCACCCCGTCGAAGCTCTCGACCGATCCGGCGACGACGGCTTCGACGATGGACGAGCTGCCGGGTCGCGAACTGCTGCGCGCCGTGCGACGCCTGGTCGTCGTCGCCGGTCTCGTCGCTCTCGCCTACTCGTTCGTCACGGTCGCGAGCCGCGGCTACTGCCCGGGCGGGTTCACCGGAGACGGCGGCTACCTCGATGCGCAGGGCGATCCCACCGACGCCGTGCCGCAGTGTCTGAACCTCACGATGAACGCGAGTCCGTTCGTGCTCCTGGCCATCGGAGCGCTGGTCTTCGTCGCGATCGGGGTGGTGCAGCGCCACGCCGTCGACCTGCCGCATGCGCTGCGGATGTTCCGGCGCTACACGATCGCGATCGCGATCGTCGCGGGGGCGAGCGCGCTGATCGGTCACGTCTGGTTCTGGCTGCTGCCCCTGAACGACTGGACCGGAGACGGTTACAGCTTCGTCTTCCCGTTCCCGTTCGCGTCGGTCGACGTGAACGTCAGTCCGGCCGACTCCCCCGACGACGCGTGACCCCTGACGACATCGACACCCACGGCGGTGCCGACGCCGGCAGCGCCGTCGACGCGCGCGTCGTCCTCGTGCGCGGCGGACGGGTGCAGCCGCACGGTTCGTGGCTGTATGTGTGGGTCGACGTGGATGCGGGGGCGGTCGCCTACGTCGGCACGACCGGATTCGATCCCGAGCTGCGAGCCCACCTCCACCTGACGCATCCGGATCCCGCGCTCGGCCGGGTGCGGACGCTGCTCGGCGACGCGGCCGACGGCGACTTCGACGTGCTGGCCTTCCCGATCCCGGCGGGCGTCGATCGCGCCGACGTCAAGACCGCGGTCGCCGCCGAGCTCGCTGACGGGGATCCGCTGCCAGGGGTCGATGCAGGTTCGGATGGGGCCGGAGCGGCCGAATCGGATCTGCTCGAGATCACCGTTCGCAGAATCGTCGATCAGGTACGCGCCCGCATCGCCGCCTGAGTTCTGAACCCTCTCGACGACGGGTCGCGTGCACGACAGTCCAGCGACTGCGCGAAGTCTCGCCGCGTGCGCTTCACGCTCGGCCGTGAGCACGGCGCGCGTCTGCTTCACCGGAGACGATCGGCCGCGGGTCCCGAGGTCCGCAGTCGAGCGTGCCTGATCAGAACGGCGCCGGAGCGGATTCGTGGATGCGCGCGTCAGCACCACCGCCACCGTGTCCCGTCGGCGGTTCTCGTCGCCCGGATCCGCGACTCCACTGCTCACCGGAAGACCTGGCCGGATCGAGCGGAACCATCCGGCCGGTTGAGCCTGGCGGGCTCGCCGAGTCGGGTGATCGGAGCCGGGCGAGGTGGCGGATCGGGTGCCCGAGTGGCACGAAGGCGACCGCCGGGGCTGGTGCGTCTTCGCGGTAGGTGCGGCCGGTCGGGGACGTCCATTCGAGGATCCCACCGGGGTGTTGTCTCACTCGCCAGGCGGTGAACTGCTTCATCGAGTGGTGCCGTTGGCACAGATGGGCGAGGTTGGTCAGGGTGGTGGGTCCGCCGAGCGCGGCGTCGATGGTGTGGTCGAGTTCGCAGCGGACCGCGGCCGTCCGGCATCCCGGCCAGCGGCAGTGCTGATCCCGGGCACGCAAGTGCCGACGCTGCTCGAGCGAGGGCCGGTACCGGTCGACGGCGACCGTCGTGCCATCGACCGGGTCCGTCAGGATGCGCGTCCACGATGTGGTCTCGCCGGCGAGGTAGCGGGCTGTGCCCGCATCGACGGGCGGGCGTCCGATGAGGTCCGCAGGGTTCTCGTCGTCGCCGAGCAGCGTGAGCGCCGAGACGGTGACCTGCACCTGGGCGCGGATCGCACCGAGCCCGCCGGATCCGTCGCCGTGGACGGTCGGGTCCAGCGCGGGCGCCCCGGTGAGCAGCAGATCAGCGAAGACGTCGGCTCGGATCTGATCGACCGTTCGCCGATCCGAATCACCCACAGAACCCGCCGTAGCGTCAGAAACCCCGCACGGGCCCGCGGCGTCCTGCACGGCGTGTGCCATGCGGGTGAGGCGGTCGAGGATGCCGTCGCCGATGACTGTCGGAACGGTGGCGATCACGTCGCACATCCCATCCCGACCCGGGAGCAGGCGCACGGCACGAGCACGTGCGGCTTCGGTGTGGCGTTCCGTGGAGGTGCGCTCGGTGAGCTTCTCGGCGTAGAGCTCAAGACCGGCGCGCACCCGGTTCGGGGTATCGAGCAGACTGCGTTCGATCGCCTCCCGCTCGAACTCCGCCCGCCGATCGACCGGCACGACCCGACCTGCGTCGACGATCACCGTGACGTGCCCGCGGGTGATGAATCCGTGCTCCCACGCCGACAGGGCCGCGGGATAGAACTCGACGATCTCCCGCGCCTCGCCGATGCGGCGCTGCACCGTCCGGTCTGGGGAGCGGAGCACTCCGCCGATCTCCGCCGCGATCGACCGCAGAGCCATGTCGTGCGCCCGCACATTCGCCGACGCGTCGGCCGCTTCGATCTCGGCGAGCTGCCCGGCGCGGGCGAGCATCCGCACCTCCGCCACCTGCCCCGCCGTCAGCAGCGCGAGCGCCGCCTCCGCCTCACCCACCAGCCCCGGCAACGTCACGACCCCGCCGCCACCGCCCGCGTTCACGAAGTCAACGCCGCCGCCGTCAGCGAACGACGCTTGGCCGTCGCGTCCGGGTGTCGTCGCGAGCTTCTCCATACCTGCACAGTGACAGCCACCACCGACATCCGCCGGAACAGCTCGACGACAGAGAACCGCAGATCAGATGCATATTCCACCGACATTCGAACCCAGTGGATCAGACGTCACGCCTCCACGCCAGCGCACGAGGAGAAGCCGATTCGACACACGCTCGGCAGGCGCCCGACCACACCTCACCGCACCCGGTCACACCCCGCGCCGCCACCGCCACCCGGCCACCCGCCCACCGCAGCGTCCCGCACCGCACCGCACCGCGCCCGACCGCACCGCGCCCGCCCCGCACCCCACCCCGGAACGCACGCAGGCCCCGACGCCGTCGAGAGCGTCGGGGCCTGCGTTCCGGAGGATCCGTGCGTGCCGGGACGAGGCCGCGCGGATCGGTCAGGAGAGCGGGATCAGAGAGCCAGCTGGCCCTCGACCTCCTTGGTCTTGATGCGCGCCATGGCCAGGTTCGAGCGGTCGCGGTCGAGCACGAGGTAGATGAAGACCTCGGGGGTCTTCGCCATCGGGCGGATGATGTGGAACTGGGTGGTCAGCGTGATGAGGATGTCGTCGATCGCGTCGCCCAGACCGAGGGCCTTGGCGGTGCGCAGCTTGGCGCGCACGACCTCGGTGTTGCCGGCGGCGGCGACGTCGAGGTCGAGGCCCGAGCCGACGCCGCCGAGCAGCATGCCGCTGCCCGAGTCGACGAGCGCGGCGGCCATGGCGCCCTCGATGCGCAGCAGCGACTCGAGCGAGGCCTGGACGTTGGAGACGGCAGCGATATCAGTCATGAGCGGTTCTTCTTTCGGGTTGTGGTGTTCGTGAGAGTTCGGTTGTTCTGATGGTCCTGAGACGCGAGCGCGGTCGAGCGCACCGGGCTTCAGAAGTTCGGGGCCGCCATGGCGGAGGCCTGCACGGCGGGCAGGCGCTGGGCGAGACGCTCGGCGGTGAGGCGCGCGGTCGAGAGCGCCTTGCCGAGGGTCTCGTGCGGCTGGAAGAGCGCGGCGAGCACGATCGGCTGGCCGGGGATGCGCAGCTGGATGACGTGGCCCTGAGCGCTGCCCATGATCACGTACTCGCTGTCGCCGATGCGCAGCTCGTGGCCGACCGCGTCGCTGAGCGCCTGGATCGAGCTCGACATGCTCGCGAAGCGGCTCGCCTCGGTCTGGGTGCGCGAGACGTGCACGATGTCGAAGCCGTCGTCGGTGAGCAGCGCGGCGTAGATCGTCGACGGCGCGAGCGAGCACATCCCATCGAGGGCGGCCTGGCCCTCGGTGATGACGAGCTGGTCCTGGTGGATGGGCTGGTTCATGGTGCGACCGCCTCCGCAGCCGGGGCGAGCATGGCCCGCATCTCGATGTTGGCGATGAGCGTCATGAGCACGGTGCGCATCTGGCCCGCATCGCGCGGGTCGACCGTGAAGACGGGCACGATGAGGTCGGGGCGCTGCGCCTGCAGCGCGGCCGAGTAGGCGGCGAGGCCGGGCCCGGCGCCGAGGTCGGTGCGCGAGACGCCGACGATGACGCCGCCGCGCTCGTAGAGGTCGCTGAAGTCGTCGAGGTACTCGATCATCGTCTGCACCGCATCCGGCGCATCGTCGTTGACGAGCATGATCATGCCGCGGGCGCGCTTCTTCAGGATCGCCCACATGAAGTCGAAGCGCTTCTGGCCGGGCACGCCGTAGAGGCGCACCTTGTCCTCGTCGCCGAGGGTGATCTCGCCGTAGTCGAGGGCGACCGTGGTGGTGGCCTTGTCGACGACGTGGCGCTCGCTGTTGGCCGCTTCGGTGCTGACCACCTCGATCTCGCTGAGGCTGCGGATCGCGGTCGTCTTGCCGGCGCCCATGGGGCCGGCGAAGAGGATGACGTGCTCGGCCATGCGTTACATCCCCAGTTTCTCGCGCAGGCGGCGGAACAGGCTCCGGGGCGCATCGGCGCGCTCCGGGACGGTGACGGGAACCGCCGCGACCGCCGACGCCTCGACCACGCGCATGAGCGTGAAGGCGTTGATGAGTCGCTGGGCGGAGGAGCGGTCGGTGCCGGCCGCGGCGGCGAGCTCGTCGGCCGTGTAGTGCGCGTTGGCGAGCGCGGCCGCCATGCGGATGTGATCCATGTGATGGGTCAGCTCGACGAAGTTCGGCCAGCGGTTCAGCTTGTAGCGCTCGCCGGGGATGATCCACGGGGCGGGGTTGTCGCCGAAGCAGGTGAACCCGACGCGCCAGAGCAGCTTGTCGAGGTCGGTGCCGGGCAGCGGGAAGACGGCGGCATCCCCCTCGGCCATGGTCGCCTGGTGCACGAGAACGCTCTCGGGCGCCGACGGGTACTGGCCGATCGGCAGCTTCGCCTCGAAGGCGCGCTGGCGGAAGTCGATGAGGATGGGCGCGTAGCTGGCCACGTCGAGTCGCATCACGACGGGCGCGGGCGTCGGCCCGACGGCGTGTACCGCGACGGCGACGCGCGCCCATCCGGACACGGCGATGCCGGCGGCCTCGGCCGCGGGCTCGAAGCCGACACCGGAGTACCGGCTCTCGGCCGGCGCCCCCTGGGCCCAGGTGGCCGTCATCGTGCGGCCGTCTCGACGGCACGCTCACGCGTGTGCATTGCTACTCCCCTGCCACGCGGAGATTTCGGGATGACGCGAGCCCCCGCTCGCGATCTCCGTGTGACAGGTACGAGTCTCATGGAGGATAGACAGAACGGGGAGTCCCCCATTAGGAGGACTCCCCGGACGGGTGTCGAAAACGATTCGGGACGGGCAGCGCCGTCAGCGCAGTGCGCTCAGCGCACGGCGCTCAGCCCAGCGCGCGCAGCCGCGGTGCGAGATCCCGCTCGAACAGCTCGAGGAAACGGCGCTGGTCATGGCCGGGCGCGTGGAAGACGAGGTGGTTGAGCCCCGCATCCACGTACTGCTTGATCTCGGCGACGACGGCGTCGGGGTCGCTGCCGACGATCCAGCGCTTCGCGATCTGCTCGATCGGCAGCGCATCCGCCGCCTTCTCCATCTCGACGGGATCGGTGATGTCGTGCTTCTGCTCCTTCGACAGCGACAGCGGCGACCAGAAGCGGGTGTTCTCGAGCGCGGTGTCGTGGTCGGTGTCGTAGCTGAGCTTGATCTCGATCATCCGGTCGATCCCGCTCGCGTCGCGGTCGGCCTTCTCGGCGCCCTCGAGAACCGAGGGGATGAGCTCCTCCGTGTAGAGCTCCATGCCCTTGCCCGAGGTGCAGATGAAGCCGTCGCCCGCGCGGCCGGCGTAACGCGCGACCATCGGGCCGCCGGCGGCGATGTAGATCGGGATGCCGTTCTCGGGCACGTCGTAGATCGAGGCGCCGTGCGTGGAGTAGTACTCGCCCTCGAAGTCGACGCGGTCGCCCTTCCAGAGCTCGCGCATGAGCCGCACCGACTCGCGCAGGCGGGCGAAGCGCTCCTTGAACTCGGGCCACTGCTGCTCGCCCGCGCCCTGGAACCCGGTGGCGATCTCGTTGAGCGCCTCGCCGCTCCCGACGCCGAGGAAGACGCGGTCGGGGTACAGGCATCCCATCGTGGCGAAGGCCTGCGCGACGACCGCCGGGTTGTAGCGGAAGGTCGGCGTCATCACGCTCGTGCCGATGCGGATCGTCGAGGTGCGCTCCCCCACGGCCGCCATCCACGCGAGCGAGAACGGCGCGTGGCCGCCCTCGTGCCGCCAGGGCTGGAAGTGGTCGCTCACCGCCACCGATTCCATGCCGTGCGCCTCTGCGGCGACCGCGATCTCGACCAGCTCGCGCGGGGCGAACTGCTCGGCCGATGCCTTGTACCCGAGTGTCAGTGTCACTCGTCGATCCTGTCATTCAGGCGACAGGATGCGCCGGGTCGTGGATGTGCTCTCCAGCTCGGCAGGATGCGCCGCGGCATGGCGGGGCGCCCGGTGTCCCTGGCGTCCCTTCAGGCGGGCTGCAGCTGCGGCCGGCGCTCCTGGCGCCAGTAGCCGGAGAAGAAGATGCGCTCCTTGACCAGGCCGAGGCCTCGCACGTGGCGGCGGCCGCTGGTCGCGAGGTCCGACTCGCCGACCAGGTAGGCGTAGGCCGTCGCGGAGAGGCTCTCGAGGCGCAGCAGCTCGGCGAGCGCGGCCTGGCCGGGGGTCGCGTGAGCGTCGGCGGCTTCGTCGCGCACGATCCAGCGACGCTCGACGCCGACCGGGCCGGGCAGCTCGCGCACGTCGCCGCGCGTCGCGACCTCCTGCAGGAGCAGGCCCGTGGCATCCGCCGGAAGCGAGGCGAGGATGCCGGCGGTGCCAGGAAGCCCGGTCTCGTCGGCGACGATCAGCACCTCGCTGGTGTCGTCGGGCTGGTCGTAGAGGGCGCCCTGGTCGAGGAACGCCATGTTGTCGCCGGGCTGCGCGGCGTCGGCCCAGATCGCGGCCCCGCCCTCGAGCTCGCCGGCGGCGCTGCGATGCAGCACGAAGTCGATGTCGAGCTCGGCCGGGATGCGCGCTCCGTCGGCGCGGTCGGCCGCCGGACGGAACGCGGCGACCGTGTAGTTCGCGCAGTGCGGCCGGCGCTCCTCGGGGATGTCGAGGTAGTTCTGCCACCACTTGCGCCCCTCGACGGCGGGCAGGAAGAGCTCGTCGTGGTGCGGCAGCTGCAGGAAGAGGCGGAACCAGTGGTCGAAGCCGAGGTACTCGAACTCCGCCAGCTCGGCGCTCGAGACGGTCACGCGCTGCATCGACGGCGTGAGCCGACGGTTCGCGACGACCTGCGCGCGGAACAGGCGGGGGTCGGCCGGCTGGAGTCTCGGGGTCTTCGCCATAGAAGGCAAGCCTAACCTCACCGAGCGGACGACGGGCTGAGAGCGTGGTGGAAGCGGATGCGGGCCGCCGCACACGCCCGCAACTAGGGCGTGTTCGTGCGGATCTGCGCGTTCCGGCCGCCGAGGAACCAGCCGAGCGGGCCGAGGAAGGGCATGAAGAACACGAGCAGGATCCAGAGCAGCTTGCCGCCGCCGGTGTAGCGCGACGACACGAGGATCGAGATCAGCGCGGCGACGAACAGCACGACCTGCAGCAGCACGACGACCACGATCGCGATCGTCCCGCCGACGGCGAGCCCGGCGGCGGTGGAGTCATCGGCGGCGACGGCCGCGGCGGCGAGAGCGGGCAGTGCGGTGAAGTGCATGACTCCACGCTAGGAACCGGCCGCAGCACGCGCATCCCTCGCCCGGAGGATGCGGTCATCCGCGAGTGGTACGGCCGCCGTCCGCGTCCCGCTAATGTCATGCGAGGCGCGGCACGGAGCCGCCCGGGAGAGGGGCCTTCGTGGCGATCTGGAAGCTGCACGGCGACGGCAAGACGGTTCCGTCTCAGGAGATCGTGCTCCCGGAGGAGCGCCTGAGCTGGCCGCGCACCATCGGCTTCGGCGTGCAGCACGTCGTCGCGATGTTCGGCGCGACGTTCCTGGTTCCGCTCATCACCGGATTCCCGACCAGCACGACGCTGCTGTTCTCAGGTCTAGGCACCCTGCTCTTCCTCATCATCACGGCCAACCGCCTGCCCAGCTACCTGGGCTCGTCGTTCGCGTTCATCGCCCCGATCGGCGCCGCCACGGCCGCCGGCGGGCGCGGATCGGCCCTCGCCGGCGTCATCATCGTCGGCGTTCTGCTGGCGATCGTCGGCGCGATCGTGCACTTCTCGGGCACCCGCTGGATCGATGTGCTCATGCCTCCGATCGTCAGCGGCGCCATCGTCGCCCTGATCGGCTTCAACCTGGCTCCGGCCGCGCGCGACAACTTCGCGAAGTCGCCGGGCATCGCGCTGATCACGCTGCTCGCCGTCATCCTCGCCGCCGTGCTCTTCAAGGGCTTCCTCGGCCGGCTGTCGATCGTGATCGGCGTCGTCGTCGGCTACATCGCCGCGGTCATCGCCGGCGAGGTCGACTTCAGCAAGGTCGACCAGGCCGCCTGGGTCGGCCTGCCCGAGTTCACGACCCCGAGCTTCACCCTCGACCACCTGCCGCTCTACCTGGCGTTCCTGCCCGTCGTGCTCGCGCTCATCGCCGAGAACGTGGGCCACATCCGCGGCGTCGGCCAGCTCACCAAGCGCGACCTGTCGCCGCTGACCGGCCGCGCCCTCTTCGCCGACGGCGTCGCCTCGATCCTCGCCGGCATCGGCGGCGGATCGCCCACCACGACCTACGGCGAGAACATCGGCGTCATGGCCGCGACCCGCGTCTTCTCGACAGCCGCGTACTGGGTCGCCGGCATCGCCGCGATCCTGCTCGGCCTCTCGCCCAAGATCGGCGCCGTCATCAACACGGTTCCGCCGGGCGTGCTCGGCGGCGTCACGACGGCGCTCTACGGCCTCATCGGCATCATCGGCGTGCGCATCTGGGTCGAGAACAAGGTCGACTTCTCGCAGCCGAAGAACCAGCTCACCGCCGGCGTCGCGCTCATCATGGGCATCGCGAACTTCACGCTCGTCTCGGGCGCCATGCAGTTCACCGGCATCATCCTCGGCACGGTCGCGGCGATCGTCGTGTACCACCTGATGAGCCTGATCGGCCGGGCGCGCGGTACGGAGTCCGAGCGCCTCACCTGATCCGACGCCTCCTGCGCTGACACACGAAGGGCCCCGCCGATCGGCGGAGCCCTTCGTATGTCAGAGCGGTCTCAGAGCTGGTCGCAGCGCTGGTCGCCCTTCTGGTCTCAGCGCTGGTCGCCCTTCTGGTCTCAGCGCTGGTCGCCCTTCTGGTCTCAGCGCTGGTCGCCCTTCTGGTCTCAGCGCGGCGTCTGCAGGTAGTCGGCGACCGGCGTCGGAACGTAGGGACGCACATCCCCGCCGAGCTCGGCCACCTGACGCACGAGCGACGACGACACGTGCGTGTGCGCCGGGTCGGGAAGCATGAACACGGTCTCGACGCCGGCGAGGTCGCGGTTGACGATCGCCATCGGGGTCTCGTAGGCCACATCCACCTGCGAGCGGATGCCCTTGACCAGCACGCTCGCGCCCACGTCGGTGCAGTAGTCGACAAGCAGGCCGACGCTCCAGCTGGTGACGAGGATGTCGCCCGAGATCTTGGCCTCGGCGATCGAGTCCTGGATGAGCGAGACGCGCTGCGCGATCGGCAGCAGCGCCGTCTTGCCGGGGTTGTGCACGACGAGCACGTGCAGCTGGTCGAAGATGCCCGCCGCACGCTCGATGACGTCGAGATGCCCCAGGGTGACGGGGTCGAAGGAACCGGGGACGACGGCGATCCTGCTCACGGCACCCAGCGTAGCGATTCCTCGTGACCATCTCGTTACCGGATGACGCCCCGCGCGACCGCAGCGGCCGCACGGGGCGTCACGAGTCAGCGCCGCCGGCGGCGGATCAGAACGGCGCCTCCTCGGGCGCCCACTGCGCGACCTTGCCGGCGAAGACCTCGTCGCGGATGTCGAAGCTGGCCGAGCCGTAGGAGTGGGTGTTGATGGTGTTCCGCACCGGATCGCTCAGCAGCTCCCAGCTCAGCAGTGCGGGGCGCTGCCAGGTGCCGTAGTGGTTCTCCGGCGGCTCGTCCCCGCCCGTCGCGAAGCGGAAGGCATGCGTGCCGGCGCCGTCCTTGTGGTACACGATCTTCGGGTGCGTGCCGTCCCACAGCACGTCGCCCGCGGCGCGGGTGTCGTAGTTCCCGTGGGCCGAGGCGGAGACGTAGCGCGCCTGGTCGTCCTTGATCCAGACGATCACGTGCTCGAGGTCGTGACGGTGGCCGAAGGCGTCGAGACCGGCGACCACCTGATCCTTCTCGAAGTAGTAGGCGTAGACGTGCGCGCACCAGCCATCGGCGACGCAGCTCGTGCGCACGTAGGTGTTCGCGTTGTCGAGATCGCTCTGGTCGCGGCAGCTGCCATTGAGCGCCCCCGAGTTGTTGAGCCCCTCGGCGGGCGTGCCATCGCCGGCGACCGCGACGCTCGGGTAGCAGCCGTCGGTGTCGTAGTCGGTGGCCGGCTGCCACTTCTCGTCGCCGGCGGTCGCGTTCGCCGGGATCGCGCCGGGCGGATCGGCCCAGGCCGCCCCGGTCGGCAGCAGCGCCAGTGCGGCGGCCGCCAGCGTGGCAGCGAGGGCGGTGAGGGCGCGGCGGCGGCGAGGCGGTCGCGCGGGACTCTGAGCGACCGGGTGGTCGGCCCGGCGCTGCTCGTCGTGGTGGCTGGTGGACATGATCTCCCCGATCGGTCGTTCGGTGACCCCCGTTCGGGGGCCGTCGGACGATTCGACGCTAGGGATGTGTGCTCACGCCGACGCGAACACGGAGTGAACTCGCCGGTGTCGGGCGCGCCAGCCGTCGCGTCGCGTCGCGGGAGCCTCAGCCCTTCGCGAGGAACGCCGCCTCGGCCTCGTCGAGGCGGCGAGCGAGCGCTGCGGCGAGCGCCGGATGCTGCGCGAGCGTCGGGTCGTCGTCGAGCACGCCCGCGGCGGCCTCGCGCGCGTCGCCGATCAGGTCGCCGTCCTTCGCGACGCGCAGCAGGCGCAGCGACGAGCGGCCGCCCGACTGGGCGCTGCCGAGCACGTCGCCCTCGCGGCGCAGCTCGAGGTCGACGTTCGCCAGCTCGAAGCCGTCGAGGGTCGCGGCGACCGCATCCACCCGTTCGCGCGCGAGCGTCTCGGGGGCGGCGTGGGTGACGAAGAGGCAGAGCCCGGGCACGCCGCCGCGACCGACGCGGCCGCGCAGCTGGTGCAGCTGCGAGACGCCGAAGCGGTCGGCGTCGAGCACGACCATGGTCGACGCGTTCGGCACGTCGACGCCGACCTCGATCACGGTGGTCGCGACGATCACGTCGATGTCGCCGGCGGCGAAGGCGCGCATGACCGCATCCTTCTCGTCGGCGCTCATCCGGCCGTGCAGCGCCTCGACGCGGCGGCCGGCGAGCAGCGGGTTGCGGCGCACCTCCTCGACCACCGTGAGCACGGCGGCGATCGGCGGCGGCGGACCGGCGCCCTCCGCGGGCGCGGCGGCCGGCTCGTCGTCGGGCGCCGGCGCGAGATCCGGGTCGGGCGTCTTCGCGTCGATCGCGGGGCAGACGACGAAAGCCTGGCGCCCCTGGGCGAGCTCTTCCGACATCCGCTCCCAGATGCGGCGCTCCCAGCCGGGGTGATCGGTGAGCCCGACCACGAACGACGAGATCGGCGTGCGGCCGGCCGGCAGCTCGGAGATCGTCGAGATGTCGAGGTCGCCGAAGACCGTCATCGCGACCGTGCGCGGGATGGGCGTCGCGGTGAGCACGAGCACGTGCGGCGAGCGGCCCTTCAGCCGCAGAGCCTCGCGCTGGTCGACGCCGAAGCGGTGCTGCTCGTCGACGACGACGAGGCCGAGGTCGGCGAAGCTGACGTTGTCGCCGAGCAGGGCATGGGTGCCGACGGCGATCGAGGCGCCACCCGAGGCGACCGCGAGCAGGGCCTTGCGCCGCTCAGCCGCGGTCAGCTGCCCGGTCACGAGCGTGGGTCGCAGCCGCGCGGCCAGGTCGGGGCCGAGCGAACGGGTGATCGAGCGCAGGTGCTGGGCGGCGAGCACCTCGGTCGGGGCGAGCAGCACGGCCTGACCGCCGGAGTCGACGACCGTGAGCATGGCCCGCAGCGCGACCAGGGTCTTGCCCGAGCCGACCTCGCCCTGCACGAGGCGGTTCATCGGGGCGTCGGAGGCGAGGTCGCGCTCGATCTCCTCCCCCACGAGCCGCTGATCGCCGGTGAGCTGGAACGGCAGCGCCGCGTCGAACTCGGCGAGCAGCTTGCCCGGATGCCGCGGGTCGGCCGCCTCGGCCCGGCGCGCGGCGCGCTGGCGCAGCAGCGCCGACTGCAGCACGAAGGCCTCCTGGAATCGCAGCGCATCCCGTGCCGCGCGCCAGTCGCGATCCTTCTCGGGCCGGTGCACGAGCTCGAGCGCCTGGGCGAAGTCGACCAGTCCGCGCTCGCGGCGCACCGCATCCGGAACCGGGTCGTCGAGCCGCGGCAGCGAGTCGAGCACGACCTCGACGGCCTGCTGGATCTTCCACGTCGGCAGCGTCGAGGTCGCCGGGTACACCGGCACGGGCTGCTCGGCCCAGCTCTTCGCCTCCGCTCCCCCGGCGCGCAGCGCGTCAGCCCGCGGGTCGTCGGCCTCGAAGAGCTCGTAGTCGGGATGCGCGAGCTGGCGCTGCCCGCGGTAGTCGCCGACCTTGCCGGCGAACATGCCGCGCACGCCGGGCTTCAGCTGCTGCGACCGCCAGGCCTGGTTGAAGAAGGTGAGGCTGAGGATGCCGCTGCCGTCGGTGACCTCGACCTCGAGGATCGAGCCCTTGCGCTGGCGCATGACGCGCTCGTTGACCTTGCGCACCTCGGCGACGATCGTGACGTCCTCGCCGACGACGAGACTCGCGAGCGCCGTCAGCTCGCCGCGGCGGGCGTAGCGGCGCGGGTAGTGGCTGAGCAGGTCGCCGACCGTGCGCAGTCCGAGCCCCCGATCGAAGGCCGCAGCGGTGCGGTCGCCGACGACGGCCGCGAGCCGGCGCTCGAGCGGGCCGCCGTCGAGCGCGTGCGCGGAGGCGGGGCTCGGGGTCACGCTCCGAGGCTACCGACCGCGTCCGTCAGGCGGCGACGCGGCGGCCGACGGCGGCGCGGACGCGGACGCGGACGCGGACGCGGACGCGACATGGTGCCGGCCGAGCGGCAGCATGAGCGGCCGTCCCGAGACCGGGTCGTCGATGATCCGGCTCTCGAGGCCGAACGCCGTGCGCACCAGCTCGGCCGTCAGCACCTCGGACGGATCCCCCGCCGCGTGCACCCGCCCGCCCGCGATCGCGACCAGGTGGTCGGCGTAGCGCGCGGCGAGGTTGAGGTCGTGCAGCACCATCACGATCGTCGTGCCGCGCTGCCGGTTGAGGTCGGTCAGCAGATCGAGCACCTCGACCTGGTGGCTCACGTCGAGGAAGGTCGTCGGCTCGTCCAGCAGCAGCACGTCGGTCTGCTGCGCGAGCGCCATCGCGATCCACACCCGCTGACGCTGCCCGCCCGAGAGCTCGTCGACGGCGCGCTCGGCGAGCTCGAGCGTGTCGGTGGCCTCGAGCGCGGCGGCGACGGCGGCGTCATCCTCACGACTCCAGCGCACGTAGGCGCGCTGGTGCGGATGCCGGCCGCGCCCGACGAGGTCAGCGACCGTGATCCCCTCGGGTGCGATCGGCGACTGCGGCAGCAGGCCGAGCGTGCGAGCCAGCTCCTTCGCGGGCAGTCGGTGCACCTGCTCGCCGTCGAGCAGCACCTGGCCCGCGCGCGGCGCGAGCAGCCGCGACATCGACCGCAGCAGGGTCGACTTGCCGCAGGCGTTCGCGCCGACGATGACGGTGATGCGGCCCGGCGGCACCTCGAGGTCGAGGCCGTCGATCACGGCGTGGTCGCGGTAGCCGAGCTCGAGGGCCTCGGCACGCAGCGTGTGCTCGACGGTCACAGCGAGCCTCCCGTTCGGTTCGTGCGGATGATGAGGTACAGCAGGTACGGAGCCCCGAGCACGCCGGTGACGACGCCGACCGGGTAGCGGGTGCCGAAGGCGTACTGCCCGGCGAGGTCGGCGACGAGCACGAGCAGGGCGCCGACGAGTCCGGCCGGCACGATCGGCGCCGCGCCGGGCCCGACGATGCGCGCGGCGATCGGCCCGGAGAGGAATGCGACGAAGGCGATCGGCCCGGTCGCGGCGGTCGCGACGGCGATCAGCCCGACGGCCGCAACGATCACGCCGATCCGGGTCACGCCGACCCGCACCCCGAGGGCGGAGGCGGTGTCGTCGCCCAAGCGGAGCGCTCCGAGCGACCGGCTGAGCCCGACGAGCACCGGACCCAGCACGAGCACCGACAACAGCGTCGGCACGGCCGTGCCCCAGCTCGCGCTGTTCAGGCTGCCGGTGAGCCAGCGCATAGCCTCCTGCAGATCCCACTGGCCGGCGGTCGAGAGCAGGTAGTTGATGACCGAGTTGCCCATCGCCGCGATGCCGATGCCGATCAGGATGAGGCGGGTTCCGGCGCTGCCGCCGCGGAACGCGAGCAGGTACACCAGCAGCGCCACCGCGAGGCCGGTCGCGATCGCGAAGGCCCCGGTCTGCGCGGTGCCGGCCGACAGCACGATGATCGCGAACACCGCGCCGGCACTCGCACCCGAGCTGATGCCGATCACGTCGGGGCTCGCGAGCGGGTTGCGCAGCATGGTCTGGAACGCGACACCGCCGAGGCCGAAGCTGAGCCCGGCGACGACCGCGAGCACGGCGCGCTGCAGGCGCAGCTCGCCGACCGTGAACGAGGCGCCGGGCACCGTCTCGCCGAGGATGACGCGGATGATCGCCTCGGGCGGGTAGAAGCGGTGCCCGACCATGAGCGACACCGCGAACACGATGAGGATGAGCGCGACGAGCACCATCGTGACGGTGCGTGCGCGGCGGCCGCGGCGACGTCGGGCGCCCGCGACGCGAGCGGTCGCCTCGGACGAGGCCCGAAGACCCGTCGAACCGGGCAGCGCGGGCGGATCCAGCAGATCGGTCACAGCTCACGCACCTTCCCGCGGCGGATGATCCAGATGAGGAACGGGGCTCCGACGATCGCGGTGATGATGCCCACGTCGATCTCGTCGGGGCGTGCGACGAGGCGACCGAGCACATCCGCTCCCGTCAGCAGCGCGGCGCCGGCCACGGCCGAGAAGGGGATGAGCCAGCGGTGGTCGGGGCCGGCGAGCGTGCGGCAGAGGTGGGCGACGACGAGGCCGACGAAGCCGATCGGGCCGGCGACGGCGGTCACGGCGGCGCAGAGCAGCACGGCGCCGAGCGCGGCGATCGCGCGCGCCAGCTCGACCCGCTCGCCGAGGCCGCTCGCGAGCTCGTCGCCGAGGGCGAGCGAGTTGAGGCTGCGCGCCATGAGCACGCTGATCAGCAGTCCCGCGCCGAGGAAGGGCGCGACGGTGCCGACGGTCGCGATCGTGGCGCCGCCGACGCCGCCGATCTCCCACGAGCGCACGAGGCCGGCGACGTCGCCGCGCGGCAGCACGACCGCCGAGACGAAGGAGGCGAGCGCGGTCGAGGTCGCCGCACCGGCGAGGGCGAGCTTGAGCGGCGTCGGTCCGCCGCGTCCGAGCGAGCCGATCGCGTAGACGAACACCGCGGCGAGCGCCGCCCCGACGATCGCGAGCCAGATGTAGGACTGCACCGACGAGATGCCGATCCAGGCGATGCCGATCACGACAGCGAGCGAGGCGCCGGTGTTGACGCCGAGGATGCCGGGGTCGGCGAGCGGGTTCCGGGTCACGCCCTGCATGACCGCGCCCGACACCGCGAGCGCGCCGCCGGCGAGCATCGCCAGCAGGGTGCGCGGGATGCGCTTGGTCACCGCGGCCCGCGCGATCGTCTCGTCGTGCCCCTGCAGCGCCGCGACGATGTCGTCGAGGGCGACGTCGCGCGCGCCGATGCACACCGAGGCGATGGCCAGGGCGAGCAGCGCGGCGACGCTGACGAGCATCCAGAGCAGACGCACGCGCCTCGGGCGCCGCAGCACGGCGGCGCCCGAGGCGTTCGGCGCGGTGAGCGTCGAGGTCACGCGGACTTGTCGGCGGCGCCCGCGAGCAGGTCGACGTAGTCGCTCAGCACCCACGAGATCGACAGCGGCGTCGGGTTCGCGGCGGTGCCGATCGGTCCGGTGCCGGGCAGCGCGACGATCGCGTCGTTCGCGACGGCGGGGATCTTCGAGAGCACCGGGTCGCCCTTGAGGGTCGCGATGAGCTCGTCGTCGCCGTAGGTGACGATGATGTCGACGTCGGCGAACACGTCCGAGTTCTCGGCGCTGATGGTGCCCGAGAACTTGTCGCTCGAGCCGCTGAGCTTCTCGATGCTCTTCGGCGTCGCCAGGTCGAGGTCGCCGAAGAACGCCGCGCGGGTGTCCTTGGCGGTGTAGAAGCTGACCTTGCTCAGGTCGCTCGGGTCGACGTGGGTGAGGAACATGGCCGTCTTGCCCTCGAGCTGCGGGTGCGACTCGACGGCTTCGGTGATCGAGGCGTCGATGTCGGCGATCAGCGCCTCGCCTTCCTTCGCGAGGCCGAGGGCCTTGCTCTCGATCTCGATCGAGTCGCGCCACGAGGTGGCCCAGGGCGCCTCGGGGTAGGCGACGACGGGGGCGATCTTCGAGAGCTTGTCGTAGTCCTCCTGCGTCAGGCCGGAGTAGGCGGCGAGGATGACGTCGGGCTCCGTGTCGGCGACGGCGGCGAAGTCGATGCCGTCGGTCTCGTCGAAGAGCACCGGGGTCTTCGCGTCGAGGTCGTCGAGCTTCTCCTTGACCCAGGGCAGCAGTCCGTCGCCGTCGTCGTCGCCGAAGTCGGAGCGGGCCATGCCGACGGGCACGACGCCGAGGGCGAGCGGCACCTCGTGGTTGGCCCAGTTGACGGTCGCGACGCGGGTCGGCTTCTCGGTGATCGTGGCGGTGCCGAGGGCGCTCGTGACCTTGATCGGGTAGCCGGCGGAGTCGGATGACGACGCGGCGTCGTCCGCGCCGCCCTGGGCGCTGCAGCCGGTGAGGGCGAGCGTGGCGGCGGCGAGCGCCGCGATCGCGAGGCGGCCGATGAGACGGGGCTGGTGCATGGCTGTGCTCCTGTTCGGATGGGGGCGAGCCTGACCCGGCAGCCGGGACGGGGAGTTCACGTCGGGGCCGGTTAGGTGAGGCTTACCTCACACGGTAGAGAGAACGGGTCGACGGCGCAAACACGCGTTCACGCCAGCCCCTGTAGCGATCCGGTCACCCCCGCTTCAGCGCTCCCAGGCTGGCACCTGGCGTCGAAGGGCACCCTCGACGCCGCAGCCCCCCGCGCCGTCGCATGCCGCGGCTTCCGCAGCTCAGTCGCGGCGGAACGCCCCCGGCGTCATCCCTGTCGTGCGCCGCAGCGCCGCGCCGAAGGCGCTCACCGAGCGGTAGCCGACCCGCTCGGCGACATCGACCGGGTGGATGCCGGCCGCCAGCATCACGATCGCCCGCTGCGCCCGCAGCCGCGCGATCCAGTCGCTGAAGCTCATGCCGGTCTCGTCGCGGAACGCGCGACTGAGCGTACGCACGCTCACGCCCGCGAGCTCGGCCCACGCCGGGAGCCCGCGCTCGTCGCCCGGATCGCGGTCGAGCGCCGCCACGATCGGGGCGAGCACCCCCTGCGTCGGCATGTCGACCAGCAGCTCGTGCGCGGCCGGGCGCAGCACGTCGATCAGCATCGCCTCGGTCAGCCGCAGCGATTCCGGCGCGAGCGCCGCGTCATCCAGCCGCTCGAGCAGCGCCCGCAGCAGCGGCGTGATCTCGACCGCGACGGGTCCCTCGGCGAGCGCCGGCGCCGCCGTCACGCTGAACTGCGCCGTGCAGTACCGCGTGCCCGCGGGGGCGTACCCGCGGTGCACGGTGCCGGCCGGCAGCCACATGCCGAGGGTCGGCGAGACGGTCCAGGTGCGCCGGCCGACGGTGAGCTCCGAGAAGCCGGTCGCGTTCCAGAGCAGCTCGTGAGTCGGATGCGCGTGCTCGTCCCAGGCCGTGTCCTGCTCGATGAGCTCGTCCATCCGCGCGACGACGAAGGGCACGTCGATCGAGCCGGCCTCCCAGGTCGGCAGGCTGCGCAGCTCGGCGCCCGCCGCCGCGGCGCGCGGCGCCGTGGAGCGGCGCGGCACTACAGCCAGCCGCGCCGTTTGAAGACGAAGTAGAGCACGACGGCCGAGCCGACCATGATCCCGATCGCCAGCGGGTAGCCGAAGGTCCAGTTCAGCTCGGGCATGTACTTGAAGTTCATGCCGTAGATCGAGCCGATGAGCGAGGGCACGAACAGGATGGCGGCCCACGCCGAGATGAGGCGCGCCTCCTCCGCCTGCCGGTTCGAGGCGGCCGAGAGCCGCTGCGACTCCTCGTTCTGGCGCTGGCCGACCAGGTTCGTGTTGACCTGCAGGATGTCGCGCAGCAGCACCCGGAACTCGTCGATGCGCTCCTTCGTCTGCACGACGTGGTCGGCGACGTCGCGCAGGTACTGCTCGAGCACCTCGGCCATGTCGCCGTCGACCCATCCCGACGACAGCTCGTCGATGATGCTGATCAGCGGGCTCACCGACCGGTCGAACTCGATGACCTCGCGGTTGAGCTCGTAGATGCGCTTCGAGACCGTGGGGTCGCCGTCGAACACCTGCGTCTCGATCTCGTCGATGTCGTTGGCGAGGCCCTTCACGACGGGCAGGTAGCCGTCGACGACGGCGTCGAGGATCGCGTAGAGCACCGCCTCGGCGCCCTCGGCGAGCGCTTCGGGCGTGGTCTCCATCCGCTCGCGCACCGGCGTCAGCTTCGGCGATTCGCCGTGCCGCACCGTGATGACGAAGTTCTGGCCGCTGAAGATGTGCAGCTCGCCGAAGTTGATCTGCTCGGCGGCGTCGTCGTAGTACGCGGCCTTGAGCACCATGAAGCGGGTGTCGCCGTAGCGCTCGATCTTGGCGCGCTGGTGCGCGGTGACGGCGTCCTCGATCGCGAGCGGATGCAGGTCGAACTCGGCGGCGAGCTCGGCCATGTCGGCCTCGCTCGGCTTGAGCATGCCGATCCAGGCGAGCGCCTCGGGGTTCTCGTCGAGCAGGCGGAAGGTCTCGTTGAAGCTGCCGGGCGCGGCGAGTCGGGCGCCGCCGGCGTAGACGACGTTCTTCAGCACGCTGGCGGGCATGCGCGGCACGGCGGCCGCACCGGGTGCGGCGTCGCTCGCGCGGGAGGTGTCGGTCACGCGAGCATCGTAGGCCCGCCCGGTGGCGCATAGGGGCCACGGTGCGCGTACGCGTGGAGGGCGGAGCTCGTCCGCGAGAACCGTGAGCGCTATCGTCGGGTGTTCGACTCGGAAAGGTGCGTACCGTGTCCCAGGAGCTTCAGTACCGGATCAGTGACGCGGCAAATGCAGGCGTCGAGGCAGCCGACCAGGGCGACCTGTTAGCGGCTGAAGTGTTCATGCGCGAATCGGTCTCGCTGTTCACCGATGTCGAATTGAATAACCAACAAGACGTCTTCGCTTATTTCACGTGCCTCAAGAACCTCGGCGATGTCCTCGCAGACATGAGCGCGACTCCCGAGTCGGAACCATTCAGGGTGAGCGCGGTTGAAGCGACTAGGGCGCTCTTCGAGGCAGACCCGGTCGCGCATGCGGAACATCACGTCAAGTCTTTGCTGGCTCTCGCAAAGGTGTACCGCGGACCGATCTGCTACGTGATCCCCGCCCACGAATCAGACGACTATCGGCCGCGGATTATCCGAAACCTGGATCAAATGGCCGCCGTCCGTCGTCAACGAATCCTGAACCATGACGAATGGCCGTTGGCCTGGATACCTGCCCCGCACTGGCATCTCAAGAGCGAGCGCGTGCTCGAAGAAGCCATCAGAACCACGAGAACGTTGCGAGCCACGTCATCGGACTGGACGCCGTACCTCGCGCTAGCTCTTAACTTACTCGGCGAAGCGAACATCCTCGGCGAGCGGCACGGCGCAGCCCTTGCCCCGCTAAATGAGGCGGAAGACCTATACATCGAACTCGTCAGCCACGGCGCTTCGTCTGATGCGTTGGATATGCTCGCAGACACCAGGAAGCTCCTCGCCACTGCCCGGAATCCGACACCTGCGTTCGTGGTATTTGACGAGAATTTCAGCCTTCGCCCTGGCCGTTAAGCGTCCGAGAATTCGGATGGCCAACGAAGCCCCATCGCTTACTGCACAAAAGAAGCACAACGAACCTCGTGACTCGGATCCCAGTGCGCGACGCTAGCGTGGAGCCGTGACGCGCATCATCTCCGGATTCGCCGGGTCGCTGCGGCTGGCGGTCCCGCCGAGCGGCACCCGCCCGACGAGCGACCGGGTGCGCGAGGCGATCTTCTCGGCCCTCGAGGCCCGCGACGCGATCGAGGGGATGCGGGTGCTCGACCTCTACTCGGGCTCGGGCGCGCTCGGACTCGAAGCCGCCTCCCGCGGCGCGAGCGAGGTCGTGCTGGTCGACCGCTCCCCCGCCGCCGCCCGCGTCGGCCGCGACAACGCGAAGCTCGTCGGTCGGGCCGCCCCGCGCGGCGGCGCCCCGCACATCACCGTGTCGAGCTCGCCCGTGCAGTCGTTCCTCGGCGGCACGGTGGGCCCCTGGGATCTGGTGTTCCTCGACCCGCCCTACGACCTCGGCGGCGCGGAGCTGACGCACAACCTCGAGGCGCTCGTCGGCGTGCTGGCCGACGACGGGCTGGTCGTCCTCGAGCGCTCCGCCCGCGACCCGCTGCCCGAGCTGCCCGTCGGGCTCGAGCTCGAGCGCACGAAGGACTACGGCGACACGGCGGTGCACTGGCTCGTCGTGACCGGCGCGGCCGACGCCGACTCCGCGACCGACTGACGCCGCGCATCCGCCTCTCCTGCATCCCCTCAGCCGAAGGAGCCCCCATGATCGTCGCCTTCTCCGTCGCCCCGAGCGGCGGCCCCGCCGGCACCGGCGACAGCGCCTCGGTGCACGACGCCGTCGCGGCCGCCGTGCGCGTCGTGCGCGACTCGGGTCTGCCGAACCGCACGAGCTCGATGTTCACCGAGATCGAGGGCGAGTGGGATGAGGTGATGGATGTCGTGAAGCGCGCCACCGAGGCCGTCGCCGCCTACGGCACCCGGGTCTCGCTCGTGCTCAAGGCCGACATCCGCCCCGGCCACACGGGCGAACTCGACGGCAAGCTGGAGCGCCTCGAGGCCGCGATCGACGAGCAGAAGTGACTGGCGAGCCCGCACGCGATTCCGCAGAAGCAGAGCGTGGTCACGTCCGGGTGGTTGCTCGGATCGCGCTGATCATCGGTGTGATCGCGTTCGCGCTCGGCGCGGTGACAGTGATCGACACGATCTACCAGGTGCAGGCGCAGCCCGACTGCGAGGTGTACTGCGGGGGTCTCGGGCTGATCCCGGGCACTTTCGTGCTCATGTCGTGGATGTTCGCGGCCGCGCTCTCGCTCCCCGCCGGGATCTATGCCCTCACCGTCCGCGGTGCGCGGCGGGCCGGAGTTCTCGCGCTGGCACTCGCGGCGGTTCCGGTGCTCGTCTCCGTCGCCGCGGCCGTCGCGGCCAGCCACTGACCGACGACTGACGCGACGATCTGTTTCGGTCTCACTCAGTCCCGGCCTGCGTCCTCCGTCGCCGCCGCGATCGACTTCAGCCGCTCGATGACCGTCTGCACGCTGCGGCGCGCAGCCGACTCGGGGCGGGTGAGCGCATCCACGTGGCGTCCGAGGGTGAGGTCGGCGATCGGGCGCAGCACGACCCGGTCGCGGTAGGCGTCGGGCAGGCCGGTGTGGCGCGGCAGCAGTCCGATCACCGAGGTCGAGGCGATGATGCCGGCGGCGACGTTGAACTCGTTGACGCGGTGGGCGATCTCGATCGGGCGACCGGTCGTCGCCGCGTGCGCCTGCACCAGCAGCGGTTCGAGCGCGAAGCCCTCGTGGGCGGCGAGCCACGTCGCATCCGCCAGGTCGGCGAGCTGGATGCGGTCCAGGCGGGCGAGCGGATGATCCGCCGCGAGCGCGAGGTCGATCGGCTCGATGAGCAGCGGCGTGGCCGTGACGCGCCGTTCCGGCCACGGCGAGGACGCGAGCGGGCGGTGGGCGATCACGATGTCGTGGTCGGCGACGAGGTCCGGGAACTCGTCGATCGACACGTCCTCGTCGCGGCAGTGCACCGTCGGCGCGGCGGGGTCGGACTCGGCGGCGGCGAGGGTCGCGGCGATCAGCTGCGGGAACCAGGCGAGCCCGACGCTGTGGAACGCGGTCACGCTCACGGTCGCGGCGGGCTCGCTGAGGTACTCCTGCACCGTCTCGCGCGCGCGGGCGAGGGCGCCGAGCACGTCGCCGGCTGCATCTGCCAGCCGGTGACCGGCCGGCGTCAGCACCAGCACGCGCCCCTGCTGGCGGGTGAGCGGCACATCGCCGACGGCCCGCTGCAGCGCCGCGAGCTGCTGCGACACCGCCGAGGCCGACAGGTGCATCGCCTGCGCCACGGCCGTGACCGAGCCGCGATCGCGCAGTTCGCGCAGCGTGCGCAGGTGCACGGGATCCATGAAGCAGAACTTACTCGTACCTGACCACAGAGACCGTTGTTCTTCAGGGAGTCGCTGGCCAGGCTCGACCCATGACCTCCTCCCGTCTCGGATCGGCGCTGCGCAGCCAGGCTCCCGACCTGGTGCTGATCGCGATCGCCGTCGTCTGGGGCGGCAGCTATCTGGCCTCGAAGGATCTCGCCGGAGCCTCGACGGCGGCGGCCGTCATGTGTGCCCGCTTCGTGCCCGCCGCGATGCTCATGCTGGCGCTGTGCGCCGCCCGTCGGGGGCGGGGCCTGCGCGCCTCGCTGCGGCCCGGACTCGCCCTCGGCACGCTGCGCACCGCGACGATCGCGCTCGAGACCGTCGGCGTCACCCTGACGAGCGCCGCGAACGCCGGGCTGATCATCGGCCTCTCGGTGCTGTTCACCCCGCTCATCGAGTCGGTCGTGCGCCGCCGACGCATCTCGCGCTCGCTGCTCGGCAGCATCCTGCTCGCGCTCATCGGCGTCGCGCTGCTCGTCGGCGGCAACGGGATCACTCCCCCGAACCTCGGCGACGCGCTGCTGCTCACGGCGGCCGTCACCCGCGCCGCCCTCGGAGTCGCCGAGGCGCAGACGGCCCGGCGGCCCGGCACCGACGTGATCGCGCTCACGACGATCGAGCTGACCGTCGGCGCCGTCATCTTCGCCGCTGTCGGCGCCGGCCCGCTGCTCTCCGCTGCGGGCGGTTTCGGCCCGGCGCAGTGGGCGGTCATCGCGTACCTGATCGGCGGATGCACGATCGGCGCCTTCCTCGGCCAGCTCTGGACGACCCGACGCACCTCGGCGTCACGGGCGGGGATGCTGCTCGCCACCGAGCCGGTCTGGGCGCTCGGCATCGCGGTCGTGCTCGCCGGCGAGCGGATCGGCCCGGTCGGACTGCTCGGCGCCGCGATCCTCATCGCCGCGACCGCCTGGGGGCGGCGCGCGGAGCGAGCCTGGCGGGAGCGGCACGCTGTCGCGGACCCGGCGGAGGCGAGCGACGCCGCCCGCGTGCACCACGACGCCCCAGCCGCGATCCCTCCCGATCTGGGGTGAGACACGGCCGGTCCACCCCGCTTAGCCTTCCCAGGTGCGAGGGGACGCGTGACGCCGGACGAGGCGGAGGATGTTCTCGGGGTGGCGCCGGGAGCGGCCCTCGAGGAGATCGAGCGCGCCTTCCGCAAGGTCGCCCGCGCGACGCATCCCGACCTGCTGACCGCTGACGCCCACCCCGACGAGGTGCGCGACGCCAGCGAGCGCTTCAACCGCGCCCAGGCCGCCCGCGACCTGCTGCGCGACGAGCTGTCGCGCCCCGCCTTCGCGATCCTCAGCGGTCCCTACGCGGCGGCGAGCGCCGGCCGGAGCGGCGGCGGCAGCGCCGACGGCCGCCCCTTCGCCGACCCCGCCGACGATCTCGGAGCCCCGTCGCGCCCCCGCGCATCGCACAGCCCGGCACCGCGCAGCCGCTTCGCCCCGGCCGAGCCCGACGAGGCCCGCGCCGACGTCGATCTGAGCGACCTGCCCGACGACCCGACCGCGACCCTCGCCGACCTCGCCTCCGACCCCGCGCGCTGGGCGCCGCCCCCGCCGGTCGACGAGCGCGAGGAGGTCGAGCTGAGCCCGCTGCCCGACGCGGCGGCCGAGCCGGTGCGTCCGACGGGCGAGAGCTACTGGATGCCGCCGGCCGCGACGACCGAGGCCGCCGGCGCCGACATCCACTCCGACGCATCCCGGGCAGCGACGTCGGCCGACGACCCCGAGTGGGATCACGCCGCCCCGGCCGTGAGCAGCTGGGTGCCGAACGCCGACGAGAAGCTCTCGACAGGCGAGATCCGAGCCCAGCGGATTCGCCACCGACGTCGCCGCGAGCGGCTCACGATCCTGCTCGGCGCGGCGATCGCCGCGATCGGCATCGTCGTCGGCGTGCTGGTCGGCGTGAACCCGCAGCTGTTCCACTCCGACCCGACGCCGGTGACCTTCCCGGCCGCGATCCCGCAGAAGCCGAGCGACGACGCGAGCGCCGCCAGCCTCGCCTTCGAGTCGACGCCGGCCGACACGAGCACGACCGACGACTGCTCGGTGGCCGGTCAGTGCTGGGCGTGGGCGATCTCGAGCCTCGCCCAGTGCACCGACGGCACGATGGTCGCGACCGTCGCCTTCGGCGACGCCTCCGACACGGTGCCCACTCAGCACCGCAAGTACGAGGTCGAGGGGCTCGCCGACCACGCCAGCGGGCGCCTCGTCGTGCAGCGCTGGCCGGGCAGCCCCGACTTCGCCCAGGTCGAGCGGCTCGACTGCGTCTGACCTGCATCGACGCGGCGCCCGCGCTCTCGGTCGACCCCGCCCGTGAGCGGTCAGTTCAGCCGGCGCCGCCCGCCCACTCGGCGTAGGGATCCCATCCGCCGCGCTCCTGGGCGGGGGCTCCGTCGACGGTGACGCCGGGGTCGGCTCCCTCGGCGACCGAGAGCACGCGGCCGATCACCCGGAACGGCGGCGGCACATCGGCAGAGCCGGGAAAGCAGGCGAGCAGGGCGTGATCCTCGCCGCCGTGCAGCACCTCGGCGACGCCGGTGCCCTCGGTCGCGAGATCGATCGTGACGCCCGAGGCCTGGGCGATGCGCCGCGCATCCAGCAGCAGGCCGTCGCTGACGTCGAGCATCGCGGTCGCCCCCGACAGGGCTGCGACGGGACCGGCGTAGATGGGCGGACGCGGGGCGAGCTGAGCCGAGACCTCCGCCGGGAAGCGGCTGCGCAGGTTGCGGGCGCGTCGCGCCTCGGGCACGCCCTCCTTGTCGACGCCGCGAGCGAAGAGCAGCGCCAGACCCTTCGCGGCGAGGCCGAGCTGACCGGCGACCGCGACGACGTCGCCCGGGCGCGCCCCCGACCGCAGCACCGGATCCCCGCCGACGAGGTCGCCGATCGCCGTCACCGCGATGGTGAAGGTCGGCGAGACGCCGAGGTCGCCGCCGACCACGCCGCAGCCGCGGGCGAGCGCGGCGCAGGCCTCGCGCATCCCGTCGGCGAAGGCCTCGAGGTCGGCGACCGGGGTGTCGGCCGGGATCGTCAGGGCGACGACCAGGGCGGTCGGGGTCGCCCCCATCGCGGCTACGTCGGCGAGATTCGTCGCGGCGGCCTTCCAGCCGAGGTCGTAGGGCGTCGACCACGCGGTGCGGAAGTCGGGGCCGTGCACCATCGTGTCGGTCGTGATGACGATGCGGGCGTCGGGTGCCGCGACCACGGCCGCGTCGTCACCGGGTCCGACGAGCGCCGCATCCGCGTGCGGCAGCCGCGGGAAGATGCGCTGCAGCACGGCCGTCTCGCCGATGTCGCGCAGGGTCTCGGCCGGCTCAGCAGTCACCCGACCACGGTAGCGGGCGGGATGCGCGGCTCGGCCCGAGCGGCCGGGCCACGGCGGTCGGCGCGGGGAAGCGCACAGCCGCTGCGCGATATTCTCGACCCGATGCGCACCCGACCCGTCGCGGCCCTTCTGCTGCTCGCGGCATCCCTCACCGCCGCCCTCGCCGGCTGCTCCCCCATCGTCGCGACGACGGCCGCGGCCGACGCGAACGACCCCGGCTGCGCCGAGGTGATCGTACGGCTGCCCGAGACGACCCAGGGCCTCGCGAAGCGCGAGACGAACGCCCAGGCGACCGCCGCCTACGGCGACCCGGCGGATGTGCTGCTGACCTGCGGCGTCAAGGTGCCCGCCGCCTCCGAGCTGCCGTGCGTGCAGACGAAGAACGTGCTGTGGCTGCGTGACGACTCGCAGGCGCCGCTCTACATCTTCACGAGCTTCGGCCGCGAGCCTGCGATCGACGTCGCGATCCGCTCCGACCAGACGAAGGCCTCGGGTCGCGTCGCCCCCGGCCAGGTGCTCTACGACCTGGCGGATGCCGTCTCCGAGACGAAGAAGAACGGCCTCAGCTGCCAGGACGTCGAGGACTCCCTCGGCGTCGACAAGACCGACGGCTGACGCGCCACCCGGGTCGCCGTGAGAGTACGCAGTCTGCGCCCCTCGAGCCGCCGACGGACGCGCAAAGCGCGTACTTTCGCGGAGAAGGACGGGGCGCGGAGCGCCGTCAGCGGACCGCGGTGCGCCCCAGCTCGATGAGCTCGGTGATCAGCTCGGGATAGCTGAGCCCGGTCGCCTGCCAGCAGGCGGGGAACATCGAGATCGGCGTGAATCCGGGCATCGTGTTGATCTCGTTGATGACGAACTCGGTGCCGGTGAAGAAGAAGTCCACGCGCGCGAGGCCCGAGCCGCCGATCGCGTCGAAGGCCCGCGCGGCGATGCGCTGCATCTCAGCCAGCTCCTGCTCGCCCAGCTCGGCCGGGCAGACCAGGTCGATGCCGGGCGCATCCAGGTACTTCGCCTCGAAGTCGTAGAACTCGCGGCCGGTGATGACGATCTCGCCGGCGACGCTCACCCGGGTCGGTCCGCCGTCGCGGCCCGACAGCACGGCGCACTCGAGCTCACGGCCGACGATGCCCGACTCGACGAGCACGCGGCTGTCTTCGCGGAAGGCGGTCTCGAGCGCCGCATCCAGCTCGGCCCAGTCGGTCACCCGGCTGACGCCGACCGAGGAGCCGGCGCGGGCGGGCTTCACGAAGGCGGGCAGGGCGAGACCGTGCATCCGCCGCTCCCACAGCTCGCGGTCGCGCGCCCACTCGGCCTGCGTCACGGTCACCCACGGAGCCACCTCGACGCCGGCCCCCTGCAGCACCGTCTTGGTGAAGTGCTTGTCCATGCCCAGCGCCGAGGCGAGCACGCCGTTGCCGACATAGGGCACGCCGACGAGCTCGAGGGCGCCCTGCAGAGTGCCGTCCTCGCCGAAGGGGCCGTGCAGCAGCGGGAAGGCGACGTCGATCTCGCCGAGCGACTCGATCGTGCCGTCGGGCCGGGTGACGGTCCACTCGCGGGTGGATGCCGATGCCGGCAGGTGCACGCGCGAGCCGTCGTCGGCGACCTCGGGCAGGTCGGCGAGGCGGAAGCGGGAGGCGTCGTCCGGCTGCAGCGTCCAGGCGCCGTCGCGGGTGATGCCGATCGGCACCACCTCGTAGGCGTCGCGGTCGATCGCGCCGAGCACGCCGCCGGCGGTGGCGCAGCTGATCTGATGCTCGCTCGAGCGTCCGCCGAAGATCAGGGCGATTCGGGTGGTCATCTGCTCACTCTTCCGTCGGCGGCTCGGGGCTGTCGTCGGTCGTCAGGTGCGGGGCGATGTCGCGCGGGTCGAGCGTGCCCGCGAGCACCTCGGCGACCTGCGCCACGATGGGCATCTCGACGCCGTGCGCGGCGGCGAGTTCCAGCACCGGACCCACCGACGACAGGCCCTCGGCCGTCTGGTTCATCTGCTTCACCACGTCGGCGAAGGCGTAGCCCTGGCCGAGCAGGCGCCCGGCGGTGTTGTTGCGCGAGAGGGGCGACTCGCAGGTCGCGATGAGGTCGCCCAGGCCGGCGAGCCCGCTCAGGGTCTCGGGGCGGGCGCCGTGCGCCACCGCGAAGTCGGTCATCTCGACCAGACCGCGCGTGATGATCGACGCCTTCGTGTTCTCGCCGTAGCCGACCCCGTCGACGATGCCGATGGCGACCGCGATGAGGTTCTTCAGCACGCCGCCGAACTCGGTGCCGATCACGTCGTTGTTGATGAAGCAACGGAAGTAGCTGTTCGTCGCCGCCGTCGCGACCGCGGCCGCCGTGTCGGGGTTCTCGGAGGCCACGACGGATGCGGTGGGCTGCTCCTTCGCGATCTCGAGCGCCAGGTTCGGGCCCGATACGACCGCGATGCGGCCCGGATCGCATCCGAGCTCCTGCTGGATCACCTCGCTCATGCGGTAGCGGGTGCCCTTCTCGACGCCCTTCATGAGCGAGACGACGGGCACGTCGGCGGGGATGAGGTCGCGCACGATGCGCAGGTTCTCGCGCAGCGACTGGCTCGGCACCGACAGGTAGACCTGCTCGGCGTCGTCGAGCACGTCGTGCAGGTTCGAGCTCGCCCAGAGACGACGCGGCAGGTTGATGCCGCGCAGGTAGTCGCTGTTGCGCCGCGACTGGCTGATCTCGCGCGCCAGCTCGGGGCGGCGTGCCCAGAGGTTCACCTCGGATCCGCCGTCGGCCAGCACCTTGGCGAAGGTGGTTCCCCACGATCCCGCTCCGAGAACAGCTACCTGTCGCATTCCGCCCAGTCTGCCGCATGAGCATCAGCGCGCCCCGCAGGCCCGCCTAGGGTGGGCGCGATGGATGCCCGCCCCGCCGCCCGCGCCTCGGCCCGCGCCGGCGCCTCCGCCGCCCGGCGCTTCCTCGGCGGCGCGGGGCTGGTGCTGCGCGGCTTCGCGCTCTGGCGCACCCGCCCGGCGCTCATGCTGCTCGGCATGGTGCCGCCGCTCATCGTCTTCACGGCCGGCGTCGCGATGCTCGTCGCGGCGGCGTTCGGGCTCGGCCCGCTCGCGACCTGGGCGACGCCCCTCGCCGACGACTGGGATGCGGGCTGGGCCGCCGCGCTGCGCACGGCCCTCGCGGCGGTCGCCTTCGTCGGCCTCGTGGCGCTCGGCGTCCTCGCCTTCACCGGTCTCACGCTCGCCGTCGGCGATCCCTTCTACGAGCGCATCTGGCGCGAGACGGAGACGCTGCTCGGCGATGCTCCGCACGGCGCGGGTCTGGGCTTCGGGCGGGCGCTGCGGGATGCGCTGCTGCTCGTGCTGGCGGCCATCGGGGTCGGCGCGCTCGTCTTCCTGCTCGGTCTCATCCCGGTCGTCGGCGGCGTGCTCGGGCCGGTGGTCGGCACGGTGCTGTCGGGCCGCATCCTCGCCGCGGAGCTCGTGGCCCGCCCGCTCGAGGCGCGCGGCATCGGCCGCCGTGAGAGCCGTGCGGTGCTGCGCGGCTCGCGCGCCGAGCAGCTCGGATTCGGCGTCGCGACGCAGCTGCTCTTCCTGGTGCCGCTCGGCGCGATCGTGACGGTGCCGGCCGCCGTGTCCGGTGCGACGCTGCTCGCCCGCACGGCCCTGGCCCGCGCCGCGGAGACTCCGGAGCCGGTGTCAGGATCGAGCCGACGCTGACGTCGCGCCGCCTACGGCCGCCCGAACTCGCTCTGGCCGTGCTGCGCCGGATCCCAGCGCTCCACGGGCGGGGTCTCGCCGCGCAGCTCGCCCTGCAGCTCGGCGATGCGGTTCATCAGCAGCGTGGTGACCTCGTCGGCGACACGCCCGGTCACCGGCATCCCGGCCCAGGGTGAGAGGTCGAGCGGCTCGCCGACGACGATCTCGACGACCTGCCGCGGCACGATCTTCAGCTTGCCGCCGTAGGGCGGCAGCACCTTCTGCGCACCCCAGTGCGCGACCGGCACGAGCGGGATGCCGGCGCCGAGCGCCGCCCGCACGGCTCCGGTCTTGCCGCGCATCGGCCACAGCTCCGGGTCGCGGGTGAGGGTGCCCTCGGGGTAGACGACGACACCGCCACCGCGCGCGAACAGCTCGGCGGCCTGCCCGAGCGGGTCGCCGCCGCCGCGCGCCGCGCGCTCGACGGGGATCATCCCGATGCCGCGCAGGATGCGCCCGAAGACGGGGATGCGCAGCAGCGAGGCCTTGAGCAGGAAATGCGGGGCACGCCCCATCCGCGCCACCGCCAGGCCGACCGCGATCGGGTCGACCGTCGTGTAGTGGTTCGCCGCGACGACGAAGGCGCCGACCTGCGGCAGGTTCTGCTCGTCGCGGATGTGCAGGCGCAGCACCCGCGAGGCGAGCGGCAGCACGAAGAAGGCGAACGCCCGCCAGCCGCGGTCCCAGTCGGCTCCGCGGCGCGGCAGGTCGACGTTCGTCGAGCGGCTCACCGCAGACCTGCCGTCACCGTCACGTGCGATCCGACGCTCAGTCGAGCTCGAAGTCGGCGCCGAGCGCCGTGAGCTTGTCGATGATGTGCTCGTAGCCGCGGCTGATGAGGCCGAGGTTGCTGATCGTCGAGGTGCCGTCGGCGGCGAGCGCGGCGATCAGGTAGCTGAAGCCGCCGCGCAGGTCGGGCACACGCACGTCGGCGCCGTGCAGCGGCGTCGGTCCGGTGACGACGGCGGCCTGCTCGAGGCGGCGGCGCGGAACGCGGCGGGTGACCGACTCGAGGCCGTCCTGGTGCACGACGATGTCGGCGCCCATGTCGAGCAGCGCATCCGTGAACCCGAAGCGGTTCTCGTACACCGTCTCGTGCACGGTCGAGACGCCCTCGGCCTGGGTGAGCGCGATGATGAGCGGCTGCTGCCAGTCGGTCATGAACCCGGGGTGCACGTCGGTCTCGACCTGCACCGCCTTGAGGGCGCCGCCCGGGTGGTAGAAGCGGATGCCGTCCTCGGCCACGTCGAAGGCGCCGCCGACCTTGCGGAACACGTTGAGGAAGGTGAGCAGCTCGGGCTGCTTCGCGTTCTCGACGAAGATGTCGCCGCCGGTCGCGAGCGCGGCCGAGGCCCAGCTCGCGGTCTCGTTGCGGTCGGAGATCGCGCGGTGGGTGTAGCCCTCGAGGCGGTCGACGCCCTCGATGAAGATCGTGCGGTTCGGCTCGACCCAGATGATCGCGCCCATCTTCTGCAGGATCGCGATGAGATCGAGGATCTCGGGCTCGATCGCCGCGTTCTTCAGCTCGGTGACGCCCTCGGCGCGCACCGCGGTGAGCAGCACCTGCTCGGTCGCGCCGACGCTCGGGTAGGGGAGCTCGATGTGCGCTCCGTGCAGTCCGTCGGGCGCCGTGATCGTGATGCCCTCGTAGCTCTTGTCGACGATCGCACCGAAGGCCCGCAGGGCATCCATGTGGAAGTCGATCGGGCGATCGCCGATGCGGCATCCGCCGAGGTCGGGGATGAGCGCCTCGCCGAGGCGGTGCAGCAGCGGCCCGCAGAACAGGATCGGGATGCGGCTCGAGCCCGCGAGCGCGTCGATCTTGGCGAAGTGCGCCTTCTCGACGTTCTGCGGGTCGAGCACGAGCGTGCCGTCGTCGGGGCTCGTGACGGCGACGCCGTAGGCCTCGAGCATGCGCGTGACGATGTCGACGTCGCTGATCAGGGGCACGTCCTGCAGCACGCTCGGCGTCTCGCCGAGCAGCGCCGCGACCATCGCCTTGGTGGCGAGGTTCTTCGCGCCGCGCACGCGGATGCGCCCCTGCAGGGGCTTTCCGCCGTGCACCGTGATGCGGTCGGCCGTGAGACCGACGCGCTCACCCGACTGGGATGCGTGCTTCGCGAGCGATGCCGCCTGATCAGCTGCCAACGGGATGCGTCCTCCTAGCGAGCGGGGAGGGTGGTCGGGCGCCAGGCGGCGCGCGTGCCCTCGAACTCGGTGATCTTCTGCTCTTCGCGCAGGGTGAGCGCGATGTCGTCGAGGCCCTCCATGAGGCGCCAGCGCGTGTAGTCGTCGATGTCGAACGGGAAGGTGACGTCGCCGACCGAGACGGTGCGCGCCGCGAGGTCGACGGTCGCGTCGACGCCCGGGTTCGCGTCGATCGCGGCCCAGAGCGCTTCGACCTGGTCTTCGGTGACGGTTCCGGTCAGCAGTCCCTGCTTGCCCGAGTTGCCGCGGAAGATGTCGGCGAAGCGCGGGCTGATGACGGCGCGGAAGCCGAAGTCGCGCAGCGCCCAGACGGCGTGCTCGCGGCTCGAGCCGGTGCCGAAGTCGGGGCCGGCGATGAGCACGGTCGCACCCTGGAACTCGGGTCGGTTGATCACGAACTCGGGGTCCTGACGCCAGCCGTGGAACAGCGCGTCGTCGAAGCCGGTCTTGGTGACCCGCTTGAGGAACACGGCGGGGATGATCTGGTCGGTGTCGACGTTCGAGCGCTTGAGCGGAACGGCGGTGCCGGTGATGACGCTGACCTTCTCCATCAGACCGCCACCTCCTCGGTGCTCGGGGCGACGGGGCTGACGGCATCGCCGCCGTCCTGCGCGAGGTCCCACGGCGACGACAGGGTGCCGCGGATGGCGGTCGCCGCGGCGACGAGCGGCGACACCAGGTGGGTGCGGCCGCCCTTGCCCTGCCGGCCCTCGAAGTTGCGGTTCGAGGTCGAGGCGCAGCGCTCCCCCGGCGCGAGCTGGTCGGGATTCATGCCCAGGCACATCGAGCAGCCGGCGAAGCGCCACTCGGCGCCGAAGGCCTCGACGATCTTGTCGATGCCCTCGGCCTCGGCCTCGAGGCGCACCCGAGCCGAACCGGGCACGACCATGACGCGCACGCCATCCGCCTTCTTCTGCCCCTGGATGATCGACGCGAAAGCGCGCAGATCCTCGATGCGGCTGTTCGTGCACGAGCCCATGAAGACGGCATCCACTCGGATGTCCTTCATCGGGGTGCCGGCCTCGAGGTCCATGTACTCCAGCGCGCGCTCGGCGGCGGCGCGGGCGTTCGGCTCGGCGATCTGCGCCGGATCCGGCACGGGCTCGCTCAGCGAGACGCCCTGGCCGGGGTTGGTGCCCCAGGTGACGAAGGGCTCGAGCTCGTTCGCGTCGAGGAAGACCTCGGCGTCGAAGACGGCGTCGTCGTCGGTCTTCAGCGTCTCCCAGTAGGCGACGGCGTCGTCCCAGTCCTGACCCTCGGGCGCGTGGGCGCGGCCCTTGAGGTAGTCGTAGGTGGTCTGGTCGGGCGCGACCATGCCGGCGCGGGCGCCCGCCTCGATCGACATGTTGCAGATCGTCATGCGGCCGTCCATCGACAGCGAGCGGATCGCGCTGCCGCGGTACTCGAGCACGTAGCCCTGCCCGCCGCCGGTGCCGATCTTGGCGATGACGGCGAGGATGATGTCCTTCGCGGTGACGCCGGGGCGCAGCTCGCCCTCGACCGTGATGGCCATGGTCTTGAAGGGCTTGAGCGGCAGCGTCTGCGTGGCCATGACGTGCTCGACCTCGCTCGTGCCGATGCCGAAGGCCATCGCGCCGAAAGCGCCGTGGGTGGAGGTGTGCGAGTCGCCGCAGACGACAGTGATGCCCGGCATGGTCAGGCCGAGCTGCGGGCCGACGACGTGCACGATGCCCTGCTCGACGTCGCCCAGCGAGTGGATGCGCACGCCGAACTCCTCGGCGTTCTTGCGCAGCGTCTCGATCTGGATGCGGCTGGTCGGGTCGGCGATGGGCCGGTCGATCGCGAGGGTCGGGGTGTTGTGGTCTTCGGTCGCGATGGTCAGGTCGGGGCGACGCAGCTGGCGACCGGCCTGACGCAGGCCGTCGAAGGCCTGCGGGCTGGTGACCTCGTGCACGAGGTGCAGGTCGATGTAGATCAGGTCGGGCTCGCCGTTCTCGCCGTCGACGACGACGTGGTCGGCCCAGACCTTCTCGGCGAGGGTGCGGGGGCCGCGGTCCGCGGTGCCCGCGGTCTCGGCGGCGGAGCGCTCAGCCGAGGGGGTTTCGGTGCTCATGGAGATGTCGGTCCTTCTTCGATCGGTGTCGGCCCGCGACGGACTCCGCGACGAGGGAGGCCGGAAAGACTAGGCCTCGTCGCGGCGACGAAGGAGAAGGAGCCGATCGCGCAGCATCGCGCCAGGCTACCACCGCGATCCGGGCGCGCGCCGCGCTCGAGGGCGGGCCGGCGCTCAGCCGCGCGCGACCCGCAGGTGGAAGCTGCCGAGCTCGATCTCGGCCGGGTCTCCGACCTTCACGCCGTCGGCGCCCGCCACCTTCTCGCGCACGCCGGCCGAGGTGACGGCGACTCCGTTGGTCGAGCCGAGGTCGACGAGACGCAGCGTCGCCCCGACGACGATCAGCAGCGCGTGGGTGCTCGACACGGTGCGCTCGGGATCGTGGATGCGCAGCCGCTCCGCTGCCGGCCAGCGCTCCGGCACGACGGGGTTGCGGCCGAGCACGACGCCGGCGGTGGTCACGAGCTGCGCGGTGCCGTCGGGCAGCCGGATGGTCCAGGGCCCGAGCTGGGCGGGGTGCTCGCCGGTCGGCACCTCGGCCTCGCCGGACGGGGTCGAGACGGATCGCGCGGGAGTCTGCGGTGCCGCTGCCGGAGCCGACGCCGACTCAGCCGCTGTAACCGGCGCCGCCGCTCCGCCCATCGGGTTCGACGGCAGCGGGAAGGCGACCCCGGGCGACCGCGGCAGAACCCGGCGCGTGGCCGAGTCGCCGTGCTCCTCGTCGACGCGGCGCTCCGGCTCGGGCTCGACCGGGGCGGCGGGAGCCTCGGGCAGCAGCCCCGGCGGCGGGGTGATGAGGAAGCGCTTCTCGTCGCTCATCCGCATCCCCTTCCGACCGCGCCAGGCTAGCGGATGGGGAGTCATGCCCATCCCCTCGGCGAGGCCCGGCGCCGCCCCACCGAATAGGGTGCCCGTGGGGCGCGCGGGCTGCGCCGCGCCCGCTCACGAGGAGGCCGAGTGCGACTCAAGCTGACCCTGAAGCGCGATACGGGCACGAGCGACGACATCGTCATCACGACGGATGCGGCGGCGACGATCGCCGAGGTGGCGGGCGCCATCCGCCGCGTCGACCCGGCGTCGCCCGGCCCCGCGCCGGCCGGCTCGCTCACGCTCAGCGCGGTGCTGCCGGGGTCGAGCCAGTCGCTCGTGCTGCCGCCCGACGGACCCGTCGGCGAGTCGTGGATCGGATCGGGCGCGACGGTGCAGCTCGTCGACGCCGGCCGCTACTACTCCCCCGCCGGCACCGGGCGCGGCCCGGTGGTCGCCCGCCTCAGCATCCTCAGCGGCCCGCAGGGCGGCCGCACGCTCGACCTGCACGCGGGCACCACCATCGTCGGCCGCGACCGCGCCTGCGACATCGTGATCGACGACCCGCTGGTCTCCAAGCGCCACCTGCGTCTCGAGGCGGATGCGGCGGTCGAGATCGTCGACCTCGGCTCGGCCAACGGCATCGAGGTGGATGGCGGACTCGTCACGCGTCTGCGCGTCGAGACGTCGGAGACGATCACGATCGGCGACACCGCCATCCGCATCGACGTCGACCAGGAAGTGGCCGAGGAGGGTGGCGCCCCGACGGCCGGCCCCGTCTACTTCAACCGCTCGCCCTCGGTCGAGCCGCGCTACCCCGGTCAGGAGTACCCGGGGCCCGAGGTGCCTAAGGAGGGTGACGGGCAGCCGTTCCCCTTCCTCGCGATGATCGCGCCGCTCGCGATGGGCGCTGCGATCTTCGCCCTCAGTCGCGACCCGCGAACGCTGATCTTCGTCGCGCTGTCGCCGCTCATGATGATCAGCAACTTCATCACCCAGGCACTCAACCGCGGGCGCAAGAAGCGCGTCTCGATCGAGAAGTTCGACGGCCACCTCGAGAAGCTGGCCGATACGCTCGACGAGGAGAAGCTCGTCGAGCACGAGCGACGCCACCGCGAGGCGCCGTCGACCCACGAGGTGCTCGACGCCGCGCTGCACCGGCAGACGATGCTCTGGACCCGGCGCCCCGAGCACTGGTCGTTCCTCAACGTGCGCCTCGGCGTCGGGCGGATGCTGTCGCGCAACACGATCCGCGACGACAAGGGCGGCAACGACACCCTGCCCGACTACCAGGAGCGCTTCGACGAGGTCGCGGCCGACAACGCGCACGTCGAGCAGGTGCCCATCGTCGACAACCTGCACGATTCCGGCGCCCTCGGAGTCGCCGGCCCGACGCCGCAGACGATCGCGGCCGCGAACGCGCTGCTCGTGCAGCTCACCGGCCTGCACTCGCCGGCCGAGCTCGCCGTGGCCGCACTGATCACCCCGGCCTGGTCGGGGGGCTTCGACTGGTTGAAGTGGATGCCGCACACCTCGTCGCCGCACAGCCCGATCCAGGGCAGCCACCTCGCCGACAGCCCCTCGAGCGGAACCGCGCTGCTGAGCGCGATCGAGGAGCTCGTGACCCGCCGACTCGCCGCCGCGAAGGGCGACGGCCGCCGCGGCGCGACCAAGGAAGAGCAGATGGCGCTCGACCGCGGGGCCACCGTCGGCGACGACCAGGCGACGCAGGGCACCCGCTCGCCCATCCCGGCGCTCGTGCTGCTCATCAGCGATGACGTCGCCGTGGACCGCGCGCGACTCGTGCAGCTCGCCGAGCAGGCGGCGGATGCCGGGGTGTACCCGATCTGGCTCGCCGAGGATCAGAAGGACCTGCCGGCCGTCTGCCGCACCTTCCTCGCCCTGCCCGAGCCCGGCTCGACCGTGATGGCGCCGAAGCCCGAGGAGAAGACCGAGCGGCCCGCCGTCGGGTCGAAGGCCGCCCGCAAGCTCTCGAAGCAGAAGGCGAAGAAGCGCAAGGCCGAGGCGAAGCGCCGCAAGAAGGGCCTGCCCCCGCTGCCGACCCCCGAGGTCGAGCTGGTCCCGACGCTCGCGACCCCCTCGGTGGGCTTCGTGCGGCTCGGCGACACGATCGAGAACGTGCTGGTCGACTTCGTCGATCCCGTGCAGGCCCTCGACTACGCGCGGCGTCTGGCCGCCGTCATCGACTCCGGCGCCCTCGTCGCGGATGCGAGCGACCTGCCGCGCTCGATCTCGCTCATCACCCTGCTCGGCCACGAGCTGGTCGAGACGAGCGAGTCGGTCATCGACCGCTGGAAGCAGAACGAGTCGATCCACGACCGCACCCCCGGCATCGAGCCGAAGCGCCGCCGCGCCGGAAAGCTGCGCGCGATCGTCGGCAGCGCCGGCGTGGATGCGATGCACCTCGACCTGCGCACGCAGGGCCCGCACGCGCTCGTCGGCGGCACGACCGGCGCCGGCAAGAGCGAGTTCCTGCAGGGCTGGGTGCTCGGCATGGCCGCGGAGTACAGCCCCGACCGCGTCACCTTCCTCTTCGTCGACTACAAGGGCGGATCGGCCTTCGCCGACTGCGTGACGCTGCCGCACTGCGTCGGCCTCGTGACCGACCTGAGCCCGCACCTCGTGCGCCGCGCCCTCACCAGCCTGCGCGCCGAGCTGCACCACCGCGAGCACCTGCTCAACCGCAAGAAGGCCAAGGACCTGCTCGAGCTCGAGAAGCGCGGCGACCCCGACAGCCCGCCGGCGCTCGTGCTCGTGATCGACGAGTTCGCCGCCCTCGCCGGCGAGGTGCCCGAGTTCGTCGACGGCGTCGTCGACATCGCCCAGCGCGGCCGCTCGCTCGGCATCCACCTGATCATGGCCACGCAGCGCCCGGCCGGCGTGATCAAAGACAATCTGCGCGCCAACACGAACATGCGCGTCGCTCTCCGCATGGCCGACGAGTCGGACAGCCAGGATGTGGTCGGCATCAAGGAGGCCGCGCACTTCGATCCGGGCATCCCCGGCCGCGGCGTCGCGAAGACCGGGCCGGGCCGCCTCGCCCAGTTCCAGTCGGCCTACGCGGGCGGCTGGACGAGCCGAGAGCCGGAGGTCGCCGACGTGCTCGTCGCCGAGCTGCGGTTCGGCGGCGAGGTCCGCTGGGAGGAGCCGCGCTCCGACGCCCCCGCCGAGGAGAAGGATCTCGGGCCGACCGATCAGCAGCGCCTGGTCACCTCGATCATCCGCGCCGCCGCTGGAGCGCAGATCCCCGCGCCCCGACGTCCGTGGCTCGACGAGCTCGCGCTCGCCTACGACCTCGGCCGGCTGCGCCAGCGCACGGATGCCGAGCTGCTGCTCGGCGTCACCGACGTGCCCCAGCAGCAGCGGCAGATGCCGGTCTACTTCCTGCCCGACGTCGACGGCCACCTCTCGATCCTCGGCACCGGCGGCACCGGCAAGTCGGCCGTGCTGCGCACCCTCGCCGGCGCAGCGGCGATAACCCCGCGCGGCGGCCCCGTGCAGGTCTACGGCCTCGACTTCGGCGCCGGCAGCCTGCGCATGCTCGAGCAGCTGCCGCACGTCGGCGCGGTCATCAACGGCGACGACACCGAGCGCGTCATCCGGCTGTTCCGGCGGATGCGGGAGGAGCTCGACAGCCGCGCCGCCCGCTTCGCCGAGGCGAACGCCTCGAGCGTGACCGAGTACCGGGCCCTGACGGGGCGCACGCAGGAGCCGCGCATCCTGCTGCTCATCGACGGCTTCCCGAACTTCCGCGAGGACTTCGAGATCCCCGCGGGACGCTCGCAGTGGTACTCCGTGTTCGAGGACATCCTCAGCGACGGGCGCCAGCTCGGCATGCACGTCGCGCTCACCGCCGACCGCCCTGGCGCCGTGCCCACGGCCGTCGGATCGAACATCCAGCGCCGGGTCATCCTGCGCCTCGCCGACGACAGCTACGGCATGGTCGACGCGCCCAGCGACGTGCTCAGCGCCGCCTCGCCTCCCGGCCGCGCCATCGTCGACGGCCTCGAGACGCAGATCGCCATCCTCGGCGGCAGCCGCGTCGTCGCCGAGCAGTCCACGGCGACCCGGCTGCTGGGCGAGGCGATGCGCCGCGCCGGCGTGCCCGAGGCCCCGCGCGTCGGCTCGCTGCCCAAGGAGTACGCGCAGTCGACGCTGCCCGACGGGGTCGCCGGCCAGCCGGTCATCGGCCTCAGCGACGTCGACCTCGGACCATGGGGCTTCGAGCCGGTCGGCACCCTGCTTCTCGCCGGTCCGCCTGCGAGCGGGCGCAGCACGGCGCTCGAGACGATCGCCACGGCGATCGGGCGGGCGCAGCCGGAGACGCGGCTCTACTACCTCGGCAACGCGCGCTCGAACGTCGGGAGATCCCGCGAGTGGGCCGGCTCGGCGACGACGCCCGAGTCGGCGGCCGAGCTGGCGAAGGACCTCACCGCCGCCATCACCGACCCCGACACCGAAGGCCGCATCGCGATCGTCATCGAGAGCATCGGCGACTTCCTGCAGACGCCGGCCGACTCGGCGATCGTCGAGCTCATCCGCGCCGTCAAGCGCAGCGACCACTTCCTGCTGGCCGAGAACGAGACCTCCGGATGGAGTTCCTCGTGGCCGCTGCTCGGCGAGGTTAAGAACGGCCGCAGGGGCCTGCTGCTGCAGCCCGAGGCGGTCGAGGGCGACATCCTGCTCAAGACCCCGCTGCCGCGCATGAACCGTGCCGAGTTCCCGCCAGGTCGCGGCGTGCTCATCGCGAAGGGGAAGGCCGTGCGCATCCAGCTCCCGCTCGTCGGCTGACGTCGGCTGACGTCGGAGACCGGCCCGGCCTCGAATGGGCAGGCCTCCCCATTCGGTGCCGCGATCCGCTCACCTATCGTGATCCGTGTCGACGTGACCGCGCGTCGGGGGAAGAGGAAGAGACGTGCCCGATCTGAAGATGGATCTCGGTCTGCTCGAGCAGCTCCGGAATGACCTCGACGCGGTCATCGCCGAGTTCGAGGGCGCCGACGACTTCAGCGACGACGTCGCCGAGGCGACCGGGCACGACGACCTCGGCGGCCACGTGCGCGACTTCGCGCACAAGTGGAACGACAAGCGCAAGAAGATGACCGAGAACATCAAGGCGCTGCGCGAGCAGCTCTCGGCCATCACCGACGGCTTCACGAAGGTCGACAAGGAGCTCGCCAAGGCGCTGCGCGACGCGGCGGACTCCGGCGACACGAGCTTCCCTCCCCCGGGCCAGAACAACCCCGGCCACAACCCGACGGCCTACTGAGCGCGAGCAGGAGAGCACGAGAACGATGGCTGACCACGAATACGACAAGCTCAAGGGCGAGCCGACCCTCGTCAAGTCGAAGGCGACCCACTACCTGAACATCGCCGACGCGATCCAGCGCTCGGTCACCTCGCTGAAATCGGTGCAGAGCAAGGCCGACATGACGAGCAAGGCCGTGGATGCGGTGCGCGAGTCGGCCGGCGACGTCGCCGATGACATCGACAAGGCGCACGACCGGTACCACAACACCGCGACCGCGCTCGTGACCTACGCGGGCAAGCTCGACACCGCCCAGAGCGACGCCGAGACCGCGATCACGAAGATCAACGAGAAGCAGGGCGCCGCCGACGCCGCGCACAAGCGCCTGACGACGGCCAGTGACGCGATCGACGACGCCGCCGACGAAGACAAGGCCGACGCGACGAAGGCGGCCCAGGGCTACAGCCAGCTGTCGATGATCGCCGACTCCGAGCTGCGCTCGGCGCAGGACGCCTGGCGCTCGGCGCGCGACGACAAGGACGCCGCCGCCCGCGTCGCGATCACCGCGATCGTCGAGGTCGTCGAGGGCAAGCTCAAGCACGGTCTCGAGGACAGCTTCTGGGACGACTGGGGCGACATCATCAAGAAGATCTGCGAGGTGGCCGGCATCCTGTCGATCTTCCTCGGCTGGGTACCCGGACTCGGTCAGTTCCTCATGATCCTCGGCGCGATCGGCGCGCTCATCACCCTCGTCGAATCGGTCGTCAAGGCCCTCAACGGCGGAAGCTGGATGGATGTCGCGTTCGCCGCGGTCGGCGTGGTGCTGTCGGTCTTCGGCGGCAACATCGGCAAGTACCTCGGCAAGCTCGTGAAGGCGAAGGGCCTCACGATCGCGATGAAGGCGCCGCGCCGCGAGTTCAAGGCGCTGACCGGCATCAGCAAGGGCAAGAAGGGCTCGGAGCTCGCCGACGTGCAGCACCTGCTCGGCCAGCCCGGCAAGCTGCCGAGCGCGATGAAGGACATCTTCGGAACCAACCCGTTCAAGGTGAAGACCTGGGACATCAAGCAGGCGTTCCACGACTTCCGCCGCAACCCGCTCGGCGTCCAGGGCTTCGACAACCCCCAGTTCGCCAGCAGCGTCGCCAACCAGATCAAGGGCTACCAGGTCGCTCTCAACGTCTGGAACTACCGCGGCATCGCCGGCAAGGTCGAGTCGCTCGGCAACAATCCGCTCGACACGCACGACTCGTCGCCGATCAGCCTCAAGCCGGATTCGATCCTCAAGGATCTCGCGCACGGCCGACCGCCGGTTCACTTCTAGCCCTCCGACCCCGAAGTTAGGCTGACGATCATGCCCACCGACCAGCGCTCTCACGAGATCGCCGATCTGCGCATCGGCATCCCGCAGGACTTCTACGCCGTGCGCCTCGACGAGGCGCAGCTCGACTCCGCGTCGTGGGCGAACACCGTCATCGCCGAGGCGTCGGAGGACTCCCCCGGTGCCGCACTGGGGCCCGGTCTGGCCGACGAGCTGGCCGATCTGCGCCGCCGCCTGCTCGGACAGCTCAATCCCTGGCAGGTCGCGGCCGTGCACCTGCGCGCCGCTCCCGACCTGATCGTCGCCGGGTACCTGACGTTCCAGATCCTCGACATCGACGAGGGCCAGGACGCGGCGTGGTTCGCCGCGGAGGCGCAGCGGTTGAGCGAGGCCGCCGACCAGACCGAGGTGCGCTCCCTCCTCTTCGAGAGCTGGGTCGGCGACCTGCCCGCAGGTCCGTTCGCGGGCGTGCACCAGGTCTTCGAGCAGCTCGGCGACGAGCGCGACGGCTGGGTCGAGGGGCGCACCGTGTTCGGCGTCTTCCCGCCGAACGCGACGCAGATGGTGCAGATCATCGTCACCGTCGAAGACCTCGCCGCGTTCCCCGACATGCCCGCCGACACCCAGCGCATCGCCGAGACGCTCGAGGTGGATCTGGAGCCCATCGCATGACCCGTCAGCTGCAGTACTCCGAAGCCGATATGACCATGGTGCTACCGGGCACGTGGGCGAGCTTCTCGCTCGCCGACGACCCGGAGAACGAGGCGAAGCTCGTCGGCGATCTGGTGAAGCGCCAGGTCGGCACCAATGACCGCCTGGCCCGGGTGCGGCGCGATGCCCGCGAGCAGCTGAAGGGCGTGCTCTCGGGGGCCCGTCGCGCCGGCGCCTTCCGGGTCGGCCTGTCGCTCGAGATCCTGCCGGGCGTGCCGTTCCCCGCCGCGATGATCCTGCGCATGATCGACTGGCCGATCGCCGCGCAGCCGGAGCAGACGCTCGGCGAGCGGCTCACGGCCGCCTATCCCCGGGTCGCGCACCTCGACCTCGCGTGCGGGCCCGTCGCGCGCCGCGGCGAGTTCCGCGACGTCGCCGTGGGTTCGGAGGCGACGACCGATCTCAAGCTCGAGTACTGGGTCGCGCGGCCCGACGGCGAGAAGCTCGTGCACATCGACGTCGATCTGCCGACCGCCGCCGACCGCGAGCTCTACACGGAGCTCGTCGACGCGATCGTCGACTCGATCCGCTGGTTCCCGGCGCCGGGCACGGCAGAGCAGCCTGCCCCGACGTCGCCCGACGCGAGCTGACCGCCCGGTCGCTCAGCGCTTGACGACGCCGGCATCACCGGTGGTACCGGCGTCGGCGTCGCGTCCGCCGAGCACCGAGTGCCGCCAGCTGAGACCCACCAGCACGAGCGCGGCCACGCCGAGCACGACGCTCACGCCCACCCAGATCGGCTCGGAGCCGGCAGGCACCGGCCACGCCATCCAGCCGACCGTGACGAGATAGGCGACGCCCCAGACGCCGCTCGAGAGCACGGTGCGGAATCCCGGCGTGAAGCAGCTCACGACGAGGACCGACCAGAACGCGCTCCAGCGCGTCTGACGCACCGGCAGCAGCGAGAGAGCCACGCCCCCGCCGATGCCCGAGAAGCGACGCAGCGGGCCCCGCTCGTGCGTCAGGAGCGTCCCTCCGAGGCGGACGGGACCGATCGCATCCGCATCCCAGCGGGTCATCGACAGTCGCTCGCCGCGGTACGCGGGTCGCAGGGAGCGCACGACGTAGGTGAGCGACAGGATCGCGAGACCACCCGCTGCGAGAGGGATCACGAGCAGCAGGAAGCCGATCATGATCGCGCCGAGGCCCATGCCGATGACGAAGGCGATCGTCTCGCCGACGTCGACGCCGAGGACCCGCAGGCCCGGGGCGGAACTCAGCGGCGGCTCGATCATCGACGGCAGCAGCGTGTAGAGCATCACGCCGAGAGCGGCGAGCGCGGCCCAGGCGAGCGCGGCGCCGAGGTAGCCGAACGGTCTCAGGGCCAGCGCAGTCGGCGTGGGCGGACGAGCGGGCTCGCGGTGGTCGGTGCGGCGGGCCATCGGATCATGCTCTCACGCTGCGGGCAGACGGAACCGGGCCCCCGTCTCGCGACGCATCGGATCTGCTGACGACCCGGAATGGGTCGATCCGATGCGCCGCCGGACGGAGGCCCGGTGACAGACGAGAGGCGCGGCCGGATCCCCCGATCCGCCGCGCCCCGTCGCGATGAGGCGGCTGACTCAGCCGCCGATGCCCTTGGCGAGCTCGCTGTCGACGTTCTGCAGCGCCTCGGCGGCCTTGGTGAGGAACTGCGACATCCCGTCGAGTCCGCTCACGGCGTCGGTGGTGCCCTTCGTGAACTGCTCGTACGAGGTGTGGAACGCGCCCGAGGCCGAATCGGTCACGAAGCCGCCGTTGACGAGTCCGTTGACCAGGGTCTGCAGCTCGGTGAGCTTCGCGGTGATGTCGTCCTTGCCGGCGATGAGGCGGTGGGCGGCATCGTTCATGTCGCTGTAGGTGACGTTGACGTTAGCCATGGGGCCGATCACTCCTTAGTTGGATCCTGAGGCCATCCCTCTCAGGTGACCGAATGCATTCAATGTATGTCGATGGGGGCTCGAGAAAAATGGGCACCGGTCCCCATCGGGGTCGGCACGGGGCGCTCAGAGCTCGGGTGCGTCGGGTGCGGAGGGGCGACGGGCGGCCGTCGCGGCGGCCGACAGCCGGCCCGCCCAGCGGCGAACGGCGCCGACGCGGTAGCGGCTGAGGATGCGCCTGGTGCGTCCCGCCGCGGTGCCGGCGCCGTCGACGACGCCGAGCGCGTCGTGCCACGCGGCATCCACCCGCTCGGGATCGACATCCTGACCGGCGAACACCGCACGATCGGTGCGCTCGGCCAGCAGCGTCACCCCGGCGCCCTGCTCGCCGAGGCTCGGCGCGAGCCCCGAGGCCACGAGCGGACGAGTGACGCGGGTGGGCGGGTCGTAGCCGAGCTCACTGAGCCGATCGACCATCTCGTCCCAGGCGCCCGCGACGGAGCGGTCGCCGCCCGGACTGCGACGGCGCCGCATCCGCCGGCGCTTGAGGAACGTCACCACCAGCATCGGCAGGAACACGATCGCCAGCGGGATGAGGATGCTCAGCGCGAGCGGGATCACCCAGCCGGGCAGCTGGAACAGGCTGTCGTCGTCTTTGTCGGAGTCGTCGATCTCGACCGGGGTGATCAGGTCGTCCTGGTCGTTCTCGGTGCGCGGAGGCTGCCGCACCTGCGGCTGCGGCTCGGTCTTCGGCTTCGGCGTCTGGTCCTGCGGCACGTCGGTGTCGTCGGGCGTCGGGTAGAACGGCAGCCAGCCGACGCCCTGGAAGGCGACCTCGACCCAGGCGGTGACGTTCTCGCCGGTCACGGTCGCCGTGCCGCCGTCTTTCGGCACGCTCGGCTTGAAGCCCATCACGACGCGCGTCGGCATGTTGAGGCTGCGGGTCATGAGCGCCATCAGCGAGGCGTACTGCTCCTCGTCGCCGACCATGTGCTGCGCCGTGATCATCTCGGCCATGCGGTCGCTGCCCTGCCCGGCCCGCGACGGCGCCTGGTCGGAGGCGGTGCCGTGACTGAGGAAGCCGGTGGTCGACAGGTCATCGGCGATCGCCTGCACCTGGTCGATCGGCGACTTCTTCTCGGCGACCAGCTCGCTCGCCTTCGCGGCCACGACGTCGGGGATGTTGCGCACCGGCGGCAGGGCCATGGATGCCGTGGGCACGTCGGCGAGGGCCTTCTGGTCGGGCAGCTTCTGGCTGACGGCGGCGACCCGGTACTCGTCGCCCTTCTTCAGCCCGGTCGTGATGACGGCCGTGCCCGTGGCGGCGTTGTAGCGCACATCCTCGCCCGTGCCGCCCTGCACGCCGTCGACGTCGAGCGAGGTCGCGTAGCCGGAGTCGGGCAGCCAGACGTCGGAGTAGCCGTCGACCGTCACGTCGAGGGTGCGCTTCGCGCCGGCCGTGGCGAAGGGCGCCTTCGGGATCGTGCGGCCGACCAGCCGGAAGCTGCCGGAGCCCTGCACGTCGACGTCGGCGCCCGCGACGCCCCAGACGACGCCGTCGTAGGTGTCCATGGTGGCGAGGCGCAGCAGGTCGCCGTCGCGCAGGCCGTTCACCGTGAACAGCTTCGTGTCGTCGAGGTCTTTCGTGTACTTGCGGAAGCCGGCCAGCGGCGCCGGGTAGTCGAGCGGCTCGAAGGGCGGCTGGATCTGCTCGCGCAGCACGAAGCGGTTCGCCGAGGCGGGGGCGAGCAGGGTGCCGCCGACCACGCCGACGATGACCGCGGCGACGACGACGATCGCGGTGCCGGTGATCTTGCGGCGCAGCAGCGGACTGCCGCTGCCGACGTTGAGGCGCCCGCCCTCGCGACGACGCCATCCCAGCCAGATCAGCGCGATCGCGGCGAAGGCGACGCCGCGCACGGCCGCGAAGTAGGGCTCGTCGGTTCCGAGCAGCACGCCCGTGACATAGAGCACGGCCGGGCCGATGAGCAGCAGGGATGCGCGGCCGACCGTGCGGCGGCGCTCCGCCAGCCAGCGGGTCGCCAGAGTCACCGCGACGAGCGCGATCAGCCAGGTGCTCACGTAGGGCACGGCGTTGACGTAGTACGGCAGGCTGACCGGCGCGCGCAGCGTGATCAGGTCGGCCCAGCCGAAGACGGCTCCGACGGCGAGACCGGAGAGGGTCTGCAGCGTGGGCAGCACGTGCAGCAGCGCCTGCTCGGGGATCGCCAGCGCGCTGCCGAGCAGGAAGTAGGCGACGACCGCGATCGCGACGGTCGTGAGGGCGCCGAAGCGGTAGCGCGCGCTGAGGATCGCGACGCCCCCGCCGACGAGCAGCCCGCCGACGCCGGCGAGCAGGTAGCCGAGGTCGGTGAACGCCGTGCCGAGTCCGACGAGGCCGATCAGGGTGAGCGTGGCGATGACGCCGACGTCGGCCCAGGTGCGCAGGCTGATCGCGCGCGAGGCCGGGCGGGCATCGCGGGCGCCGTCGGGCTGCGTCGGGATCGACGTGACGGTCTCGGCGGCGGCGCTCACGACATCCTCCGCACGATCTTCTGCAGGTCGGCGAGCTCGCCGACCGTGCCGACGCGGAGTCCGCTGATCGAGGCGAGGCGCGGCGTCGCACCCACCTCGGTGCGGAAGCCGACGGTCTGGGTGTCGAGGCCGAAGAGCCGCTCGATCGCCCGGAAGTCGGTGAGCGGCATGAGCGAGCCGGCCACGATCATCGCGACGCTCGGCGGCGGCAGTCGCAGCGTGGCCTGCCGGGCGAACTCGCGCGGGCTCGCATAGGGGCTCGCGATCGGCTCGAGGCGGCAGCTGTCATCGAGCATCGCCGTGAGGGTCACGGTGCGCAGCTGCTGCTTCTCGCTGACGACGCTCACGCGGGTGCCATCGCGGATGACCTGCTGCGCGAGCGAGGCCATGACCGAGACGGCGAGCTCGTACTCGGCCTCGTCGACGTACCAGCGGCGGTCGGAGCTGAACACGATCGTGAGCTGCGAGCGCCGCGTCTCCTCGAACTGCCGCACCATGAGCTGACCGGTGCGCGCCGAGGTGCGCCAGTGCACGTAGCGGCGGTCGTCACCGGGCTCGTAGGCCCGCAGCGCGTGGAACGAGATGTCGTTGTTCGTGATCGTCTTGGTCGTCTCGCCCTCGAGGTCGCGCACGAGGCCGGCGGCGCTCGGCGCGAGACGGGCGGTGAGCGGATGCACGAACAGCTCGACCGGCTCGGTCCAGCGCACGGTGCGGCGCAGCAGCCCGAGCTGATCGCCGCGCACCGAGACGGCCGGACCGGCCACGATGACGGCGCGGCGGTTGGTCGGAACGGCGAACAGCTCCTCGTGCTCGGCCTCCGGTGCGAGCGGCGGGATGACGAACTCGGCGAGCCCGGCGCCGACCGGCAGCTCGATGCGCGCCGGGGTGCTGCGCTTCGCCTTCGTGTTGGCGACGAGCATCCGGCCGAGAGCGCGGTCGCCCGCGACGACACGGCGCGGGGTGAGCTCGATGAGCACCCGGAAGCTCGCGCGCCCGAAGACGAAGCCGATCGCGACGAGCAGGCCGGCGAGCAGCGTGACCGCGAGGTAGACGAACTCCTGCCAGCCGAGCACGAACCCGGCCACGCCGAACACGACGGCGGCGAGCAGCACGAGCCATCCCATCGCGCTGACGATCGCCAGACGGGGCCGCAGCACGCCCCAGAGCCGCGACGCGAGCAGCGTGACGACCTGCGCGATCCCCGCCGCGCGACGGCCGACCGCGGGCAGCCAGCGCAGCCAGACCGGCCACGCGCGCCGCGCACGACGGCGTGCCCGCGACCGGGCTGCCTCGGCGTCGGCCGACGACAGCTCCGCGCCGGCCGGCTCGGGGCCGGTCGGCTGCGGCGCTCCCGCCGGCGGCTCGAGGGTCGTCGTCATGCCGCGCGGTACGCGGGCGGCTCGACCTCGACGAGGATGCGGTTGACGATGTCGTGCGCCGAGACGCCGACGAACTCCGACTCCGGGTCGACGATGATGCGGTGCGCGAGCACCGGCACGGCCAGTTCGCGCACGTCATCGGGGGTGACGTAGCCCCGGCCGCGCGACAGCGCCCACGTCTTCGCGGCCCGGGCGAGCGCGAGGGCGCCACGCATGCTGACGCCGAGCACGACATCCTTGTGGCCGCGGGTGCCGGTGACGATCTGCTGCAGGTACTGCATGACGGCCGGGTCGACGAAGACCTCGCTGGTGAGCTGGGCCATGCTCGCGACCGAGCCGGAGGCGATGATCGGCGAGACGAGCGAGGCGCGGGCGCGGTTCGACGACTCCATGAGCAGCGACACGGCGGTCGCGTCGTCGGGGTAGCCGAGCGACGTCTTGATGAGGAAGCGGTCGAGCTGCGCCTCGGGCAGCGAGTAGGTGCCGGCCTGCTCGACGGGGTTCTGCGTCGCGATCACCATGAACGGCGCGCCGACCGAGTGGCCGACGCCGTCGACCGTGACGACGCCCTCCTCCATCACCTCGAGCAGCGCCGACTGCGTCTTCGGGCTCGCGCGGTTGATCTCGTCGGCCAGCACGACCGAGGCGAAGATCGGGCCCTTGTGGAACTCGAACACGCCCTTGCCCTGGTCGTAGATCGTGACGCCCGTCACATCCGACGGCAGCAGGTCGGGGGTGAACTGGATGCGCGAGTTCGAGCCGTCGATCGTGTTGGCGATCGATTTGGCGAGCACGGTCTTGCCGGTGCCGGGGAAGTCCTCGAGCAGCACGTGCCCCTCGCTCAGCAGCGCGGTCACGACCAGGCGGATGACCTCCTTCTTGCCGACGATCGCGAGGTCGACGTTGTCGACGAGCTTCGTGAACGCGTCGGCGAACCAGGTCGCCTGTTCTTCGCTGACGGGCATCATGCTCCTGTTCGAGGTATTACGGGGTGCGGCCGGTGGGAGAGAGACCATCCCACCCATGGAATTCCGGCGTGGTGTAGTTCTTTGCGCCGCCCCCGACGGCGCGGAACGCCACCTGGACATTGTCGCCGTTGCGCTGGCCGAGACCATTCTGCAGGGTCACCGAGCCGCTGGCCCCGAGCGTGAACCGTCCGACGTAGAAGCTGCCGGATCCGCCGTTGAGCACGGTGACCACGTCATAGGTGCCCGGCGAGAGATTCGAGAAGTCGGCGCTGACGTAGTGGCAGCCCGAGCAGTAGGGGGCGCTCGCGCCCTTGACGACCTTGCCGGTGGGGTCGTTGTCCTTCGGCGTCACCGAGTCCGACGCGATGGGCCCGGTAGCGCTGCCGGCGACCGCGCGCACTCGCACGGTGTACTGGGTGCCGAAGTCACCGTCGAAGGCGTAGCCGGACGAACGCGTCGTCCAGTTGCCCCCATTGACCGAGACCTCGTAGCTCGGTGTCGTGCCGTTGGAATCCGCCGCGTTCCAGGTCACGGTGATGCGCTTGCTGCCGTCGCCGCCGGTCTTCGCACTGACGTTCTTTGGCGCCCCGGGCTTGGGGGTGTCGGCATTCGATGCGGCGCTCGCGTCGCTCGTGCCGCCAGGGCCGACCGCCCGCACCGTGAAGGTGTAGGCCTTGCCGACGGCGACATTGGCAGCGGCGCTCGTGACCGTGCCGGCGACCTCGCCGCTCGGACCGCCCGCGACCGCCCACTGGTACTTCTGGACGTCGCGACCGTTGCCGTTCGCCGCAGCCCAGGTCATCGTGAGCTTGCCATCGCCACTGTCGGAAGCGGTGAGCTTGAGCCCTGTCGGAGCGAAGGGGCGCCCGTAGGGCACCGCGGCCGCGCTGGGACTCGACGGCGTCGAGACGCCGAGCACGTTCTCGGCGGTCACGGTGAAGCTGTAGCTCGTGCCGTTCGCGAGGCCGTCGATCGTCGTGCCCGACTGATCGGCGCCGACGGTCTTCGACCCGCTCGTGCCCCACTTGACCGTGTAGTTCGAGATCGGCTCGCCGTTGGTCGCCGGCGTCCGCCAGGCGATGGCGACCTGCTTGTCGCCCTCGCTGACGATCTGCGGCGCCGCCATCTGATCCGGCCGGTCCCGCACGTTGACGAGCAGTCGGCCGCTGACGTCGCGGCTGGCGTCATCGGTCGCATCCCGCACCGTGTAGGTCACGCTGACGATGCCGATGAAGCTCGGTCCGGCCGACACCGACACCGCTCCGCCGGGACTGCTCGTCGCCGACGCGCCCGTCGAGGGATCGTCGACCGTCGCGCCCGTGATCGTGAGCGGCTTGCCCTGATCGCGGAAGGGGTTGTAGTCGTTGGCGAGCACATCCACGCTGACCGACTTGCCGCGCTGCGACTTCACCTCGTCGGTGATCGCCTGCGCCCGCGGCCGGGTCGAGGGCACGGTCACGACATGGATCGTCGCCGGGACCGTGTAGTCGAGGTATTTCAGGTCGAAGGTCAGATCCATCGTCGTGCCGACCTTGGTGCCCTGATCGGCGCTGACCTGCAGGTTCGCGCCGCTCAGCGAGGCGTTCAAGCGCGGCACGACCCCCTTCAGCCCCGAGTACTGCACCTGCGAGATGACACTGCGGTTGGGATGCGCGGTCGAGGCCCGCAGATCGACGGTGGTCGCCGCCTCGCCGGCCTCGATCGGCAGCGTGAAGGAGGTGAAGCGCGGCGCCTCGTCGCTGTGGTCGTCTTTGCCGACGACGATCGGCAGGGTGATCAGCGCCGTGTGCCCGGTCTTGTCGTCTTTCGAGTCGCCGTCGGTCACCTGGAAGACGAGCGCGGTCGCGCCGCGGAAGTCCTTCTCGGCGCCGAAGCGGATCGTCTTCTTGTCGACGACGAGCGCCGTGCCGTCGCTGTGGTTGGCGCTGACGAGCGACGCATCCGTGAGGATCGCCGGACGACCCGAGGGGACGATGAGGATGTCGTCGAGCTTCCACTCCTGCTCGCCGTTCTGCGGCACCACCTGCGGCACCGGGAGCTTCGGGTCGAGGTACGGCGGCGGGGCGTAGCCCGAGTCGGTCTTGGCCGGCACGACGATGAAGGCGGTGGCCGTGAGCTGATCGTCGTCCGGATCGGTGACGGTGTACGCGACGGCGGTGCGGCGATCCTGCGGAGTCAGCTCGATCTTCTGCGAGCGGCCCTGCACCGATCCCAGGCCGGCGGACGGTCCGCTGAGAGCGACCTCCAGGTCGCGGTCGAGCCCGTTCGGGTTGTCGATGAGCTTGCCGACGTCGACCGTCACGCTCGACTTCTTGCCCATGTCGGCGGGCTGCACGTAGAAGTCGGCGGCGGTCGGCAGCTGGATGGGCGCGTCCCGCGACACCTTGACGATGATGAAGGCCTGGTTCTCGCCGCCGTTGCCGTTCGAGACGCGGTAGCGCACGTTGAAGGCGCCCGGCTTGTCGGGGGCCTTGATGACGACCTTGCGCTCCTTCGCATCGACCTTGGCGGTCAGGCCCTTGTCGACCTCGGTGAGCTTCGGATCGAGGGTGAGCGTGTAGCCGTTCGGGTCGGAGTCGTTGGCGAGCGGCTGCACCGACACGGTCTTGCCCGGGCGCACCTCGACCTGGTCGTCGACCGCGTTCGGCTGCAGAGCGGTGTCGGCGCGCGGGATGACGGCGATCCGGATCTCGCCGACGGAGGTCTTGCCGAGCGTGTCGGCGACGGCGTAGCGGAAGGTGTCGGTGCCCGCGCCGGTGGCGTAGGCCTCGTAGACGAAGTGGTCGCTCGCATCCGCGGTGATGCGGCCGAGCTGGGGCGCGCTCGTGTAGCCCTGCAGTGTGACGGAGTCGCCATCGGGGTCGATGCCGTCGAGCGGAACGTCGATGCGCACCTGGGCGCCGGCGAACACGCGGGCGGTGAGCGGGCTCGGCTCGGGGGCGCGGTCGTTCTTGTCGTCGCGCGGCTGCACGTTGAACACGACGTTCGCGGTGGCGCTCTCGCCGTACTGGTCGCGCACCCGGTACGTGACCGTGTACGAGCCGGCCTCCTTCGGCGCCTGGTAGCGCACCGTGTCGCCCTGCACGAAGGCGAGCCCCTTGCCGGCGCCGCGCACATCCGTCAGCTGCGGGTCGAGCTTCATCGCCGCCCCGTCGGGGTGCCGGTCGTTCTTCAGCACGTGCACGGTGGAGATGTCGCCGGCGCGCACCGTCACCTGGTCGTCGACGGCGATCGGGGGCTGGCGGGTGACCGTGGCCGAGACCGGCACGACGGTGACGCCCGCGACCGCGGTGTTGAGGCCGTCGGAGACGACGTAGGTGAACTGGGTCTGCTCGGTCAGCGCGGCCGAGGCGCTCACCCGCACGACCGTGCTGTTGAGCAGCTCGACCTTGACCGCCGGGTCGGTCGCCGAGGTGTCGATCGTCTGCACGGCGAGCACGTCGCCGCTCGGCGAGACGTCGTTGTCGAGCACGCTGACGGTCGTCGTCTGACCCTCGCGCAGATAGGCGACATCCTTCACCGGCACCGGCGGCGGCGCGTCGTTCGGCTTCTTCTGGAAGTCGACGCGCACCAGTCCGACCGAGGTCTGCGCCCCGGCGCCCAGCGCGTACTCGAAGTAGACGGCGCCGACCTGGTTGGAGGTGACGTCGATCGTGCCCTTGTCGAGGTTCGGAGTGACGGTCGCGCCGGCGGGCTGGTCCTGCACGCCGAGCAGGCGCAGCGGCGCGCCCGAGGGGCTGAGGTCGTTCTCGAGCGGGTGGATGACGGCGGTCTCGCCCGCGAAGGTCTCGGCGAAGTCGGGGGTGCCGACCGGCTTCTGCGATCCGGCCGGCTCGACCTTGACCTTCATCGTGCCGTCGGTCGTGGCGCGGCCGTCGCTGACCGTGAAGGCGATCTCCTTCTCGCCGACCTCGCCCGAGGTGTGCGTGAAGGTGATGGTGCCGTCGGGCGTGAAGCGCACCTGGTCGGCGCTCGACGGGCTCGCCGCGATCAGCTGCAGCTCGTCGCCGTCGGGGTCGATCCAGTTGAGCAGCACGTTGTAGTCGACGCTCTGGCCCGTCTCGACGGTCGTCGACGAGAGGCGGTTCTCGTTCGGCGCCGTGTTCTGCTCCTGCGGCACGACCCGGATGTCGCCGGTGGTCTCGGCGGTGCCGTTCTCGCGTCCATCGCTCGCGGTGTAGCGGAACGAGGCCGTGCCGACGGCGTTCGCGGAGGGGGTGTACTGCAGCGCACGGCCGCCGTCGATGAGGTCGAGCCGGCCGATCTCCTGCGGGATCTGCGTGAAGTCGGTGATGACGAGCACGTCGCCGTCGGGATCGGTGTCGTTGTCGAGCACGGGCAGCACGGTCGTGCGCCCGGCCCGCACGCCGAAGCTGTCGGGGTTGAGCACCGGCGGGCGGTTGACCTCGGTGCGCTCGGCGAGGGTGTCCTCGAACGACTGGACGGTCGACTTCTCGTCACTCTCCTCGTCGCTCTCCTCCTGCTGGGGCGGGGTGACCTCATCCCAGTTGTTCACGATGCGCAGCGTCTTGTTGAGCAGCCAGGCGTTGCCGTCGTCGAGGTTGTTGAGCGCGATCACGTGCTGGTTCACGCGGAACTCGAGCCGGTCGCCGGCCGTGTTCTGCTCGATCGTCGCGAGCTGCGGCTTCTGCCCGTCGCAGGCCAGCAGGTAGCGCTGCTGCTCGGCCCAGGCGCCGTGGGCGCAGCCGTCGAGCCAGACCGGGGCGGCGACGCCGGCGTCGCTCTTCCCGGCAGGGATGTCGGCCTTCACCTCGTCGACGGCGCCGCCCGACAGCGGCACCTTCAGCAGCCGATCGGAGGCGGCGACGAGTGCGTAGTCGTGCTTCGCGCTCGACTGCTGAAGGCGCATCCCCTCGACCGGGAGCTTCGTGCGCGTGCCGTTCGCGAAGACGACCGTGTTCGCCTTCGTGTCGAGCAGCACGGCGGTGTCGCCGACGAGGGCGAGCTGGTGCTCGGCGGGCACGTCGAGTCCGGCGGTCTCGGGCAGCGAGCCCGGCGTCGGGATGGTGACCAGCTGGTTCTTCTTCGGCGACGTCGCAACGACCGCGCCCTCCGGCGTCACCGCGACGTGCGCTCCGGCGCCGAGCACGATGTCGGGATCCTTGGTGGTCGGGTCGAAGGCGAGCTGGTTGCGCACCGAGACCGCCCAGAGCGCGCCGTCTTTCGGGTCGAGGATGCCGAGGGTCGTGCCGCCGAGCGCCACCTCGGCCTTCTTCGGCAGCTCGGCCTTCTGCTGCAGGCTCGCGTAGGCGGGGTCGATGCGCTCGATCGAGTGCGCCGACTCGTTGGTCATGAAGATCTGACGGCCGTTCTGCAGCACGTCGATCGACTGGCTGGTGCCCTGCACCGAGGCGTCGAGCTCTTCGATCTGCCGGTTGAGGCGGCCGCCGAGCTGATCCTGCGCGTTCGTGACCCAGACGTCGCGGCTGTCGAGGTCGACGTCGCTGACCGGGAATCCCTGGTGCAGGATCGCCGCCGTCAGCGGCACCCCCGCCGCCAGCGCGATGACCGTGCCGGAGGCGATCGCCTTCCGTCCACGGCTCCAGCCGGTCAGAAAGCGCAGCATGTCACCCCGTCACGCGACGAAAAGTCGCCTCAGATCGCGGCCACGGTAACACGGGGGTTCCACCGCCCTGAAATGGGGACTAGTCCCCATCCGCCCCCTTGACGGAGTCCTTCGGCAGGTCGAGCAGGTACAGATCCTCGACCGAGACGAGGTGGCTCGCGATGGCGTATTCGACCAGACGCGCACGGCGGTTGGTGGCGAGCTTGCCCGCTCCCCCGCGCAGCCCCTGCACGCCGATCTTGTCGAGCTTGTCGCACACGTTGTCGAGCTTGCGGTTGAAGGTCGTCATCGACCAGCCGAGCCGCTGGGCGGCATTCGCCGAGGTCGGGATGTCACCGCGCCCCGGCACGGTCTGGCGCAGCAGGCCTTCGGCGAGCGACAGGATGAGCTGCCGCTGGCTGGTCGTCAGGGTCACGGGCGCGATCGTGGTGCTGGTGCCCTGCGAGGCCGCCGCCGTGGAGGTGTTGAAGTAGTCCTCGTCGGTGTGGATCGTGAAGTCGTAGGTCGTCGATCCGGCGCTGAACATGATGTGCATCGTCTGGAACACGATCGGCAGCTTGGCGCCCGGCGCGAGCCACGCCTGCACCTGGCCGGTCCCATCGCTCACGGTGGCCGACAGCAGCGAGCCGACGTTGCCGAGCCACCACAGCCCGAAGTCCTCGTAGATGCGCAGGAAGTGCCGGTGCAGGTAGGGGTTGTCGTCGATCGTGAGGTCGGCATCCCGCCCGACCGTGAAGTCGTTCGGGTGCTCGACGCGGTACTGCTCGCCGATGAAGTCGATCGTGACGGGTTTCATGACGGGTAGCAGGCCTCCGTGGGCTGCGAGGTGCGCCCGTTCGCGACGGTGATGATCTGCACGCAGACGCGCGTGCCCGGGGTGACGCCGGTGCGCAGCACGACCGGATCGGCGATGCCGGTGCGTGCGTCGGGCTGCTCCGAGGGCGCCCACTGGTACGCCGAGGCGTCGTCGACGGGCGCGAAGGTGAAGGTGACGCTCGTGCCGTCGGCGCTCGGCTCGGCCGAGAGCAGCTTCGGGGCCGCGACGACGTTGCCGCCGAGGGCGCTGCCGCCGCTCGGCTTCGGCGAGGCGGTGGGGTCGGGTTCGGCCTTCGGCAGGCCGACGACCACCAGCGCGACGACGACCGCCGCGGCGACGATCACGGCGGCGGGGATGGCGATGATCGCGGCGAGCGGGATGCGGCGCCGCGGCGCGGCGGCGCCCGCGGCACCCGTGGCCGGGTCGGCGACCGGAGCCGACGCCGCGTGCGCGGGCTGCGCGTCGACGACCGGACCGCGTTGGCGCACGATCGTGCCCTCGACGTCGGCGGCCGGTGGCGCCGTAGGCCCGTGCGCGGCCGTGCTCGGGAAGCCCTGCTGCTGCGTCGGATCGGAGACCGGAGCCGCCGGCGGCTGGCCGATCGGCGTCGACGGCGGCGCGAGCGGGGCCGGCGCCACGACCGGCTGGGCCGCGACCGTCGCGACGCCGCGCACCCGCGTCTCGTCGGCATCCGGATTCGGGGCGACCGCCTGCTCGGCGACGACGCGCGGCACCTCGATCGTGGTCGGCGCGTAGCCGAGCTCGAGCTCGACGCGCTGCAGCGCCCGCGCGAACTCGATGGCCGTCTGGTAGCGCTCGGTGCGCCGCACGGCCATGCCCTTCTGCAGCACGGCGACGAGCGACACGGGCAGATCGTCGCGCCCCATCGGGGTGATCAGGCCGCGCTCGATGCGTCCGATCAGGTCGAGGGTGCCGTTCGGGCGTCCGCTCACCTCGAACGGCGTGCGGCCCGACAGCAGGGTCCAGATCGTCGCCGCGAGCGAGAACACGTCGCTGCGCACATCCGGCTGCGGGTCGTCGAGGAACATCTCCGGCGGCGACCACGGCACGCTCATCCCCACCGACTGGCTGCCCGTGCCGGTGCCCGTGCTCTCCGCGCCGGCGAGCATCGCGCCGGTCGTCGTCGTGTGCACCGGCAGCTCCTCGAGCGTCGACGCGATGCCGAAGTCGGTGAGCGCGGGCCAGCCGTAGTCGTTGGTCAGCACGTTCGCCGGCTTGATGTCGCGGTGCAGGATGCCCGCCGCGTGCGCCGTCGCGATCGCGCTCGAGAGCCGCACGCCGGTGCGCAGCGCATCCACCACACTGAATCGCTCGGCCTTGTAGCGATCGCTCAGGCTCGGCCCGGCGCAGTACTCCATGACGAAGTACGGCTTGTCGCCCTCGGCGACGGCGGCACCGTAGATGGTGACGATGTAGGGATGCGCCGAGAGCTGCGCCATCACGTTCGCCTCGTCGACGAACGCGCGCTGCGACGCCGCCGTGAGCTCCTCGCTGAGCAGCACCTTGACCGCGACCTGACGCCGCGGGAGGTGCTGCTGGTAGAGGAACACGTCCGAGAAGCCGCCCGAACCGAGCAGCTTCACGAACTCGAACCCCGGGAGGTTCGGCGGAGTCGAGGCGGGGCGACGCACTAGGCGGACTGCTCCAGGGTGATCACGCTGCCGCCGCCGAGGTCGATCAGGGTGCCGGCGATGACCGCGACGGGCTCGTCGCCGCGCAGCAGCTGCGGGGGCTTGCCCGGCAGCACGACCGAGGTGCCGTTGCGCGAGTTGAGGTCGGTGACGACGACCGTGTCACCCTCGATCTGGAAGCGCACGTGCGTGCGCGAGATGTCGGGATCGCCGGCGAGCGTGACGAGCCGCGGCAGCTCGCCGCCGGTGACGCGGCCGGCCGGGGCGCGCCCGACGAGGGTCTCGCGGGTCAGCTGCTCGCGGATGCCGCTCGGCAGCACCAGCCAGAACTGCGGCCCCGCGGGCGCCGCGGCGATCTCGCTCTCGGCGGGGCGCTCGTGGCCGGGAGTGCCGAAGCTCAGCACCGTCTGGCCGTCGTGCTCGCCCTCGAAGCCCGGATCGAAGGCAGGGGCGACGGGCGCGGCCGGGGCTGCGGCGGCCGCCGCGGCCTCCTCCTCGCCCTCCTCCGGCGGACGCACGGCGGCGTCCTCGATCGGCCGCACGATCGTGGCCTCGAAGAGGTGGTCGTAGTCGCTGCCCTCGGCATCGGCATCGGACTCGGGCGCCGCGGGCTCCTCGGCGGGAGCGGCCGGGTCGACAGCGGACTCGTCGGCGAGAGCGTCGTCGCTCGAGGGGATGATCGTCTGCTCGACGAGCGTGTCGGGCTCGGCGGGGAGGTCAGCGGGCTCCGGCTCGGCGGCGGCCTCGGCGTCGTCCTCGGGCTCCGTCGCCTCGAGCCCCGTCGCCTCGGCGTCGACCGGCTCCTCGGGAGCGTCAGCGGGCTCGGCCGCGTCAGCGGGCTCGGCCGCGTCAGCGGCGTCGGCATCGTCGGCCTCCGCGTCCGACCCAGCGGCGTCATCCACGACCCCGGCGGCATCGGCGAGGTCGATCTCGGCGACCGGCGGCGCCGCGGCGACGAGCGGGGCGACCGCGACCGGGATGACGTCGGCGGCGATACCGCCGGACGCCGCCGCACCGGAGGCGGAGTCGTCGTCGACCGCACCGGCGCCGCCCTCGGCGACCGGCGCCGTCCCGGCGGCGATCGGCGAGCTCGCCGTCGACGACACCGAGACCCGGCTCGCCCAGACCGCACCGTGACCGAGCGGCAGGGCGGTTCCCGACGACACGGCCGAGGTCGTGACGACCGCCTCCTCGAAGCCGTCGACCAGACGCTCGACCCAGGTCGCGACGCCCGATCCGCCGATCTCGACGGGCTGACCCTGCGCCGATCCCGACACCGTGATCTCGCCGCGCACGATGACCCGCGCCGGCCCCTCGCCGTCCGGGTGCTCGAGCAGCGCGAACGACGGCGTCGCGGCGAGTCCGCGCGAGGTGAGCGCCTCGATCACGCGCCGCGCCGGCTCGGTTCCGGCCAGCTCGCCGAGCAGCGCGGCGGGCTCGAGCGCGGCGTCGGCGCGCACCACGAGCAGCAGGCGGTCGGCGGCGAGCGCGGCCCACTCGCCGGGGGTGCCGGGAGTAACGGAGTAGATGGTCACAGCAGGCTCCTCAGGTGGCGGTGGGGCGCGGGGGGCGCCGTCGGGTCGGCGCAGCTCACAGCGAGCCCCGCGGATGCGTGTCGTCGAACTCGAAGACGTGGTCGCGCCGTTCGGTGCTCAGCGCGGAGGCCTCGGCGAGCTCGCCCGACTCGACCACGATCGCGGTCACGTTGTCGCGGCCGCCGGCGTCGAGCGCCGCCTGCACGATGCTGTCGGCGAGGTCGCGGTCGGGGTCGCCGTGGCCCGACAGCAGCTTCTCGATGTCGAACAGCCCGAGCTCCTTCGTGACCCCGTCGGAGCAGATCAGGTAGGTCGCCGCGCCCGAGTAGGGCAGCAGCCAGGCGTCGATCTCGACCTCGTCGGCGGCGCCGAGCGCGCGGGTGATCGTGTTGCGCTCGGGGTGCCGCTCGGCTTCGAGCTGGGTGATCTCGCCGGCGTCGACGAGCTCCTGCACGACGGAGTGGTCGATCGTGAGCTGCGTCAGCGTGCGACCGCTCCAGCGGTAGACGCGCGAATCGCCGACGTTGATGACCATCCAGAGCAGCTCGCCCGATTCGGCCCGCACGACGGCGAGGCCGGTGAGCGTCGTGCCCGAGAGGGCGCCGGTGATCGGATCGCGCAGGGCGCAGACGGCGGTGTTCGCCGAGCGCACCGCCTCGAGCAGCTCGGCGGGCGACACCGGCTCGGATCCGGGCAGCAGCGCCTCGAGCGTGTCGATCGCGGTACGGCTGGCGCGATCCCCGCGCTCGTGGCCGCCCATCCCGTCGGCGACGAAGTAGAGCGGGAAGCGCGCGAGCGCCAGATCCTCGTTCACGCTGCGCACCCGGCCCACGTCGCTGCGCGCGCTGGAGAGCGGGCGCGCGGCGGAGGGGTCGAAGTCGTCGTCGGTCATGATCGCTGGTCCAGTATCCACGAGCGAGGCTCCGGTATCCACGCGAGCGGGGTCGGGCCGCCCGTGGATCCCGCCGCCGCTCAGCAGTTGTGCCCGCTGCGGTACGCGGCCGGGTAGTCGGTGTCGTCCTGCAGGATCATCAGCTGCTCGCCGTAGCCGGTGATCGTCGACAGCGCGTACTGCTTGCCGTTCTGCTGACCGCGGCACTGGAACTGGATGCGCGTTCCCGCGGCGATCGAGACGCAGTCGTTGTTGTAGGCGTTGAAGTTGGCCACGTGGATGCCGCAGGTCGTTCGCGTCGTCGCGTTCGGCAGCGGTGGGGGCGGCGGCTCGTTCTGCACGACGGTCGGGGCGCCCGACGCGGCCCAGTCGCTGCACTTGTCTCCGGTGTTGCAGGCGCGAACCTGACCCGAGTAGCTGCCGGCGCCTTGTCCGCCACGGCTGCCGCTGGTGCCACCCGTCGTTCCGCCCGATCCGTTGATCTGCCACTCGTAGCGCACCGTGCCGCCGCCGCTCGACGAGCTCGCTCCCCACTTGATCGAGACCGTGGAGGGTGCGTATCCGCTGTTCGACATCGTCACGCCCGTCGGAACGGCGGGCACGCCATACGGGGTCACTCCGACGCTGGCAGTCGAGGCCGAGCTGTCCGTCGCGATCGACGACCCCGGGACGACGGCGTGCGCGACGACGGTGAAGCTGTAGGACGTGCCGTTCTGCAGCCCGGTGAACACGCACTGCGCTCCGGCGGCGCAGTCTCGGCTCTGACCGGCGCTGCTGCGCACCGTGTAGCCGGTGATCGCGGTGCCGTTGGTCTGCAGACTGCCCTGGTGCACGACGGTGGCGCTGCCGTCATCCGCGGTCGCGGTCGGGCGCGCCGGCGCCTCGGGCCGATCCCAGATCGTCGCCGTCGCGCGCCCGGTGACCTGGCGGGTGCTGTCGTCGGTCGCATCCTGCACCGTGTAGACCACGACCGCGTCGCCGATGAAGCTCGCGCCCGCCGTGATCGTGACGGTGGATGCGGTGTGCGTCACCCGCGCGCCCGAGTTCGGGTTCTCGAGCTTCGCGTCGACGACCGTCAGAGGCTCGTCGGCGAAGGGATTCGTGTCATTCGACGTGACGGCGATCGTCGCCGACTTGCCGCGGGCGACGAAGTCGTGGTCGTCGATCGTGCGCGGCAACGGCAGCGTCGACGACACGACCGTGGCGAGCACGCTCCCCTTCACCCGGAAGTCGTCGTAGACGAGGGTGAACGTGATGCGCGCGATGCTGCCGATCTTCGCCTTGCGGGGTGCGGTCAGCTGCAGCACCGATCCGCCGAGGCTCGGCTGCACCTGGGCGGTGCCGCCGGCGAGATCGGTGAACGTCGTGTCCTGCACGACCTGCGGGTTCTCGTGCGCGGTCGCCGTGTGCAGGTCGAAGTCGAGCGTCGTGCCCGCCTCGACCCTCAGACTCGGCGAGCTGAACGTCGGCGCCTTGTCCTTGAAGCCGGGGTCGCCGACCGTGATCGACAGGCTCAGCGTCGTCGTGTTCCCCTTCGGGTCGGCCGCGCTCGCGCCGTCGGTCACCTCGAAGCTCAGCGTGGCCGGGCCGCGATAGCCCTTCTCCGGCGTGAAGCGCAGCGTCGCGGCGTCGACGTAGGGCGAGGCGCCGCTGCTGCGGGTCGCCGAGACGTTCTTCGCCCCGGTCAGCACGGGGTCGCGACCGGAGGGGCAGACGACCAGATCCGTCACCTTGTAGGTCTTCGTCTCATCCACCCGCACGATCTGCTTCGCCAGATCGGGGCGGATCTTGCACGGCAGATCGAAGCCGGCCTTCGGCGCCGGCGGCACGATGAGGAAGGCGGTCGCGGTGAGGTCGTCGATCGCGTTCGTCAGCGTGTAGGCGATCGCGGTGCGCTTGGCGCCCGCCTTCACCCGCACGGTGCCGTCGTCGAGCACGGTCGCAGCCGCGCGGTTGGGGCCGGTCGCGGCGACCGCGAGGTCCTTGAGAGCTCCCCCGGGGTTCGTGGCGCCCGCCCGGGCGTCGACGACGAGCGTGCCGTCGTCGCCGAGATCCTTCTGGTCGATCACGTGGTCGACCGCCGTGGGCGGCTGCAGCGGGGCGTCCTTCGTCACCGTGACGGCGAGGGTGGCGGTGTCGACGCCGCCGTGCCCGTTGATGATCGTGTAGCCGACGACGAAGGCCTGCTCCTTCTCGGGCGCCGTCACCTGCACCTGGCCCGAGACCACCTCGGCCTCCACGCCGGCCGGCACCGTGAGCTTGTCGCTCACGGTCAGCGTGTAGCCGTTCGGGTCGGAGTCGTTCGCGAGCACCGGCACCGTCGCGGTGCGCCCGGGGCGCATGGCCGTCTCGTCGTTGACCGCGACCGGCTGCATCGCCTGAGTCGGCCGGGGCAGCACGCCGATCTTGATCGTGCCGGTCGCGCTGACGCCGTAGCTGTCGACGACCTCGTAGGTGAAGAAATCGGTGCCCGGCTTGTCGGGGAACGCCGTGTAGGTGAATGCGCTCGCGTCGTGCTTGATGAGCCCGTTGGCCGGCGCGACCGGGAAGCCGACGAGCTGCGTCGAGTCGCCGTCGGGGTCGATGCCGTCGAGCGGAACCTGGATGGTGACGTCCGATCCGGCGAAGACGCGCGCGACGATCGGCTGCGGCACCGGGGCGCGGTCGCCCTTAGCCGAGTCGGCCGTGACCGTGAAGGTCACCCGCGCGGTCGCCTCCTGTCCGTAGTCGTCGCCGACCGTGTAGACGACCGAGTAGGTGCCCGGAGCATCGGGAGCCTGGAAGCGTACGCGCCCGCCCGAGACGAAGGCGAGACCCTCGGTCGGCGGCTCGACGAGGTCGGGACGCAAGCGCAGGGGCACGCCGTCGGGGTGGCTGTCGTTCGCCAGCACATCCACGCTCGCGACATCGCCGGCGCGCACCGTCGCCTGATCGTCGACGGCGATCGGCGCCTGGTGGTTCACGAGCGGCTGCACCGGCAGCACCGCGACCGTCGCGGTCGAGCTGCCCAGCCCGTCGGAGATCGTGTAGCGGAACTCGGCCGGCGTCTTCAGCACCTGACTCGAGGTGACCCGCAGCTCGGTGTTCGACACGATCTCGACGCTGAGGAACGACTGGTCGTCGGGGATCTCGACGCTCTGCACGCCGATCACGCGACCGCTCGGCGACACGTCGTTGTTCAGGGGCTTGAGCGTGCCGGTCTCCGCGCCGCGCAGGTAGACGGTGTCCTTGACCGCGATCGGCGGCAGCGGCTTCTCGGGCGCCTCGCGCACATCCACCCGGATGAGTCCGATCGAGGTGACCGGGCCCGCGGCGAGCGTGTACTGCAGGTAGTAGGCGCCGGGGCCCGGCGAGGTGACGTCGATCGTGCCCAGGTCGGTGTTCGCGCCCGCCTGGATGCCGTCGGTCAGCGGCTCGATCGACACCAGCTTGAGCGGGGCGCCGCTCGGCGAGGAGTCGTTCTCGAGCGGCGCGAACGACGACCGCTCGCCGACGAAGGTCTGGTAGAAGTCGGGCGTGCCGACCGGCTTGAGCTGCCCGGCCGGCTTCACGTCGATGGTCAGGGTGCCGGATGCGGTGGCCGCGCCATCCGACACGGTGAAGTCGACCTGCTTCTCGCCCGCCTGCTGCGAGGTGTTGCGGAAGGTGACGGTGCCGTCGGCGGAGAATCGCACCGCATCCCCGCCGCGCGCCTGCGCGTTGTCGAGGAAGAGCCCGTCGCCGTCGGGGTCGATCCAGTCGGCGAGCACGTTGTAGCCGATGCTCTGCCCCTGCTCGACCGCGACCGAGGCCTGGCGCTGCGCGACCGGCGGGTTGTTCACCTCGGGCGGCACGATCTGCACCTGCACGTTCGCCTGCGCGACGCCGCCGGGCCGGCCGTCGTCGACGGTGTACCGGAACGAGAAGGCGCCGCTCGCGCCCTCGTTCGGCGTGAACTGCAGCGCGCGCGATCCGTCGATCTCGTCGAGCGTGCCGAGTGCCGCCCAGCCGTCGGTCACGTTCGTGATCGTCAGCACGTCGCCGTCGGGATCGGTGTCGTTGTCGAGCACCGGCAGGATCGTCGTCGATCCCGGTCGCACCCCGAAGGCGTCGTCGCGGGCGATCGGCGGACGGTTGACGTCGGTGCGCTCGGCCAGGGTGTCCTCGAACGACTGGGTCGCGCTCTTCTCGTCGCCCTCGGGGGCGTCGGTGTCGTCGGGCGGCGTGACCTCATCCCAGTTGTCGACCAGGCGCAGGGTCTGCTTCGGCACCCACACGTCGCCCGAGTTCGTGTCGTTGAGCACGATCACGTCGCGATTGACGCGGAACACGAGCTGCGCCGAGCGGGACGCGTCGGGGATGTCGAAGTCCTGCGCCGCCTGACCGTCGCAGGCGAGCAGGTAGCTTCCCGCCCTGGCCCAGGCGCCGTGCACGCAGCCCGCGAGACGCACGGGCGCGGCGATCCGATTCGCGTCGGTCGTGGCGGTCGAACGGGGCGTGCCGATCGTGGTCGGCTTCGCGTCGCCGTCGAGCGGCACGCTGAGCAGCCGGTCGGAGGTCGCCACGAGGGCGGCATCCGCTTCGGCGCTCGCCTGCTGCAGCTTCAGCGGCGTGCCGCTGAGCTTCACGCTCGAGCCGTCAGCCCGGATCACCCGCTTGCCGCCCGCATCCAGCACGACCGGCACGTCGCCGACCGCGCTGATCTGCACCTCCGCGTCGCCGCCGAGCTTCGGGATCTTCGTCGACACGGGCGCCGAGCCGGGCGTCACCGTATAGAGGAGTCCCTTCACGGGGCTGACTGCGAACACCGTCCCGTTCTCGGCCACGACCGCGGCGGCGCCCTGACCGAGCTTCAGCAGCGGACGGTCCTTCGCCGCGTCGAAGGAGAGATTCGCCTGCGTGCCGACGGTCCAGAGGGCGCCGTCATCGGGACGCAGGATGCCGAGCACGTTCGTGCCGTACGAGACCTGCGCACCCTTCGGCACCGTCACCTCGTCGCCGAACTCGAGGTAGGCGGGGTCGACCTTCGAGAGCGTGCCTCCCGAGCGGTCGTGGATGAACGCCGTCTCCCCGTCCTGGAGCACGTCCAGATCGCCCGAGGCGGCGTTCACCGCGCCGGTCAGCTCGTCGATCTGCCGGTTCAGACGACCGCCGAGCGCCTTCTCGGAATTGGTGACCCAGACATCCTTCGTCGTCAGGTCGACGTCGCTGAGCGGGTAGCCGGGATGCGCGACCGCGAGAGCGAGCAAGGCACCGCCGACGACGGCGATCGCGGCGCCCGAGGCGAGCGCCTTCGGGCGTGCCGCGAGCCGACTCAGCGCTCCCACGCCCGCCTCCGCTCCGGCCCGACGCGCGCGGAGCCGGGGTCAGTCTAAGTCGAGGGATCCTGCGACCGGTTCCCCGGTCGCCTGCCCGCCCGCCCGCTCAGGAGTCGAGCTGCTTCTCGACCGGCGCGCGCCGCGCATCCATCCGCAGCTTGATCACACTCGCGACCACCGCGACCGCCATCGACGCGACGATCACGCCGAGGGAGACGAAGGTCGGGATCTCGGGCGCCCACTCGATGCCGTGCCCGCCGTTGATGAACGGCAGCTCGTTCTTGTACATGGCGTGGAAGACGAGCTTCACGCCGATGAAGGCGAGGATGAACGCGATGCCGTACTTCAGGTAGACGAGCTTCTCGACGAGGTCGCCGAGCAGGAAGTAGAGCTGACGCAGACCCATCAGCGCGAAGACGTTCGCGGTGAACACGATGAACGGGCTCTGCGTGATGCCGAAGATCGCGGGGATCGAGTCGAGCGCGAACACGAGGTCGGTCGTGCCGAGCGCGATCAGCACGATCAGCACCGGCGTGAAGAAGCGGCGGCCGTCGACGGTCGTGCGCAGCTTCGCCCCCTCGAACTCGTCGGTGATCGCGATGCGTCGACGCAGGAAGCGGATGAGACGGCTCTCGTTCTGCGCCTCGTCGTCGTGGTTCGTGAACGCCTGGTTCGCGGCCGTGTAGAGCAGGAACGCGCCGAAGATGTAGAACACCCAGCTGAAGTTCTCGATCACCGCGGCGCCGATCACGATGAAGATGCCGCGCAGCACGAGCGCGATGATGATGCCCACCATCAGCAGCTCCTGCTGGTACTTCCTCGGCACCTTGAACTGGGCCATGATCAGCAGGAACACGAACAGGTTGTCGATCGACAGGCTGTACTCGGTCAGCCAGCCGGCCACGAACTGGCCCGCGTGCTCCGCATCCCCCAGCACGAGCATGAGCCCGGCGAAGATGAGCGCGAGCAGCACGTAGAAGCCGATCCACAGCGCCGACTCGCGGGTCGACGGCACGTGCGGGCGCTTGAACGCGATGATCACGTCGGCCGCGAGGATCAGCAGCAGCACGACGTAGGTGCCGATCTCGAACGCGAAGGGCAGGGCGAGGGTCATTCAGACTCCGGAGGGGTTTCGGTCGGTGCCGGGGTACGGCAGAGGGCCGAAAGTCTCTCCCCGCCGCGCCCGCCCGCGACGGCCCTGCGGCTGTCGATGGTGGATGTGCGGCGTCCGGTCCCGGGGCGACGTCGTCGGCGCCCGTCCTGACGGAAACGGATTAGCGGGATACTCCCTCTCGCGCCGCCTAGTCTAGTGGCCTCGCCGACCCAGCCAGGAGACCAGATCCCCGTGACTTCGCCGCGCCCCACCGACAACCCGTCGTACTCCGTCCCGCCCGCCGCCCGCGGCCGCGGCGCCACGGCAATCGGGTACTTCATCTTCTTCAGCCGCTGGCTGCAGGCCCCGCTCTATATCGGCCTGATCATCGCCCAGCTCATCTACGTCGTCGTGTTCATGGTGGAGCTGTGGCATCTCGCCGAGCAGGTGATCGTCGATCCCCTGCACATCTCCGAGGCGAAGATCATGCTCGGCGTGCTCGGCCTCATCGACGTCGTGATGATCGCGAACCTGCTCATCATGGTGATCATCGGCGGCTACGAGACCTTCGTCTCGCGCATCGACCTCGACGGGCACCCCGATCAGCCGGAGTGGCTGTCGCACGTCAACGCGAACGTGCTCAAGGTCAAGCTCGCGATGGCGATCATCGGCATCTCGTCGATCCACCTGCTCAAGACCTTCATCGAGGTCGGCGACCTGGGCGCGAAGGGCTCGACGACCCAGCCCGGTGACGTGACCGGCGAGACCTACACGAGCGAGGGCGTCTTCTGGCAGGTGATGATCCACCTGACCTTCATCGTGTCGGCGGTCGCGCTGGCGCTCATCGACAAGTGGTCGCTGAAGCACTCGGTGCCGGCCGCCGGCGGCGGCACGATCTCGGTGCCCGGACCGGCGCCGGTCGCCGGCGCCGCCGCGGGGGCCGCCACCGGCGCCGTCCTCGGAGGCCCGGCCGGAGCCGCGCTCGGCGGAGCAGCCGGCGCCGCCGAGTCGAGCCCGGAGCGCCCCACGCACTGAGCACGGCGCTCGACATCACGCAGAAGGCCCCGCCCCGGATCGTTCCGGGCGGGGCCTTCGTCGCATCCTGGACGACCAGGGATGACGCCCGGACAAAGAAGAAAGCTCCCGGTTCTGATGAACCGAGAGCTTCTTATTGCTGGTGACCCCAGCGGGATTCGAACCCGCGTTACCGCCGTGAGAGGGCGGCGTACTAGGCCACTATACGATGGGGCCGTCACGACAACTGGATGAGTATGACACAGCCGCCGACGGGCTTCCAAATCGAGCGGGCCGGTCGGTGCGCTTCGGCGTGTCGCGCGGCGTTCAGGCCCGGTTTTCCAGGGATTCGCGCGTCGTTCGCGAGGTCTGCTCGACCGCGTCGACGTGCGCCGCCGGTACATCCTCGCCCCGGTTTCGCGACCGCTCTTCCCCCTGTCGGCGGTCGGTGCTGTCATGGGCTCATGAGCGACGACGACACGACCACGGTCATCTCGGCTGACGGCACCCCGATCGCGGTGCGCACGCACGGCGAGGGCCTCCCCGTGATCGTCGTCAACGGCGCCCTGTCGCGGGGCGCTGACGGCGAGGAGGTCGCCGCCGAGATCGCCCGCCGCGGCTTCCAGGTCGCGACCTTCGATCGCCGGTCGCGGGGCGACAGCGGCGACACCTCTCCGTACTCCCCCGAGCGCGAGGTCGAAGACCTGGTCGCGGTCATCGATCACCTCGGCGGCCGGGCGTCCGTCGTCGGCCACTCGTCCGGCGCGATCCTCGCGCTCGTCGCCGCCTCGCTCGGCGCTCCGATCGCCCAGCTCGTGCTCTCGGAGCCGCCGTTCCTCTTCGAGAACCCCTTCGCCGCCGACCTGCCCGACCGGCTGCAGGCGCACGTGGATGCCGACGAGCGCGACGAGGCGGTCGCCCTGTTCCAGCGCGAGGGAGTCGGCCTGCCCGACGAGGCGATCGAGCAGTTCCGCCAGACGCCGCTGTGGCCCTCGCTGCTTCCGCTCGCCCAGTCGACCGTCTACGACGCGACGATCACCCGCGACTTCGCGATCCCGACGCCGACGATGCTCGCCGTCGGCATCCCGACCACGATCCTGCGCGGCGAGCAGACCTTCCCGATCCTCATCGCCGCCGCCGATCGTCTCGCGACCCTGCTGCCCGAGCACCGCCTCGTGATCGAGCCGCGCATGCAGCACCACCGGCTCAACCCCGAGGCTGCCGCCGACCTCGTCGCCGCGCTGCACGCGAGCTAGACCCGGAACCCACTGTTTCTGGGTCTGACGTGTCCCCGTTCGTCGAACGGGCCGGAAGTCTCAGGCGCGGGCCGGCGGGGCCGTCGAACCGCGCAGGCGCAGCTCCGGGTCGATGAGGATCTCCTCGGTGCCGACGGCGCGCTTCGAGATGAGTGCGGTGACGATGCGGCCCACGTTCTCGGCGATGCGGTCGGTCTGCTGGCGCACCGTCGTGAGCGGCGGGGCCGTGAAGTCGAGCATGGGCGAGTCGTCGTAGCCGATGATCGACAGGTCCTGCGGCACCCGCAGTCCTGCGCGTTCGGCAGCGCGGTAGCCACCCAGCGCCATCTCGTCGCTCGAGGCGACGATGCCGGTCACGCCCTGCGCGATGAGCGCGGCGGTCGCCTGCTGGCCGTCTTCGACGTTGAAGTGCTTGCGCACCACGAAGTCGTCGGCGTCGTCGATGCCGCGGCGCTCCATCGCCTGGATGAAGCCGTCGACGCGGCGGTCGGCCGGGATGTTGTCGACCGGCCCGGCCAGCATCCCGATGCGGCGGTGCCCGAGGTCGTGCAGGTGCCCGACCGCGAGCTCGGCCGCGCGCCAGTCGTCGGTCGAGACGACCGGCGCATCCGTGTCGGGGAAGCCGCCGTTGATGCTCACGTAGGGGGTTCCGCGCGACTCGATCAGCTGAACGACGCGGTGGTCGGCTTTGGTCAGGGTGTTGCTGGCCGAGAGGAAGACGATCGCGGCGACACCCGAGTCGATGAGCGCCTCGACGTAGTCGCGCTCCTGCGGCGTGCCCGGATACACCTGGCAGATGATCGACTTCAGGCCGTGCGGGCTGAGCTCGTTCTCGATGCGATCGGCCTGCAGCGCGAAGATCGGGTTGCGCAGGTTGGGCGTGATCATGAGCACGAGCTCGTTGTCCATCGGCCGCTCGTAGCCGACCTGCCGCAGCGCATCCTCGACGGCTGCTCGCGTCGCCGCCGAGACGCCGTACTTGCGGTTGAGCACGCGGCTGACCGTGGCCTCGCTGACCTCGGCGAGCTGGGCGATGTGCGCCAGGCTCGTCGAGCCGACGGGCGTGCGGGAGCCCTTCCGTCGCGGGGCCGGCTCGGCGCCCGCCTGCTGCATCACCATCGCGTTCCCGTCTTCTCTCGCAGAAACCTACACATCCGCTACTGCTTGACCGATCCGCCGAGCAGGCCGGCCACGAAGTGACGCTGCAGGAACAGGAACATCGCCAGCACCGGCAGGATCGAGATGAACGTGCCGGTGAGCAGCTGGCCGTAGTCGGTGGTGCCGATGCCGCGCAGGGTCGCGAGCGCGACGGGCAGGGTGTACGACTCCGGGTTGCGCTGGATGATCAGCGGATAGACGAAGTCGTTCCAGCGCGCGAGGAACAGGAAGATCGCCAGCGCCGCGAGCGAGGGCCGCATGATCGGCAGCACCAGCCGGAAGAAGATGCGGAACTCCCCCGCGCCGTCGATGCGGCCCGCCTGCAGCAGCTCGTCGGGAACCGCCTGCATCGCCTGCCGCATGAGGAAGATGCCGAAAGGCATCGCCAGATCCGGGAGGATCAGCGCCTGGTACGAGTCGAGCCAGCCGAGCTGCACCATGATCTTGAACAGCGGCACGAGCGTGACCTGGCCGGGCAGCGCCAGCGAGGCGATCAGCAGCCCGAACATCAGGTCGCGGCCGCGGAAGGTGAACTTCGCGAAGGCGTAGCCGGCGGCGCTGCAGATGATCAGCCCGAAGAAGGTGAACAGCAGCGACACGACGACGGAGTTGCGGATCGCATCCCCGAACTTCACCGAGTCGAGCAGGCCCTTCAGGTTGTTCCAGAACTCCGGCCCGGGCAGCAGCGCCGGCGGCGAGCTGAAGATGTCGGATGTCGTGTGCGTCGTCGCGACGAACAGCCAGATGAAGGGCGCGATCATCACGACGGCGCCGAGCGCGATCACGGTGGTGAGCACGATGCTGAGCGCACGGTCTCCGGGCGAGGTCGGCTTGCGGCGGGCGGCGAGAGCGCGCAGCCGCTCCTTCGCAGCGGCCTGCGCCGTCGCGGTGCTCGTGACTGCGGCGCTCATGACGCCCTCCGTCGCAGCACGAGGAGCTGCACGACCGACAGCACCGCCACGATCGCGGTGAGCACGTAGCCGATCGCCGAGGCGTAGCCGAAGTCGAAGTACTTGAAGGCGTTGTTGTAGAGGTACATGCCGATCGTGAGGGTCGCGTTGTCGGGGCCGCCGCCGGTGAGCACGTAGGGCTCGTCGAAGAGCTGCAGGGTGCCGATGGTCGACAGGATCACCGTGAGCACGAGCGCGGGGCGCAGCCCGGGCAGCGTCACGTTCCAGAACTGCTGGCGGCGGTTCGCGCCATCCATCGCCGCCGCCTCGTAGAGCTCTTCGGGGATCGACTGCAGCTGCGCCAGGTAGATGACGGCGTTGTTGCCGGTGTAGTGCCAGGTGAGCGCGAGGATGATCGACACCTTCGCCCAGTTCGGGTCGGCCAGCCACGGCACCCGCGGCAGCCCCACCGAGGTGAGCAGGAAGTTCAGGAAGCCGTCGTTGTAGCTGAGCAGCGCCGAGAAGAGGATGCCGTAGGCGACGAGCCCCATGACGATCGGCACGAAGTAGGCCACGCGCAGGAACGCGCGGGCCTTGAGCAGCTTCGAGTTGAAGGCGACGGCGAGCAGCACGGCGATGACGAGCATCACCGGCACCTGGATCACCAGGATCTGCACCGTGTTGAGCAGCGCGCGCCCGAACAGCGGGTCGGAGAACACGCGGGCGAAGTTGTCGAAGCCGACGAAGGTGTCGACGCCGCCCTTGTTGCTCGTGAAGCTCAGCACGAGCGCGTAGAGCACCGGGTAGGCCTTGAAGCCGAGGAACAGCAGGATCACCGGCAGCAGGAACAGGTACGGGATGTGCCGCCCGCGCAGGGTGCGTCGACGGCGGGGCGCCGGCGCGGCGGCCGGGGCTCGCGTCGCGGCGGCACTGCCGGACGTGGTGGTGAGTGTGGTCATGTCTTCTCGGATGCCAGGGTGCGGATGCGAGCCGGAGCCCGCATCCGCACCGACGGTTCAGCCCTTCGCGATCTTGCGGCCGGTCTGCCCGGCGAGCAGCTCGGCGGCGTCGGAGAGCGCCTTCTTCGGGTCGGCGCCGCTGACCAGCACCTGGGTCTGCGCGTCGTCATAGGCCTTGAGAGCCTTCGCGTAGTCCTTCGTGTAATAGTCCGGCGGCGTCTTCTGGTTCAGCGCGGTCATCACCAGGTCGTTGGTGTTGATGCCGAAGTAGTCGTTGTCGGCCTTGAAGGCGTCGGTCTCCCACATCGGCTTGAAGCTCGGGAACAGGTGGCCGCCGTCGTAGACGAGCTGCTGCCCTTCGAGCGTCGCCATCGAGAACTCGACGAAGTCGTAGGCGAGCTGCTGGTTCTTGCTGGCCTTCGTGACGGCGAGGTAGGTGCCGCCCGCGGAGGCGGCGGTGAGCCCGCCGGCTTCGGTCGCCGGGGGCGTGCGCACGGCCCACTTGCCCTGCATGTCGGGGGCGTCGTTCGCGAAGGTGCTGACCGCCCACGAGGCGAGCGGCAGAAGCGCGACCGGGGTCTCGCCCTTCGCCTGCGAGGTGGTGCCCTGGCTCTGCGGCACGTCGGCGATGAGTCCGGCGTCGTTGGCCTTCTTCATGAACTCGAGCGCATCCACGCTGCCCTTGCTGGTGAAGTCGATGTCGCCCTTCTTGTCGAAGAAGAACGACTCGCTCTGCCGGGCGAGCATCTGCCAGAAGTTCGCGGCGTCGGCCTGGGTGGCGGCCTTGTCGACCGCGAAGAGGTCGGCGCCCGTGGCGGCCTTGATCTTCTTGCCCGCGTCGAGCATCTGGTCCCAGGTCTCGACCGAGGCCGGGTCGACGCCCGCCTGCTGGAACAGGTCGGTGCGGTAGAAGATCAGGCTGGTGTTGACCTCGAAGGGGATGCCGTACTGGTGCCCGTCGGCCTTCTGCGCACCGCCCCAGAGTCCGGTCGGGAAGTTCTTCTCGAGCTTGTCGGCGCCGAGCGGGGTGAGGTCGGCGAAGCCGTCGGGGAAGGTCTCGAGGTAGTTGCTCATGTAGTCGGCGCCGACGTCGATCACGTCGGGGAGGCCGCTGCCGCCGGCGGCCATGCCGGTGGTGACCTTGTCCCAGATGGCGGGGTTGCCGACGTCCTGCACCTTGACGGTGACGCCGGCGTGCTTCTTCTCGAAGGCGGGCACGGCCGCCTTCATGCCCTTGACCGGGTCGCCCCAGCCCCAGACGGTGATGGTCTTCGAGCCGGCGTCGTCGCCGGAGGAGGTCGAGCAGCCGGCGAGGGTGCCGGCGGCGAGCGCCGCGCCGAGGGCCAGCGCGCCCGCACGGGCGGCCCAGCGCCTCGGTCGGGAGAAGTGGGAGGTCATTGCTATCGAGATCCTCTCTGATCGGATTGCAGCACCGGTGGGGAGTCGGTCTTCGGCGAGTATCGCCGTTCGGCTTGCAATCTTGCAACCGAAGTTTGCAAACTGTAACCGAGCGATTCGCGACCTGGCAAGCGACGACAGTTCGAGCCGGCGTCACGACCGCACGCATCACACGAAGGAGTGCCCCACCGATGCAGCAGACCGCCAAGCCGACCCGGCTCCCCGCGACCAGCGCGATCCTCACCCCCCGGGATGAGCGCACCTGGACCGCCACCGCCCCCGAGGGCGAGCCCGGCATCGAGCTGCGTTCGAGCGGCGGGTCGGTCGTGCTGCTCGACGGCCGCGACGAGCTCTTCGTGCTGCCCGGCGACGACTCCGGTCGCACTCTGAGCGGCCGCGGCACGGCCTGGCTGCTGCCCGGCGACGCCCTCGGCGAGGAGCCCGCCTGGCTGCTGCAGGCGACGGGCGGCGACAGCGACAGCGCCGGTGCCGGTGCCGCGATCGAGGCGACTCCCGACGCCGACGGCTGGGTCATGCGCATCGCCGCCCGCGAGGCCCACCTCATCCGCCATCGCGCCCGCCCGCACGCCGATGTGACCGGAGCGCGCTTCGCCCTCGACATCCCCGGCGGCGAGCTGCTCGCGGATGCCGCTGCCGGCTTCTACTGGGACACGATGGTGCCCTGCATCGTCGAGCGCACGGTCGCCGCCGACTACCCCGACGCCGCCGGCTACGTGATCAGCACGCTCGCCGACAAGTACCTCGGCACCTACCCCGACGTCGACCACGAGTTCCAGATCAAGGGCCGCCTCGCCTGGGGCGACCGCGCCGACCTGCACGTCGTGCGCCGCATGATCGAGCTGCAGCTGCGCATGATGCGCGAAGACCCGACCGGCCTCTGGCGCGACCCCTGCGCCGTGCAGCCCGACGGAGACCGCGAGTACCACGTGCGCCGCAACAGTGCCGACGGGCGCGAGAACGCGGAGATGTTCCTCGCCACCGGCAACATCGCCGTGATCGAGTCGGTGTGGATGTACATCGCCCGCACCCGCGACCTCGACTGGCTGGCCGCGCACATCCACGAGCTCGAGGGCGCGACCTCGCTCGTCGAGAGCTGCCTCGACCCGCTCGGCCGACTCTGGAGCGACGTCTACTACGAAGACCAGGTCATCAAAGACGGCCGCGAGACCATGTCGGCGTCGCTCGCGATCCGCTCCTTCGAGCTGCTCGCCGAGCTCGAGCAGCTGCTCGGCCGCGGCGAGCGCAGCGACCACTACCGCGCGCGGGCGGCCGAGCTGACGAGCGCGCTCGTCGCGCCGCTGCCGGTCGGCTACTGGGACGAGGATGCCGGGCGCTTCACCGACTGGGTCGATCGCTCGGGCGTCGTGCACGACCACATCCACCTGCTCGCCAACGTGCTGCCCGCCCTCTTCGGCCAGGCGGATGCGGCGCAGACCCGCGCCGTCGCCGAGCTGGTCGAGCGCGAGCGGCCCGAGTTCCAGCGCTTCCCGACGTTCCTGTCGGCGCGGGTGCAGGACTACACCGCGAGCGAGATCGGCGACGGCGGCCCCTACGACCTCTGCGCCGCGGGGCGGTACTGGAGCTGGGATGCGGCCTACTGGTCATGGCGCGGCGACGGCGCGACCCTGCGGAAGCAGCTCGACACGGTCGCCCGGCAGGGACGCGACGACGCCTGGATCATGGGCGAGCGCTACGACATGAACCACGTCTACTACGTCGACGGCACGCCCTGGCACGGTGCCGCGCACTACTACGAGTACCCCTGCGTCTTCGCGTGGGTGCTCGTCAACGAGTACCTCGGTGTCCGACCGGCGCTCGACGCCGACCTGATCGTCGCGCCGCGCGTGAGCGACCACGGCACGATCACCCTCGAGCAGGACGCCTACCGGCTGAGCTGGACGCTGAGCGACGCCGGCTTCGAGCTGCGCAATCTGGCGGATGCGACGCGGAGCTTCCGGGTCGATCTGTCGGCGATCGCGGGCGCGAGCGCGAGTGCGGGCGCTGGCGTTGGCGGCGGCGTTCAGAGCGTCGGCGCGCTCGCCACGGCCGAGACGCGCGTCGAGCTCGCCGCCGGGGCCTCCGTGCTGCTGCCGCTGCCGGGCGCCGCCGCGTGAGCGCCGCACAGCCGGCGCCCTCGTCGCCGACGTCCGCGCTGTCGAGCGCCGCGCTGCCCGTCGACATCACGGGCACGCCGTTCAGCATCCGCGGTTCCTTCTTCGCCGTGTCGGCCTTCGACGACGACATGACGCCGGGCGTCTACCTGCGTACCGTGCGCGGCGGCGTGCGCAACCGCGAGATCCTGCGGCTGCGGGTCGGGGATGATCTGCTGCCGAGTGTCGAGGTCAGCGCCGGTCGGCTGATGCTGCGCGAGCGCGGCGCGGAGGGGCCGGGCAGACCCGCCGCACCGGCTGCCTGCCCGGCGTCGCCGACGCCCGCATCCGGCGTTCGCGCCGAGGTCGAGCTGACCTTCTCCGGTCGCGGACGCACCCTGATCCGCGTGCTCAGCGGAACCCTCACGATCGACTTCGCCGTGCGCGACCGCTACGACGTCGTGCTGGCCGAGAGCGAGCGCGCCTGGCGCTTCGTCGACAGCGGCGCCGTGCGCAACTACCGCCTCGAACTGCTGTCGGGGGCGGCCCGCTTCGCGAGCGGCTGGGATGTCGAGCACAGCACCGACGGACGACTCGAGGTCTCAGCTGTCGACGGCCCCGCCCTGCTCGCGATCGACGAGTTCGGCAGCGCGCCCGCGGCGAGCGCGTCGGTCTCGCCCGGGGTCGCGAACGCGGGGGGCCACTCGGCCCTCCTCTCCTTCGACGACGCCGTCGCCTCCGCCGAGGCCGACTTCGACCGCTGGTGGAAGCGGCACGGCGCTCCCGCGGCCCACGACCCGCGCTTCGAGCCGACCGCGCGGCTCGCCGCCTACGTCACCTGGTCGGCACTCGTGCCGGCGGGTGGCGCGCTGCGCCGCGAGTCGATGCTCATGTCGAAGAACCGGATGGCGCACATCTGGAGCTGGGACCACTGCTTCAACGCGATGGCCCTGCGCCGCGACCCGACAGCCGCGCTCGACCAGCTGCTGACGATCTTCGACCACCAGGACGAGCACGGCGGCCTGCCCGACCACATCGACGACGCCGGCGTGCAGTTCAACTTCGCGAAGCCGCCCATCCACGGCTGGACCGTCACCTGGCTCATGGATCACGACGCCGTCAGCGACGGCCAGCTGGCCGCGATCGAGGCGCCGCTGCGGCGCTGGACGACGTGGTGGCGCGAGCAGCGCGACTACCGCGGCGACGGCATCCCCTCCTACAACCACGGCAACGACTCCGGCTGGGACAACTCGACCGTCTTCGGCGAGGGCGTGCCGGTGCAGAGCCCCGATCTGCTCGCCTTCCTGGCGCTGCAGGAGTCGGCGCTCGGGCGGATCGCCGAGCGGCTCGGCCGACCGGATGACGCGGCGCACTGGCGAGGTCGCGCGGCGTCGACCGTCGCGCAGCTCGTGGACGGCTTCTGGACGGGCGAGCGGTTCGCCGCGCGGCACACGCTGAGCGGCGATCGCATCCCCTCGCAGAGTCTGCTCACGCTCATGCCGCTCGCCCTCGGCGAGCTGCTGCCTCCGGACGTGTTCGCGGCGGCGGTCGCGACTCTCGTCGAGGGCGGCTACCTGACCGCGGTCGGCCCGGCGACCGAGCCGCCGTCGAGCCCCGACTACGACCCCGACGGCTACTGGCGCGGGCCAGTCTGGGCGCCGACGACGCTGCTGCTCGTCGACGGACTGCGCCGCGGCGGACGCACGGACCTCGCCGAGCGCATCGCGCGCGACTTCGCGGCCGCGTGCGCCGCCGAGGGCATGGCCGAGAACTTCGACGCGCTGAGCGGAGCCGGGCTGCGGGATCGATCGATGACGTGGACTGCCTCGGTGCTGCTCGTGCTGCTCGACACGCTCGGAGCGCCGGAGGGCGTGACCGGGGATGCTGCCGCCGCGAGCTCGACCGTCACAGCGGCGCCCGGTGCCGACACCGCCGCCGCGGGCGCGGGAGCCCGCGCATGAGCCGCGTCGAGATCGGCGAGCGCGACTTCCTGCTCGACGGGCGCCCCCACCGCATCCTGTCGGGGGCGCTGCACTACTGGCGCATCCACCCCGACCGCTGGCGCGACCGCATCCGCGCCGCCCGGCTGCTCGGGCTCAACACCATCGAGACGTACATCGCCTGGAATCAGCACTCGCCCGAGCCGGGCGTCTGGCTCGACGGGGGCGCGCTCGATCTGGCGCGGTTCCTCGACGAGATCGCGGCCGAGGGGATGCAGGCGATCGTGCGCCCGGGGCCCTACATCTGCGCCGAGCTCGACGGCGGCGGACTCCCCGCCTGGCTCTTCACCGACCCCGAGGTCGGGGTGCGGCGCCACGAGCCGAGGTTCCTCGCCGCCGTCGGCGACTACCTCGCCCGGTCGCTCGCGATCGTCGCGCCGCGGCAGGTCGACACCGGCGGTCCGGTCGTGCTCGTGCAGGTCGAGAACGAGTACGGCGCCTACGGCGACGACGCCGACTACCTGGATGAGCTGACCCGGCTGACCCGCGCGGCCGGCATCACCGTGCCGCTCACCACGGTCGACCAGCCGCAGCCGCACATGCTCGAGCACGGCTCCCGCCCCGGGCTGCACCGCACCGCCTCCTTCGGATCGCGTTCGCCCGAGCGGCTCGCGACGCTGCGCGAGCACCAGCCGACCGGGCCGCTGATGTGCATGGAGTACTGGGACGGCTGGTTCGACTCCTGGGGTCAGCCGCACCACACGACCTCCGCCGAGGAGGCCGCCCGCGACCTGGATGCGCTGCTCGCGACGGGCGCCTCGGTGAACCTGTACATGCTGCACGGCGGCACGAACTTCGGGCTCACGAGCGGGGCGAACGACAAGGGTCTCTTCCAGCCGATCGCGACGAGCTACGACTACGACGCGCCGCTCGACGAGGCGGGGCGGCCGACCGCGAAGTACTGGGCGTTCCGCGAGGTGCTGGGGCGCTACACGACGTTGCCCGACGAGGTGCCGCCGGTCGCGGCCGAGCCGGCCACCGCGGTCATCCCGCTCACGCCGTCGCGCTCGCTGCTCGACGCCGCCGCGTCGGTTCCGGCCGTCGCCGCGACCGGCTCGCTGCCGACGATGTCGCAGGTGACGGTGGATGCGGCCTTCCTGCTGCACGAGACGAGCATCCGCACCGCCGCCGCGTCGGTGCTCACGGTCGGCGAGGTGCGCGACCGCGTGCACGTGATCGTCGACGACGTCGTCGTCGGGGTGCTCGCGCGCGACCACCACCAGCGCGCCCTGACCGTGCCGCCCATCCGCACCCGCCTGCAGCTGCTGGTCGAGAACCAGGGCCGCGTGAACTACGGCCCGCGCATCGGCGAAGACAAGGGCGTGATCGGCGGCGCCGCCCTCGGCGGCGAGGAGCTGCTCGGCTGGACGACGCGTGTGCTCGATGAGCGGGCGCTGCGCGAGCTCGGGGGCGCGGATGGAGTGGGCCGGGCAGGCGGGTCAGACGCGCCAGGCAGATCAGGCGAGTCAGACGGATCCGCTGACCCGGACGCGGCGAGCGCCGCCCTCCGCCCGCTGGCAGGCCCGTCCTTCGCGCACGGCACCGTCGAGCTCGAAGCAGCCCCGGCAGATGCCTCTCGTTCCGATCACTTCCTCGACACGAGCACCCTCGGCAAGGGCATCATCTGGGTCAACGGATTCTGCCTCGGCCGCTACTGGTCGCGCGGGCCGCAGCGCACCCTGGTCGTGCCCGGCCCGCTGCTCCGCTCCGGCCGCAACGACATCCTCGTGCTCGAGCTCGACGCGGCCCCCGCCGCGCAGCTGCGCTTCGTCGCCGACGTCGACCTCGGCTGGGTCGACGCCTGAGGCTCGGGCCACTCGGTCGGCTCGCCGGAGCGTCGGACGTCGAGCGAGAAGTCCGAAGCTCCGGTCAGAGCGCGGCGACCGTCGCCTCGGCGTCCGCGACGAGCAGGTACATGGCGCGCTTCGACGCCGGCGGCATCAGCTCGAAACCGAACTTGCGATAGAAGCTCTCGGCGGAATCGTCGAGGGCATCGACCAGAAACGCGCAGGCGCCGATGATGCGCGACGCCTCGAGCCCCTTGAGCACCGCGTCCTGCAGCAGGGAGGCGCCGAGCCCTCGACCAGCGAATCGCCGATCGACCGCGAGCCGACCGATGAGGATGATCGGCATCGGCGACGGCATGTTCCGCTTGACTCGACCGGCCGCGTCCTCGAGGGCGAGCGATCCGGCCGACAGACAGTAGTACCCGGCGACGTCGCCAGACTCCTGATCGACCGTGACGAAGGTGCGCGACGCGCCCGTAGCCTCGTTCGTGATCGCCCTGCTGCAGAGCCATTCGTCGAGCGACAGCTGGCCGCAGTCGAACGCGACGAAGTGATCATCCGCGGCGATCGCGCGCGGCGCACTGAATGAGCTCACTCGGCGAAGACGCTCGGGCGGCGAAGCAGGTCAGCGAGTCCACTCACGGGCTTCGCCGGACTGTCGAGGATCGCGTTGAACGCATCCCACGACTCCTGCGAGACATGAAGCTCGCGCTCGACGCGAATGACCTCTTCCGCCTCACGCACCAGGACCGTCACGGAGAAGTCCGTGACCGATCGGCCGGACAGCGCCGCGGCCTGCTCGATCTCCGACTTCTGCTCCCCCGTGAGCCGGAGTTCGAGCCGTTCGGATTTCGTCGCTGCCATAGCTGTCGAGCGTACGGCAATCTTCCGTACGATACACGCGCCCGCGGTTCGCCCCCGTCGTGCGGAGATGCGCGCTCACGCCAGCACGCGCAGCGCGCCCGGCACCACCTCGACGTCGATGGGGAGCGGGGCGACGCGCTCGCCGTCGGCGTAGGCCACGACATCCGCCTCGATGCGCACGCGATTCGCCGGGTAGATCGCGACGCGCTTGTCGCGCACGTGGGTGCCCTTGAAGACCGAGGGGAAGAGCTTGAGGAAGCCGATGCGGGTCAGCGGCTGCACGACCGCGACATCCAGCACGCCGTCGTCGACCTGTGCGTCGGGGGTCAGCTTCATGCCGCCGCCGAGCGAGATCGCGTTGCCGACGGCGACGAGGCTCGCGGCGGTCTCGAGCGGGCGTCCGTCGATCTCGAGGCGGTAGCGGATCGGCTTCAGCTTGAGCAGCTCGATCAGCATCGCCAGGATGTATCGGCTCGCGCCCTTCGGGTGACGCATGTGGTTGGCGCGCTCGTTGACGATCGCATCGAAGCCGGCGCTGAGCATGCAGGCGAACCACTTCTCGGTCGCGGCGCCGGTCGTCGGGTCGGTGAAGCGCATCAGGGCGGCGTCGATCGTGCGCGGCGGGCGCTTCAGCGCGGCATCCAGGTGGCGGATGGCGGCCTCGGTGTCGTCGTGCGGGATGCCGAGCCCGCGCGCCATGTCGTTGCCGGTGCCCGACGGCACGAGGCCCATCGGCACCTTCGTGCGGGCGAGCAGGTTCGCGGCGAGATTGACCATGCCGTCGCCGCCGACCACCACGAAGGCATCGGGCTTCGAGCGGATCGCGCGCTGGGCCGAGGCGATCAGCTGCTCGAAGTCGGGCTCGGTGAGCGAGGTGACCTCGTGGCCGGAGGCGCGGAGCGTCCCCACGAGGGCGGGGCCCACGGTCGATTTGGCGCCGAACGAGGCACTGGGGTTGATGGCGACGACGACGCGTCGCGGACGGTCGTCGTCGCGCGGCATGCCTCGCATCATGGCAGAACGCCGCGTCCGCTCCGAGTCGGCGCGCTCCCCCAGTGCGGGGCGCGCGGGCGCACTTAGGCTCGACGCGTGGCTGAGGTGCGGCACGGACTGCGGCGGGAGATCGTCGACGAGGATGCGCGCGACCGCCTCCTCGCTGCGCACACCCGGCTCGGTCTCGACGGGCTGCTCGGGGCCGCCCGCCGCGCGACCGGATGGGCCGCACGTCTGGGCCTGCGCCGTGACCCGGCCGTACCACGAACGCGCCGCATGACGCGCATCCGCTCGACCGCGCCGGCCGCGACGCACACCCTCCGCTGGCACCGGCTCGACGACTGGAGTCAGCGCTGGTGGCCGCAGGGCATCGAGGTCATCCGCCGAGACGGGCGCCGCGTGCTGCTCGTCAGCTGGTACGCGCAGAAGCGGCGCGGCGCGAGCCAGGGATCGCGGCTCAGCATCGTCGACCTGGATGTGCGGCGCCCCCGCTACTGGAATGTGCTGCTCGTGAACGCGGTCACCGACGACGCGGCGTCGGGTGGCGTGCGCTTCGAGCCCGTCGAGGTGCACGCGGGCGGCATCGCCGTGACGGGCGATCGACTGCTGGTCGCGGCCGCGAGCGGCGGGCTGCGCGAGTTCCGGCTCGGCGATCTGCTTCTGCTCGGCGGATCGGGTCGTGCCCGAGCCGGCATCCCCTGGGCCGCCGGCCGGCTGCCGTTCGGCCACCGGATCGTGCTGCCGCAGCACCGCGCCTACTCCTCGCTCGGGGCGCGCGGCCGCCTGCGCTTCTCCTTCATCTCGCTCGAGAGCGGGAAGGCGGGCGGCACCGCGGACGTGGGCACCGGCACCGGCACCGGCACCGCCGGCGCCTACCTCGTCGCCGGCGAGTTCAGCTCGACCCCCGCGGGCGGTCGGCTGCTGCGCATCCCGCTCGACGCCGACGCCCTGCTCGACGGCTGCGGCGCCGACGACGAGCCGGACCGCATCCCGATCGACGACGTGCACCAGCCGGGACTCCGCGGACTGCAGGGCGCGGTCGTCGTCGACGGCACCTGGTTCCTCACCTCGACGAACGGCGACCGCCGCGACGGCGACCTCTGGGTCGGCGGGGTCGGCGACAGCGCGATCGGCACCGGCGCACCGCCCGCGTCGGCTGCGGCCGCCCCCAGCGTCGCCCACGACGACCGCGCCGCCGAGCTCGAGATCGTCGGCGGCTTCGTCCGCCACCGCGAGGTGCTGCCCTCCGGCCCCGAGGACATCGCCGTCGACCCCGACCGCCGCCGCCTCTGGACCCATAGCGAGTGGCCCGGCCGCCGCCGCGTCGTCGCGCTCGACCTGCGGCGCTGGACCCGGTCCTGAGCCCGCGGCGGGCCGCGCCATCCTGAGCACGCACCCGGCGCACCGCATCCGCGTCGCCGGTGCGCGCTAGCGTCGGCGGCATGAAGCTGACGAAGTACGAGCACGCCTGCCTGGTGCTGGAGAAGAGCGACGAGAAGCTCGTCATCGATCCGGGTTCGTTCACCACTCCGCTGTTCGACCTCACGAAGGTCGCCGGCATCGTCATCACCCACGAGCACGCCGACCACTGGACGCAGCAGCAGGTCGAGCGCGTCCTCGAGCTCAACGAGGGCATCCCCGTCTACTCGACCGCTGCCGTCGCCGCCGCCGCGACCGGGTTCGACGTCACCGTCGCCGTGCCGGGCGAGACCGTCGAGGTGGGTCCGTTCACGCTGAAGTTCGAGGGCGGGCGCCACGCGATCATCCACTCCTCGATCCCGCAGATCGACAACGTCGCGGTGCTCGTCGACGGCACCCTGTTCCACCCGGGCGACTCGTTCACGATCCCCGAGGAGCCGGTGGAGGTTCTCGCGGTGCCGTCGAGCGCGCCCTGGCTGAAGGCGGCCGAGTTCATGGACTACGTGCTCGCGGTCAAGCCGAAGCGCACCTTCCCCATCCACGAGATGATCAACTCGCAGGCCGGCAAGGCGATGGCCGAGACCCGCATCGCCGACATGGTCGCGCAGGTCGGCGGCGAGGGCTTCGTGTTGCAGCCCGGTGAGTCGATCGAGCTCTGATCCGGAGCCGGCGCCGGGGCCGCCGGCGAGGCTGCCTGCAGGGCCGCCCCTCGAAAGGGGCGCGCTCGAACTGGGACTGAGATTTCCCGCGCGCGAGGCGCAGGGTGGGCACCGTGAGCACACTCGACACCTCGGCCGTATCCCTCGTGGATGCCGTCGTCGCGTCCGTGCTCGAGCCCTCGGCTCCGGACTCCGAGCCGGCGCCGGTGTCGGCTCTGCGTCACGCGAACGGCGGCGCCGCCGGCGTGATCCTCGCGGACGACGCCGACGAGCCCGTCGCCGACCGGGCTTCCGCCCGCGGCGGACTGCCGCCGGTCGTCTTCGCGACCCTCTCGCTCGGTCTCGGCTCGATCGCCGCCGTGCTCTCGGCGATGCAGGGGACGATGGTCATCGCCGCCGGAGCCGGACTCGTCGGCATCATCGCCGGGCTCATCGTGCTCTCCCGCCGACGCGGTCGCGGCGAGGCGGTCGCGCTCTTCGGGGCCACGCTCTCCTTCTCGGCGGTCTCACTAGCGCTGATCTTCGGCTACACCTCGGCCCCGATCGCGTCCGACTCGGCACTGGCCGGCACCGCAGCGGCCGCGTCGGTCACCGACGACGCCGCGGCGGCGCAGCCCGTCGCCTCCCCCGCTTTCGGCCACACCGTGCACGTCGGCGGCTTCGACGTGACGGTCTCGACGCCCGGCGACTTCGAGCCCACGCGGCGCGCGACCGGCGACGACCAGGATGCCCAGCGCGTCATGACCGTCACCGTCACCAACACCGGCTCGAAGACGGCCGACCTCGATCTGCTCTTCTCCGCCTCGGCGAACGGCGTCGCCGCGACCCCGATCCTCGACCGCCGCGCCGGGATCGACGCCGGCCACACCGGCGAGCTCGAGGCCGGCGACAGCGCGACCTTCCTGCTCGCCTACTCGACCGACGCACCCGACCAGCTGAAGGTGCACGTCGCCTCCGGCTTCTCGTCGGCGACGATCGGCTGAGCTAGCGCGAGCGCCGATCGCGCAGCGCCGCGATCACGATCTGCACCGCCGAGAAGGCGATGAGCAGCGCGAAGAGGATGTTGGCCACCAACGGCGACAGTCCGAACGCGAGAGCGACGCCGCCGAACGACGAGGCGACCGCCGCGACGCCGAGCACCAGCCCCTCGGCCGGGCGGACGAGGTGGGCCCGCACGTTCGCGATCGTGCCCGAGAGCGCGGTGAGGATCATCGCGGCGAGCGAGGTGCCCTTCGCGAGCAGGTCGTTCGCCCCGAACACGGCGATCAGCACGGGTACGACGAGGATGCCGCCGCCGATGCCGAACAGCCCCGACGCGATCCCCATCACGAGTCCCAGCGCGACCAGCCCGATGACGCTCGGCGGCGTGATCGCGAACTCGCCGCCGCGCGACGGCACCTCGATCAGAGTGCGCACGGCGACGACCACGAGCAGGGCGACGAAGAGCCAGCGCAGCCAGCCGAGCGGCAGGCGGCGCAGCAGCCGCGATCCGATCTGCGCGCCGACGATGCCGCCGACGCCGATGATCGCCGCGGCGAGCAGCTGCACCTGGCCACCCGCGGCGTAGCTCGCGGTTCCGGCGATCGCGGTCGGCACGATCGCGGCGAGCGAGGTCGCGGCGGCGCGGCGGTGGTCGAAGCCGACGATCGTGGTGAGCAGCGGCACCATGATGATGCCGCCGCCGACGCCGAACAGTCCCGAGAGGAAGCCGCCGATCAGCCCGACGACGAGCAGGCCGATCCAGTGGCGCACGGGCGAGACGGCGGGGGCGAGGGAGGCTGGCGTGTCGGGCATCCTCGCTAGCCTGTCAGACCGTGGGCTACCTGCGGATCGGCGACGACGACCTCTACGAGGAGGTCGCGGGATCCGGCGACCCGCTGCTCCTGCTGCACGGCGGTTTCTGCTCGCTCGAGCACCTGCGCGCGCAGGGCGAGGCGCTCGTCGCCGACGGATATCGCGTGCACGCCTACGAGCGCCCGGGCCACGGTCGCACGGCGGATGTCGAGGGCCGCTACTCCTACGACGTCGCACTGGCCTCGCTGATCGGCTACCTCGACGCGCACGGCCTCGAGCGGATGGATGTCGTCGGCTTCAGCGACGGCGCCATCCTCGGTCTGCTGCTCGCGCGCGAGCAGCCCGACCGGGTGCGCTCGCTCGTCGCGATGAGTGCGAACCTCGACTACTCCGGTTTCAGCTTCGCGGTGGATGCGCCGGACGCCCCGGCGGGGGCGCGGGTGCTGACGGAGCTCCGAGCCGCCGATGCGGCCGATGCCGCCGATACCGCCGCATCCGCCGCGCCGAAGCCCGACCTCGAGCGGATGCACTACGACCGGCTCTCCCCCGACGGCCCCGCGCACGGCGACGCCGTCATGGCGAAGCTCGTCGAGCTCTGGACCGAGCAGCCGCGCATCGACACGGCCTCGCTCGCCGCGATCACGGCGCGCACGCTCATCCTCTCGGCCGACCGCGACTCGGTGCGGGTCGATCACAGTCTGCTCATCGCGGCGTCGATCCCAGATGCGCAGCTCGCGATCGTGCCCGGGTCGAGTCATGACCTCGTCGCCGACCGGCCCGCGCTGGTCGAGACGCTCATCCGGGAGTTCCTGGCCGGCAGCTGACGCCGCGCACGCGTCGCGACCGCGACCTCAAGCGCGCGTGCGCCGCAGCAGCCAGACGAAGTACGGCGCCCCGATCAGCGCGATCACGAGCCCCGCGGGGATCTGCGACGGCGCGATCACGGTGCGCCCGAGCGTGTCGGCGAGACACACGAGCAGGGCCCCGAACAGCAGCGACACGGGGATGATGCGCCCGTGCCGCGCGCCGACGAGCGCCCGAGCGAGGTGCGGGGCCACGAGCCCGACGAAGCCGACGACGCCGACCGCGACGACGCTGAGCGTCGCCAGCAGTGCCGCGACCGTGAGCAGCAGCAATCGTGTGCGCCCGACCTGCACGCCCATGAGTCGCGGAGTGTCGTCATCGATCGCGACCAGATCCAGTCGGCGGCGCAGGCCGAACACGAGCGGGATCGCGAGCACCAGCCCGATCGCGATCGGCAGCACGTCGACGAACTCGCGCCCGTAGGTGGTGCCCGACAGCCAGGTGAGGATGCGCGGCGTGTTCCACGGGTCGGATCGCAGCAGCAGGAACGTCGTCAGCGCGCTCAGGCCGTAGCCGAACCCGATGCCGACGAGCACGAAGCGCTCGGGCTGCAGCCCGCCCCGCGCTGAGAGCAGCGCGACGGCGGCGAAGGTCGCGAGGCCGATCACGACGGCGAAGAGCACGAGCAGCGGGCGGCTTCCGCCGAGCGCCGTCACCACGATGACCGCGCCGAGGCCCGCGCCCGCGCTGATGCCGAGCACTCCCGGTTCGGCCAGCGGGTTGCGCACCGTGCTCTGCACGACGGTTCCGGCGAGCGCGAGTCCGGCGCCGGCGAGCAGCGCCGCGAGCACCCGCGGCACCCGCTCGTCGAGGGCGTGACCGATCAGGTCGGGCGCGACCCCCTGCAGCCAGAGCGCGACATCGCCGAGCTTGAGCCACAGGCTGCCGGCGAGCACGCCGAGCACGAGCGCGGCGACGGCCAGCACGATCGCCCCGACGAGGATCACGACGAAGCGCCGACGCGTGCGCGCCCGCAGCTTCGCTTGGGGCGGGGTGCGCGCGGCCGACGCGGCCCGGATGCGCAGCGCCAGCAGCACGATCACGACCGCGCCGAGAAGTGCCGTCGGCACACCCGTCGGCACCACCGTCGCGCCCTCGGATCCGAGAATCGCCCGCACCACCGCATCCGCCAGCAGGATCAGCAGGGCCCCGAGCAGACCCGACACCGGCAGGAACAGCACGTGCCGGTTGAGCGAGCGGATGCGCCCCGCGAGCAGGCGGGCCACGACCGGCGCCGCGAGCCCGACGAAGGCGATCGGGCCCGCGACCGTGACCGAGGTGCTGGTCAGCAGCACCGCGCCGACGACCGCGATCACCCGCGTCGAGCGCACCGGCACCCCGAGCGAGGCCGCCGCGTCATCGCCGAGCGTGAGCAGGTCGAGCCGGCGCGCGAGCAGGATGCCGACCGCGACGACCGCGACGATCAGCGGCACCGCACGCAGCGAGGCATCGAGGTTGAGCTGCGCGAGCGAGCCGCTCCCCCACGCGAACAGACCCGTCGTGCTCTCCTTGAACAGGATCAGCAGCACCGCGCTGGCGGCGTCCAGCGCCATCGCCATCGCCGAGCCGGCGAGGATGAGCCGGGTCGTCGCCGTCGCCGCGCCCGCCCCCGCGATCGACAGCACGAGCGCCGCTGCGAGCAGCCCGCCGATGAACGCGACCCCGCCCGACGCCCAGAGCGGGATGCTGATGCCGAACGCTGCGACGGCCGACACCGCGAAGTACGAGCCGGCCGTGACCGCGAGAGTGTCGGGCGAGGCGAGCGGGTTGCGCGTGACCGACTGCAGCAGCGCGCCCGCGACGCCGAGCGCGACGCCGACGGCGACACCCGCGAGCAGTCGAGGCAGGCGGGATCCGGTCAGCACGTCTTCGACCGGCACTCCGCCGACCGTCTCCTTCGCGCCGGTCGTCAGGCGCAGCAGGTCGAGCGGCCCGATGCCCGAGGTGCCCTGCGTCAGGTGCCAGGCGCCGACCACGACGACCGCGACCGCGAGCCCGATGAGCACGAACGCGCCGATCGAGCCTCCGCGGAGGCCGAGGCGGGGGCCGACGCTGGATGCGGCGATCACGGAGCCCGCCGCATCCGGACGCGCCGATGCGCCCTCCGACTCGGTGTCGGAAGGCGCATCGCGCTCGAAGGTCGAACTCACGTGGCGGTGATCACTCCGTGGTCAGGCGGGCCGCCGGCATCCACCCGCGGCCCCGGGCTCAGGAGCTGAGGGCTCAGGAACCGAGGATCGTGTCGACGTAGGCGTCGATCGCGAGCTGGTTCGACTTCGGACCGCCCGCGCCCCACACGCCGGCCGGGAACGCGTGGGCGCGTCCGTCCTTGACCGACGGCAGCGCCGTCCAGATCGGGCTCTTCTCGAGCTCGGGCACGTAGCTGCCCTCCTCCTGGTCGTTGGAGTAGAAGAGGTTCGCGTCGCCGACGGCCGTCAGTCCCTCGATGTCGGTCTGGCCGAGGCCGTAGGCCGGGTCGACGCCGCCGGAGCCGTAGGTCTTGTCGATGTCGTCGGTCCAGGCGCCCTCGAGGCCGAGCTGCTCTCCGAGCGCGGTGAACAGCGCGCCCTGGCCGTAGGGGCGGATGACGACGTTGCCGCCCTCGATCCAGCCGTCGAAGAAGAGGAACTTCTTGGTCGGCAGCGCCACGTCGGCGACCTTGGTCTTCGCCTCGGCGAGGTGCTCGTCGAACTGCTTCAGCACGGCATCCGCGCGCTCGGTGCGACCGGTGGCCTCGGCGATCGTCGAGAACACGTTCTTCATGTTGCCGATCGGGTCGCTCGTGTCGGATCCCTTGGTCACGAGCACCGGCACGTCGCGCTTGAGCAGGCGGGTGACCTTCTCGTCGTCGGCGCTGAAGGCCTCGACGATGATCAGGTCGGGCTTCTGCGCGTAGATCGCGTCGAGGTCGGGCTCCTCGCGAGTGCCGGCGCTCTTCACGCTCTTCGGCAGCGTCTCGGCCTTGACCCAGGTGCCGTAGCCCTCGGGGTCGGCGACGGCGACGGGCGTGACGCAGAGCGTCAGCGCATCCTCGATCTGCTGCCACTCGAGCACGGCGACGCGCTTCGCGGGGGCGTCGAGCTTCACGGTGCGGCCGACCACGTCGGTGATCGTCACCGGGTCGGTCGAGGTCGTCGTCGTGTCGGCCTTGCAGTCGGCGGAGGTCGGCTTCGCCGGGGCGTCGGAGCCCGCGTCGGCGACGGTCGTGGTTCCGCAGGCGCTGAGGGCGAGCGCGACGGCCGCGGCCGTGGCGGTCGCGGCGAGCAGGCGCAGTCGGGTCATGGGGTGGATCCTCTCGGGGTGGATGCGCGGCTCGGCCCGGCCTTCGCACGGGCGGATGCTGTTCCGCGTCGCGCAGGCTCGCGGCCGGCCGCGTCGCGCGGCCTCGCGCGGTGGCGTCCGGTCGTGCGGTGCAGGGTCGTACGCGCTCGGCCGACGGTGCGGCGCTCTGCTCCCGGCCCCGCTCGCGCAGCGCCGGTCAGGTAAGCCTTACCTTGCCTCGAACACCCTAGGTCGCGCGTCATCGTGTCGGCAACCCGGCGCATCCGACACCCGATCCACGTTTCCGGCCAGGCCTCTCGTTCCGCCCCAGATCGGGCCCCGACTCACTGGCGCGCGGCGAAGGCGCCGGGCGTCACGCCGATCACGCGACGGAACGCGGCGATGAAGGTGCTCGCCTGCGCGTACCCGAGCTCGTCGGAGACCGAGCGCACGTCGCCGCCCTCGGCGAGAAGCAGCAGCGCGTGATGCACGCGCCGCGTCTGCCGCCACTGCGCGAACGAGAGCCCCGTCGCGCCCCGGAACGCCCGCGTGATCGTCCGCTCGCTCGCGTCGAGCTGCGCAGCCCAGTCCTCCAGCCCGCGCGGATCGGCGGGATCGTCGAGCAACGCCGTCACGATCGGCGCGATGCGCGCGTCCTGCGGTACCGCCAGAGCGAGTGGATGCGCGGCCGGCTCGATCACGTCGAACACCACCGCCTCGGCGCGCGCTCGCGCCGCCGCATCGAGGTCGGGTCGCGCCAGATAGAGCAGCAGCGATTCGAGCACGGGCGTCATCTCGATCTCGGTCGCGCCGCTGGCGATGCTCCGCTCGCGCGGGTTTCCGACACCTGGGGTTGCGTCACCCTGGATCTCGTCGCGCGTGCGGTCATCGCCCAGCCGGCTCGCGACGTCGTCCGGCGTCGCGTCCACCTCGAAGAACGCGTCGAACAGCTCGCCGCCCGCGGTCAGCCGCCCGGCGTGCTCGACGCCCGCCGGCATCCACAGCCCGCGGCCTTCCGCGATCGTGAACACCCGATCGCCGACGCGCGAGGTCATCGTGCCGCCGCGCACCCACACGAGCTCATGCATCGAATGCGCGTGCGGCACCCACTCAAGCGGAACGTCGGCCACCTCGGATCCGGTGCGGATCACCCGTGGCGTCGCGTCGCCGCCCGGTGGATCGGCCGTCGCCGCCGTGAACGCCCGCACCTCGGTGCCCGGCTCCCGCGCCCACGATCCCCGGGCGCCGTCCGTCGTGGAGGATGCGGGAGCACGTCGCTCGGCTCGAGTGCGCGCCCGGGTCATGCGCCTGAGTGTAGAGCGGGCGAGGAGCGCGGCAGGACCGGCGGAATCGCTCCGGACAAGCAAAAAGCCCCGACGCTGTCGGGGCTGTGAAAAAAGAGCGGGGCTTCGAAAAGCTGGGGTACCTGGACTCGAACCAAGAACAACGGTACCAGAAACCGCCGTGTTGCCAATTACACCATACCCCAAGGCCGTTCCCGAAGGACCGGACCGAGGAATCACTCTACCCTACGCGCGAGCTCGCTCTGACCACTCGCCCACCGACGGCGTCGGCCCGGGCGCGTCTAGCATCCGCCCACCCCGTCAACCCCACCCGGCCGACCGGGCTCCGCGAGAGTACGCACTTTGCGGGCCGACACGCAGGCCGGCGCGAGCAAAGCACGTACTCTCGCGGAGAAGAACAGCCGCTAGAGCAGGCTCTTCGTGTGCCAGACCGTCTTGGTCTCGGTGAACTGGCGGATGCGCTCCAGCGACGGCGCCGCCGCATCCGGGCCCTGCTCGGGCCAGGAGACGCGCGTCACGCTCTCGGCGGCCGCCTGCTCGAGCGCGACCCAGTCGAGGTCGCCCGCGCCGACGAGGTCCAGTGCGTCCACGTCCTGGTGGGATGCGAGCCAGGGCGCGATCTCGGCCGGCGAGCCGGTGAGCACGTTGACGACACCGCCGGGCAGGTCGCTCGTCGCGAGCACCTCAGCGAGGCTGATCGACGACAGCGGGAACCGCTCGCTCGCCACCACGACGACCGCGTTGCCGGTCACGAGAGCTGGGGCGATCGCACTGACCAGGCCGAGCAGCGAGCTGTCCTGCGGCGCGACGATCGCGACGACGCCCGTCGGCTCCGGCACCGAGATGTTGAAGTAGGGGCCGGCGACCGGGTTGGCGTTGCCGGCGACCTGGGCGAACTTGTCCGTCCAGCCCGCGTACCAGACCCAGCGATCGATGGCCTCGTCGACCTGCGCGGTCGCGGCGGCGCGCGAGACGCCCTCCTGCTGCACTATCTCGTCGACGAACTGCGCGTGACGGCCCTCGAGCACCTCGGCCACCCGGTAGAGCACCTGGCCGCGGTTGTAGGCGGTCGCGCCCGCCCAGCCGCTGACGGCGCCGCGGGCGGCGATGACCGCATCCCGGGCGTCCTTGCGCGAGGCGAGCGCGGCGTTCGCGAGGAACTCCCCCGCGGGCGTGCGCACCTCGACGGTGCGTCCCGACTCGCTGCGCGGGAACTTGCCGCCCAGGTAGAGCTTGTACGTCTTGGGCACGGCGAGGCGGGTCACTTGGCGGCCTTCCGGGTCGAGGTCTTCGCGGGCTTGGCAGCGGCGGCTTTGGCAGCCGGCGACTTGGATGCGGCGGGCTTGGTCACGGCCTTCGCGACACGCTGGGCGACCGACGCGGCGGCACCGGCCGCACCCGCAGCAGCGCCCGCACCGCCCGAGGCCGATGCGCCGAGCGCCCCCTGCGCACGCGCCGGAGCCGGCGCGTCCGCCGCCTGCAGGTAGGCGCCGATGCCCTGGCGTCCGCCCTCGCGGCCGTAGCCCGACTCCTTGTAGCCGCCGAACGGCGACGCGGGATCGAAGGTGTTGAAGGTGTTCGACCAGATGACGCCGGCCTTGAGCTTGTCGGCGAGGGCGAGCGTGCGCGATCCCTTCTCGCTCCAGATGCCGGCCGAGAGGCCGTAGGGCGAGTTGTTCGCCTTCGCGACCGCCTCGGCGGGGGTGCGGAAGGTCAGCACCGACAGCACCGGTCCGAAGATCTCGTCGCGCGCGACCGTGTTCGAGGTCGCGACGTTCGTGAGGATCGTCGGGCGGAACCAGAAACCCTCGCTCGGCAGCTCGCACTCGGGGCTCCACGCCTCGGCGCCCTCGGCGATGCCCGCCTCGGTCAGCGCGGTGATGCGCTGCAGCTGCTCGGCCGAGTTGATCGCGCCGATGTCGGTGTTCTTGTCGAGCGGGTCGCCCACGCGCAGGGTGCGCATGCGCTGTTTGAGCCGGTCGATGAACTCGTCGTGGATGCTCTCCTGCACCAGCAGACGGCTGCCGGCGCAGCAGACCTGACCCTGGTTGAAGAAGATGCCCTTCACGACGCCCTCGACGGCCTGCTCGATCGGGGCGTCGTCGAACACGAGGTTCGCGCCCTTGCCGCCGAGTTCGAGCGTGAGCTTCTTGCCCTGCCCAGCGATCGTCTGCGCGATGCGCTTGCCGACCGCGGTCGAGCCGGTGAAGGCGACCTTGTCGACGCCGGGGTGCGCCACGAGCGTCGCGCCCGTCTCGCCGGCACCGGTCACGATGTTGACCACGCCGGCGGGCAGGTCGGCCTGCTGCAGGATCTCGGCGAACACGAGCGCCGTCAGCGGCGTCGTCTCGGCCGGCTTCAGCACGACCGTGTTGCCGGCCGCGAGCGCCGGCGCGATCTTCCACGCGAGCATCATCAGCGGGAAGTTCCACGGGATGACCTGCGCCGCCACACCCAGCGCGCGCGGCGCCGGGCCGAGGCCGGCGTAGTCGAGCTTGTCGGCCCATCCGGCGTAGTAGAAGAACCAGGCCGCGACGGTCGGGATGTCGAAGTCGCGCGTCTCCTTGATCGGCTTGCCGTTGTCGAGGCTCTCGGCCACGGCGAGCTCGCGGGCGCGCTCCTGAACGAGTCGCGCGATGCGGAACAGGTACTTGCCGCGGTCACGGCCGCTGAGGCGCGACCAAGTGGTGTCGTAGGCGCGGCGGGCGGCCGCGACCGCACGGTCGATGTCGGCCGCATCCGCCGTGGAGACCGTCGCGATCCGCTGGCCCGTCGAGGGCGCGATCGTGTCGAAGGGAGCGCCGTTGCCGTCGACGAACTCGCCGTCGATGAAGAGGCCATAGGCGTCTTTCAGCTTGAGAACCGACGTCGACTCCGGCGCCGGTGCGTACTCCAGAAAGCTCATTGTCCGTATCTCCGCAGTTCTCAGTCGATCGTCACGTAGTTCGGGCCGCTGTACCGGCCGGACGCGAGCTTCTGCCGCTGCAGCAGCACGTCGTTGAGCAGCGACGAGGCGCCGTAGCGGAACAGGTGCGGCACGAGCCACTCCTCGCCCAGCGTCTCGGCGACCGTCACGAGGTACTTGATCGCGTCCTTGGAGGTGCGGATGCCGCCGGCCGGCTTCACGCCGATCTTCTCGCCCGTCCAGCGGTGCCAGTCGCGCACGACCTCGAGCATGAGCAGCGTGACCGGCAGCGTCGCCGCCGGGCTGACCTTGCCGGTCGAGGTCTTGATGAAGTCGCCGCCGGCGAGGATCGCCAGCACCGAGGCGCGGCGCACGTTGTCGTAGGTGTTCAGCTCGCCGGTCTCGAGGATCACCTTGAGGTGGGCGTACCTGCCGTCCGTCTTGCGGCAGGCGTCCTTGACCGCGACGATCTCGTCGAAGACCTGGCCCCAGCGCCCCGAGAGGAAGGCGCCGCGGTCGATGACCATGTCGATCTCGTCCGCGCCGGCGGCCACCGCATCCCGGGTGTCGGCGAGCTTGACCGCGCGGGAGGCGCGTCCGCTCGGGAACGCCGTCGCAACCGCGGCCACGCTCACGAGCCCCTGGTCGGGGTCGCCGTGGGCAGCGCCGAGCGCCTCGACCGCGTGCGGCACCATGTCGCCGTACACGCAGACCGCCGCGACGCGCGGCGTCGCCAGGTCGGTCGCGTCGGGCACGAGCGCCTTCGCGACGAGCGAGCGCACCTTGCCGGGGGTGTCGGCGCCCTCGAGGGTCGTCAGGTCGATGAGCTCGATGATGCGGTCGAGCGCCCACTTCTTCGAGCTGGTCTTGATCGAGCGGGTGCCGAGGCCGGCCGCCCGCTGCTCGAGGCCCACCGCATCCACTCCGGGCAGGCCGTCGAGGTAGCCCTTGAGGGCCGATTCGCTCACGTCGCCGCCGAGGATGTCGACCGCGCGCTGCGCGGGGGCGACGGCTCGCTCCATGGTCATTCCAGTCGTCCTCTCTGCCCGGCGCGCGACAGCGCGACGCACGGGGTTCCAGGATGTCACGACCGGGCCCTCCGGTCAGCGTCGTCCTGCGCCGTCCGACGACACAGGGCCGCGTCACCGCGGCGTCGGGCGCGGGATCCGTGCGTGGCACCCGGTAGATTCGTGCGGGTGAGTCACCCCGAGCCCCGCCGTGTTCTCGGCTGGCCGGTTCGCACCGTGGTGATCACCGCCGCGATCGCCGTCGTCGTGCTCGTCGTCGCGATCGTCGCGGCGCGCTGGTGGCGCGGAACCGCGGTCGGCACCGACTTCCTCGCGGCGTACCCCGGCGAGGTACCGCCGGCGGCCGGCACGCCGATCGGCTTCCCCGCCTGGCTCAACTGGTCGCACGCGCTCAACTCGTTCTTCCTCCTCTTCATCGTCGCGTCGGGACTGCGCATCCGCTCGAAGCAGCGCCCGCCCGCGTTCTTCACCCGCGACCCCGAGCGCTTCCCGAACCTCAAGGGCAAGCCGACCCGGCTCAGCATCCACACGTGGTGGCATCTGGTCGTCGACTCGCTGTTCGTGCTGAACGGCGTCGTCTTCGTCGTGCTGCTCTTCGCGACGGGCCAGTGGATGCGCATCGTCCCGCTCAGCTGGGACGTGCTGCCGAACGCGGTGTCGGCCGGCGTGCAGTACCTCTCGCTCGAGTGGCCCGTGCACCACGGCTGGACGAACTACAACGGACTGCAGCAGCTCAGCTACTTCGCGACCGTGTTCCTCGCAGCGCCCCTCGCGCTGCTGACCGGCCTGCGGCTCTCCCCCGGCTGGCCGGCCTCCTGGAAGCGCCCCAGCGGGTTCCTCGGCGACCTGTTCGCCCGTCGCGTCCACGCCCTGGTGCTCTGGTACTTCGTGGTCTTCACGATCGTGCACGTGGGCTTGGTGCTCACGACGGGCGCCCTGCGCAACCTCAACACGATGTACGCCGCACGGGATGCGACGGATGCGGTCGGACTGATCGTCTTCGTGGTCTCGCTGCTGCTCGCGGTCGGCGCCTGGTTCCTCTTCGGGCCGGGACGCGTCATCGCCCTGGCGAAGCGCGCCGGCAACGTGCGCGAGATGCCGGCCCCCAAGAAGCCGTAACGCGCTCTGCGGATCCGGCCCCAGCGGCGCTCAGGGCAGCTGCCACACGAATAGCGACTTCTGCGAGACCGAGCTCCGGACCGCAGAACACCCGTCGGTCACCGCCGCCGGCGCGCTCCAGTCGTCCCCTGACGGCATGGCGGAAGGTCTGGCTCACTCGGATACGGGCGCCGGAACAGCAGCCGCCGAAGCCAGTAGATGAGAGCTAGCGCGGCGACGACCAACGGGATGGCGACGGGCCAGGCGGTCGAGAACCCCACGAGCAGCGCGAGCGCTTCGAAACCGATGAGGGATGCCGCGCCGAGAAAGACACCGGCCGACAGCGTGTGCGCTCGCCACCAGGTGGCGCGGACCAGTCGACGCGTCCAGACCATGACGACGCTCATCGAACCAGGCTACGGGCCGCCTCGACGGCGCGTTAAACAAAAGAAGCCCACCCGTGAAAACGGGTGGGCTTCTCTCGAAAGAAGTCCGGCGGTGTCCTACTCTCCCACGAGGTCCCCCTCGCAGTACCATCGGCGCAGAAGGTCTTAGCTTCCGGGTTCGGAATGTAACCGGGCGTTTCCCCTTCGCTATGGCCGCCGAAACACTATTGATTTAGCGTGTCTGCAGACCTGAAACGATGTTCAGGTGTGCGGTATCCCGACCGTAAATCGGGAACCACAAAGTGGACGCGAGCAACAAAACTTTTGTGTGTTGTCAAGTTATCGGCTTATTAGTACAGGTCAGCTGCATGGGTCTTTAGTCCCCACTTCCACATCCTGCCTATCAACCCAGTAGTCTAGCTGGGAGCCTCTCCCCCGAAGGGATGGAAATCTCATCTTGAAGCCGGCTTCCCGCTTAGATGCTTTCAGCGGTTATCCGTTCCGAACGTAGCTAATCAGCGGTGCTCCTGGCGGAACAACTGACACACCAGAGGTTCGTCCATCCCGGTCCTCTCGTACTAGGGATAGATCTTCTCAAATTTCCTACGCGCGCAGCGGATAGGGACCGAACTGTCTCACGACGTTCTAAACCCAGCTCGCGTACCGCTTTAATGGGCGAACAGCCCAACCCTTGGGACCTACTCCAGCCCCAGGATGCGACGAGCCGACATCGAGGTGCCAAACCATGCCGTCGATATGGACTCTTGGGCAAGATCAGCCTGTTATCCCCGAGGTACCTTTTATCCGTTGAGCGACAGCGCTTCCACAAGCCACTGCCGGATCACTAGTCCCGACTTTCGTCCCTGCTCGAGCCGTCACTCTCACAGTCAAGCTCCCTTGTGCACTTACACTCGACACCTGATTGCCAACCAGGTTGAGGGAACCTTTGGGCGCCTCCGTTACTTTTTGGGAGGCAACCGCCCCAGTTAAACTACCCACCAGGCACTGTCCCTGAACCGGATCACGGTTCGAAGTTAGATATCCAGAGTGACCAGAGTGGTATTTCAACAATGACTCCACGAACACTGGCGTGCCCGCTTCAAAGTCTCCCACCTATCCTACACAAGCCACACCGAACACCAATACCAAGCTGTAGTAAAGGTCACGGGGTCTTTCCGTCCTGCTGCGCGTAACGAGCATCTTTACTCGTAGTGCAATTTCGCCGAGTTCGCGGTTGAGACAGCTGGGAAGTCGTTACGCCATTCGTGCAGGTCGGAACTTACCCGACAAGGAATTTCGCTACCTTAGGATGGTTATAGTTACCACCGCCGTTTACTGGGGCTTAAATTCAGAGCTTCGTCGAAACTAACCCTTCCTCTTAACCTTCCAGCACCGGGCAGGCGTCAGTCCGTATACATCGTCTTGCGACTTCGCACGGACCTGTGTTTTTAGTAAACAGTCGCTTCCCACTGGTCTCTGCGGCCCTGCAGCGCTTCCCGGAGTAAATCCGTTCACGCCTTAGGCCCCCCTTCTCCCGAAGTTACGGGGGCATTTTGCCGAGTTCCTTAACCACGATTCTCTCGATCTCCTTGGTATTCTCTACCTGACCACCTGAGTCGGTTTGGGGTACGGGCAGCTAGAACCTCGCGTCGATGCTTTTCTTGGCAGCATAGGATCATCAGATCTTGCCCTTGCGGGCTCCCCTTCAGGTCTCAGCCTTATATGAGAGACGGATTTGCCTATCCCTCGGCCTACACCCTTGGCCTCGGACAACCATCGCCGAGGACTGACTACCTTCCTGCGTCACACCTGTTAATACGCTAGCCGCACCAGCATGGGGTCGAGCGTTAGGCCGGCAGCTTCACCCCGAAGGGATCCGTCAGCCGGATTAGGACTCTTAGCACCACTGGATTAGCTTGGGCGGTTCTTCGCCGGTACGGGAATATCAACCCGTTGTCCATCGACTACGCCTGTCGGCCTCGCCTTAGGTCCCGACTTACCCAGGGCAGATTAGCTTGACCCTGGAACCCTTGGTCTTTCGGAGGACGTGTTTCTCGCACGTCTTTCGCTACTCATGCCTGCATTCTCACTCGTGTGGCGTCCACGGCTGGATCACTCCGCCGCTTCACTCGCCACACGACGCTCTCCTACCAATCCGCACGGCTGGACCACGAAGGCCTACCAATAATGCGAATTCTACGACTTCGGTGGTGTGCTTGAGCCCCGTTACATTGTCGGCGCGGAATCACTTGACCAGTGAGCTATTACGCACTCTTTCAAGGGTGGCTGCTTCTAAGCCAACCTCCTGGTTGTCTCTGCAACTCCACATCCTTTCCCACTTAGCACACGCTTAGGGACCTTAGTCGGTAGTCTGGGTTGTTTCCCTCTCGACGATGAAGCTTATCCCCCACCGTCTCACTGCTGCGCTCTCACTTACCGGCATTCGGAGTTTGGCTGACGTCAGTAACCTTGTAGGGCCCATCGGCCATCCAGTAGCTCTACCTCCGGCAAGAAACACGCAACGCTGCACCTAAATGCATTTCGGAGAGAACCAGCTATCACGAAGTTTGATTGGCCTTTCACCCCTATCCACAGCTCATCCCCTCGGTTTTCAACCCAAGTGGGTTCGGTCCTCCACGACGTCTTACCGTCGCTTCAACCTGGCCATGGATAGATCACTTCGCTTCGGGTCTAGGGCATGCGACTCAAACGCTCTATTCGAACTCGCTTTCGCTACGGCTACCCCTCACGGGTTAACCTCGCCACATACCGCTAACTCGCAGGCTCATTCTTCAAAAGGCACGCTGTCACCCCTGCTAGGGAGGCTCCAACGGTTTGTAAGCAGACGGTTTCAGGTACTATTTCACTCCCCTCCCGGGGTACTTTTCACCTTTCCCTCACGGTACTTGTCCGCTATCGGTCATCTGGGAGTATTTAGGCTTACCAGGTGGTCCTGGCAGATTCACACGGGATTTCTCGGGCCCCGTGCTACTTGGGATACTCTCCATCGCTGCGCCACATTTCGACTACGGGACTGGCACCCTCTGTGGTCGGCCTTTCAAGACCGTTCGTCTATATCGCGCACGTCAATGTGAACTTCGGCAGAAGTTCGTGAAAGTCCCACAACCCCGACCATGCAACGCCTGCCGGCTATCACACATGATCGGTTTGGCCTGTTCCGGTTTCGCTCGCCACTACTAACGGAATCGCGGTTGCTTTCTCTTCCTGTGGGTACTGAGATGTTTCACTTCCCCACGTTCCCTCTACCCGCCCTATATATTCAGGCGGGAGTCACCAGGTCGCACAAGTACGCACTGGCGGGGTTTCCCCATTCGGACATCCTCGGATCAAAGTTCGCTTATCAACTCCCCGAGGCTTATCGCAGATTGCTACGTCCTTCTTCGGCTCCAGATGCCAAGGCATCCACCGTCTGCTCTTAGAAACTTGACTACATGAGTTTTGTTAGAATCGATCGGCAGCACCATAAAGATGCTGCAGATTGACCAATGATCTATAAAAATAGAATCATCTTGTAGATGAGATCTTTCGATCTCTATCTAAGATGCTCGCGTCCACTGTGTAGTTCTCAAATTACGGGCGGTACCCCCGCGTCCTGGTCACTGACCAGTCGGCAAGAGGTCCGCAAAGAGCCTCAGTCACCCGAGTCCCTCAGGACCCAACAGCGTGCACGCGCCGACTGCCCCGACCAGACCCTTTCCTTGCCTCACAAGTGAGGCCGTACTGAGATCCAGACGATCTATCCGACGCCTATGTCAATGTTCCACCCATGAGCTGACCACCGGACAACGTGTGTGTCCGAAGTGGCTCTGGAACCAGACGAGCTGGTCCAAATGCTCCTTAGAAAGGAGGTGATCCAGCCGCACCTTCCGGTACGGCTACCTTGTTACGACTTAGTCCTAATTACCGATCCCACCTTCGACGGCTCCCTCCACAAGGGTTGGGCCACCGGCTTCGGGTGTTACCGACTTTCATGACTTGACGGGCGGTGTGTACAAGGCCCGGGAACGTATTCACCGCAGCGTTGCTGATCTGCGATTACTAGCGACTCCGACTTCATGAGGTCGAGTTGCAGACCTCAATCCGAACTGAGACCGGCTTTTTGGGATTCGCTCCACCTTACGGTATTGCAGCCCTTTGTACCGGCCATTGTAGCATGCGTGAAGCCCAAGACATAAGGGGCATGATGATTTGACGTCATCCCCACCTTCCTCCGAGTTGACCCCGGCAGTCTCCTATGAGTTCCCACCATAACGTGCTGGCAACATAGAACGAGGGTTGCGCTCGTTGCGGGACTTAACCCAACATCTCACGACACGAGCTGACGACAACCATGCACCACCTGTATACGAGTGTCCAAAGAGTTGACTATTTCTAGCCCTTTCTCGTATATGTCAAGCCTTGGTAAGGTTCTTCGCGTTGCATCGAATTAATCCGCATGCTCCGCCGCTTGTGCGGGCCCCCGTCAATTCCTTTGAGTTTTAGCCTTGCGGCCGTACTCCCCAGGCGGGGCGCTTAATGCGTTAGCTGCGACACGGAAACCGTGGAATGGTCCCCACATCTAGCGCCCAACGTTTACGGCGTGGACTACCAGGGTATCTAATCCTGTTCGCTCCCCACGCTTTCGCTCCTCAGCGTCAGTAACGGCCCAGAGAACTGCCTTCGCCATCGGTGTTCCTCCTGATATCTGCGCATTCCACCGCTACACCAGGAATTCCATTCTCCCCTACCGCACTCTAGCTGGCCCGTACCCACTGCAGACCCGAGGTTGAGCCTCGGGATTTCACAGCAGACGCGACCAACCGCCTACGAGCTCTTTACGCCCAATAATTCCGGATAACGCTTGCACCCTACGTATTACCGCGGCTGCTGGCACGTAGTTAGCCGGTGCTTTTTCTGCAGGTACCGTCACTTTCGCTTCTTCCCTGCTAAAAGAGGTTTACAACCCGAAGGCCGTCGTCCCTCACGCGGCGTTGCTGCATCAGGCTTTCGCCCATTGTGCAATATTCCCCACTGCTGCCTCCCGTAGGAGTCTGGGCCGTGTCTCAGTCCCAGTGTGGCCGGTCACCCTCTCAGGCCGGCTACCCGTCGTAGGCTTGGTGAGCCGTTACCTCACCAACAACCTGATAGGCCGCGAGTCCATCCTTGACCAAAATTCTTTCCAACTCCTAGCCATGCGGCTGAAGCTCGTATCCGGTATTAGACGTCGTTTCCAACGCTTATCCCAGAGTCAAGGGCAGGTTACTCACGTGTTACTCACCCGTTCGCCACTGATCCAGAAGAGCAAGCTCCTCCTTCACCGTTCGACTTGCATGTGTTAAGCACGCCGCCAGCGTTCATCCTGAGCCAGGATCAAACTCTCCGTAAATGAATGACAGCCAGCCGACCGAAATCGACTGACAAATCTTTTGCCCGATCATCGCGGGAAAACGCGACAACCAGACGAGTTTGATCTGACTGAAAGGATCATCATACTGACAATCCGTCAATCCAAAGGAATCTCTCACCCCACGACCGAAATCGCGGAGCCGAGGTTATTTGGCATTTGACATAGTGCACGCTGTTGAGTTCTCAAGGATCGGATGCTCGAAGATCTCACCCTCGCGGGTTCGATCCAAGGCGATCGTCTACCAAGCCATCCCGGTGGGCAGCCGGCTTGCGGGGGTAAAGACCCTGCGAAGCACCGCGCGCTGATCAGGTCAGCGACTCGTCGGAGTGGCGAACCCCATCCAGTAGTTCAGATGGGGGCTTGTCGCTCTTGAGGCCAGGATCCGGGCGGCTGAGCCGCTCTCCGTGTCCCGCTCCTTTGGGCTGACGAGGGATTACTTTACGTACGTCGCGGGGCCGGCGCGAATCATCCGCGCATCCCGGGCGTGTCGCCCGGTTTTCCGGGATGGCGCCGAGCCAACGGCCCGCCGGCTACAGCGTCTGGCGGAAGCGTTCGAGGCGCGCGAGCGTCGACTCCTTGCCGAGGATCTCCATCGACTCGAAGAGCGGCGGGCTGATGCGGCGCCCGCTGACGGCGGTGCGCAGCGGGCCGAAGGCGACGCGCGGCTTGAGTCCGGCGCCTTCGATCAGGGCGACGCGCAGCGCCTCCTCGATCTCCACCCGCCCGAACGAGGTCAGCTGTTCGAGCGCCGCCGTCGACGACTCGAGCACGAGCTTCGCCTCGTCGGCGTTCTTGGGCAGCGCGTCGGGCGCGAACTCGATCTCGGCATCGGGCGTGAACAGGAACGCGAGCATGTCGCGCGACTCCCCCAGCACGATGATGCGCTCCTGGATGAGCGGCGCCGCCTCACGCAGGATCGCCTGCTGCGCGGCGGTCGGCGGGTTCTCGACGTAGCCGGCCAGGTACGGCGCGATCCGCGCCTCGAAATCGTCGGGCTGCAGCATCCGGATGTGGTCGCCGTTGATCGAGTCGGCCTTCTTCTGGTCGAAGCGGGCCGGGTTCGGGTTCACATCCCTGATGTCGAAGGCCTCGATGAACTCGGCCGTCGTGAACACGTCACGATCGGCCGCGATCGACCAGCCCAGCAGCGCCAGGTAGTTCAGCAGCCCCTCGGGGATGAACCCCCGATCGCGGTGGTGGAACAGGTTCGACTCGGGGTCGCGCTTCGAGAGCTTCTTCGATCCCTCGCCGTAGACGAGGGGCATGTGCGCGAAGCGCGGGATGAAGTCGGCCACCCCGATCTCGATCAGCGCCAGGTACAGCGCGATCTGCCGGGGCGTCGACGACATGATGTCCTCGCCGCGGAAGACGTGCGTGACGCCCATGAGCGCGTCATCCACCGGATTGACGAGCGTGTAGAGCGGGGCGCCGTTGGGCCGCACCACCACGAAGTCGGTGAAGCTGCCCGCCGGGAAGGTCACGTCGCCGCGGATCAGGTCCTCGTACGACAGGTCGCTGTCGGGCACCCGCAGGCGCAGACTCGGCTGCCGGCCCTCGGCTCGGAAGGCCGCGCGCTGCTCGTCGGTCAGATCGCGCTCGTGGTTGTCGTAGCCCTGACGCGGGTCGCGACCGGCGGCACGGTTGCGCGCCTCCATCTCCTCGGGGGTGACGAAGCTCTCGTAGACCTTGCCCGCATCCTTCAGCCGCTGGATCACGTCCTGGTAGATGTCGCCGCGCTGCGACTGGCGGTACGGGCCGTTCGGTCCGCCCTTCTCGACGCCCTCGTCCCAGTCGAGGCCGAGCCAGGTGAGCGCCTCGACCAGCTGCTCGTAGCTCTCCTCACTGTCGCGCGCCGCATCGGTGTCTTCGACGCGGAACACGAGCTTGCCGCCCGTGTGCCGGGCGTAGGCCCAGTTGAAGAGCGCCGTGCGCACCATTCCCACGTGCGGGGTGCCGGTGGGCGAGGGGCAGAAGCGGACCTTGACGTCAGGTCCGGTGGCGGTGGTGAAAGGCAGGGCTGACATCGAGGTCAAGGGTAGTGCGGGCGGGGGCTCAGTACTGCTCGACGTACTTGCCGTAGGCGAGATCGTCCGTCACGAACACGTAGCCGACGCCGGTGCCGAGCTCGAGCTGCAGAGCGAGGCGGTCCACGCGACCGCACTCGGGGAACTCGTCGTACTGCAGGAAGGCCGGGGTGCCGCCCACCTTCTCGGGCGCGATGCTGGACCAGACGTCATCGCCGACCCCGCCATCCGCTTCGGGCACGAAAGCCGGATCGAGCTGAGTCGCCAGCTTCGCGACCTCGACCTCGTCGTGCCGCGTCGGCCCGGTCCGCAGCGGCCTCGTCGGCACGACCGGCGAGCCGCCGGGCTGGATGACGACCGCGCTCTCGCCCTGCTCCGGGTCCCAGGTCGGCAGCCCGGGTGCGGCGCTCACGAACAGGTAGGCCGTGTGGCCGGCGCCGCCCGGCACCACATCGTCGTTCAGCGCGATCTGCGCGACGAAGGTCATCGGCGTGCCGAGTCGGCGGCTCGACGGCCACTGCGGGGCCGCGCGCCAGACCGGCTGCCCGCCCCGGCTGGTCGTGCTCGACGTCACGCGCCCGTCACGCCAGGTGATGTAGCCGGCGCGGCGCGGCAGGGAGGGGTGCACCGGCAGCGCGCGAGGACACGAAGCCGTGTGCGGCGCGAACGGGGCGGCGGGCACTCGCGACGGCCGCGAGTTGGGCGTCGGCATCGTGAGGTCGGGATCGTCTCCGGCCGGGTCATCGCTCGGCATGACGCTGGGCTGAGCGGAGGCGCCGTCGAGCACGAAGACACCCCAGCTCTCGGAATCGTCATCCGAGCCGGCGGAGGAGCATCCGCTCATCCCCACCATGACGGCGACGAGGGCCGCCACCGAGATCATGAGCCGATATCCGGTTCGCACGGGGCCAGGCTAGGTGCGACGACCGCCGGCGGGGACCCCCGCGTCCGGGGTACCGAGCGCGCAGGGCGCGGTCGGGTGGGGCGAGAGCGGGGTCGGGTCAGCGAGCGGCGGATCCGCTGATGACCGCGACGTCCCCGGCGGCGCGGGCGCGCCAGAGCAGGAGGGCGACGGCCGCGGCGACGAGGGCGATCGCGGTGAGCGCGAGACCCGGGTAGCCGAGGCCGGCGAGCACGGGGCCGGCAAGGGCGCCGCCGAGCGCGCCCGAGGAGCTCATCACCAGATCCGCGCGGCCCTGGGTGCGGGTGCGCCGGTCGGCACTGGTGGAGGCGGAGACCATCGCCGAGGCCGAGACGGTGGAGGCGCTCCAGCCGAGCCCGATAAGGATGAGCGCGGCGACGACCGCGCCCTCGACCTCGCTGCCGAGCGCCGCCAGCACCAGAGCGAGAAGCAGCGTCCCCTGGCCGAGCGCGATCACCGCGGTGCGTCCGAGTCGGTCGGCGAGCACGCCCCAGAGCGGCGAGAGCGCGTACATGCCCGCGACGTGCAGGCTGATGGTGAGTCCGACGATCTCGAGCGTCGCGCCGCTGTGCGTGAGGTGCACCGGCGTCATCGCCATGACCGAGGCCATCGTCGCGTGACTCAGCGCGAGGATCGCGATGCCGATGCGAGCCGAGCGCGGATCGTCGCGATCGATGGCGGGGGCGGGGCGGGATGCCGGTGTCGACGCGCGCGCGGAGGACGGCGGCTCGGCGGACTTCGGCGGTCCGGCGGGCGAGCCCGCCGCATCCACCTCGGACGACGACGCGAGATCGGCGGCGGGATCGGCGGCAGCACGAGCGGCGGTCGCGTGCGCGAGAGCGCGGGCCAGCCGCAGCGGGTCGGGGCGGAGTCCGAGCGCGTAGATCACCGCTGCGACCGCCTGCGCCGCGATCGTCAGCAGGAAGGGACCCGCGAGCTCGGGGAGGCCGAGCGAGAGACCGAGCCGATTGCCCGCCGAGATGAGATTGGGGCCGACCACCGCGCCGAGCGTCGTCGCCCACACCACGATCGACAGGTCGCGTCCGCGCGTCGACGGCGCCGAGAGATCGGTCGCGGCGAAGCGGGACTGCAGGTTCACCGCCGTTCCGACGCCGATCAGCACGAAGGCGATCAGCAGCAGCGGAAACAGCGACCAGAGCGCGGCGAGGATGCCGAGCACTCCCCCGAGCGCCGCCGTCAGCGCACCCGAGGCGAGCGCCGACGAGCGCCCGGCGCGCTGGGCGAGCGCCGCGAGCGGGATCGCCGCCAGCGCCGATCCGACGGTCGATCCGGTCGTCGCCGAGCCCGACCAGGCCTCGCTGCCGGAGACGAGCGTCGCCAGCAGCGCCCCCGCCGACAGCGTCGACCCCATGCCGAGCCCGGAGAGCACCTGACCGGCCACCAGGACCGAGCGGGTGCGCCGGTGCACGCGCACCGCATCCACCGCCATCGGCAGCTCGGACGGGCTCGAGCTCACGGCGCTACCGGGTCGCCGCGATCACGGGCGGCGTCGGCATCAGCGCGGGTCGCGGTTCAGCGCCGGGTTGGAGAGACGGCCGAGGCCCTCGATGTCGATGTCGACCGTCTGGCCGTGCTCGAAGCTGCCGAGACCGTCGGGGGTTCCGGTGACGATGACGTCGCCGGGCAGCAGCGTCCACACGTCGGTGATGAATTCGATGAGCTCGGGCAGCTTGTGCAGCATCTCGCTCGTGCGGCCGCTGCGGCGCTGCTCGCCATCGACGTAGGTCGTGATCTGCAGGTCGCTCGGGTCGATCTCGGTGTCGATCCACGGGCCGAGCGGGCAGAAGGTGTCGTAGCCCTTCGCGCGCGCCCACTGGCCGTCGGCGAACATCTGGTCGCGGGCCGAGACGTCGTTCGCGATCGTGTAGCCGAAGACGATCGACTGCCAGTCGGCGGCCTTGACCTGCTTGGCGACGCGGCCGATCACGACGGCGAGCTCGCCCTCGTGCACGATGCGCCCCTCCACCGGCGGGATGCGGATCGGGTCGCCAGGGCCGACCACCGCGGTGTTCGGCTTGAGGAAGATGAGCGGGTCGCCGTCGGTGTCCCAGTCCATCGACTTCGCGTGGGCGCCGTAGTTCATGCCGACGCAGACGACCTTCGAGCGCGGGATGACCGGCGCCAGAAGGCGAGCATCCGCGAGGGGGACGCGCTCTCCCGTCGTCTCGTAGCCCGCGAACATCGGGTCGGCCTTGAGGACGACGATGTCGTCGTCATCGATGACTCCGAAACGCGGGTCGTCGTCTCCGGTGCTGAAGCGCGCGACTCTCACCCGACGATCCTACCGACGGGGATGCGGCAACCGTTGAACGATTCCGACAACGCGGTGCCGCGATCGGTGGCGATGAGTGCGGATTCCGCCAATGCAGGACGGCGGATGCGACGGAAAGCGTCGATCTGCATCGCACGCACCCTCGGCGAGATCGCCCGTGACCACTATGACCGCATCCCCCGTCGTGTGCGGGTCGGCCGCGTCGCCGATCAGCCGAAGCGGCCGTTGACGTAATCGGCGGTGCGCTCGTCCTGCGGGTCGCCGAACATCGCATCCGTCGCCCCGTGCTCGACGATGCCGCCGGGCTTGCCGGCGCCGGCGAGGAAGAACGCGCACTGGCTCGAGACGCGCTGCGCCTGCTGCATGTTGTGCGTGACGATGACGATCGTGACCTCGCTGGCGAGCTCGAGCATCGTCTCCTCGATCACACGGGTCGAGGTCGGGTCGAGAGCCGAGCAGGGCTCGTCCATGAGGAGCACGCGCGGCTGGACCGCGAGCGAGCGGGCGATGCAGAGACGCTGCTGCTGGCCGCCGGAGAGTCCGCCGCCGGGCGCGCGCAGACGATCGCGCACCTCCTTCCAGAGGCCCGCCTTCTGCAGCGAGGTCTCGACGAGGAAGTCCTTGCGGGCGCGATCGGCCCGGATGCCGGTGAGCTTGAGCCCGGCGATCACGTTGTCGTAGATCGACATCGCCGGGAAGGGGTTCGGCTTCTGGAAGACCATGCCGATCGCCTTGCGGGCGTCGGTGAGGCGCTTCTGCGGCTCGTAGATGTCGTCACCGTCGAGCAGCACCTCACCGGCGAGGCTCGCCGAGGGCACCAGCTCGTGCATGCGGTTGAGGATGCGCAGGAACGTCGACTTGCCGCATCCCGACGGGCCGATCAGCGAGGTGATCTGGCCGGCCGGCATGGTGAGCGAGACACGATCGAGCACCTGGTGGTCGCCGAACCAGGCGGTGATGCCGCGCGCTTCGAGCATCGCGAGAGGCTCGCGCGGGGTCTCGGGATACGCCGCGGCCGCGGCGGCCTGGTACGCGCCGCTGAAGCCGGCGTCGCCGTAGCCGGGGATGACCGACGGCGCCGCGGAGGCGTAGTGCGGGTCGGCTTCGAGCCGCGCGTCGGCGACGGGCGAGGTGGCCTCCGCGCCGCCGAAGCCGGTGGAGGCGTAGCCGGGGTACGCGGCCGCGGCGGGCACCGGGGTCGGGACGGGCGGCACGAAACCGGTCGCGGGCTCGACCAGCGCCGGGGCCTCGGCGGTCGCGGTCGGAGCGGACCCGGTCGGAGCGGCGGCGGTCCCGGTCGCCGGGTTCGCGGCCGCCGGGTTCGCGGCCGCCGGGGCCGGGGTCGCCGGCAGGACCTCGGTCACCGGGTCGCGGTGCGCATCAGTCATGAGAGATCTCCTCGGGATGGATTCAGAGCACGTTCGGCAGCAGCGGCACGATGCGATCGGCGGCGAGCAGCACGGCGAGTGCGACGACGGGGGCTCCGACGAGCCAGGTCTTGCGGCTGCCGACGCGGCGGCGAGCCCAGACGGCGCCCAGGTGAGCGGCGAGCAGGAACTGCAGGGCGAAGACCAGGCTCCAGACCTCGCGGGTGTCGGCCTGCAGCGCGCGCTCCTCCGGAGGCAGCGCTCCCGTGGTGGTCCAGCGGGCGCCCGCATCCATCACCGGGCTGACGAGGCGCGCATCCACGTAGACGACGCCGTTCGGCGCGAAGGCGGGACCGCGGGCGCTCTGCAGCACGAGCCGGCTGCCGCCGCGGGCCAGCGCGGCCGGCGTCGGGTCGCCGGCATAGCGCACGCCGATGACCTCGAAGGTGCTGCTGCCCTGGCCGGTGCGCACCGTGAAGCGGTCGCCGGGGGCGAGCTCCTGGATGTGCGAGAACGGTCCGCCGTACGCCGCCGCGCGCCCGATGAGCACGCTGACACCGGGCTGGCCCGGCAGCGGGGTGTCGCGGCGGTGGCCGGCGCCGGTCTTGAGGGTGTCGGAGTCGGTGCCCTCGACGAGCACCTCGTTCACCCCGATCTGCGGGATCGAGAGGATGCCGACCGGCGAGGTCGAGCGCAGCATCTTGCCGGTGTAGTCGGCTTCGCTGACCGGCGCGGTGCCGGCGGCGAGCTGCGCGCGGAAGGCGTCGCGGAGGCGCTGCTGCGACTCGAGGTGCTGCAGCTGCGAGAGCACGACCACCTGGAGCAGGAAGGCGAAGAGCAGGAGCACCGCGGTGATGATCACGCTGCGCGACACGGCCTGCGCGGGCGACAGCGGGGCGAGCAGCACGGGCGGCTTCGGCACGCGGCGCGGGGGTCGCGGCACGGGCGGGTACGCGGTGTATCCGGGTTGGGCGGGCGGCGCCTCGACCGGCACCCCGCCGGCAGGTGACGCGGGAGCGGGGGCCTCGATCACGCTCATGCGAAGGCCTCCTGCACGGCGACGCGAGGGCGACGGACCGCGGCGGAGATACCCCAGCCGGCGCCCGCGGCGACGATCACGCCGAGCAGGATCGCCCACGGCGCGATCACGATCGACTGCTCGCGGGTCAGCTTGGCCAGGTCGATGCCGTCGACCGACTTCGGCGGGGTCGCCTCGAGGTGCGAGGTGACGAAGGTCCACTGCCCGACGCCCTCGACCTGCGTGCGCACGGTGCGGTCGGTCTTCGGGGCGAGCACGACGGTGCGCTCGACCGGGCCGCCGATGCGGTTGCCGAAGGGACCGGTCATCCAGAGGCGCAGCTTGACCGACATGGCCGAGGATGTGCCGTTGCGCAGCGTGACCGCGGTGCTGAGCGCGCCCCGGTTCGGCAGCGGCGAGATCTGGTAGCCGAGACGCATCCCGCCGATCGAGAAGGCCGCGTCGGCCGCGGCCGAGGCCGCGGGCTTGCCGTCGGGAGTCGCGCCCGTGTCGACGGCGTCGCCGCCACCTGCCGTCGAGCCGGAGCCCGAGGTCGAGCCGAAGCCCGACGAGCCCGATCCCGAGCCGCCGAAGCCGCCCGAGTCGCTGCCGCCGAAGCCGCCGGAGTCGGATCCGCCCGTCGGCGTCGAGCCGTCGTCGGTGACCGTGACCGAGATCGGGTAGTCGCCGCCGCCGTTCAGGTCGTCGGCCGCGAAGGCCGCGACGGGAGCAGCCGCGGTGATCGCGACGGCTGCCGCGCCGACCAGCAGGGCTGCCGTGAGCATCCGCTTCATCGGTCGGCTCCGAGCTTCTCGGGGGCGCCGCTCTGTCGGGGCGACGAGGCCTCGCTGCGGGCCTGCTCGGCGACGTGCGCCATCCACGCCTCGGCGCGGCGCGCATCGGCGCGGGCGCGGAGGCGGGTGACGAGGATGACGAGACCGATCACGAGCAGCACCGCCAGCAGCAGCCAGGGCACGGCCGCGAGCGAGGTGCTGCGCTCGGTCGTGACGAGCGACGGAGGCTGGATGGCGTCGGGCGAGATCTGCGGAGCGAGCGTGATCGTCGGCTCGAGGTAGCCCAGCGCGGGAACGCCGTGCAGGGTGACGCTCAGCTCGCGCACGTTGCCGGGCAGCAGCTCGGGGAAGTCGGGGCGGGCCTCGGGCGAGGAGAGGCCGAAGCCGAACCAGGTGCGCAGGGTGACGACCGCGAGGCCGCCGAGGGCGACGTTGCCGGTGTTCTTCACCGTCATGTCGATCTTCACGGTGCCGTCGAGCGGGTTCCAGCTGTAGCCGTAGTCGGCCTTCATCGAGCTGACGGTGAGGGCCGCCTGGATGTCACCGGGCACGCGCACGTAGAGGCGCGTCGCGACGCGGCGGTCGACGAGCACCTGCCCGTCGGGGCTGACGGCCGAGAGCACGACGCCGCCGGCGTGGTCGCCGGGGCCGGCATCCGCGGGCACGTCGACCGCGAAGGCGACCGCGCGGGACTCGCCCGGCGCGAGGTCGAGGGTGGCGCGGGGCTGGCCGCCGAAGGTGACCCAGCCGCCGACATCCTTCGCAGTGTCGTCGGTGGGCAGCAGGCCCCAGGAGCCGTCGTCGGTGTTGAAGGCGTCGGTGCCGAAGACGGTGACCGTCTGGCGGGTGGTGCCGGTGTTCTTCACCAGGTACTCGTCGTCGAGGTGCTGACCCGGGCCGACCTGGTAGGTGAAGCGGGTGCGGCCATCGGCGGCGCCGGCCTTCGCGGGCGCGCCCGAGATGCCGATCGTGTCGTCCGCGCGGGCGGAGACGGCCGGGGCGACGCTGAGCAGCGTGGCGGCGGCGACGAGCGCGAGAGCGGCGGCGGCGAGGCGCGCGGCCGGATTCGCGGCGGAGGTCCAGGTGGGCACAGTGTATGAAGCCATCGGTCATTGGCCGCGCGGCGTCCGTCAGGTGAACGCCGACTTAAGTGCGGCCGGGGTGGATCGGGCAGGGCTGAGGCCCCGGACGAGGCCCGCCGTCGCGTGCGACGACGAGCCCGCCCAGGGCCTCGAGAGTGTTACTTCGAGACGAGCGTCAGCGTCACCTTGGAGGTGTACGTGCCGGCCTTCGACTTCGCCGGGGCGACGAAGGTGAGGTCGGCGTCGACGACGCTGGTGCCGCTCGTGCCGGCCGCAGCCGACGCGAACTTGTTGTCACCGGCGGTGCCGGCCTGGTTTCCCGCCGCCGCGGCCGCGGGGCCGGAGGTGACGAGGGGCTTCACACCGAGCTGCTTGGCGTCGATGTCGTCAGCCGAGGTTCCACCGGTGAGGCTGAACTTCGCGACGCCGCTGGTGAGGTCCCAACCGGGGGTCGACGACACGCGGCCGTCCTTGATGGTGACCGAGCCGAGCTTTCCGGTGGAGGTCGAGAGACCGTTCACCAGGGCCGCGGTGCCGAGGGTCGCCTTCGCGCCGGCAGGAACCGAGAGCTCGAGCGCGCCATCCTGCGCCGCGACGGTCGTCGCCGAGACGTCGACCGAAGCGGTCTGCGTGCCGGCCGGCGGGTCGGTCGGCGTGGTCGACTCGGCGGGCGAGTCGAAGGTGTAGGTGTCGGTGCCCTTGACGATGTGGACGGTGTTGAAGATGACGCCGCCGTCCGCGATGGCCGTGCCGGTGTTCTTGGTGAACGCGATGCCGACGCTGTAGTCGCCACCGATCGCCTGGATCGACGCCGCGTTGCCGTTGGTGAGGCTCGCCAGGTCGGCGCTCGGCAGCTGGACGTCCTTGGTTCCGCGCTTGAAGGCGCCGGCTCCGGTCGCGATCCAGTTGGTGATGGTGCGCTCCTCGCCCGGCTTGGAGAGGAACATCACGACCTCCTCGGCGTCAGTCGAACCCTTGAAGTTCGACCACGTCGCGGTGGGGCTGGCCACAGGGCTGTCGCCCCAGTGGAGCACCGTGTCAGCCGCGTACGGCTGAAGGGTGGTGCCGTTGAGGGTGTACCACTTCGCGGCAGAACCGGCAGGGGTGGCCGTTGCGGCGTTGGCCGCCGCGACGGGGCTGATCGCGGCGAGCGCGACGGCGAAGACGCCGGCGATCGCGATGCGTCGCTTGGTGATGATCATTTCGGGATTCCGTTCAGGATCAGAGCGTGACGAACGCGGGCTGCGGCGTGGTGTTCGCCGTCGGGAGGAAGCCGTAGGCGGTCTTGACCGCGCCGGCGCTGTTCGGAGTCGAGCCGTAGTTGATCAGGCTGCGCGGGTTGGTCGGGTCGAACAGACGCGCGAGCGTCGCGTCGTAGTTGCCGCGGCCGCCCGTGAAGTTCTGCTGGACGCGCGAGCGCTCGACGACCAGGAAGGTGTCACGACCGAACTTCGCGTCGGCGTAGTAGGTCGGGTTCGCCTCGAGCGCCGGAGCGGTGCCGGTCACGGGGACGACGCCGGTGACCGCGCTGCCCAGCGACGCGCCGGTGGTGCTGTTGACACCCGAGACGCCGTTGGCCTGAGCGACCCAGCTCGCCACCGAGAAGGGGATGATCTCGCCGGCGTTGAGCACGGTCGCGTCGTTCTCGGCCGTGACGTTGCCGTTGTCGTTCACGGCCGGCGCGCTGTAGACGCTGTTGACCGCGGTGTAGCCGAGGGCACCCAGGAAGAAGCTGCGGGTGCCCGAAGCCGTCTGAGGAAGGCGAGGCTTGATGTCAGCGCCGCCGACGTTGGTCAGGGTGCCGTCATAGATCTGACGGAGCTGGGCAGCGCTGAGGTTGGCCCACGACGCATTGCCGCCCTTGTAGGCGTAGCCCACCGCGTCACGCGCGAACGGGTAGTAGAGGAGCTTGCCGTCAGCATTGGCGTTCGAGCCGGGCGCACTCGAGGAGCGCGCGATGTCGACCTGATTGGTGATCGCGACGGCCTTCACGTTCGGGCTGGTCGTGGCGGAGTAGTTGACGCCGGTGATCGAGGCGCGCAGAGCGGTGACTCCCGCGCCGGAGCCACCGGGACGGCCGAAGAAGGCGCCGTTGGGCTTGGTCTGGACCGCAGGGGATCCGAACGCGTCGAACGAGCCGAGCGTGGCGCCGTTTCCGGTGGTGACGCGCACGAGCGAGCCGGAGATGTCGGTGCCGTTGATGAGAGCGTTGGCGGAATCCTGCAGCGTGTCGGAACCGACCAGCACATAGCTGTTCGAGACCGGCTCCGCGAAGGCGGGGGCGACGAGCGCGGAGCCGGCGACGGCCACCGCAGCGACCGCGGCGAAGGCCGCGATCTTCTTGATCTTCAAGGGAGTGCTGTCCTTTGTCTCAGGGTGGGTTCCGCGCACGTCCCAGTCGGTCGTTCGCGGCTTGGTGCGGGGCGCCGGATCCCAGTCCGGTGCAGCGTGCCCCGCCAAGATCGGGATCAGAGGCGTCTCCGGAAGAGCGAGATGCCGGGCACCGCGAGGGCGCCGAGGAGGCCGGCCAGGAGACTGAGCGGCACGACCGAGTCGAGGCCGCCGGTCTTCGGATCGGCCGGGGTGCGGGAGGCGGAGAGGGAGCTCGCGAGATCGCCGGACGCCGCCGGGTCGCTCGTGCCGGCCGCGCCGGACGCGTCGGGCGAGCCGAATCCGTCGCCAGCCGAGCCGAAGCCCGCATCCGCTGACCCGAAGTCGGAGCCGGGCGAAGCGAGCGAGCCGTCGCCCGAGGCGTCGGTCGGCTGCGTGGCCGTCGTGCCGGCCTGGATCTTCGCGGCAGCGGCGAGCGCCTGGTCGCGCCAGCCCTGCGGCAGTGGTGCGTAGCCCTCGGGGAGCTGTCCGACCCCTTGTCCGGTCGTCTGCGCCGCATCCGATACGGCATAGCGGATGAAGGCGGCGAAGCTCGCTCGCAGGGTCGCATCGGACATCTTCGGGCTCACGGCCGCGTAGACGGGGACCGTCAGAGGGTAGGCGGTCGGGGCGGCGGCTGCGGCCGCTGAGGTGTTGTCGAGCGAGTAGACCTGACGCTGAGTCGGCGTCGCGGTCATCGCCGCCGCCGCCGCCAGCATCGATTCCGCGCTCGGTGCGACGAACTTGCCCGCCGCATTGCGCAGGGAGGCCGTGATGGTCTGGTAGCGCGACGCAGCCGACGTGTCGGTGACGCCGATGACCGCCTGAGCGCCGGGGAGGTCGCGACCGGTCTTGTCGTACTGAGGAGGCGCTGCCTGCGCATTCCATCCTCCGAGCACCTGGCCGTCGCCGCGCAGCGTCTTGTACGCGGAGGTGTCGAGGTCGTTGACGAAGGGTCGCCAGGTGACCAGATTGATCGGACCACCCGTCGCGGATTCGGCGGTCTCGACCGGGTCCGCCTTCGGGAACGTGTCGTTGGGATAGGTGATGGCGAGCGTCTGATCACCCTCGCCCCGCGGTGCGAAGTCGACCGAGTCCGACGCCCACTTGTTCACGGTCATGCCCCACGGATCGGGCTTGCCGCTGAGGAAGTCGCGGGCGTCCTGATCGGACATGACGTATGCCCAGATGGCCCACGCGGAGTCGGAGCGTCCCTGCGGGACGAGAGCGTCGGCGATCGCGGGGGTGGCGATCGCCTGGTACTTCCATTCCGGGTCGTTGATCGCCTGGAAGTCGGGGTCGAAAGCGATGTTCCGTGGATTCTTCGCGATGTGCGAGCGGTCGGAGAAGTAGGGCAGCGCATCGCGGTACGAGCTGGTGAGCAGCTTCGCGACGAGTCGCGGCGTCAGGTTCATGCTCGTGAACGGCAGCTTCGCCCTTTCGAGGTACTCGTCGGGGGTCGAGCCGCTCAGGCTGGGCTGGCGATCGATGGCGAACGAGATCGCGAGCCCGGTCAGCGCGACCGGCGCGTACTGGAGGTCGTCCTCGATGTCGCCCTGGAGCGGACGAGATGACAGCGCCATCGGGCCGGAGTTGGCGCCGTTCGCGATCGCGAGGGCATCGGATTCCGTGCCGGAGAGGATCGTGTAGGCGTCGCCGCCCTTCGCCGTGCAGAGGGTCGGCTGCCACGACGCCACGGCGCCCGCCATCAGCTCGCTTCCCTGCAGCTGACGCTCAGCCGCACCAATCGCGCACACGTCGCCGATCGGGCGGAAGTCGAGCCGAACTGCGATCCGGTGCTTCCACTGGTCCCAGAACAGGGCGGACTGGTCGACCTGCCGACTGCCCGTGTCGGCAGCACCCCGCGGTACTGCGACGAGCCAGCAGGCGCGCCCCGTGACCGTGCCGTCAGCGGCGCGATTCGCGTCACCGCACCCGAGACCCGGCGCCTGGACCTTGGTCTGCATCTCGAACTTGATGCTTCCGGTGCCGTCGGCACCGGAGCCGGCCCACGGCACCTCGTTGGTCGTGTACTTCGTGAAGAACTGGTTCGTGTTCGGGTCGATGCCCGGCATCCGCTGGCCGTCCTTGACGTTCGTGTACAGCGTCCCGTCGACCGCCTGGAACGGGATCGACGTGTAGTCGTTCTGCGAGAACTCCGAGGCGGAGAACGCCACGTCCTGCGGGGCGGCGCCGTTCGCGTCGTGGAACTTGTCGCGAGTCGCGCCGGAGGTGTTGAAGCCTCCGTACTGGCAGGTGGTGCGGTCGGGCTGCGCGGGCTGACCTGCCGGAACCGACGAGTCGTCGCCCCAGCACTGCATGAACTGGAGGAAGTCCTTCCCGCCGTTCTGCTGGCTGGGCTGAGTGGACGGCTTGCCGCCGCTCCAGCTGACGACCACGGCCTGCGACACCAGCCCCTCTGTCTGCGCGACGGTCAGCTTCAGGTCGGGGAACGGAGCGGTCGCGATGTCGGCATCCTGGTCCTTCGCGCTGACCGTCACCGCCGAGCTGTCGTCGGCCTTCGCGGCGGGCGCCGGCGCCGTGACGACCAGGCCGACGCCGAAAGCGAAGCCGGCGCTGAGCAGGCCGGCGATCAGCGAGGCGCCGTACTGACGGGCGCGGCGCGGCTGCGGGGCGGGTGCGGACACGAGGATCTCCAGGCGGGTTCGGGTCGGACTCCCGAGGAATCCGACGAAAGGCTCGGCGCGGTGAGTGACATCGCGGTGAACGGATGGGGAAGGAGCACACGCCGCTGAACGGCTCAGGGGTGCGTCGGCGTGGCGGTGCTGCTCGGGTGAGCGCGCACGCCGGATGACGGCTCGGCGGGGTCGGTCCTCAACGACTCCGCCGAGCCGGGCGCGAGAGGGCGCGAAGGCGGAGCCTCAGCTCCCGTGGCGGCGGTCGGCGGTACGCATCCGCCGTGACAGCAGCGGCGGCAGCACGACGGCGCCGACGAGCAGCAGCACGCCGATCACCATGGCGATCTGCGGTCCGCCGAAGCCGTCGGAGGGCAGCTCGTAGGGCTTCGACACGGCACCCGCGTTGGTGCTGCTGACCAGCTGGCCGTTCTCGTCGTACTGAGCCTCGCCCCCGGCCGCACCCGCGCCGTCGCCGGTCGTCGCGCCGTCACCGCCGGCGCCCGAAGCGGCGCCGCCCGATCCGCCCGATCCGCTCGCGCCGCCGCCGGCGCCCGACGCCGAACCGCCCTTGCCCGAGCCGCTGACCGCGGTGTCGGTCTTGGCGCCCGCGGTGCCGGTCGTGCACTGATCCGGCCCCTTCTTGTCGCAGGCGGCCGGCTGCGGCGCGGTCTGCGCGAGCACGTTGTCACGCTCGCTCTGACCGGGCTTGAAGGTCGGGTTGTTGCACTTGTTGATGTCGACGTTGACGCCCGCGGCGCCGGGGATGCGGGCGATCTGCGTGAATCCAGCCTTCACCAGGTTCATCGGCAGCGGCGAGTAGCCGAGCGCCGAGGCCTGCTGCTGACCCTCGCAGAGCATGTAACTCGCGAAGGTGCCGAGCGTGGTGCCCTTCTGCTCGGTGAAGATGCCCCGCACCTTGAGCGGCACGATCATGTAGCTGTAGCTCGACAGCGGGTAGTTGCGCGGGTCGCCGTTCGTGTAGACGCCGTCGAGGTTCTGGGTCAGATCGCTGTTGATGCCGGCCTGCATGAGCGCGACGGCGACGGAGGCGGCGGTCGGCTCGACGTAGTAGCCGGAGGCGTTGAGCACCTTCGCGACCGGGAAACCGGACTTCATCGCGTAGCTGTACTCGACGTAGGTGATCGCGCCCTCGCCGTAGCTCTGGCTGACGTAGCCGGCGACGCCGAGCGAGCCGTTCTGCGCCTTGATCGCGCCCTTCACGGGGTACTGCGAGGTGAGACCGCTGCGGCCCGAGAAGGCGGACCACTGCGACTGGTACTGCTTCGCCATCCAGAGCGTGAACTGCGCCGTCGAACCCGAGCCGTCGGAGCGCACGACCGGCGTGATCGCCTTGTTCGGCATCGCGAGACCCGGGTTGTCGGCCGCGATCGCCTTGTCGTTCCAGTTGGTGATCTGGTTGGTGAAGATCTTCGTGATCGTGTCGCCCGACAGGCGCAGGTTGGTGACGCGCTTGCCGCCGATCTTGAGGTTGTACATGAACGACGTGCCGCCCGCGACGATCGGCATGTAGGCGAAGCTGCCCGCCTCGGGGTTCTCGGGCTGCGCGCCGGGGACGTCGGGCACGGTCTGGAACGGGATCTCGCTCACCGCATAGTCGACGGTGCCGTTGATGAAGTCGGTGCGGCCGGCCGACGAGCCGGTGCCGTTGTAGTTCACCTGCATGCCGTAGTTGGTGGCGACGTTGCGGCGCCACTGGTCGAGGGCGTTCTGCGACCAGGTCGAGCCGGAGCCCGAGATCGCGACGTAGCTCGCGGCGTGCGCGGGGCCGGTCGCCCCGGAGCCGACCGAGATCAGCGCGGCGAGCGCCACGGTGGAGATCGCGGCGGCGACGAGGCGCCGGGCGGTCGTGCGGATCATCGCGGGGTCTCCTCGGAGTCGGATGCGGTGTCGGGTGATGCGGCTGTGCTGGATGGCGATGCGGTGTCGGGTGATGCAGCGCTGCTGGTCGCGGGCTCTGCGGCGGGCACGGCCGGCGGCACGGCGCCCAGCTCCGCCTCGATGGCCGCGTCGGAACCCGGGTCGGGCTCCGCCTCCGGCTCGAACGGCAGCGGGTCGAACTCGGTGGCGACGACGTGCGCCGAGACCGACGCGAGCGACACGGCGGCCGCGGCCGACGTCATCCGCTCGAGGTCGTCACGCGAGCGCTGCGCGGCACGGCGGCGCTCGCCGGTCGACTGCACGCCCGGCGGGCGCCCGCCGATGACGCGGGCGACGAGGAACAGCAGCAGCACGAGCAGCACGAGCGCGGCGGCGGTTCCGAATCCGCGGGCGATCATGGTCGGCTCGGGCGACTTCACGAACTCGAAGACCTGCAGCGGCAGCGAGATCATCGGCCCGCTGAAGGGGTTGAGGTTCATCACCGCGGTGACGCCCGAGGTCAGCAGCACGGGCGAGGTCTCGCCGATGCCGCGCGCGGTTCCGAGGATGACGGCGGTCACGAGACCCGAGCGGGCCGTCGGCAGCACGACGTGCCACACCGTCTTCCAGCGGTTCGCGCCGAGCGCGTACGAGGCTTCGCGCAGATTGCCGGCGACGAGGCGCAGCACCACATCGGAGGCGCGGATGACGATCGGCAGCATCATCACAGTGATCGCCATCGACGCGGCGAAGCCCGAGCGCTGGTGCGTGACCAGCTGCACGATCGCGGCGTAGACGAAGAGACCGGCGACGATCGAGGGCAGCGCGGTCATCGCATCCGAGATCGTGCGCACGAACCGCGCGAAGCGCCCGCCGACCTCGTTGAGGAACACCGCGGTGAGGATGCCGAGGGGCACCGTGATCACGAGGGCGATGCTGATCTGGATGAGCGTGCCGAGGATCGCGTGCAGGATGCCGCCGTCGGTCAGCGGGTCGAGCGGGCCGGCGAACTCCATCGTCTGCGTGAAGAAGTTCAGGTGGCCGAGCGCGTCGGAGCCGCGCACGAGCGTGAAGCCGACGACGAAGACGAGCGCCGTGAACAGCACGACGCCGGCGCTGATCATCAGCACCGTCATGAGGCGGTCGGTGACGGCGCGGCGATCGCTGCCGATCGCGACCAGCAGGGCGTAGAAGCCGAGGAAGACGACGTAGCCGATGACGAGCGCGCCGAAGGCGCCGGTCAGCGGGCTGAACCACCAGTAGATGAGCGCGGTGAAGCAGATCGCGGCGACGATCGAGCCGATCGCGTCGAACTTCGCCGCCAGCGTCGACTTGCCGAGCCCGCGTCGCGGCGGCTCGGGCACATCCGTCAGATCGGGGATGCTCGTGCGCGGGGGGACGCGCGGCGCCGGGCGCACCGGGCGCGTCGGGGCGGGGAGCTCGGGCTCCATCTCGGCGCGGATCTCCTCGAGGAGGAGCTGCGGGTCGACCTGCTGCAGTGTCATGGCGGTGTCAGTTGGTCTGGGCGCCGGAGCGCGAGCGGGCGACGACCAGCGAGGCGCCGAAGTTGATCACCAGGGTGATGAGGAACAGCGCGAGGCCCGCGGCCATGAGCGCCGACAGGCCGAACTGGCTCGACTCGCCGTAGCGCAGCGCGATCAGCGCCGAGACCGAGTTGCCGCCGGTCTTCAGCACCTCCCAGTTGAAGCTGAACAGCGGCGAGATGATCATGTAGACCGCGATCGTCTCGCCGAGCGCACGGCCCAGTCCGAGCATGGTCGCGCCGATCACGCCGCCGCGGCCGAAGGGCAGCACGACCGCGCGGATCATGCCCCAGCGGGTCGCGCCGAGCGCCAGGGCGCCTTCGCGCTCGCCGACGGGCGCCTGCGAGAAGGCCTCGCGCATGACCGAGGTCTGCGTCGGCACGACCATCAGGCCCACGATGATGCCGGCGATGAAGGCCGACGAGGTGAAGGCGCTGTCATCGCTGAGGGCGTGACCCTGCGCATCCGTCACCCGCAGGAAGGGCAGGGCCCAGCCGACGTAGGTCGAGAGCCAGCGCGACACCGGGATGATGTTGTCCTGCAGGAAGAACAGGCCCCACAGCCCGAACACGACACTCGGCACGGCGGCCATCAGGTCGACGAGCGTGACGAGCAGGCCGCGCAGCCGGCCGCGGGCGATCTCGGAGATCAGCAGCGCCGTGCCGAGCGCGAGCGGAACGCTCACGCACATCGCGACGATCGCGATCGTAACCGTGCCGAAGAGCACCGCCGCGATGCCGAAGTGCTTCGTCTCGGGCGACCACTGCTGCTCGAACAGGAACGACGGGCCGGCGGCGCCGATCGCCTGCGCACCGCGCAGCGACAGGAACAGGCCGACGGCGAGCATGATCGCGACCGTGATGCCCCCGGCCGAGAAAGCGGTGCGGCGGAAGACGGCGTCGGCGAACGACGGACGCGTGCGCAGCGAGCGCGGGCGGATGTCAGCGGCGGTCACGAGCGGATCCTCGGGTGGAGTGCGGGGCGGATGAGTCGGGGCCGCGGCGAGCGCGGGGCGGGCGCGGAGAGCGATCCCGGTGAGCTGTCGAGCGGGGACGCCAGGGCGGTTCCGCCCGGATTCCCAGCAGGGTCGAGACAGTTGAACCGCGGCAGGTGAACACGAGGAGTCCAGGTCATGAAGGCCCCCTGGCCGCTGACGGGGACGGCGAGGGGCGCGCCGGCGACGGGCTCGCGCTGGGCGCACGGCTCGTGACGCGCAGCTCGATGACGGTGCCGATCGCGACCGAGGTGCCCGCGATCGGGCTCGTGCCGGTGGCGACGAGGGCCGTGCCGGAGTCGCCGGTGCCGGCGCCGGTGCTGCCGCCCGAGCCGGAGCCCGAGCCGGAGCCCGACCCGGCTGCGGCGCCGGTGACGTTCGAGCCGAAGCCGGCCGCGGTCAGGGCGTCCTGCGCGGCGGCGACGGTGAGACCGGAGACCTCGGGCACCCGGTTGCGGCCCGAGGCGACGACCAGGTCGACGCGCGAGCCCGCCACGGCCGTGGCCGGGGCGCTCAGCACGGTGCTCTGCGCCTGCGGCGAGTCGCTCTCGCTCACCACGCCGACCGCGAGCCCGAGCTCGGCCAGGCGTGAGGTGGCCTCGCCCAGACCCATGCCGGCGAGATCGGGCAGCACGACGTCGAGCGCCGCCGTCGGCGCGGTCGGCTGCTGCGCCGCCCGGGTCGGCCGGGCGGAGGCGCTCGCCGAGGCTGTGGGGCTCGCCGAGATCGTGCCGTGCTCGCGCACCGAGTCACGGCCGCCGCCGGCGTCGGCGAGCGCCGGCAGGGTCGCGATGCCCGCGACGCCGAGCAGGATGGCGACGGCGGCGATGAGGCCGCCGCGACCGCGGGCGGGCGAGCCGACGGGGTGTGCGGCGCCCGAGGAGGTCGGGTCGGTGCCGGACGGCGCTGCGGTGGATGCCGCGCGCTCGGCTCCGGCGCCGAGGCAGGCGGCGCTCGTCGATCCTGCCGTCGCGATCGGCCTGGTGCGCCGCTGCACGATCTCGGTGCGCGCGTCGCGCGACGCCGCAGCGCCCGTGGCGGCGGCGCCCGCTGAAGCCCCGGATGCCACGGGCGCACCGCCCGCGTCGAGCACGCGTGTCGGGGCGTCCGCGCCGGTCGCCGGCCCGATTCCGGTCGCCGTGCGCCCGAGGGGTCCTGCCGTCCGTCCGCTCGTGTCGGTCGCTCCTGCGGGCCCCGCCGAGGCGTCTGCGATCGGACCGAGGCTCGCGAGCGCATCCACCATCCGCCGCCGCAGCTCCTCGGCGTCGCGCGGACGCCGCAGCGGCGACGCGGAGAGCGCCTCGGCGAGCACACGATCCACCTCGATCGGCACGTCAGCTCCGTCGACCGAGGCGATCGGCGGCGTCAGCACCCCGCCCGCCAGCAGGGCGTCGCGCCGGGCTCCGCGGTAGGGCGGGAGCCCGGTCGCGGCGGCGAAGAGCACCGCGGCCGCCGAGAACAGGTCGCCGCGGCGGTCGAGCGGCAGGCCGGCGAGCTGCTCGGGTGCGGCGAAGTCGGGGTTCGCGACGACGCGCGGCGCCGTGCGCGACTCGGGCTCCGAGCCCGCTCCCCGATCGACGTCGCCATCCGGCTCCGCCGTCGGGTCGAGCCCGAGCACGTCGTCGCCGAGGCTCGCCTCGCCCGACCAGGCCAGCCGATCGACGTCGATGAGCTGCACGTCGGCCGCGCGGACGGGACCGGATGCCGGCACCAGCACGTTCGAGGTCGACACGTCGCGATGCACCAGCCCCGAGGCGTGCACGGCAGAGAGAGCGGAGAGCAGCCCGTCCGCGAGCTCGCGCACCTCGATCGGCGCGAGCGCGGCGCGACGCAGCCGCCGGGCGAGCGGCTCGCCGTCGGCCCAGTCGAGCGCGATCCAGCAGACGACCGTCTCGCCCGAGCGCTGCTCCCCCGCTCCGCGGATCGCGATGACGTTCGGGTGCGCGACGCGGTGCTGCGCTCCCGCGAGGAAGCGCTCGCGGTCGATCGCGCGCACGGAGAGGTGGGGATGCAGCACCTTCAGCGCCGCCCGCTCCCCCGTCGCGACGTGCGTCGCCGCGAAGACGGATGCCGTCGCACCGCTGCCGCTCAGCTCGCCCAGGCGGTAGCCGCCGATCAGGTCGGGATCCGCCGAGGACGAGGATCCCGCATCCGACGACATGCTCGGGTCCGCGGGCGAGCTCACACCCGGGCGCCGCGCCCGAGCTGCGGGTGCGACACCCGCGCGACCGGGGCGACGGTCGCGATCACGAGCGCCTCGAGCGCCGCGAGCAGCGACTTGCGGCGGTCGCGATCGGTCGAGTACCAGCGCGCGCAGGCGATGACGGGCTCGTCGTCGCGCCGCAGGAACCAGCCGAGCGCCGAGCCGTTGAGGTCGCGCACGAGGCGCGGGTCGAGCGCGGTGACGTCGGCGAGCACGGCGGTGGCGTCGGCGACCGCCGCGGCGGCCGACTCGAAGACGGCGACGCTGCGGGCGAGCATGCGGTGGTTCGAGCCGGCGAGGTGCCAGACGGCCGGCTGCGCGCCGCGGTCGGCGTCGATGACGACACGGGCGATGCCGTTCGGGCGCGGCGCGGGGCGATCTCCGGCGAGACCGGCAGGCGTCGGGCCGAGCTCGGCCAGCGGTCGGGCCGGGCGGCCGTCGACGCCCAGCACGACGCCGGCGACGCGGCTCGAGTGCTCGCGCCACGGGGTGATCTTGGGGCTGGCGACGGAGTCGAAGGTCGTGACGACGATGCGCGCGGCAGAGGCCATCGGGCACATCCTTCGGGCTCGGATTCGGGTGGGGCGAAGGAAGATTCGAGCCGCAGGATGAACGCGCCCGCGCGGAATGGTGAACGGGAACAGAACCGGATCAGGTCTCGTGGCACCAGTTCGGGGGTCGACCGTTGTGACCCGTCAACGAACAGACGACAGGCGTCGCGCAACTGTGACCCGTGAGGCTGGTGGGACCTCTCCGGCGCCGCTGACGACGACGGCGCCGCCCCGAGCGGATGCTGCGGGACGGCGCCGGAAGAGCGGTTCGGGAGTCGGACTCAGTCCTCGACGTCGAGACGCACGGTCCAGCCGTGGCGGTCCTCCACGCGGCCGTACTGGATGCCGGTCAGCTCCTCGCGCAGCGACAGCGCGATCGACTCGGCCGGCACCGGGAACTCGATGCGGAGATCGGCGTTGCGCAGCACGGCGATCGGGGTGACGACGGCGGCCGTGCCGCACGCGAATGCCTCGACGATCTCGCCCGAGGCCACGCCCTCGCGCACCTCGTCGATCGACACTCGACGCTGCTCGGTCGTGTAGCCGCGGTCGCGCCCGAGCTGCAGCAGCGAGTCGAGCGTGATGCCCTCGAGGATCGAGTCCGACTCGGGCGTGATCAGCTTGCCGTCGCGCGTCACGAGCACGACGTTCATGCCGCCGAGCTCTTCGAGGTACGTGCCCTCCTCGGCATCCAGGAACAGCACCTGCTGGCAGTCGTTGGCGTAGGCCTCCTGCTGCGCGACCAGCGAGGCGGCGTAGTTGCCGCCGGTCTTCGCCGCGCCCATGCCGCCGTGGCCGGCGCGCGTGTACTTCGTCGACAGCCAGATCTCGAGCGGCTCGATGCCGCCGGTGAAGTACGCGCCCGCGGGGCTCGCGATCACGTAGTAGTTGACCTTCTTCGCCGCACGCACACCCAGGAACGCCTCCTTGGCGAACATGAAGGGGCGCAGGTAGAGGCTCGTCTCCGGCGCGCTCGGCACCCAGTCGGCATCCGCCTGGATCAGCTGCTTGAGCGAGTCGAGGAAGTGGGCCGTCGGCAGCTCGGGCAGCGCGAGACGTGCGGCCGAGCGCTGCATGCGCGCGGCGTTCGCCTCGGGACGGAAGGTGCGGATGCCGCCGTCGGCCCAGCGGTACGCCTTCAGCCCCTCGAAGACCTCCTGCGCGTAGTGCAGCACCGACGCGGCCGGGTCGATCGAGATCGGGCCGTAGGGCTGCACGCGCGGGCGGTGCCAGCCGCCCCACTCCGACCAGCAGATGTCGACCATGTGATCGGTGAAGAACTGGCCGAAGCCGGGGTTCGCGAGGATCTGCTCGCGCTCCTCGACGGTCTTGGCGTTCTCATTGCGGGTCACGGCGAAGGTGAGGTCCTTCGGGGCCATCGGCAGCTGGATGGGCATGTGCTCTCTCCGGGGTCGTGGGATGTCAGTGGGTGGGCGCCGCCGCCGCGACGCGCTGCGCGATCGCCGCCCCGACCTCGGAGGTCGTGCGGGTCGCGGAGCCGCGCTCGGCGAGGTCGGCGCTGACGGCCGCGGTCACGCGGGCGGCCGCCTCCGGGAGCCCGACATGGTCGAGCAGGAGCGCCGCCGACAGGATCGCGGCAGTGGGATCGGCCTTCTGCTGCCCGGCGATGTCGGGAGCAGAGCCGTGAACCGGCTCGAACATGCTCGGGAACGCGCCCTCCGGGTTGACGTTGCCCGAGGCGGCGAGCCCGATGCCGCCGCTGATCGCGCCGGCCAGATCGGTCAGGATGTCGCCGAAGAGGTTGTCGGTGACGATGACGTCGAACCTAGCAGGGTCGGTCACCAGGAAGATCGTCGCCGCATCCACGTGCAGGTAGTCCCAGACCACGTCCGGGTGATTGGCCGCCTCCTCCGCGACGAGGCGCGACCAGGTGGAGCCCGCGTGCGTCAGCACGTTCGTCTTGTGCACCAGCGTGACCTTCTTGCCGCGCTTCTCGGCCAGCTCGAAGGCGTGCTTCACGACGCGCTCGACCCCGTGCGCGGTGTTGATGCTCACCTCGGTCGAGATCTCGTGCGGCGTGCCCTGACGGATGACGCCGCCGTTGCCGACGTACGGCCCCTCGGTGCCCTCGCGCACGATCACGAAGTCGACCTCGCCCGGGTTCGCGAGCGGGCTCGTGACCGAGGGGTAGAGCTTCGTCGGGCGCAGGTTGACGTAGTGGTCGAAGGCGAAGCGCAGCTTGAGCAGCAGTCCGCGCTCGATGATGCCGCCCGCGAGACGCGCGTCGCGGGGGTCTCCGCCCACCGCCCCGAACAGGATCGCCTCGTGCTGCGTGAGCGAGGCCAGGTCGCCGTCGTCGAGGATGTGGCCGGTCGCGAGGAAGTGCTCGGCGCCGAAGGGGTACTCGGTGGTCGTCACCTCGACGTCGGACCCGACCGCGGCCGTCAGCACGGCGAGCGCCTCGGCGACCACCTCGACTCCGATTCCGTCTCCGGGGATGGTGGCGAGGTCGAGAACGCGGGTCACGCAGGGGCTCCTGTCGGTGCGGGAACGGAAGTCGCCAGCCGCGCGGCGGAGCCGCCGTCGACTGCGCGCTCAGCCTACTCCGGCGGTTCCTGGCCCTCGTTGCGACGGCGCTCGCGCCCGCCCGCGCTCAGCCGAGCGTGGAGAGGTACCCGGCGAGGGTGCCGACGAGCGAGACACGACGAGGTTCGCGCCGCAGGATCGCGTCCGGTCGGCGCGGACGACGACGCATCCTGTGGATGGCACACGTGACCCCGTCGCCCGGAGAGGCGACGGGGCCACGTGGTCGGTCGATCGGCCGTCGTCGCGTGGACGGCAGACCGCACCGGAGCGGACCGCCCGCTGCAGCGGCGCAGGCCTCAGATGAAGCGGTAGAACAGGCTGCTGAGCCAGCTGAACGCGAAGCTCAGCACGATGTAGGCCGACAGCGAGAGAGCGATCGCCGCGGGGACCTTCGACGGCTCACGTCGCACGAGCGACAGGATGGCCAGCACGCCTGCGACGAGGGCGATCACCACGACCAGGATGCTGCCGACGAACGTCAGGGTGTTGGCCGCGTCGAGCGCGCCGCTGCTGACGCTGTAGATGAGGGGCGACAGGAGCGCGCGCAGCAGATCGACGATCACCGCGATGAGCACGATGCCCGCGCCGATGCCGCCGATGCCCCAGCGGGTGAGCAGGCTGCCGGAGCGCGGCGCCGCGGCATAGCCGGGGTTCGGGTTCTGACCCGGTGCGCCGTACTGCGGAGCCGCCGTGTACTGCGCGTTCGCGGCGCCGTAGGCGCCGGCCTGAGCCTGCTGCTGCTGCGCGTACTGCTCCGCGCCCGGCTGCTGCGGCTGCGGTGAGCCGCCCTGCTGCGGTGCGGCGCTCTCGGCGGGGTCGGGGTTCTCGACGCCCTGCTCGTGACCCGGCGTCGCCGACGGCGCGGGCTGCTGCTCGTGCTGCGGCGGAGCCTCGTGCTGCGTCGGCTGCTGCGGAGCCCCGAACTGACTCTGCTGCTGCTGCGGAGTTCCCGGCTGCTGCGGAGTCCCGTACTGCCCTGGCTGCTGCGGAGCCCCGTACTGGCCCTGCTGCTGCGGAACGCCGTACTGGCCCTGCTGCTGCGGAACGCCGTACTGGCCCTGCTGCTGCGGAACGCCGTGCGGCTGCTGCGGCTGCTGGGGAGCCCCGTACGGCTGCTGCGGCTGCGCGCCGTACCCGCTGTACTGCTGCGGAGCGCCGTACTGCCCCTGCTGCGGCGGAGCCCCGAACTGACCGGACTGCTGTCCCGGCGCGGCACCCGGCTGCGGGGCGCCGTACTGCCCGGGCTGCTGCGGAGCGGACGGCTGGGCGGGAGCGGACGGCGCCGCCGGCGCTCCGGGCGCTGCGTGCGCAGGTCCGGCGTCGGGCGCGAGCGCGGCGTCCGGTCCAGCCGCGGGAGGCGGTGCAGCCGCGGGATGCGGAGCGGGCACGGAGTCTCCGCTCGGTGCGGCGGGCGGCGCCGAGATGCCGACGGGTCCTGCCGGCGGCGGGGTGATGCCTGCCGGCGGAGCGCCGATCGGCTGCGGCGAGGGAGCCTCACCAGGAGTCGCGCCGGGAGACGCGGAACGGGGCGCGCGGGAGAAGTCGCTGCGCAGGCGCGTCTGCTCCGCATCCTCGTCGAGCGCGTCTGACGGCTCCGGCGCCGACGTCACGGGCGGCTGCGGCTGCTTCGACTGCTCGGCCGGCTGCTGGGGGTCGGTCACGGGGAGCTCCTCACGCGCCGCCCGACGGCGGCTTCGCCTCCAGCCTAGGAGTGCGAGCAGAACTCCGCACCGGCCCGCGCCCCGATGCGACACGCGGCGACGCGACACGACGCATCCTGTTCACCGCGATGCGGGCGAGCCGGCCCGCCACCTCCGGAAGGCCGACGGCCCCGGCGTTGCGGGAGCGTCGGGGCCGTCGGGGCCGTCGAGTGCACGGTCGCGGACGACCGGATGCGGCGACTCAATCGAGCACGATGTCGATCTCGCGCAGCAGGCTCGCGTCGATCGCGGTGCGCACCTTCTCGAGCAGCTCCTCGGGAACGCGCGAGTCGACCGTCAGCACGCTGAGGGCCTGACCGCCGGCGCTCTGGCGGGCGATCTGCATGCCGGCGATGTTGATCTCGGCCTCGCCGAACTCGCGACCGTAGACCGCGACGATGCCGGGGCGGTCGGTGTAGAGCATCACGATGAAGTGCTCGGCGACCGGCAGCTCGACGTCGAAGCCGTTGATCTCGACGATCTTCTCGATCTGCTTCGGGCCGGTCAGGGTGCCCGACACCGAGATCTGGCTGCCGTCGGCGAGGGTGCCGCGCAGCGTGATCAGGTTGCGGTACTCGGGGCTCTCGGGGTCGGTGAGCAGGCGCGTTCCGACGCCGCGCTGCTCGGCGAGCAGCGGCGCGTTGACGTAGCTGACCTGCTCGGTGACGACGTTCGAGAAGACGCCCTTGAGCGCGGCGAGCTTGAGCACGCTCACGTCGTAGTCGACGAGCTCGCCGCGGATCTCGACATCCAGGCTCGTGATCGCGCTGCCCGCGAGACCCGAGAACACCTGGCCGAGCTTCTCGGTCAGCGGGATGCCGGGGCGCACGTAAGGGTCGATGACGCCGCCGGCGACGTTGACCGCATCCGGCACGAGCTCGCCGCCGAGCGCGAGGCGCACGGAGCGGGCGACCGAGACGCCGGCCTTCTCCTGCGCCTCGTCGGTCGAGGCGCCGAGGTGCGGCGTGACGACGACGTTCGGCAGGGCGAGCAGCGGCGAGTCCTTCGGGGGCTCGCTGACGAAGACGTCGAGTCCGGCGCCGGCGATCACGTTCGCCTGCAGGGCCTCGAACAGCGCCGCCTCGTCGATCAGGCCGCCGCGGGCGACGTTGACGATGTAGGCCGTCGACTTCATCTTGGCGAGCTGGTCGGTGCTGATCATCCCCGTGGTCTCGGGGGTCTTCGGCATGTGGATCGTGATGAAGTCGCTCTGCTCGAGCAGCTCGTCGAGGCTCAGCAGGGTCACGCCGAGCTGCTGCGCGCGGTTCGCGGTGACGTAGGGGTCGTAGGCGACGACGTTCACGCCGAAGGCCTGCAGGCGCGCGGTGATGAGCGCGCCGATGCGGCCGAGGCCGATGATGCCGACCGTCTTCTCGTAGAGCTCGGTGCCGGTGTACGACGAGCGCTTCCAGGCGCCGCCGGCGAGGCTCGCGTGCGCGGCCGGGATGTGGCGGGCGAGGCTGAGGATGTGGCCGACCGTGAGCTCGGCGGCGCTGATGATGTTCGAGGTCGGCGCGTTGACGACCATGACACCGGCTTGCGTGGCCGACTTGATGTCGACGTTGTCGAGCCCGACGCCGGCGCGGGCGACGACCTTGAGGCGCGGCGCCGCGGCGATCGCCTCGGCGTCGACCTGGGTCGCGGAGCGGATGAGGATCGCGTCGGCCTCTGCGAGCGCAGAGAGCAGAGCGGGGCGATCGGTGCCGTCGACATCGCGGATGTCGAAGTCGGGCCCGAGGGCGTCGACGGTGGCGGGCGAGAGCTGTTCGGCGATCAGGACGACCGGCTTTGACACAGGCGTAGCGGCTTTCGGTGCGACGGCGGGGGATGCCCGGTCTCGCGGAGCACCGCGTGGGCGATGCCGCATGGTGCAGTCGAGCGGCCAGAGGCGCTGCGGCCGGAGGCGCGCTGTCCGGGCGCGACCAGCCTAGTGCAGGCGCCGAGGGCCTCCGTTCCCGGTGACCTCGCGCGACCGGGCGCCGCCGGGCCGTCGCACGTGGCTCGGATGCGGCGGCGCGGAACCTGCGGCGTCCGGGCCGCTCGCGGGCACGCCGGGCGGCTTTGCGCCCGCGTCCATGCGCCGTGGGTAGCGTCGGGGCGTGCCCGACTTCCGCCGCTCCCCCGTCGCCGCCCGCCGCGTGCGCCAGGTCGCGGTCGCCGCGGCGGCCGCGGGCGGGCTCGCGATCGTGTTCGTGCTCGCCGTGCAGACCGCGCGCGGGCAGCACGTCGAGCAGGGCGTGCTCGACCTGGCCGCCTACTCGGAGTCGTCGGCGCTGCTGGCGCTGGTCAGCATCCCGGCCCTCGTCGTGGCCTGCGTGGTCGTCGCCGGCATCGCCCTGGTGCAGCGCCGCGTCGTCGGGGCAGTCGCCGGCGTGGCCGTGATCGGCGCCGCGAACGTGCTCGGCCAGGCCCTCAAGCACCTGTTGCTCGAGCGTCCGAATCTGGCGGTGGATGCCGCGAACACCTTCCCCAGCGGGCACGCCGTGGCGGTCGCCTCGGTGCTGTTCGCCCTGCTGCTGGTGAGCCCGGCGCCGGCGCGTCTGGTGCTCGCGCCGGCGAGCGCCCTGCTGCTCGGCGCCGTCGCCGTGCAGCTCGTGCACCTCGGCTGGCATCGCCCGAGCGACGTGCTCGGCGGAGTTCTGCTGGCGGCGTCGCTCGCCGCGATCGGCGCGCTCGTGCCCGGTGCCGCCCCGGCCGTCGCGCCCGGACTCCCCCGTCGCGCGACCCGCACCGTCGGCACCGCGCTGGTGGCGCTCGGCGGCGTGGCGGCGATCGTCGCGACGGCCGCCGGGACCGTGCGGGCGCTCGACCTGACGCATGCCTCGATCGTGACCGCCGCCTACGCCTACGGCATGGTCATCGCCCCCGCGCTGCTGGCGCCGGCGGCGCTGCTGTGGGCGATGCCGGTGAACCGGCCCGGAGCGCGAGCGGATGCCGCGCGCGGCTCCGGCCGCACGGGCGGCATCGCGAGCGACACCCGAGTGAGGCTGCGGCTCGACGACCGGCTCACGGTCGATGACGCGCGGAGCGGATCGGGGCGACCCCGCGCCGCGAGGGACGATGCCGACCGATCCATGAATCGCGCCGCATGACCGCCGTCGACGTCGTCGCCGCCGTGCTGCGGGTCGTGCTCGCCGTGCTCTTCGTCGGCATGGGCGTGCTGCACTTCGTCCCCTCGGTCGCCCGGGGGATGCGGGCCATGATCCCGCCGATGTTCCGCCGCCCCGGCTGGCCGTCGCCGCACGCGCTGGTGGTCCTGACCGGGCTGTGCGAGATCCTCGGCGGCATCGGACTGCTCGTGCCGGGCCTGCGCCTGGTCGTCGGCGTGCTGCTCGTGCTGTTCCTGATCGCGGTGTTCCCCGCGAACGCCTACGCCGCCGCGAACCCGGAGCGCTTCGGCCGCACCGCGATCCCGTTCCTGCCGCGTCTCGTCGGCCAGGTCGTGCTCGGCGCGCTCGTGCTGCTCGCCGCCTTCGGCTGAGCGGCGCGCACCGGGTCTGCCCGCGTGCAACCAGGCCGAGGGTGGCCAGAAACTGCACGCGACACGCCGCCGCGGCGAGGCATTTCTGGCCACCCATGCTTCCCGCACATCCAGGGTGGCCAGAAACAGCACGCGACACGCCGCCACAGCGAGGCATCTCTGGCCACCCATCGATCGACTTCTCGCGAGGGGAGGCCGACGCCCGAGACCCCCGAGCGAAGCGGCCTCGGCGCCAGGTCCGCGGCGGCCGGAGCAGCCGCGGGTCAGGAGAGGCGCACGCCCGCCAGGGTGAACCAGTCGAGCGAGAAGCCCAGGGCCGCGTTCGCCGCGAGGGCGACGATGAGGATGAGGGCGCGCTCGAAGGTGGGGCGACCGCGGCCGGCGGACAGCGACGCCACGAAGAGCACGACCGGAGCCGCGACGGCGGCGATCAGCGTCGCCCAGGGGATGTCGGAGTAGCCGTTCGCCTGCAGGTACCGGGGCAGTCCGACCAGGTTGCCGAGCGCGGCGTAGCCGCTCACCAGGAACAGGAACGCGAAGACGATCGCGACGATCAGGTCGGCGACGCCGAAGCGCTGCCGGCGGAGGGTGCCGTCGATCTCGACGTCGTCGTACTCGTCGTCCTCGTCGCCATCCAGATCGCTCTCGAAGGGCTCCGCATCGCGCAGTTCGGCCGGCAGGTCGTCGTCGACGCCCGAGTGCTCGAGGTCGCGGGCTCGGCCGTCGCGCTTCGCGCTCTCGTCGCGGGTCACAGCAGGCTCCCCATCAGGTAGGGCCACGGCAGCAGCAGCGGCGTTCCGAGCAGCATCCAGCCGGCGCGCACGAGCAGGCGCGCGTCGCGGGTGAGGTGCACGACGGTCACGAACCAGAGCGCGCTCGCGACCAGCGCGAGGAACTGGCTGATGCGGGCGATCGCGTCGACCCAGCCGGTCGATCCGCTGCCGAGGGCCGTGCCGACGATGCCCTGCACCGCCAGGATCCAGCCCACCGTGAAGGCCAGGTAGACCACCGCGAAGACGCCGGTGACGAGCAGGCGGACGGGGTCGCGGCGCGGACGCTCGCCGTCCACGGCCAGGTCGGCTTCGAGGTCGGCGGCGGCGGCGGCGCGCTCAGCGTCGTCGTCGAGCTCGACGTCACGCAGCGGACGCCCGTCGACGATCGACGAGCGCGGACGTCGCGTCGCCGACGCCGAGCGCGGGTCGGTCAGCGAGGTCGTGCGACCGAGCTCGTCGTCGCCCTCCCAGCTGAGGGCGTCGTCCTCGTCGGCCGTGTCGTCGTCCAGCTCATCGTGCTGGTCGTCGGCGTCAGCGAGCTGGTCGGGCTCGTCGGGCTTGCTGTCGTCGCGCTCCGCCATGCCTCAGCGGTCCAGGCGCAGCTGCACGACCTCGACGAGCGAGTCGAACAGCGGATGCCCGGGCTCGATCCCGGTGATCTCGCGCGCCAGCTCGGCGGCCGGTCTGCCGCTCGCGAGCAGCGCCTGCAGCTCGACGCTCTCCGCGTCCTCGGGCACGTCGAAGCGCAGCGCGGCGCCGACGGCGTTGAGCAGATCCCAGGCGGGCAGTCCGCGCTCGGCCAGCTCGGCGGCGGGGCCGATGAAGCGCTCGTGGCGGCTCAGCTTGCGCAGCGGGCCTCGGCCGACCCGCTCGCAGGTGTCGGGCAGCTCGGGGTTCGAGATGCGCTTGAGCGTCTTCTCGATGTAGGCCTGCTGCTCGTCGTCGCTGAAGCCGTGCTTCGCCACGAGCAGCGCCTTGGTCTCGGCGAGCACCGCGCGCACCTCGGCCTGCAGCTCGGGGGTGGCGAGGGCCTCGCGGATGCGCGTCCAGCCCCGGTCGAGCCCGTGGTAGGCGGCGGCGGCGTGCGCCGTGTTGACGGTGAAGAGCTTGCGCTCGATGAAGGGGCGCAGGTCGTCGACCCAGGTGACGCCGTGGATGTCGGGGGTCGCGCCGGGGAACGGCGTGCGGTCGACCACCCACTCGTGGAACGACTCGATCGTCACGTCGAGGCCGCCGTGCTGCTCGGGCACGATGCGGTCGATCGCGCAGTTCGCGAAGATCGCGTTCGGCTCGGCGTTGAGCTTCAGCACCTCGGCGGCGAGGATGTCGGTTCCGCCGATCGCGTTCTCGCACGCGATCACGACGAGCGGGGCCGCATCGGGGTCGCGCAGCGCGAGGCCCTGGGCGATGACGGGGGCGACGAAGGGCAGGATGCGGGCGCCCACCGCGGTCGTGACGACCTCGGCCTCGGCGATCGCGGCCACCACATCCGACTCCTGCGAGCGGCTGTTCAGCGCCCGGTAGCCGTCGACGACCTTGTCGACCGCGCCCTCGCCGATCTCGTGCACGAGGTAGCTCGGCTGCGCCTGCAGCGCGCCGATGAGCTCCTCGTTGACGTCGGCGAAGACGACCTCGTATCCGCTCTCGTGCAGGAACTGGGCCACGAAGCCGCGGCCGATGTTGCCGGCACCGAAGTGCACCGCTGATCTGCTCACGCCCTCCATCATGCCGTGCCCGCGGCTGTACGCGACCCGCGGATGCGCCCGGGCGCGGCGGCAGGGCACGACGACGGGGCGGCGGCGCCCGGTGATCGGCGACGGGTCGCCGCGACACGCGCGGGCGGAGGTTCAGGTGGAGCCTCACGGATGCGGCGCACGGCGCGCGGTGCCAGGATCGAGGGATGGAATCGGAGCGGTCGGTGCGGGAGCGTCTCTCCTCCGCCTCCGTGACCGTGGTCGGCGCCGGCGCGATCGGCTCGCGTGTGGCGACGACGCTCGCCGCCTCCGGCGTCGGCACGATCGAGATCGTCGACGACGCCCGCGACGGCGAGACCTGGCGGGCCGAGACCGTCGCCGGGGCGATCGCCGCGACGGTGGCGACCACGCATCCGCAGACCGTCGTGCGCGCCCGCCCGACCCGGCTGGCCGCCGGCAGCACCTTCGATCTGCTGCTCGACGCCGATCTCGTGATCGACGCGAGCGACGACCCGGCGACCCGCTACGCCAGCAACGACGGCGCGGCCGTCGTGAGCATCCCCATGGTGTGGGCGACCGCGGATGCCGAGGGCGGCGAGATCGGCAGCGGCTGGGACGAGATCGAGCTCGATTACCGCGATGCGCACCCCGAGCACGCGGCCGACGGCGAGCCGGCATCCGGCGCGCGCCGTCGGCCGGGCGAGCCCTCCCTCGCCCTCGTCACCGCGACGGCGGCCCTCGCCTCCGAGTTCGCGCTGACGCTGCTGCGCGACCGCGGCACGGCCGGGCTGCTCGTGCTGCTCGACCGCACCGGCACGGTCGGCGAGCGGATGCTGCTCAGCCGCGCCGAGCAGGTGCGGCCGGGCTCGATCGAGGAGGTCACGGCGCCGGTCGAGCATCCCGACGATCTCGGCGTCTCGGCGGTCGAACTGGCGCAGCTGCTCGCGCCCGAGAGCCTCGGGCTGGTCGAGGAGCGCCCCGTGCTGCTCGACGTGCGCGAGCCGGCCGAGGCCGAGATCGCGCGCATCCCCGGATCGCTGCTGATCCCCTTCGGCGAGCTGACGCTGCGGATGGGCGAGCTCGATCCGGCGAAGCCGCTCGTCGTCTACTGCCACCACGGCATCCGCTCGGATGAGGCGCTCACGATCCTGCGCCGCCAGGGCTTCGCCGCTCGGCACCTCACGGGCGGCATCGAGTCGTGGTCGCTCACGGTCGACCCGGCCGTGCCCCGCTACTGACCTCGCCGGCCTGGCTCCGCGAGAGTACGCGGATTGCGCGCTCAGGACACCCTCGGCAGGCGCAAAGTGCGTACTCTCGCGGAGAACGCCGGGACGAGGGCGGATGCGGTCAGCTGCGGCCGGGACGGGTCGTCGGCAGCAGGGCCAGGTCGCGCGTCGAGGGCTTCGCAGGGCCCGCCGTCGTGAGCCCCGTCGTGGCGACCCGCTTCGCGTACTGGAAGGTCACGTGCGCGGTGAACTCGTCATCCGCGTCGCCGTAGCGGTCCTGCGTGCCGGCGGCGATCACGTTCCACGGGCGGTCGTTCGACGGCGAGGCGTCGCTGCCGTTGTCGGCGAGGAACTGCTCGTAGTCGTAGGGGTACGACGCCGTGGCCTTCAGCTGGGTCGAGAAGGTGTCGACCGCGATCGTGCCCGAGGCGAGGTCGAGCTGCAGCAGGCGCTGGAATCCGGTCGCGCGCTGACCCGTGTGCGTGCGGAACTCCTGGTAGTCGGCCAGCAGCTCGACCACGTCGTGACCCGGCAGACCGCCCGCATCCTCGGTCGTGATCTGGCCGATGCCGTGGAAGTGCCCCGACAGCACCGCGATCACGTTGCGGTTCGGCGCGACCACGCGATCCCACAGCTCATCGGCGCGCGACACCCAGCGCGACGAGCTCGACCGCTGCGCGGGCGCATCCCGCAGCTTCGGGCTGAGGTGCTCGTGCGTCGAGACGACGACGTTGCGGTCGGGATGCGCGGCCACGACCCGCTCGGCCCAGTCGATCTCGCGCTCGCCGTAGGCGTAGGGCAGCGACAGCATGAGGAAGTCGGCGCCGCCGGCGCTGATCAGCGAGTAGTTGGCGGCGTTGTCGCCCGGCGCGATGGATCCGCCGTACCAGGGCTGCGCGGCGTAGCGGTCGGGGCCGAAGAACTCGTCGAAGAGCGTGTAGTCGATGCCGCGCTTCGAGTCGTGGTTGCCCGGCAGCACGCTGTTGGGCACGCCGGCGCGGTCGAGGATGCCCTGGATGCTCGACGCCCGCGCGAACTCGGCGCGCGCCCGCACGTCGCTCTGGTCGGGGTCGACCCAGTTCTGCACGAGGTCGCCGGTGTGGGTCGCGAAGGCGATCTTGCGGCTCGCGGCGTTGTCGGCGATCCAGCTCAGCTCCTCGGCGTAGACCTCGGGGTAGGCGTCGCTGAGGTACTGCGTGTCGGTGACGTGCGAGATCGCGAGGTCGTAGTCGTCGGGGTTCTCGAGCCGGCCGTCGATCCCGCCGTCGATCGTGGCCTTCGTGCGCGGGCCGTCCTGCACGAGGGCGATGACCTTGCCGTCGCGGATCTCGCCGGCCTTCAGCGCGCCGCTCAGCGCGATCGGGGCGCCGGATGCGGTCGGGTCGGTGCCGGCGGCGAGGCGACGCCACTCCGAGCCGGTCCAGACCGAGAGCTGCAGCTCGTTGCGGCCCGTCGTCGCGCCCGCCCAGCCGATGCGGCTGCCGGTCTTCAGGCCCGTCGCATCCAGCTCGAAGCGCTGGTATGGGTAGCCGTAGGCGTGATCGACGGCCTCGGGGGATGCCCCGGGTGCGCTGCCGTCGGCGGGCGAGGTCGCGCCGATCGACGCCGGGTCGAGCGGCGTCTCGCCGTCGGCGTGCGCGGCGGTGAGCCGGCCGTTCTGGCTCGCGCCCGACCAGGCGCGCAGCACCGTCGCGGCGGTGCCCGCCAGGGGCTTGGCGGTGGATGCGGCGCCGGTCTTCGCGGCATCGGCCTTCGCGGCATCGGTCTTCGCTGCGCCGACTCCGGTCGGCGCCGTACTCGCCGTCGTGTCGGCTTCCGCCGCGGGGGCCGAGCCCGTCGCCGTGTCGCCCGCGCGCGCCTCGGTCTCGGCGCGGTAGTCCTCGTCGAGCTTCGCGCGCTGACCGGGGGTCGCCTCGGCGGCGCGGAAGTCGTCGGCGTCCGACCCCGTGAAGGCGACGCGCTGGAAGCTCTGGCCGCGCATCCGGTCGACCAGATAGGTCGTGAGCGTCAGCCCCTTCGAGCAGGGGCTGACCGTGTCGATGCTCGAGTCGAGCTCGTTGCGGCCGTAGACGCCGACACTGTCGACCCGCTCGCCGCGCTCATCGGCCAGCCAGACGCCGGTGCCGAGGAAGCTCAGGGTCGTGTCGTAGCTCGCCTGCGCGCCGCGCGCGTCGGTCGTGCCGGCGCGCGCCACGGTCCAGGTCGCGCCAGGCTTCAGCTTCGTGCCCGCCGGGATCGTCGTCTGCACGGCGGGCGCGCGGAGGCCATCGGCCATGCAGCGGCGCAGCGTCCAGCCGCCGACGTCGATCGTGCGCTCGCCGTAGTTGGCGATCTCGATGAAGTTGCGCTGCGTCAGCTTCGCCGGCAGCACCGGAGCGCCCGGGTCGTTCGCGATCTCGCTGATCGCGACGCCGCGCTCCGCCTTCGCGGGGTAGGCGAACGCCGTGCGGAACACGCTCGACTCCCGCGTCGCGTTCGCGGCGCCGGGGGTGCGCGGGGCGATGATCCAGCCGGGGGTGGATGCGGCTGCCGCAGCGTCGCCCGCATCGGCGCTGGCGGCTGCGCTCGACCCCGGCTCGGCCCGCTGCCACGACTCGTCGGCCACCGCATCCAGGATCGCCGGCAGCTTCGCGTCGCCCTCCTGGCAGGCGCTGTCGCCGTACTGGCTCACGGCGACGCGGTCGGCGAGCAGACCGGCCTTCGTGCGCAGCAGGGCGCCCGAGCCGGCGTCGGCGAATCCCGTCTCGTAGCGCGCATCCGCGTCGCCCGCGAAGCCCGTCCCGGCCGCGAGCCAGCGCGCGCCCGGCGCGAGCTCGGTGCCGGCGGCGATCGTGGTCTGCAGGTTGCCGTGATCGAGCCGGCCCGAGGCGGTGCAGCGCAGCAGCTGCCAGCCGCCGATGTCGACGGGCGCCGACCCGTCGTTGCGCAGCTCGACGAAGTCGTCGGCGCTGCCCTTCTTGCCGGCGGTCGCGAACTCGGAGATGACGACGCCGGAGTCGTCGCGCGCCGGGGCGGCGGTCGCGTTGGGCGCGTCGATCGTGGCCGGCGCGGCCACCCAGTCGAGCTCGCTGTCGCCCGTGATCGCGCGGCGCTGCCAGCTCTGGTCGGTCGAGATGTCGAGCGAGTTCGGCAGGTTGCGCGCCGAGCCGGTCGACGGCGTGCACTCGCTCGCCGTCATCCAGGGCTGATTCGGGTAGACGCCGACGCGGTCGGCGACGCGGCCCTGCGGGTCTTCGAGCCAGATGCCGAAGCCGGTGGAGGCGTAGGGCTGCATCGTGTGCAGAGCACCCGGCATGCCGATCTTGCTGATCGTGAGCAGCTGCCCGGGCGCGAGCGTCTGGCCGATGAGATCGGCCTCGACGTCGTTGTCGTTCGCGCGCAGACCGCCCGAACTGCAGCGGTAGACCTTCCAGCCGTCGAGCTGGACCGCATCCGAGCCCCAGTTGCGCAGCTCGACGAAGCCGTCGCTGCGTGAGCGCGAGGAGCCGTTGCTCAGCTCGTTGATGAGCACGCTCGTCGTCGGGGCGTTGACGACGCCGCGGGAGCCGGCTCCCGGCTCGGGTCCTTCGGAGGTGTCCTCGCCGGCGGCGCTCGCCGAGCCGGCCGCGCTCGGGGCGGCGCCGCTGTTCGCGGAGCCGGCGCCGTCCACGGCGCCCGGCGTGCTCGCGGCACTCGGTGCGACGGATGCGGCGGCACTCGCCGCGCCCGGCGCAGCGCGTTCCGCGGCGCTCGCGGGGTCGCTCGCCGGTCCCCCGGCGGCCACACCCCCGAGAAGGATGATCGTGGCGGTCAGAGTGGCGAGGACGAGCCTGAGCACGCGGCCAGGTTCGACATCGCAGATGAACGGCTCGCCTCATCCACCCCCGTGTCGGGTGAACCGCGCATGCCCAGCGCCGCAACGCTGAGCCGACCCGCATCGGAACGCCCCCGCTCGCCCCGACCCGCGCCGGGAACGCGCCGGGAACGCCGGAGGGCGGCCCCGCTGCTGCGGGACCGCCCTCCGGGACGTGCGTGCGACGGGAGCCGCGAGAGATCAGCGCGCGGCCGAGCCCTCGACGTAGTCGGTGTCGGTCTGCTTCCACGCGAACAGCGCGCGCAGCTCCTTGCCGGTGCTCTCGATCGGGTGCGCGGCGGCCTTCTCGCGCAGCGCGAGGAACTCGACGGCGCCGTTGTCCTGGTCGTCGATGAAGCGCTTCGCGAACGCGCCCGACTGGATGTCGGCGAGAACGGCCTTCATGTTCTCCTTGACCGACGGGTCGATGACGCGCGGGCCCGAGACGTAGTCGCCGAACTCGGCCGTGTCGCTGACCGACCAGCGCTGCTTGGCGATGCCGCCCTCCCAGATGAGGTCGACGATGAGCTTGAGCTCGTGCAGCACCTCGAAGTAGGCGATCTCCGGCTGGTAGCCGGCCTCGACGAGGGTCTCGAAGCCGTACTGGATCAGCTGCGAGGTGCCGCCGCAGAGGACGGCCTGCTCGCCGAAGAGGTCCGACTCGGTCTCCTCGGTGAAGGTCGTCTTGATGACGCCGGCGCGGGTGCCGCCGATGCCCTTCGCGTAGGAGAGCGCGAGGTCCCAGGCCTGGCCCGAGGCGTCGTTCTCGACGGCGATGATGTCCGGGATGCCGCGGCCGGCGACGTACTCGCGACGCACCGTGTGGCCGGGGGCCTTCGGGGCGATGAGGATGACGTCGACGCCCTCGGGCGCGTCGATGTAGCCGAAGCGGATGTTGAAGCCGTGCGCGAAGGCGAGCGCCTTGCCCTCGGTGAGGTTCGGCTTCACCGAGTCGGTGTAGATCGAGCGCTGGTGCTGGTCGGGCGCGAGGATCATGATGACGTCGGCCCACGCCGTGGCGTCCGCGACGTTGAGGACCTCGAAGCCCTCCTCCTGCGCCTTGGCGGCCGACTTCGAGCCGTCCTTGAGCGCGATCTTGACCTCGACGCCCGAGTCGCGCAGGTTCTGCGCGTGCGCGTGACCCTGCGAGCCGTAGCCGACGACGGCCACCTTCTTGCCCTGGATGATCGACAGGTCCGCGTCGTTGTCGTAGAAGATCTCAGCCATCTGCCTTGGTATCTCTCTCTGTTGGGGGTGCTGGATCCGGCTGCGTGAGCCGGGATCGGATGCGGGCTCGGGCCCGCGAGTCGGTGCGGCGCACACGGCGCCGCGGGAGGTCAGCCGCGCAGCACCCGTTCGGTGATGCTCTTCGCGCCGCGCCCGATGGCGAGCAGGCCCGACTGGGCGATCTCCTTGATGCCGTAGGGCTCGAGCACGCGCAGGAACGCCTGCACCTTGCCGCTGTCGCCGGTGACCTCGATGACGAGGGCGTCGGTGGCCACGTCGACGACGCGGGCGCGGAACAGGTTCACGGCCTCGAGGATCTGCGAGCGGGTCGTGTTGTCGACGCGCACCTTGATCAGCAGGTGCTCGCGCTGAACCGACTGGTTCGGGTCGAGCTCGACGATCTTGATGACGTTGACCAGCTTGTTGAGCTGCTTGGTGACCTGCTCGAGCGGCAGCTCGTCGACATCCACCACGACGGTGATGCGCGAGAGGCCCTCGATCTCGGTCGGACCGACCGCGAGGCTGTTGATGTTGAAGCCGCGGCGCGCGAACAGTCCGGCGACGCGGGTCAGCAGACCCGGCTTGTCCTCGACGAGGAGGCTGAGCACGTGAGTCGTCATGGCTTTACTCCTCTCCCCACTCGGGGGCGTGGTCACGGGCGTACTGCACCTGCGAGTTGCCGACGCCCTGCGGCACCATCGGCCACACCATCGCGTCGCGGCTGACGACGAAGTCGATCACCACGGGGCGGTCGTTCGTCTCGATCGCGAGCTTGATGGCCGCGTCGATCTCCTCCGGCTTCGTGACGCGGATGCCGAGGGCGCCGTAGGCGTCGGCCAGCTTCACGAAGTCGGGGATCATGCGGGTCTGCTCGGTCTCGTTCACCGAGCCGGTGTTGAGGTCGGTGAAGGAGTGGCGGCCGTCATAGAACAGCGTCTGCCACTGGCGCACCATGCCCAGCGAGCTGTTGTTGATGATCGCGACCTTGATCGGGATGTCGTTGATCGCGCAGGTGGCGAGCTCCTGATTGGTCATCTGGAAGCAGCCGTCGCCGTCGATCGCCCACACGAGGCGGTCGGGCTCGGCGACCTTCGCGCCCATCGCGGCCGGAACCGAGTAGCCCATTGTTCCGGCGCCGCCGGAGTTGAGCCAGGCGTGCGGGCGCTCGTACTTGATGAACTGCGCGGCCCACATCTGGTGCTGGCCGACGCCCGCGGCGTAGACCGCCTCGGGGCCGGAGAGCTCGCCGATGCGCTGGATGACGTGCTGCGGCGACAGGAGTCCGTCATCCGGCTCGGTGTAGCCGAGCGGGTAGGCGGTGCGCAGCTGCTCGAGGCGCTCCCACCACGGCGCGAGGTCGGCGCGCGACTCGGCGGTGATCTCCTTGTAGGCGGCGATCAGGTCGATGAGCACCTCCTTCGCGTCGCCCACGATCGGCACGTCCGCGTGACGGATCTTGCCGATCTCGGCCGGGTCGATGTCGACGTGCACGACCTTCGCGTCGGGCGCGAACTCGCTCGGCTTGCCGGTGACGCGGTCGTCGAAGCGGGCGCCGAGGCTGAACACCAGGTCGCTCTCCTGCAGACCGAGCACCGCGGGAACGGCGCCGTGCATGCCGGGCATGCCGAGGTTCTGCCGGTGCGAGTCGGGGAAGACGCCGCGCGCCATGAGCGTCGTGACGATCGGCGCTCCAGTCAGCTCGGCGAACTCGAGCAGCTCGGCCGCAGCCTCCGCGCGCACGGTGCCGCCGCCGACGTAGAGCACCGGGCGGTGCGAGGAGGCGAGCAGCTCGGCCGCGGCGTGGATCTGCTTGCCGTGCGCCTTCGTGACGGGGCGGTAGCCGGGCAGGTCGACGGCCGAGGGCCAGATGAAGGGCGCCGAGTTCTGCTGGGCGTCCTTCGTCACATCCACCAGCACCGGGCCGGGGCGGCCGGTCGTGGCGATCTGGTAGGCGCGCGCCAGAGCGAGCGGCACCTCCTCCGGCGTCTTGACCAGGATCGAGTGCTTCGTGATCGGCATCGTGATGCCGACGATGTCGATCTCCTGGAAGGCGTCGGTGCCCATCAGCGTCGAGAAGACCTGGCCGGTGAGGGCGATCATCGGCACCGAGTCCATGTAGGCGTCGGCGATGGCCGTGACCAGGTTGGTGGCGCCGGGGCCGGAGGTCGCGATCGCGACGCCGACCCGTCCGCTCGCCGCGGCGTAGCCCTCGGCCGCGTGGCCGGCGCCCTGCTCGTGGCGCACGAGGATGTGGCGCACCTCCTTCGAGGCCATCAGCTCGTCGTAGAACGGGATGATGGCGCCGCCCGGCAGACCGAACACGTCGGTGATGCCGAGCTTGGCGAAGGAGGCGAGGATGGCGCCCGAACCGGTGAGCACCGGCGGCTCACCGGAGTTCGGGCGGGCGGCAGGCGCGGGAGATGCGTCCGCAGTCATGGGGAACCCTTCGTGTCGAGGTGTCTGACGACGCGGATGCGCACGATCGCGCGGTGCCGCGCCGAAGCGGAGAGGAACTACCCGGTGACCGCGCCTTCCGCAGCGGAACGCACGAGCTTCGAGTACTTCGCGAGAACGCCACGGGTATAGCGCGGGGGAAGCGGAGCCCAGCCGTCACGGCGGGCTTCCAACTCGGCCTCATCGACGATCAGGTCGATGGACCGGGAAGCGATATCGACCCGTATCAGATCACCATCGCGCACGAAGGCGATAGGACCTGCGTCCACTGCCTCGGGTGCGATGTGGCCGATGCACAGGCCGGTTGTGCCGCCTGAGAATCGTCCGTCCGTCAACAGTAGTACATCGGCGCCGAGGCCCGCGCCCTTGATGGCCGCCGTGATGGCGAGCATCTCGCGCATGCCCGGGCCGCCCTTCGGGCCCTCGTAGCGGATGACCACCACGTCGCCCTTCTGGATCTCGCCGTTCGTCAGCGCGTCCATCGCCGCGCGCTCGCGCTCGAACACGCGGGCCGGGCCCTCGAAGGTGGCGGCGTCGAAACCGGCCGTCTTCACCACGGCGCCCTCGGGGGCGAAGGAGCCCTTGAGGATCGTGAGTCCGCCGGTCTCGTGGATGGGGTTGTCGAGCGTGCGCAGCACCGAGCCGTCGAGCGCCGGCGGGTTGATGTCGGCCAGGTTCTCGGCCATCGTCTTGCCGGTCACGGTCATCACGTCGCCGTGCATGAGTCCGGCATCCAGCAGCGCCTTCATCAGCACCGGCAGGCCGCCGCGGCGGTCGACGTCGTTCATGACGTACTGGCCGAAGGGCTTGAGGTCGCCGATGTGCGGCACCTTCGAGCCGATGCGGTTGAAGTCGTCGAGGGTCAGCTCGACCTGCGCCTCGCGGGCGATCGCGAGCAGGTGCAGCACGATGTTGGTCGAGCCGCCGAGGGCCATGCCGACGGCGATGGCGTTCTCGAAGGCCTCCTTGGTCAGGATGTCCTTGGTCGAGATGCCCTTGCGCAGCAGGTTGACGACGGCCTCGCCCGAGCGGTGCGCGTAGTAGTCGCGGCGGCGGTCGTAACTGGGCGGACTGGCGGATCCGGGGATCGACAGGCCGAGCGCCTCGGCGACGGAGGCCATCGTGTTGGCGGTGTACATGCCACCGCACGCGCCCTCGCCCGGGGCGAAGGCGCACTCGATCGCGTGCGCATCCTCTTCGCTCATCAGGCCCGCCTTGACGGCGCCGACCGCGGCGAAGGAGTCGATGATCGTGATGTCGTGCTCGCTGCCGTCGCTGAGACGCACCCAGCCGGGGGCGATCGAGCCGGCATAGAGGAACACGCTCGGCAGCTCGAGACGGGCCGCGGCCATGAGCATGCCGGGGATCGACTTGTCGCAGCCGGCCAGCAGCACCGAGCCGTCGAGGCGCTCGCCCTGCATGACCGTCTCGACGCTGTCGGCGATGACCTCACGGCTGACGAGGGAGAAGTGCATGCCCTCGTGGCCCATCGAGATGCCGTCGCTGACCGAGACGGTGCCGAACTGCAGCGGGTAGCCGCCGCCGGCGTGCACGCCCTCCTTGGCGGCGCGCGCCAGGCGGTCGAGGCTCAGGTTGCACGGCGTGATCTCGTTCCACGAGCTCGCGATGCCGATCTGCGACTTGTCCCAGTCGGCGTCGCCCATGCCGACTGCGCGGAGCATGCCGCGGCTGGTCGTGGCTTCGATGCCATCGGTGACAGTGCGGGAGCGGGGCTTGTGATCGATCTGCGACGCGGCGGGCGCGCCGGAATCCTCAGGAGTTGCCGGCATGGGTCGAGTCTAGGACTCGCCGGGGGTGCGGATGTGCGGCGGCGGATGACCGTCGGGTGACGGCGACGGGCTCGCGTCGGCCACTCGGCGCGATCGTGCGGGGTGCTCGCCGGGGTCGCGCCGGGGGCGCGCGGGATGCGCGCCGGATGCGCGCGTTAGCGTGAGGGGATGACCGAGCGCCCCGTCGCCCTCATCACCGGAGTCGGGCGACGCATCGGCATCGCCGCCGGCATCGCAGCGAAGCTCGCCGCCGACGGCTGGGACATCGGCTTCTGCCATCTGCCCGAGGTGGATGCGCGCTTCGGCGTCGACGGAAGCGAGGCCGAGGCGATCGCCGAGGAGCTGCGCGGGCTCGGCGCGCGGGTGTCACGGCGCGCGGTCGACCTGGGCGACCCGGAGGTGCCGGCGCAGCTGGTCGCGGTGGTCACCGCCGAGCTCGGCGCGCCGACCGCGCTCGTGCTGAGCCACGCCGAGAGCGTCGACTCCGACATCTTCACGACCAGCGTCGAGGCCTTCGACCGGCACCACGCGGTCAACGCGCGGGCGGCGTGGCTGCTCATCCGCGAGTTCGCGCTCGGCATCCCCGCGCGAACGGGAGCGGCGGGCGAGTCCGATGATCTCGGCGCCGGCGCGATCGTCGCGCTCACGAGCCCGCACGTCGCGCACAACCTCGCCTACGGCGCGAGCAAGGGCTCGCTCGACCGCATCGTGGTCGGCGCGGCGACCGAACTGGCGCCCCGCGGCATCCGGGCGAACATCGTCAACCCGGGTCCGATCGACACCGGCTGGATGGATGACGCGATCCGTGCATCCGGAATCACCGCACAGCCCACGGGACGCTTCGGCCGCCCGTCCGACACGGCCGAGCTGGTGTCGTTCCTCGTCTCGCCCGCCTCGGCCTGGATCACCGGCCAGACCATCTTCAGCGACGGCGGCTTCGCGCTGTAGCGCGGGAACGTCTTCGCGTCCCGACCAGAGCCCGCCGGGTCAGGCGTCGGCGCGGTCGATGTCGTCGACGAGCTCGTCGGCGACGAGCAGCTCGCGGCGGAAGTTGCCCGTGCGATAGCCCGCGCGACCGACCATGTGGCCCGAGATCGGCGTCGTCAGCACCTGGAACAGCAGCACAGGCGCGAGGGCGAGCAGCGTCGTCCACTGCCGGTCGTTCACCGCGATGGCCGCGAGCACGAAGGCGAGTCCGAGGATCTGGGGCTTCGTCGCCGCGTGCAGACGGCTCAGCGCATCCGGGTAGCGCAGCAGGCCGATGCCGGCGAGCAGCGAGAGCCCGCCGCCGAGCACGAGGAAGAGCGCGGTGACCGCGTCGAGGATCGTGTCGAGGATGTCGGCGTTCATGCGCGCTCCCCCGTTCCCCTGCCCGTCACTGCGTTCGCAGCGCCAGAGGCGTGCAACGCATCGCGGCGATCCGTGAGCGCGTCGTCGTCGTCGGCTGCCGCATCCGCCGCCGCCTCGGCCGCGTTGCGCTCGGCCTGCTCGCGCTCGAGGCGCTCGCGCTCGGCGCGGTCCTGCTTGGTGACGTAGCGGGCGACGGCGATCGTGCCGAACAGCGCGGTCGCGGCGAGCGCGACGAGCAGCGGGATGGTGCGGGTGTGGCCGTCGAGGATCATCTCGATCCCCAGTCCGAGCATGAGGCAGCTGATGAGCACGTCGGTCGCGATGAGACGGTCGAGGATGCTCGGCCCGCGCACGATGCGGACCACGGCCAGCAGGGCGGTCACGAGCACGAGCGCCCCGGCGACGGCAACGCCGACGGACACGAGATCGATTCCCGGGGTCATCGCGAGTCCTCCTGATCCGAGGAGCTGCTCTTCGGCGCGATCTCCTCCGGCACGATCCCCTCCGGCTGGGTCGCCGGCGACGCATCGACGGCGCACACGCGCTCGACGTCGCGCTTCGACCCGACCGCCATGACGACGCGGCGCTCCATGCGCAGGGCCTGGCGGCGCACCCGCTCGACGCCCGCCTCATCCGTCACGCCGATCGCGTGCAGGAAGATCTTCGAGCGCGCCCGGTCGACCTCGATCACGATCGAGCCCGGCACGAGCGACACGGCGATCGAGGTCAGCGTGAGCACGAAGTCGCTCGAGGTGCGCAGGTTGACCTCGACGACGGCGTTGCCGCGCACACCGTGACGGCTGAGGGCGAGGCGCGCGATCTGCACCGAGGCCGCGACGAGCTCGCCGGCGACGGCGCCGATCAGCACGAGCAGACGCCACGGGTTGAAGCGGCCGGACAGCTCGACCGGCGGCAGCCAGAAGGTGCGGCCGACGATCACGGCGACGATCGCGCCCGTGACGAGGCCGAGCACGCTGACGTCGCGCCAGAGGGCGATCCAGAGCAGCACGAGGGCGACGAGCAGCGGCAGCTGCTGCACCAGGATCCAGCGCTTGCGCGGGGCGGCGCCGTTCGCCGAGCCGATGGCTCCGGCGTCAGCGTCGGTCGCGAGCACGGCGCGGTCGACGGCGCCAGTCGAGGTGGATGCCGCGACGGATGCAGAGCCGGCCCCCGATCCGCGCGAGTCAGGTCGACGCGGGTTCTCAGCCATGCGATCCCCCCTCCGTCGCGGTGCCGTCGCCGATTCCGGGCACCCCGTCGGGGAACACGGCCGAGATGTAGCTCGAGCTCTCGAGGCTCTGCCCGGCGCGCTCGGCGAGCTCGTAGAGCGGGCCGGCGCCGATCGTCAGGGCGACGGAGACGAGCACCATGCCCGCGGTCGCGCCGACGAGCAGGGTCGGGGCCGCGCCGCGGCGCCTGCCCTGCGTCGACGGATGAGCGGCGACGGCGCGGCGGGCGTCGTCGCGGGTCGGCACGGCGCGATCAGCGGCGGCCGCGCTGGTCGGCGACTCGGGTCCGGTCGACGAGGGCGAACCGGGGCCGGCGGCCCGCACGACTCCGGTCGGCGCCGCGGCGGTCGAGGACGGCGAGGATGCCGTCGCACTCGACGCGCGCGCGCGCCGCCACCCGGCCGCACGACCTCGACGACGTTCGTCTGCGCATCCACCGCCGTCAGCGACAGCGCACCCGAGTCGGTGCCCGGCTCGCCGGATCCCGCCGCGATCGGCTCGGGTCGCGGCCGCCAGAACGCGAGGCTCCAGGCGCGGATGAGCGCGTAGAGCGTGAGCAGCGAGACGAGCGCGCCGACGCCGATGCCGACCCAGGCGAGCGGCGTGCCGTTCTCGGCGCCCGCCTGGAACAGCCCGAGCTTGCCGAGGAACCCGGAGAACGGCGGGATGCCGCCGAGGTTGAGCGCCGGGATGAAGAACAGCACGGCGACGAGCGGCGAGGCCTGTAGCAGTCCGCCGAGCCTGCGCAGCGAGGTCGTACCTCCGATGCGCTCCACGAGTCCGGTCGCGAGGAACAGGGTCGTCTGCACGACGATGTGATGCACGATGTAGTAGATCGTCGCGGCGGTGCCGACGGCCGAGCCGAGCCCGACGCCGAACACGAGATAGCCGATGTGGCTGACCAGCGTGAACGACAGCATGCGTTTGAGGTCGGTCTGCGCGATCGCGCCGAGGATGCCGACGAGCATCGTCAGCGAGGCGACGACGAGCAGCACGGCGTTGAGCTCCGGCCCCGGGAAGAGCAGCGTCTCGGTGCGGATGATCGCGTAGACGCCGATCTTGGTCAGCAGTCCGGCGAACACGGCCGTGACCGGTGCGGGGGCGGTCGGGTACGAGTCGGGCAGCCAGAACGACAGCGGGAACACGGCCGACTTCACCCCGAAGCCGAGCAGCAGCATGACGTGCAGCACGATCTGCGTGCCCTCGGGCAGCTCGGCGATGCGCAGCGCGAGGTGCGCGAGGTTCACGGTGCCGGTCGCGCCGTAGAGCATCGCGATCGAGGTGAGGAACAGCATCGACGACACCAGACTGACCACGATGTAGGTCTGCCCGACGCGGATGCGCGACTCCGAGCCGCCGAGGGTGATCAGCACGTAGCTGGCCACCAGCACGATCTCGAACCCGACGTAGAGGTTGAACAGGTCGCCCGCGATGAAGGCCGTGAACACCCCCGCGGCGAGGATGAGATAGCTCGGGTAGTAGATCGACACGGGCGTCTCGTCGTGCCCGTCGGCGAGGCCCTGCCCCACCGAGAACAGCAGCACCGCGAGCAGCACGATCGCCGAGACGGCGACGAGCAGTGCCGACAGCCGGTCGACGACGAGGGCGATGCCGAAGGGCGCCGCCCACCCGCCGACCTGCATCACGAGCGTGCCGTGCAGGTCGACGACGACGAGCAGCACGCCGCCGAGCACGGCGACGCCGGCGAGCACCGCGACGGCGATGAGGCGCTGGATGCGCGGACGCCCGGCGAGCGTCAGCGTGATCGCGGCGCCGAGCAGCGGGGCCAGGACGACGAGGGGCACAAGCGAGGTCATCGGGTCGTCCCTTCAGTCGTCGTGGATCGGGAGTCGGAGGCGGAGCCGTCAGGCTCGTGGCCGGCAGAGTCGAGGCCGTCGCCGTCGTCCGGCTCACCTTCTTCGTCGGAGTCGGGCACGGCATCCGCCCCGCCCGTCTCGTCGGCGAACTCGCTGTCGCCGGCCCTGGTGTCGCCGTCGATCTCCTCTTCGGGAACACCCTCGGTGCGCACGGCGACGTCGGCCTCGTCGACCTCGACCTCGTCGGGGCGCCCCAGCTTCCACGAGCGGTAGATGAGCGCGAGCAGGAACGCCGAGACTCCGAAGGTGATGACGATCGCGGTGAGCGCGAGGGCCTGCGGCAGCGGGTCGGTGGTCGCGCCGCCGGCGCCGTCGGCGATCGGGGCGCCGCCGGGCACGCCCGCCATCGACAGGATCAGCAGGTTCGTCGCGTTGCCGACGAGCAGGAAGCCCAGCAGCACGCGGGTCATGCTCTTCTCGAGCATGAGGTAGACGCCGCAGGCGAAGAGCACGGCCATCGTGATCAGCAGCACGAGCGAGAGACTCACGAGCGCACCCCCTCGGCGGTCGGGCCGGCGTTCGACGACGACACGGCGGATGCGGCATCCGGCTCCGGCAGGTCGCTCGCCGCAGCGGCGCCCGGGTCGTCGCCCTCCCCCTGCGCGACCTCGTACTGCCGGTCGACCTCGGCGCCGAGGCTGCGCAGAACGTCGAGCGCGAGTCCGATCACGACGAGGTAGACGCCGACGTCGAAGAAGGTCGAGGTGACGAACTCGAGGTGACCGAGCACGGGCACCTCGGCCTCGAACCAGGTCGAGGTGAGCGCGTCGGCGCCGAGGAACAGCGGAACAGCGGCGGTGCCGGCGGCGAAGATCATGCCGAGGCCGAGCACGCGCCCGGCGTCGAAGGGCGCGGCCGCGGCGAGCTCCTCGCGGCCGCCGGCGAGGTAGCGGCCGACGAGAGCGAGGCCGACGACGAGGCCGCCGGCGAAGCCGCCGCCCGGCGCGTTGTGCCCGGCGAAGAGCAGGTAGACCGAGAACACGACGAGCGCGTGGAACACCAGACGCACGACGACCTCGAGCAGGATCGAGCGGTTGCGCTCGCCGAGGGTGCGGCCGGCGAGCAGCCAGGCGCTGCGGCCGGGCTCCCAGCCGGGCGCGGCCGCGGCGGTGGCACGGCGCTCGCGCAGGGCGTCGCGCTGCTCGCGGCGACCGGGGCGGCGCAGGCGGTCTTCGCGGGTGCGCACGAAGACGAGGCTCGCGACGCCGGTCGCGGCGGCGATGAGCACCGAGAGCTCGCCCATCGTGTCCCAGCCGCGCAGGTCGACGAGGGCGACGTTGACGACGTTCTTGCCGTGGCCGAAGGTGACGGCGAGGTCGGCCCAGTCGACCGAGACGGGGGATGCGGTGCGCGCCGCCGTCACGACGACCGCGACGACCGCCATGAGCACGCCGACGGCGATGCCGATGATCGCGCGCACGACCGGCATGGCGCTGCCGTTGCGCTCGCCGAGCCGCGCGGGCAGGCGTCGCAGCACGAGCACGACGGCGACGAGGGTGACGGTCTCGACGAGCAGCTGGGTCAGCGCGAGGTCGGGGGCGCCCTGCAGCGCGAAGAGCGCGGTCATGCCGGTTCCGGTGACGCCGACGAGCACGACCGCGGTGAAGCGCTTCTGGGCCCGCGCGGCGGCGATCGCGGCGACGATCATGAGCGCGCTGACGGCGACCTGGGCCCAGCCGTCGGCGAGGCGAAGCTCGGGGATGCGCGCGCCCGAGGCGACGACGGCGGTGCCGACGGCGCCGATCGCGACGACGAAGATCACCCCGAGATAGAAGGGCAGCGAACCCCGCTGGGTGGCGCCCGTGACGCGGGCGGCCACGACATCCACCCCGTGCATCGCGGCGCCGTAGGCCCGCGGCGCGAGGCTCTCGCCGGGGGCGTCGGCGGTGCGGCGGCCGACGAGCAGGAACAGCGCGACGCCGAGCACGAGCGTCAAGGCCGAGAGTCCGAGCGCGGGCTCGAGCCCGTGCCAGAGCGCCAGGTGGTAGTGCGCTTCGCCGTGCGAGGAGGCGTCGGCGCCCGCCCGGTTCAGCACGGGGTCGATCAACCCCGAGAGCGGGCCGAGGGCGAGCCCGACCGCGGCCAGCAGCACGGGCGGCGCGAGGAAGCGGGCGTCCGGATGCGCGACCGGCTTGCACTCGGCGACGCCGGGCTTGCGGGCGAAGGCGCCCCAGAGGAAGCGCAGGCCGTAGGCGAGGGTGAGCGCCGACCCGGCCACGACGACCACGAGCACGGCGACGAGCGAGCCGTCGTCGTGGGCGCCCTCGATGAGCCCGGTCAGCACGGTCTCCTTGGCCACGAAGCCGAGCGCCGGCGGCAACCCGGCCATCGACAGCACCGCGGCGAGCGCCGTGATCGCGAGCACCGGGCGCCGACGGCCGAGACCCGAGAGCTTGCGCAGATCGCGGGTGCCGTGATCGTGGTCGATGATGCCGACGGTCAGGAACAGGGTCGACTTGAACAGCGCGTGGCTGAGCAGCAGGGCGACCGCGCCGAGCGCCGCGATCGGGGTGTCGACCACGGCCATCGCCGTGAGGAAGCCGAGCTGCGAGACCGTGCCGTGCGCGAGCACGAGCTTGAGGTCGCTGTGCCGCAGCGCGGTGAGCCCGCCGAGCAGCATCGTCGCGAGACCCAGGACGAGCAGCGTCTCGCGCCAGCCGGGCGCATCCGACAGTCCCGGAGTCAGGCGCAGCGCGAGGTACACGCCCGCCTTCACCATCGCCGCGGCGTGCAGGTAGGCGCTGACCGGCGTGGGCGCGGCCATCGCGGCCGGCAGCCAGAAGTGGAAGGGGATGAGCGCCGACTTCGACGCGACGCCCACCACGATCAGCACGGCGGCGACGCCTGCGATCGGGCCGGTGGGGTGCGCCTCGACGACCCCGGCCAGCGAGGAGGTGCCGGTCTCGACCCGCAGCAGCACGAGGCCGACGAGCATCACGAGCCCGCCGAGGGTCGTGACGATGAGCGCCTGCAGCGCCGCGCGGCGGCTCGTCGCCTTCGCGGCGAGGTGCGCGATGAGCAGGTAGCTCAAGACGCTCGTCGCCTCCCAGAACATGAACATCACGAACATGTCGTCGGCGATCACGAGGCCGTACATCGCACCCGCGAATGCGGTCAGCACCCCGGCGAAGCGGCCGAGCGCCGGGGCTGTCGGCGCGAAGTAGCGCGCGCAGTAGAGCAGCACGAGCGCGCCGACGCCGGCGACGATGAGCGCCATCGTGGTCGAGAGCCCGTCGAGGCGCAGCGACAGGTCGACGCCGAGCGCCGGGATCCACGGCACGACCTCGCGCACCGCTCCTCCGGCGACGACCGTGGGGAGCTGGGCGAGTGCGTGGACGAACGCCGCGGTGGGGATGAGCGCCGCGATCGCGAAGGCCGATCGGCCCAGGAGGCGGATGAGAACCGGCATGACGACACCCCCGAGCGCGAATGCGAGCAGGAGCACGGTCATCTGGTCTCCTTCTCGTCGGGTGCCCGGGGCCGAGAACGAGGTCACGGCAGACGGCGAGGGTGTGCTGCTTGGAGTCTACCGGGCGACACCTGTATGCCGCCGGGTGCGGTCGGGGCCAGCACGGAGGGCACCGCCGCCCCGCGTTGTTAGCGTGCGAGGAGAACTCCGCTCACGGTGGCCCCCGACTCCTGAGGATGCGTGCCATGCCGACTCGCGCGATCACCGGCCTCGGCGCCGGAGCTGCCGTCGCCGTCGCCGGCTGCGCTGTCGCGGGGGCGATCGCGATCGGCCAGCACTCCCCCGTCGCCGTCACGGCGAAGGAGGCGAACACCTTCATGGCGCACGTGATCGAGTCGGGCGCGGGCGTCGGCGAGCCGAGCACCGACGCCGTCGCCTTCTGCAACGACTACGCCGACGATCCGAACCGCTGCTCGGAGTCGGTCGCCGCCGCGCAGAGCGACGATCGCGATCCGGGCCTGAAGGAGGTCACGATCAGCACCCGGTCGGCGTCCGACGGACGCGTGATCGTCACCGTCACCGGCCGCGACGACGACGGGGCGAAGGTCGTCTCCGACGTCGAGCTCATCGCCACCGACGCCGGGATCCGCGCGATCGACCCCGTCTACTGGGTGCCGCGCACGATCACGAAGGGCTGAGAGCCGGGGCCGTCTCCGTCCCGGCGGGCGCGGCGACCGCAGTCGAAGCCTTTCCCGCTTCCGCTCTCTCTCCCGACACCGGGATCGCGGCGAGGTCGGTGTCGCATCCGACCAGACCGGATCCCCACCAGCCGCCGTCGGGCCGACCCGGCTCGGGATCGGAGGCGCGGTCGGGGTCGGATGCTGAGTCGTAAGCGCGCTCCTCGGCCAGCTCGATGACGTGATCCAGTCGGTCGCGCGCCTGCACGAGGCGGTCGATCTGCTCGGCGATGCGGTCGCGGTCGGCGCGGAGCCGCGCGCGCTGGGCCCGCGTGGTGCGGCCCGAGTGCGTGCACGGCAGCAGCTCGCGGATGCTCGAGCTGGTCATGCCGGCCGCGAACAGCTGCTGGATGAACGCGACCCGCGCCGGATCGAGCGCGTCGAACTCGCGCTGGCCACCCGGGGTGCGGTCGGGGGCGATGAGCCCCTGCTCCTCGTAGTAGCGCAGCGAGCGCACGCTCGCGCCGGTCGCCGCGGAGAGATCGCCGATGCGCATGGATGCGTTCCTTCCTCGCTGGTGCGGTCTGGGATGCGAGTGATGGTCGAGGTGCCGACGCGGTCGTCGAGACGCCCGCTTGCACCTCACATTGATGTCAGGTCTTACGGTAACCCGGCGCGTCATCCGCGCGCTCGCATCGACAGCCCCGCCCACCGGCGGCGGCAGCAAGGAGAACCATGAAGATCGACGGAACCGTCGCCCTCGTCACCGGCGCGAACCGCGGCATCGGCCGCCGGCTCGCCGAGCAGCTGCGGGAGCGCGGCGCCGCGGTGTGGGCGGCCGCGCGCCGCCCCGAGACGATCGACCTCGAGGGCGTGCGCCCGCTGCGCCTCGACATCACCGATGCCGAGCAGGTCGTCGCCGCGGCGGCCGAGGCCGGCGACGTGCAGCTGCTGATCAACAACGCCGGGATCGCGACCCGACAGGACCTGATCGCCGGCGACCTCGACCTGGTGCGGCTCGAGATGGAGACCCACTACTTCGGCACGCTGAGCATGGCGCGCGCCTTCGCTCCCGTGCTCGCCGCGAACGGCGGCGGCGCGATCGCGAACGTGCTCTCGGCGCTGTCGTGGTTCAGCACCCCGGGCGCCGGCGCCTACGCGCCCGCGAAGGCGGCCGAGTGGGCGCTCACCGCCGGCATCCGCCTCGAGCTGGCCGCGCAGGGCACACAGGTCACCGGCATCCACCTGGGTGCCGCCGACACCGACATCATGGCCGGCTACGAAGGGCCGATGGTCGACCCGGCGGAGGTCGCCCGCATCGCCCTCGACGGCATCGAGAGAGGCGACATCGAGGTGCTCGTCGACGAGTGGAGCCACCACGTCAAGGGCGCGGTGACCGACCCGGTCGAGTTCTACGCCGAGCAGCTCGCCCAGCTGCGCGGCTGAACAGCTCGCTCAGCCACCCGGCTGAGCTGCGCGGCTGAGCTGCCCGGCTGAGCTGCGCGGCTGAGAGGGGCGCGGGCGTCTACTGCTCGTGCACGTCGCCCTCGCGGAAGGTCGCCAGCGCCGCCAGCGCCGCCGCGACCTCCGCGGGGCCGTCGACGCGGTGCGCCGCGACCGTGTCGCCGCTGCCGCTCTTGAGGCCCAGGTCGTGTGCCTCGAGAGCGGCGAAGGCGTCTTCGTCGGTGACGTCGTCGCCGGCGTAGAACACCGCATCCGCCTTCACGTAGCGCCGCAGGTGCTCGACCGCCTCGCCCTTCGTCGTCGAGCGCACCGAGAACTCGAGCACGTTCTTGCCGTGCCGCACCGTGAGGTTGTCGAGCTCGGCCGCGGTCTCGGTCAGCGCCACCAGGTGGGCCACACGCGAGGCGCGGTCGGAGGCGAGACGCGTGTGCAGGGCGAAGCCGGCCGGCTTCGGCTCGAGCCAGACGTCGTCGAGCGAGTCGGCGACCTCGCCGAGCACCTCGTGCAGCACCTCGACGTCCTCCTGCTCCTGATCGTTGAGAGCGAGGGCGTCGTCGGGGTTGTCGAGTCGCAGCTCGATGCCGTGCGAGCCGACCAGCAGCACGTCGTCGGGAAGATCGGTGACGTGGATGAGGCTGCCGAGCGCCCGCCCGCTGACCATCGCCACGCGCGTGTTCGGCAGGGCGTTGAGCCGCAGCACCGCCGCCCGCGCTTCAGGCAGCGCCCGCGCCTTCTCGGGGTCGTCGACCTCGGGCGCGAGGGTGCCGTCGAAGTCGAGCGCGATGAGCAGGCGGCGCTGGTGCGCGAGCTCGCGCAGCGCCCCGGCGAGCGGGTCGGGAAGCGGGTGCGGATGCGCCGACGCGCGCCCGGTCGCTGCGCGGTCCGGCTCGCGCACCGTCTCCCCTGTGCTCATCGCGGGGCTCCGATCGCGGAGGCTCCCGGGTCGACCCGCGGGGGCGCGGCCTCGTCATGACCGGAGCCGCGGTGCGCTCCCGACGCCGCGTGCGCACCGGAGGCCTCGTGGCCGGGCGGCGCGGTGTCCGGTCCGGGTGCCTGCCCGGCCGAGCGGCGGCTGCCCGACGCGGAGAGCGCCGACAGGTCGTCACCCCGCCGCACGCGACGCAGCGCGTCGAGGAACGTCGCCGACCAGTGCTCGACGTCGTTCTCGCGCACCCGCTTGCGCATGGCGCGCATCCGCCGCCGCCGTTCCTCGCGGGGCATGTCGAGGGCGCCGCGGATGGCGTCCTTGAGCCCGGCGATGTCGTGCGGGTTGATCAGCACGGCCGTGCGCAGCTCGTCGGCGGCGCCGGCGAACTCGCTCAGCACGAGCACCCCGTCGAGGTCGCCGCTGCGGGCGGCGACGTACTCCTTGGCGACGAGGTTCATCCCGTCGCGCAGGGCCGTGACGAGCATGACGTCGGCGGCCAGATAGAGCGCCGCCATCTCCTCCCGCGGGAAGCCGTGGTGCAGGTAGCTGATCGGCTGGTGGCTGATGGTGCCGTAGTCGCCGTTGATGCGTCCGACGGTCAGCTCGACCTCGTCGCGCAGCTGCCGGTAGGTCTCCACGCGCTCACGGCTGGGGCTGGCGACCTGCACGAGCGCGACGTCGCCGACCTCGATGCGGCCGTCGGCCAGCAGCTCGCCGAAGGCCTTCACCCGGTGCCGGATGCCCTTCGTGTAGTCGAGCCGGTCGACGCCGAGCATGATCTTGCGCGGGTTGCCGAGGTCGTGGCGGATCTGCTCCGCCCGCGCCCGCACCTCGGGTCTCTGAGCGAGCTCCTCGAAGCCGGCGGTGTCGATCGAGATCGGGAACGCCTTCGCGAGCACCTGACGCGCGCCGTCGCCGTCGGGCACGTTCACGATCGAGCCCTTCGTCGAGTAGGGCAGCAGGCGCCGCACCGCGCGGGTGAAGTTGCCGGCGTCGGCGACGCGCTGGAAGCCGATCACATCCGCGCCGAGCAGACCCTCGATGATCTGCGTGCGCCACGGCAGCTGCGAGTAGATGCCGTAGGCGGGGAAGGGGATGTGGTTGAAGAAGCCGATCGTCAGATCGGGCCGGGCCTCGCGCAGCATGCGCGGCACGAGCTGCAGCTGGTAGTCCTGCACCCAGACCGTCGCGTCGGGCGCGGCGGCGGCGATGGCCGCATCCGCGAAGCGCCGGTTGACGCTGAGGTAGCTGTCCCACCACAGGCGGTGGTAGCTCGGCGGCGCGATGACGTCGTGGTACAGCGGCCAGAGGGTGTCGTTGCTGAAGCCCTCGTAGTACCTCTCGATGTCGGACTCGCTGAGGTCGATCGGGATGATGCGGATGCCGTCGTGTTCGAAGGGCTCGAGACCGAGATCGGGCTGACCGCCCCAGCCGACCCAGGCACCGCCGGCCGAGCGCATGACGGGCTCGAGCGCGGTGACCAGGCCGCCGGGCGACTGCGACCAGGTAGGTTCCCCGTCGGGTCCGACCGTGCGGTCGACGGGGAGGCGATTCGACACGACGACGAGATGGGATCTGTCGTCAGGCACGAGCCCAGGCTATCGGCGCGCGTTCGGCGGGCTCTCGGGTTGACAGTCGAGTGCCAGGGTGCGGGCTCGCTCAGCCCGCCGTCGTCAGACGAGGATCGCGAGCGTCGCCAGCACGACCGTGAGCGGCGCGACGATCAGCCCGAGCAGGGCGTAGCGCCGCCACGAGATCTCGACGCCCATCGACGTCAGGCGCGAATGCCAGAGCAGGGTCGCGAGCGACGCCCACGGCGTGATGAGCGGCCCCGCGTTGACCCCGACGAGCAGCGCCGCGATGCGGTGCGGGCTCTCGGCGAGCGGCTCGAGCAGCAGATAGGCGGGGAGGTTGTCGATCGCGTTCGCGCCGACGCCGGCCGTGCCCGCGAGCCGCAGCAGGGCGAGCGGGCCCTCTCCTCCGCCGACGAGCTGAGCCAGCATCCCCGTCAGGCCGAGCGCGTGTCCGGTCTCGACGACGAGGAAGAGGCCGGAGGCGAGCACGACCAGCTGCCACGGGATGAGCGCGAAGCGCAGCACCCGACGGCGGCGCACGGCGAACAGCACCCCGAGCACGAGGGCTCCGGCGCAGGCCGGCATCCATACCGGCAGACCCGAGACGAGCAGCGGCAGCAGCGCCGCCACCGTGATCGCCGAGGCACGGAAGAGCACCTTGTCGCCGATCGGCTCGGGCGTTCCCGGCTGATAGCGGCGCAGCAGGTCGCGGCGGTAGATCAGGAATAGCACCGCGCACGGCACGAGCACCGCGACGAGCGCCGGCAGCGCCATCATCGCGGCGAAGGATGCGGCCTGCATTCCGCCGAGAGCATGTTCGGCCAGCAGGTTGGTCAGGTTCGACACCGGCAGCAGCAGCGATCCCGTGTTCGCCAGCCACACCGTCGTGAGCGCGAAGGGCAGCGGCGGCAGGCCGTTGTGACGGGCGAGCTGCACGACGACGGGCGTCAGCAGCACGGCCGTCGTGTCGAGCGAGAGGAACACCGTGCTGATCACAGCGAGCAGCACGACGAAGATCCAGAGCAGCCAGGCGCGGTGGGCGCCCCAGCGGGCCGTGCGCTCGGCGATCGCGGTGAACAGGCCGGCCTCGGCGGCGAGCTCGGTGACGACCGTGATCGCCACGACGAACAGCAGGATGGGCCAGGTGCGGTCGGCGACGGCGAGCGCCTCGGAGAAGGGCAGGAGCCCCGTCGCGACGGCCACGACGCCGAGCACGAGCAGGACGGCGCCGATGATCGCGGTGCGCAACCGTGGTTCCTTCCGCCACCACGACCATCGGGGCTGGCGCTTCACTGTAGACCCTGGGAACACGCCTCCCGCGCCGGGTAGCGTTGGCCGCACTGCTGAGGAGGCGGAATGCGCAAGTACCTGCTGAACACGAGCGTGCTGAGCTCGCTCTTCGGGGCCTTCGGCCTCGTCCAGACCACCCGCAAGGGCCCCAAGGACTGGCGCCTCGCGCTGATGTGGATCAGCTGGGCCATGACCGTCGCGATCGCGGTCGGCACCGTCATCGAAGACAACCGCGAGCTGGAGCTGGAGGACTGATGAATCCGCTCATCCCCGGCGGCGGCCCGGGCTTCGGTCACGGCTACGGTCTGCACTTCATCGGCTTCGGCCTCTGGGCCGCGTTCCTGCTCTTCGTGTTCGCGGTGATCGTGATCCTGCTCGTGCTGCTGGTCCGCTTCCTCGTGGTCGGCACCCGTGCAGCACAGCTCTACCTCGACCGGCACGAGCCGAAAGCGCCGGCGCCCGCACCCGGTCCGGTCGGCGGACCCGGTCAGCCGACCGCGGCCGCTCCGGCTCCCGACTGGACGCCGACCGCTCCCCCGGCGGATGTGGCAGCCGCTGCCGGCGCTGCGAGCGCTGAGGGGTCTCCCGCGGCTCCCACGGGGTCGAGCGCGGGCGGCGCCCCCACGGCCACGGCGCCGAGCGCCTCGGTGACCCCGCACACGATCGCGGCTCCCGCCGGCATCGCCGAGGAGTCGAACGTCACCGGGCCCATCGCGCCGGTGGTCGCCGACAGCGGCACGACGTCGGCGGGCTCCTCGAGCGCCGCGACGACGAGCGCCTCGACCGCGGCGACCGACGAGGATGCGGCCGGAACCGCCGCCGACGACCTCGCCGTCGACGCCGCGGACCGCGCGGGAACCGCGGACACCGCCGTGCTGCCGACGCCGAAGTCGGCCGTCAGCCACGCCAACGCCGGAAGCACCGGAACCGAGACGGCCGCGACCACGGGCGCCGCCGCGAAGCCGGCCCGCAAGCCCGCCGCGGGCCGGTCGAGCGCGTCGAAGAGCACGGCCACCGGATCGACCGGAACGCGCCGGGCCTCGTCCAGCGCCGGCGCGACGAGCGGCTCGACGCCCAAGCCCGCCGCGAAGCCGCGCACCCCGCGCACGCCGAAGACCCCGCCGGCAGGCGACGCCGAGTGAGTTCAGCGGGGATCGCCGCGGCGGTCCCCGCACTCGCGGACTAGCCCCGGGCTGAGCGGGCGCGGCGGTGCTCGGCGGCCGCATCCACCAGTCCGCGGAAGACCCGCAGATCGCCGATCTGCTCGGGATGCCACTGCACGGCGACCCCGAAGGCGTCGCCCTCGAGCTCGATCGCCTGAACGACCTGCTCGGTCGCCCCGGCGCCGGCCGACACGGCCGTCACCCGCAGCCCGTCGCCGAGCCGGTCGACCGCCTGATGGTGGTAGCTGCGCACATCCACGCTCGCCGCACCCTCGTAGAGCCCCGCGATGCGGGAGCCGTCGACCGGCGCGGCCTCGTTGATCGCGAAGACGCCGGCGTCGCCGCTGTAGCGGGTGTCGCCGTCGAGGGCGTCGGGCAGGTGCTGCAGCAGGGTGCCGCCCTGGTGCACGTTGAGCAGCTGCAGGCCGCGGCAGATGCCGAGGAAGGGCAGCTCGGCCGCGATCGCCGCCGTGAGCAGCGCATCCTCCCAGTCATCGCGGTCGTCGCGCGGCGCATCCGTGTGCGCGCCCGCCGGCTGGCCGTAGCGCGCCGGGTCGACGTCGTAGCCTCCCGTGACGAGCAGCCCGTCGAGGCTCGCGATCGTCGCCGCGGCGACCTCCGCATCCACCGGCTGCGGCGGCAGCAGCACGGCGATCCCGCCCGCGTCGATGACGGAGCGCAGGTAGGTCTCGGGCAGGTAGGCGGCCGGCAGATCCCAGATGCCCGAGCGGATGGGCTCGAGGTAGGTCGTGATGCCGATGACGGGGCGGGCGGAGCTCACGCGCTCATCCAAGCACCGCGTGCGTTTCGCGCGTGTTGCGGCGCGAGGGCGGCGTCACACGGGTCGAACCGCCCGGATGTGCGTCATTTCGAGCAGTGTCGGCGAGCGGCCTAGAAGCAGGTCTCGACGAAGCCCACGACCCGCGGCTTCTTCGCGTTCGCGTCGTCGACGACCGGCAGCACGCGCCAGCGGTCGAAGCCGCCGCAGGGGTGCGAGATGCCGAGCCGCACGACGTCGCCGGGCTTCAGCGCGCTGTCCTCCGGCACGCGCAGGTAGGCGTGCTGGTCGTCGAGGCGGAACACCTCGTGACCGGCGAGCGACGTGCCGTCGACGGCGACCGCCACCGGGAATCCGAGGTCGCCGGGCACGTCGCGCTTGCCGGCATCCAGGATCACGAGGCCCTTCTCCGGGCGCGAGATGACGCGGCTCCAGAGGCGCAGGGCCGGGCGCAGCGGATCCTCGACGCCCGACTGCGGGCCGAGCGGCGACTGTGCGCCCCAGACGCCGTCGTCCTGGGCGACGAACGATCCGGCGCGCAGCACGATGCGGGCGCGGTCCTTGAGCGGGGCGAACACCTCGGCGGCCACGTCGAACCAGATCGAACCGCCGACCGTGATCACGGGCGGACGGTCGGCGTCCCACAGCTCGAAGGACTCGATGGTCTCGAACAGCTCGATCAGGCGGGCGTAGTAGGCGCGCACCTTCGCCTCGGACTCGGGGCTGCGGTCGGCGACCAGCGAGCCCTCGTAGCCGGCGAGTCCGTGCAGGCGCACGCGGCTCTCGCGCGCGGCGGCCCAGGCGAGGGCGAGGGCCTCGTCGGAGCTGCGGCGTCCGGTGCGTCCGCCCTGCTCGCCCAGCTCGATCAGCACATCCACGGGGCGGTCGCCGCGGGTCGCGGTGAGCACCTCGAGGCCCTCCTGCGAGTCGAGGAAGCACGAGAACCGGAAGCCGGCGTCGTCGTCGAGCTCGCGGGCCAGCCAGGTCGCGGCCGCGGGGTCGAGCAGCTCGCTCGCCAGCAGCACCTGGCGCACACCCTCGCTGCGGGCGAGCTGCGCCTGCCACGGGGTCGCGACCGAGATCGCGGTCGCGCCCGCCTCGGTCAGGTGCCGCCAGAGGCGCGGCGACATCGTCGTCTTGCCGTGCGGGGCGAACTCGACGCCCTGCTCCTTCGCCCACTGGGCGAAGCGGCGGATGTTGTGTCCCTCGGCGCTCTCGTCGAGCGCGAGCACCGGCGTCGTGAACTCGTCGATGCGGTGGCGCTCGCCGGCGATCTCGGCGGCGGAGCGGTTCCAGAAGCGCGGCGGGATGGACTTGGTGCGGGCGCTGAGGCGGAGGTCAGTCACGGCATCCACGCTACCTTCCGAGCAGGGTCGGCCCGGTGCTGCGACGCGGTGCGATCCGGCGCGGCGGGGCGACGGGCCCGCGCGGCCCGCGTGCCGAGCGGACGCGCGGCGGACGCGCGGCGGCCGCCCGGCGGCCCCCGGCTACGCTCGCCGGGTGAGTGACGAGAGCGCGGCCCGCGCGGGCGACGACGCCGGTACCGAGTCGGCCGACGGAGCGACGGGTGTCGGCGCATCCGGCGCCGGCGCGATCCGCCGTCCGCGCTCCCGCGCCGCGCGGATCGTGCGCCGCGTCGGCTTCGCCGCGCTCGCAGCCGGTCTCGTCGCGCTGCTCGGCTTCGTGATCTGGGCGCTCGACCCGATGCGCGCCGAGCCGAAGCCGCTCGCCGCCCTCGACGACGACACGAGCATCGTCGTCACCCGCAGCGACGCGGGCGTGGTGCTCATCCCGAAGCAGGGCGCGACCGGAGCCGGGCTCGTCATGCTGCCCGGCGCTCGAGTCGAGCCGGCCGCCTACGCCGCCAAGCTGCGCGGGCTCGCCGACGCGGGCGTCGTGGTCGTCATCCCCTCGGTGGCCCTGAACTTCGCACTCTTCGACACGCGCGGCTTCAGCGACCTGACCCAGGTGGCGGATGCCGCGGGCGCGACCCAGGTGCAGCGCTGGTACGTCGGCGGGCACTCGCTCGGCGGCGTGCGCGCCTGCCAACTGGTGGCCGACGACCGTGCGAGCGGACGGAACGCGATCGCCGGGCTCGTGCTCTTCGGCTCGTACTGCGCCGCCGACATCTCCAGCACCGACGCGAAGGTGCTGAGCCTGAGCGGTTCCCGCGACGGGCTCAGCACGCCCGCGAAGGTGCAGGCGGCCCGGCACCTGCTGCCGGCGAGCGCGACGTTCGTCGAGATCCGCGGCGCCGACCACGCCTCCTTCGGCGACTACGGCGAGCAGCCCGGCGACAAACCGGCCAGCGCATCCGATCGCAAGGTCACGAGCACGCTGACGCAGCAGATCCTCGCGCTCATGCAGGGCTGAGCGGCCGCCCGGGCGCCGCGCCCCGGCACCGGCCGGGCGTGCCGCCGCCGTCAGCCCTCGTGCGGCGTCGCCCGCTGCGCGCGGGAGGCGGCGCGGAACGCCGGGTGCACGAGCAGGAAGACGAGCACCAGCACGAGCACCGCGATCGCCACGACGATCGGCAGCGGACCCCACACGCCGTAGAGCGCGGTGCCGAGGGTCGGCGTGATGACGAAGGTCAGGGCGGTGGTGGATGCGGTGAGCCCGGCCAGCCCGCCCTGCTCGCGCTTCGAGACGAGCAGCGTCGGCCCGACCGTGTAGCCGACCATCGCGAGGCCCAGCCCGAGGCCGAGCGCCGCGTTGGCGACGACGAACAGCGGCAGCCCGAGATCGAAGGGCAGGCTGACGAACCCGGCGAGCGCGATCGCGACGCCGACGATCAGCAGGGTGCGCGGGCTCCAGCTGACCCGGCGCGCGATGATCGCCTGCGCGAGCACCATGCCGATCCCGGCAGCGAGCAGCGAACCGCCGGTCACGGTCGCCGCGATGTTCGGGTCGAGGTGGAAGCGGTCCTGCACGAGGAAGCCGACGAGGATCTGGATGAGCCCGAGCGCGGTGAACGCGCCGAAGCCGGCCAGCAGGAACGGCCAGACGCGCCGGTCGCGAGCGCTGACCTTCGGCAGGTCGGCGATGAGCTCGTGCCGGGTCTCGCGCCGCAGCCGGGTCACGACCAGGAGAGCGCCGACCAGAACCAGCCCGGGGATGATCCAGATCGGCACCAGCAGCCCGAACGCGGCGAGCGCGCCGCCCGCCGCCGCGCCGAGCACCATCGCGAGTCCCTGCATCGCGCCGAGTCCGCCGAGCCCGCGCCGGCGCTGCTCCTCGGTCTCGGTCGTGTCGGCGATGTAGGCCTGCGCGGTCGGCATCGCGGCCGAGACCATGAAGCCGTAGAGCAGTCCGCGCACGATCACCAGCAGCACGAAGAGCACGGTCGTCGGCAGGGCGCGCAGCACCCCGAGCTGGGCGAGCACGGCGAACAGCAGCAGCGCGGTCGCCCCGCCGAACATCGAGATCGCGAGCACCGGCCTGCGGCCCCAGGAGACAGAGCGACGGCCCCAGAAGCTGCTGCCGACGACGACCGTGATCGCCGAGATGCTGACCATCAGCCCGATCTGCCACTCGGCGAGGCCGATCTGCCGGGCGAGCGGCGCGACGAGCGGATTCAGCATCATCTGGCCGAGGTAGAGCACGAGCACCGAGCCGAGCACGAGGCCGATCTGGGGCTTCGGGCGGGAGGCGAATGCGCTGTCGGATGCGGGCGCAGCGGATGCGGCGTCGGAGGCGTCGCCGGGTTCGCCGAGCGGCAGGGAGGCGGTGGATGTCATGGGTTCCTCTCGCGGTGGGCGGCAGCGTTCCGCGCTGCCTGGGCGGCCGGCGCTTAATTATGCAATGCCTCTCGCAAAATAGAAACGGGATGCCAGAATGAGCGCGTGACACCCGCCGGCCGCCCGCGCAGCATCGACACCGCCGCGCTCACCGCGGCCGTGCTGGCGCAGCTGGCCGAGCATCCCGCCGCCGGTGAGATCCGGGTCGTCGACGTCGCCCGTCGGCTCGAGGTCAACCCGGCGACCGTCTACCGCGCGATCGACGCACCCGACGACCTCACGCGCCTCGCCCTCGACGACGTGCTGCGCGACATCCATCCGCCCGAGCTCGACGGCGACGACTGGCGCAGCTACCTCGACGACCTCACCTGGCAGTTCTGGCACGCCCTGCGGGCTCGACCCGGCGTCGCGAGCCTGCCGCCGATCGTGCCGATGGGGCATCCGCCGCTGCTCGAGATCTTCGGTGCCGCGCTCGCCACGCTCGAGCACTGCGGATTCAGCGCGCTCGACTCCGCCCTCGCCGTCGACATGGTCATCGACCTCGCCATCGACAGCACCCGCAGTCGAGAGCAGCTGGCGGCGCGCATCCACGAGACCCGCCGCGTCGCCGACGACCAGTGGATGGCGGCCATGCCGCGCGTGACCCGCGACGCCTTCGTCGAGGCGATCAGCGGAGACCCCTCACGCTGGTTCGGCCGCAAGCTGCAGGTCGCGCTCGACGGGATCGGCCACGTGCTCGGGGATGGAGATGCCGGAGCCGGTCGTCAGAAACGAGATGCGGGCTGATCGAGGGAGTGGTCGGGGCAGGGTCGGCCGGTGCGGCAGCAGCAGATCGCCGCGTCGTCGGGTGGTCGACTCGCGACTGGCCGTCGGGACTCGACCCCCGTCCCGCCGATGACCCGGCGCGCATCCTCGCTGACGCGTTCTTGACCGTGCCCCAGGGTCATGGTCTGTACTGCTGACACGAACCCGTCGCATGCGCACCGCGGTCGGGCTCGACGGCCGGACGGGACGGACGTACGCGATGACCGAGGAGGCACGCCGCATGGCCTGGAGCACGCGACAGCTCGCCGAGCTGGCCGGCACGACCGTCAAGGCCGTGCGGCACTATCACCGCATCGGCCTGCTCGATGAGCCCGAGCGGCTCGCGAACGGCTACAAGCAGTACCAGACGGTGCATCTGGTGCGGCTGCTGCAGATCCGGCGGATGAGCGACCTCGGCATCCCCCTCGCCCAGATCGCGGAACTGAGCCGGGCCGACGAGAACCCGGCCGACGCCGTGCGGATGCTCGACGCCGAGATCGACGCCACCATCGAACGACTTCAGCGTGTGCGAGCCGAGCTCGCGGTGGTGCTCGAGTACCGGGCACCGCTCGAGCTGCCGGCCGCGTTCGGCACGGTCGCAGACCAGCTCGATGAGCGCTGGTCGCGGATCTTGACCGTGCTCAGCACGGTGCTCGATGAGCAGCAGCTCGACGACCTGCGTCACCTCATCGCCGCCGACGACGGGCCCGAGGACGACGGCGGGTTCGGCGTCGAGTTCGCCGAGCTGGCCGCCGACGCCGACGCCACCACCCGCGAGCGGCTGGCCCGGCTGATGGCGGCGAGCATCCGGGCGGACCAGGGCCGGTTCCCCTGGCTCAGCGACCCGATCGGAGCGTCGCCCCGCCGCTCGCGGGTGGCCGAGGAGGCCATCTCCGCGGCGTTCCTCGAGGCGTTCAATCCGGCGCAGCTGCTCGTGCTCGCGCGGGCGGATGCGCTGGCGCGCGAGGGGGCGGATGCGGCGGTCCAGGACGGCGTGACTGCGTCGCCGCGCGGCGCGAGCGCCGGCATGTGAGGTACGAGCCCGACGACAGTCAGATCCCGTTGACACGGGGTGTCTCGCCGAGCCGGTGCGCCTGCGTCGATGTCGGTGGAATGTGCATCTGATCTGCGATTCGTGTGCGCGCTCGTGTACCGGTGAATGTCGGTGGCGGATGTCACAGTGCAGGTATGGAGAAGCCCACGACGACACCGCTCAGCACCGGCGCGACGCCGACTGCTGACGGAGTCGTCGCCGGGACCGTGACGCTGACCGGCCTGGTCGGCGAGGCGGAGGTCGCACTCGCGACTCTGACCGCGGGTCAGGTCGCGGAGGTGCGGATGCTCGCCCGCGCCGGGCAGCTCGCCGAAGCCGAAGCAGCCGGCGCACCCGCGAACGTGCGCGCCCACGACATGGCGCTCCGGTCGATCGCGGCCGAGATCGGCGGAGTACTCCGCTCGCCCGACCGGACCATTCAGCGGCGGATCGGCGAGGCCCGCGAGATCGTCGAGTTCTACCCGGCCGCCCTGTCGGCATGGGAACACGGCTTCATCACCCGCGGCCACGTCGCCGTGATCGTCGACGCCGGACGGATCGTCCCAGTCGATCGGCGGGGAGAGTTCGAGCGGGAGGCGATCGAGCGCAGTCTCTTCGATACCCCGAACCGGGTTCGCGCCAGCCTGGAGCTCTACGCCGAGAAGCTCACCGAGCGCACCTCCACCGAACGCCACGAAGACGCCACCCGTGCTCGGGCCGTGCGCCTGATCTCAGGCAGGGATGGGATGTGCGACGTGATCGCGACCGTCCCCACGGTCATCGGCGACGGCATCCTGGATCGGCTGACGCGGATGGCGCACGCAGTGCAGGACACCGCCGACCCGTCCGGGACGAGATCGCACGAAGCTCCGGCGCGGGAGATCTCCGACCGCCGCACGGCCGACCAGATCCGCGCGGACGTGTTCGCGGATCTGCTCCTCGCCGGCACACCCGCGCTCGATCCGACCGCGTTCGGTGACGGGCCCGGTGCGCTGGGCGCCATCCGCGCGCAGGTGCAGGTGACCGTCTCCGCATTGACCCTGCTCGGCGATGACGAGAACCCGGCCGACCTGATCGGGCGTTCGCCGATCGATACCGGTACCGCCCGCTACCTCGCCGGCGACACCAGCTCCTGGACCCGCCTGCTCACTGATCCCGTCGACGGCGCCACGGTTGCGGTCGACCGGTACCGGCCGAGTCTCGATCAGCGCCGCCACCTGCGCGCCCGTGACCTGCACTGCCGCTTCCCCGGATGCCGGATTGCGGCGATCCGCTGCGAACTCGACCACACCATCGATGCCGCCCTCGGCGGCCCGACAAACCTGACCAACCTCGCCCACCTGTGCCAGCGACATCACTCGATGAAGCAGTTCACCGCCTGGAGAGTGGAACAGCATGCCGGTGGGCTTCTCGAATGGACCTCCCCGACCGGGCGCACCTACCGCGAAGACGCACCCGCTCCAGCGGTCGCCTTCGTGCCACTCGAACACCCGATCCGCCACCTCCACGATGCCCGCGATCGGCAGCGCGACCGGGGCGATCCGTCTGAACCGGTCGCCGGCTCGCCCTGTCCTCCGCCGCCCCGAGCAGGAGTTCCCGACGACCTTCTCGAGTACCTCGACCCCGCGCCCTTCTAAAGACTGAACGCGCGGCGCGTCAAGCGGCGGCGACCTCCGCGAGCCACTGGCGCGGCGAGCATCCCAGCCGCTGGCTGAACACCCGCGAGAGCGCGGAGACGCTCGCGTAGCCGAGCTGGAGCGCGACCGACTGCACCGACGATCCGGCCCGCAGCCGCTGCTGCGCGAGCGTCAGCCGCCACTCGATCAGGTAGTCGTTCGGCGGCTGCCCGACCGTCGCGCGGAAGCGCTCCGCGAAGGCGCTGCGCGAGAGCCCGGCGGTGCGCGCCATCTGCTCCAGCGTCCACGGGGCGCCCGGGTTCTCGTGCAGCGCGACGAGCGTCGCCGTCAGCCGCTCATCACCGAGCCCGAGCAGCAGCCCCGGCGGCAGCGCCATCTCGCCGCTGTTGTCGAGGATCCAGCGCAGCAGGCGGATGAGCACGACCTCGAACAGGCGATCGGCGACGAGCCGGCTGCCGCAGCCCACCTCATCCACCTCGGCGAACAGCAGCTCCAGCGCCGGCGCGAGCGTGCCGACGGCATCGAGCGGCAGCACGACCAGCGACGGCAGTGTGCGCACGAGCGGATGCGTCGCGCCGCCCTCGAAGTCGACAGCGGCGCAGGCGAAGTCCGAGTCGTCGGTCGGGGCGTTATGGAAGGAGTGCTCGAGCGGACGCGGATAGAACACGAGGCTCGGCCGGTCGACGACGGTGCGCCGCATCCGCCCGTCCGGCTCCTGATGGGTGACCTCCATCTCGCCCTCGCGCAGCACATGCAGGAACCCACGGCCCGGCTGAGCGGCGAAGGTCGTGACCCCGCACAGCGGCCCGGTGTGGAACAGCTTCGTGCGCACGCGGAAGTGCTCGAGCAGCGCCGCGAGCCGATCCGGCGCCGCGACGACCGGCTCGGCGAGTGCGGAATCGGACACGAGTGCTCCTGAGCGACGGGGCCGGATGAGCGGCCGGGCGACGGCCCGACTGACAAGGCCGGACGAATGGGCAACTAATGCGGATGCATTGCGCCCGATCATCCTGCCACGAACCGGATGCTGGTCTCACTCCCCCGCAGAACCCGCGGCGCGGAGCACGAACAGAACGCCCGATCCCCGGACTCGAACCTCCGCCGGACCCACGGCATCCACTCACCAAGGAGAACCCCATGACCCACGTCGCCCTCGTCGAGCGCGAGACCGCCACCGGCACCGTCAAGGAGCAGCTCGACCAGATCAACGCCGCCTTCGGCGCCGTGCCGGCGATGTTCCGCGCCGTCGCCAACTCGCCCGCCGCGCTCACCAGCATGTGGGGCTCGTTCGGCGCCTTCGGCGGCGGCAAGCTCGGCGCCGCGATCGGCGAGCAGCTCGCCGTCGCCGTCGCCGACCGCAACCGCTGCGAGTACTGCCTCGCCGCGCACACCGCCCTCGGCCGCAAGGCGGGCGTCAGCCGCGAGGCCCTCGCGAGCGCCCAGGCGGGTCAGTCGGACGACCCGAAGATCGCCGCCCTGCTCACCTTCGCCCTGAAGCTCGTCGACGACCACGGCCAGATTCAGGCGAGCGACGTGGATGCGGTGCGCGCCGCCGGCTGGAGCGACGAGGAGATCGTCGAGACCATCGGCCAGGTCGCGCTCAACATCTTCACGAACTACGTGAACGTCGCCCTCGGCACCCCGGTCGACTTCCCGTCGATCCCGTTCCGCAGCGGCACCGCCGCCTGAGCCGAGCGCCCGCGTCGCGCCCTCCGCCGCGACGCGGGCATCGACGTCGCAGCGCGCATCCGCAGCCCCCGGATCGACGCTCCCTGGATGCGCCCCCTCGCCGGTGCCACGCTCGAGGCATGACCGAGATCCCCGCCGCCATCCAGCGCTTCATCGACACCACCAACGCCGCCGACAGCGACGCCTTCGTCGCGAACTTCACCGACGACGCCTACCTCGAGGACTGGGGCCGCGGCTTCCACGGCCACGACGGCGCCCGCTCATGGGACGCCTCCGACAACATCGGCAAGCGCTCGCACTTCGCGCTCGTCGACGCCGAGCAGCAGGGCGACGACTGGATCGTCACCGTCACGGTCACCGGCGACGGCTACAACGGCACCAGCCCGATCCGCTTCACCGTCGACGGCGACCGGATCTCGCGGATGCTCATCACGCCCTGACGCTCGACGCCCGCTGACCGACGCCCGACCGTGGTCGCGCATCCCCGCTGATGAAAGCTCAGCGGCGGGTTACAGTGAGCCGTCTGCGCAGTGAAAGGCTCCTCCCGCACATGCCCGCCCCGGCCTGGTATCCCGACCCCGTCGATCCGCACCTGATCCGCCTCTGGGACGGCGAGCGCTGGACCGGGCAGACCCGACCGCGGCCGGTCGTGACGGCCCCGGTTGCGACGGAGCAGTATGCACCGGCTCAGGGCGCACCCGCCCAGGTCGCACCTGCCCAGCCCTCGCCCGCGCTCGCCTCGCCGCCGCCGACCGCGTCCCCGTCGTCGCAGGGCTGGGTGCCGCCGAGCGGATACGTGCCACCGCGTGCGGCGCCGCCGCCGCAGCACGCCTCTCAGCAGTACGCCTCGCAGCAGTACGCGCCGCAGCCGCCGGCGTCCCCTTCTCCGTACGCGACGCCGGCCGGCCCGCCCCTGCCGTCGTACCCGCAACAGCACCTGCCGCAGCAGTACCCGCCGCAGAACCTCGCACCTCAGCTCTACGCACCGCAGCCCTACCCGGCACAGCGATCCTTCGCTCCGCAGCAGCCGTACGCCCCGCATCCGGCGTACGCGCCGTATCCGCCCTACCTGCAGCCGCAGCGCCCGCCCGCGCGGGTGCAGTCGGGCATGCCCACCTGGGGCAAGGTGCTGCTCGGCGTCGGCGGAGGCGGTCTCGGCCTGCTCGCGCTGCTGCTGATCGTGGTGATCGCCGCCGGCGCGATCCTGCGCGGGTCCGCCGACTCCGCCTCGGGTTCCGGCACCGCAGCGCCGCGCACGCCGAAGGAGGCGATCGCGCTCTTCGATCAGAAGCGCGCCGACCTGGTCGCCTACCTCGACGAGCACCGCTACGGCTACGAGCTCGTCCGCAGCCAGGCGAGCCTCGATCGCGCGACGTCCGAGGTCGACGACGAGCGCTCCTCGTCCAGCCCGCGACTGTGGATGATCACCTCGTCGATCAGCGTCGTCGACGACCTCGCGGCCGAGATCGCCGAGGAGGTGGCCGACTGGGAGACGACTTACGCGCCGAAGGCGGCGAACATGGTCAACACGACCGGCAGCCCCGCCGAGGCCGCGCTCGACCGCATCAGCGGTGGCATCGCCGAGTTCGAGTTCAGCGACGCCACCTGCGGCAACGGCACCGACGGCACCCAGGCCTGCGTCTCATCCCGCTGGCCGACGAAGGTCATGGCGCCCACCGTCTACCGCGCCGCCGCGACCGCCGGGCAGGACACCTGGGATGACGTGATGGTGCACGAGTTCTCGCACGTGCTGCAGAACCGCGTCGACGACCGGATGAAGGCCGACCCCGACTTCACCCGCCTGTTCACCGACCAGGCCGGGCAGATGCCCGACTGGATGGCGGGCCTCAGCTGGGAGTACGAGGCCTCGGCCGAGTGCATGTCGCTCGTGCAGAAGCCCGATTACCGCATCAACTACCCGGTGACCTGCACCCCGGAGATGCTCGCGGTGGCGAAGAAGATCGTCGACATGACGATCTGACCCGGCCGGCATCCCGGACGCCGATGCCGCGGGGTTGACACCGTCACGCCACACGCCCAATATATGAACGACTGTTCATATGAACAGACGGGAGAGCATATGGGCGCCGGACACAGCCACGGTCTCGCCATCGGCGACGCCGGCGCCGACAGCGCCGGCAGCGCCGGCAGCCGCCACCTGCGCGCCCTGGTCATCGCCGTCATCCTCACCGGCGCCTTCATGGTCGTCGAGTTCATCGTCGGCTTCGCCACGAACTCGCTCGCCCTCATCTCCGACGCCGGGCACATGGGCACCGACGTGCTCGGCCTCGCGATGGCGCTCACCGCCATCCTGCTCGCGCGTCGCCCCGCGACCGCCCAGCGCACCTACGGCCTCTATCGGCTCGAGGTGCTCGCCGCCCTCGCCAACGGCGTGCTGCTGTTCGGCGTCGCCGGCTACGTCATCGTCGAGGCCGTGATGCGTCTCGGCGATCCGCAGCACGTGCCCGGCCCTCCGCTGCTGATCACCGCGGTCGTCGGCCTCGCCGTCAACATCGTCAGCTTCCTGCTGCTGCGCTCCGGCGCCCGCGACAGCATCAACCTGCGCGGCGCGATGCTCGAGGTGATGGGCGACATGCTCGGCTCGGTGGGCGTGATCGTCGCCGCGATCATCCTCTGGACGACCGGATGGGCGTGGGCCGACCCGATCATCGGCGTCGGAATCGGGCTGTTCATCCTGCCGCGCACCTTCCTGCTCACCCGGCAGGCCCTGCGCATCCTGCTCGAGGTCGCCCCGAAGCACGTCGACGTGCCGAAGCTCGTGGCCCGCATCGAGGCGCTGCCCGGCGTCGACAGCGTGCACGACCTGCACGTCTGGACTCTCACCTCCGGCATCGAGAACTGCACCGGACACGTGCGCGTCGCCGAAGGCGCCGACTACGCGACCGTGCTCGAGTCGACGCAAGCCGTGCTCGACGAGAACGGCATCCACCACGCCACGATCCAGTGCGAGCCGGCGAGCTTCCGCGGCGAGCGCGAGCTGCCGGTCTGAGCCGGATTCGAGACCGACGGGGGTTATCGTGAGCGCGATGAGCAGCAGCGATGCGAGGGATGCGGCGGCCGCGACGGCGCCCGTTCCGGCTGAGGACGCCCGCGCTGCACTCCCCAGCGCCGCACTCCCCAGCGCCGCACTCCCCCGCGACGACGCGGTGGAGCACGTCGCCGACGTCTTCTCGCTGCTGGGCGATCCGGCCCGCGTGCGCATCCTCTCGGCGCTCCTCAACGGGCGGATGCGCGTGCGCGATCTGGCCGCGGCCGTCGGTTCGAGCGAGTCGTCGGTGTCGCACGCGCTGCGCCTGCTGCGCGCACACCGCGTCGTGAGCGTGCACCGCCAGGGCCGCGAGGCGCACTACGAGATCGACGACGCGCACGTGCGCGCGCTGCTGCAGCTCGCCCTCGATCACGTCGGCCACGCGAACCCGCTGCATCCGGTCGGCGACGAGCACTGACGGCGGCGGCCGGATCGGCCCAGTCGGCGCCGTCGGCTCCGCCGAACCAGCCAGCCTCCAGTCCGCCCGGCGCCCCACCCGCCGAGCCCGGCGCCTCGCTCATCCACTCGGCGAGATCCCAGGGAATCCTCCCTCGCCCGGCCGAGCCGGGGCAGGATGCGCGCATGGACGCCGGGCGCAGCGCGACAGGCGGGCCCGACGCTGCGCCGCTCGCGACGCGGACCGCCACGCGAACGGCCGCACGATCCGCTGACGCACGCGGCCTCGTCGCGGGCGCGATCGCGCTGGTGGTCGGCGCTGTGTTCGGCGCGATCCTGAGCTCGCCCGCTCCGCTGTGGGGCGCGGGATCGGTCGGGGCGGTCGCCGCGATCTTCGCCGGGCTCGCGGGCGGGGCCTCGTTCGCGGTCGGCTACGTGCTCGCGAGTCGCGGCGGCGCCCGCTGGCGCGCCCGTCGCCTGTGGCGGCACGTGCTCGACACCGTCGGCCTCGCGTTCACAGCCGCCGGCGTCGCCGTGCTGCTCACCAGCTCGCTGTTCGCGGTGCTCGCGCTCGCCTTCCGCGACCTCGAAGTCGATCGCCTCGCCGCGTCCGCCGTCGTCGCCGCGACGACCGGAGCGAGCGCCCTGATCATGTCGGCGATCGCCTCCGACATGACGACGCGCCGCCTCTCGGTGCTGCTCGGCCTGTTCCTGCTGGCCGGTTGCTTCGCCAGCATGCTGACGACCGAGCAGCCGGACTGGTGGCGCGCCAACTTCAGCACCCTCGGCGCCGGCACCGCGGTCTCGGCCGCCACCTTCAATCTGACGATCATCGTCGCCGGCACCGCCATCCTGACCCTCGCCGACTTCGTCACCTTCGACCTGCACGCCCGCAGCCGCCGTGCCGAGCGGGTGCACGGCCCGACGGTAGTGCGGGGCCTGCTGTTCGTCGTCGGAGTCGCGCTCATCGGCGTCGGCTGGGTTCCGGTCAGCGAGAACGAGCCGCTGCACAAGGTCTTCGCCTACGGGCTGCTCGCCGGCTTCGCCGCGCTGATCCTCGTGGTGCCGCTGGCGATCGCCGGGCTCACCCGCGCCTTCACGTCGACGACGACCGTGTTCCTGGCGGTGCTGCTCGGCATGGTGCTGCTCTACTGGCCCGTCGGCTACTTCAACACGACCGCGCTCGAGCTGCTCTCGGTCATCGTGATCTTCGGCTGGCTCATGCTCTTCGCCCGCACGATCGGCGACCCGGCGGAGTCGCCTCGCCTGCTCGAGACAGCGGACGCGCGCTCGGTCGGAGCCTCGGCGCGCGGCCTCGGCGCGGTCGCCGCGACGCCTTCTGCGGGGTTCACGGGATCGACGCGATCGCAGGGATGCACGCGACCCGGGTCCTTGGGATCTGCGCGAGCCCTCGGTCCGCTCACGGTCGACGCCGTGCTCGGGATCTCGGCGGGTCTCGCCGCCGGGCTCCTTCTCGGCCGGCGATCCTCGCGATGACGCTGGGCGGGACGCCCGGGGCGCCGCCCTGCGGCGGCGGTCCCGTCGAAGCGCTCCGGAACCTGGCGTGGCGACGGACCGAGGTCAGCCCGCCGTCGCCCCGGACGACCGGCCCCGCAGCGAGTGGATGCGCTCGATCAGAAGACCGATGCCGAGCGCCAGCAGAGTGCCGAGCAGTGCGCTGAGCAGGGGGCTGCCGCTGCGCCATCTTCCGGCGAAGATCCCGATCACCGCGCTGAACACGGCCCACGACAGCGCCGAGACCAGGCACAGCGGGATGAAGCGTCGTCGCGGGAAGCGCAGAGCACCCGCGGTCATGTTGATCACGACGCGGCCGACCGGGATGAACCGCCCGGCGAGCAGCAGCGGCGCAGGCCGGCGATCGAGCGCGTGCCGCGCACGGCCGATCGTGGCAGCCGAACGCGGCGTGCGCATCCAGCGGAATCGCGTCGACCCCACGCCGTGTCCGATCGAGTAGGCGATGTTGTCGCCGATCGCCGCGCCGAGCGCCGCGACCAGGCACAGCAGCACGACGCTGAGCGGATCGCTCGCCGAAGCCGCCACCGCGATACCCGCGACGAGCACGGTCTCGCTCGGCATGGGCGGGAAGAACCCGTCGACGATCGTCAGCGCGAACACGATCGGCAGCAGCCACGGCGAGGTGGCGGCCTGGGAGATGAGCTCGTTGACGACGTCCATGATCCGACGCTACGGAGCACCGCAGTGCACCACATCGACCGGAGGTCCCGAGGTCGTCAGACCAGGGAGTGACTCCACGGGGGACACAGCACTCGGGCGGAAGCAGCGCAGAGCGGATCATGCAGGGGCGACGCTGGTCGATCTCCCGACTCCCTCGCTGCGGCGGGCGCCTCAGCGCGACGCGTCCGACCACGTCGAAAGCCCCGAGACGACGAGATCCCGGGGCCTTCGAGCGCCGTGAGCGGACGGCGCGGACCGGCGGCGGGCAGCAAGCGGCATCAGGATGCCCACCCCGGCCGGGTCGGCGGGCGCTCGAAGCGCCCGGTCGGTGCGGAGGCGGCGGACCGCCCCCCGAGTCGGTGGGATGCCTCGGCTCAGAGCTCCCGCGCGAGGGCGGTCAGCACCTCGTCGTAGATCCCGAGGGCCTGCGCCGCCTCGTCGTCGGCGACCACGGCCGGCGGCACGACGTGGATGCGGTTGTCGGCCGTGAAGGGCAGCAGTCCGCGCTGCATCAGGAGCTTCTTCGCGCGGCCGATGTACCCGGCGGCGAGGGGTTCGCGGGTTCCGCGGTGGGCGACGAGCTCGAGGGCCCAGAACACGCCGGACCCGCGCACCTCGCCGATCAGCGCATGCTTCTGCTGCAGCTCGGCGAGTCCCGGGGCGAGCACGTCGGCACCGATGCGCTTCGCGTTCGCGACGATGCCCTCGGTCTCCATCGCGTCGAGTGCGCCGACGATCGACGCCATCGCGAGCGGGTGGCCCGAGTAGGTGAGACCGCCGGGGAAGACGCGCTCGTCGAAGGTCGCCGCGATGGCATCCGAGATGACGATGCCGCCGACCGGCACGTAGCCGGAGTTGACGCCCTTGGCGAAGGTGATCAGGTCGGGGGTGACGCCGAAGGCGTCGAGCGCGAACCACTCGCCGGTGCGGCCGAAGCCGGCCATGACCTCGTCGAGGATGAACACGATCCCGTAGCGGTCGGCGATCGCCCGCACGCCTTCGAGGTAGCCGGGCGGCGGCGTCAGGATGCCGGCCGTGCCCGGGATCGTCTCGAGCAGGATCGCAGCGACGCTGTCGGGTCCCTCGGCCTGGATCGTGCGCTCGAGGTGGCGCAGCGCGCGCTCGCTCTCCTGCTCGGGGGTCTCGGCCCAGAACTCGCTGCGGTAGAGGTACGGTCCGAAGACGTGCACGTGACCACGCGCGAACTCGTTGGGCACGCGGCGCCAGTCGCCGGTCGCGACGACGGCGGCGCCGGTGTTGCCGTGATAGGAGCGATAGGTCGACACGACCTTGTCGCGGCCCGTGTGCAGACGGGCGAGGCGGATCGCGTTCTCGTTCGCATCCGCACCTCCGTTGGTGAAGAAGACCTTGTCGAAGCCGGCGGGGGCGTGGCCGAGGATGCGCTGCGCGGCCTGGCCGCGCACGGCGACCGCGTGAGCGGGGGCGACGGTCGCGAGCACGGCGGCCTGCTCCTGGATCGCGCGGATCACGGCGGGGTGCTGGTGCCCGATGTTGGTGTTCACGAGCTGGCTGGAGAAGTCGAGGTAGCGGCGGCCGTCCGCATCCCAGACGGTGCTGCCCTCGCCGCCCGCGATCGTGAGCGGATCGAGCGAGCCCTGGGCCGACCAGGAGTGGAAGACGCTGCGATCGAGTTCGCGGATGCGATCGGCGCTGGTCGCCTGATCGAAGTCGTAGCCGCTCGTGAGGGTCATGGTGCTCGCGTTCCTTCCATCGGCGGCCGCTCCGCCTGGATTCATGGTGCGCCGATCCGACCGTCGAAGCGATCACGAAATGGAGCGACAGACAGCCGGCGATCACCACTCTGGCACGCTGGGCGCTGTTAGGGTCGGCGCACGGATCCTGTCGAGCGGAGGACCATGGAGCCGACGATCGACGGACTGCTCGCGGTGCGCGAGCTGCGGCTCCGGCTCGCCGGAACCGGCCCCGGCGGCAGCGCGACCGACACGACGGCCTATGGCATCGACGCCTTCGACGACACGGTGAGCCGACGTCGCCGCACGGCCCCGGTCGACTGGGTGCACAGCTCCGACCTCGACGACCCGACCGAGTTCCTCTCCCCCGGCACGCTGCTGCTGACCGACGGAAGCCAGTTCGGGCTCGAGCATCCGGATCGCTACGACTTCGGCCCTTACATCGACCGGCTCATCGGCGCCGGCGTCATCGGGCTCGGCTTCGCCACGCAGTTCCTGCACGCCGGCACTCCACCGCAGCTGCTGGCGGCCTGCGTCGACCGGTCGTTCCCGCTCGTGGAGGTGCCCGACCGCATTCCCTTCATCGCGATCATCCGCCACGTCGCCGAGGCGACCGCGGCCGAGCGCACCCGCGCGATGGAATGGTCACTCGGCGCCCAACGCGCGATCGCCCTCGCCGCGCTCAAACCCGATGGCATCTCCGCGATCCTCGTCGAGCTCGAATCGCGCCTCGCCTGCCGCGTGGCGCTCTTCGATGGCGCCGCGCGGCCGGTGCGTGTGCCGGCGGCGCGCGGGGTGGATCTCGCACTGCTGCCGACGATCACCGACGAGGTCGTGGCGGTGCTGCGCCGCGGACGCCGCGCCGCGTCGCGCCTCGACGCCGGCGGCGCCCGGGTGACCGTGCAGACTCTCGGGCAGCCCGGCGGCCTGCGCGGGGCGCTGGTGCTGCAGCACGAGCAGCCCCTCGACCGCGCCGCGACCGAGCTGGTCACGAGCGTGATCGCCCTGGCCAGCCTGGCGCTCGAACAGAACCGCGCCCTCGACGAATCGCGGCGGGCGCTGCGCGCGGGCCTGCTCGAGCTGCTGCTGGCCGGCAGCACCGCGGTCGCACGACAGACCGCCACGGCGGTCTGGGGCGGGTTCCCCGACGACCCCGTCACGGTGGCGCTGCTCGAGTCGTCGGCCGGCGGGGCGGAGCTGCGCGACGCGCTCGAGATCCTCGCCGACGAGAGCGCCGGATCGGTGTTCCACGCCGAGCGGGCCGGCCGCACGATCGTGCTCGTCGAGGCGGGAGGCGTCGACGCCGTGACCGAGGTCGCCGCCCGGCTGGGTCGCGTCGTCGGGCTGTCGTCGCTCGTCGCCTACGCCGAGCTCGCGGTCGGCGTCGACGAGGCCGCACACGCGCTGCGGCACGCGGCGCGCACCGGTGCGACGTCAGCGCGTTTCGACGATTTCCTCGGCGATGGGGTGCTCGGACTGCTGCACTCGGAGAAGGCGGAGCGCGTCGCCGCTCGGGTGATCGCGCCGCTCGCCGACTACGACGCCGAGCACGATGGCGACCTGATCGAGGCGCTCGACGTCTGGCTCGACGAAGGATGCTCCTGGGAGCGCGCCTCGCAGCGGCTCGGCATCCACCGCCACACCCTGCGCAGCCGCATCCGCCAGGCCGGAAAGGTGCTCGGCGTCGACCTCGACGGCTTCGAGGGACGACTCGAGGCGTGGACGGCGCTGCGGTTCCGCGCACGGGGCTGATCGCACCCGCTCGGGCAGATCGCCGGCGGAGACAGAAAGGTGCGGACCCGCGCCCATGTGGCGGGTCCGCACCATGGCGCGAGCCGGAGGACCACCTCCGCCGGCTCGCACCGGGGCAGCCGAGCCGCGCGGGGCGAGCGACCACCCCGCGCGAGCTGCCGGTTGTGTTCCGGCTTCCTCTAGTTCTGGGATCTCCGACTAGTTCTGGGGGAAGCCGAGGTTGATGCCGCCGTGGGAGGGGTCGAGCCAGCGGGAGGTGATGGCCTTCTCCTGCGTGAAGAAGTCGAACCCGGCGGGGCCGTAGGCCTTGTTCGCACCGAAGAGGGAGTCCTTCCAGCCGCCGAAGCTGTAGTACGCGACGGGGACGGGGATGGGGACGTTGATGCCGATCATGCCGACCTGGATCTCGGTCTGGAAACGACGTGCGGCGCCGCCGTCGTTGGTGAAGATCGCCGTCCCGTTGCCGAACTGGCCCGAGTTGATGAGCTCCACACCCTCCTCATACGAGGCGACGCGCACGACGGACAGGACCGGTCCGAAGATCTCCTCCGTGTACGCACGCGACGTGGTGGGCACGTTGTCGAGCAGCGTCGGCCCGAGCCAGAACCCATCCGCCTCGCCGTCGACGTCGATACCCCGCCCGTCGACGACGACCGTTGCCCCGTCGGCGGCGGCGATGTCGATGTAGCTGGCGACCTTGTCCCGGTGCGCCTCCGTCACGAGCGGTCCCATGTCGGGCTCACGGCGGCCATCGCCGATGCGCAGCTTGCCGATCCGCTCGGTGATCTTCGAGATGAGGTCATCCGCGACCGGCTCGACCGCGAGCAGCACGGACACGGCCATGCACCGCTCGCCCGCGGAGCCGAAGCCCGCGTTGATCGCGGAGTCGGCGACGAGGTCGAGGTCCGCATCCGGGAGCACGAGCATGTGGTTCTTCGCACCACCGAGGGCCTGAACACGCTTGCCGTTCTTCGCGGCGGTCTCGTAGATGTACTGCGCGATCGGCGTGCTGCCCACGAAGGAGATCGAGCGCACCTCGGGGGCGTTCAGCAGGCCGTCGACCGCGAGCTTGTCACCCTGCAGCACGTTGAAGACACCATCCGGCAGGCCGGCTTCCTTCCACAGCTCGGCCAGCCACAGCGCCGCCGACGGATCCTTCTCACTGGGCTTGAGGATGACCGTGTTCCCGGCGGCGATCGCGATCGGGAAGAACCACAACGGCACCATCGCCGGGAAGTTGAACGGGCTGATGATCCCGACCACGCCGAGGGGCTGCTTGATCGAGTAGACATCCACACCGGTCGAGACGTTCGAGGAGTAGCCGCCCTTGATCAGGTGCGGGAACCCCGTCGCGAGGTCGACGACCTCCAGGCCGCGGGCGACCTCGCCGGCGGCATCCGAGACGACCTTGCCGTGCTCCGACGTGATGATCTCGGCCAGCTCACGCGAACGCGCGTTCAGCAGCTCGCGGAAGGCGAAGACGACCTGCTGGCGCTTCGCGTTCGAGGTCGAGCTCCAGCCCGGGAACGCGGCCTGCGCGGCAGCCACCGTGGCGTCGATCTCGGCCTGATCGGCCAGTACGACCGACTTCGTCTGCTGCCCGAGAGCGGGGTCGAAGACCGGCGCGGTGCGACCGGATGCCGACTCGCTGATGGCGCCGTTGATCCAGTGCTGGACGAGGGGGAGGGAGTCGGACATGAGGGCCTTTCCGGGAGTGGTGACCGGGCCAGGCTAGGTCGGCGGCGGGATCTCATCCCGTGCCCGAATGTCGAGAGGATGGCCGACTCGACGCCATTTCGGGATGCCCTCGGCATCCGGTCCGGATCAAGGGTCAGACGATAGGGTCAGACAATCAGACGTGAGCGGCGCGATTCGACGCCGCGACCACCCCAGTCAAGGAGACGCACATGAAGATCGCCGTGCTCGGCGCCTCGGGCCACATCGGATCCAGCGTGGTGGATGCGCTCCGCGACCGCCACGAGGTCGTCGCCGTCACCCGGAGCAGCGCCCCCGGGCTCGACGCGACCGACGCCGCCGCGGTGACCGCGTTCTTCGAGAGCATCGGCGAGCTGGATGCCGTCGTCGCCGCCTTCGGCTCGGTCGCCTTCAAGCCGCTCGCCGAGCTGACCGCCGACGACTACCGCGATGCTCTCGCGAACAAGGCCCTCGCGCAGATCTCCGTCGCCCAGGAGGCCGTGCGCGCGCTGCGCGACGGGGGCTCGATCACGCTCACCAGCGGCATCCTCGCCCGCGAGGCGATCGCGACCGGCGCCGCCGCCTCGGCCGCGAACGGCGCCATCGAGTCGTACGTCATCGGCGCCGCCGCCGAGCTGCCGCGCGGCATCCGCATCAACGCCGTCAGCCCGACCGTGCTGCTCGAGGCCACCGGCTACCACTCGGCGTTCCCGGGCTTCAAGCCGGTTCCCGCGGCCGATGTGGCCCTCGCCTACGTCAAGTCGATCGAGGGTGTGCAGACCGGCCGCATCTTCGCCGTCTGAGCAGGGCGGCCATGCGCGCACCCGACGACGAGACGCCCGCTGGCACGGCTGACGACGGCTGGACGCCGGACTCCGTCGCGACCGGATCGATCGGCGCCATCCCGGTTCCGGCTGAGCCGACGACGACCTACCGCCGGTGGCCGGGGATCCTCGCGCTGATCATCCACCCGCCGATCTCGCAGTCGGGCGCCGCGCTGGCGGCGATCGCGATGACCTCGATCGGTCCGCCTGGCGTCGTCGCGATCCGCCAGCTGGTCGCGGCGGCCGTGCTGCTGCCGATCGCGCGCCCTCGCTTCTGGCGGTTCAGCCGCCGCACGCTCGGGCTGGTCGCGCTGCTCGGGCTCGCGACGGCGGTCATGAACCTGGGCCTCTACGGGGCGATCGATCGGCTGGGTCTCGCGCTGGCGGTGACCCTCGAGTTCCTCGGTCCGCTCTTCGTCGCGGTCGCCGGGGCGCGCCGTGTGCGCGACTTCGTCGCCGCCGCGCTCGCGGCGGTCGGCGTGCTCGTGCTGGTCGGCCCGGGCGGCACGACGGACTGGCTCGGTGTCGGGTTCGGTCTGGCCGGCGCCGCCGGCTGGGCGAGCTACATCTACCTCAACCGCTCGGTCGGCGCCGCCGTGCCGGGGTTCCAGGGCCCCGCTCTCTCCGCGTCGCTCGGCGCTGTGCTGACCGTCCCGTTCCTGATCGTCGCCGCGGTGGAGGGCCGGGTCACCCCGCTCGCGCTGCTGCTCGCCGCGGTGGCCGGCGTGTGCTGCTCGGTCGTGCCGATGGCGGCCGACGTGTTCGCGCTGCGCCGCATCCCGCCGCGGGTCTTCGGCGTGATGGCGACCCTGAACCCGGTGGCGGCCGCGGTGGCCGCCGTCGTGATCCTGCACCAGGCGCCGACCGTGACGGAGTGGGTCGGCATCGCCGTGATCGCCACCGCCAACGTCGCCGCCACGATCGACGTGCGCCGCCGCCGTGCGCGCCCGAGCAGCGAGGAGGCTGCCGCATGACCGAGACCACGACCGATCCCGCGGCGAAGCACGAGGACGACACCGTGCTCGTGGACGCCGCCGAGCTGCAGCGCTTCGCCGAGCAGGTTCTCGGCGCGATCGGCGCCCGCCCCGACGACGCTCGCGACATGGCGACGCAGATCGTGACCTCGGAGCTGTCGGGGCACGAGTCGCACGGGCTGCGCCGACTTCCGGAGTACGTCGCCCGCGTGCAGTCCGGAGCCACCGACCCGGCTGCGACGACCGAGATCGAGATCGACCGCGGCTCCGTCGTGCGGCTGCACAGCGCCCGCGGCTTCGGTCACCTCGCCCTGCGCGACGCCACCACGGTCGCGATCGACCGAGCCCGTCGGCACGGCATCGCCGGGGTCGCGCTGCACGGCAGCGACTACGCCGGTCGCCTGATCGACTTCGCCGAGCAGGCCGCCGAGGCGGGGGTCGCGCTTCTCGTCTTCACGAACAACAGCGGCTCCGGCCAGGTCGTCGCACCCCCGGGAGCGACCGAGGGCCGCCTGTCGACGAACCCGATCGCCTTCGGCATCCCGCGCGCGCAGGCGCCCCATCTGGTCATCGACCTGGCGACCAGCGCGGTCGCGATGGGTCGCGTCTCCGAGTGGCGCGACCGCGGCGAGACCATTCCCGAGGAGTGGGCGTCGGGCGACGTGCTGCACCCCTTCGGCGGCGCCAAGGGCTTCGCACTGTCGCTCGTCGCCGAGGCGCTGGCGGGCTCGCTCACGGGAGCGGGCACCGTCTCCGACGGTCCCGGAGCCGATGGGCAGGGCGTCTTCCTGGTCGCGATCGACGTCGCCGCGATGCGTCCGCTCGCCGAGTTCACCGCCGACCTTGATGCCGCGGCGGCGCACATCACGTCAGCCCCGGTCGCCGAGGGCGCTGCCCCGGTGCGACTGCCGGGAGAGGGCTCCTTCGCGACGGCGGAGCGCCGCCGCGCCGAGGGCACTCCACTGCAGCGCTTCACCTGGGATGAGATGGGTCGACTCGCCGAGCTCTGCGGCGTCGCGCCGCTGTCGCCGCGCGCCTGACGTCTCTCCCGCCCGAGCGAATCGAGCACGCAAGCGTCCCGATCACGAGAACGGCCCCGGACACCACCACAGGTCCGGGGCCGGATCGACGCGGATCGCGTCGGAGGATGACGACTCAGACGGTCGACATCCAGGTATCCGCCACCGTGAAGCCGGTGGGGTACGGGTCGGTGTGATCGAGCACGAGCTGCGAGAAGCCGCTGATCCACGCCTGCCCCGCGATCGCCGGGACGACAGCGTCGTAGGCGCCGACCGAAGTCAGGTCGTCGATCTCGCAGGTGAAGCGGCTGCTCGTGATCGACTCGTGCACGAAGGTCTCGCCGGGCTCGATGAGCCCCTGCGCGTGCAGCAGCGCGAGTCGAGCCGAGGTGCCGGTGCCGCAGGGTGAGCGGTCGCAGCGCCCCGGCGAGACGACGACCGTGTTGCGCGCGGTCAGCACGCCGTCCTCCCGGCGCAGCGGCCCCGTCCATTCGAGGTTGGTGATCCCGGGGATCGCGGGGTTCACAGGATGCTCGACCTCGACCTGCTCGATCGCCGCGGTCTTGATGCGCTCCCCCACCTCGGTGAGCACGCGCGCCTCGCTCGGGTCGAGGGTGTAGCCGAAGTCCTCCGCATCCACCATCACGAAGGTCATGCCGCCGTAGACGATGTCGGCCCGCACCTGGCCGATGCCGGGCACGTCGATCGTGAGGTCGCGGTGATAGACGAAGGCGGGCTGGTTGACGAGACGCACGCTCGTGACCTTGCCGTCCTTCACCTGACAGCGCACGCGGATGAGCCCGGCCGGCGACTCGAGCGTGAGCTCGGTGACCGGCTCGACGATCGGCAGGATTCCTGTCTCGAGCAGCACGGTGGCGACGCACATCGTGTTAGAGCCCGACATCGCCGGGTACTCCGTGGTCTCGAGGATCACGTAGCCCATGTCGGCCTCGGGGTGATTCGAGGGCAGGATGATGTTCGCGTTGTGCCACACCGCTCCCCGCGGCTCGAACAGCACGAGCTTGCGGATCTCGTCGCGGTTCTCTTCGAGGAACACGCGCTTGTCGAACATGGTCTCGCCGGGGACCTGCCCGACGCCGCCGACGATGACGCGGCCGCTCTCGCCTTCGGCGTGGGCGTCGACGACCTGCAGCATCCGGTCGAATCTCATGCGTACCTCCGTGGGTGTGGGCTGTGGCGCCGGAGCGGACTGCGGCGCGCGATGGTCTCGCGACCGAGGCGGGGTGGATGCTCAGCGCACGTAGTCGGCGCCGGTGACGTCGATCGTGGTGCCCGTCGCGTGGCGCGCGCGTCCGCTGGCGAGGAAGCCGACGACGGCCGCGACCTCCTCGGGCGGCGTGACCTCGCCGAGCGGGAGCGTGGCGGCGAGCTTCTCCAGCTCCTCGCCGGCGGCCAGCTCGGTCGCCACCCACGCCGGAGACACCGCGTAGGCGAGCACGCCCTGCTGGGCGTAGCCGCGCGCGATGCCGCGGGTCAAGGCGAGCAGACCGCCCTTGGCCGCCCCGTAGGCGAGGTGGTCGGCGTCGTCGCCACGGTGCGCCGAGCGACTGGTGATGTTGACGATCACCCCGCCGCGGCCGGCGAAGTGCTCGATCGCGAGGCGGCTGAGGTCCGCGGGCGCCTGCAGGTTCAGCGCGAGGTTGCGCTGCCATCCGGTCGCCCACGCCTCCGCGTCGTCGACGGGCGAGGAGAGCCAGGCGCCGGCGTTGTTGACGAGCACGTCGACGCGGCCGACGGCGGCGACCGCCGCATCCCACACCCGCTGGGGGCCGCCCGCAGCGCTGAGGTCGCCGCCCGCGAGGTGAACGCGGTCGCCGAGCTTGGCCGCGATCAGCTCGGCGGCGGAGCGGTCGGAGTTGAAGTGCACGACGACCGTGAGGCCCTGGGCGTGCAGCTCGCGCGCGATCGCGGCGCCGATCCCCTTGGACGCTCCGGTGACGAGGGCCGTGTGCGGCTGCACGACGGGTGCGGCGGTCATGAGACGGCCTGCGCGCCGGTGATCTCGACGACCGTGCCGGTCAGGTAGGGCGTCTCGTGGGAGGCGAGGAAGGCGACGAGCGCGGCGATCTCGCTCGGCTCGCCGATGCGCCCGAAGGGCACCAGCTTGTTGAGGTCGTCGACCGTGCGCCCGGTGCGGGCGAGGTTCGCCTCGACCATCGGCGTGCGCACCTCACCCGGGGCGACGGCGTTGACCCTCACGTTGTGCGGCGCGTAGTCGCGGGCGAGGCTCTGCGTGAACGACACCACCGCCGCCTTCGAGACGTTGTAGCCGATGTGACCGGGGGCCGGGTGCAGGCCCCACTGGGATGCGGTGTTCACGATCGCGCCCGTGCGCCGCTCGACCATCTGCGGCAGCACCGCGCGGGTGAGGTGGAAGATCGCATCCACGTTCACGTCGAAGGTGAGCGCCCAGTCGTCGTCGCTGAGTTCGAGCAGGGCGCCGCGGCGGTTGACGCCGGCGTTGTTGACGAGCACGTCGATGCGGCCGTGCTCGGCGAGCAGACCGGCGACGGCCGCGCGGATCGCCTCGGGCGAGCGCAGGTCGAAGGTGCTCGGCACCGCGGCGCCGCCCCCGGCGACGATCTCGTCGACCGTCCTCTGTGCCGCCTCGGCGACGACGTCGGCCACGATCACGGTCGCGCCCTCCTCGGCGAGGCGCGCGGCGATCGCGCTGCCGATTCCGCCGCCCGCGCCGGTGACGAGGGCGATGCGGTCGGTGAAGCGTGCAGTCATCGGTTGTCCCCCGGGTTCGCGAAGATGGTGCGGTGCCAGTCGCGGCGAGCCTCGCCCGTGCGGTCGTACATGACGTGCTTGACGACCGTGTACTCGTCGAAGGAGTACGTCGACATGTCCTTGCCGAATCCGGACTGCTTGAAGCCGCCGTGCGGCATCTCGCTGATGATCGAGATGTGGTCGTTGACCCAGACCACGCCCGCGCGGATCTCCTGCGTGGCGCGCAGCGAGCGGTAGACGTCGCGAGTCCACACCGACGAGGCGAGGCCGTAGACCGTGTCGTTGGCGAGACGGATGGCTTCGTCATCGCTGTCGAAGGGCGTCACCGCGAGCACCGGGCCGAACACCTCGTCCTTGACGATCTCGCTCTGCGGGTCGGCATCGGCGACGAGCGTCGGGCGGTAGTACGAGCCCTGCGCGAAGACGTCGCCCTCGGGGATGCCGCCGCCGATCACACGGGCGTAGTCGCGCGCGCGGTCGACCATGCCGGCCACCTTGTCGCGGTGGTCGAAGCTGATCAGCGGGCCGAGATCCGTGTCCGGATCCGCGGTCGGGCCGAGCACGACCTTGCCGTACAGCTCGGCGACGCCGTCGACGAAGTCCTGATAGAGCGAGCGGTGCACGATCGCGCGCGTCGCGGCCGTGCAGTCCTGGCCGGTGTTGATCAGGCTGCCGGCGACGGCGCCGTGGATCGCGGCCTCGAGGTCGGCGTCGTCGAAGACGACGAACGGCGCCTTGCCGCCGAGCTCCAGGTGCACGCGCTTCGCGGTCGTAGCCGCCGCATCCAGCACGGTGCGGCCGACGCCGGTCGAGCCGGTGAACGAGAGCATGTCGGTCTCGGGATGGCGCAGCAGCTTCGCACCGACCTCGCGCCCGCGACCGGTGACGACGTTGATGATGCCGTCGGGCACGCCGGCCTCGGTGGCGACCTCGGCGAACAGCGTCGTCGTCAGCGGGGTGGTGTCGGCGGGCTTCAGCACGATCGTGTTGCCGGCGGCGATCGCCGGCAGGATCTTCCACGCGGCCATCTGCAGCGGGTAGTTCCACGGCGAGATGGATCCGATCACGCCGATCGCCTCGCGGCGGATCGAGGAGGTGTGCGCGCCCGAGTACTCGGCCGTGGCCTTGCCCTCGAGGTTGCGGGCCGCGCCGGAGAAGAAGGCGACGTTGTCGATCGTGCCCGGCACGTCGAACTCGCGGGTGAGGCGGATCGGCTTGCCGGCCTGACGGCTCTCGAGCTGCGCGAACTCCTCCGCGCGCTCCTCGAGCAGGGCGGCGAACCTGCTCAGGGCAGCCGAGCGCTCGACCGGGGCCGCGGTCGACCAGCCGGGGAACGCGGCGCGGGCGGCCTCGACGGCCGCGTTCACGTCGTTCTCGTCACCGACGCTGACAGTGGCGACGACCTCGCCGTTCGACGGATCGATGACGTCCTGCGTGACGCCGGACTCGGATGCACGGCGACGGCCGTTGATGAACAGGCTCTCGCTCATGACGTATCAGCTCCTTGTGCTGCGGATGGTTCTGGTGCGGTGCGGGGTGGTGCGGATGGTTCTGCTGCGCGACGGCAGCGGGCCGCGGGCGCGGACGCCTACTGCGGTCCCCAGATGTCGCCGACCGTGTAGCCGGCGGTGAAGGGATCGCTGGGGTCGAGCGTCCAGCTGGCGCGCCCGGTCAGCCAGGCGCGGCCGGTGACAGTGGGCTGCACGGCGCTGCGGCCCGCGACCTCGGTCGCGGCCGTCAGCTCGCCGACGAACTCGGTGCCGATGATGCTGCGGTGCACGAACTTCTCGCCGATCTCGAGCTGGCCGCGCGCGTGCAGAGCGGCCATGCGCGCCGAGGTGCCGGTGCCGCAGGGCGAGCGGTCGAGCGCGCCCGTCCAGGTGCGCGGGTCGGCGGCCGAGAGCGGGCCGTTGGTCAGCACGACGGTGTTCTGCGAGGTGACGCCGGGCCTCCGGTCGCCGCTGTGCAGCATGATCAGGTTGACCGCGTCGATGGCCGGGTTCAGCGGATGCACGACATCCACCTGCTCCTGCGCGGCGAGCTTCACGAGCGCACCGGCGCGGGCTAGCTCCTTGCCCCGGGCCGGGTCGAGCTCGAGCCCGAGATCGGCGACGGCGACCTGGGCGAAGAACTGCCCGCCGAAGACGATGTCGACCGGCACGATGCCGAACTCGGGCACGTGCAGGGGGCGGTCGATGTCGACGACGAACGCGGGCACGTTGACGACGGTGACCGAGGTCACCTTGTCACCGCTGACGTTCGCGAGCGCGGTGACCGTGCCCACCGCGGTGTCGATGCGCACCTCGGTCACCGGCTCGACCATCGGCACCAGGCCGCCCTCGAGCGCGGCGGTCACGGCGCACATCGTGTTGCTGCCCGACATGGGCGTGAATCCGCCCTGCTCGAGCACGACGACCCCGAAGTGCGATTCCGGGTTCACCGGCGGCAGCAGGAAGACGGCGCAGAGGCCCGGGTAGCCGCGCGGCTCGCGCAGGATCGCCCGCCGGAGACCGTCGAGGTTCTGCACGCAGAAGTCGAAGCGCTCGGCCATCGTGTCGCCCTCGACGAAGTCGGCGGCGTTCACGATCACGCGGCCGGGCTCGCCCTCGGCGTGGACCTCGATGGTCTCCAGGCGGAAGATCGGCTCGGTCATGCGGCGGCGGGAGCGGCGAGCACGCCGAGGCGGTCGAGGATGCTGGCGAGACGCTCGCGCTCGGCGGCCGGCAGCGGCTGGATGGGCGCGCGCGGCGGGCCGGCGGGGTGGCCGATCAGCTCGAGCGCGGCCTTGATGCCGGCGACGTAGTTGACCGACTCGAGGAAGTCGCTGAGCGCCCAGAGCGGACGCCAGAGCTCGCGGGCCCGGTCGATGTCCTTCTCGTCGACGGCGACGCGCCACAGCTCGGCAGCCTGCTCGGGCACGATGCCGGCGACGCCCCAGACCGAAGCCTCCGCGCCGCTCGCGATCGCCGCGAGCGTGAGCGTGTCCCAGCCGTTGAAGGCCTTGATCTCGTCACCGCGCACGGCGACGAGCTCGGCGAAGGCGACCGCATCCCCCGAGGTGTCCTTCAGGTAGTCGACGCGCGGGATGCCGCCGAGCTCGGCGAGCTCGGCCGCGCCGAGCTTCACCCCGGTCGCGCCAGGCACGTTGTAGTACATGATCGGGATCGTGATGGCATCGCTGACCGCCGTCAAGAACACCTTGACCGCGTCGAACGACAGCGGGTCGTAGAACGGCGGCACGACCATGACGGCGGCCGCGCCGACCTTCTCGGCGTGCTGGGCGAGCTCGATCGCGCCGGCCGTGGTCAGGCTGCCGATTCCGGCGATGACGGGAACGCGGCCCGCCGCGGCCTCGACGTAGACCTCGATCACACGGCGGTACTCGGCCGGGGTGAGCGAGGTGAACTCGCCGGTCGTGCCGGTCGGCACGAGTCCGTGCAGGCCGCCGGCGACGAGGCGGTCGACCTGGCTGTGCACGGTGGCCTCGTCGAGGGCGGAGCCGTCGGCGGTGAACGGGGTGGTGACGGCGGCGAGGATGCCGGTCAGCTGGAGGGACATGGTGCGGTCCTTTCGGTGTGTCGTGAGGTTCAGCGGCCGCCGCGGAAGCGCGCGGGGGTGAAGGGCGCGAGCAGGGGCGAGGTCGCGCCCTGCAGGATCAGATCGGCGACGACGCGGGCGTTGCCGGGGGCGAGGGTGACGCCGAGCATCCCGTGACCCGTGGAGACGTAGGCGTTGCGGATGCCGCCGAGCTGGCCGATGATCGGCAGCCCGTCGGGCGTCATGGGCCGCATGCCGGCCCGGGCGACGGGGGCGGATGCCGGCGGCTCCCAGTCGCGGAAGTAGGCCTTCGGCGCGCGCAGGATCGCATCCACGCGCACCTGGTTGATGTTCTCGTCGAGCCCGCCGAACTCCATGGTGCCGGCGAGGCGCAGCTTGTTCGCGAGCGGGGTGATCGCGACCTTCGCGTCGCTGAGGTTGACGGCGCTCTTCAGCCCGTAGGGCGCGACCTCGACGCTGTAGCCCTTGCCGGGGCGCACCGGCAGCGGCTGCCCGAACAGCTTCGAGACGGGACCGGTCCAGGCGCCGGCGGCGAGCAGGAAGCGGTCGCCGTCGAAGCGGCGCGCACCGGAGCGCACCGCGGCGACCCGGTCTCCGCTGCGCTCGACCGCGTCGATCGGCGCGTTCTCGACGAGCTCGACGCCGAGATCGACGAGCTTGGCGTGAAGCGCCCGCATGAGCGACTCGGGGTCGACGTGGCGCTCCTTCGGGAAGAAGAGCCCGCCCTGCACCGCGTCGCTCATGAGCGGCTCCTGCTCGCGCACCTGGTCGCCGACGAGCGTGGTCGGCGCGAGGCCGTGGCTGTCGACGAGGTCGTAGTGGGTGAGGTGGTGCTCGAGGTTCGACTTGTCGAGGAACGCCATGAGCAGTCCCTCGTTGTGCATCTCGAAGTCCATGCCGTCGGCGCGGTACTCGTCGAACACCTCGATGGTGTTCTCGGCGAGCGCGAGGTGCGCCGCGAAGCCCGCGTGCTGCGCCTTCGCGTTCGAGGCGCGCCACATGCCGAGCATGAAGGAGACGAACGAGGGGGCGAGCGACGGGCGGATGTAGAGAGGACTGTCGGGGCGCAGCATCCACTTCAGCGAGGTGAGCACGACGCCCGGGCCGGGGACCGGCGCCGCCTCGGCGGGCACGATCCAGCCCGCGTTGACGGCCGCGGCTCCGAGGCCGGTGCCTCGGGCGTCGACCAGAGTGACCGTCTCGCCCTGACGAGCGAGTTCGTAGGCGGTGGTGAGTCCGATGACTCCTCCGCCGATGACTACCGTGTGCACAGCTGCAGTGGTCCTTCGTGTTGCTGGGTGATGGGATGGGCCGCCGGAGCGGGAGGCGGATGTCCGGCCACCCGCCCCGCGGATCAGAACCGCACGGCCTCGAGGAACTTCGCGAGGTCGGGGTTGTCGTTGTGGTTGAACGCCTCATCGGGTGTGGCGTTGACGGCGATCTCGCCGTCGTGGAAGAACACGACGCGGTCGGCGGCCTTCGACGCGAAGGCCATGTCGTGCGTGACGAGCGCGACCGCGATGCCCTCTTCCTGCTTGAGGCGCCGCAGCACCTCGAGCACCTCCGCCGCGACGGGCGGGTCGAGGGCGCTGGTGATCTCGTCGCAGAGCAGGAGCTTCGGCCGCATCATGAGCGCCCGGGCGATCGCGACGCGCTGCCGCTCGCCGCCCGAGAGCTGGGTGGGCCGGCTGCGCAGGTGGTGGGCCATGCCGACCTCTTCGAGCGCCTGCTCTGCCCGCTCCTTGGCCTCGGCTTTCGAGTAGCCGAGTCGCTTGAGCGGCGCGAGGGTGAGGTTGGCGAGCACGTCCATGTGGGGCCAGAGCGTGTAGGTCTGGAAGACCATGCCCACGTGCGCCTCGACGTCGTACCAGTCGTCGGTGCGCTCCTCGTCGTCGAACACCGTCTTGCCGTCGAAGTAGATGTAGCCGGCGTCCGGGTCGGTCAGTCCGGCGAGCGCACGCAGCAGCGTGCTCTTGCCGGATCCCGACTTGCCGATGATCACCGTGATGTCACCGAGCGACATGTCGAAGTCGACGTTCTTGAGGATCTGCCGGCCGCCGAAACTCTTCTGCAGTCCGCGAGCCGAGACGAGCACATCGCCCATCGAGGCCGTGAAGGTCCCGACCGCGGGGGTCGGTCCGGTGCTGGATGTCTGGCTCATGCCGTCGTCACCGCCGCTTTCGTTCGATTTCCCGGGAGCATCCGGGAGAGCAGGCTCGGGCCGCTGCCGCCGCCGCGCTCGTTGCCCTCGATCATGTTGCGCTCGATCTTGCTGGTGACCAGCGAGACCGGGAACGCGATGACGAAGTAGACCAGCGCCGCGACCGTGAACATCTCGAGCGAGCGGTAGCTGGTGGCCACGATGCTGTTCGAGACGAACATGAGGTCGGCGACGGCGATCGTCGAGACGAGCGCCGTGTCTTTGAACAGCGAGATGTTCAGCGACAGGATGACCGGCAGCTGCTGGCGCAGCGCCTGCGGGATGATGATGTGGATGGTGCGCTCGAAGGGCGTGAGCCGCAGCATCTGCGCCGCCTCGATCTGCTCCTTCGGCACCGCCTGGAATCCGCTGCGGTAGGCCTCGGCCATGAACGCCGTGAGGTTGAGCGTCAGGGCGATGACCGCCGAGGCGAACCCCGGCAGCGTGATGCCCGTCAGCGTCGGCAGCGCGTAGAAGATCCAGAAGAGCTGCACGAGCAGCGGGGTGCAGCGGAAGATCTCGATGTAGATCTGGGCGATCCACCGCACCGGGGCGACGCTCGACATGCGAGCGATCGCCACCGGCGCGGCGAGGATCATGCTGAGCACGATCACGATCACCGCGATCTCGAGCGTGGTCAAGAGCCCGTTCAGGAGCTCCGGGATGTTCCCGGTGACCACGCTCCAGTCGAAGTTGTAGTTCATTGCTCTCTCGTTCTCGTCGGTGCGGTCTCGTGCTCAGCCGCGATCACTGCTTCTGCAGATCGCCCAGGTTGTCGATCTCGAGGTAGCCGACCTCGGTGAAGGCCTTCTTCAGCTCGCCGCTGTTCTGCGTCGTCGCGATGGCGATGTTGATGACCTGCAGCGAGCGCTCGTCGATGTTCGCGGGCACGCCATAGGCGGCTCCCGACTGGTAGAAGATCGGGTCGGGCACGATGATCTTCACGTCGGGATCGGCCTGCGCCTGGCCCACGGCGGTGGGCGAGTCGGTCGCCTCGGCGGCGGCGCGGCCGGCCTTCACGGCAGTGAGCGCGCCGGTGTAGTCGGGCAGGTCGGTGACGGTGTATCCGGCGGCCTTGGCGCCGGAGCCGACGGCCGAGCCCTGAGCGCTGGCGATCGGCTGACCCGAGGAGAGGATCTGCTCAGCGGTCGAGTAGGGCGAGTTCGCCGGCACCACGAGAACGCCCTGGTAGGTGAGCACGTTGTCGGTGAAGCGGATCGACATCGAGCGCTCGACGGTCGGGTCGAGGTAGGCGGCGAAGTCGTAGCGACCCGCCTGCAGACCGGCGACGATGTTGCCCCACTCGGCCGGGACGGTGGTCACCTTGACCTTGAGCTGCTTGGCGAGGTTCTCGAGCGGCAGGATGTTGGGTCCGCCGTACTTGCCGCTCTTCAGCTTGGCGGTGAGCGGCGGCGCGAGCGCGATGCCGATGCGCAGTTCGCCGCGCTGCTTGATGCCGTCGAGGAACGGCGTCGTGGCAGCCGCGCTGCTGCCGGGTGCGGCGGCCGCGCCGCCGCCCCTGACCGTCGCGCCGATGTAGCCGCCGAGCAGGGCGAGGATGATGACGCCGATCACGATGAGGACGGAGCGACCGGTCGAACCCTGCTGCTTGCGCTTGCGGGAGGAGGTTGAGGACATGGCGACCCTTCTAGAGGCAGTGCGAGGGAGTGCTGCGTGGAGGACGCGGATCGCCGAGGGACGGCGATCCACGGGTGACGGCTAGGCCGTCGGTCGTGCCGTGGATCCGCGGTCAGCGAGGAATTGCCCTGGTGCGGGGATACGTCGTTGCATCGGGTGAGCCTTCTGACTTCGTTGTCACAGCGTCTTACAATCTGGCAATTGACGTCAAGGTACCCGCGGTCACGAACGGACGCAAGCGTCGCCGCGACATCCACGCCGAAACGCGGATGTCACGCGACCGACTCCGCCGCGTCATCAGCCGAAGCGCCGCTCAGCCCTGATCGGGCATTTCCGCGCACGCCGAGAAGACACGCGCGCCCGAAGGGGCGCGTGTGACGGTCGTGTGAAATCCGCCGGAGGTCAGCTCGACGCGGCGGCGCGGCCGGCGCCGCGCGTCGCCTTCGGGGCGGCAGGCGCCGCTCCGAGCAGCGCGACGAACTCCTCGGCGCTGTCGATCGTGTGCTGGATGAAGGTGCGCTCGATGGTCGCGCGGTCGCGCGTGCGGATCGCCTTCATGAGCTCGTCGTGCAGGCGATGGGCGCGATCGGGATCGGACCGCGCCGTCTGGTCTTCGGCGAGCGCGAGGGTGATGTGCGCCTCGGTCACCGGCCAGAGGTTGATCAGCAGATAGTTGCCCGACGCGACCCAGATGTCGCGGTGGAAGGCGATATGGGCTTCGTGCTGCGCGAGCGGGTCGTCTTGCGGCGCCCGTTCGAAGTTGTTCCACACCTGCTCGACGTCGGCGAGCTTCTGCCCCGTCTCATCGGCGAGGATCGCGTCGATCGCCACCATGTCGAGCGCGACGCGGGCGCGCGCGATCTCGAGGATCTGCGCCGGCGTGACCTCGGCCACCCGGGTGCCCCGGTACGGCTGCTGGACGATGAGCCCGTCGCGGATCAGCTGATTCAGCGCCTCGCGCACCGTCGGCCGGCTGACGCCCAGCGATTCGGCGAGGTGCTGCTCAGTGAGCTTGTCACCCGGCTTCAGCTCGCCGAGGACGATCGCACGGCGGATCTCCGTAGTCACCGCATCCTTGCGCGACATGGCAGCGAGACGACTCGGCGCCCAGCTGACGCGATCGGACCTGCCGGGCGAGGCGAGGGACATAGCGATCCATTCGACGGATGTTGTGTCAGACAATCTACAACCCCCGCGGATGATCGCCGCGCTGACACGTTGCCGACGGGCGATCTGTCGCATCAGGGTCGCCCACCACGACAGCATGCCCTCGGGCATCGTCGAGCCAGAATGCAGAGAAGGCGATGCGTCGGAGGATCACAGCAGCGTGGTCGGGGATGGCAACCGATCACGGTCATCCGGCATGAGGACATCCCGCCGACGCCCGCACAGTCCCTCTTGGACGAGCCGTCGGGAGCCTGAGCCCCAGCGCCGAGTTGACCGCCCGTCGAACAGCGCACATCCAGCGCACCTCATGACGCGAGCGACCCCGGCTCGAACGAGAAAAGGCCCGGAACCATTGAGATTCCGGGCCTTCGTGGTACACCCCCCGGGACTTGAACCCGGAACCCACTGATTAAGAGTCAGTTGCTCTGCCAATTGAGCTAGAGGTGCATGCCTTGCGGCTGCCGATTCGGAAGAACCGAACCGAGGGACAACGATAGCAGGTCTTTCGGGTGCCGTTGACCACTCGGCACGACCGTAGGCTCGACGGGTGACCGAACGCCTGCAGCCCGGAGACCTCGCCCCCGATTTCTCGCTCGTCGACGACCACGGTGACACCGTGACGCTCGCGTCGCTGCGAGGCCAGCGGGTCATCCTCTACTTCTACCCGCAGGCCTTCACACCCGGATGCACGACGCAGGCGTGCGACTTCCGCGACAGCTCCGCCCCGCTGCAGGCCGCCGGCTACACCGTGCTCGGCATCTCGCGCGACAGCGTCGAGAAGCTCGCCGAGTTCCGCGAGGAGGAGCACCTGCCGTTCCCGCTGCTGAGCGACCCCGACCACGCCGTGCACGAGGCCTACGCCGCCTGGGGCGAGAAGCTCAACTACGGCAAGACCATCACCGGCGTGCTGCGCTCGACCTTCGTGATCGACGCCGAGGGCAGGGTCGAGCAGACCTTCTACAACACGAAGGCCACCGGCCACGTCAACATGCTGCGCAAGAAGCTGGGGCTCGCGGCCACCTGAGCCCACGCCGGAGCGCTCAGCCACTGGAGCGCTCAGACGCCGGTGCTGCGCAGCCGCTGCAGGATCTCGGGGCCGCGCCGGTCGAGCAGCCGGCCGCCCACGCGCACGCCGATCGCCAGCACGATCGCGCCCTCGACGAGGCCGACGACCAGCGTCGCCCAGCCGAGAGCGGGCCGGTCGAACACGATCGCGAGCACCCCCGGCACGATGGTCGGGATGCCGACCAGCGCGGTGATGCCGGTGACGGCATATGAGCCGATCACCGACGTCATCCCGGCGCCCGCCGAGCCCGCGAAGGGGTTGCGGCCCGTGCGCGGCACCGGCACGACGACCAGCGCCGACGAAACCGAGATCACCCCGAGCGCCCCGAGCAGCACCGCCGCGCTCATGCCGAGGATCGGCGGCAGCAGGTCGAGACGGCCGACGACGACCAGCCCGATCACCGCGATCGCGACGGTCGCCGGGCCGGCGATCACGCCGATCGCCGCGGCCCGGCCGACCCGATCCGCCCAACCCGGAACCGGCGCCATGAGGTGCCCGGCGAACGCCGTGCCGTCGTAGGAGATCGCGCTGAACATCGTCAGCGGTAGCAGTCCCGCGACCAGCGGCGCGACCGCGATCCCGAGGCCCGGCTGGTCGATCAGCCGCGCCCAGAAGATCAGCAGCACGGGCAGCAGGGGCACGACCACGAGCTGCCGCGCGTAGCGGGTGTCGCGGAACCAGTAGGTCAGCGAGCGCGCCGCGATCGCCCCGGCCGGGTTCGCCGGCATCCATCGCAGCGCCCCGAGGCGCCCGGCGGCGACCGCGCGGCCGCCGGCGTCGCCGGTGGTGCGCGCGACCGCGAGCACCGACGCGCGCCAGGCGATGACGAGCGCCGCCAGCACCAGCACCCCGAGCGCGACGGCGCCGAGAGCGGCGAGCGGATACCCCGTCGCGACCAGCCCCGCAGCCGACCAGACGACCGCGAGCGGCGTCCAGGCGAGCGCGTCCACGACACCGCCGACCGGCTCGGCCGCGCGCAGCCCGACCAGCACCGCCACCGCGATCGGCAGCACCAGCACCGCGAGCGCCGCCGCGATCACGCCCGCCCGCAGCCCGGCGCGCCGCGAGGCGATCGCCGCGGTCGTGAGCGACGCCGCGAGCCGGCTGCCGACCACGCAGATCAGCACCCCGGGCACGGCGCAGAGCACCGCGACCGCGATCGCCGGCCCGCGCCAGACCGCGGCTGTGGCGAGCGCGGCCAGCACGGTCAGCGCTCCGGGGATCCAGGTCAGACCGACGAGCACCTGCGCCCCCAGCAGCGTGCCGACGCGGATCGGGAAGCGCGCCAGTCGTCGCGGATCGAGCGTGTTCTCGACGCCGCTCGTGATCAGCGGCACGATCATCCAGCCCAGCGTCAGCACGAGCCCGCCGGTCACCACCGTGCGCTGCCGCACCTGCAGCGCGCCAGGATCGTCGCCGCCGAGCAGCCCCAGCAGCACCAGGCCGACGATCGCGAGCGCCGTCACGATCGCGCCCTGCGCGCCGCCGAGGATCACGAGCACGAGCTGCAGCACGTTGCGGCGCAGCGTGTTCAGCAGCACGCGGAACCGCAGCCGCAGCAGCAGCGCGATCGCGGCGCGCTCGCTCAGCTCCCCCGCAGCCACTCCGGCCCCTCGTCGTGCCGGCGACCGCCCACCAGCTGCAGGAAGCGGTCTTCGAGCGTGCCCTCGCCGCGCACCTCGTCGACGGTGCCGGCCGCGAGCACCCGGCCGGCGGCCACGATCGCGACGTGGTCGCACATCCGCTGCACCAGATCCATGGAATGGCTCGACACGACGACCGTGCCGCCCGAGCGCGCGAAGCCGGTGAGGATGTCGCGGATGTTCGCCGCCGACACCGGATCCACCGACTCGAAGGGCTCATCGAGCACGAGCAGCCGCGGCGAGTGCACGAGCGCCGCCGCCAGACCGATCTTCTTGCGCATGCCCGCCGAGTAGTCGCTCACCGGCGAGCCCGCGCTCGGCGTCAGATCGAGCAGGTCGAGCAGGTCGGATGCGCGACTCGCGACCGTCGCGCGGTCGAGCCCGAACAGCAAACCCGTGTAGACGATCAGCTGCTCGCCGGTGAGCCGGTCGAAGAGCTCGATGCCGTCGGCGAGGTTGCCGATGATGCGCTTCGCCGCGAAGGGATCGGACCACACGTCGAGGCCATGCACCCGGGCCGTGCCCGCATCCGGTCGCAGCAGCCCCGTCGCCATCGACAGCGTCGTCGTCTTGCCGGCGCCGTTCGGGCCGACGAGCCCGAAGAACGAGCCGCCCGGCACGATCAGGTCGACGCCGTCGACGGCCGCCTTCGCGCCGAAGCTCTTGCGCAGGCCGCGCAGCTCGAGCGCCGCGGTGACGGGGGTCGTGCCGGGGGTCGTGCCGCCGGCGTCAGCCACGCCGGCCCGTGCCCGTTCCGCCGGAGCCTCGTCCGTTCGGACCCGCGTCGTCCGCCTCCTGCTGACCGGGCTCCACGCGCACCGTGCCGTCGCCGCGCAGCCGCAGATGATGGCGCACGGCGGGAACCTGCATGAGCGCGAACAGCGCGACGCCGACGAGGATGAGCGGCCACCCGATCTCCGGTTGCGAGCCGGCACCCCACAGGGCGCTGACCCCGACGAGGATCGTGAGCAGCTGCGTCACGATCACCGCGGTGCGCGCCCACGCCCGACCGCGCAGCGTCGCGACGGCGAGACCCGCGAGCGCGACGGTGGCCAGCACGGCCAGCACCAGCAACGCCCAGGCGCTCGCGAGCGAGTCGGCGCCGCCCGCGATCAGCCCGACGACCACCCAGATGGTTCCCGCGAGCGCCACCAGAGCTTCACCCGCCAGCAAGACGACGGCCACCGTCACGACAGGCGGGCGATGCTGGCGATTCACAGGCGCACTCCATTCGAACCTATTGATCTGACGTAACAAGTATGAAACAGTGATTGACGGTTGATTGAGCGCCGACGATGAGGTCGACGTCCTCCCGAAATCCACGTCATCTCATCTTCGCTGAATCGTGCGGATTCATTCCCCGCTTCAGCGTGTCCCCGCAACAACCCAAGGAGCACCACCATGGACTGGCGCGATAATGCCGCCTGCCTGACCGCTGATCCCGAGCTGTTCTTCCCTGTCGGGAACACGGGCCCCGCCGTCGACCAGATCGAGAAGGCCAAGTCGGTCTGCGCTCAGTGCTCGGTCACCGAGATGTGCCTGCAGTACGCCCTCGAGACCAACCAGGACTCGGGCGTCTGGGGCGGCCTCAGCGAAGACGAGCGCCGCGCCCTCAAGCGCCGCGCCGCTCGCGCTCGCCGCGCTTCCTGAGCCGACACCTCATCTTCGCGCGGCCCCGCCGCTGACGCGAACTCACGCCGTCATCCCGCGTCACCTTCGTGACCGGGTGGCGGCGTGAGTCGTATCCCGGTCAAGTCTGAGACTGACTCAGCGTCAGGACGACGGGTGCCGCCCGGGCGCCGTCGTCAGCGCTGCTTAAGCGTCAGCGCTTCTCGAGCCAGCGCAGCGGCACCTCGATGAGCACCTCGGTGCCCTCGCCGTCGCGCGAGTGCCACTCGATCGATCCGCTCAGCTCGCCCTGGATGAGGGTGCGCACGATCTGCGTGCCGAGACCCGATCCGACGCGCCCCTCCGGCAGCCCGGCGCCGTCGTCGCGCACCGACACCGTCAGGCTGTGCTCGCCGCGCTTGGCCTCGATGTCGACCTGACCGTCGCGGTCGCGCAGGCCGTGCTCGACCGCGTTCGTGACCAGCTCGGTCAGCGCGAGGGCGAGCGGCGTCGCGTACTCGCTCGGCAGCACGCCGAACTCGCCGGTCTTCACGGGGCGCACGTGCGAGTTGTGGCTCGCCGCGACCTCGGCCGTCAGCATCACGACGCGATCGAAGACCTCGTCGAAGTCGACGTTCTGGCTGAGCCCGGTGCTGAGCGTGTCGTGCACGACCGCGATCGCGGCGACCCGGCGCATGGCCTGGGTGAGCGACTCGGTCGCCTCCTCGCTGCGGCTGCGGCGGGCCTGGATACGCAGCAGCGAGGCGACGGTCTGCAGGTTGTTCTTGACGCGGTGGTGGATCTCGCGGATCGTCGCGTCTTTGGTGATGAGCTCCTGCTCCTGGTGGCGCGCCTCGGTCACGTCGCGCACGAGCACCATCGCTCCGACCCGGGTGAGGCCGTGCCGGATCGGGATGGTGCGCAGCGTCATCGTCACGCCGGCCGCCTCGATGTCGGTGCGCCACGGTGCGCGACCGGTGACGACGAGCGGCAGCGACTCGTCGACGATGAGCTTGCCCTTGATGAGCTCGGTCGTCACCTCGGCGAGCGACAGTCCCTCGAGCTCGCCGTCGAAGCCGAGGCGGTTGAAGGCGGAGAGGCCGTTGGGGCTGGCGAAGGTGACGACGCCATCCACGTCGAGGCGGATGAGCCCGTCGGAGGCGCGCGGGGCGCCACGGCGCGGACCGGCGGGGGCCTGCATGTCGGGGAAGTCGCCGGCGGCGATCATCTCGAACAGGTCGGTGGCGCACTGATTGAAGGTCAGCTCCTGGCGGCTGGGGGTGCGCGCCTCGCTGAGGTTCGAGTGCCGGGTGATGACGGCGATCGGCGAGTCGGTCGTGGTGGTGCTGCTCGGGTCGAGCCGGCGCATGACCGGGATGGCGCTGACGCGCGTCGGCGTCTCCTCGTACCAGTCGGGGGCGGCGGTGTCGACGATCGCGCCCGACTCGAAAGCCTCGGTGACCTGCGACTTCCACTCGGGCTTGATCTGCTGCCCGACGAAGTCGCGGTAGAAGAGCGTGGCCGCCGACGAGGGACGCGAGTGCGAGACGGCGATGAAGCCGCCCTGGTCGGTGGGCACCCAGAGCACGATGTCGGCGAAGGCGAGATCAGCCAGCAGCTGACCGTCGGCGACGAGCACCTGCAGCCAGTCGACGTCGGCCTGGGACGACCGCTCCTGGGCGAGAACGGTCTCGGAGAGGGTGCTCACCGGTTCAGGCTAGCCGCTGCGCGCGCACGCTCCGTCCACCCCCGCGAGCGGCGCGGCTCGCCTTCTCCTCCCGGCGCCGACGTGCCCGGCTCGGCGTCGCGGCCGGCGGCGGCAGCAGCTCGGAGTGAACGAGATCGCGGATGGCGCTCAGCGCCGGCGAGCGCGGCGCGACCGCCGCGAGCGTCGTCCCCGACAGTACGGCGGCGTCGAAGGCGGCGGGATCGTCGGGCACGAGCACCGGGCGCTCGATGCCGCCGAAGCGCTGCAGCGTCTGCCGCACCTGGCCGGCCGCATCCAGCCCGATCGCGCTCGCGCGCACGCGGTTGAGCACGACGGTGGTGCGCGGCGGTGCGGCCACCTCGAGCAGCTCGGCGTGGGCGTGCAGGAATCGGGCGATCCCGACGGGATCCGCCCGACCGACCTCGATCACGTGATCGGCGGCACCGAGCACCGCGTCGGTCGCCGCGTTGCGGCGCGGGGCGAGCACGTCGCTCGTGAGCTCCTCATCGTGCTCGAGGCTCGCGGCGACGTCGATCACGAGGTAGTCGACCCAGTCGCGGGCGGCGGCGATCACGGCGCGCACCCGGTCGCCGCTGATCTCGGGCCAGCGGGCGGCTCGGGTGAGTCCGGTGAGCACGTGCAGCTGCGAGCCCGGAGCCTCGTGGATGCGCGCCAGCCGCTCGAACTCCTCGGCGTCGAGCGAGCCGGCTCCGGCGAGGCGGCAGGCGGCGGCGAAGCCGGGCGCCTCGTCGAGCAGCCCGAGGGAGGGCGCGACGGCCGCCGCATGCGTATCGGCGTCGGCGAGCGCGACGCGGGCACCCGACGCCGCCAGTTCGGCGGCGACGGCGATGGCCATCGCCGTGCGCCCCGGAGCGCCGTGCGGTCCCCAGACCGCGATCACGGCGGCGGGGCGCCGTACCGAGGCAGGCGCGGTCGCGACGCCCGGATCGGTGCCGGCGCCAGCGCGGGTTCCGGCGCCAGGATCGAAGCCGCCCGGCGACCGCGCGGCGTCGTCGCCGTCGGATGGTCCGCTGGAGAACGCCGAGCCGGAGAACACCGAACCGGAGAATGCGGTGTCAGAGTACGCGGCGCGAGAGAAGCCCTCCTCCGGCGCGAACTGATCATGCGAGGAGGCCCTCGCCGACGCCGCACCTCCGGAGCCGGAGCCGGAGCCATATGCAGCACGCCGCCCACCCGGGACCCCCCTCGCTCCTGCGGCGTCGGCATGATTCTCCTGGCCGTCCGCACCCGCCTCCGCTCGCCGACCACCTCCGCGGCGGAGCAGCGACCAGCGCGACCTCGTTCCCCGCGACCGTCCCGGTGCTGCACCGCGCTCATCTGCTTCGCGCTCACCTGCGCCCCGCTCAGCCTCACCGACTCCGTTCGGCGCCGCTCCCGAACCCGACTCCTCCCGCGGACGCGGCACTCGGGTCGGATCCTCGAGCAGCTCCCAGCGCGCGGGGCCCGCGACCGCATCCACGACGCCGAGCGACCGCGCCCAGCGCTCGCCACCCGGCTCCGCCACGACCACCATCCGCACTCCCGCGCGGTCGCAGACCTCGATCAGCCGTGCGGTCAGATAGCGCGGATCGGCGGCCACGAGCACGAGCTCGGGCGGAGCCGCCGCGACCCGCGACGCGAGCTCGTCGGCGCCCGAGCAGCGCAGCGCGACCCGATGGCCGTGACGCGCCGCCTCGGCCGCGAGCCGCTCCTCCTCGGCGAAGGGGAGCGCGAGCCCGACCTCGGTCATGCCGCTCCCCCGCCGGCCGCGACGAGCGAGAGGCGCTGATCGTCGGCGACGGCCTGCAGCAGTCGCGCGATGCGCTCGCGCGGCACCCGCAGTTCGACCGCCACGCTCGACGAGCCGGCGACCAGTCCCTTGTCATCGAGCACCTGCACCACGATCGCGTCGGCGGCGAGCACGCTCGGCGGCGCGGATGCGTCGTCGTCCGCTCCGCGCTCGGCGGCGGTCGCGCCCCAGACGTCGACGACGGCCCCCGGGGTGATCGCCGATCCGATACGGCCGTCGACCTGCACGACGAGCCGGGCCGCATCCACCTCGTCGCCGCCGCCGACCGCCTCACGCGGCACGAGCTCGCCGCCGTGGATCGTACGGGTCACGACGAGCCCGGCGCGCGACAGCTGCCCCTCGCGCAGGTAGTGCGCGTCGGCCCCGTCGAGCGCGACGCTGCGCAGCACCAGGTCGTCGCGCCCGACGTGCTCTCCCGGCGTCAGGGTGCCGCCGGCGGCGTACACGCGCACCGTGCGATCGGTCGCGGCCACGACGCCGACGACGCCCGCGACCGAGACGAGCACGAGTGCCAGCCCGATGAGCAGGCGCGGGTCGATGGGGCGTCGACGGCGGGGCGATTCAGTGGTCACGGATGACATGGTGACGCCGATCACGGATGCGCCGAGAGAGTTATCCACAGCCCGCCGGTGACCGCCCCGGGCGGAAGTCGGCGGGACCATACTCGAGTCATGGCCGGTGCCGATTCCTCCGCGAGCGTGGGGCGTTTCCTGACCCTCGCCGACACGGCGGAGGTGCTGAACATCTCGCTCAGCCAGGCCTACACGCTCGTGCGCACGGGCGAGCTGCCGGCGATCAAGGTCGGCGCCCGCGGGCAGTGGCGGGTCGAGCGCCCGGTGCTCGAGTCCTACATCGAGGCCAAGTACGAGGAGACCCGCCGACTCAACCGCTGGAACCAGTCGGATCTGGGTGACGCCGCCGGGATCGTCGAGATGTTCGGGCGCGATTCGCGCTTCTGATCGCGCTGCTGACCATCCGCGATGGATCCGGCAGCGCCTGCGCTGTCAGCGTTCGACGCCGCCGTCGCGTCGGCCGGCGCTCCTCCTCAGTACCGCACGAACAGGATCTCGGAGAAGGGCACGAGCAACGTGCGCCGCACGGCGCGTCCGCGGCGCTGGGCGCCCGGCTCGTGCTCGGCGAGATCGAGATGGTCGCGGCCGATCCGGTCGATCGTGCCGTGCACGCGACCCCAGCTCGTCGCGAGGTCGACCGGGCTGCGCCGTCGGCTCAGCTCGCGCAGCACGAAGCCGAGACCGAGTCGGGCCGAGAGCTCGGGCTGCGGATCGCCGACCGGCGGTGCGCCGAGGCTCACGGCGAGCTGGTCGCCGCGGGGTGCGACCGCGCCGATGGACGCGATCGGCAGGATGCAGGCGGCGCGCACCCGGGTGTCGCCGCGCAGCTCGCCGGCGATCCAGTCGCGCCCCGACGAGCCGACGGCGAGCAGGATGCGCGAGCCGTCGCGCAGCACGAGGTCGAGCTCGGCGCCGGCCTCCGACCGGATCATCTCGGTGAGGCGGTCGCGCAGCGCGAGCCGGCCCAGCCGGAGACGCTCCTCCTCGGCGACGAGGTCGGACTGCTCGGCATCGAGCTCCTGCTCGAGCTGGCTCTCCAGATCGTCGAACAGGCGGTCCCAGCGCATGCGGGCACGGTAGCGCCGAGCCCGGCCGGGGCGGGCACATTATCCACAGCCGTGGTCCCGTCGACACAGTTCTCCACAATGTGATTGATCCTCTGGACGCATGCACGGGCGGCGTGGTTGAGTGAACATCACCCCCGAACGGGGGTAGACGCTCTCCCTCTTACTTCTAGGCCAGGTGAATCGCATGTCCGAAGCCCGCCCCGCTCTCGCCGTCGTCGTCGACGGCACCTCGGCCCGGGCTCCACGCGGTCGCTACGATGCCGACACCTGGTTCGGGCACCAGCCCTCGCGCACCGATGACCTGCCCGATCCGCGGCCGCTGCTCGAGAACCTCACGCGCTGCGTCGTCGAGATCCTCGCCGGCGCGCGCGAGCTCGAGCAGATCGCGCGCTGGGTCGACGACAACGTCTACAAGCACCTGCTCAAGCGGGTCGTGCTCAGCACGAGAGCGCGCCAGGCGCGCGGCGCGAAACCGGTGCGACCGGCCGTCGCGATCGGATCCGTGATCGTGACGCATCCCGCCGACGGCGTCGTCGAGGCGACCGTGATCGTGCTCGGCCGCGGTCGAGCCCGCGCCGTCGCCTTCCGTCTCGAGGGACTCGACCGACGCTGGCGGGCGACCGCGATCCACGTGCTCTGACCCGGCGGCGCTGACCCGGCGGGTCTGACCCGGCGGGTCTAACCCGCGGCACCACGCGGCGGACGCCGGCAGCATCATCTGCATCATCGACTGCAACGACCGCGAGGGCGGGCGATCGTCACGATCGCCCGCCCTCGCGGTGTCTGCTCAGCGGCGGGATGCCTCAGCGCCCCGCCGCCGCGCTCATTTCTTCTTCTGGGCCGCCCGGCGGTCGGCGCGGTTGGCCGGAGCCGCCGCCCCGTCGCCATCGGTGCGCTGCCCGAAGGCGCCGCGCGCCGCCGGCTGAGCAGGCTCAGCGGGCTGCTGCTGCGCCGCGGCGCCGCCGCCCTGCTGCGCCGCCTGCTTCTGCTGCGCGCGCGCCGTCGCGGCGCGCTCGACCTGGCCGCGCTGGTTGCGCACCTCGACGTCGCCCGAGGCATCGTCGCTCGGCGCGGAGTAGCTGAGCTGCTGCTGCGGAGCCTCGTCGCCGTTCAGACCCTTCGCATCCACGTGCTGGTGGTCGCCGTGGGCGGTCACCTCGACCTCGAGGTTGAAGAGGAAGCCGACGGTCTCCTCGCGGATCGAGCCCATCATCTGCTGGAACAGCGTGAAGCCCTCGCGCTGGTACTCGACCAGCGGGTCGCGCTGCGCCATCGCGCGCAGGCCGATGCCGTCCTTGAGGTAGTCCATCTCGTAGAGGTGGTCACGCCAGCGGCGGTCGATCACGCTGAGCACGACGCGGCGCTCGAGCTCGCGCATCGCGCCCTCGCCGAGCTCCGCCTCGCGGCGCTCGTAGGCGATGTGCGCGTCGGAGACGACCTCCTCCTTGAGCGACTTCGAGGTGAGCTTGCCGCGGCTGCCGCCCGACTCGGTGACGACCTCGTCGATCGTGATCGACACCGGGTAGAGCTGACGCAGCTCGGTCCAGAGGCCGTCGAGGTCCCAGTCCTCGCTCTGCCCCTCGGAGGTGCGCTCGTCGACGACCTCGCCGATCACATCGTCGAGGAACTTCTGCGTGCGGTCCTGCAGGTCGTCGCCCTCGAGGATGTGACGACGGTCGCTGTAGATCGCCTCGCGCTGGCGGTTGAGCACGTCGTCGTACTTGAGCACGTTCTTGCGGATCTCGGCGTTGCGCGACTCGACCTGCGACTGCGCGGAGCGGATCGCGTTCGAGACGGTGCGCGACTGGATCGCGACGTCGTCGGGCGCGCGCGACATGAGCGCCTCGGCGGCGCCCGTGTTGAACAGGCGCATGAGGTCGTCTTCGAGCGACAGGTAGAAGCGGCTCTCGCCCGGGTCGCCCTGGCGCCCGGAGCGTCCGCGCAGCTGGTTGTCGATGCGGCGCGACTCGTGGCGCTCGGTGCCGAGAACGTAGAGACCGCCGGCGGCGATGACCTTGTCAGCCTCGTCCTCGACGACCTTCTTGGTGGCGGCGAAGACGCCGTCCCACTCCTTCTCGTACTCGTCGGGGGTCTCGGCGGGGCTGAGGCCCTTCGCGTTCATCTCGGCGACGGCCATGAACTCGGCGTTGCCGCCGAGCATGATGTCGGTTCCACGACCGGCCATGTTGGTGGCGACGGTCACGGCGCCGAGGCGGCCGGCCTGGGCCACGATCGCGGCCTCACGCGCGTGGTTCTTGGCGTTGAGCACCTCGTGGCGCACGCCCTTCTTGGCGAGCAGGCGCGAGAGGTACTCGCTCTTCTCGACGCTCGTGGTGCCGACGAGGACGGGCTGGCCCTCCTTGTGGCGCTCGACGATGTCCTCCACGACCTGGTCGAACTTGCCCTTCTCGTTCTTGTAGACGAGGTCGGGCTGGTCCTTGCGCACCATCGGCTTGTTCGTCGGGATGGGCACGACGCCGAGCTTGTAGGTCGACATGAACTCGGCCGCCTCGGTCTCGGCGGTTCCGGTCATGCCCGAGAGCTTCTCGTAGAGGCGGAAGTAGTTCTGCAGCGTGATGGTCGCGAGGGTCTGGTTCTCGGCCTTGACCTGCACGCCCTCCTTCGCCTCGATCGCCTGGTGGATGCCCTCGTTATAGCGGCGCCCGACGAGGATGCGGCCGGTGTGCTCGTCGACGATGAGCACCTCGCCGTTCATCACGACGTAGTCCTTGTCGCGCTTGAACAGCGCGCGGGCCTTGATCGAGTTGTTGAGGAACGAGATCAGCGGGGTGTTCGCCGACTCGTAGAGGTTGTCGATGCCGAGGTAGTCCTCGACCTTCTCGATGCCGGGCTCGAGCACACCCACGGTGCGCTTCTTCTCATCCACCTCGTAGTCGTCGTTCTCGATGAGGCGCTTGGCGATGTTGGCGAACTCGCCGAACCAGCGGTTCGCCTCGCCCGACGACGGGCCGGAGATGATCAGCGGGGTGCGGGCCTCGTCGATGAGGATCGAGTCGACCTCGTCGACGATCGCGAAGAAGTGGCCGCGCTGCACCATGTCGCTGGCCTGCCAGGCCATGTTGTCGCGCAGGTAGTCGAAGCCGAACTCGTTGTTCGTGCCGTAGGTGACGTCGGCGGCGTACTGCTCGCGGCGCTCCTCGGGGGTCTGGCCCGAGACGATGCAGCCGGTCGTCATGCCGAGGGCGCGGAAGACGCGGCCCATCAGCTCGGACTGGTAGCTCGCGAGGAAGTCGTTGACCGTGATGACGTGCGCGCCACGTGCGGGGATGGCGTTGAGGTACGCCGCGAAGACCGCGGTCAGGGTCTTGCCCTCACCGGTCTTCATCTCGGAGATGTTGCCGAGGTGGAGGTTCGCGCCGCCCATCGCCTGCACCTCGAAGGGGCGCATGCCGAGGGTGCGCTTGGCCGCCTCGCGCACGGCCGCGAAGGCCTCGGGGAGCATGTCGTCGAGCGACTCGCCCTTGGCGTAGCGCTCGCGCAGCTGCACGGTCTCGTCGCGCAGCTCCTCGTCGGTCAGCTCCTCGAAGGCCTCTTCGAGCTGATCGACCGCCTTCGCGTAGTTCTTGAGGCGTCGCAGGACGCGACCCTCGCCGACGCGGAGGACCTTCTCGAGCACGTTCGCCACAGCGACTCCGTTTCCGTTGAGCGGCACGCGGCATCGCCGCTGTTACCAGCGCGTTACTCTACCAATCCGCCGCGCCGGGATCCTGGGCCTCACTGACCCCCGACCGGGGCCGCCGCCGCGCCGGCTCCGGCACACGCGACGGGGCGACGACCCGAAGGCCGCCGCCCCGCCGCACGCTGTCTTCCGTGCGGGCTGTCGTCAGCGCTGGCCGACCAGCTCGTCCGCCGACTCCTCGAGTCCGATCACGCCGTAGTCCCACCCCTTGCGGCGGTAGACGACGCTCGGGCGATCGGTGCGCGCGTCGATGAAGAGGAAGAAGTCGTGACCGACTAGCTCCATGTGGTCGACCGCGTCCTCTTGCGTCATCCGGCTCGCGGGGAAGACCTTCTGGCGGATGACGACCGGGCTCCAGCCCTGTTCCGCCTCGGGCTGCACCGGAACGCTGCCGGTCGCGACCGCCTCGATGGCCTCGGCCGACGCGGCTTCGAGGCCCGCCGTGCGGAAGCCGTCGGCGCTGGCCTCGCGCAGCGAGGTGGGCCGGTGCTGGCCGCGGTGCACCTTCTTGCGGTCCTTGGCCTGGCGGATGCGCTCGACCATCTTGTCGAGCGCGAGGTCGAAGGCGGCGTACTTGTCGCCGGCGCCGGCCTCGGCGCGCACGATCGGTCCCGGTCCGATGAGGGTCAGCTCGACGCGATCATCGCCGGTCGATCCCCCGGCTTTCTCATGATGGCGACACACCTTGATCTCGAGAGCGAGCGCCTTCTCGGCGAGCTTCGCGACCTTATCGGCCTTCTCAGTGGCGTAATCCTCGAACCGCTCCGGGATTCCGACCCCCCGGCCGGTGATCGTGACGTCCATGCGCGACCTCCTGTCTCCGGCGTGTGCTCCGCCCGGTTCCAGGCGGTCATCCCTTCACGCCGTGTTGGTGGGGCCACGCTATCCCTGCCGACCCCGCGTTGTCACGGCCCGTTCTCGGTGCATTGCCTTAGAAGTCCGTCAGCGTTCACCGTCGCCTCGCGCGGCGCCTCGACGGGATGCCCGGAACAGCTTCGGCGTCGATGCGACGGCGATCGCGCCGACCACCTCGGCACCCGCCTCGCGCGCGGCGCGCGCCGCCTCGAGCAGCGTCGCTCCCGTCGTCACGACGTCGTCGACGAGCACCAGGCGACAGCCCGCGAGCGAGCCCGGGGCGCGCATCGCGCCGCGCAGGTTCTCGGCCCGCTTGTCGACGCCGAGCTGCTTCTGCCGGGCCGAGCGCGGGGCGACGCGCAGCAGCGAGCGGGTGCGCAGCCCGGCCCGCACGGCGAGCTGCGCGACCGGCTCGCGCCCGCGCCGGCGAAACGCCCGGCGCGAGGTGGGCACCCGGCACAGCTCGAGCGCGGGGACCGGCTCGGGCCCCGCAGCGAGGTCGGGGGCGGGAGCATCGGGCACCAGCTCGGCGAGTCGCACGGCGGCCGCGGCGAGCGCCGGCGCGAGCGCTCCGAGCAGCTCGGTGCGCTCCTGCTCCTTGAGCGCGACGAGCGCCCGTCGTGCGACGCCGCCATACGCGAGCCCCGCGACAACGAGCAGCGGCGGATCGTCGGGGCCGCCGAGCCGGCGCTCGTGCGGCAGCGGCTCCAGCTCGCCACGGCAGTCGTCGCAGATCGCCCGGTCGGGAGCGCCGCAGCCGACGCAGTCGACCGGCAGCACGACGGCGAGCGCGTCCAGCAGCGCCGAGCGCAGGACGGCCCAGCGCCGTGCCCGGCACCCACCGGCCTCGCGCGCGCCGGACCCGGTGGTCGCGTCGAGCCCATCGGATGACTCGGATCGGCTCGGCGGACCAGGCGGGCCAGGCAGACCAGGCAGACCAGGCACACCGGCTGGGGCGTCGGGATCGCTCACCCGGCCAGCGTGAGGCATCGCGCATCCGCGCCGGGCCTGCTGTGCCGCATCCGTGCAGACCTCCTGCTGCACCCGGCTGGGGAGGGATGGCGCTCGGCCGACCTGGTGCCCGCCCAGCACGGCGCGGCGCGCGCTCCGACGCCGGGGAGTCCGCTCCCCGCCGCTACTGCTGCGTCGCCAGCACCGACGCCGTCAGCCCGGTCGCCTGCCAGCCGGCGCCGCCGCGCTGCATGACGCGCCCGTCGGCGCCGAGCACCCGCAGGCCGCCCGACCCGCCGTTGCCGCCGACGATGCGCACCCCCGAGTCGAGGCGCCCGGCGTCGGTCGACTTGCCGCCGATCTGCAGCACGCGCACCTGCACGCCGCCGTCGGCCCGCGTGCTCAGCACCGCCACGTTGGTGCCGTCGACCCAGGCCGCGTCGAGGATCGCGCCGGTCGTCGACGGCAGCGGCAGCTCGAGCGCCGCCCCGAGCCGCACCGGAACCCCCTGCCCGTCGCGCTGCACCGCCGCGACGAGCGCGATCGGCCCGGTCGGGGTGTTGAGCGAGAGGATGACGCGAGCGCCGTCACGCGCCACCTCCAGGTCGGCGAGCCGCGCCCCGGTCGGGATCGGCGACGCGAGCGCGACCGCGTGCTGGCCGCCCTGGTCGTCGACCGCGATGATCTCGCCCGGGCTCGCGGCGGGCGCCGTCCAGATGAATCCCTGCGGGTCGATGCCGGGGGCGACGAGCCCCGCGCGGCCGTCGACGACACCCGAGGCGTTCGCGGCGATCACCCGCGACACCCCGGCACTCGACAGCACGGCGGCCGAGCTCTGATCGCGGTCCAGCGCGATCGCCGTCGGCGCGAGGGCGACGACCCGGTCGCTCAGCGCGCCGAGGTCGCGCACGCCGCCTGGCGCGAGGTAGCCGAAGGCGCCGTCGCGGATGCCGAGCGGCGAGCTGTCGACCTGCGGGTCGGAGTCGACGCCGGTGGCCGGGCCCCCGGGCACATCCACGACGATGTCGCCGACGGTCATCTCGGCGCTCGTGACCGTGTTGAGGCTGCGCAGGCTCGCCTCGAGCTGCAACAGCATCCGCCGCTTCTGGACGGTGGACTCGCCGAGCACCCCGTCGCTCACATCGACGCGGGCGGTGCCGTCGTCGCCGACGGACACCCGGTTGCCGCCGAGCTGCGTTCCGCTCGGGAAGGCGCTGATCACGGCGCCCGAGCCGAGCCACGCGGCCGGCCCCTGCAGCAGGGTGCGCACGATGCGCTCGGAGGTGGAGGGCAGGGTCGGGAACCAGCGCAGGTCGGGCACGAGGAAGTCGCCGCTGGGGTCGAAGAAGTAGAGCGGATAGGCGGCGAAGATGAGCGAGAAGTTGCCGGGAGAGAGCACCGTGCCATCGGGGGCCTCGGCGATGCGCCACTGCCCCTTCTCCTTGGCGAAGCGGAAGCTCATCGAGTCGACGACCGAGCCGGGCAGCGCGCGGTACTGGCCCGTCGCATCCACCCGCGCCGTGACGGTCGTGTCGAGGCTCAGGGTGTCGTCGCTCTCGCGCTCGACCGTGTCGTCGCTGCCGTCGGAGATCGTGACGGCGGCATTGGGGTTCCACGACGAGGAGAAGTCGGTGGTGAGGAAGCTGCGGGCGACGGCGTAGCGGTCGTCGGGTCCGAGGCCGGCGCGCAGGAAGCCGCGCAGGATCTCCTCCTGGCTGTCGCCCTTCTGCGGCCCGCGCGGCAGGTAGGCGAAGCCGCCGTCGCTCGAGTCGTCAGTCTGCTTCTCGTGCGCGGTCACGCCGCCCGAGGTGGGGATGCTGACGCAGCCGGCGAGCAGGGCGATCGCGGCCGCCGCGGCGACGAGCAGGGCGAGGGGTCGGCGCGCGGTCACGAGTCGGCCTCCGTCGGGGCGAGCGTCGTGTCGAGTCCGTCGTCGGGCGGGAGACCCAGCGGCGACTCCCCCGGCTCCTCGCCGCGGCGGCGCGGCAGGGTCAGCCGGAAGCAGCTGCCCTCGCCGACGCGCGACCACAGTTCGAGACGGCCGGCGTGCAGCACCGCATCCTCGAGGGCGATCGCCAGTCCGAGTCCGGTGCCGCCGGTGCGCCGCTGCCGCGAGGGGTCGGCGCGCCAGAAGCGGTCGAAGACGCGCTCGACCTCCTCGGCGCTCATGCCGATGCCGTAGTCGCGCACGGCGATCGCCACGGCATCCTTGTCGCTGTCGACGTGCACGACGATCGGCAGCCCCTCGCCGTGGTCGATCGCGTTGCCGAGCAGGTTCTGCAGGATGCGGCGGATGCGACGCGAGTCGACGTCGGCCTCGAAGTACCCGCCGGGCGCGACGAGACGCAGCTCGCTGCCGCGCTCGAGCGCGAGCGGCTGCACCGCCTCGATCGCGTCTTCGGCGAGCCGCACCAGGTTGGTCGGCTCGGTCTCGAGCTGCACCGCGCCGGCGTCGTAGCGGCTCATCTCGAGCAGATCGCCGAGCAGCACCTCGAAGCGCTCCGTCTGCGTGTGCAGCAGCTCGGCGGCGCGGGCGGTGGCCGGCGGGAAGTCGTCGCGCTGGTCGTAGAGCACCGAGCCGGCGAGGCGGATCGTCGTGAGCGGGGTGCGCAGCTCGTGCGAGACGTCGGAGACGAAGCGCTGCTGCACCCGCGACAGATCGGCGAGCTGGCGGATCTGGCGCTGCATGCTGTCGGCCATGCCGTTGAAGGAGCGCGCGAGCGTGGCCAGCACGTCGTCGCCGCGCACGGGGATGCGCTGGTCGAGCTCGCCGGCCGCGAGCCGCTGACTGGTCAGGGCCGCGACGCGCACCGGGCGCACGACGAGCCGCACGACCGCGTACGACACCGCCGCGATGAGGAACACGAGCGCGATGCCGCCGATCGCGATGGTGCGCTGCACGAAGTCGAGGGTGGTCTGCACGTCGCGCAGGTTGTAGACGACGAAGAGCTCGTAGCGGCCGCCGCCCGGCACGTCGAGCACGCTGCCGGTGATGATGCCCGGGTCGCCGCCCTCCTCGCCGGCGATCGACAGCGGCTGCGAGTAGACCTCGCCGCGGGAGTCGGCATCCACCGCCGAGCGCAGCGCCGCGCTGACCATGGTGCTCTCGTCGAAGCCGCGGCTGACGAGGTTCTGCATGACGACCGGGCCGTCCTGTCCGGCGACGCGCAGCATCGCGACGAGCGTGCCGCCGGGGCTGGTCGTGCTGCGGGCGATCGCCTCGCGCGCGCTCGACTGGGCCTGGTCGAAGTCCTGCGAGTCGCTCAGCTCGGCGGCGTTGCTGAACTCGCTCTGCGCGTTCTCGGTGGCGCGCTCCGACTCGGCGACGACCTGGTCGCGGCGCGAGTCGAAGAGGTTGCTGCGCACGCTCGTCGAGATGAAGCCGCCGATCACGGTCACCGCGAGGCCGGAGAGCAGGATGGTCGCGAGCACCGTGCGCAGCTGCAGCGAGGTGCGCCAGGCCCGCAGCGCTCGGCCGAGCCACAGTCGCAGCGAGAGCCGGTTCACGAGCAGCCCCCGTTCACGAGCGGCGCCCGTTCACGACGAGAGCCGCATCGCGACGCGTGCCGAGATCCACGGCCCGGCCCGCCGTGCTCAGGCCGCGCCGCCGCCGGCGCGGTAGCCCACGCCGCGCACGGTCGTGACGATGCGGGGGTTGTCGGGGTCGTGCTCGACCTTGGCGCGCAGGCGCTGCACGTGCACGTTCACGAGCCGGGTGTCGGCCTTGTAGTGGTAGCCCCAGACCTGCTCGAGCAGCATCTCGCGGGTGAACACCTGCTGCGGCTTCGCGGCGAGCGCGAGCAGCAGCTGGAACTCGAGCGGCGTCAGGTTGATGCGATCCTCGCCGCGGCGCACCTCGTGGCCGGCGACGTCGATGATCAGGTCGCCGACGGCGATGGTCTCGGATGCGGCGGGCTGGCTGGGGCGCAGTCGGGTGCGCACACGGGCCACGAGCTCCTTCGGATTGAAGGGCTTGACCACGTAGTCGTCGGCACCGCTCTCGAGGCCGCGCACCACATCCGAGGTGTCGGTCTTCGCCGTGAGCATGATGATCGGCACGCCGCTCTCGGCGCGGATGTCGGAGCAGACCTGGATGCCGTCGCGCCCGGGCAGCATGACGTCGAGCAGCACGAGATCGGGGCGCACGGAACGGAACTCGGCGAGCGCCGCCGACCCGTCGGCGCAGAACGCGGGGTCGAAGCCCTCGGCGCGCAGGACGATGCCGATCATCTCGGCAAGCGCGGTGTCGTCGTCGACAACCAGGATTCGCGCGTTCATGTACCTCGTCGCTTCGGGTTCGGGGGCGGGCGGCCCCGGGGGCCCGCCGACTTCTCACCCTCAGATTAGTCGAGTGTGGAAACATGGCTGAGGATCACCCCGTTTCGGGGCCACGACACGGGTGGAGGGGCTCGCGTGAGCGACGACCAGCGGTGGGGAGCGCAGCAGTCTCCCGGTGACCAGCAGCCTCCGGCGGCTCCGCCGCAGCAGGGCTGGGGCGGAGTGCCGCAGCCGGGCCCGCCGCAGCAGTCGTGGGGTGGAGCACCGCAGCAGCCGGTCCCGCAGCAGCCCTGGGGCGGTGCGCCCCAGCAGCCCGTGCCTCAGCAGCCCGTTCCTCAGCAGCCCTGGGGCGGAGCGCCCCAGCAGCCGGTTCCTCAGCAGCCCTGGGGCGGAGCGCCCCAGCAGCCCGGCCCCGGATTCCCCGGCGGCATCCCCGGCGCCCCGCAGAACGGCAGCTGGCGTCCCCCGCCCAAGCCGGGACTCGTGCCGCTGCGCCCGCTCACCCTCGGCGAGATCCTCGGCGCGACGTTCCAGGTAATGCGCCGCAATCCGGCCCCGACCTTCGGCATCGCCCTGCTGCTGCAGGTGATCGCCGGCATCGTCTCCTCGGCGCTGATCGGCGGCGTGCTCTGGGCGACCATCTCGCGCGTCGACTCGGCGGCGAGCGCCGACCAGGATGCGATCATCGCCGGCGGCGTCGCCGCGGGCATCGTCGCGGGTCTCGTCGGCCTGGCGCTGAACCTGATCGTGACCGCGATCATCCAGGGCCTGGTGACTCTCGAGGTCGCGCGCGGCACCCTCGGAGAGCGCCTGCGACTCGCCGGGATGTGGCGGCGCATCCGCCCCCGTGTCGGCGCCCTGATCGGCTGGGTCTCGCTGTTCACGGGCGTGAACCTGGTCGTGATCGGCGGCTTCGCGGCGGCGCTGTTCGCGCTCGGATCGCTCGGCGAGACGGCGATCGGCATCGCGATCGCCCTCGCCGTCATCCTCTCGATCGCCTACGCGGTCGTCGGCGCCTGGCTGGGCGTGAAGCTCATCTACGTGCCCTCCGCGATCACGCTCGAGCGCCTCGGCGTGCGGGCCGCGATCCGCCGCTCGTGGACGCTCATCCGCGGCTCGTACTGGAAGACGCTCGGCATCTACCTGCTCGTCTACGTCATCTACTACGCGGCCTCGCAGATCATCTCGACCCCGCTCGGCATCATCCTCGGCGTCGTCGGCGGCCTGCTGGGCACGAACGGCGGCGACGAGACGAGCGCGACGATCACGATCGTCGTCGTCTACGCGGCCTCGATCATCCTCAGCCTGGTCGTCGGCGCGATCGGCACGGTCATGCTGTCGGCGACGACGGCGCTGCTCTACCTCGACCTGCGGATGCGGCGCGAGGGGCTCGACCTCGAGCTCGCCCGCTTCGTCGAGGCGCGCGCCGCCGGCCAGGAGGGTCTGCGCGACCCCTATGAGCCGCCGCTGGCCACGGCAGGCGTCGCGCCGAGCGGCCACGGCGGCCCCGCCGCTCCCGGTCAGTACCCGGGCTCCGGCCCCGCCGCGCCCGGCGGCACCGTCTATCCCCCGAGCTCCGGGTCTCCGTGGGCCTGATCTCCGAGGTCGCCGGCGCCGCGCCCGCGCTCCTCCGTCTCGCCGAGCCTCCCGTGACGCCCGACGGGCCCGAGGCGCGCGAGTGGATCCTGCGCGAGCTCGCGAAGAGCGAGTACCAGGCGGCGAAGCCGACCCTGTTCGACATCATCGCGAAGCGCTTCTGGGACTGGTTCAACTCGCTGCAGGTGCCGGTCGCCGAGGGCGCGCCGCCGCTCGGCGTGCTGCTGATCCTCGGCGCCGTCGTCGTCGCGGTGATCATCGCGCTGCTGATCTGGGGCGTGCCCCGGTTCAACCGCCGCAGCCGGCTCGCGGGCGGCGGGCTGTTCGGCGAGAGCGACGAGCGGGATGCGGCTGCCATCCGCCGCGCGGCCGAGCAGGCGGCGAAGGCGGGCGACTGGCCGCTCGCGATCAGCGAGCGCTTCCGCGCGATCGCGCGGGCGCTGACCGAGCGCACCGCCGTGACGCTCATGCCCGGCACGACGGCGGCGGATGCGGCCCGTCGCGCCGCGGCCGTCTTCCCTGCCCAGGCCGACGGCCTCGCGAACGGCGCCGCCGTCTTCGATGCGGTGCGCTACCTCGGCGGAGCGGGCAGCCGCGACGACTACGAGCGGCTCGTCGCGCTCGATCGCGAGCTGGCCTCCGCCCGTCCCCGCCTCGACGCGGCCGAGCCGGTGTCGGTGGTGCCGCGATGACATCCACGCAGACCGGCACGCCCACGGGTCAGAACTCGGGCTCCGTCTCGAGCTCGACCGGCACGGCCCCGCGCGCCGGCGCAGCCACGACCACCGGTGACGCCGTCGCGCTGACGCCGACCGTCGGCGCCCGCGCGCGCCGCGCCTCCGGCTGGGTCGTGCTCGCCGTCGTGGTGCTCGTGCTGCTGCTCGTCGGCGCGCTGCTCGCCCGCGGCGGCTCGCAGGGCGATCCCTTCTCGGTCGAGGATCCGGGCCCGCAGGGCTCCCGCGCCGTCGCCCAGGTGCTGCAGCAGCAGGGCGTGACGGTCACCGCCGCCGACAGCCTCGACAGCGCCCGCGCCGCCGCCGGCGACCCGGCCGGCACCACGCTGCTCGTCTACGACGTGAACAGCATCCTGTCGGCGCAGCAGATCGCGCAGCTGCCCGAGCTCGCCGACCGCATCGTGCTGGTCGAGCCGGGCACGCGCCTGCTCACCGGGCTCGCCGCCGGGGTGAACGCGCGGGGCGCGGCGTCGGGCGTGCGCGAGGCGGACTGCTCGCTGCCCGCGGTCGAGCGCGCCGCACGCGTCGAGGTGACCGGCAAGGCCTACAGCGCGACCGACGCGGTGGATGCGCGCTGCCTCGGCGACGAGAAGAACGGCTACAGCGTCGTGCAGACCGAGCACGACGGCGCGCAGGTCACGGTGCTCGGCGCCTCGCGCGCCCTGCAGAACGAGGGCGCCGACCAGGTCGGCAACGCGGCGCTGGTGCTGAACCTGCTCGGCGAGAGCGACGAGCTCGTCTGGTACCGCCCGGGTCTGGGCGATCTGCCCGCCTCGGCGACCGAAGGCAGCATCCAGCCCGACTTCTACATCCCGCTCGCGGTGCTGCTGTTCCTCGTCGGCTTCGCGGCGATCCTCTGGCGCGGGCGCCGCTTCGGGCCGCTCGTGGTCGAGAACCTCCCCGTCACGGTGCGCGCCAGCGAGACGATGGAGGGACGGGCGCGGCTCTACGCGCGCTCGTCGGCCCGACTGCGGGCGCTGGATGCGCTGCGTCTGGGGACGATCGACCGGCTCGCCCGCGCCGTCGGGCTGCCGAGCGCCGCCACCGTGACCGAGGTCGTGCTGGCGGTCGCCGAGCTGATCGGACGCCCGCCCGCCGAGATCGGCGCCCTGCTCGTCGACACCGAACCCCGCAGCGATGGCGAGCTCGTCGACCTCTCCGACCGGCTGAGACGGCTCGAGCACGACGTCGCCGCCCGACTGCCCCACTGATCCCGCACCACTGACCTCGGCCCTCGGGCCGCACCGACCGCACCGACCACCGATCCGCATCGCGAAGGAACGCCTCCATGACCGACCCGCAGAACCCCCACGGGCACGAGCAGCGCGACGAGCACGGCGAGCAGCCGGCCTGGGCGCAGCAGCCCGCACCCCAGCCGGCGGAGCCGCACGAGGCATCCGCGGCCCCGGCCGACGCCGCTGAGGGCGCCGGCGCTGAAAGCACCGCCGCTGAGAGCACCACCGCGGATGCGCCAGCCTGGGGCGCGCCCGCCGCCGACAGCTCGGTGGGCGCGGAGTCGCCCGACGAGGATCAGTCCGCCGCCACGCCGGCCTGGACCGACTGGGCAGCCGCTCCGCCGCCCCAGCCCGCGACGCCGCAGAATGCCGAGCAGCCCATCTGGGCCGCGCCGCCGGCGCCGGCCCCGACCGACAGCGTGCCCGCGACCTGGCCCGAGGCCGGCGCACCGAGCTTCGACGGCGAAGTTCCTCGCGTCGAGGGCGAGACTCCGAGTCTCGACGCCGAGTCGGCCCGCGTCGACACCGAGCAGCCTCAGGCCGGGGTCGCGCAGCCGAGCTGGGCGCCTCAGGGCGACGCCGCTCAGGCGGCGGCCGACCAGCCGACGGCCGCCGAGCATCCGGCGTGGGAGAACCAGCCCGCGCCGCTCCCCGAGCAGCAGGTGCCGGTCGACGAGGCGCCCGTCTGGGCTTCCTCCCCTGACGCAACACCCGCCTGGGGCGCCCCCGAGGCTCCGGCTCCCGCCGAGGCTCCCGTCGCCGCCGAGGCTCCGGCCGAAGCTCACGCCGCGCCGGATGCCACCGCGGGCTCCAGCGACGCTCCGGCCTGGGCGACGCCCCCGGCCGCCAGTGACGCGCCCGCCGACTCGTCGTGGGCGCCGGACCAGCAGCTCGGGCAGCCGAGCGACACCGCCGCGGACGGCACGTCCGGATGGGCGCCGGAACCCGTTGCATCCGAGTCGGCCGCCACGGCGCCCGCCTCGTTCGATGCCGCGGAGACCGCCGTGCCCGGCTCGCCGGCAGCCGCGCCGACGGAACCGGTCGCGCCCGAGTTCGCGAGCTTCGCACCGAGCGTCGACAGCGCAGAGCCGCCGCGCCCGTCGGGCCGCCGCGCCGCGCAGCCCGCGTCGGATCTCGAGCCCGCGCCGGAAGCCGACGGTGCTGACGCCGCTGACGCCGGCGTCGCCGCAGCCGCCCCCGCCGAGTTCGCCGCCGACGCGTCCATCGCGGCGCCCGCGGTGCCCGACGCCGTCATGCCGACCGAGGCCCCGGCCGCATCCACCCCGCCCGCCGCCTCCGACGCCGAGCTGCGCGATGCCGTCGCGCGCGTGCGCAGCGAGGTCGCCAAGTCGGTCGTCGGGCAGGACGGCGCCGTATCGGGCCTGCTGATCGCCCTGCTCGCGGGCGGCCACGTGCTGCTCGAGGGCGTTCCCGGCGTCGCGAAGACGCTGCTCGTGCGCACGCTCAGCCACGCGCTCAGCCTCGACACGAAGCGCGTGCAGTTCACGCCCGATCTGATGCCCGGCGACATCACCGGCTCGATCGTCTACGACGCCAAGAGCGGCGACTTCGAGTTCCGCGAGGGGCCGGTGTTCACGAACATCCTGCTCGCCGACGAGATCAACCGCACGCCCCCGAAGACGCAGTCGTCGCTGCTCGAGGCGATGGAGGAGCGCCAGGTCTCGGCCGACGGCGTCACCCGCCGCCTGCCGGAGCCCTTCCTCGTCGCGGCCACGCAGAACCCGGTCGAGTACGAGGGCACCTACACGCTGCCCGAGGCGCAGCTCGACCGTTTCCTGCTCAAGCTCGTGCTCGAGCTGCCCGAGCGCGACGCCGAGGTCGAGGTGCTGACCCGTCACGCCGCCGGCTTCAATCCGCGCGATCTCGCCGCGGCCGGCGTCACCCCGGTGCTGGATGCCGAGCAGCTGGCCGCCGCCCAGGCCGCCGTGCGCCAGGTTCCGGTGTCGCCCGACGTGCTCGGCTACGCCGTCGATCTCGCCCGCGCCACCCGCACGAGCCCCTCGGTCAAGCTCGGCGTCAGCCCGCGCGGCACCACCGCGCTGCTCGCGGCCTCGCGCGCCTGGGCGTGGATGACCGGCGCGGCCGGCGTGACCCCCGATCACATCCAGGCGATGGCGATCCCGGTGCTGCGGCACCGCATTCAGCTGCGCCCCGAAGCGGAACTGGAAGGAGTGGGCGCCGACACGGTGCTGCGGTCGATCCTGCAGCAGGTGCGGGTGCCGATCTGATCCATGGCGGTCTCCGGTTGGTTCGTGCTGCTGCTCGCGCTCGGCGTCGTGCCCGTGATCGCGGGCGGCGGCTGGGAGTGGGTCGGCATCTGGGTGGGCGGCGTCGTCGTGCTGGTGATCCTCGACCTGGTGCTGGCGGGGTCGCCGCGGCGGCTGCGGCTCGAGCGCGATCTGCCCGGGCGGATGCGCCTGGGCGAGTCGGTCTCGTCGACCCTCTACGTCACGAACACCGGCCGCCGCAGCGTGCGCGGGGTGCTGCGCGACGCGTGGACGCCGTCGGCCGGCGCGACGCCGACGCGACGCAGGGTCAGCATCCCCCGCGGCGAGCGCCGCGCGGTGCAGCAGACGCTGACGCCGTTCCGCCGCGGTGAGCGCCGCGCCCAGCACGTGACGGTGCGATCTTTCGGTCCGCTGCGTCTCGCCGCTCGCCAGGCGACCCTGCAGGCGCCCGGCGCAGTGCGCGTGCTGCCGCCGTTCAACTCGCGCAAGCACCTGCCCTCGCGTCTCGCCCGGCTGCGTGAGCTCGACGGCCGCACGAGCGTGATGATCCGCGGCCAGGGCACCGAGTTCGACAGCCTGCGCGAGTACGTGCGCGGCGACGACGTGCGCTCGATCGACTGGCGCGCCACCGCCCGCCGCCGCGACCCGCTGCTGCCGAGCGCGCTCAAGCTCGTGGTGCGCACCTGGCGCCCCGAGCGCGACCGCCGCGTCGTGCTGATCGTCGACTCCGGCCGCACCGCCGCCGCGCGCATCGCCGACGAGCCGCGCATCGACACCGCCTTCGAGGCGAGCCTGCTGCTCGCCGCCCTCGCCTCCCGCGCGGGCGACCGCGTCGACCTCGCGATCTACGATCGCCGCATCCGCGGGCGCGTGCAGGGCCAGACCGGCGCCGAGCTGCTCGCCCGCATGGTCGACACGATGGCGCCGGTCGAGCCCGAGCTGATCGAGGCCGACTGGACGGGTGTTCCCGGCATCGTGCGCTCGATCACCTCGCAGCGTGCCCTCGTCGTGCTGCTGACCTCGATCGACGCCCCCAGCGCATCCGCGGGTCTGCTCTCGGTGCTGCCGCAGCTCACGCGCAAGCACCTCGTCGTCGTCGCCTCGGTGACCGACCCCGACGTGCTCGAGGCGACGCGGCAGCGCGCCGATCGGCACGAGGTCTACCGCGCCGCCGCCGCCGAGCGCGCCCTGCTGGATGCGTCGCGCGTCGCGGCCGCGATCCGCCAGCTCGGCGCCGAGGTCGTCACGGCCGCGCCGTCGGAGCTGCCGCCGGCCCTCGCCGATCGCTACCTCGCCCTCAAGGCCGCCGGCCGGCTCTAAGACTCAGCGGTTCATCCGGTCAGCGCCTCATCCGATCGGCGCCTCATCCGGGCGTCCGGTCATCCGGCGACGAGCTTCTCCTCGCCGGCCTCGAAGCGCTCCAGGTCGCCGGTCTGTCCGGCCCGGAAGGCGCGCCGGCCGACGACCCACTGGTAGAAGAGCCAGGCCAGCAGCGCGACCGTGCCGATGCCGATCTTGATCGGCCACGGCCAGTCCTGGCGGGTCACGATGCCCTCGATGAGCCCCGAGGTCAGCAGCATCAGCGTCGTGCCGATCACGAGCGTGAACAGGGCGCGGCCGTCCTCACGCAGGGCCTGCGCCCGCGTGCGGTGACCGGGCGCGACCCAGGCCCAGAAGATGAGGATGCCCGTCGCCCCTGCCAGGAAGATCGAGTACAGCTCGAGCTGGCCGTGCGGGGCGATGTAGAGGAAGAAGTCGTCGAGCCGCCCCTCGTGCGCCATGATCGCGCCCGAGACGCCGACGTTCTGCGAGTTCTGCAGCAGCGCGTACGGCGCCCAGACGCCGAGGATGCCGAAGGCGATGCACTGCGCCGCGATGAAGGCGTTGTTCGTCCACACCTGGCCTGAGAACGCCGCCTCGGAGCGGTTCGAGTAGTAGTCGACGAACTGCTGCGGGTACGCCTCGATGTTCGACTGCCCGACCACGGCGACGAGGTTGCGCGGGTCGCTGCCGAGCCACACCCCGTAGGCGACCCCGATCGCGACGCAGGCGACCGTCACCCAGAAGGTGATCCAGCGCACCCGATAGAGCGCGGCGGGCAGCGAGGCGGTGAAGAAGATCGCGATCTGCCGCAGCGGGTTCGCGGGCGTACCGGTGAACTTCAGCCGCGCGCGCGACATCGCGAGCGACAGCCGGTCGGCGGGGATGCTGCGCCCCATCGTCGAGGTCATGGTCGACAGCTCGGTCGCGCCCGACTGGTACAGATCGATCAGCTCGTCGGCCTCGCGGCCGTCGAGGCGACGCATCCCGCCGAGCTGCGTCAGGCGATCCCATTTCGGGCCGTGCGCATGTGAGTAGGCGTCGAGATCCATGTGGTTCGATGATACGCATGGCACGCACGCCGGAGGCGGACTCGATCGACTACGACGACACCGTCGACGAGCTCATCGTCGGCGAGGCGGTCGCCCTCGATCTGCGGCCCGCGAGCTTCGCGGTGCGCGCCGGCGGATGCGCGATCGACGCCCTCGTCTACGGCGGCGGCTACGTCGGCACGATCATCGCCCTGTCGTTCTCGGGCCTGTTCGATCAGATCGGCGAGGCCGAGGCGGCGATCCTCAGCGTCGTGCTGCTGGTCAGCTGCCTGATCGTGGCGCCCATCGTGGTCGAGCTCGCCAGTCGCGGCAAGTCGCTCGGGCGGCTCGCGCTCGGCACCCGCATCGTGCGCGACGACGGCGGGGCAATCGGATTCCGGCACGCCTTCATCCGCAGCATCGTCGGCCTGGTCGACTTCTGGTTCACGAGCTTCGGCGCCGCCGCGCTGACCGGGCTGCTGAACCGCCGCAGCAAGCGCCTCGGCGACCTGCTCGCCGGAACCTACGCGCAGTACGAGCGGGTCTCGAAGGCGCAGAAGCCGGTGTTCGGCGTGCCTTTCCAGTTGAGCGGATGGGCGCAGACCGCCGACGTCGGACGGCTGCCGTCGCCGCTCGCCCGGCGCATCGCCCAGTTCCTCGCGCAGGCGCCGAAGATGACGCCCGACCGCCGCGTGCTGCTGGCCCGCTCGCTCGCCGACGAGGCCGCCGTCTGGGTGTCGCCGATCCCAGTCGGGGCGGATGCGGAACTCTTCCTCGCCGCCGTCACGGTGCTGCGCCGCGACCGCGAGGCGACCGCCCTGCAGCTCGAGGCCGCTGGGCTGCAGCGCCTGCAGCCGGCGCTGCGCGGCACGCCGCACGGCTTCCCCGACCGCGGCTGACGCCGGCGCGCACTCGTCGCTGGCGCCGACGCGCGCGCTCGCGCGCCGCTCCCGCGGGAGCGGCGGCGGCTCCGTCGCTCAGTAGCGGTAGTGATCCGGCTTGTACGGGCCGTCGACCTCGACGCCGATGTAGGCGGCCTGCTCGGGCGTGAGGGTCGTCAGCTCGACGCCCAGCGCATCGAGGTGCAGGCGGGCGACCTTCTCGTCGAGGTGCTTCGGCAGCACGTGCACGTCGGTCGCGTAGCGGTCGCGGAAGGCGTAGAGCTCGATCTGCGCGAGCACCTGGTTCGTGAAGCTGTTGCTCATCACGAAGGAGGGGTGCCCGGTCGCGTTGCCGAGGTTCATCAGGCGGCCCTCGCTGAGCACGAGGATGCTGCGGCCGGTCGGCAGACGCCACTCGTGCACCTGCGGCTTGATCTCGATCTTCTCGGCGCCGGGCACGGCCTCGAGCCCGGCCATGTCGATCTCGTTGTCGAAGTGGCCGACGTTGCCGACCACGGCGAGGTGCTTGAGGCCGAGCAGGTGGTCGACGGTCACGACATCCTTGTTGCCGGTTCCGGAGATGAGGATGTCGATCTGGTCGATCACGCTCTCGATCTTCGCGACCTGGTAGCCGTCCATGGCGGCCTGCAGCGCGTTGATCGGGTCGACCTCGCTGACGATGACGCGAGCGCCCTGGCCGCGCAGGGCCTCCGCGGCGCCCTTGCCGACATCCCCGTAGCCGGCGACGAAGGCGACCTTGCCGCCCATCAGCACGTCGGTCGCGCGGTTGATGCCGTCGGGCAGCGAGTGGCGGATGCCGTACTTGTTGTCGAACTTGCTCTTGGTGACCGAGTCGTTGACGTTGATCGCCGGGAAGAGCAGCTCGCCCGCACGCGCCAGCTCGTAGAGGCGGTGCACGCCGGTCGTGGTCTCCTCGGTGACGCCCTGGATGTCGGCGGCGGTGCGCTGCCAGCGGTCGGGGCTCGCGTCGAGCGAGCGGGAGAGCACGCCGAGGATGACGCGCCACTCCTCCGGGTCGCCGTCCTCGGCGGCGGGCACGGTGCCGGCGAGCTCGAACTCACGGCCCTTGTGCACGAGCAGGGTGGCGTCGCCGCCATCGTCGAGGATCATGTTCGGGCCGGTGAAGTCGGCGCCGGCCGCGGCGGCCTCGCCGCTCCAGTCGAAGATGCGCTCGGTGCAGGCCCAGTACTCCTCGAGCGTCTCGCCCTTCCAGGCGAAGACGGGCACGCCCGCGGGCGCATCCACGGTTCCGGTCGGGCCGACCGCGACGGCGGCGGCCGCCTCATCCTGCGTGGAGAAGATGTTGCAGCTCGCCCAGCGCACCTGCGCGCCGAGCGCGACGAGGGTCTCGATGAGCACCGCGGTCTGCACGGTCATGTGCAGGCTGCCGGCGATGCGGGCGCCCTTCAGCGGCTGCGTCGGGCCGAACTCCTCGCGCAGGGCCATGAGGCCGGGCATCTCGTTCTCGGCGAGGCGGAGCTGGTGGCGACCGGCCTCGGCGAGGGCGAGGTCGCGCACGACGAAGGGGGCGGCGGTGTCGACGAGAGGCATGACAGCGATTCTCTCAGACGCGGGGATGCCCGCCGCCCCTGGTCGTCAGTGTTCGCGGATGAGGCCGAGCACACGGTCGCGCAGGCGCTCGAGGGTCGCGGCGGTGCGCGCCTCGGCGTTGAGCCGCAGGTAGGGCTCGGTGTTCGACGGACGCACCGTGAACCACCACCAGTCCTGGCCGTCCTGCCCCGAGACGGTGAGCCCGTCCAGCTCGTCGAACTCGCCCTCGTGCGCGAAGGACTCGACGATGCGGGCGTAGGCGGCGGGCACGTCGTCGACGGTCGAGTTGATCTCGCCGCTCTGCGTGTAGGGGTCGAAGCGCTCGGCGAAGGCGGAGAGCGGACGCTCCTGCGCACCGAACTCGGCCAGCACGTGCATCGCCGCGAGCATGCCGTTGTCGGCGCCCCAGAAGTCGCGGAAGTAGTAGTGCGCGCTGTGCTCGCCGCCGAACAGGGCGCCGGTCTCGCGCATGCGGTCCTTGATGAGCGAGTGGCCGACGCGGGTGCGGATCGGCGTCGCCCCCGCCTCCTCGATCGTCTCGGGCACGGCGCGGGAGACGAGGAGGTTGTGGATGATCGCGATGTCGGCATCCGGCTCGGTGCGGCGGATGCGGGCGATCTCGCGCAGCGCCACGATCGCCGTCACTGTCGACGGGGTGACCGGCTCGCCGCGCTCGTCGACGACGAAGCAGCGATCGGCATCCCCGTCGAAGGCCAGACCGAGGTCGGCGCCGTGCTCGACGACCGCCGCCTGCAGGTCGACCAGATTCGCCGGGTCGAGCGGGTTGGCTTCGTGGTTGGGGAACGAGCCGTCGAGCTCGAAGTAGAGCGGCACGATCTCGAGCGGCAGCTCGGGCAGCCCGGCGGCGGTGCCGAGCACGGCCGGCACGGTGAGTCCGCCCATCCCGTTGCCGGCGTCGACGACGACCTTCAGCGGACGGATGCCGGAGAGATCGACGAGCGAGCGCAGGTACGCGGCGTAGTCGGGCAGCACGTCACGGGTCGCCGCGGCGCCGATGCGGTCGCCCTCGAGCTCGCTCAGCCCCTCGTCGAGGTAGACCTGCGCGCGATCGCGCACCGCACCGAGGCCGGTGTCGATCGAGATCGCCTGCGCGCCCGCGCGGCTCAGCTTGATGCCGTTGTAGGTGGCGGGGTTGTGCGAGGCGGTGAACATCGCCGCCGGCAGCTCGAGGGCGCCCGAGGCGTAGTAGCTCTCGTCGGTCGAGCAGAGCCCGAGGCTCACGACGTCGGCGCCGCGCGCCTGCGCGCCGCGCGCGAAGGCCGCCGCGAAGGCCGGGGAGGAATCGCGCATGTCGTGACCGACCAGAACCGACGAACCGGAGGCGCCCAGCTCATCCACGAACGCCGCGCCGACCGCGGCGACGACCTCCTCGGTCAGCTGCGAGCCGACCAGTCCGCGGATGTCGTAGCTCTTGACGAAGTCGGCCAGGCGCACGGGATGGGTCACGCATCCATCGTAGGGATGCGCTCGTGGGAGGAGGCTCGAGCTCGCCGCCGCGCGCCGGCTGTGCTTGCTAGTCCCCGACGGGACTGTGCTTGCTAGTCCCCCACAGGGACGTGCCGGATGACGCTCCAGCCCTGCGGCACCGAGAGACGGCCCGCGTGCTTGGCGCAGAGGTCGTAGCTGTGCGGCTCGTGCTGGGTGCTGAGCGGGCCGAGCACGGCCATCGAGTCGGCGTACACGTAGGTGAGCGTCGAGACCGCCTGCTCGGTGCAGGCGACCTTGCTGCAGGTGCGGTCGCTCATCGTCGTCAGCTTACGACCTGGCGCCGACACCGGCCGGGCGGCGACGGCCCCGGTGCGAGGGACAGCGGCGCCCGCCCCGGCGGGTTCGCCGACCTAGACTGACGCCATGCCCCGCTCGTCCCGTCGATCCCGCGTCCGCCGCGGCGCCGGGGAGCGACACGGCCGAGGGATGCGCTCCCCCGTCACCGGGCCCGATCTGCCGCTGCTGACCAGCCGCAACTCCTTCTTCGAGTCGTGCGCGGCCGAGGCCGTCGAGTACGTGCGCGGGCTCTGGCCCGACGAACTCGCCGGCGTCTCCTTCGAGATCGCCGGCCTGCCGCTCGGCCCGGCCGGCCCTGCCGGCGTCGACCGGTGGCGGGTCGACCGCAAGGCGCGCCGCGTCGTGCTCTACCGGCTGCCGATCCAGCGGATGGCGCACCTGCACAAAGAGGACGACTGGCACCGGCGCAGCTTCATCGAGAGCTGCGTGTTCCGCGCGACGGCCGAGCTGCTCGGCCGCGACCCCTGGGACATCGCGCCGGAGCGCTACCGGCACTTCTGACCGCGCGTCAGCGCGTCAGCGCGTCAGCGCGTCAGCGACGGATCGTGATCGGACCCGAGGTGGGCCCGGGCGACGCGATCGCGTAGCCCGCGAGCGCGCTCGCCCCGCGATAGGTGACGGCCCCGTGCACTCCCGCGCCGCCCTCGACCGCATAGCTCGCGCCCGGCACCAGCACGGCCGTCAGGGCGCCGCGGGCCGGCACCTCGAAGGGGATCGGAGCGACCCCGCTCGAGGGATGCAGAACGAGCGACACCGCCGCCGAGGTCGGGTTGACCAGGTGCAGCGTCGGCGCGTCCCCGAGCGCGGTGGTGAAGGCGGCGCGGTCGCCCAGAGCCGTCGTCGCGACGCTCCACGCGAAGTCGGTGGCGGGGGCCGACGCGGAGTCGGCGGCGGGCGTGAACACCGAGGTGCGCATGGCCCCGACGACCGGCGCATCCGACTCGAGCGAGACGGTGTAGCCGCCGGCGGGCTGCTCCTCGATCGGCACGTCGACCGTCGTTCCGGCGGCGACCGGGATGCGCTGGGTGGTCGCCTCGGCGCCCTTCTGCTCGGGCACGATCGAGACGTCGACCGTCGCATCCACCGTGCCCGGGTTGCCGAGGCGCAGGGCCGAGGCGAGATCCGCGTAGCCGGCCTCGCCGAGCTGCGCGCCGACGGTGTCCGGACCCGGCATCTGCACGCCCGGGATCGTCTGCTTCGTCGCGGGCGCGGCCGTCTCGCCGATCAGCTCGACCCCGCCCGGGTCGACGCCGCGGGTGATGCTCTGCTGCAGCGCAGCGACCACCTGGCCGCCTCGGCTGACGACCTCGATCATCGGCGAGGCGAGGTTCTGGGCGAAGCCGGCGAGCGAGAGCACCCGCTGCGAGTCGGGCGGCACGACGATGCCGGTCATGCCGGGGGCCGAGACGGCGCCGTTCTCGCCCCAGATGTCGAGCGCCACGGTCGCCTCGACGCCCGTCGGGTTGCTGAGGGTGATCAGGGTCGTGCGGCCGATCGCGGTCGAGCCGCCGACCAGCCACGCCGTCGACGTCGCCTCGCGGCAGCTGGCGGCGGCGAAGCCGGACAGCTCGTCGCCGCCGAGGCGCTGCGACTGGGCGCCGGAGAGCAGGGCGTCGTCGGCCGGGTCGGCGGTGATCACACGGGCCGTCGACGGGGCGTTCGGGATCGGACTCGACTGCGCGTCGCCGGCGGTGGCGCTCTCGCGCACGACCGCGCCGTCGACCGCACTGGCGGTGCCGGCATCCTGACCGCTGTCATCGCCCAGCCGCAGAACCGCCCCGGGGCACACCTGCTGCAACTCGGCGCGCTCGGGGGTCACCGGGAACCCGGCGACCGGCTCGCCGAAGCTCGGCAGGGGCAGCAGGCCGACGGCGGCGATGGCCGCGGCCGCGATGAGCACCCCGACCCCGCCGGTCGTCGCACGGAGTCCGGCGAGGGCACGGCGACGCGCGGCGCCGTCGACCGGGGTGCGCTCGGGGCGCTCCTTCTTCACGCGCTCGGGCTTCACACGCTCGGCTCTCGCACGCTCGGGCTTCGTGCGCTCGGGCTTCGAGCGCTCGGTCTTCGCGAGCTTCGGATCCGCGGATCCGCTCACGGCTTCCGCGGCCGCCTCCTGCTCCGCGTTCGGCACGATCGCCTCGCCGTCGCCCGGCTGCTGCTCGTTCGTCGACTCAGGCATCCTCATCCTCCGCGAAGGTGTCGGCGGGGTCCTCGCCCGGCAGGCCCGTCTCGGAGACGACGCGGCGACGGCGGCGGGTCGGCACCGCCAGCAGCACGGTCGCGCCGAGCACGATCAGCTGCACGGTGGTGAGAACCGGATCGGGCGCGGCGGCAGGCGCGGGCGGGATCTCCGTCGGCTCGGCGGCCGGGAAGCGCCAGAGCGCATCGCCCGACCGGGTCTCGCCGGCGCCGACCGGGGTCAGCGCCGAGGTTCCGTCGAGCGCTTCGGTGATGCGCACGCGCACCGCGGACTGCTCGGCGCTCGCCCCCTCGACGGCCTTCGGCACGACGACGTAGACGATGCCCAGAGCGCGCAGCTCGTCGCGCGGGTCGAGCCCGCTGCGGGAGGCGAGATTGCCGGCCAGCGTCGCGAGCCGGCGCTCGTCGGCGCTGAGGCGCGGGCTCGTGCTCACCCAGGTCGACTGCCGATCGAGCGTCGCTCCGGAGCCGCGGATGATCTCGGCCGCGGCGGTGCCGTCGGCGAGCGGCGTGATCACGAGAGTGGTGATGCGCGGGGTGCTCGCGGCCTGCGCCCCCACGGCGGCGGGCAGGGTCTGGCCGGTGCCGGCGTGCGCGGGCGTCTGCCGCAGCGCGAGCCCGACGCCGAGCGGGCCGACGGCGAGAGCCGCGCAGGCCAGCACGACCACGCCGGCGAGCACGCCGAGCCGGTCGAGCGACTGCAGGGCGACGGCGCCCGCGGCGAGCAGTCCCATCCAGAACAGGCTGAGTCCGGCGCCGGGCCAGAGCGCGACCGCATCCGCCCCATCGGTCACGAGCACGAGGTGCCCGGCGGCGACGGCCGTCAGCAGTCCGAGCAGGGCGAGCACGAGGGCCGGGATGGCGCGCTGCGATCCCCGCAGGAAGAGCGCCGCCAGCGCGGTCGCCGCGAGCGGCGCGAGCAGGGCGGCGACGAGCACCTGGCCGTAGACGTGGCCGAGGCCGACCGCGGCGGCGATCGCCTCCCATCCGTTCGCCCCGTCGCGCGGTTCGAGCAGGCTGAGGCCCCAGCCGCTCGAGGCGGCGTAGTGCAGCACGACGCCGGGGTCGGCGAAGATCGCGAGCGGCGTTCCCCGGCCGAGCTGCGCGATCGCGAGCGGGGCGAACACGGCGAGCGTCGGCAGCGGCACGGCGATCAGCCGGTGCAGGGCGCGCGGGTGCGTGACGAGCCAGCCGAACCAGGCGATCAGCAGCGCCGGCAGCAGCGACGGCGCCGCGGCGCCCGTGACCGCGAGCAGCAGGCCCGCGGTGGCGGCGGCGCTCCACGAGCGGCGGCCCTCGATGAGCGCGAGCACGAACCACGGCAGCGCGAGGTGCGCGATGACGGCGCCGATGCGTCCGTCGCCGAGGGCGACGAGCAGCGGCGGCGCGAGCGCCCAGAGCAGGGCGGCGACGGCCGGCGGCCAGGCGCGGCGGCTGATGCGTGTGGCGCACCACCAGGCGCCGAGCGCGGCGAGCGGCAGCGCGACGATCCACAGGGTCACGATCGCGACCGAGGGCGACCAGAACGTGATCGAGCCGAGCAGCGCCAGCAGCACGGCGAAGGGATCGGCGGGCCCACGCGAGCCGGCGCCGAGCTCGCGCCAGCCACCGAGGGCGTTGTGCCACAGCTCGCCGAGCGAGCCGGAGAGCGGCAGCAGCGCGCCGCCCTGGATGGCGTTCGCGCCGATCAGCCACCAGAACAGGCCGACGCCGAGCGCCGCGGCGATGAGCACGGCCCACACGCCGCCGCCGGCGAAGAACTCGGCGCGCACGAGCGGCGCCTCCCCCGCGCGGGCCTCCTCGGCGCGCTCGCGCAGCGACGAGCGGCGCTCGCGCAGGGCCATGCCGGTGAGGCGCAGCGGGGCGACCGCCGCCCATCCCAGCTCCCGGTGACGGCGGATGCGGCTGCGAGCCGCCCCGACACCGCGGGGCGCGAAGGCGGCCGCGAAGGCCGCGGCGAACTCTCCCCCGACGGCGGAGGGGCGCTTGGCGAGCAGGTGCCCGATCGAGCGGAGCACCGCGAGCGGAACGAGCACGAGCCAGTGGATGGGCAGCGCGGCGCCGGGCGCGTAGGCGAAGCGGCGGTGCAGCTGGGCGCGCCGGGCGAGGCGGCGGCGCGTCGAGGGACGGGTGGCGCGGCGGCGCCCGAAGTCCTGCGGCGGGGCGAGGCGCTCGACGCGTGCGGACGGCACGCGCACCACGCGGTGCCCCGCCAGTCGCGCGCGCACCGAGAGGTCGAGACCGGAGTCGGTCGACGGCAGCGCGGCGTCGAAGCCGTCGAGCGCATCCCAGACGTGGCGGCGCACCAGCATCCCGGTGGCGCCCACGCCGAGCACGTCATCGTCGCGGTCGAACTGGGCCTGGTCGAGCTCGCGGTCGACGAGGGCGACACTCGAGCCGAGCGCCGTCATCGTGCCGCCGTACTCGAGCAGCAGCGCGTGGTCGTCGCGGTCGACGACCTTGGGCCCGGCGATCGCGACCGAGGGGGCGACCTCGACGGCGCCGAGCAGGGCGGCGAGAGCGCCGGGCTCGGGGGCGGTGTCGGCGGCGAGGAGCCAGATCCATTCGTCCGTGCCCTCGACCGGGGGCAGGGTACGCGTCGCCGCACGGGCGCCGGCGCCGAAGGTGCGCCCGGCGGTGCGGATGCTCTGGGTCGCCGGCGTCGAGCCCGCCGCGGCGTCGAGCAGCGCGGCCGTGCCGTCGCCCGACTCGACGTCGACGAGCACCGCCTGATCGACGGGACGGGTCTGGGCCGCGAGTGCGGAGAGGGTGCGGCCGAGGTGCTCCTCGCCGTTGTGGGCGACGACGATCGCGGTGACTCGGGGCTGCATCGAGTCGAGGCTAGGCGCGGGTGCGACGAGCCAGGGGATGACGCGCGGGGCGTCGGAGACGTGACCCCCGCTTAGGTGTCAGCGCTCGCGGCGTCGCGGGCGCTGATCGCGCGGCGCGGGATCGGGCGGCGGGAGAGCTCGTCGGCCGGCTCGCGGATCAGGCGATGCGGCTGCGACGCAGCTTGCGGCGCTCGCGCTCGGAGAGGCCGCCCCAGATGCCGAAGCGCTCGTCGTTCTCGAGCGCGTACTGCAGGCACTCCGAGCGCACCTCGCAGCCGGTGCAGATCTTCTTCGCGTCGCGGGTCGAGCCGCCCTTCTCGGGGAAGAACGCCTCGGGGTCGGTCTGCGCGCAGAGCGCGTCCGACTGCCAGGAGAGCTGGTTCTCCTCCTCGTCGACGGCCGGCTTGCGGACGCCGGGGATGCCGAGACGCACGGGGTCGACGAACCAGTCGTCCGGCACATGCGGGCGGTACTCGTCGATCGCCATCAGGCCTCTCCCCTCGATGCGTCCGGTTCCCAGTTCGGATCGCTCCGTCTTCGGATCGACCGAATCCGGATCGCTGGGAGTAATTACACCCGTGTGATTCTCATGAGTCAAGTCGCGGATGATATTTCGTGTCTCGTTCACTCAGCGCTGCGACGCGCCGCGCCGCGCGTCCCACGCCGAGCGCACCATGTCGTCGAGCGTGTGACGCATCGCCCAGTCGAGATCGCGCGCGGCGAGCTCGCCCGTGGCGACGATCCGCGCCGGGTCGCCGGCCCGGCGCGGGCCGATCTCCGGGGTGAAGTCGATGCCGGTGACGCGCGCCATCGCCGCCATGATCTCGGCCACCGAGACGCCGTCGCCGCTGCCCAGGTTGTAGGCCGACTCGAGTTCGTCGCCCGCATCCAGTCGCCGCGCCGCGGCCGCGTGCGACACCGCGAGGTCGGCGACGTGGATGTAGTCGCGCACGTTCGTGCCATCGGGCGTCGCGTAGTCGTCGCCGTTGATGCGCGGGGTGCGCCCCTCGACGAGCGCGTCGAAGACGAGCGGGAAGAGGTTGTGCGGGCTGGTGTCGTAGACGGCCGGGTCGCCCGAGCCGACGACGTTGAAGTAGCGCAGGCTCGTGTGCCGCAGCCCCGCCGCGACGCCCTGGTCGCGCAGCAGCCACTCGCCGATGAGCTTCGACTCGCCGTAGGGCGACTGCGGGTTCTTCGCGGTGCCCTCGGTGACGAGGTCGACGTCGGGGGTGCCGTAGACGGCGGCACTCGACGAGAACACGATGCGGTCGACCCCGCGGTCCGCCATGACCGCGAGCAGGGTCGCGGTGCCCGTCACGTTCTGCTCATAGGTGTGCAGCGGACGCTGCACCGAGACGCCGGCGTACTTGAAACCGGCGACGTGGATGACGCCGGTCACGCCGTGCTGGGTGATCGTGCGCTCGAGCGCCTGGCCGTCGAGGATGCTCCCGCGAACCGCCGGCACGTCCTCCGGCACGAAGGACTCGTGACCGGAGGAGTAGTCGTCGAAGGCGACGGGCTCGAGGCCCGCGTCGCGGAGGGCGCGCAGCACGTGCGCGCCGATGTATCCGGCGCCGCCGGTCACCAGCCAGGTCATGGCGCCCAGGCTAGCTGGGCGACGGCGGTAGCCGTCGAAGGCGATGGTGCGGATGGTCGAGGCGACGCCGACGAGGCCGGCGGCGCCGAGCAGGAGGAGGAAGGCGATGCTGAACATGGCAGAAACGCTAGGCATCGACAGATCCCGCCACGAGTGGCAGGATGGCCACAGTTCGGCACATTCCTGCCAGGTGCCATCCCCGCCCTCCCATCCGTCGCATCCACCGGAGCCCGCATGCTGCGCAAGGTCGTCACCCTCGTCATCCCCGGCACCGCGCCCTTCGAGTTCGGCATCATGTGCGAGGTCTTCGGCATCGACCGCAGCGCGACCGGCGGTCCCGCTTTCGAGCACCACGTCGCCACCGCCGTCCCCGGCCCCGTGATGACCAGCCAGGGCTTCTCGATGAACATCGACCAGGACCTCTCGGTCTGCGCCGACGCCGACCTCATCACCGTGCCGGCCCACATGATCCAGAAGAACGACGAGCGCTACCTGCAGGTCATCCGCGACGCCGAGGCCCGCGGCGCCTGGGTGCTCAGCGTCTGCAGCGGCGCCTTCGTGCTCGCCGAGGCCGGCATCCTCGACGGGCGCCGCTCGACGACGCACTGGATGCACTCCGACCGGCTCGCCGCCGAGTACCCGCAGACGGAGGTCGACCCCGAGGTGCTCTTCGTCGAGGATCGCCGCGTCATCACGAGCGCCGGAACAGCCTCGGGCATCGACGCCGCCCTGCACCTGCTGCGCATCGAGTTCGGCGCCGCCGCGGCGAACGTCGTCGCCCGCCGGATGGTCGTGCCGCCGCAGCGCGACGGCGGGCAGGCCCAGTTCATCGAGGTGAGCGTTCCCGAGTGCCGCGACGATTCGCTCGCGAGTTTGGCCGACTGGATGCTGGAGCACCTCGACGAGGAGCTCGCCGTCGACGACCTCGCCCGCCGCGCCCTCATGTCGGGCCGCACCTTCGCCCGCCGTTTCCGCGCCGAGTTCGGCACCACCCCGGCCGCCTGGCTCAACCGCCAGCGCCTCATCCGCGCCCAGGAGCTGCTCGAGCAGAGCGACCTCGGGCTCGAGCCGCTCGCCCAGCGCGTCGGCTTCGGCACTGCCGCGGTCATGCGCCACCACTTCCTCAAGGTGCTCGGCACGACCCCGACCGACTACCGCCGGGCGTTCGGCGCGCGCGTCGCGAGCTGAGGCGCGTCAGCCGCGAGGCGATGGGGCGCGGGTGAACTCGCCGCTCAGTCCGCGGCCAGCACCGCTCCCTCGCCGCTCGGACCGTGAGGCTGCGGCGCCGGGCTCTCGAGGTACTGGCGCGACAGCGTGCGGTACGACCGGGTGAGGAACGCCAGCGCCGCCGCGACGACCATCACGAGCCCGGCGACCAGGAACACCAGCGCGATGCCGCGCGCCTCCCCCTCGCCGACGAGCCATCCCAGCTGCTTACGTCCCGCATCCGACTTCATGAAGGGGATGATCGCGAACTCGGCGATCGGCGCGATCAGGAAGGCCGTGATCGGCGCGGCGGCCGACTCGAACGCGGCCGCGAAGCCGAAGACGCGCCCCTGGGTGCGGAACGGCACGACCCGCTGGATGACCGTCTGCTCGGAGGCCTCGACCGCGGGGATCAGCATCATGTAGAGCCAGATGCCGACGGCGTACAGCCACCACCACTCGCGGATCGTGAACAGCGCGCCGAGCACTCCCATCACCATCACCAGGATGAGCAGGGTGCGGATCGGGTTCCTGCCGAGCCCGAACTTCGCGATGAGCAGCCCGCCGATGATGAAGCCGGTCGCAGCCACACCGAAGACGACACCCCAGATCTCGACCGGGAACAGCTCGAGCCCGTAGGGATCCATGAGCGCCATGTAGACGCCGCCGATGAGGTTGTTGAAGGTGGAGAAGATCAGCAGGGCGAACAGCCCGGTCGCGGCGCGCACCGCGCGAACGCTCCCGCGGATGTCGACCAGCGGCTGCCGCTCCGACTCGCGCTCGGGCTGCGCCTCGGGCACCGAGAGGAACAGCAGGTGGATGAGGGCGACCGCCGACAGCACGATCGCGATGAGCAGGGTCCAGCCCATCCCGAGCAGGCCGATCGCGAGCCCGCTGAACACGCTCGTGACGATGAACGCGAGCCCCTGCACCGTGCCCACGAGACCGTTCGCGTTCGGGCGCCGCTCCTCGGGCACGAGCAGCGTGACCGTCGTCGAGAGCGCGATGTTGCGCATGTTCTCGATCACGGCGCCGAACAGGATGATCGCGGAGAAGACCCAGAACATCGGCCCGCCCAGGTCGAGCAGCGCCGACTCGGGGAAGAGCAGGTAGAGCACGCCCGCGATGCCGAAGGAGATGAGCGTCGTCACGCCCGCGAACACCATGACTCGGTGCTTGCGGTGGCGGTCGACGATCGTGCCGAAGAGCATCGAGAACAGCGCCACCAGCAGCATGTAGGCGCCGCCGATGATGCCCGTCGCGAGCACCGACCGCGTCTCGAGGTACACCCAGAAGGTCAGGGCGAACCAGAGGAAGCTCGTCGTCAGGTTGGCGACGGCGGTGTTGACCAGGATCTGCCCGAAGGTCCGCATGTGAACACTGTAAACATGACCGCCCACATCGGGAAGACCTAGGGAGCGCAGTAGTGGGCCGCCCAGACCTCCGCCGCGCCGGTGAGCTCCGTCTCGCCGAGAGCCGCGTCTCCGCGGAACTGCATGAGCGAGTCGGCGCAGACGAAGGTCAGCGTGGGGTAGCCGGCCGTCGACCCGTCTTCGAAGACCACCCGCTCGACGCCCGCCACGTCGAGCGCACGGCCGCTCCGGCCGAGGATGGCGGCCATCAGCTCGTCGAACGCCCAGCGGCCGCCGGCGACCGACGACACGCGCAATCCGCTGTCGCCGACGCAGTCGACCCGGGGCCCGCCGAGCAGGGCCCGGGTCTCGAGATGCCCTGCGCCGTCACCGCCCCACTGTCCCCAGGTGATCGTCGACTCGCCGATGGCGGCGGGCAGCGCACGATCCGGATCGATCGCCGCGCAGTCGGGAGCCCCGCGCATGGTCAGTGCAGAGGGAGGCACCCAGACCGCATCGGAGACGGTCGCGGCGGCGACCGCGGCGATCGCCTGCGCAGCGACGATCCGGAATGCGTCCTCGCGTCCCGGCCCCGCCTCGAGATCGGAGACGACGATCGCCGCTGTCGCGGTCGCGGCGGTCGCCGAGCATCCGAAGCCGTCACCGCAGTCGTACCGGGGCGACGCCGGCGTCGCGATCGGCGAAGCCGGGTCGGAGACGTCCTCGTGGAAGTACTCGAGCACATCCGGCACCGCATCGATCGGGAGGGCCGTCACCCGCAGTCGGGCCTCGTACGCATCCCAGTTGCAGGCGAGCCCGCCGACTTGCTGGAACGGCACCAGCTCGATCCACGTCGGGGTGTCGCGGCGCAGTTCAGCCCCCGCGGGGTAGTACGCGTCGACGGCGGCGCGGTCGAGCACGCTCTCGCAGTCGATGCGCACGCGCGGCGACGGCTTCTCCGCCGGCTTCGGCGATGCCGATGGGGATGCGGAGGCGGACGCGCTCGGCTTCGGCGACGCGCCGGCCTCCGACTTCGGCGCGGGCGCGAGCAGCAGCGCCGCGATCACAGCGCCGACCGCCACCACAGCGACGCCGCCCGCGATCGACAGCGGCAGAACCCAGCGCCGACGCGGGCGACCTCCGTCAGGGCGAGGGCCGTCTCGGTAGGGGTGCGGATCGGTCATCTCAGAATTTCTCAGTCACGGTTCCGGCTCGGTCGGGACGGGGTGGCTCAGTCCACGTAGTGCGCAAGCCAGGCCTCAGAGGCGCGCGCACTCCGCGACTGCGCCTCGACTTCCGAGTCGGCGTAGGAAGAGAACCGCAAGATCGCGTCTCCCGCTAGCACTGTGATCTGGGCCGTGAACGTCCCGGAGCCAGCGTTCCCCAAAACGACCACAGCTTCTTCGGCTCCCGCAACCTGCGTCGGCACGGCGCCATCGGCGATCGATCCGGCGCGCACCGGATCCCAGGCCCAGCGTCCACCCGGCGCCGCCGAGAAAACAGGCTCCTCGGAGCTGCTTGCGCACTCGAGGTAGGGACCGTCGACGATCGAGCGGATCACGAGCGCGTCCTCGCCGTCGCCACCGGGCACCGTCCAGCCTCCCGGCTCGATACCGAGCGCTCGGGCCATCACGCCATCGGGATCGACACCGTCCTCGCACTCCGCAGGCAGGCGGACCGTCGTCGGGTAGGGGGGCACCCACGCCGGGACGACCGGCGCCGCGGCGACCGCCGCGATTGCCGTCCGGGCGAGATCGGGAAAGCCAACGGTGTCAGGCTCGTCGTCGTAGTCGAGGTCGGTCACGTAGATCACGACGCGATCCGTCGCCGCCTTGGCACTGCAGTAGGGCATGCATTCGATGGCGGGATCGGCGGGCGGCGGTACGACGATGTCGCCTTTCACGCCGGTCGACCAGTCACGCAGAACTTCGTCGACTCCGGGGAATGCATCACGCGCGAGGGCTGTGACGCGCAAGTAGCGGTTGCCCGATTCCCATGTACATCCGAGACCGCCGACCTGCAGCCAGGGCACGCCCTCGAGGTACCGCGCCCGATCGGCGGTCGCGCTCGGCGCTGCTCCGAGATAGGCGGTGATGATCGTGCGATCGAGCACGCTCTCGCAGTCGATGCGGATGCGCGGCGACGGCTTCGCGGCCGGCTTCGGCGATGCCGACGGCGACGCGGAGACGGGTGCGCTCGGCTTCGGCGACGCCCCGGCCTCGGGCTTCGGCGCCGGCGCGAGCAGCAGCGCCGCGATCACGGCACCCACCGCCGCCACGGCGATACCGCCCGCGATCGACACCGGCAGAACCCAGCGCCGACGCGGCGCGCGCGTCGGCTTCTCGTCACGGTAGGGGTGCGGATCGGTCATCTCAGTCGTTCTCCGGATTCGTGTCGTGCACGAGGGTCCGCACTGCGGATCCCGTTCCCTCGGCGATCATGCGGCGTACCGGTTCAGCCACGCGCTCAGCGCGGCAGTCGCGGACGAGTCCGAGGGATCGGTCGTGTAGACCTCGACGATGACGATGGCGTCGCCGCGCAACGCGTAGACCTTCTGAACGGATGTCTCGTGGAACGCCGCGTCCGCCCCGGCGAGGTCGATCCCGGCCGCCCCGTCTGCGACCCGCGCCGCCTTCAGCCGGTCCCAGGCCCAGCGGGCGTCGGGCAGCACGTCGACGGTCAGCGTCCGGTCCGTGCCGGAGACGACCGCGACGCACATCCGGGCGGCGCTCCCGAAGAGCGCAGCTCCTTCGAGCAGCGGCGGATCCTCGTAGCCGGCCGCTTCGAATAGGACGGAGCCGCCCAACTCGGCGCCGATCACACCATCGGGGTCGAATGCCGAGCAGGTGTCGATCGTGGGCACGACCTGGTCGTTCGGCACCGTCCACGGCGCCGTCGGACCGCCGGCGGCGGCGATGCGCGTCATGGCCGTCACCGCCAGCGGCTCGAAGGCCGCCGCGTCGCCGAGGCCGACCCCGGCTCCCCGCATCGACACGTCGACGACGATCGCCACGGTGTCGGTCGCAGCCCGCGCGCTGCATCTCGATTCGAGGACGCAGTCGACCAGCGGAGCGTCCACGAAGGGCAGTGGACCGGTGTCGCTCATCGAGGCCCGCAGCCCGCTGACGAACGAGTCGGGCATCGCGTCGAGTGGCAGCGCGCCGACCCGAAGCCGATGCTCGCCGGCAGACCAGGTGCATCCGAGCCCGCCCTGCTGCAGCCACGCGACCGAGAGCAGGTCGACCGGGGCGTCGCGCTGCAGGGTCGGAGCAGCTCCGAGATACGCGGCGACGTCAGCGCGGTCGAGCACCTCCTCGCAGTCGATGCGGATGCGCGGCGAGGGCTGGGCCGGCGGCTTCGGCGACGCCGATGACGAGGGCGCGGCCGAGGTCGCCCCGGTGCTCGGCTTCGCCACCTCCGGCTCCGATGCCGGTCGCAGCACCAGCGTGACCGTGACGGCCGCGGCCGCGAGTGCCGCGACTCCGCCGATGATGGCCGGCAGCACCCAGCGCCGCAGCCGACGCGGCTCATCGCGGAACGGATCGCGCCCGTCGCTCATCTCGCTCCCCCTGTGGTCGTCACTTCGCTCCCCCTCAGCACGCACGGAGTGTCAGCTCGACCGGCTCGCGAGCCAGCGCTCGACCCCGGCCCGCATCGCCGCCTCATCGGCTTCGTCAGCGGAGAACTCGTACACCGATCCCCCATGCAGCAGGGTGATCGTGCACGTCCGGTATCCCCCTCCGGAGCCGCACGTCTCGATCACGTCCTCGGCTCCCCGCAGCTCCAGGGGCCGGCCGCCCTCCGCTGTCGCGCGGCTGCGAACGGCATCCCACGCCCAGCGCGAGCCGATCAGTCCGTTCAGCTGCACGCCGCGCCCTTCCTCGTCGAGGAAGCTGCAGGCGACGGCGCCCGACACCGTGAGGGCGATCTGCTCGAGCGTCGACCCGAAGTTCGTGGGCATGGGGATGCCGTCGGGCGTGCCTCGCACCGGGAACCCGGAGGTGAGCGCCCCGTCCGGATCGACCGCGGCGCAGTCGGTCGCGGCGTCATCGACCGGGTACGGCGGAGTCCACGCGGGCCGCGGCGCCGCGCTGTCGAGCACGCGACCGATCGCGGCACCGAGATGGTCGACGACGGCCTGCTGATCGACGATCTGATCACCCTGGCGGGACGTGCCCGTGGTCATCTCGACGTGCAGCTTCGCGCCGACCACATCGATCATGCAGCCGCCTCCCGCGGACTCGACGCCGCTGCACCAGATGCGCGAGGTGACGCCGAAGTCGTCCCACCGCGCACCCGACGCGGCGTCGGCCGTGCGATCGCCCCAGAACGACGAGCCGAGTCCGGCGGGGTCGACATCGATCGGCAGCACCCGCAGGCGCAGGTAGTCGACGTCGCTGAAGCCCCAGTCGCAGGCGAGGCCGCCCGCCTGCACGAACGCCGCGGTCGACAGCGTGTCAGCGCGCACCGGCTGCGGCTTCGCCGAGTCGCCGAGATAGGCCCGCGCCTCGGTGAGGGAGAGCACCGACTCGCAGCCGATCCGGATGCGCGAGGCCGGCTTGGCAGCGGCAGCCGGGCTGGCCGTCGCCGACGGGGTCACGGAGGCCCGCGGCGACGGGGGCGCCGCCGCCGTGTCGCAGGCCGCGAGCACGAGGACGAGCGCGACGGAGGCGACGGCGGCGAGAGCCGCGCGAGCGGAGGGCATGCCTCGGAATCTACTGGCGCGATAGCGAACCACGACACGTGTCGCGATCACGAAAGCGCAACATTCCTCGCGTTTCATTCCGCGAGCGGAATACGACCGAGGGACGGCGCTGACGAGCGCGGCAGGGGCGGCCCTCAGCCGAGGCTGGCGACGAAGACGAGGCCACTGCCGCACACGGTCGCGACCGGCTCCTCGGCGAGGTAGACGGCGCCGCCGTGAGCGACATCCTCGCCGTTCACCGCACCGCTCCCCTGCGCCCAGAGCGCGATGGCGGGGCGGCCGTCGAGCGCGAGGTCGGCGCCGTCGGCGAGCGCCGCCTCGTCGACGACCGTGAGCACGAAGTCGGGCACGTCGGGGCGGAACACCCGCACGCCGGGGCGCGGCGTCTCCGGCGCAAGGTACGGCACCGGCAGCGGCCGGAAGTCGAGCACGCTCAGCAGCTCGGGCACATCCACATGCTTCGGCGTGAGCCCGCCGCGCAGCACGTTGTCGCTCGAGGCCATGAGCTCGATGCCGAGGCCGCCGAGGTACGCGTGGATGTTGCCGGCCGGCAGGTACAGCACCTCGCCCGGCGTGAGCTCGACCGTGTTGATGAGCAGCGAGATGACGATGCCGGGGTCACCGGGGTAGGCGTCGGCGAGCAGCCGCACCGTGTCCCAGCTGAGTCCGCGGGCCGACTCGGCGGCCGACGCCGACACGACCGCGGCGATGAGCGCATCCACGCCCTCGCCGCGCGTGATCAGCCACTCGAAGACGGGGCGCAGCTGCGCGTCGTCACCGAGGCGCTCGATCAGATCGGCGATGGCGGCGTCACCGGCCGCATCCGCCAGCACCGCTCGGGTCTCGGCGGTCGCGCGGAAGCCGCACAGCGCGCGGAACGATGAGCTGAGCGCGTAGATCAGCTCGGGCTTGTGGAAGGAGTCCTTGTAGTTGCGCGTCGGATCGTCGAGCGCGACGCCGGCCTCCTCCTCGCGGGCGAAGCCCTCCTCCGCCTGCTGCGGGGTCGGGTGCGCCTGCAGCGACAGCGGCGAGCCCGCGGCCAGCACCTTGAGCAGGAAGGGCAGGCGCCCGTCGACCACGTCGAGCAGCGTGCCCGTGCCGTCGACGAGACGCGCGGGCGAGCCGGGGTGCGCCCCGAGCCACAGCTCCGCCTCGGGGCCGCCGCTCGGCGTCGTGCCCAGCAGCTCCGCGATCGCGGTCGTCGAGCCCCAGGCGTAGTCACGGGGCGTGTTGGTGATGGGCACGAGCATGCGAGAGATCTCCTGGCGGATGTCCACCACAGCATCCCGGCGACGGCTGTGGCGACCTACAAGACGGCCAGGGTGGTCTGGGCCGCCGATGCATCAAACTACCAAGCCGTTCGGGCATCCCCAGCGAGCCGGACTAGCCTGCCGACGCCACCCGCCGACTCGGACCGATGGAGACACCGATGACCCTCACCTCCGACCCCGCCGCCACCGCGAGCGACGCCGCCGCGTTCAGCACCCTGCGCAGCGACTTCTACGGCTTCGAGGATCTGCTGCCCGAGCACGAGAAGACCGCGCTCGCCGGCCTGCGCTCCTACCTCGAGGCCGAGGTCAAGCCGGTCGTGAACGGCGCCTGGGAGAAGGCGGAGTTCCCGCGCGAGATCCTGCCGGGCCTGCACCGCCAGCCGGTGTTCGGGATGCAGTGGGACGAGACGAAGACGTTCGAGAACTCGGCCGTCTACCGCGGCTGGGTCGCCCTCGAGCTCGCGCGGGTGGATGCGAGCGTCGCCACCTACGTCGGCGTGCAGAACGGCCTCGCGATGGGCGCGATCGGCGTCGCCGGCTCGCCGGAGCAGCGTGCCGAGTGGCTGCCGAAGCTCGCCTCGGGCGAGCTGATCGGCGCTTTCGGCCTCACCGAGCCGCTCTCGGGCAGCGACAGCGCTCAGGGCCTGCGCACGGTCGCCCGCCGTGACGGCGACGACTGGATCCTCGACGGCGCGAAGCGCTGGATCGGCAACGCGACCTTCAGCGACGTGACCGTCATCTGGGCGCGCAAGGCCGACGACGGCCAGGTCACCGGCTTCATCGTGCCGAACGACACTCCCGGCTTCACCGCCACCAAGATCGAGAACAAGCAGAGCCTGCGCATCGTGCAGAACGCCGACATCGTGCTCGAGGGCGTGCGCGTTCCCGAGCGGCTGCGGCTGCAGAACGCGAACACCTTCCGCGACACGGCCGCCGTGCTGCGCCTCACGCGCGCCGAGGTCGCCTGGGCCGCCGTCGGCAACTCGATCGGCGCCTACGAGGCCGCACTGAAGTACGCGACCGAGCGCCAGCAGTTCGGCAAGCCGATCGCCGCGCACCAGCTCGTGCAGGATCTGCTGGCGAAGAGCATCGGCAACATCACCGCATCCATCGCCATGGTCACCCGCGTCTCGCAGATGCTCGACCACGGCACGCAGCGCGACGAGCACGCCGCCCTCGCGAAGGCGTACGCGACGGCCCGGATGCGCGAGACGGTCGCCTGGGCGCGCGAAGCCATGGGCGGCAACGGCATCGTGCTCGACTACGACGTGGCCCGCCACTTCGCCGACGCCGAGGCGCTTTACAGCTACGAGGGCACCCGCGAGATGAACACGCTCATCGTCGGCAAGGCGATCACCGGGCAGAGCGCCTTCGTCTGATCCGCTCGCCCCAGCGCTCTCGCGAGCTCCGCGCACCCGGCGCGCACGACGGGTGCGCGGAGGTCGCGCCGATACGCTTTCCCGCATGACGCTGTCGAGCCGCTACCACCGCGCCCTCGCCGCGTCCGCCTTCTTCACGGGCCTCGCCGGCGACGTGTTCCGCTACGGCATCGGCTGGGCCGGATGGGGCGTCGTCGTCGGGCTGATCGTGCTGCTCTGCGTGATCGAGCTCGTGCGCAGCCGCACCCGCCTCGACGCCGTGCCGGTGGCGCTCGTGCTGTTCCTCGGGGTCTGCGCCGCCTCCACCGCCTGGTCCGCCTACCCGGCGCTGACCGGTCTCGCCACCGTCGTCACGGTCGCGACCGTCGCCGTCGGCCTCTTCATCGCGACCGCGCTCGACGGCTACGGCATCGTCAGGGCGCTCGCCGACGCGGGCCGCTGGATCCTCGGGCTGTCGCTGCTGTTCGAGTTCGTCGTCGCGGTCTTCGTGCGGCAGAAGGTACTGCCGTTCTTCAGCTTCTGCGACCTCTCGGGCGACATCCCGCGCGCCTGCTACTGGTCGCGCGACCTGCTCTTCCACGGCGGCCGCATCCAGGGCATCCAGGGCAACAGCAACCTGCTGGCGATCGCGGCGCTCATCGCGCTCATCGCCTTCGGCGTGCAGCTCGCGGCCGGGATGGTGAGCCGGGTCGCCGGCATCTTCTGGATCGGCGTCGCGGTGCTCGTGCTCGCGCTCACCCGCTCGTCGACCGTCATCGTCGCCGGTCTCGCGGCGGCCGTGGTGCTCGTGATCGTGCTCGTGATCCGGCGCCTCAGCGGGCGAGCCCGCGCGGCGGCCTACGGCGTCTCGGCCGCGGTCGTCGTGGCCGGCGTCGCGGGCGCGATCGTCTTCCGCGCACCGCTGCTGGCGCTGCTGCAGAAGAGCCCCGACCTCACCAACCGCGGCCAGATCTGGAAGGCCGTCGTCGACCTCGCCCAGCAGCGCCCCGCGGGCGGCTGGGGCTGGGCGACCTACTGGATGCCGGGCGTGCACCCTTTCGACTCCGACGCCTTCGTGATCAAGGGCGTGCGCTACAGCCAGGCGCACGACGCCTGGCTCGACCTGTGGCTGCAGGTCGGCATCGTCGGCCTGATCGTCTTCGCGCTCTTCGTGCTCGGCCTGCTGGTGCGCAGCTGGCTCGCCGCCGTCGACCGCGGCGCCGCTGCCGACTCGGCCATCACCGCCGGCACCCGTCCGGTGGCGGCGCTCACGATCGCGCCGCTCCTGATCGCCGTGGCGCTGCTGGTGCAGAGCCTCGCCGAGAGCCGCATCCTCATCGAAGGCGAGCTGCTGCTGCTCGTGATCATCGCGATCACGACCCGCTCGCGCGACCTGCGCACCTTCCGCTGGCTGCGCCGCGGAGAGCGGGGACAGTGAGCGGCCGTGCGGCGACCCCGGCACCGCGGCGACTCATCGTCGTGGAGCTGATCGCGCATCCGCGCACCAGCCAGGCGCTCGCGGTCATCATCGCGACCTCGTCGCTCGCCTCGGCCTTCCTGCGCTCGCTCATGGGATGGGGCGGCCTGCTCGCCGTGCTCACGGCGACGCTCGTGCTGGCCGGCATCTCGCTGTGGAGCCAGCGCGAGCGCATCGAGTGGCGCGGCGTGCTGCCGATCAGCCTGCTGGCCTTCTTCGGCTGGATGGTCGTCAGCGTCTTCCTCAGCCAGTACACCTGGATCACGGCCGGCGCGGTCGTCTACGCGCTGCTGTTCGGGCTGCTCGGCACCTGGCTCGCGCTCGCCCGCGATCTCATCCAGGTGATCCGCGCCTTCGGGGATGCGCTGCGGGCGATCCTGCTCACCTCGCTCGTGCTCGAGGTGCTCAGCGGCATCATCCTCGACGTGCCGCTCAAGGTCTTCGGCATCACCGGGTCGATCGCGAGCGGTGGCCCCATCCAGGGCATCGCGGGCACCCGCAACTACCTCGGCTACCTCGCCTGTCTGGCCGTCATCACGTTCCTGACCGAGTGGCGCACGCGCTCCGTCGAGCGGCCGCGCGCGATCTTCTCGCTCGTGCTGGCCGCTGTCACCCTGCTCTTCGCGCGCTCGCCCGTGACCTTCGTCGTGCTCGTCGTCGTCGGGGTCGCCGCGGTCGCCGTGTACGCCCTGCGGCGGGTGCCGGCGCGCCGGCGTCCGATCGCGCAGTTCGTCGTCGCCGGCGTGGTGCTGATCGGGGCGGTCGCGGCCTGGCTGCTGCGCGGGCGCATCATCCAGCTGCTCAACGCGACGAGCGACTTCGACTCGCGCTCGGGGCAGTGGAGCCGCATCCTGCAGCTCTCCGAGCTCCACCAGCTCGAGGGATGGGGCTGGGTCGGCGTCTGGCGCCCCGAGGTGTTCCCCTACAACGTGCTCGCCGACGACGACGGCAAGCGCTACGACTCGGCGCTCAACGGCGCGCTCGACGTCTACTTCCAGCTCGGCATCGTCGGCGTCGTCCTGCTCGGCATCGCCTTCGCGCTCGCCCTCACCCGGGCCTGGCTGGTCGGCACCGAGAACCCGAACACCACCTACGCCTGGCCGGCGCTCGCGCTCGTGCTGCTGGCGGCGACGAGCCTCGCCGAGAGCTACCTGCTGTTCGAGGGCGGACTGCTGCTCTTCGTCACCTGCGCACTCGCCGCCGCCCGCAAGAGATCGTGGCGGCACCGGCTCTCGGCGCCGAAGGGCACCGGCCTCGAAGACGCCCCGCGGGCCGACTGAACGCGAGCGCCGTTCGAACTCGCGGGAAGGCCGTGGCAGGATGGTCCCCCGTGAAAGGCATCATCCTCGCCGGCGGCTCCGGCACGCGGCTGCACCCGATCACCCTCGGCGTCTCGAAGCAGCTGGTCCCTGTCTATGACAAGCCGATGGTCTACTACCCGCTGTCGACGCTGATGCTCGCGGGGATCGACGACATCCTCGTCATCACGACCCCGCACGACGCCGACGCCTTCGAGCGCCTGCTCGGCGACGGCTCGCAGTTCGGCATCAAGATCACCTTCGCCCAGCAGCCCTCGCCTGACGGCCTCGCCCAGGCGTTCACGATCGGCGCCGACTTCATCGGCGACGACACGGTCGCGCTGGTGCTCGGCGACAACCTGCTCTACGGCCCCGGCCTCGGCAACCAGCTCAAGCGCTTCCACGACATCAAGGGCGGCGCCGTGTTCGCCTACTGGGTCGCCGAGCCGAGCGCCTACGGCGTCGTCGAGTTCGACGCCGACGGCCACGCCGTCTCGCTCGAGGAGAAGCCGACGCAGCCGAAGAGCAACTACGCCGTGCCCGGCCTCTACTTCTACGACAACGACGTGGTCGAGATCGCCCGCAACCTGAAGCCCAGCGCGCGCGGCGAGTACGAGATCACCGACATCAACCGCGTCTACCTCGAGCGCGAGCAGCTGCAGGTCGAGGTGCTGCCCCGCGGCACCGCCTGGCTCGACACCGGCACCTTCGACCAGATGACCGACGCCAGCGAGTACGTGCGCACGATGGAGCGCCGCACCGGCATGCGCATCGGCGTGCCCGAGGAGGTCGCCTGGCGCATGGGCTTCCTGGATGACGACGGCCTGCGCGAGCGCGCGAAGCTGCTCACGAAGTCCGGCTACGGCACCTACCTGCTCGAACTCCTGGAAAGGGGCCGTTGATGGCTCGTCTGCTCGTCACCGGCGGCGCCGGCTTCATCGGCTCGAACTTCGTGCACCACGTGATCGGGCACACCGACCACCACGTGACCGTGCTCGACAAGCTCACCTACGCCGGCAACCAGGCCTCGCTCGCTGGCCTGCCCGCCGACCGCCTCGACTTCGTGCAGGGCGACATCGCCGACGCCGAGCTCGTCGACGGCCTGGTCTCCGCGGCCGACGCGGTCGTGCACTACGCCGCCGAGTCGCACAACGACAACTCGCTGAACGACCCGCGGCCGTTCCTCGACACGAACATCATCGGCACCTACACGCTGCTCGAGGCGGTGCGCCGTCACAGCACCCGCTTCCACCACATCTCGACCGACGAGGTCTACGGCGACCTCGAGCTCGACGACCCGCAGCGCTTCACCGAGAACACGCCCTACAACCCGTCGAGCCCGTACTCGTCGACCAAGGCCGGCAGCGACCTGCTCGTGCGCGCCTGGGTGCGCTCCTTCGGCGTCGAGGCGACGATCTCGAACTGCTCGAACAACTACGGCCCGTACCAGCACGTCGAGAAGTTCATCCCGCGCCAGATCACGAACGTGCTGCGCGGCGACCGCCCCAAGCTCTACGGCACGGGCGAGAACGTGCGCGACTGGATCCACGCCGACGACCACTCCTCGGCCGTTCTGACGATCCTCGACAAGGGCGTCATCGGCGAGACCTACCTCATCGGCGCCGACGGCGAGAAGAACAACAAGGATGTCGTCGAGGCGATCCTGACCGAGCTCGGTCAGCCGGCCGACGCCTACGACCTCGTCACCGACCGCCCGGGTCACGACCTGCGCTACGCGATCGACTCGACGAAGCTGCGCACCGAGCTCGGCTGGGCGCCGTCGTACGGCGACTTCGAGACCGGCCTGGCCGCGACGATCGCCTGGTACCGCGACAACGAGGCCTGGTGGGCGCCCGTCAAGGACACCACCGAGGCCTTCTACGCCTCGAAGGGGCAGTAGCCGACCACCGGCGCCGATGGCGGGCACGCGCCGCAGACCACTCTGCATCCTCCCGCGCGAACCTAGACTGCCCGGGGAGGGCGACTGTGGCTGATTCCGGCGTGCGGACGAGCGCGATCCCGACCGGGCCGCGATGGCTCGCGCCCGCGGCTCTGGCGGTCGTCGCCCTCGTCGCCTTCGCCCTGCACTTCCGGCCGTGGGAGGTGGCGTTCCTCGAGGAGTGGCCGCTCGCCGATCAGTGGCAGCACGACGGGTTCCTCAGTGTCGTGTCGACCTCGGGCTGGACGCTGAGCCGCCCGCTGCACCTGGTGCTCACCTTCGTCGGTCTGGCCATCGGCGGCGGCTCGCCCGCCGGCATCTTCGCGATGATGGGCCTCGTCGCGGCGGCTCTCGTGGTCTTCACGGTGTGGGCGCTGCGGCCGGTCACCCGCTCGTTCTGGGTGAGCCTCGCGATCGGCGCCTTCGCCGCGATGCACCCGCTCTTCGCCGGCGGGTACCTGCAGCGCTTCCTGCCGGCGCAGACGGCCACCCTCGGCTTCGTCATCGCGGCGGGTCTGCTGCTGCGCTGGCTCCTCGACGGTCGGCGTGGTCACCTGGTCGGCACCTTCCTGGCGCTCGTGCTGGGCCTCGCCGTCTACCCGGGCACCGCGGTTGCGGCTCCCCTGCTGGCGCTGGTCATCGGCCTCGCCGCCGACACGACGTGGCGTCGGCGCCTCGCGGGGGTGGTGGCGGCGATCGCCAGCTCGGCCCTCGTCACGCTCTACTCGCTCGTCATCACGCGCCTGATCGCGCCCGACACCCAGACCTACGAGACGAGCAACCTGGGCGGAGCGGTGCAGGGCCCGCGGCAGTTCATCGAGCTCGTCGGCGGCACCCTCATCGAGAACGGCCTGAGTCTCGTGGCGGGCGTCATCGGCATCGCCGTGCTCGGTGCGGTGCTGGCGCTGACCGGCGCGATCCGACCGACCGCCGGCTGGATCATCGCGGGCACCGCGATCGTGAGCCCGCTCTGCACTCTCGTCTTCTTCGGCAATGTCGCCTGGCTGGTCGACATCGACCGCATCCAGTACGCGACCTCGCTCGGGCTGCTCGCGGCCCTGCTGGTCTGGGGCTCGACCATGACGGGGGCGCTGCCGCGCCTGACCACCGTGGTCGCGGTGCTGCTCGTGATCGTCTCGATCGGCGGCGGGGTGCGCGGCGTTCGGCACTGGCAGCCCTACATCGCGCTGCAGCACCAGCTCTTCCAGGAGCTGAAGCCGGCGATGCAGAAGGCGAAGGGCGACGACATCGTCACGATCGTCGATCACACCGGAACCTTCGGCGGCATCTACACGCTGCCGCAGTACTACATCGCCGCCGCCGCGCACGTGATGAACGACGACGACAGCCCGGTCTGGCTCTGCTACGAGAAGGGCGACCCGGCCAACTCCGGCGCGAACCTCTGCAAGCAGGAGGACACCGGCACCGACCTGCAGCTGGTGACCGCCTACGAGGTGAACGGCGGCGAGGTCGACATCTACGTCGGGAAGCCGGAGTCGGATGACTGACGCCGCAGCCCGGCTCCCCGCCTCCGCCTCGTCGTCGGCCAGGTCGACGACGCACCGCAGGGACCTCGTGCGCAGCTGGGCGCCGCGCATCGCGCTCGCGGCGCTCGCGGTGGTCGCGTTCGCCCTGCACTTCCGGCCGTGGGAGGTGGCCTTCCTCGAGGAGTGGCCGATCGCCGAGCTCTGGGACAAGGTCGGGCTCGGCGGCACGATCGACAACTACGCGCAGTGGAGCCTGAGCCGACCGCTGCACCTCGTACTGACGCTCGTCGGCCTCGCGATCGGCGGCGGTTCGCCCGCCGGCATCTTCGCGGTGATGGGCGTCGTCGCGGCCGCGACGGCCGCGCTCACGGTCTGGGCTCTGCGCCCGCTGAGCCGCTCGCCTTGGGTCTCTCTCGCGGTCGCGGCGTTCGTCGCCCTGCACCCGCTCTTCCCCGGCGGCTACCTGCAGCGCTTCCTGCCCGCGCAGACCGCCGTGCTGACCTTCGTCGTCGCCGCCGGGTTCCTGATCCGCTGGCTGCTCGACGGCCGTCGGCGATGGATGGCGGCGACCTTCGCCGTGCTGATAGCGGGACTCTGCGTCTACCCCGGCACCGCAGCCGCCGCGCCGCTGCTGGCGGTGGCCGTCGCGCTGTCGATCCCGTCATCCTGGCGCCGACGGATCGTCGCGGTGGTGGTCGTCGTCGCCGCCTCGGCTCTGATGACGGTCTACTCGCTCGTCATCACCAAGCTGATCGCACCGGGTGGCGAGACCTACGAGGCCGGCAACATCGCGCAGGGCGGCGTGCACGGTCCGCGCGACTTCGTCGAGCGGATCGGCTCGACCCTGATCGGCAGCGGCCTCACGGTCGTGGCCGCCGTCATCGCCGTCGCCGCGCTCGGAGCCGTGCTGGCCCTGTCGGGCGCGGTTCCGCATCCCGTCGGCTGGCTGATCACCGCGACCGCGCTCGTCAGCCCGCTGTGCACCGTCGTCTTCTTCGGCAACGTGGCGTGGCTGGCCGACATCGACCGCATCGAGTACGCCACCTCGCTCGGCCTCACCGCCGCGCTGATGCTCTGGCCGATCGGGATGAGCGGTCTCCGGCTGCGGCCTCTCGCCGTGATCGCGGCCGTGGTCATCCTGGTCTCGGTCGTCGGCGGGGTGCGCGGCGTGCGGCACTGGCAGCCGTACATCGCCCTGCAGCACCAGCTCTTCCAGGAGCTGAAGCCGGCGGTCGAGCAGGCGCACGGCGATGAGATCGTCGTGGTCGTCGACCACTCGGGAACGTTCGGCGCGATCTACACGCTGCCGCAGCACTACATCAGCTCGGCCTCGCACATCATGAACGACGACGCCACCCCGGTCTGGCTCTGCTACGAGAAGGGCGACCCGGTCACCGGCGGCAGCACCCTCTGCGCGACCGCCGACACCGGTCGGGATCCGCGCTTCGTCTCCAGCTACGATCTGCCGGGTGGCGAGGTCGACATCTACATCGGGAAGCCGGAATCGGATGACTGACACCACGACCGCGTCCGCACCGCGGCCCCGCCGCCTCTCGCTGCCCCGGCCAGCGCCGCTGCACCTCGCCGTCACCGTGCTGGGCGCGCTGCTCGTCGCCGCCGCGCACTTCCGTCCGTGGGAGGTCGCGTTCCTCGAGGAGTGGCCGCTCTCGGTCGACTTCACCACCGGCGGTTCCGGCGCCTTCACCTCCGACTACGGCCAGTGGACGCTGAGCCGCCCGCTGCACCTCGTGCTCACCGAACTCGGGCTCGCGCTCGGCGGGGGCGCGCCGGGGGCGATCTTCATCGTGCTGGCCGCGGTCGCGGTCGCGCAGTTCCTCGTCGTGATCTGGACTCTGCGCGCCGTCAGCCGCGCCTTCTGGCTGCCGACCGCGATCGCCTTCGTCGTGGCGATGCACCCCCTCTGGCCCGGCGGCTTCCTCCAGCGCTTCCTGCCGGCGCAGACCGCGGCTCTCGCCTTCTTCATCGCCGCGGGACTGATCCTGCGCTGGCTGCTGCGCGGGCAGGTGCGCTGGATCGTCGCCGCCGCGCTCACCCTGCTGGTCGGCTTGCTCGTGTACCCGGGCCCCGCCGTCGCCGCCCCGCTGCTCGCGGTCGTGCTCGCGCTCGCGGTGCGCGCGTCCTGGCGGCGCCGCATCGTGACGGTCGTCGTCATCACGGCGACCTGCGCCTTCATGACGCTCTACTCGCTCGTCATCACCATGCTGATCGACCCGGGCGGCGAGAGCTACGAGGCCGGCAACATCGCCGTGGCCGCGGTGCGTAGCCCGCGTGAGCTCGTCACCTACGTTGCGCACACCTACCTCGGCAGCGGACTGACGCTGGTGGCCGGCATCCTCGCCCTCGCCGTGCTCGGCGCGGTGCTCGCGCTCAGCGGCGTCGTGTCGCAGCGGATGGGATGGCTCATCACCGGCGTCGCGCTGGTCAGTCCGGCGACGTCGATCGTCTACTTCGGCCACGTCGGCTGGCTGCAGGACATCGACCGTCTCGGCTACGTCGCGACGCTCGCGCTCGTCGCCGGCCTGCTGCTCTGGCCGCTCACGTCGACGGGTGCACGCCCGCGAGTGCAGACCGTCATCGCGATCGGGATGCTGCTGGTCACCGCCGTCGGCGTCGTGCGCGGCATCCAGCACTGGCAGCCCTCCATGCAGACCCAGAAGCAGCTGCTCGCCGAGCTGAAGCCGATCGTGAAGAAGGCGAGCGGCGACGAGATCGTGGTCGTCATCGACCACTCCGGCACCTACGGAACGCAGTTCACCTTCCCGCTGCAGTATCTGGGCTCGGCGTCGCGGGTGATGAACCAGGACAGCACCCCGGTATGGTTGTGCTTCGACTCCACCGACCCCTATCAGATCCCGGGCGGCGGCGTGGAGTGCGACCCCGATGACACCGGGACCGACCTGCGCCTCCAGACCGTGGTCCACCGCCCCGGGGGCGACGTGGACATCTACCTCAGCCGGAAGGACTCGGATGACTGACGTGCGACGCGTCGCCCCGTTCAACGACCTCTCCCGCGGCATGGCCCGCGACCGCGCCGCCCTCCTCGAGGCGACGGCGGAGGTGATCGACTCCGGCTACGCCATCCACGGCAAGCAGCACGCCGCGTTCGAGGCCGAGCTGCGCGACTACCTCGGCGCGGGCGACGCGATCGGCGTGGCGAGCGGCACCGACGCCCTCGAGCTCGCCATCAAGGCGGTCATGCCGGAGGGCAAGTCGGTCGTGCTGACCGCCGGCAACGCGGGCGCCTACACGTCGACCGCGACGGTGCGCGCCGGCTTCACGCCGCGCTACGCCGACATCGACCCGGTCACCCTCTGCCTCACCGCCGAGACGATCGCGGCGCGCCTCGACGACAGCGTCGGCGTCGTCGTCGTCACCCATCTCTACGGCTACCTCGGCGACGTCGCCGCGATCCGCGCGCTGCTCGACGAGCGCGGCGTGGCCCTGGTCGAGGATGTCGCGCAGGGCATCGGCGCGACGCGCGACGGACGCAAGGCCGGCACCTTCGGCCACGCCGCGACGATCAGCTTCTACCCCACCAAGAACCTCGGCGCGATCGGCGACGGCGGCGCCGTCATCGCCGAGACGCCGGAGATCGCGGCGCGCGTGCGCCAGCTGCGCCAGTACGGCTGGGAGACGAAGTACAACGCGACCCTCGCCGGCGGCACCAACTCGCGCCTCGACGAGCTGCAGGCCGCGTTCCTGCGCATCCGCCTGCGTCAGATCGACGAGTTCAACGCCCGGCGTCGCGAGATCATCGGCCGCTACGCCGCTGCCGCAGCGGCGCTCGACCCGCAGCTGCTCACGGTGCTGCCGGCCGAGGGCGAGCAGCATGTCGCCCACCTGGCGATCGCCCGCAGCGCCCGGCGCGACGCGGTGCGCGAGCAGCTGGCGGCGGCCGGCGTGCCGACCGACATCCACTTCCCGCTCGCCGACTGGGAGCAGCCCGCCTTCGCGCGCTTCGCGCCCGACGTCGAGCTGCCCGCCACGCTCGCGGCCCGCGCCGCCGTGCTGAGCCTGCCGCTCTTCCCCGAGCTCACCGACGACGAGGTGGATGCGGTGGGCGCCGCTCTCGGAGCGCTCGCGTGACCGACTTCTCGATCGTCATCCCGGTCTACGGCAACGAGGAGAACATCCCGCACCTCGTCGCCCGCCTGTCGGAGCTGATGGCCGATCTGCCGGAGGCGACCGAGGTCGTCTTCGTCGTCGACGGGTCCCCCGACCGCTCGTACGAGCTGCTCGCCGCCGCTCTGCCGACGGCGGGCTTCAGCTCGCAGCTGCTGCAGCACTCGCGCAACTTCGGCTCCTTCGCCGCGATCCGCACCGGCCTCGCCGCCGCGAACGGCGCGACGATCGGCGTCATGGCGGCCGACCTGCAGGAGCCGCCGGAGCTCATGGTCGAGTTCCAGCGCGCGCTGGCCTCGGGGTCGGTGGATGTCGCCGTCGGCCGCCGCATGGCCCGCGACGACCCGGCGATGTCGAGCCTGAACTCGAAGATCTTCTGGGGCTTCTACCGCCGGGCGATCATCCGCGACCTGCCCCCGGGCGGTGTCGACGTATTCGGCTGCACGCGCCAGGTGGCGCAGCAGCTGGTCGCGCTCGGCGAAGCCAACTCGAGCCTGGTCGCCCAGCTCTACTGGGTCGGCTTCCGCCGCGTCGAGGTGCCCTACAGCCGCCAGGAGCGCGAGCACGGCTCGAGCAGCTGGACCTTCCGCAAGCGCGTGCGCTACCTGCTCGACAGCGTGTTCTCGTTTACGAACCTGCCGCTCGACCTGCTGCTCGCGGCGGGCGTGATCGGCGCCTTCGTCGTGCTGGTGGTCGGCATCGTCGTGCTCGGCTTCTATCTGGCCGGCGGCATCAGCGAGCCCGGCTACGTGCCGCTCATGCTCGCGATCCTGTTCTCGACGTTCCTGATCATGACCTCGCTGGGCATCGTGGGCGCCTACATCTGGCGCATCTTCGAGAACACGAAGCAGCGCCCGTCGTCGATCGTCATGTCGCACGAGTCGTGGTGACCGAGCCGGTCATCCCCGATCCCGACGCACCGCAGGACGTCGGCCCCTCGGGTCAGCGCAGCGTCGGCGCCTCCGCCTGGCGCTTCCTCATCGTCGGCGGCACGAACACGCTGATCACGACGGCGCTGCTGGTCGTGCTGAGCTATCTGATGCCCGGCTGGCTGGCCTACACGATCGTCTTCGCCGCCGGCCTGATCTTCAACTCGATCATGGCGAGCCGCTGGGTCTTCACCCGCGAGGGCTCGTGGAAGGCGACGGCCCTCTACGCCGGCAGCTACCTCGTGATCTACGTCGTCGGCCTCGGCGTGGTGCAGCTCATGCACCTGCTCGGCTGGCCGCACTGGACGAACGCGCTCAGCGTCGTCGCCACGGCGCCCCTCGGCTTCGTCGCCGGGCGACTAGTCTTTCGAGAGCGCCGACGTGAGGAGAACGTGTGACCGAGCCGACCGAGTACTTCGTGCACCCGCAGGGGATCTGCGAGAGCACGGATGTCGGACCCGGGAGCCGCGTGTGGGCCTTCTCGCACGTGCTGCCGGGCGCGAAGATCGGCAGCGACGTCAACATCAACGACCACGTCTTCGTCGAGAACGACGTCGTGATCGGCGACCGCGTCACGCTGAAGTCGGGCGTGCAGGTCTGGGACGGCCTGCGTCTCGGTGACGACGTCTTCGTCGGCCCGAACGCGACCTTCACCAACGATCCGTTCCCGCGCAGCAAGCAGTATCCCGAGTCGTTCGCGCAGACCGTCGTCGAAGACGGCGCCTCGATCGGCGGCGGAGCGGTCATCCTCCCGGGCGTGCGCATCGGCCGTCGCGCGATGATCGGCGCCGGCGCCGTCGTCACCAAGGACGTGCCGCCCTACGCGATCGTCGTCGGCAATCCCGGCCGCATCGTCGGCTACGCCGAGACCCCGCAGCAGCGCACGACGGTCGAGACCGTCACGGCCGACCCCGAGGCGGATGCGCGCATCCACCGTCTGAAGACCTTCGGCGACGCGCGCGGCGACCTGCTGCCGCTCGATCTGCCCGGCAGCCTCCCCTTCACCGCGCAGCGCGTGTTCTTCGTCTACGGCGTGCCCTCGAAGGAGGTGCGCGGCGAGCACGCGCACCGCCGGTGCCACCAGTTCCTCGTCGCCGTGCACGGCAGCGTCTCGTGCATCGTCGACGACGGCGCCACCCGCGCTGAGTACGTGCTCGACTCCCCCGGGCTCGGCCTGCACATGCCGCCGCTCACCTGGGGCACGCAGTACAACTACAGCCCGGATGCGGTGCTCGCCGTCTTCGCGTCGCGCCCCTACGAAGACGCGGACTACATCCGCGACTACGACGAGTTCCGCGCGCTGACGCAGGCCTGAGACGCGGGCCGGCGTCCGGCGCGAACGGCCCCTGGCTCGGGTCGTGCGCGGGCGTCAGCTCGGAGCGAGCCACCGCTCAGTGCCAGCCACTGCTCAGGGCCGGCCGCTGCTCAGATCGAGCGCAGCTCGCTGAGACGCGGGTGCGCCTTGTCCTTCTCCGACAGCTCCGCCTGGTCGAGCGGGATGGGCCACGCGATCGCGGCCTCCTCGTCGGCGAGGTTGAGGAAGGTGTACTCCCCCTGCGCCTCGGCGCTCCAGTGGTCGTTGACCAGGTAGGTGTACGCCGTGTTCGGCTCGAGCGTCTGGTACGAGTTGCCGACCCCGCGCGGGATGTAGATCGCCGTCGACGGGTCGAGCTCGGTCGTGAAGACGGTGCCGAAGGAGTCGCCGGGGCGCAGGTCGACCCACGCGCCGAAGACGCGGCCGAAGGCGATCGAGATGAACTTGTCCCAGGGCTCGGCGTGGATGCCTCGCGTGGTGCCGACCGCGTCGTTGAACGAGATGTTGTTCTGCACCGGCCCGAAGTCGGGCAGGCCGATCGCGGTCATCTTCTCGTGCTGCCAGTTCTCCTTGAACCAGCCGCGGTTGTCACCGTGGACGGGGAGGTCGATCAGCAGCACGCCCGGGATCGGGGTCTCGTGCGCGCGCAGCGGCTTTCCGTATTCGAGAGGCATCGCCGTTCAGCCTAGCGGCGGGTCAGTGCTCCCGAGCGGCGAGGATCTCGCGGATGCGGGTCGCATCCCCCCACACCGCCGGCGAGTCGTAGGGACGGTCGGGGAACGCCCCGTACTGCAGCGTGATGCCGAGCTCGTTGTCGCGGATGAACTGCTCGACCCGGTCGGCCAGCGAGACCGGCTCTCCCGAGGAGACGTTGATGACGCCGGTCGCCCCGGCGGTCGTCGACGCGATCGCGATCTGCCGCCCGAGCTCGGCGACGTCGATGAAGTCGTACTTGCTCTTGCCGGTCGTGAACGGGAACTCGGTCTTGCCCTCGTCGGCGGCCTCGAGCAGCTTGGCGAAGATCGAACGGTTCCGGCGGTCGTCGCCGAGGATGTAGTAGGCGCGCAGCCAGACGTACTCGGCGCTGTCGCCGATCACCAGCGTGGTCGACCGGCGCAGGGCGTCCTTGGCGATCCCGTAGAGCGAGGTAGGCGCCGTGGGGGTGTCGGCGTCGATCGCGCCCTCCCAGTACCCGACCTCGTGCATCGTGCCGAGACCGGCGATGCGCGGCACCCCGGCGGCCGCGAGACCGGTCAGGAAGCGGTGGTGCGCGGGGATGTTGTCGATGTGCGACGGGGCGTTGTGGGTGAAGCCGTCCTGCCACGCCAGGTGGATGACCGCGGCGGCTCCGCCCGACTGCTCCAGCAGCGCGGAGACCTCGAACCCGGGGGCGAGGATGTCGGCTTCGACGCGACGCGCGCGCGGGTCGACACCATCGGCGCGACCGGGTCGCGTGACCGCGACGGCGTCGTAGCCGAGATCGAGGAGCGCGGTCACGACGTGGCGGCCGACGTAGCCGGCGGCGCCCGTGACCAGGACAGGGAGGTTCGACTGGTCGCTCATGGCAGGTCGAGTATATTCGTGGGGTGATCAGCGCATACCCGGAGCAAGGCACCACGCGTGACAGCTGAGGCGCGATTCGAGCGCCTGTCTGCGACGCCGATGCGCTCGGTGACCGGTCAGGGCGCGCGCGGCGGGCTCCACCCGGTGGCCCGGATCCGCGAGATCCTCCAGCACCGGCAGCTGCTCTGGCTGCTGACCCGACGCGACCTCCAGGTGCGCTACCGCGGCAGCGCTCTCGGCTTCCTCTGGACGCTCATCAAGCCGCTCGTGATGCTCGCCACCTACTACCTGGTGCTGGGGCAGATCCTCGGCGCCGCCCGCGGCATCGAGGACTTCGCGATCTACGTCTTCTCGGGCCTCACGATCTACGCCCTCTTCTCCGAGAGCGTCGGCGCCGCCGCCGGCTCGATCGTCAACAACGCCGGCCTGGTGAAGAAGATCTACGTGCCGCGCGAGGTGTTCCCGCTCGCCTCGGTCGGCGGGGCGCTGTTCCTCGTGGGCATGCAGTTCGTCGTGCTCGTCGGCGCGATCGTGTTCTCGGGCGCCTGGCCCGACTTCAGCGGCATCGGCTACCTCGTGCCGTCGATCCTGCTGATCCTCATCTACGCGCTCGGCTTCGGACTGCTGCTCTCGGTGCTCAACGTCTATCTGCGCGACGTGCAGTACATCACCGAGATCGTGCTCACCCTGCTCATGTGGAGCGCCCCGATCGTCTACTCGTGGCGCCGCGTCTCCGACGTCATCGGCGAGTTCCACCTGCCGACCTGGATCCTCGACGTCTACACCTCGAACCCGATCACGATCGCCGTGCTCGGCTTCCACCGCTCGCTCTGGGGCGGCGGCACCGCCGCCGACTACCCGGGTGACCTGTGGGAGCGGATGCTGATCGCCGGCCTGATCGGACTCGTCTTCCTGGCCTTCGCGCAGTGGGTCTTCCAGCGCCGCCAGGGCAACGTGGCACAGGAGCTGTGATGACCGAGACCACCGCCCCGGAGGTCGTGCGCCTCGACGACGTGCGCAAGGCCTTCGTCGTGCGCAAGGACAACACGCTCAAGGACCGGGTGCTCACCTTCGCGCGCGCACGCCGGCACCGCACCAGCTACACCGCCGCCGACGGGATCAGCCTCAGCATCCACGCCGGCACCACCGTCGGGCTGCTCGGCGCGAACGGCTCGGGCAAGAGCACGCTGCTCAAGCTGATCGGCGGGATCCTCTCCCCCGATTCCGGCTCGGTGCAGATCCGCGGGCGCATCGCCGCGCTGCTCGAGCTCGGCGCCGGCTTCCACCCCGACCTCAGCGGCCGCGAGAACGTCTACCTCAACGCCACGCTGCTCGGTCTCTCGCGCAGCGAGATCGACGAGCGTTTCGACGACATCGTCGAGTTCTCGGGCATCCGCGAGTTCATCGACAACGAGGTCAAGTTCTACTCCTCGGGCATGTTCATGCGCCTGGCCTTCGCGGTCGCCGTGCACACCGACCCCGACATCCTGCTCGTCGACGAGGTGCTGGCTGTCGGCGACGAGGCCTTCCAGCGCAAGTGCATGGACAAGATCCGCAGCTTCCAGCGCGAGGGCCGAACGATCATCCTCGTCAGCCACGCCGCGGCGCAGATCCAGGAGCTCTGCGACACGACCTTCGTGCTCGACTCGGGCGCGGTGGCCTTCGCCGGCGACACCCTCGAGGGGCTCGGCGTGCTGCGCGATCTGCTCGAGCGCGACCGTCGTGCCGACGCCGCGGCGGCGGCCGCGGCCGCGGGCACGCCGATCGAGGACGAGGACGACGACGAGGCCGAGAGCCGCGTGCAGGTCGTTAAGGCGACCGTCTTCGACGCCGAGGGCAACGAGACCACGAAGGTGCGCCAGGGCTCGTCGGTGACGCTGCGCCTGCACCTCACCGCGAACGGGGACGTCGACGACTGGATGACCGGGTTCGGCATCGACACCCCGAACGGCCAGATGGTGCTCGGCACCAGCACCGACCGTCTGAAGGCGCCGGCGACCTCCCACCGCGCCGGCGACACCTGGGATGTCGACTTCGACATCGAGGAGCTGAACTTCGGCGTCGGCGACTACTTCATCAACGCCCGCGCCGAGGACTTCGCCGAGGGCACCTCGTCGATCCTCTGGCAGGCAGCTCTGCTGCACGTGAGCGGCAGCGAGTCGTCGGTCGGCACGGTCGCGGCGCGCGTCACGACCCGCGAGTCCGCGACCTCCTGAGCCGGCAGCGGGGTCGGCTCCGGCCTTCCCCGCTGTTCCCGCGCGCGGTCAGCCCTGGCCTGCGGCGCCGTTGACGACGTCGATGATCTTCGGCCCCAGGTAGGGCATGATGCTGCGCGAGTACGACGTCGAGACGTGCCGCTCGTCGGCGAAGACGACCACGCCGCCGATGACCGGATAGCAGGTGCTCGCGTCGCAGAAGGCGTCGGTCAGGTCGATGTAGGTCACCCGGCCGCCCATCTTCGGCAGCACGTCCTCCTGCGGAGTCCACAGCTCGAGTCCCTTGCGCGGCTTCGCGCAGGCGAGGGGGTCATCCGTGTTCGTGGACAGGCAGGTCGGGATCTTGCCGACGCCGAGGTCGGGCGAGGTGCGCACCCAGGCGATCTTCTTGCCGGCGTCGAGCAGCTGGTTCCACGAGGCCTCGACGTCGCTGTCCTGCAGCGAGATGTCGTCGAGCGCCTGCGTGGCGGGGTGGCCCATCGCACGCCCGATGAACACCACGGTCGAGATGTCGGTCCGCTCGATGAGCGTCTCGCGGGCCCGCTCGCTCCAGACGCGGCAGTTGACGTACTCGGTCTGGTCGGAGTTCGCGGGCTCGTAGTCCGCCGGAACCGGCTGACCGAGCGCCGGGCACCCGAATCGCGTGTAGGTCTCGACCTTGTAGCCCTGGCTCGTGAAGTAGTCGTCGAACGCGACGGTGAACGAGGCCGCGTAGGAGTCGCCGACGAGGGCGATCGTGCCCTTCGCCTTCGCCGAGGTGTCGCCGACCTCGCAGGTGCGCCAGGTCTCGGTGAACCAGGTCAGGCACCAGCGGCTCGTGTCGAGGTCGGCGCCGGCCGCCGCGAGGTCGGTGTCCTGCGGCAACGCGTAGGGGTCGTCGCATTTCTTGCCCGAGAGCAGCGCGCCCGCTCCCACGCAGCTGCTGGCGGTGACGTCCACGGTCGGCAGGGGCTTGGGCGCCGTGACCGTGCCGATCACGAGCGCGCTCGCGACGATCACGGCGGCGCCGCCCGCGGCGAGGCTGTAGGAGGGCCAGCGCAGCTTCGTGAACGGCTTCGCGGTGCGGAACGGGTCTTCGACGAGGATCTTGGTGAGCCAGGCCAGCAGCACGGTCGCGGCCACGATCACGAGGCCCGACTTCCAGCTGGCGGGATGCCCGACGAAGTTGGTGAAGCCGATCAGCAGCGGCCAGTGCCACAGGTAGGTCGAGTACGAGATGTCGCCCAGGAACTGCACCGGCTTCACCGCCAGCACCGGGGCGAGCGAGGTGCGCGGGCCGAAGCCGCCGACGATCACCAGCAGGGTGCCGACCACGGGCAGCAGCGCGGTGGGCGCAGGGAACGGCCAGGAGCCGTCGATGATGAACCCGCCGACGAAGAGCACGACGATGCCCGCGAGCGTCAGCAGTCGCGACTGCCCGAGGACGGGATTCTCGCGCAGGCGCTGGAAGGCTCGAGGGAACAGCGAGACGAGCCCCGCCGTGAGCGCGCCGAAGGCGAACTCCCACGCGCGCGAGAAGGTGTCGAAGTAGGCCAGCGAGGGGTCGAAGGTCGTGCGGTTCAGCGAGTAGACGAGGGAGACGACGACCACGGCGGCCGTCAGCGCCACGAAGAGCACCGCGGTGCCGCGCCCGCGGGCTCCGTTCGCCGCGCCCGCGACCGCAGCCGACCCGAGCGTGTCCGCATCCGCCGAGCGACGACGCAGACGGCGCACCAGTGCGATCACGAGCATCCCCAGCGCGAGCAGGATGGGCAGTGCGATGTAGAACTGCTCCTCGACCGACAGCGACCAGAAGTGCTGCACGACCGTCGGCGGGTTCTCGGCGGCGAGGTAGTCGACCGACTGCAGGGCGAGCGCCCAGTTGACGACGTAGAGGCTCGCCGAGCCGACCTGGGTCAGGGTGTCGGGCCACATCGTCTTCGGGATCGCGACGAACATGATCGCGATCGCGGCGATGAGCACGAGGAACGAGGCCGGCAGGATGCGGCGGATGCGGCGCACCCAGAACCGGGTCAGCTGCACCCGTCCGTTGCGCTCGGCGTCGCGCAGCAGGTGACCGCCGATCAGGAAGCCGGAGATGACGAAGAAGATGTCGACGCCGACGAATCCGCCGGGCAGCGCGCCGGGCCAGACGTGGTAGACGACCACGAAGGCCACGGCGATCGTGCGCAGCGCCTGGATCTCGTAGAGCTTGTTCTCGACGACCGGCTTGTCACCGCGTCGACGGCGCTCCGCACGGCGTGACTCAGCGCGCGACGGGAGCTCCCGGTCGCGCTCGGAGACCGCCGTCACGAGGTCGTGAACCGGACGGCACCGTTCGCATCAGAGCGGCCGACGCCGTTCTGGAAGTTCTGAACGCAGCCGTTCGCCGAGCAGGTGGGGGCGGATGTGGGCCAGCCGAGCCAGGTCGCCTCGGCGCCGTAGCTCTTCCACGACGTGAGGATCGGGCCTGTCGGGCTGAACAGGGGGGAGCCGTTCGACACCTGCGTAATGGTACCCGCGGTGAACTCCTGAACCCATCCACCGCCGTTGGCCGTGCTGTAGCGGGTGCCCGAGATGGCCGGGCCGACCTTGGCGATGCCGCCGGCCGCATCCCACGCACCGGCGAGACCGCCGATCACGAGGAGGGGGCTGCCGTTGGGCCGCACCGTGACGACCGCGTTGGTGAACCGCTCGGCGCAGGCGTTCGCGGCGCACTGCTGCGCGGCGATCGGCCAGCCGAGCGAGCCGCGCTCGCCACCCGTCTGATACCAGTAGCCGTAGAAGAAGTCATACGGGAACCGGGTGACCGTGCCCGCCGTGGTCTGCACGATCGCGGCCTTCTCGAACTGCTGGATCCAGCCGCCCCCCGCGGCGTTGCTCGCGCGCAGGTCGTCGAACGCGGCGCCGAGCGAGTCGAGCCCGCCCTGCGCCCGCCACAGCGAAGCGTAGCCCCATAGGATCGCGTGGCTGCCCCACTGCTTGGTCGTCGACAGCGCGCCGTTCTGGAAGTCCTGAGCGCACGAGGCTCCCACGCAGCGGTAGTCGCTCGTCGGCCAGCCGAGCGTGCCGCCGATGCCGCCGTAAGCGATCCAGCTGCTGCCGGTGGTCGACTTCGAGACCGCGTACGACCCGAAGTTGCTGGCGGAGTAGTAGGCCCACTGGAAGTCCTGCACCCAGCCCGCCGAACCCGAATTGGTCGCGTACTCGGTGTCGCTCATGGGTGCGCCGAGCGGGCCGGTGGGACCGCCGCCCTTGAGCCACGCGGTCGCGATGCCGCCGTAGATCACACGGGCGCCGATCGTCGGCGCGGCGACGATGGTGCCGCCGGTGAAGCTCTGGTAGCAGATGCCGTTCGTGGCGCAGACCTGCTCAGAGGTCGGCCAGCCGGTGCCGCCCGACTGCGCGTAGAGCGACGCGTACTTGGTCATGAACTCGTTGTTGAACACGAAGGCGGTGCCTCCGGCGCTCGTGTAGAGGATGCCGTTGCGGAAGCGCTGGAAGTAGCCGCCCCCGTTCGACTCGTCGCGCGTGAGGTAGCCGGTGGCGGCGCCCATGACGCCGTTCGCGCCGCCGCGGGCGTCGTAGTACCAGGCGAATCCGGGCGCGACCTCGTAGCGCAGCGGGTTGCCGAACCAGTCGGTGAAGATGCGCCAGAAGTTGCGGTTGCCGTAGGAGGAGCAGCCGTCGCCGATGCCGTAGAGGTTGCCCATCGCCGCGGCGTTGGGCGTGTAGGGCGTGTAGTTGTAGAGGCCGGCGGTGGCGTTGTTGTAGATGTAGACGCTCTTCGTGCCGCATCCCGCGTTCGGGTTGAGCAGGATGTTCTTGGTCGTGCCGGCGCGGTGGTTGAAGCTGTTCGGGTTGGCCTTGTAGATCTGGAACTGCCGGGCGGCGTAGTACACCTGGTAGTAGAAGCCGCCCACGTTGGGGTCGCAGGGCGCCGTGTCGGGGCAGCCGAAGCCCGTGGCGGCGTCGTAGGCACGCTGGCTCGGTCCGGTCGACGAGACGATGCCCTGCTCCTTCTCGAGCAGCACCAGCAGCGCACGCTGGTTGATGCTGCAGGCGCGGGCCGCCTTGTCGATGATCATCGCCGCGGTGTCGTACGAGCTGCCGGAGTAGCCCGAGCAGTAGCGGTCGGCGGGGATGGTCGTGGTGACCTGCGCGTAGCCCTTCAGGCAGGTGCGTCCGGCCTGGCAGGTGCCGACGCGCGAGTTGAGGAACGACTGCACGTCGAGGTAGTTCATCGAGCTCGCGTCGTAGAAGATCGCGTCGTCGATGAGGTAGCCGGGGTCGAAGTCAGCCGCGTTCGCGGCCTCGGCCGACTCGGTCTGCGCGAGCGGCATCAGGGTGCCCAGCACGACCGCTGCGAGCGCGACCGCGGCCTGCGCGATGACCGATCGGCGCATCCATCGCCGTCGACGCGTTCCATCCTGCTGCGCTGTCATGACACCCGCCCCCTCGAGCGTGCGCACGCAGAATCGCGCCCGCACACCGCTCCAGAGTAACCCGGCGTGCTCGGCGGGCCCGCGATTCCGGGGTCGCGACGCGCCCGGAGACGGTCAGGGAACGCGCGTCTCGGGCTCTTCGGCCGTCGTCTGCGGCGCCTCGCCGGTCGTCTCGGCGGTCTCGAGCGCGGCGAGCGCCTGCTCGCGGCGGTAGCGGCGCACCCGAGGATCGACGACCGACTTCGCGAGCCAGTAGGCGCGCCGCATCGGGCGGTACACCGCGCGAACCGGCCGGTAGACGGCGCGCACCGCGGGGTAGATGCGCGGGTGCCGCAGCTTCGTGTAGGCCATCACGTAGCCGGCGGGACCGCCGCCGATGAAGGTGCCGGAGCGGTCGAGCGTGCTGATCTGCTCCTCCGCGTAGCCGGGCACGTTGGCGCTCATCCGGTCGAGCTTGTACTCGAGCGAGGTGTGGCTGATGGCCGCGTAGCGGGTCGTCGCGACGGTGCGGGTGTGGTAGCCGAGCTCAGCGGCCGCGTAGCTGAAGAGCCGCTCCTGCACGTGCGCGATGCTGCCGTCGATGTGCTCCGTCGGCAGGGGGTAGTCGTCGTACTCCCACTCCGGGTCGGTGAGCAGACTCAGCGACTCGGGCCGGAAGGCGAACATGCAGCCGTAGGGCGCGAGCGGGGTGGGCTCGTCGAAGGGCACGCGGATGCCGAGCTCGTCGGCCATCTCGCGCGCGGCCTCCTTGTTGTCGAACCAGCCGCGGCCGAGCGTCGGATAGCCGATGTGCAGCGTCGGCGCGTAGGCGAGCCCGAGGTCGGGGTGCTGCTGGAACAGCGCCACGAGGTTCGCCGCGTAGCCGGGCGAGTTGAGCAGGTTGACGAGCTGATGCCGACGGAACAGGTCGCCGGCGTTGGCGCCCTCCTGCACGGTCTTCTTCGAGTGGATCTTGAAGATGACGTCGTAGTCGCGGGCGCGCAGCACATCCGCCATGCCGACGAAGAAGGCGCCGATATCGCGCCCGCGGTTCGAGGGGAGCACGCGGATCTCGCTGCGCTGCAGCTTCGGGTCGGCGCGGTCGTCGATGATCTGCTGGATCGCCGCGGCGCGGTCGTCGTCGGTCGTGGTGATGTAGACGTCGTAGTCCGAAGGCAGGTTGGCCGCGGCGCCGAGCAGCTCGTCGGCGAGCTCGACGTAGAAGATGTGGATCATCACGGCGATCCGCAGCGGCGACTCCGGGTCGTAGCTGATGTCGACGTCGGGCATGATCTCGAGCATCGCCGCATTGGTGTTGAGCACCTTGGGCTGCGCGTCGCGCGCCATGTTCTGCAGGATCAGCTCGGTCGGGTAGCCGAGCGAATCGGCCTTCTCGAGGAAGCGGCGCGGGATGATCGCGTGCCGGTCGACCAGCAGCGGGTCATGGAAGAACGGGCGGCGCTTGAGCACGGGGCAGCCGTCGTCGAGCAGCGCCTCGGCGTCGTAGAACGCCGGGTGCCAGGTCGAGTAGTCGCGCCGTTTGTAGGCGATGTCGACCGTGAAGCCGGCCTCACGGAAGTGGTGGGTGAACTTCGACTCGTGGCTGAGGATCGAGTCGGTGTACGACACGATCGGCGGCATCGTGTCCCAGTACTCGGCCCACTCGTCGCTGAGGAACATGCTGCGGCGCACCGAGATCCAGTGCGACTGGATGTGCGCGTGCAGCTTGCCGGTGCGGGTGAACGGGTTGGGCGTCTGCTCGCCGTGCTCGGTCATGCCCCAGAAGTCGAGCTTCTGCGCATCCATGCGCTCGAAGATCGGCTCGAAGGGGTTGACCGGCCCGAACCAGGTGTAGTTCATGAGCAGGAGCTCGTCGTAGTCGGCGAGGCGGTCGCGGCCGAACTCCTCGAGCGCCTTCTTGTAGCCCCAGACGTCGAAGCCGACGTTCTCGCGCTGCCAGATCGTGTCGGAGACCGTCGCCATGCGCTCGTGCGCGGCCGGCGTGAGCTCGCCGTTGACGACGACGAAGATGTGCTCGGCGAAGGGGCGCAGACGCTCCAGCTTGTAGAGCACGTAGTCGTCGACCTCGCCGCGCGGGTCGTAGTACAGGTAGAAGATCACCCGTCGTCCGTTCGACGGGAATGCCGCCAGCTCCCCTACTCGACCAGTCACTCGCCGCTCATCCTCTTTCTCGCCGGACAACCGGGAGAGTCTACCGCGCGAGCGCGGACCCGACCTGGACCCCTCGGTCGACCCTCCTCAGCGGCGAGAACCTCCGGCCCGCTCCTTCTGCACCGAAGCAGCCGCCGCATCCAGCTCGGCCGCGCGAGCGTCGAAGCTGTGCTCGCGGCGGATGCGCTCGGCGATGACGTGCAGCTCGGCGTCGGCGGGGAAGAGCTCGGCGGGGTCGCGGCGCAGCAGCTCGACGAGCTCGTCGGTGTCGCGGTAGACGACGACGGCGCCGTCGAAGAGCTCGGCGAGGCCGTCGACGTCTTCGCTGACGACGCGGCCGCCCGCAGCGACGACGTCGAAGGGGCGCATCGCCATGAAGCCCTCGCGGCGCATGGCCGGCCAGTGGTCGTTGAGCACCATCGACGCGGTCTCGTAGCGGGAGCTGAGCTGCGCGTTCGGGATCGAGTCGGCCACGATCGCCGAGGCGGGGATGTAGCCGCGCCAGTCGGGGCCGTAGACCGCGACGGGGATGCCGGCCTCGAGCGGCGCGACGACGCTGGGTCGCGCGATGCCGCGCGAGGTGCCGACGAAGACGATGTCGTCGCCGCGCGGCGCCCCGGTCGGGGCGAACTGGTCGGCATCCGTGCATTCGAGCAACGGCGCGATCGGCACGCCCAGCCGCTCGGATGCCGTCGCCGACCAGCGCAGCGAGGCGGCGAAGACGCGGTCGAAGCGGCGCACCTCGGCGCTCGTGATCTCGTCGGGGTGGCTGATGATCCACTCCAGGCGCGCACCGGTGTCCGGCGGGTCGATCGGGCGCGGGCCGCGCACGACGACGGTCACGTCGTCGAGGTAGGCGGTGCGGCGGTCGCGCGCCTCGTAGGCGTCGATCACGACCTGGTGCCCGCGCCGGCGCAGGGCCTTCGCGAGGCCGTGCGCGAAGTGCGTGTCGCCCCAGACGTCGCCGGCGGGCCCGGCGGGCGAGCAGATGCGGATCGCCCAGCGCTGGGCGACGGCGCCCCCGTCGGTGCCGTCGGTGCCGTCGCCGCCGAGGGCGCCGCGGCCCGCGGACGACGGGATGCGGCGCAGGGTCGGCTCAAGAGCGCCGGGCTCTCCCCGCGACTCCCCGTCCACGATCTCGAATCCGGCTGTCGCGAGCAGGTCGGCTGCGCGGTCGCGGTCGCCTGCGCCGCCGCCGATCGCCGTCCCGCCGATCGCCGTCCTGCCGATCGCCGTCCCGCTGCGCGCCGCCGCAGCGCGATCGCGTCGCGCGAACGCCCGCTCGGGCGCGTACTGACCGGCGGCGAGCGCGGTGACGACGACGAGCTCGACGGCCGGATCGGCCGCGCGCCACCGCGACGACAGCGTCTCGAGCTCGAGGTCGTTCACGAGATCCGTGTCGAGTCCGCCGAGGCGGTCGAGGTCGGCGGTGTGCAGCGCGACGGTGCGTCCGCTCAGCAGCGGCACCGGGATCGTCGCGCCGGCGAGACCCTCGAGGTCGTCGACGGGATGCGCGTCGAGCACGCGCCACGGACGCCCCACCCCGAGCGGAACGGCTCCGACGGCTTCGATCGTGCCGTCGGCGGCGACCTGCACGGGCGTCGCCGCGCGGCCGGGGCGCGCCTCGGCGGCCAGAGCGCGCACCTCGTCGGGCGTCGGCGCGACGCGCGGATCGACGACGACGAGCGCGGTTCCGCGCGCGATCCGGGCGGCCGCGGCGACGGCCCGCGCCCAGGTCGTGTCGGCGCGGAGGTCGAGCACCCGCAGGCGCGGATCGATGAGCGCGAGCAGGGCCGCGCCGACCCGCTGACCCGGGTCGGCGCCGATCGTGACGAGCAGCGCCTCCGCTCGGTCGACCCCGCCGTCCGCGGCGAGCGCCGCCGCGACGCGCAGCTTCTCGTCGTAGCGGCGGTCGCCCGCCTGCAGCAGGCGGACGAGGGTGAAGTCGGGGACGGATGCGAGCTCTGAGCCGGCACTGATCTGCGCCGGCGGGGCCGGATCAGCCGACAGCGCAGTCGCGTCGGCCGGGGCGCGACGCGCCGCCGCGATCGCCGCCGCACGCAGCTCCCCCAGCGTCAGGGTGAGCGTTGCGCCCGCAGCGGCCCCGCCAGCACCGGCACCGGCACCGGCACCGGCACCGGCACCGGCACTGAGCGTCAGCTCGACCGCGCTCCCCCGCCCCCAGGCGTGCTCGAGCGGCGCGGCCTTCGCCGCGGCGGAACCCTCCGCCCGCGCGTACCCCGGCGCATCCCACCACGGATGCACCCGCACGGTCGCCTTGTCGCTCAGCAGGTAGGCGTAGAGCGCGGGAACCCGCGCCACCTCGGGCAGCCCGCGGCCCATCACGAGCTCGTCGACGAGCGGGTTGAGGCTGAGCCCGCGCCGCCAGCCGCCGGCGACGTAGTCGAGAACCGCCCGACGCGCATCCGCCCGCCGCCAGCCGCGCTGCGCCGCATAGAACTCGGCGTCGACGAGACCGGATGCGGCGATCGCCCGGTACCACCAGGCGCGGTCGCCGAGGCGCACGAGCGCGCCGACCCCCGGCAGTGCGCGCCCGATCCGCCACAGTCGACGCAGCGGCGACACCTCAGCCCCGCCCGGTCACGCGATCGCGCACGCGGCGCAGCACCCGGGTGATCGGGCCGCCGGCGCGCAGCAGCTTCGTCTGCTGCGCCGTCTGCCGCTCGATGAGCCCGGCGACCATCAACGGCACGCCGAGTCCGTGGTCGCGGATGTAGAGGCGTAGCGCCCGGTCGCGCACCAGGGTGTCGTAGCGCTCGTGGATGTCGCCGAGCGCGTACATGCTGTTGCCCTCGTGCCCGCGCGACGCGGGGCGCAGCGACCAGTAGGCGAGGATGCGGCCCGCGATGAAGCCGATCTCGCCGGCGACCAGCACGCGCAGGTAGAACTCCCAGTCCTCGACGGCCTCGAGGGTCTCGTCGTAGAAGCCGACCTCGTCGTGCAGAGCGCGACGGTAGAGGAAGGAGATCGGCACGGCGCGGTTGATCTGCAGCATGTCGAAGAGGGTGATCTGCTTCAGGCCCGGCCAGAGCGGCTCCCGCCCGGTCTCGACCCACTCGGCGCCGCGCTGCTTCTCGTAGACGATCTCGATCGGCACCATCACGCCGCCGTGCTCGGGATGCGCATCCAGGTGCTCGACCGTCGTCGCCAGGAACTCGGGGTGCCAGCTGTCGTCGTCGTCGTGCAGCACGACATACCCGGCGTCGACGGCGCGGAGGCCCTGGTTCGCGGCGGCGCAGCGGCCGTTCGGCGCGACGACGTCGAGCACGGTCAGCCGGCCGGCGAGCTGCTGCTCGAACGGAGCGAGGGCGGAGCGCACCTGCGCGGCGTCGCCGCCGTCGTTCGCGACGACCAGGTGCCAGTCGGCGAAGCTCTGGGCGAGCACGTCGCGCACGGCCCGCGCGAGGAAGACGGGCCGGTTCTTGGTGCGGAGGACGATCCCCACCCGGGGCGCTGCAGCGGTCACCGCCCCATCCTGACAGCCCGCGCCGCTCAAGTAGGCTCGTGCAGTCCTGTTCCCGGCGAGAGGCTGCGATGACCACCGTGCGACCGGATGCCGCCCCCGAGCCGGGAGCGCTCCTCGCCCGGGTGCTGCCGGCGGAGTCCGCCGACGAGCGCGCCCGCGCCCTGCACCGCGCGCCCGACGGCTCGTTCGCGGCCTACTTCAGCGCCTTCCCCGCGTCCTACTGGGCGCACGGCACGGTGCTGACCGCCGTCGAGCTGCGGGTCGCGACGACCGGATCGGGGCGCCTGCGCCTGCGCCGCTCGGATGCCGACGGCTCGGCGAGCGACGTGCAGGTGCTCGAGGTCGTGGGCGACGACGACGCAGCCGTGCCGGGCACGACCGTGCTGACGGCCCCGCTCACCGGCTTCGACGACGGCGGCTGGCTGTGGTTCGAGCTCGACGGCGGCCTCGAGCTCGTCGAGGCGGGCTGGCACGCGCCGTCCGGCGTCGAGCGGGTGCGGCGGATGCGCCCGTCGATCGGCATCACCACCCTCGACCGCGAGGCCTACCTGCTGCCCGTGCTCGCGACGCTCGCCGCCGACCGCGACGTGCTCGAGCTGCTCGACAAGGTCATCGTGGTCGACCAGGGAAGCCGGCGCGTGGCCGACGAGGAGGGCTTCGCCGAGGTGCGCGACGCGCTCGGCGAGCACCTGCTGCTCGTCGTGCAGCCGAACCTCGGCGGCTCCGGCGGCTTCGCCCGCAACATGCTCGAGTCGCTCGACGCCGGCAGCGACGGCGTGGTCATCCTCGACGACGACGTCGCGGTCAGCCCCGAGGGCATCCGCCGCGCGATCCGCTTCGCCGAGTTCGCGACGGTCCCGACGATCGTCGGCGGGCACATGTTCGACATGCACGTGCGCAGCCGTCTGCACGCCTTCTCGGAGGGCATCCGCGCGAAGAAGTTCTTCTGGGAGACCAACGGGCCCGCCCGGCACGACTTCGCCGCGCATCCGCTGCTCGGCCCCGAGAGCACCTGGCTGCACCGCCGCGCCGAGGCCGACTACAACGGCTGGTGGATGTGCCTCATCCCCGCCGAGGTGCTGCGCGCGATCGGCCTGGCGATGCCCTTCTTCATCAAGTGGGACGACGCCGAGTACGGCGTGCGCGCGGCCGCGGCCGGCTACCCGACGGTGTCGCTGCCGGGCGCGGCGATCTGGCACGTCTCCTTCGACGAGAAGGACGACACGGTCGCCTGGCAAGGGTATTTCCACGCTCGCAACCGGCTGGCGAGCGCCCTCATCCACTCCCGCTTCCCGGGAGGCGGCTCGGTCGTCTGGGCGAACTTCTCCCTGTCGGTGCGCTACCTGCTCGCGCACGAGTACGGCGCGCAGAAGCTGCGCAACCAGGCCTACCGCGACGTGCTCGCCGGCCCGGCAGGCCTGCACGCCTCGCTCGCGACCAAGATCGGCGAGGCGAACGCGACCCTGCGCGCCACGCCGAGCGGAGCCGCGATCCCCGAGGCGGAGTGGGATCGCCTGACCACCCGCATCGCCCGCTCGGAGCGGATCGCCGCCCAGGGCGAGCACCCGGGTGGCGCGCAGATCATCCTGCGCGCGCTGCCGATCGTGCTGCGCGGGCTGATCGTGAAGTCCGACCGCCCGGCCGACGCCCCGCCGCAGGCGTGGATGCCGGTGCGCGACGCGCGCTGGTGGAACGTGGGCCGCTACGACAGCGTCGCGACCGGCAACCCGAACGGCTCGGGCGGGCGGTGGATGCGGCGCGACCGCGCCGAGTTCCGTCGCCTGCTGCGCGAGGCGTGGACGCTGAGCCGCGAGCTCAAGAAGCTGTGGCCGACCCTGTCGGAGCAGTACCGCGCTGCGGCGCCCGGGCTGGTCTCGGTCGACACCTGGCGCGAGACCCTGCAGCGCCCGAAGGCCTGACGCGGAGCGGCGCCGGGTGGCGCCGCACGGGCGTCACGTCCTCAGGCGCCCTCGGGCCGCCGGGTCGCGAAGCGGCGGTACAGCCAGGCACGGGTGCCCGGCGGGATGAGCCGGTACGGCGCCCGCACGAGCAGGTTGCGCGCGCGCTGCGCCCGCGAGGTGATGCCGGCCCGCCGCAGCTCGCGCTGCAGGGCGATCTCCGAGCGCAGCTGGTCGAGGCCGCCACGACGGGCGTAGGCGCCGTCGTCGGCGCGGTAGTAGAGCAGCAGGTCGGGCAGGTTGTCGACCGCGGCGCCCGCGGCGACGAGGCGGGCGAACAGCACGTAGTCCTCGAAGCGGCCCACGCCGGTCGGGTAGCCGCCGACCTCCACCAGGGTCGAGCGGCGCAGCACGACGCTCGGGTGGTGGAAGGGCTGGCGGAACGGGATCGTGCGGCGGATCTCGTCGCCGCCGACCGGAGGCGTGCGCACGGCGACGACCTTGCCGATCGCGCCCTGGAACTCGACCAGGCCCGTGCCCAGCACATCCAGCCGGCGCTCGCGCATGACCGGCAGCTGCCGGGCGAAGCGCTCGGGGGCGCTCACGTCGTCGGAGTCCATGCGCGCCACGAACTCCGTCGTGACGACCTCGAGGCCCGCATTGAGCGCGGCGGCGAGGCCGACGTTCTCGGGCAGCTTCACCCGGGTGACCGGCGAGGGGCTGTCGGCCTCGAGCTGGTCGAGCAGCGTCGCGAGCGGGCCGGGCAGCGGGCCGTCTTCGACGAGCACCACCGCATCCGGCTTCAGCTCCTGCCGGTGCACCGATGAGCGGAACGCCTCGGCCAGCTGGTCGACCGCGTTGCCGCCGTAGACCGGCAGCAGCAGCGTGAAGGCGCCGTCGGTCATCCCCCTGCGGCTCCGCCCGCGCCGGCCGCACCCCCGGCGAAGGCGGGCGCGAGCACGGCGTCGTTGTCGCGCGGACGGGTGCGCCAGCCCTCGCGCCACCCGCGACGGCCGGCGGCGCCGAGCACGGCACGGTCGGAGGAGCGCAGCCAGGTGCGCAGCCAGCGTCGCGCGGTCGCCGCGATGTAGAGCAGGCGCTCGCCCAGCCCGAACGCGGGAGAGAAGCGGAACAGCCAGATCTTGTTGCGCACTTCGAAGAAGAAGCGCTCGCCCGGGTCGGCGTCGCTCGAGCCGAACACCTTCGTCTTGTGCATCACGACGCTCGCGGGGCAGTACCAGCCCTCGGCCGAGCGCAGCAGGCGCGCCGTGAACTCGAAGTCGTCGTTCCAGATGAAGTAGGCCGCGACCGGAGCCCCGACGCGGCGCACGGCGCGCGCATCCACCAGCAGCGACACGAACGAGGCCGAGCGCACCGGGATGGCGCCCTGCGCCTGCGCGGCCGAGATCGACTCGGCGGGCGCGCCGATGCGCTGCTTCGGCGTGTTCATCGGATGCTCGCGGCCGTCGGTCCAGATCGCCTTCGATGCCTGCAGCGCGAGATCGGGACGGGTCGAGCGGATGCGCAGCAGCTCGGCGAGCGCCGTCGGCGTCGGCATGGTGTCGTCGTCCATGATCCACACCAGGTCGGCGTCGTGCTGCTCGAGCGCGCGGTCGATCCCCACCGAGAATCCGCCGGCGCCGCCGGTGTTCGCGCTCAGCCGCACCAGGTCGAGGTCGGGGAAGCGCTCGGCGACCATGTCGGGCGAGCCGTCGGTGGAGGCGTTGTCGACGACGACGACCGCGTCGACCGGCCGGGTCTGCGAGGTCAGCGCCTCGAGGCACTCGCCGAGCAGCTCGAGACGGTTGTAGGCGACGACGACCGCCACGACACGGGATGCATCCCGGTCGGACATGCGACCACCTCCGCTGCGCTCGAGCACGACTCATCGCACCGGCGCGCGACCCGAACAATCTACCGGGCCGGTCGGATCGCTCCGTCCCCGGGCGGTGCCGGCGCACGACGGCCGGGCGCTCAGGGGCCCGATGCTAGCCTTGACCGGCCCATCCGCCCCCGAACCCTGAGGTGCAGCACACGCATGAATCCGGACCTGATCGTCGTCGGATCCGGCTTCTTCGGCCTCACCGTCGCGGAGCGCGTCGCGAACGAGCTGGGCCTCAAGGTGCTCGTGCTCGAGCGCCGCAGCCACCTCGGCGGCAACGCCTACAGCGAGCGCGAGCCCGAGACCGGCATCGAGGTGCACCGCTACGGCGCGCACCTCTTCCACACCTCGAACCAGCGCGTGTGGGAGTACGTGAACCGCTTCACCACGTTCACGCCCTACGTGCACCGGGTCTACTCGAACGTCGGCGGCGAGGTGTTCCCGCTGCCGATCAACCTCGGCACGGTCAACCAGTTCTTCCGCGCGGCTCACACGCCCGACGAGGCCCGCGCGCTCGTGGCCGAGCAGGCCGCCGAGATCACCGCCAGCCCTGAGAACCTCGAGGAGAAGGGCATCTCGCTGATCGGCCGCCCGCTCTACGAGGCGTTCATCAAGGGCTACACCGCGAAGCAGTGGCAGACCGACCCGCGCGAGCTGCCGGCGTCGATCATCTCCCGCCTGCCGGTGCGCTACAACTACGACAACCGCTACTTCAACGACGACTTCGAGGGCCTGCCGACCGACGGCTACACCGCCTGGCTCGAGCGGATGGCCGATCACCCGAACATCGAGATCCGCCTCGACACCGACTTCTTCGACCCCGAGCAGCCGTTCAACAAGGACGCCGTCGTCGGGCGCATCCCCGTCGTCTACACGGGCCCCGTCGACCGCTACTTCGACTACGAGCACGGTCGTCTCAGCTGGCGCACGCTCGACTTCGAGCAGGAGGTCGTCGAGGTCGGCGACTTCCAGGGCACCTCGGTCATGAACTACGGCGACGAGGAGGTGCCGTTCACGCGCATCCTCGAGTTCCGCCACTTCCACCCCGAGCGCGACTACCCGAGCGACCGCACCGTCATCGTGCGCGAGTTCTCGCGATTCGCCGAGGCCGACGACGAGCCGTACTACCCGGTCAACACCCCCGACGACCGCGAGCGCCTGAAGAAGTACCGCGACGACATGGAGTCGCAGCCGCAGGTGATCTTCGGCGGCCGTCTCGGCACCTACCAGTACCTCGACATGCACATGGCGATCGGGTCGGCGCTCTCGGCCTTCGACAACAAGGTCGCTCCGCTGCTGAAGAGCTAGGCGGCCGCCGTGTCGCTCGTCGTCGCGGTGCTCGGCGCCGTCGCGCTGCTGCTCGTGCCGGGTGCGCTCGTCGCGCTGGCGCTGCGACTGCGCGGGCTGTGGTTCGTCGCCGCCCTCGCCCCGCTCTCGATCGCCTTCATCGGCGTCGCGCCGGTGCTGACGGCGTGGATGCGGGTGCCCTTCGCCTTCTGGCATCCGGCGGCGCTCGCGCTGATCGCGGCGGTCGCGATCGAGGCGGTGCGCCGCCCGCTCGCCCGGCGCGGGCGCTGGCCCCGTCTCGGGCGCTGGGAGCGCACGCTCCCGGTCACGGGGATCGCGCTGGTCGCCGGCGCCGTGGTCGTGACGCTGCTGCTGCTCGGGATCACCGCGCCGGCCGGCGTGAGCCAGACCTACGACGGCATCTTCCACCTCAACGCGGTGGCCTGGATCCTCGACACCGGCGACGGCTCGTCACTGCACCTCTACCGCATCACCCATCCGGGCGACGGCCTCGAGTTCTACCCAGCGGCGTGGCACGACCTCGTCGCCGGCATCGTGCAGCTCACCGGCGGCGCGCTGACCGAGCCCGCCATCCCGGTCGCGACGAACGCCGCCTGGCTCGCGACGACCTGGCTGGTGTGGATGCCGTCGGCCGCCCTGCTGACGCGCGTCGTCGCCGGACGCACCCGCGGCATCGCGGTCGAGGCGGTCGCCGCGCTGCTGTCGGCGGTCGCGGGGGCGATGCCGTGGCTGCTGCTCGGCTGGGGCACGCTCTACCCGACCGGGGTCGCCACCGCGCTGCTGCCCTTCGGCCTCGCGCTGGCGGTGACGTTGCTGCGCCGGGGCGGCCGCCGCCACCTGCCGACCGTGCTGGTGCTCGCCGCGCTCTGGTTCGCCGCCTGCGGGCTCGCGCATCCGCGGTCGCTGGTCAGCGTCGCGCTGCTCGTCGCCCCGCTCGTGCTCTTCGCGCTGATCGGCTGGGCCCGACGCACGGCGGCCTCGCGGCGAGGCCGACGCATCGTCGTGGCGGTGATCGGCGGGCTCGTCGCGGCCGTCATCGCGGTGGTCGCGGTCGGCGCGATCTACGTCTACCGCAACTTCGACGTCGCGAACCGGCCGATCTCCGACCACCTCAACGGCGGACCCGCGACCGCGACGCGCACGCTCGGCGAGGCGTTGCTGCAGGCGATCGGCCTGGCCGCGCCGCTGCCCGACTCCCCGGGCACGGCCGCGCCGCAGCTCGCCCTCGCCCTCGCGCTGCTGGTCGGCGTCGTCATCGCGGCACGGTCGCGGCGGATGCGCTGGCTCGCCCTCGCCTGGGTCATCGCCGTGGTGCTGTACGCGGCCGCGGCCGGGTCGAACTCCGACCTCGCGAAGGTGCTGACCGGGGTCTGGTACAAGGACAAGTTCCGGCTCTTCGTGCTGCTGGCGGTCGTCGGCATCCCCCTCGCGGCCGTCGCCCTGCACCAGGTCGGCACGCTCGTGCCGCGGCTCGCGGAACGCCTCCTGCGCCGGGAGCATCGGGGAAGCGCCGCCGACGACCGCGATCGCGCCCGCTCGGCCCTGCGGATCGCCGCGGTGCTCGTGCTGACGCTGGCGGTGGCGGTGCCGGCCGCGATCGGGCCGGGGATGCGCGACCTCAGCACGTCGACCGCGCGCGAGTTCGCGCTGAACGACCAGGGATTCCTCGGGCGCGCGGACTACCGCCTGCTCGAGCGGCTCCCCGAGCTCGTGCCGGCCGGCGAGACCGTCGCCGGCGACCCCTGGGACGGCTCGACGCTGACCTGGGCGCTGGGCGAGCGCGAGGCGCTGTTCCCGCACCTCGCCGGGCTCTGGACCCCCGACCAGCTCACGGTCGCGCAGCGACTCGACCAGGCCGCCGTCGATCCCGAGGTCTGCGCTGCCCTCGATCGACTCGACGTGCGATTCGTGTTCCACTCCCCCGGCTTCCTCTGGGGGGCGCCCGCCGAGGCGGCGGGCTTCGCCGGCATCGACCGCGCGGTCACGACGCCGGGGGTGCTGACCCCGGTCGCGAACGACGGCGCCTCGACCCTCTACCGCGTCTCGGCCTGCGACGGCGCGGCAGAGCAGTGAGTCGCGGCAGGGTCGTGAGCGCGATCTCCCGATGGATGACGCCGTGCGCGGCGGTCCAGCACCGGTCGACTAGCCTCGGAGAGCCATGACAACCCTTCGCGTCGTGATCGACGGCATCCTCGACCCGTCGACGCGCGGCCTCGCTCGCTACACCGAGGATCTGACGCGCGCGCTCATCGCCACGGCGCCCAGCAACTGCGTCGTCGAGGGGATCGTGTCGGCCTCGTCCGACGACGACTACCGCGAGCTCGAACGGCGTCTGCCGGGTCTCTCCGGGCTGTTCAAGAGCGTGCTCGCCCGTCGCGAGATGGCCGCGGTCTGGCAGCACGGCTTCACGGTGTCGCCGAACGGCGGCATGATCCACGCGCCGAGCCTGCTCGCCCCGTTGCGCAAGCACGATCGCGCGCTGACCGGCGACCAGACCATCGTCACGATCCACGACGCGCTGCCGTGGACGTCACCCGACACCATCTCCGGCCGCTCGGCGAGCTGGCACCAGGGCATGATCAAGCGGGCCGAGCGCTACGCCGACGCCGTCGTCGTGCCGACCCACGCCGTCGCGGCCGAGCTCGCAGAGCACGCCGACTTCGGCGACCGGGTGCGCGTGATCGGCGGCGCCGTCTCGCCGGGGCTGCTCGTGCCGTCGGACGCCGACGAGCGGCTCGCCCGCCTCGAGCTGCCCGAGCACTTCGTGCTCACCCTGGCCGGCCTCAACCCGCGCAAGGCCCTGCGTCCGCTGCTGTCGGCGATGGCCGGCGTCGAGGTGCCGCTGGTGATCGTGGGCGACCCGAGCTGGGGCGACGACACGCTCGAGCGCGCGATCGCCGACTCCGGCATCCCGGCCGAGCGCGTGATCGCCCTCGGCGCGCTCGACGACGCCGACCTCGCCCTCGCCTACAGCCGCGCCCGCGTCTTCGTGAACCCCAGCCGCGAGGAGGGCTTCGGGCTCGCCTCGCTCGAGGCCTTCGCCTTCGGCACGCCCGTGGTCAGCTCGGATGCACCTGCTCTGGCCGAGGTCGCCGCCGACGCCGCGCACCTCGTCGAGCGCAGCGCCGACGACGCCGCCTACGCCGAGCGGCTGCGCGAGGGCGTGCTGCACGTGCTGCTCGACGCCGAGGTCGCCCAGCGGCTCAGCACCGCCGGCGCCGACCGCTCGCGCGCCTACAGCTGGCGGGATGCGGCCGAGAAGGTCTGGCAGCTGCACGCCGACGTCTGAGCCGCCGGCGATCCGCCGGAGGCTCAGCCGTCTGCTCCGGCGCGCGGGCGCCGAGCCGGTCGGCGCCGAGCCGGTCGGCGCTGAGCCGTCGGGCGCCTAGCCGTTCGGCGTCGGGCTGGCGCTCGCGACCTTCGTGACGCCGGCGACCATCTCGCGGATCGCGTCGTAGTCGGGATCCCAGGTCTCGACCTGCGGCGGCACGAGCTCGAGGTCGGTGATCTTCTGCTTGCGCGACAGGTCGGCCAGGTCGACGAACTTGCCCAGCATCGGCTGCGGGATGTCGGTCTCGACGATGTTGCCGCCCGCGGTCGCGATCGCCTGGAACTTGGTGAGCACGTTGGCCGGCGTGAACTGCTTCAGCATCGCCGTCTGCACTTCGCGCTGGCGCGCCATGCGGTGGTAGTCGTCATCGGCGTGACGGGAGCGGGCGTACCAGAGCGCGGTGTTGCCGTCCATGTGCTGCTGACCGACCTCGATCCACTTCTTCACCCCGGTCGGGCGGCCCTGCGAGTCCTGTCCGCCGCCGATGGGCAGGCGCGTCTTCACGTCGATGTCGATGCCGCCGAGCGCGTCGATCAGCTGCGAGAAGCCGTTCATGTCGATCATCGCGTAGTACTGCACCTTCAGGCCGGTGACCGCCTCGACGCCGTCGCTGGTCGCCTCGATCCCGGGGCTGGAGCCTTCGCTCTTCGCCTTCGGGTAGAGGTCGGGGTGCTCTTCGCCATAGGTGTAGAGCGCGTTGATGAGGCAGTCGGCGCAGCTCCAGCCGTCGGGGAACTGCTTCGCCATGGGCGACTTCGCCGGGAACGGCACCTTCTCGAGGTTGCGCGGGATGCCGATGATCGAGGTCTGCCCGGTGCTGGCGTCGATGCTGACGAGCGAGATGCTGTCGGGGCGCAGGCCCACGCGATCCGCACCGGCGTCGCCGCCGAGCAGCAGGATGTTGTAGCGGCCGTCGACCGGGTCGGCGATGTTGCCGTCGCCGAACACGGTGCCGAGCACCCCGGCCGTGATCCCCGCGTTCCAGGCTCCGTAGAGGGCGCCGCCGCCGGTGATGACGAGCGCGGCGACCGAGAACAGCGCGGCGATCGTGCCGGCGACGCGGTGCACCCGCACGAAGCGCACGAGCCGCAGGGTGTCGAGGGTGCAGATCACCCACAGCAGCGCATAGAAGACGAGCGCGACGACGATGATCCAGAGCACGATCGGGTTGGTCACGATCGTGACGACGGTGCTGCGGGCCACCAGCAGGCCGGCGATGAGCAGGACGCCGACGGCCCAGAACACGAGGTCGGCGCCGAGCGCGAAGCGGCCGAGCCGTCGGTTGCCGGCGAGCACCTGCGCCGAGCCCGGGATGAGCACGTTGAGCACGACGAGCCACCAGGCCCGACGGGTCATGAGCGACTCGGATCGCAGATCCGGGTAGCGGACGGGGGTGACGCTGGTCACGAGTCCGAACGGTCGGTCAGGCTCGCCTGCAGTCGCGCGTTCTTCTCGGCGACCATCTCCTCGAGTGAGGCGGCGTAGTCGGCGAGGCGTGCGGCGAGCGTCGGGTCGGTCGCTCCGAGGATGCGCGCGGCCAGCAGGCCGGCGTTGCGGGCTCCGCCGATCGAGACGGTGGCGACGGGGATGCCGGCGGGCATCTGCACGATCGACAGCAGCGAGTCGAGTCCGTCGAGGCGGGCGAGCGGAACGGGCACGCCGATCACGGGCAGCGTGGTGACCGAGGCGATCATGCCGGGCAGGTGGGCGGCGCCGCCGGCGCCGGCGATGATCGTGCGGATGCCGCGGCCGGCGGCCTCCGAGCCGAACTCCATGAGCCGGCGGGGCGTGCGGTGCGCCGAGACGACCTCGACCTCGTGGGCGATGCCGAACTCGCCGAGGGAGGCGGCGGCGTCCTGCATCACGGACCAGTCGGAGTCCGATCCCATGACGACGGAGACGAGGGGGGTGGATGGCACGGGAGCCATCGTAGGAGTCAGCTGCTGAAGAACTCCGCCGCGGCACGCGCTCGGGCGAGAGTCTCACCCGCATCCCCACCCGTCGTGGTCACGTGGCCGACCTTGCGGCCGGGGCGGGACGCCTTCTCGTAGTAGTGGAACTTGACGTCGGGATGCGCGGCGAGCGCGGCCGGGTAGACGTCGAGCATCGAGCCGGAGGAGGGCCCGCCGAGCACGTTGACCATGACGCTGACGGGCGCGAGCTCGTCCGTCGCGCCGAGCGGCAGGTCGAGCACGGCACGCAGGTGCTGCTCGAACTGGCTGGTGACGCAGCCGTCGATCGACCAGTGGCCGGTGTTGTGCGGGCGCATCGCGAGCTCGTTGACGAGCAGGCGCCCGTCGCGGGTCTCGAACAGCTCGACCGCGAGCACGCCGGTCACGTCGAGGCCTTCGGCGATCGAGAAGGCGAGGGCGCGCGCCTCGGCGACGAGGGTGCCCGCGTCCTGCGCGGGCGCGGTGACCTCGGCGCAGACGCCGTCTCTCTGCACGGTCTCGACGAGCGCCCAGGCGACGGCGTCGCCCGAGGGGCGGCGCGCGACCGACTGCGCGAGCTCGCGGGTGAAGTCGACGAGCTCCTCGGCGAGCAGCCCGTCGCCGGAGCCGGCCTCATCGAGCACGGCGAACCAGTCGTCGGCGGCGTCGGCGCTGCGCACGACGCGCACGCCCTTGCCGTCGTAGCCGCCGCGCGGCGTCTTCACGACGGCGGCGCCGCCGTGCGCCTCGAGGAAGTCGGCCAGCTCGGCGCGGTCGCGCACGACGCCCCAGCTGGGAACGGGCGCGCCGAGGGCGGTGAGCCGCTCGCGCATGACGATCTTGTCCTGCGCGACGGCGAGCGCGTGCGGGCCGGGGTGCACCTGCACGCCGGCGTCGAGGAGCTGCTTCAGCACGTCCTGCGGCACGTGCTCGTGGTCGAAGGTGATCACGTCGACGTCGCGGGCGAAGGCGAGCACCGCATCCGCGTCCGTGTAGTCGCCGACCGCGGTCGCGGCGATGCGGGCCGACATGCCCTCCTGCTCGGCGAGCACCCGGATGTCGACGCCCAGCCCGATCGCCGGGGGCACCATCATCCGCGCCAGCTGACCTCCGCCGATGACACCGACTCGCACGAACAGCCTCCCGGGCTCTCAGGGCGCCGCCGGAGCACACCGGGGCGGTGGATGCGGCGGTTAGACTGCCGCGACGTCGAGCCTAGCCGCGAGGAAGAGGAGCCGGATGCGCCGCCTGATCTCGCAGCTGCTGCGCTTCGGCGTCGTCGGCGGCGTGGGCTTCGTCATCGACGTCGGCCTGTTCAACCTGCTCAGCGCGACCGTGCTGCACCCCGCGAACCTGCACGAGGGCCCGCTGATCGCGAAGACGATCTCGACCACCGTCGCGATCGTGGCGAACTGGATCGGCAACCGCTTCTGGACGTTCCGCGAGCACCGCGGCCCGCGCATCTGGCGCGAGGGCCTGCAGTTCGGCGTCGTCAGCGTCGGCGGTCTGCTGATCGGCCTCGGCTGCCTCTGGATCTCGCGCTACGCGCTCGGCTTCGACAACGTCGTCGCCGACAACATCGCCGGCAACGTCGTCGGCCTCGCCCTCGGCACCGTGTTCCGCTTCTGGCTGTACCGCGTGTGGGTGTTCGCGCCGCACACCCCGGTCGAGGCGGCCGAGGATGCGATGCACGACGCCGATGCTGCGATCGCCGCGCCGCTCAGTCCTGCTGCGGCCAGTTCCCCGGATGCCAGTCCGGCTCGTCGCCGCGTCGGCCGAGTTCGCCGCTCTGCCGCAGCGAGCGCTCCTGCTGCCTCCGCGCCGCGACCGGATTGAGGCTGCGCTCCATCAGGTCCTGCAGCGCCTCCTGCACGAGCGCGGCGTGCGGGACGTCGCGCAGCCGCACCGGCGCATCCAGCCCGGTGTTGACGAGGATGTCGCCCGAGCTGCCGAGCAGCTGCCCGCCCGAGCGGCGCATCGTCACGTCGTAGCCGCGGCTGTGCAGCAGCTCCTGCCGGGTGCGCACGAGGAAGCCGGAGCGGATGACGATGCGCCGGGTCGTGATCGTGTAGCTGCGCGAGAGCCAGCGCAGCAGCGGCACCAGCACGCCGACGATGACGAGCACACCGGCCAGCGCGAGGGCGGCGATCCGCATCCACGGCTCCGGCAGCAGCGAGGGCGCGTACGCGGCCGCGCCGGCGAGCACGATGAGCAGCAGCGCCGACCAGAGCAGTCGGCGGGCGCTCGGGCGCAGGCGCGCGACGACGATCTCGGGGGTGCGGTTCGCCGCGGTGTCGGGGGCCGGTTCGGTCACGGGCGTCGCCGCATCCCTCAGCCGTGCCGCAGGTGGATGACGTCGCCGGCCGCGACGACGAGGTCGCCGTGCTCGGTCGCGACCACGAGCCGGCCGAGTTCGTCGAGGTCGCGGGCGGTACCGTGCCGGGCGTCGGCGCCGGGCAGCTCGACGCGCACGCCGCCGCCGAGGGTGCCGCACAGCTCGCGGGCGCGCTGGCGGAGTCCGCTGTGGTCGGCGTCGCCGTGCGCGGTGAGCAGCGCGGTCACGTGCGAGCGCAGCCGCTCGAGGTAGTCGGCGAGCACGCGGTCGGCGAGGTCGCCATCGGCCTCGCCCGAGGTCGCGGCGGCGCCCTCGAGCACGAGCGAGGTCGCGGTCGGCACGGGCAGCTGCTCGGCGCTCATGGTCAGGTTCACGCCCGCGCCGATCACGACGGCGCCGGCGGCGGGCACGAGCTCGGTGAGGATGCCGCACACCTTCTTCTCGCCGATGAGCACGTCGTTGGGCCACTTGAGGCTCACGGTCGCGTGCGGCAGCAGCTCGGCGATCGTCTCTGTCATCGCGACGCCGGCGGCGATCGGCAGCCAGCTGAGCCGCTCCGGTCCGACGGGACGGCCGACCGGATCGTCGGTGCGCAGCAGCACCGAGATCGCGAGGCTCGTGCCGGGCGTCGCGGTCCACACGCGGTCGAGGCGTCCGCGGCCGGCGGTCTGCTCGAGCGTGACCAGCGCGGTCGCATCGGGCAGCTCGCGGCCGGCATCCCGCGCGGCCAGCGCCACCAGCTCGGCGTTCGTCGACGGGCTCGATTCCCGCACGATCAGCCGTCCGGCGACGCGGGCGCTGCGCGGGAGATCCATGCGGTCAGGCTAGCCGCCGGGTCCGACGTCGCCGCGGCGCATCGCCGGAGCGCTGCTCAGCATCTGGTGGCGGCCGGCCTCCGGCAGCGACCGTCCCGCCCGCGGCTGATCACGACATCCTCATGATCTAGGCTCGTCCGCGACATGGACGACCCTGCGACGGCGCCCGGCGCGCGCGCCCTCGTGGTGATGCCGACCTACGACGAGGCCGAGAACCTCGAGCGCGTCGCCGGCGCCGTGCTCGCGGCGGTGCCCGACGTCGACCTGCTCGTCGTCGACGACGACAGCCCCGACGGCACCGGCGACATCGCCGACCGGATGGCCGCCGCCGATCCGCGCGTCACGGTGCTGCACCGCACCTCCCGCGACGGCCTCGGCCGCGCCTACCTCGCCGGCTTCGCCGAGGCCGACCGCCGCGGCTACCCGGTCGTGGTCGAGATGGATGCCGACGGCTCGCACCCGGTCGAGAGCCTCGCCGCGCTGCTCGACGCCGTCGCCGAGCCCGGCGGCCCCGGCCTCGCGATCGGCTCGCGCTGGGTTCCCGGCGGCCGCGTCGTCGACTGGGCGCCGTGGCGCGGCTGGCTGAGCCGGGCCGGCAACACCTACGCCCGCCTCGCCCTCGGCATCCCCGTGCGCGACGCCACGGCCGGCTACCGCGCCTACCGCCTCGAGGCGATCCGCGCCGCCCACCTCGACGACGTGCACTCGCGCGGCTACTGCTTCCAGATCGACATGGCCCTGCGCGTGCTGGATGCCGGGATCGAGGTCGTCGAGGTGCCCATCACCTTCCGCGACCGCATCGCCGGCACCTCAAAGATGAGCGGAGCGATCGTCGCCGAGGCGATGCTGCGGGTCACCGGATGGGCCCTCGCCCGCCGTCTCGGACGCCGCCGCCGAACCTGACGCGCTCCTGACGCGGCCCTGACGCGCCCGGCATCCGGCGCACCCGCCGCCCCGCTGCACGACGCGCCCCCGCCGACCCTCGTGGATTCCCCACGATCAGGCCCGCGATCCGCTGTGGGAGTCCTCCAGAGCCCTCGCCGGAGGCCTCGCTAGGCTGGCAGGCGTGACCGACGCAGCATCGACGCCCGATCCGTACACCACCGCCGGCAAGCTCGCCGACCTCAAGGCGCGGTACCACGAGGCCGTCACCGCCAGCGGTGAGGCCGCGATCGCCAAGCAGCACGCCAAGGGCAAGAAGACCGCCCGCGAGCGCATCGAGCAGCTGCTCGACCAGGGCAGCTTCGTCGAGCTCGACGAGTTCGTGCGCCACCGCACCCACGCCTTCGGCATGGAGCGCAACCGCCCCTACGGCGACGCCGTCGTCACCGGAACCGGCACGATCCACGGCCGCCAGGTCGCGATCTACGCCCAGGACTTCACGATCTTCGGCGGCTCGCTCGGCGAGGTCGCCGGCGAGAAGATCATCAAGGTCATGGAGCTCGCGCTCAAGACCGGCGTGCCGATCATCGGCATGCTCGACTCGGGCGGCGCCCGCATCCAGGAGGGCGTCGTCGCCCTCGGCAAGTACGGCGAGATCTTCCGCCTCAACACGAAGGCCTCGGGCGTCATCCCGCAGATCTCGATCATCATGGGGCCGGCCGCCGGCGGCGCCGTGTACTCCCCCGCGCTGACCGACTTCGTGATCATGGTCGACAAGACCAGCCAGATGTTCGTCACCGGCCCCGACGTGATCAAGACCGTCACCGGCGAAGACGTCGCGATGGAGGACCTCGGCGGCGCGCTCACGCACAACACCCGCTCGGGCGTCGCTCACTACCTCGCCGACGATGAGGACGACGCGCTCGACTACGCGCGGAGCCTCATCAGCTTCCTGCCCGACAACAACATGTCGGAGTCGGTCGTCTACGAGAACGAGGTCGAGCTCGAGGTCACCGACGCCGACAAGAGCCTCAACACGATCATCCCCGACTCGCCGAACCAGCCCTATGACGTGCACACGATCATCGAGCAGCTCGTCGACAACAGCGACTTCCTCGAGGTGCAGCCGCTGTTCGCCCCGAACATCCTCATCGGCTTCGCCCGCATCGAGGGCCGCAGTGTCGGCATCATCGCCAACCAGCCGAACCAGATGGCCGGCACGCTGAACATCGAGGCCGGCGAGAAGGCGGCCCGCTTCGTGCGCTTCTGCGACGCCTTCGGCATCCCGGTGCTGACGCTGGTGGATGTGCCGGGCTACCTCCCGGGCACCGACCAGGAGTGGACGGGCGTCATCCGCCGTGGAGCGAAGCTGCTCTACGCCTACGCCGAGGCGACCGTGCCGCTCGTGACGGTCATCACCCGCAAGGCCTACGGCGGCGCGTACATCGTCATGGGCTCGAAGCAGCTCGGCGCCGACATCAACTTCGCCTGGCCGACCGCCGAGATCGCCGTCATGGGCGGTCAGGGCGCGGTCAACATCCTCTACCGCGGCGAGATCAAGGCCGCCGAGGAGCGCGGAGAGGATGTCAACGCGGTGCGCACGCGCCTCGCGAACGAGTACACCTACAACGTCGCCTCGCCGTTCCTCGCGGCGGAGCGCGGCGAGCTGGACGGCGTGATCGAGCCGGCCGCGACGCGCGTGGCGATCATCAAGGCGCTGCGGGCGCTGCGGGGCAAGCGCGCCGAGCTGCCCCCGAAGAAGCACGGGAACATCCCGCTGTGAGCGGCCGTCACGCAGCGAGCGACCCGGCGCAGGCCGGCGCCGCCGACATCCGCATCATCGCCGGCTCGCCGAGCGACGAGGAGCTCGCGGCGGTCGTCGCGGTGCTCACGACCTCGCTCGACGCCCTCGCGTCGGAGAACCGCGAGCAGCTGGACGCGGCCGAGGCCCGACCCGGCGCCTGGCGCCGCAGCCAGCGCGCCCCGCGGCGCGGCGTGACGCTCGGCGCCTGGCGCACCTTCGGGCGCTGAGCATCCGGGCAGGCGCTTAACGCCTGACTCATCCTCACCGCTCGGGATCCGAAGCGAGAGGATGCGGAATCCGTCGAATCGGCGGGGGTGAACAGAGCTTTCGACCCGACCTCGCGTTCTGTACCCCGGCTGATTCTCCGCGGAATGCCCGTTCTGCGCCGCGGATTCCCGTTGTCGCCCGGTTTTTCAGGGAATGTCCCCCGTGAGTCCCCCGAAATGATGACTTTTTCACGGGGTACAGATGGGGCATTCTTTTCCTACAGCGATCCTCATCGTGATCGCGACACACACCGGCTGACAAGGGTAAGCACGTCGGTGATGTGGGGGCGAGTCAGGGCGATATTCGGGTTGTCGCCCTGACTCGAAACGTCAGAAGGGCCGGAGCGGGGAGCTCCGGCCCTTCTTCTTCGCCGTCCTGCTTCGTCGCTCTCACGACGTCAGCTGGCGTCCTGCTCGACCTCGATACGCGGGATCTCGAGCCAGAGCGAGACCTCCTCCTCCTCGTCGCGCCCGAGCAGCGCCGCGGCTCCGTCGCCGGTGCCATCGAGCCCGACCACCGTGACCGCGACATCCGATCCCTCGGGCACGGTGCGCACGATGACCTTCTCGGCGCGGGTGCCGCGCAGCGCCTCGGCCAGGGCCCCGTGCACCCGCATGAGCTCGTCATCCTCGAGCTCGTCGATGCCGCCTTCGTCGAGCAGGGTCACGACCGTGCCGCGGCGGCGGGCCAGCATCACCTGCTCGCGCACCCGGTCGTCGAGCAGCTTGCGGCCGCGGATCTCGTCGCGGATCGCGCCCTCGAGGTGCAGGCACTCGAGCCGCTCCTCCTCGCTGAGGTCGCCGCCGGCACGGCGGATGGTCTGCAGCATCGGCAGCGCCATCACGCCCGTCTGGCCCAGGCGGAACTGCCGCTCGCTGAGGTGGGCCTCCTGCGCCGCCTGCCACTCCGTCGCCTCGCGCTCCGCCATCGCGAACTGCTGCGAATCGCGGGCCGCCTTGGTGAGCGTGTTCGTGATGATGTGCGCCACGCCGACCCACGCCGCCGAGCCGATCACGCCGATCGGACCGAGCGATCCCGGCCCGCCCCAGAGCAGCGACTGCACGACGAGGAAGGCGATGCCCGCCCAGGCGAAGCCGGCGCGGTAGCGCGTCGCAGCGATCGTCAGCAGGGTGCCGACCGCGGCCACGTACCAGGTGCCGTAGCCGTTGCCGCCCTCGCGGTCGTTCTGCAGCACGCTCGTCACGATGAGCGGCAGCGACACCGCGACGGCCAGCACGAACACCGAGACCCAGACCGGCATCCGCTGGGATCCGGTGGGCAGCAGCGACACGAGCGTCGCCGCCGCGTAGAGCACGATCGCGACGATGACCGGAGCCGCGTCGCTCGCGTAGGGGAACGACAGCGAGTAGGCCGCGAGCACGACGTGATAGCTGGAGAACAGCGCCGCGAGGGCGATGATCACGAACTTCGGGGCGACGATCTTCATGACGCCGACTCCTCCGCACGAGCGTCGGAGGCCGCAGCCGCGGTCGCCGGCCAGCGCAGCCGCACCCGCGTGCCCTCCCCGGGCGCCGAGTCGAGCTCGGCGACGCCGCCGGCGCTCGCCACGCGCTCGAGGATCGAGACCCGCACGCCCAGTCGCTCGGTCGGCACGACCCGCGGATCGAATCCGCGGCCGGTGTCGCCGATCTCGATGCGGATGCCGTCGCCCTCCGCCTCGACCGTCACCCAGCGATTCGCGCCGTCACCGGCGTGCTGCAGGCTGTTGACCATCGCCTGCACCGCCGCCGAGTAGACGGCCTCGGCGACGGTGATCGGCACGACCGCCCGCCCGGCCTCCGCCACGGTGACCTTGAACGGCTGCGACATCGTGCTCGCCGCATCCGCCACGCGGGTCGCGACGACGGCGACGCGCACCTCGGCATCCGAGTCGGGCGCGACGGCCGCGGCGTCGCGCAGGTGCCCGATCGCGTTCGACGCCATGGTGCCCGCGAGCTCCTTCGCCTCCGGCGTGTACGCCCGCGCCGCCGACAGCAGCGTCGTCAGCACGCTGTCGTGCACGATCGCATCCACCTGCACGCGCTCCGCCTCGATCGCGTGCTGGCGCACCGCGTGACCGTAGCGCCGCAGGGCCATCTGCTGGGCGGTGTCGACCGCACGGGCGGCCCGCCGCAGCACGATGATGATGATCGTGATGACGCCGCCGAGGATCACCGAGTAGACCGAGTCGAGCACGGCCTGCGTGAGCGAGACGCCGCCGCCGGCCGGCGTGATGCGCACGATCGCGTAGATGAGCGGCAGCACGATCACGAACAGCGTCGCCCAGCGCGCATCGAGGCCGATCGTCGCCATCGCCGTCGCGATGGTCAGCAGGAAGTAGAGGAAGAAGCTCGTGTCGGGCGCGCGATCGACATCCAGAACCGCGAAGGGCCAGCTGATCAGCGCCACCGTGTAGACGATCGCGAAGGCGACGTGCATCACGCGCACCCACCGGCGCACGATCGACGCGACGACCGCGCCGGCGAGGGTCAGCACGAGCGCGCTCATCAGCACGCCCGACCACCACACGTTGAGGTTGCCGAGCTGAGCCATCGCGACCGGGATCGACTGCACCAGGAACGCGACGCCGAAGCCCGCTCCGGTGCGGGCGAGCGCCGTGTCGAGCCGAGTGAGGCTCAGCGGATTCGTGACGGAGCGCGGCGGCGGCGCCGAGCCCAGTCGCGGGGCGGCGGTGCTCACCGCCCGTCGGCGGAGTCGTCGAGGCCCGGCAGGATGCCGTCCTCCACCGCGCGACGCAGCAGGTCGACCTTCGTCGGGGCCGGGCGGCCGACCTCGACGTACTTCGAGCGGATGCGATCGAGGTACTCGCGCGCCGTCGAGTAGCCGATGCCGAGCTTCTCGGCGGCGAGCTTGAGCGGCAGACCCGAGGCGTAGAGGTGCAGGATCTCGCGCTCACGACGCCCCAGCTGGGCCTTCGCGAAGTCGCGGTCGGCGTCGATCGCCGTCGCCCACTCCAGGTTGTTGAGCACGTCACCGCGGGCGACCGTCGCGGCGGCCTCGATGACGGTGCTGGTGGCCGAGGCCTTGGGGATGACGCCCGCGGCTCCCGCGGCGAGCGCCTCGCGCACGAGGGCGACGCGGTCGGCGATCGAGTGCACGAGCACGGCCGAGCCGGCCGCCTGCACGCGCTTGACGTTCTCGGTCACGCTCGAGCCGTCGCCGAGCGACAGGTCGAGCACGGTCACGTCGACCTCGCGGCCGCTGAGGCCGCCGATGAGCTCGTCGACGTTCGACGCGGCGAGCACGAAGTCGTAGCCCCGGTCGGAGAAGGCGGCCTTGAGGCCCAGCCGCACCGACTCGTGGTCGTCGACGACGGCGACGCGCACCGCCCGGGTGCCCTGCTCGCTTGAGATGCCTGCATCCACGATCTGCGCGCTCATTCCACCCCCGGTCGTCGGGGCCGGTACGCCCCGCCGCTCATGGTAGCCCGCGGGGTCGCCGCGATCAGGATGACGTCACCGCGTGACGGGGACGCGATCTGCGCTCAGGTCGCGGTGCTCGGCGTCCGCGACCCCCGGCATCCCGGCCGCTCAGACGCGGCGGAAGGTGCCGACCGTCTCGACGTGGTGCGTGTTCGGGAACAGATCGAAGGCGCGCAGGGCGCCGAGCTCGTAGCCGTGCTCGGCCAGCAGCGCGGCGTCGCGGGCGAAGGCGACCGGGTCGCAGGCCACGTAGACGAGCTGCGCGGGGCCGACCGCGGCGAGCGCCTCCACGACCTGCTTGCCGGCGCCGGCGCGCGGCGGGTCGAGGATGACGGTGGCCGCAGCCAGACGCGCCTTCTCGTTCGGCGACCAGTCGGCGAGCGAGCGCACCCAGTGCTCGACCTTGCCCGTCACCGCGCTCGCGCCGAGCCAGTCGGCGAGGTTCTCACTCGCGTGCTCGGTCGCGCGCTCCTCCGACTCGACGCTCGTGATGCGCACGCCCGAGCCGAAGCGGTCGCCGACGGCCGCCGCGAGCAGGCCGACGCCGCCGTAGAGGTCGAGGTTCGCGGCCTTCGGGTCGAAGAGCTCGGGGTCGATCGCGCTCTGCACGGCTTCGGTCAGCACGGTCGCAGCGCTGCGGTGCACCTGCCAGAAGCCGTTGTCGTCGAGCACGAACTCGCGGTCGCCGACGACCTCGGTGATCATCGAGGGCGACTGCTCGCCGATGATCAGGCGCGCGCCGCCGGCGCCGCTCGGCTCGATCACGTCGACCGTGCCGATCTCGGGCGCGAACTCCTCGCGCAGCGGCGCCGTCTCCTGCACGCCCGGCGTCGCGAGCGGCAGGTCGGGCACATAGACGACCTTGTTCGAGCGCGACGCCATCGGGCCGAGGTTGCCGCGCTCGCCGACGTGCAGCCGCACGCGGGTGCGCCATCCGGTTCCGTCGTCGGGCCCGGCGACCTTCTCGACCTCGACCTCGCGGTCGATGCGCGCCATCCGCTTGAGCGAATCGGCGATCACGAAGGCCTTGAGCGCACGCTGGTGCTCGGGCGTGATGTGGCCGTAGTCGGCGCCGCCGGCGCGCTTCGCGGGCGTGCGCTCGAGCGAGGCCGCCTCCCAGATGTGCGGCTGACGGTGCTCGCTCGCCTCGATCACGCTGAGCGTCTCGGCGCGCAGGAAGCTCTTCTTCTGCTCGGTGATGCGGGCGAGCACGCGCTCGCCGGGGATCGTGTCGGGCACGAACACGACCCGCCCGTCCAGGCGCGCGACGGCGATGCCGCCGTGGGCCATGTTGGTAGCCTCGAGCTCGACCTCACGGCCGATCTGATCCTGCTTCGACGTGCTGGCCTTGTCATTCATCACGACGAGCATAGGAGCGCTTGATGCGCCTGTTCCTCGCCTCGACCTCCCCGGCCCGGCTCGCCACGCTGAACGCCGCCGGAATCGAGCCCCTCGCGATCGCGCCCGGAGTGGACGAGGAGGCCGCCGTCGCCGAGCGCGAGCAGCGCGACGGGCCGCTCGCTCCCGCCGACATGGTGCAGCTGCTCGCCCGGCTGAAGGCCGAGGCGGTCGTGCGCGATGTCGAGGATGCGCTGGCTGCCATGCGCGGCACTGCAGACGGTGCCGACGGTGCCGACGGCGGCCGGCTCTCCCCCGGCGCTGCCGACGGGTCCGGCTACCCGGCCGGATCCGACAGCGCGGCGCGCTCCGCCGGCGCTGACGCCGACACCTCCGGCGACGCCCTGATCTTCGGCGGCGACTCGGCGTTCGCCTTCGGCGGCACGATCTACGGCAAGCCGCACCTGCCCGAGCGGGCGCGCGAGCGCTGGCTCGCCTACCGCGGGCACGACGGCGTCGGCGGGGTCGGGGTGCTGCACTCCGGGCACTGGCTCATCGCCCTGCGCGACGGACGGGTCGTGGATGCGGTGGGCGAGCACTCCCAGGCCGAGGTGCACTTCTCGGGCGACCTGACCGAGGCCGAGATCGACGCCTACGTCGCGACCGGCGAGCCGCTGAAGGTCGCGGGCGCGTTCACGATCGACGGCCGCGGCGCCGCCTTCATCGACCGCGTGGTCGGCGACCCGTCGACCGTGATCGGGCTCAGCATCCCCCTGCTGCGCCGCCTCGCGGGCCGCCTCGGCGTCGCCTGGCCCGAGCTCTGGAACCGCGCCTGAGACTCCCGCCGACCCGGCCGCTTGTCCGACTCCTCACAGGGCCGGGATCGGGTTTTGTGGCGGTGCGACAACCACGCCCCCCGAAGGTGTGAATAGGCTCGTTAGTCATGGCGCCCATCACGAAGGTCCTCGTCGCTAACCGTGGAGAGATCGCAGTCCGGGTCATCCGGGCCGCGCGGGACGCCGGACTCGGGTCCGTCGCCGTCTACGCCGACCAGGATCGCGACGCCCGTCACGTCAAGCTCGCCGACGAGGCCTACGCCCTCGGCGGCACCACGAGCGCCGACACCTACCTGGTGATCGACAAGATCCTCTCCGTCGCCCGACGCTCCGGCGCCGACGCGATCCACCCCGGGTACGGCTTCCTCGCTGAGAACGCCGACTTCGCCCGCGCCGTGATCGCCGCCGGCATCACCTGGATCGGCCCGAGCCCCGAGGCCATCGAACGCCTCGGCGACAAGGTCTCGGCCCGTCACGTCGCCGAGAAGGTCGGCGCCCCGCTCGCCCCCGGAACCCTCAACCCGGTCGCCGACGCGGCCGAGGTGCTCGCCTTCGTCGACCAGGTCGGCCTCCCCGTCGCCATCAAGGCGGCCTTCGGCGGCGGCGGACGCGGCCTCAAGGTCGCCCGCACCCGCGAGGAGGTGCCCGAGCTCTTCGAGTCGGCCACCCGCGAGGCCGTCGCCGCCTTCGGCCGCGGCGAGTGCTTCGTCGAGAAGTACCTCGACGAGCCGCGCCACGTCGAGACCCAGTGCCTGGCGGATGCGCACGGCAACGTCGTCGTCGTCTCCACCCGCGACTGCTCGCTGCAGCGCCGCCACCAGAAGCTCGTCGAGGAGGCGCCCGCGCCCTTCATCACCGACGAGCAGAAGGAGCTGCTCTACAGCTCGTCGAAGGCGATCCTCAAGGAGGTCGGCTACGTCGGCGCCGGCACCTGCGAGTTCCTCATCGGCAAGGACGGCACCGTCTCCTTCCTCGAGGTGAACACCCGCCTGCAGGTCGAGCACCCCGTCTCGGAGGAGGTCAGCGGCCTCGACCTCGTGCGCGAGCAGTTCCGTCTCGCCGAGGGCGAGGAGATCGGCTACGGCGACCCCGAGACCCACGGTCACTCGATCGAGTTCCGCATCAACGGCGAGGACCCGGGCCGCAACTTCCTGCCGACGCCCGGCCCGGTTCAGGTGCTGCGCTTCCCCGGCGGCCCCGGCGTGCGCGTCGACTCCGGCGTCACGACCGGCGACGTCATCTCCGGCTCCTTCGACTCGCTGCTGGCGAAGCTCATCGTCACCGGCTCGGACCGCGAGGATGCGCTGGAGCGCGCCCGCCGCGCCCTCGACGAGTTCGAGGTCGCCGGCCTGCCGACCGTGCTGCCCTTCCACCGCAAGGTCGTGCGCGACCCCGCGTTCACCGCGGAGGACGGGAAGTTCGGCGTCTACACCCGCTGGATCGAGACCGAGTTCGTGAACGACCTCGAGCCGTGGGGCGGCATGCTCGCCGACGCCCCGGGCGAGGACAAGCGCCACGAGGTCGTCGTCGAGGTCGACGGCAAGCGCATCGCCGTCTCGCTGCCCACCCGCCTGCTGCCCGCCGGCGGCGGCGGCTCGGTGTCGAGCGCCCCGGCCCCGAAGCGCCGCGGCAGCGGCAGCTCGGGCGCGGTCGGCGCGACCGGGGATGCGGTCAAGTCGCCCATGCAGGCGACGATCGTCAAGGTCGCGGTCGCCGAGGGCGACAAGGTCGTCAAGGGCGACCTCGTGCTGGTGCTCGAGGCGATGAAGATGGAGCAGCCCATCTCGGCCCACAAGGACGGCACGATCGGCGCGATCACGGCCGAGGTCGGCGCCACCGTCTCGGCGGGCCACCAGCTGCTGACGATCGCGGACTGACCCCCGGGTCGTCTCTCGCGCTGCTCGCCCGGCGCCGGCTCAGCCGGCGTCGGGCGCTTCCGTGTCCGGGCGGTGCTCCCGACCGGATGCCGCACGACCGCCTCCCGAGCGCAGTCGACGGATGCGGCGCACGACCAGCCACGCGATCACGCCGACGACCGCGGCGATGACGACCCAGTCGAGCACTCCCGACCATTCGTCGATCAGCTCGTACTGCGAGCCGAGCGCAGCGCCGAGTCCGACCAGCAGGGCGTTCCAGGCCGCGCTGCCGACGACCGTGAACAGCGAGAACCGCCAGAGCGGCATCCGCTGGGCGCCGGCCGGGATGGAGACGAGCGAGCGCACGCCCGGGATGAGCCGGCCGAACAGCACCGACCGCCCGCCGTGCCGGGCGAACCAGTCGGACGATCTCTCGAAGTCGTCGCGGTCGACGAGCGGCAGCTTGGCCAGCAGCCGGATCGCCCGCTCGACGCCGAGCTTCGCGCCGAGCGCGTAGAGCACGAGCGCGCCGAGGTAGGCGCCGAGCGCCGCGGTGATCATCACCAGCACGAGGTTCATCGAGCCGAGCGAGGCGAGGAACCCGGCGAGCGGCAGCACGATCTCGCTCGGGATCGGCGGGAACACGGTCTCGGCGAAGGTCAGCAGCCCGACGCCCCACTCCCCCAGCGCGTCGATCACGCGGGCGGCGATGCCGACGAGCCCGTCGAGGTGCTCGGCGTCGGCGGGGTCGCCGCCGGACGCCTCCTGCGGTCGTGCGAGGGAGAGCAGCGGGCTGGTCGTCGTCAGAGCGGCGGCGGTCATCCCGAGCATCATCCGCGACCAGGATGTGCGTCTCCGGTCAGCCGGATGCACGAACGCCGGTCGCCGCCGTCACCGCGCGGCGGGGCGGACAGCCCGGGGCGGGTCAGCTGACGATGTGCATCGCGCGGGCGGCGTCGGTGATGCTGCCCGAGAGCGAGGGGTAGACGCTGAAGGCGCGGGCCAGCTGGTCGACCGTGAGGCGGTGCTCGACGGCGAGGGCGATCGGCAGCACGAGCTCCGAGGCCTTCGGGGCGACGACGACGCCGCCGATCACGGTGCCCGAGCCGGTGCGGGCGAACAGCTTCACGAAGCCGTCCTTGATGCCCATCATCTTCGCGCGCGGGTTCGACGCGAGCGGCAGCTTGTAGATGTCGCCCTGGGCGATGCCGTCTTCGATCTGCTTCTGCGACCAGCCGACCGTGGCGATCTCGGGCTGCGTGAAGATGTTCGAGGTGACGTTGCGCAGCTCGGTGGGATTCACCGCATCCCCCATCGCGTGGTAGACCGCCGTGCGGCCCTGCATGGAGGCGACGGAGGCCAGCGGCAGGAAGTCGCTGCAGTCGCCGGCGGCGTAGATCGACGGCATCGAGGTGCGCGCTACGCGGTTGACGCGGATGTGGCCGCTGTCGGCGAGCTGCACGCCCGCCTCCTCGAGTCCGATGCCCTTCGTGTTCGGGATCGAGCCGACCGCGATGAGGCAGTGCGATCCGCGCACCTCGCGGCCGTCGGAGAGCGTCACGACGACCTCGTCGCCATCGCGGGTGACGCTGTCGGCGCGGCTCTTCGAGAGCACCTGCATGCCGTTGCGGCGGAAGACGTCCTCGATCACGCGGGCGGCATCCGCGTCCTCACCCGGCAGCACCTGGTCGCGGCTCGAGATGAGGGTGACGTCGGCGCCGAGCGCGCGGTAGGCGCTGGCGAACTCGGCGCCGGTGACGCCGGAGCCGACGACGATCATGTGCTCGGGCACGTCCTGCAGCTGGTAGAGCTGGGTCCAGGTGAGGATGCGCTCGCCATCGGGCTTGGCCGTCGGCAGCACGCGCGGGCTCGCGCCGACCGAGACGACGAGGGTCTCGGCGTCGATCTCGTCGAAGTCGGTGCGCTTCGAGCCCTTGCCGGTGGAGACGACGATGCGGTTCGGGCCGTCGAGGCGGCCGTCGCCGGTGACGATGTTGACGCCCGCCTTGATCAGCTGCGACTTCATGTCCTCCGACTGCTGCCGGGCGAGCATGAGCAGGCGCTGGTTGACAGCGCCCAGGTTGACCGTGATCTCGGGCTTGACCGCGCGGCCGTTGTCGCCACGGGCGAAGAACTGCACGCCCAGGTCGGCGGCGCCGCCCACCTGAGTGCCCGCCTCGGCGGTCGCGATGAGGGTCTTCGAGGGCACCACGTCGGTCAGCACGGCCGAGCCGCCGACGCCGACGCGCTCGACCAGGGTCACCTCGGCGCCGAGCTGCGCGCCCGCGAGGGCCGCCTCGTAGCCGCCGGGCCCGCCTCCGAGGACGGCGATGCGCTGCTTCCGGTCGAACTGGTAGGGCATGCCCCGATTCTTCCAGGTTCCGAGGGCTCCCGCCGACGACGGCGAGGTGGATGACGCGTGCACGTTCGGAGCGGGTTCCGTCACCGCCGAGGCTTAGGCTCGGAGCATGGCGACGACGCAGCAGAACCCCCTCGACGACCCCGCGGCCGATCCCTTCGCGATCGCCGCCCACGCGGCCGAGCAGCTGGCCGCCGCGACCGGCGTCGCCGTGCACGACATCGCGCTGACGCTGGGCAGCGGATGGGCCAAGGCCGCCGACCTGCTCGGCGAGACGGTGGCGACGATCCCGGCCACCGAGATCGCCGGCTTCAGCGCCCCTGCGCTCACCGGGCACGTCGGCAACCTGCGCAGCATCCGCCTCGCCGACGGCCGTCACGCGCTCGTCATCGGCGCGCGCACGCACTTCTACGAGGGCCACGGCGTGCGTCGTGTGGTGCACTCGGTGCGCACGGCCGCCGCGGCCGGCGCGAAGACCATGGTGCTCACCAACGGCGCCGGCGGCATCAAGGACCACTGGACGCCCGGCACCCCGGTGCTGATCAGCGACCACCTCAACCTGACGGCCGCGTCGCCGCTCGAAGGCGCGACCTTCATCGACCTGACCGACCTCTACTCGGCCCGCCTGCGCGCGGTAGCCCGCGAGGTCGACCCGACGCTCGACGACGGCGTCTACGTGCAGTTCCGCGGGCCGCACTACGAGACCCCGGCCGAGGTGCAGTACGCCAAGACGATCGGCGGGCACATCGTCGGCATGTCGACCGCGCTCGAGGCGATCGCCGCGCGTCAGGCCGGCATGGAGGTGCTCGGATTCTCGCTCATCACGAACCTCGCCGCCGGCATCTCGCCCGACCCGCTGAGTCACGCCGAGGTGCTGCAGGCCGGCAAGGACGCGGAGCCGGTCATCAGCGACCTGCTCGCCCGCGTGGTGGCGAAGCTGTGAGCGACGGCGTGGCCCCGCACTCGACGCTCGCCGCCGCGCGCGCCTGGATCGCGCAGGACCCCGACGAGACCACCCGAGCCGAGCTGCAGAAGCTGGTGGATGCGGCCGGCGACGACGTCGCGACGGTCGCGGCCGATGACGCCGGCGGCGCGGGCGAGCACGCGGCGCACGCCGCCCGCGAGCTGGCCGCCCGCTTCGACGGTCGCCTCGAGTTCGGCACCGCCGGACTGCGCGGCGAGCTCGGCGCCGGGCCGCAGCGCATGAACCGCGTGCTCGTGGCGCAGGCCGCCGCCGGGCTGGCGTCGTTCCTGCTCGCGCGCGAGTCGCATCCGACGATCGTGGTCGGCTTCGACGGACGCCACAACAGCGAGGTCTTCGCCCGCGACACGGTCGAGCTCATGCAGGGCGCCGGCGTCGACGCCCGACTGATGCCGCGCCGCCTGCCGACGCCCGTGCTCGCCTTCGCCGTGCGCCGCCTCGACGCGAGCGCCGGCGTCATGGTCACCGCGAGCCACAACCCGGCCCGCGACAACGGCTACAAGGTCTACCTCGGCGGCGCGGACGCGGGTTCGCAGATCGTGTCGCCCTCCGATGGCGAGATCCAGGCCGAGATCCTGCGCGTCGCGGCCGGATCGATCGCCGACCTGCCGCGCTCCGACGCCTGGCAGCTCGTCGACGAGTCCGTCGTCGACGAGTACGTGTCGACCACAGCCGCCGTCGCGAGCGACGCGGCACGGCCCATCCCCTTCGTCTACACGGCCATGCACGGCGTCGGCTACGAGACGGCCGCGCGCGTGTTCGCCGCTGCCGGCTTCGGCGAGCCGGTCGTCGTCGCCGAGCAGCGCGATCCCGACCCCGACTTCCCGACGGTCCCCTTCCCCAACCCGGAGGAGGAGGGCGCGATGGATCTGTCGTTCGCGCTCGCGGCCCGCAGCGGGGTGAAGCTGATCATCGCGAACGACCCCGATGCCGACCGGCTCGCGGTCGGCATCCCCGACGCCTCGACGACCGAGGGCTGGCGCCGCCTCACCGGCAACGAAGTCGGGCTGCTGCTCGGCGATCGCGCCGCGCGGCTGGCGGTCGCCGCGGTGGCGGATGCGGCGGATGCGGACGCGTCCGGCCCGGATGCGACCCCGCGCCCGATCGGGACGCTCGCCTGCTCGCTCGTCTCCTCCCCCGGCCTCGGCGCGATCGCGCGTGCCGCCGGGCTCGACCACGCCGAGACGCTCACCGGCTTCAAGTGGATCTCGCGCGCACCCGAGCTCGCCTTCGGCTTCGAGGAGGCGCTCGGCTACCTGGTGAACCCGGGCAGCATCCGCGACAAGGACGGCATCTCGGCAGCGGTCGCGCTGCTCGACCTCGCCGCCGGGCTGGATGCCGAGGGCCGCACGATCGCCGACGCGCTCGACGATCTGGCCGAGCGCGTCGGCGGCTACGCCTCGGGGCAGATCTCGATCCGCGTCGCCGAGCTGGCCGACATCCCGCGGATGGCCGGCGCGCTGCGCGCCGCGCCGCCGACGTCGATCGGCGGCGTCGCCGTGGTCTCGGCCGAGGACTTCCTCGAGGGGGTCGGCGATTACCCGAAGGGCGACATCCTGCGCTATCGGCTCGAGGGCGACGGCCGCGTGATCGTGCGCCCGAGCGGCACAGAGCCGAAGCTCAAGGTCTACATCGACGCGGCATCCACGACCGGCCCGGGCGCCGAGCGCCTGGCCGCCGCGCGCGAGCTCGTCGCGCGACTCGATACGGGGATGCGCGAGCTGCTGAGCTGAACCCGGGCGAGGTCAGCCGAGGGCGGACTCGAGCTTCGTCGTCAGCTCGGCCGTGTCGAAGTAGTTGTCGATCACGATGACGTCGGCGAAGGTCTTTCCGATCTGCGCCACGAACTCGGGACTCGTCAGGATGACCTGCGCGTCATCCGCCTCGGCCTGCAGCGAGTCGAGGTCGGTCGCGACGACGGCCGCCGTGATGCCGAGCCGCTGCAGCACGCGCTCGGCATTCACCTTGAGGATGCCGCTGGTGCCGATTCCGGCGCCGCAGATCGCCACGATCTTCATGGGCACGATGATGGCACGCGCGCACCGCGTGACGGGACCTCAGCGTTCTCGACCGGAGCAGCCGACCGACGGAGCAGCCGGTCAGCCGGGTCAGCCGGGTCAGCCGGTCAGCCGGGTCAGCCGGGTCAGCCGGCGAGGATCGCGCGCACCGCATCCGCGTCGTCGGCGGCGGCGAGGCGCTCGGTCGTGTCCGAGTCGTTGAACACGTTCGCGAGGTCGGCGATCGCCGTCAGGTGCCGCGCCGGCGTCGCGACCGCGAGACCGAGCACGACCCGCACCGGATCGTTCTGCGGATGCCCGAACAGCACCGGCTCGGCCAGCGTGACGACCGAGAGGCCGTCGGCCAGCACATCCGGCCCCGGGCGGGCGTGCGCGAGCGCGAGTCCGGGCGAGATCACGGCGTAGGGGCCGTGCTCGTCGATCATGCGCACCATCGCGTCGCTGTACGCGGGGCGGGCGGCGCCGCCGCGCACGAGCGCATCGCCGGCCAGCCGGATCGCGGCACGCCAGTCCGCGGCCTCGCCGCGGATCACGATCACCTCGTCGCCGAGAGGGGGAAGAGCCATCTCAGTCGAGACCGAAGCCCTCTTCGATGCGGGCCTGCAGCTCGACGCGGTCTTCGAGCGGCAGGAAGGCGCCCTCGGCCGCGTTGAGCTGGAAGGTGAGCAGGTCGTCGAGGTCGTAGCCGAAGGCATCCGACAGCAGACCCAGCTCCCGGGTGAGCGAGGTTCCGCTCATGAGGCGGTTGTCGGTGTTCACCGTGACCGCGAAGCCGAGCTGGTACAGCGTGTCGAAGGGGTGGTCGTCGAAGTCGGATCCCCACGCGGCGAAGGCGCCGGTCTGCAGGTTCGAGCTGGGGCTGACCTCGAGCGGCATGCGGCGGTCGCGCACCCACTGGGCGAGGCGGCCGAGACGCACGCCTACGGCCTCGCCGTCGTCGCTGACGATCTCGATGTCCTCGCGGATGCGCACGCCGTGGCCGAGACGCAGCGCGTGCCCGTCGATCAGGGCGCTGCGGATGGAGGCGAGCCCGGCGGCCTCGCCCGCGTGCACGGTGATGGGGAGCCCTTCGCTGAGCAGCAGGTCGAAGGCGTCCTTCATGCGGCTGGGCGGGAAGCCGTCCTCGGGGCCGGCGATGTCGAAGCCGTGCACCCCGTCGTCGCGGTGTCGCAGCGCGAGCTCGGCGATCTCGACGCCGTTGTCGAGGTGGCGCATGGCGCTCACCAGCTGACCGGCGCGGATCCAGCCGCCGTTCGCCTCGACGCTCGCGACGGCCTCGTCGATGCCGGCCTGCACGGCCTCGACCGCCGCATCCGTCGAGAGGCCCTGCTGCACGTGCTGCTCGGGTGCCCAGCGCAGCTCGCCGTAGAGCACGCCATCGGCGTGCAGGTCTTCGACGAACTCGCGGGCGACGCGGCGCAGACCCTCCTCGGTCTGCATGACGGCGATCGTGAGGTCGAAGGTCTTGAGGTACTCGACCAGGCTGCCCGAGTCGGACTGGGCACGGAACCAGGCTCCGAGCGCCTCGGGGTCGCTCTCGGGCACCGCGACGCCGGCTTCGGCGCCGAGCTCGATGATGGTGCCGGGGCGCAGGCCGCCGTCGAGGTGGTCGTGCAGGGAGACCTTGGGCAGGTCGACGAGGGCGACGCCCTCGACTGCGGTGCTCGGAGTGGCGGCGGAGGCGTCGGTCATGGGGTCAAATCTACCCGCCCTGACCCGCCCCGATCCTGCGCGGATGCGACTGCCGCAGCCGTGCACGCATGTGCGGCCGGTCTGGGCGCGACGCCGTCGGGCGCGTGCGCCGGCGACCGCGAACGGGAGGGATGATGGAGCCGTGACCCGACGCATCCTGCTCGACTGCGACCCCGGCCATGACGACGCGATCGCGATCCTGCTCGCCGCCGGCGACCCCGGCGTCGAGATCGCCGCGATCACGACCGTCAGCGGCAACCAGAGCATCGAGAAGGTGACGCGCAACGCGCTCGCCATCGCCGAGCTCGCCGGCCTCGACCCGGCCGTGCCGATCGCGCGCGGAGCGCACCGCCCGCTGCTGCACGAGGTCGAGTACGCGCCCGAGTACCACGGCGAGTCGGGCCTCGACGGGCCGCAGCTGCCCGAGCCGACGCGCGCGCTCGATCCGCGTCACGGCGCGCAGGTGATCATCGACACGATCATGGGCTCCGAGCCGGGCGAGATCACGCTCGTGCCGACCGGCGCCCTCACCAACGTCGCGCTCGCGGTGCGGCTCGAGCCGCGCATCGTCGACCGCGTGCGCGAGGTGATCTTCATGGGTGGCGGCGTGCACGTCGGCAATCACGGCCCGTTCAGCGAGTTCAACATCGCGATCGACCCCGAGGCGGCGCAGATCGTGATCAGCGCCGGCTGGCCGATCACGATGGTCGGGCTGAATGCGACCCACCAGGCGGTCGTGACGCCCGAGATCCGCGCGAAGCTCGACGCCGTCGGCACCCGCTCGTCCGCCTTCGTCGGCGGCCTGCTCGACTTCTACGGCGCCGCGTACGCCGGGCACGGCTTCGCGCATCCGCCCGTGCACGACCCGGTCACCGTCGCGATGGTCATCGACCCCTCGCTCGTGCGCACTGTCAAGGCCCCGCTCGCGGTCGAGCTGTCCGGGGCCCTGACGAAGGGGATGACGGTCGCCGACCTGCGCGAGCCTGCGCCGGCGACGACGCCCACCTCGGTCGCGCTCGGCGTCGAGAACGAGCGCTTCTGGGATGTCGTGGCCGCGGCGCTCGCCCGCCTGCCCTGACCGCCGAGTCGCCGCGTTCCGAACGCGGCGACTCGGCGCGGATGTCAGACGATGCGGTCGACGATCAGCGGGCGCGCAGCCGGTGCGGTGTCGGCGATCGACCAGGCGCCCGCGACCGACTCGAGCGCGCGCTCGAAGCGGGCCGGGTCCTCGGCGCCGAGGGTGAAGAGCGGGTCGCCCGCCTTGACCGCGGTGCCGGGCTTCACGTGCAGGTCGATTCCGGCCGAGTGGATGACCGGGTCCTGCTTGCGGGCACGGCCGGCGCCGAGACGCCAGGCGGCGATGCCGAAGGGCAGCGCCTCGAGGCGGTCGATCACGCCGTCGCGGTCGGCGACGACCGTGTGGGTCTCGCTCGGGGTCGGCAGCTCGGCCTCCGGGTCGCCGCCCTGGGCTCGGATCATCGCGTTCCAGCTGTCCATCGCGCGGCCGTCCTTCAGCGCCTCCGCCGGGTCGGCGTCGGGCAGGCCGGCGAGGTCGAGCATCTCGCGGGCGAGCGCGACGGTCAGCTCGACGACGTCCGCGGGACCGCCGCCGGCGAGCACCTCGACCGACTCGCGCACCTCGTTGGCGTTGCCGATCGCGAGGCCGAGCGGCACATCCATGTCGGTGAGCAGCGCGCGGGTCGCGACGCCGGCGTCCGTGCCCAGGCGCACCATCGTCTCGGCCAGCTCGCGGGCGCGCGCCGGATCCTGCATGAAGGCGCCCGAGCCGAACTTCACGTCGAGCACGAGCGAGGCGGTGCCCTCGGCGATCTTCTTCGACATGATGCTCGACGCGATGAGCGGGATGCACTCGACCGTGCCGGTGATGTCGCGCAGGGCGTAGAGCTTGCCGTCGGCGGGCGCGAGGCCCGATCCGGCCGCGCAGATGACCGCTCCGACCGAGTCGAGCTGGCTCATGAACTCGTCGTTCGAGAGCGCCGCACGCCAGCCGGGGATCGACTCGAGCTTGTCGAGGGTGCCGCCGGTGTGACCGAGGCCGCGGCCCGAGAGCTGCGGCACGGCGACGCCGAACGCGGCGACGAGCGGAGCGAGCGGGAGCGTGATCTTGTCGCCGACCCCGCCGGTGGAGTGCTTGTCGGTCGTCGCCTTCGACAGGCCGGAGAAGTCGAGGCGCTCGCCGCTCGCGATCATCGCGAGGGTGAGGTCACGGATCTCGTCGCGCTGCATCCCGTTGAGGAAGATCGCCATCGTCATGGCCGACATCTGCTCGTCGGCGACGTAGCCGCGGGTGTAGGCGTCGACCAGCCAGTCGATCTGGTCGGTCGTCAGCGCCCCCTTGTCCCGCTTGGTCCGGATGAGATCGACGACATCGAAGCGCTCTACCACCCGACCAGATTACGGCGTGTGACGGCCGGGTGGATGCGCGGCTCAGCTATTCGCGACGGGCGAGGCGAAGTTCATCCAGACCTGGCTGTCAGTGCAGGCGAGGACGCCCGCATCCGGCACGAAGACGGCCGCGAAGGAGTGCGGCGGGTAGATGCGCCAGCCGTCGCCCTTCTCGGTCGCGCAGCCGGTCGCGCCGCCGCCCTGCAGGTTCGCGACGCGCACGACGGCGGTCGCGGTGCCCCCGGGCTGGATCGTGACGGTCTGGATCGCGGGACCGTCGGCCGGGCACTCGGCCGGCACGCCGAGCTGGGTGCCGTCGCCGTGGCCGACGATGACGGGACGGTGCGGTGGAGCTCACGCGCGCGACGCTACGCTCGCGCCTCCCGCGCCCCACCCGCGTCCAGAGGACTCTGCGACAGCGTTGTCAGAGCGTCCAGGCCCGAACCCAGCTGGTCGGACGCGGCGCCCGCATCGGTTCGCTCAGGCCGGCTCCTCGCCGCGGTAGACCGCGAGCGTGCGCGGGCCGAAGGCGTCGGGGATGACCTCGTCGATCGTGCGGATGCCCGAGACCGTGGCCAGCAGCATCCCCTCGGCGGAGTGCTCGAAGAGCAGCTGACGGCAGCGTCCGCACGGCATGAGCGCGTCGCCGTTGCCGTCGACGCAGACGAAGGCGGTCAGCTTGCCGCCGCCGGTCATGTGCAGAGCCGACACGAGCGAGCACTCGGCGCAGAGGGTCAGGCCGTAGGAGGCGTTCTCGACGTTCGCCCCGGAGATCACGCGGCCGTCGTCGACGATCGCGGCCACGCCGACGGGGAACTTCGAGTAAGGCACATAGGCGTGCGCCAGCGCCTCGATCGCCACGTCGCGCAGCCCGGCCCAGTCGACCTGGGTCTCGGTCGGGGATTCGGTCTGGTCGGTCATCCGCTCGCCCTCAGCTCTTGATGTACGGCTTGCCGGCGGCCGCCGGTCCGCGCACCTGGCCGACGAGGCCGGCGACCGCGAGCACGGTGATCAGGTACGGCAGCATCAGCAGGAACTCCTTCGGCACGGCGGTCACGCCGGCCGCGCTGAGCGAGTTCTGCAGGCTGGTCGCGAACCCGAAGAGCAGTGCGGCGAGCACGGCCCGCACCGGATCCCAGCGGCCGAAGATGACCGCGGCGAGCGCGATGAATCCGGCGCCGTTCGTCATCTCCTTCGAGAACAGGCCGATCGCGTCGAGCGACAGGTAGGCGCCGCCGATGCCGGCGATCGCGCCGGCGAGCGACACGTTCCAGAAGCGGGTGCGCGCGACGTTGATGCCGACGGTGTCGGCCGCCTTCGGGTGCTCGCCGACCGCGCGCAGGCGCAGGCCCCAGCGGGTCTTGTTGAGGCCGAACCAGACCGCGAAGACGGCGATGTACATGAAATACACCAGCAGCGAGTGCCGGAACAGCAGCGGTCCGACGACCGGGATCTCGCTGAGCAGCGGGATCGGCACGGTCGGGAAGCGCGCGCCGGCGGGGATCTTGTCGAGGTCGATCACGCCCGCGAGGAAGGTCGTGAGTCCCGTCACGAGCACGTTGAGCACCACACCGACGATGACCTGGTCGACCAGGTACTTGATCGAGAACGCGGCCAGCACGAAGGAGACCAGCATCCCCGCCACCGCTGCTGCGACCAGCGCCGCCGCCGCGTTGCCGGTGGCCACGCCGACGAGCGCCGCCGAGAAGGCTCCGAACAGCAGCTGACCCTCGATCGCGACGTTGACGACGCCGACCCGTTCGGAGAGCACGCCGCCGAGCGCGCCGAAGATGAGCGGCGTGCTGACACCGAGCGCGCCCACCAGCAGGCCGGTGAAGGGCAGCAGGCCGTCGGCGACAGCCCAGGTGAGGAACGCGAAGACGAACAGCACCGCGAAGACCACGACCAGCCAGAGCGGCACCTTGGCCGCACGGCCGCGCGCCACGAACACCGCGGCGGCGATCGCGAGCAGCGCGAGCAGCACGGCGGTCACGGCCACGGCCGGCTGGGTGGCGACGGCGATCGGGTCGAACTGCAGCGCGTCACGCGAGGTCGACAGGCCGAAGCGGGTGGTGCCGGTGCGCGGGAACGCGAACGCCGCCAGCAGGGCGAGCAGCGCGAAGACGCCGAGGATGACCGGCGCCTTCGGGCTGCGCACGACCGCCTTCTCGAGCACGATCGGGGCGTCGGCCGCCGGGGCGACCGGGGTGCTGGTCTGGGCGCTCATCGGGCCACCTCCGCCGTGCGGCGCGGTCGTCGGGCCTTCGGCGCGGAGCCGGGGGCCGGGAGTCGGAACACCGCGCGCACGAGCGGCGGCGCGGCGATGAAGAGCACGATGACCGACTGCACCACGACGACGATGTCGATCGGGATGCCCTGCGACGCCTGGATCGTGTAGCCGCCGGCCTTGAGCGCGCCGAAGAGGATGCCGCTGAAGAACACGCCCCAGGGTCGCGACCGCCCGAGCAGCGCGACCGTGATCGCATCGAAGCCGATGCCGGCGTCGATGCCGTCGCCGAAGCCGTCGGTGTTGGTGCCGAGCACCTGGATCGAGCCGGCGAGTCCGACGAGCGCGCCCGAGATGATCATCGCGAGCACGAAGACCCACTTGACGTCGATGCCGGCGACGCGCGCGGCGTGCGGGTTCTCGCCCACCGCGCGGAAGCGGAATCCGGTGCTCGAGCGGTTCAGCAGCCAGGCCACGAACAGCGTCGCGAGGATGACCAGGATGAACCCGACGTTGAGCCGGAACGAGCCGACCTGCGTTCCGCCGTTGAGCGCCGTGAGCAGGTCGCTCAGCGTCGGCATCACGGCGCTGGGGTCGGTGCTCGGCGACTTCGGGTTGCTCGTGCCGGGCGCCTGCAGCGCTCCCGGGGTCTTGAGCAGGAACTGGATCAGGTAGAGCGCGACGTAGTTGAGCATGATCGTGAGGATCACCTCGTGCGCACCCGTGCGGGCCTTGATGAACCCGACGAGACCGCCCCAGATCGCGCCGCCGACGAGGGCGCCGGCGACGGCGACGAGCATGTGGATGAACGGCGGCAGCGGGAACGACCACGAGATCCAGCCGGCGACGGCCGCCGCGATGAGGATCTGGCCGCGTCCGCCGATGTTGAACAGCCCGACGCGGAACGCCACGGCGACGCCGAGTCCGGCGGCGATGAGCGGCGCCGCGAAGGCGAGGGTCTCGGTGATCGGCTTGATGCCGTTGATGAAGCCCGGGCGGCGGAAGTTGTAGACCGCGCCCTGGAACAGGCTCGAGTAGGCGCCGCCGATCGCGTCGCCGATCGCTCGGAACGTGTCGCCGGGCCGGGCGAAGAAGTAGCCGGCGGCCTTCTGCACGTCGGTGTCGGTGACGACGATGAGGATGCTCGCCACGACGAGCGCGAGCACGATCGCGAGCAGCGTCATCAGCCAGTTGCTGGAGAGGATCTCGCGCAGCACCGTGTTCGCCGCGGGCGGCGGGGGCACCGCGCCCGCGGTGGTCGCGGCGGCACCGCCCTCGGCGGCTTCACCGGTCGCGGGCGACGCCTCCGGGTCGGCGGGCGCCGCCGGCTCGGTGTCGGCCAGCGGACCCTGCGCCGACTGCGGCTCGGGGGCGATGGGCGGGACCTGGCCGGGGGTCGGCAGCTGGTCCTCTCCGGGGATCTTCTCGCTCACTGGGCGGCTCCGGTGGTGGTGGCGGAGGTGGCGGACTCGGGGCTCTCGCCGGCCATCATGAGGCCGAGCACGTCGCGCGGCGTATCGCCCGGCACGATGCCGACGATCCCGCCGCGGTACATGACCGCGATGCGGTCGGCGAGCGCGAGCACCTCGTCGAGCTCGGTGGAGACGACGATGATCGGCACGCCCTCGTCGCGGGTGGCGACGATGCGCTTGTGGATGAACTCGATCGAGCCGACGTCGACGCCGCGGGTCGGCTGCGCGGCGACGAAGAGCCGCAGCTCGCGGCTGAGCTCGCGCGCGAGCACGACCTTCTGCTGGTTGCCGCCCGAGAGCCGGCCGACCGGGGTGCCGATGCCCTGGGCGCGGATATCGAACTCGCGGACCTTCTCCTCGGCGAAGGCGTCGAGCACGTCCTTCTGCACGGCGCCGCCGCGCACGAAGGGCGCGCCGTTCGACCGGTCGAGCATCAGGTTCTCGCTGATCGTGAACTCGCCGACCAGGCCGTCTTCGCCACGGTCCTCGGGCACGAAGCCGACACCGGCATCCAGGATGCGGCGGGGCGTGGCGCCGGCGATCTCGACGCCGTCGAGGGTGATCGATCCCTCGGTGCGTGCTTGGAGCCCCAGCAGCGCCTCGGTGAGCTCGGTCTGGCCGTTGCCCTGCACGCCGGCGATCGCGAGGATCTCGCCACGGCGCACCTCGAAGTCGACGTGCGAGACGACGTACTGGTCGAGCGCGTCGATGACCGACAGGTCGCGCACCACGAGCGCCGCTTCCCCCGGATTCGCCGGGGCCTTCTCGACGGTGAGCGAGACGGAGCGGCCGACCATCATGGCGGCGAGCTCCGAGTTGGATGCGGTGGGCGACGCCTCGCCGACGACCTTGCCGAGGCGCACGACGGTGATGCGGTCGGCGACCTCGCGAACCTCGCGCAGCTTGTGGGTGATGAAGACGATCGCGGTGCCCGACTCCTTGAGCTGGCGCATGATGCCCATCAGCTCGTCGGTCTCCTGCGGCGTGAGCACGGCGGTCGGCTCGTCGAAGACGAGCACGCGGGCGTCGCGCGAGAGCGCCTTGATGATCTCGACGCGCTGCTGCACGCCGACCGGCAGGTCTTCGACGCGGGCGTCCGGGTCGACGTCGAAGCCGAAGCGGGCGGAGATCTCGCGCACCTTCGCGCGGGCCGCCGCCAGGTCGAGCAGTCCGCCGGCGCGGGTCTGCTCGTGGCCGAGCATGACGTTCTCGGCGACGGTGAAGACGGGGATGAGCATGAAGTGCTGGTGCACCATGCCGATGCCGGCGGCCATCGCGTCGCCGGGTCCGGAGAAGTGCTGCACGGCGTCGTCGAGCAGGATGCTGCCCTCGTCGGCCTGGTAGAGGCCGTAGAGCACGTTCATCAGCGTGGACTTGCCCGCGCCGTTCTCGCCGAGGAGGCAGTGGATCTCGCCGGGCTCGACCACCAGGTCGATGTGGTCATTCGCCACCAGAGCGCCGAAGCGCTTGGTGATGCCCTGGAGTTCGAGCTTCATGTCGTCAATCTATGTCGCCGGATGGTGCCGGGGAAACCGGGGCGGCACGTCGTCGTGCGCTCCGGGAAGGGTAGCCGAGCGGCGGAGGGATGGGGGCCGCGCGGTGCGCTCGCCCGACGGGTGCGGTCGGGCGGCGAGGTGGTGCGGACGAGTTCGGGGAGGCCGGGCCAGCCGACCTCCCCGATGCACGTCAGGTGCGCGGCGCCTTACTTGGGCGACGCCTTCGAGGTGACCTTGATGTCACCCGAGATGATCTTCGCCTTGATGGCGTCGAGCTCACCCTGCAGACCCGAGTCGACCTTCGACTCGAAGTCGTGGAAGGGGGCCAGGCCGACGCCGTCGTTCTTCAGGGTTCCGACGAACGGGGTGTTGTCGAACTTGTCGTCGGCCGCGGCCTTGACGACGTCCTCCACACCGGCGGCGATGCCCTTGGTGACCGAGGTCAGCAGCAGGTCCTTCACCGACGGGTCGGAGAGGTAGACGTCGGCGTCGACGCCGATGAGGGCGATGTCGCCGCCCTTGCCGCGGATCGCCTCGGCGGCGCTCTGGTAGATCGGACCGCCGACCGGCATCAGCACGTCGGCGTTCTGGTCGAGCAGGCCCTGGGCCGCCGTCTTCGCCTCGACGCCGGCCGCGAAGCCGCCGGTGAAGACGCCGTTCTGGCTGTCCTTGTCCCAGCCGACGACCTTGACGTCCTTCTTCTTGGTCTCGTTGAAGTACTTCACGCCGTCGACGAAGCCGTCCATGAAGATCGTGACGGGCGGGATCGGGATGCCGCCGAAGGTGCCGACGACGCCGGTCTTCGAGTAGCTGGCGGCGGCGTAGCCGCCGAGGAAAGCGGCCTGAGCCGTGTCGAAGAGGATCGGCTTGCCGTTCTTCACGTCGACCTTGCCGTCACCCGTCGGCTTGCCGTCGTCGCCGGTGGCGCCCTCGTTGTCGAGGCCGTCGTCGATGCTGGCGAACTCGACGTCGGCGTTGTCCTTCGCGGCGGTGATCGTCGCGGCCGACAGCTTGAAGCCGACGGTGACGATGAGGTTGCAGCCCTCGTCGAGCAGGTTGTCGATGTTCGGCTTGTAGTCGTCTTCGCTCGACGACTCGACGTTCTTGTACTTCGCGCCGATGTCGTCGGCGCCCTTCTTCAGACCCTCGAGACCCGACTCGTTGAACGAGTGGTCGTCGTAGCCGCCGTCGTCGGAGACCATGCAGGGAAGGAAGTCGGACTTGGCGCTGCTGTCGCCCGAGTCGCTGGGCGCGCTGGCGCATCCGGTGAGCACGAGCACGCTCGCGCCGAGGGTGGCCAGGCCGGCGAGACCGGTCTTGCGCAGGGTGATTGTCACGTGGGGTCCTCCTGGGAAGCGCGGGCATGGTGAGAGCCCGCCGGATTTGGGGACACGTTACCCCGCGTCACAGGTGACGAAAGCCCCGGTCCCGGGGTCGAGTCGGAAGCGTTACAAAGCCGCGTCCGCCGCGAAACGAGACGGAAACCGGATGCGCGCGGCGCCGCCCGATCACGCCGTGCTCGGCGCCGGGACGGGCGGCGTCAGAGGAGGCCGGAACGCCCCTGCGCCTTGATCGCCTCGACCGTCTGCTTGACCCGCTGCGCGTGCTCGGTCGTGGTGACCAGCAGCGCGTCCTCGGTGTCGACGACGACGACGTCGCGCAGGCCGATGAGCGACACGAGCCGCCCGCCGCTCGCGACCACCAGACCGGAGCTGTCGTCGGCGATGACCTGGTCCGCGTCGCCGAGCGTCACGAGCTGGTTCGGCCGCCCGGCGGCGCCGAGGCGGGCGATCGTCGCGAAGTCGCCGACGTCGTGCCAGGTGAAGCGGCCGGGCACGACCGCGAGGCGTCCGGCCGCGGCGGCCGGCTCGGCCACCGAGTAGTCGATCGCGATCTTCGGCAGCGCCGGCCAGATGCGCGCGACGGCCTCGGCTCGGGCATCCGTGTCCCACACCGCGGCGAGCTCCTCGAGACCCGCCACGAGCTCGGGCTGCTCGATGCGCATCCGCTCGAGCAGCACGTCGGCCCGGGAGACGAACATGCCCGCGTTCCACAGGTAGTCGCCGGTCGCGAGGTAGCCGATCGCCGTCTCGAGGTCGGGCTTCTCGACGAAGCTGTCGACCTGCAGCACGCCCGGCACGTCGGCGAGCGCGCTCGTCGCGCGGATGTAGCCGAAGCCGGTCGCGGGCTCGGTCGGCGGCACGCCGATCGTGGCGATGTAGCCGGCGTCGGCCACCGCGACCGCCTGGCGCACGGCCTGCCCGAAGGCGGCGACGCCGCGGATGACGTGGTCGGCGTGGAACGAGCCGACGATCACGTCGGGCTCGCGGCGCACGAGGATCGCCGCCGCCAACCCGATGGCCGCCGACGACTCGCGCGGCTCGTCCTCGAGCACCAGGTTCTCGTCATCCAGCTCAGGCAGCTGCTCGCGCACCGCATCCGCGTGCGCGCGCCCGGTCACGACGAGGATGCGGCCCTCGCCGCTCAGCGGGGCGACGCGCTGCCAGGTGTCGCGCAGCAGGCTCTCGCCGCTGCCGCTCAGCGGATGCAGGAACTTCGGCGCCCCGGCCCGCGACAGCGGCCAGAGACGCGACCCGACGCCGCCGGCCGGGATCACGGCGTGGAAGCGGTCGAGACCGGGCGAGGGAGCGCTCATGCCCGTCACCGTACCCGGCGGCGTCTGAGCATCCCGCGACATCCGCGGCCCGGTGCCTGAGCGCTCGTTCAGACGGCTGTCGCCCGCTCGCCCTCGCACGGATGTCTCGACGTCGAGAGAGGTTAGGCCCGCCTGACCTGCGGCACCCTCGAGCCGGGCCTAGACTCGGAGCAGCTCCGCAGCAGAAGCGACACCCTTCGCACACCACCCTGCGCCGGGCGGAGCTCCAAGGAGGGACTCCCGTGTCGAGCCAGGTTCAATCCGGCCCCGCCACCGCCCCCCGCATCCCCTCACCGAAGCGCCCCGCAGGAACCCTGTACCGCGGCCGCGAGGGAATGTGGTCGTGGGTGCTGCATCGGATCACCGGTACCGCGATCTACTTCTTCCTCCTGGTGCACATCCTCGACACCGCACTCGTGCGCATCAGCCCCGACGCCTACGACGCCGTGATCAACACGTACAAGACGCCGGTCATGGGCATCGGCGAGGCCGGCCTGGTCGCCGCGATCGTGTTCCACGCCTTCAACGGCCTGCGCATCATCCTCATCGACCTCACCGCGTGGGGCGCGCGCCACCAGCGGCTCATGTTCTGGATCGTCGTCGGCCTCTGGGCCGTGACGATGGCCGGCTTCCTGCCGCGCCACCTCAGCGTCGTCTTCGGAGGCCACTGATGACCGCCACGATCCCCGCACCGCGCTCGAGCTCCTCCCGACCCCGCAAGGTCAACTGGGAGAAGTGGGGCTGGCTCTACATGCGCATCAGCGGCGTGCTGCTGCTCGTGCTCGTCTTCGGCCACCTCTTCGTCAACCTCGTCGCCGGCGACGGCGTGCACGCGATCGACTTCGCGTTCGTCGCGGGCAAGTGGGCCGACCCGTTCTGGGTCGTCTGGGACACCCTCATGCTCTGGCTCGCGCTCATCCACGGCGCCAACGGCATGCGCACCCTCACCAACGACTACGCCCGCGGGCGCCTGCGCAAGGTGCTGCTCGGGGCGATCCTCGTCTCCACCATCGTGCTGATCCTTCTCGGGAGCCTCGTGATCTTCACCTTCGACCCCTGCATCGGAGCCGCCCAGGGCGGCGACCTCGCCCAGTTCTGCGCGGCGAAGGGCTGAGCGGCATGGAATTCGAAGACGGAGCCGTCATCGACGGCGTGACGTACCACCAGTACGACGTGGTGATCGTCGGCGCCGGCGGCGCCGGCATGCGCGCGGCCATCGAGGCCGGCCCGCAGGTCAAGACCGCGGTCATCACGAAGCTCTACCCCACCCGCTCGCACACCGGCGCGGCGCAGGGCGGCATGGCCGCAGCGCTCGCCAACGTCGAGGAGGACAGCTGGGAGTGGCACACCTTCGACACGGTCAAGGGCGGTGACTACCTGGTCGACCAGGATGCCGCCGAGATCCTCGCGAAGGAGGCCATCGACGCGGTCCTCGACCTCGAGAACATGGGCCTGCCCTTCAACCGCACCCCCGAGGGCAAGATCGACCAGCGCCGCTTCGGCGGTCACACCCGCGACCACGGCAAGGCGCCCGTGCGCCGCGCCTGCTACGCGGCCGACCGCACCGGCCACATGATCCTGCAGACGCTGTTCCAGAACTGCGTCAAGCTCGGCGTCGAGTTCTACAACGAGTACTACGCGCTCGACATGGTCATGACCGAGGTGGATGGCGTGGAGCAGCCCTCGGGCATCGTCGCCTACGAGCTCGCGACCGGCGCGATCCACGTCTTCCAGGCGAAGGCGATCATCTACGCGACCGGCGGCTTCGGCAAGGTCTACAAGACCACCTCGAACGCCCACACCCTCACCGGTGACGGCGTCGGCATCATCTGGCGCAAGAAGCTGCCGCTCGAGGACATGGAGTTCTTCCAGTTCCACCCGACCGGCCTGGCCGGCCTCGGCATCCTGCTGACCGAGGGCGCCCGCGGCGAGGGCGCGATCCTGCGCAACGCCTCGGGCGAGCGCTTCATGGAGCGCTACGCCCCGACCATCAAGGACCTCGCGCCGCGCGACATCGTCGCGCGCTGCATGGTGCAGGAGGTCGCGGAGGGCCGCGGCGCCGGCCCGCACAAGGACTACGTGCTGCTCGACTGCACCCACCTGGGCGCCGAGGTGCTCGAGACCAAGCTGCCCGACATCACCGAGTTCGCCCGCACCTACCTCGGCGTCGACCCGGTCGTCGAGCCGGTTCCGGTCATGCCGACCGCGCATTACGCGATGGGCGGCATCCCGACCAACGTGAGCGCCGAGGTGCTGCGCGACAACACCACCGTCGTGCCCGGCCTCTACGCCGCCGGCGAGTGCGCCTGCGTCTCGGTGCACGGCTCGAACCGCCTCGGCACCAACTCGCTGCTCGACATCAACGTCTTCGGCAAGCGCGCGGGCAACAACGCCGCCGCCTACGCCAAGACCGCCGAGTTCACGCCGCTGCCCGAGGACCCGGCCAAGTTCGTGCGCGAGCTCGTCGAGACCACGCGCAACGCGACCGGCACCGAGCGCATCGCCTCCCTCCGCAAGGAGCTGCAGGAGGAGATGGACAAGAACGCGCAGGTGTTCCGCACCGACGAGTCGCTCGCCAAGGTGACCGAGACCATCCACTCGCTGCGTCAGCGCTACCAGCAGATCTCGGTGCAGGACAAGGGTCACCGCTACAACACCGACCTGCTCGAGGCGATCGAGCTCGGCTTCCTGCTCGACCTCGCCGAGGTCGTCGTGTTCTCCGCCCGCAACCGCAAGGAGAGCCGCGGCGGCCATATGCGCGACGACTTCCCGAAGCGCGACGACGAGAACTACATGAAGCACACGATGGCGTATCTGACCGGCGACCCGCACTCCGCCGACGCCGCCGACCACATCACCCTCGACTGGAAGCCCGTGGTCGTCACGAACTACCAGCCGATGGAGCGCAAGTACTGATGGCCGGCTCGCCGACCTTCCGTGACGAGAGGAAGCACTGATGGCCGAGGCCGCTGTTCTCGAGGGATCGAACTCCCCCGCACCCGCCGATGACGCTGCGCTGAAGCCGTTCACGGTGACGCTGATCATCCGCCGGTTCGACTCGGAGTTCGACGACGAGCCGCGCTGGGTCGACTACGACGTGGAGCTGTTCGCGACCGACCGCATCCTCGACGCGCTGCACAAGATCAAGTGGGAGCAGGACGGCTCGCTGTCGTTCCGCCGCTCGTGCGCGCACGGCGTCTGCGGCTCGGATGCGATGCGCATCAACGGCCGCAACCGCCTCGCCTGCAAGACCCTGATCAAGGACCTCGACATCTCGAAGCCGATCTACGTCGAGGCGATCAAGGGTCTGCCGCTCGAGAAGGACCTCATCGTCGACATGGAGCCGTTCTTCGCCTCCTACCGCGAGGTGCAGCCCTTCCTGCAGGCCTCGGGCAAGCCGGAGAAGGAGCGCATCCAGTCGGTCGCGCAGCGCGAGCGCTTCGACGACACGACCAAGTGCATCCTCTGCGCTGCCTGCACCTCCTCGTGCCCGGTGTTCTGGACCGACGGCCAGTACTTCGGCCCGGCCGCGATCGTGAACGCGCACCGCTTCATCTTCGACAGCCGCGACGAGGCCGCCCAGGTGCGCCTCGACATCCTCAACGACAAGGAGGGCGTGTGGCGCTGCCGCACGACCTTCAACTGCTCCGAGGCCTGCCCCCGCGGCATCGAGGTCACGAAGGCGATCGCCGAGGTCAAGGCGGCCGTGCTGCGCGGCAAGCCCGACGTGCCGAAGTCCGACCTCGTGTCGGCCTGATCGGCACCACGCACCATCCGGACGGCGCGGCTCCTGCGGGAGCCGCGCCGTTCGTCGTCTCGGGCCTGTCTCAGCGCAGTTGGATGCGATGAAGCTTGGCGACATCGACGCCGAGTACGAAAGGCCCGGGGTTCCTCGCGGCTCGCCCGATCGCCGACTCGTTGTCGAGCAGACGCCGCAGCATCTCAGAACTGGTGAGCTGCGCCGAGGCGATCACCAGTACTCGCGCCGCGTTATGGCGGATCGCCTCAGCTTCCAGCGGGCGTTTCGCGATCGCGCGATCCTTGCAGATCAGGACCTCGCCCCGGTTCGTCGCCTCGGTGATCCATTCGACGTCCGTGACTCTCTGCGAGCGTGTCGGCCCGTACCTCTCGTCCATCGTCGTGAGCGCCCGCCCGGCACGAGAGGGGACCCGATGCCGCGATCGATGAAGAATCGGAGTTCGGGATCCATCCGACTACTCAGGCGGCGAGTCGGTTGAGATTCAGAACATCGTCGTACCCGACCCCGTAGTCGTCGGCGACATCCCCGATGCTCTCTCCTGCGCGGAGGCGAGAGAGCACGTCGTCGACCGACACCGACCGGGACGCGAGAGAGGGCCGCCCTCCGTTGATCCGCGGATCGACTTGTACCGTCGGGCCGGGGTACTGCGGAAGACGCAGCACCGACGCGTAGCCGAAATCGCCGAAATCGATGTGACGCAGATAGTCCTCGACGACCTCGTTGAAGACCGCATCGCCGTTGCGGACGACGACCAGACGACGGTCGCCGGGATCTTTGCTGTCGAAGAGGATCTCGGCACCGTCGGTGAGCAGTTGTCCGTTGGCGAGGGCGTGCTCGAGACCGATTCCGTTCTTGAGGATCTCGACGGCAGGACGGATTCGCTGCAGCGGCAGCCCCGCCTTGCGGAACGCGTTGAGCACGAAGATCTCAGCGAGGCCGATGAACGGGATCGTCAATCCGCGACCAGCCGAGGCCGAGCCGATCACCGGAGGGTGCTCGGTCGATCCGTCGCGGTAGCCGTTGATCCAGCGATGAACCGTCGACCCGCTCACGCTCACGATCCGCGCCGCATCCGACTGCGAGTACAGCGGGATGAGATATTCGCGCGGGATCTCCGGGTACATGCCGTGATGGTACCGATCGCCGGAGACAGCGGGCAGGGCGGCGGGCCGGTCTGTGGAGAACGCAGAAGGACCGGCGTCGACCGGGCACTGGGATGCTCGGTCGACGCCGGTCCTGCGCCCTCGATTCGACGTCGGAGGGCTGCGACGCTGGGACCGTCGCGTGAGAAGAGACCGAGCGTTCCACGTTCTATGACGCGGAACCGCGAAGAAGTTTTCCGGCGAGCTCGTCAGTTGAGCAGCTTGACCACGACGCCGAGCGGGCCGGTGTCGAGGCTGAGCGGGGCCGTCAGCCCGAGCAGGTTCAGCACGCTGCCGATCGCGCCCCCGGCCTTCTGCGTCAGCGAGACGCTGCCGGCGGTCGTGGGCAGCGCGTCGATGTGCAGCGACCAGCGCCCGTCGGAGCCGACCGTCGTCGTCGCCCAGACCGCGCCGGCGGCCTGCGCCGCGACCGTCGCGCCCGGGGTGCCCCTGCCGCTGAGATCGAGAGCGACCGTGGTCGACACCGGAGCTCCGGGCGGGGCGGACTGGCCGGGAGGGGCCGTCGAGGGCGTGACCGCGCCGACCGCTCCGTTCACCGCACCGCCGACCGCATCCGCCGCACCGCCGACCACGGGGGCGACGACGCCGTTCACGACACCGCCCGCCACTGGGCCGACACCCGACACGACGCCGCCCACCAGGCCACCCGAATCGGTCTGGTCGCCGGACGTCGTGCCGGGTTCGGCGCTGCCGTCGGTGGCGGCATCCCCTGATCCGGTCGAGGTGGTCGTGTCGGCGCCGGTTGCCGCCGACGGGGTCGCCGCGCTGTCCAGGCGCAGCGCGCTCGCGGCGGCCGCCGGCGCGGAGGCCGCGACAGGGTCGGGCGCGGCCGACGTCGCCGTCGCGCTGAGGCCGACGGCGCCGCCGATCACGACCACGAGGGCCGCTCCGCCGAGGATCGAGCTGAGACCGCTGAACGCGCCGGCGCCGACGACGGCCGCACCGGCGGCTCCGGTTCCGGCGGCCACGGTCGAGGACGCGGCGGATGCGGTGGCCGCGGCTCCGGCGGCGGCCGACGCGCTCGAGGCCGCTCCACTCGTCGCCGCGGCGATCCCGGTTCCGGCTGCGGTCGCCGTCGCGCCGAGAGCCGCCGGCACTGCGGGGATGGCGGCCGCCATCGCCGCGCCCGGCGCGGCCAGCTGCGAGAGCACCGCGCCGCCGACGACACCGCCGAGCAGCAGCGGGATCATGACCAGCGCGAGGTGCGATCCGACCTCCTCGACCTCCTCGGAGATGATCGAGCACTTCGCGCAGTCGGCCAGGTGCGCATCCAGTCGGCGCTGCTCGCGGGCGGCCAGACTCTTGCGGGCGTTCGAGCCGAGGTGCTCCAGCGCCCAGCGGCACTCGCCCGCGGCGTCGGAGTCGTTGACGTGCGCCTGCAGCCACGCGGCGCGCAGCCCCTCGCGGGCGCGGTACGACAGCGCAGCCGTCGCGTTCGGCGTGATGCCGAGGATCGGGGCGACCTCGTGCGGGTCCATCCCCTCGATCTCGGTGTACCAGAGCACGGTGCGCCAGCGCTCCGGCAGCGAGCGGAACGCCCGCGCGGTCAGGGTGCGGTCGAGCGCCTCGGCGGCGGGGTCCTTCGGGATCCGCTCGTCTTCGACCTCGTCGATCGTGTCGACATCCACCTCCCGCGACTGGGCGGTGCCCCAGCTCGCCGCGAGATTGCGGATCGTCGTGTAGAGGTACGGGCGGAACGCCGTCGCGGGCCCGCCGCCCGCCAGAACACGCTGGTAGATGCGCACGTAGGCCTCGCTGACGAGGTCATCCGCATCGATACTCGACGTGATCTGGCGGGCGACACGAGCGGCAGGACGGTAGTGACGGAGCCACAGTTCGCCGAACGCGCTGCGATCCCCCGATCGCGCGTGCTCGATCAGCTCCGCATCCGAAGGCTGCACCTTCGATTCCTGATCGCTCATTCCCCCGTTGTCTCTCTCGTGAGGTGGGCCTCTTTCCCATCATCCTCGGTCGATCGGAACCCGTCGAGGCCGGCTCCGTTCATCTGAGAGACCAGAGGGGTTCGGAGTGATGACGCGAGGGGATGACCCCACTTCGGGGGTGATCTGATCTGCGCTCGTGTCCGTTCGGCGCTCTCGACGACGAAAACGGGTGGATGCGCGGCTCGGGTGAGCCGGTCATCCACCCGCTTCGGGGTCGCGGGGGCTGTGTCGAGCGACCGGCCTCAGGCCGTGCGGGCGGCCTCGCGGGCGCCGTCGGCCGAGTGCGCGGCGAGCGCCGCCGCGGCCTTGGCCTTTGCCTGCTCGAGCGTGACGCCGGCGAGCTCGGCGCGCACGTCGGCGAGCGCCGCCGGGGTCATGGACAGCGTGGTCGCGCCGAGGCCGACGAGCACGACCGCGAGCTGCGGGTCGGCCGCGGCCTCGCCGCAGATGCCCACGCCCTTGCCGGCGGCGGCGCCCGCGTCGCCGAGCGACTTCACGAGGCGCAGCACGGCCGGGTGCCACGGGTCCTGGTAGCTCGCGACGCTGCCGAGCATGCGGTCGGCGGCGAGCGTGTACTGGGTGAGGTCGTTCGTGCCGATCGAGACGAAGTCGGCCGACTCGAGCACCTGGTCGGCGACGACGGCGAGCGAGGGCACCTCGGCCATGACGCCGACGGTGTTGAGGCCGAGCTTCTTGCCGTACTCGACGAACCAGGCTGTCTCCTCGGCGTCGGCCACCATCGGGGCCATGACCCAGAGGTCGGCCTCGGTCGCATCCTGCGCGTTCTTCAGGGCGGTGAGCTGGTCGTGCAGGATCTGCTCGCTGGCCCGCAGCGCCCGCAGGCCGCGCAGGCCGAGCGCCGGGTTCTCCTCGTGGGCGTCGTTGAGGAAGCTCAGCGGCTTGTCGGCGCCGGCATCGAGGGCGCGCACGACGACCTTCTTGCCCGGGAAGAACTCGAGCAGTGCCGTGTACTGCGCCGTCTGGGTCTCGACGCTGGGCGCCTCACTCGCGTCGAGGAACAGGAACTCGGTGCGGAACAGGCCGACGCCCTCGGCGCCGAGCTCGACCGCTGCCGGGCCATCTTTCGCCGAGCCGACGTTCGCCAGCAGGGGCACCTTCGTGCCGTCGGCGAGGGCGCCGTCGGTGATCGGGGCGGCGGCCTGGGCGACGCGGTCGGCGATGCGCTGCTCGGCGTCGGCCACCTGCTCTGCGCTCGGGTCGACGACCACGGCGCCTGCGGCCGCATCCAGCACGATGCTCGTGCCGTCGGCCAGCTCGAGCGCACCGGTCACGCCGACGATCGCGGGGATCGACTTCGAGCGGGCGAGGATCGCCGTGTGGCTCGTCGGGCCGCCGTCGCTCGTGACCAGGCCGAGCACCTTCTCGAGGTCGAGCAGAGCCGTGTCGGCGGGAGCGAGGTCGCGGGCGACCAGGATGAAGGGCGTGTCCGACTCGGGAACGCCCGGCGCCGGCACCCCGCGCAGCGCGGCGATGATGCGCTGGGCGACGTCGGCGAGGTCGGTGGCGCGCTCGGCCATGTAGCCGCCGAGGGCGACCAGCTGCTCCTGGAACGACGCGAAGGCCTCGTGCACGGCGCGCTCGCCGGTCTTGCCGCCGTCGATGCGGGCGGTGACGTCGTCGGCGAGCATCGGGTCCTGCGCCATCATCACGGCCGCCTCGAGCACCTGCTGCGCCTCGCCGCCCGCCTTCTGAGCGCGGGCACCGAGATCCGCGGCGACCTTGGCCACCGCATCCTGCACCTTCTGCTTCTCGGCGGCGACGTCGCCGCCGTGCTGCTCGTCGGCGGGAGCGGCGAGCGGCTCCGGCATCCTCAAGATCGTTCCGACCGCCACGCCGCGACCGACGCCGACTCCACGAAGCTCCACGATGACTCCTTCTGTGCGGCGCCGGGTGGTGGTGAGGGGATGCGCCGCGACGGGTCCGCTCAGCCTAGCCAGTCGAGCGGGGACGCTGGATGGGCGAGACCGTCGGGCGTGCAGGCCGGCGCGTGCTGACGCTCGCGTGCCGACGGTCGCCGCGAGTGGTTCGGCCCGCCGGCGACGCGGCGGCTGGACGCGGCGTGAGAACGCGCCGGAGCGCGGGACCGCTTCGCTAGCGTCGAGGGATGGACGGGATCAAGCGGCTCGTGGCGTGGGTTCAGCAGACGCGGGCCGTGCGGGTGTTCCAGCGCTACAGCTCGCAGCGCGGGCCCATCCTCGCCAGCGGACTCGCCTATCAGGCGCTGTTCGCGATCTTCGCCGCGATCTGGGCCGGGTTCTCGATCGCCGGTCTCGTGATCAGCGGCGACCAGGTGCTGCGCGAGCAGCTGATCTCGACGATCGGCGGCGTCGTCCCGGGCCTCATCAAGACCAGCGCGGGCGGCGCCGGCGCGATCGACCCCGACGTGCTGCTCGCCGCCCCGGCGTTCAGCCTCACCCTCGTGATCTCGCTCGTCGGCCTGCTCGTGACCGCGCTCGGGTTCCTCGCGTCGCTGCGCGACGGCATCCGCGTCATCTTCGAGCTGCCCGCACTCACCGGCAACCCGGTGCTGCTCAAGGTGCGCGACCTCGTCGTCGGGCTCGGCTTCGCGGTCGTGCTGATCGCCTCGGCGGGGCTCTCCTACTTCGGCACGACCGGCGCCGAGACCGTGCTCGGCTGGCTCGGCATCTCGAGCGACTCGGTCATCGCCTTCGTCATCACGCGCATCATCACGATCGGCGTCATGTTCGCGCTCGACGCGTTCACTCTCGTCGCGCTCTACCGCGTGCTCACCGGCGTGCGCATCCCCGTCGAGCGGCTGCGCGGCGGGGCGATCATCGGCGCGGCCGCGCTCGGTGTGCTCAAGGTGCTCTTCTCGGCCGCGATCATCGGCGGCGTCGGCAGCAACCCGCTGCTGAAGTCGTTCGCCGTGATCCTCGGCCTCCTGATCTTCTTCAACTTCGTCTGCCAGGTCATCCTCATCGGCGCCGCCTGGATCGTCGTCGGGCTCGACGACAAGGGGATCGTCGCCGACCCGGTGTTCCTGCAGAAGCGGATCGTGGAGGCGCGCATCCTGCTGGCCGATCACGGCTACGCGAGCGGGCGTCCGCTCGAGCACAAGCGCGGGCGGGTGCGGATCGAGCGCGAGCCGCTCGGCTGATCCGGTGCCGGCGCCGATGCCGGCGTCGGCGAGTGTCAGCGGCCGTCCCTAGGCTGGGCGCATGCCCCGCCCCCTCCGCATCGTCAGCGTCAACGTCAACGGCATCCGCGCCGCCTTCCGCAACGGGATGGGGCCGTGGCTCGACGGGCGCGAGGTCGACATCCTCGCGCTGCAGGAGGTGCGCGCCGAGACCACGCACCTCGAAGAGCTGCTCGGCGACGAGTGGGACATCCTGCACGACGCCGCCACCGCGAAGGGCCGCGCCGGCGTCGCGATCGCCTCGCGCCGCAAGGCCAGCATCCACCGCGTCACCTTCGGCGCCGACGACTTCGACAGCGCCGGCCGCTGGCTCGAGGCCGACTACGAGGTGGATGGGTCGATCGTCACGGTCGTGAGCGCCTACGTGCACTCGGGCGAGGTCGGCAGCCCGAAGCAGGTCGAGAAGTTCAAGTTCCTCGACGCCTTCGCCGAGCGTCTGCCCGCTCTCGCCGAGCACAACCCGCTCGCCGTCGTGATGGGCGACTTCAACGTCGGCCACCGCAAGCTCGACATCAAGAACTGGCGCGGCAACCAGAAGAAGGCCGGCTTCCTGCCGGAGGAGCGCGCCTACCTCGACCGCTTCGTCGGCGCCGAAGACGCGGAGGACTACAACCGCGGCGGCGGCCTCGGCTGGGTCGACCTCGGGCGCCGCTTCCACGGCGAGGTCGAGGGCCCGTACACGTGGTGGTCGAACCGCGGCCAGGCCTTCGACAACGACACCGGCTGGCGCATCGACTACCAGCTCGCCACCCCGGCGCTCGCCGAGAAGGCCGTCGCCTACACGGTCGACCGCGCGGCGTCGTACGCCGAGCGCTGGTCGGACCACGCGCCGGTCGTCGTCGACTACCAGCTGTAGGTGGATGCGGCGGCGCGCGTCGGCTGGGCCGGGTGCGTTCCGTCCGTCGACCAGCGGTTCCGCTCGTTCTTCCCCGGGTCGCGCGATGCCGGGTTCTGCACAGCAGGCTGACCGGCCGCGCATCCGCCGCTCCCGACCTGGAAGACTGGGGCCGTGACCGCACGACTCTTCTCCGGAATGCAGCCCTCCGCCGACTCGCTCCACCTCGGCAACTACGTCGGGGCTCTCCTCCAGTGGAAGAAGCTGCAGAACGACTACGACGCCGTCTTCTGCGTCGTCGACCTGCACGCGATCACCGTCGCGCAGGATCCGGCGAAGCTGCGCGAGGCCACCCGCCGCACCGCGGCCCAGTACATCGCGGCCGGGATCGACCCCGAGTCGAGCATCCTCTTCGTGCAGTCGCACGTGGCGGCGCACCCGCAGCTGGCCTGGGTGCTCGACACCATCACGGGCTACGGCGAGGCCGCCCGCATGACCCAGTTCAAAGACAAGTCGCAGAAGCAGGGCGCCGACGCGACCACGCTGGGGCTCTTCGCCTACCCGGTGCTGATGGCCGCCGACATCCTGCTCTACAACGCCGAGGTCGTCCCGGTCGGCGACGACCAGAAGCAGCACGTCGAGCTCACCCGCGACCTCGCGACCCGCTTCAACTCGCGCTTCGGCGACACCTTCGTGGTGCCCGAGGTCAAGACCCTCGCCGACGGCGCCCGCATCTACGACCTGCAGAACCCCGGCTCGAAGATGTCGAAGTCGGGCGACTCGCCGCAGGGCATCGTCTGGCTGCTCGACGAGCCGAAGGCCGTCGCGAAGAAGATCAAGTCGGCGGTGACCGACACCGAGCGCGAGATCCGCTTCGACCGCGGGGCCAAGCCAGGCGTCTCGAACCTCCTCTCGATCCTCTCCGGCGTCACCGGCACCCCGGTCGCCGACCTCGAGGAGAACTTCGCGGGCAAGGGCTACGGCGACCTCAAGACCGAGACGGCGGATGCGGTCGTCGCCGAGTTCGAGCCGGTGCGCACGCGCGCGCTCGAGCTGCTCGACGACCCGGCCGAGCTCGACCGTCTGCTCGCCCACAACGCCGAGCGCGCCGCCGCGATCGCCGACGAGACCCTGCGCCTCGCCTACGACCGGGTCGGCCTGCTGCCGCGCGTCTGAGGCCGGCCACGTCGTGCAGCCCGTCGTCCTGACGACCGAGCGCCTCGTGCTCGAGGTGCCGACGCTCGACGACGTCGATCGCATCGTCGAGTACTGCCGCGATCCGCTGTTCGAGCGCTGGCTCACGACGCCGTGGCCCTACGAGTGGCACCACGCGACGGGGTGGGTGAAAGGGCTCGTGCCGGGCTGGCACGAGGATCGCGAGCTCACCTGGGCGCTGCGCACCGAGTCGGGCGGCGAGCTGCTCGGCGTCGTCGGCGTGACGCTGGGCACGCCGGATCGCCCCGCCGGGATGATCGGCTTCTGGCTCGGGGGTCCGCATCGGGGCTTCGGCTACATGCCCGAGGCGGCGCGCGCGGCGATCGACTGGGTGTTCGCGCAGGGGCTGCTCGACGAGATCCTGTGGGAGGCGGTCGTGCCGAACCGGGCGTCGCTCATCGTGGCCCGCAAGCTCGGCTTCACCTACACGGGAACGCGCCAGGCCGACATCGTGGGCCGCGACGGCGACCGCCCCTCGTCGTGGCACGCGGTGCTCGGCCGCGACGACGACCGCGGCGTGAAGGCGGGGTGGCCCGAGTGAGCGACGACGACTCGGTGCGTCCGGGCATCCGCGTGGCCCTGTTCGACCTCGACGACACCCTGTTCGCGCATCGCGCGGCGGTGGATGCGGCGATCATCGAGCACCGTCGCGAGCTGCCCGGCTGGTCGCCCGCCGAGGACGCCGCCGAAGCGCGACGTTGGACGGATCTCGAAGAGCACCACTACCACCGCTACCTCGCCGGCGAGCTCGACTTCCTCGGCCAGCGGGCCGCGCGCGCCCGCGACTTCGCGGCGCCCTACGGACTCTGCTCGACGACCCCGCCGAGGCCGAGACGTGGTTCGCGCGCTACTTCGAGCGCTACCGCGAGGCCTGGCGTCTGCACGACGACGCCCTCGCCTGCCTGCACGAGCTGACCGCGCCGAGTGCCGGCTCGGGGGCGGGCGCCGCCTCCGCCCCGCTGCGCCTCGGGATCATCACGAACGGCGACCTCGCGTTCCAGACGCGCAAGCTCGAACGGCTCGAGCTCACCGCCCACGTCGAGCACTTCGTGGCGAGCGGCGACTTCGGCGCGACGAAGCCGGATGCGTCGATCTTCCTGCACGCGGTCGATCTCTTCGGTGTCGAGCCGCACGAGGCGGCCTACATCGGCGACCGCTTCCGCACGGACGCCGTCGGCGCCGCCGACGCCGGCCTCACCGGCGTCTGGCTCGACCGCCCCGGCCGCGCGACCGACGCCGAGCGCACCGAGGCCGCCACCCGCGGCATCCCGATCCTCCGCTCCCTCGCCCCGCTGCCCGCGCTACTCCGCCCGCACCCCTGACACGCGCCGCCCGGCGTCCGCGCCCGGCGCCTCTCAGGAGCGCTCTCGTGGCAGCAGCATCACAATTCAGGACCCGCGGCGCGCAATTCAGGATCGGTCACCTCGACACGGCGAAAACTGGCCCGTGTCGGCGCCGAATCCTGAATCAGGCGGCCACGGATCCTGAATTGTGAAGCTGCTGGCGCGGTCGCGCATGTTCGGGCAGCGGCACGGGTCGAATGGCGCCCGAGGACCGCCGAGTGAACGTCCAGCGACTACGAGTCCGCAAGCGCAAGGCGCTCGAGGCGACGCAACGCGCGATCTGCCTTCGCACGGGCACCAGGTACCCGCCGATGCGTTCGCACTGCCGCGATCAGCGCGAGCGCGATCGCGCGCCGCGAGTAGATGACCTGGCCGTAGCGGAATCGCAACGTGGCGCGGCCGGCCTGAGCGTGCAGCAGATCACGGCGCCGATCCGAGGCGACGTCCGATTCGCGATGATGATGTTCGTGTCCGTCAGTCTCGACCACGATCCATCCTTCGATGACGAGGTCCGCTCGTCCGATACCCGCGTAGTCGACCTGTATCCGCAGATCGAACCCCAGGGCTAGCGCGAGGTCTCTGACGACGGTCTCGATTCCCGACTCCGCACGCCCGTCGACCGGAGACAGCTGACGTCCGACGGTCATCGGTATCGACGCGAGCACGGTCCCGAGGTCACGGCGAGAGAGCTGTCGCGTTTCCACAGCGCTGTCGAGCGAAGCCAGGAACGCGGGCGGCTCGAGACAGCGCGAGGACATGATCAGCGCATCGACGAGGCCGACATGGGATGCCGTTGCCGATTCGGGTCGGTGAAGCAGCGTCCAATGCACCTTGCAGTCGACACGATCCCCGCCGTCGGCCATGCGTTGGAATCGATCATCAGGTGTCCTCAGACGCGATCGCGATGGTTCGACCTGCACGTGCAATCGGCCGTCGTCGAGCACCCAGATCCCCCGCGATCGCAGCTCCGACACGCACGCCAGCCGCCCGCCGACTCGGACGGCGCGGATCATGTCCGCCTCGTCATCGGGGCGGGCGTAGTGGCCGCGGCGCACGCGGATCAGCCGGCCGACGTGAACCTCGTGTGCGATCCGGTCACCGGTCAGTCCGGTCGCGATCAGCTCGCCCCTCGTCACGGCATCCACATACCGACCCTGCCGCGCCCTGTCTCATTGCGGGGCGACCGCGAAACGAGCCGGGGACAGTTTCGCGCCGCGCCGTCTGTGGAGGACTCACTCGTCACGCAATTCAGGATCCTGCGGGCGTTTCGGCGAAAATCTCGGCCAGAAGCGCGACCGATCCTGAATTGTGAAGGATCCGATCCTGAATTGGGAAAGGCGAGCTCGCGCGGGGACGGGGAAGGGCCCGGCGACCGGAGTCGTCGGGCCCTTCCTCGCAGGGGCGCTGCTCAGTACACGCGCCGATCAGCGCGCGCGGATCACTTCACGTCGGCGTCGACCCAGTCCATCGACTTGGTGACGGCCTTCTTCCAGAGGCGCAGCTGGCGGGCGCGCTCGTCGGCGTCGAGGTTCGGCTCCCAGCGCTTGTCCTCCTGCCAGTTGGCGGCGAGATCCTCGAGGCCCGACCAGAAGCCGACCGCGAGGCCGGCCGCGTAGGCGGCGCCGAGGGCGGTGGTCTCCGCGACGACCGGACGCACGACCGGCACGCCGAGGATGTCGGCCTGGAACTGCATGAGCGTGTCGTTGGCGGTCATGCCGCCGTCGACCTTGAGCTCGGTCAGCTCGACACCCGAGTCGGCGTTGACGGCCTCGATGACCTCGGCCGTCTGGAAGGCGGTCGACTCGAGGGCGGCGCGGGCGATGTGGCCCTTGTTGACGTAGCGGGTGAGGCCGACGAGGGCGCCACGCGCATCCGGACGCCAGTAGGGCGCGAACAGACCCGAGAACGCCGGCACGATGTAGGCGCCGCCGTTGTCCTCCACCGACTTGGCCAGCTCCTCGACCTCGGGGGCGGAGGAGATGATGCCGAGGTTGTCGCGCAGCCACTGGATGAGCGAGCCGGTCACGGCGATCGATCCCTCGAGCGCGTAGTGGGTCGGCTGGTCGCCGAGCTTGTAGCCGACGGTGGTGAGGAGGCCGTTCTTCGAGTGGACGATCTCGGTGTCGGTGTTGAAGATCAGGAAGTTGCCGGTGCCGTAGGTGTTCTTGCTCTCACCGGCGGCGAAGGCGGCCTGGCCGAAGGTGGCGGCCTGCTGGTCGCCGAGGATGCCCGAGACGGGCACCTCGCGCAGCAGGCTCGACGACTCGACGTTGCCGTAGACCTCGGACGACGACTTGATCTCGGGGAGCATCGACTTCGGCACGCCGAAGTCGGCGAGGATGTCGTCGCGCCACGACAGCGTCTCGAGGTCCATGAAGAGGGTGCGCGAGGCGTTGGTGACGTCGGTCGCGTGCACGCCGCCGTCGGTGCCGCCTGTCAGGTTCCAGAGAACCCAGCAGTCGGTGGTGCCGAACAGCAGGTCGCCGGCCTCGGCCTTCTCGCGGGCGCCCTCGACGTTGTCGAGGATCCACTTGATCTTGGTGCCCGAGAAGTAGGTGGCGAGCGGCAGGCCGACGATCGACTTGTAGCGCTCGACATCGCCCTGGGCGAGCTCGTCGACGATCGACTGGGTGCGGGTGTCCTGCCAGACGATGGCGTTGTAGACGGCCTTGCCGGTGGTCTTGTCCCACACGACGGCGGTCTCGCGCTGGTTGGTGATGCCGACCGCGGCGATGTCGTGACGCGTCAGGTCGCCCTTCGAGAGCGCCTGGCCGATGACCTCGCGGACGTTGTCCCAGATCTCCGCCGGGTCGTGCTCGACCCATCCCGCCTTCGGGAAGATCTGCTCGTGCTCCTTCTGACCGGTGGAGACGATGCTCCCCTTCTTGTCGAAGATGATGGCACGCGACGAGGTCGTGCCCTGATCGATCGCGATGACGTAGTCAGCCATGTGCTGAAGACTCCTTTGTCGGATTGTGCGGGGAGGTGCGGGGAGATGCGGGTGGAGCTGCGACGGGGCCCGGCCGGGATGACCGCCCGGACCCCGTCAGTGGAGCAGGTTGTTCCGTGATGCGGCTGTGGCTCAGCCGAGGGTGAGCAGCGGCGCGGCGATACCGGCGATGGCGCCACCGATCAGCGGGCCGACGACCGGGATCCACGAGTAGCCCCAGTCGCTGGTGCCCTTGCCCTTGATCGGGAGGATCGCGTGGGCGATGCGGGGTCCGAGGTCACGGGCCGGGTTGATGGCGTAGCCGGTGGGACCACCGAGCGAGGCGCCGATGCCGACGACGAGCAGCGCGACCGCGAGGGCGCCGAGCGCGCCGAGGTTGACGCCCTCACCGAGCTTGCCGGCGCCGAAGCCGAGGATGACGAAGACCAGCACGAAGGTCGCGATGATCTCGGTGACGAGGTTCCATCCGGCGCTGCGGATGCCGGGGCCCGTCGAGAAGACGCCGAGCTTGGTCGCCGGGTCGGGCTCCTCGTCGAAGTGCTTCTTGTAGGCGAGGAAGACGAGCACGGCGCCGATGATGGCTCCGACCAGCTGCGCCGCGAGGGCGACGAAGAACTGGGCGGCGCCGATCGCACCGGTGATGAGCAGACCGACCGACACAGCCGGGTTCAGCTGCGCACCCGAGTACTGCGACACGATCACACCGGCGAAGACCGCGAGGCCCCAGCCGAAGTTGACGAGCAGGAACCCGCCGGCGTTGCCCTTGGTCTTGGTGAGGGCGACGTTCGCCACCACACCGCCACCGAGCAGGAGCAGCATCGCGGTGCCGATCAGCTCGGAGACGAAATACAGTCCCAGGTTGGTGTCCACGTTGACCTTTCTCGGGCTTCGCCGGCGAAGCGTCCAGAGCTTCGATACACCGGGATGCCGTGTGATTTCAGGGGAAAGCTAACGACTGTGCGCGATTTCTGACAAGCGAAACGCGTGCACATCCGTCCATTTCTCTGTTTGTTCAAGCCCCCGTCGGCGTGACGAGCGGCAGCACGACCCCGTGGGCGTCGCGCAGCAGGGTGACGGCGGCATCCACCTCGGCAGTGCGACGGGTGTCGTCCCAGCCGAGCTCGGCGGCGGCGATCCCGGCGATCTCGTCGAGCAGGTCGAGGCTGAGCCCGCCGACGAAGGCGAGCGAGGTGCGGCGCAGCAGGATGTCGTCGAGGTGCACGACCTGCTCGGCGCGCACGAGGTGGGCGATCTCGCCGACGCTGTATGCACGATCGTTCACCAGCGACTGGTCATCCGTTCCCGCGATCGCGGAGATGACCTCGGTCGCGCGGGTGCCGTAGCGCTCGAGCAGCTGCTCGACGCGGGCGGCGTCGAGGCCCTGCGCGTTGTCGCGCACCCAGGCGCGGCGCGCGGCGTCGTCGGCCGGCCAGTTCTTGCCGCCGCCGATCGCGAGGCCCGCGGTCGAGACGGCGCGCTCGACGCCGAGGCGCTCGAGCACCTCGTTCGTGAGGTGCTCGGCGAGGGCGCGGAACGTCGTCCACTTGCCGCCGACGAGGCTGAGCGTCGGCGTCCCGCCGAGCGAGCCCTCCTCGATGCGGTAGTCGCGGGAGACGAAGCCGGGGGCGGTGTCGTCGTGGCGCGGCAGGGGGCGGATGCCCGAGAAGCGGTAGACGATCTGCGAGCGGTCGACGGCGATCTTGGGGAAGACGTGCTTCACCAGGTCGAAGAAGTAGTCGACCTCCTCCTCGGTGCAGACGACCGGCTGCGCGGGGTCGGCGTCGATGTCGGTCGTGCCGACCATGACGCGGCCCTTGAGCGGGTAGATCAGCACGATGCGGCCGTCGGAGTGCTCGAAGAAGATCTCGCGGCCCTTGGTCGCGGCGACGAGCTCGGGGTTGTCGAGCACGATGTGCGAGCCCTTGGTTCCGCCCATGAACTTGGTCGGGGTGCCGAGCGCGGCGTTGGTCAGGTCGGTCCACGGGCCGGAGGTGTTGACGACGAGGTCGGCCGTGATCTCGAAGGTGTCGCCGGTGAGGGTGTCGCGCACGGTGACCGTGCCATCCACCGCCCCGACGGCCTCGAGGTGGTTGACCGCGCGGGCCTGGTCGCCGCCGGCGACGGCGCCGTCGTGCAGCACGTCGAGGGCGATGCGCTCCGGGTCGTGCATCGAGGCGTCGTAGTAGGTGGCGGTGTACTTCAGGCCCGGGTTCATCTCGGGCAGGTCGGCGAGGGCCTTCTTGCGGCCGAGGAAGCGGTGTCGGGGAACCGAGCCGCCGTCGCGCGAGAAGGTGTCGTAGATCGTCAGGCCGACCTTGATGAGCGCGGCGCCGCGCTCCTTCGGCTTGCCCTGCTTGTGGGTGATGAAGCGGAAGGGCGCCGAGAGGATGCCGCTGAACGTCGAGAAGATCGGCACCGTCGTCTGCAGCGGCTTGACGTAGTGCGGCGCGATGCGGATGAGTCCGTTGCGCTCGACGACCGACTCGTTGACGAGGCGGAACTCGCCGTTCTCGAGGTAGCGGATGCCGCCGTGCACCATGTGCGACGAGGCGGAGGACGCACCGGAGACGAAGTCGCCGCGCTCGACGAGCACGACGTCCACGCCCTGCAGCGCGAGGTCGCGGAACGTGGCGATGCCGTTGATGCCGCCGCCGATGACGAGCACCTGGGCTCGAGGGCGGGCGCGCAGCGCCTCCAGGTCGGAGCGGTTGGGGGACGTCGGCGTCGACGGGCTCACGTGGATCTGCCTTCCTCGGGTGGTTTCTGGGTACAGTCATACCGGCGGCGCACGATCTTGCAAGCCGTTTGAACGAACGTGCAGAGGAACGGACGATGACGATCCAGAGTGTCGAGCGCAGCAGCGCACCCGACTCGATCAAGTCGCGGGAGGCGCTGCGGGCGGCCCAGCTCTACTACCTGCAGGACCTGACGATGGATGCCATCGCCCGCGAGCTGCACACCTCGCGCTCCTCGGTGTCGCGGCTGCTCAGCTTCGCCCGCGAGACCGGCCTGGTGGAGATCAGCATCCACTCGCCGCTCGATCTGTCGACCCGCACACAGCACGAGATCCGCACCCGCCACGGCGTCACCGCCCACGTCGTGCCGGTGCCCGACCGCATCAGCGAGGTCGATCGGCTCGAGCGCGTGGCCATCTCGGCCGCACGCATTCTCAGCGGCCTGGTCGACTCGAACATGACGATCGGCATCGCCTGGGGCTCGACCCTCAGCGCCATGGGACGCCACCTGCTGAGCAAGAAGACGCACAACGTGCACCTCGTGCAGCTCAACGGCGCCGCCAACACCCGCACCTCGGGCATCCCCTACGCGGGCGAGATCCTCAGCCGCTTCGGCCTCGCCTTCGGGGCCGAGCCGCACCAGTTCCCGGTGCCGGCGCTGTTCGACGACCCGGAGACGAAGAAGGCGCTGTTCCGCGAGCGCAGCATCCGCCGCGTGCTCGACCTGCAGCGGCGCACCGACCTGGCCGTGTTCGGCCTCGGCTCCCCCGGCGCCGTCGTGCCCAGCCACGTCTACGCCGGCGACTACTTCGACCAGGCCGACCACGCGATCCTGCGCAAGGAGGGCGTGGTCGGCGACGTCGCGACGGTGTTCTACCGCGCCGACGGATCCGACGACGGCATCGCGCTCAACGCCCGCTCCTCGGGCCCGAGCCTCGACGAGCTGCGCGCCATCCCCCGCCGCCTCTGCGTCGTCAGCGGACTCTCGAAGCTCGACAGCCTGCGCGGCGCGCTCGAGGCCGGGATCATGACCGACCTCGTCGTCGACGAGGACACGGCGCGGCACCTGGTCGACGCCTAAGAGCTCGGTCGACGCGGGCGGAGCCACCAGCCGCGCGGCACCTGGTCGACGCGGAGCCCCCTGTCCCTGCGCGCACTGCCCCTGCCCGGACGCGCACCGTGCGACCGCGTGTGACGCGCGGGAATACGCGCGACGGATGCCCGTTGTATCGTGCAGAGAGAAGCAATGTGCTCCGGGGTCGGTGAAAATCCGAGCCGGCGGTGATAGTCCGCGAACCTCACTTCGGTGAGGCCGATCTGGTGGAACTCCAGGACCGACGGTCAAAGTCCGGATGGGAGGAGCGCAGGGCGTCCGACGTGTCGGGCGTCCCGCGGCGCATGCCGTCACCCCCGGACCCTGCTCGAGAACGAGTTCAGGAAGACCGGATGACCGAGACCACGCCGCAGCGCACCGCGAGCCCCGCGCCCGCCGATGCCCCGTCCGCCGCGCCTGCCGCCCGCGTCGACGGTGCGAGGATCGACGCCGCGACCATCGAGCAGGCGCTGCGCCACGCGCTGACGCTGGCCGCGCGCGGGCCCGTCACCGGCGGCAACCCCCAGGTGGGATGCGTGCTGCTCGACGCCGAGGGCCGCACGGTCGCCGAGGGCTGGCACCACGGCGCCGGCACCCCGCACGCGGAGATCGACGCGCTGTCGAAGCTGCCCGTTCCGCATGACGCGCGTGGACTCACCGCCGTCGTCACCCTCGAGCCCTGCAACCACACCGGCCGCACGGGCCCGTGCAGCGAGGCGCTGATCGCCGCGGGCGTCGCCCGCGTCGTCTACGCGGTCGCCGACCCGGGCGCGAGCTCGTCGGGCGGCGGCGCACGGCTGCGCGAAGCCGGCGTGGATGTGGAGGGCGGCGTGCTCGAGGCCGAGGCCGAGTTCTTCCTGCGCCGCTGGCTGACCGCCGTGCGTCGCGGACGCCCCTGGGTGACCGTGAAGTGGGCGTCGACGCTCGACGGCCGCGCGGCCGCCGCCGACGGCACGAGCCAGTGGATCACCGGCGCCGCCGCCCGGCAGCGCGTGCACGAGCAGCGCGCCGCGAGCGACGCGATCCTCGTCGGCACCGGAACGGTGCTGGCCGACGACCCCTCGCTCACGGCCCGCGGCGACGGCGGCGAGCTGCTCGCCGCGCAGCCGGTGCCGGTCGTCGTCGGCGAGACCGCGGTGCCCTCGGACGCGGTGCTGCGCTCGCATCCGGCCGGCCTGATCGAGACCGGCACGCGCGACCTCGCGGCGGTGCTCGCCGACCTGGATGCGCGCGGCCTCCGCCGGGTCTACGTCGAGGGCGGTCCGACCCTGGCCAGCGCGATCATCGCCGCCGGCTACGCCGACGAGTACCTCGTCTACCTCGCCCCCGCCCTGCTCGGCGGCGACAGGCTCGCCCTCGGCGACCTCGGCATCCGCACCATCGGCGAGGCGCTCAGCCTGCGCGTCACCGGCGTCGAGCAGCTCGGCGACGACCTGCTGATCACGGCCGAGCCGGCCCCCGCATCCACCACCGCTGTCACCAGCACCAAGGAGAACTGATGTTCACCGGAATCATCGAAGAGCGCGGCGAGATCATCGCCTGGCAGCCGCAGGGCGACGCGGCCCGCATCACCGTGCGCGCGCCCCTCGCCGCCTCCGACGCCCACCACGGCGACTCGATCTCGGTCAGCGGCGTCTGCCTGACCGTCGTCGACCAGGGCGCCGACTGGTTCACCGCGGATGTCATGGGCGTCTCGATCGCGATGAGCACCCTCGGTCAGCGCCAGGCCGGCGATCGCGTCAACCTCGAGCGCGCCATGGCGGCCGGCGGCCGTCTCGGCGGGCACATCGTGCAGGGCCACATCGACGGAACCGCACGTCTTCTCACCGTGGAGCAGGCCGACGGCTGGCGCGTGCTGCGCTTCAGCCTCGACGCCGAGCACGCGCCCCTGGTGGTGCGCAAGGGCTCGATCACGGTCGACGGCGTCTCGCTCACCGCGAGCGGCGTCGGCGACGACTGGTTCGAGGTCTCGCTCATCCCCGAGACCCTCGCCGCGACCACGCTCGGCGCGCTCGAGCCGGGCGCCGAGGTGAACATCGAGACCGACATCCTGGCCCGGCACATCCTGCGCCTGGCCGACCTGGGCCGACTGCCCGAGCACGCCGCCGCCCTCATGAACACCGCGGGCTCGTCCGAGCACGCCGGCACCACCACCGACACCACCACCACCGAGGAAGAGCAGGTGCGCGCATGAGCCTCGCGAGCATCCCCGAAGCACTGCAGGCCCTGCGGGAGGGCAAGCCCGTCATCGTCGCCGACGACGAGGGCCGTGAGAACGAGGGCGACGTCATCCTCGCCGCGCAGAGCGCCAGCCAGGAATGGATCGCCTGGACGGTCAAGCACAGCTCGGGCTTCATCTGCGCCCCGATGACGAACGAGATCGCCGACCGGCTGAACCTGCCGCCGATGGTCGAGCACAACGAGGACCCGCGCGGCACCGCCTACACGGTCAGCGTGGATGCGGCCGATCGGCTCAGCACCGGCATCAGCGCCAGCGACCGCGCGCACACCCTGCGCACGCTGGCCGATCCGGCCTCGACGCCCGCCTCGCTCTCGCGCCCCGGCCACATCATGCCGCTGCGCGCCGTCGACGGCGGCGTGCGCGAGCGCGACGGTCACACCGAGGCCGCGGTCGACCTGATGAAGCTCGCCGGGCTCATCCCCGTCGGCGCGATCAGCGAGATCGTCGCCGACAACGGCGAGATGGAGCGCCTGCCCGGACTCATCGCGCTGGGCGAGCGCGAGGGCGTGCCGGTCATCACGATCGAGGAGCTCATCCGCTTCATGGAGGCGAACCGCTGCGAGACCGACCCCGAGCCGGTCGTCGACGTGAGCGAGTGGCAGCGCGTGACCTTCGAGGTCGAGACGACCGTGCCGACCGAGCACGGCACCTTCCGCGTGCGCGCCTACCGCGACCGCTCGACCGGCGCCGATCACGTCGCCTGGATCTCCGACGGCCCGGACGGCGTCGCGCCCGCCGACGGCACGCTCGTGCGCGTGCACTCGGAGTGCCTGACCGGCGAGGCCTTCGGCTCGCTCAAGTGCGAGTGCGGACCCCAGCTGGATGCGGCGCTCGAGACCATCCGCGACCAGGGCGGCGTCGTGATCTACCTGCGCGGCCACGAGGGTCGCGGCATCGGGCTGATCAACAAGCTGCGCGCCTACCGCCTGCAGGAGGACGGCCTCGACACCCTCGACGCCAACCTGCGCCTGGGCCTGCCCGCCGACGCGCGCGACTACGGCGCCGCGACCGCGATCCTCGACGACCTCGGAGTGGAGCGGGTGCGCCTGCTCAGCAACAACCCCGAGAAGGCGCGCCAGCTGCGCGAGCGCGGCATCGAGATCGACGAGCTCGTGCCGCTCGTCGTCGGCGTCGGCGAGTTCAACGAGGGCTACCTCGACGCCAAGCGCGACCGGATGGGCCACGCCCTCCCGGCGCACGAGGTGCTCGACGAGGCCCGCCGCAGCGCCGTCGGCCGCGCGGGCGCGCTGCCCGTCGTCGGCGAGGTGACCGGCAGCATCCCCACCGCATCCACGACCACCACGACTTCCGCACCGACCGAGAGGACCGCATCATGAGCGGCGAAGGACAGCCCACCTACGAGATCGACGGCCGCGGCCTGAAGGTCACGATCGTCTCCGGACTCTGGCACCACAAGATCGCCGACGGCCTGCTCGCCGGCGCCCGCCGCGTGCTCGAGGCCTCGGGCGCCGAGATCACCGAGGTGCAGGTGCCCGGCAGCTTCGAGCTGCCCGTCGCCTCGAAGGCCGCCCTCGACGCGGGCGCGGATGCCGTGGTCGCCCTCGGCGTGATCGTGCGCGGCGGCACCCCGCACTTCGAGTACGTCAGCTCGGCCGCGACCGACGGACTCACCCGCGTCGCCCTCGACACCGGCAAGCCGGTCGGCTTCGGCGTGCTCACCCTCGAAGACGAGCAGCAGGGCATCGACCGCGCCGGCTACCCGGAGTCGAAGGAGGACAAGGGCGCCGAGGCCGCCTCGGCCGCTCTCGCCACCGCGATCGTGCTGCGCCAGATCGCGGGCCACGCTCGCACGAGCATCCCGGCCTGACCCGCGCCAGCTCCACCCGTCGACCCCGGCGCGCTTCGGCGCTCCGGGGTCGACAGCTGTCGGGCAGTGGTCGGAACACGGTTCTGAACAGGCGTAAGGTTTCCACCGGGTCGCCACAAGCGACCGCCCCTCCCACCACCTCGCGCCCCGCCGTCGAGCGAGCACGCCGCTGAACCCGCGCGGCGACTCGGCTCCGGCCCCGTGGCGCCGCTCACCCTCCCTGGAGTCCCGCATGTCCGCGTCGTCCACGACGCCCACCGGCAGCCCCGCCGGAAGCACCCCCGGCGGTCCCGCCGCCCCGGTCAACAAACGCTCGCGCGTCGTCTTCGCGAGCCTCATCGGCACCTCGATCGAGTTCTACGACTTCTACGTCTACGCGACCGCCGCCGTGCTGGTCTTCCCGGCGCTGTTCTTCCCCAACGCGGATGCGACCACCTCGCTGCTGTCGTCGTTCGCCTCCTTCGGCGCCGCCTTCATCGGCCGCCCGCTCGGCTCGATCCTGTTCGGCCACTTCGGCGACCGCATCGGCCGCAAGACGACGCTCATCGCGGCGCTGCTCACGATGGGCATCGCGACCTTCCTCATCGGCTGCCTGCCCGGCGCATCCACGCCCGGCTGGGCTGTGCTCGCCCCGGCGCTGCTCACGCTGTTCCGCTTCGGCCAGGGCATCGGCCTCGGCGGCGAGTGGAGCGGCGCCGCGCTGCTCGCGACCGAGAACGCCCCCGAGGGCAAGCGCGCGATCTACGGCACCTTCCCGCAGCTGGGCGCCCCGATCGGCTTCATCATCGCGAACGGTCTGTTCCTCATCCTGAACCTCACGATGACGCCCGAGACCTTCGCCGACTGGGGCTGGCGCGTGCCGTTCCTGGCGAGCGCGCTGCTCGTGATCGTCGGCCTGTACGTGCGCTTCCGCCTGGTCGAGGCGCCCGCCTTCACGAAGGTCGTCGAGCAGAACGCCGTCGCGCGGGTGCCGCTCGGCCGGGTCTTCCGCTTCAACTGGTGGCAGCTCATCCTCGGCACGTTCATCATGCTGGCGACCTACGTGCTCTTCTACCTGATGACCACGTTCACGCTGACCTACGGCACGACCCCGTCGACCGTCGAGGCCGGCAAGGCGGCGGCGGATGCGGCCGGCAAGCCCTTCAACGCCGACGCCTTCCTCGCGGGACTCGGCTACACCCGCACCGACTTCCTGATCATGCTGATCGTCGGCGTCGTGTTCTTCGGCATCTTCACGCTCGTCGCAGGCCCGCTCGCCGAGCGCTTCGGTCGGCGCAACATGCTCTCGGTCGTCACCGCCGGCATCTTCGTGTTCGGGTTCCTGTTCGTGCCGCTCGCCGACGCCGGCTTCGTGGGCGTCATGCTCTGGCTGATCATCGGCTTCTCCCTCATGGGCCTGACCTTCGGCCCGATGGGCGCCACGCTGCCCGAGCTGTTTCCGACGAACGTGCGCTACACCGGCTCGGGGGTCAGCTACAACGTGTCGAGCATCATCGGCGCGGCCGTCGCCCCGATCATCGCCCTGGCGCTGTGGGGCCTCGCGGGCGGCAGCATCATCCTCGTCGGCATCTACCTGAGCGTCGCCGCCGTGCTCACCTTCGCGGCGCTGCGTCTGTCGAAGGAGACCAAGCACGCCGACTTCTCGACGATCGTCGAGTGAGCGACCCGCGCTGACGTCGGCGGCCGCCCCGGTCGCCGTCTCGCGCCCAGAGCCCGGTGCCGCACTCGCGGCGCCGGGCTCTCGCGCATCCAGCGGGCAGCATCCAGCGCCCCGCACCCAGCGCTCCGCCGCCCTTTCGCGCACACTGGGGTCATGGCGGATGTCGTGATCGAGGACCAGAAGGATGCGTCGCGCTACGCGCTCAGCGTCGACGGCGAACTCGTGAGCGTGCTCGACTACCGGGTTCTCGGCGAGCAGATCTCGTTCCCGCACACCTTCACCAAGCCGCAGCACCGCGGACACGGCTGGGCCGAGAAGCTCGTCGACTTCGCGATCGACGACGTGGAGCAGAACTCCGCACGCCGAGTCGTGCCGATGTGCTGGTACGTGGCGCAGTGGTTCGACGCGCACCCCGAGCGCGCGGGGCTGCTCGCGCGCTGAGCCGGCCGACGCATCCCCTCAGTCGAGGAAGAGGGCCCGCAGCCGCCGCGTCGTGAACACCATGCCGATCGCGACCATCACCGCGTAGTAGGCGACGTGCACGAGCAGCATCGGCCCGATCGCCCCGGTCGTCAGGCTGCGGATGAGCTCGACGCCGTGCCAGAGCGGCATGGCCTGGATGAACCACTGGATCGGCTCGGGGTAGACCGTGAGCGGATAGAACGTCGCCGACAGCAGGAACATCGGCAGCATGACGAACTGGATCCAGTCCATGTGCTGGAAGGTCTTCAGGTAGCTCGTGATCGCCATGCCGATGCTCGCGAAGCCGAAGGCGATGAGCAGCAGGGCGGGCAGGGCGAGCACGGCCGTCCACGACAGGTTCAGCCCGAGCGCGGTCATGACGACGAGGAAGATCGTGCCATAGACGCCGCCGCGCAGCAGCGCGAGCAGGATCTCGCCGAGGGCGATGTCGAGCGGCCCGAGACTCGTGGCGAGCATGCCCTGATAGAGCTTGCCGAAGTGCATCTTGAAGAAGACGTTCCAGGTGGAGTCGTAGACGGCGCCGTTCATCGCCGAGACCGCGAGCAGCGCCGGCGCGATGAACGCGGCGTAGCTGATCGGGTTGCCGGCCGGGTCGGTCACGCCGGTCACATAGCCGCCGAGCCCGACGCCGAGCGAGAGCAGGTAGAACACCGGCTCGACGACGCCGGTGAGCACGACGATCCAGTTGGTGCTGCGGGTGGCGACGAGGCCGCGCACGACGACCGAGCGGGCGTTGCCGGCGTAGAGCGCGCGCACGCCTCCGCCGCGGCGACGGGGGCCGGTTCCGTCGCCCCGCGAGCGGGCGGCGGCGACGCGCGCCGTCGTGCTGCTCACTTGTCGAGCCTCCGCTTCACGATGCGCTGACAGAGCAGCCAGCCGACCGCGGCGAGCGCCAGCAGGTAGGCGAGGTGCACGAGCGTGAGCCAGAACGGCTCGGTCGGACCGTAGGCGACCTGACGGCCGAGCTCGCTCGCGTGCCAGAGCGGCGAGAGCCATCCGATCGGCTGCAGGTAGACGGGCAGCTGGGTCAGCGGGAAGACGGTTCCGCTGAACAGGGTGAGCGGCAGGATCACGACGCGCTGCAGCACCGCGAACTGCCCCTTGTCCTCCTTGATCGTGGCGGCGTAGGCCGCGACGAGGGTCCAGGAGAAGCCGGCCAGCAGGCCGATCGGGATGAGCAGCACGCCGGCGGGCGAGGGCATCGCCCCGAACAGCAGGATCACCAGGTAGTAGATGGTGACCGTGATCGTCATGCGCACGGCCGCGAAGAGGAAGTGCCCGGTCACGATCTGCGGGCCGGAGATCGGCGCCGCGTTCATGCCGACGAACACCGGGTTCCACTTCAGCCCGAGCAGGATGCCGAAGGTGAACTCCTCGGTCGCGACGAGCGTGCCGGCGGTGACCAGCAGCGCCGGCGCCACGAACTCGATGTAGCTGACAGGCCCGTTCGCACCGCCGGGGCCGACGTTGCCGGTGATGAGCGTCGCGAGCCCGACGCCGAAGGCGAAGAGGTAGATGAGGGGCGTGCCCGTCGCGGTCGCGATCATCGTCACGCCGAACTTGCTCATGGTGCGCAGCTGGTGCTCGGCGACGAACAGCGGGCCGAGCCGGCGCGGTCGGGAGCCGGTCGCGAGCAGCTCGTCACGGGTCGGGTACGGCCGGGCGCCGCCCGTCGTCGAGGAGCCGGGGCCCGTGCCCGGCGACGGCGCACCGGCGCCCGCGCCCGCGTTCGGAGTCGCGGAGCTCATTCGATCAGCGACCTTCCCGTGAGCCGCAGGAAGACGTCCTCGAGGCTCGACCGCCGCACGAGCGAGGTGACGGGCTCGAGTCCGCTCTCGATCACGGCGGCGAGCGCGTGCTCGCCGTTGTCGGCGTAGACGAGCACCCGGTCGGGCAGCTCCTCGATGCGCTCGCCCAGGCCGGCGATCGCGCCGATGCGCTTCGCCGCATCCGCGTTACGGTCCGAGCCGAAGCGCACCTCGACCACCTCGCGCGTCGAGTGCTGGCGGATGAGCGCCGCCGGGCTGCCCTCGGCCATGATCTGCCCCTTGTCGACCACGACGAGCCGGTCGCAGAGCTGCTCGGCCTCATCCATGTAGTGGGTCGTGAGCACGAGCGTCGTGCCCTGCTCCTTGAGGCGGAACAGGCGATCCCAGAGGATGTGCCGCGCCTGCGGGTCGAGGCCGGTCGTCGGCTCGTCGAGCAGCAGGATGCGCGGGTCGTTGATGAGCGCGCGGGCGATCGTGAGACGGCGCTTCATGCCGCCGGAGAGGTCGTCGACCTTGCTCTTCGCCTTGTCTTCCAGCTGGGCGAAGGCGAGCAGCTCGTCGGCACGCTGCGCGATCACCCGGCGCGGGAGCCCGAAGTAGCGGCCGTAGACGAGCAGGTTCTCGCGCGCCTGCAGCTCCATGTCGAGGTTGTCGAGCTGCGGCACGACGCCGAGCTGCGCGCGGATCTCGGGGCCGTGGCGGTCGGGATCGAGCCCCAGGATGCTCAGCTCGCCGGCTGTGCGCGTCGACACCGCCCCGACCATCCGCATCGTCGTCGACTTGCCGGCGCCGTTCGGCCCGAGCAGCCCGAACGACTCCCCCGGCGGCACGTCGAAGTCGATGCCGCCGACCGCGACGGTCTCGCCGTAGACCTTCGTGAGACCGGCGGCGTGGATGACAGGTTCGCTCACGGGTTCACCCTAGACAGACCGTGCGACATCGTGAACAGCGTCTACGATCGCGCCGCATCCGCTCAGACGGCGAAGTACAGGTGGGTGTGCAGCGCGCATCCCGGGTTGAATCCGGCGCCGCAGCGCGGGCACGAGGAGTCGGCCGCGAGGTACTCGGCGATCGTCAGCTCGGCCTTGCATTCGCCGCACAGCACCGCCCGGGTGTCGCGCGCATCGAGCGGCCAGACCTCGGCCGGGTGGTCGACGGTCTCGGCATGGCACGCGTGGCACGGGTAGTAGTCGCCGCAGCAGGCGAAGCGGATCGCGATCACGTCGAGCTCGCTGCGGTAGTGGATGCAGCGGGTCGCGTCGTCGACGACCGGCCCGAGCACACGGGGTGCGGGCGCGGCGGTCGTCATGCCGCCATCGTGCCACGGCCCCGGACGACGGGCCGCCCGGAGCCACCTCCGAGCGGGGATGTGGGACGCTCTACGGTGGACCGCGCCCCGGGCGTCGGCCCGGCCGAGACCCCCGCGCCCTGGAGAGAACCGTGAGCTCCCCCGCATCCCCCGCCCCTGCGCGCCGCAGCCCCTTCGCCCGCCCGGCGAAGGACGACGGCCCGCGCGCCTCGCTGCGCGACCTGCTGCCCTACCTGACCGAGCACCGCGGGGCCCTCATCGCGGTCGTGCTGCTGAGCCTCGTCGGCGCGGCCGCCTCGCTCGCGCAGCCCGCCCTGGTCAGCACGGTCATCGGCCGCGTCGAGAAGGGCGCGAGCCTCGGCCCGCTCACCTGGCTGCTCATCGCGCTGGTCGTCGTGAGCGCGCTCATCTCGGCCGTGCAGCACTACCTGCTGCAGCGCACCGGAACCAGCGTCGTGCGCTCGGCGCGCGTGCAGCTCGTGCGCCGCATCCTGCACCTGCCGATCACCGAGTTCGACCTGCGCCGCACCGGCGACCTGGTCTCGCGCGTCGGCAGCGATACGACCCTGCTCTACGCGGTCATGACCCAGGGTCTGGTGGATGCGGTCGGCGGCGCCGTCGTCTTCATCGGCGCGATCATCGGCATGGCCGTCATCGATCCGGTGCTGCTCGGGTTGACCGTGCTGGTCGTCGCCGTCTCGATCGTCGCGGTCGTGCTGCTGAGCGGGCGCGTGCGTGTCGCCAGCCGCCAGCAGCAGGAGCGCGTCGGCGACCTGGCCGCCTCGGTCGAGCGCGCCGTCAGTGCGATCCGCACCGTGCGCGCGGCCGGCGCGACCGAGCGCGAGGGCGCCGAGATCGAGAAGGACGCCGACGCGGCCTGGGGCGCCGGCATCCGCGTCGCCAAGGTGTCGGCGCTGATCGTGCCGATCGCGGGCATCGCGATGCAGGCCTCGTTCCTGGTGGTGCTCGGCGTCGGCGGATTCCGCGTCGCGAGCGGAGCGATCACGGTCGCGAGCCTGGTCGCGTTCATCCTCTTCCTGTTCCTCATGATCATGCCGCTGGCCACCGCCTTCGGTGCGATCACCTCGGTCAACCAGGCGCTCGGCGCGCTGGGCCGCATCCGCGAGATCATCGCGATCCCGAGCGAGAGCGAGGGGGATGCGGCGACCGCCGCCCGCGCGACGAGCCTCTCGGTCGCGCCGGTCGTGAGCGGGGCCGTGACGGCGCTGGCCGTCGACGAGCACGAGGATGCGGCGATCCGCTTCGACGAGGTCGTGTTCCGCTACCCCGAGGCCGCGCACCGCACCGAGCGCGAGAAGGAGATCGCCGCCGCGGTCGGCACCGTCGCCGAGCCGCGCGATCGCACCGTGCTCAAGGGCGTCTCCTTCGCGGTGCCGAAGGGGCAGCGCACCGCGCTCGTCGGGCCGTCGGGCGCGGGCAAGAGCACGATCCTCGCTCTCATCGAGCGCTTCTACGACGCCGACAGCGGGCGCGTGCTGTTCGGCGAGCGGGATGTGCGCACGATCGACCGCGGCGAACTGCGGTCGCAGCTGGGCTACGTCGAGCAGGATGCGCCGGTGCTGGCCGGCACGCTGCGCCAGAACCTGACGCTGGCGGCATCGGGAGCGAGCGACGAGGACTGCATCCGCGTGCTGCGCGAGGTCAATCTCGGCGCCGTGCTCGAGCGCAACGAGCTCGGCCTCGACGCGCCCGTCGGCGAGGACGGCGTCATGCTCTCCGGCGGCGAGCGTCAGCGCCTCGCGATCGCCCGGGCGCTGCTCGCGGCCCCGCCCGTGCTGCTGCTCGACGAGGCGACGGCCGCGCTCGACGGCGTCAACGAGCAGCTGCTGCGCGAGGCCATCGACCGCGTCGCCGCCGACCGCACGCTGCTCGTGATCGCGCACCGCCTCTCGACGGTCGTCGACAGCGACCGCATCATCGTGCTCGACGGCGGCCGGGTCGCCGGCATCGGAACCCACGCCGAGCTGCTCGAGTCGACGCCGCTCTACCGCGAGCTCGCGCGGCACCAGCTGCTCGTCTGAGCAGCCGCCCCGCGCGATGCCGCGCGGCTGACGACGCGCCGGCCGACGGTGGCTAGACCAGCACGGCCCCGGCGGCCGCGAGCTCGGCGAGGGCCGCGGTCGACGACTCCGGGGCGACACCGGCGATGAGCGAGGTCAGGATGCGCACCCGGCGTCCGCCGCGCAGCGCGTCGAGGGCGCTGGCACGCACGCAGTAATCGGTCGCGATGCCCACCACATCCACCTCGTCGATGCCGCGGCGGGCCAGCTCGTCGGCGAGCGTGCTGCCGTCGGCGAGGGTCCCCTCGAAGGCCGAGTAGGCGGGAACGCCCTGCCCCTTCTTCACGTGCACGTCGATGAGCGAGGCATCGAGCGCTGGGTGGTACTCGGCGCCGAGGGTGTCGGCGACGCAGTGCACCGGCCAGGTCTCGACGTAGTCGGGCTCGGCGCCGTCGGCGAAGTGCCCGCCATTGGTGTCGTCGCCGTGGTGCCAGTCGCGCGAGGCGACGACGAGCCCGTAGCGCTCCGGGTCGTCGCCGAGCAGCTGAGTCACGCCCGCGGCGACCGCCGCCCCGCCGCGCACGCCGAGCGCGCCGCCCTCGGTGAAGTCGTTCTGCACATCCACGATCAGCAGAGCCCTGGTCGCTGCCGCCATCGGCGTACCTCCTTGCTCGCGGATGCCCGCGCTCAGATGCTGGACAGATTCGCGCCGCAGTCGCGCAGCGCCGCGGCGAGCGCGTCGAGCGCGGGATCGGCGCTCTCGTTCACGGCGTCGCCGACGCCGAGGAAGGCGAAGGCGAGCATGGTGCCGTCGGCGGACTGCACGGTTCCGATCAGCGTGCGCACCCCCGGGCCGCCGCCGCTGAAGGCCTCGACCGCGCCGTCGGCCGCGCCGGTGCCGCCGAAGCGCCCCGCCAGCGCGCCGCTCTGGCCGCTGCGGCCCAGCTGGCTGCGCAGCAGCGCGAGCTCGTCGTGGCCCTGCGCGATCTCGGCGGCGAAACGCGAGAGGAAGACCGCCGAGACGGCGTTCTGGTCGCTGAGCCCGGAGCCGTCGTGCACGACGATGCCGGTGGTCGCGACGCCGTAGCCGGCGAGCGCCGTCGCATAGGTTCCGGTGAGCGACGCCGCGCTGCCGCCGTCGCCCTGCTTCTTCGAGACGAGCCGGCCGAGCGTCTCGGCGAGCGTCGCGTCGTCGAGGGTGAGCATCTGACCGACCAGCTGCGAGATCGGCTGCGACTGCACCTGGGCGATCTCGGTGCCGCCCGCGGGGGCGGTCGCGGCGAGGGTCGTGGCGTCGTCGGCGACGAGAGCGGGCGCCGCCGCCCGCAGCGCCGCGAGCGCCTTCGGGCCGACCGCGGCGACCGGGTCGTCGGAGCGCGGGCTGATCGCCGCAGCCGGGTCGGCACGGTCGCCGTCGAGCTGCAGCGAGGTCACCTTCGACACGACGCCGGTGGTCTGCAGCGTGGTCGGCCACGACGCATCCCAGCTGTCGCCCGTGCCCCAGTAGCTCGCGTCGAGCACGACCTTCGCGATCTTCTTGCCCGGGTGACGCTCACCCCAGGCCTTCGCGGCCGTGCTGAGCAGGTCTGCGAGCCGCGGAGCGCCGGCGTAGACCGAGACGCCGCCGGCCGGCAGCCCGCTGAGGGTGACGTCCCCGTGGCCGACGACCGCGATCGAGTCGTCTCCGGCGTCGATCACGGTGGTCGGGATGCGGTAGTCGGGCCCGAGCACGCTGAGCGCGGCTCCGGCCGTGAGCAGCTTCATGGCGGAGCCGGGGCGCACCGGGGTCGCACCGCCGCGGTCGTAGAGGGCGTCGCCGCCGGTCGCCGAGATGACGGTGCCCTCGAAGGTGCCGAGCCGGCCGTCGGCGGCGAGCGGGCTGATCGAGCAGCTGCGCAGTCGCAGGGGCGCGGGGATCGTGTCGGGTCGCGGGCGCGCGCTCGGCTTCGCGGAGGCGGCGTCGTCGGCCTTCTCCTCGGCGGCCGCGCGGCTCACGGCCATCTCGTGACCGCCGGCGACAGCGAGGGTGCCGAGCAGGGCGAACGCGGCGACGAAGGCGAGCGCGCCGATCAGCAGCCGACGCTCGCGGAGTCGCGCGACGACGCCGGCGAGGCGATCGCGCGGCGGGGCGCTGGACGCGGACGCGGCGGAGGATGCGGGGGCCGGCGATCCCGGTGCGGGATGCGGCGATCCCGGTGCGGGGTGCGGCGCGGCGGTCACGGAGTCCGGCGATCCCGGTGCCGGATCAGACGCAGGAGGCACGGAGCCGACGGGCTCGGGAGCGCTCGCCGACGGCTCGGGATCTGTCCCTCGCCTGCTCTCGCCGTCACGCGGCGGCGTCTCGTCCGTCACGCCGTCATCCTACGAGCGCCCGCCTGGGGCCGGCCTGCGGTGCGGGCAGAGGCGCACTGGTGGCCTCTTCACGCAGCGCGACCCGCGCAACTCCCCGAGCCCGCCGGCACACGCCGATGGGCCCCGCACCTGGCGGGGCCCATCGAGGTCGTGTGGTCGGAACGCGGCCGGTGGTCGCTTCCGATCGCGCGGCGTCGTCGCGCCGGGCGACGACGACGGCGGCTCGGCTCAGTGCGCCTTGTCGTAGGCGTCGAGGATCTCGCCCTTGACGCGACCGCGGTCGCCGACGCTGTAGCCGTTGGCGTTCGCCCATTCGCGGATCGCGGCGAGGTCTTCGGGGCTGCGGCCGCTGCCGCTCGATCCCGACCCGCCGGAGCCGGCGGCGCGGGCGCCGGAGCGGCGCAGTCCCGAGGGGGCGCCGACGCGGGTGCCGGCGTCGATGAAGGGCTGCAGCGCGGCCTCGAGCTTGGCGACGTTGTCGTCGGAGAGGTCGATCGAGTACTGCACGCCGTTGAAGGCGAAGGTCGTCGAGCGGGTGCCGTCGGGCAGGTCCTCGCCGCTGAGGTCGTCGGTGAACTGGATCACTGTGCGTCGCGCCATAAACCGAACACTAATGCGGAAAGCGGATTAGTCGCACATTATCTCCGCGCGCCAGCAATTCTTCTTCATGATTCCCCTAACCCGCATCCCTTTCCCGCAATCCGCGAAAGCGCCCGCGCAGAGAATCGATCGGTCGCAAATCGTCGCCTCGGCACCCCCGCAGGCGACGATGTGCGACCGATCGATTTCGGGATGCCGCAACGAGAAGGTCTCGCCCGGCCATGGTGGCGGGCCATCGCGACGGGACAGACCTCAGGCGTCGAGGCGGGTCAGCGCGTCTTCGGCGGCGACCCAGGCGAGCATCGCGCACTTCACGCGCGCGGTGTAGCGCGAGACCCCGCCGAGCGCGGCGGCATCCTCGAAGAGCTCTTCGTCGATCTCGATCGCGCCACGCGAGCGCAGCGCCTCGCGGAACTGCCCGATGCGCTCGTGCAGCACGGCGGGCGTCCAGTCTTCGGCGAGGCCGGCGAGAAGGGAGGCGGAGGCCTGCGAGATGGCGCAGCCCGAGCCATCCCACGACACGCGCTCGAAGGTGCCGTCGGCGCCGGGATGCAGCTCGAGCGTGATCTCGTCGCCGCAGGTGGGGTTGATCTGATGCGAGCTCGCGGCGGTGTCGCCGCTCAGGGCGCCCTTGCCGTGCGGGTGCTTCGAGTGGTCGAGGATGACCTGCTGGTACAGCGACTGCAGTTCTGACGAGCTCACGCGGCGCCCCCCTCAGGTCCGCCGAAGAAGGCGACGGTCTTCGCGACGGCATCGAGCGCCCGATCCACCTCGGCCTCGGTCGTGTACAGGTAGCCCGAGGCGCGCGTCGACGACGTGACGCCGAGACGGCGGTGCAGCGGCTGCGCGCAGTGGTGCCCGACGCGCACGGCCACGCCGAGATCGTCGAGGAACTGGCCGACGTCGTGCGAGTGCACGCCGGCGACGTCGAAGGAGGCGAGGCCGACGCGGGGGATGCCGGCGGCCGGCCCCAGCAGGCGCACACCCGGGATCGCGGCGAGCCCGGCGGCGAGGCGCTGACCGAGCGCGGCTTCGTGGGCGGCGATGCGATCCATCCCGACCGCCGAGAGGTAGTCGACGGCCGCGGCGAGCGCGATCGACTGCGACACCTTCTGGGTTCCCGCCTCGAAGCGCTGCGGCGCGGGCAGGTACTCGGAGGCCTCGAGGGTCACGGTCGTGATCATCGAGCCGCCGGTGAGGAACGGCGGCAGCGCATCCAGCAGCTCCTGCTTGCCGTAGAGCACGCCGACGCCGGTCGGCCCGAGCATCTTGTGGCCCGAGAAGGCGGCGAAGTCGACATCGAGCGCGTGCAGGTCGACGCGCGCGTGCGGAACCGACTGGCAGGCGTCGAGCACGACGAGCGCTCCGACCTGGCGGGCGCGGGCGACGAGCGTCGCGACCGGGGCGATCGCGCCGGTCACGTTCGACACGTGCGCGAAGGCGAGCACCTTGGTGCGCTCGGTGACGATCTCGTCGAGGCGGTCGAGGTCGAGCACGCCGTCGTCGTCGACGGGGATGATGCGCAGCGTCGCGCCCGTGCGCGCGGCCAGCTCCTGCCAGGGCACGAGGTTGGCGTGGTGCTCGGCCTCGGTGCTGACGATCTCGTCGCCGGGGCCGAGGCGGAAGCGCTCGGCGGCGGCTCCCCCGCGGCCGAGGCTCGCGTTCGAGATGCCGTAGGCGACGAGGTTGATCGCCTCGGTCGCGTTCGACGTCCAGACGATCTCGTCGGGGTCGGCGCCGACGAAGCGGGCGACGCTCGCGCGCGCGTCCTCGAACAGCTCGGTCGCCTCGGCGGCCATGAGGTGCGCGCCTCGATGCACGGCGGCGTTCGAGTGCAGCAGGTAGTCGCGTTCGGCGTCGAGCACGGCGAGCGGACGCTGAGCGGTCGCCCCCGAGTCGAGGTAGGCGAGCGGATGCCCGTTCACCTCGCGCGCGAGGGCCGGGAAGTCGGCGCGGATGCGGGCGACCTCGGCCTCGGTCAGCGGGAGCGCGGCGGCCGGGGTCGCGAGGGCGGGAGCAGGGGTGCTGGATGCGATGCTGGAAGTCATGGGAGGGGCGCGCCGCCGGCGGTCTCGCCGCGCTGGACGCGCCCCTCCAGGGTACCGGCGGCATCCCCATGCCGCCGGGCCCGGTGCGGATGTGACGCCGACCGCGTCACGCCCGCGACGGCGCCGTCGTCGCCACCACGCGGCGACGGCGCCGCGGTCGGATGCCGGACGGGATTCCCGAGCCGGTTCCGCAGTCGGCTTCCCGGGTTCAGCCCTGACGGCCCTTCATGCGCGGGTTCTTCTTGTTGATCACAAAGATCTTGCCGCGGCGCTTGACGACCTGGGCACCCGGCTGGCTGGCGAGGGACTTGATCGAGGCACGCACCTTCATGGCGCTTCCTTTCGGTCGGGGATGCGCGCGGTGTCCACAGGCCCGACGACTCGGACTCCTGGGCTCGGCCGATCGACCGCCATCGCGCATCCGTTTAATGAGAACTGTTGTCGATAACGTAGCATCGTCCGCATGCATTCCCCGCGCTTCCGCATCGTGCTCGGCCCCGACCCGGTCGCCCGCCGCCGCACGGCCGACCGTCTCGCCGAGCTCGACGAGGTGCGCGCCGTGCACCTGCACGACGCCCACGACAGCTGCGCCGACGCCTGCCGCGGCGTCGCCGCAGCCGTCGACGCCGGCATCGAGTCGGGGCGCGGACGCGTCATCAGCGCGCCCGCCGACACTCGGCCGCAGCACCTCCTCGAGCTGCTCGGCAGCGCGGCCGAGCACACGAGCCTCGTGGTGCACGTCGACCCGGCACTGCTGCTGGTCGAGCTCGCCGACGAGCGGCTCATCGACGACGGCGAGCACCAGGGCAGCCTGATCGCCCGCTCGTCGGTGCTGGTCGAGCAGATCGAGCACGCCGGCGCCCTCGTCGTCGACCACCGTCGCGCCCCCGACGCCGACGCGCTCAGCCGGATGCTCGCCCTGCTCAGCCACCTCGCGCCCGACGCGCGCCTGGTGCTGCCGCGCGGGGCGCACTGGCGCGACCGGGTCAGGTCGGCCGGGTCGGCCGGGTCATCGCGCGGACGCTCTGCCGCGCCGCATGCGTCGGGCACCCCCGGAGCGCTGCGCATCCCCGTCGAGCCCGGCTGGGTCAAGGTGCTGAACGGCGACCACGCTCCGTCGTTCGCCGACCCGCGCGTCAGCACGCTGCGCTACACGAACCCCGTGCCATTCCACCCGCGCCGCGTGCTCGCGCTGCTGCAGGGCGGCTGGTCGCACGGCGACTTCGGCGCGATCATCCGCTCGGCCGGCTTCTGCCGCTTCGCGACCCGGCCCGGCGTGACCGGGTTCTGGGATCAGGCGGGCGGCTCGATCGGCATCGAGCCGGCGGCGCGCGACACCGCCGAGGGCCCGCTCAGCGCCGGACAGGATCTCGCGATCACCGGGTTCGCCCTCGACGCGGTCGGCCTCACCGCCGCCCTCGACGCCTGCACGCTGCGGCCGGACGAGCTGCTCGCCGGTCCGGAGCTCTGGGCGAAACTCGTCGACCCCCTGCCGGAGTGGCAGCCGCGGACCTGATCGCGCGCCGATTCGACAGCACTCACGAAGGTCCACCACGAAATCCGTCGTGCCAAACGGCTGAAACCACTGGATTCCGCCGGACAGGCCCCGCTAGCCTGCCGGGAACGACCGCGCCGGAAGGACATCCCGTGCACCGCACCGTCTTCGAACGACAGGCCCCGCCCGCGAGCGCGATCGACCACGCGCTCGCCGACACCCGGCACGAGGTGTTCTGGCTCGACGACGTCGACCGGCCCGCGCATCCGCGCCTCGAGGGCGACCACGACGCCGACCTGGTGATCGTCGGCGGCGGGTACACCGGGCTCTGGACGGCGATCGTCGCGAAGGAGCGCAACCCCGCCCTCACGGTCGTGCTGCTCGAGGGCAAGCGGATCGGCTGGGCCGCGTCGGGACGCAACGGCGGCTTCGTCGAGGCGAGCCTCACCCACGGCGAGGAGAACGGCCAGCGCCGCTGGCCCGAGGAGCTGCCGCTGCTCGACGCCCTGGGCCTGCAGAACCTCGACGAGATCGAGGCCACGATCGCCCGCTACGACATGAAGGTGGATGCGCAGCGCACCGGCACCCTGGCGCTCGCCGTCGAGCCGCACCAGGTCGAGTGGCTGCGCGAGGAGCCCGTCGACGACGACCACGTCTTCCTCGACGAGTCCGCCGTGCGCGCCGAGGTGAACTCGCCCACCTATCTCGCCGCCACCTGGGACAAGCGCGGCACGCTGCTCGCGCATCCCGGCAAGCTCGCGATCGAGCTGGCCCGCGTCGCGGTCGGACTCGGCGTCGAGATCTTCGAGCACTCCCCCGCCCGCTCGATCGACGACGACCCGAGCGGCCCCGCGGACGCGGGCGTCATCGTCGCGACCTCGCGCGGCTCGGTGCGCGCCGAGCAGGCCGTGCTGGCGACCAACGTCTTCCCGTCGCTGCTCAAGCGCAACCGGCTCATGACCGTGCCGGTCTACGACTACGTGCTCGCGACCGAGCCGCTGGATCCCGCCCAGCTGGCCTCCATCGGCTGGACGAACCGGCAGGGCCTCGCCGATGTCGCCAATCAGTTCCACTACTACCGGATGACCGCCGACGACCGGATCGTCTTCGGCGGCTACGACGCGATCTACCACTACGGCGGCCGCGTGCGGGAGTCGTACGAGGATCGCCCCGAGTCGTACCGCAAGCTCGCCTCGCACCTGCTGACGACCTTCCCGCAGCTGGAGGGCATCCGCTTCAGCCACCGCTGGGCGGGCGCGATCGACACCAGCACCCGCTTCTGCGCCTTCTACGGCACCGCCCGCGGCGGCCGCGTCGCCTACGCCGCCGGCTTCACCGGGCTCGGCGTCGCCGCGACCCGCTTCGCCGCGCAGGTCATGCTCGACCAGCTCGACGGCGCCGACACCGAGCGCACGCGGCTGCGGATGGTGCGCGAGCGTCCGCTGCCCTTCCCGCCCGAGCCGGCCGCCTCGATGGGCATCAACGCGACCCGCTGGTCGCTCGACCGCGCCGACCACAGCGAGGGCCGCCGCAACGTGCTGCTCAAGGCGCTCGACGCGGTCGGGCTGGGGTTCGACTCGTGACGCCGGGCGACGGCGTCGGGTTCACGCCGGCGGAGCACGTGGATGCGCTGGGGCTCGCCCTCGATCACGAGGCGCTGCCCGTCGACGAGGTCGAGTCCGGCGCGCCGACGACCGGGGTCTCGGAGCTCGGGACGCTGCCGGGCGGCGCGGCTGACGCCGGGTCGGGATCGGGATCGGGCTCGGGCTCGGGCTCGGGCGCCGTCGACTACGGCATCTGGGAGATGAGCGTCGGCGCCGCCCACGACGTCGAGGCCGACGAGCTCTTCGTCGTGCTCGCCGGGCGCGGCACGGTCGAGTTCCTGGATGCCGAACCGGGCTCGGCCGAGCGCATCCTCGACCTCGCCGCGGGCTCGGTCGTGCGCCTCCACGCCGGCCAGCGCACCCTCTGGACGATCACCGAGCCCCTGCGGAAGGTCTACGTCACGCCGAGCGTGTGACGTCAGGCGCCGGCATCGGCCCTGTCGCCGCCGCTCACGCGTCGAGACGCGACGCGACCTCGCCGAGGCGCCCGCGCGCATCCACCGCTCCCGGCCCCAGGTCGGGGTTGCCGGTGATGCGCTCGATCTCGCCGTCGAACCAGAAGTAGAGATCGGGGCTGATGAGGCCGCCGGGCAGCGGACCGTACTCGCCGCTCGCGAAGCCGTCGACGACGGCCTTCAGCTGGCCGACGGCGACGAGCGACTGCGCGTCGCGCACGACGATCAGAGCGATGAGGCTGCGGTGCGGCACCGCGAAGATCACGCCGTGCGGCGCCGGTCCGACCTCGGTGCGCACCAGATGCTCCATGTTCGCGACCTTCGTCGCGATGAACAGCGAGTCGCCGACCAGGATCGTGATCTCGGAGCTGAGCGCGTCGCGCTCGTCGATCGGCTCGGCATCCGCGTTGCGCTGACCGAGCTCGTAGGCCTCGTCGAGGCCGATCGCGAGATCGCCCAGCGCCGCCCCGGTCAGAGTCGCGACCGTGTCGGGGAAGTCGATGCCGAGCGCCAGCACGAGCCCGGGCGCGAGGGGACGGGCGTAGCCGAGGTCGGTGGGATCCTCCGGGCCGAGATCGGCGAGCAGCCGGGTGCGGATCTGCGTGCGCAGCGCCTCGGCGTCGAGCACCGCGTCGCGGTCGGAGTGCATCGCCGCGTCGACGATCGCGATGTGGTTCTGCACGATCTCCGGCCACTGCCGCTGCGGCGCTCCGTGGCACTGGGCGATCAGGTTGCCCAGCTGGTAGGTCGTGCTCCCGTCCGCGCGCAGCAGCGGATTCGCCGGATCACCGGTCGACTCGAGCACGGTCTCGATCCCCCGCTCGGCGAGCGCGGTGCGCGCCAGTCGGGTCACCTCAGCGACCAGGTCGTCCTCCGACGGCTTCCTGCCGAACCAGCCCATGCGCATCCCCCTCGACCCGGCCACCGTAGACCGCGCCGGCGACGGATGAGCGGATCTCACGCGGCGGTTCGATCGAGGCCGCCCGGGAAACACGGAAGCCCCGGTCTCACGACCGGGGCTTCCAACGGAGCCACCTGAGAGAATCGAACTCTCGACCTATTCATTACGAGTGAATCGCTCTACCAACTGAGCTAAGGCGGCGTGCGCCGCGAACGGCGGCACGGGAAACGAGCATAGCCGATGCGAGCGGGTGCTCCTGCACCACATCCGCGGGTCAGGCGCCGACAGCTCGTCGCCCGGGTCAGCCCGGGGTCAGCCTTCGAGGCGGATCGTCTCGCGCAGCGCGGCGAAGGCGCGGCGCACCATCGTCGCCAGGTCGTCGTCGCCCTCGTGGTCGGCCCAGGCGATCCAGGCGTGACGCAGTGCGCCCGACGCCGAGAAGACGAGCAGGCGCGCGCGCAGGAACGCGGCCTCGGCATCCGCGAAGGTCTCCGGGTGCTGCGCCGCGAGACGCTGCGCGACGACTCCGGCGAGCTCGAGCTCGTACTCGCGCATGCCGGTCATGCGCTGGGCGACGAGCTGCGGCGACACCTTGACCAGCTCGCGACGCAGCAGCACGACCTCGCGGTCGGCGAGCGTCGCATCCACCGAGGCCACGACGAGTTCGGCGAGGTCGTCGAGCAGCAGCCCGCGCGCGGCGACGAAGGTCTGGATGTGCTCGGCCGCCGGCAGCGAGGGCAGCTCGCCCGAGACCGCCTCCTCCTTCGACGCGAAGTAGTTGAAGAAGGTGCGCGGCGAGACGTCGGCGAGACGGCTGATCTCGTCGACCGTCGCGCCCTCGAGGCCGCGCTCCTTGACGAGCTGCGCGGCCGCGAGCAGGATCGCGCGGCGGGTGGCGCGGCGCTTGCGCTCGCGCAGGCCGACCGGCTCGTCGGCGTCGGACGCGGGGGCGGTGGTGTCGCGGAAGTCGCTCATCAGCAGTCCGGGTCCTTCGTCGGAACCTTGTCGTCGAGGAAGAAGCCGTCGACCGCGTTGTTCACGCAGGAGTTCGACTTGTTGTACGCCGTGTGGCCCTCGCCGTTGTAGGTGACGAGGTGGCCGTTCTGCAGCTGCTTCGCCATCGCCTGCGCCCACACGTACGGGGTGGCCGGGTCGTTCGTGGTGCCGACGACGATGATCGGCGCCGAGCCGTCGGCGCTGATCGCGACGCGGTCACGCGTCCCCTGGAACGGCCAGCCGACGCATCCGGCGCCGCCGAAGGCCATCTGCGGTCCGAACAGCGGCGCCTCGTCGGCGAGCTGCACCGCCTGCTGGCGCATCGTCGCCGGATCGGAGTCGTCGTTCTTGTAGTCGAGGCAGTTGATCGAGATGAACGCCTCGGTCGAGTTGTCGGCGTAGTCGCCCTTGTCGTCGCGCGAGTAGTACGCGTCGGCGAGCTGGAAGGCGACCTGCGCGCTGCCGCTGAACACGTCGGAGAACAGCTGGTCGAGATAGGGCCAGCTCTCCTTGCTGTAGAGCGGGTAGATGATCGCGGTGAACAGCGCGCTCGTGCCCAGCTCGCGGCCGTCGCTGTCCAGGATCGGGCTCTGCTGCACGCTGCCGAACAGCTGCTCGACCTCGGCGACCGAGTCGTCGACCGAGCTGGCGAAGGGGCATCCCTTCCGCGTCAGGCAGTCCTTGAGGTAGGCGCGGAACGCGCTCTCGAAGCCCTTCGCCTGCGTGAGCGTCACATCGAAGTCGCTCGTCGCCGGGTCGAGGGCGCCGTCGAGCACGAGGTGGCCGGTCTTCTTCGGGAACAGGTCGGCGTAGGTCGCGCCGAGGAAGGTGCCGTAGGAGTAGCCGAGGTAGTTGAGCTTCTTGTCGCCCAGTGCCGCGCGCAGCATGTCGAGGTCGCGCGCCGCGCTGACCGTGTCGACATGGCCGAGCAGCTCGCCGGTGCCCTTGAGGCAGTCCTGCCCGAACTGCTGGTTGCTCTTCTCCGCCGCCGCGAGCCACTCGTCGCTGCCCGGCGTTCCCGGGGTGATCCCGTAGATGTACTCGTCGAAGGCCTTCGGGTCGGTGTAGCAGCTGACCGCGCTCGAGTGCCCGACCCCACGGGGGTCGAAGCCGACGATGTCGTAGCTGGCCTGCAGCTTCTTGCTCGTCGCGTAGTCGACGCTGTCGCGCACGAAGTCGTAGCCCGATCCGCCCGGTCCGCCGGGGTTGATCAGCAGCGAGCCCTTCGCGTTCCCGCTCGTGGCCGGCTGACGGATGAGCGCCAGGTCGATCGACTCCCCACCCGGGTCGGCCCAGTCGAGGGGGGCCTTCGCGGTGGCGCACTGCATGCCGTCGCTGCAGCCCTTCCAGGAGAGCTTCTGCTGGTAGTAGGGCTTGAGCGCCGCATCCACCTTCTCGTCCGACGGAGTCGAGGTGCGGCTGCCCTGCGGCGGCATGAACCACTGCACGCAGCCGCTCAGCCCGACCGCGAGCGCGGCGGCCAGGGCGACGACGGCGAGACCGCGGCGACGGCCGCTCACGGCGCGCCGATCTCGCACGGAGACGGCGGGGTCGTCGGGGTGGGCGGATGCTCGGCTCATGCTGCGGCTCCGGAGCTCGGGCGGCTGCGCACCGCGGTGATCAGGGCGGCCTCGAGGGCGAGGGCAGGGGCGACGTTGCCGGTGATGCGCTCGCGCGCCTCGGCCAGGCCGTCGAGGGTGGCGAGCGTCTGCGGCGCCGAGCAGGTCGCGGCGGCGGCCTCGAGCTTGTCGAGGATCGCGAGGTTCACGAGCTGCGCGCGGTCGAGGTCGAGCCCGAGCTGCAGCAGCAGGATGTCGCGGTAGAGCGAGAGCAGGTCGACGAGGATGCGGTCGATGCCGTCGCGCAGACTGCGGGTCGCGCGGCGCTTCTGGTCTTCTTCGAGGTTCTTGAGCTGGCTGCGCAGCGCCGGCGGCACGGTTCCGCCGGGTTCGATGCCGAGCGAGCGCAGCACCTCGTCGCGTTCGCGGTGATCGCGCTCCTCGGTGATCGCGCTCGCGTCGGCGCCGGCGACCTCGAGCAGCTCGGCGGCCGCGCGCACGGCGCCGGGCACCGAGCGCAGGCCGAGCGCCAGGTCGAGGGTGCTGCTGCGGCGGCGGCGCGCTTCGTCGTCGGTCGCGAGGCGACGCGCCATGCCGATGTGCGACTGGGCCTCGCGGGCGGCGCGCGCGGCGACATCCGCCGGCACGCCCTCCCGACGGGCGATGAGCTCGGCGACCTCGTCGACGGTGGGGATGCCGAGGCGCACGCTGCGCACGCGCGAGCGGATCGTGGGCAGCAGGTCGGCCTCGCTGGGGGCGCAGAGGATCCAGATGGTGCGCTCCGGCGGCTCTTCGAGCGCCTTGAGCAGCACGTTGCTGGTGCGCTCGGGCATCCGGTCGGCATCTTCGATGACGATCACGCGGTAGCGGCCGACCGACGGTGAGAACTGGCTCGCCGTGACGAGCTTGCGCACCTCGTCGATCGTGATGACGACCTTCTCGGTGCTGAGCACGGAGAGGTCGGGATGCGTGCGGGCGTCGACCTGCGCGTCGGTCGCCTCCTCCTGCCCGGGCCGGGCGAGGAGCGCGCTGGCGAAGGCGTAGGCGAGGGTCGAGCGGCCGGAGCCGGGAGGGCCCGTGATCAGCCAGGAGTGGGCGAGGCCCTGCCCGGTCTCGGCGGCGCGGCGCACGGAGGCGACGGCATCAGCCTGGCCGATGAGGTCGTTCCAGCCCATGGGATCCTCTCGCTGCGCCGGCGGGCTGTCGCTTCTCGGTCGACTCGGAGATCGGTCGAGTCGGTGATCGGTCGAGCAAGAAGCGGGTGCCGGTCGGGTCGCGCTCAGCCTAACCGGCGCATCCGACGTGATCCGGTGAGGCGGGTGGGGTCAGCTCCCGGCGCTGCGGCGTTCGAGCAGCTGCTCGACGCGGGCGCGGATGTCGGCGGCGATCTCGTCGATCGTGCGGCGCGCATCCAGCACGAGGAAGCGCTCGGGCTCGGCGGCGGCGAGTTCGAGATACGCGGCGCGCACCCGGCCGTGGAAGTCGCTCTTCTCGGCCTCGAGCCGGTCGTAGCGGTCGCGGGCGGCGTCCAGTCGCCCGCGCCCCTCGCCCTCGTGCAGGTCGAGCAGCACGGTGAGATCGGGCAGCAGCCCCTCGGCGGCCCACAGCGACAGGTCGCGGATCTCGGTGCCGTCGAGCACGCGGCCGGCGCCCTGGTAGGCGACGGAGGAGTCGAGGTAGCGGTCCTGCAGCACGACCTCGCCGCGCTCGAGCGCGGGACGCACGACCGTGGCGATGTGGTGCGCGCGGTCGGCGGCGTAGATCAGCGCCTCGGCGCGCGGGGCGATGTAGCCGCGGCGGTGCAGCACGATCTCGCGCAGCTCGAGCCCGAGCTCGCTGCCGCCGGGTTCGCGCGTGCGCGTCAGCGTCTCGCCGCGTTCGGCGAGCCAGTCGGCGAGGATGCCCTGCTGCGTGGTCTTGCCCGAGCCGTCGCCGCCCTCGAACGTGATGAAGAGGCCGGCGGCGGTCACTGCGTCCGTCACGTCTCCGCGGTCACTTCTTCTTGGTGGCGGTGGTGCGCTTCGCGGGGGCGCGCTCGGCGGGGGCCTTCTTCTTGACCGGCCCCTTGGCGCGCTTGTCGGCGATCAGCTGCACGGCGCGCTCGAAGTCGACGTCGTCGACCTCCTCGCCGCGCGGGATGGTCGCGTTCGTCTCGCCGTCGGTGACGTACGGGCCGAAGCGGCCGTCCTTGATCTTGATCGGCTTGCCGCTGACCGGGTCGGCGTCGAACTCCTTGAGCGCGCTGGAGGCACGGCGGTTGCCGTACTTCGGCTGCGCGAGCAGCTCGAGGGCGCTGGTCAGGTCGATCGCGAAGATCTGGTCTTCGCTCTCGAGCGAGCGGGTCTCGGTGCCCTTCTTGAGGTAGGCGCCGTAGCGACCGTTCTGCGCCGTGATCTCGGCGTCGTCGGCCGGGTCTGTGCCGACCACGCGGGGCAGCGTGAGCAGCTTGAGCGCGGTCTCGAAGTCGATCGTGGCCGGGTCCATGCTCTTGAAGAGGGATGCGGTGCGCGGCTTGACCGCGGCCTCCTTCTTCGCGCCGCGCTTGGGCTTCGGCTTCTCCTCGGCCGGGACGACCTCGCCGGTGGCGGCGTCGACGACGGGCTCCGGCTCGGGCTCGAGCTCGGTCACGTAGGGGCCGAAGCGGCCGTCCTTGACGACGATCTGCTTGCCGTTGGCCGGGTCGGTGCCGAGCACGCGGTCGCCGATCACGGGGGCGTCGACGAGCTCGCGGGCCTTGGCCGGGGTGAGCTCGTCAGGAGCGAGCTCCTGGGGGATGTTGACACGGCGCGGCGTCTCCGATCCCTCTTCGACGACCTCGAGGTACGGGCCGTACTTGCCGATGCGCAGCGTGATGTCGTCGCTGATGCGCACCGAGTTGATGTCGCGCGCGTCGATCTCGCCGAGGTTGTCGACGACGCCGCGCAGTCCCTGGTGGGCGTCGTTGCCGAAGTAGAAGCCGTTCAGCCAGTCGGTGCGATCCTGCTCGCCGCCCGCGATGCGGTCGAGGTCGCCCTCCATCGCGGCCGTGAAGTCGTACTGCACGAGCTCGCTGAAGTGGTCTTCGAGCAGCCGGACGACGCTGAACGCGATCCAGTTCGGCACGAGCGCGGTGCCGCGCGGGGTGACGTAGCCGCGGTCGACGATCGTCGAGATGATCGCGGCGTAGGTCGACGGGCGCCCGATGCCGAGCTCCTCGAGCGTCTTGACCAGGCTCGCCTCGGTGTAGCGCGGCGGCGGGCTGGTCTCGTGGCCCTTGGCCTCGACGTCCTGCGCGTGCAGCGCCTGGCCCTCGGCCAGCTCGGGCAGACGCGACTCGTTGGGCTCGGCCGGGGTGTCGCGGTCGTCGTCGCGCGACTCCTCGTAGGCGGCGAGGAAGCCGCGGAAGGTGATGACAGTGCCGGATGCGGTGAGCTCGGCGGTGCCGTTCTCGGGCGTCGCGGCCTCGATCGTGACGGTCGCGGTGGAGCCGCGGGCGTCGGCCATCTGCGAGGCGACGGTGCGCTTCCAGATGAGGTCGTAGAGCTTGAGCTCGTTGCCGCGCAGCGTGCCGGTGAGCGAGTCGGGGGTGCGGAAGGTGTCGCCCGAGGGACGGATCGCCTCGTGCGCCTCCTGCGCGTTCTTCGACTTGCCGCTGTAGACGCGCGGCTTCTCGGGGATCGTGTCGGCGCCGTAGAGCTTGGTCGCCTGCGCGCGGGCCGCGTCGATCGCCTGCTTCGAGAGCCCGGGCGAGTCGGTGCGCATATAGGTGATGAAGCCGTTCTCGTAGAGCGACTGCGCGGTGCTCATGGTCTGGCGCGCGGTGAAGCGCAGCTTGCGCGCGGCCTCCTGCTGCAGCGTCGAGGTCGTGAACGGCGCGGCGGGGCGGCGCGTGTAGGGCTTCGTCTCGAGCTTGGCGACCGCGAGCTTCGCGCGGTCGTCGCGGATGCCGGCGGCGAGCGCCTCGGCGGCGGCCTGGTCGAGCGCGACGGCCTCGCCCTTGAGGGCGCCGGCGTCGGTGAAGTCGCGGCCGGTGGCGACGCGCTTGCCGTCGAGGCGGGCGAGTCGGGCCGCGAAGTGCGGGGCGCCGTCGGTCGCGGCGGTGGCGAGCTCGACGTCGAGATCCCAGTAGCTGGCGGTGACGAACGCGAGGCGCTCGCGCTCGCGCTCGACGACGAGGCGGGTCGCGGCCGACTGCACGCGGCCGGCGGAGAGGCCGGGCCCGATCTTGCGCCAGAGCACGGGCGAGACCTCGTAGCCGTAGAGGCGGTCGAGGATGCGGCGGGTCTCCTGCGCGTCGACGAGCGCGGTGTCGAGCTCGCGGGTGTTCTGCTGCGCGGCCTGGATCGCATCCTTGGTGATCTCGTGGAACACCATGCGCTTCACGGGCACCTTGGGCTTCAGCACCTCGAGCAGGTGCCAGGCGATGGCCTCTCCCTCGCGGTCTTCATCCGTTGCGAGGTAGAGCTCGTCGGCCTCCTTCAGCGCCTTCTTGAGATCGGTGACGGTGCGCTTCTTCTCGTCGCTGACGACGTAATAGGGCGCGAAGCCGTTCTCGACGTCGATCGAGAACTTGCCGAGCGGGCCCTTCTTGAGCTCGGCGGGCAGGTTCTTCGGCTCGATCAGGTCGCGGATGTGACCGACCGAGGCCTGCACCTCGTAGCCGTCGCCGAGGTACTGGGCGATCGTCTTGGCCTTCGCCGGCGACTCGACGATGACCAGCTTCTTCGTGGCGGGCACGGGGCTCCTTAAGAACAGAGAGGGACGCGCGGATGCCGTGGTCGAAAGAGCCGGGCCCCCGAGCGACTCGACCGGCGGCGCGGTGAGCGCGGTCGGCCGGGTGTTTCGAGGCACACCATACACATCTCCGGCTGTCAAGTGCTTTCCCCTCCACCCGGACCACGGCTGTCGTCGCCGCGCCCGGAGCCCGGCGCGCCGTCCGGCGGCGGCCCGGCTCGCGCTCGGGCGACGAGGGGGATGCCGGCGAAGTCGCCGCGCACCTCGACTGTCGCCTCGGCGCCTTCGATGCGGCAGTCGGCGAGCGCCGCGCGGTGCTCACCGGCCAGGCGTGCCGCCTGCGTGCACGGGTCGCCGGAGACGGCTCCAGATGCGGTGTCGGCGGCGGCGAGGGCGGCCGCATCCGCCGCCGCGATCATCCGCTGGCGCTCGGTGAGCCCGGCGCCGAGTCCGACCACGGCGAGGGCGATCCCGGCTGTGACGACCACGATGCCCACCCCGGCGATTCCGCCGCTCATGTCGCCGCGTCCGTCAGAGCGTGCGCCCCGATCCCCGCGCCGATCGCTCTCGCAAGCCCGCTCCCGGCGTCCGTCATGGTCGACACCGTGCTCTCAGCGCCCGCCGCCGAGGGCGCAGCCCCGGGCGCTGACCTCGAGGCCGAGGGCTCCCGCCGCGCCCGAGGCACGGGCTGTCACCGTCGCGCAGACGAGATCGCCGTCATCGCTGCGCGTGACGCTCGCGGAGCCGAGGGCGCGCCCGGCCAGCGTCGCGTCGTCGCCGCGCGCCCAGGAGCGAGCGGCGTCGGCCGCCGCGTCCTGCGCGCGCAGCTGGGTCGCGGCGAGCTGCACCGCGCCGAGGCAGAGAGCGAGGGCGGCGAGCACGGCCGGCAGCACGATCGCGAACTCGGCGGCGGCACCGCCGTGCTCGCTGCGGAGGCGTACGTTCGAGCCGGAGCCGCGACGCGATCCGATCTGCGCCGTGGGGTGCACTGCCGATTCGAGCTCCGACTCGAGCCCGAGGGCCCGCTCGATCGCGAGCTCGCCCGCATCCGCTCCGCGCCGCCCTCGCCCGCTCATCCGGCGACCGTCAGCGCCTTGTGCACGAGATCGGTGAGGATCTTCTGCACCTCGCCCGACTTGAGGATCACGACCAGCAGCCCGGCGAAGCCGACCGCCGCCATGATCGTGATCGCGTACTCCGCGGTCGCGGCACCGCCGTCGTCGGCGAGTCGGGCGCGGATGCCGCCGCGCTGCGGAGCGATCCAGCGCTCCGGCGCGAACGCCACCGCGGATGCCGGTCCGGGTGTCGGCGCGACCGCCGCCGCCCGGGATGCGGGCATGCGCCCGCCGTTCTGCTCGCTCATCGCTGCTCCTTACTTCTCCGTGTCGTGTCGGAGGGTCGTATCGGTGATGTCACCGGCACCGCCGGATGGCGGACCGGGTGGGGCTGCGGCACGAGCAGGTCAAGACTGCCCGCCGTCGCCGAGGCACGGGCGGCCGAGACGCCCATCCGTGGACGACGTCACAGAACCCGCGCTGTGGAGGAGACGAGCGAGATCACGACGGGCAGCACTCCGAGCGCCAGGAACGAGGGCAGCACGCACACGCCGAGCGGCAGCATGAGCCGCACGCCCAGGGCCGCGGCCCGACGCCGCGCCTCGGTCGCCGCCCGCCGTCGCGCCTGCTCCGCCTCCGCGCGCAGCAGCCGCGCGGCCGGCACCCCGGCACGTCGGCTGAAGCGCAGCGCCGCGGCGACCGTGCCGTCACTGCTGAGCAGCCCGACATCGTCGAGCGCGGCATCCACCAGCTCGCGGGCGCGCTCGACGCCGAGTCCGCTCGAGACGGCGACCGCGACCAGCTCGGCCGCGAGGCCGGGAGTCGGGTCGGAGCTGCGAGCCCGACGCACGAGTCGGCGCGACCACACGGCGCCGCCGATGAGCAGCGCCAGACCGACCACCAGACAGACGAGTCCGGGCGCGGTGCCGAACAGCGTGCCGATGGTGTCGGTGCCGATCGCGAGCCCGAACAGGATGCCCACCACCGGCAGCACGACGACGATGCGCGCCGACGCGGCCGGCCCGGCGAGCGCGACCTCGACCTCCCGCACCGACTCGTCGAGGCCGGCGAGCACGAGCGCGAGCCGGTCGAGGGTGGGCGCGATCGGCGCACCGCTCGCGGCCGCGACGCTCCAGGCGGCGGCGACCGGCGCCCAGGATCGCGCGAGCTCGGGCGGCGCCGCCGCGACGGCATCGGTGATGGCCGCGGTCAGTGGGTGCCCGTCGGCGAGTCCGTCGACGACGGCCGCGGCGATCCCCTCCGCGGCGGCGTCCTCCGCGGCGAGCGCGGACGCGGGCTCGCCGCCGTGCGCTTCGCGATCCCGGTGGGAGCCCTCCTCGACGGCGAGGTGCCGCCACGCCGACTCGGGTGCGAGCCCGGCATCGAGCATGACCGCGAGCCTGCGCACATCGAGGGCAGCGGGGCCGAAGTCGGCGCCGCGCCGACGGCGTCGCCGCAGCGGGCCCCCGCGATGCCCGCGAGCGACATCGGCTGATGCGCGGCCGGCCCCGTCCCGTCCCGACCGTCGCCGCCCGCGGCCGGCGCGCTCGCTGCCGGCGCGCTCGCTGCCGACCCGCTGACCTCCGACCCGCTGACCTCCGACACGTTCGCCGCCGGACCGTTCCGCTCCGGTCCGTTCTGCTCCGGCCCAGTCGTCGCCGTCTCGTCCCGCGCCCTCCCGCGCGTCCGTCCTCGCTGGCATCTCCGGATCGGCGCTCACGTCGGTTCCACCGCGAGGCGCCCGCGCTCATCGAGCACCGGGCGACCGATCGCGACCAGACGCCGTCGCCCCTCACGACGCTCGAGGTGCAGCACCGCGTCGATCGCGCTGACCGCCTGCCGCGCGAGCGCCTCGGCGCCGAGGCCGACGGTCGCAGCGAGGGCCTCGAGCCGCGACGGCACGTCGGCGAGCGAGTTGGCGTGCAGGGTTCCCGCTCCGCCGTCGTGACCGGTGTTGAGCGCCGACAGCAGCTCGCGCAGCTCCGCCCCGCGGCATTCGCCGACGACGAGCCGATCGGGCCGCATCCGCAGCGCCTCGCGGACGAGCCGGTCGAGGCCGATGCCCCCGCTGCCCTCGAGGTTCGCCTGCCGAGCTTCGAGCGCGACGACGTGCGGATGCGCGATGCGCAGCTCGCCGACGTCCTCGATCACGACGATCCGCTCCGACGGCGGGGCGAGCGCGAGCAGCGCGCCCAGCAGAGTCGTCTTGCCGCTGCCGCCCGCGCCGGTGACGAGGATGTTGCGGCGGGCCAGCACGAGCTCGCGCACCCGGTCCGCGTCCCCGTCGCGCGAGAAGAAGCCGCTGTCGCGCAACGCCGAGAATCCGGGCGGCGACTGCCGCGGAAGCCGGATCGACAGCACCGGGCCACCCGGAGACACCGGCGGCAGCACCGCGTGCACGCGCACCCCGTCGCCCAGCCGCACGTCCATGCACGGGGTGGCCTCGTCGACGTGACGGCCGCCCGCGGCGATCAGCCGCACGGCGAGCTCCCGTGCCTGCTCGGCGGAGAGCCGGGCATCGCCGTCCGGCTCGAGCCCTCCCCCGCGGTCGACCCAGAGGGCGCCGTCGGCGGTGAGGAACACGTCGGTCGCCCGCGGGTCGGCGACGAGCGGGCTGAGCGGACCGAAGTCGATCTCGCTGAGATCGTCGCGTCCGGCGACGGAGGCGAGCCGCACCGATCCTGGGTCCCGCAACGAGGTCGGCGACGGCCCGCCCCCGGTCCGCCCGCGCGACGACGCCAGCGCCCAGCCCGCGGCGGGGACACGGCCGGAGACAGAGCCGCCGAAGCCGGTATCCGTGCCCGCGGCAGAAGCCTGCGCCCCCGCATCGTGGGGCACGACGCCCGGCCGCGCGACGAACGGCAGCACGGGGGTCGCATCGTGCCCGGCGGGCGGCTCGGCTGTCTGGTCAGCGAGGTTCGCGGAGGGAGGTTCGCGCATCCCCCGACTCTGGGCCGCCTCGACGTCGGCGAACGGATGCGGCGACGATCGGTGGACAGCTCGCGGCTGTGGAGAACGCCGTCGCCCGCGTCGCGGAATCGTCCCAGATCGGGAACGCCGCCGAGCCTCACGGCGCCGGCAGTCGAAGAACCGCGCCGGCCGTTAAAGAGGGGCGGCGCCCATCGGGGGGAACGGGCGCCGCCACGGCAACACAGGATCGGGGGGAATCGCTTGCGTTGCAGAGCCGAAGTCACCCTCGGCTGGCTTGAGTGTACTCCAAATGGGGGGCTTGGCAACGGCGTGTACCCCGTAATTCCGGGGATCGCGACCAGGACTCATGCGAATGCACGGATTCGCGGCCGGCAACGTACCCCGTCGGCCGCGACGACACGCCGACGCGTCTCGCCGACGCCCCTCCGGCGCACGACTGTCGCGACCATGACACGGCGATGGCACCACGCCGACAGCCGACCCATGACGCCCAGCCGGTCGCCCCTCCGCGTCGTCTGCCGTCATCTCCCCGAGCGCGCAACCCGGCCGCAACCCGCCCGTGATTAGGATCGAGAACACCGAACCACCGCAGCGCTGCGGCGACCAGGCACGTCGCGGCGTCACGCCAGAGAAACAAGGATGACGACGTCCATGAACTCGATCGACAGCCTGCTCCACGAGACCCGCCGCTTCCCTCCCGCCCCCGCGTTCGTCGAGAACGCGGTCGCCGGTCCGGAGCTCGCGGAGGCCGCCGCCGCCGACCGCCTCGCCTTCTGGGGCGACCAGTCGCGGCAACTGCTCTCGTGGTCCACTCCCTTCACCCAGACGCTCGACTGGAGCGAGGCCCCGTTCGCGAAGTGGTTCGCCGACGGCAAGCTCAACGTCGCGTACAACTGCCTCGACCGGCACGTCGAGGCCGGCAACGGCGACCGCATCGCGCTGCACTGGGAGGGCGAGCCGGGCGACAGCCGCTCGATCACCTACGAAGAGCTCACCGCCGACGTGAAGCGCGCCGCGAACACCCTCGCCGGGCTCGGCGTCGGTCACGGCGACCGGGTCGCGATCTACCTGCCGATGATCCCCGAGGCCGTCGTGGCGATGCTCGCAGTCGCCCGGCTCGGCGCCATCCACTCGGTCGTCTTCGGCGGCTTCAGCGCCGACAGCCTGCGCGCCCGCATCGACGACGCCGAGGCCAAGCTCGTGATCACGGCCGACGGCGGCTGGCGCAAGGGCAAGGTCTTCCCGCTCAAGAACGCGGTGGATGCTGCCCTGGCCGACGGCGAGAGCACCGTCGAGCACGTGCTGGTGGTGCGCCGCGGCGAGAACACGGTCGAATGGACCGAAGGTCGCGACCTGTGGTGGCACGACACGGTCGAGGAGGCGAGCGACGAGCACGAGGCGGAGGCCTTCGACGCCGAGAACCCGCTGTTCATCCTCTACACCTCGGGCACGACGGGGAAGCCGAAGGGCATCCTGCACACCTCGGGCGGCTACCTCACCCAGACCGCCTACACGCACAAGAACGTCTTCGACCTGCACCCCGAGACCGACGTCTACTGGTGCACCGCCGACGTCGGCTGGATCACCGGCCACAGCTACGTCGTCTACGGCCCGCTCGCGAACGGCGCCACGCAGGTCATCTACGAGGGCACGCCCGACACCCCGCACCCGGCGCGCTGGTGGGAGGTCGTCGAGAAGTACCAGGTGTCGATCTTCTACTCGGCGCCGACCGCGATCCGCTCGTTCATGAAGATCGGGCGGCAGGAGCCGCAGAAGTACGACCTGTCGAGCATCCGCCTGCTCGGCTCGGTGGGCGAGCCCATCAACCCGGAGGCGTGGATCTGGTACCGCGACATCATCGGCGCCGGAGCCGCGCCGATCGTCGACACCTGGTGGCAGACAGAGACCGGCGGCATCATGATCAGCGCGCTGCCGGGCGTGACGACGCTGAAGCCGGGATCGGCGCAGGTGCCGCTGCCGGGGATCTCGGTGGATGTGCTGAATGAAGACGGCACGCCCGTCGCCAACGGCGAGGGCGGCCTGCTGGTCGTCACCGAACCCTGGCCGAGCATGCTGCGCGGCATCTGGGGCGACCCGGAGCGCTTCGTCGAGACCTACTGGTCGAAGTTCCCGGGCGGCGACGGCGAGCCGCCGCAGTACTTCGCCGGCGACGGCGCCCGCAAGGACGAGGACGGCGACATCTGGCTGCTCGGCCGGGTCGACGACGTCATGAACGTCTCGGGCCATCGCCTCTCGACGGCCGAGATCGAGTCGGCGCTGGTGTCGCATCCGTGGGTCGCCGAGTCGGCGGTCGTCGGCGCGAACGACGAGACCACCGGTCAGGCGGTCGTCGCCTTCGTGATCGTCAAGGCCAGCCAGGCGGATGTCGCGACGGCGGCCGAGGCGGCGGATGTGCTGCGCGCCCACGTCGCCCAGCAGATCGGCGCGATCGCCCGACCGCGCCAGGTGTTCATCGTGACCGAGCTGCCGAAGACCCGCTCGGGCAAGATCATGCGGCGCCTGCTGCGCGACGTCGCCGAGGGCCGCGAGGTCGGCGACACGACGACGCTCGCCGACACGAACGTGATGCAGATCATCACCGACAAGCTGAAGTAGGCAGCGGCCCGCGAACGACGAAGGCCCCTTCACCGCATCCGCGGGAGGGGGCCTTCGTCGAATCCGGGACGCCGGCTCAGGCGAACTCGACGACCAGCTCGACCTCGACGGGCGCGTCGAGCGGCAGCACCGCGACGCCGACCGCGCTGCGGGCGTGGATGCCGGCGTCGCCGAAGACCTCGCCGAGCAGCTCCGAGGCGCCGTTGATCACGCCCGGCTGGCCGGTGAAGGCCGGGTCGGAGGCGACGAAGCCGACGACCTTGACGACGCGGGTGACGCGGTCGAGCGAGCCGATCACGCTCTCCACGGCGGCGAGCGCGTTGAGCGCGGCGGTGCGGGCGTAGGCCTTCGCGTCCTCGGCCGCGACGAGTCCCGACCCCGCGGCCGCATCCGCTGCGACCTTCCCGGTCGCCGGCAGGGCGCCGTCGGTGAAGGGCAGCTGGCCCGAGGTGTAGACGAGGTTCCCGGTCGTGACGGCCGGAATGTAGGCGGCGACCGGAGCGGCGACGGCCGGCAGGGTCAGCCCGAGCTCGGCGAGACGCGCCTCGATGCGACCGCTCACGCCTCAGCTCCCGCCGCCGCGACCGGACGCTTCAGATAGGCGACGAGTCCGCCCTCGGGACCGGTGACGATCTGCACGAGCTCCCAGCCCTGGGATCCCCAGTTGTTGAGGATCGCCGTCGTGTTGTGGATCAGGAGCGGCGTCGTCAGGTATTCCCAGGTCGGCATCGTTGGGCATCCATTCAGTCGGGGGCGAGGGGCCGTAACGTACCATCGAGCCTATGCCTGCCCAGAAGAAGACGGTGAGCTCGCTCATCGGCGCCACCCTCGGCACCCTCGGTTTCAGCGCCCTCGCCGGTGTTCTGGTGACCGTCATGGTCGCCCCGGCCCTCGCCGTGACCGGCATGACCGCCTCGAGCACCATCGGCATCTTCGAGGGTCTGCCCGACTACATCACCCTCGGGAAGCAGAAGCAGCAGAACGAGATCTACATCACCGGTCCCGACGGCAATCCGCTGAAGATCGCGACGGTCTACGACCAGAACCGTCAAGAGGTCAAGCTCGACCAGATGAGCGACTGGGTCAAGAAGGCCGCCATCGCCGGTGAGGACGTGCGCTTCTACGAGCACGGCGGAGTCGACCTGCAGTCGCTCATGCGAGCGGGCTTCGGCTACGCGACCGGCTCGGGCGACACGGGTGGATCGACGCTCGCGATGCAGACCGTGCGCAACATCCTCGTGCAGAAGGCCCTCAACGAGAACGAGGGCGACAAGGACGCGCAGGAGAAGGCCTACAACGACGCGACCGTGGCGACCCCGAGCCGCAAGCTCAAGGAGATCAAGCTCGCCATCAGCCTGGCCAAGCAGTACTCCAAAGACGAGATCCTGCAGGGCTACCTCAACATCGCGAACTTCGGTGTGAACACCTACGGCGTGCAGGCCGCCGCCAACCAGTACTTCTCGGTCAACGCGAGCGATCTGACGATCGCCCAGTCGGCCTCGATCATCGCGATCACCCAGAGCCCCGACCAGCTGCGCCTGTCGAACCCCGACAACTACGCGAAGAACCAGGAGCGGCGCGACTACATCATCAAGAAGATGTACGCGGCCAAGTTCATCGACGAGAAGCAGCGCGACGAGGCCCTCGCGACCCCGGTCGATGCGAACTTCGTGCACATCACGCCGCCGACCAGCGGATGCGCCTACGCCGACCCGAACTACCGCCTCCCCTGCGACTACCTGCGCAACTCGATCACCGAGCTGACCTCGCTCGGTGCGAACGCCACGGAGCGCAAGGAGAACTACAAGACCGGCGGCTACAAGTTCTTCCTGTCGATCGACGCGAACGCGCAGATCGCCGCCCGCACGGTGCTGCAGCAGCGCGCCCCCGTCGACGAGACCCGCTTCCAGCTCGGCGCCGCCGCGGCGACCGTGCAGCCCGGCAGCGGCCGCATCCTCGTGATGGCGCAGAACAAGGACTTCGACGACCGCGGGAGCACCGACACCACGACGACGGCGATCAACTACACCGCCGACGTCGATCACGGTGGATCGCGCGGCTTCCAGCCCGGATCGACCTACAAGCCGATCACGCTGCTCGCCTACCTCGAGGCCGGCAACGGCGTGAACCAGTCGTTCGACGCGAGCGTGAAGTCGCTCCCGTTCTCGAAGTTCAAGACCTGCGGCGCGACCCCGGGCGGCGGCTCGTTCCAGTTCCGCAACGACGCCAATGAGAGCGGCCCCTTCACGGTCGCTCGCGGTACCGCTCAGTCGGTCAACTCGGTGTTCCTGCAGATGGCGACCAAGGTCGACCAGTGCGACATCGCCGACGTCGCCGCGAAGCTCGGCATCCACAACGCCTACGACTCGAAGAAGCCGCTGCAGACCGTGCCGATCTGCGCGATCGGCACCTGCGACAACAACGTCGGCCCGCTCATGATGGCCGCCGCCTACGCCGCGATCGTCGACCACGGCAACTACTGCAAGCCGACCATCGTCGACAAGATCATCGCGCCCGACGGAACCGAGCTGCCGGGCCAGGTGGGCGACTGCACGCAGGCGATCCCGGCCAACGTCGCCGACACCGCGGCGAACGTGATGGGCGGCGTGTTCGCCAGCGGCGGTACCGCCGTCGCGGCCCGACCGAACGATGGCAGCTTCTACGCCGGCAAGACGGGTACCACCGATGAGGCCAAGCAGACCTGGACGAACGGCGCCACGACCGCCGCGTCGACCTCGCTCTGGGTCGGCAACATCTCGGGCGGCCAGAACCTGCGCCGCATCTCGGTGAAGGGCATTCGCGCGGCCGAGCTGCGCAACAGCATCTTCAAGGGGATCGCGACCGCGGTCGACATCAACCACAAGGGCGAGCGGCTCCCGGCCGCCGACCCGAACCTGCTGACCGGAAAGCCGACGATCGTGCCCGATGTGACGGGGCAGACGATCGATAAGGCGCAGCCGATCATCGAGAACGCCGACCTGCTCTTCGCCGACGGCGGCCAGATCGACTCCGACCAGCCGGCCGGCACTATCGTGCGCACCGACCCGGCGGGCAGCTCCTCGGTCGCGAAGGGCACGACGGTCACCGTCTTCACCTCGAACGGGCAGGGCAAGACAGTGCCCGATACGACGGGGCAGACGCTCGATCAAGCCAAGAAGACCTTGAACGACGCCGGCTTCGCGAACGTCGCCCAAGGTCAATGCACGGCCACGAGCCAACCCGCGGATGCGCAGCCGGTCGTGACGGCGCAGACTCCCGCGGGAGGGGCGATGGCCAACCCGTCGACGCCGATCACGCTCGACTACAAGAAGTTCCGCTGCTGATGGCGCGCGCCGGCCGCACGACGGCGACCGCCCTCGGGCTGACCGTCGCGGCCGGCGCCGCGGTCGCCGCCTACGGCGTCTTCGTCGAGCGCACGCGCTGGACGGTGCGCGAGGAGATCCTGCCGATCCTGCCCCCGGGCAGCCGCGACATCACGGTGCTGCACCTCAGCGACCTGCACATGGCGCCGTGGCAGCACGGCAAGCAGGAGTTCGTGCGCTCGCTCGCGCGCTACGAGCCCGATCTGATCGTGGACACGGGCGACAACTACGGTCACCCCGATGCACTCGACGCGCTGCACTACGCGCTGGAGCCCTTCGCGGGCACGGCCGGCGTCTTCGCCCACGGTTCGAACGACTACTACGGACCGGTGCTGAAGAACCCCTTCGGCTACTTCTTCCCCAGCGAGGGCCACGGCAAGCGGCCGATGGATCTCGACACCGCCGGTCTCAACCGGCTCTTCGAGCTCGACTTCGGCTGGCTCGACCTCAACAACCACGCCCGCGCGATCGAGCTGAAGGGCACGCGCCTCGAGTTCTTCGGAACCGGCGACGCGCACCGCGGCTGGGACCGACTGGATGCGCTGCCCGGCACGATCGAGGAGCTGCGCGAGAACGTCGAGTGGTCGAGCGACGAGGTCGAGCCGGTCGTGAGCATCGGCGTGACCCACGCGCCCTACCGGCGGGTGCTGGATGCGCTGACCACCCAGGGCGCGGATCTCATCTTCGCCGGGCACACGCACGGCGGTCAGGTGCGCATCCCCGGGCGTCCCGCCCTCGTCACCAACTGCGACATCCCGCCGGCGCAGGCGCAGGGTCTCAGCGTGTGGCGCAGCGCTCGCTCGAGCGCCTTCCTCGACGTCTCCGCGGGCCTCGGCACCTCGATCTACGCACCCGTGCGCTTCGCGTGCGCACCCGAAGCGGTGGTCGTGACACTGACCGCCTCAGAAGTCGGCTATCCTTGACAGGTTGCCGCTCGCGGCAGCACTTCAAGACCGGGGTATGGCGCAGTTTGGTAGCGCGCGTCGTTCGGGACGACGAGGTCGCAGGTTCAAATCCTGTTACCCCGACAGATCTGAAGAGAACACAGCAGAAGAGGGTCGCCTTCGGGCGGCCCTCTTCCGCGTTTCCGTTCCGCGGTGATGGCACGACAGAATCGAGACGTGTCCGACTCCCCCGTTCCGCCGTCGAGCGAGCCGACCGCGACGCACACCGCGACGCGCATCGCCCCGCATCTCTCGGCGATCGTCGTGGCACTGGGCGCACCGGCCCTCGCGGCGCTCATCGCACGCCCCTTCGCGACCGCCGCCGGCACGATCCTGAACGGCGGGCTCGACACCTCGGTCTCCGCGGTGATCCTCACCTCGCTCGCGGTCTCGCTCGGCGCGCTCGTGATCGCGCTGGGCGACTCCGAGCAGCCCGAGCCCCCGCTCATCCCCGTCGCCCGCTGGGGGTTCGCAGTCGGTCTCGCGCTGACGCTCGCCTGGGCCGCGGTGCTGGCGTGGCTCAGTCTCAGCGGCGCTTCCCTCGGAGACGCGGATCGCCCTGGACTCGACCTGCTCTCGACGCGCACCCAGGAGGTGTCGGAGTTCGTGCGCTGGGGACTCCCCTGGATCGTGACCGCGAGCGTCGCCGTCGTGACCGGGCTCGGCCTCGTGCGCACGGCCGGCAAGCCGCAGCGCCGCCACCTCGTCCGCGGCCTCCGCTACGCGATCGCCGCCGTCCCGATCCTCGCCGCGGTCATCACGGCCCAGCTCATCATCCGCGCGGTCGGCTAGCCGGTCACGTCACGACGCCGCGCCGCCGCGCGGATTCCGAGGTCACGGCTCGCGGGCTCGCGGGCAGGCGAAGTCGCCGTCACAGCCCGCGAACTCGCGGGGTCTCAGGCGAAGTCGGCGTCGGGGCCCGACTTGTAGCTGAAGTCGAGGCGGGGGCGCCAGCCGTTGTTGAGCACGCCGCCGCTCTCCTCGAGGTAGCAGGCGCCGCAGAGCGACTCGTAGCCGACGGCGACGCCGTCGATCGCGACCTGCTCGCCGTCGAAGATGAACCGGCCGTCGACGGTGCGTGCGTTGAAGACGGCCTTGCGGCCGCAGCGGCAGATCGTCTTGAGCTCTTCCAGGGAGTGCGCGACCTCGAGCAGGCGACGGCTGCCGGGGAAGGCGACGGTCTGGAAGTCGGTGCGGATGCCGTAGGCGAGCACCGGCACGTCGTCTTCGATGACGATGCGGAAGAGGTCGTCGACCTGGCCCTCGGTGAGGAACTGCGCCTCGTCGACGAGCAGGCAGCTGACGTCCTTCTCGGTGCGCTCGATCACGGCGCGACGCTCGCTGGCGAAGGTGGCGCGGATGTCGTCGTCGGGCCCGACGGTGAAGTCGACCGAGCGCGTGACGCCGAGGCGGGAGACGATCGCGTCGTCGCCCTTCGAGTCGACGGAGGGCTTGGCGAGCAGCACGTGCTGGCCGCGCTCCTCGTAGTTGAACGCCGCCTGCAGCAGCGCGGTGCTCTTGCCCGAGTTCATCGCGCCGTAGCGGAAGTAGAGCTTCGCCATCGCTACTCCAGGATCCCGTCTTCCGCCGCGCGGCGGATCAGCTCGGCCTTCTTGCCCGCGGGGCGGCCCACCTTGGCGTACTTCTCGCGCACGCGGCGCAGGTAGGTCTTCGCGGTCTCGTACTGCACGTTCATCTCGGCGGCGACCTCGGCGGTGCTGTGGCCGGCGACGTAGAGCTTGAGCGCTTCCTCCTCGCCCGGGCTGAGCCGCGGGCGCACGTGCTCGGGATGTGCTGCGGCACCCGAGGGCGGCGGGCGCCATCCGCCGGCCGTACCGGCATCGTCGAGGCCCATGACCCGTCGGGCGGCCTCCATGACCTCGGCCATCGGGAGCGTCTTGGCCAGGAACTCGGCGGCCCCGGCGGCCATCGCGCGCTCGCGGGCCTCCGGGGTGTCGAGACTCGTCAGCACGACCACCTTGGCTCCGGCCGCGCGGCAGGTGCGCACGCGGGCCTCGATGCTCACAGGCTCGGCGAGCTGCAGGTCGAGGAAGACCATCTCGGTCGGGAACGCCGGGCTGTGCACGAGCTGCAGCCAGCTGGTCGCGGCGAGCACGACGTCGAAGTCGGGGGCGTTGCCGGCGATCCAGCTGCTGAGCGAGTCGAGCAGCACCTCGTGGTCGTCGAGCAGGGCCAGACGCACCGGCGAGCGGCGCGGCGTGCGCACACCGAGCGGGTCGCCGCCGGGGGCAGCGGAGACGCCCGGGATGCTCATTCCTCCAGATTAGAGGGTGTGGCGCGTCGCGCCCGGCAACGGGCGTCGCGCAGGTCGGGCCCGGGCCCCGCGGCTCCGGGCTCGCCGGTCGTCTCGCACTGCTCACGGATCTCGCCCTCCGCGGCCTCCCATCGGGTTCCCCTGCCTTCAGAACAGCTTCGGCTGCAGCGCCTCGGCGGCGGCCGGGCTCAGCTCGGCCGCGAGCATCCGTTCGGCGCCATCGGCGACGGCGCCACCCGACGAGGAGGGATCGCCGTGCGTCGTGCCGTCGAAGCCGACCTTCGGCTGCGGCCCGGTCGGGCGCGAGCGCAGCCCGCTCGAGCGGATCGCTCCGGTCGACGGCTCCTCCTGCGCGCGGCCGAGACCGTGTTTGCGCAGCAGCGGCTGCATCTTGGCGGCGAGCCAGCGCCGGTAGTCCTTCGGCGCGTAGTTCGAATCGCGGTAGAGATCGGTGTAGCGGCCGACCAGGTCGGGATGCTCGCGCGCGAGCCAGGAGAAGTACCACTCGCGCGCGCCCGGGCGCAGATGCAGCGCCGAGTAGGCCACCGAGCTCGCCCCGGCCTCGGCGATGCGGCCCAGTGCGCGGTCGAGATGGTCGCGGCTGTCGGTGAGCCAGGGCAGCACCGGCATGAGGAAGACGCTCGGGCTGAAGCCGGCATCCCGCGCCGCCGCGATCGTGGCCAGCCGCGCCTCGGTGCTCGGGGCGCCCGGCTCGATCGACTTCTGCAGCTCGGGGTCGAAGACGGCGATCGACATCGCCAGGTCGACGGGCACGCGCTCGGCGGCCGCCTGCAGCAGCGGCAGGTCGCGCCGCAGCAGGGTGCCCTTGGTGAGGATGCTCAGCGGGGTTCCCGACGCGGCGAGCGCCGCGATGACGCCGGGCATGAGCCGGTAGCGCCCCTCGGCCCGCTGATACGGATCGGTGTTGGTGCCGAGCGCGACCGGATGATGGCCCCAGCTCGGGCGGGCCAGCTCGCGCTCGAGCACCTCGGCGACGTTGACCTTGACGATGATCTGCTCGTCGAAGTCGCGCCCGGCATCCAGGTCGAGGTATTCGTGGGTGCGCCGGGCGAAGCAGAAGACGCAGGCGTGACTGCACCCGCGATAGGGGTTGATCGTCCAGCCGAAGGGCAGTGCGGCCGCCGTCGGCACGTGGTTGAGCGCGCTCTTGGCCATCACCTCGTGGAAGGTGATTCCGGCGAATTCGGGAGTGCTGACCGAGCGGACGAGGTCGTGCAGGCGCGCCAGCCCGGGCAGCGCGCCCTGCTGCTCGGCATCCAGCTGCTGCCCGCTCCATCTCATGCTCGACATTCGAACATACGTTCGATATGGTGTCAATGCACCGCGTTTCCCGGGGCGCCGAGAGCCTGTCGGGTCGCTGTCGTGAAGCTGTCGGGTGATCGTCGTGCTGCTGACGTGGAGCCAGAAGCCGGGCATTCTTAGCGTGATGGGCATGAACGAGACCCGCATCAGCACCCTCCGCCGCGAACGCGGCTGGACCCAGGAGCGCCTGGCCGAGCACAGCGGCGTGACCGTGCGCACCATCCAGCGGCTCGAACGCGGCGACGACGCCAGCCTCGAGACCCTCACCCTCGTCGCGCGCGCCTTCGAGGTGCCGGTCAGAGACCTCTTCGAGACGGTCGAGAAGCCCGAGTTCGGTGAGGCCGTCGACGGGCTCGACGCCCGCACCGAGCGCGAGCAGCAGCAGCGCGACCGCGCCACCCGCTCGTGGCGCAGCCTCTACGTCGGCATCGGCGTCGTGCTGGCGATGGGCATCACGGTCGTCGTGGCCATCACGCATCTCGGCATGCTCTACCTCGCCCTCGGCGCCTACTGGGCGGGCGGCGCACTGCTCGGCCGCTGGCTCATGGATGCGGTGATCGAGCCGCGTCTCGACGAGCGCTATCCGCTCTCCCGCAGCAGCCGCGAGCCCCGCGCGGATCGATCGCGCTGAGGCCCGCGGCGGCCACGGGATCAGATGGCGCCGGTCAGGCCGCCGCCGCCCCGCGCACTTCGCCCCCGGTCAGCGCCAGCTCGGCGCCGTGCCAGCGCCGCCGCAGCCAGCGGTCGTGACTCGCGATCACGACGGCGCCCGGGTAGCCGCCCAGCGCATCCTCGAGCTCCGTCGCCAGGCCGAGCGACAGGTGGTTCGTCGGCTCATCGAGCAGGAACACGTGCGGCGGCTTCGCGATCACCAACGCCAGCGCCATGCGCCGCTGCTGCCCGATCGAGAGCCGGCCGACCGGACGGTCGAGATCGCGCGCGGCGATCAGGCCGAGGTCGACGAGCGGATGCCGCTCCGCCCGCTCGGCGCCGAGCCGCTCCTCCCAGAGCGTCCGCGGCGTGCGCGATCCGTCGGGCCAGCGCACGTCCTGCCGCAGCAGCCCGATGCGCAGCCCCCTGCGGCGGCGCACCGCGCCACGCACGGGGAGGTCGCCGGCGAGCACCGAGAGCAGCGTCGACTTGCCGGCGCCGTTCGGTCCGGTGATGAGCAGGCGCGCATCCGGGGCGATCTTCAGCTCGTCCACCCGCAGCCGCCCGTCGACCCGTGCGTCGTGCAGCCGGATGAGCGGCTCGTCGTCGTCGAGCACCTGCGAGCCACGGGGGATGCCGGTGAAGCTGAGCAGCGGGGGCGGCGCATCCACCCGACTCGCCTCGAGCTCGTCGAGCCGGCTGTGCGCGGCCCGCACCCGACGGCTGATCTGCTGCTGCACGCGGTTGCCCTTGAGCCCATACGACATCTTGTTCTTGTCGCGAATGGCGCGGGCGTGGTTGATGGCCGGAGCCACAGTGACGACCGCATCCGCCAGCCGCTCGACCTCGTCGGACTCCTCGGCGAAGCGCTGCTCCCAGCGCACCCGCTCGGCCGCCTTCGCCGCGAGGTAGTCGCTGTAGCCGCCGCCGTAGCGGGTGGTGCCGTGCAGCGCCGGATCGATGTCGAGCAGGTCGGTCGCCACGTCGTCGAGGAAGGCGCGGTCGTGGCTCGCGAACACCAGCGGACCGCGCCAGGCGCGCAGCTGACTCGCCAGGAAGCCCACGGCGGCATCGTCGAGGTGGTTGGTCGGCTCGTCGAGCAGCAGCGCATCCGGGCGTGAGAGCAGCAGTGCGGCCAGGGCGACGCGGCTGCGCTGCCCGCCCGAGACCGTGTCGACGCGGCGGTCGAGCTCGAGCGCACCGACGCCGAGGCCGTCGAGCAGCTCGTCGCGGCGCGCATCGAGCGTCCACAGGTCGAGCTGCTCCGAGCGCTCGAGCGCCGAGGCGTAGCGCTCATCGGCGGCCGCACTCGTGCCGAGCCCGCGCGCGGCCGACTCCAGTTCGCGCTCGAGCTCGCGCAGCGGGGCGATCGCGGCGTCGACGAGGTCGCTGAGCTGTGCGGATCCGTCGACCGTGACCTCCTGCCAGAGCAGACCGACCGAGGGCGGCCCGGTGACGCGGCCCTCGTCGGGCTGTTCGGCCGCGGCGAGGATGCGCAGCAGGGTCGACTTGCCGGCGCCGTTCTCGCCGATGAGGCCGAGGCGGGCGCCGGGTGCGACGGTCAGCGAGACGTCGTCGAGGATGCGCCGGTCGCCGTAGGCGTGCGTCACGCCGACCGCGCGCAGCGGGGCCGACGGGTCGCCGGATCCGGTCACCCCGCGGCGCGCGGGAGCGCTCTGCACGGGCGGCGTGGTGTCGAGGATGGTGTTCGGGGATCGCAAAAGAGGGCTCCTTCGGTTCGGCGTCGGAATCGGCGCCGGAGCCGGATCCGGGAGCGGGCGTGGAGTTCGTCCGGGATCGTGGTGACGAGCGACGCCGGTCGCGACGCCGCCATAGGATGCGGAGGTCGTCGGCCGGGATCGGTCGTCGGATGGTGATCGGAACGGCGGGGCGGAGGACCGCCGGACCGTCAGGCCACCGGGATTCGGAAGAGACTCCCCGCGCCACTCGCACGGGACGCCGGATCGGCGCACGTCACCCGCCGGGCAGCTGCCTCAGACGCGGGTCGGACGGAGTCTCAGATCTTCACGGGGAGCGACGCTAGACCCGCTCGGCGAGTTCGTCAACAGCCGTTCTTCGTTTCTGCCCGCGGCCACGCGACACGGGCGGCTCCCGCGGCAGGGTCGAGCAGCGATCCGCGCGGAGGCGCGAGAAGCCCGGGTCGAGATCATGCCCGAACCGGCATATGGCTGGAATCAGGGGGCAGGAGGGGCCGTCACCGACGCGCGCCGCACCAGCTCGCAGGCGAGCCTCGCTTCGCGCGGAGCGGCATCCGCCTGTCCGGTGATGAGCGCCTCGAGCCGGGTGATCGCGAGCCGCCCCATCGCGTAGTGCGGCAGCGCGACCGTGGTCAGCACCGGGTCGAGTCCTTCGGAGATCGGCCAGAAGTCGTCGACGCCGACGACCGAGAGCTGCTGTGGGATGCGCAAGCCGGCCGCCTGGGCGACCTGGTAGACGCCCATCGCCATCTGGTCGTTGAAGCACAGGACGGCCGTGATCTGCGGATGCCGACGCAGCAGCTCGGTCGCCGCGCGACGCCCCGCGACCGCGTCGCCGATGCCGGGCACGCGGATGACCGGGCCGGTGAGCCCGCACTCGCGCATCGTCGCCAGGAACCCCGCCTCGCGGCCGTCGCGGGCCATGCCCGGCTGCTCGAGGGTGAGGTGCGCGATCTGCCGGTGCCCGGCCTCGATGAGGTGCTCCGTCGCGATGCGACCGATCTGCACCTCGTCGGGCACGATCGACGGCTGCGCGCCGGCACGGTCGACCGCATCCACCAGCATCGTCGGATGCGCGCCGAGCGTCGCCGGCACATCGGCCAGCTGGTGGAACATGCGCGCGTAGACGACGCCGTCGACCTGCTGGGCGAGCAGGGTCTCGATCTGGCGCTCCTCGAGCCCGTCGTCGCGCGCCGAGTCGACCACCATGAGCATGAGCCCGAGCTCGGATGCCGCATCCTGCGCGCCCGTGATCACCCGGCCCGAGAAGGGGGTCGCCGCGATCTCGTCGCTGACGAAGCCGATCAGCCGCGAACGCTGACTGCGCAGGGCGCTCGCGATGCGGTTGGGGGCGTAGCCGAGCTCGCCGGCGATGCGCTTGACGTGCTCGCGCGTGGCGGCGCTGACCTGGCCGCGGTCGTTGAGCGCGTGCGACACGGTCGTGACCGAGACGCCAGCCTGCCGGGCCACCTCGCGGATCCCCACCCGCTGCGCCATCGCACCCTGCTCTCTGCGCGTCATCGCGCTCCCCCGCGTCGCCTCTCGCGCGCGGCGCGGGCGACGGTCCGCGCTGAGAAGCGCGATGGGCTCAGCGTAGTCAGCGGATGGGCGGATGCCGACTCCCGACGCGACCGGAACGTCGGCGGTCGCAGATCAACCCCGGCGGCGGGGCGTCAGCGGGCCGGTCAGGGCTGGATCTGCAGCGCCGCCGCGGTGCGCCCGAGAGTCGCCGCAGCGACCTTCTCGTCCGCGCCGACGGTGGCGCCGTAGCTCGGCACCATCTCGGTGAGCTTCGGCGTCCACTCCGCGATCTTGTCGGGGAAGCACTTCTCGGCGAGCGTCAGCATGATCGGCACGGCCGTCGAGGCGCCCGGCGAGGCGCCGAGCAGACCGGCGATCGAGCCGTCGGCGGCCGAGACGACCTCGGTGCCGAACTGGATGACGGCCTTGCCGTTCGCATCCTTCTTCATGACCTGCACGCGCTGGCCGGCCGTGATGAGGCGCCAGTCAGAGCCCTTCGCGTTCGGCGCGAACTCCTGCAGCGCACGGATCTTCTTGGCGCGGCTGGCGAAGACCTCGCCGACGAGGTATTTGACCAGGTCGAGGTTCTTGAGCCCGGCGCCGAGGAAGGTCGAGATGTTGTGCGGGCGCAGTGCCTGGAAGAGATCCAGCAGCGAGCCCTTCTTGAGGTACTTCGTCGAGAAGCCCGCGTAGGGCCCGAAGAGCAGGCTCGCCTGGCCGTTGACGACGCGGGTGTCGAGGTGCGGAACCGACATCGGCGGAGCGCCGACCGACGCCTTGCCGTAGACCTTCGCCGCGTGCTGGGCGACGACCTCGGGGTCGTCGGTGCGCAGGAACTCGCCGCTGATCGGGAAGCCGCCGAAGCCCTTGATCTCAGGGATGCCCGACTTCTGCAGCAGGTTGAGCGCGCCGCCTCCGGCACCGACGAACACGAAGCGCGCCGTGACCTCGAGCACCGTTCCGCCGATCTCGTGACGGATGCGGATCTTCCACAGCCCGTCCTTGGTGCGCTTGAGGCCGATCACCCGGTGGTCGGTCTTCAGCTTCGCGCCCTTGTCGGTCATCGCGCCGACCAGCAGACGGGTCAGGGCGCCGAAGTCGACGTCGGTTCCCGCGGCGATGCGGGTCGCGGCGATCGGCTGGTCCTTGCGGCGACCCGGGATCAGCAGCGGGGCCCACGAGCGGATGACCTTCGCATCCTCGCTGTACTCCATACCGGCGAAGAGCGGGTGGTCCTTGAGCGCGTCGAAGCGGCGACGCAGGTAGTCGACGTTCTTCTCGCCCCACACGAAGCTCATGTGCGGAACCTCGTTGATGAACGCCTTCGGGTCGGGCAGCGCACCCTCGTCGACCAGGTACGACCAGAACTGGCGCGACACCTGGAACTGCTCGTTCACCTCGATCGCCTTGCTGACGTCGATCTGCCCGTTCTTCTCGGGCGTGTAGTTCAGCTCGCAGAGAGCCGAGTGGCCGGTGCCCGCGTTGTTCCACGGGTTGGAGGACTCCTGCGCGATGTCGCCGAGGCTCTCGAAGATCGAGATCGACCAGCCGGGCTCGAGGCGCTGCAGCAGGGTTCCGAGGGTCGCACTCATGATTCCGCCGCCGATCAGGGCGACGTCGATGGGCTTGCTCACCGGGCCAGTCTAGGCGCGCGCGACGCGCCCGGCTGACGCACGGGAGTCGCGCTCAGGTCGAGCGGATGACCGACTCAGCGGGTCGCGGGCAGACCCAGCCGGGTGAGCGCCGCATCCATCCGCCGCGCGAAGTCGGCGTGACCGGCGGCGTTCGGGTGCAGGCCGTCGTCGGCGAGCACGCCGCGCTTCGCCGCGCCGTCCATCCAGTGGGATGCCCCGCTCACCCAGTCGGCGCCGATGCGTTCGGCGGCGGCGTGCACCCAGCGGATGATCTGCGCGAGCGAGTCGGGGCGCTCGTCCTGATACCAGAACGGCTCGACGACGATGAAGCGGGCGTCGGGGAGCTTCTCGTGCAGCCGGTCGAGATCGCGGTCGATCGCGGCGTGGATCTCGTCAGCGCCGCCGTCGTAGCTGAAGTTGTCGTTGAGCCCCATGGTGACGACGACGATGTCGGGCTTCGCGGCGATGATCTGGCCCGGCAGGTCGCGATCGCCGCGCTGGTTGACGAAGCCGAGGCCGTTGAGGCTCGGGTTGAACTCGCGCCAGCCGCGCTCCTCGCTGATGAGGGCCGGCCAGCGCTCGGCCTCCGGGTCGGAGAGCGCCGTGCCGATCGTGTACGAGTCGCCGTAGAAGGCGACGAGCTCGCCGTCGGGGTCCCCGTGGTCGATGATCGGGGTGCTCGGGTCGCTCGTCACGGCGCCTCCCTGGCTGTTCTGGCCGTTCGCGCCGCCCGTGTCCGAGCCGGGCCCGGCGCCGATGCAGCCGGCCAGCCCGATCGCCGCCGCGAACGCGACCGCGCCGGTCAGCATCCGCCTCAGCAGAGGCGGAGCCGACCGGCGCGGACGACGTGCGGTGAGCGCATCCATGCCGGGTATTCGATCCCAGCGAAGTTGCGGTTCGGTGTGAGGGGCGCGGGTCGGCTCAGGCCGCGACGAGGCGCGCGGCGAGCAGCTCGGCGATCTGCACCGCGTTGAGGGCGGCGCCCTTGCGCAGGTTGTCGTTCGAGATGAACAGCGCGAGGCCGCGGCCGCCCTCGACGCCCTCGTCCTGACGGATGCGGCCCACCAGGCTGGGGTCGACGCCGGCGGCGGCGAGCGGCGTCGGCACGTCGACGAGCTGCACGCCCGGGGCGTCCTTCAGCAGGTCGCGGGCCTCGGCCGGGCTGATCGCCTCGGCGAACTCGGCGTTGATCGAGAGCGAGTGGCCGGTGAAGACGGGCACGCGCACGCAGGTGCCGCTGACCGGCAGGCCGTCGATCTCGAGGATCTTGCGCGACTCGTTGCGCAGCTTCAGCTCTTCGACGGTCTCGGCGAACTCGACGGGCACCTCGTCGGAGGTGACGAAGTCGCCGGCGTGCGGGATGACGTTGAAGGCGATCGTGGTCGGGAAGGCCTGGGCGGCCGGGAAGTCGACGGCCGATCCGTCGTGGACGAGCTCGATCGCATCCTGACCGACCGCGGCGGTCGCCTCGGCGAGCAGCTCCTCGCCGCCGACCAGACCGGCGCCGGAGACGGCCTGGTAGGTGCTGACGATGAGGCGGGTCAGCCCGGCCTTCTCGTGCAGCGGCTTGAGCACCGGCATCGCGGCCATCGTGGTGCAGTTCGGGTTCGCGATGATGCCCTTGACGGCCTGGTCGATCGCGTGCGGGTTGACCTCGCTGACGACCAGCGGAACCTCGGGGTCGATGCGCCACGCGGAGGAGTTGTCGACGACGGTGACGCCGGCGGCGGCGAAGCGCGGGGCCTGCACCTTCGACATGGTCGCGCCAGCCGAGAAGATCGCGACGTCGAGCCCGGTCGGGTCGGCGATCGACGCATCCTCGACCGTGATCTGCTCGCCCTTGAAGGGGAGCGTCGTGCCCGCGCTGCGGGCCGAGGCGAAGAAGCGGATCTCGGAGATCGGGAAGTCGCGCTCTTCGAGGAGGCGGCGCACGACGGCGCCGACCTGGCCGGTGGCGCCGACGACGCCGATGCGGATGCCGGGGTTGCTCATGCGCTCATCGTAGACGGGGGCGCGGACGCGGGCCGACCGTGTGACGGGCTCGGGGCCACGGGGCGCGAAGCGGCTCGGGCGGGCGGCGTCGCATTCATGTCGTCCGCCGCCGATAGCGTCGAGAGCATGAAGCTGCTGCACACCTCCGACTGGCACATCGGGCGCACCTTCCACGGGCACTCGACGCTGGAGGCGCTGCGTGCGGTGCTCGCCGAGATCCCCGTGATCGTGGGCGAGCGGGGTGTGGATGCGGTGCTCGTCGCCGGCGACGTGTTCGACTCGGCGGCGCCCTCGGCCGACGCCTTCCGGCTGCTGTCGGATGCGGTGCGCGCGATCCGCGAAGCCGGCGCGACCGTGATCATGACGAGCGGCAACCACGACTCGGCGGCGCGGCTGGGTTTCCAGGCGGAGTACGCGGCGCTCGGCGGGGTGCACATCCTCACCGACCCGGCGACGATCGCGGCGCCGGTGACCCTGAGCGACGAGCACGGCAAGCTGGATGTCTACGGCATCCCCTATCTCGAGCCGGTGCTGGTGCGGCACGGCTGGGGCAGGCCCGAGCTGCGCACGCAGGCGCAGGTGCTGGATGTGGCGATGGAGCGGGTGCGAGCGGCGATCGCGGAGCGGGCTGCGGCGGCGGCAGCAGCAGGCGAGGGCACGGCGGTGCGCACGGTCGTGCTCGCGCACACCTTCGCCTCGGGCGGCGCGGCGGAGGCCGAGGCGAGTGACGTCGAGCGGGAGATCCGGGTCGGGGGCGTGGATGCGGTGCCGCTCGGTGCCTTCGACGGCGTCGACTACGCGGCTCTCGGGCACATCCACGGGCGGGCGCAGCTGGCCGAGCACATCCGCTACAGCGGGGCGCCGCTTCACTACTCCTTCTCGGAGGCGGCGAAGGTGCGCGGCGGCTGGCTCGTCGAACTGGATGCCGACGGGCTCGCCGCGGTCGAGTGGGTCGATCTGCCGGTGCCACGGGCGCTCGCCGTGCTGCGCGGCACGCTCGAGGAGCTGCTCTCGTCGCCGTCGTTCGCTGACGCCGAGCAGCGCTGGGTGAGCGCCGTGCTGACCGATCAGGCGCGACCGAGCGAGGCGATGCGCCGGCTGCAGAGCCGGTTCCCGTGGTGCGCGCAGCTCGGCCACGAGCCGGCGGGCGGCACCGCGGCCGACGGCGCCGCGAGCTACGCCGAGCGGGTGCAGGGGCGCAGTGACGAGGAGCTGGTGGCCGGCTTCCTCGCGCATGTGCGCAACGGCGTGGGCGCGAGCGCCGCCGAGGAGGACCTGGTGCGCGAGCTCGTAGCCGAGGTGCGCGGCGAGGAGGCGGCCGCGTGAGGATCCTGCGCGTCGAGATGGAGGGCTTCGGCCCGTTCAAGAGCCGGCAGGAGGTCGATTTCACGGCCTTCGCCGACGACGGCATCTTCCTCATCGGCGGGCGCACCGGCGCCGGCAAGACCTCGATCCTCGATGCGATCTGCTTCGCGCTGTACGGCCGGGCGCCGCGCTACGACGGCGCGAGCCCGCGGCTGCGCAGCGACCACTGCCTGCCCGACGACCCGACCAGCGTGGTGCTCGAGTTCGAGGCGGGCGCGGAAGTCTACCGGCTGACGCGCTCCCCCGAGTACGAACGCCCGGCCCGCCGCGGCGGCGGGCTCACGACGCAGGCGCCGACGGCCGTGCTCGAGGTGCGCCGCGGCGACGAGTGGGAGGGTCTCGCCGCGAAGCCGCGCGACGTCGGCATCGCGGTCGACGACATCGTGCAGCTCTCGCGCGAGCAGTTCCAGCAGGTGATCCTGCTGGCGCAGAACCGCTTCCACGAGTTCCTGCTCGCCGACAGCGACAACCGTCAGCGGCTGCTGCGCACGCTCTTCGGCACCGAGCGCTTCGAGGACTACGACCGGCGGCTGCAGGAGCGACGCAAGGCGCTCGACGACGAGCTCGGCCGCGCCCGGGTGGGCCTGCACGCACTCGTCGAGCAGGTGGCGCAGCTGATCGAGCAGCCGCATCCGGAATCGGATGCGGGACTGGCGGAGTGGGCCGCGAGCGGCGCCGCTCTCGCCGAGTCCGCGGCGGACGCCGCCGAGGCCGCGCGCGATGCCGCGCAGACGGCCGAACGCGCGGCGGCCGAGCGGCGCGACGCCGCCCGCGTGCTCGCCGAACGACAGAAGCGTCTCGCCTCGGGACGAGAGCGGCTGATCGCGCTCGAGCAGCGTGAGAGCGAGGTCGCGCCGTACGCCGATCTGATCGACGGCGCCGAGAGGGCCGAGCGGCTGACCGAGACGGGGCGGCGGCGCGAGCGCGCACGACGACGTCTCGACGAAGCGCGAGCGAGCGTGGATGCCGCGCGGGACGCGGCCGGTGAGCTCCCGGATCTGAGAGCCGATGCCGACGCGGCGCCGACTGCCGGCGCGCCGGCAGCGGCGACCTCAGCGAGCGTCGAAGACCGCCGCGCCGCGATCGAGACGGCGGCCGTCGCGGCCCTGATCGACCGGTCGACCCGCGAGCTCGGCGGGCTCGAGAGCGCGGCACGGCTCGAGACGGAGCTGCCGACGCGCGACCGGGCCGCGACCGCAGCGCAGGCCGCACTCGCCCAGCACGACGTCGACGCGACCGAGCTGGATGCCGAGCTCACGACCCTGCTCACCCGACGTGAGCGACTCGTGGCAGACCTCGACACCGCGACCGCCGGTGCGGCGCCGTTGGAGGCGGCGGCCACCGAGAGGGCCGCTCTGCGCGAGGCCCGCGACGCCGCGCGCGCCGCCGCCGCGCTCGAGCCCGAGCTGACCTCCGCCGAGACCGCTGCGCTGGCCGCCGCCGAGCAGCGCACCGCCGCCGCCGGCGCCGCGACGGAGCTGCGCCGACGACGTCTGCTCGGGCAGGCGGCCCACCTCGCCGGTGAGCTGAACGCGGGCGAGCCGTGTCCGGTCTGCGGCGCGGTCGAGCATCCCGCCCCCGCGAGCTGGGACGACGATCCCGTCGACGACGACGACGTCACGGTCGCCGAGGAGCGGGCCGAGGCCGCCGCAGGCGCGTTGCGCCGCGCGGACGACGCCGTCGCGGCTCTGCGGCAGCGCATCGCCGCGCAGCGTGGCGCCGCCGGAGAACGCGGAGTCGACGAGCTCGAGACCGCCGAGCGCGGAGCCGCCGAGCGCGTGCACGCGGCCGAGACCGCGCGCGCCGAGCAGACGCGACTCGTCGACGAGCGCACGTCGTCTGAGCAGCGCGAGCAGAGCATCCGATCCCGTCAGCAGACCCGATCGACCGAGCGGGCCGAGCTCGCCACCGAGCAGACGCGCACGCAGGAGGCGGCGCAGAGCGCCCGCGACGAGGTGGCCGCGGCCCGCGGCGAGCACGCGACCGTCGCCGCGCGCGTGGCCGAGCTCACCGCGACGCGGCGGACGGCCGAAGCGCTGCGGGACGCCCTCGCCGAACAGGGCACCGCGACCGAGGCATCGATCGGGGCCGAGGAGGACTGGGTCGCCCAGCGCGCGACACAGGGCTTCGCCGACGATGAGGCGGTCACCGCCGCCGCGCTGCCCGCCTCGGAGGTCGGGCGGATGCGGTCGACCGTCGACGCGGTCGCACTCGGCCTGGCCGAGGTGCGGGGTCTGCTCGGCGCGGACGACCTGCAGTCGGTTCCCGATGACCCGGCTGACGTCGACAGCGCCGCGGAGGCGCACGCGACCGCGGGCGCCGCGGCCCGCGACGCTCTCGTGCGCGCCTCGACCCTGCGTGACGCGGCGACGCGCACGGCCCGGCTCGCGGGGCAGGTGCGGGCGACCACCGACGAGCTCGGCGACCTCGTCGAGCGCGCCGACACCGTGCGGCGCCTCGCCGACACGGTGCACGGGCGCAGCCCCAACGAGTACGGGATGAGGCTGGAGTCGTATGTGCTCGCAGCCGAGCTCGAGGAGATCGTCGCGGCCGCCAACGAGCGCCTGCGCTCGATGACCGCCGGCCGCTACCTGCTCGAGCACAGCGACCAGCGGCTGCGGAAGAACGCGCAGGGCGGGCTCGACCTCAGCGTCATCGACCAGCACACCGGCGTGCCGCGCCCGCCGCGCTCGCTCTCCGGTGGTGAGACCTTCCTCGCTTCGCTCGCGCTGGCCCTCGGGCTCTCGGAGGTCGTGACGGCGCGGGCCGGCGGCATCCGCCTCGACACCCTGTTCATCGACGAGGGCTTCGGCTCGCTCGACGGCGACACCCTCGAGATCGCGATGTCGACGCTCGACGGCCTGCGGCAGGGCGGACGCACGATCGGCCTGATCAGCCACGTCGAGGCGATGAAGGAGGAGATCCCCTCGCGCGTCAGCGTCGACATCTCGGCGCAGGGCTGGAGCGAGATCCGGGTCGGCGAGGTCGCCTGAGCCGGCACGCGCGACGCGGGACGACGGTCAGGGAGCGCCGGGGTGACAGGCCCGGCGCCGACTAGCCCGGGAACGCCGGGAACGACAAGCCCGAGAACGACGGAGCGCGCCGACCCCGAGGGTGCGGCGCGCTCCTGACGCGGTGCGAGCGTCGATCCGATCGTGAGACCGGATCAGCGACCCGTTCCGGCGTAGACCTTCGCCTCGCCGTCGGAGTCGAGCCCGAAGGCGGTGTGCACGACCTGGGTCGCCTTCGCGAGCGAGTCGGCGCGGGTGACGACCGAGATGCGGATCTCGCTGGTGGAGATCATCTCGATGTTGATGCCGTTGTCGCTGAGCGACGTGAACAGCTGAGCCGAGACGCCGGCGTTGGTGCGCATCCCGGCGCCGACCACCGACAGCTTGCCGATCTGGTCGTCGTACTGCAGCGACTGGAAGCCGACCTCGGGCTGCTCGGCCTTGAGGGTCGTCAGCACCTTCTGACCGTCGGACTTCGGCAGGGTGAAGGAGATGTCGGTGAGGCCGGTGGAGGCGGCCGACACGTTCTGCACGATCATGTCGATGTTGGCGCCGGTCTTGGCGACGATCGTGAAGATCTCCGCCGCCTTGCCGGGCACGTCGGGCACGCCGACGACGGTGATCTTCGCCTCGCTGAGGTCGCCGGCGACACCGGTGATGATCGGCTCTTCCACTTTCTCTCCCTCGGTGGGGTTGATGACCAGGGTGCCCTCGGCGGGGCTGAACGACGAGCGCACGTGCAGGGTGACGCCGTGGCGGCGGGCGTACTCGACGGCGCGGATGTAGAGCACCTTCGCGCCGGCTGCCGCCAGCTCGAGCATCTCCTCGCTCGTGATCGTGTCGATCTTGTGCGCGCGCGGCACGACGCGGGGGTCGGCGGTGAAGACGCCGTCGACATCGGTGTAGATCTCGCAGACGTCGGCGTTCAGCGCGGCGGCGAGGGCGACGGCGGTCGTGTCCGAGCCGCCGCGGCCGAGGGTCGTGATGTCGCGCGAGTCACGGTTGAAGCCCTGGAAGCCGGCGACGATCGCGATCGCGCCCTCGTCGAGGGCCTCGCGCACGCGCACCGGCGTGACGTCGACGATGCGTGCGGCGCCGTGCTGCGCATCCGTGATCATGCCGGCCTGGCTGCCCGTGTAGCTGCGGGCCTCGTGGCCGAGGCTCTTGATCGCCATCGCCAGCAGCGCCATCGAGATGCGCTCGCCCGTGGTGAGCAGCATGTCCATCTCGCGGGCGTCGGGGATGGGCGTCACCTCGTGGGCGAGGTCGATCAGCTCATCGGTGGTGTCGCCCATGGCGCTGACCGCCACGACGACCTCGTTGCCCGCCTTGCGGGTCTCGACGATGCGCTTCGCGACGCGCTTGATGCTCTCGGCGTCGGCGACACTGGATCCGCCGAACTTCTGCACGATCAGGCTCACTACGGCCGACTCCCGGTTGCTCGATTCCTCGGGAATCATATCGAGCGCGCGGGGTCCCCCTGACCGCGTGTCGCGCCGCCGGGCTCCGCGAGAGTACGCACTTTGCGCTGTGACACGCCGGGCCGACGCCGCAAAGTACGTACTCTCGCGGAGAAGGGACCGCGGCTCAGGCGGCCGAGATGCGCACCATGTTGCCGGCGGGGTCGCGCACGGCGCAGTCGCGCGGGCCCCAGTCCTGGTCGGTCGGCTCCTGCACGATCTCGGCGCCGGCCTGCTGCAGTCGGGCGAAGGCCGCATCCACGTCGTCGCTGAGGAAGACGATGTTCGGCAGCAGTCCCTTGGCGAGCAGCTCGCCGATCGCCTCGGCGTCGGCGGGCGCGCGGCCCGCGTGCGGCTGGGAGAGGACGATCTCGGCGGCCTCGCCGGGCACGCCCAGGGTGACCCAGCGTCCGTCGCCGTAGGCGATGTCGTTGCGGGTCTCGTAGCCGAGGCCGTCGCGGTAGAACGCGATCGCGGCGTCGACGTCATCGACGGTGATGTTCACGAAGCGGAGTCCGATGCTCATGACGTTCACGCTAGGCGGGCGGATGCGCATCCGGCTTCTCGGATCCTGCTCGATCGCGTCGGGGTGATGCCAGCGAGCGGGACGGGCTACGAGGATGCGGAGGGCGGAGCGGCCAGCGGGCGCGGCAGCCGCGTCGGGCGGGCCACGGAGCGGGCGACGCAGGCCGGCATCTCCTCGAAAGGCGAGTGCGGTCGGGCGCGATACGCACTCGGCGACTCGCCCGTGATGCTCGTGAACGCCGTGCTGAAGGAGCCGAGAGAGCTGTATCCGACGGCCATACACGCCTCGGTCACGCTCGCGCCGCCGCGCAGCAGCATCATCGCCCGCTCGACGCGGCGGGTCATCAGGTAGGCGTTCGGCGTCTCGCCGTAGGCGGCGCGGAAGCGGCGCGAGAAGTGCGCCGACGACATGTGCGCGTGGCGGGCGACCGCGGCGACGTCGAGGCCGCTCGCGAACTCGCGATCCATGAGGTCGCGGGCGCGGCGCAGCGCCACCAGCTCGGCGCGACGCTCCGGCGTCAGCGCCACGGCCGCATCCTGTCGAGGCTCGAGCCACGGCCCGCGTCGACGCTCGCGGTCATGCCGACCGGGCGAGCACATGAGTTGCCCGAATCCGCGATCATCGGGATCCGGCACGCCGCGGAAGTGGGCAACTCGGGATCACCAGCCGGCGAGTCGCCCAGTTCGGCCGGGTTCGGCGCACGGAACCCGACCGAAGTGGGCAACTCGGGCAGGTTCCGGGCGCCAGGGAAGGGCAGAACAGGGTGCGCACGCAGGCCAGAGCCCGCGTGCGCAACGGGGCGCGCGGGCGGCACGGGAATCGAACGCACGGGAGTCGAGCGCACGCGCATCCGCCCGGTCAGTGCTCGACGACGCGGCGGCCCTCGAAGGCGCGCCCGAGGGTGACCTCGTCGGCGTACTCGAGGTCGCCGCCGACCGGGAGCCCGGACGCGAGGCGGCTGACCCGGAGTCCCGGCTGGATGAGCAGCCGCGAGAGGTAGGTCGCGGTCGCCTCGCCCTCGAGGTTCGGGTCGGTCGCGATGATGACCTCGGTGACGGTGCCGTCGGCGAGGCGCTGCACGAGCTGGGTGATGCGCAGCTGATCGGGGCCGATGCCGTCGATCGGGCTGATGGCGCCGCCGAGCACGTGGTACAGCCCGCGGAACTCGCGGGTGCGCTCGATCGCGACGACGTCCTTCGCCTCCTCGACCACGCAGATCACGCTCGGAACGCGACGCGGGTCACGGCAGATCGAGCACAGCTCGCCCTCGGCGACGTTGCCGCACTGCTGGCAGAAGCGCACCTTGTCGCGTACCTCGGCGAGCACCTCCGACAGACGCGTCGGGTCGTAGCTCTCGGTCTGCACGATGTGGAAGGCGATGCGCTGCGCCGACTTCGGGCCGACGCCGGGCAGGCGGCCGAGCTCGTCGATCAGCTCCTGGACGATCCCCTCGTACATCAGAAGTCATCCCCGCGCGGCGGCTCGGCCACGGGCTTCACCGTCGGGGCGATCGTGTGCTCTTCGATGAAGGTCGCGCCCAGGATCTCGCGCACGACGGCCTCGCCGTAGCGCTGACCGGTGGGCGCGCCGGGGCGACGCGGCGCCGTGGGCGCCTGACGGGCTGGCCGCGGCGCGGCGGCCGTCGTCGGCGCGGCGGTCGACGGCGCGGAGGCGGATGCGGAGCTGCGTCCGGCGGGACGCCCGCCCTCGTCGGGCGGCGGCGGTGCGTCGTAGTCCGGCGGGGCATCTTCGTCGCGCGGCTCGGGCTCGGAGGCCGGGGAGCTGCTCGACCCCGCACCGGACGCGTCGGCGGCACCCGAGCCCCCGCGCGCGGGGACCGTGCCGACGGCGGGACCGGGACCGGCCTTCGGCCCACCGCGCAGCGCGGACGCGGGCCGGATCGAGTCGGGCAGCGACGACAGGTCGACGGCGGGGCCATCGAACGACGCCCCCGAGTCGAGGCCGGGCGCGGCCCAGCCGTCGGCGTCCTTGCCGCCCACGATGGGCTCGATCTCGGGGTCGGCCGCGTCGGGCTGCGCGGCAGCCGGCTGGGCGGTCGGGTCGGAGTCGGGGATGCGCGCGACATTCCAGCCGCCCGGCGACGCGGGTGCGGCAGGGGCGGCCGATGCGGAGGGCGTCGACGCCGAGCCCGACGAGCTCGCGGGGGCTGACGACCGCGAACGGGAATCCGCGCCGCGCGGCCCGGCGCCACCGGCGGTCGACGTCGAGGACGCGGAGCCGGATGCCGACCCCGACGCCGCGGGGCGGCTGTCCGAGCTCGGCCCACCGGTCGGCGCCGACGATCCGCCGGCGTCGGCGTTCGAGGGAGCCGCGGCGGGGTCGCCGGCAGTGCCGGCCGGGCGCCCGGCGCCGGTCGGCCCGGCGCCGCCCTGCCCGGGTCCGCCCTGCCCGCCGGTGCCGCCCTGACCCGGGCCGCCGCGGCGGACGAGGAACTTCACCCGGATGCCGAGCACCTGCTGGATCGCTGCGCGCAGCTGCTCGCTCGGCGTCTCGAGCGCGGCCTGCGCGCTGCCCTTGAAGCCCTCGGAGTCCTTCTCGCTCGGGAAGCTCAGCACGAGCACGTCGCCGTTCAGGTCGAGCACGGTCGCGGTGAGCACGACCATCCAGGCCTGGCGCCGCGACTTCTGCACGACCTCGAGCACCTCGGGCCAGGCGTCGCGCAGCTGCTGCACGGTGACCGGTCCGACCGGCGCCGGCGCCTCGGGTCGCTCGGCCCGACGCGGCTCGGAGGTCGGCACGGCGGTCTCGGCCGGCAGCTCGGGCGCGCGCGGTGCGGCGGCGTCGCGCTCAGCGCCGTCGCCGGACTGCGCGCCGGCTGCGGCGTCGGCGGATGACGTGGATGCGGGGGCCGCGTCGCGCGAGCCGGGTGCGGCCGACGACGCCTCGGCGGCGACACCATCGCCCGGCGAACCGGCGGCGGACGCCCCGTCGACGGAGTCGGCGGGAGCGCTCGGCGCCGACGAGACCGGCTGGGACGAGCCCGGAGCCGACGAGACGGGAGCCGACGAGCTCGAGCCGGTCGACGACGATGCCGCAGCGCCCTGCCCTGACACGCCCTGCCCCGAAGCCCCCTGCCCCGAAGGATTCTGACCGGCCGCGGCGGCGGCTGCGGCCGCGGCGGCGGCTGCGGCCGCGGCGGCCGCCTTCGCGCGCGGCGATGCGGCGCGCATCGCCGCGATCCCGGTGAGACCTGACTCCGTGGGCGGAACGTCGCCCGTTGAACCCGTCGAACCCGACCAACCGGCCGAGCCCGACGCGGATCCCGCGCCTGAGTCGGATCCTGCGCCCGAACCCGACACCGGCGCCGCGCCCGAGGCGCCCGACCCGGTCGCATCCTGGATGCCGACCCGGCGCTCGAGCCGCTCGACGCGCGCCAGCGCGCCGCGCTCGGTCGCATCGGCGGCGGGCACGAGCAGGCGGGCGAGCAGCAGCTCGAGGTGCAGGCGCGGCGAGGTGGCGCCCGACATCTCGGTCAGCGCGCTGTTGGCGATGTCGGCGGCGCGCGACAGGGCCGCGGTGCCGAAGGCCCCGGCCTGACGGCCCATGTGCTCGAGCTCGTCGGCGGGAACACCGCGTAGCACGGCCGCGGCGCCCTCGCGGGTCGCGGCGACGACGATGAGATCGCGCAGGCGCTCGAGCAGGTCCTCGACGAAGCGGCGCGGATCCTGGCCGGTCTGGATGACGCGGTCGACCCCGGCGAAGGCGCCCGGCGCGTCGGCGACGGCCAGCGCATCCACGATCTCGTCGAGCAGGGCGCCGTGGGTGAAGCCGAGCAGCGCGACCGCGCGCTCGTACTGCACGAGGGCGCCCTCGCTGCCGGCGATGAGCTGGTCGAGCAGCGACAGGGTGTCGCGCACCGAACCACCGCCGGCGCGCACGACGAGCGGCAGCACGCCCGGCTGAACCTCGACGCCCTCGCTCTCGCAGAGCTGCTGCAGGTAGTCGAGCATCGTCGCGGGCGGCACCAGCCGGAAGGGGTAGTGGTGCGTGCGCGAGCGGATCGTGCCGATGACCTTCTCGGGCTCGGTCGTGGCGAAGATGAACTTGACGTGCTCCGGCGGCTCTTCGACGAGCTTGAGCAGGGCGTTGAATCCCGCGCTCGTGACCATGTGGGCCTCGTCGAGGATGAAGATCTTGAAGCGGTCGCGGGCCGGTGCGAAGGCGGCGCGGTCGCGCAGGTCGCGGGCGTCGTCGACGCCGTTGTGGCTGGCCGCGTCGATCTCGATCACGTCGAGCGATCCGCCGCCGCCGCGCGCGAGCTCGACGCAGCTCGGGCAGACGCCGCAGGGGGTGTCGGTGGGGCCCTCGACGCAGTTGAGGCAGCGGGCGAGGATGCGCGCGCTCGTGGTCTTGCCGCAGCCGCGCGGGCCGCTGAAGAGATAGGCGTGGTTGACCCGGTCGGTGCGCAGGGCGGTGCGCAGCGGATCGGTCACCTGCGACTGTCCGATCAGCTCGGCGAAGTTCTCCGGTCGGTACCGGCGATACAGGGCTGTGACCACCCGCACAGACTACCCGCGACCACCGACGCCGACCGGCCCGGAGGAGGGCCGCATCCACCCCCGCGCGCGTCGCGCCGAGCAGCCGCCGAGACCGCGCAGACGACCGACGCGGACGACCGCTGAAAGAGGGGATGCGATCGTCCGCGCCGGAGGTTCTGTTCAGGTGTGCGGGAGAGAGAGCTTCTGGGCCGAGCCGCTGATCGGGAACCCGATCGAACGGACCCGGGCGAAGCGGGGGAGCCCACCCGAAGGGCTCCCCCGCCCGGTCACCGGCGGGCGAACCGCCGGCGGCGTGCACCGTGGAGGAGGAGGGCTGCACCCGCGAACAGCATCGCGAGAGCCCCGAATACCCACCGACCTCCATCGGTGCCGGTGGCCGCGAGGCCACCGCTTCCGGCGGCGCTGGACGACGGACCCGAACCGTCGCCCGGCGTGCCGGGGTCTGCTGCCGCGACGTAGGTCATCGTCCAGGGGAGCGAGCCTCCCGTCGCGGTCAGGATGCGCACCTGCACGTCGCCGGGGGCGTGCGGCGGGGCGATGACCTCGATCGTGTTGTCGTCGATGACGGTGAAGCCCGAGCCGAGCACGCCGTCGAAGGTGACACCGGTCGCGTTGGCGAAGTTGCGCCCGAAGATGCGGATGCGCACGCCGCCGGTGGGCAGGGTGTCGTGGCTGACGTCGGTGACCACCGGGTCGTCGGCGCCGACGTAGCCGAATCCGTCGTCGAGGGTCACGTCGCCCTTCGGGTTGCGGATGAGGATGCGCACGTTGCCGGGCGCGTGCCCGGGCGTCGTGACCGTGACGGTGTTGTCGTCGACGACCGTGACGTCGGTGCCCGGCGTTCCGCCGAACTCGACGTCGGTGGTGCCGGTGAGGCCCTCGCCGCCGAGGGTGACGCTGGTGCCGCCCTCCGCCGGTCCGGCGTTCGGCGTGACGGTGCCGACGCTGGGGGCGACCCCGGCGAAGGTGAAGCCGCCGACGCTGGTGAGCGTCACGGTCGGCAGCGTCACGACCACGTCGGCGGCGCCGGGCGCGTGGGCCGGGCTGACGACGGTGACGGTGTCGGCATCCACGACGGTGAGGCCGGTGGCGGGCGTCCCGCCGATGGTCACCGCGGTGGCGGAGCCGACGCCGGGGCCGCTGATCGTGACGACGGTGCCGCCGTCGGCCGGTCCGGCGTTCGGCGAGACCGACTGGATGCTCGGCGCGGTCGCGAGGTAGGTGAAGCCGCCGGGCACGGTCGGGTTGCCGTTCGGGTGCTGCACGAGCACCGGGACGCTGCCGGCCGCGTGGGCGGGCGCCGCCACCGTGATGGTGGTGTCGTTCACGATCGTGAACGAGCCGCCGGGGGCGCCGTCGAAGGTGACGCCGGTCGCTCCGGCGAAGCCGGTTCCGGTGATCGTGACGGTGGTGCCGCCCGCGGTGCCGCCGCTGGTGGGCGTCATCGAGCTCGCGGTCGGCGGCACCGGGGCTCCGGTGTAGGTGAAGCCGCCGGTCGAGGTGAGCGTCGTGCTCGGCAGGGTGACGACCACATCCACGGCTCCGGCGGCGTGCGCCGGGGCGGTGACGGTGATCGAGTCGGCGCCGTTCGACACGAGGCCGGTGCCGGCCGTGCCGCCGAAGCTCACGCCGGTCGCCGCGCCGAGGCCCGGTCCGGTGATCGTGACCTCGGTTCCGCCCGCGGCGGGGCCGCTGGTCGGCGCGATCGTCTGGATGGAGGCGGGCGGCGCCGTGTAGGTGAAGCCGCCGGGCACGGTCGCGTCGCCGTTCGGGTGCCGCACGACGACCGCCGCGGTGCCGGCGGTGCCGGCGGGCGTGGTCACCGTGATCGTCGTGTCGTTCGTCACGACGAAGGAGGTGCCCGCGGTGCCGCCGAAGGTGACCCCGGTGGCGCCGGTGAAGCCGGTGCCGTGCACGACGACCGTGGTGCCGCCGACCGTGGCGCCGCTGCTCGGGTCGAGCCCGGTGGCGGTGGGCGCGGTCGGGGCGCCGGTGTAGGTGAAGCCGCCCGTCGAGGTCAGCGGGCCGCTCGGCAGGGTGACGACCACATCCACCGCTCCGGCGGAGTGCGCCGGCGTGGTGACGCTGAGGCTGTTCTCGTCGCCGTCGGCGCCGGGGGTGAGGTCGGTGCCGGGGATGCCGCCGAAGGTCACGTTCGTGGCGGCGGCGATGCCGGGGCCGGTGATCGTGACGGTGGTTCCGCCGGCGGCGGGGCCGTTGTCGGGCGTGATCGCGGTGATCGACGGGGCGGTGCCGGTGTAGGTGAATCCGCCGGGCACGGTCGCGTTCCCGTTCGGGTGCTGCACGACGACCGCGGCGTTCCCCGCGGCGCCGGCGGGCGAGGTGACGACGATCGTGGTGTCGTTCGTCACCGAGAACGAGGTGCCGGTCGCGCCGCCGAAGGTCACTCCGGTCGCGCCCGTGAAGCCGGTTCCGGTGATCGTCGTCGTCGTGCCGCCCGCGGTGCTGCCGGTGGCCGGGTCGATCGCGCTCGCCGTCGGGGCGGTCGGCGCACCCGTGTAGGTGAAGCCGCCCGTCGTGGTGAGCGTGGCCGTCGGCAGAGTGACCGTCACATCCACCGCTCCGGCGGAGTGCGCCGGGGTGTGCGCGGTGATCGTGTCCGCGTCGACGCGCGTCAGCTGCGTTCCGGCGAGCCCGCCGAAGGTGACGCCGGTCGCGTCGCCGAGGCCGGATCCGCTCAGCGTCACCGTGGTGTCGCCGGCGGCCGGTCCGCTGTTCGGCGTGATCGAGTCGATCGAGGCCGGCGGGGCGACGTAGGTGAAGGTGCCCGGAACGGCGACGTTCCCGTTCGGGTGCTGCACCTCGAGGGCGACGCCACCGGCGGCGTGCGCCGGGCTGGTGACGGTGACCGTCGTGTCGTTCACGACCGTGACCGGCTGCACGACGCCGTCGATCGCGACGCCGGTCGTGCCGGTGAGGCCGGTTCCGGTGATCGTGATCGTCGTGCCGCCCGCGGTCGTGCCGCTGACCGGCGTGAGGCCGCTCGCAGTCGGCGGCACGGGCGTGCCGCCGGTGTAGGTGAAGCCGTTCGTCGACGTGAGCGAGCCGCTCGGCAGGGTGACGACCACATCCACCGCTCCGGCCGCGTGGGCCGGCGTGGCGACGCTGATGCTGTCGTCGCTGATGCGGGTCACGGTGCCGGCGTCGGCGCCGCCGAAGCTGACCGCGGTCGCCGCGCCGAGGCCCGGGCCGCTGATCGTCACGGTGGTGCCGCCGGCCGCATCGCCCGCGTTCGGGTCGATGGACTGGATCGACGGCGGGATGGCTGTGAAGGTGAAGGGATCCGCGAGGGTCACGTCGCCGTTCGGGTGCTGCACGACGACCGGCACGTTGCCGGCGGCGTGCGCCGGGGTCGTGACCGTGATGCTGGTGCCGTCGGGGCTGACCGTGAACCCGACGCCGGCGGTGCCGTCGAACGTGACCCCGGTCGAGCCGGTGAAGCCCGAGCCGTCGATCGTGACGGTCGTGCCGCCCGCGGCCGAGCCGGTGTTCGGCGTGAGGCCGTTCGCGGTCGGCGGGGCCGTGCTGATGAAGGAGTACGCGCCCGCCAGCGTGCTGTCGCCCGCCGGGTGCTGCACGACCACGTCGACGGTGCCGGCGACGTGCGCCGGGGTGGTCGCGGTGATGTGCTCGGCGTCGACGACGGTGACGTTCGTCGCCGCGGTGCCGCCGATCGTCACCCCGGTCGCGCCGGTGAAGCCGGTGCCGGTGATCGTGACCGTCTGCTGGCCGGTGTCGGGGCCGGATGCGGGAGTCACGCTCGCCGCCGCGGCCGGCGGCAGGTAGGTGAAGGCGCCCGCGCTCGTGGCGCCGCCGAAGGGCGTGGTGACGACGACATCCACCGCACCCGAGGCGTGCGCCGGGGCGACCGCGGTGATCTGGGTGTCGCTGTCGACCGTGAAGCTCGTCGCGGCCACGCCGCCGAAGCTGACGGCGCCCGCGTCGGTGAGGTTCGAGCCGATGATCGTGACGCTCGTGCCGCCGGCGATCGGGCCGCTCGCCGGGGTCAGGCCGGTGATGGCCGGGCCGGGCCGGAAGCTGTAGCCGTTCGTCTGGGTGACGGTTCCGCCGGGGGCGGTGACCGCGACATCCACCGCGCCGGCGGCGTGCGCCGGGGTGACGGCGGTGATCTGGGTGTCGCTGTCGACCGTGTAGCTCGTCGCCGGGGTTCCGCCGAAGGTGACGGCGTCAGCGCCGGTCGTGCCGGTGAAGCCGGTGCCGGTGATCGTCACGCTCGTGCCGCCGCCGGTCGGACCCGAGAGCGGCGCGATGCCGCCGATCGTCGGCTGCGGGGCCGGCTGCAGGAAGGTGAAGCCGCCGGTGAGCGGGGCCGAGGTGCCGCCGGGCGTCGTCACGGTCACGTTCACCGCGCCCGCCGCGTGGGCCGGGGTGGTGACGTCGATCGTGTCGGCGTCGACGCGGGTGATCCCGGTGCCGGCGCTGCCGCCGAAGGAGACCGCGGAGGCGTCGCCGAGGGCCGTGCCGGTGATGCGCACCACGTCGCCGCCGGCGGTCGAGCCGGTGTTCGGCGTGATCGAGCCGATGACCGGGGTCGCGACCGTGTAGGTGAAGGTGATCGGCGCCGAGGCTCCGTCGGGGTGCTGCACCACCACGGGCACGCCGCCGGCCGCGTGAGCGGGCGAGGCGACCGTGATCTGGGTGTCGCTGACGATCGTGAACGCGGTGCCCGCGTCGCCGCCGAAGGTCACGCCGGTGGCGCCGCTGAAGCCGGTGCCGGTGATCGTGACGTTCGTGCCGCCCGCGGTCGGGCCGGTGGCCGGGGCCAGGTTCGACGTGGTCGGCGCCTGCGGGTCGCGGAACAGGAATCCGTCGGCGATGGTGACGTCGCCGGCCGGGTCGCGCAGCACGAGGTTCACCGACCCGGCGGCGTGCGCCGGGCTGGTGACCACGATCTGCGTGGGCGACTGGCTCGTGATCGTGCCCGCGGTCGTGCCGAACTGCACGGCGGTGACGCCGTCGAGGTCGGTTCCGGTGATCGTGACGGCGGTGCCGCCGGCGGTCGGGCCGGTGACCGGCGTGTGCGCGGTCACGACGGGCGCACCGTCGGGGATGAAGGTGAACGAGCGGGTGACGTCGCCGCCGGGCGCCTGCACGACCAGGTCGACCGCGCCCGGCGCGTGCGCCGGCGTCGTGACCGTCACCTGGGTCGGGGTGACGACGAGGCCGGTTCCGGCGGTGCCGCCGAAGGTCACTCCGGTCGTGCCGCCGAGGTCGGTGCCGGTGATCGTGACGACGGTGCCGCCGAGCTGCGTTCCGCTGGCCGGCGAGACGGTGGTCACGTTCGGCACGGCCGGCGGCTGGAAGGTGAAGCCGCCCGCCAGCGTCGCGGCGCCGCTCGGGTGCTGCACCACCACATCCACCGGTCCGGCGGCGTGCGCCGGGGTGGTGACGGTGATCTGGGTGGGCGAGACGACAGTGAACGCGGTTCCGGCGGTGCCGTCGAAGGTCACGCCGGTCGCGCCGGTGAAGCCGGTGCCGGTGATGGTCGTGGCCGTGCCGCCGGCGGTCGGTCCGACGACCGGGTCGATCGAGGCCGCGGTCGGCGCGGGCGGCGGTGTGTAGGTGTAGCCGCCGTCGATCGTCGTGTCGCCGTTGGGGTGCTGGATGACGATGCTCACCTGGCCGGGCGTGCGGGCCGCGGTCGTGGCGCGCAACGCCGTGTCGCTGATGATCTGCACGCCGGTGGCGGGCACGCCGCCGAACTGCACGCCGGTGGTGCCGGTGAATCCGGTTCCGGTGAAGAGCACCGTGGTGCCGCCGGTGCTCGGGCCCTGCTGCGGGGTGTAGCTCGTCACGGCCGGCTTCTGCGGGGCGACGTAGCTGTAGGCGCCGGGGGCGGTGGCGTCGCCGCCGACCGCGGCGGTGCCGTGCACGACCACGTCGGCCGGACCGGCGGTGCCGGCCGGGGTCGTCGCCGTGATGCGGGTGTCGCTGACGACGGTGACGTTCGTGGCCGGGGCGCCGCCGATGTCGACGCCGGTCGCGCCGGTGAAGGCGCGGCCGTCGATCGTGATCGGGGTGCCGCCCGCGGCGGGGCCGGAGGTCGGCGTCACGGTCGTGATCGCGATGACCGGGTCGTAGACGTAGGGGCTGGTGCCCGAGGTGCCCGCCGGAGTGGTGACGGCGACGCCGACGGTCGCCGCGGTGTGCGGCGGCGTGGTCGCGGTGATCTGCGTGCCGGCCGCGTTCACGGTGACGGCGGTCGCGGGGATGCCGTCGAAGGTGACCGCGGTCGTGCCGGTCGCGCCCAGGTTGGTGCCGGCGATCGTGACGACGGTGCCGCCGGTCTCCGGGCCGTGGCCGGGCGTGATGCTCGCGATGGCCGGCGCGAGGGGCAGCGGGTTCGCGTAGGTGAAGCCGCCGGGCAGGGTCGCCGTGGTGCCGCACGGGGCGGCGCTGGTGACGCCCACATCCACCGTTCCCGCCGCGTGGGCGGGCGTGGTGACGGTGAGCTGCTGGGCCGAGTCGCGGCTGACGATCGTGCCGGCGGTGCCGCCGAAGGTCACGCCGGTGACGGTGTCGAGGCACGAGCCAGTGAGGATCACGGTGGTGCCGCCCGCGAGCGGACCGGTGTTCGGCACGGCCGCGGTCAGCGCCAGCGCCGGCACGTAGGTGAAGGTCCCGGGCTGCGACGGCCCGGCCGCGGTCGTGACGACGACCGGCACCGCCCCTGCCGCGTGGAACGGGGTCTTCACGGTGATCTGCGTGTCGGTGACCGACTGGATGATGCCGGGCGTGCCGCCGAAGGTCACGCCGGTGGCTCCGGTGAATCCGGCGCCGGTCAGGGTGACGACGGTGCCGCCGGCCTCCGGCCCGCTGGACGGACTGATCCCGTCGACGCGGGGCGCGACCGCCTTGGCGTTGCCGTCGACCGCCTGGCCGACCTCGCCGTTCGCGAGGTTGAGGGTGAGCACATCCCCGCCCCCGGCGGAGAAGTTGAGCAGACGCAGCTGCAGCGCGGTCTCGCTGAACGGCCGGCCCGCCTGCGCGGGCGAGGGACTCTGCACGTTGGCCCGCAGCGACAGCACCGTGTTGAGCAGGCTCAGGACCGGCTGCAGCGTGTTCGTCACCGGGGTGATGAGCAGCGGACGCAGCGCGGTGATCGCGGTGCCGACGCTCGCGGTGGTCTGCGTCAGCAGGGTGCCGAGCGTGCCGGTGAGCAGGCCGACGACCGTGCCGACCGAGAGGGTGAGGCCGACGGCGTTCACCTTGACCGCGGTCGGGGCGAAGGTTCCGTCGAGCAGCTGGCCGAGCGGCGCCGCCACGTTGACCGTGATCGCCGGGCTGCCGAGAACTGCGAGCTGCACGTTGAGGTTCACGGCGGCCGAGCGGATCGCGGTCACCAGGTTCGCCTGCAGCTGGTCGACCGCCGAGCCGACGAGCGAGAGCACGGATCCCGAGATCGCCTGCAGCGCGGCGGCCGAGAGCACCTCGGTGTTCGGGTCGAGGCCGTTGAGGCCGCCGTTGATCTTCGACAGGTCGGCCGAGATCTCGCCGGTCGTGAGGTTGATGCTGACGCTGCCGTCGGCCGTGGTGAGCGTCTGCGGCAGGGTGACCGACGTCAGGTCGACCGTGATCGAGGAGTTGTTGGTCGCGGCCGGTGTCGTGATCAGGTTGCCGGCGACCGAGAGCAGGCCGCGCAGGCTGTTCTGGGTGTTCGTCAGCAGCGTGCCTGCGCCGGTCGTGAGCTGGCCCTGCACGGTGGTCTGCAGCGCGCTGACGCGCGGCGTGACGATGCCGTTGAGGCTCTTCAGCGTGTTGCTGGTGAGGCGCAGCTTGCCGCCGGCGATCTCGTACTTGCCGACCGGCGTGCCGCCCTGGGTGCTCGAGGCGCTCGCGCTGAGGGCGCCGAGGTCGAGGTGCGCATCCGCCAGCTCGCCGGTGAGCTGAGCCCCGAGGATGTCGTGCAGGTCGAAGGTGAGGTTGCCGGGCACCTGGCTGGGGGGAACGGTGCCGACGCCGATCACGCCGTCGTTGCCGACGAGACCGGAGGCGCCGATCGAGCTGGCGTCCGGGTCGGACTTCGCATAGGAGGAGAGCGCGCCGGCGTTCGTCAGGTGCACCGGGATGCCGAGGTTGCCCGGCAGCGCGATGTTGAACCCGTTCAGCACCGAGGCGTTGAGGTTGTGCCGGTCGATCTGCGTCGCCGTCGTCCCCAGGTTCTGCGTCGCCGAGGTGTTGAGCGCGCCGTCGATGGCGCTCACCAGCGACCCCGAGAGGAAGGTGCCGCTCGCGCTGGAGCGGTCGCCGGGACTGGCGCTGCTCGGGGCGATGCCGACGAGGAAGACCCCCGTCATCACCGCCGCGACGAGAGCCAGCCCCCGGCTCCCCCACGTGCTGAACTTCTCGGCGCGCGTACGCGCCATCGTCATTTCCCCCATGTCACACATCCCCGTGTCCTGATCCGACTAGACGGAGAGCGAACTCGGGTGGTTGGTCCGGGTTTCGGGTTCCCCGTCGGGTGACTGACATTCAGATTACGCGGGCAGTGCTCGTTTTCAACCCCCCATCGGACTCATCCGGGCATCCCCCAGGCGCCGCGAGGCGGTCGGAAACGGGCACACGGGGGCACCAAACGGACATCGTCCGGTCGAAAACAGACTCGGCTCCCTGAAAACGCGGGCGAGGTAGCCCAGGATGCCGGGACACCGCGGCGGACGACGGCCAACCGAGGATGCGGTTCTCCTCGGTTCGAATCCGCTCCGACGCGCCCGGAGGGATTGCGCCCGACGTGAACTCGAGTTACGCGCGGGCGCGGTGATGAATGGTGTCGGGCCGCGAACGGCCGCACCGCCGGCTCCCGCTAGACTGATCCCCGGCTCCCCGCGTGGCGCCATCCAGGCCAACTCCCCCAGGGCGGAAACGCAGCAAGGGTAACCGGGCTCTGGCGGGTGCGCGGGGGGTCCTTTTCTTTGCGCGGCGTATGCCGTCTCGACCGCGCGTTCCTCCTCGCCTCCTGAGCGATCACGCCCGCACCGGCATCCCGCGCGCCGGATGCGGTGGACTGACGGCATGGACATCGCGATCGCGGGCGGTCACGGCAAGATCGCCCTTCTGCTCTCTTCCCTGCTCAGCGCCGACGGGCACCGCGTGCGCGGGCTCGTGCGCAACGCCGACCACGGCGACGACCTGCGCGCGGTCGGTGCCGAACCCGTCGTGCTCGACCTCGAGAAGGCCGACGACGCGGAGGTCGCCGAGGCGATCGCCGGCGCCGACGCGGTCGTCTTCGCGGCCGGCGCCGGCCCGGGCAGCACCGCCGAGCGCAAACTCACCCTCGACCGCGACGGGGCCATCCTGCTCGCTGATGCCGCCGTTCAGGCCGGCGTGCGGCGCTATCTGATCGTCTCGGCGATCGGCACCGACAGCTTCGACCCCGAGTCCGACGACGTGTTCCAGATCTATCTGCGGGCGAAGAGCGAGGCGGATGCGGCCGTGCGCGAGCGGGATCTCGACTGGACGATCGTGCGCCCCGGCGGCCTGAAGGACGAACCGGGGACGGGCTCGGTCTCCGCCGCCCCGGAGCTGCCGCGCGGCGACATCCCCCGCGCCGACGTCGCCGCCGTGCTGGCCGAGCTGCTGCGCTCGGGCGGCGCCGTGCGGAAGCAGTTCGACCTCACGACCGGGTCGACGCCGATCGCGGAGGCCGTCGCGGCGCTCTGAGGATCAGCCCGACGATCAGCCGGAGGATCAGCGCGCCAGCGCGAGCGCCTGCTTCGCGATCTCGAGCTCCTCGTCGGTCGGGATGACGAGCACCTCGACCGGCTGACGGTCGGGCGAGATGCGGCGCTCGGCGCGGGAGTCGAGCTCGTTGCGGTCGTCGTCGATGCGGATGCCGAGGAACTCGAGGCCGGTCATCGTGCGGCGGCGCAGCAGCGGGTTGTTCTCGCCGATGCCCGCCGTGAAGGCGATCACGTCGACCCCGCCGAGGATCGCGGCGTAGGCGCCGACGTAGTGCTTCACCCGGTGCCGCCAGATGGCCAGCGCCTGCTCGGCCCGCGGCTCGCCCTCGGCGGCGGCCCGCTGCACGTCGCGCATGTCGCCCGTGCCGGTGAGTCCGAGCAGCCCGCTGCGCTTGTTGAGCAGCGCATCCAGCTCGCCGAGGTCGAGGTCGGCGACACGGCCGAGGTAGGGCACGATCGCCGGGTCGAGGTCGCCCGAGCGGGTACCCATCACCAGGCCCTCGAGCGGCGTGAGGCCCATCGAGGTGTCGACGCTGCGGCCGCCGTCGACCGCGGTGATGCTCGCGCCGTTGCCGAGGTGCAGCACGATCTGCTTGAGCTCGCCGAGCGGCCGGCCGAGGAACGCGGCGGCCCGCTCGGTCACGTACTTGACGCTCGTTCCGTGGAATCCGTAGCGCCGCACCGCGTGCCGATCGGCGAGCTCGCGGTCGATCGCGTATCTCCATGCCTCTTCCGGCATGGACTGGTGAAAGGCGGTGTCGAAGACGGCCACATGGGGCACATCGGGGAAGGCGGCGCGGGCCGCGCGGATGCCGTCGAGGTTCGCCGGATTGTGCAGCGGGGCGAGGTCGTTGAGCTTCTCGATCTCGGCGATCACGGCGTCGTCCACGACCACCGCGCGGTCGAATCGGGCGCCGCCGTGCACGACGCGGTGACCCACCGCCGCGACCTCGGCATCGGGGCCGAGTCGCTCGAGCACGATGCGCATCCCCTCGTCGTGGTTCGCGGCGTCACCGCCCGGCTCGCCCAGTCGTTGCAGGGTTCCCGAGAGGATCGTCTCGCCCGCGACGGGGTCGACGAGCTGGTACTTGATCGACGAGGAACCGGAGTTGACGACGAAGACGCGGCTCACTGAGCACTCCCCTGGGCCTGGATCGCGGTGATCGCGACCGTGTTGACGATGTCGCGCACGAGGGCTCCGCGCGAGAGGTCGTTGATGGGCTTGTTGAGACCCTGCAACACGGGTCCGATGGCGACCGCGCCGGCGCTGCGCTGCACGGCCTTGTAGGTGTTGTTGCCTGTATTCAGATCGGGGAATACGAATACCGTCGCACGGCCCGCGACGGCCGAATCGGGCATCTTCGTGGCCGCCACGGTGGGGTCGGCGGCCGCGTCGTACTGGATGGGCCCCTCGACCAGCAGATGCCCGGCGCGCTCGCGCACGAGCGCCGTCGCGGCGCGCACCTTGTCGACATCGGCGCCCGTTCCCGACTCCCCCGTCGAGTAGCTCAGCATCGCCACGCGCGGGTCGATGCCGAACTGCCGGGCGGTCGCGGCCGAGCTCACCGCGATGTCGGCGAGCTGCTCGGAGGTGGGGTCGGGGATCACCGCGCAGTCGCCGTAGACGAGCACGCGGTCGGCGAGCGCCATGAGGAAGACGCTCGACACGACCGAGACGCCCGGCTTCGTCTTGATGATCTCGAAAGCGGGACGGATGGTGTGCGCCGTCGTGTGCTTGGCGCCCGACACCATCCCGTCGGCGAGTCCGAGGTGCACCATCATCGTGCCGAAGTAGCTGACGTCGGTGACCGTGTCGGCGGCCTGGCCGACCGTGATGCCCTTGTGGGCGCGCACGCGGGCGTACTCCTCGGCGAAGCGCTGCCGCAGCTGCTCGTCGAAGGGGCTGATCACCGCCGCGTCGCGCAGATCGACGCCGAGCTCGAGGGCGCGGGAGCGCACCGCCACCTCCTCGCCGAGGATCGTGAGCTGCGCGGTGCCGCGCTGCAGCAGCATCCCCGCAGCCTGCAGCACGCGGTCGTCGTCGCCCTCGGGCAGCACGATGTGCTTGCGGTCGGCGCGGGCGCGGTCGAGCAGGCCGTGCTCGAACATGAGCGGCGTGACGACCGTCGGGGGCGCGAGGTCGAGTCGGGAGGCGAGAGCCTCGCCGTCGACGCTGCGTTCGAACAGGGCGAGCGCCGCCTCCTGCTTTCGCGGGGAGTCCGCGGCGAGACGGCCACGGGTTCGCGTGATGCCGACCGCGGTGTCGAAGGTGCCGGACTCGACCGTCGCGACCGGCAGCGGCGAGCCGAGGCCGTCGAGCAGCCGGGTGATGGATGCGGCGGGCTCGAACCCGCCGTTGAGCAGCACGCCCGCGAGAGAAGGGAAGGTGTCGGAGGAGTGAGCGAGGATCGTGCCGAGCAGCACATCCGACCGATCTCCCGGAACCACGACGACCGCGCCCTCGAGCAGGCGCGGCAGCACGTTCTCGAGCGACATCGCCGCGATCACGGTGCCGAGCACCTCGCGGTCGAGCAGCGCATCCTCGCCGCGGATGAGCCGCGCATCCAGCGACTCGACCAGCGTGCGGAACGACGGCGCGACGAGCAGCGGGTCTTCGGGGATCGCCCAGACGGGGATATCACTCGAGGCGGCACCGCCGGCGCCGTGCTCGGCCGCCTCCACCGCGGCGACGACCTCGCCCAGCTGGTCGGGATCGGCGCGGTTCACGACGACGGCGAGCAGACCGGCGTGCTCGGCGCGCAGCTCGGCGCGGGTGACCTCGGCCACCTGCCGCAGCTCGGCCGGGGTGCGGGCGGCGGTGCCATCCTGCCCGCGTCCGCCGAGCACGAGCAGCACCGGGGCGCCGAGGTTCGCGGCGACGCGGGCGTTGAAGCTCAGCTCGGTCGGGCTGCCGATGTCGGTGTAGTCGCTGCCGACGATCACGACCACATCGCTCGCCGCCTCCACCGCCGCGAAGCGCGTGACGATCTCATCGAGCGCCCCATCGGGGTCGTTGTGCACGCGCTCGTAGCTCGTGCCGACGCAGGTGTCGTAGTCGAGATCGGCGGTCGAGTGCGCCAGCAGCAGCTCGAGCACGTAGTCGCGCTCCTGCGTCGTGCGGGCGACCGGCCGGAAGACGCCGACGCGCGTGGCGCGGCGCTGCAGCAGCTCGACCACGCCGAGGGCGACGGTCGACTTGCCGGTGTGACCTTCTGCTGAGGCGATGAAGATGCGAGTCGTCACGCCCTCCAGCGTAGAAGTAAGGATGACCTCACAACCTGGGAATCGGCGCGGGTTCGCAGCGCGCGGATGCGGTGCCCTGCCAGGGCCGCGGTGCCTGCGGACGGCGGCGCCCCGAATGCCCGGTAGGATGGGCGACGGCTTCGCCTCGGCGAGTGCCAGGAGGATTCGCCTAGTGGCCTATGGCGCACGCTTGGAAAGCGTGTTGGGTGAAAGCCCTCGGGGGTTCGAATCCCCCATCCTCCGCAGGTCGAAGAGCGCGGTTCCCACTTCGGGAGCCGCGCTCTTCGCGTTCCCGCTGACCGCGGCGCGCTCGCGTTTCGCGCCCGGCGTTCTCCGAGCATCCTGATTTACGGTCGTCGCATGGACGACTGCCATAGACCCAGCCTGCCCATCCGCGTCGCCGACGGAGGTGACGCGTGCCCGAGTGGCTCGGTCTGATCCTCGGCACCCTGCTCACCGTCGGAACCGGCGTCTTCGTCGCGAGCGAGTTCGCCCTGGTGAACCTCGACCGCCACGAGCTCGAAGGCCGGCGCGACCGCGGTGAGAAGCGGCTCGGCCCGGTGATCGGCGCGCTGCGCATCACCTCGACGCACCTCTCCGGCGCCCAGCTCGGCATCACCCTGACGACCCTGCTGGCCGGCTTCACCTTCGAACCGGCGATCAGCAGCCTGCTGCGCGGCCCGCTCACCGGCCTCGGCATCCCGGATGCCGTCGTGCCCGGCGTCGGCGCCGTCGTCGCGATCGTGCTGGCGACGCTGTTCTCGATGATCCTCGGCGAGCTCGTGCCGAAGAACTTCGCGCTCGCCCTCCCCCGCCAGACGGCGAAGCTCGTCGTGCCGCTGCAGGTGGTGTTCACGACCGTGTTCCGGCCCGTGATCGCGCTGTGCAACGGCACCGCGAACGCGATCATCCGGCGCATGGGCATCGAGCCGAAGGAGGAGCTGTCGGGGGCGCGCACGGCCGAGGAGCTCGGCTTCCTCGTGCGGCGCTCCGCCGTCGAGGGCACCCTCGACCCCGACCACGCGACCCTGCTCGACCGCACCCTGCGCTTCGCGCAGCACGACGTCGCCGACGCGCTGACCCCGCGGGTGCGGATGGTGACGGTCGCCGCCGACGACTCGGCGCACGCCGTGATCGCCGCCTCGCTCGCCTCCGGGCACTCGCGCTTCCCGGTCACCGGCGCCGATCGCGACGACATCGTCGGGCTCGTGCACGTGAAGCAGGCGTTCCGCCTCGACCCGGGCGAGCGCGACGGCGTGACCGCGGGCGATCTCGCGACGGCGGCGCTGTTCGTGCCCGAGACGGCCGCCGTCGACGGCGTGCTGCAGACGCTGCGCCGCTCGGGCGGGCAGCTCGCGATCGTGCTCGACGAGCACGGCGGCACCGCCGGACTCGTCACCCTCGAAGACCTCATCGAAGAGCTCGTGGGCGAGCTGCGCGACGAGCACGACCGCATCCACCAGGCCGTGGTGCGCGACGGCGAGGGATGGATGCTCGACGCCGGCCTGCGCCCCGACGAGGTGCGCCAGCTCACCGCGACGGGCGGCGGGGCCGCCGCGATCGTGCCCGAGGGCGACGACTACGACACGGTCGGCGGGCTCGTGCTCGACCGGCTGGAGCGGGTTCCCGAGGTCGGCGACGCCGTCGAGCTCGAACACGGCGCGCTCACGGTCGTGCGGATGGACGGGGTGCGCGTCGCGCGACTGCGCTGGACGCCCGCCGCCGACAGACCCGACAGAACCGACAGCGAGCGAGCCGACGCCGAGCGAGCCGACGCCGAGGGGCCCGGAGCCGAACGAGCCGAGCCCGCATCCACCGCCCCGGATGCCCGCGACCGACAGGAGGTGAGCGCTCATGGCGAGCAGTGACATCGCCGGCCTGATCTGGCTGTTCGTGCTGCTGATCGTGAACGGCTTCTTCGTCGGCGCCGAATTCGCCGTCATCTCGGCGAAGCGCTCGCAGATCGAGCCGCGCGCCGCTGCCGGCAGCCGCGCCGCGAAGACGACCCTCTGGGCGATGGAGCACGCGACGCTCATGCTGGCGACGAGCCAGCTGGGCATCACGGTCTGCTCGCTCGTGATCCTCAACGTCAGCGAGCCGGCGATCAAGCACCTGCTCGAGGTGCCGCTCGGGGCGACCGCGCTCAGCGGGGATGCGATCGCGGTGATCGCCTTCGTCGTCGCGCTGCTCGCGGTGACCTTCCTGCACGTCGTGTTCGGCGAGATGATCCCGAAGAACCTCGCGTTCTCGGTGCCGGATCGCGTCGCCCTGCTGCTCGCGCCGCCGCTCGTGCTCGTGGCGCGCATCCTGCTGCCCGTGATCGGGTCGCTGAACTGGCTCGCGAACGGCATCCTGCGACTGTTCAAGGTGCAGCCGAAGGACGAGGCGACGAGCGCGTTCACGCTCGACGAGGTCGCCGGCATCGTGGCGGTGTCGACCCGCGAGGGTGTGCTCGACGACCGGTCGGGCGCGCTGCAGGCGGCGTTCGAATTCACCGACAAGCGGGTGCACGACATCGAGGTGCCGACGACGCGGATGCGCACGCTCGCCCGCGACGCGACGCCCGCCGACGTGCGGGCCGCGGTGGCCGAGACCGGCTGGTCGCGCTTCGTGCTGACTGACGCCGATGCGTCAGGCGTCGCCGAGCCCGTCGCCGCCGAGCCCATCGCGTACCTGCACCTCAAGGACGTGCTCGACCTGACGGGCGCGGCGGATACGCAGCCGGTTCCGGCGAAGCGGATGCGCCGTCTCGTCACGCTCTCGCGCGACGCCGAGCTCGAGGACGCTCTCGACCGGATGCGCCGCGACGGCGTGCACGTCGCCCGAACGGCCGACGCCGAGGGGCGCATCCACGGCGCGGTGTTCCTCGAGGACATCCTCGAGGAGCTCGTCGGCGAGATCGACGACAGCGCGCACGCGGTGAGCTGAGTCGCGCCGGCGGCGGGAAGCTGGGGCGCGCCGACGCGGGGAGCCGTCGCCTACTCGGCGGCGCGACCCTGCTCGGGGCGCCCCTGCTCGGCGCGCTTCGAACGCAGCGGATGCGGCGACCAGGCGTAGATCTGCGACGCCGCGCGGGCGAGCCAGGCGCACTGGGCGAGCACGGCGATCCACAGCAACGCGGTGCCGAGCGCGACGAGCGGACCGTTCGAGAGGGCGGCCCCGCCGACGAAGCCGACGAGCACGAGCACGCCGAGCAGGATGCTGAACCCCGCCAGGCGCGGACGCCCGAGCGCGCGCACCCATCCGGCGTACGCGAACGCGGCGACGGCGATCGCGACGAAGCCGATGGCGCCGAAGAGCAGGTGCAGGATGCCGGAGAGACTGAACTCGCCGCCCGCCGATCCGGACGGGAAACCGGCGACCGGGTCGGGAGGGAAGACGGCGCTGAGCGCGAGCCCGCCGCCGTAGACGATCGTGAGCGCGCCGATCGCGAGACCGCGCCCGCTGCGGATCGCCCGCAGGATGCCGACAGCCGCCGCGATGACCATGAGCGCCGTGAGGCCGAGGTTCGCCCGCTGCAGCCAGCCCAGATCGCCGAGCATGAGCAGGGAGAGGGCGTGCCGCGTCAGATCGAACCCCGGGCGGGTCAGGGCGAGCACGAGGCCGACGACGACGTAGAACGGACCGGCCACGACGCCCCAGCCGAGCAGGCTGCGGGTGACGGCGGCGGCGCCGTCGAGGTCGGGGTTCTTCTCGGCCATCACGGTCTCCTGCACTCATGGGTGCATTAGTGCACTCGGCGGTACGGTAGCGACATCGCGACGGCCGACGCAAGCATCCGACCGCGGCGAGCGCCGCGCACGAGAGGACGACGATGACCGAGCACGAGGACCCGCGCGTGACCCGATCGCGCGCGCTCATCCTCGACGCGGCGGCCGTCGTCTTCCTCGAGCACGGCTACGTGGAGGCGACGGTCGACCAGATCGCGGCGGCCGGCGGCGTGGCCAAGCGCACGATCTACAACCTGTACGGCGAGAAGGATGCGCTGTTCCGCGCCACGATCCTGCGCTCGATCGCGACCGCCGACCGATTCAGCGCCTCCCTCGCCGCCGAGGTGCTGGCCGTCGACGACCCCGCCGCCGAGCTGCCGGATATCGCGGTGCGGCTCGCCGAATCCGTGCTGCTGGGCCCGGTGCTGCCGCTGCGACGGCTGCTCGTGACCGAGTCGCGCCGCTTCCCCGACCTCGCCGAGGAGTACCGCGACCGCGCCCCCGAAGCGGTCATGCGCGCGCTCGCCGCCCTGTTCGTGCGCCTAGCCGAACGCGGGCTGCTGCGTGCGGCGCCCGGGCGCCTCATGGCCGAGCACTTCGCCTTCCTCGTGATGGGCGCCGACCTCGACCGCGGCACCTTCCTGCCGCTCGACGTCACCGCCCGCCGCGTGCGCACCGCGGCCCGCGCCGGCGCCGCCGCGTTCCTGCGCGCCTACGCACCCGTGCCCTGACTCATCGAGCGCGAGCGGGAGCCCGCCGTCGAGCCCGAAACGGGGGCGTGCGCCCCCGCCGCGGAAGAGGCGTATCCTTGCCGAGGCCCGCGCCCCGCGCGAGCCCGAGACGCCCGGTCGACGCCCAGCGCGACGGCCCCGCGAGACCCGCAGAACGAACCGCGAGAGGCAGGTGACGCGCACGATGATCGGCGATCATGATCCGCAGAAGCGCCGTCGCTCCTGCCTCGGCGCTTCTGCGTCCTGATCCTCCTCCCTCGTCCCGGCACGAGGCGGATGGATGCCCGCGTCCGCGGCTGACTCAGCTCGCGCCCGCGCATCCACTCGTCTGACGCCGGGTCTGCGCACGCCTGCCTCCTGACACCTCAGGAGGAGTGATGACTCTCATCGACACCGGCATCTACCGCGACGGCGCACGCCTGGCCGCCCCTCCCGAGACGCATCTCACCTCCGAGAGCCTCGTGGGCACCGACGATCTCGCCTGGATCGGCCTGCTGCGCCCGACCGCCGCCCAGCTGACCGAGCTGGCCGAGGAGTTCGACCTGCACCCGCTCGCTGTCGAGGACGCGCAGAAGGGCCACCAGCGGGCCAAGCTCGAGCGGTACGACCACACGCTGTTCCTGGTGCTGCGGCCGGCCTGGCTCGCGGGCGCCGACGCCACCGCCGCATCCACCGCCGACGGCGTCACGGTCGAGTCGGGCGAGATCCACGTCTTCGCCGGGCCGCACTTCGTGATCACCGTGCGGCACGCCGACCGCCCCTCGCTCGCCGGCGTGCGGGCGCGGCTCGAGGCGAACCCGCAGACGCTCTGCGGCGGCTCGGAGGCCGTGCTCGCGGCGATCCTCGACGAGGTCGTCGACGGCTACGCGCCCGTCGTGCACGGCCTGCAGGAGGGCGTGGATGCGCTCGAGGACGAGCTGCTGCGCGGCAAGGCCGACCCGGCCGCATCCCAGCGCATCTACCACCTGCTCTCGCAGGTGATCGACTTCCAGCGCGCGATCGGCCCGTTGCCCGACATGCTGCACGGGCTGCTGCGCGGCTCGCGCAAGTACGGCGCCGACGACGAGGTGCAGAACCAGGTGCGCAACGTGCTCGACCACGCGCTGCGCATCACCGAGCGGGCGGATGCCTTCCGCGCGCTGCTCGAGAGCCTCCTCACCCTGCACTCGACCCTCGTCACCCAGGAGCAGAACGAGGGGATGCGCCGCATGACCCGCGCCAGCCTCGCCCAGGGCGAGGAGAGCCGGCGGCTCGCGCAGATCCAGCTCGAGCAGGGCGAGCAGACGAAGAAGATCACGTCGTGGGCGGCGATCCTGTTCGCGCCGACGCTCATCGCGGGCGTCTACGGCATGAACTTCGACGCCATGCCCGAGCTGCACTGGGCGTGGGGTTACCCCTTCGCGATCGCGCTCATGCTGGGGCTCGGCGCGGGGCTGTGGTTCGTGTTCAAGCGCAAGCGCTGGCTCTGAGAGCGGTTCGGGGTGCCCCCGAACCGGGGTGCCCCGAACTGGGATGACGCGCGGATCCGGCAGAGTTGTCACCATCGAGACAGCAGACCCGAGGAGGAGGACGGGGTGACGACCATGACGACGCCGACGACGCTCGTCTTCGCGCGCCTACGCCGATCCATCCTGGTCGGCGCGATCACGGCTCTCGTGCTCGCGCTCGTGCCGGTGACCGTCGCCCTCGTCGTGCTCGGCGACGGCCTGCTGCCGACCGTGCTCATCGAGTCGGCCATCGTGATCACCTGCGTCGTGCTCGGCATCCGTCAGCTCACGATCCACGTGCGACTCACCGATCGCGAGCTCAGCGGCAACGGCATCTTCAGCCCGATGGTGCGCGTCGACCTCGACGACGTGCACGAGGTGCTGCTCGTGCCGACCTTCGTCGGGGCTGCTCCCGACCCGGTGCTGCAGATGCTCGTGCGCGACGCGACCGGGCGCCGGCTGTTCCGCCTGCGCGGCAACTTCTGGGATGACGGCCTGCTCGAGAAGCTCGCCGCCGCCCTGCCCGTGCCGGTGCAGACCGTCGCCGAGCCGGTGACGTCGAAGGCGTTCTTCGAGACCTACCCGGGCAGCGAGTACTGGTTCGAGAACAAGCCGTGGCTGCGCGTCGCGGCGATCCTCGGCGCCGGCGTGCTCGTGCTCGGCGTCGCCGCGGGCGCGATGCTCGCGCTCGGCGACCGCATTCCCGGCTGAGACACCTTCACGTCCGGCCCGCGAGCGGGCAGACTGCCTCCATGCGCCGATGCTCGATGTGCTCGCTGCCGTACGAGATCGGCGAAGACCGCTGCTCGGCGTGCGGGACCCGGCTCGACGCCCGCGCCCCGGTCGACGGCCGCGCGAGCCGGGAGCCTGCGACGCCCGCGGAGGTGCCGACCCGCGACCTCGATCGACTGCGACGGACGCGCGCGATCGCCTCGACCGGCTCGGCGATCGTGCTGCTCGGGATCTTCGCGGCCGGCGTCGCGCAGCTCGTTCTCTGGAACGACCTGCGCCCGGAGTTCTCCCGCGGCGACCCGCTGCTGCTGCTCTATCTGGCGCTCGCGCTGGCGGCCGTCCTGCTGACCGGAGCGCCCGGGCGCACTCTCGCGCACTATCCCCTCGACGGCCTGCTGCGGCGCGGTCGACCGCGCTGGTGGAAGGGCCTGCTCGCGGGGGCGATCGCGGCCGGGCTCTACCTCGCGGCGAATGAGCTCTTCGCGCGCGGACTGCTGCTGAACGGTCGCGAGCGCTCCGGCGATCCGAGCACCGCCGAGATCGTCGCGCTGACGGATGCGGGGATCCTCATCTCGTACGCGTCGATCGCGGTCTGGCTGATCTGGACGGCGATCGCGCCGCTGCTCGGGCCTCAGCTCATGATGGTGCGCCAGCGCCGCATCCTCGCGAAGCGCGAGCGCTCGACGACGCGCTGACCTACTTGCGCTTCAGCGTGCCGAAGATGCCGCGCACGATCTCGCGGATGACCGTGCGACCGGTCGTCGAGCCGAGGATCTCCTCGGCCACCGACTTCTCTCGGCGGGTGGATGCGCGGCTCGACGAGGTGCGGGTCGTGGTGGCGCGGCCCTGACTGCGGCGAGCCTCGGCGAGGGTGCGCTCGTAGTCGCGCTGCGCCTGGACCTTCGCCTTCGCCTCGTCCTTCGCGCGCTTCTCGTCGTCCTTGACCTTCTGCGCGGCATCCGCCTCGGCCTGGGCCTGCTCCTCGGCGGCGCGGTCGGCCGCGGCGGCGGCATCCATCTTCGCGGCCAGGATCTCGCGCGCCGACTCGCGGTCGATCGCGGTGCCGTACTGCGCGAGCAGCGGCGAGGCGTTCACGGTCGCCTGGATCTGCTCGAGCGGCGTCGGCGACATGGAACCCTGCGGGGCGCGCAGGCGGGTCCAGGCGACGGGCGACGGCGCGCCCTTCTCGTTCATGACGGTCACGATCGCCTCGCCGGTCGCGAGCGACTGCAGCACCTCGCCGAGCTGGTAGCCGCTCTTCGGGTAGGTCGTCACGGTCGCCTTGAGCGCCTTCGCGTCCTCGGGAGTGAAGGCGCGCAGCTGGTGCTGCACTCGGCTGCCGAGCTGGGCGAGCACATCCGACGGCACGTCCTTCGGCGTCTGCGTGACGAAGAAGATGCCGACGCCCTTCGAGCGGATGAGGCGCACCGTCTGGGTGATCTGCGCCACGAAATCCTTCGACGCGTCCTTGAACAGCAGGTGGGCCTCGTCGAAGAAGAACACCAGCTTCGGCTTGTCGAGGTCGCCGACCTCGGGCAGGTCGTTGAACAGATCGGCCAGCAGCCACATGAGGAACGTCGAGAACAGCGCCGGCTGGTCGGCGACGCTCGGCACCTCGAGCAGGCTGACGATGCCGCGGCCGTCGGCCGTCGTGCGCAGGAACTGGGCCGTGTCGATCTCCGGCTCGCCGAAGAAGACATCCGCGCCCGCGTCGGCGAAGCCGATCAGCTCGCGCAGGATGACGCCTGCGGTCGCCTTCGACAGGCCGCCGAGCTGGGTGAGCTCATCCTTGCCGTCGTCGCTCGTGAGGAAGGTCAGCACCGCCCGCAGGTCGCTGAGGTCGAGCAGCGGCAGGCCGGCCTGGTCGGCGTAGTGGAAGACGAGCGCCAGGCTCGACTCCTGCGTCTGGTTGAGGCCCAGCACCTTGCTGAGCAGCAGCGAGCCGAAGCTCGAGACGGTCGCGCGGATCGGGATGCCGGTGCCGAGCCCGCCGAGCGTGTAGTACTCGGTCGGGGCGGCCTGCGGGGCCCAGTCCTGGCCGATGCCGCGCGTGCGGGCGAGCAGCTTCTCGTTGCCCTCGCCGGGGCTCGCGATGCCCGAGAGATCACCCTTGATGTCGGCCGCGAACACCGGGACTCCGTTGGCGCTGAGCTGCTCGGCGAGCACCTGCAGCGTCTTCGTCTTGCCGGTTCCGGTGGCGCCGGCGACGAGGCCGTGGCGATTGGTCATGCCGAGCGGGATGCGCACGGGCACGTCGGCGAGCGCGTCGCCGTTCACGAGGGCGCCCATCTCGAGCGCGGGACCGTCGAAGGCGTACCCGGCGCGGATCGCGTCGACCTGGGGTGCGGTGAGCGGGCCGGGGGCGGCGGGAGCGGCTGGTGTCGCGGGAGCTGCGGGAGCGGCGGGGACGGAGGCGGGTGCGGCGGGAGCGGGAGCCGCGGTAGTGGCGGGCTCGGCGGGTTCAGCGTCGACTGCGGGCGCGGATGCAGGAGTCGTCGCGGCGGTCGGCTCGACGGTCGCGGGCGTCGCATCCCGTTCCGCGTCCGCCCCGGCGTGCTCCGCCTCGGCGGCGGCGAGCGCCGCCTGCGCCTCCTCGAGCGCCCGACGTGCAGCAGCGACCTTGTCCTCGGCGTCACTCATGCCCTCACCCTATTGAGAGCGCCTTCCCGCTTCCACGGTCGGGGATCGTGCGCTCGCGTCGGTATGGAGTGCTGATGCCGACGAGGTGGCACGATCCTCGGTTCAGCTCGACGTGGTGGGGGTGCGTTCTTCGTGGCCGTAGGGCTGTCCGTAGCCGCCGTCGGCGACGGGGCGGGCCATGAGCTCGAGGAAGGGGCGGGCGGCGAAGGCCTCGGGGCCGAGGACGCCGGTGCCGGTCCAGACGCCGGTCGCGAGCAGTTCGAGGGCGATGACCGGGTTGAGGGCGGTCTGCCAGACGACGCACTGGGTGCCGTATTCGGCCATGGTCCATTCGTTGTCGGCGACGTGGAACAGATACACCTCCCGCGGGCGCCCCTCCCATTCGGTGCCGACCGCGCCGGTCCCGGTCACGAGCACGCCGGCGCAGGTCTTGCCGGTCATGCGGGGGCCGATCGTCGCGGGATCCGGCAGGGATGCCGCCACGACATCGCGGGGGGCGACCTCGACCGGGCCGGCGGCCGAACGCACGCGCACCGGGGCGGTCTTGTCGAGGCCGAGGAGGTTGAGTGTCTTCAGCACGCCGATGAACTCGGCCCCGAGGCCGTACTTGAACGTCACCCGGCGAGCGTCGAGCCAGCGCGGCATCAGCAGCACTTCCTCGTGCTCGACGTTCACGCATTCGACCTCGCCGATGCCCTCGGGGAAGACGAAGGTCTCCGGCTCGCTGAACGGCGGCGTCGTGAACCAGCCGCGCTCCTTCTCGAAGATCACCGGCGGGTTCAGGCATTCCTCGATGGTCGTCCAGATCGAGAACGACGGCGCGAAGATCTCCGCCCCGGTCTCGTCGCGCACGACCAGGTTCGCGCCGTCGCGCACGCCGAGCTCGTCGATCGACTCGAACAGCACATCCGACGCGTAGCGGGCGAGCACATCCGACAGCCCCGGCTCCACGCCGATGCCGACCAGCGCCAGACGCCCCGCGCTCTCCCAGTCGCCCGCCTGCGCGAACTGGTCGTCGCCGAGCTTCACCCCGGTCTCGGTGTGCGGATCGGTCGGATGCGGCTCCGACAGCGACATCGCCATGTCGAGGTAGTCGGCGCCGGCATCCAGTGCGCCGCGGAAGATCGTCGGCACGAACTTCGGCTCGACTGCGTTCATCACGTGCGTCACCGCGTGCTCGGTCGCGACCCGCGTCACATCGGCCGGATCGGAGGCGTCGATGCGGGCCGCCCGGAACCGCGACGCGACCTCGTCGCCGTGCCGCTCGCGGATCCACGCGACCGTGCGCTCGGCTCGCGCCGGGTCGTAGTCGGTCACGACGATCAACTCGTAGAAGGAGCGTCGCGCGGCGATGCGCGCGAAGGCGTCGCCGACACCGCCCGCCCCGACGAGAAGGATGCGCATGGTCGGGGCCGCGGCGTCGTCGCTCATGGCGCGAGGCTAGCGCGCACCCCCGCCGCCGGGCGAGGGGTCGGCGTACCGCGCCGCCGCGAGGTCGCGTCGCCGCTGCCGCTCGCGCTCGACCGGCCCGGCGAGCGCCGCCCATCCCAGCAGCCCGACCGCGACGCCGATGAGCAGCCCGCCGAGCGTGTCGGTCATCCAGTGCGCGCCGAGGTAGGTGCGGCTCAGCATCATCGCGACGACGTAGACCGCGCCGAGCACCCAGACCCAGCGCCGCGCGAGCAGCACTCCGAGCACGACGGCGAGCGTGGCGGCGTTGGCGGTGTGGCCCGAGGGGAACGACCCCGGATCGACGGCGACGAGGATGTCGTGCGGCCGCGCCCGTCCGAACAGCGCCTTGAGCAGCTGCACGAGCCCGGCGCTGGCTCCGCACGCGAGCGCCCAGTACAGCGCGGCCCACGGCCGCCGCACGATCAGCAGCACCGCGAGCACCCCGAGCGGCACGACGAACACCGCGAACCAGCCGCCGCCGATCGCGTTGAACAGCAGCGACGGCACCTCCCAGATCGGGTTGCGGTGCTCGATGATCTCGGCCATCCACTCGCGGTCGATCCCGGGCGGCTGGCTGCCGCGCACGGCCAGCAGCGCGCCCAGTCCGAAGGCGGCGGCGAGCACGATCAGCGCGGCGAACAGGGCCGGTCGGCGGCGCGCGGCGGTGACGGGATGCGCGGCCGCCTCGCGCGGGGTCAGCGGCCGCCCGGCGCTCCCGCGGTCGTCATCAGCGGGAGTCGGCGGAACGGGCACCCCGTCACGCTAGGCCATGGCCTCGGACAGTCCTCGCCGATCGAGCCTCCGCACAGCATCTCGGCGCTCGCGCGACGGACCGATCGCGAGCAAATCCGACGGCCGATCAGGATCCCGGGCTCGAACGGATGGTTCGCGTGGTCTCGTGTGTGGTCCTGGGCCCCCCGTGTCGGATGTCGGTGGAATGTGCATCTGATCTGCGGTTCTGGTTCGCTCGGGTGTTCCGGCGGATGTCGGTGGTGGCTGTCACAGTGCAGGTATGGAGAAGCCCAGGACGTCACTCGGAGGCGACGGCCAAGCGCCGTTCGCTGATGGCGACGTCGATGGCTTCGTGAGCGCGGGCGGTGGCCGTGTTGCCGGCGAGGTCGTGACGTTGCCGGGGCTGGTGGGTGAGGCGGAGTCGGCGCTCGCGGCGTTGACGGCGGGGCAGGTGGCGGAGGTGCGAATGCTCGCCCGCGCCGGCCAGCTCGCGGAGGCCGAAGCCGCTGGGTCTCCGGTGAACGTGCGGGCACATGACATGGCTCTGCGGTCGATCGCGGCGGAGATCGGGGGAGTGCTCCGCTCCCCAGACAGGACCGTGCAGCGCCGCATCGGCGAGGCACGGGAGATCGTCGAGTTCTACCCTGCCGCGTTGTCGGCCTGGGAGCACGGGTTCATCACCCGAGGGCACGTCACGGTGATCGTCGACGCCGGCCGGGTCGTCCCGGTCGAGCGTCGGGGCGAGTTCGAGCGGGAGGCGATCGAGCGCAGCCTCGCCGATACCCCGAACCGGGTGCGTGCCGGACTCGAGCTCTACGCCCAGATGCTCACCGACCGGAACTTCAGCGAACGGCACGAGGACGCCGCCCGTGGCCGTGCGGTCCGGCTCATTCCGGGGCGGGATGGGATGTGCGACGTGATCGCGACCGTCCCGACGGTGATCGGCGACGGGATCCTGGATCGGTTGACGCGGATGGCGCACGCGGTGCAGGACGCTGCCGAACCGCGCGGAGAAACCACCGCCGACATCGCATCTGCCAGCGGAGCCAGCGCCTCGACGGATCGGCGGACGGTCGACCAAATCCGCGCGGACGTGTTCGCCGACCTGCTCCTCGCCGGCGCCCCGGCGCTCGACGTGACCGCGCAGGGCGACGGTCCCGGTGCGCTGGGTGCGATCCGCGCGCAGGTGCAGGTCACCGTGTCCGCGCTCACTCTCCTCGGCGACGACGAGAACCCGGCCGACCTCATCGGGCGCTCACCGATCGACGCCGGAACCGCCCGCTACCTCGCCGGCGACACCTCGTCATGGACCCGCCTGCTCACCGATCCCATCGACGGCGTCACGGTCGCGGTCGACCGGTACCGGCCCTCGCTCGAGCAGCGCCGTCACCTGCGGGCCCGGGATCAGCACTGCCGCTTCCCGGGATGCCGGATCGCGGCGATCCGCTGCGAGCTCGACCACACCCTCGACCACGCGCTCGGCGGTCCGACGGCACTGATCAACCTCGCCCATCTGTGCCAGCGGCATCACTCGATGAAGCAATTCACCGCCTGGCGAGTGAGACAGCATCCCGGCGGAGTCCTGCAATGGACATCCCCGACCGGCCGCGTCTACCGCGAAGACGCGCCCGCCCCACCCGTGGCGTTCGTGCCACTCGGACACCCCATCCGCTGCCACCGACCGATCCCCGACAGCGGTGAACCTCTCGACGATCCACCGGATCGCCCCCGCGGACTTCGCGACCATGAAACCGGTGCGCCGTTCGCGATCGCGGCGGCCCATGACCCGATCCCGGCCCCGTTCTGAAGCCGAGCGACTCCCTGTCGTCGTCGATCGACCGTGCGCGCGAGAGACCGACGCACTCGATCGCTCACACAGCCGACCCATCACGTCGCGGCAACCGCAACGCTCCTCTGGCCCGACCCGGGCCGGGCCCGGCCCCGCGCTCGCCCGCGCTCGCCCGCGCCGGTCCGGGCGCCCGGCCTACTCGATCGGCGGCACCGTCCGCGGCCGCACGATCGTCCACATGACGACGTTCGCGACGACGTGGCAGCCGATCATGACCGCCGCCATCGGCAGCGCCGAGGTGATGCCGAGCACGCCGACGATCGGCGAGATCACGCCGGCGAGGCCGAAGTTGACGGCGCCGAGCAGCGAGGCCGCCGTGCCCGCCTCGCTGCCGTGGTGCGCGAGCGCGAGCACCTGCACGCTGGGGAACGCGAGACCGCAGGCCGCGAGCATCACGAACAGGGCGACGAGGATCGGGATGAGCGCACCGCCGAGCAGCGCGACGACAGCGATCGAGAGCGAGCTGAGCAGCATGATGCCGATCGCCGTGGCGAGGATCCATTGCGGGCCGATGCGCCGCATGAGCCGCGACGAGAGCTGCGACGCGATCACGAGTCCGAGCGAGTTGACGCCGAACATGATGCCGAACTGCTGCGCGCTGAGGCCGTAGACGTTCTGCAGCAGCAGCGACGAGGCCGAGAGATAGGCGAACAGTCCGGAGAACTGCATGCCGCCGATGATCGCGACGCCGATGAAGACGCGGTCGGTGAACAGCGCCCGATATCTCTGCCGCGCGGTGGTCGTAGCCGAGGGGATGTGGGCGCCCCGCGGCCGCGTCTCGGCCACGAGGAAGGCGGCGACGACGACCGCGACGAAGCCGTAGATCGCGAGGGCGACGAAGATGCCGCGCCAGTCGAAGAACAGCAGCATCTGCGAGCCGATGAGCGGCGCGAGGATGGGCGCGAGCCCGGTCACGAGGGCCAGGCGGGAGAGCATCCGCACGAGCGCGTGCCCGGAGAAGAGGTCGCGCACCATGGCCATCGCGACCACGCCGCCGCCGGCCGCGCCGATGCCCTGCAGCACGCGGAACACGCCGACCCAGACGACGTCGGGCGAGGCGGCGACGCCGATGCTCGCGCCGATGTGCAGCGCTGTCGCGAGCAGCAGCGGCAGGCGGCGGCCGACCCGGTCACTCCAGGGGCCGACGACGAGCTGGCCGAGGCCGAAGCCGACCGTGGTCGCCGTCAGGGTCAGCTGCACCGCCGCATCCGTCGTCGACAGCTCGTCGACGACCTTCGGGAAGGCGGGCAGGTAGAGGTCGATCGTGAAGGGGCCGAGGCCGACGAGCGCACCGAGCAGGATGATGTGCAGGATGCGCTGGCCGCGCGACATGGCGTCGCCGGGGTGCACGAGGGCGGTCATGGGTGAGCGCTCCGGAAGCGGTCGAGATGCGGTGGTGGTGTGGTGCGCTGCGTGATGAGGCTGCGCAGCGGTGGTGCTCCGGCCGCCCCGTTCGCGGTGACGCCGTGCCGTAGTGCAACGGTGCAGCGTGCGCACGATTCCCTCACGGTCGCTCGATCTTCGCAGACGCGACACCTGTCGCGCGACGATGAGCGGGTCTCGATCGCTCCTCGCGATCGAGACCCGCTCCGGTGGGACGCGCGGCGCCCCGGATGTTCAGCTCACGCCGCCTCAGCTCAGGTCGTAGAGGGTGACCCCGTCGACCGTCGTGGCCGTGTAGTTCTCCTCGACCCAGCTGGAGATCGCGCTGGCCGCATCCGAGCCGCCGTTGGAGCGTCCGCTGACGCCGCTGGCGATGAAGTAGTGGATCTCGCCCTTCTTCACGAGGGCCTGGAACTCGGCGAGGGTCGGCGAGGGGTCGCTGCCGTTGAATCCGCCGATCGGCATGACCGGCAGCTCGGTCGCGAGCTGGTAGCCGGCGGCGCTGTTCGAGCCGATCGTCGCGGCCGCCCAGGTGTAGGCGCTCGCGTTCTTCTTCAGCAGGGCCTCGACCTTCGTGCTGACGCTGCTCGCGCCGAGCAGTCCGCCGGCGCCTCCGCCGCCGAAGCCGCCGCGGCCGCCGCCGGTCGAGCTCTCACCGGATGCGGTGCCGCCCTGGCCGGGGAAGCCGCCCTGCCCGGTGGCGCCGGTCGAGCCGCCGGTCGAGCCGGTGCCCGACCCCGTCCCGGTGCTCGAACCCGCCCCCGTGCCGCCCTGCCCGAAGCCCTGTGGCGGGGTGCCGCCGAAGCCCTGCGCGCTCGACGAGCCGTTCGACGAGCCGTTCTGGTTCGACCCGGGGAAGCCGCCCTGACCTCCCCCCGGGCCGCCCATCCCGCCCTGGCCGCCGCCGCGGCCGCCGCCGAAGCCGCCCATCCCGCCCTGCACGCTCGGGCCGGCCGTGACGATCGAGCCACTGTGGCCCTCCGAGACGGTCTGCAGCGAGTAGGCGGCCGGGGCCGCGAGAGCGCCGATCAGCGACACCGCGGCGGTCGCCACGGCGATGCGCCGGCCGAGCGGCGGCAGCACGAGCAGCACCGCGCCGATGACCGCGAGGCCGACGACGACGAACTTGAGCCAGGGCATCCAGTCGCCCGCTCGGGTGAGCAGCGCGTAGGCCCAGCCGGCGCTGCCGAGCAGCACCGCGGCGAGCACGATCCGCGCCCACAGGGCCGAGCGGCGCTCCCACAGCATGGTCGTGCCGATCGCGACGACCGCCGCGATCGCCGGGGCGAGCGCGACCGTGTAGTAGGCGTGGAAGATGCCGGCCATGAAGCTGAAGGCGAGTCCGGTGACGAGCATCCAGCCGCCGAAGATGACGAGGATGGCGCGGCGCACCGAGGTGCGCGGGGCGCGGCGCAGCAGCACGAGGGCGACGACGCCGACGACGAGCGCGGCCGGCAGCAGCCAGGTGATCTGACCGCCGATCTCACCGTCGAAGAGGCGCGTGATGCCGGTCGAGCCCCACATCCCGCCGCCGGTGTTGCCACCGCCACCGCCGCCGGTGACGCTGCCGGTCTCGTTCCCCGTGAGCCGCCCGAAGCCGTTGTAGCCGAAGGTCAGCTCGAGGAAGCTGTTCGTCTGCGAGCCGCCGATGTAGGGCCGCCACGACTCGGGCACGAGCTCGACGATCGCGACCCACCATCCGGCCGACACGATCACGGCGCCGAGCGCGGCGAGCGAGTGCAGCAGTCGCACGCGGAAGGTGCGCGGCGCCGCCCAGAGGTAGACGAGCGCGAGCGGGGGCAGCAGCACGAAGGCCTGCAGCTGCTTGGTCAGGAAGCCGAGGCCGATCATCGCGCCGGCCCACAGCACCCAGCGGATGCGGCCGTCTTCGACGCCGCGGATCGTGAAGTAGGTCGCGAGGCTCAGCAGCAGCACGAGCAGCGCATCGGGGTTGTTGAAGCGGAACATCAGCGCGGCGACCGGCGTGATCGCGAGCACTCCCCCGGCCAGCAGCGCGGTCGCGGCGCTGAAGCGGCGGCGCACGGTGGCGTACACGATCGCGACCGTGATGACGCCCATGATCGCCTCGGGCAGCAGGATGCTCCACGAGCTCAGCCCGAAGAGACGCACCGAGAGGGCCATGATCCACAGGCTCGCCGGCGGCTTGTCGACCGTGATCGAGTTCGCCGCGTCGCTCGAGCCGTAGAAGAAGGCCTCCCAGTTCACGCTGCCGGCCTGCACCGCCGCGGAGTAGAAGGAGTTGGCGTAGCCGCTCGCGCCGAGGTTCCAGATGTAGAGCACGGCGGTGACGGCGAGCAGTCCGAGCAGCGCGGGGCGCTCCCAGAGCAGGGCGCCGCGACGGCCGAGCACGAGGGCGCGGCCCGCTTCGCGCAGGCGCGTGCCGAGAGGAGAGTGGGCGGTGCCGGCGGGGATGCGCCCCGAGCCGGCGGTGGTCGTGGTGGCGGCGCTCATGCTGCGGCGTCCTCCTGGGTCAGCGCGGCGGCGAGCGCGCCGGTCCGCGGGGTCGAGGTGGCCGAGTCGGCCGGGATCGGGGCGGCCGAGGCGGCCGGCGTCGAGTGGATGAGGGATCGCGTGCGCCGGAACACCCACGCCCGCAGCAGCGCGAAGCGCAGCGCGGTCGCGACGAGGTTGGCGACGGTCAGCACGATGAGCTCGGCGACCGGACCCGACTCCGGCCGGGCGGCGTGCAGGGCGAGCAGCGAGCCGGAGGTCAGGCACCAGGCCAGCAGGAACACGAGGAGCCCCTTGACCTGATCGCTGACGAGGCCGGCCCGGCCGCGCACGCCGAAGGTGATGTGGCGGTTGGCCCAGGTGTTCGCGATGGCGGTGAGCAGCAGCGCGACGAAGTTGGCGACCTGCGGGGCGATGACCAGCTGCAGGCCGAGGTAGAGCAGCGCGTAGGCGACCGTCGAGGCCCCGCCGATGAGGCCGAAACGCAGCACCTGTCCGAAGAACCCGGGTCGGTGCACCTGCTCGAAGGGGCGCCGGCCGAGCTCGGCGTAGATCGCCTCGACGGGGATGCGCCGCGAGGCGATGCCGCGCAGCACGCGCACGACGCCGCGCAGGTCAGCGAGGGCGGTGGCGACGATGTCGACCTTGCTGTCTTCGTCATCCACCCAGTCGACCGGCACCTCGTGGATGCGCAGGCCTGAGCGCTCGGCGATCATCAGCACCTCGGTGTCGAAGAACCAGCCGGTGTCCTCGACGAAGGGCAGGATGCGCCGGGCGACGTCGCTGCGCATCGCCTTGAAGCCGCACTGCGCGTCGGAGGCGCGCAGCCCGGTCGCCCGCAGCAGCGTGTTGTAGCCGCGCGAGACGAACTCGCGCTTGGCCCCGCGCACGACGCGCGAGTCGGCGGAGAGGCGGGTGCCGATCGCGAGGTCGGAGTGGCCGGAGAGCAGCGGCGCGACGAGCGGCGCGAGCGCGGCGAGGTCGGTCGAGAGGTCGACGTCGAGGTAGCCGACGACCTCCGCCTCGCTGGTCAGCCAGACCTGCTTGAGCGCGCGGCCGCGGCCCTTCTCGGCGAGGTGCACGGCGCGCACCCGCTCGAGCTCGGCCGCGAGGTCGTCGGCGATCTGCGGGGTCGCGTCGGTGGACGCGTTGTCGGCGATCGTGACGAGCCAGCGGTCGGCGAACTGCCCGGCGAGGGCGGCGTGCAGGGTGCGGATGCTGTGCTCGAGCGAGCGCTCCTCGTCGTAGACGGGAACGACGACCTCCAGCAGCGCAGGCAGCGTCGCCGGCTCGGGCGGGGTCGGGTCACTGGTCGTCTCGGCGCTCATGGGCACGAGCATCCGGTCGCCCGCTATGGCCGGTGCAGGGCCATCCTGTGCGGAGGCCCCGACTCGCTATGACCCGGCTATGCGCAGCCGCCCGGGAACGGCGAAGGGCCGCCCGGATGGATCCGGACGGCCCCTGCCGTGGTGTCGACGCGTGCGGTGCAGCGCCCGCGTCAGAGCCTCGCGCTGCTTACTGCTGGGTCAGCTTCTCGAGGTCGGGGTTGTTCTTGTAGGCCTCGGCGGCGTTGTCCTTGGTGACGACGACCGGCGGGAGGTAGAAGGTCGGCACGTCGACGGAACCGTTGTTCGTCTTCGTGGTGGTGTCGGCCTTGTCGCCCTTCGAGAGCTGCGTGGTCATCTCGATGGCCTTCTTCACGAGGTCACGAGTGTCCTTGTAGATGGTCATGTACTGCTCTCCCGACATGATCAGCGGGATCGAGGCGGCCTCGGAGTCCTGACCGGTCACGACGATGGCGGGCTTGCCGGCGCTCTTCACCGAGGTGAGGATGGCGCGGGCGAGCGTGTCGTTGGGCGACAGCACGCCGTCGAGCTCGGTCGACTGGTACGAACCCTGCAGGATCGTGTCCATGCGGTTCTGCGCGTTCTGCGCGAGCCAGTCCTTCGTGGCGGTCTGCTTGATGTCGGTCTGACCCGAGACGACCTTGAGCGTGCCGTCGTCGATCTTCGGCTGCAGGATCTTCATCGCACCCTGGAAGAAGACGGGGGCGTTGGCGTCACCGGGGTCGCCCGAGAAGAGCTCGATGTTGTAGCTCTTCTTGTCCGGGAACTTGGCCTTGAGGCCGTCGAGCAGGGCCTGGCCCTGCAGCTCGCCGACCTTCTCGTTGTTGAAGGCGACGTAGTAGTCGATGTCCTTCGTGTCGGTGAGGATGCGGTCGTAGGCGATGACGGTGGCACCGGCGGCCTTGGCGTCCTTGACCTGCGTGCCGAGCTGGCCGCCGTCCTTGGCGCCGATGATGATGACCTTCGCGCCCTTGGTCGACATCGAGGCGATCTGGGCCTGCTGGTCGGGAACCGGGGTGCTCTGACCGGCGTACTGCACGTCGGCCTTGAAGCCCGCCTCCTCGATGGCGCTCTTGAAGAGGCCACCGGCGAGAACCCAGTTCTCCGAGGTCTTGTCGGGCAGGGCGACGCCGATGAGCGAGCCCTTGTCGAAGCCCTTGGCGTCTCCGCTGCCGGAGTCGTCAGCGCTGCGGCTGGAGCAGCCGGCGAGCGCGAGCAGCGCGACCGCGGCGACCGCGGTCGTGGTGATGGCGAGCTTTCGCATGTGTTCCGTCACTTTCGTTGTGATGTGTGGTGGTGCAAGGGTCCGGAGCGACGCTGCGATCCGGGGATGGCTACGACGGGCGCCGTCAGGCGTTCGGCGTAGTGCTCGAGGGTCGGCCGGACTGCTCGGCGGAGGCTCCGTCGGGCTCGACCAGGGGACGGTTGAGGGGGTAGGTCATGTTCTCGTCGGCGGCGCTGACCTTCTTGGGGCGCGAGAAGCGCGACATCAGCGAGCGGCCGCCGGAGCGCTTCGAGAGCACGTCGATGCCGACGGCGAGCAGCAGCACGAGGCCCTTGATGATCTGCACCTTGTCGGACGAGACGCCGAGCAGCTGCAGGCCGTTGTTGAGCACGGCGATCACCAGACCACCGACGATCGAGCCGATGACGGTTCCGATGCCGCCCGAGACGGCGGCGCCGCCGATGAAGACCGCCGCGATCGCGTCGAGCTCCCAGCTGGTGCCGTCTCCGGGGCCCGACGACACCGAGCGCGAGATGAAGACCATGCCCGCGACGGCCGCCAGGATCGACATGTTCATCATGACGAAGAAGTTGATGCGCTTGATCTTCACGCCCGACAGCTCGGCGGCGTGCCAGTTGCCGCCGACCGAGTAGATGTGGCGGCCGGTGACGGTGTTGTTGGTCACGAAGGCGTAGATGATGACGAGCGCGACGAGGATGATGCCCGGGATCGGGAAGCTCGTGCCGACGCGGCCGCCCGCGAAGAGGAACGCGGCGACGATGATGACGGCGGCGAGCAGCACGACCTTGACGATGCTGACCCAGAGCGGGGCGCTCTCGGCGCCGACCTTGCGCTGGCGGGCGCGCATCCGGAACTCGTTGATGATCACGAAGACCGCGGCGAGGAGGCCCAGGATCAGCGTCGGCACGTTGTACGCGATGCCGAGGTCGGGGTCGGGCAGGTAGCCGCCGCCGATCTGCAGGAAGATGTCGTCCTTGATCGGCTCGGTGGTCGAGTTGCCCACGAACTGGTTGAGTCCGCGGAAGACGAGCATGCCGGCCAAGGTCACGATGAACGCCGGAACCCCGACGTAGGCGACCCAGAAGCCCTGCCAGGCGCCGACCAGGGCGCCGATGCCGAGGCCGATCAGCACGCCGAGCCACCACGGAACACCGCCGCGGTTCATCGCGATCGCGACGATGATGCCGGTGAACGCGGCGACCGAGCCGACCGAGAGGTCGATGTGGCCGGCGATGATCACCATGACCATGCCGATCGCCAGGATCAGCACGTAGGCGTTCTGGTTGACGATGTTGATCACGTTGCCGGGCTCGAGCGTCTTCCCGCCGGTGAGCACCTGGAAGATGATGATGATCGCGACGAGGGCGCCGAGGATGCCGAACTGGCGCACGCTCGACTGGCCGCCGCCGAACATCTTGCCCAGGTCGCGGATGCCGCCCGACTTCTTCGGGGCTGCTGCGGTGTCGGTCATCAGGCGGCGTCCTTCTTGTTCTTGTCGGAGGTCATGCTCTTCATGAGGGTCTCGGGGTTGGCATCCTTCGCGGAGATCTCGCTCGTGATGGTGCCCTCGAAGATCGTGTAGATGCGGTCGGCGACGCCGAGCAGCTCGGGCAGCTCGGAGGATATGAGGATCACGCCGGCGCCCGACTCGGCGAGCTTGCGGATGATGCCGTAGATCTCGGTCTTGGCTCCCACGTCGATGCCGCGGGTCGGCTCGTCGAGGATCAGCAGGTCGGGGTCGGTGAACATCCACTTCGCCAGCACGACCTTCTGCTGGTTGCCGCCGGAGAGCTTGCCGACGCCCTCGTCGACGGTCGGCGTCTTGATCCGCAGCTCCTTGCGGTACTCGTCGGCGATCTTGTGCTCCTGCAGGTCGTCGACGACGCCGCCAGGGGCGATCTTCGACAGCTTCGCCGACACGACCGAGGTCTTGATGTCGTCGAGCAGGTTGAGGCCGAGCGCCTTGCGGTCCTCGCTGACGTAGGCGAGGCCGTGCTTGATCGCGGCCGAGACGTTGGGGAGCTTGATCTCCTCGCCGTCCTTGAACACCTGACCCGAGAGCACGGTGCCGTAGCTCTGGCCGAAGATGCTCATCGCGAGCTCGGTGCGGCCGGCGCCCATGAGGCCGGCGAAGCCGACGACCTCGCCGCGGCGCACGGTGAAGTTGGAGTGCTTGGCGACGAGGCGCTCGGCGGTCAGCGGGTGCTGCACCGTCCAGTCGCGCACCTCGAAGAAGACCTCGCCGATGCCCGAGCCGTCGTGCGACGGGAAGCGGTTCTCGAGCACACGGCCGACCATGCCGCGGATGATGCGGTCTTCGTCGACGCCGTCGGCCTTCACATCCAGGCTCTCGACCGTGTGGCCGTCGCGGATGATCGTGATCGAGTTGCTGATCGCCTCGATCTCGTTGAGCTTGTGACTGATCATGATGCTCGTGACGCCCTTGTCGCGCAGGTCGCGGATGAGGCCGAGCAGGTGCTGCGAGTCGTTCTCATTGAGCGCGGCGGTGGGCTCGTCGAGGATGAGCAGCTTCACGTTCTTGTTGAGCGCCTTGGCGATCTCGACGAGCTGCTGCTTGCCGACGCCGATGGCCTTGATCTGCGTGTCGGGGTCGTCGCGCAGGCCGACGCGGGTGAGCAGCTCGCGGGCGCGCAGGCGCACGGCCGACCAGTCGATCGAGCCGAAGGGGGTGCGGGGCTCGTTGCCGAGGAAGATGTTCTCGGCGATCGACAGCTCGGGGATCAGCGCGAGCTCCTGGTGGATGATCACGATGCCCGCGGCCTCGCTCTGGCGGATGTCGCGGAAGCGCGCCACCTCGCCCTCCCAGACGATGTCGCCCTCGTAGGTGCCGAATCCGTAGACGCCCGAGAGCACCTTCATCAGCGTCGACTTGCCGGCGCCGTTCTCGCCGCAGATCGAGTGGATCTCGCCCTCGCGCACGCGCAGGGTCACATCGTCGAGGGCGATGACGCCCGGGAAGCGCTTGGTGATGCCGCGCATCTCGAGGATGTAGGGAGCGTCGACCACGGATTGTCCTCCTCGGGAGCAGCAGCGGTGGTGCCGGCGGGTCCGAGGGTGCGGACGACGCCGTCGCGGGTGGTGGTGGCGGGTGGTGCGGATCGTGCTGGTGATGCGCGCACTACTGTAACGCGCATCCGGCTCTCGTCGTCAACTTGTGAACGCACCGGTTCGGTCACGAAAGCCGTGACGGCATCCGCGGGCGCAGATCGCGATCGGAGACGGCGGGGTGCGGGTCAGACGAGCGCGAGCGCGTCGACGTGACGCAGAGCGAGGGATGCGCCGCCCAGCGCCTCGGCGCGGTCGCCGAGCGAGCCCATCGCGATGGTCGTCGAGTCGCCCACCCGCGGCACCGCGTGACGGGAGAAGGAGCGCGCGATCGGCTCGAGGAAGGGCTCGCCGATCGGGGCCAGCGGACCGCCGATGAGGATCACCTCGGGGTTGATCAGATTCGCCATGTTGCCGAGCGCGGCGCCGATCGCCGAGCCGGCGTCCTGCAGCACGCGCAGGGTGCCCGGGTCGCCCTCGACAGCCCGGCGCACGATGTCGGCGGTGCCGTGGTTGCCCGGCTGGCGCCGATAGAGCAACTCGAGCATGACGACCGTCGAGGCGACCGTCTCGAGACAGCCGCGGTTGCCGCAGTGGCACACGGCGCCCTGCTCGTTGATCGTCGTGTGGCCGATCTCGCCGGTGACCCCGATGTTGCCGTAATAGGGCTTGCCGTTGATGATCAGCCCCGAGCCGATGCCCGAGCCGATCTTGACGAACATGAGGTTCTCGACCTCGCTGTAGGCGCCCCAGGTCACCTCGGCGAGCGCGCCGAGATTGGCGTCGTTGTCGAGCAGCACGGGCAGGTCGAGCTGCTCGCTGAGGTCGTCGGCGGTGACGCCGATCCACTCGGGCAGGATCGTGCCCTGCACGACCGTTCCGCTGCGGCGATCGATCGGGCCGGGCATGCCGAGGCCGGCGGCGAGCACCGCCGAACGGCGCACACCGCGCTCGGCCATGAGCTCGTCGAGCACGTCGCGCACGGCCCGCACGCCCTCGAGAGCGGGGTAGCCGCGCGGCAGCTCGATCGCCCGCTCGGCCACGACCTCGTAGCCCGGGGTGACGAGCACGATGCGCGCGTGGCGACGGCCGAAGTCGAGGCCGACGACGAGGCGGCCGTCGTCGGAGAGCCGCACGGAGGTGGCGCGGCGACCCGAGCTCGTGGTCGTGTCGGTGCTCACGGCGCCCTCATCGGCGAGCAGGCGCACGATGTTCGAGATCGTCGCCGCGCTGAGCCCGGTGCGACGCGACAGCTCGGCCTGCGTCAGCGGCCCCGCGTCGCGCAGCGCGTCGACGATGCGCTGGCGATTGCGGCCGCGCAGGGCGCTCTGTGACCCGGGACGCGGGCGTCGCTCTGCCTCAGAGAGCCCCGTCGTCCTCATGGCGTTCAGAGTGCCCCACCTCTCGTCTTGTCGTCAACTCGTGAACGCAACGATCGCATAACCACACGCGTGCGCGCCGATCCGCGCATCCGCTCCGCGCAGCCGCGTGGCGCATCTCCACGACACGGACCCGAGAAGGCGTCGTCGAAGCGCCGCGATGGTCCGAGATCGTCGCGGCGCGGGGCCGACTGCTCAGAGGCGGTCGAGCGCGCCCAGCAGGTCGCCGGTCAGATCGTCGATGTTCTCGAGGCCGACCGAGAGGCGCACGACGTTGTCGGGCACCTCGAGCGCGGTGCCTTTGACCGAGGCGTGGGTCATCTCGGTCGGGTAGCCGATCAGCGACTCGACGCCGCCGAGCGACTCCGCCAGCTGGAACAGCTGGGTCGACTCGGCCAGCTTGCGCGCCGCCACTCCCCCGCCGCTCAGCGCGAGGGAGATCATGCCGCCGAAGGAGCGCATCTGCTTCGCCGCGATGTCGTGACCGGGGTGCTCGGGCAGGCCCGGGTAGTAGACGCGGTCGATCTTCGCGTGACCGACCAGGCGCTCGGCCAGGGTCTGCGCGTTGCTCGAGTGGCGATCCATGCGCACCGGCAGCGTCTTGATGCCGCGCATCGTCAGCCAGGCGTCGAACGGCGACGACACGGCGCCCACGCCGAACTGGATGAAGCCGAGCTTCTCGGCCAGCTCGCGATCCTTGAGAATCACGGCGCCGCCGAGCAGGTCGCTGTGGCCGCCGATGTATTTGGTGGTCGAGTGCACGACCACGTCGGCGCCGAGCGACAGCGGCTGCTGCAGGTACGGCGAGGCGAAGGTGTTGTCGACGACCACGATCGCGCCGGCCTCGCGGCCGATCGCGGCGAGACCCTCGATGTCGGTCACCTTCATGAGCGGGTTGCTCGGGGTCTCGACCCAGAGCACGCGGGTCTGACCGGGCTTGACCGCGGCGCGCACCGCATCCGGGTCGCCCATCTCGACGGTGTCGAGGTGCACGCCCCAGGGCACGTGCACGCGGTTGACCAGGCGGTGGGTGCCGCCGTACACGTCGTTGCCCATGACGACGTGGTCGCCCGGCTTCAGCACGGCGCGTAGCAGCGCATCCTCGGCGGCGAGCCCCGAGGCGAAGCTGTAGGCGACCTCGCCGCCCTCGAGCGAGGCCAGCAGCTCCTGCAGGTGGTCACGGGTCGGGTTGCCGCCGCGCGCGTACTCGTAGCCGCCGCGGAAGCCGCCGATGCCGTCCTGCACGAAAGTCGAGCTGAAGTGCACGGGCGGGTTGACCGCACCGGTCGCCGGGTCGAAGGCCTGACCGGCGTGGATGGCGCGGGTCTCGATGGCGGAGTCGGGCGTGAGGAAGTCGGACATGGTGCTCCGGTGGTGTCGGTCGGGTCGGTCGAGGAGTTCGGAGAGCTCGGCGCTCTGAGCGCGCCGGTCAGGGCGCGCCGGTCGGGGCGCGCCGGTCAGGCGTCGCGGAAGTCGAGCAGGTCGGCGCGGGTCAGCACCGTGACGGGCAGACCCTCGTCGAGCACGAGCAGCGCATCCGTCTCGCGGAGCGCCGCCGTCGCCGTCTCGACCGGCTGGCTCAATCCCACGGAACGAAGGGCCGGGCCGGTGAATTCCCGGATCGGGGTGTCGAGCCCGGCGCCGTCGGCGAGCGCGGCGAGGATGTGCCGCTCGTCGATCGACCCGATGATCTCGCCCAGCACGAGCGGCGGCTCGGCGGTGATGACCGGCATCGTCGAGACGCCGTACTCGCGCAGGATGTGCACGGCCGTGCCGAGGGTCTCGTCCGGATGCACGTGCACGAAGGCGGGGATGGCGTCGCCCTTGCGCGCGACCACCTCGCCGACCGTGGGTCCCGGCTCGGCGGGCAGGAAGCCGTGGCTGCCCATCCACTCGTCGCTGAAGATCTTCGCCAGGTAGCCGCGGCCGCCGTCGGGCAGCAGGATCACGACCGTGTCGTCGGGTCCGAGGCGGCGGGCGAGCTTGAGGCCCGAGGCGACGGCGAGTCCGCTCGATCCGCCGACCAGCAGGCCCTCCTCGCGGGCGAGGCGGCGCGTGTAGTCGAAGCTCTCGGCGTCGCTCGAGGCGATGATCTCGTCGACGACGCTGCCGTCGTAGGCGGTCGGCCAGAAGTCCTCACCGACGCCCTCGACCAGGTAGGGCCGGCCGGTTCCACCCGAGTAGACGGAGCCCTCGGGGTCGGCGCCGACGATCTGCACGCGGCCGTCGCTGACCTCCTTGAGGTAGCGGCCGACGCCGCTGATCGTGCCGCCGGTGCCGACGCCGGCCACGAAGTGCGTGACCCTCTGCTCGGTGTCGCGCCAGATCTCGGGGCCGGTGGTCTCGTAGTGGCTGAGCGGCCCGTTCGGGTTCGAGTACTGGTCGGGCTTGAAGGCGCCCGGGATCTCGCGGGCGAGCCGGTCGCTCACGTTGTAGTACGAGCGCGGATCCTCGGGCGCGACGGCCGTCGGGCAGACGACGACCTCGGCGCCGTAGGCCTGCAGGGTGGAGCGCTTGTCGGCGCTCACCTTGTCGGGGCAGACGAACACGCAGCGATAGCCGCGCTGCTGGGCGACCAGCGCGAGGCCGATCCCGGTGTTGCCGCTCGTGGGCTCGACGATCGTGCCGCCGGGCTTCAGCCGCCCCTCGCGCTCGGCCGCGTCGATGATGCGCACGGCGATGCGATCCTTCGACGAGCCGCCGGGGTTCACGTACTCGACCTTGACGAGCACGGTGGCCTGGATGCCGTCGGTGACGCTGTTGAGCTTCACGAGCGGGGTGTTGCCGACGAGGTCGAGAACGGACTCCGCGTATGCCATGGTTCCGAGGGTACCGGCGGCGTCTCGCGCTGTTACGCCGGTGACAGCCGGATGCGCGCGACGCCGACGCGGGGGCGCACGGAATGCGCGTCGTGGCGGGCGAGTTGCCAGCTTCGTGAGGACAATATCTATGTCTTCGCATACACCGCGCTCAGCCAGCGCATCCGCCCGAGGAGAATCATGCCCCGCGACGAATCCGCACCGAGCGCCGGTTCCGGCAAGCCGACCACGAAGCAGGCCCGCGCCGAGCAGCGCGCCGAGAAGGTCGCCGCCTTCAAGAAGAAGGAGGCGGCACGCAAGCGCAACCGCCGCCTCGCCATCGGCGGCGGCATCACGGTCGCCGTCGCGGCCGTCGTCGCGATCACCCTCGCGATCGTGCTGCCGCTGAGCTCCGGCGGCGGCAGCACCGCTTCGGGCCCGGTCAAGCTCAACACCGTGCAGACGTGGGAGGGACTGTCGTCGCAGCACACCGCGAAGAAGGTCGACTACCGCATGTCGCCGCCCGCGGGCGGTCCGCACAACGCGACCTGGCTCAACTGCGGCGTTTACGACCAGCCGGTGCCCAACGAGAACGCGGTGCACGACCTCGAGCACGGCGCGCTGTGGTTCACCTACAACCCGGACGAGATCTCGGGCGGGAAGCTCGACGCGCTGAAGAAGATCGTGCCCGACGTCTACGCGACCCTCTCGCCGTATCCCGGCCTCGACGCCCCGATGGCCGTCTCGGCCTGGGGCGCGCAGATCAAGTTCTCGAACCCCGAGAACGCCAAGGTGACGCAGTTCATCACCGACTACTACCGCTCCCCCAACGCGCCCGAGCCGGGCGCCCCGTGCACCGGAGGCCTCGACGCCCCCGGCAAGGTGAGCTGATCGCATCCGCTGACCTCGAACACGACAGTGGGAGCATGAGCCGGTGAGAAGCGCCGCGAAGGACCCCTCGGCCGCGAGCCGACGGCCGAGCCGCCCCTGGTGGATCGTCGCCGCCGCCCTCGCGCTGCTGCTCTTCGCGTCGGGGCTGCTGCTCGGTCGTGTGGGCGCCGCCCCCGCGACGCCGACGACCGAGAGCGCCGCTGCCGGATTCCTGCGCGACATGCAGGTGCACCACGCCCAGGCGGTGCAGATGTCACTGCTCGTGCGCGACCGCAGCACCGACGAGGAGCTGCGCCTGATCGCCTATGACATCGCCGTCGGGCAGGGCGGGCAGGCCGGGCAGATGTACGGCCTGCTCGACGCCTGGGATCTGCCGCAGGCCTCCAGCCAGCCGCGCATGACCTGGATGACGTACCCGACGATCGACGGCAGCGGCGGCGATCACGGTCACGCGGTATCGGGGCAGAAGGCCGGCGGGCCGATGCCCGGCATGGCGACGGCGGCGCAGCTGACCGAGCTGACGGCGGCGAAGGGCGAGGCGGCCGACAAGCTCTTCCTGACCCTGATGATCGCCCACCACCAGGGCGGTCTCGAGATGGCGGAGGCGATCCTGCACCGCACCGATCAGAAGCAGGTCGTCGCGATGGCGACCCAGATCGAGGCCTCGCAGAAGGCCGAGATCACGACCATGCAGGAGATGCTGAAGAAGCTCGGCTGAGCCGGCTGGGCTGAGCTGGATCGGCTGAGCCGGCTGAGCCTGCTGGGCTGGATAGGCTCAGCTCAGTCGGCGCTCGGCGTCGACCCGGCGGTCGACCCGGCCGCCGCGAGCTGCTCGGCGAAGAGCTGGGCGTAGACGCCGCCGGCGGCGAGCAGCTCGGGGTGCGTGCCCTGCTCGACGATGCGGCCGCCGTCGACCACGAAGATGACGTCGGCGCCGACCACCGTCGACAGCCGGTGCGCGATCGCGATCGTGGTGCGCCCGCGGGCGGCCGCGTCGATCGCGTTCTGCACGATGCGCTCGCTCACGGTGTCGAGCGCGCTGGTCGCCTCGTCGAGCACGAGCACCGCCGGATCCTTCAGCAGCACGCGCGCGATCGCGATGCGCTGCTTCTCTCCGCCGCTCAGCCGGTAGCCGCGCTCGCCCACGACCGTGTCGTAGCCGTCGGGGAAGGAGGCGATGGTGGCGTGGATGTTGGCCGCCTGCGCCGCCGCGATCAGCTCGTCGTCGCTCGCCTCGGGCTTGGCGTAGCGCAGATTCTCGGCGATCGTCGCGTGGAAGAGGTAGGTCTCCTGGCTGACGAGGCCGATCGACTCGGCGAGCGAACTGAGCTGCAGCTCGCGCACGTCATCGCCCGCGAACAGCACGCGCCCCTCGGTCACGTCGTGCATGCGCGGCACGAGGTACGACACGGTCGTCTTGCCGGCGCCCGACGGCCCGACGAACGCGGCGTACTGGCCCGGCTCGACCGCGAAGCTGACGCCGCGCAGCGTCGCCGGGCTCTCGGCCGGCGCATCCGGATAGCGGAAGACGACGTCGTCGAAGGCGATCCGCCCGAGCTTGCTCGTGTCGACGGCACGCGCGTCCGCGCGCTCGGTGATCGCGGGCTTCAGGTCGAGATACTCGAAGATGCGGGCGAACAGCGCCTGCGAGGTCTGCAGGTCGAGGGCGACCCGCAGCAGCCCCATGAGCGGCCACATCAGGCGCGCCTGCACGGTCGTGAAGGCGACGACGGTGCCGGCCGTCACATCCACCCGGTCGAGGATCAGCCAGGCCGCGACGAGGTAGACGATCGCCGGGATGATCGACAGGAAGATGTTGACCAGCGCGAAGAACCACTGCCCGCTCATCGCCTGGCGCACCTGCAGCCGGATCTGGTTCTCGTTCTCGTTCGTGTAGCGCGCGATCTCGGCGTTCTGCCGGGCGAAGCTCTTGGTCAGCAGGATGCCCGAGACGCTCAGCGCCTCCTGCGTGATCGCGGTCATCTCCGACAGCGACTCCTGCGTCTGCGTCGCGATGCGGGCGCGCACCTGGCCGACGCGGCGCTGGGCGATCACGAGCACCGGCAGCAGCACGACCGCGACGATCGTCATCTGCCAGCTCAGCACGAGCATCGAGACGAGCGCGGCGATCACGGTCACCGTGTTGCCGATCACGCTCTGCACCGTGTTGCTGAGCACGCCGGCGACGCCGCCGACGTCGTTCTGCAGGCGCGACTGGATGATGCCGGTCTTGGTGCGGGTGAAGAAGCCGAGCTCCATGGCCTCGAGGTGCGAGAACAGGCGGATGCGCAGTCGCCCCATCACGCTGTTGCCGACGCGGGCGGTCAGCCAGGTCTGCCACACGCCGAGCGCGGCCGAGGCGACCCAGAGCAGCACCATCCCGAGCACGAGCTCGAGCAGCACCGGCACGTCGGGCCGGCCCGCCGCCGGGAAGAGTCCGCGGTCGAAGGCCTGCTGAGTGAGCAGCGGCGGCAGCACGCTCAGGCCGGCGCCGATCAGCACGAGCACGACGATCGTACCGAGGGCGCGACGGTGCGGCTGGAACAGCTCGGCGATGCGGCCGATCAGGTGCGGGATACGCGGCGCCTCGGCGTTCGCGGCGCGCTGCGCTGCGGCGTCGCTCGACGAGATCCGACCACCGCGGCCTCCGCCGCCCCCACCTCCGCGCATGCTCACGCGCTGAGCCTAGAACTCGCGTCCGACCTCGCGCGGGGCTGTGCGCCGTGGGCGGACGCTTCGGCGGGCAGCCCCGCGCCCGCCGCCGCACCATGCCGGCACGCGAAAGACCGGAGGCCACGACAGCCAGCCGCCCTCCGCGCACCATGCCGGCACGCGAAAGACCGGAGGCCACGACAGCCAGCCGCCCTCCGCCGCACCATGCCGGCACGCGAAAGACCGGAGGCCACGACAGCCAGCCGCCCTCCGCGCACCATGTCGGCACGCGAAAGACCGGAGGCCACGACAGCCAGCCGCCCTCCGCCGCACCATGTCGGCACGCGAAAGACCGGAGGCCGGGCGCCCTCCGCGGCACCCGACCTCCGGTCGTTTTCTCGTTCGACGGGGAGCACCGGGAGCGTGAACGGGTCACGCTCCCGGCCAGCTGATCGTCCCCGTCAGCTGCGGATCCGGGCCTCTCGTCCCATCAGCCCGGATCCGGGTCTCATCAGCCCTGCTGGCGGGCGGCCTTGCGGCGACGGATGGCGGCGACGGCGAGCAGCGCGATGCCGAGCTGCAGCACGAGCAGCGCTCCGATGCCGGGGATCAGTCCGTCGACGCCGGTGGCCGCGAGGCCCGTGCCGCCACCGGCCTGCGGCTTGGCGGGAGTCGACGGCGGGGTGGTCGGCGGCGTGGTCGTCTCGTCGGAGACACCGCAGTTCTTCACCGTGATGTCGGTGCTCTCCTGCAGCTTGCCCGTCGAGTCGACCGCCGTCACCCGGTAGGTGGCGTCGTTCTTGATGTCCTTGAAGACCACCGGGTCGGCCAGCTCGGCCGAGGTGACGGTCTTCTCGTCGATGACGGTCCAGGCGTCGTCGTCGCCCTGGCTGACGCGCACGGTCCAGTCGCGGTCGGGCTCGACGCCGGTCACATCGACCTCGAGGCTCGACGTCTTCGGGTCGGCCTTGCAGTCGACGGCGACGGCCGAGAGGCCCGGGTTCTTCGGGCAGTCGGCGAGGGTGGTCTCGCTCGTCACCACGGTCGCGTCATCGGCGGCGTCGGTGAGGGTGACCGCGTAGGAGGTTCCCGGCTTGAGGTTCTCGAAGGTCGGCACGGCGACGGTCGCGGTGGTCGCGGTGACGCGCACCGGGTCGGCACCCGTGACGGCCTTGCCGCCCGAGGTCAGCGTGATCACGTAGGTGTGACCGACGATCGCTCCGGTGATGGTCGGCGTCAGACCGCCCTTCTCACCCGGGGCGAGGCACTGAGCCGTCTCGAGCGCGACCTTCGGCACCTCGGGGCAGTCGGCGAGCGTCTCGGTGGCGCTGGCCTTCGCCGAGCCCTCCTGGTCGTCGACGACGGTGACCTTGTAGGTCGCGCCGGGCTTCAGACCGGTGAAACTGACCGGGAAGGAGGTCGACGTGGGCGTGACGTGCTGCGCGGCGACGCCGTCGACGGCCTTGCCGCCCGAGGTCAGCGTGACCGTGTAGCCGCGGTTCGCGACGACGCCGGTGACGGCGCCGCTGAGGCTGCCCTGCTCGTGCGGCGCGAGGCACTGCGCGGCGGTGATGGCGAGCTTCGGGGTCGTGGCGCAGGCCTCCTGCAGGATGCTCGCGCTGGGCGACGTGGCCGCGTTGCCGGCGGCCTGGTCGACGATCGTCACGGTGTGCTCACCGGCCGCCGTCGGGAACGTCTTGGTGTACGCGCCCGAGGCGATGAAGGTGTCGACCACGGCGCCGTCGACGACGACCTGGTAGACGCGGCCGTCGAGCAGGCCGTCGCTCGCGACGGTCAGGCCGCGGGTGGGGGCGTCGACTGTGCAGGCGCCGAGCGTCAGCTTCGGCGCGCCCGGGATGATCGGGCAGGCGATCGTGTCGAGCGAGACGGTCGCGACCGCGACGCCCTCGGTGCTGACGACGATCGTGATGCCCTTGGTGGCGACGGGCACCGGCACGGTGACCTTCGACGAGCCGGTGGCGAAGGTGGCGACGGCGCCGTTGATGGCGTTGCCGTTCACGCTGGCCTGCGCGATGTAGGTGCGGCCGGGGACGAGGCCCTGGACGGTGACCGTGGCGGGCACGGTTCCCTGTCCGGGCGCGAGGCACTGCTGCACCGTGGCCGAGGCGTCACGCTCTCCGCCGGGGCAGCCGACCGAGGTGGCCTCGGCCTTCCACTGCTGAGAGCTGTCATTCGCGTCGACCAGGGTCACGACGTACTTGCCGCCGGCCGTCTGACCGGGCCAGTTGATGATCGGCTTCGGGGCGCTGCTGCTGCCCGTGAGCGTCTTCGTGTCGACGCGGGTGCCGTCGTGGTCGAGCCAGACGTTGTAGGCGCGGCCGTTCACCAGGTTGGTGAAGGTCGCGGTGAGGTCGGTCTTGCCGCCGACGGCGTTGCACGCCGTGGCCGCGAGCGCGGCGGACGGGGTCGGGCAGGCCGCCTCGTTGCCCGACTTGTCGAGGTTCCACTTGCTGCTGTCGCTGGCCGTGACCTGCACGCGCCAGGTGTGCTGGGCGCCGGCGGCAGGGAAGCTGTAGGTCTTGGTCGGGAACGAGTTGCCGAACTTCGTGTTCTCGACCTGCTTGCCGTCGATCGTGACGACGAGCGAGTTGTTGTCGTTGCTCGACGTGCCGGCGTAGCTCTTCAGCGTCACGGTCAGGCCGGAGCAGCTGGGGGCGAGCGTCGGCGTGTGCGCCTCGGCGGCGGCGCCGACGAGGGCGATGCCGGAGGCGGCGACGGCCGCGACGGCCACACCCGCCACCGCGGTGACGATCTTGGCCTTGAGGGTGCGGGGGCCCCGGCGCGCGAGGCGCGCGAGGGCCCTGTCGATGATCCGGGCAGGGGACGATGCCGTGGAGCGCATACGGGGGTTGCTCTCTACTTCAAGGCACGCGCAGACAGCACTCGCCATTCAGGGGGACGGGCTGGGCGGAGGGTAAGACCGACCAGACCTGGCGGGTGCACGGCGCGATGCCGTACTGATCCGATCGCGGGGGACGATCGGCCCTCTGACTACGGGGGTCGCCAGAGTTGTCCTCATTATGGTGGACACGTTTCGCGGTGCGCAAGTAGCATCGGGGGTGAGATTCAGACCACCGCGCGGAACTGGGAACCACACGGGGGTGTGCATCACTCCGAAGCGTGCCCGCCTCGCGCGCCGGACCCGAGACCGGCGCACGTCTGCAGCACCCGACGTGTGGAAGCGACACCGAATTGCCCCGAAGCACCACTCTCGACGCCCTCCGCCGGGAGGTGGACGCCCGACTCGACGCGGGTGATCCCCCCGGTGCCGTGATACTCGTGCGCAACGCCTGGCGCGGACTCTCCGCCGAGTCGCCGGCCGGCCTGCGCGAGCTGATCGAGACCATCCCCGATGAGGCCTGGCGCGATGATCCCGTCATCGCGGCGGCGTTCGGCGCGAGCTACCGCACCGCCCGCGGCGACCGCTCGCGCTCGGCGCTCGCCTACTTCGAGGCGGCGCTGGCGACGCTGCCCGCCGACGACCCGGACGCCGTGATCGTGCGCCTGCAGTCGGCCGCCGCACTGCGCACCCTGGGCCGGCTCGACGACGCCGACGACGCCCTCGACCTCGCCGCCGAGCAGGCGCAGGCGGCCTCCGCCCCCGGAATCGAATGGCGTGTGACCGTGCGCGCGATGGCCGCACTGCAGCGCGGCATGGTGCAGCTGCATCGCGGGCGCTACTCCGACGCGGCGCCGCTGCTGGCGTTCGCCGACGGTCTGGGCGAACGCCACCTCAGCCGCGCCGAGCACGTCGAGTGCCTCGGCGGCCGCGCGCTGATCGCGATCGGAGCCGGCGAGCTCGACGACGCGGCCGGCTTCGTGGGCCAGGCACGCTCGATCGCCGAGGGCACCCTGCTGCTGCGCAGCCCCTTCGCGGCGACCGCGCTCATCGCCGAGCTCATGGTCGCGGTCGAGCGTCTCGACAGCGACACCGCCCACCGCCTCGAGGTCGAGATCGCCGCCGCCGCCGAGGGCAGCGACTGGGAGCCCTTCGGCTGGATCGCCACCGCCCGTCTGCACGCGCTCGAACGCGACTTCTCCGGCGCCCTCGAGCTCATCCGCCGCGCGGGCGAGAGCTACCGCGGCTGGCACCCCGCGGGCAGCGGCGCCGCGCTCGGGGAGCTGCTGCGGGCCGCGATCCTCATCCGTCACGGCCAGGGCGACGCGGCCTGGCAGGTGCTCTCCGAGCTGCCTTCCGACGCCCGTCACGACCTCTGCGCGGGGCGCTACATCGCCCAGCTGCGACTCGTGAACGGCGACGTCGAGGGCGCGTCTGCAGCGCTCGCGGAGTGCGACGCCCTCGGTGAGGCTCACGCCGCCCGCACCCTCGCCGAGGTGCAGCTGCTGCGCGCCGCGATCGAGGCCGAGCGCGGCAACCCGGTCGAGTCGGCGCTGTGGTGCGATCGCAGCCTGCACCACATGCAGCGCACCGGCACCCGCTCGCCGCTGGTGATGGTGCCGCCGCTGATGCTGCGCGAGCTGATGAACCAGGCCGCCGCACGTCGGCAGTCGCCGGAGATCGCGACGCTCGTCGAGCGCATCCGCTCGGCCGTGGATGCGCGTCTCACCGCCGCCGGCGACGAGGGCGGGATGCTCGCGCCGCTGACCAGCCGGGAGACGATCGTGCTCGACCAGCTGCGCCAGGGCAAGACGGTCGCGACGATCGCCCAGGAGCTCTTCGTCTCGGGCAACACGATGAAGACGCACCTGCGCAACATCTACCGCAAGCTCGGCGTCGGCTCGCGCGGCGAGGCCGTGCGCAAGGCGCAGACGCTCGGGCTCTACGTCACCCCGGGATCACCCCGTGGTCACTCTGCGTCGCCCGAGGCCGATGCGCTTCACTGATTCAGCGCTCGCGCTCGGCCGTCCCTGATCCCGGCCTGCGCGCGCGCCGACGGACGGGGAGAACGGCTGGTTACCCGATCCCCGTCCGTCAACTCGGCGCGAGCTGCCCGACGCCGCCGCGGCGTCTGACCGGCCGCGATGCCGCGATGCCGCATCCTCGACGGTGCGCCGGGAACACGACGACGGCGCCGCCCCCGGACGAACCGGGAACGACGCCGTCGTTGAAGTGAGGAAGAACCTTACTTGAGGGTGACCGTGGCGCCGGCGCCCTCGAGGGCCTCCTTGGCCTTCTCGGCCGCCTCCTTGTTGGCGCCCTCCAGAACGGTGCTGGGCGCGCCGTCGACGAGAGCCTTGGCCTCCGAGAGGCCGAGGCTCGTGAGGCCGCGCACCTCCTTGATGACCTGGATCTTGGCGGAACCGGCCGACTCGAGAACGACGTCGAACGAGTCCTTCTCCTCCTCCTCGGCGGCGGCAGCGCCACCGGCGGCCGGGGCGGCGGCCACGGCGACGGGGGCGGCGGCGGTGACCTCGAAGGTCTCCTCGAACTTCTTGACGAAGTCGCTGAGCTCGATGAGCGAAAGCTCCTTGAACGCCTCGAGCAGCTCGTCGGTGGTGAGCTTGGCCATGTCTGTCTCCTTAGTGCTGAATGTCTAGCCGCGGGCGGGTTACGCCGCGGACTCCTGCTTCGCGCGCAGCGCGTCGACCGTGCGAACGGCCTGCGCGAGCGGTGCGTTGAACATGTATGCGGCACCGAACAGCGAGGCCTTGAAGGCGCCGGCCAGCTTGGCCAGCAGCACCTCACGCGACTCGAGATCGGCGAGCTTGTTCACCTCGTCGGCGGTCAGCGGGGCACCGTCGAAGTACCCGCCCTTGACCACCAGCAGAGGGTTCGCCTTGGCGAAGTCACGCAGAGTCTTCGCCACGGCGACAGTGTCACCGTGGACGAAGGCGATCGCGGAGGGACCGACGAGGGCGTCGTCGAACGACGTGATGCCCGCTTCGTTGGCCGCGATCTTGGTGAGCGTGTTCTTCACCACGGCATAGGTCGCGTTCTCGCGGAGGTTCTTGCGCAGCTCCTTGAGCTGAGCAACCGTGAGACCGCGGTACTCGGTGAGCACGACCGCGTTCGAGCTGCGGAAAGACTCCGTCAGCTCGGCGACCGTTGCTTCCTTGTTCGCCATGGCGCTCCTTGTGGTTGGATTCGGCGCCGAGGGCCGCGGGCATCCCGAGTGGGATCAGACATCCGCCAACGAAAAGAGCTCCGGCGCAGACGCACGGAGCTCGAACCACAGAAGGGCTTATTGCTTCACACACCTGCGCGGGTCTCTTCACGAGGAAGGACTTCGTCCGGGTGACGCCTTCGAGAAGGCGGCACATCGGAGACCAGCGGTCTTCGGCCGGGTCGAGGCTAACCCGAGAGACGGCGGATGCGCAAACCGAGTCGGCGGGTCGGCGATCGCGCGCCGGGCGTCGTCAGCCTTCCGGATCGGGGTCGAGCTCGTCTCCCCCGACATCTCCGTCGCCGTCGCCGGGCTCGCGCCGCAGCACGAAGGCGCCGATCATCGCGACGGCGGCCAGGGCGATGAGGAGGGCGATCGGCACCCAGGGCACGCACTCGGCGTCGAAGATCCCGGCATCGGCGAGCAGCCGGACGGTGCTGACCATGGCGCGCCCTTCGTCGGTGCCGGCCGTCGTGCTTCGGGTTCACGCGACCTCGCGGTGCGAGGTTACCTCACCTCACCACCGGTGCCGCAGTCCCGCGATCGGGGCGCGCTCGTCGCGTCGCCAGCCGGTGTCGCCGGCCGGGGTGAGAATGGGGGCGTGACCCGTGCTCAGCCGATGCTCTCCCTCTGGGAGGCGCCGCCGGTGCACTGGCGCGACCGGGTCGTCGCCGACTCGACGGATCGGCGCGGCTGGTTCATCGCCCGCGCGAACGGGGTCACCGCGACCGACGCGGCGCGCTTCTCGAGCGACAAGCCCCTGCCGGGCATCGCCATGGAGAAGATGCTCGGCACCGGCTTCGGCGGCAACGCCTACACCGACCACGGCCGCGCCCGTGAACCCGAGATCGCCCGCTGGGCGCGCGCGGAGCACGGCATGCAGCCGAGCACCCAGCTCTTCCACGCCGACGGCGAGCGCGGCCACCTCGCCACCCCCGACGGGGTGCGCGAGCGCAGCGCCACGCTCGAGCTCTGCGAGATCAAGACGACCTCGAAGGCGTGGCGCAGCATCCCCCGCACCTACCTGCGTCAGGTGTGGTGGCAGCAGTACGTGCTCGGCGCCGAGCGCACTCTCGTCGTCTGGGAGCAGCACCGCGACTTCGTGCCCGTGGATGCGGTGCCCGAGTCGCGCTGGGTGGATCGCGACGACAACGAGATCCATCGCCTCGTCGTGCTAGCCGATCGGCTGCTCGAGCTGCTGCGCCGCCGCTGAGTCGGCGACGCCGGCAGGGTCTGCCGGACGCGCCGTATCCGCCTCGCCCGCCACGTCGCGCGGCGCCGACACCCTCTGCCGCGCCAGCGCGACCGACAGGCCGAGCACCGCGACCCAGGCGAGCCCGATCGTCGTCGCCGTGAACTCGAAGCGGCTGCCCATCCACGAGTAGAAGCTCAGCACCGACATCAGGCCGCCGATCGCGGCGATGCCCGCGACGGCGATCGCCGACGCCCGCGACAGCACCGCGAGCACCGGGTGCCCGAGCGCGAAGCCGCACTGCAGCATCGCCACCGCTGCCGCGCCGAAGGCGATCACCGCGGCCGAGGTGTGCGTGAAGTCCTGCCAGGTGAACAGCGGCGAGCCGGGCGCGGGCACCGGGCAGCCGGCTGTGCACGGCACCTGGGATGCCAGCAGGAAGAAGGCGCACGAGACCAGCAGCGAGACGGTCGGCGTCCAGCGCCGCAGCACGCGCGCCCGGCTGCGGATGCCGCGGCAGGCGAGCGCGACGAGCGCTCCCCCGGCGACGAGCAGCAGCAGCGCGAGGCGGAACGCGCCGGCCGTCGGCATGCCGTCGGCGCCGAGCTCGCTGACGTAGAGGTCGTGCGGCAGGCTCAGCCGCGCGGCCCAGATCAGGGCGAGCGCGGCCAGGGCGAGCAGCGCGCCGAGCGCGGCGACGAGCCGACGCGCGACGGAGCGGAAGGCCGGCGCCTTCAGAACCGAGCCGGACGTCACGGGGTCGGCCGCGCATCCCTCTCGGACGCCGAGTCCGCCGGCACACCGGTCGACGACGCACCAGCGGGCGACGGCAGCGGCCAGCGGCCGCCCTTGCGCGACACCCAGATCGCGCCGGCGCCGACGAGGCCGATGATCGCGGCGATCAGCACCATGTAGAGGAACACGGTGAAGTAGCCCTCGGGCGCCGTGTTCGGGTTGAGGAAGGGGTACGGGTACCAGTAGTCGCGGCCGGTGACCCCGTCGACGACCAGCGGCCCGCGGATCATCGTGTAGAGCGTCCAGACCAGCGGGAAGGCGATCACGACCCAGATGGCGGTCCACTTGAGCGGACGCCGGCCGGGTGCGAAGAACCAGTCGAGGATGACGAGCACCGGCGCGACGACATGCAGCACCTCGTTCGACCACGGCACGGTGCTGCCCTGCGGCAGCTCGATGCCGCGCAGCAGCAGGTTGTAGACGATGCCGGTCGTCGCCATGTAGGCGGTGACGCTGCCCCGGAAGACGCCCCACGCGGCGGTGTCGTCGCGCTTCAGGATGAGGAACACGGCGCCGACCAGGAACGACACGACGCTGAGCAGGTTCGAGTCGATCGTGAAGAAGCTGAAGAAGTGGCCGATCTGCGTCGCCGTGTCCTTGACCGGCACCTCGGCCCACACCTGCAGGCTCAGCATGAGCTGCGCGACGACGGCGGCGATGATCGCCACCGCGCCGCCGAGTCGGATCAGGATGAACAGCGCCCGCATGCCGGCTCCTCAGATCTCGCGTGCGACCCGCCGTCAGCGAGCCTGTTCAGGAGGTTAGGGCATCCCGGCGTGGGGCGGACAGGGTTTTCCACCCCGGTACATCGCCGAAACACCCGCGGAACATCGGCCCGCTTCACTGAGGTCACGGTCGGCGGCGCTCCCGTCGCGACCGCACGAGGCAGGGAGGCCCAGTGAGCAGGATGCGCGCCATGACGTTCGCCACCGCGGGAGACCCCGACGTGCTGCGCCTGGAGAAGGTGCCGATGCCGGTGCGCACGAACGCCGAGCTGCTGATCAAGGTCGTCGCCGCCGGGGTGAACCCCATCGACGCGAAGACGCGCGCCGGCCGCGGGGCGTTCGGTGCGATCTCGAGCTTTCCCGCCGTGCTCGGCAACGACTTCAGCGGCATCGTCGTCGAGGCGCCGTACGAGGCCCATGCGCTGCAGCCCGGCACCGAGGTCTACGGCATGGGGATGGTGCCGCGACTCAGCGGCGCCTACGCCGACTACCTCACGGTCACCGAGCTCAGCGTCGTGCGCAAGCCGCCGACGTTGTCGCACGTCGAGGCGGCCGCCGTGCCGCTCGCCGCGCTGACCTCCTGGGGCATGGTCGTCGACACGGCGCGGGCGCACGAGGGCCAGCGGATGCTCATCCACGGCGCCGCCGGCGGAGTGGGCCACCTCGCGGTGCAGCTGGCCTCGTACTTCGGCGCGCACGTGATCGCGACCGGCTCGACCCGCAACCTGCGCTGGCTGAGCGATCTGGGCGCGGACGAGGTCGTCGACCACAGCACCGAGCGCTTCGAGGACGTCGTCGGCGAGGTGGATGCGGTGATCGACCTCGTCGGCAACGTGCACGACGACACCGCCACGCGATCACTGCAGGTGCTGCGGCCCGGCGGGATCATCGTGAACGGGCCGACGGGATCATGGCCGACCATGCGCGCGGAGGCGCAGGCGGCCGGGGTGCGGGCGACGGGTTACCGCGTCGCCCCCGACGGCGCGACGCTCGCGATCGTGTCGCGGCTGATCGAGTCGCGCGACCTGAAGGTCTTCGTGGATGCGGTCTACGACCTGCCCGACGCCGCCGAGGCGCACCGGGCGATCGAGCGCGGCCACACCCGCGGCAAGCTCGTGCTGCGCGTCTGCGACGGCTGAGCGCCGCCCCGACTCCGCGCGTGAGGGTTGACGCGTGGCGCGGCGTGGCCTTATATTCAACTCATCGGTTCTGAACCAGATGGTTCAGCAGGAATGAGGGAGGGCGCGATGGCCGACGACCAGCTCAGCCGCACCTTCGCGGCCCTCGCCGATCCGACCCGGCGCGACATCCTCGCCCGGCTCTCCCGCGGACCGGCGACGGTCGGCGAGCTCGCCGAGCCCTACGCGATGAGCTTCGCCGCCGTCTCGAAGCACCTCCGCGTGCTCGAGCAGGCCGGACTCGTGACCCGCGGGCGCGAGGCGCAGTACCGCCCCGCCTCGCTCGACGCCCGCCCGCTGCGCGACGCCGCGCGCTGGGTCGGCGACTACGAGCGCTTCTGGGCCGACAGCTTCGACGCGCTCGGCACCTACCTCGCCGGGCTCGCCGCGACCGGCGGCGGGGCCGGCGACGCCGAGGCCGGCGGCGCGGACGACCCGGCCGAGATCACCCCGAGCATCCAGACCACTCAGAACGCCCAGAACGCCCAGAACACCGACATGAACGGATAGGACCCATGGCCGACCTCACGATCACCCGCACCTTCCCCTTCGCCCAGCTGCTCGTCTGGGACGCCTGGACCAAGCCGGAGCACTTCGCCGTCTGGTTCGGCGGCGACCAGGTCGAGGTGCCCGCCGAGACCCTCGACTACGTGGCCGAGCTCGGCCGCAGTTGGAAGGCCGACATGGTGCTGCCCGATGGCACCCGCATCCACTGGGTCGGCGAGTTCATCGAGGTGGATGCGCCGAACCACCTGCGCCTGACCATCACCGACCAGCCCGACAGCCCCGAGCGCTCGCACCTCGTCGTCGACTTCGCCGAGACCGAGGGCTCGACCGAGGTGACCATGACGCAGTCGCCGATCCCCGAGGGCGCCGAGGCGGCGCTGCGCCAGGGCTACGCGCACTTCTTCGACACGCTCGAGGCCGAGCTGGAGCGCATGGCCGCCGCCTGATCGGGCGCTCGAGCGCGGAAGGGGTGCCACGCGAGTCGCGCGGCACCCCTTCCTCGCTCGTCGAGCCGACCGGTCAGCCGGCGTTGTGCGAGAACGCGGCGTCGAAGGATGCGGTGGGCAGATCCCAGAGCAGCTCGCGCACGAAGCGCTGAGCCTCCTCGGCGCCGACGAGGCGGTCCATCCCGGCGTCTTCCCACTCGACCGAGATCGGCCCGGCGTAGCCCACGCGGCGCAGCGCGCGGAAGGCATCCTCCCACGGCACGTCGCCGTGCCCGGTCGAGACGAAGTCCCAGCCGCGGCGCGGGTCGCCCCAGGCGAGGTGCGAGCCGAGCACGCCGGAGCGGCCCGACTGCGGCCGGATCCGCGTGTCCTTGCAGTCGACGTGGTAGATCCGCTCGGCGAAGTCGACGATGAAGTCGACCGTGTCGATGCCCTGCCACATCATGTGCGACGGGTCCCAGTTGAAGCCGAAGGCCGCACGGTGGTCGACGGCCTCGAGCGCGCGCTGGCAGGTCCAGTGGTCGTAGGCGATCTCGCTCGGGTGCACCTCGTGGGCGTAGCGCACGCCCTCGCCGTCGAAGACGTCGAGGATCGGGTTCCAGCGGTCGGCGAAGTCCTCGTAGCCGGCGTCGATGACGTCCTGCCCGACCGGCGGGAACATGGCCACGTACTGCCAGATCGACGAGCCGGTGAAGCCGGTGATGACATCCACGCCGAGCTTGCGGGCGGCCTTCGCGGTCAGCTTCAGCTCCTCCGCGGCGCGCTGGCGCACGCCCTCCGCATCCCCGTCGCCCCACACCTTCGAGCGCAGCAGCGCCTTGTGACGGAAGTCGATCGGGTCATCACACACCGCCTGGCCGGTGAGGTGGTTCGACAGCGCCCACGTCTTCAGGCCGTGCTTCTCGAGCACCGCGCGACGCCCATCCAGGTAGCTCGGATCCTCGTCGGCGCGCCACACGTCCAGGTGCTCCGCCGAGCAGGCGATCTCGAGCCCGTCATAGCCCCACGAGGCGGCGTGACCCGCGACCTCGTCGAGGGTCAGGTCGGCCCACTGGCCGGTGAACAGGGTCACGGGATGCGTCGTCATACGATGCGGTCTCCTTCCGGGCGCACGCCCAGTTCGAGGGGGATGGGGCCGGGGGCCACCCGCTCGTCATTGAGCAGACAGGCGACCTGGCGCTCGGGCTCGGCCGCGCCGAAGCGCGTCGGGCCGAGGACCGGGTCGGTGAGCTTGCACTCGTCGAAAGCGTAGGGACAGCGCGGGTGGAACTTGCATCCTGTGGGCAGGTTCACCAGATCCGGCGGCGAGCCGGGGATGCCGGCGAGGTCGCGCTTGGGTCCGCGCAGCGGCGGGAAGGAGTGCAGCAGGCCGGCGGTGTACGGATGCCGCGGCATCTTGTACACCTCCTCGCTCGACGCGTCTTCGACGATGCGGCCGGCGTACATGATCGCGATGCGGTCGGCGAGCTCGAGCAGCAGCGACACGTCGTGGGTGATGAAGATCACGCTGAAGCCGAGCTCGTCCTTGAGCTGCATGATCTGCTCGACGATCTGGCGCTGCATGACGACGTCGAGGGCGGTCGTCGGCTCGTCCATGATGACGATCTCGGGTTCGAGGGCGAGCGCCATCGCGATCATGACGCGCTGGCGCATGCCTCCCGAGAGCTGGTGCGGATACGAGCCGAGTCGGTCTTTCGGGATGCCGACCATGTCGAGCAGCTCGAGGGCGCGCGCCCGGGCCTCGGCGCGCGCATCCCGGCTGCGGGGCTTGTGGGCGAGGATGCCGTCGACCAGCTGACGCCCGACCGTGTAGACGGGGTTGAGCGAGTTCATCGCCCCCTGGAACACGATCGCGGTGTCGCGCCAGCGCTGCGCCCGCAGCTCGGCCTCGCCCATGCGCAGCAGGTCGCCGCCGTGGCCGTCGCGGGCCGAGGTGAAGGTGACCGAGCCGCCGGTGATGACGCCGGGCGGCGGCAGCAGACGGGTGGCGGCGTAGGCGAGCGTCGACTTGCCGCATCCGCTCTCGCCGGCGAGGCCGAGCACCTCGCCCGCGTGCAGCGTCAGGTCGACACCCTGCAGCGCGTGCACCGCGTTCTGGTCGTAGCCGTAGTCGACGCTGAGGTCGCGGATCTCGAGCACGGGTTTGCGCTCGCGCGGCGGCAGCGCCGCGGTCGTCGGGTCGAGCAGCGTCATCGCTGGGCCTCCTTCTGGCCGCGGGCGGCGGCACCGCGGTACACCGGCGTGAAGCCGATGCGGGCGCGGATCTTCTTGCGACGCAGCACGCCGGCGTTGGCGGCGGTCGAGCGCAGTCGCGGGTTGACGAACTCGTCGATGCCGAAGTTGATGAGCGTGAGCGAAGTGCCGACGGCCGCGATGCAGAGGCCCGCGGGCACGAACCACCACCACGCTCCCTGCACGAGCGCCTGCGAGCTCTGCGCCCAGAAGAGCACGGTGCCCCAGTTCCAGTCGCTGATGCTCGTGACGCCGATGAACGCCAGCGTCACCTCGGAGAGGATCGCGAAGATCACCGTGCCGATGAAGCCCGAGGCGATGATCGCGGTGAGGTTCGGCATGATCTCGAAGAACACGATCCGCCAGAGCGGCTCGCCGTTCGCGCGGGCTGCCTCGACGAAGTCGCGCCGACGCAGCGACAGCGTCTGGGCGCGCATGACGCGGGCGCCCCAGGCCCATCCGGTGACGGCGATGACGAAGGCGACCGTGAGCCCGCCGGCGCCGGGCAGCAGCCCCGTGATGATGATGATCAGCGGCAGCGCCGGGATCACCAGGAACACGTTCGAGATGAGCGAGAGGATCTCGTCGCCGATGCCGCCGACGAATCCCGAGACGACGCCGACGATGACCGAGATGAGCGTCGCGACGATGCCGGCGGTGAGGCCGACGAGCATGACGCCGCGGGTGCCGACGAGCAGCTGCGACAGGATGTCCTGACCCGTCGCGGTCGTGCCGAGCCAGTGCTCGGGCGACGGTGGCTGAAGGCCCTCGGGGGTGACCGTGTCGGGGTTGTAGGGCGCGATCCACGGCCCGATGATCGCGAGCAGGATGAAGATCGCGAGCACGACGATGCCGACCATCGCCTTGCGGTTGCGCAGGATGCCGAACTGCACGCGGCGCCCCCGCTTCGACCGCACGGCGACGGCGGTCAGGGTGGCGGTCGAGGTGGGGTCGGCGGCGACCGGGTCCATCTGAACAGACATCGCTCAGCCCTCCTGTCGGGTGCGCGGGTCGAGCACGGCGTAGGCGAAGTCGGCGACCATGTTGGCCACGAGCACGCTCAAGGTGATGATCAGGAAGATGCCCTGCATGAGCGGGTAGTCCTTCGAGCTGATCGCCTGGAACAGCGTGAAGCCGATGCCCGGGTAGCTGAAGACCATCTCGGTCACGAGCGTGCCGCCGACGATGAAGCCGAGGCTGAGCGCGAAGCCCGAGATGCTCGGCAGCACGGCGTTGCGAGCGGCGTAGCCGAACATGACCTTGCGCTCGCTGAGGCCCTTCGCCTGCGCGACCGTGACGTAGTCCTCGCTCGAGACGGTGACCATCATGTTGCGCATGCTGAGGATCCAGCCGGCGATCGACGAGATGACGATCGTCAGCGCGGGCAGGATGCCGTGGTAGATCGCCGAGCCGATGAAGTCGGCGCTGAAGTCGGGGATGAGCCCGCCCTCGTAGCCGCCCGAGGCCGGGAAGATCGGGATGATCACGGCGAACAGGCTGATCGCGATGAGGCCGAGCCAGAAGTAGGGGATGGCCGAGAAGAAGTTCGCGACCGGCAGCAGGCCGTCGGCCCAGGTGCCGCGCCGCCAGCCGAGGCCGACGCCGGCGAGCGTGCCGAGGATGAAGCCGAGGATCGTCGAGATGCCGACGAGCAGCAGCGTCCACGGCAGCGACTGGCTGATGACCTCGCTGACCGGGGTCGGGAAGTAGGTGAACGAGATGCCGAAGTCGCCCTTGAACAGTCCGGCCCAGTACTTCACGTAGTCGTCCCAGAGGCTCGACTTCTCGTCGAGGCCGAACAGTACGTAGAGCGACTGGATGGCGTCGGTCGAGAGCCGGCCCTGGTACTTGTTGATGAGCGACTGCACCGGGTCGCCGGGCAGCAGGCGCGGGATGAAGAAGTTCAGCGTGACGGCCGCCCAGGCGGTGATCACGTAGAAGATCACGCGGCGGATGAGGAACTTCATGCTCCGGCTCCCCCGTTCGTGATGCCGCGGGCGGCGCCGGCGGGGCCGGCGGTCGCGCCGACCGGCACGGGCACGCCGGCGGCGGCATCCGCGCCGAACGCGGCGGCGCGCTGCTCGGCGCGGCCCTCGTCGTAGAGCCAGCAGGCGGCCTTCTGGCCGTCCTCGAGCTCGAACATCGGCGGGCGCTCCTGACGGCAGACATCCATGGCGAAGGGGCAGCGCGGATTGAACCGGCATCCCGTCGGCGGGTCGATCAGGCTCGGCGGCTCGCCCTTCGCGGGGCGCTCCTCGCGGCCGGCGAGCTGGTCGGCGTCGGGGGCGGAGGCGATGAGCAGCTGCGTGTAGGGGTGACGCGGGCGCTGCGTGACCTCCTCGCTGGGGCCGCGCTCGATGACCTGCCCGGCGTACATGACGACGGTCTCGTCGGCGAAGTAGCGGGCCGAGGCGATGTCGTGGGTGATGTAGAGGATCGCGAGGTCGAGATCCTTCTTGAGCCGCTGCAGCAGATTGAGCACGCCGATGCGGATCGACACGTCGAGCATCGAGACGGGCTCGTCGGCGAGCAGCGCCTTCGGGGTGGCGCCGAGTGCGCGGGCGATCGCGACGCGCTGCCGCTGACCGCCGGAGAGCTCGTGCGGGAACTTGGTGAGGTAGCGCTCGGCGGGGCGCAGCTCGACCTGCTCGAGCAGGCCGCGAACCTTCTGCTCGCGCTCGGCGCGCGACAGGCCGGGGTTGTGGATGCTGACCGAGCGGGTGAGCACGTAGCCCACGGTGTGCACCGGGTTCAGCGAGGCGAAGGGGTCCTGCAGGATCATCTGCACGTTGCGCACGTAGCGCCGGAAGCTGCGGCCGAGCCGCACGCGCACCGACTGCCCCTGCAGCAGCACGTCGCCGGAGGTGCGCGGCAGCAGCTGGGCGATGAGCCGCGCGACGGTCGACTTGCCCGAGCCGGACTCGCCGACGAGCGCGACGACGCTGCCGGCATCCAGTCTCAGGTCGACGCCCTCGACGGCGTGGACGACCTTGCCGCGGGAGCCGCGGCCGCGGACGGGGAAGTGCTTGGTGAGGGCGACGGTCTCGATGACCGGCACGCGCGCAGCGGCCGACGGGGAGTCGGCGGCAGCGGGTGCGGCGGAAGACGGGTCGCCCGACGTGGGGGTTGTCATGGCATCCTCATGCGCTCGGAGCTGACGAACAGAAGCGTCGGAGTGGATGCGGGGCCCGGCCCGGTGGTTCGAACCGGACCCCGCACATGGTCGGGGAAGCGGGGGTGAGACCTACTTCTTGACCGGCTCCAGCTTCATCAGCACCTGCGAGATCGAGGGCTGGGTCGGCTGCGACACCGCGTAGGGATCCTTCTCATCGGGCCATCCGGTGAAGTGCTTCGTGGAGTACTCCGCACCCATCGGGCCGGCGGCGACCGGGATGGCCGGCACCTGCTCGACGAAGATCTTCTGCAGCGTGTTCATGGCCGTCGTGCGCTCGGCGTCGTCGGTCGTGTTGGCGTAGGCCGCGAGCGCCTGGGTGGCCTCGGGGCTGTCGAAGCGCCCGAAGTTCCAGTTCGCGGTCGTGCCGATCGGCTTCAGCTGGGTGCCGTCCATGATGTTCGAGTAGATGTCCCACGGGGTGGCTCCCGTGTTCGTCCAGTGCAGGGTCGCCTGGAAGTCGCCGTTCTGCACGGCGGCGGTCCAGTTGTCGACCGTCGCGGTCTCGACCTTGGCGTCGATGCCGATCTTCTTGACGTTGTCGGAGATGATCTGCAGCGAGGCGAGGTAGTCCGACCAGCCGGCCGGGTCGACGAGCGTGAAGGTCACCGGGTTGCCGCTCGGGTCCATGAGCTTGTCGCCCGAGTAGGTGTAGCCGGCATCCGTCAGCACCTTCTTGGCGCCGTCGACGTCGATCTCGGCCTTCTTGTCTTTGAACTCCGGGGCGGCGAAGCTGTCACCGGCTGGCGAGGGCAGGCCGTTGACGTTGTCGACGAGGCCCTTGAAGCCCGAGTAGCCCTGCGTGTTGATCGACTTGCGGTCGACGACCATGTTGACCGCCTTGCGCACGGCCACGTTGTCGAAGGGCGCCTTCGTGGTGTTGAAGAAGAGCGCGTCGATGCCGAGGCCGGTGGGCTGCCAGTTCTTGTTCGTCTCCGACTTCGCGACCCAGGTCTTGTCGATGTCGGGGATGAAGACGTAGCTCCACTGCGCCTGGCCGTTGAGCAGCGCCGTCAGCATGGCGTTGTTGTCGGTGTACGAGGTCCAGCGCACCTCGGGCACCTTCGGCTTGCCGCCCCAGTAGTCGTTGTTCGGCACGAAGGAGATGGCCTGCTGCGTCCAGGTCTTCAGCGTGTACGGGCCGGTGCCGACGGGCTTCTGGTTGGCATCCTTCTCCGGGTCCTTGATCTTCGACCAGATGTGCTCGGGCACGATGAACTGGTTGATGACCTTGGTCTGGTTGACGAACTCGGGCACATCGAAGCTGAGCTTGACGGTGTCGCCCGAGACGCTGATGTCGTCGAACGGCAGGGCGTTCGCGTTGAAGGCCTCGTACTTCTCGAGCATCTTGAAGGTGTAGGCGATGTCGTCGGCGGTGAACTTCTCGCCATCCGACCACTTCACGCCGTCGCGGGCGGTGATCTCGACCGACTTGTAGTCGTCAGACCACTTCCACTCCTTGGCCAGCCACGGCACCGGGTCGCGATCGGGCAGGGTCGGGTTGATCTGGGCGAGGGGCTCGTACATCATGCCGCGGTAGCCGAGCACGACCGCCGACGAGGTCGGGGCGAAGGGGTTCGAGTTGTTGCTCTGCGGGCCGTTCGGCATGCCGATGGTGAGCACGTCGCCACTCGACGCGCCACCTCCCGAGCATCCGGACAGGACGGCGAGGGTGGCCGCCGCCGTGACGGCGGCGGCGAGCTTCGCCAGCATCGATCGTTTCACTGTGTGCCTCCTTGCACGGTGTGGTGGTGCCGCGCGAGGTGCAGGTGCGCGGGTGGTGCCGATGTCGCTGATGTTGCGGGGGTCGTACGGGTGGATCCGGTCGTTCGGTCTGGATCCGGTCGTGCGGGTCGTGCGGGTGGTGGTGTCCGCGGCTCCGGCGGCGTCGCCGGTTCGCGGTCGGCGCCGCTAGGCGGGCGCGTTCGCGCCGTGCCGGTCGGCTGCCCCGACGACCGCGTCGGGGACGTTGCTGACGACGATCGCCCCGCCCTGTGCGGCGCTCTGCTCGATCGCATCGAGCACGCGCTGCACGGCCAGGCCGTCGCCGAAGTCGGGGGTGATCGCATCCTGGTTCTCGATCGCGGTGAGCAGGTCGCGCACCTCGTGCACGAAGCTGTGCTCCCAGCCGAGGATGTGGCCCTGCGGCCACCAGGCGTCGAGGTAGGGATGCTCGGGCTCGGTCACGAGGATCGTGCGGAAGCCCTGGGTGGTGATCTCGTCGGAGAGGTCGAGGAACTGCAGCTCGTCGAGCCGCTCCAGGTCGAAGCGGATCGCGCCGCGGTCGCCGTAGAGCTCGATCTGCAGCGCGTTCTTGCGCCCGGTGGCGGTGCGCGAGACCTCGAGGCTGGCGCGGGCGCCGGTGTCGAAGGTCAGCGTCGCCCAGGCGGCGTCGTCGACGGTGACGCGCTCGAGCCCGTTCTCGCCGCGCCGCTCGGGAGTGAAGGTCGCGGTCTGCGCCGAGACGCCGACGACCGCGGCGCCGCTGAGTGCGAGCAGCTGGTCGACCGCGTGCGAGGCGAGGTCGCCGAGCGCGCCCGAGCCGGCCGTCTCCTTGCGCAGGCGCCAGGTCATGGGCGCGTCGGCATCCACCAGCCAGTCCTGCAGGTAGCTGGCGCGCATCTGCCGGATCTGCCCGAGGCGACCCTCGGCGACGAGCTGACGGGCGAGCGCGAGCGCCGGAACGCGGCGGTAGTTGAAGCCGACCATGGCGATCGCGCCGCTGGCCTCGCGCGCCTCGGCGGCGGCCGCGGCCATCCGCTCGGCCTCGTCGAGGGTGTTCGCGAGCGGCTTCTCGACCAGCACGTGCTTGCCCGCGGCGAGCGCCGCGATCGCGACCTCGGCGTGCAGGTGACCCGGGGTGCAGATGTCGATCACGTCGATGTCGGGGCGCGCGATGACCTCGCGCCAGTCGGTCGCCGTCTCGGCCCAGCCGAGCTCGGCGGCCGCCGCCTGAACCCCCGCGGCATCGCGGCCCACGAGCACGGCGCGCTCGAAAGCGGGCACGTCGAAGTACGCGCCCACCTGCCGCCAGGCGTTCGAGTGCGCGCGGCCCATGAAGGCGTAGCCGATGAGGGCGACGCGCAGCGGGCGGCCGGAGCTGCGGGGGATCAGCGACATGGGTGTGCTCCTGCTCTCAGAGCGTCTCGGCGGTCGGGTCCCAGTCCTCGGGCAGCGGCGGGATGGCCGCGACGCTGCTCTCGAGGTCGACGAACCGCTTCTGGTCGATCGACTCGGTGATCGCCGTCATGGCGTCGACCACGTGGAAAGCCTGCTCGCCGGGGGCGCGGTGCGGGCGGTCGGCGCGGATGGCACGGGCCAGCTCCAGCACGCCGGCGCCGCGGCTGTCGGTCGAGCCGACCGAGGGCAGCGTGCGCCATTCGTCGTCGTCGCGGCCGCGGATGCCGATCTCGCCGTCGAAGGTGTTGGGGTCGGGCACGCTCAGCACGCCCTCGGTGCCGGTGATCTCGACCAGCGGCGGGCGGCCCGAGAACGAGTCGAAGCTCAGGATCGACTGCGAGGTCTGGCCGCTCGCGAACTCGGCGATCGCGCTCACGTGCGTCGGCACGGTCACGTCGAACTCCTCGCCCGCCTTGGGGCCCGAGCCGATCGTGCGGGTCAGGCGCGAGCGGCTGCCGAAGGCGCCGACGCGGGAGATCGATCCGAAGAACTGCACGAGCGCGGTCAGGTAGTACGGGCCGATGTCGAACAGCGGTCCGGCGCCCTCCTGGAAGAGGAAGGCGGGGTTCGGGTGCCAGGCCTCCGGCCCGGGGCTCTGCATGAGCGTGAGCGCCGACTGCGGCTCGCCGATGTCGCCGCGCTCGAGCATGCGGCGGGCGGTCTGCAGGCCCGCACCCAGGAAGGTGTCGGGCGCGCATCCCAGTCGGATGCCCTTCGACGCCGCGAGGGCGAGCAGCTCCTGGCCGCTCGCGCGGTCGGTCGAGAAGGGCTTCTCGCTCCACACGTGCTTGCCGTTGTTCACGGCCTGCGTCGCGACCTCGACGTGCGCGGCCGGGATGGTGAGGTTGACGACGATCTCGATGTCGGGGTGGTTCAGCACCACGTCGGGCGAGCCGTGCTCGGCGATGCCGAACTCCTCGGCGCGCGCCTTCGCGGCCTCGGGGAAGAGGTCGCCCACCGCGTGCACCTGCACGTCGGGGAAGCGCGTGAGGTTGCCGAGGTACTCCTTGCTGATGACGCCCGCGCCGATGACGCCGACGCCGACCTTGCCCGTGCCGGCCATCAGTTGCCGCCCTTCGGGGTGCCGGCCGACGGAGTTCCCGCTGTCTGGCCGAGCTCTTCGGTGAGGTAGCGGAAGCTCTCGATCACCTCGTCGAACATGTCGCCGCCGGCGTGGTCGTCGAGCTCGACGACCGGGGTCGCGTGCGGAGCGGCGGCGAGGATGTCGGCGATGGGGATCTCGCCGCGTCCGGCGGCGGTCTGGGTCTTCACGTCGTCGACGCGCGGGCCGTCCTTGATGTGCAGGAACTGCACGCGGTCGCCGAGGCGGCCGAGCAGCTCGGCCGCGTTCACGCCGCCGATCTCGGCCCAGTAGGTGTCGACCTCGAGCACGACGGCCTCGTGCAGCGCGTCGGCGAAGACCTCCAGCGCGGTGGTGCCGTCGATGCGGCTCTGCAGCTCGTGGGCGTGGTTGTGGTACCCGATGCGCAGGCCGAGATCGTGGGCCGGGCCGACGAGCGCGCTGAGCTTCGCGGCGGTCGCCAGCACATCCTCGCGCGTCTGCCACTTCTCGGGGCCGACGTAGGGGTCGATCACGGTGGGCACGCCGAGGCGCTGCGCGACCGCGAGCACCTGGTGCGCATCCACGTCGTCGCCGACGAGGCCGTTGTGGGCGCTCGAGATGCCCAGGCCCGAGGCGGGCAGGGCGTCGGCCAGCGCATCCGCGAAGTCGACGATCGCGAAGGGCTCCACCTGCGTGAAGCCGATGTCGGCGAGGCGCTTCAGGGTGCCGGGGGTGTCGGCGGCGAGCGCGTCGCGCACCGTGTAGAGCTGGACGGAGAGGGGCTGAGCCACGGGGTGGTTCTCCAGATCGTCGATCGAGCGGGGGAGGTCGACGCGCTGCTGGGCGCACCCGGATTCCGGGATTCGTGCTCGACGACGTCGTCGACCTGGTCCCGACGCTAGCCCCACTTCTGTCGACGGTCAAGCAGAAGTGCGTCGGATGCTGACAGACATCTGTTCGGCTCTTCGCAGATCTGCTTGACTGTGCCGCATGAGCATCAGCACGCGACCGGCGTCGGGGCCGGGCGCCGCGTCCGGCAGCGCCGGTTCGACGAGTGCTGGCGCCGGATCGAGCTCGCCGGGCCCGGGCATCCCCGCCTCCGGCGCGGGCGAGCTGCTGCGCGTGCTGCGCGACGGCACCCCGCGCACCCGCGCCGAGCTCGCCGAGCAGCTCGGCGTCGCCCGCTCGACGCTCGGACTCCGCATCGACGCCCTGCTCGACACCGGCCTCGTCGGCCCCGGAGACGATGGCATCTCCACCGGCGGCCGACCGCCCAGCCGCATCGCCCTGCGCCCCGACGCCCGCATCGTGCTCGCCGCCGACCTCGGCGCCGGCCACGCCCGCATCGCGCTCACCGACCTCCTCGGGGTCACCCTCGCCGAGCACAGCGCCGACATCCGCATCGCCGACGGCCCGGATGCGGTGATCGCCTGGGTCGCCGACCGCGCCGAAGAGCTGCTCGCCGAGCTCGGCCGCAGCCGCGACGACCTGCTGGCCGCCGGCATCGGCGTGCCCGGCCCCGTCGACCACGGCAGCGGGCGCCCGGTCAGCCCGCCCATCATGCCCGGCTGGAACGACGTGGATGTGCCGCGCCTGCTGCGCGAGCGCCTCGACGTGCCCGTCTTCGTCGACAACGACGTGAACCTCGCCGCGCTCGGCGAGCGCACCCACGCGCATCCCGACGTCGACGACCTGCTCTTCGTCAAGGTCGCCACCGGCATCGGCCTCGGCCTGGTCGCCGACGGCCAGCTGCGCCGCGGCGCGCAGGGCACCGCCGGCGACCTCGGCCACGTGCGCGTCGCCCGCGGCGCCGGGGTGCGCTGCACCTGCGGCAACGAGGGCTGCCTCGAGGCGCTCGCCGCGTGGCCGGCGATCGCCGCCGCGCTCGCCGCCGACGGACTCGAGGTCGGCAGCGCCGGCGACCTGCTCGCCCTCGTCGAGAGCGGCGACGTGCGCGCGGTCGCCGCCGTGCGCCAGGCCGGCCGCGACCTCGGCGAGGTGCTCGCGACGTGCGTGAACCTGATCAACCCCTCGGTCATCGTGATCGGCGGATCGCTCGCCCAGATCGGCGAGCAGCTGCTCGCCGGGGTGCGCGAGGTCGTCTACAGCCGATCCACCCCCGCCGCGACCGCCGCGCTGCAGATCACGCTCTCGCAGACCCGCGAGCACGCCGCCGTCTACGGCGCGAGCATGCTCGCGATCGACGCGGCCCTCTCCCCCGACGCGGTCGAGGAGCTCGTGCGCGCCTGAGTCGCGCGCTCGCTCATCAGGCGCTCGATGACGAGGATCGCTGCGCGATCAGGTCGACGACGAGCGGGTCAGAGGGTGAGCGCACGCACGAAGTCGTGCTCGGTGCGGGTGCCGAGGCGGAAGGTCTTGCGGCCGACGACCTCGAAGCCGTGCTTGCCGTAGAAGCGGTTCGCGCGGGCGTTCTCGTCGTTGACGCCGAGCCACACGCTCGACACCCCGCGTTCCCGAGCGGCCTCGATCGTCGCCGTCATCAGCTCGCCGGCGACGCCGACGCCGTGGTGACCGGGATCGACGTAGCACTTGCTCAGCTCGATCGTCGGGCGCACCGTGACGGCGGTCGCGACGTCCGCATCCACCGGGTCGCCTGCGACGAGCATCGTGTACCCGACCGCGCGGCCGTCGGACTCGGCGAGCAGGACCTCGCGGTCGGCATCCGCGAGCCAGCCGGCGAAGGCCTCGCGCGTCAGCACCGTGTCGAGGTGCCGCTGGATCTCCTCGGCGGGGGCATCGGCGGGGCAGGCCAGCGGGAAGGTCAGCACGGCGACGCGGTGCACCTCGTCGAGGTCGGCGACGGAAGCGGGGCGGATCACGAGCGGCACGCGGTCAGACTAGCCGTGCGACCGCTCATGACGTTCCGCGCGCATCCCGCCCGCGCTCAGCCCATCCACGGCAGGATGGGAGGGTGCCCGGCACGACGGTCTTCGAACGCTACCCGCCCAGCGACGCCGTGCTCGACGCCGCCCTCGCGGATACCCGGCTCGCGCCGCTCTGGCTCGACCTGCTGCCCGCGCGACGCCCCCGCCCCGAGCTCGTGGGCGACGCGACCGCCGATCTGTGCGTCGTCGGCGGCGGGCTGACCGGCCTCTGGACCGCGGTGCTCGCGGCGCAGCGCGAACCCGGGCGCCGCATCCTGCTCGTCGAGGGCAAGCGGCTGGGATGGGCGGCCTCGGGTCGCAGCGGCGGCATCGTCGACTCGCGCCTCGCCGGAGCGCACGCGGCGCAGCGCTGGCCCGATGACGCCGCCGAGCTGCAGTGCCTCGGCCGCGCGAACCTCGACGCGATGGAGCTCGACGTGGGCGCGCTGCGCCTCGACGTCGACTGGCACCGCAGCGGCGAGCTGCTCGTGGCGGCCGAACCGCACCAGCTGGCGCAGCTGCGCGGCGGCCAGCGCAGCCCGGACACGATTTCAGCCGGCACTGTGCTGCCCGACACCGCGCTGCTCGACACCGCGCAGGTGCGCGCCGAGATCGACTCCCCCGGGGCGCTCGGCGGCACCTGGCGGCGACGGGATGCGGCGACCCTCGACCCGGCGCGGCTCGTGATCGAGCTGGCGCGCGTCGCGCAGGATCTCGGGGTCGAGATCGTCGAGAACTCCCCCGTGCGCGCGCTCATCGACCGCCCCGACGGCGTCGACGTCGTCACCGCCGGCGGACGGGTGCGGGCGTCCTACGTCGCGCTGGCGACGAGCGCGTTCCCCTCGCTGCTGCGCCGCACCCGGCTGCTCACGCTGCCCGTCTACGAGTACGCGCTCGCGACCGAGCCGCTGTCACGGCGGCGGATGGCGACGCTCGGCTGGGAGCAGCGTCAGGCCCTGCGGGGCCTCGGCCGACGCTCGCACTGGATGCGCCGCTCGGGCGACGACCGGGTCGTCTTCGGCGGTTACTTCTCGCAGTACCACTACGGCGGGCGACTGCGCGCGGCCCACGAGGACCGCCCAGACCTGCACCGCGAGCTTGCCGCTCACCTGCTCACGACGTTCCCGCAGCTCGAGGGCGTGCGCTTCAGCCATCGCTGGGCGGGCGCGGTCGACCGCGATACCCGCGGATCCGGCCACTACGGCACGGCCCGCGAGGGGCGCATCGCCTACGCCGGCGGCTTCAGCGGCGTCGGGCTCGGCACGGCGCGCTTCGCCGGCGAGGTCATGCTCGACCTGATGTCGGGCCAGCGCACCGAGCGCACCGCGCTGGGGGTCGTGCGCGAGAAGCCGGCGCCGTTCCCGCCCGAGCCGGCCGTGTTCGCCGCGATGACGACGGCGCAGCGCGCCCTCGACCGCGCCGACCACCGCGGCGGCGCACACGGGCCGCTGCTGCGCGCCCTCCGCGCCGTCGGCCTCGCGCCCTAGACGGGCACGAGTCGAGCCCCGAAGGTCGGTCGGGTCAGCGGGGGCCGAGCACCGCGTCGAGCAGGCCAGGGAAGCGCGACTCGAGGTCGGCATCCCGCAGCGTGAGGCGACGGTTGCGTCCGTTCGGCTCGTTGCGGATGACGCCCGACTCGCGCAGCACCTTCATCAGGTGCGACTTGGTCGACTTCGGCAGCGCCGGGTCGATCGCCATGCAGTTGGCCGCGTCCTGCGGGCCGTCGCGCAGCTCGCGCACGAGCTCGCGGCGCTCGGGGTCGCTGAGGGCGAAGAGCACGGCGCCGATCTCGAGCGCCGCGCGATCGGGATGCGGGAGCTCGGTCGTCGACTTCATGGTTCGAGAATAGTTGAACCAATGACCGAATGCGAGTACGGTGCGATAGTTCGATTTTCTTGGAACCGAAGGGTCGCCCCGTGACCACCACTCTGAACGCCACCCCCGACACCGGATCGCTCTCCCTCACCTCGGCCGAGCGGTCCGACCTCGACCGCGCCGAGCGCGAAGCCGGCCGGCGCATCGCCGCCGAGCGCGCCGCCCGCGACGCTGCCGCCCGCGAGGCCGGCATCCCCCGCGCCCAGTCGTCGCTCGAGCGCGCCGGCCGCCCGAGCACGGCGTCCACTGCCGCGCCCACCGCATCCACCGGATCCGCCGTATCCGCCCCCGCAGTCGGCCACCCGCGCCGCACCTTCGGCTTCGTGCTCGCCGGTCTCGCGACCACGCTCATGCTCGCCGGCGCGAGCGCGCCGTCGCCGTTCTACCCGCACCTCGAGCAGTCGCTCGGCATCGGCGCGCTCGGCGTCACGATCGCCTTCGCGGTCTACGCCGTCGTGCTGCTGGCGACGCTGCTGACGGCCGGATCCATCTCCGACCACCTCGGCCGCCGCCCCGTCATCGCGGTCGGCTTCGTCGTGCTCGCCGTGAGCGTCGTCGTGCTCTTGCACGCGGACTCGGGCGGGATGCTCTACCTCGCCCGCGCGATCCAGGGCGCCGCGAGCGGCGTGCTGGTGTCGACGCTCTCGGCGACGATCCAGGACTTCGCCCCCGCGAAGCACCCGCAGCGCGCGACGCTCGTCAACGCGCTCGCCCCGGGCATCGGCCTCGCCTCGGGCACCGTGATCGCGGGCATCCTGCTGCAGAACATCGGGGATGTGGCCACGGCCGCCACCTGGACCTTCCTGCCGATCACGCTCATCTACGTCGCTCTCGCCGGCCTCATCTGGATCGCGCCGGAGAGCTCGCGCCGCGAGCCCGGCTGGCAGCGCTCGCTCGCCCCGCGCGCGGCCGTGCCCGTCGCCGCCCGTCGACTCTTCGCGATCAGCGTGCCCGTCGTGCTCGGCGGCTGGGCGACCGGCGGCCTGTTCTTCTCGCTCGGGCCGACGATCGTGCGCGCCGAGCTCGGCGTCGACAGTCAGATCGGCGACGCCCTCGTCGTCGCGCTGCTGCCCGCCTCGGGCGCGGTCGCGGGGTTCATTCTGCGCAACCGCCGCCCGAAGGTGCCCGCCGTCTACGGCGCCGCCGCCCTCGCCGTCGGCACCGCGCTGATGATCGTCGCGCTGTCGCTGACCTCGCTGCCGGTCTACCTGGTCGCGGTCGTGATCGCCGGAACCGGCTTCGGCACCGCCTTCATGGGCACGATCGGATCGCTGGTGCCGCTCGCCGCCCCGCACGAGCGCGCCGAGCTGTTCGCCTCGCTGTACATCGCCGCCTACCTGTCGTTCGGCATCCCCGCCGTCGTCGCCGGCCTGCTCAGCGGCGTGCTCGGCCTGCACACGACGGTGCTCGCCTACGCGGTCGTCGTCGCGATCGCCGCGGGCGTCGCGGCGGTGCTGCGCGCCAGCCCCGGGCGGGCGCCGCGCACACCGGCGGACGCCTCCGCCGACAGCGCGGCGACCGCCTGACACCGCGTCACCGCGGCACCGCGTCACCGCGGCACCGCGGCACCGCATCACCGCGGCGCCGCGGCACCGCATCCGATCCACCGACCCGCACATCCGATTCGCCGTCGCCCTCGCTGTGACCATCTCAAGGAGTTGCTGTCACTGCTGTGGCTGGTGTTGCACACACGCAACACGACTCACAGTGACTCCGTGAGATCGTCACCCGCGCGCGAACTCGACTTCGCGGTCACGGGGTGACGGTCGCGGCGGGAGCTGGAGCCGGAACCCGTCTCAGAGGAAGTCGGCCTCGATCCCCCGCGCCTGCAGCGCCTCGAGATCGGCGCGGGTGCCGCCCATCAGCGTCACCTTGCGCAGATTCGGCAGCAGCGCGAGGTCATCCACCGAGCGGAGGTCGAACAGGTCGTCTTCGCCGTCCCACCCGGGCGCGACCTGCAGGTAGACGCGGTTGCCGCCGTCCATGGCGATCTCCTCGATGTCGGCGAGCAGCTCGCCAGGGATCGGCAGCGCCGCGAAGTGCGCGAGCACCTCGGGGATCGCACCCCAGCCGGACCCCTCGGGATCGATCGGCGGCAGCTGCTCGGCGCAGAACCGGTGCACGTCGAAGGTCGGCCCGAGCAGCCCCTTCTCGTACATCAGCACCTCGATCACAGCGAGCTTCGCGTTCACGTCGGTGAAGGGCGCGAGGCCGGGCAGCGCATCCGTCATGCCCGCATTCTGGCGCAGCAGGCCGACGGGCGGAACCGCCGGGCCGCGAGCGGGACGGTGAGCGGATGCGGAATCCGGATACGCAGAAGGGGCCCGCACCTTCCGGTGCGAGCCCCTGCTGTCAGCTGAGCTGTGTCGGCTCGATCAGAGCGCGGCGACGTCCAGCGGGACACCCGGGCCGAACGTCGTCGACAGGGCGCCCTTCTGGATGTAGCGGCCCTTCGACGAGCTCGGCTTGAGGCGCAGGATCTCGTCCAGCGCGGCGCGGAAGTTCTCGTCGAGCTGCTCCTGCGTGAAGCCGGCCTTGCCGATCACGAAGTGGAGGTTGTTGTGCTTGTCGACGCGGAACTCGATCTTTCCGCCCTTGATCTCCTCGACGGCCTTGGCCGGGTTGGGGGTCACGGTGCCGGTCTTGGGGTTCGGCATGAGGCCACGGGGTCCGAGGACCTTGCCGAGGCGACCGACCTGGCCCATGAGCTCCGGGGTGGAGACGGCCGAGTCGAACGAGGTGTAGCCGCCGGCCACCTTCTCGATGAGCTCGGCGCCGCCGACCTCGTCGGCGCCCGCGGCGATCGCGGCCTCAGCGGCCGGACCCGTCGCGAACACGATGACGCGGGCGGTCTTGCCGGTGCCGTGCGGGAGGATGACGGTGCCGCGCACCATCTGGTCGGCCTTGCGCGAGTCGACGCCCAGCTTGAGCGCGACCTCGACGGTCGAGTTGAACTTCGCCGAACCGGTCTCACGCGCGATGGTGACGGCCTCGGTCGGTCCGTAGAACTTGCCGGCCTCGATCTTGTCCGCGGCGGCGCGGTATGCCTTGCTCTTCGCCATGATTACGCCTCCACCGTGATTCCCATGGAGCGGGCGGTGCCCGCGATGATCTTCGCCGCGGCGTCGATGTCGTTCGCGTTCAGGTCGGCCTGCTTCTGCTCGGCGATCTGACGCACCTGCTCCTGAGTGAGCTTGGCGACCTTGACGGTGTGCGGGGTGGACGAGCCCTTGGACACGCCGGCGGCCTTCTTGATGAGCTCGGCGGCCGGCGGGGTCTTGAGGATGAACGTGAACGAACGGTCCTCGTAGACGGTGATCTCCACCGGGATGACGTTGCCGCGCTGCGACTCGGTCGCCGCGTTGTAGGCCTTGCAGAACTCCATGATGTTCACGCCGTGCTGACCCAGGGCCGGGCCGATCGGCGGGGCGGGGTTCGCGGCGCCGGCGTTGATCTGGAGCTTGATCAGGCCGGTCACCTTCTTCTTCGGTGCCATGAAGGCTCCCTTTCTCTCGTGTGCCCGCGGGCACGCTCCCACGAACCGGACGAAGTTCCGGACGCGGTGGGGATGTCCGCATCACGCACGGAGGCGGACGCAAACCACTCGAGCTTACGCGACGCCCGCCGCATCCGCCAGCCGGGGTCGCGGTGAGATCGCACGAGATCGCCACGGAACCGCATCCAGGACGACGAAGGCCCCACCGGCGGACCGGCGGGGCCTTCGAGCGACGTCAGTGCGTCAGAGCTTGGTGACCTGGTCGAACGACAGCTCGACCGGGGTCTCGCGCTCGAACAGCGAGACGAGCACGGTGAGCTTGCCGCTCTCCGGCTTGATCTCGTTGATCGTGCCGGGAAGACCCGCGAACGAGCCCTCCTTGATCGTGATGGTCTCGCCGATCTCGAAGTCGACCTCGGCGGGGATGACGCGGGCCGACGCGGTCGCGCCGCCCGAGGACTTCGTCGCACCGGGCTTGGCGGGGGTCTCGACGACCTGCACCAGGCTCTTCAGCATGTTGAAGGCCTCTTCGAAGCGCAGCGGCGTCGGGTTGTGGGCGTTGCCCACGAAGCCGGTGACGCCGGGGGTGTGACGCACGCCCGACCAGCTGTCCTCGTTGAGCTCCATGCGCACCAGCACGTAGCCGGGGATGCGCACGCGGTTGACCAGCTTGCGCTGGCCGTTCTTGATCTCGACCACGTCCTCCATCGGCACCTGGACCTCGTAGATGAAGTCCTCCATGCCGAGCGACTGGCGACGCGACTCGATGTTCTGCTTCACGCGCTTCTCGAAGCCGGCGTAGGAGTGGATGACGTACCACTTGCCCGGACGGATGCGCAGGTCGAGACGGAACTCCTCGTAGGGGTCGACCTCGGCCTCGGCCTCGTCTTCCGCATCCAGGATCTCCTCGACGGGGTCCACGCCCTCGGCGGCCTCCTCGGCCAGCTCCGACTCGGTCTCGTCGTCGGTCGCCTCGGCGGCGGCCTCGGCCTCGTCGGCGGAGTCGATGTCGAGTGCGTCGTCGACGACGGCGTCGGCCTCCGGGTCTTCAGCGGCCTCGAGGTCGTCGAGCAGGTTGTCGAGGTCGCGGGTCTCCTCGCCCTCGTTCTCGTCGTCGACCACGTGGATGGCGCGGCTCTCGGCGTTGCCGGCGGCCTTCTCGGTCCACTCCAGGGTCGAGCCCTCCTGGGCCTCGTCCTCCTCGGACGACTGCTCGGCAGCCGTGGCGAGGTCGATGTCGGGGCGCTCGGATGCGGTCACGTTCTGACTCCTGATGTGTTGTGGGCGGGTCGCGGGAGGCGGCGGAGCCGGCTCAGCCCGCGACGGTGCCGTTGCTGAACACGAGTTTCACGAGCTCGCTGATCCCGAAGTCGAGGCCGCTCACCAGCAGCATCATCACGACGACGAAGCCGAGCACGACGCCGGTGTAGCTGAACAGCTCACGGCGGGTCGGGGTGACGACCTTCCTCAGTTCGTTGATCACCTGACGGAGGAAGAGCACGAGACGACCGAACGGGTTGCGCCGCTCGGCGCGCTCACGCTTGGCGTTCGCGACGATGTCCTCGCTGGGCTCGTCGACGATCCTGCGTGCCATCAGTTCTCACCTTCCACCGGACATTCCCCTGGCTGAAGCCAGGGGAATCGCAGGGCGGACAGGACTCGAACCTGCAACCTGCGGTTTTGGAGACCGCTGCTCTACCAATTGAGCCACCGCCCTAGGGCCGGGATCCGATCACTCCGCTGTCGGGGACCCAACATCCCACGACCCCTGCGGAAGAACCATCCGGGGCACAGCGAAGCTTGGCGATCTTCGCCAGCCGAAGGCAAGCATACGGCATGCCGCGAGCGGGTCGGCCCGCCGCGGCCTGAGCGGGATGCGGCCCGGGCGCGTCGCGGCCGGATGCCCATCCACTCGGCACGGATCGGCCGCTGTCACACGCCGCACCCCTCGGTAGGCTCGTGCCGTGGCACGCATCTCCCAGCGCATCGGCGCGATCTCCGAGTCCGCGACCCTCAAGGTCGACGCGAAGGCGAAGGCCCTCAAGGCTGCCGGACGCCCCGTCATCTCCTTCGCCGCCGGCGAGCCCGACTTCCCGACCCCGGCGCACATCGTCGAGGCCGCTGTCGCCGCCGCGCAGGATCCGAAGAACCACCGCTACACGCCCGCCGCCGGCCTGCCCGAGCTGCGCGAGGCCGTGGCCGCCAAGACGCTGCGCGACTCGTCGCTCGCCGTCGAGCCCTCGCAGGTCATCATCACCAACGGCGGCAAGCAGGCCGTCTATCAGGCCTTCGCCACGATCGTCGACCCGGGCGACGAGGTGCTCGTGCCGGCGCCGTACTGGACCACCTACCCCGAGGCGATCCGCCTCGCCGGCGGCGTTCCGGTCGAGGTCTTCGCCCCTGCCGAGCAGGACTACCTGGTCACGGTCGAGCAGCTCGAGGCCGCCCGCACCGAGCGGACCAAGGTGCTGCTCTTCGTGTCGCCGTCGAACCCGACCGGCTCGGTCTACAGCCCCGAGCAGACCGCCGCGATCGGCGCCTGGGCCGAGCAGCACGGCCTCTGGGTGATCAGCGACGAGATCTACCAGAACCTGACCTACGACGGCGTCCGCGCCGCCTCGATCGTCGAGGCGACGCCCGCGCTCGCCGACCGCACCATCCTCGTCAACGGCGTCGCCAAGACCTACGCGATGACCGGATGGCGCGTGGGCTGGATGGTGGGCCCGGCCGACGCGATCAAGGCCGCATCCAACCTGCAGTCGCACCTCTCGTCGAACGTGTCGAACGTGTCGCAGCGCGCCGCGATCGCCGCGCTCACCGGCCCGCAGGACTCGGTGCTCGAGATGCGCGAGGCCTTCGACCGCCGCCGCAAGCTCATCGTGTCGGGGCTCAACGCGATCCCCGGCTTCGAGACGCCGACGCCGACCGGCGCGTTCTACGTCTACCCCGACGTGCGGCAGCTTCTCGCCCGCGAGTGGGCGGGCACGACCCCGACCACCACGCTCGAGCTGGCCGACCTGATCCTCGAGAAGGCCGAGGTCGCCCCGGTTCCGGGCGAGGCCTTCGGCCCCTCCGGCTACCTGCGCTTCAGCTACGCGATGGGCGACGACGCGATCAGCGAGGGCGTGGAGCGCCTGGCGAAGCTGTTCAGCTGAGGCCGTGACGCCGCGCTGCGCGGCGGAAGCGAGCGGATGTGCGGAGCGGGTCGGACCTGAGGGTCCGGCCCGCTCTGTCGTTCCCGGCCGGCGCCATCGCCTGCGCCGACGGATCAGGCGAGCGCCGCGGCGGCGGCCGTGCGCACCTCGTCGGCGAGCGCATCCAGCGACGCCGAGCGCAGATCCCACTGCTGCCAGTAGAGCGGCACCTCGAGCGGCTTGTGCGGCGCGAGCTCGACGAGCTCGTCGGGGTGCGCGGCGAGCTGGTGGTCGAGCAGCATCGCCCAGCCGAGCCCGAGCCGCACCGCGTCGGCGAAGTCGGCGGCGCCGGGGATGCGGTGGCGCGGCGGGTCGATCCGCTGCCGGGTGATCGAGCGGAGGAAGCGGGTCTGCAGGTCGTCGCGCCGGTCGAAGTCGATCACGGGGGCGGCGGCGAGCGCGGCCGCGGTGACGCCGTCGGGGAACCAGCGCGCGGCGAACTCCGGCGTCGCGGAGGCGCGGTAGACCATCCGGCCGAGCAGCACGCTGCGGCATCCCGGCACCGCCACCTCCTCGCTGGTCACGGCGGCCATGACGGTGCCGGCGGCGAGGCGTGCCGCGGTGTCGTTCTGGTCGTCGCGCACGACCTCGAGCAGCACGCCCTCGCGTTCGGCGACGCGGTGCAGCGCCGGCATGATCCAGGTCGCGAGCGAGTCGCTGTTGATCGCGACGGCGAGCTCGACGCCACGCGCCTCATCGAGCCCGAGCTCGGCGAGCGCCTCCCGCTCGAGCAGCTGCTGCTGACGGGCGAGCCGCAGCAGCACCTCGCCCGCGGGCGTCGCGCGGGCCGGCTTCGAGCGGATGAGCAGCACCCGGCCGAGGCGCTGCTCGAGCGCCTTGAGGCGTTGACTGACGGCGCTCGGCGTCACGTGCAGGGCGCGGGCCGCCGCATCCAGGCTGCCCTCGTCGACGACGGCCTGCAGCGTCGCGAGCGACTCGGCGGGGATCATGCGCCCACATTAGCCGTGCTGATGATGCGTGAGAATCCTGAACTGGTCTGCGCGAGCATCCGTCTCTAGCTTGGGGTCGTGCTCACCACCGTGCTCGCCGGATTCGGCCTCAGCCTGTCGCTCATCGCGGCGATCGGCGCGCAGAACGCCTTCCTGCTGCGGCAGGGGATCCGGCGCGAGCACGTGCTCGTCGTGATCGTGATCTGCACGCTGTCGGATGCGGTGCTCATGACCGTCGGCATCGCGGGCGGCGGCGCCGTGTTCGCGAGCGTTCCCGTGCTCGCGGAGGTCGCGCGCTGGGCGGGTGCCGCGTTCCTGCTGCTCTACGCGGTGTTCGCGGTGCGACGGGCGCTCAAGCCCGAGGCCCTCGCGGTGGATGCGGACGACACCACGGATCCCGGCGAGTCGGATGCCGGCGGCGCCCCGCTCGCCGACGCCGGGGCGATCGTGACACCCCGACCGGATGCCGACGCGGGCACCGCGGCGGATTCCGGAGCTGCGACGCTCACGGCGACCGCGCCGAGCACGACCGCGCGTACCCGCCGCCTCCGCCGCTCCCCCGCCGCCGGATCCCTCGCCGCGGTCGCGCTAACGGCTCTCGCGCTCACCTGGCTCAACCCGCACGTCTACCTCGACACGCTCGTGCTGCTCGGCTCGATCGGGTCGCGCTACGGCGACGACCGGCTCGCCTTCGGCATCGGGGCGTGGGCAGCCAGCCTGATCTGGTTCACGGCCGTCGGCTTCGGTGCGCGACTGCTCGCTCCGCTGTTCGCGAAGCCGGCCGCCTGGCGCGTGCTCGACATCCTCGTCGCCGCGATCATGGCGGTCATGGCCGTGATGCTCATCGTGCACTGATCAGGTCGGGATGCCGCCGGATCCGCGAAGCGACGCAGGCGGAGCATCCCGCTCGACTCCGGCCGCGGCGTCCCGTGCAAAGAGACGTCGCGGCCGGTCTTTCCTCTGCGCTTCGATTCCGGCCCGCCGGCTCGGCCGCGACCCGCGCGAGCACGAACCATCTCAAGGGGTTGCTGTGGCTGGCGTGACACGTGAGCAACACCAGTCACACCGGTTACAGCAACTCCTTGAAACGGTCTCCGTTCGGGCGGTGAGTGCGGGTCGGGGAGGCAGAGCAGAGGCAGAGCCTGCCGACACGACGACGCCCGGGCGACCGAGGTCGCACCGGGCGTCGTGCAGCCCGCGATGACCAGCGCGGGCGCGGGGCCCGTCGCGGCGGCGGAAGGGGATGCGGGGCTTACTCCGCGACGATCACCAGCTCGTCGAGCGGCTTGCGGCTGCGGGGCGCGGTCTCGCGCTCGCGGAAGCGCTCGTCGAGCTCCTCGGCGACATCCACGCGGCCGATCGCGGTGACCGTGACCGGCACGACGTTCTCGGGCAGGTCGAACGACTTCTGCAGCTCCTCGGGCAGGATGCCGCCCATCTGGTGCGCGTGCAGGCCGAGCGCGTGCGCCTGCACGGTCAGGTGCGCGATCGACTGGCCGAGGTCGTACTCGGCCCAGCGGTGCGGGCCCTGCTCGGGGTCGACGGCGGTGAGGCCGACGACGAGCAGGGCGGCCTTCGAGGTCCAGGGCTGGTTGCCGCTCGCGAGTCCGGCGTGGATCTTGTCGAAGGTCTGCGTGCCGCGGCGGCCGGCGATGAAGCGACGCGGCTGCGAGTTCGCGGCCGAGGGGGCCCAGCGGGCGGCCTCGAGCAGCGCGTGCAGCTCGGCGTCGTCGATCTCGGCGCTCTCGTCGTAGGAGCGCGGGCTCCACCGTTCGTCGAGCAGCGGGTGCAGCTCGGCATCGGTCTCGGCGTTGCGGATGGTGGAGGGGTGGATCTCGGTCGTGCTCATACTTCGCTTTCCCGATCAGGTTCCTGGTTGCCGGGCCGCCGGAGGGCGGCGGTCGGTCGGGATGCGGTTCCGGGCGCGCGACGACGCTCCCGCATCCTCGCGTCCATGTGAACGCATCAAGCTGTCGACGCTATTCCCGGCCGTGGGCATCCAGCGAATCGCGCCGTCACCGGGCGCAACCGACACCGCGCCTCTCGGGCGGAGGGAGAAGCGGGACGCCCGGTCAGTACAGGTCGTCGCTCGGGCCGAGGAACACCGGCTCGGGCTGCAGCACCACGCCGAACTCCGAGGCGACGCGCGTGCGCACGAACTCGGCGAGCTGCTCGATCTCGAGCGCCGTCGCCCCACCGCGGTTCGTGAGCGCGAGCGTGTGCTTCGACGAGATCGCCGCGTGCGAGCCCGGCAGCGCGAAGCCGCGGTGGATGCCGGCGCGCTCGATCAGCCAGGCGGCGCTGAGCTTGACGTGGCGCGGCCGGGTGTCGCGCGGGCGCGGCGCCGGCTCGTAGCCGAGCGGCAGCACGAGCGGGGTGTCGTCGTCCTGTTCGACCGGCCAGCGCGGCAGGTCGGCGGGAAGAGTGCGCGCGACGCTCTCCTCGACGATCGGGTTGGTGAAGAAGGAGCCGGCGCTGACCGAGTCGGCGTCGGCCGCATCCAGCACCATGCCCTTGCCGGCGCGCAGCCGCAGCACGGCCTCGCGCACCTCGCGGATCGGCGCGGCCTCGCCGACCTGCACGCCGAGGGCGTCGGCGAGCTGCGCGTAGGCGACCGGGCGGCTCAGCGGTACGCGATCGGTCGTCGCGGTGAGTTCGAGCTCGACCGCGATCACGATGCCCAGCCGGCCCCGCTTGATCGCGCTCGTGCGGTAGCCGAGACCGAGCTCGTCGGCGGTGAGGCGCAGGCGGTGCCCGGTCTCCCAGTCGAGGAAGTCGACGGCGATGAGAACCTGCGACAGCTCCTGCCCGTAGGCCCCGATGTTCTGGATCGGCGCGGCGCCGACCGAACCCGGAATGCCGCTCAGCGCCTCGATGCCCGACCAGCCGTTGTAGACGGTCAGGCCGACCAGCGCATCCCACGGCTCGCCCGCCTGCACGCGCAGGTGCACGCGCGCCGGGTCGTCACCCTCGAGGCGCTTCACGCCGTGGGTGGCGAGGCGGATGACCGTGCCGTCGAGCCCGTCATCGGGCGCGACCACGTTCGAGCCGCCGCCGAGCACCCACCAGTCGTCGCCCGTCGACCACACGTCGAGCGCGGTGCGCACGATCTCGAGCTCGCTGTCTGGCTGCACGAGCTCGCGCGCGGCGCCGCCGACGCGCAGGGTCGTCAGCTCGCTCAGCGGCGGCGAGGCAGCGGGCGGGGCGGCAGCCGAGGCGGATGCGGCGGCAGGGCTGCCGGCGGGCGTCGTGGGGTCGGTCACTCGAGGTCGACCCGCACCTGCGCCTTGCCGAGCACGGTCTGCCCGCCGAAGCTGACGGTCAGGTCGATGCGCGCGTAGCGCTCCTCGAGCACGCCCACCTTCGCGACGATCGTGAGCTCGGCGCCGTCGACCGGGTCGACGACCACGGGGCGGGTGAAGCGCGTCTGGTAGTCGACGACGCGGCCGCTGTCGCCATCCAGCCAGTCGACGACCGGCTGCACGGCGAGGCCCATCGTGAGCATGCCGTGGGCGAGCACGCCCGGCAGCCCGGCGTCGGCGGCGACGTCGTCGCGGTAGTGGATGGGGTTGAAGTCGCCCGAGGCGCCGGCGTACCGGACGAGCTCGTCGCGGTGCAGCGTCACGGTGCGCTCGGCGACGACCTCGCCGACGGTCAGGTCGGAGATGCGGGGGCGGGTCATGCGGAGGCCTCCTCGTCGCCGCGCACCACAAGGGTCGAGATCGCGGTGAGCACGAGCTCGCCGTCGAGGTCGACCACCTCGGTGGATGCGGTCACCATGCTGTGCGCGCCGAGGCTCTTGACGCTCGTGACGGTCAGCTCGGCCATGAGCTCGTCGCCGGCGACGACCGGGCGCACGAAGCTGAAGCGCTGGTCGCCGTGCACGACGCGGGTGAAGTCGATGCCGGTGTCGGGCTCGGCGAGCAGCTGCGCGAGCGTCGCCTCCTGCACCACGACCGGGAAGGTCGGCGGGGCGACCACGTCGGCGTAGCCGGCGGCGCGGGCCGCCTCGGGGTCGGAGTTGAGGGGGCTCTGCGCGAGCACGGCGCGCGAGAACTCGCGCACCTTCTCGCGGCCCACCAGGTAGGGGCCGACCGGCGGGAGCCGCCGACCCTGGATCTCGGGGTTCACTGCCACGGGTCGAGACTACCTACCGCCCCGGACACACAGAACGCCCCGGTGATCCGAAGATCAGCCGGGGCGTTCCGTACTGGTTTGGGCTCACGAGCCCTAGCCGAGGATTTGGATCACTGGCAGCTGTCGCACTGCAGCAGGTCCATCGGGTCGACCGGGATGTCGTAGCCGTCGATGCTGTCGTTGTCCATATCGGGACCCCCTTCGCGTTGGTGGATGTCTGAGCCGCAGAACCTGTCGGCGCCGCGGGATCACCACTATATAGCGCTAATGACAGGTGTGTCATTCCCCTACATGTTGTGGTTCGGCGTGTCGCAGGCCGTACGCCCAGATTACGGGCGACCACCGACATCCGACGCCCCGAAGAGGGGATGCGCGCGCGGCGTGTCGCCGTGTCCGCGTCGCCGGCGGCGATCGATCCGGGCCGGACGTCCACCTCCTCGGACGGGTCCGGATCGGACGAGTTCGAGCGCTGCCAGGGGACTGCCAGGCTTCGCCCACGGCCCCGGAAAGACGGGGCGCGCATCCACCGGGTCGGACCCCGTGACCCCCGTTCGAGGGGAATCCGACCAAACCCGATCCGGCAGGGCGGGGAACCACACCACGTCGATCGGGAACGACTCGATCGGCGCCGGTGCCACCTGGGAGTTGCACCGCGACCCGAACGGAAAAGGAACCACTTCATCGTGAACACCACCGTCAAGAAGACCGCTTTCGGAATCCTCGGAACCGCCGCCGCCGGCGCCCTCGCCATCGGCTTCTCGGCTCCCGCCATGGCAGCCGACTCCCACACGACTGACTCGCACGACTCCTCGTCGGTCACCAGTGACTCGACGCGCTCGACCGACACCGACAGCACCTCGTCGCTGCTCGACGGCAACCGCCTGCGCGAGATCATCAGCGGCAACAGCACGCCGGTGCAGCCCGACACCTCGGTGCCGGTGACGCTCGCGCCGTCGATCAACCTCGGCGACGTCGCCTCGGGCAACCCGATCGCCTCGGGCAACACCACGACCGCCCCGATCGCCTCGGGCAACGAGACGAACACCACCGCGCCGATCGCCTCGGGCAACGAGGTTCCGGTCGCGTCGGGCAACGACGTGAGCGCGGGCAACGGCTCGGCCAACGGCAACAGCGCCGCCAACGGCAACACGACCGGCAACGTCTCGGGCAACGAGACCAACGCCGGCAACCCGAGCACCTCGGTCGGCGACGTCGTCACCGACGCGACCTCGGGCATCGGCGCTGAGGTCGGCGACACCGTCGACGCCGCGCTCGGTGGTCTGCTCGGCCGCTGATCCGGTTCGGCTGACCAGCCGACACCGATCGGCCTGAGGGCCGATCAGAAGAGACACCGAAGGGGTCGCCCGCGTCCAGCGGGCGGCCCCTTCGTCGCGCCCGCGCTCCCCGCGCCGACGACATCTCCCGCGGAGCGGCTCTCGCGGCGCATCCGGGTGGACTCCCAAGAGAGGAGTGCAGAGTGGATGGAACCCCCGAGGAGACCCGTGCCCCGCTTCACCGCCGCATCCACCGCATCCGCCTCCCGCTCCGCGACCCGAGTGCTGCCCGCTCTGCTGGCCCTGCCGCTCGCCGCCGGTCTGCTCGCGGGCTGCACCGCCGCCACCGCCACCTCGGATCCGTCGAGCTCCTCGGCGGTCGGCGATCCCGGCGGCGACCTCGGCTCGGCTGCCGAGACGGCGCTCGATCAGGTCGGGTCGGGCACCGTGATCTCGATCGAGAAGGATGACGACGGCGCCGCCTGGGAGGTCGTGATCGCCGCCGACGACGGCAGCGAGACCGAGGTGAAGGTCAGCGCGAAGGACGCCTCGATCATCGGCAGCCCGAGCCCGAAGGCGACCGACGCCGACGACGCGGCCGAGAACGTGCACTACCTGCAGTGGGCCAAGATCGACTTCTCCGACGCCGCCAAGGCCGCCGCGGTGCAGTCGAAGGGCGTCATCACCGAGGTGAAGCTCGACGACGAGGACGGCACGGTGATCTGGCAGGTCGAGCTCGTCGATGGCGCGACGAAGCACGAGGTCAAGCTGGATGCCGGCACCGGCGATCTCTATCGCGCGCCGAGCGGGTCGCCCAGCGACGGCTGATCCGCTCCTCCCGCTCCGCGACGACCGGTCGGCTGGCTGGCCGGCCGGCCGGCCGCGATATCCGCCGCGAACGCGTCGCGTCAAGGGCATGGCCCCGCGCAACCGAGGATCGCTAGAGTGGCGCCACTGCACCGCCCTCGCATCGCCCGCCGACCACCCCGGGGAGAGCATGTCCGTTCTGCATGACGACGGCCCGCCCGTCGTGATCCTGCGCTCCATCGGCGAGCTGACGATCGCCTCCGCCGCCGTGCGCCGCGTTCTGCGCGGCCGTTTCGCCGACGACGTCGCCCCCGATGCGGCCGAGAAGTGGCGCATCAGCGCCCTGCAGGGTCAGGCCGACGCGGATCGCGTGGTCGAGGCGGCCGTGGATGCGAGCTTCGCCGGCGAGGCGCTCACGGTGCAGTCGCGCGACGGCTCGCGCATCTCGATGACGGCCGAGAACATCAGTCACCTCGCCGATCGGCTGCAGCGCCTCGCGCGCGCCGGACATCTGCTCGGGCTCGCCTCCGAGGTCGAGGAGACCGGCGCGGCGAGCTAGCCGGCAGCAGCTTCAGCCCGACGACGGCGAGCACGATCCCGGCCAGGAACACCGCCTTGAGCGGCGAGAACTCCTCTGTGCCGGTCACGAGCGCGAAGCCCACGGTCAGCGCCGCGCCGATGCCGACCCAGACCGCGTAGGCGGTGCCGATCGGGATGCACTTCGCCGCCCGTCCCAGCCCCGCCATGCTCAGCGCGAGCGCGACCACGAAGACGACGGTCGGCAGCGGCTCGGTGAAGCCGTGCGAGCGGCCGAGCGCCGTCGCCCAGACGGCCTCGAGCACACCCGAGACGACGAGCGCGATCCACGCGCGTGCGGCGCCGGACATCTAGCTCACCGCCTTGAGGCCCGCGACCGAGGCCACGAGGAGAAGGAGCAGCAGGATGCGCGCGACCGAGGCGCGCTCGGTGCGGCGGATGAGCGCCCACACGACCGTGAGCGTCGCGCCGATGCCGACCCAGACGGCGTAGGCGGTGCCGACCGGGAGGGCGGTCATCGCGATCGCGAGACCCGCCATGGATGCGACGAGCGCGACGGCGAAGACGACCGTCGGCACGCGGCGACGGAATCCCTTCGAGGCGGCGAGCGCCGAAGCCCAGACGGCTTCGAGCACGCCGGAGGCGATGAGGAGGAGCCAGAACACGACAGACCTTCCGAGTCAGTCTTGTCGTGGTGCGGGTACTGCTCCCTCGTCCGCAGGCCGGGTGACGGCCTCTGCGGTCGAGAATAGCCGCGCAGCGGCGCCCGCGACGAGCTGCACCGGGGTTGCGCAGGTTCGGGCGGGGCGCGCTGCAGGGGCGCAGCCGATCCCGCCCGGGCCGCGCCGTCGGCGGCGCGCTCTACTCTTGAGGCGTGAGCCTTCCCGCAGCCGTCGCGACGCCGACGCTGCCCGACCCGCTCACCTGGGGGCTCGGTGCCCTCTTCGCGTTTCTCGACAACGGCCTCGGGCTCGGCTTCCACCTGCCGGGCGAGGGCGTCATCCTGCTGCTCTCGGCCGCGATCACCGGCGTGATCCCGGCGATCATCATGTTCGTCGCGGTCACGATCGGCGCCTGCGCGGGCGACCACCTCGGCTATCTGCTCGGGCGGCGCACCGGCACGGCGCTGCGCGATCGTCCGCTCGTGCGCCGACTGGGGCTGCGCAACTGGGATCGCGCCCTCGTCACGCTCGAGCGCCGCGGCGGTCTCGCGATCTACCTGACTCGACTCGTGCCGATCGTTCGCACCCTCACTCCGCTCGCGGCCGGCGTCGCGAAGGTGCGCTACTCGACCTTCCTCGTCGCCTCGCTGCTCGGCGCCGCGACCTGGGCGCTCGTCTACGTCGGCGCGGGCTTCCTGCTGCGGGCCTCGCTGGATGCGGTGCGCGACGCGCTCGGCGACGGCGGGCTGCTCGTGCTGGCCGGCATCGCCGCAGCCGTCGTGATCGCACTGCTCGTGCGCGCCGTGCGCCGCACCCACGCGACCGCCGCGACCGTGATCGACGCCGTCGCCAGCGCGACCGCGCGGGCGAGCGCGCCGGTCGAGGCCGACGTTCCGCGCGTGCCGCTGTTCACCCGCCTGTTCAAGCAGGACGAGTGGCGCACCTGGCCGAACCTCATCTCGCTCGTGCGTCTGCTGCTGCTGCCCGTGTTCCTGGTGCTGATCATCGTCGAGCAGTACTGGGCCGCGATCGTGCTCATCGCGATCGTGTTCAGCACCGACTGGGTCGACGGCTGGCTCGCCCGCCGCACCGGAACGGTCTCCGAGCTCGGCAAGTGGCTCGATCCGCTCGCCGACCGCTTCACCACCTTCGCCGTCGTGATGTCGCTCGCGGCCGGCGGGCTCATCCCCTGGGCCGCGGTCGTGCTGCTCGTGGTGCCCGACCTGACCCTCGGCATCCTCAGCGTGACCGTGTTCGACGGCGACCCGAACCTGCCGGTGACGTGGACGGGCAAGATCCGCACGGCGCTGCTCTTCGTCGGGCTGCTGGCCGTGCTGCTCGGCACCGCCCTCGTCTCCTCGGGCGTCGCGGCGATCGGCGCCGCGATCATCGGCAGCGGCTTCGTGCTGTTCCTCTGCGGCGTCGTGGGCCACTACCTCGCCGCGGCGCAGTACGGCCGGGCGATGATCGTGCGCAAGACCGGCTGGGTGCACGCGGCCTGACCGCCACGGTCGGCCCGGATGCGGCGGACCGGATGCCAGCGCGAGGCCAAGCGGACACACCGCGTCCGGTAGCTGTGCCAGGCTGGAGGCGATGCCTCGCCCTACCGCCCGCGTTCTGACCATGCTCGAGCTGCTGCAGTCGGCCCCCAAGCGCTCCGTCGGCGAGCTCGCCGCCGTGCTCGAGGTGGATGAGCGCACCGTGCGCCGCTACGCCGAGCACCTGCGCGAGCTCGGCGTGCCCGTCGAGACGGTGCGCGGGCGCTACGGCGGCTACCGCATCGGCGAGGGCTTCGCGATGCCGCCGCTCATGCTCACCGACGAGGAGGCGCTCGCCGTCATGCTGGCGCTCGCGCTGGGGCGGCGAGCCGGCATCCTGCCCGAGAAGGATCGCGGACTCGACTCCGCCACGGCGAAGGTCGAGCGCGCGCTGCCGACGCCGCTGCGCAAGCGCTTCGAGGGCCTCGTGGCGATGCCGTTCTTCGACGCGACCGCCGGCGGGAGCGCGAAGGGCGCCGACGCCGCGAGCTGAGATCGAGCGCGAGGGCACGGGCGGTCCGTGCCCGATGCCGGGATCTGTGCACGAACGGGCAAGCGTCCGGGGCCGCCGACCGGCAGAGTGGACGGGTGAGCCCGAGCGAGCGCAGCGCATCCACCTCGTCCCTCCCCGAGCTGGCGGTGACCGGCGCCACCGGACGCGTCGGCGGACTGGTCGCCCGCGAGCTGGCGGGCGACGGCATCCCTCTGCGACTGCTCGCACGCCGGCCCGAGGCCGCGCCGCAGCTGCCCGACGCCGTCGTCGTCGAAGCGGAGTACGCCGACGACGAGCGCACCCGCGCGGCGCTGGACGGGGTGCGCACGCTCTTCCTCGTGTCGGGCGCCGAGAACGCCGACCGGCTGGCGCAGCACTACGCCGTGATCGACGCGGCGGCCGCCGCCGGGGTCGAGCACGTCGTCTACACGTCGTTCTTCGCGGCGGCCGACGACGCCGTGTTCACACTCGCGCGCGATCACGCGGCGACCGAGCGGCACATCCGGGCGAGTGGGATGTCGCACACCTTCCTGCGCGACGACTTCTACCTCGACTTCTTCGCGCACCTGCCGGGCGAGGACGGCGTCATCCGCGGCCCGGCCGGCTCGGGGCGCGTCGCCGCCGTCGCTCAGGCGGATGTCGCCCGCACGGCGGCCGCGATCCTGCGCGACCCCGCAGCCCACGCCGGCGCGACTTACGACCTGACCGGGCCCGAGTCGCTGACGCTCGATGAGGTGGCGGGCATCCTGTCGGCGTCGACCGGGCGGTCGATCACCTTCCACGACGAGACGCTCGACGAGGCCTACGCCTCGCGCGCGAGCTACGGCGCCCCGGACTGGCAGGTGGAGGCGTGGGTGTCGACCTACACCGCGATCGCCGCGGGCGAGCTCGACGGCGTCACGGATGCGGTCGAGCGGGTGACCGGACGCCCGCCGCTCAGTCTGCGCGAGCTGCTGGCCGACTGACGCCTGAGCAGGGGATCTGCTGGCGCCGGGTCAGCTGCAGGTGTAGGTGACGCCGTTGTGGTCGTGCACGCCCGGTCCGAGGTCGGCGCAGGTCTGGAAGATGCCCGCGAAGAGCGTGACGAACAGGACGACCGCGACGATGTCGAGCACGAGGCGCACGATCGAGACGATGATGCCGGCGGTCGCGAACTTGCTCACCGCCCCCGCCTTCTTCGCCTGCCGGCGGGCGACGATGCTCACGATGAGTCCGACGATCGAGAAGATGAAGGCGAAGACGAAGCCGACTATCGCGATGATCTTCCACGATTCGGTCGCGCCGTACGAGCGGGTCGTGACGCGGGCACCGGGAGTGCCGCCGCCGAAGTTGATCGTGGCCGACGTCGAGGTGCCCGACGCCCAGCCCGACTGCGGGGCCTCGTACTGAGGAGCGGAGTTCGGCACGACCGCGTAGGGATTGTCGGCCGCCGAGCGTGCGGGAGCGCCGGGTGCCGCGGCATACGGATTGCCGGCGGCGTAGGGGTTCGCCGGCGCGTCCGCCGGGGATGCGGGATCCGCGGGGGCGGGATTCGCCGACGCGGGATCGACGGGCGCGGAGTCGGGGAGGTCGGCGGGCCGCTGGGGCTGCTGGCCGGGCTCGGGCGTGGACATGGCATCCTCTCGTCGGAGATTCCTCAGGTCCATCGTGCCCGATGGGGACGGCGGTCGACACCGGCGACGCGCGCGAGCGCCGTGCCAGCATGGACGCGTGACCGATGCGAACTCCGTGATCCCGGCCGACTTCCGCTCCCTGCTCGAGCAGCCGCTCTACGCGCACCTCGGAACCGTGCGCCCCGACGGCAGCGTGCAGGTCAACCCGATGTGGTTCCTCTTCGACGGGGAGCACATCCGCTTCACGCACACGACGAAGCGCGGCAAGTTCCGCAACCTGCAGCAGAACCCGTCGATGGCGATCTCGGTCGTCGACCCCGAGAACCCGATCCGCTACCTCGAGGTGCGCGGGCGCCTGGTCGCGGCGGAGCCCGACCCGACCGGCGCGTTCTACGTCGAGCTGTCGAAGCGCTACGGCATGGAGAGCCCGGCGCCGGCCGACTCCGCCGACCGCGTCGTGCTCGTGATGAGCGTCGAGAAGACCACCAAGCAGGGCTGACCCCAGGCCGGCCGAGTCTCGTGGAGACGACGAGGGGGTGGATGCGCGACGCATCCACCCCCTCGTTCCGTGTCGGCGCGGGGGCGCCGACCGCACGAGCAGTCGGGTCAGCTCACGAAGGTCGCGTTGAGCGTGATCTCGACGCCGGTGAGCGCCTTGCTGACCGGGCAGCCGGCCTTGGCGTCGTCGGCGGCCTTGAGGAACGTGGCCTCGTCGATTCCCGAGACCTCGCCCTCGACGGTGAGCACGATGCCGGTGAGCTTGAAGCCGCCGTCGGAGGAGTCCGGCCCGAGGGAGACGTCGGCCTTCACGTCGAGCTGCTCGACCGTGCCGCCGGCGCCGCCGAGCAGGGCCGAGAACTGCATGGCGTAGCAGGCGGAGTGAGCGGCGGCGATGAGCTCTTCGGGGCTCGTGGTGCCGTCGGCGTCGTCGGCGGCGCGCTTGGGGAACGAGACGTCGTAGGTGCCGACCTTCGAGCTGCTGAGCTCGACCTGGCCGCCGCCGGCCTCGAGCGAGCCGTTCCAGGCGGTGCGTGCGGTGCGCGTGGGCATGTGGTGCTCCTGACGATCGGGGATGCGAGAACGTACGTTCTCGAATGAGGGCAACGCTAGCCGGAACGAGCGTTCTCACGCAAGTACACTGGCCGCATGAGCAGTGGATCGGCAGTGGAGGCCGAGACGCGCGAGCACGTCGTGGAGGTGGCCGACGCGCTCTACTACGCGCGCGGCGTGCAGGCCGTCGGCATGGACGATCTGCGCAGCGCCTCCGGCCTCTCGCTGCGTCGGCTCTACGGCCTCTTCCCCTCGAAGGAGTCGATCGTGCTCGAGGTGCTGCGCCGCCGCCACGAGCTGTGGACCTCGACGCTCGCCGCCGCCGTGAGCGCCGTCGCGGCCGAAGGCCCGCGCGCGCAGCTGCTCGCGACCTACGACTATCTCGCCGTGTGGTTCGACGACGACGACTTCCGCGGCTGCGGCTTCATCAACACCTTCGGCGAGCTCGGCGCCGCCTCCCCCGCCGTCGCCGCGGCGGCGCGCGAGCACAAGGCCTCGTTCCAGGCGTACATGGCGTCGTTGGTGGATGCGGCCGGCGGCAGCGCCGACCTCGCGGCGCAGCTGGCCATCCTCGCCGAGGGCGCGCAGACGACCGCGGCGATCGCCGGCACCGGCGAAGCCGCCGGGCAGGCGCGCCGCGCCGCCGCGACGCTCATCGACGCGGCGCTCGGCTGAGACGAGCGTCCGGCCCGGGTCACGCTGACGACGCGGTGACCCGAGCCGACCGGATCAGACCTCCCGACGGCGGCGCAGCACGAGCAGCGCGAGGCCGGCGAGGACGAGCAGGGTCGCCGCGATGACCAGGCCCGAGGGGTCATCACCCGTCGAGGCGAGCGCACCGCCCGACGCCGAAGCGGAATCCGAGCCGGTGCCGGAGCCCGCTCCCGAACCCGCGCCGGGCGCCGACGGGTCGCCGGGGCCCGTCGCGTCCCGCGGCAGCACCGTGATCGACGCGGAGGCCGACGATGACGGAGCCGCCGCGTCAGCCGGGACGAAGCGCACCGAGTAGGTGTGCACGCCGACGCCGGTGGGCGTGATCGTGACCGTCGCGGCGCCGTTCACCAGCGGCACGCCATCCGCCGCCGCGACGGCGGCGACCCGCAGTCGCGCCGAGCGCTCGACGATGCCGTCGCTGACGAACACCGTGCCCTCGGCGACCGGGTCGACGCGGATCGACAGCTCGACGCTGCCGCCCTCGACCACCTGAGCCGCCGAGAAGTCCAGGTTGACGGTGGCGGGCTTCGGGCCCGACGGGTCGGTCACCACGACCTCGGTCGCGTCGGAGGTCGCCGCGGTCTGCAGCGCCGGATCCGCCGGCACGAAGGCGGCGCGGTAGGAGTGCGTTCCCGCGGTCGGCGTGAGCGGGAAGGCGGCGACGCCGTCGACGACGCGCGCGCGTCCGAGCTCGCCGGTACCCGCATCCGCGCCGGCGCCCGCGTCGGTTCCGGCGGCCGCCGCATCGGTCAGCACGACGACGCCGTCGCGCTGCACGCCCGAGACCGTCGCGGTCAGCGTGACCGTGTCGCCCGGCTTCGCCGAGGCCGGGTCGGCCGCGAGAGTCACGCCGCTCGCCGAGGGCTCGGCCGCGATCGCGAAGAGGTGCATGCGCGTGTCGGTCGGCAGAGTGATCGACACCAGACGGGATCCGGCGGCGACGCCGGTCGCGATCGGCGCCGTCGCGAACAGGCCGCAGCCGACGTTGCCGACCCGGTCGTCTCCCTCGACGCGCTGACCCATCTGGATGAGGCTGCTGTTGTCGCCGTCGGGGCTGCCCTTGCACCAGTCGGTCAGGCGCACCGGCGCCGTCGTCGTGCGGGTGGCTCCGCTCGGGTCGGCGAAGGTGAGTGTCGCGGTTCCGGTGGCCGAGGGGCTCGCGTTGGTCGCCGAGCCGACGAGCGCGATCCGCGAGGTCGAGCCGATCGAAGCGGGAACGGCGATCGTCTGGCCGTTCATGGGGATGTTGTCCTTCGCCCCGGGACCGTAGGCCGGCATCGTGAAGACGAGCCCGGTGTCGCCGAGGGCGTGGGTCGACGACGGCGTGAAGCCGCCCTTCTCGAGCGCCTCGCGCAGGTAGTAGGCGCCGCCCTCGTCGAAGCTCGCGTCCGGCTGACCCGGGGTGCCGATACCGGTCGCCGAGTAGGCGGCCTGCAGCCATGGCGAGCGGCTGACGATCGTGAGCGTGAAGTCCCGCGAAGCGCCGCCGTCGGCGACGACCCGCAGCACGACCGAGCCGTCGCTGTCGACCACGTTCGAGGCGCTGACGCCGACCGGCTTCGAGACGGCGACCGGCGTGCGGGCGCCGCTCGCGCGCACCGCGCCGTCGCCCACATCCACCGTCAGCCCCGGCGTGGCCGAGACGACCTCGACGCGCCCCGAGAAGTCGCCCTCCGACTGCACGAGCAGCTCGAGCGAGGTGCGGGCGGATGCGCCGGGCGCGACCGTCAGCACGGAATCCGCGAGCGATCCGGTCACCCGCGACGGCACGGCCGTCTCGGGATTGATCGCACCGGGAGCCGCATCCTTCCCGGTCGCCCAGCTGCCCGGCTTCGTCGCGACGGCGAAGTCGAGCGTGCCGGCGTCTTTGAGATCGGCTCCGCTGAGGTACCCCGTGTCGACCGCGTGTCCGCCGGCGGTGACGCCGGTCGTGTAGCGCGCCTGGTCGCTGACGCCGTCGGCCGTGATCGTCAGGCCCGCCGCGGTCTCGTCGCCGCGCCGCACCTCGATGCGGTCGTAGGCCGGCGTCGTGAGACCCCAGACGTCGCTGCCCGGGATGATCGGGTAGACGCCCATCGCCGACAGCACGTACCAGGCCGACATCGTGCCCATGTCGTCGTTGCCGGTCACGCCGCGCGGCGAATCGGTGAAGAGGCCCATGGCGGCGCGCACCACATCCACCGTCTTGTCGGGCCGGCCCGTCCAGAGGTACATGTACGGCGCGTGCAGGTCGGGCTCGTTGTTCGGGTTGTAGGTGCTGCGCCCGTAGCCGCCCTCGTTGGCGGTGCTCGTGACCCAGTCGGTGTTGACCGTCGTGACCGGGTCGGCCTTGAGCTTGTCGTAGGCGAAGAACTCGTCCAGCCGCGACTCGACCGCGGGGCGCGGGTCGGCCGCGTCCTTGCTCAGCAGGCGCATGAGGCCCGGCACGTCCTGCTGCACGAGCCAGCGGTACTGGGATGCGGTGCCCTCGTGGAATCCGGGCGCCTGCGAGGCCTCCGCGTCGCCGACGAAGGCGCCGCTGCGGTCGCGCGGACGGAAAGTGCCAGCGGCCGCATCCCAGATCGCCCGGTAGTTCTGCCCGCGGGCGGCGAGCCGTTCGGCGTCGGCGTCGTGGCCGAGGTCGCGGGCCATCGTGGCGAGCGTCGCGTCGGCGAGCGCGTACTCGAGCGTCGCCGAGGCGCCGTGCTGCAGGTCGTAGTCGCCGGGGAATCCGCTCTCGGCCGGGGCGTAGGGCGCGAAGCCGTCGGCCACATACACCGGGTTGCCGGCGCGGCCGTTGGCTTTGAGCGGCAGGTCGGCGGGTGGGGTCCCGTCGGCGTTCTCCAGCAGCAGCGCGTAGGCGCGGTCGGCCTCAGCCCGGGTCAGCAGACCCTGGTGCCAGGCGCTGACGAGGAACGGGGTGACCGGGTCGCCGGTCATGATGTTCGTCTCGACGAGACCGTAGGCCCAGCGCGGCAACCAGCCGCCCTGCTCGCCCATGCGGATGAGCGACACCGCCATGTCGGCGGACTCCTTCGGGGCGAGCATGGCGAGCAGCTGCTGCTGGGTGCGGTACGTGTCCCAGAGCGAGAAGTTCTGGTAGTACGGGCGATCGCCGGCGGAGCCGCGGTGGATGGCGCCATCCCAGCCGCGGTAGCTGCCGTCGACGTCGTTGCCGATGTTCGGCGAGAGGAAGGAGCGGTAGAGCGAGGAGTACAACTCGCGCGAGCTCGCCGCGCCGGCCGGGATGCGCACCTGCGACAGCCGCTGCACCCAGGCCTTCTCGGCATCCGTGCGCGCCCGGTCGAAGCCCGCCGTCTCGGCGGTGAGGTTCGCATGGGCGCCGTCGGCATCCACGTAGCTCATCGACGTGACCGCCTCGACGGTGCGGTCGTCGGTGGTGTCGAAGGTCGCCCAGGCGCCGGTGCGGGTGGCCTCGGCAGCGGTGTCGGAGCCGTTCGCGACGGCGCCGCCGGTCCAGGTGCCGTGCGAGGCGAAGGGCCGGTCGAAGCTGGTCTCGGTGAAGACCGTGAAGGGCTGCGTCGACTGGCAGAAGCCGGAGATGCGGATGGCCGTGCGGATCGTGTGGTCGTCGACGAACTGCACCGAGGCGGGCACGTCGCCGGTCAGCGTCTGGCCCGCGTTGACCATGACGGTCGACCGCGTGCTCGACGGGAAGGTGTAGCGCTGCACGGCCGTGCGCTCGGTCGCGCTGAGCTCGGCGTTCACGACGGCGCCCTTCTCGGGGCCGCCGCGGCTCGTGAGCTTCACCTGGAAGTAGCCGGGCGACGCGTTCTCACGCGTCGTGTCGTCGGCCGTGTTGTGCGAGAACGCCATCGCGTAGTCGGCGTAGTCCGTGACCCCGGTGTCGACCGGGGATCCGAGCACGGGCAGCACCGGCAGGTAACCGGCGATGCCGCAGCCGACGCCCGAGAGGTGCGCGAGCGAGAAGCCGCGCACGACGCTGTCATCCCAGGCGTAGCCCGTGTTGTGGCCGGTGTCGGGCGAGAACTGCACCATGCCGAAGGGGCGGGCCGCGCCGGGGTAGGTGTTGCCGAGGTTCTCGGTGCCGATGAAGGGGTTCACCTGGGCGAGCAGCGCTGCATCATCGAGCGGCGCGGGGGCCGCCGTCGCGGTCTGGTCGGGCACCGCGGCGATGCCGATCGCGGCCGCGGTGGCCAGCGCGAGGGCGAAGGCGAGGGGGCGCGCGGGGCGCGCGGGCACGGTTCTGCTGAGCTTCACGACGACGTTGTCCTCTTCCCGATGCGCATCCGACGCGGGGGCGGTGCGGAGCGTCCGGCCAGCCTGCCAGCCGATGACAGCGCTGTCAACGACGGTTCCTCAGCAGATCGGGTGAGGGGATGCGCGTCAGGGCTCGAGCAGGATGAGCTGCTGCGTCGCGCGGGTCATCGCCACGTAGCGGTCGACGGCGGCCTCGATCGAGGTGGGCGCGAGCGAGGCGGGACCGGAGGATGCGACATCCGCGCCCGCCGGCTCCGACGCCGGGTTCACCAGCAGCACCAGGTCGAACTCGAGGCCCTTCGCGAGCTCGGGCGTGAGCGAGGCGACGCGCGGACGCGGCGCGAACGACGCATCCCCGATGACGACCGCCACGCCCTCGTCGTTCGCGTCGAGCCAGGCGTCGAGCAGCGCATCCCGCTCGACGAGCGGCCGCGCCTCGACGGGGATGCCGCTCGCGCGCACCGACGACGGCACGTTCGCCTCGGGGAACACGGCGTGGATGACCGGCTCGGCTGCCGCCATGACCTCCTCGGGCGTGCGGTAGTTGATCGTGAGCGAGGCGAGCGAGACCGCACCCGAACCGGCCCCGCCGCCGATGCCGACCCGGCCGAGCCGCGCCTCCCACGACTCGGTGAAGCCGTGCCGCGCCTGCGCGCGATCGCCGACGATCGTGAAGCTGCGCGACGGGTTGCGCCGCAGCAGCATCGCCCACTCGGCGTCGGTCAGCTCCTGCGCCTCATCGACGAGGATGTGCGCGAAGGGTCCGGCGAGCGCATCCGGGTCGGGGGCGGGCAGCGATCCGGTGTCGATGAGCTTCTCGCGCAGGTCGGCGCCGTACTCGCCGGTCAGCATCGTCAGCAGGCCCTCGCTGTCGGTATCGGAGTCGAGCATCCCCGAGCTGAGCAGGTCGTCGAGCACGGTCTCGCGCTGCTCGGTCTCGCGGGCGAGCAGGGTCTCGCGCTGGCGGCGCAGCTTCGCGGCCTCGGGGTCGCCGATGCGCAGCCGGGCGGCGTCGAGCAGCGGCAGGTCGCTGACGGTCCACGCGCGCGGGTCGGCGCGCTGCAGCAGCGCGATCTCCTCCGACGAGAGCGACGGAGCGGAAGCGCGCAGGTACGACGGCACGCTCCAGAGGTCGGCGACGACGCCCGCCGGGTCGAGCAGCGGCCACGCCTTCGCGAAGGCCCCGCGCAGCTCCTCGTTGGTGGTGATCGCGCGCTGGGCGATGTGCGGCGGCACATCCTCGCCGACCTTGTCGATGAGGATCGTCAGCAGCTCCTCCCACACCTGATCGCGCTGCTCGTTGTGCGGGGTGGAGCGGTCGGCGGCCGCGAAGGCGTCCTCCCAGTCCTCGGGCTCGAGCTCGACATCCACCCAGTCGGTGCGCACGACCATGCCCTCGGCCGGCGGGCGCTCGTAGTGGCGCACGGCGCGCTCGATCGCCTCGACCAGGGGCAGGGATGCCTTGAGCGCAGCGACGGGCGGGTCATCCTCGCGCCCGGCGGAGACCTCGTCGGGCAGCTCGCCGCCCTGCGGCACGAGGTCGCGCAGCGTCGCGATGTGCACGCCGTCTTCGCCGAGGCTCGGCAGCACGTCGCTGACGTAGTCGAGGTAACGCGCGCTCGGGCCGACGAAGAGCACGCCGCCGTGGCTGCGCGAGAGGCGCGGGTCGGCGTAGAGCAGGTAGGCGGTGCGGTGCAGGGCGACGACGGTCTTGCCGGTTCCGGGGCCGCCGTCGACGACGAGGGCGCCGCGGGAGGAGGCGCGGATGATCGCATCCTGATCGGCCTGGATCGTGCCGAGCACGTCGCGCATCCGCCCCGAGCGCACGCCGCCGAGGCTCGCGATGAACGCCGACTGGTCGTCGAGCGCGGCCCGTTCGGTGCGCTCGGTCAGCTCGTCGGCGACGTAGACCTCGTCCCAGTAGTCGGTCACGCGGCCGCGTGCCCAGCGGTAGCGGCGCTTGCTCGCGAGACCCATCGGGTCGGCGTGGGTCGCGCCGAAGAAGGGCTCTGCGGCGGGTGAGCGCCAGTCGATGAGCAGGCGGTTCCCGTCTCGGTCGGTGAGGCCGAGGCGGCCGATGTAGACGGTGTCGGCGGATGCGGGCGCGGCGTCGGCGGGGCCGGTCGACTCGGCAGCATCTCCGGTCGGCTCCGCGCCGGCCGGGCCGGCGGCGTCCGGCACGATCCGCCCCAGGCACAGATCGAGCCCGAAGCGGCTCAGCGAGCGCAGCCGTGCCGTGAGGCGGTGCACCTCCTGGTCGCGGTCGAGCGCATCCTGGCCCGAGCCGCCCGGCATCCGCAGCGTCGTCGCCAGGCGGGCGGCGAGGTCGGCGCGCTGGCGGGCGAGCTCGGCCTCGATGCGGGCGAAGTGCGCCTGGTCGGCGGCGATGAGCCCGGGCGCACGCTTCGCCGCGAGACGGTCGGGCAGGTCGAAGACGGAGAGCGGCGCGGCGGTTTCGGCGGCGGAGGTGGCGGCGGCGGGGGTGTGTTCGGCAGGCACGGTGCACGATCCTGCACCCGCACCGGGGTCTTGCGGCAAGCCCCCGGCGCGCGGATACTCTTTAACAGACGGAGGGATTCCCTCCGCTTCGTCGTTTAACCGGCCCGCACGCCCGAACCCTCGCGCGACCGGCCCCTCGCATGATCGGGCCTTCGCCCGAGCGGCGACGCACCCACCGCACAGTCCACTCGCGACCGCGTGGCATCACTCCCGCTCGTGAGTCCGTTTCATCACCCTGCGTTCTATTACGCTGAACGACGCATTATTACTCAGCGGCCGACGGCGGGCCCATCCCCGTTGCTAGCGTGCCGACACGCCCTTCTCCAGCGCCGGAGAGTCCCGACGGATCCCGGCTCGCTCGCGCGCCGCATCCGCCCCGACGGGCACCTCTGCATCCGCACCGCCGCACGTTCCCAGCGCACGGCACCCGCAGCCGACCGGCCAGCACCGGCGGCCTCCCCACAGAAACCGGATCACCATGAAGAACGCCTTCGCCCGCGCCGCCGCGGTCTCGATCGTCGCCCTCGTCGCCGTCGGGCTGACGGGATGCGCCACCGGCTCCGGTTCGGAGGCCGGCGGCGACGCGGGATCGGGCGACACCGTCTACTTCGGCGTCTCGTCGGCGACGACGGGCCAGTACGCGCAGTACGGCGACCAGTTCAAGAAGGCCTTCGACCTCGCGGTGAAGGAGGTCAACGCCGACGGCGGCATCGACGGCAAGAAGGTCGCGCTGAAGTACGAGGACTCGCAGTCCGACCCGAAGCAGTCGGTCACGGTGGCGCAGAAGTTCGTCGCCGACAAGGACGTCGTCCTCGCCTTCGGCGACTACGCCTCCTCGGCCTCGATCCCCGCTTCGCCGATCTACACCGCCGGCAAGCTCGTGCAGTACGGCTACAACAACTCGAACCCCGACTTCACCGCCAAGGGCACCGAGTACCAGTGGTCGACCGCGATCACGACCACCGCCAGCTACACCTGGACGGCCGACTACATCAAGAAGCAGGGCGTGAAGTCGGTCGGCGTGACCTACCTCAACACCGCCGACTGGGGCATCCCCGCCTACAAGGCCTTCGAGGCTGAGGCGAAGAAGATCGGCCTCAAGATCACCGACTCGGAGGGCGTGCTCGACAGCTCCGACGACTACCGCCCCTCGCTGTCGAAGATCGTCGCGACGAAGCCGGATGCGATCGTGCACGTCGGCTACGGCCCGGATGCGGCGAAGATCGTGAACCAGCTGCGCTCGACCGGCTACGACGGCACCTTCTACGGCGGCCAGGACGAGGAGTCGTTCGACGCGACCCCCGAGGCCGAGGGCTCGGTCATCGGCACGGAGTTCGTCGAGACGAACCCCGACGCCGCCGTGCAGAAGTTCGTGAAGGCCTTCAAGAAGGCCTACCCGAGCGAGGAGCACGTGACCCTCTTCGAGGCCGGCGCCTATGACGCGCTGCACGTCGCCGTCGCGGCGGCGAAGGCGGGCGGCACGACGCGCGAGGGCATCCTCGCCGGCTTCAAGAAGCTCGAGGGCGTGCCGAGCGTCGTCTACGGCGCGATCACCTTCGACCAGAAGACCCGCCGCGTCGCCGACCCGAAGCTGACCCCGGTCGAGCTGAAGGACGGCAGCTGGTCGGCCATCGAGAAGTGAGCTGAGGGCGCTCACACCACATGCTCGACACCCTGATCGCCGGCCTGCTCCGAGGCAACATCTACGCCCTCGGAGCGGTCGGCATCTCGCTCGTCTTCGGCGTCATGAACGTCGTCAACTTCGCGCAGTTCTCGTTCTTCGGGCTCGGCGCGATGCTCGCCTGGTTCGGCATCGTCAAGCTCGGCCTGCCGTTCTGGCTGGCGCTGCCGCTCGTGCTCGTCGTCTGCGCCGGCATCGGCCTGCTGACGAACGTCGCCGTCGTGCGGCCGCTCGCGAAATACCTGCCGCTCGCGGCGATGCTGTCGACCTTCGCCGTGTCGCAGATCCTCGACAACGCCTCGCAGGTCGCGTTCGGCGCGAACTTCCGCGCCTTCCCGAAGGTGCTGCCGACCTCGAACTTCCGCGTCGGCAACCTCGCCTTCGGCACCTCCGACCTGGTGATGCTCGGCATCACGATCGTCGTGATGGTCACGATGTCGCTGTTCCTCAAGTACGGCAGGATCGGCCGGGCCATCCGCGCGACCTCGCAGGATCAGGAGGCGGCGCTGCAGGTCGGCATCCCGGTCGCGGGCGTGCAACACGTCTCCTTCGTGATCGCCTCCGCCCTCGGCGGTCTCGCCGGCGTCTTCATCGCGCTCTACGTCGGCGTCGCGAACCCCTCCTCCGGACTCGAGACCGGCCTCGTCGCCTTCGTCGCGGCGACCCTCGGCGGGCTCGGCTCGCTCGTCGGGGCCGTGATCGGCGGCTTCGTGCTCGGCGTGCTCGAGGCCTTCGGCATCCACTTCTTCGGCGACACCGCCCGCGAGATCATCGTCTTCGCGGTGCTCATCATCGTGCTGATCGTGCGCCCCGGCGGGCTGCTCGGGCGCGTGCCGCTCATCTCGAGCGAGCCGCTCACCGGAACCTTCCTCGGGCGCGGCCGGCCGTTCCGCATCCCGAAGTGGGTGTGGCCGATCGCCCTCGTGATCGCGGCGGTCGTCGTGCCGCTCGTCGGCGGCGACTACGTGCTGACCACCGGAACGCAGGTGCTGATCTACGCGACGATCGGCGCCGGCTTCACCCTCACCGCCGGGCAGGCCGGCGTGCTCGCACTCGGCCAGGCCGGCCCGATCGCGATCGGCGCCTACAGCTCGGCGCTGCTCACGACGGTCGTGCACCTGCCGTTCTGGGTCGCGCTGCCGGTGTCTGGGCTCATCGCCGCGATCATCGCCTCGATCCTGTCGTCGCCGATCTGGGGCGTGAAGGGCCACTACATCTCGATCGCCACGCTCGGCGTCGGCACCGTGATCGTGGCCGTCATCCAGTTGGTGTTCCCGCAGGGCATCTACGGAATCCCCTTCCCCGAGTGGTTCGGCACCCCGCTGACCTCGCCGCTCGCCTACTACCTGATCGACCTCGGCGTGCTCGTGATCACCCTCGTGGTGATGTGGCGCATCCGCCGCTCGCACCTCGGCAAGGTCATCGCCTCGGTCGGCAGCGACGAGACGGCCGCCGTCGCCTCGGGCGTGCGCGCCCGCGACTACAAGGCGCTCGCCTTCGCGGTGTCGGCGTTCTTCGCCGGCGTCGGCGGCTCGCTGCTCGCGCACCAGTACACCTACATCGACCCGACGATCTTCACGACGCTCATGTCGCTGCTCGTCGTCACGATCGTCATCATGGGCGGCGTCAACCTGCCCTACGGCGCCGTGCTCGGGTCGATCGTGCTGATCGGCGCGATGGAGCTGCTGCGCTTCACGCCCGAGCTGCGCATCATCGTCTACGGCCTCGTGCTGATCCTCGTCGTGAGGTTCCGGCCGGGCGGACTGCTGGTGAGGAACTCATGAGCGAGAACACGGCTGCTGCCGACGCATCGGCGACGGGCGAGGTGGATGCGGCGGCTACCGCGACGGCGGATGCGCTGCTCAGCGTCGACGGCCTCGAGCGCCACTTCGACGGCGTGCGCGCGGTCGACGGCGTCAGCTTCACGGTCGCCCCGCACGAGGTCGTCTCGATCATCGGGCCGAACGGCTCAGGCAAGACGACGACGCTCAACCTGGTCAGCGGCGCGCTGCGCGCGGGCGCCGGCACGATCTCGCTCGAGGGCCGTCGCATCGACCACGCCGACCCGGCGCGCATCGCCGAGGAGGGCGTCGCCCGCACCTTCCAGAACGGCCGCGTCTTCGCGACCCTCTCGGTGCGCGACAACGTCGAGGTCGGGCTGCACTCGACGCTCGTCGCGAGCCGCCCCTTCCGCCGGCTGTCGCGGCTGTTCCTGCTGAAGTGGGTCCCGCTGCTCGGCGAGCTGTTCATCGCGATCATCGGCACGCCCGCATCCCGGCGCGAGCAGAAGCAGATCGATGCGGCCGTCGAGAGCGAGGTGCAGCGCTTCGAGGCCCGCCTCGGCCCGCGCCGCGACGACCCCGCCTACTCGCTCAGCTACGCCAACCGCCGCCGCACCGAGATCGCCCGGGCCCTCGCGCTGCAGCCGAAGCTGTTGCTGCTCGACGAGCCGACCGCCGGCATGAACCAGTCGGAGACCGCCGAGGTGCTCGAGCAGCTGCTGCAGCTCAAGGCCGACGGCCAGGCGATCCTGCTCGTCGAGCACAAGCTCGACCTGGTCATGACGGTCAGCGATCGGGTGATCGTGATGGATGGCGGCCGGATCATCGCGGAGGGTCCTCCGCAGACCGTGCGGCACGATCCGGCCGTGATCGAGGCGTACCTCGGGCGGCGGCGCGGGCTCGGGGGCGGCGTGGATGACGTCGTGAGCTCCGGGGACGCGGTCTCCGGCGACGCGGTCTCCGGCGACACGACCACCGGAGGGGACGAGGCATGAGCGCCCTGCTCGAGCTCGACGACGTGCACGTCTACTACGGCCCGTTCCACGCCCTGCGCGGCAACACCCTCACGGTCGGCGAGGGCGAGATCGTCTCGCTGCTCGGCGGCAACGCGAGCGGCAAGTCGACCACGATGAAGACGATCCTCGGTCTCGTGAAGCCGAAGGGCGGCACCGTGCGCTTCGACGGACGGGATGTGACGCACGCCTCGACGCGGCAGCGGGTCGTCGCCGGCATCGCCTCCGTGCCCGAGGCGCGACGCGTGTTCCCGCAGATGACGGTCGACGAGAACCTGCTCGCCGGGGCCTTCACCCGCAAGGACCGCGCCGGCATCCAGGAGGACCTCGGGCGCATCCGCGAGCACTTCCCGCGGCTCGCCGAGCGCCGCCGACAGGAGGCGGGCACGCTCTCCGGCGGCGAACAGCAGATGCTCGCCTTCGGCCGCGCGCTCATGAGCCGCCCGCGTCTCATCTGCATGGACGAGCCGACCATGGGCCTCTCGCCCAAGCTCGTCGATCAGGTGCTCGACGAGATCGCGCGCATCAACCGCGAGCTCGGCGTCGCCGTGCTGCTCGTCGAGCAGCAGGCCGAGCTGGCGCTCTCGATCGCCTCGCGCGGCTACGTGCTCGCCTCGGGCGAGATCGTGCTGCAGGGCGGATCGCGCGAGCTGCTCGACGACCCCGAGATCCAGGTCGCGTACCTGGGCAAGGCGACGGACACCGCCGCAGAAAGCGACACCACCGCATGACGTTCCGACTCGGATTCTTCACCCGCCTGCTCGACGACGTCGCGCCGGTCGAGCGCTACCGCAACGCGCTCGCCCAGATCGTGCACGCGGAGGAGCTCGGCTTCGACACGGCCTGGGTGGCGCAGCACCACTTCCACGGCGACGAGGGCGGGCTGCCGTCGCCGTTCGTCGTGCTGGCGCAGGCCGCGGCGCAGACCTCGCGCATCCGCCTCGCGACCGGCATCGTGACGCTGCCGCTCGAGGCGCCGATCCGGGTGGCCGAGGATGCGGCGGTGCTGTCGCTGCTCTCGGGTGGACGCTTCGAGCTCGGCATCGGCTCCGGCGGCACCTCCTCGTCGTTCCCGCCCTTCGGCCACGACCCGGCCGACCGCCCCGCGATCTACGCCGCGCACAAGGAGACGCTGCTGCGCGCGCTGCGCGGCGAGGTGCTGACGAGCGACGGCGGTGCGCTGTACCCGCCGGCCCCGGCCGAGCTGCTCTCGACGCTCTGGGAGGCGACCTTCTCGGCCTCGGGCGCCGCGCGCATCGGCGGCGAGGGGCACGGGCTGCTGCTCTCGCGCACGCAGCCGCGCCGCGAGTACACCGGCACCGGCTCAGCCGTCGACCAGGTCGAGATCGTCGAGGCGCACGCCGCCGCGCTGCCGGCCGGCGTGCCGCAGCGGGTCATGGCGTCGCGCTCGGTGCTCGTGGTCGACGACGAGGCCGAGGGCCGCCGCCTGCGCGCCGCCGGCATCGCCGCCTCCGTGCCGCAGATCGAGAAGCTCGGCGTCACGCTGCCGTCCGGCGTCTCCGACGAGGAGGCGGCCGCCTACCTCGACCTGCACATCGGCACGCCCGAGCAGGTCATCGACTCGCTCGGCGCCGATCCGATCGTGCCGCTCGCGAGCGACGTCGTGTTCCAGCCGCATCCGGTCGACCCGCCGCACGCGGTCGTGCTGCGCTCGCTCGAGCTGATCGCCGAGCGCGTCGCGCCGGCGCTGGGCTGGGCGCCGGGCGCCTGACTTCCCGCTTCCCCATCCATCCGACCGAACCCCTCGAGAGGACCCCATGACCGCCGATGTCATCGACCGCCTGGTCGGCGTGAGCGAGGGCGACAGCCTCGACGCCGTGCGCCGTCAGCGTCCCGACGCGAAGGCCAACGCCCAGGCCAGCTACGACGCGCTCTTCGACTCCGAGGACCTCACGCAGGTGTCGCAGCTCGAGCGCCGCGCCGTCGCCTACTGGGCCGTCGCGCTCACGCAGAGCCCCACCGCCGGCTACTACCGCGAGCTGCTCGCGGCGGAGCCAGCCGGCACGAGCGCCCTCGACGGCGCCGCCCTCGCGACAGCTCTCGATGTCGCGCTCGAGGATGCCACCACGGTCGGCCCCTACGGCGACTTCCCCGCGGGCCCGCTCTCGGTCGAGAACGTCGACGGCCTGCACTGGGCGCCCTCGGCCCCGCTGGCCGCCGCGACCGGCGAGCGCCTCGCCGCCGCGCTCGCGCACACCCACCTGCTGACCTATCGCCCGCGCGACGCCTCGCAGGACGCCCTGCAGGCGCTGCTCGACGCCGGCTGGTCGACGACCGGCATCGTGACGCTGTCGCAGCTCGTGTCGTTCCTGGCCTTCCAGTCCCGCGTCGTCGCGGGCCTCACCGTGCTGAAGGGAGCCCTGTGATGAGCGAGAGCGTGCTGCGCCCCGAGAACACCGAACCGGTCGAGTTCACCCAGGAGAACCTCGGCTGGGTGCCGTGGCTCGAGCCCTTCCCGATCGACGAGCTGACCGAGCGCCACTGGCACGGCCTCACCGACAAGGGCCGCGCCAACAGCGACTACTTCCGACTGCTGGTGCGCGACCCCGACATCCTCGGCGCCCGCACCCGCACCGACAACGACATCTTCTACAACGAGAAGGGCGGCCTGCCGCGCGCCCTGCGCGAGCTGTCGGCGACGACCGCCTCGCGCGTCAACGGCTGCATCTTCTGCGCCTCGGTGCACTCGCGCTTCGCGACCCAGAAGTCGAAGCGCGGCGACGAGGTGCAGGCGCTGCTCGACGGCGGCGTGGATGCGGAGCAGCCCGACGCCGCCTGGCGCGCCGTGATCGACGCCTCGGCCGCGCTGACCCGCACGCCGAGCGACTTCGGGCCGCAGCACGTGCAGGCGCTGCGCGACGCGGGCTTCGACGACCTCGCGATCGCGGACGTCATCCACGGCGCGGCGTTCTTCAACTGGGCGAACCGGCTCATGCTGTCGCTCGGCGAGCCGACGCCGCCCGCGAGCTGAGGCGCGCGAGCTGACGAAGCTCGCCCCCGACTCAGAGGAGCCCCTCACCGCCGGGACGTGAGGTGAGGGGCTCCTCGCCTTGTCGGCTGTTCGTCTAGTCGGCTCGTCGGGGATGCCGCTCAGGCCTCGGTCGCCCCGACGGCCGCGGTCGGCGCGATCCCGGCTTCGGCCTCCGCGGCCAGCTTCACGAGGTGCGCGTGCGCGTACTCGCAGATGAGGGCGTGGCGGTAGACGGTGCGCGGCACATCCACGTTCGAGTCGAGCCAGAGGCTGAGCCCGCCGACCTTCCAATGCCGGAAGGTGTCATCGTCGGTGATGAGCGCGAGCATCTCGAGGAAGCTGTCGTCGAAGCGCATCGAGTGCACGGCCCGGCGGTACTCCTCGAGCGACAGGGCCATCGAGAACGGGATGTTCATGAAGCAGAGCGCGGTCTGGATGTCGAGCTTGAGCGGCCGACGCCGGTGCCGCTCGGGGTCGAGCTCGGGCATGTCGAGCTGCTGGAAGTCGAGCTCCGCGCGCGGCCGCGCCGTGATCGGCGCCCCGTCGAGGGCGATGAGCACGTCGTAGACGTTGATGTCGTGCTCGACGACGGCGTGGTCGCCGAGTCCGGCGAGCGCCGTCGGCCGCAGCGTGACCGGCTCGATGCGCGCCGGGGTGTTGCGGATCACGAAGTTGACGACGTTCGTCTCGATCACGAAGTGGCGGATGAGCAGCTCGACCGCGTCGGGATCGACGAAGCGGCGCAGGAACCAGACGCAGAGCACGTCCATCATGCCCAGCGGCATCCACCGGAACGGCAGGATGCGCTTGAGCGCCGACACGACGCCGACCACGAGCCGCGAGACGACCCGGGCGATCGGATGCAGCCAGCGCCGCGAAGGCCGCTGCTGGTCGACGACGATCTTGCGCAGCAGCTCGCGGTCGAGCGGCACCGAGGGATCGGCGTAGACCGCATCCCACATGCCCGGATCCGAGAGCACGGGCGCGGTCACGTCAGTTGTCCAGCTCTTCCAGCTGGAGCGCGTAGAGCCGCGCGACGACCTCGGCGCAGCGCACGATCTCATCCGCGGTGCTCGCGTCGATGAGGCCGGAGGTGAGGATGCCCTCCATGTCGCCGGTGTGCTGACCGTCGGCCTCCTGGTGGTAGATCATGAAGTGCACCTGGTTGTCGGCCAGGCCCAGCACCTCCTGGAAGCGCGCGGCCCACTCCGCCGCGCGGCGGGCGCCGAGGCCCTCGATGATGAACATGGCGCCGAGCAGTCCCGCCGGGTTCGGCCGGTCGGCGTAGTGGAAGAGGTAGCCCGACAGCGCCTCCGATCCGAGGTTCTTGCGCCCGGCGCGCAGCTCGGTGAGCGAGCCGCCGACGGCGACGTAGTCGCGCTCGAGCATGAGGTGGTCGCGGTGCTCCTCCTCGGCGTGACGGATGGCGGCCGACCGCAGCTCGAAGTGCTCGACGTCGAAGTTGGAGGCGGCCCGCGCGATCCAGGGCGAGCCGTCGATCACCTGCTGGCGCAGGTTGAACAGCAGCCGCTGGTAGTCGTGCAGGGTGACGGTGCCGGCGGCGAGGCGCTGCAGGATCGGCACCCGATCCAGGCGCTCCTCGAGCGTCGCCCAGACGCCGGCGAGGCGCTCGAAGAGCGAGGCGGGGATGTCGGCGTTCACCTCGCCGGCGCTCGAGAGATCGGCGGCGGCACTGTCGGTCGTGATGCTCATGCGGAGGCTCCTGTCGAAATGGGCGATGACGGGGTGGATGACGACGGGGTGGATGACGACGGATCGGCGGGGATCGCACCGGGCGGCGCGACGACCGTGAGGTGCGCGAAGGCGAAGGAGAAGCGCCCCGACTCGGGCACGGCGAGCAGGATCGTCTCGCCGGGGGCGAAGTCGCGGGTGCGCCACGCCTCCTCGAGGGCGATGAAGATGCTGGCTGAGCCGGTGTTGCCGCGCGTCTCGAGGTTCGAGTACCAGCGGTCGGTGTCGAGGGTGGGGATGCGGCGGCGCAGCGCCTCGAAGGCGACGTCGCGGAAGACGTTGGTGCTGTAGTGGCAGATCACGTGGTCGAGGTGGCGCACATCCACCAGGCCCGTGTCGACGAGCTCCTCGAACTGGCCGATGCCGGCGCCGGCGAGCTCGTCGAGCATGCTCACGTCCTGCCGCAGCAGGAACATGCCCGCCGCATCCGCTTCGCCGATCGAGCCGTCCTGCCAGGTGCCGCCGACCTCGGCCGCCGCGCCCGACATCCCGGCGCGCATGCAGACCGGATGCTCGTGCGCGAGCGAGACCTGACGCACCCAGTCGACGCGCAGCGAAAGCCGGGTGGGATGCGGCTGGAACTCGACGACGACCGCGCCGGCCCCGTCGGAGAGCATCCAGCGCAGGAAGTGCGCATCCATGCCGGCGCGGATGCCCTCGTAGCGCCGCTCGCGCAGGCTGCGGCTCGGCAGCTCGGAGCCGACGACCGCGGCGCGGGGGTGGTCGCCGAGGCGGATCTTGCTGACCGCCGCATCGAGCGCGGCGAGGCTCGAGGCGCAGACGCCCGAGGCGCTGAGCGTCTGCATCGGCCCGCCGCCGAGCCGGCCGTGCACCATCGACGCGAAGCCCGGCACGAGCACGTCGCCCATGGTCGTGGCGCAGACGAGCATGCGCAGGTCGGCGGCCTCGATGCCGCGGTCGTCGAGCGCCGCCCGGAGGGCCTTCACCGCGAGCTCTTCGTTGAGCTCGGTCGGCTCGCCGTCGCCGTCGAGCGCGTAGTGCCGCTGCCGGATGCCGTTCTGCTCGAGGATGCGGCGGCGGATGCGCTCGGTCACCGCATCCGTGCCGCCCAGTCGCCCTGCGATCTCGTCGTTGCCGACCGGCGGACCCGGCAGATAACTGCCGAAGCCGGTGAGGTACGCGGTCGCGAGAGACGCCATGTCGCTGACGATAGGGATGCGCGACCGGCTCGCGGTCAGCGCCAGCCCCGATCTGTGCAGAGTTCGGGGGCACCCCGGATCTGTGGATAACGGCCGCGGAATGCGGAGCGCCAGACCGTGCCAGCCTGTGTCGGCCCGCGTCACCCGCCCGCGCTACCGTCGGCTCGTGCCCACCCGCCTGCTGCTCGTCGCCGACACGCATGTGCCGAAGCGGGCGCGCATCCTGCCCGACCCGGTTCTCGCCGCGGCGCGCGAGGCCGACCTGATCGTGCATGCCGGCGACTGGGTGGATGCGGCCACGCTCGATCTGCTCGAGAGCTGCGGCGAGGTGCTCGGCGTATGGGGCAATAACGACGGCCCAGAGCTGCGGGCGCGGCTGCCCGAGACCGCCCGGCGCGACATCGACGGGGTGCGGTTCGCGGTCATCCACGAGACGGGCGCCGCCGGCGGACGCGGGGCGCGCATGGACGCCGCCTTCCCCGACGCCGACGTGCTCGTCTTCGGACACAGTCACATCCCCTGGGATACGACGACGCCGCGCGGGCTGCGCCTGCTCAACCCGGGCTCGCCGACCGACCGTCGCCGCCAGCCGCACTGCACCTTCGTGACGGCGACGGCGGATGCCGGCGAGCTGCGCGACGTGGAGCTCGTGCGCCTGCCGCCGCGCAGCCAGGCGTAGTCAGGCGTAGTCAGGATCAGCCGGGGTTGCGCGGATCGAGAGAGGTCGCCGCGGCGGGCAGCTGCTTCTCCTCGGGAGTGCAGTCGACGACGGCGCCCTCGCCCGAGGCATCCCAGCGCAGACCGGTCGTCTGACCGACGGCCTGGACGGCGCACGTCAGATCGCCGTCCTGCTCGCCGAGCGATGCGGAGATGGACGGCATGGAGACCGAGGGCGCTCCCCCGCCGAAGAAGATCTCGAGATCGCCGCGACGGTAGTCCAGCCGCTGAGTCCAGGGCGATGCGACGGGTCCGACATCGCGCGATCCGCCGTTCACGTCGTCGGGATCGGCGTAGTGGATCGCGGCGATCATGCCGGTCGACGAGGTCACCCGCACGACCAGCACGACGCGCTCCTCGGCACGCACGCGCGCCGCGTCGTCGATGGCCTGGATGCGCGCGGAGACCGCGCGCGCATCCGACACCGCGACGACGGCGATCTGGCCGGCGATGCCCGCGATCGCGAGCACCGCGCCGACGGCCGCGACGAACCGGCGCCACGACGGACGCCCTGCCGCCCGTGCGGGCCGGACGATCGGGTCGAGCGCGCAGAGCAGAACGGCGAGCACCCCGAGCAGCCAGGCGGGCGACGCGGATGCGGCCACCGGTATCACTGCGCAGCAGACGGCCGCGAGACCGAGGCCGACCAGGCCGAGGCGAGGATCGCGGCGGAGCCCGGGCGCCGGAAGCCGCCGGAACCAGTGGGGGCGTCGGCGGGCCGCGCCGTGATCGGCCGTCATCCTGCCCCCTTGAACTCGTGCGACGCTCATCTTCACACGACGCGCGATTCCGAGCACCCCACACGAAGAGGGGGCCTGCGCGACCGCCGACATCGAACTAGCCTCGCCGTCGTGCCCCCTGTCGACGCGCCCGACGGCCCGGTCGCGGAGGACGCGCCGCACTCCGTCGCCATGCTTCCCCGCCGGTATGCGCGGGCCGTGGTGTGGTCGCCGGCGAGCTGGGGTCGCCGGCCTGCGAGCACCGCCGATCTCGCCGTCGGCGCACTCCTGACCGTGCTGCTCGCCTGGTCGGCCTGGTCGCTGCACCTCGCCGCCGTCGAGATCGCCGCGGGTCGCGTCACCTACGGCGGCCTGATCGGCTACCGCCCCGAGCACGTGCCCGAGCTCGCCGCACAGGGCTGGGGCTGGTTCGCTCTGTTCTGCCCGGCCGGGGTGGCCTTCGTGATCTGGATGCTGCTGCGCGGCTGGAAGGACGCCGTCTCGGTGGGGGCGGCGCTGCTCGCCGCTCTCGGCTCGGGCGTGGTCGGCCTGTTCGTCGGCGTCGGCGTGCTGATGCGGCTCGACTTCCCGATCGCCTCGGCCGCCGCGAGCGGGATCGGCGCGGCCTGCGGGCTGCTCACCGTCGACGCGCTCGCTCAGCGTATGCGGATGGCGCACGCGAACCGGCGACGCGCGGCGACCGCGCTCGACGGTGACGCGGATGCGACCCCTCCGCCGCCAGCCGCGACGGGGTCGACGGGCGCGCCGCGCAAGCGCATCCCCGACCCGGTCGCGAGCACGAGCCGCGCGCTTCCGCGCACGGTGCTCGTCGTGCTCGGCACGATCCTGCTGCTGGCCGTGATCATCGATCGCCTCATCGCGTTCAGCACGACCGGCCAGCTGCTCGGACCGCCCGTGCTGCTGCCGGTGCCCCGGTTCGATCGCTGAACAGCGCGGAGCGGAGCCGAACGGCAGATGGAGACGGGGCGTGCACCGCAGCGGCACCGTCGCCCGCGCGGATGGTCTGGATAGCCTCGGTACGTGATTCCCGATCCGGTGCTCTGGATGCTGCTCGGCGTCGCGCTGCTGCTGATCGTCGCCGTCGAGACGGTGACCATCCGCGACATCGTGCGGCACCCCCGCATCAGCCGCGACCAGAAGACCGGGTGGATCGTGATGGTGCTGCTCGTCGGCATCGTCATGACGCCGGTCTGGTTCGCGAACGAGGAGCGCTTCGGGCGGGAGTGAGCGGACCCGGCGTCGCTCCGGCGTCGTCCGGCTCGCCTATCATCGGGTCGTTCGTCGTCTCCCTCGATCGCCTGGATCCCCGCCCGTGACCGACCCCGCATCCGAGCCGTCGCCGGTCGCGCCGCGCACGCGACGGCAGTGGCTCGCGCTCGCGCTCGTCGGCGTCGCGATCGTCGGCTGCGTGGCGCTGTTCGCCGGGGCGCTGCTCGCGACGATGCCGGGCGGCCGGCGCACAGCCGGTCCGCACGGGGTCAGCTCGGCGCCCGACGCGGTCGCGTCGGGGTCGGCGGGGGATGCGGCGAGCGGCTCGACGGACGGAAGCGGCGGCGGATCCGGTGCGGACTCCGGCGTCGGCTCGGGGTCGACGGGGTCGGACTCCGGGACCTCCCCCGGCACGATCTCGCCGGCGTCCACCGGCATCAGCTCGCTCGCCGACGCGGCCTGGATCGCCCGGGTCGCCGCCGGCACCGGCATCCCCTCGCGCGCCCTGCAGTCGTACGCCGGCGCCGAACTGCGGCTCGCGCAGGAGCAGCCCGGCTGCCGACTGCGCTGGAGCACGCTCGCCGCGATCGGCTCGGTCGAGAGCGGGCACGGCAGTCACGACGGATCGGTGCTCGGCGCCGACGGCACGGTCGCTCCGGCGATCATCAGCATCGCGCTCGACGGGCGCACGACCGACGCGATTCGCGACAGCGACGGCGGCGCGCTCGACGGGGATGCGCGCTGGGATCGGGCGGTGGGTCCGATGCAGTTCCTGCCGTCGACGTGGGCGCGCTTCGGCGCCGACGGCAGCGGCGACGGCGTGGCCGACCCGCAGAACCTCGACGACGCCGCGCTCACCGCCGGCCGCTACCTGTGCTTCGACGGCGCGGACCTCGCGACGGATGCCGGCTGGATCGCCGCGATCGCCAGCTACAACGACACCCTCGACTACAACCACCTCATCGCCGACGCCGCGAAGCGCTACGCGCGGGTGCGCTGATCCCGCGACCTTCCTGTCGTGACGCGCTGATTCGCTGCGAGGAGCCGCCGGCCCAGGCGCCCCGGAGATCGACGCCGACGCCGGCGCAGACGGCGACGCCCGGATCTGCGGTGCGCGATCGGGATGCGGCTCGGTCGAGCCCCGAGACAGCCGGCTGGGGCCGCGACGCGTGATGGCAGATGAATCCTGAGCGGCGCCTCCAGCAGCTCGAGAGCTCGTGCGGCCTCTCGATCACCGGCGGCTGAAATGTCGGTGGCGTATGCAGTCGGAGTCGGCGCGGAATGGGTTTCTGACCTGCGGTTCTGATGCCGCGGCCGGTACCGGTGGATGTCGGTGGCGGCTGTCATGGTGTGGGTATGGAGAAGCCCACGACGACACCCCGAGGCGATGACCTCGGTGGTGGTCTCGCGGGTGCGGGCGACCTTCGGGAGGTCACGCTCGAGGGCCTTGTCGGGCGCGCCGGAACCGTGTCGGCGCGAGTGTGTGCGGCGCAGGTCGCGGAGGTGCGGATGCTCGCCGACGCCGGCTTCTACGCCGAACGCGAGTCGGCGGGTGCGGCCGCGAGCGTGAAGGCGCACGACATGGCACTGCGGGCTGTCGCCGCGGAGCTCGGCGGGGTGCTGCGGCTCTCGGACCGGGTCGTGCAGGGTCGCATCGGCGACGCCCGCGAGATGGTCGAGTTCTACCCTGACGCCGTCGACGCGTGGGAAGCCGGGCTGATCAGCCGCGGGCACATGAACGTCATCGTCACCGCCGGGCGTGCGGTACCCGTCGAGCTCCGGGCCGAGTTCGAAGCCGAGGCGATCGACCGGAGCCTCGCTGACACCCCGAACCGGGTCCGGGCCGGTCTGGAGATCTACGCGGAGCAACTCGCCCAGCGCAGCCTCACCGAACGCCACGAGGAGGCCGCGCGGGAGCGGTGCGTGCGCGTGTTCCCGGGGCGGGACGGGATGTGCGATCTCGTCGCCACCGTCCCGATGGTGATCGGCGACGCGATCCTCGACCGCCTCACCCGCATGGGCCAGACCGTGAAAGACGCTCGCTCCCCGCAGGCCGGCGAGAGCCGTCCACGTCCTGACTCGGCATTCGGTGTCTGCCAGGGCGATGTGCGAGCGCACGCCGGAACCGCCGACGAGTCGACGGACGAGGCTCCTTCTGACGTCGAACCCGACCTGCGCGGGATCGATCAGATCCGCGCCCAGGTGCAGGTCGTGGTCCCCGCACTCGCGCTGGTCGGCCACGGCGAATCGCCCGCGGATCTGGTCGGACGATCGCCGACCGACGCGGACACCGCGAGGACGCTCGCCCGCAACGCGCCCTCGCTCACCCGGATGCTGACCGACCCCGTCACCGGAACCGTCACCGCCGTCGACTCCTACCGGCCGAGCTGGGCGCAGCGCCGGCACCTGCGCGCCCGCGACCAGCATTGCCGCTTCCCCGGATGCCGGCAGGCCGCCATCCGCTGCGAACTGGATCACACCCTCGACCACGCCCTCGGCGGCCCCACCGCGCTGAGCAACCTCGCCCACCTCTGCCAGCGGCACCACTCCATGAAGCAGTTCACCGGATGGACGGTGCGACAGCTGTCCGGCGGCGCGCTCGAATGGACCTCCGAGACCGGACGGATCTACAGCGAGAACGCCCCGACACCCGCCGTCGCATTCACCCCCGACTCGCCGACGACGACCCCACCAGTGCCATCCGACCCGGCGAACCCGACCGAACCACCGGGTCCACCGGCACCCCCGGCACCCCCGGAACCGCCGACGCCACCCGACGCCGCAACCGACCCACCGGACCTGGACATCCCGATCGACCCCGACCCCGACGCGCTCGACCGGTTCTTCGAGCTGCTCGAGATCGAACTCGGCCGACACGTCGACCTCGCACCCGACGACCCACTCGACCGCGCGCTCGACCCCGCCCCCTTCTGACGTTCGGGGCGCGGGGTGGCCCGGGGCTCGGGAGCAGCAGGTCCGGACGTCCGAACGCCGTCACGGGCCATCGCGGGCGTCGCGGTGTCACGGGCGTCGCGACGTCACGGGCGTCGCGACGCCGACCACGGTGACCCCGACAGCGATGACCCCGACCACGACGCCGATCCTCACGTCGAGCGCCCCGCGAGCCCGGAACCGCGAGCGAGCGCCTCAGCGCGCAGACGCGCGCGCGGCGTGACGCGACGCGGCATCCGCATCGCGTTCCGAGAGCTCGAGGAACGCCGGGATGCTGAGCCGGCCGGGCCAGTCATCCGGCAGCAGCTCGAACGGCAGGCCCGGATCGACGTAGGGGATGTCGCGCCACGCATCCACGGCGACGACGTAGCGGCGGAAGGCGGCCGCCTCCGCGAACCCCGGCCCCGCCTCCGTGACCCCCGGCCCAGCGTCCGCGAACCTCGACCCCGGCCCCGACCCCGACCCCGGCCCCGGCGCCGGCGCCGGCGCCGGCGCAGTCGCAGTCGCGTCATCAGCGAGCGGCATCTCGAGCGCTGTCTCTGCCGTCGGATCCGACTCGGCGGGCAGCCCTGCGAGCACCCGCAGGAACTCCTGGTGACGTGCGGCGATCGCCGGCAGGTCCCACCAGGTGGCCACGGCGTCGGCGAGCGATCCGGCCGGGCGCGGGTCATCCGCGAAGAAGAGCACCGTCGACGCGCGCACCGCCAGCTCGTCGAGGATCTCCTCGACCTCATCGGCCAGGAACGCCGGCGCGATCCAGAGACCGGGGGCGACCGTGCCGCATCCGATTCCCTGCAGGCGTCGCCGCAGCTGCGCGCGCACGCCGCGCTGCTGCTCGGGCAGCGAGAACGAGATCAGGCACCAGTCATCGCCGGGCACCATGCGCCGCGGGGCGAAGATGCGCCGGTCGCCGCGCTCGAACATCCGCTCGGCGGCCTTCGCGAAGGCGTAGCCGGCGACACCGTCACGGCTCGCCGCGACCAGCACCCCGCGCTGCTTCAGCCGGGTGAACGCCGAGCGGGTCAGCGCGGTCGCCGCCCCGGCGTCAGCGGCGAGCCGCACGAGCGCCGCCGTCGACATCCACCCGCCCGAGCGCCGCAGGTAGAGGCCGACGATCGTCAGCACGAGCGACGGCACGCTGCCCGTGCGCATCCCCAGCTCGTCGACGAGCGCCGCCGCCGCCAACGCCCGAGTCGTCACCCTCGGTGCGGTGCCGGCCACTCCGAACGCCGGGGTGACCTCGCGCGCACCGGGCGTCGCCGCTGGGCCTGGCACGCCGGGCACTCCGGGTACGGCCACGGGAGCAGGAGCAGGATCGGTCGCATCCGGAACGCGGCCGGCCACCCCGCGGGGCGATCGGCTCACATCACCAGACGACCGGCTCACGCGGTCGATCCGGGCGAGTCCGCGCCGGCACCCGCCACACCCGCCGCGCGCAGCTCCTCGCCGATCGCGCGCACGCCCGCCTCGACCTCGGCGAAGGTCGTGCTGAGCGGCGACAGCCCGATGCGGATGCCGTCGGGCGCCCGGAAGTCGGGGATCACACCGCGCTCCCACAGCCGCGCGGTCACGGCGCGGAACGACGGATGCGCGACTGTGAGGTGACTGCCGCGACGCGCGCCGGCCGGCGGCGACACGAGGCGCGCCCCGTGCGGCAGCACGTGCACCCCGAGCGCCCGCTCGGCGAAGTCGGTCAGCGCCCGCGACTTCGCGTGGATCGCCGCGACGCCGGCCTCCTCGATGAGGTCGAGCGTCGCATCCATCGCCTCCATCGCGAGGATCGCCGGGGTGCCGCTGAGGAAGCGCCGCACGTCGGCCGCCGGCTCGTAGCCGGGGCCCATCGCGAACACGTCGGCGTGCCCCATCCATCCCTGGATCGGCTGCCGCAGCTCGCCCTGCAGCGAGGCCCGCACATAGCCGAACGCCGGCGCGCCGGGTCCGCCGTTGAGGTACTTGTAGGTGCAGCCGACGGCGAGATCGACGCCCCACCCGTCGAGCTCGATCGGCAGCACTCCAGCGCTGTGGCAGAGATCCCAGACGACGAGCGCACCCGCTTCGTGCGCGAGCCGCGTGATCGCCGGCACGTCGGCGGCGAAGCCCGAACGGTAGGCGACGTGGCTGAGCAGCACGACCGCGGTGCGCTCGCTCAGCACCTCGGCGACGAGCTCGGGGGTGACCCCGCCGGCGGGGTCGGTCGGCACCCAGCGCACCGTCGCGCCCGCCTCGGCGGCGATGCCCTCGACGATGTAGCGGTCGGTCGGGAAGTCGTCGTCGCCGAGCACGAGCTCGGTGCGTCCCGGACGCCCGGCGAGCGCCGCGCGCACCAGCTTGTAGATGAGCACCGTGGTCGAGTCGCCGATGAACGTCTGCCCCGCGGCGGCGCCGAGCGCGACCCGGCCCAGGCGGTCGCCGAGCTCGACGGGGCGCCGCATCCACCCCTCATCCCAGCCGCGGATGAGCCGGGTGCCCCAGTCGTGCTCGATGAAGCGCGTCATGCGCGCGGCCAGATCGGCGACCGGACGCCCCAGCGAGTTGCCGTCGAGGTAGGCGACCACTCCGGGGCTCGGCGCGAAGCGGCTCGTGAAGCGGGCGAGCGGATCGGCGGCGTCGAACGCCGTCGCCACCGCGGCGAGCGCGGCCGCCGGGTCGAAGCCGTCGCCCGATGCGGAGTCGGGAACGGGGGTGGATGCGGAGATCGCGTCGGTCACGAGAGGTGCTCCTCGAGGTGGGCGGCGTGCACGGGGCGCGCGCCGAGCAGGGTCGGGATGAGCTCGGCGAGGTCGGGGGTCGCGAGTCGGCCGGGTTCGGTGCCGGCATCACGCGGGGCGGCGTGCGAGCGCGGGTCAATGGTGGGGCGGTGCTCGTCGTCGGCGCGCAGGGTGGCGCGAGCCGGCGGGGTGGTGCGGGCCGACGGGGCGGTGCCGACGGACAGGGCTGCATCCGCGCCGAGCGCGGCGTGCGTCGCGGCGTCACTCGGCAGCAGGGAGACCGTGGCTCCCCAGGTCGGCAGCAGGCCCCGGCTGTCGAGGGCGTCGAGCAGGGCGACGGCGCTGAGGCCGGCCGAGCCCAGCAGCTTCAGTTCGCGCGGCTCGAGCTCGCCGTGGCCGAGGTCGTTGCCCGCGTCGGTTCCGTAGACGACCGTGCCGCCCGCGGCGACGAAGCGGCGGGTGTTGTCGAGGGCGGTGTCGAGCGCATCCGTGCCGGCGCCGCGGCCGCGCTCGTGGATGTCGAGGGTCGCGATCCAGCGCAGGCCCGCCCCCGCCATCCACGCCAGCAGGGCGTCGTCGAGGCGCTCGGTGAAGGGCGCATGCGCGAGCGCGCTGACCCCGGCGCGTCCGGCGCGCTCGGCCTGGCCGACGCCCTCGACGTGCGCGATCACGGGGCGCCGCCGACGCCGCGCAGCCGCGACGATCGCCTCGAGCGTCGCGTCGTCGTGAACCGGGCCGGCATCCGCGTTGAGCGTCACCTTGATCACGTCGGCGCCGAGTGCGACCTGGGTCGCGACGACGGCGTCCGCCTCGACCGGCGCGGCGACGCCGACCACCGACCCCGGCGGAGCCCAGCCGCGCGTCGACGGATAGCCGCCCGGCGCCGTGAGGAACGCGCCCGCGAAGCGGACCTCCGTGCGCGTGAAGCCGGAGGCTGCGTCGGCCGCCGCCGCCCGCGCGACGATCTGCGCCGGATCCCAGCCCAGATCGAGCACCCGCGCGAGCGACCCGGAGGGCCGGTCGGCGAGCTCGGTCAGACCGACGTGCACGTGCGCGTCGGTGATCGGCGGCAGCACGGCCGCCCGCAGCCGCGGCGCCGCGGCCGGATCGATGCCGGCGGCCTCCGCGCGGGCGAGGTCGACGACCGAAGCCGGGTGGATGCGGTCGGCGCCGACCGCGAAGAGCACGTCGCGCTGCCAGCGGCCGTCGACGCGGGCGAGGTCGGCGCGCACGAGTCGCGCGGAGCGCGCATCCGCGCCGGCCGGGCCCGAGAGCGCGCGCGAGCGCTCAGCCAAGGCGCGTCCGCACCGCGTACATCTCAGGGAAGAACGTGAGGTTCAGCGCCCGCGCCAGGAAGTCCGCACCGCTCGATCCGCCGGTGCCGATCTTGCCGCCGATCGTACGGCCGACGGTGCGCAGGTGCCGGAAGCGCCAGAACTGGAAGTTGTCCTCGAGGTCGACGAGCTCTTCGCAGCTCTCGTAGACGTCCCAGTGCGTCTCGGCGTCGCGGTAGACGGTCTCGAAGAGATCCACGATCCGCTCGTCGAGCACGTGCGCGACCGTGACATCGCGGTCGACGATGTCGGCGGGGACGGCGTACCCGCGTCGCGCGAGGAGACGCAGGAACTCATCGTAGAGGCTCGGCCGTTTCAGCTCCCGCTCGAGCAGCTCGCGGTTCGCGGGCTCGGCATCGAACACCCGCAGCATCTTCGCGTTCTTGTTGCCCAGGCCGAACTCGACCGCGCGGTACTGCGCCGACTGGAAGCCGGACGAGCTGCCGAGCGAACCGCGGAACTCGGCGTACTCGGTCGGCGTGAGCGTCGCGAGCACGCTCCACTGCTGCGTCAGCACCTCCTGGATGTGCTTGATGCGGGCGATGCGCTTGAGCGCGCCGCGCAGGTCGTCGGCCGCGAGGAGGCGCCGGGCGTCATCCAGTTCGTGGATGACGAGCTTCAGCCACAGCTCGGTCGTCTGGTGCTGCACGATGAACAGCAGCTCGTCGTGGTGCTCGGGCACGCTCACCGGCAGCTGCGCGGCGAGCAGCGTGTCGAGCTGCAGGTAGCCGCCGTAGCTCATCCGGTCGCTCAGGTCGGTGACGATGCCGGCCTCGAGCGGACGGGTGTTGTCGTTGGCCGCGCTGTCCGTCGCGCTCGCAGCCGCGCTGTCGGTGGATCGGTCGTCGTGCGTGCTCACGGAGCCTCCACGGATGCGCGGCCCGCACCCTGCGCCGGTTCATCCGTGTTGCACGATAAGTGCGTCCGTCATGATTACGCAATACCCGCGAGCGCGCGACTCAGACGCGCGCCGCCTCCGCGGCCCGGTAGGCGTCGATCAGCGCGTCCGGACCGCCGCGCCAGGGAGCGCCGTGACCCGGGATCACCCAGTCGACGTCGAGTCCGCGCAGCTTGTCGAGCGACACCGAGGAGTCGTGCTGGTCGTCGGTGAACGGCGCCGGCTGCGGCCCCTCGACTCCTGTCAGCACGTGCCGTGTCGTGAGCTCGTCGCCGACGAACACGGCGCGCTGCGCCGGCGCGAGCACGGCGATGCTGCCCGGCGAGTGCCCGGGCATCCCGATCACGACGGGTGCGCCGGGCAGGTCGAGCACGTCGCCGTCGGCGACCGGCACGACCTCCTTCAGCGGCGGGATGCGCACCATGCCCTTGCGCAGGCCGTAGGCGGCGAAGCCGAGGGTCGGGCCGAGCTTCATCGCATCCTTCGGCGTGGCCGGCGGCTTCGCACCGCGGGCGCGGTCGGCATCCCCCGCTCCGATGAAGACGGGGATGCCGAGCTCACTGCGCAGACGCTCGGCGAAGCCGATGTGGTCGCTGTCGCCGTGCGTGAGCACGATGCCGCGGACGTCGGTGATCGGCCGGTCGAGCGCGTCGAGCTCACGGCGGAGGTCGGAGTAGTGGCCCGGCAGGGCGGCGTCGACGAGCGTGATGCCCTCGGCGGCGACGAGGAGGTGGGCGGCGACGATGTCGTTGCCGATGCGGTGGAGTCCCGGTGCGAGCTGCATGATGGCTAAGATAATTAGCTATCAGACATCCGTCAAGCACGGATACCCCGCACGGATACCGTGACAGCGACGAACAGGAGCCCCATCCATGCCGACCCCGCCGAAGACCGGCATCGACCAGGTCGTCGCCGCCGCCCGGGCCCTGCTCGAATCCGGCGGACCGGATGCCGTCACGATGAGCGCCGTCGCCGAGCGCGTCGGCGTGCGCTCGCCGAGCCTCTACAAGCACGTGCGCGACCGACGCGCCCTGCTCGCCGCCGTCGTCGCGGCGACCGTCGACGAGCTCAACGACCGCGTCGAGGCAGCGGCCGACCCCGCCGACGCGACCCGTTCCATCCGCCGCCAGCTGGATGCGCTGCGCACCTTCGCGCTCGCCAATCCGCAGGGCTACGGGCTCGTCTTCGGCGTCGCCGAGGGCGTTCCGCGCCCCACCCCGGACGATCTCGAGCGCAGTCTCGCCCCGCTGCTCGCCGCGACGGCCGCCCTCGTCGGCGCCGCGCACGCGCTCGACGCCGCGCGCTTTCTCACCGCGTGGGCGAACGGCTACCTCACGATGCGCCTGAGCGACTCGCTGCAGATGGGCGGCGACCTGGACGCGGCGTGGGACTGGGGCGTCGAGCGCGCCGTCGCGGCGGTGTCGCCCGGCGCCTGAGCCCGCCGACGACCCGGCTGCGACCCGGCTGCGGTGCGCCGGCGGGCCGTCAGGGGAGCGTCACGTAGATCGAGGGGCGCTGCTCGACCACGACGTCCGCGCGCGCACCCGAGCGCGCCGCCGCGATGCCCGCCTCGCACAGGGCGACGGTGAGCAGGCCATCCCAGGCCGATGCACCCGTCCACCCGTCGCCGACACCACGAAGACCGTCCACCCACTCCTGGAACTCACGGTCGTAGGCGGCTGCGAATCGCCCGACGTACGAGCGGTCGACCGCGCGATGGCGACGGCCGTCGTGCAGGGTCGTAGGCCCCTCGGGGGCGTCCGCGACGACGCTGCCCGCCTCGAACACGGCTTCGGTCGCGACCTGGTAGGCCGCCTGCGAGCTCATGTTGATCTCGACGTCGGCGAGCACTCCCGATTCGGTGCGCAACAGCAGCATGATCGGATCGCTCACGCCGTCCCGCGCATGGCGACTGCTCTTGCCGCGCCGCACCTCGACCGAGACGACCGGCTCACCCGCGAGCCACGCGACGATGTCCATCTCGTGCGCGGCAGCATCCTCGATCAGAAGCGCGTCATCCCAGCCCGGAGGCAGGTCGGGATTGCGGTGCCGGCAGTGCAGCAGCAGCAGATCGCCGAACGCGGCGGCGCGCGCGACCGAGCGGAGCGCGCGGTAGCCGTCGTCGAAGCGACGATGGAACCCGACCGAGATCAGCCGGCGCCCGATCGCGATCTCGTGATCGACGACCCGGCGAGCGCTCACGGCATCGAGGGTCAGGGGCTTCTCGCACAGCGTCGGCAGCCCCGCGTCGAGCAGTTCGTGCAGCGCCGCCTCGTGGAAGGCGCCCGGTGAGGCGACGACGGCGGCATCGATGCCGCCGTCCGCGATCGCGCTCGTCAGATCCGGATGCCACACCGCCGAACCCTCTGAGCTCTCGACACCCACCGCACCGCGCCCCGCATCCGGCTCGATCACGGCGACGACCTCGGCGCCCCTCGTCGAACGAGTGAGCCGACGGATGTGGTCGAGACCCATCGTCCCGGCGCCGATCACGGCGATACGGATGTGCTCTCGGCTTTTCACAGCGTTGTCCCTTCGTCGTCGAGGCGTTCACGGCTCTGATTCGAGCGCCGGAGCCCGGAGGTCAGGCATCGCGCAGTTCGATGAGCGCGGCGATCAGCTCGTCGATGAGGACCTCCCGCTGCCGGGCCGAGCTGCCCTCGATGGTGAGGCGACGGACGCGCGATGCGTCGTCGCCTCCTCGGGCGATCACCGCGACGCGATCTCCCGCGGTGCGGTCGATCTCGAAGATGTCGCCCTCGGCGAGCGCGAGTCCCTCAGCCATGTCGGCCCCCTGACCTCGTCACGATCCATTCCGGCCGTCTGCCACGTGCGGCGTCGGCGGGCCCCTCACTCGGGAGCGACCACAGCGGGCGCCGGCACGGTCTCCCGCCCGGCGCCCGCCGCACCATCGGCGGCCCTGCGTGGCCGCCTCCGCACCCCGACGGCGGCCACCACAGCCGCACCGTCGGGAGAAGGGGGATGCCGAGACGCCCAGGGCATCCCCCCGCCGGGATCAGCGCACGCCGGCCTTGGCGCCGCTCACGGCCTTGTCGACGTTGTCCTTATCCACCACGAGCGGGCCGGTGAGGATCGGCTTGGTCGGGGTATCGAGACCGTAGGTCACGTACTGGAAGCCGGCCGACACGGCGTAGAAGCCCTGCAGGTACGGCTGCTGGTCGATCGTCGCGTAGGCGACGCCCGACTTGACCGCGTCGAGGATCTTGGAGTCGACGTTGAAGTGCACGTACTTGACCTTGTCGCCGACGCCCGACTGCTTGAGCGCATCGAGGGCGGCGGCCGCGTCGGAACCGCCGACCGTAGCGAGACCGTCGACGTCGGAGTCCTTCTGCAGCGCGGCCTTGATGGCCTGCGACACCGCGGTCTGATTTCCGTAGCTCGAGCCGGCGAGCGAGAGCTGAGTCGACTCGCCGCCGCTCTTCTTCAGTCCGTCGGCCACGCCGCGGCATCGGTCTTCGAGGTTCTGCGCACCGGGCACGGTGTTGACGCAGACGTTCTTCTTCACGCCGGCCTTGCCGAGCGCCTCGCCGCCGGCCACGCCGGCCAGGTACTCGTCGGTGCCGATGTAGGTCAGCGCGCCGACCTTCTCGGCCTCCTCGTAGCCGCCTGCGTTGTAGAGGATGACCGGGATACCGGCGTCGACGACCGACTTGATGGCCGGATTCTCGGCCTCGGGCACCCAGTCGGGCACGGCGATGAGGCTGGGCTTCTGGCCGAGCGCGTTCTTCACGAGCTGGGCGGCGTCGGGGCCGATGTTGTTGTAGTCCTTGAGCGCGAGGTAGGTGACCTTGCCGCCGTGCGACTCGACGACCTTCTTGGCGTCGTCGACACCGCGCTTGATCGACGAGAAGAATGCGTCGTCGCTGGCGCCGCCGATGATGACGATGTTGACGCCCTTGGCGTCGTCGTCGGTCGTGCCGGTCGCGGTGCCGGCGCCGCCGGAGGTGCAGCCGGCGAGCGCGGCGACCGTGAGGCCGGCGATGACGGGGACGGCCGCGAGCAGGGCTCGGCGGCGACGAGACGGGCGGCGGGTGAGCGAGACGACCATGTCCCAGCTCCTTTCGTTGTCAGCGACGCTGCTGTGCCGACCAGGATGGCCGACTTCACTGCTGTCGCCCGATGAATGGATGAGGCGATGCGAGGGGATGGTGCTGTGGGTGGATGCGGGCATCCGCCACGAACGTTAGACCGGTCTATTTTGTTCTGTCAATAGGCCATATCCTCGACAGGTGTCGGGGTTTGACAGGACATATTAGACCGGTCTAGTTTGCGTTGCGAGTGCGCTGTCGCGCTCCGGCGCGGATCTCCATCGCCGGCGCAGCTCGGCCGCCGCGATCCACGACACCAGGAGCCCGTTCATGAAACTCACCATCGACCCGCTGCCATTCCGGCACCTGCCGATCCCCGAGATGGTGCGCACCGTCGCCGAGCTCGGCTACGAGTACATCGAGTTCTCGCAGCGCGACGACTTCTTCCCCTTCTACCTCTACCCGCGCGCGAACGACGACCTCGTGCAGACGCTCAAGCGCTCGCTGAAGGAGACCGGCGTGCAGATCGCGTCGGTGCTGCCGATCCTGCGCTGGTCGAGCCCCGACGAAGACCAGCGCCAGGCCGCGGTGCGCTCATGGCTGCGCTCGATCGACATCACGGTCGAGCTCGGCGTCGACCAGATGAACTCCGAGTTCTCGGGCCGCCCCGAGCAGTCGGAGCGCAGCGAGGGCCAGTTCCTCAAGTCGATGGAGGTCATCCTGCCCCGCCTCGAGAAGGAGGGGATCAAGCTCAACATCGAGCCGCACCCCGACGACTTCATCGAAGACGGCATCGAGGCGATCCGCTTCATCCGCGGCCTCAACTCGAAGAACGTCGGCTTCCTCTACTGCGTGCCGCACACTTTCTACCAGGGCCACGACATCGCCGAGATCGTGCGCTACGCGGGCAAGGACCTCAAGCACCTGCACCTCGCCGACAGCTTCGACTACCGCGCCTCGGGCGGCCGCCGCTACCTACTCAACCCGGCCGAGACCAACGCGACCGTGCATCAGCACCTGCCCTACGGCCAGGGCGAGGTCGACCTCGACGCGTTCTTCGCCGCCCTCAAGGAGGTCGAGTTCGACGGCATCGCGACCGTCGCCGTCTTCTCGCAGGAGGAGAAGGCTCACGAGAACGCCGTGTGGATGCGCCACGAGAGCATCCGCCGCCTGGGCATCGCGGCCTGACGTCGGCGCGCATCGCATCCCGGATGCACGAAGCCCCGGCTCCCGCTCACGCGGGGCCGGGGCTTCGGTGTTTCCGACGCCGTCGTCCAGTCAGCGGGCGACGTCGACCCAGACGCGCTCGTCGCTCGAGCGCTGCGCGGCGTCGAGCACCTCGACCACGCTCGCGCCCTGCTCGAACGACGGGTAGGCCTCGTGGCCCTCGACGATCGCGCGGAACAGGTTGCGCACCTCGATCGCCTTCTGCTCGTGCAGGCCCAGCGTGACTCCGCCGAACGGCCAGTACGCGGCGTAGTCGCCGTGCTGCGGGCCCATCGTGATCGCCGTCGTGCCGGTGAAGCGCTGCGCCTGCTCGCCGCGCAGGAAGAGGTCGACCGCGTAGGAATCCTGCTGACTGAAGCGCAGCGATCCCTTCGATCCGACGATCTCGAGCGCCAGGTCGAAGGAGTGCCCGTTGGCGACGCGGCTGGTCTCGATCAGGGCGCGGGCGCCGCCCGAGAGGCGGGCGACGACGGTCGCGATGTCGTCGTTCTCGACGGGATCGAGCGGCGCCCCCTCTTCGGCCTTCGAGCCGTAGGAGAGCGCGCCGACCGCGCGGGGGCGCTCGGGCACGACGGTCGCGAGCTCGCCGAACACCTCGTCCACGGGCCCGCCGAGGAACTCGACCAGCGAGATGACGTGCGAGCCGAGGTCGCCGAGCGATCCCAGACCGGCCTTGGCACGCTCGTAGTGCCAGGTGCGCGGCAGCGACGGGTCGGCGTTGCCGTCGGCGAAGAAGTGCGACTTGATCTGCCAGATGTCGCCGAGCGTGCCGTCATCGACGAACTGCTTCGCGAGCTGGATGCCGGGGCCGCCGAGGTACGAGAATCCGACGATGGTGCGCACGCCGGCCACGCGGGCGGCATCGCGCATCCGCCGCGCCTCGTCGACGGTGATCGCGAGGGGCTTCTCGCAGTAGACGTGCTTGCCGGCGGCGATCGCGGCCATCGCGATGTCGAAGTGCAGCGAGTTGGGGGTCACGATGTCGACGACGTCGATGTCGTCGGCCGTGACCGCCTCGCGCCAGTCGCTCGTGAAGCGGGCGAAGCCGAGCTGCGCGGCGGCGGCACGGGCCCGCTCGTCGTCGACGTCGGCGAGGATCGACAGCTCGGGCACGACGCCGAGCTCGGGGAACAGACTCGGCAGCGAGTTGTAGGCGAAGGAGTGCGAGCGGGCCATGAGCCCGCCGCCGATGAGGGCGACGCGCAGCGTGCGCGGGCGGGCCTCGGTTGCGGTGATCGTCATCGAACGGTCCTGTTTCTGGTTCTGCGACCCTCGGCGCGGGGCGTGGGGGCGACCGGGAGGTGGATGCTCACGCCCGGCATGGGCCGGTCGTGTTGACAGTCATATTAGACCGGTCTAATCTCGCAGATCGCGGGCCACTGCACCAGTGCCCGCATCAGACCTCCCCACGAAGCAAGGAAGCTCCATGACCGAGACGACGACCCGATGAGAGTCGGCCTGTACCTCGCCGCCCTCCTCGACCTCCCCCTCGCCGAGGCGCTCGCCCGCGCGAAGGCGTGGGGCATCACCGACGCCGAGGTGCCCTCGGCCGGGTTCAACATCCGCCGCCACTGCGACCCGGCGGTGCTCTCGACCAGCGCCGCCGCGCGCGACGAGTTCCAGCAGGTCTTCGCCGACGCCGGCGTGAACCTCGCGATCCTCAACGCCAACGGCAACCCCACGCATCCCGACCCCGAGGTCAGCGTGCCCCACAAGCAGGACCTCCTCGACTCGATCGTGCTCAGCTCGCAGCTCGGACTGCCCGTGCTCAACGCGATGTCGGGCAACGTCGGCTCGAACCCCGCGGCGACCCTGCCGACCTGGTCGCTCGTGCCCTGGGAGAGCGGACTGCTCGAGGTGCGCGATTACCAGTGGTCGGTCGCGATCCCGGCGTGGAAGGAGATCGCCGACTTCGCCGAAGACCACGGCGTGAAGCTCGCGCTCGAGATCCACCCGCATATGCTCACCTACAACCCGGGAACGCTCGAGCGCTTCATCGACGCCGTCGGCAGCGACAGCCTCGGCGTCAACCTCGACCCGAGCCACCTGTTCTGGCAGGGGATCGACCCGAGCCGCTTCGCGAAGCGCTTCGCCGGCCGCGTCTGGCACGTCGCCGCGAAGGACACGGTGCTGGATGCCGAGGGCATCGCCGAGTACGGCGTGCTCGACGACCGCTTCACCTCCATCCCCGCCGAGGAGGAGCCGCAGCCGCTCGGCGGCCGCTACCTCACCACGCGCCCGCCCGAGAACGGGCCGTGGCACTTCGTCGCCGTCGGCCGCGGGCACGACACCGCCTGGTGGACGCAGTTCCTCGCCGACGTGCGCGACTCCGGTTTCGACGGGGCCGTCTGCATCGAGAACGAAGACTGGGATCTGCCCCGCGAGGAGAGCATCCCGATCGCGGTCGCGACCCTGCAGGAGGCCATCGGCATCCGACCGGCCGCAGCCGCCTGACCCGCCGACCACGCTGAGCCGGCCGGGCCTCGCAGAGCCCGGCCGCCGGCGCGGATCACCGCGCCGCCATCGAACCACCATTCGACGCACCACCCCCGACGAAGGAGTCACATGTCGACCCCCCTGACCCGCATGGCCACGTCCCTGCCGCCGCTCACCCCCGGACCGCACTCGCGTCGCCTCGGCGTCGTCGCCGTGGTCGCCACCTTCGGCGGCCTGCTCTTCGGCTACGACACCGGCGTGGTCAACGGCGCGCTCGAGCCGATGAAGCACGAGCTCGGACTCACGCCGCTGACGGAGGGCATCGTCACCAGCTCGCTGCTCATCGGAGCCGCGATCGGCGCCATGCTCGGCGGCCGGCTCTCCGACGCCTACGGCCGCCGTCGCCTCGTCGTGTGGCTCGCGGTGCTGTTCTTCGTCGCTACGCTCGGCTGCGTCGTCTCGCCGACCGCCGGTGTGCTCATCGCGGCGCGATTCGTGCTCGGGCTCGCGGTCGGCGGCGCCTCGGTGACCGTGCCGGTGTTCCTCGCCGAGATCTCGCCCACCGAGCGCCGCGGCGGCATCACCGGTCTCAACGAGGTCGTGATCGTCTTCGGCCAGTTCCTGGCGTTCGTGGTGAATGCGATCATCGGCAATCTGTGGGGCGAGGGCGACGGCGTCTGGCGCGTGATGCTCTCGGTCGCCGCGCTGCCCGCGATCGCCCTGTTCATCGGGATGCTGCGCATGCCCGAGAGCCCGCGTTGGCTGCTCTCGAAGGGACGCCGTGACGAGGCGCTCGCGGTGCTCAAGCAGGTGCGCTCCGAGGAGCGCGCGGTCGCCGAGATCGCCGAGGTCGAGCGGCTCGCCGCCGACGAGGCCGAGTCGAAGCTCGGCAGCTGGCGCTCGCTGCGTCTGCCGTGGGTGCGCCGCATCGTGCTGATCGGCATCGGGCTGGCGATCGCCCAGCAGTTCACCGGCATCAACTCGATCATGTTCTACGGATCGCAGCTGCTCATCACGGCCGGGTTCGAGGCGGACGCCGCCCTCATCGCGAACGTCGCCAACGGCGTCGTCTCGGTCGGCGCGATGCTGATCGGGCTCAAGCTGATCCAGATCATCCCGCGACGCAAGCTGCTCATCGGCGGCTTCGTCGGCATCACGACCGTGCACCTGCTCGTGGGCGCCTTCTCGCTCGTGCTGCCCGACGGCCCCGTGCGCGCCTACACGATCCTCGGCCTCGTCATCCTCTTCGTCGCGTGCATGCAGGCGACCCTCGGACTCACCGTGTGGGTCATGCTGGCCGAGATCTTCCCGCTCAAGATCCGCGGCTTCGCGATCGGCGTCTCGGTGCTGTTCCTCTGGGTGACGAACGCGCTCGTCGCCTTCGCCTTCCCCTCGGTCGTCGCCGGCGTCGGCATCTCGAGCACCTTCTTCATCTTCGCCGGACTCGGCGTCGCCTCGATCGTGTTCATCGCGACCCAGGTGCCCGAGACGCACGGACGCTCACTCGAGAAGCTCGAGTCGGACATCTCGACCGGAGCGATCTTCCTCGAGCGCTCGTGATCGGACGCTGAGCCGTGCCGCCTCCGCCGACGCCGCCGATGCCGTCGGGATCCCTAGACTCGGGGTCTGCCGACACGCGGCGGAGCGGAGGCGGCATGACCAGGCGACCCACGATGCGCGACGTCGCCGCGGCCGCCGGCGTCTCGCACGCGCTCGTGTCGCTCGTCTACCGCACGCCCGAGAAGGTCAGCGAGAAGCGCCGCCAGCTCGTGCTCGATGCCGCCGAGCGCCTCGGCTTCCGCCCGAACTGGGTCGCCAGCTCGCTCTCGGGGCTGAAGAGCTACGGCTCGAGCTTCTTCGGCATCCTCGTCGCGAACCTGCACAACCCGGTGTTCGCGACGATCGTGGATGCGGCGCGTGCCGAGCTCGGCGACTCCGGCAGCTACGGGCTCATGTCGAGCGCCGTGCTGCCCGGACCCGACGGCACGACCGTCACCGACGAGCGCATCGTGCACGCCTTCGAGGATCTCAACGTCGCAGGGCTGCTCGTCGTCGGCGTCGTGCCCGACCTGGATGTCGTGCGCCGCGTGCGCCCCGACCTGCGCATCGTCGTGGCCGCAGCCTCGATCGCCGAACTGCCGCGCGCCACCTCGGTGCGCAGCGACAACGACCACGGGCTCCGCCTGCTCGTGGAGCACCTCGTCGCGCAGGGCCACAGCCGCATCGCGCATCTCGGTGGCGCAGGCGGCCCGGCTTCGGTGAGCCGAGCTGCCGGATACGAGCGGGCGATGCGCGAGCTCGGCCTGGCCGAGCACATCCACGTCGAACCGGCCGGCTTCACCGAGGAGAGCGGGCAGGATGCGGCGGCGCGACTGATCGCCGAGCGCCCGGACATCACGGCCTACACCTGCGTCAACGATCTGGTCGCGCTCGGCGCGATGTCGGCGGCGACCGCCGCGAACCGCTCGGTTCCGGGCGAACTGGCGATCGCCGGCTACGACAACACGTATCTGGCGGGCATCGACCGCATCGACCTCACCTCGGTCGACACCGCGGGTGAGGAGATCGGTCGCACGGCGGCCCGCTGGCTGCTCGCCGATCCGGCGCCGGAGCCGGGAACTGAGACGCTCATCCGTCCGCGTCTGGTGGTGCGCGGCACGACCGGCTGAGCCCCCGCGCCGGCCGAGATGACCGGCGCCGGCATCCGTCGGGCTCAAGGTGCACTTTCAGGCTTTCAGTGCAAAACTGCACTTCATGACCGAGAGTGCACCGACTCTGCGCGAGCAGAAGTCCATCGCGACCGCCCGCCGGCTGCGCATGACCGCGCGCGCCTGGGCCGCCGACCGCGGCCTCGCCGGCTTCACGATCGAAGAGCTGTGCGCCGAGGTCGGCGTCTCGCGCCGCACCTTCTTCAACTACTTCGCGTCGAAGGAGAACGCCGTCATCGGCATCCCGCTGAAGAGCGACGACAGCGACCTCGACGACGAGTTCCTCGCCGGCACCGGCCCTCTCGTCGACGACCTGCTCGAGCGCGCGGTACGTCGCTGGGAGCGTCTCGAGATCAGCGGCGACGAGGTGCCCGACCTCATCCGGGTGCTCGAGCACGAGCCGCGACTCGTCACCCACGTCGTCGGCCTCGTCGAGGAGTCCGACCGCGACGACATCGAGCTCGTCGAGCGACGGCTCAGCATCCGCCACGACCCCGACCGCGCCCCCGACCTCGCCGCCACGACCACGAGCCCCGACGACGTGCGCGCCGTGACCGCCGTGCACCTGGTCGGCGGACTCGTCCGCGCCGTCGGCGCGCAGTTCTTCGCCCCCGACAACACCGCGACCTACCGCACGCTCGCTGGGCGGCGACTCGCCACCGCCCGCGCGCTGCTCGCCGACTGACCCGCCCCGCAGAGAGAGCATCATCGTGAACACCACCGCATCCGGCCCCCTGCTGCTCACCAAGCGGCGCATCTGGATCATCTTCAGCGCCCTCATCGCGGGCATGCTGCTGTCGAGCCTCGACCAGACCATCGTCTCGACCGCGATGCCGACCATCGTCGGCGAGCTCGGCGGCGTCGCGAACCAGGTGTGGATCACCACCGCCTACCTGCTCGCCACCACGATCGTCATGCCGATCTACGGCAAGTTCGGCGACGTGCTCGGGCGACGCAACCTCTTCCTGGTGGCGATCGCGATCTTCACCCTCGCCTCGGTCGGCTGCGCCTTCGCCTCCGACTTCTGGGTGTTCGTGGTGTTCCGCGCCCTGCAGGGACTCGGCGGCGGCGGGCTCATGATCCTCAGCCAGGCGATCATCGCCGACATCGTGCCCGCCAACGAGCGCGGCAAGTACCTCGGCCCGCTCGGCGCGATCTTCGGCCTCTCGGCCGTCGGCGGGCCGTTGCTCGGCGGCTTCTTCGTCGACCACCTGACCTGGCAGTGGGCGTTCTACATCAACATCCCGGTCGGCATCGCGGCGTTCATCATCGCCGCCGTAGCGCTCACCCTGCCGAGCAAGAAGGCGACGAAGAAGATCGACGTGCTCGGCGTCGTCTTCCTCTCGATCGCCACCACCTGCCTGATCTTCTTCACCGACTTCGGCGGGCAGAAGGAGCACGGCTGGGGCGCGATCGAGACGTGGATGTGGGGCGCCGGCCTGGTCGCCGCGGTGCTCGCCTTCGTGATCACCGAGTCGCGGGCGCAGGATCCGATCATCCCGCTCGCGCTGTTCCGCAACGCCGCCTTCATCAACGCCACCGCGATCGGCCTCGCGCTGGGCCTCGGCATGTTCTCGGCGATCGGCTTCGTGCCGACGTTCCTGCAGATGTCGTCCGGCACCTCGGCGGCCGAGTCGGGACTCCTGCTGCTGCCGATGATGGCGGGACTGCTGGCGACCTCGATCGGCTCCGGCATCCTCATCACGAAGACCGGCCGCTACCGCATCTACCCGATCGTCGGCGCGATCGTCGTCGGCGGCGCGATGGTCGCGATGACGACGCTCGCCGCGTCCACGCCGATCTGGCTGATCTGCGTCTATCTGACGATCTTCGGCGCCGGACTCGGCCTGATCATGCAGGTCGTCGTGCTCGTCGCCCAGAACGCCGTGCCGGCCGCGCAGCTCGGCACAGCCACCAGCACGAACAACTACTTCCGCGAGGTGGGCGGCGCGCTCGGCACGGCCGTGTTCGGCACGATCTTCACCACCCGCCTGACCGAGGGCCTCACGAAGGTCTTCGCGGGCGCCGGCGCGAACGCCTCGGATGCCTCGGCCTCCGCCGCCACGCTCGACCCGCAGACCCTGGCGCAGCTGCCGGACGGGGTGCGCGACGGCATCGTGAACGCCTACGCCGACGCGCTCGCCCCGGTGTTCTGGTACCTGCTGCCGTTCATCGGCCTCGCGCTGCTGCTCGCGATCTTCCTCAAGCAGATCCCGCTCTCCGACGTCGCCGGGCTCGCCGCCCGCGGCGAGGCGATCACCGGCGAGGAAGCGGAGCGGATGGAGGCCGAGCAGCGCGCCGGGAAGCGCGGGGCCGGCGCCCACCCCACCGCCGGCGGCGCCGGTGATGCCGCCGACCTCACCGCCGCCTCATCCTCGAACTCCCCTCGGGTTCGTGACTAGGGTGTGGCCGTGACCTCGCGCCTCAACGCCCAGCCCGACGGATTCCGACTGCCCGACTCGCTCGGCCTCGACAGCGAGGCGGAGGCCGAGCTGCGCGAGCAGGCCTGGGCGGTCGTCACCCGCGGGGTCGACGACCCCTTCGAGTTCGTCGACTGGGCGACCGCCTCCGAGCTGCTCGACGAGCCGCGCGCCGAGCAGGTCTGGCAGCTCGTGCTCGACGCCCGCCGCGCTCAGCAGGCCTTGTGGGGCGACACACCGCGCACCGCGCTGACCGACGCCTTCGCCGAGCTGGAGACCCTCGGCGTCGTCGCCCGGCAGAACTTCAGCTGCTGCGGAACCTGCGCCTCGGGCGAGATCTGGGATGAGCGGCCCGCCGACCGGCCCTCGCGCGGCTACGTCTACTTCCACATGCAGGACACCGAGCAGCTGATCGAGTCGAACAGCACCTACCTCGGCTACGGCGCCTTCCCCGACGCCTACCTGTCGGAGGCCGAGTGGAACGCGCTCGACGAGCCCGCGCAGAACGAGTTCTACGAGCGCACCACGACCGCGCTGATGGATGAGGTGGTCACGCCGACGCTGACCAGGCACGGCATCCAGGTGGTCTGGAACCACCGGCTCGACACCCGCATCCTCATCGAGAACGCGGAGTATTTCGAGGCAGTCTGAGCGGCGGCCTGAGTGGCGGCCGAGCGGTCGCCGCGCACATCGCCCGGGGCGGGAGCAGGATGGGCGCATGCCGAATCCGATCGGGCGCGCGCTGCGTCACCGCCGCAACGGACCCGAGACCCTCGCCGTCGCGCGAGCCGAGCTGCAGCCGGCCGACGGATCGGATGCCGAGCCCTTCGCACTGACGAGCCCGGCCTTCGCGCACGGCGGCACGGTCCCCAGCGCGTTCCGCGGGCGGCTGTTCGCGCCGAACGTCTCCCCGGCGCTCGCCTGGGCCGGCGTCCCGGCCGGCGCCGTCGAGCTCGTGCTCGTCGTCGAAGACCCTGACGCGCCGAGCCTGCGCACCCCCGCGCATCTGGTGGTCGCCGGCATCGACCCCGCGCTCGGCGGTCTCGCCGAGAACGCGGTCAGCACGGCCGCCGCGAAGCCGGGCTCGGCATCCGCGCTGCGCTTCGGCCGCGGCGTCGCCGGCCGACGCGGCTGGGTCGGCCCGATGCCGGTCCCCTCGCACGGCCCGCACCTCTACGCCTTCCAGCTGTTCGCGGTGGATGCGCCGCTCACCCTCGCCGATGACTTCGGCCTCGACGACCTCGCGGCGGCCGCCGCCGGCCACGTCCTCGGCGTGGCGCAGCTCGACGGGTACTACGAGAACCCGTAGGCCCGCTCAGACGGAAGCCGCCACGGCGGGCGCCGCGACCGCGCGCACCCGCAGCTCGTCGAGGTTCGGCAGCGCGTGCGACGCGGAGTGCTCGGCGGCGCGGGCGATCGACTGCGCCTCGGCGAGCGCGACCGCGCGCGCGGGCTCGACCACCACATCCGCCGACCCCTGCAGCCGGTGCCCGACCCAACGCAGCTGCAGGTGCTCGACCTCGAGCACGCCCGGCGTCGCGAGCAGCGCCTGCTCTGCACGGTCGACCAGGTCGGGCTCGATGCCGTCCATCAGCCGACGGCCGACACTGCGCACCGTGCCGACCAGCAGCACCAGGATCGCGACCGAGATGAGGATGCCGACGATCGGATCGGCGAGCGGGAAGCCGAGCATGACCCCGAGAGCGCCGAGCACGACCGCGAGCGAGGTGAAGCCGTCGGCGCGGGCGTGCACTCCGTCGGCGACGAGAGCGGCCGAGCCGATGCGCCGCCCGACACGGATGCGGTAGATCGCCACCGTCTCGTTGCCGGCGAATCCGATGAGCCCGGCCGCGATGAGCCAGCCGAGCGCGTGGATCGGCTGCGGGTTCACGATGCGGTCGATCGACTGCCAGGCCGCGACGATCGCCGAGAGCGCGACGACGACCACGATGAACAGGCCCGCCAGATCCTCGGCGCGGCCGAGGCCGAAGGTGTAGCGCCGGCTCGCGGCGCGGCGTCCGATCACGAAGGCGATCCAGAGCGGTACGGCGGTCAGCGCATCCGAGAAGTTGTGGATCGTGTCGGCCAGCAGGGCGACGGATCCGCTCAGCGCCACGACGACCGCCTGCAGCATCGTCGTGCCGAGCAGCACGAACAGGCTGATCTTGAGCGCCCGCACACCCTCGGCGCTCGCCTCCATCGCGTCGTCGATCGAATCGGCGGCGTCGTGCGTGTGCGGCACGACGAGGTGGGTGAGGAAGCCGATCACGCCGCCGCGGTGGGCGTGGTCGTGATCGTGATCGTGATCGTGATCGTGATCGTGATCGTGATCGTGATCGTGATCGTGATCGTGATCGTGATGAGCGTGCGCGTGCCCCGCGGCCGACGTCATTCGCCGCTCGGCTCGCCGTGGTGGTGCCGCGGCGTGCCGCCGAGCGAGTGCTCGGCCTGGAAGATCGCGTCCGTCACGAGCCGCGCGGCGTGCTCGTTCGCGAGCCGGTAGAACACGCGCGTGCCCTCCTGCCGAGTGGTGACGAGCCGGGCGAGCCGCATCTTCGCGAGGTGCTGCGACACGGCGGTCGGCGCCTTGCCGGTCGCCTCCGCGAGCTCGGTGACCGAGCGCTCGCCGTCGCGCAGCGCCTGGATGATCCGCACCCGCGTCGCATCCGCCAGCATCGCGAAGATCTCGACCGCGAGCTCGACGTACTGACTGTCGGGTTCGCGCCCGCACACCTGCTTATCTGCATCCATGCGCAGATAATAACGTTAAAACGGAAGAGAGGGCGATCCGGGAGTCCCGGATCGCCCTCTGGCCGGCCGATCCGATCAGGGGGATCGACCCGCGCCTCCCGTGCGGTAACCAGCCGCCGGGACAGTCGTTCAGCGGCCGCTGCCGCCGCCGGTCAGCTTGTCCTTGAGGTCGCTCGCGACGTCCTTGACGTCGGCGACCTTCTCCTTCGCCGTCGCGGAGACCTGATCGGCCTTGCCCTCGGTCTCGAGCTTCTCGTTGCCGGTCGCGGCGCCGATCACCTCCTTGCCCTTGCCGGTCAGCTTCTGGGCCGTGTTCTTGATGTCGTCGTCGAGTGCCATGTCGGCGTCCTCTCTCTTCTCTTTCGGGGCTCGGGATGGGGCGGGCTTCGGCCCGTTCAGCTCAGGTCACGTCAAGCGGCTCACTCCGCCCGCTGCTCGCGCGCGAAGCTCGAGCGCAGGCCGGTTCGCACCCGCACGACGACGGGCACCCGGGCGCCGAGCGCCGCATCCAGGTCATCGACCGCGCCACGCACGGCGTCGAGCAGCGTTGGCAGGTCGGCGTGCCGGCGCGTCAGCACCGTCACGCGCAGCGCGGTGCGTCCGCGCAGCCGGTGCGCGGTCGCGCCAACGCCGACCACGGCAGGGGTCGGGCCGAGCGAGTCCTGCAGCAGGTCGCGCACGGCGTGGATGTCGATGCGCACGCCATCGACGTCGACCACCGTCGCGGTGCCTCCGCGTCCACGGCTCGCCGTCCACGCCACGGCCAGCAGCAGCGCGACGAGCGCGACTGCCGCGGCAGCGCCGGCGACGCCGAGACGGTCGGGTCCGGCGAGCAGCGCGGCGAGCCCGAGGCGCGGGGCTGGGGGGACGACCAGCCCCGCGACCTCGAGACGCGCCCGCGCGGCCGCCGGCCAGACGAGAGCCGCTGCCCCCGCGAGCGCGAGCACGCCCACGAGCGCGAGCACGAGCCGGTTCAGGGTGCGGTTGCTGCGGGTCATCGCGCCAGCACCCCGTCGCGGGCGACCGTCACCCGCGAGCGCAGACGAGGACGCGCGGCGAGCGCCGTCGCGAACGCCGCCGCAGTGTCGTCGAGCTCGACCTGAGCGAGCGGGCGACCCGAGGTCGGGCGCACCAGCACGACGAGCGAGCCGCGCCCGACAGCCGTGCGCACCTGATCGGCGGCCACGCCGGCGAAGCGCGCGAGGCGCCGCGACACCGCCGAGGCGAGCACGTCGTCGTCGACGAGGATGACGCTGCGCGCGTCATCGAGACGGTGACGCGGCCGGCGCTGCGGCAGCACCGCGAGCAGCAGCGCGATCACCCCGAGCGCGGCGAGCACGGCCGCCGCCCCGAGCACGAGCGGAGCGCCGTCGCGCCAGGCGCTCTCGGCATCGGCCGGGCGCACGAGCAACGGCAGCAACCGGGAGGCCGCGAGCACGAGCTCGACCGCGGCGTAGGTCACGGCGAGCGCGGCCAGCACGGCGGCGACGCCCGAGGCGACCGAACGCGAACGGTGCATCTCGCGCCGCGCGAGCGTGCGCGCGAAGCGACCATCGGCATCCGTGCTCATCGTGCTCTCCGTCCTTCTCCTGTCGCACCGCGCGCCGCGGACCGGTCCGCGGCCGCGACGCCGGTGATCCGCACCGACACCGAGGCGACCTCGACGCCGGCGATCCGTGCGCCGTCGGCGCGCACCGCATCCCGCGCGGCGCCGCCACGCTCGGCGAGCGAGCCGCAGCCGGAGCGTCGCGCCGGCGCCGTCACCGCGACGGCGAGACGCCCGCGCTCATCGGCGACGGTCGCCTTCACGTCGCGCGGCCGCACCCCGAGGTGCTCGGCCGCGACCGCCGCGAACACGGCGCGCAGCGCGCGTTCGGCGACCGAGACGCGACCGGGGATGTCGGCGTCGCCCGCCGTCACCGCACCCGGCGTCACCGCGCTCATCCGACCCGGCGCCCGCGTGCGGCATCGAACGCCGCACGCAGGTCGAGTCGACCCGTCACGGCCGCGCCGACCACGGCGCCGACCGCGCCCAGCACGGCGACGAGCACGAGACCCCAGAAGCCGAAGGCCAGGCCGGCGAAGGCCAGCGCGATCCCGGCGGCGCCGCCGATGACGACGCCGTTCATGGCGGGCGTCACTGGACCCGCGCCTCGGTCGTCGGCTCGGCGGTGTCCTCACCGGGCACGTGCACGTCGGTCACGATCACGTTGATCTCGGCGATCTGCATGCCGATGAGCCCGGTGATCGCGTCGGCCACCGCGGCGCGCACGCCCTCGGCGACGGTCTGCAGCGGCTGCGGGTACTCGACGACGATCGTCACATCCGCGGCGACCTCGGTCTCGCCGACCTCGACCTTGACGCCCTGCGACAGGTCGGTGTTGCCGATCGCGTCGCGCACCGAGCCGATGATGCGCGCGGCGCCGCCGCCGAGCGCGAACACGCCCGGCACCTCGCGGGCGGCGATGCCGGCGATCTTCGCGACGACCGGATCGACGATCGTGGTCTTGCCCTGCAGGGTCGCGGGGGCGGTGGTGGGGGTGCCGGGCTGAGCCATGGGGGTCTCCTTGTTCGAGGTCTTCGCCGCGCGATCATCCGCGCGAGCTGTCAGCCGCCGACCGCTCGGGGGGCGGTGGCTTAGGTTGTTCGCGGATGTGACGCATCCGGCACGGGTTTCGTCACGCCGGTTTTGCTGGCAGTCGGCTGGGAGAGGCGGTGACGGGATGAGCGCGCTCGATGACGCCGCGGATGCCCTGCTCGCCCAGCGCGCCGCCGACGGCGACGAGATCGCCTTCGCGGTGCTGGTGCGCCGGCACGCCGGCTACCTGCGGGCCTTCGCGATCCGGCTGACCCGGTCGGGGGCCGATGCCGACGACGTCGTGCAGGAAGCGCTCATCACCGCGTGGCGGCGCCTGCCCGAGCTGCGCGAGCCGGCGAAGGTGCGCGGCTGGCTGGCGACGATCGTCGCGCGCAAGGCGACCGACCGCATCCGCTCGCGCCGTGAGGCCGACCCGATCGACGAGCTCGACCCGGCCGCCGTGACCGACGGACCCGAGGAGCGGGCCGTGCTGTCGTCGCAGCTGCAGGCGCTCGCCGAGGCGGTCGACACGCTGCCCGACGAGGTGCGCGTCACCTGGACCCTGCGCGAGATCTCCGGCGCGAGCTACGAGGAGATCGCCGCGCGGCTCGAGGTGCCCGTCTCCACGGTTCGTGGGCGTCTGGCCCGAGCGCGTGCGCACCTGCTGGAGCAGATGATGGAGTGGAGGCAGGCATGACTTCCGCGAACGACACGACCGGCCCCGGCGGCATCGGCGGCTCCGGGTACGACCTGGAGGCGCTGTCGGCCTATGCCGATCGCGGCCGCACCCCGGCGATCGCCGCGATCGACGGCAACCCGGAGTGCGTCGCCCTGCTCGACTCGATCGACCGCCTCGGCGCCCTCACCCGCGACCTCGTCGCCGAAGACGCCGCGGCGCAGCCCGCCCCGGACGAGAACTGGATCCGCGCCCTGCTCGACACGATCAGCCGCGAGGTGCGCGCCGGGCGCGACATCCCCTTCCCCGGCACCGGCGAGGATGCGCGCTACGTCGTCACCGAGGGCGCGATCCGTCAGCTGATGCGCGAGACCGGCGATGCCATCGACGGAGCCCTCGTCGGCCGGGTCGGGCTGAGGATCGTGGATGACGCCCGCGCCGAGGTCGAGCTGAGCATCAGCGTCGCGGCGGGTCGGCGCCTCGACCCGATCGCCGCCGAGGTGCGCGACCGGGTCGCCGCGGCGCTGCGACGGTCGACGCCGCTCGAGCCGGATCGCGTCGACATCACGATCGACGACGTGCACGTCGCGGGGTCCTCGGCGACCGACGCCGCAGCGCCCACGACAGCCGAGCCCGGATCGGAGCCGCGATGAGCGACCGCACCTCCCCCGCCGCGCCCGCCGGGGACGGCGACGCCTCTGCAGCCGGCGAACTCGGCTTCGCGATCGACGCGGCCGTTCTGGCCGCACCCGGAGTGCAGCGCCTGTTCCCCACCGACCCGGCCGCCCTGCGCGCGCTGCAGCAGGTCGCCGGCGACGGCGTCGCCCGCCCGGCGAGCGCCTTGCGATCCGGCTCGGTGGCGATCAGCGTCGCGATCGACGACACCCGGCCGACGCGCGAGCTCTGCGACGAGCTGACCGCCCGCGTGCGCGCGATCGCCGGGCCGGTGCGGGTCGAGATCCGGGTGTCGCGCATCCACACCGATCGGATCTGACCCTGTAGCGGCCGACAGCGGCCGCGGCGGCAGCGAGCTAGCCCCGCGCCGCGCGCCGCAGCAGAACGCTGAGGCGGATCGCCGACACGAGGAAGAAGATGCCGCCGAGCGTCGCGTAGCCGGCGATCCCGGTCGCGCTCGCGCCCCCGCCGAGACCCTGGAACAGGAAGCCCAGCCCCGCGAACACCGAGATGCCGCCGCTCAGCACCTGCGGGATCTGCCCTCCGGCACGACGCCGCAGCAGCGCGGCGACCAGCTGGGAGATTCCGGCCACGACAGCCCAGACGCCCCAGACGGCGAGCGCGGCGCCGATCGAGACGGTGGATGCCCAGCCCAGCGCGACCGCGGCGACGACGCTCATCACGACGTTGATCCACTCGGCGACGCGTGAGCTCGAACCACCGCGCTCGGCGCGCAGCTGCCAGATCACGGCGGCCGCATCGACCAGCGGGTAGACGATCAGCAGGGTCGTGAACAGCGGGCCGGGGGCCGCGACCGACGTGACGGCGACGAGGGCGATCGCCCAGACCACGGCGAAGCCGAATCGGAGGAAGTACAGCCGCCGCAGCGCCGAGGCGAGGGGCGGGAGCTGCACGGGCGTGGAGATCTCGGAGGCGGTGCCGGTGTCGGTCATGGGGTTCCTTCCGTGGAGTCCGATCGGATCGATCGCGATGTAGAGTTACTAGTACGTCTACATGCAGGAACCTAGACTGCAGGTCGGCGGATGCGCAAGCCGTCTCGAGATCCGGAGCCCCGAATGACCGCCACAGCGACCCGCGAGCGCATCCTCGACGCCGCCACCGCGCGCTTCGCGACCCAGGGCATCCGCGCGACGAGCGCCGACCGCGTGATCGACGACGTCGGCGTGACGAAGGTCACCTTCTACCGCCACTTCCGCTCGAAGAGCGATCTCGTCGTCGCCTACCTCGAGCGTCAGGCCGAGGGCGAGAGCGGGTGGATGCGCTCCGAGCGCCGCGAGGGCGACCCGCGCGCGACGCTGCATGCGCTCGCGACCGGCATCGGCGCCGCGAGCTGCTCCCCCGGCTTCCGCGGCTGCCCCTTCATCAACGCCGCCGCCGAGTTCCCCGACGCCGAGGATCCGGTGCGCGCCGTCGTCACCGGGCACCGGGAGTGGATGCGCGCCCAGTTCGCCGAGCTCGCCGCCGAAGCGGGTCTCGCCGACCCCGCGGCCGCCGCCACCCGGCTCATGCTGCTGCGCGACGGGGCCATGGTGAACGGCTACCTCGCCGACCCCGCGACGATCGCCGACGCGCTCGACGCGGCCTTCGGCGCCGTGCTCGACGCCGGCTGACCGAGAACGGGCCGCCGGCACGAAGCCGGCGACCCGTCATCCGATCAGCGCGTCAGCGCATCAGCGCACAGCTCAGAGCGTCGCCGTGTCGATCACGAAGCGGTAGCGCACGTCGCTCTTCAGCACGCGCTCGTAGGCGTCGTTGATCTGGTCGGCCGCGATGAGCTCCGTCTCGGGCGCGATGCCGTGCTCGGCGCAGAAGTCCAGCATCTCCTGCGTCTCGGCGATCGAGCCGATGCTCGAGCCGGCGAAGGTGCGGCGGTTGCCGAACAGGGTGAAGACGTGGATCGGCAGCGCCTCCGGCGGGGCGCCCACGTTGACCATCGCGCCGTCGAGGCGCAGCAGGCGCAGGTACGCCTCGATGTCGAGCGGGGCGCTGACCGTGTTGATGATCAGGTCGAAGTGGTTGCGCAGCTCGGAGAACGTCGCCGGGTCGCTCGTCGCGAAGTAGTGCTGCGCACCGAAGGCGAGGCCGTCATCCTGCTTCGACAGCGTCTGCGACAGCACGGTCACCTCGGCGCCCATCGCGGCCGCGATCTTCACGGCCATGTGACCGAGGCCGCCCATGCCGACGACGGCGACCCGCTTGCCGGGGCCGGCGTTCCAGTGGGCGAGCGGCGAGTAGGTGGTGATGCCGGCGCAGAGCAGCGGCGCCGCATCCGCGTAGGGGATCGACTCGGGAACCCGCAGCACGAAGTCCTCGTCGACCACGATGTGGGTCGAGTAGCCGCCCTGCGTGATCGTGCCGTCGCGGTCGACGGCCGTGTAGGTGCCCGTGTTGCCCTTCAGGCAGTAGTTCTCCATGCCGGCGAGGCAGTTCTCGCACTCGCGGCACGAGTTCACCATGCAGCCGACGCCGACGCGCTGGCCGACCGCGAACTTCGTGACCTCGGATCCGACCTCGGTCACCTCGCCGACGATCTCGTGGCCGACGACCTGCGGGTAGGCGATCTCGCCCCACTCGCCGCGCACGGTGTGGATGTCGGAGTGGCAGATGCCGGCGTAGCGGATGGCGATCAGCACATCCTTCGCGCCGACATCGCGGCGCTCGATCGTGATGGGGACCAGGGGTTCGGTCGCCGACGGGGCGGCGTAGGCGTTGACGGTGAGCAACGGTTCTCCTCGGGGTGGTGAGGTCGTGGTGGTGTGACGTCGACCGGGTCCGAACGGTCGGAACGGGATGGGGATGATCGGCGCCGACGACCATCAGACCAGACCCCGCCTGTGCGTGCGACACCCTGCCGTGAGGTGTACCGACAGGCCACCTCTGCGGCCGACGCCGGCACCGGCCGAGTGCCTAGAGTGCCCCCATGGACACGAGAGCCGACGTGCGCGAGTTCCTGATGACGCGCCGCGCGCGCCTCGCCCCCGAGCAGGTCGGCCTGGTCGGTGGCGGCACCCGCCGGGTCGCGGGACTGCGCCGCAGCGAGGTGGCCGCCCTCGCCGGGCTCAGCGCCGAGTACTACGCCAAGCTCGAGCGCGGCGACATCGGCGGCGCCTCGGCGTCGGTGCTGGATGCGATCGGCACGGCCCTGCGCCTCGACGACACCGAGCGCGCGCACCTGCTCGATCTCGCCCGCGCGCAGGACGGCATCCCGACCTCCGGGCGCACCCGCCGCCGCCCCGCGACGCCGAGTGCACCCCGCCCCGCGCTCGCCTGGGCGCTCGACGCGGTCACCGACGGCATCGCCTTCGTGCGCAACTCCCGACACGACGTCGTCGCGACGAACCTGCTCGGCCGCGCCTTCTACGCCCCCGTCATCGGCGACGGCGGACGAACGCCGAACCTGGCCCGCTTCCAGTTCCTCGACCCGGCCTCCCGCGACTTCTATCCCGACTGGGATCGCTTCGCCGACATGTGCGTCGCCGTCATGCGCGCCGAGGCGGCCCGTGATCCCCACGACCGCGGCTTCCAGGATCTGGTGGGCGAGCTGTCGACGCGCAGCGAGGTGTTCCGCACGCTCTGGGGCCGCCACGACGTGCGGCAGCACGGGGCGGGGATGAAGCGCTTCACGCATCCGGTGGTCGGCGAGCTGACCCTCGCCTACGAGGAGCTCGCGATCACCGCCGAGCCGGGCTCGATCATGATGATCTACTCGGCCGAGCCGGGCTCCGCATCGGCCGAGCGGCTTCGCCTTCTGGCGTCGTGGGCGCGCCCCGAGGGAATGACGCCGTATGCGGCCGGGGTCGCGGCGCCGTTCGCCGACGACGAGACGGCTCGCCCGACCGTCGACCGGGTGGAGCGATCGACCGCCGGCTGACCGGACGATCCGCTGCCGAGCCGGCGGGGGCCCCTTCGCTAGGTTGAGCCCGTGATCGGCATCGTGCTCGCGGCCCTCCTGTGGGGCACGACCGGCACCGCCGCCACGCTGCTGCCCCGTGACGTGAGCCCGCTCGCGACGGGCGCCGCGACCATGGCGATCGGCGGGATCCTGCTCGGGGCGCTCGCCGGGCGCGGGAGCATCCGTCTGCTGCGCGAGCGCGCGGCGCGGCCGTGGATCGCGCTCGGCGCGCTCGCGATCGTCGTCTATCCGCTCGCCTTCTACAGCGCGATGTCGCTCGCCGGCGTCGCCGTCGGCAACGTCGTCGCACTCGGCAGCGCGCCCGTCTTCGCGGCCGTGCTCGAGCGCTGGATCGCGCCCCGCGAGCACCGGGCGCCACTCACGCGGACGTGGATGCTGGCCGCCGGCGTCGCGGTCGTCGGCATCGCGCTGCTCGCGCTCTTCGGACACGACACCTCGGGCGTGGCGCACGGCCACGCGAGCGCGGGCTCGGGCTCGGGCATCGGCACCGCTGCCACTGCGACTGCCGACGAGTCCGCCGCCGGCTCCTGGACTGGACTCGGCGTGCTGCTCGGACTCGTCGCGGGTCTCGCCTACGCGACCTACACCTGCACGGCCGCCCGCCTCATCCGCACCGGGCGCCGCTCGTCGACCGTGGTCGGGGTGCAGTTCGGCGTGGGCGGACTCCTGCTCGTTCCGGTGCTGCTCGCGACCGGCGCCCCCCTGCTCCTCAGCGACGCGCCCTCGGCCGTCGCCGACTCGCCGCTGCACGCGCTGCTCGGCCAGCCTCCGGCGCTGCTCGTCGTCGCCTATCTCGCGCTCGGGCCCATGTTCGCCGCCTACCTGCTCTTCGGCCGCGGCCTGCGCACCGTCGCGAGCTCGCGTGCCACCACGATCACCCTGCTCGAGCCCTTCGTGGCGACGCTGCTCGGCGTGGTCGCGGTCGGCGAGCGCCTCGCGCCGCTCGGCTGGCTCGGGCTCGCGCTGGTGCTCGCCGGGGTGGTGACGGATGCGGTGATCGCCGCCCGCGGAGCGGCTGACGCCGCGTCGACCTCATCGCCGGTAGCGAGCTAGCAGGCGAGACATCCCCGGTCAAGGGCGAGCACACCTGCACAGCGCACCATAGGGTGGACCGTCGGTTCCGACCCGAGGAGGACCATGCCGTTCCGCGCCGAAGAGACCATCCAGAACTGGGTGGACGAGTTCCTCGAGCTCGAGTACGACTCCCGCGGCCTGGTGCGGGTGCTGCCGCAGGACACAGCGGGCGGCGAGAACTCGGGCCTCGTGGCGGTGCGGCTCGAGTCCATCGACACCTCGATCTTCATCCAGCCGCGCGAGATCGGCAGCTCGGAGTGGGTCACGACGCTCGAGCAGAGCGACACGATGCGCGAGTTCACCGCATCCCAGCTGACCGCGCTGTCGGCGGAGCTGATCATGGTGTCGGCGCTGACGGCGTTCCTGGAGGCGAAGTCGCGGGAGCTGAGCGCCGAGAACCGCGGAGCGGGCGTCACCGACAGCGACTGAGGAAGCACGTCGCGCGTCGGCCCCACACCGATGTAGACGCTGTTCACATCGCGGCGTACGCTCCTGACATGACCGACGCCTCCGCCCCGACCGACGCCGTCGCCCTCACCGTCTTCGCCGTGCTCCCGGTGCGCGACCTCGCCGCATCCACCGACTGGTACGGCCGGCTCTTCGGCCGGCCCGCCCCGGACGCCCGCCCCGCGCCTCATGTCGTCGACTACTACCTCGCCGCCGGGCGCGTGCCCGAGCACGGCACCCTGCAGCTGCGCGAGGATGCGGACCGCGCCGGCGGCGGGCTCGTGACGATCAACGTCGCCGACCTCGCTCCGCTCACCGCCGCCCTCGCTTCGCTCGGAGTCGAGCTCGCGACGCAGACCTTCCCTCTCGACGCCGAGACGGTGAGCGCGGTCACCGTCGGAACCATCGAGGATCCCGACGGCAACGCCATCACCCTCGTGCAGCCGCACCGGCGCTGACGGCGGGTCGACTCTGCACGCCGCAGACCGCGCTGCGCTCAGGCGGCGGAGTCCAGCAGCTCCAGCACCGCGCGATCCAGCTCGGCCGCGTGCGCCGCGGCGTCGGGCGTGAGCTCGGCGCCGGCGAGGCTCGTGCAGGTGTCGTAGCGCAGGTGCACGCCGTCGTCGCGCTCGAACACGAGGATCGTGACGGGCGCCCCGGCTGCCGCCTGCGGCGTCGTGCGCACCATCGACTCCATCGTGACCGGGTTGCCCGCGATGATGCGCACGGCCCGGAACGCGACCGCGTCCGGATCGCGCGCGACCACCGCGCCCAGGTCGAGCTCGAGGAAGATCATCAGCCCCGCCGGACCCGCGGCGCCGGCCACGACCGCGCGGAACTCCGCCGGGTCGGCGATGCCGGCCAGCCGGGCCGCGAGCACCGGGAAGTCCGGATGCCCGAGTCCCGCGTGCACGGCATCCCGCACCGTGGCGAAGTCGCGCGAGCTGACCAGGTCGTGGCGCTCGACCACGACCTGCGTCGACGTCATCCGAGCTCCGCGATCTGCTGGCGCGCCGCGGCGACGAGCTCGTCGTTCGTGTGCGCGTGACCCCCGAGCCCCCAGCCGCCGGCGGGCGCCTCGGTCAGCAGCACCCAGGTGCGGTCGGCGAGCGCCGCATCCCCCGCCGCCTCGGCGACGAGCGCGGTGAGCTGCGCGACGACGGCGAGCTGCTTGTCGCGGTCGAGGGCGTCGGCGTTCGTCAGCACCTGAACACGTACGTGGCGGCTGTCGCCCTCCACGTCGGAGAGGGATGCCGCGGGCAGCTCGTGCACGAACGCGGCCGTGTTCTGCCGGAACATCGGGATGTCGGGCACCTGCTCGACGCGCATGACCGTCGCGGCGGCGCGCTGCGCGAGGTCGTGCGGGTCGGCGAAGGTGCCGGCGGGGGCGTAGATGTCGATCATGGGCATGAGGGGCTCCTTGCTGGTCTGGTTCGGGGACGGTCTCGAGATGCGGTTCAGCCGGTGACGACGAGCAGCTCGGGCCGCACCCCGTGCGTCTCGTACTCGTGCACCTCCCAGCGCACGACGGCGCCCTCGGTCACGAAGGGGTCGTTGCGGGCGAGCTCGCGCGCCTCGTCGACCGAGTCGACGACGTAGAGGAACAGGCCGCCGAACTCGGGCTGCAGGGTTCCGCCGCTGAGCGCACGACCCGACTCGAGCAGCCCGTGCACGTAGGCGCGATGCCGCGGGCGCACGGCGTGCACGACGTCAGGGTCGCCGTAGGTGAGGATGCCGGCGCAGATCATGCGGCGCTCCCCTCGGCCGGCGCGGGCGCCGGCGACCCTGTCCGCGCGCTCGACCCGCCCGCATCCACTCGCCGCGCCAGGAAGTCGCGGATCAGCGCGCCGATCTCGTCGACGTGCGTCGCGAGCGCGAAGTGGCCGGTGTCGAGCGCGTGGAACTCGGCGTCGGGCACGTCGTCGAGGAAGGCGCGCTGGCTCGCCTCGGGGAAGATCACGTCGCCGCGTCCGCTCGCGACGAGCAGCGGCGGACGCGTCTCGCGCAGCCACGCGCGCGCGGCCGCGAAGGTCTCGACCTGACGGCTGATGTCGAGCAGGTAGTCCATGGCGACGTCGGCGACGCCCGGCCGGTCGAGCTGGGCCTGGTCGAGCTGCCAGGCGTCAGGGTCGAGCAGGTCGATGTCAGCGTCCGCGACGCCGACCTCGTATTGCGCCCGGGTGTTCTCGAGGCTCAGCGCCTCGGCCTGAGCGAGGGCGCGGTTCGCGGGGGTCGGCTCGTGCCAGTACGTGGGCAGCAGCCCGAAGTCGCCGCCGTCTTCCGGATACAGCGGCGCGTTCTGCACGACGATCCCGGCGATCTGGGTCGGCCGGGCGAGTGCGAGGCGCCAGCCGATCGAGCCGCCGATGTCCATCAGGTAGACGGTGAAGCGGTCGACGCCGAGCTGCTCGAGCCAGCGATCGATCACGCGGGCGGCCTGGCCGAAGCCCCAGCCGTCGTCGCCGCGCGGCGGCAGCGACGACGAGCCGAAGCCGGGCAGGTCGGGCGCGAGCACCCGGCGGTGCTCGGCCAGCTGCGGGATGAGGTCGCGGTACATGCGCGACGAGGTCGGGAAGCCGTGCAGCAGCAGCACGACGGGGGCGTCGTCGGGGCCGGCCTCGCGGGAGAAGATCTCGAGGCCGTCGATGGTGCGGGTGCGGTGGTGGATGCGCGGGCGGGACTGCGGGGAGGCGGGCGACGACGTCATCGGGGATCGCTTTCTCTCGGTGGGGTCACGGGGGTCGCAGGGCTCGTGGGGGTCGGCGTGGTCGTCCCGGGGAACAGCGCGCGGGCGCCGGCCCACAGCGCCCCGGTGTTGAGTCGGTCGGGGTGCCGGCGCACCATCTGGTCGAAGAAGTCGCGGGCGGTCATCCGGCTGCCGAGCAGGGCGAGCACGTCGAGCAGGTAGGCCCGAGTCGAGCCGATGTGAGCGGGGCGGTCGTCGGCGCTGGGCGTCTTGTGGCCGCAGACGACGTGCTCCGCATCCAGCCTTTCGACCGTGTCGAGCGCCGCGAGCCAGTCGCGGAAGCCGTCGGCCGAGCCCTCGCGCAGCGACTGGTGCAGCCCGGCGTAGACGACGTCGCCGGCGACGACGAGGCCGATCGAGGGCACGTGCAGCACCGTCGTGCCGTCGGTGTCGGTGTGCCCGGTGTCGACGGGCACGAGCGCGTGTCCCTCGAGGTCGAGCACCCCGCCGGGTGGCGGCACGGCACGCACGGTCGTGTCGCCGATGAGTCCGGGGAACTGCACGTCCCACTGGCCCCGGCGCTGCTCGGGTGCGGCCAGTGCGTGCATCGTCGCGATCGCTCCCGGCATCGCATAGTGGACGGCCTCGGGAAAGCGTTCGAGCACGGTGGCCGCGCCGAACCAGTGGTCGCCGTGGCCGTGCGTGCTGTAGATCGCGGTGAGCCGGCGACCGGATGCCGCGATCCAATCGGCCACGGCCGTCGCCTGCGGAACGGTCAGCGGCGGATCGACGAGCACCGCATCCCGCTCGCCCGAGATGAGCGTGCTCGTGATCGGCGACCACCGCCGCGGCGATCCGTCGGGCGCGGGTTCGGCGTCGTACGGGTTCGCCGCGTTCCCCGACCGGATCGGGACGGCCGGCGAGATCAGCGTCGCGTAGCTCAGCACGGTCGTCCCTCTCCGATCGGCGCGCGGGTCACTCGCCGATGAACTCGAGCAGGCGCGGGTTGACCTCGGCGGTGTGGGTGACGCCGATGCCGTGCGGTCCGCCGACGATCTCGTGCACCTCGGCGCTCGGCACGAAGTCCTTGATGCGGCGGGCGCCGAAGTCGATCGGGATGTTGCGGTCTTCGGTGCCCTGCATCACCAGCAGCGGAACGTCGATCTTCGGCAGGTCGTCGTGGAAGCCCTCCTGCCAGGCGTCGACGCAGTGCAGCACCGCCCATCCGTCGGCGGTCGAAGCGCTGATGAAGTCGCGGCGCAGCTTCGCCTCGCTGACCCGCACGCCGAGGTTCTGGTCGGCGACGTAGTGCTGCAGGAAGTAGTTCTCGAGGTACTGCGCGCGGTCGGCGATGATGCCGGCCTTGATGCCCTCGAACACCTCGGGCCCGAAGCCCACCGGGTCGCTCTCGCGGGCGGCGAGCTGCGGGCCGAAGGTGGCGAGCATCGCGATCGAGTGGATGCGCTCCGTGCCGTGACGCCCGACGTAGCGGGCGATGTCGGCGGTGCCCATCGAGAAGCCGAGCAGCGTGACGTCGCGCAGGTCCAGGTGGCGCAGCACCGCATCCACGTCGTCGGCGAACGTGTCGTAGTCGTAGCCGCCGAGCGGACGGCTCGACCTGCCGAAGCCACGGCGGTCGAGCGCGATCACGCGGTAGCCGGCCTCCAGCAGCGGGATGCGCTGCTCATCCCACTCGTCGCCGGTGAGCGGAAAGCCCTGCAGCAGCACGATGGGGCGGCCGGCTCCCTTGTCGTCGTAGTGGATCTCGATGGGGGTGTCGTTCTCGGTGCCGACGGTGACGAAGGGCATCGATCTCTCCTTTTCGATTCGGTTCGTTCGGTTCGGTTCGTTCAGTTGCGGGGGATGGAGCGGGTCAGGGGAAGAGGAAGACGTTCTGGAGGGCGTGCATGCGCCGACCGCCGAGCTCGGGGAAGGCGGCGTCGAGTCGCGTGTCGAGGTCGTGCGGACCGCTCGCGGCGGCGAGCTCGGGCTCAGCACGCCGCAGGTAGTCGGCGGTCGCGTCGATCACGGCGGTGCCGTCGGACGCGGGGATGCCGTGGCCGGGCAGCAGCACCCGCACGGCCGGCGTGCGCAGCTGATCGAGGCCCGCGCGCCACGACGCGAGGGCGCGTCCGGCGAGGAAGGGGTGCACGCCCGCCGAGACGAGGTCGCCGGCGACGAGGATGCCCTCCGCCGGCAGGCGCACGACGAGCTGCCGCGAGGCCTCGGCATCCTCGACCTCGGCGAACTCGAAGAGCACGCCGTCGATCACCTCCGGGCCGGGCAGGATCGTCGGCTCGACGCGGGGCGCCGGCGGCGCCGCGTCGGAGATGCCGGTCACGGCATACGAGGCAGCGATCTGCTGCGCGCCGGACTTCTCGATCGCCGCGGCGACCGCGGGAAGCGCCCGCACCGGGGCGCCGAAGCGCGCCGCGGTCGCGAAGTGGTCGGGATGCGGATGCGTCACGATCACGGCGGCGAGCGGCGTGCCGACCGCGGCCAGCTCGCGCTCGACGACCTCGGCATCACGGTCGAGCAGCGGCGCATCGATCAGCACCACGCTCGTCGGCAGCACCAGCAGGTGCGCGTTCGCGCGCCAGCCCTCCTCGCTCGCGGTGACCGTGATCGTCGCGACACCGCCCGGGCCCGCGCCGAAGCCGGCCGTGCGGGTGACGTCGGCGCTCACCGGTCGACCTCGATCACGCGGATGTCATCCACGTCGACCGTGATGGGCGTGACGTCGAGGTTCGCGCGACCGTCGGCGTCGTGCACGTGCACCCGGCGCCGGGTCGGGAACACGAGCCCGCCGAACTCGCGGTGCTCATCGGTGTAGTGCGCGATGGGCGAGTCGGTGACCTCGGGGTGGTAGTCCATGCGCCGCAGCAGGAAGCGGTCGTCGTAGGAGAACGTCTGCCGCGGGTTGTGGTTCGGCAGGTGCGGCGGGAAGGTCACCGCCAGCCGGCGCCAGGTCTCGTCGCCCTCGGTCCAGGGCGCGATCTCCGCGACCTCGACGTCGGGGTAGGTGAAGACGAAGGGCTCGGTGAAGTAGTTCCAGCAGGCGCAGCTCGTGAAGTAGGCGGTCTGGATCGCGTCCCACTCGGGTCGGGACGCGGGGTCGGGGAACGAGCCGCGCGGGTCGTCGCGGGTCTCGAGCACGGCGCCGGCGTCATCGAGGATCTGCAGGCGCTCGGCGGGGGCGGGCAGCTGGGCGGGGGCGGCGCCGGCAGCGCCCAGCGTGAACATCCGCGACCGCTGCCCCGCCGCGGGGTACGGGCTGAAGGCGATGTCGAAGCGGCGCGCATCCACCTCGATCGTCTGGTCGCGGTAGACGTCGGGCCAGCCCTTCGACGCCCAGAACGGGCCGCCGAGCGAGGCGCTGACCTCGAGGCGGGCGACGCGGTTCCAGCGGTCGAGACCGCCGTGGGCGTCGAGCACGGCGGCGAGCAGGTCGGTCATCGGGACTCCTCGGTGGGGGTGGATGCGGGGGCGGCGGATGCGGCGGACGACGCGGACGCGGATGCGGCGGTCGGAGCGAGCGGCTCACCCGCCGCGGCGGAACCCAGCGCGGGTCGATGCCGGTCGAGGAACTCGACCGCGTGCGCGACGAAGGTGCGCGGGTACTGGAAGATCGCGCCGTGCCCGGCATCCGGGTAGATCACGAGCTGGGCGTCGGGGATGCGCTGCGACATGACCCAGGAGTTGACGGTCGGCGCCATGATGTCGCGCGAGCCGTTGACGACGAGGGTCGGCGCGGTGATCGACTCGAGGTCGCGCTCCCCCGCCGGGCGCGGCGTCGCCCAGTCGAGGATCGCGTCGCGCTGCGCCTCGAAGGTCTGACGCGAGGTCGGCGCGTCGACGTCGACCGTGCGCTGGTGGCGACGCGCCCAGAAGTCGCGACCGGCGACCTGGCCGGCGGCGCTCGGCGAGAAGAACAGGTAGAGGAAGTCGTCGAGCGTCGACACCTCGTGGCGGCCCGCGACATCGATCACATCGGGCGCGGTGCCCTCCGACTCGCCGCCGCGCGGCTTCGACCCGGCGATGATCAGCCGGCGCACGAGCTCGGGGTGGCGCAGCACGAGCTCCTGTGCGGTGTGGCCGCCGATCGAGAAACCGAGCACATCCACGACGCCCAGATCGAGGGCGCGGATGAGATCCGCCGCGTGATCGGCGAGCCCGGCGAAGGTCGACGGGGTCTCGCCCGACGAGAGCCCGACGCCGGCGTTGTCGAACTCGACGACCTCGCGGCCGGCGGCGAGGCCGTCGACGACGGCGGGATCCCAGTAGTCCATCGAGCCGCGCAGGTGCTGCAGCAGCACGAGCGGGGGCGCGGCGGCGGCCGCCGGCGCGAGTGCTACGGGCCCGTCCGACCCACCTGCCGGCGCATCCTTCTGGACCGCGATGCGCCGGTAGGCGAAGGTCACGCCGCCGGCCTCGACGAAGAGGGTCGGCGCGGTGTCGTGCGTGCACATGCTTCGACGCTAGGAAGCGGGCGAGCCCGTGATCCGTCACGATCGTTATGCCTTCATAAGATGTGCGAGGAGGAGTCACGATGGTCGATGAGCGACAGGATGCCGAACTCAGCCCGCGCGAGCGCATCGTGCGCAGCACTGCGCACCTCATGCGCCGGCGCGGCATCAGCGGCATCGGGCTGCGCGAGATCGTCGCGCATGCCGGCGCGGCCCGCGGCTCGCTGCAGACCTACTTCCCGCAGGGCAAGAACCAGCTCATCGAAGAGGCGATCCGCTACGCGGTGACCGAGTTCCCGCCCGGCTACGGCACCGCGATCCGCACCGCTGAGACGGTCGCGGATGCCGTGCGCATCCTCGTCGACCCCTGGCGCCGGCTGCTGCTCGACTTCGACTTCGACGCCGGCTGCCCGGTCACCCCGGTGCTCATCGACGGCATCGTCGACGAGCGGCTGCGCGAGGTCGCGATCGAGAACTTCGACGCCTGGACGGCGAGCGTGCAGAAGGTCTTCACCGTCGCGTTCGACTTCGACGAGGCGGACGCGCGGGCCTTCGCAGTCGGACTGGTCAGCTCGATCGAGGGGGCGGTGCTGCTCTGCCGCGCCCGCCGCGACCTCGACGCCTTCGACGACGTCGAGCGGCTGTTCGGGCAGCTGGGCGCAGGGCGCTCGCGGCGCATCCCGGTCAGCGAGGAGCCGGCGGCGTAGGCGCGCATCCGCCGAGCTCGGGATGCGCGGCGGCGACCTCGACGAGCACGTCGACGACCGCGAGCACGGCGGCATCGGCCGCGTCGCGCCGCCAGACGAGGCTGGCCCGCGACGGCGCGGGCTCCGGCAGCCGCAGGAAGCGGATGTCGCCGGGTCGCGCGCGGCGTGCGAGGCCGGACGGCACGACGCACACGCCCTCCTCGTCGCGCACCCGCCGGAACAGCTCGGCGACGGTCGCCGCCGGGTGGAGCGGCACGAGCAGCTCGGCGCCGGCCGACTCCGAAGCGGCGCTGTTCGCGGCGTGGGCACCGCCGCCCGCACCGTCGTGCACGCCCTCGCGCAGCGGCGCGCCCCAGGCGTCGCCGCACGCCGAGCTCACCGGCAGCCCGGCCGGAACCAGCCGCATCCCGCGCAGCTGCTCGCAGGTCGGCACGTCGACGCCGGCGAGCGCGCTGTTCGCCGAGACGCCGAGCAGGCGCTCCTCGACCGCGATCGGTCCGGTCGCGGCGAAGTCGGGGTCGGGCATCCATTCGCGCACCAGCAGCACGTCGACCTGCCGCTCGGTCAGCGGACGCAGCTGCGCGTCGAGCGGCGGATGCACCGTGCGCAGATCGATGTCGGGCAGCCGGCGTCGCACCGCCCGCAGCAGCTCGTCGCCGAGCACGCCGAGCCCGTGCCCCGGCCAGCCGATCGTCACCGTGCCGACGACACCGGCACGCAGGCGCTGCGCGAGCTCGCCGAAGCGGTGCTGCGCCGCCATCACGCGCGGCGCCTCGGCGGCGAAGAGCTCGCCGAACTCGGTCGGGGCGACGCCGTTGGCTCCGCGCCGCTCGAGCAGCTCGGCGGCGAGCTCGGCTTCGAGCGTGCGCACGAGCCGCGACAGCACGGCCTCGCTCAGCCCGGTGTCGAGTGCGGCGCGGGTGAAGCTGCGGCGGGCGACGACCGCGAGGAAGGCGTCGATCGCGCGGATCTCGAGGGTCATGCGCGGCGTCCCGCCGGGCCGCGGTCCGGGTCGAGGTCGGGGTCCGCGTCGCGGGCCGTCCCTCGGTGAGCGTCGAGTCCCGTGCCGTGCGCCCCGCCGCCGAGCAGCAGATCCTCGGGCAGCGGCGGGGTGTCGCCGCACCAGGCCAGCGCGTACGACACCGGCGGCGCATCCACGACGGGGATGCGCGTGAGCGAGTCGTCGACGAGCGCCGCCGCGTCGGCGTCGGGCAGCAGGCAGATGCCGCGCTGCAGGATGAGCGCGTCGCGCAGCTCGCCGACATCGCCGACGATCCCGTCGGCGGGCGGCAGCTCGCTCGGCCGCCACAGCTCGGCCGAGCCGAACTCGTCGGGGTCGAGCGCGAGCGGCACCTCGTGGCGCAGTTCGGCGAGCTCGATCCGACGACGACGGGCGAGCGGATGCGAGCGCGGCACGACGACCGAGCGCGGGTCGAAGGCGATCGGCGCCGAGACCCCGCCGAGGTCGGCGAGGGCGGTCGCATCCAGGCTCAGCGCCAGGTCGATCGCGCCGTCGGCCAGGGCGCGACGCAGCTCGTGCGGGCGCAGCTCGACGACCTGCAGCTCGTGACGCCCCCAGAGCCGATCGGCGAGCCCGGCCGCGATGCGGTCGGCGGTCGTCATGCCCATCGGCGTCGAGATGCCGAGCCGCACGGCGCCCGTGCGCAGTCGGTCGAAGCGGTGGCGCAGCCGTTCGAGCGACGCGAGCTCGGCGATGATCTCGCGGGCGTGCGGCATGAGCGCACGCCCGGCGGCGGTCAGCTCGACCGTGCGGGTCGTGCGGTCGAAGAGCCGCAGCGCGAGCGTCGACTCGAGCCGTTTGATGTGCTGCGAGAGCGCCGGCTGGGCGATGGACGCGGCGCGCGCCGCCGAGCCGTAGTGCCGGTGCTCGGCCAGCAGCACGAAGAGCTCGAGCGCGCGGGTGTCGACGTCGATCGGGTCGACGTGCGCGCGAGTTCGGCTCGACTCCGGCGTCATCGCCCCGACGCTACAGGACGAACGCGTCTCCCATGACGACTGTCATGTTCCGGGTGCGAGTGCCTCTCGATCACGCGGGTCGCCGGGCACGCCTCGACGGCTACGCTCGCCGCGTGCCCCGGATCCGCGTGGTTGTCGAACTTCCGCCTGATGGCGAGGGAGATGAGGTTCACCGAGGACGGTGCGCTTGAGGTCGGACGCGGAAGCAGCCTTCTGCGCGGTTCTTCGCTCATCGACCTGGCCTCTGGCGTCGCGCGACACGACGACTCATCCTGGTCGACGTCCACCGTGCTGTCGTACCCCGGCGAAGCCGGACACGGCATGCCGGAGATCGTCGCCTGCCCGCTGAACGCGATGCCGTGACACGGCGTCGGTACCGGGGCGCGCCCGGCGACAGAGAAGTCGCTAGCACCGGCGCTGATCGGTCGAGGCGTCGAGCCGAGCGAGCGATTGCTGCGTCCCGACCGGGAGCCGCGCACGCGTGCCTCTGTCCGGGGCTGTCGACACGGCATCGCGGCTCCGCATACTGAGCGCATGCAGTCCCCGCCCGACGTCCTGGTCTTCGTGATCGTGTGGACGCTGCTGTCGGCGGGGATCACGGCGGTGAGCATCTACGGGCTGCGCAACGTCGACAAGATGGCCCGGTTCTTCCACGCCGCGGGTGCCGCCATGTACGGCTCGCGGATAGCCGACCGCTTCTACTCGCGCCGCAGCACGCTGGTCGGCTTGGCCTGCAACGCCGCGATCGGGCCGGTCTTCGTCGTGATCGGCATCGTGATGATCGTCAGGAACCTGCTCGGCGTCAGCTGAGCTCGCGGTCGCCCCAGCTTGCGAGCTGCGCGTCGCGCGGGCCGTCGACGACACGGGAGGGCGTGCCGAACTCCTGGGTCGGATGCCGCGCATCCCAGGCGGGCCAGCCCGGCTCGCCGGTCGTCGCGAAGCGCACCCAGGCCGCGTGCATCTCGTCGGCGAGCACCTGCGGGGCATCGGAGCCGGCGAAGCGCGTCCAGTCGGGCGAGCGCAGCCGGTCGAAGACGAAGCCGATCTCGAGTGCGTGCGTCGCGCCGAGGTCGCGCACGCTCGTGCGCCAGTCGAACTCGTAGACCCAGGTGGGCGCGGCGCCGCGGGCCGCGCGCGCATCCGCCACCCGGTACCAGGGCAGGCGCGCCGTGAGGTCGATCGCGAGCTGGCCGAACAGGTCGGTGCGCCCGATGCCGGGGCGGGCGCGACGGTAGGCGGCGATCACGGCGCGGCCGATCCTGAAGCGCAGCCGCACGGCCGCGAACAGCAGCGCCGAGATCGGCGAGGTCGCCGGGTGCGCCCAGAGCCGATGCTCTTCGTCGTTCCAGCCGATGAGCACGGGGATGTCGTCGCCGGCTCCGGCGAGCGCCGCCGGCCCCGGCGCGACGGGCACGAGGTCTCCCCCGATCGCGTTCGCGTAGCCGGGTCCTCCGTTGATCGGGCTCGATCCGGCACGCACCTGCTCGTCGGCCTCGAGCAGCTTCTCGAGCGGCACCGAGGCGAAGCCGGCGCGCGTCGCGGGAACGCCGAGCTTCTTCGCGACGGCTTGCGTGATCCGGCCCGCCGACTCGGGGGTCTGGCCGCTGAGCATCCCGCTCTGCACGATCGCCCGGTCGAACAGCTCGCGCGCGTTCGGCGACGCCACGAGCGCGCTGATCGCCACGCCGCCGGCCGATTCGCCGAACACCGTCACCCGCGTCGGGTCACCGCCGAAGGTCGCGATCTCGGCGCGCACCCAGCGCAGCGCCGCCGCGATGTCGGCCAGGCCGAGGTTGAGCGGCGCATCCTCGAGCACCGAGAAGCCCTCCGGCCCGAGCCGGTAGTTCACACTCACCAGCACGACGCCGTCGCGGGCGAAGGCGGTGCCGTCGTAGCCGTCGAGGGCGTTCGAGCCGTGCACGTACGAGCCGCCGTGCACCCACACCATGACGGGCGCGGCGGTCGCGTCCGACGGCGCCCACACGTTGACGTTGAGGTACTCCTCGCCCGGGATGATCTCGTTCGCGAGGATCTCGGCGATCGCCGGCGCGTAGTCGGTCTGCGGCGCCGTGGGTCCGTACTCGGTCGCGCGCCGCACGCCGTCCCATGCGGGCGCGGGCGCCGGCTCCCGCCAGCGCAGCTCGCCGACCGGCGCGGCCGCGTACGGGATGCCGAGGTAACGGTCGACGCCGCCGTGCCGTGTGCCGGCGAGGGCGCCGCTCGAGATGCGCGTGCTCACCGGCTCGCTCGGGATCCCGGTCCGCTCGTCGTCTGCCGCATCCGTCATCGCTCGGTCCCCCGCCTGGCGGCTGTCGTCGCCCTGACCCCCAGTCTGCGACGACGGCCCGGCCGAGGGAACGGCCGGTCGGGAGATCGGATGAGGTCGCCAGGCTCGGCCGGGCTCGGTTGACCTCGACCGGTCTCGATGCCCTCGGTACGGAGGGCTTCCTGCCCCGGACGCCCTCGGCTTCAGATTTCGCCGAGGATGCGCGCCCGAGCCGCGGCGTGCTCGTCCGGGCTGATCGCGCCGCTCGCCTTCAGCTCGTCGAGCTTCGCGAGCCGCTGCTCGACGCTCTGCTCGCCGCGAAGGGCCTCGCTCTGCAGCACCTTGATCGCGATGTCGGTGTTCAACGTGGTCGGATCGAGACCCGCCCGCCGTGCCTTCGCGCCGTTGCGCACGGCGAGCACGATCACCGCGATGATGCCGAGCACGATGATCACGGCCACGATCGTGAACACGGTCGCGAAGCCGGAGTCGAACCCGCCGAAGTCTCCGTCGTCGAATCCCATGCGAGCTCCTCTCGTCGGAGCTCCTCAGTAGAACACGGCCGACGCGGATGCGACGGGTGACCGGCGGGCCGCCCACCGCATCCGATCGATCCAGCCGCGGTCAGCGCGCCGCGCGCCACTCGGTGCGCAGCAGGCCCATCACGACGATGTCCTCGTAGTGCCCGCGCACCCAGGCGTGCTCGCGTCGCCGGCCTTCGATCACGAAGCCGGCCCTCTCGTAGGCGCGGATCGCGCCCGCGTTGGAGGCGATCGCCTGCAGGTGGAGGCGGCGCAGGTTGCGCCGTTCGAAGGCGAACTCGGCGAACAGCCCGATCGCCGCCGTGCCGATGCCGCGCCCGCGGAACCCGGGCGCCAGCGAGATGCCGACCTCGGCGTGCCGCGCCAGCCGGTCGATGTCGAACAGCGAGACGCTGCCGACGCCCTCGCCGTCGACGTCGATCACGAAGTGCAGCGACTCCTCGGGGTCCGCGTTCAGGGCGAGCGTGCCGCGGGCATCCCAGGCGGCCCGCGTGACCGGCGCCGGCGAGTGCGGGTTGCGCTCCTCCCAGGTCGGCAGGTCGCTCGAGATCGCGAAGAGCATGTCGAGGTCGGCCTCGGTGGCGGCCCGCAGGGTGACGTTCGGCGTCGTGGTCACGCTCGCAGGCTAGCCCCGGCGACGGCTCGCGGCGAGGGGTGCCGGGAGTGGATGCGCGCACTCAGCCCCGCGCGTCGGGCACGACGACCGTCGCCCGCCCTGCGTCGATCTCGAGGGTCGCCGCCCAGCTGGCGAGCAGGGTGAGGGCGTCGGCGGAGGCCGTGCCCGGCGCGGCCGTGTAGGCGAGGAAGGTGAGATCGGGGTCGGAGCTCAACGTCATGGCCTCGTAGGAGAGCTCGAGGTCGCCGATGATCGGGTGGTGCAGCTTCTTCGCTCCGGTGCGGTGGAAGCGCACGTCGTGCCGGGCCCAGCGGCGGCGGAAGTCGTCGCTGCGCATCGACAGCTCGCCGACGAGCTCGGAGAGTCCGCGGTCGTGCGGGGCGCGACCGGCCTCGGAGCGCAGCATCGCGACGATGTCGTCGGCGGAGCGATCCCAGTCACGGAAGAAGCGGCGCGACCGCTCGCTGAGGAACAGGAAGCGGGCCGTGTTCGCCGGCCGCACCTCGTCGAAGAACAGCTCGGAGTACAGCGCGAAGCCGAGCCGGTTGGCGGCGAGCAGATCGTGACGGGCATTGCGCACCCAGGCGGGCGCATCCGTCATCGCATCGAGCATGTGCTGCACGCTGGGGCGCACGCCCCGACCGCCACGACCCGCGCGCCCCGCCGAAGTGCCGCGGACCGGCGAGCGACCGGATGCGCGCGCCAGGTCGTGCAGGTGCGCGGCCTCGGCCTCGTCGAGCTGCAGCGCCCGCGCGATCGCGTCGAGCACCGACTCGGAGACGCCGGAGAGGTTCCCCCGCTCGAGCTTGTTGTAGTAGTCGACGCTCACGCCGGCGAGCAGCGCGACCTCTTCGCGCCGCAGCCCGGGCACGCGGCGGTTGCCGCCGTAGGCGGGCAGCCCGGCCTGCTCGGGCGAGACCTTGGCCCGGCGCGACACCAGGAAGTCACGGGCGTCGTTCGGGGTGGGCATGCCCCGACGCTACGACGACGCGCCCGGGCGCGGGAGGTTCTGCCAGTACACGTCACGACGGGCACTGCCGGCGACGGCGACGCGCACGTCGGATAGGAGCATGCCTCTCCTCCCCCAGATCCCACCCGACGTCGAGGCCGTGGGCGACGAACCCGCCACGATCGCGACGTCCGACCGGATCGATCGGCCCGACATCACCGACCGGATCGAGCTGATCGACCGGATCGCCCGCGAGACGCTCGGCCTGCACGGGGTGTGACCGGGGGTCGGCTGAGGCGTCCGCTCCGACGCCGAGCCCTCGCTCCTGCTCGCGACCGCGCGCCGCGTTGCTGTGAGCGGACTCCGCGCGGGGTGTCGGATGACGCGCCCCGCCGCATACTGAGCGCGCCCCGAACCCGAAGGAGGCGCTCGTGCCCCAGCCCCAGCCCCCTCTCCCGATCCACCCGAGCGGAGTCGTCTGGTCGCGCGTCGAGCCCGGCTTTCACGTCGGCAGCCGCAGCAGCGAGTTCCTCGGCTACGTCGAGCGTCAGACCGACGGCTCCTACCGCGCGCACGACATGCGCTCGCAGACCGTGGGCGACTTCGCCGACCTCCGCGCGGCCACCCGGGCCGTCGAGGCACTCGAGCCCGCCCAGCCGACGGGCAGCGCCTCGTGAGCGGCGACGTCTTCGCGGCGCTCTACACGAGCACGGCCGCGGCGCCCTTCGACGACGATGCGCTCGCCGAGCTGCTGGCGGCCAGCCGAGAGGCCAACCGACGGTCGGACATCACGGGGATGCTGCTCTATCGCCGCGGCCGCTTCGTGCAGGTGCTCGAGGGCGCCGAGCACGAGGTGCGCGCACTGCTCGAGCGCATCCGCGCCGATGCGCGGCACGGCGACGTGCGCGTGCTGCTCGACGAGCGCATCCCGACACGGCAGTTCGCGGACTGGTCGATGGGCTACCAGCGCACCACCGGAGCGGACGAGGCGCCGCCCGCCGGCTTCCGCGACACCTTCGCCGACCTCGACGAGGCCGCCGATGACAGCGTCGTCGCCCGGGCGGCACGCGAGCTGAGCATGTGGTTCCGCGTGCGCTCCGGTCAGCCGCCGATCGCCGGAGGCGCCTGACGCGAGTTCAGAGCGGTGGCGGCGTCGACGGGCGTGACGACGACGGCGTCTGCGACTCCCGGCGTCCGGCTCTCCAGGCGATCGCGCCCGAGCGACCGAGCTCGTAGAGCGCGACCACCAGCAGGGCGAGCCCGGTGGTCTCGGCGATCCGCGCATCCAGGTGCTCGCCAACCAGCTCGATGCCGTAGCGGACGCCCAGCGTGACGACCCAGAGAGCGACGCCCACCCATCCGGTGCGGCCCTCGTGCTCGGGGATGCTCGCTCGAGCCCAGCGGCCACCGCGGACCCGTCGCGCCTCGAGCTTCGCGCGGGTCGCCGGGGCGAGCGGTCGCAGCCGGGTCAGCAGTCCGGCCGCCGCCCCGGAGCCGAGAGCGGCGACCACCGCGATCGCCAGAAGCCCGAGGTCGACGCCGCTCGGCGGCAGCAGACCCGTGTTGAGCAGGCCGATGAGCCCGATGAGCCCGATGATGCCGGGCACGCGCCACTCGATCGTGGTCTCGACCGGGCGCCAGCGCAGCTCCTGCACGATCGTGTACACGACGTAGACGAGCGCGCCGAGCTCCTGCAGCCGCCCCGTCGCCTCGAGCAGTTCGAGGATCACGCGGCGGGCACCACGACCGCGCGCCCCGGCCCGTCGTAGGCCCACGCCGCGGCGACCTCGTCGAAGCCGAAGGGCACGGCCTGCGGGGTCAGCACGCCGTCGGCGATCGCCGCCATCACCTGCGGCAGGGTCGCGACCAGCCGCTCACGGCGGATGGATCCGAGTCCGCTGCCCGAGATGCGCAGCCGCCGCGAGCGCAGCAGCGCCGACGGCACGGATGCATCGGCGCCGGCCATCGATCCGATCTGCACATAGGTGATGTCGGCCGCGTCGTCGGCGCGGCTCGCGCGGGCGAGCGCCGCGAACGCGGCCTCGGCCACCGGACCCCAGAGGAAGTCGAGCACGATCGACGGCGCGTGACCGTCGAGCGCGACGGCGAGGGCATCCGCGGCCGCGGCTCGGCCGTCGTCGACGTCGGCGCCTTCGAGCGACGCCACCACCGCTCCCTCGGCGGCCAGCCGGCCGAGGGCGTCGGCCGACCGTCCCGCCGCGACGACGCGCTCGGCCCCCAGCGCCCGCGCGGCCTGCACCGCGAGCCCTCCCGCCATGCCGGTCGCGCCGAGCACGAGCACCGTGCCGAGCGCGCCGACCTCCTCAGCACGGGCGGCGAGCGGCAGCCATCCCGACATCGCCGGGTTCATCCCGGCCGCGACGGCGAGCGGATCGGCTCCCTCAGGGAGGGGAGCGCCGAAGGGAGCGCTGAGCCGCTCGGCCATGGTGCCCCACGGCTCGGGCGTCCAGCCCGTGTAGACGAGGCGGCCCTCGGCGTGGCGCGCGACCGCATCCACTCCCGGAACCATCGGGTACACGTCGCCAGCGCTGTAGTGCGCACCGGATGCCCGCGACTTCACGACGGGATGCACGCCGGCCGCGACGAGGTCATACGCCGTCAGCGCGGCGCCGTTCGGCGGCTCGGGGAACTCGGCGGCGACGGGCGCCGCGCCCGCTTCGGGGATGGTGACAGCGCGCATGATCGACTCCTTAACTAAGTTCAATTGACGAGCCGATCGTCGCTTAACATCGTTAAGCTGTCAAGCGTGGCGAAGGGCATCACCAAGGCGGCGATCGTGCAGGCGGCCCTCGACCGGCTCGACGAGGCCGGCATCGAGGGCGTGACGGTGCGCGCCGTCGCCGAGCGGCTCGGGGTGCGCGCGCCCGCGCTCTACTGGCACATCCGCGACAAGCAGACCCTGCTCGACGAGATGGGCACCGAGATCGAACGCCGCGTGGTCACCGCGCTGCGCGGGCGCGGCGACCTCGGCTGGCGCGAGGGGCTGACGACCTACGCGAACGTGCTGCGCGCCGAGTACCTCGCCCACCGCGACGGCGCCCGCGCCTTCGGCGGCACGCGCATCACCGATCCCGAGATCCTCAAGGCGCAGGAGCCCTGGATCCGCAGCTGGACCGAGGCGTCGGGCATCCCCATCGAGATGGTCGCGACGGCCGGCGAGCTCGTGACCGCCTTCGTCGTCGGCTTCGTCATCGAAGAGCAGGAGCGCGCGCAGTCGGGGCCCGACCGCTATTCGATCGAGGCACGGGATGCCGCCCTCGGCGACGACGCCCCGGCGACGGCCGCCGCGGGACGCGCGCGCGTCGGCGACGCCGGCCCGCGCTTCGCCCTGCAGCTCGAGATCGTGCTCGACGGACTGGCGGCGCGGATCGAGCGCTGACGCGCGAGCCCGCCCAGCTGCTCGCGTCGCGTCACCCGCTCGGAGCCGAGCATCCGACCTCGCCTCAGACGCGTCGCGGCACGGAGTGCGCCGAGCCCCCCGGCCAGCCACTCAGGGCGAGCTCGACCATCTCGAGCAGTTCGGTCGTCGGCGCACCCTCGGCGGCGCGGGCAGCGAGGCCGTGGAGGATCGTCGCGACGAACGCCGAGAGCAGTTGCGGATCGGCATCCTCCGGAAGCTCTCCCTCGTCGCGCGCTCGGGCGAAGCGCCGACTCATGGCGTCGACGTCCGCCTGTCGAAGCTGCCGGATCAGCCGGGCGACCTCGGCGTCGCGGATCGCGGCGCCCGATCGTGCTTCGTAGGTCAGACTGCGCTCACCGGCGTCGGGTGACGTGAACAGAGCGGCGGCGTCGCGCAGGATCCGGGTCGCCGCCCCGACGGCTGTCGCCTCGTCTTCGAGCGCGGCGTGCACGAACCCGCCGACGGGCGAGCACTCGAAGACCGCGACGACCTCGGTGAACAATGCCTTCTTGTCGCCGAACGCCGCATACAGGCTCCCCGACCGGAGCCCCATCGCCGCGGTGAGCTGCCCGATCGAGGTCGCCTCGTACCCCTGCGCCCGGAAGAGGCGCGTCGCCGCGGCGAGCGCGTCGCCGCGGTCGAACAGCGGCGGGCGTCCGCGCTTCCGTGTCGTCGACTCCATGCGCCGATTGTAGAACGGTCGTTCAAGTTAGGTTAGGGTTTTCTTGAACGACCGACCAAGAATATGGGGTGGATGATGTCCCGCAGCACGACAGGCATGACGGCGCTGGTGACCGGCGGAAGTCGAGGGATCGGCCGGGCCGCGGTACGACGCCTCGCCGCCGACGGCTACCGGGTCGCATTCACCTACGCGGCCGACCAGGCCGCCGCCGAGGAGACCTCGCGACTGGCGGAGGAGGCCGGCGGCCGAGCGGTCGGCTTCCGGGCGGAGTTCGGCGCCCGCGGCGATGCCGCACGCGCCTGGGCGGCGTTCGATGCGGCCGCCGCCGACCACGACCTCGGCGGCCGTCTCGATGTGCTGGTGAACAACGCCGCGGTCGGCGGTGTCGCCCCGCTGTCGGCACTGGACGAGGACGAGTTCGACCGCGTGTTCGCCGCCAACGTCCGCGCCCCGCTGTTCCTCATCCGCGAGGGGCTGGCCCGCCTCGACGACGGCGCGCGCATCGTCAACGTGTCGAGCCTCGCCGCCCGGCTCGCCACCCCGCCGATGATCGCCTACGCCGCCAGCAAGGCCGCGCTCGAGAACGTGACCCTCGCGCTCGCGAAAGAGCTCGGACCGCGCCGCATCACCGTCAACGCCGTCCGTCCGGGCACCGTGCGGACCGACTCCTGGAACGCGCTCAGCGGAGGCAGCGTGGAGGCCGAATCCGCGGTCGCCGCACGCGCCGCGCTCGGACGGATCGGCGAGGCCGACGACATCGCCGATGTGATCGCCTTCCTCGCATCACCGGATGCGCGATGGATCACGGGGAGCGTCGTCGACGCCGGCGGCGGCACTGCGATCTGACAGCACTGCGATCTGACAGCCGGCGTCCCACCCGCGCGGAGGCCTAGCTCGACTCTCGGTCGCGCAGCAACCCGATGACGAAGTCCATGCCGGCGCGGATGTCGGCCCATCCGGTGCGCGAGCGCAGGCGGCCGCCGGCGTCGGCGCCGATCAGACCGTGGACGGTCGCGAAGAGCATGATCCCGAGGTTGTCACTCGGCGACGCGGGCAGGGATCCCTCGCGCTGGCCGTCGACGACGATGTCGACGAACGCCTGGAGCGCGGTCTCGGCAGCCGCGTCGAGGCCCTCGCCCTGAGTGACGGGATCCGGCGCACCGAAGAGCAGGCGGTAGCGCGCCGGGTGGTCGCGAGCGAACTCGACGATCACGTCGACCGCGTCGAGAATCCGGTCCCGGCCGACGGCCGAGCCGCCGCGCACCGCCCGCCACTGCTCGGCGAGCTGGATCAGGTCGCGGGTCGCGACCGCGCCGAGGAGGTCGTCGCGACCCCCGAAGTGCTTGTAGGGCGCATTGTGCGAGAGGTCGGTGGCGGTCGCGACGGCCCGCAGGGTGACGGCCGCCTGACCGCCCTCGTCGAGCAGTCGTGCCGCGGCGTCGACGATCCGGTCGGCGGTGGTCGACGCGCCAGTGCTCATCGGGGCCTCGCTCATCGCGTCGGGGCCATCGCGCCGGGGACGGCCTGCTCGATGAGATCGACCGAGTCGTCCCAGAGCTTCGCCGCACGGCGACGGTCGTAGGTCAGCGTCGCCGAGCGCACCGCCGACAGCACGCCGTCGTTCGCCTGGAAGTACTCGCCCGTGCGATCGGCGTACCCGGGCGCGATCGCGAGTCGGGCGAGCGATCCGCCCGAGAACCCGACGTCGGAGACGACGCCGCCGATGCGCTTCGAGATCCAGCCGAACAGGGATGTCGTCGCGACCCGCTGGACGATCCGCGGCATGTCGCGCAGGAAGCCCGTCTCCGGCACCTGGCCGGGATCGAAGGCGATCGCGTGCACGTCGCTCCCCTCGGCGCGCAGACGCCGATCGAGCTCGTAGATGTACATCACGGCGCACATCTTCGACGTCGAGTACCGCTTCCCGGCGCTGAGCGGCGCCGCGCCGTCGCGGCCGATGTGCGCGAGCACGGCCGCATCGGGCTCGACGGCGGCGCCGACCAGCCGGCCGTCGACCGACTCGGGATCGTGGGTTCCGCTGGCCGTGACGATGACGCGGGCCATTGCGCTGAGGTGCGGACGGAGCAGATCGACGAGCAGCACGTTGCCGAGGTGGTTCGTGGCGAAGGTCAATTCGTAGCCCTCGGTGCTGTAGCCGACCTCGCCGTCGTAGCGTCCGCCGGCATTGCACAGCACGGCGTCGAGCTCGGCGATCGCGCCGGTCTCGCGCCAGCGCCCCAGCTCGGCGGCGGCCTCGCGTACCGAGGCGAGCGACGACGTGTCGAGGCGCAGCAGCGCGACCGTGACGCCGTGGTCGGCGGTCAGCTCATCGGCGACCTGCTGCATGCGCTCGGGGCTCCGCCCGGCGAGCACGAGGTCAGCACCCGCCCGGGCGAGTTCGCGCGAGGCGGCGAGCCCGATGCCCGAATGCCCGCCGGTGATCAGAACAGTCGTCATCGATACCTCCAGGTTGACATTGTCAACCTAACCCTCCGGGTTGACAACGTCAACCTCGCGTCGGCGTGCCGACTCACCTGCTCGCCCGACTCACCCGCTCGCCCGCACCACCAGCGTCGGCGTCAGCTCGACCTTGCGCACGGCCGCGCCGGTGCCCGAGATCGCGCCGAGGATCAGGTCAAGCGCGGCGGCGCCCGACTCCTCGAGCGGCTGCCGCACGGTCGTGAGCCCGAGGGCCGCGCCGAGCGGGCCGTCGTCGTAGCCGACGATCGCGACGTCGTCGGGCACCGAGCGTCCGGCCGCGGCGAGACCGCGCCAGGCCTGCGCCGCCAGCCCGTCGTGGTTCGCGACGACGGCGGTCGGCGCATCCCCGCCCCTCAGCACCTCGAGCAGCGCGGGTGTCGGATCGGTGCCGAGCGGGCAGCGCACATCCACCACCTGCACCGACTCGAGCAGACCCCGGCGGCGCAGCATGCCGGCCGAGATGTAGTCCTCCGAGCGCTGGATCTCGCCGAGGAACACGACCCGCTCATGGCCGCGCGAGCGCAGGTGCTCGCCGATCAGCCGGCCGCCGAGCTCGTCGTCGACGAGCACGACCGGCACGTCGTCGCCGACCGGGCGGGCGCGGCGCATGTCGATGAACACGAGCGGCAGCGCGGCCTCGCGACTCGCGCGGAGGGCGGCGCTGCCGAGCGGCACGCCCATCACGATCAGCCCGTCGATCCCCCGGCGCGCGGGCAGCGCATCCAGCAGCGGCGCGTCGACCTCGTTCGCCGACTCGAGGTCGTGGGCGATGAGCTCGATGGACGCCTGCCGAGCGCGCACGAGCATCCCCGAGAACCGGCGGAAGTAGCTCGAGTAGGTGCTGAACGGTGCCGCGACCGCGATGCGGGTGCCGGCGTTCGCGTGCGAAGCGGCCCCGGACGCGCGGTACCCGAGCGCCCCCGCAGCTGCCACGACGCGCGCCCGCGTGCGCTCGCTCACCCGGTGCGGCGCGTTGATCGCGAGCGACACCGTCGAGATGCTCACGCCGGCGCGCTCGGCGACCGTGTAGATCGTCACCTTCGACATGCCGAAAAAAGTACTTCATCGAAGCTCTTCGATCCGCCCAGGATGTTGGGACAGCGCATCCACGAGCCGACAGCCGTGTTCTCGACCGCCGCGACGACGCTGTCTTCATCAGCAAGAAGGAGGCGACATCGATGTCGTTCACGAAGCCCCGCCTCGACGCCTTCGCCCGCGCGGTCGACGAGCGGCTGAAGCCGCGAGCCCCCGCCCCGGGGAAGACCGCGCAGCAGCGCCGTGCGAACGCCGAGGCCTTCGACCCGATCATGTGCGCCGAGCTCGGCATCGGCCCCGTCGACCTCGCGACCGAGGAGCACACGCTCTCCGTCGCCGGGCATCCGGATGCGCGTCTGCGCGTCTACTGGCCGACCACCGAGCGCCCCGCCGCGACTGCCGACGGCGCGGCCGGGCTGCCGATCCTCGTGTACTTCTTCGGCGGCGGATTCGAGATCGCCGGAATCGACTGGGTGTGGTGGGATGCGTCGTTCCGCGAGCGGGCCCGCGACGCCGGCGTGATCGTGATCGCCGGCGAGTACTCGCACGCACCGGAGCGGAAGTTCCCGACGCAGGCCGAGCAGTGCTGGACGGTCTTCGAGTGGGCTGCCGAACACGCCCGCGAGCTCGGTGGCGATCCCGAGCGCCTCGCGATCGGCGGCGGATCGGCCGGCGGCAACCTCGCCGCGGCCACGCTGCTCATGAACCGCGACCGCGCGAACCGGCCAGTGCGCCTGCAGCTGCTCGAGGTGCCGCTGCTCGACCTGACCGGCGCGCACCTGAAGAGCCAGCCCGGCATCCCGAAGCTCGTGTTCTGGCAGCTCGCCCGCACTCTCGTGACCCAGTACCTCGGCCGCGATCGCGCTCTGCGCCGCAACCCCTACGCCTCGCCGCTGCGCGCGGAGTCGTTCGCCGGCCTGCCGCCCGCGGTCATCTACACGGCCGAGCTCGACGCCCTGCGCGGCGACGGCGAGGCCTACGCCCGCGCCCTCAGCGAGGCCGGCGTGCCCGTCTCGTGCGTGCGCATGATCGGCCAGAACCACGGATCGGCCGGCTACCGCCACGCGGTGCCGATGTCCGACCACCAGCACCGCGACATCGTCGCCACCTTGCGCACCCTGCACGACGACCCCGTCGTGTATCCGCAGATCGGAGCAGCCCTGTGAACATTGCCGACATCGACTTCGAGCCCGGCATCCGCGCCTGGATCGACCGCATCGAAGCGCTCGCGCCGACCCTGCCCGACCTGACCAGCGCCGATCCGGCCGTGCAGCGCATCGCCGCCCGCGAGCTCTCCGACCTGCTCGCCGTCGACTGCACCCTGCCGATCCCCGACGGCGTCGAGCTCGACGACCTCGTGCTCGGCGGGCGCCCCGCGCGCCGCTACCGCCCCGCCGGAGTCGAGGGCCCGATGCCGACCCAACTGTGGCTGCACGGCGGCGGCTTCTTCGCGGGCACGATCGATGAGGTGCTCAACGACCGGCTCAGCGCCCGGCGCGCCCTCGACAGCGGCGTGCAGATCGTCTCGCTCGAGTACCGTCTCGCCCCCGAGGCCCACTACCCGGCCCAGGTGACGGATGCGCTGGGCGCGCTCGAGGCGCTGATCGCCGACGCGGAGCGGCTCGGCGTCGACCCCGCGCGTCTCGGAATCGGCGGCAATTCGGCCGGCGCCGCGATCGCCGCGAGCACCGCGCTGCATGCCCGCGACGCCGGGCTCGAGCTGCTGCACGTGACGCTCGAGGTGCCCCCGACGGCGATGCCGCCGGTGGGCGACTCGGCCGTCGACTTCGCGACCGGCTTCGGCCTCGACGGGGTCGAGCACATCATCCACCTCTATGCCGGGCCCGACGGTCCGGCCGACGCCTACATCGCGCCCCTCGACGTGGCCGACCTGACCGGACTGCCGCCGCATCTCATCCTCGTCGCCGAGTACGACCCGCTGCGCGACTCGGGTACCCAGTACGCCGACCGGCTCACCGCCGCGGGTGTCGACGTCGAGGTCTACTTCGGCGACGGACACCTGCATGGCAGCCCCGGCCAGACCGCCGTCTCGTCCGCGGCGGTCGAGTTCCAGCGCGAGCACTCGCAGCGGCTCGCCGCGGCGTACCGCGTGCGCTGAGCGCACTCACCGCACAGGGATGCGACCCGCGGCCGGTCGCATCCCCCGCGGTCGCGCCCGCTGAACCCGGCCGCGCCACCCCGCGTTCCATCACACCGCGTTCCATCACACCGACCAGGAGACGACGATGTCCCCCACGATGCTCGACCCGCTCGACCCCGCCAGCGCCCACGGAACCGCCGGCGACTCCCCAGCACCCGCCGCCGCTCCCGGCGACGTCAGCCCCGACGCGATCCCCGGCTCGCCGCAGCCGCGGGTCTTCCTGCCCTTCTTCGTGCTCGCCTGGTTCGGGCTGAGCCTGGCGCTGAGCATCATCGGCGGCGGCTCGATCCCGAAGGTGTTCGCGTTCCTCGACGACGCGACCAAGGGCGTCAACCTGTCGATCGTCGCCGCGGTCGGCGGGGTCGTGGTGATCGTCATCACTCCGCTGTTCGGGCGGCTGAGCGACCGCACGATGTCGCGGCTCGGCATGCGCCGGCCCTGGATCCTCGGTGGCGCTCTCGCCGGACTCGTCGGCGTCGGCGTGCTCGCGTTCTCGTCGACGCTCTGGCAGGTGATCATCGGATGGGCCATCGTGCAGGCCGGCTTCGGCGCCACCAACGCCGCCGTGCATGCGCTGCTGGCCGACCAGATCCCGATGCGCATCCGGGCCCGCGTCTCGGCCGCGGCGAGCGCCGCGAACGCGCTCGCGCTCATCATCGGCGCCCTCATGATCGCCGCCCTGCCGAACGACGCGCAGTGGAGCTGGTTCATCGTGCCGGGCGTGATCGGCGCCGTGCTCAGCGGGCTGCTCTTCTTCGGCCTGCGCGACATCGTGCGCACCGAGCGCCCCGCGCCGTGGAGCTGGCGCGACGTGCTCTCGACGTACTGGCTGAACCCGGTGCGCTACCGCAACTTCTTCTGGGCGTGGGCGTGCCGTCTGCTCGTGACGATGTCGATCTTCACGGTCACGACCTACCTGCTCTTCTACATCATCGACCGGATGGGCGTGCCCAAGGAGCAGGCGTCGGGCACCTTCGCGACCGGCATCGTCTGCTTCACGGCGGCGAGCATCGTCACGACCATCCTGTTCGGCTGGCTCTCCGACCGCACCGGGCGCCGCAAGGCGATCGTGTGGGTGTCGGCGCTGCTCTCGGCGGCGGGTCTCACCGTCGCCGTGTTCGCGCCCGACCTGACCACGCTGCTGATCGCCCTCACGCTCGTCGGCGCCGCCCAGGGCGCGTTCGTCTCGGTCGACATCGCGATGATGACCGAGGTGCTGCCCACCTTCACCGAGGCGGGCAAGGATCTCGGCATCGTCTCGCTGTCGTACCAGGTGCCGCAGGTGCTCGTGCCGGTGCTCGCCATCCCGCTGCTCGCCATCGGCGGCGGGGGCGAGAACTACACGGCGCTGTTCATCGCGGCGATCGTCTGCGGCGTGCTCGGCGGGCTCGCGGTGCTGCCGATCCGCGGGGTGAAGTAGGGGAGGAGCCCGGTCGCCGGCTGCGTCGAGCCGGCTACTCGACCCTGAGGATGCGGCCGGTCACCGAGTCATGCCAGTTGCCGGAGCCGGTGGTGCGGTGCCAGCGCTGATGGAACGCGAGACCGGCGCCCTCCGCCTCGATGACCGACGCACCGCAGATCGCGCAGATGTTCAGCATCCACACCTCACCGTTCGTCGCCGTGACCGAGATCGCTCCCGCCGAGAATCCAGAACCCATCGCTCCCTCTCCGCTCCCCTGAACCGACGAGGAAGCCAACAGACACCCATTCACGCTACCCAGTCCTGGCCGCGCGATCCGGACGGGCTGAACTGCCGAGCACCCACTTCGAAGGTCGCGAGGATCCCGGCGACAGCGACGACGGCCTGTTCCACTGCTGCTCTCCGAAGAAGCCCGGAACAGGAACAGGACGCGCCCCGCCAGCTGGCTCCGGACGACGATCGAGAAGCCGCTCGCTCGAACCTCACGGCGATAACCGCGTGTCAGTCGGCCGCGACGGCGGGGACGTCGAGGATGCGGCGCGCCGCCGTCATCCCGCTCTCGATCGCGCCGTCGATGAAGCCGCCCCAGCCGTCGGCGACGTCGGACCCGGCGAAGTGGATGCGGGCTGTGCCCGACTGCAGTGCCGGCAGCCCGGTCGACAGGTAGCCCACACGGTGCATCGGCCAGGTCTCCCCGGAGTGCGGGTCTGCGACCCAGTCATGCAGCGTGGTCTCGACGACCCGGAGACCGGGGACGAGGCGATCCACCGCCGCCTGGACAGCGGCGACGTCCGCGCCGTCGAGCGCGGTCGAGTCGGGGCCGAAGCCGATCACGATCGTGCGCCCGTCGACGTGGTACTCCGACTGCAGGAAGTTCAGCGGCCAGTCGGCGTCGCCGAACGCGACGAAGTGCGGCCTCTCGCCCTCGACCGAGAACCAGACCTTCGTGCCGAGCCCGAGCTGCCCGACCTCGATCGCCCGCTCGGCCGACGGGGCGAGCTCCGGCGTGAACCGGATGCGGGCGAGCGCGTGGAGCGGGGTCGTCACGACGACGTCGGAGGCGACGAAGGTCTCGCCGCCGGATGTCGTGACGGCGGCGACATCGCCGGCTTCGTCGATCGCGACGACGTCGCGCCCGAGGAGGATCTCGGCCGGCGATGCGGCGGCGATGGCCTCGATCAGGGCGCGCGTGCCGCCCACGACCTTGTAGGTCGCGCACGTCTCGAACATGATGCGCCAGTCGCCGTTGGCGGCAGCGAGCCAGCGCAGCGCCTGCGTCAAGGCGGCGTCATCGAGGCGGCCGTTGAAGTTGAGCGTCCAGAACGAGCGCAGCAGCGTGCGCTGCTGCTCGTCGAGCGGCAGCTGGTCGATGCGCTCGACGAGATGCACGTGATCGAGGTCGTCGGCGTAGAGCGAGCTCATCGGCGAGTACGGGAGCGGGAACACCTCGCGGGACTCGGCGCCGAGCAGCCGATTCGGCTCGTCGAGCAGATCGAGCAGCTCGTCCGGGGTGCCGGCGACGGTCTCGGATCCGTTCCACCACCACGCCTCGAGCGGGATGGGGCTCGGGACGACGCCGATCCCGTACCGGCGCAGCTCCGCCCAGACGAAGGGCTGGGTCCAGTGCACCCAGGTGCCGCCGAGCTCGAGGTCGTGGCCGAGACGGCGCTCGGTCCAGGTGCGTCCGCCGGTCCGGTCGCGAGCTTCGAGGACGAGCACTCGGCGGCCTGCGGCGCTGAGCTCGCGGGCGGCGGTGAGTCCGGCGAAGCCGGCGCCGATGACGATGGCGTCGTAGCGAGAGGTCACGATCGGGCTCAGGAGTAGACGAAGAACTCGACCGTGGGGGCGAGCACGGTCCAGAGCGCCGGGACGCCCTTGTCGAACGTCGCGACCGATCCGGCGGTGAGCTCGAATGCCTCGCCGCCTTCGGGTTCGACGCGCAGGTGACCTTCGAGGATGTAGACGGTCTCGTCGGCGTGGCCGACGACGCGCATCGCGCCGGGCGTCTCGTCGGGGCTGATGAACCAGAACCCGGATGAGAGGTCGGCGCGATCTCCGTCGCCGGGGCGTCGGATCCACTGGACCGTGCCGACCTCGAAGGGCTCGGCCTTGCTGCGGTCGAGGGTGCCGAAGCTGATGGATGCGTGGTCGGACATCGTCGTCTCCCTGGTGCGGTGCGGTGCGGCTGATGCCGGGCGCTCAGTCGTTGGGGTAGGTGGTCTCGTTGAGGATCGTGAAGCGACTGTCGAAGGGGATGTGCACGACGCTCTGGGTCGGGTTCTCCCAGCAGAACATCCGCCCGATGGAGCGCTTCTCGCGCAGGTCGACGACGAGGAAGCTCTCGACCGGCATCACGCTCTCCTTCCAGGAGAAGATGACGATGTCGTCGGCGAGCTCGTAGGTGCGGGTCTCGTCGACGTCGGCGAGGCCGCGCTCTCCGCCGGAGATGCAGTGCCAGACGAAGGTGCCGCCGTTGAGGTAGATGTGCTCGTAGCGCTCCGTCGGGCTGTAGCGGTAGTAGATGCGCTTGCCGACGAGGGCCTCGCTGCGCTGACGCGGCTCGATCGCGCCCGACCCGATGCCGTCGATGCGGCCGTGCAGGAACTCGGTCGCCGTGCGGCCCTCGGTCTCGCCCTGGTAGATGCTGCTGTCGGCGGTGGTGACGCGGCCGTCGGTGACATCGACGACCATCGTGACCGCGTGGGTCTCGATCCCGTCGCCCTTGAGGAAGTCGACGAGGAACAGGTTCTCCCGAGCCTCGACAGCGCGGTACGGGTGCGTTCCGGTCGCGCCGATGGCATCACCGGCGATGACCGTCCAGGTGAGTTCGGCCGCCGTGACGAAGTCGTGGCGGATCGTCCACCCGTTGTCGTAGACGATGTCGAGCGTGCGGTCGGCGAGGGCGTCGCTGGCGGGCAGGCTCGGGTCGCCGAAGCCGTCCATCATGACCGAGACGTCGGGCCAGTCCTGCTGGGCGACGAAGCCCTGCTCCTGAACCTGCTGGTCGACGCCGGTGCGGGCGGTGGTGTCGGTGGTGCTCATCGAGCTGAGTCCTCTCGGTGCGGTGGTGGGGATGTCGACGCGGCGGTCAGCTGATCGCGACGATCGCGAAATCGATGTCCTTGCGGAAGCTCGGCATGATGAAGCCGGCGACGAAGGCGAGCGGGATGAGCACGAGCATCGCCGCGGCGATCGTGCCGTCGCCGAAGAGCAGCACGTTGAAGTTGCTCAGCGCGATCACGAGCACGCCGACGTTGAGGATGAGCGCGAGTCCGGGCGCGAACTTGGTGCTCCAGAACCCCGTCTCGAGCCGTTCGCGGACGAAGAAGGCGAGGATGCCGACCGAGGCGAGCGTCATCATCGTGATGAAGCCGATCGTGCCGAGCGCGACGAACCAGGCGTAGATGACCACGATCGGGTCGGCACCGGCGGCGAAGAACCCGGCGAGCACGACGGCGACGACGGCCGCGCCGATGATCGCGGCTCGAGACGGCGCCTTGTTGCGCGCGGAGACGTGAGCGAACACCTTCGGCAGCACCCGGGCGCGGCCGAGCGCGAAGCAGTAGCGGGCGAACATGTTCTGCACGCCGATGAGCATCGCCAGGAAGCTGGTGAGCACCAGGATCTGCATCGTGATCGACAGCCACGGCCCGACGGCCTTCGTGGCGAGGTCGAAGATGACGCCAGACAGATTGTCGGCGGAGGCCTTCTGCACGTTCGCGGCGCCGAGTCCGTAGCTCACGGCCCAGGTGGCGACCGTGTAGTAGACGGCGACGAAGCCGATCACGACGAAGAGGGCGATCGGGATGGTGCGACGGGGGTTGCGTGCCTCCTCGGCGAACACGGTGGTCGCCTCGAAGGTCGTGAAGCAGGTGAAGACGAACAGTCCGGCGACGCCGATGCCCGGGTTCGCGACGACGGCAGGGCTGAAGCTCACCAGCGACGGGTCCTGACCGGGGAACGCGACGAGGATGCCGACGACGAGGATCGCGATCACGATCACCTCGAGCGCGATGATCACGCCGAGCACGCGCATGTTCACATCCACCCCGCGCATGACCAGGACGGTCGTGAGGATCACGGCCGCGAACACCCACACCCAGACCGGGAGCTTCAGACCCGCCTCTGCGGCGAGCTGCTGAGCGAAGACGCCGAACTGCGACACGAGACCGATCTGCAGCGCCAGGTAGGTGACGACGACGATGCCGGCCGAGCCGGTCGCGGCGCGCGATCCCAGCCCCCGGGCGATGAACGCGACGAAGCCGCCCGCGTTCGTGATGTGGCGGCTCATCTTGAGGTAGCCGACGGCGAAGATCGCGATGACCGCGGCGACGAGCACGTAGACCAGGGGCGCGCCGGCGCCGACGATCGAGAACACGACCGGAGCGGCGCCGACGAATGCCGCCATGGGCGCGGCGGCGGCGATCACGAAGAACGCGATGCCCGCCACGCCGAGGCTGTTGCGCTTCAGCGCCGTGGTCGTCTCGGCCGGGGCCGATTCCGTCGGGGTCGATGTCACGGGCGTTCTCCTTCGAACGGCTCATCGTCGGGTGCGGTGATTCAAGCATTCGCCCAAATTGATATCAAGCATATGCCCAAATCAGTGCACGGATCGTCAACTCCCGCGAATAGGCGCAGGTAGCCTTCGGTCATGGCAGCGCCGCGGACGAAGTACGGAACCGGGCGCGAGATGCTGCTCGAGGCGGCCGTCCGCGTCGTCGCCCAGCACGGCCTCCACGGCATGACGTTCCGCAAGGTCGCCGACGAGGCCGGCGTCAACAACTCGCTCGTCTCGCACCATTTCGGATCTCTGCCCGCGCTGGCCGCCGGAGCCCTCGACTGGTCGGTCTCGACCGCGCTCCGCGACTCGCACCTGCCGGCTTTCGCCGACTCCGAGCAGGAGTACCGCGACGCACTCCGCTCGACCCTCGCCGACGAGCTCGACCTGCACGTCTACCAGTACGAGATGGTGCTCGAAGCGAGCCGCGACGAGTCGCTTCGCCCCCAGATCGTCGACCTGTATGCGCGGTACACGGCCGAGATCGAGCGCAGCGTCTTCGGGGATCAGCCCTCTCGGGCCGACCGTGCCGCGGCGCGCGCGATCTTCGCCGCGATCGACGGACTCGTGCTGCAGTTCGTCGGCGGCGCGATCACGCCCGAGGACTTCGATGAGTCGGTCAGCGCGATCTGGCGCTACGCAGAGTCCATCCGCGCCGGCGAAGCATCCTGACCCACCCGGGGCGCGTCGACGCCCCCAGCGAAGCTGAAAGGCCCTCGTTCGGGGAACCGGAACCGAGGGCCTTGCGGTAGCGAGGGCGGGACTCGAACCCGCGACACCACGATTATGAGCCGTGTGCGAATACAGACCCTCATGATCGAGGGCGAAAATCCCGGATTATCAGTCCAGTCGAGCTTACGTGATCACTGATCCGCACCGCGGGTCTCGCTAAATTGTGTCCAGGATGCGTCCAAGTCACTCGATGCTCCATCAACTCACGCCAGCTGTCGGCGGGGCCGACCTGGCGGGCGATCTCCGACGGACACAGCGTCGCGGACGCTGACAGCGCGGCGAGGCGCTCGCGCAACCGGGACTCGAGCTCCCGGTCGAGCGCGGTCAGCTTCGCGCGTCGGCACGCACCCGAGCACCAGCGCGCGTCAGGGTCCGCGCCGACCGGCATCCGCCGACCGCATCGGCCGCAGGTGCGGCTGGGATCGCCGCCGTGCTCGACCCGGGGGCCACCACGCCGCGACCACGCCCGCGCCCGGCGGGGCGGGCGGACATCACGACACGGAGTCGTCAGGTGTCGCCTCGACGGCGGTCACATCCGCGCCTTCTCCCTTGTCGGCGGCGGGATCATCGACAGGATCGGTCTGCTCAGACGCCTCGCTCGCCTTCTCCTGGTGGATCAACTCGAGCTCGTCGTCGCCGCTCGCGGCGCTGTCGCGCGTGCGCGGATCGTCACGATCATCCATCTTCTGGCTCCTTCGTCGAGTTCAGCCCAGAGCCGACGGGGCGCGGGCGGCGGCACGAACGCCCCGGCCCTGCGCTCCGTCGGCGTCGTGGTCAGTGCTTCGTGGCGTCCTTGATGTCGTCGCCGGCCTGCTTCACGTTGGCCGACGCCTGCTCGGCCTTGCCCTCGGCCTGCAGCTTCTTGTCGTCGGTGGCGTCGCCGACGCCCTCCTTGACGTGGCCCTTGGCTTCTTCGGCGGCGTGCTTCGCCTTGTCTCCGAGGCTCATGGCGATTCCTTCCCAGTGGATCTCCCCCGCCGGATCCGACGGGATGCGTGCACGCTACGTCGGCGCCGCCGCCCGATGGTCGGCTCCCAGCCCGCGGTCGGCGGGCGCCCGGTGCGGGGTCAGAAGCGAAGGCCGATGCACGAGCACGATCAACGTGGTGCGGGTTCAGCGCTCCGCGGCGCGGTCCGAGCTGAACGACGACGACGACGGCGATGCCGGCTGCAGCGACGCCGAGGCGGGCACCCCTGCCTCGTCGCGCATCCCGTCGAGCAGCTCCCGCAGGGCGTCACGGGAATCGACGCGCGGCCGCCAGCCGAGCTCGGTGCGCGCTCGCCGGGTCGACATCAGCGGCACGCCGAGCGCGAGGTCGAGCCAGCCCGCCTCGGTCGGCTGGATGCGCGCCCGCCAGCTCGCGTCGACGAGGGCGCGCAGCGCTCGCGCCGGTACCGGCAGCCAGCGTCCGCCGAGGAGGCGCGCGAGGCCGCGCGGTCGGATGCCGGGGTCGCCGGCGAGATTGAAGGCGCCCGTCACGCGCTTCTGGACGATCCGCGCGATGCCGTCGGCCAGATCATCCGCGTGGATCACCTGCAGCGTGAGCGCCGACGGCAGCGGCACGATCGGCGAGCGCAGCTGGCCGACGAGCTTCGGCGGGATCGAGCCCAGGAACAGCCGGCCGATCTCGGAGGCGGCGTCGCGCTGGAAGACGAGCGCGGGGCGCACCCGGGCGACGCGCAGCGCGGGATGGTCGCGTTCGACGAGGTCGAGCTGGCGTTCGACCGCGCACTTGTGCCGCGAGTACGACGAGGTCGGGATGCCGCCGGTCGGCCAGTCCTCGCCGGCCGGATGCGTCTTCGAACCGGGCGAGTACGCGCCGACCGACGAGACCACGACGAGCTGGCCGACCCGCGCGGCCGCGGCCGCGTCGAACACGCGACGAGCGCCATCGACGTTGGTCGCGTGCATCTCCGCCTCGTCGTGCTGCGGCTGGAGCTTCCAGGCCAGGTGCACCAGCGCATCCGCCCCTACCAGCAGCGGGGCGAGCAGACCATCGGCGTCGGGCGTCGCCAGGTCGATCTCGTGCCACTCGACGCCGCTGTAGGGGCCGACGGGCTCGGGCGCCCGACGCGAGACGCCGATCAGCTCGTGGCCGTCGTCCGCGAGGCGGCGGAGGATCGCGGTGCCGAGGTTGCCGGATGCTCCGGTGATGACGATGCGCATGCCCCGACGCTAGGAAGGCGGCGTCGCGGCGCCGGACGACGTTGCGCGGGCGCCCAGCCGACACGCACGCGACGCGCACCTGGGCGCGGCGCGAGCGGCACCTCGGCGGCACATCCGAGACCGGACCGGCCATGGCGGGCGGCGTCTAGCGTCGCGATCACGCACACGAGAGCGACACGAGAACGGAGAGCGCGATGAGCGACCCGAACGAGAACCCGGCACCTGAGCCCGGCGAGACCGCGGAACGCGACGAGGACGACAGCACCGTCGCATCCGGCCCGAGGGAGGAGCAGAACACGGAGCCCAACCCGCCGCTGCCGCAGCTCTACGGGCAGGACATGCAGGGCCACGACGCGGCTACCGCGGAGAGCGGCGAGGACGTCGCGCGAGCGGATCGCGAGCCGGGCGGCAGCTGATCCGCTAGGGCCGGCCTCCAGGTGTCCGGTCGACCGCGCGGTCGTGCGATAGCTCAGGTCGCGGAGTCGGGGTCGGATTCGACTTCGGCGGACGATCGGATGGCGGCATCGCCCTCATCGGCGCGCTGCTCGCCGATGCCGGACTCCTCATCCTCGCCGGCGCCGATTCCGGCATCGAGGCCGGCCTCGTGCTCGCGAAGCGCCTGGTCCTGCTCGGCGCCGCGCGGATCGCCGGGGTGGTCGTACGCGGTCTGATCGTGGAGCCCCTCGCGCTTCTCGGCGGGCGTCGCGTCGGCGGCGCCATCCATGATCGGCACGTTCTGCTCTCGTGGCGGATAATCCTTCATCGCACTGTTCCTCTCAGTTCGTCGAGGTTCGTCGTATCGGTTGCGTTCGTCGCCGCGGGCGGCCCCGACGGCAGTTCACGTGGACTCAGCGCAGCGCCTCCGGCACCTCGCCGTGCTCCGGAGCCAGATGGTCGAGCAGCCGGTGCCAGTGGTCGACGATCGGCTGCGGCGAGGCCGAGAGCACGGACGCCGCTCGACGCAGATGCCGCTCGTACCAGCGTGCGTCGGCCGACCCGAGGGCGGCTCCGTCGCGCCGGTGCACGAGCAGCGTGGCAGCGGCGATCGAATTCAGGCTCGCGGCCCAGGCGTGGGAGACGAGCGCGCGGGCGTCGCCGATGCGGCCTGCATCTCCCTGCGTGACGCCCGCCTCGACGACATGTCCCAGTCGCCGCACCGCCAGCGGCTCCTCGACGAGGTCGACCTCGGGCTCGATGGTCTCACTCAGAGCGAGTCGACTCAGGGCGCGCGGGCGCCGGGTGCCGACGAGCGCAAGGCGATCCGCCCGCTCGCCGAGCCGCGACGCCAGAGCCAGCGCATACGCCCCGCCTCCGCCCCAGCCCAGGATGCCGATCTGCTTCGCGACCGATGCGGAGGCGTTCCGCTCGGCCTCGTCGAGGTCGTGCAGCACCGCGCCGGCGATGTCGTCGGCCCACGCCGTCACGCTCGGCTGCTCGCCCTCACGCCACGGGTCGGATGCGCCGTACCCGGGCCGGTCGAACGCCAGGATGTGCACGCCCCAGTGGGACGTCAGCATCGGGTCGGGATCGAAGCCGCTCGCGATGCCGAGAGGGTGACACGCGATCAGGAGGCGCCGCGCGATCGGGTCACCGAGCCCGCTGACGCCGGCCCAGCGTCCAGAAGGGAGCTGGATGCGCCTCGCGGCGGTCACGTCCGCCCCGCACCGGCCGCGGCCGCCACCGGATCGCTCCCGGTGCGCGGACTCGCGTCGTGACTCATACCGGTTTGACCGGCGAGGTCAGCGGATCATCCGGGTGCGGGCCGTCGTCCGGATCGGTCGGCTCCTGCCCAGGCGTCGGCGGCTCGACCGGCTCGTCGGGCGCGCCCGCGGGGCTGCCATCCGGCGGATTCCCCTCGGGCGGGACGATCGAGTCGCTCGCCGGGCCGGCGGTGCCGCCCGACGTCGCGGCCTGCGCCGTGTCGAAGTCCGGGTCACCCACATCGGGGTTCAGCCCGCCCTGGCTGTCGATGCCGGGGTCGTCGCCGTTCGGATCGCTCATGATGAAGCCTCCATTCGCTGAATCGGTCTTCGCCATCCAGTGCACGCCCGGTCGCGGCCGGGAGCGCCCAGGCTCGGGCGACGCACAGCGGGCGCTGACCGCGCGCGCGGAAACCGCAGGTCTCACGACGTCGCGCCGAGCGAGCGTGCACGTCGGCTCCACACCCTCTGAGCGCCGCCTGACCCCCTCCTCACCCCCGCCGGGGTTCTGCCTAACGTGCCCGCATGAGAGCCCTCACCTGGCAGAGCGACCGACAGCTCAGCGTCGAGACCGTCGACGACCCGCGCATCGTCGAGCCGACCGATGCGATCGTGCGCATCACCTCGACCGCGATCTGCGGCAGCGACCTGCACCTCTACGACGTGCTCGGCCCCTTCCTCGACAAGGGGGATGTGCTGGGCCACGAGCCGATGGGCGTCGTCGAGGAAGTCGGCGCGTCCGTCACGCGCATCAAACCCGGCGACCGTGTCGTCGTGCCCTTCGTGATCGCCTGCGGCGAGTGCTTCATGTGCCGTCACGGCCGCAGTTCGCAGTGCGAGACCACACAGCAGCGCGACACCGACTCCGGCGCCGCGCTCTACGGTTACACCCGCCTCTACGGCTCGATCCCCGGCGGCCAGGCCGAAGCACTGCGCGTGCACCGCGCCGACTTCAACCTGATCAAGGTCGGCGGCGATCTGCCGGATGAGCGCTACCTCTTCCTCAGCGACATCCTGCCCACCGCCTGGCAGGGGGTGCAGTACGCGGATGTGCCCGAGGGCGGCACGCTCGCCGTCGTCGGGCTCGGCCCGGTCGGCCAGCTGGCGGTGCGGATCGGCCGGCACCTGGGCTACCGCGTGCTCGGCGTCGACCCGGTGCCCGAGCGCCGCGCGATGGCCGAGAAGCACGGCGCCGAGGTCTACGACGGGGAGGGCGAGGTCGCCGCCGAGCTGCGCAAGGTCACGAACGGGCGCGGGCCGGACGCGGTGCTCGACGCCGTCGGCATGGAGGCGCACGGCAACCCGATCGCCTCTCTGCTGCAGAACGCCTCGACCGTGCTGCCGGCGCCGGTCGGCCGCGTGGTGGCGCAGACCGCGGGCGTCGACCGCCTCGCCGCTCTCGAGCTCGCGATCGACGCGGTTCAGCGCGGCGGCACCGTCTCGCTCAGCGGCGTCTACGCCGGAGCGAAGGATCCGCTGCCGATGGTGCGCATGTTCGACAAGGGGCTCACGCTGCGCATGGGGCAGTGCAACGTGCACCGCTGGCGCGACGAGCTCCTCCCGCTCGTCGAGCGCGACGACGACCCGCTCGGCATCGACGACCTCGTCACCCACGAGGCCTCGCTCGAGGAGGGTCCGGAGATGTACGAGGTGTTCAAGCAGAAGGTCGACGGCTGCGTGAAGGTGGTGCTGCACCCCTGAGCGGGCTCGCCGACTTCCGGGCGCGCTCCTGGGCTCGCGCTCGCGGTTCGCTGCGGCGAGCCGTGGGCGGCGAGCGCGTGCTGCTCGCCGCCAAGACCGCAGGGGCGGCCGCGCTCGCGTGGCTGCTCGGGCACCAGTTGCCGGGAGCGCTCGGCGACTATGCGTATTACGCGCCTTTCGGCGCCGTCATCGCGATGACGCCGACGCTCGTCAGCTCGGCGCGGTCGACCTTGCACACCGTCGCCGGAACAGCGGTCGGAATCGGCCTCGCCTGGTTGCTCTTCCTGCTGCACGCCCCGGGCTGGTTGGCCGTGCCGATCGCCGCAGCCGTCGGAGTGATCGTCGCCGGTCTGTTCACGCCCGGTCCCGCGCGCGACTACGTGCCGGTCGCGGCGCTCTTCGTGCTGACGGTCGGCGGCGCGGACGCGGGCGACTACTCGATGGGCTACCTGCTGCAGGTCGCGCTGGGCATGGGCATCGCCGTGATCGTGACCCTGCTCATCCCGCCGCCGGTCGGGCTCACCGATGCCGCTGACTCGGCTCGGCGCCTGCGCGCCGAGGTCGCCGCCGTTCTCAGAGACGTCGCGACGACCGTCGAGGAGCCCGACGCCGACGAACCGGCAGCGACCGCCGCGATCCCCCGGCTGAGACGTGCGCTCGCGAGCGCCGAGGAGTCGCTCGATCAGGCGCAGGAGAGCCGCCGCGGCAACGCGCGCGCGTGGCGTCAGCGCGAGGCGATCGCCGCGGAGACCCGCCAGCACGGTGCGCTGCGCCGCATCGTCCGTCGCGCCGAGGAGCTCATCGACCTCCTCGCGCCGGCTCAGTCCGACGACGAGAGCCTGCGCGACCTCCCCGACGGCGCTCGCGCGGAGTCGGCGGCCGCCATCCGGCTCACCGCCGACGCGGTCGAGCAGTGGCCGGAGGCCGGCCCCGACGCCGAGCTCGCCCACGGCCGCATCGACGAGCAGCTCGAGCGGATGCGCGCTGCGCTGGAGCCCGGCGATCGCGGCGCCCAGGTCGGCGGGGCCGTGGCGACCCTGCTCGGGCGGATCGCGGTCGGCGCGACCCGACCGGCGGACTGAGCGCGCGGCTACTCAGAGACGATGTCGAACCGCAGCCGCAGCGCCGGATCGAAGACCCCGGGGCTCTCGAGCAGAGCGCTGGTGTGACTGATCTCGACCGGCTCGAGGTCGTGCACCCAGTCGAGCGGGAAGAGCGCGACGATCCGCCGCTCGCCCACACGCACCCGCACGCTGCGACGCCGGCGGATGACGCGATGCTCGAAGTCGACCGCGAAGGCGATCGCCGTCGGCGGTGTCACCTCGAGCCCGAGCTGCAGCGGGCCGCCGCCGTTGCGCGGGAACCAGATGTTGAGGTGAGTGCGCTGCGAGCCGGTCGTCGACAGCGGGCTCGCCAGGTTCCAGGTGACCACGAGGGCGTGCGCGCCGATCGCGGCGGTCGCGTCCACGATCGGCGGCAGATCTGTGAGGGTGGCCGCCTGGTCGAGCTCCTCCTCGCGCAGGACCGGGAGCTCACCCGCCGTGTCGTCTCTCATGCGCTCAGTGTGAAGTCGCGCATCCACTCGATACGGGGCGTCCAGCGAGCTTCGAGCGGGCCCGCGTGCCGCTCACATCCGCGCGCCTGCGCTCAGTCGTCGGCGAGGCTCTGCAGCGCTTCGGCCGCGCGGCGACGGCGCTCGGCGATCGGCTCCTCCCACCAGCGCGGCCCCCGCTCGCCGAGCCCGGTCTTCGCGAGCCCCACCCGACTTCGCGCCTCGCGCAGCGCCTCCTCGTCTCCGCCCTTCTTCGCCGTGCGCACGGCCGCCCGCGCCCGCCCGAGATGCGACCGCAGCGCCGCCGCGACCTCGTCGGCGAGCTCGGGATCGGTGCGGCGCCAGCGCCGCCCGTCGATCACGAGCCAGTGCTCGCCGTCGCGCGGCTTCTCGCCAACCGACTCGTCGCCGTCGGCCTTCGCGCTAGCGGCATGGTCCTGTCCGGTCATCCGTCGCCTCGCCTCTCCCGGTCGCGTGTCGCGAACGTATCGTCGACGTGGTCGCGTATCTGCTGACAGCGCCATCAGCGGTCTCTGATCGCGTCGCCGCCGCGGTCACATCCCGTCCTACCGTCGCGTCATGACCGATGCCGAGCTGACTGCTCCCCCATCCACGTCGTCGCCCGCGTCCGACGACGGGCCCGACCCGGCGCACCTCCGCCCGGACGGCGTGGATGACGCGACCGTCGCCGCGCTCGGCAAGCTCTCCGAGGCGCTCGAGGTGGTCGAGCAGGCGCGCGGCGAGCTCTACGCCTTCCACCGACTGACCGGGCGGGCGGATCTCGCTCTGGGCGACGCGGTCGAGCAGCTGCGCACGGCAGGCCACGTCGAGCTCGCCGAGGGGATCGAGCGCGAGCTCGTCGGCCGCAATGTCATCGAGGGTCGCTGGACGTTCCAGATCGTCGAGGATTACGACGACGGATACTGGGCTGCGTTCCGGCGGTGGGAGCAGATCGCGCGCGACCAGCTCGTCAGCGGTCGACGTCATCTCGCGGAGGCGGAGATGAAGGAGCAGCGCCGCACGCACGGGGCGCGCCACCATGAGGCGCGACCCCGCGAGGCGGGCACGGCCGACTCCGACTGACGGCTCGCCGAGGTCGGGCTCGGGCTCTCTGCGCCCTCCGCGTCATTCCATATCGTCGGCGGTCGCGACCCGGTTGCCGTCGACCAGCGATTCGGGGCGCCGCTCGGACGGGGTCTGCGGCGGCCGCTCGTCCTCCGGCACCTCGACGTCCGCCGCAGTGCCCGCACCGCCGGCGTCGCTCGTCGGAGCGAGCGCGCCATCGTCGGTCACGGCCGGCTCGACCGGAGCATCCGAGGGACGGCCGTCGGCGACGTGCTTTCTCATCACAGGCTCCGCAGCTTCTCGAGCAGTGGACCCGCGGCTTCGTCGAGGAAGCGCTGCTGCCCCTCGTCGCCGACCTGCACGAAGGCGAGGTCGGTGAACCCTGCCTCCAGGAACGGGCGGGCGCTCTCGGCGAGCTCATCGAGGTCGGGGCCGCAGGCGATGGCGTCAGCGACATCCTCCTCGCGCACGAACTGGGATGCGGCGGCGAAGCCGGCGGGCGTCGGCAGGTCGGCGTTGACCGCCCAGCCGCCGCCGAACCAGCGGAACTGCGCGTGCGCCTGCTCGATCGCCTTCTGCTTGTCCGGACCCCAGCAGATCGGGATCTGCCCGATCACGCGGGCGGGATCGCCGTGCCCCTTCTTCCAGGCCTTCACGACATCCGCATCCGGCTGCACCTGGATGAGGTGGTCTGCCAGGTCGGCGACGGCATCCACCGACTTCTTCCCCGACACCGCCACCGCGATCGGCACACCTTCGTCGGGCAGGTCCCAGATGCGCGCCGAGTCGACGCGGAAGTACTGCCCGTCGTAGGTGACGAGGTCGCCGGAGTGCAGCTCGTGGATGATCTCGAGCGCCTCCTCGAGCATGTCGTGGCGCGCATCCACCGCCGGCCAGCCCTCGCCGACGACGTGCTCGTTGAGGTTCTCGCCGGAGCCGAGGCCCAGCGTGAAGCGCCCCTCGGCGAGCAGCTGCAGCGTCGCCGACTTCTGGGCGACGACCGCGGGGTGATAGCGCACCGTCGGGCAGGTGACGTAGGTCATCAGCTCGACGCGCTCGGTCGCCTGCGCGACAGCGCCGAGCACCGTCCAGGCGTAGGGCGCGTGCCCCTGCTCGGTGAGCCACGGCGAGTAGTGGTCGCTCGACACCTCGAAGTCGAACCCCACCTGCTCGGCGGCCTGCGCGTAGCGCACGAGCTCGCGCGGCCCGCTCTGCTCGGTCATCAGCGTGTAGCCCCAGTTCGTCATGCGGGCGACGCTACGAGCGGGGCGGTGGAGCGGGCGGATGCGTGCGGTCCGCTCCCAGCGGATGGCCGGGTCGTGCGGAGGCGCCGGCCCTCCCACCTCCGTGCCGCCCGAGCGGCACCTTGGCGCGGGCGCAGAGAGCTCCACCCGACACCCGCTTCGACCCCACCGTGAACGCATGAGCGAATCACGCGACCGCAACCTCACAGCCCAGGAACGACTCGGCGAGATCCTCGCCGCACGCGATGCGCAAGCTCTCACCGAGGTCTTCCACGACGACGTCGTCGATCACGATCCCGCGCCCGACCAGGCGCCGGGATCCGCGGGCATCGTCGGCTTCTGGACCGAGATGTTCACCGCCTTCCCCGACCTCGAGGCCGCGCCGCAGACGCTTGTCGCCGACGACGAGTCGGTGACCGTCGCGCTCACCATCAGCGGCACCCACACCGGCGAATTCCAGGGCCACGCACCGACCGGACGCCGCTTCTCTGTGCGCGGCATCCAGGTCGGACGCTTCGACGACGGCCGACTCGTCGAGCGCTGGGGCGCCACTGACGAAGCGGGGATGCAGCAGCAGCTCGGGCTCGCCGGCTGAGAGCCGCGGTCGCTATCACCACGCGGTCAGCTGGTCGGTCGATCAGTCGACGACCGCCGCGACGAGTCGCGCGACCGCCTCGCGGTCTCCACCCGTGCGGCTCAGCGCGCGGAGGATGACCGCCCCGACGAGCAGCTCGGCGATCTCGGCAACCGGGGCCCTCGTCGGCAGTTCTCCTGCCGTGACGGCCGAGCGCAGTCGATCCGTCACCGACGGCTCGGCGCTCTCGGCGCTTGCGGCGTCATCCGCCCCACCGGCGACACCCTCCCCCGCGATGCGCTCGCGCAGCCGCAGGCCGATGTCGGCGTTGTCGGCCGCGGCGGCGATCAGCGAGCGCAGGAGTCCTTCGCCCTGCGGACCGGCGAGCATGTCGAAGACCGCGCCCAGCCAGCTCTCGAGATCTGATCGCAGGTCGCCGGTGTCGGGGATGTGGAAGCGCTCGCCCAGCAGCCGGTCTTCGAGCACGGCCTCGGCGACGAGATCGCCCTTCGAGCGCCACCACCGGTAGATCGTCTGCTTGCCGACGCCGGCAGCGGCCGCGATCCCCTCGATCGTGAGGTGCTCGTAACCCCGCGCGGCGAACTCGCTCGCGGTCGCCTCGAGGATCGCGAGGCGCGCGGCCTCGCTGCGCACGCGACCACCCTGTCGGGTCTCGGGCGGCGCGGGAGTCACCCGCACAGGGTAGTGCGCACGAATCGAGACGTTGCGTATTGTTGACGAGTCGCCACCGTCGCCGACCGATGCCTCGCGCATCCCCCACCGCAGCACCCGGACGCCTCGCGCCCGCACCCGAGAGGACCGACGTTGGCCGAACTGCTCTACCGGCTGGGCGTGTTCAGCGCCCGCCGCGCGAAGACCGTGATCCTGGCCTGGATCGTCATCGTCGCGATCGTCGGCGGCGGCTTCGCCCTCGGCTTCCGAGGGCTCAGCTCGAGCTTCGACATCCCGGGCACGCGCTCCGGCGCCGTGCTCGACCAGCTGCAGAAGAAGCTGCCCGACTTCAGCGGCGCCTCCGGCTCGGTGGTATTCGCCACCGAAGACGGCTCGGCGCTCACGGACGAGCAGCAGAAGCAGATCTCCGCGCGCATCGCCGACGCCGACGGACTCCCCGACGTCAACTCGGTCGTCGACCCCTTCGCGACCGAAGCCCAGCGCGCCGACCGCCGAAAGCAGGTCGACGATGGGTCGGCGCAGCTGGATGCGGCGCGCACCCAGCTCGAGCAGGGCCAGGCCCAGCTCGACGCCGCGAAGGCGCAGCTCACCGCGGCCGGACTGCCCACGACGGCGCTCGACGCGAAGCAGAAGGAGCTCGACGACGGCGCGGCCGAGCTGACGGCGCAGCAGAAGCAGCTCGACGACGGCGCCCGCCTGCTCGAACTGGCCGACGGCATCCGCCAGGTCGCATCCGACGGGTCGGCCGCCGTCGCCACCGTCTCGTTCACCCTGCCCCGACTCGAACTGCCCGAGAGCGCCAAGCAGGCCGTGGTGGAGCACTTCGACGCGAAGAAGATCGACGGCGTCACCGTCTCGTACTCGACCGAGATCTCTCAGGGCGTTCCGCAGATCCTCGGCGTCGGCGAGGCGATCGGCGTCGTCATCGCGGCGATCGTGCTCATCGTGATGCTCGGTTCCCTCCTGGCGGCGAGCTTCCCGATCGTGACGGCGATCGCCGGGGTCGCCATCGCGTCCCTCGGCACCCTCGCCTTCTCGGGCGTGGTGCAGATGGCCTCGGTCACCCCCGTGTTGGGCGTCATGCTCGGCCTCGCCGTCGGCATCGACTACGCGCTGTTCATCATCAACCGGCACCGGCGGCAGCTGCTCGAGGGCGCCGAGGTGCGCGAGTCGATCGGACTCGCGAACGGCACCGCCGGCAACGCGGTCGTCTTCGCCGGCTCGACCGTCGTCGTCGCGCTGCTCGCCCTGAACATCACGGGCATCCCGTTCCTCGGCCTGATGGGCACCGCCGGCGCGATCGCCGTGGTCATCGCGGTGCTCATCGCGATCTCTCTCACCCCCGCGCTGCTCGGTCTCGCCGGAACCCGCGTGCTCGGCCGACGCGGCCGCCGCCAGCTCGCCGCCTCGAACGAGCGTCGTCGCGCCGATGCCGGCGTGAAGCCGATGTCGACCCTGCGCGCGGTGCTGACCGCGGTGCTGGCCGTCGCCGCGCTGCTCGTGATCGCCATCCCCTCGTTCTCGATGCGCCTCGGACTGCCCGATGGCGGATCGGAGCCCGCCGGCTCCGCCGCGCGCGTCGCCTTCGACACGCAGGCGAAGCAGTTCGGCGCCGGGTCGAACAGCGCCCTGCTGGTGACCGCCGACCTGCCCGCCGACCAGGACGACAGCGAGCAGCTCGACTCGCAGCTGCAGATCGCCGAGGCGCTCGCGAAGGTCGACGACGTCGCGGCGGTCGCGCCGATCGCCGTCTCCGACGATGGCCGACTCGGCGCCTTCCAGGTGCTGCCCGATCACGGGCCGAATGCCGTCTCGACCGAGAAGCTCGTGCGCGAGCTGCGCGGTCTCGATCCGATCGGCACCGGCGACCTCGGGGTGGCCGGGCAGGCCGCGAGCAACATCGACATCTCCGAGAGCCTCGGATCGGTGCTGCCGATCTACCTCGTCGTGGTGATCGGCCTGTCGCTGATCATCATGATCGGCGTCTTCCGCTCGCTGCTCGTGCCGATCATCGCCACCGGCGGCTTCGTGCTGTCGCTGCTCGCGAACTACGGCGCGATCGTCGCCGTGTTCCAGTGGGGCTGGCTGAGCGACCTGTTCCACGTGACGCCCGGCCCGATCCTCAGCTTCCTGCCGGTGATCCTGGTCGGCATCCTCTTCGGCCTGGCGATGGACTACCAGCTCTTCCTGTCATCGGGGATGCGCGAGGCCTACGTGCACGGCAGCCCGGCCCGGCTCGCGGTCGCCCAGGGCTTCCGCGCCGGCCGCAGCGTCGTGATCGCGGCCGGCATCATCATGGTCGCCGTGTTCTCGGGCTTCATCGGCTCGGAGTCGACCATCATCCGCTCGCTCGGCTTCGGCCTCGCCTTCGGCGTGCTGCTCGATGCCTTCGTCGTGCGCCTGCTGCTCATGCCCGCGCTGATGCACCTGCTCGGCCGGGCGGCGTGGTGGTTCCCGCGCTGGCTCGACCGGATCGTGCCCGACGTCGACGTGGAGGGCGCGGCCCTCGAGCGGCGGCACCACGTGGAGGCCGACGGGGCGCCGACCACGCACGCCGTCGGCTGACCCGCGGCCGGGATCCGGCTCGTGCGGGGCGTGACTGCCCGCACGAGCCGTGATATCGATATCGCGTGATCGAGACCGCAGCCCACGTCGCGCCGCCGCTCCGGATCGGCATCCTCGGGGCCGCGGCCATCGCCCCGACCGCGATCATCGCCCCGGCACGCGAGCGCGACGACGTCATCGTCACGGCGGTCGCCGCGGCGCGCCCCGGTGCCGCGCGCACGTTCGCTCGGACGCACGGGGTGGCCTCGTGCCACGTGGACTACGGCGCTCTGCTCGGCCGCGACGACATCGACCTGATCTACCTCGCCACGGCGGCGTCCTCACACGGCGAGCTGACGTGCGCGGCGCTGGAGGCCGGGCACCACGTGCTCGTCGAGAAGCCGGCCGCGATGACGGGCGAGGAGGCCGCACGGATGACGGCGACCGCGCGGCGTACAGGCCGTCGCGTCATCGAGGCGTTCCACTACGCGTGCCATCCGATGTTCCACGAGCTGCTCGCCACCGTGCGCGGTGGCGAGATCGGCGAGCTCGTCGAGTTGCACGCCGAGGTGCATGATCCCCGGCCGTTCACCACGGGCTCGGTGCTGCACGAGCTGCGACTCGGCGGGGGCGCGCTGCGGCACGCCGGCTGCTACCCGGTGCACGCGATGCGCCAGCTCACGGGCGCCGAGCCGACGGTGCGGTCGGCCACGAGCACGCTCAACGCATCGGGCGCCGACATCGCCACCACGGCCGAGCTGTCGTTCGGCGACGTCGCGGCGACCCTCGTGGCATCGTTCGGCGACGACGGGCGGGTGGGCAACCGGCTCGTCGCGATCGGCACGCGCGGCCGGCTCGAGGCCGAGAACTTCATCGCTCCGCACCTCGGGGCGTCGCTCGCCGTAGTGACCGCGGACGGTGGACGACGCGAGGTCGCGATCACCGGAGGAGTCTCCTACGCCCACCAGCTGGATGCGGTGGTCCGCGCGATCCGGAGCGGCGAGGCGCTGCGCACGGAAGGACCGGACATCGTGGCGAACGCCGCGGCGATCGAAGCGATCCTGGACGCCGTCGGGATAAACGCAGGATGAGATGTTGTGCGCGGTCGAGCGCGATGACAGGATTCTGGTAACGATACCAACGCCGGGAGGCACCGTGACGAAGCCGTCGCTCATCGCAGCACGACCCTGGGACCACGAAGACGCGCGAGCGGGCTTGATCCAGCGGGCGGTGACATCCACCGGAACGGTCGGCGGCCGCGCTCTTCAGATCATCGGCGAGCCGCTCCTCGCGACCGTCGACGGCCGCGGTGTGCAGAGCCTCCGCGTGCTGCTCGGCGCCGTCGACAGCCCCGACGAGGACGCCACCGCGCCCGAGATCGTCGTCACCGTCGACGGCGAGCGCATCGATCGGGCGACCCGGCCGGCCGAGCCCGGCAGCATCCGCGTGCTCGTCGACGCCGTCACGTCGGAGACCACGGCGCGGCTGGCCGTGCCCGCGTGGGGCGATGACGCGATCGAGGTCGAGCTCGTTCCGCAGCGCGAGTGGACGGTGCACATGGTGCACCACTCCCACTACGACTTCGGCTACACCGACCCGCAGGCCGAGGTGATGGCGGCGCAGCGCTCGTACCTCGACTCGGCGATCGACCTGATCGAGCAGACCGCGGACTGGCCCGAGGAGTCGCGCTTCCGCTGGAACTCCGAGGCGCTCTGGGCCGTCTCCGATTGGGAGTCGCACCGGCCGCAGGCCGTGGTCGACCGCTTCATGCAGCTCGTCAAGCAGGGCTCGATCGGCCTCAGCGCCATGCCCTACAACCTGCACACCGACGTGTGCTCCACGGATGAGCTGCGCGAGCTGATGCGCGAAGCCCGTCGGCTGCGAGACCGCTACGGCATCGAGTTCACCTCGGCGATGCAGACCGACGTGCCCGGTCAGGTCGCGGGCCTCCCCGACGCGCTCAACGAGATGGGCGTGCGCTACCTCTCGGTCGCGCACAACTGGGCCGGCCGGTCGGAGCCGCACACGCACGGCGCGATCAACCATCCGCGTCTTTTCCGCTGGCGCACGCTCGCCGGCGGCGAGGTGCTGGTGTGGATGACCGACAGCCCGCACGGCCTCGCCTACATGGAGGGGCCGATGCTCGGCTTCACCGAGGACTTCGCGCAGGTGCAGAACTATCTGCCTGCCTATCTGACCGCGATGAGCGAACGCGGCTACCCGTTCCCGATCGGGGTGTTCGGCGCTCACGGCGAGACGATCGAGGGCCGCGATCCCTACCCGTGGGATGTCGTGCACATCCGCACGCAGGGCTTCATGGGCGACAACGGCCCGGCCCGTCGACTGCTGTCGGAGATCGTGCGCGAGTGGAACGACACCTGGGATGCGCCGAAGCTGCGCGTGTCGACGAACCAGGACTTCTTCGAGGATGCGGAGAGCCGCGTCGGCGACGACCTGACGACGGTCGAAGGCGACTGGGGCGACTGGTGGGTCGAAGGCGTGGGCTCCGCGGCGGTGCCGATGGCGCTGATGCGGCGAGCGCAGGCGCAGGTCGCCGACGCCCGGTCGATCTCGCAGCTGGCGGGATGGCTCGGCGGCGAGTCGTCGCCGCGCGAGACCGCGGAGGCGCACGGCACCTACGACGCGATCTCGATGTTCAACGAGCACACCTGGGGCGCCGGCAACTCGTGGCTGCACAGCGACCACGGCTTCGACTCGGGCGAGCTGCAGTGGCGGTGGAAGGTCGCGCAGGCGCTCATCGGCGAGCAGCGCTCGCGCGCCTCGGTGGACGAGTCGCTGGCGTACCTCGGCGCCGCCGTGGCGCCGGCCGACGACGCGCTCGCCAGCTTCGCGATCGTGAACCCGACGGGGCTCGCGCGCAGCGGCGCGGTGCGCCTGCTGCTGCCGGAGACCGTGGCCGCGCTCGAGGCGCAGGTCGATCTCGTCGACAGCCGTTCCGGGAACGCCCTCCCCCTCTCCGTCGAGGCGCAGAGCAACCACCCGCACCGCGAGTCGGGCCGCTGGCTGACCGTGCGGGTCGACGACGTGCCCGCGTTCGGAACGGTGCGCCTGGATGCTCGGGAGCGTGTCGGCGACGACAGGCCCCGCGCGATCGACGACCCCTCGGTCGCCGAGCCCGGCTACCCGTCGGAGGTCCCGATGACAGAGCTGCTCCGGCTCGAGAACGACCACCTGACGGTCGTCGTCGATCTGCAGCGCTCGGGGATCTCCTCGATCGTCGAACGCGCGACCGGCCGCGAGCTGGTGCGCGCGGACGCCCTCGTGCCGTTCAACGGCTACGTCTACGACGAGTACGCGAGCTCGGGTGCCGGATTCAATCACCTCGCGAACAAGCTCGCGACGAGCGACCGGCTCGAGATGCTGGCGACCCGGCAGATGGGGCTGCCGGCACGACTCGTCGAGCGACGCGACGACGCGATCGAGCAGCGCCTGGTGTACGAGTTCCGCGCCGCCGGCGCCGAGCGGGTGCGCGTGACCCTGCGGCTGCGGCACGGCGACGCCCGGCTGTTGATCGAGAACAGCGTGGCCAAGCCTTCGGTGCTGATCAAGGAGAGCGCCTACTTCGGCTTCCCCTTCGCCGGCGACGACGCGCAGCTGCGCTACGAGGTGTCGGGCAGCGTCACGGGCGCGGGGCTGCCGCACATCCCGGGCGCCCCGCAGCACATGCGGGCGATGCGCGACTGGGTCACCGTGACGAGCGGCGACGACGTGGTGGTCTGGGCGACGCCCGACGTGCCGCTCGTGCAGCCGCACACGATCGCGGTGCCGTACTCGCCGTTCCCGCCGAGCACCTCCCCCTCCGAGCCCGGCACGGTGTACTCCTGGCTGCACAACAACCTCTGGGACACCAACTTCCCGATCGAGCAGGGCTTCGACTCGACCTTCCGCTACGCGGTCGGCGTGCGGGCGACTCCGGAGCAGTCGGTCGAGGAGGTGGCGATCGCGACGGCGGCCGAGCTCGCGCATCCGCTGCGCGCGGCCCGTGCGCGCGGCGCGGCGGACGCGCATGCCGGCACGCATTCCGGCCTCGGTCTCAGCGACGCCCGCGTCAAGCTGATCGCGGTCGTCGCCGACGACGAGGGCTCCGGATCGATCGTGCGCCTGCAGTCGTTCGCCGATGAGCCGGTGCGGCTGACGCTGACGCTCGGGCGCTCCGCCGTGTCGGCGACGCGCAGCACGTTCCTCGGCGACATGATCGCCGACCTCGTCGTGGACGACGCCGGCGACACGGTCACCGTGGAGCTGGCGCGGTTCGAGGCGACGGCGGTGCACCTCCGGTTCTGACCCGAACAGAAAAGGGGCCCGGGTCGCGATCGCGACCCGGGCCCCTTTCGATGCGCCGACGAGCTCCTCGGTCAGTACTGTCCGAGCGCCAGTCCGCGCTGGAAGAAGCGCTGGGTGAACAGGAACAGCAGCGCCGTGGGTATCGACACGATGAGCGCCGCCGTGAGGATCACGGTGTATCCGGGCCCGCCGCCCTCGACCGACTGCAGCGCGTTGAGCAGCGGCATGACCGGCCGCGTCTCCGGGCTCTGCGTGAGGATGAGCGAGAGCAGCAGGTCGTTCCACACCCACGTCGCCTGCAGGATGAAGACGACCGCGAGCGCACTTGCCGACATCGGCAGGTAGATGCGGGTGAAGATCCGCCACACGCCCGCGCCGTCGACCACAGCCGCCTCGAAGACCGACTCCGAGATGCCGCTGAAGAAGTTGCGCATGACGAACGCCGAGAACGGCGTCGCCACGACGGAGTAGATCAGCAGCATCCCGCCCTGGGTGTCGAACAGCCCGATGCGCGCGTAGACGTCGAACCAGGGCAGCACCATCATCTGCAGCGGGAACACCGTGCCGCAGAAGATCACGAAGAACCAGAAGAAGCCGTGCTTCACGCGCAGCACGATCACCGCGAAGCCGATCGCGGCGCCGAGCACGACGGCGATCGCCGGCGCGACGAGGGCGTAGAGCGCGGTCGCCGCGAGCCCCGAGGGCACGTCGGTGCCGGTGAAGACCTCGCCGACGTTGGCGAAGAGCGCCCCGATCGATCCCGGCTCCCACAACGCGTCGCCCGAGTAGTCGGCCACCGACTTGCCGGCGTTGGCGAGCAGCAGGTAGATCGGCACGAGCCAGATCAGTCCGAGCACGGCGAGGATGACCGTGCGCACGACACGCGAGATCACGAGATCACCTCCGCGGCGACGCGTCCCGCATCCGAGCCGTTGCCGATGCTCAGCTGACGGCGCAGATAGATCACCGACGCGGCGACGGTGATGACGCTGAGGAAGATCGCGACCGCCGAGCCGAGCCCGTAGTCGCTGTTCACGAAGGTGTCCTTGTACATCGTCACGCCGAGGGTCTCCGATACGCGGTTGGGTCCGCCCTGGGTCATCGCCTGCACGATGTCGAAGGTCTTCAGGCTGTTGACGATCGAGAGTCCGACGACGATCGTCGTCGAGGGGCGCAGCAGCGGCCAGACCATGGTGCGGAAGAGCGTGAAGCCGCTCGCCCCGTCGATGCGCGCCGCCTCGAGGGGTTCCTTCGGGATGGACTGCAGCCCGACCGTGAACAGCAGCGCGTTGACGCCGATGCCCTGCCACGACGCCGCCAGGATCATGACGACCGTGTTGAGCGGCGACTCCTGCAGCCAGCGCGTGTCGGAGCCCGGCAGCCCGAAGAAGGCGAGCGCCTGCGACAGCGCTCCCCCGTTCTGCAGCACGAAGCCGAAGAGCACACCGACCGCGACGCCCGAGAGCGCGTAGGGGATGAGGAACGGGATGCGCAGGATGCCCGCCCAGCGCAGCCCGAACGACAGGTACGCGATCAGCAGTCCGATCCCGACGGGGATGATCAGCGTGCCCACCACCCAGATCGCCGTGTTGACGAGCGAACCCAGGAACGCGGGATCCGCGAACATCTCCACGTAGTTCGCGCCGCCCACGAAGACGGGATCGGCCAGCCCGCCGTAGCGGGTGAAGCTCAGCACGAGGGTGTAGATCACGGGCAGGTAGAGCACGATGACCACCAGGGCGGCGCCCGGGCCGAGAAAGGCCCAGGCGCCGCGCTGATAGTCGGTCGACGACTTCGAGGTCATCAGTGGTCGGCCCAGTACTTCTTCGCCACCTGCTCGATGCCCTTGAGGTAGGGCTCCGGGTCGCCGGGGTTGGTCATGAAGCCGGTGAACTGGTCGAGCGCGGCGGTGAGGATCGGCGTCGGCGTCGCCTCGTAGTACCGCAGGTAGAAGTCGTACTTGTCGGGCTCGGCGAACTCCTTGCCGATGTCGCGGAAGGTCTGCGTCGACGCGGTCGACTTCGGGTTGAAGGGCAGGTTGCCCTGCTGCTTCGACCACGCGGTCTGCGCCTTGGCGCTCATCCACCACTGCGAGTACTTCAGGGCGTCGGCCTTCTGCGAGGACTTGACGGTGGCGCACACCGGCGCCGTCTCGATCGCGACCGGCGTGCTGCCCTGGTCGGTGATCGAGGGGATGGGGAACGCGCCCCAGTCGTCGCCCTCCTTGAGCACCTGGGAGATCGTGGAGGCGTACCAGGTGCCGAAGGGGATCATGGCGAGCTTGCCGTCTTTCATCTGCGTCTCGGGAGCGGTCTTCGATCCCGGGTCGCTGAAGAAGCCCTTCTTCTCCATGTCGAGCCAGACGTTCATGGCGTCGACGACACCGGGGTCGGTGTACGACGCCTTGCCCGCGGCGAGGTCCTTGTAGAGCTGCAGGTCGCTGCCGGCGAGGATGATCTGGAACCAGACGAACGCCCAGGGGTTGCCGCCCGAGCTCCAGAACGGGGCGATCCCGTTCGACTTGAGCACCTCGGCGTTGTCCATCAGCTGCTGCCAGGTGGTCGGAACCTGCAGGCCGTACTCGGCGTACGCGGCCTTGTCGTAGTACATGACCCAGTTGTCGACGCTGATCGGGGTGCAGTACTGCTTGCCGTCGATCGTGTAGAGGTCCTTCACCGATTCGGCGACGTCGCCCTTGGCGATCTCCTCTTTCCAGATGGTGCTGGTCTCGGCGACCAGGCCCTGGTCGACCAGCTCCTCGAGCTGCCCGCCCGTGTGCCAGGTGAAGAGGGCGGGCGCCTTGCTGGTGCGCAGCGACTGCTTCACGAAGGCGACGAAGGCGTCCTGGTCGGCGTAGGTGCTCGCGTCGAGCCCCATGTCGATCTGGTCCTGGGACACCTTCGAGAAGGCCTTGAAGTCCCAGGACTTGTCGTTGACGAACTTCAGCTTGTCGGGAGATCCCCCCGACGCGGAGCAGCCGGCCAGCATGCTGACCGCCGCGACGGCGGCCGCCGCCAGCAGGAGGGGTTTCGGGAACCGCACGGGAACTCCTTCGTTCGGGGGCGATTGATATCGTTACCAATCGGCGGGAGCGTAACACCGCCTCGCGACGGAGCACAACGATCCGCGGCCTCCGATACCGTGACCCCATGAGCGCGACACCCGATCCGGTGGCCTCGCCGGCGGCCCGCCCGCCGACGCTGCGCGACGTCGCGGTCCTCGCCGGCGTCAGCCCGATGACGGTGTCGCGGGTCTTCTCGGGCAACCTCAACGTGCGCCCCGAAGTGCAGGAGCGCGTGCGGTCGGCGGCATCCACCCTCGGCTATCGCCGCAACGAGAACGCCCGCAGCCTGCGCCCCGGTCATCGCTCGGGACTGATCGGCGTGACGATCACGAACATCGCCAACCCGTACTACGCCGAGATGCAGCGGGGAATCGAAGAGGTCGCCGCCGAGCACTCGCGCCGCATCCTGATCGGCAACTCGAACGAGGATGCGGAGCTCGAGTCGCGCCTCGTCGCCGACTTCCTCGGCCGCCAGGTCGAGGGGCTCATCGTGGTGCCGTCGGGGTCGGCCGCCGACAGCGTGCACCTCCGCACGGCCGCGCAGGGCGGAGTGCCCATCGCCCTCGCCTCGCGGGCGCTCGACGACCTCGACGTCGACACGGTGCTGGTCGACGACATCGGCGGCGCGTTCGCCGCGACCGACCGCATCCTCGCCGAAGGACACACGCGCGTCGGATTCCTCGGCACTCAGGCCTCGGTCTTCACCGGTCGTCGGCGGCTGCAGGGATTCCGAGACGCCCACGCCGTGCGCGGCATCGCGATCGACGAGGATCTGGTGCTCGCCGGCCAGAGGGATGTGCAGTCGGCCGAGGCGGCGATGCAGGCGCTGCTGCAGCTCGCCGACCCGCCGACAGCCGTCTTCACGGCCAACAACCGCAACACCATCGGCGCGATCCGCGCCATCGAGCTCGATCGCCGCCGACGCCGCTCGGCCGCGCCGCTGCGCATCCGACTGATCGGATTCGACTCGTTCGAGTTCGCCGACCTCTCCCCCGTGCCGCTCTCGGTGGTGGCGCACGACGCGCGCGAGCTCGGCCGGCGCGCGGCGAGCATGCTGCTCGAGCGCATCGAGGGGCTCGATCCCGCGGTCGCCGGTCGGGTGATCGAACTGCCGGCGCGGCTGCAGGAGGTCCCGGCTCCCTGAGCCGGTCGATCCGACGCCCGCCGGGGCACTCGCCCGGTCGGGTGGCTTGCGCCCGCGCCGATCCGAGATAACGTTATCAATCGGCGCGGACGCCACACGGCTCGAACACCGCCGCCACCGAGCGAACGGAGTGCCGCCAGTGACGAGATACCTGCCTCGAGGCGTGCCGAAGGGGTCGTACGACACGCAGCCGGCCATCGACCTGCCGTCGACCGAGCCTGTCTGGAGCGGCGCCGACGTCTGGGCCGAACTCGGCGCGAGTTTCGAGGGCCCCGGCGCGGCGCTCGCCATCGACGCCTACCCGGGCGCCGACATCCCCGCCATCATCGCCGCCGCCCGCGCCGCGCTGCCCGACGCCCTCGTCATCGACGTCGAAGACGCCGCCGCGCTGCCGATCGAGCGCATCGACGAGCTGATCAGCGCGAATCTGACCGACGACCGGGTCTTCGGGGTCATGGGCCATCAGCGCCTCCCCGACTTCTACGACCCCGAGCGGCTCGCCGCGGTCGCGGATCGGATCCGCGCCGCCGACCGCCGGGTCATCGTCGTCGGCTGGGGTGCCGCCCTCGTCCCCTGCGACTTCCGCACCGTCGTGCTGGCCGACATGCCGCGCTGGGAGATCCAGACCCGGCAGCGTGCCGGAGCGCCGAACTGGCGCTGCGACAACGGCGACGAAGATGCGCTGCGCAAGGTCAAGCGCGGCTTCTTCGTCGAGTGGCGCGTCGCCGACCGGCACAAGCGCGCTCTCTTCCCCCGCCTCGACTACGTGCTCGACACGACGATCGACCTCGACCACGCGAAGCTGATCACGGCCAGCACCTTCCGCCTCGGGCTGAGCACGGCGGCGGCGCAGCCGTTCCGGGTCGTCCCCTTCTTCGACCCCGGCGTCTGGGGCGGCCACTGGATGCAGGAAGTCTTCGACCTGCCGGCCGACGGCAACCTGGCCTGGTGCTTCGACTGCGTGCCCGAGGAGAACAGCCTGCTGCTGCGCGTCGGCGAGACGACGATCGAGCTGCCCGCGCTCGACCTCGTGTTCGCGCATCCGCGCGAGCTGCTGGGTGAGCTGACCTTCGCCCGCTTCGGCGCCGAGTTCCCCATCCGCTTCGACTTCCTCGACACGATGGCCGGCGGCAACCTCTCGCTGCAGGTGCATCCGCTGACCGACTACATCTCCGACGTCTTCGGCATGACCTACACGCAAGACGAGAGCTACTACCTGATGGATGCCGGCGAGGGCGCCGAGGTGTACCTGGGCCTGCGCGACGACGTCGAGCCCGAGCAGATGGCCGCGGCCCTGCGCACGGCGGCGGCCGGCGGCCCCGAGTTCGCAGCGACCGACTTCGTCAACACCTTCCCGGCGCAGAAGCACGACCACTTCGCCATCCCCGCCGGCACCGTGCACTGCTCGGGCGCCGATTCGATGGTGCTCGAGATCTCGGCGACGCCGTACATCTTCACCTTCAAGATGTGGGACTGGGGCCGGGTCGGACTCGACGGCATCCCGCGCCCCGTGCACCTGGAGCACGCGCTGAACAACATCCAGTGGGATCGCGACACGCAGTGGACGCGCGACAACCTCGTCGCGCAGACCACGGAGGTCGCCCGCGGCGACGGCTGGGTCGAGGAGCGCACCGGGCTGCACGAGCTCGAGTTCATCGAGACGCGCCGGCACTGGTTCACCGACGTCGTGCCGCACGACACCCGCGGCACCGTCAACGTGCTCAACCTCGTCGAGGGCGCGGAGGCGATCGTCGAGAGCCCCGAAGCGGCGTTCGAGCCCTTCGTGGTGCACTACGCCGAGACGTTCATCGTGCCGGCCGCGGTCGGCCGCTACACGATCCGCCCCCACGGCGCCGGGGAGGGGCAGCGACTCGCGACGCTGAAGGCGTCCGTGCGCGCGACCGAGACGACGACCGCGAGGACGACGGCGACCGTGGTGCGCGACTGACCCGGCGGGGCGGCGATCAGTCGCGGGTCGCGGCGATCGCCGCCCCGAGCAGGGCCGCGTCGTCGCGGCGCTCCGCGGGTCGCAGGATCAGGTCGACGAGTTCCGGCGCCGCGGTGAGCGCCGCGCGCAGCGGCTCGTCGATGAGATCCCACGAACGCGACATCCCGCCGCCGATCACGAGCTCGTCGGCGCCGAACGCCGCCAGCGACGGGGCTAGCACCTCGCCGAGCGTCGTCATGGCGCGACGCCAGACGGCGCTCGCGACCGGATCGCCCGAGCGCGCGGCGTCGGCGACCTCGGCCACCGTGCGGCGCCGCCCGGTGCGCTCGAGGTGGTCGGCGATGATCGCGGCGGTCGACACCCGGGTCTCGAGCGGCTCGCCGTCGACCTCGAGCAGGTGCACCCATCCCGAGGGCGGCACACCCGGGCCCGACTCGACCGGGCGGCCGTCGCGCAGGAACGCCGAGCCGACGCCGGTTCCGAGCGTGATCCCGACGAATCGGGCGGCTCTGCGGGCATCGGCAGACCACTCCCCGATGGCGAAGGCGGCGGCATCGTTGATGAATCGGATGCGCCGCGCGTCCGTGCGCAGCAGCGTCGCGAACGGACGCGCCAGCGGCACCCCGGCGATGGCATCGAACTTGCCGACCCCGGCGAAATCGCCGACGCCGCGCGGATAGTCGAACGGCCCGGGCAGGGCGATCATCCAGGGCAGATCGGGCACGTCGAGGGCGACGGCCGGCGCGACCATGGCGCGCAGCAGGTCGTCGGGCCCGGCGGCCGCATCCACGTGCCCTTCTGCTCTCGCCAGGATGTCCGGCGCGGCGGGGCCTCCTCCGATCAGGGCGGCGGTCGAGTGCGATCCTCCGATGTCCATGACTCCGGCGGCGGGACGGTCGGTCACTCTGGCTCCTCCAGTCGTCGGGATCTCCGTCGTGCCGTCCGAGCTCGGGCATCGGACGGCACGACCTGAGACGCGGGGACGATCGCGTCGCTCAGCGGGTTCGCGTCGCGCCTTGACACTAGCGCGATCGCGGAACGATTGTTAACGTTAACAAACGCAATCCGACGCCGGCGTCGTGACGAGCGACGCGGGCACGATCCGAGGAGCGCAGATGCGTCCGTCTGTCACATTCGCCGCCCGGGCTGGAACCGCCGTCACGACCATCGGAGTGCTCGCCCTCGCGACGCTCTCGTCCCCCGCCGCCTACGCCGCATCGAAGCAGAGCGCAGCACCCGACGACACCCCACCCGGAGCGCGCGCCGCGGCCCCCGACTGGGCGAATCGCGCGGCCGGCGCCTACGACGCCCTGCAGTCGAACCTCTTCCTCGACTCCTCCGGTCACGGCCTGTTCGTCGAGAACGCGCCCGTCCTCCCCGGCGAGAACCCCTACTCGTACCTGTGGACGTTCCGCGAGGCGACGGAGGCCGCGATGGATGTCGCCGACGTCCCCGGAGTCGGACCTCGTTACGCCGCGGATGCCGCCGCGCGCTTCACGAGCCTGCAGTCCTACGCCGGATTCGACGCCGAGGGCTACCCGGGTTACGAGTCCGCCGTGGCGCCGCCGCTCGGCGGGGGCGGCGACGTCTTCTACGACGACAACGCGATCATCGGGCTCTCGTACTTCCAGCGATTCCAGCGGTCGAACGACCCCGCCGACCTCACGCACGCGCGATCGCAGCTCTCCGTCGTGCTGCGCGGCTGGGACACCGATCCGTCGGCCACCTGCCCCGGGGGCCTGAACTGGATCGCGTCGCCCGCCAACACCACCCGCGGCGCGAACATCACGGGTCTCGGCGCGCAGCTCGCGGCCCACCTCTACGAGCAGACGCGCGACCCCGGCTACCTGGCGTGGGCCACCCAGCTCTACGACTGGAACGAGCGCTGCCTCAAGCAGTCCGACGGCCTCTACTGGAACAGCCGCGACGACGACGGATCGCTCAACACGACGCTCTGGACCTACAACTCGGGAGCGATGATCGGCACGGCGACGATCCTCTACCGGGCGACTTCGGACGCGGCGTGGCTGCAACGGGCGACCGCCGCCGCGAGGGGCTCGCTCGACTACTGGACGGCCGAGAACCGCCTCTACGCCCAGCCGGCCGTGTTCAACGAGATGTACTTCGACGACCTGCTGCTGCTCGACTCCGTCCAGCACGATCCGCGGTATCGCGCCACCGTCGCGAAGTACGCGGCTCAGATCTGGCGGGCCAACCGCGACGCGACCACGGGCCTGTACCGATTCGGACCGTCGGGCGGAGGCGCACCGGACCCCGCGACCCGGATCAGCACCCTCGAGCAGGCGGCGGTCGTGCAGATCATGGCCTCGCTCGCGTGGGACCGCAGCCAGTACCACCGGATCGCCTGAGCAGCGGGGTGCTCGACGTCAGCCTCACGCCCGGTGGAACTGACGCCAGCGCGTCGCACTCGGAACGAGCAGAGTGGAGGCATGACGAGCACGGATGCGAACCCCCGCGCGACGACGATCGCCGTCGAGGAGCACTGGATGCCCGGGTGGCTGGAGGACGCGCTCGGGCGCCTGCCCGACTCGCTGCGCGACGAGAGCCTCGTGCTGAACCACCGCGGCGACGAGTCCTCGCGTCTGACGGACCTCGGCGCCGGCCGGGTCGCGGCGATGGACGCCGCCGGGGTCGATCTGGCACTGGTGTCGCTCACCCCACCCGGAATCGGCCCGCTTGCGCCGGCCGAGGCGATCGCGATGAGCCGCGCCGTCAACGACGCCGTCACGGACGCAGTCCGTGCGCACCCGGACCGGCTCCGCGCCCTCGCCTCGTTGCCTCTCGCCGCACCCGACGCCGTCGTCGCCGAACTCGAACGCGCGGTCGCCGCCGGTGCGGTGGGGGTGATGGTCCACGGCCGCATCGGCGACCGCGCGCTCGACGACCCCGCGTACGACGGCTTCTGGGATGCGGCCACCCAGCTCGGCACCCCCGTGTCGATCCATCCGCAGATCGCTCCGGCGGGGACCCGCGCCGACTCCTACTCGGGGTTCGACGACATCGTCTCGCTCGGCCTCGCGACCTTCGGCTGGGGCTGGCACATCGAGGCGGCCACCGCCGCTCTCCGGCTGATGCTCCGCGGCACCTTCGACCGCCATCCGGACCTGCAGATCGTCCTCGGACACTGGGGCGAACTGCTGCCGTTCTGGTCCGACCGCACGAACAGCCTCGCAAGGGCGGCCGGCCTCGATCGCTCGATCTCCGACTACGTCCGTGACAACGTCGTCATCACCAACTCGGGGATGATGAGCCCGACGCTTCTGCGGCACGCGCTCGAGATCACGACCCCCGATCGGATCGTGTACTCGACCGACTACCCGTTCCAGCGCCCCAGCGCGTCCGACCTCGACGAGCTGCTCACGTGCTTGCCCGACGACGACGCCCGAACCGCGTTCCGGGGCGGCAACGCGCAACGGCTGTACCGCCTGCGCGATCTCCCGCCCGGGGAAGCCGAAAGCCGGCGCTGACTCCCACCCGAACCCGATCAGGAAGGCGAATCATGACCGACATCCTCCTCACCGGCGCATCCGGATCGACGGGCGGCGCGATCGCGACCGCGCTGTCCGAGACGGGCGCCTCCTACCGTGCGATCAGCAGGAGGGAGCACCTGGAGCTCCCCGCGGGCGGCATCCACGTGCGGGCCGATCTCGACGACACCGCCGCGCTCGCCTCCGCCTTCGACGGCATCCGCGCGGCGTTCCTCGTCACGCCGTCGACCGAGGGCGCCGAGTCTCAGCAGCGCCGGTTCATCGATGCCGCCTCGACCGCCGGAGTCGAGCACATCGTGCTGCTCTCGCAGTTCGCCGCGGCGACGGATTCGCCGGTGCGGTTCCTGCGGTACCACGCAGCCGTCGAAGAGCACCTCGCCTCGAGCGGGATCGCCGCGAGCGTGCTGCGCCCGAACCTGTTCATGCAGGGACTGCTGCTGTTCGGTGACCAGCTGAGGAGCGGCGTGCTGGCCGCTCCGATCGGCGACGCCGCGGTCAGTGCCGTCGATGTGCGCGATATCGGCGCCGTCGGCGCGGCCGCGCTGACCGGGGAGCCGCTCGGAACGATCGACCTGACGGGGCCCACCGCTCTCACCCACGCCGCGATGGCGGACGCGCTGTCCGCGGCCACCCGGACTCGTATCCGCTTCGAGGACGTGCCGCCGACCGAGTTCGCCGACGCGCTGCGCGGAGCCATCCCGGACTGGCAGGTCGACGGCCTCGTCGAGGACTACGCGCACTACGCCGCCGGTGAAGCGGCGCGCGTCAGCACGGACATCCGGACCGTGCTCGGGCGCGATCCGATCGATTTCGACCGATTCGCCGCAGACGTGGCCGCCCCGGCACTGGCCGCCTCAGCCCGGTAGGGGTCGCGTCCGCGGGAGTCCTTCGATGGCGCGCGCCGACCCACGCTCGCCGTTCGTTGACCCGCCTCCGACTGAGCACCTGAGATTCGACGTTCAGATCACTCGAGTGAACCGTTACAACGAACCGAGTCCATCGAGATCTTCCAGGCCTGACTTATCAGCGCTGGAACTTAATGAAACGTTATACCGCGGAAGCGAAAAATGTCGTACGGTGAGGTCGCCATGACGGTGGCGGCCCTCGACGCCGAGACGCGTTCGGACCGATCCGATTCGGGGATCCGCCCGTCGACGAGAGAAGGACGACGATGCGACACGCACAACGAGGTGCGGTTCTCGCCGGGATCGCGCTCGCGATCGCGGCGACCCTGACGCCGATCCCGGCGTCAGCCGCGAGCACCGCCTACTACATCGACAGCCGACCCGGATCGAGCTGCTCCGACTCGGGCCCTGCCACGCAGACACAGCCGTGGTGCAGCTTCACCCCGGCGAACGCCCACGGGCCCTTCTCGGCCGGCGACTCGATCCTGCTGGCCCGCGGCGCGAGCTGGAACCAGCAGCTCTCGGTCAGCGGCACCGGCACCGCGAACGCATGGATCACGCTGGGCGCCTACGGCACCGGCGCGAACCCCAAGATCCTGCGGAGCCAGGGCGACAACGACCTGTCGGTGAAGCTCACGAACCCCGACTACTGGGCCGTCGAGCACCTCGAGGTGGGGAACGCGGCCGCCGGCATCCTGGTCTACTACTCGACCAAAGGCCATCAGGGGTTGCGGCTGACGGACATCACCACGCACGACAACAAGGGCATCTGGGCCGTGCACAGCACCGGCTACCCGAACTTCCCGGGCGCACCCGTGGATCCGTGGGCCGCGGCGAACAACATCGTGCTCTCCGCCGGCATCCTCGTGACCGTCGATCCGGCGCTGGCGCTCACCGCCTCCTCGGATTACGCCGCGAAGGGGATCACCGCGACGGCGATCAGCGGGACGCACAACATCAATACCCTCGCGTTCTCCGCCACGAACGAAGGACCGGACCACAAGCAGTCGGGCACCTTCCCGCTGCAGGACATCACGGTGTCGCAGCTCGCGATCTCCGACGACGACGGCCATGCCGGAGCGGCCTATCAGGCCGCGGGTCTCGGATGCTCCGACGCCTTCCGCTTCGTCGGCGTGACGCGAGCGGTCGTGCGCGACTCGTCGTTCTTCCGAGGCGCGGCGTGCCACACGAACTCCGGGACCGCACAGGTGTTCATCGGCATGGTGAACGACCTCACCTTCGTCAACAACTCCTTCGTCGGCACCCCGGCGACCGGTTCGAACGACCAGACCGCGATCGACTTCGAGTACTTCGAGAAGAACGTGAAGTTGCGCAACAACTACTTCGCCGGGAACGCCGGCCCGGGCGTCGAGATGCTCGGCATCCACCCGCCGGACCCGGCCTTCCCCAATTCGCCACTGGATGTGGTGACGACGGAGATCGACGGCAACACCTTCGCGCACAACAACTGGGCGAAGACCAACGCGACCGGCTCCGATGCCTCGATCCATCAAGGGGGCACGAGCTCGGCGCCGAGCGGGCCGGTGTCGGACAACCTCTACACCGAGCCGAACAAGAACTTCCTCGGCGGCGACCGCATCGGCGATCTCGTGCTGACGAACAACACGGCGGTCACCTCGCCCGGGAACTTCGCCGCTGCGCAGTTCAGCGGAACCCAGGGCGCGAACCAGTGGAGCTACCGCTACCTCTCCGGCGGCGGCTGGACCGATCTGCCGACCTTCACCGCCTCGCCTTTCGGCGGCACCTGGCAGCGCACCGCAGGCCAGTACGTGGGTCCGTCGGGCATGGCACCGCTCTCGGGCGGCGACGTCGCGCGAGTCTGGACAGCCCCCTACAGCGGGACCGTGAGCATCCGCGGACGCCTGCTCAAGTCCGACACCGGCAACGGCGTCAGCGGCGGCAACGGCGTCACCGGATCGATCGTCAAGATCACGGGCGGTTCCGCGACGCAGGTGTGGCCCACCAGTGGCGGGCCGCAGGTGATCGCGGGCACCGACGGAGTCGGGGTCACCACGAATCGCGACAGCATCGCGGTCGCGGCGGGTGACAAGCTGTACTTCATCGTCGGCGCGAACGGAGCCGACAACAGCTACGACACGGCGAGCTGGACGCCGTCGATCGCGTATACGAGCTCGACGACGCCGTACGCCTGGAACTTCACCACCCCGACGGACTTCGAGGCGTGGAACCAGAACGCGTGGAACCAGCTCTCCGCCGCCGAAGTCACCGGAGGAGCGTTGACGCTGACATCCGCCGGCACGGATCCGTACATCCTGTCGCAGGACGACCTCGCGCTCGCGAGCAGCAACCGCTACCTCCACCTGCGGATGAAGAACCAGACGAGCGACCCGGCCGGAGCGATCTACTTCACCACGGCGTCGAGCCCCGCCTTCAGCGGCGACAAGGTGGTCACCTTCACCTCGGCGGTCAACGCCACCGGGTACACCGACTACACCGTCGACATGGGCACCAATCCGAACTGGACCGGCACGATCAAGCAGCTGCGGCTCGACCCGACAGGATCGCCGGGTGTCGTGTCGATCGACGCCATCTCCGTCGGTTCTGTCTGATCCGGCTTCGGCCGCCGAGAGTGGTTCTCGGCGGCCGAAGCTCACCCGGTCGCGTCGCTCGACAGGATGCGCGCGAGCCAACGACATCGGGCATCACGCGCATGACGCGAGATGGCCGCCGCCGGCACGACCGCGTCGAAGCCGTGGAACCCACCGGGCCAGACGTGCAGCTCCGCGTCGCCGCCATCCGCCCAGATCCTGCTGGCATAGGCGACATCCTCATCGCGGAAGACCTCCGAGCTGCCGCAGTCGATGAAAGCGGGAGCAAGATCGGAGAGGTCGCCGGCACGCGCCGGTGCCGCGTAGACGGATACGTCCGGGCCGCCACGGCGTTCGCCCAGGAGGGCCGACCAGCCGAACCGATTGTCGCGGGCATTCCAGATGCCCGTCGACGCGTATTGCGCAGCGGACGTCGTCTCGCCGCGATCGTCGAGCATCGGGCAGATCAGAAGCTGCCCGGCCGGCGCGGGCCCACCGCGGTCCCTCGCCAGCAGCGCCACGCCAGCGGCGAGGCCGCCGCCCGCACTGGCGCCCGCCACGACGACGCGCGCGGGGTCGACACCGAGCTCCGCAGCGTGTTCGACGACCCACTGCAGTGCCGCGAAGCAGTCCTCCACCGGTGTCGGATCGGGGTGCTCGGGCGCGAGACGGTAGTCGACCGTGATCGCGACGGCGGAGAAGAGCCGGATCCAGCCCACCACCTCGTCGATCCCACCCCAGCGCGTGCCGCCGACCATGCCGCCGCCGTGGATGAACAGGATGGCCGGCCGCGCGAACCCCTGACTCGCATCCAGCACGGACACCTCGATCGCGCCGTCGCCGAACCCGGTGAGCGTCACGTCCCGCCGACGCAGGCCCGCGAGTGCCGCATCGACCGCTTCCACGTCCGTCTCCCGCAGGGCGGCGATCGCCGCGGCGTCGAACGGGGGCAGCTGCGCGTCGGGGTCGAACTCGATCCCGACGCGCAGCTCCCGGTCGATGGCCGGGCGCCGCGGCAGTCGGTCAGACGGCAACGAGATCGACCACCGCCGAGTGCGAACCATGGCCGAGTTCGCGCACGTCGCCGCCGACCGCCCGCAGGTCGAGCGTCGCCGATGCTCCGACCGGCACCACCACATCGACGCGGCATCCCTCGGCGGTCAGCCGCCAGTCGATCGAGGCGCGACCGAACGGCGTCTCGAGCGTCGCTCCGGCGGACTCGAGCCCGCCTCCCGGTCGTGGACGGAACAGGATGCGCTCGTAGCCGGGAGCCGCGGGCGCGATGCCGGCGACGGTGCGGTGCAGGAAGTCGGCGACCGCACCGAGTGCGTAGTGGTTGAACGACGTCATCCCGGCGTCGTTCACGCGGCCATTCGGCGTGAGGCTGTCCCAGCGCTCCCAGATCGTGGTCGCCCCCTGGGTGACCGGATAGAGCCACGAGGGGCTCTGCGTCTGCATCAGCATCGCGTAGGCATCGTCGAGGTGGCCGGTATCGGCGAGTGCGTGGCAGATCGCGGGTGTTCCCGCGAAGCCCGTGCCGATGAGATGTCCGCGCTCGCGGACGAGCTCGGCCAGCCGGGCGCCGGCGAGGCGCGCCGTCTCGTCGTCCCCGAAGAGGCCGAACCGGATCGCGACGGCGTACGACGCCTGCGCGTCATCGCTCAGCACGCCGGGCGCGGGCGAGAAGCGATCCAGGAAGGCGACGCGGACGCGCTCCGCCAGTTCCGCGTACTCGCGGGCGTCGTCGGTCTCGCCGATCGCCGCCGCAGCCCGAGCCAGGATCGCCGCGCTGCGCTGGTAGTACGCGGTGGCGAGCAGGTTCGAATCTGCCTTGGCCGCCAGGGCGTTGTCGACGGGAGCGGAGGGGTCGAGCCAGTCGCCGAATTGGAACTCGCCCGTGATCAGTCCATCCGCGTCGGCGGCCGAGCGGAGCCCCTCGACCCAGCGTCGCGCGGTCGGATACTGCTCGGCGAGCATGCCCCGATCGCCGAACGCCTCGTACAGATCCCACGGTGTCAGCGCGGCGACGTCGCCCCAGATCGCCGTGAACCCGATCTCGAGGTCCAGCTCGGGCACGTCGGGCACGAAGTGCGGGATCGCGCCGGAGGGCCGCTGCTCGGCAGCGACATCCCGGAGCCAGGATCGGAGCAGCCCTGAGCAGTCGTAGAGGAAAGCCGCGGTCGGCGCGAAGACCTGCAGGTCGCCGGTCCAGCCGAGGCGCTCATCTCGCTGGGGGCAGTCGGTGGGCACATCGACGAAGTTGCCGCGCATGCTCCAGACGACGTTCTCGTGCAGGCGCTCGAGCAGCGGATCCGAGCTGCGGAACCAGCCGGTGCGCCGCATGTCCGAGTGGATCACCTCGGCGACGACGTCCTCCGGCGAAGGGTCTCCCGGCAGGCCCTCGACGTCCGCGTAGCGGAAACCGTGGAAGGTGAATCGCGGTGACCAGGATGGCGTCTCGTCGGTGCGCGGCCCGGTGGCGACGCTGAGCGTGTCGAAGGCCTCGGCGGTGCGCAGCGGACGAGTCGAGAGCTCGCCGTCCTGCATGACCTCGGCATGCCGCATCCGCAGACCGAAGGGCGACATGGTCGAGGCCGGAAGGCGCAGGCGCCCGACCAGATTCTGGCCGAAGTCGAACTGGTGGGTGCCGCCATCGTGCCGGATGATGCGCTGCGGCCGGACCTCCTCGATGACGCGCACAGGCGGGCCGTCGTAGGCGACCAGCTCGGCGGCGGGGCGAGGCAGCAGCCGCACCGGCTCCCATGCGGCGTCGTCGAAGCCGGGCCGGCTCCAGCCTTCGGGCAGCTCACGCAGGTCGAATCGTTCGCCGTCGTAGATGCCCGACCGCGTAATCGGTCCCCGCGCCGCCCGCCAGCTCGAATCGGTCCCGATGATCTGACGCCGTCCGTCGCGGTAGGTGATCTCGAGCTGCACCAGCAGCGCGAGGGTGTCGCCCCAGACATTGCGGATCCGCTCATCCCAGCCGATCCGCCCGCGGTACCAGCCGTCGCCGATCCAGGCGCCGATCGCGAGGCGCCGGCCCGCGGATCGGACCTGCTCCGTGACATCCTGCGTCGTGTAGCGGAGCCGGTGCCCGTAGGAGCTCCACCCGGGTGACAGCAGCTCGTCTCCGATCCGCTGCCCGTCGATCTCGAGTTCGTGCACGCCCAGACTCGTGCTGCGCAGGCGCGCGGACTCCACTTCCCCGTCGATCGAGATCTCGGTCCGCATCAGCGGCGGACGCTGGTCGACCCGGGTGTCCTCCAGCCAGGGCGCCGCGATGAAATGCGCCCGCCAATCGGTGGAATCCAGGAGCCCGGCTTCGACGCGGAGCGCGTCGCTCCAGGCCGTCCACAGCCCATCGTCTCCGCGCACTCTCACCCGCACATCGCGGGCCTCACCCGATGACAGCGGCGGGAAGGGCCAGGCCTCGACGACTCCTCGCGGGCCGACCGTCGCCACCACACGCTCACCCGACCCGTCCACCGCCTCGGCCTGGGCCGTGGCCGCGGTCCAGCCGACGGGGGCGCCGGGGATCGACCAGCTCAGTCGCGGGCGCGACGTGCCGACGCCGAGACCGTCCTCGCGGCGCTCGATGCGCAGTCGTGTCGGAGCCGCGGCGGCGGAGAGGACCGAGTGCATGGTGCGCTCCTCGAGGGGTCGGGAACGTGCCCACGCGACGATGCGGTCGATCGTGCGCTGCGCTCCGGGATTGTCAGGGGTGGCGAGATGGCCGTGGCGGGTCTCCGGCTCGATCTCGAGCTGCGCGTCCACCCGGTGCGCACGCAGCTCGAGCGCGAAGCTCTCGGCCGAGGGGCGCAGCCCGTCGAGCTCGGACGCGACGAGCAGTGTCGGCGGCATGCCGGTCAGGTCCTTGCCGCCGGCGAAGGCGTAGTCGGCATCGGATTCTGCGAGCGGGCCGAGGTGGTTGTCGTTCATGGCCGCGACGTCGCCGGGGAGGAAGCGCTCGCCGGGAGGCAGCTGCTCGAGGGCCGAAGCCAGGTCCGGATCCGGTTCGGGGATCACGTAGTGCAGCAGAGGGTAGGCGAGCACGAGCCCGGCAGGAGCGGCCCCGCCCCGATCACGCAGGCGCAGTGCCGCTCCGGAGGCCAGTGCGGCTCCGGCGCTCGCGCCGCCGAGCATCCATATCGCCCCGGGAGCCGGCCCGTCGCCCGATGCGGCCCAGGCGAATGCCGCCGAGAGCTCTTCCGAGGGGACGGGATAGTGCACTCCTCCGCGGCGGCCGAGAACCGGGACGAGCTCCTCGGGGACGGGCGCGAGACGGTAGTCGACCGCCACCACCGTGATCCCCTGCTCGACGAGTCGGCGTGCGACCCAGTCGGACTCGGCCGCGTCGAGGTCGCCGCCGATGAACGATCCGCCGTGCGCCCAGACCAGGCCGAGCTCGCCCGGCGCCGCGGCGGGATGGTAGATCCGCACCGGCAGCAGGCCATGCGGGCCGGTGAGCTCCCGATCCTCGATGCGCACCGCGTCGCTCTCGCGGGTCATCGGCGCAGCGAGCTGGCGCGCATGATCAGCTCCGGTCGGATGACGATGTCGCTGACGCCCGGGGCGCCCGCCGGCCGCTCGGCCGTGTCGGTCAGCAGGTCGATGGCGGTCCGGCCGAACGACTCGCGGGGGCGGTGGATGCTCGAGATCGGGATCGAGGCCGCCGCGGCGAACTCGATGTCGTCGTAGCCGATGATCGCGACGTCGGCCGGCACGCGGACGCCGCGCTCGGTGAACTCCTCGACCAGGCCGATCGCGAGGAGGTCGTTCGCGGCGAAGATGCCGTCGGGCATCGCATCCGGGCCGCGGTCCAGCAGCGCTCGCGCCGCCGCGCGTCCGGCGCTGATCGAGCGCTCGGGGGTCGAGAACAGCTCGAATGAGGCACCGCCCGCGGCGGTGACGGCGGCGCGAGCGCCTTCTGCCCGCGCGGCCAGCTGCCGCACGTGCAGATCGCTGCCGACGAAGACGATCGAGCGGCATCCCTGCTCGACGAGGTGCTGAGCCGCCTGGCGTCCGCCGACGGTGTCGTCGATCGACACGGACGAGAATCGGGGGTCCGGCTCGTAGGCGTCGACCAGCACGGTGGGGATGCGCCGCTGCTCCAGCAGGTCGAAGTCGGCCTGACGGGTGTGGCCCGACGAGAGGAGGAGCCCGAAACCGCGCTGCTGCACGAGCATCTCGATGTAGCGCGACTCGCGCTCCGGATCGCCGTTGCCGCAGGCGATGTTGAAGTACAGGTCGTTGAGGGCCGCACGGCGCTCCATCGCGTCGGCGACCTCGCCGAAGAACGGGTTGTTGAGCTCCATGGCGACGAACATCACCAGGCGGCTCGCGCCGGCGCGCAGCTGACGTGCGGCCTCGTTGCGCACGTAGCCGAGCGAGCCGATGGCGGCCGCGATGCGGCGCTTGGTCGCCGGGGCGACACGCTCGGGCGTGTTCATGTACTTCGACACGGTGCCGATCGACACGCCTGCCTGGTCTGCGACGTCTCGGATGCTGACCACTTCTCTGCCTTTCATCGGTCGTGCGGGTCGTGCTGCCGGTGGCCGGGACATCCCACCGTCCCGGCCACCGGATCCTTCAGATTCTCGCGCTAGCCGAGGTCGGACCAGCCGTTCTGCTCGATCTGCTCCGCGGCCCACAGCTCGTTGTTCTGCTGCTGATCGGCGACCACCTCCGCGAGCGTGCGGGTGCCGAGCAGGTACCCCTCGACGGTCGCGCCGCCAGTCGGGGTGGCCGGGGCCATGGTCAAGCCGGCGATCAGCGGGGTCGACGACCAGTCCTTCGAGGTCAGCGCCGAGATCGTGCTCGGCGCCTTCACGCCCTTCACCGCAGGGATGCCCCCGGTGGATTCGAGCCAGTCGGTGATCTTCGGGCTGGAGACGTACTGGAGGAACTTGATCGCGGCGGCTCGCTTGTCGCCCTTGATGTAGGACGGGATCATGTAGGACGTGCCGCCGGCGACGGTGCCGAACTTCGCCGGTTCGCCGGTCACGTACTTCGAGTCACGCGTGCTGACCGTCGGGAACGGGATCGACGTCCATTCGAACTTCGCGTCGTCCAGTCCGGCGGCCGCGAAGACGGTTCCCCACGACATCGCGGCCTTGCCCGCGGGGAAGCTCGACCCGCCCGAGAAGTTGCCCTGCGGCTGCACGCCCGACCAGTTGTCGGTCGCGCAGGCGTCGAAGAGCTTCTTCAGCAGCTCCAGCAGCTCCGCCTGCTCGGGAGTCTTCGTCAGATCGAGCGTGCCGTCGATGGTCGCCTTGGCGAGGCTCTTGAAGGTGACGTAGTCCGCCGTACCGGGATCGCCCGCGGTGTCGAAGACGTTGATCTCCGCCGCGATCTCGGGGAACAGCATCGATGCGAGCGCCTGGCTCGACCAGCCCATCGCGGTCGGACCGTTATCGGTGGCGATGGGCTCGATGCCCTTCTTGCGCAGGGTGGTGCACGCGTCGATCAGGCCGTCGAAGCTCGACAGATCGTCGACGTCGATCTTGTTCTGGGCCAGCACATCCTCGTTGACGTAGATGCCGACCGACACCAGGTTGAACGGGATCCACTCGTGATGCCCGACGGCGTTCTTCTGCGCGTCGCCGAAGTACGTGCTGTCGAAGTCGTCGATCCATGGGTCACCCGAGTCGGAGTAGGGGTTCGGCTTCGCCAGCTCCTTGTCGAGGTCGACGACCTGCGAGGGCTTGTGAGTGGTCTGGTTGAAGATCAGCTCGGGTGCCGTGCCGGCGGTGAGCTGGGTGGCCGAGGTCGCGGCCCAGCTGCTGATCGGCAGCACGTTGGTCTTGACCTCGATGTCGGGGTTGTCCTTCTCGAACGCCGCGATGAGGTCATCCCAGGCGTCGCCGAAGGTGCTCGTGTCGGAGGTCCACTGGTTCGGCCCCATCACGGTGATGGTCGTCTTCGCCGAGGATCCGCCGGCGGAGCATCCACTGAGCACCAGCGCGGCCGCGCCGACGACGCCGAGCGCCGCGAGGGCTCGCCGGCGAGCCGACGAGGGGGTGACGGGTTTCATTCTGAATCTCCTTCGATTGCAGAGAGTGCGGGTGTGGTGGTGGATCAGTGGGCGCCGGCGATGCCGCCCTGCACGCCGGCGAGGAAGTACTTCGACAGAGGGACGAACAGCGCGACCAGGGGGAGGCTGGCGATGACATAGCCGGCCATGAGCGGTCCGTAGTCGATCGCGTTCTGTCCTTGAAAGAATTGCAGTCCGACCGAGACCGTGCGCAGCCGATCGTCGGTGACGACCAGAAGCGGCCAGAAGAAGTCGTTCCAGACGCCGCTCAGCGTCAGCAGCGACACGGTTCCGACCGCGGGCAGCGCGAGCGGCAGGGTGATCGAGCGGTAGAGCCGCACCGGGCCCGCTCCGTCGACACGCGCCGCGTCGTAGATCGTCTGCGGAATCGATTCGATCGTGTTGCGCATGATGACCGTGCCCAGCACGAGACCGCTGGCGACATACGGGATGACGAGCACGGCGTAGGTGTTCAGCAGACCGAGATCGCGCATGAGGATGAACATCGGGATGAGGCTGGCGATGCCCGGCACCGCCATCAGCACGAGGATCGATCCGTAGACGATGCCGCGCCCCCGGAACCGGTAGCGCGACAGCACGAAGGCGGCGATCGAGGCGATGACGGCGATCAGCGCCGACGACACGATGGCGATGAAGAGCGAGTTGCCGAGGTAGGGCGCGACCTGATCCCAGGCACGCCCGAAGTTCTCGAGGTGCAGCGGCCAGGTGGGTGCCCAGTAGTTCTGGGTGAACTGCTCGTTCGACTTGAACGAGGTGACGATCATGAAGAGGTACGGGGCGAGTCCCACCGCCACGAGCAGCAGCAGCGCCAGCTTGACGCCGGACTGACGGGACCGACGCTGCGCGAGGCGGCCGGGACGAGGCGCGTTCACATCTCACCTCCGTCGGCGTTCGAGGCCCGGCGCCGCACGAGCAGCACGGCCCCGCTGATGAGCATCGTCAGAGCGAACAGCACCGTCGACAGCGCGGCGGCGTAACCCCAGTTGCCGGCGGTGAACGCCTGATCGATCATCCACAGCACCGGAACGGTGGTCGCGTTGTCCGGGCCGCCCCCGGTGAGCACATACGCGGCGAAACCGTACTGCAGCGTGCCGACGATGACGAGGAAGACGAGGATGCGCACCTGCGACGCCATGAGGGGGAGGTCGATCTGCCAGAACCGACGCCACCGTCCGACTCCGTCGAGCTGAGCAGCCTCGAGCACCTCCGCCGGGATGTTCTCCAGGCTCGAGGAGAAGACCAGGAACGGCAGGCCGGCGATGAACGGGAAGCCGACGAAGAGCAGTGCGAGCAGTGCCGAGTCGGGAGACCCCGTCCAGTTGTGCCGCAGCGAGTCGAGCCCGATCGACGAGAGGAACTGGTTGATGACGCCGGCGTTCGGGTCGTAGAAGAAGCCCCAGACGAGCGCGGTGACGACTCCGGGGAACGCCATCGGCAGCACGAGGAGCGTGCGGACGACGAACTTCCAGCGCGCGCTGCGCAAAGTGATCAGCAGCTCAGCGGCCAGCAGCGGCAGCACCCAGGCGACCACGCTGAAGACGAAGATGATGCCGAGGTTGCGGAACGAGGTCCACCAACCGGTGTCCGTGAGGATGCGCGCATAGTTGTCGAGCCCGATGAACCTCGACTCCCCCGCAGGAACCCAGTCGAAGAACGACCAGAAGATGCCCGACACGGCAGGGAAATAGGAGAAGACGCCGAGCACCGCGACGAGCGGCAGCAGGGCGACCCAGATCATGAGCGTGGCTGCGACCGGTCGCCGGGATCGCCGAACCGAGTGCGGGCGCAGAAGCAGCGCCTGAGAGCGGAAAGAGAGTGTCATCGTCGACCTTTCACTGGCCGGTCATTGGTGAAACGTTATGATCGGCGCCTCCAATATAGCCGCAATCGGGGCACGCGCAAGGGCCCTCTCGAACCCGACGGGATCGAAGTGCTTCGACGATCGACGGCTTCACAATGCTGCGATGAAACGTTATAGTCCTGAACGCATCGACCATCGAAGGAGATCCGATGACAACCGTCGACCCGGCGTCGTTCCCCCCGGAGTTCCAATTCGGCGTCGCCACCAGCGCCTACCAGATCGAGGGCGCGTGGGACGCTGACGGCAAGGGCCCGTCGATCTGGGACACCTTCAGCCAGACGCCCGGGAAAGTGCATGGCGACATCGCCGGCGACGTCGCCTGCGACTCATACCACCGCTACCGCGATGACATCCGACTGATGTCGCAGCTCGGCGTCGACAGTCACCGTCTCTCGCTGAGCTGGCCGCGGCTGCTGCCGGACGGCACCGGTCGGGTCAACCCGGCGGGTGTCGACTACTACGACCGAGTCATCGACGAACTTCTCGAGGCCGGCATCCGCCCGAACGTGACCCTGTACCACTGGGACCTGCCTCAGGCTCTCGAGGACCGCGGCGGCTGGCCGAATCGCGATGTCGCCGACTGGTTCGCCGAGTATGCGCATCTCGCCTTTGACCGTTTCGGCGATCGGGTACAGCGCTGGGCGACCCTCAATGAGCCGATCGCACTCTGGGTCGGCTACGCCCTCGGCGGCTTCGCCCCGGGCCGGCGAGACGAGCGCGCCGGTCGCCAGGCGATGCACAACGCCCTGCTCGCGCACGGTCGCGGTGTGCAGGCGTTCCGGGATGCCGGCTCGCCGGGCGAGATCGGGATCGTGCTCGACGTGTGGAAGCGCCATCCGGCTACCCCATCGGCCGCCGATCGCGCGCTGGCCGACGAAGGAGACGACGATGGATTCCGCTTCTTCCTCGATGCGCTGCGCGGCGGCGGATACAGCTGGCGCATCAGGGAGCGGCTCACGAGCGCGGGCACCCTCCCCGACATCCGCGATGGTGATCAGGAGCTGATCGAGCAGCCGATCGACTACCTCGGACTCAACGTGTATTCGCGGATCGTCGTCGACTCGCGCGCCGGGGACGCAACGGCTTCTCCGGCGAGCGAACCCGACCAGGAACGTCATCACGGCGGGAACTTCCTGGACAACGGGCTCGAGTTCTACCCGCGATCCGTCTACGACGCTCTGGAGATGGTGCGCGAGGACTACGGATGGACCGGTCCGGTCTTCATCACCGAGAACGGCATGGCCGACGGGCCGAGAGCGGATCGTGACCCGCTCGACGACACGGAGCGCATCGACTACGTCTCGGGCTTCCTCTCGTGGATCGCCCGCGCGATCGCGGACGGCCACGACGTGCGCGGCTACTACCTGTGGTCGCTCATGGACAACTACGAATGGTCGGCGGGGTTCAGCGCCCGGTACGGGATCGCCGCCGTCGACCCTGTGACGCTCGACCGGATCCCGAAGAAATCGGCTCACTGGTATCGCGATCTCATCGCTGCGCACCGCGCCGCCCACGCAGGGCGCTGAGGAGTCAGCCCGCCGCGACCGCGGCTCGCAATCAGCAGCGAGGAGGCTGCCATGGCAGGACAGCAACGACGACGTGGACGCCGCGAGGCGGTGGTGTTCATCGCCGCCGCCGTGATCATCGGGCTGACCGTCGACGGACCGTTGGGGAGTTCGATGAGTGAGACTGCGCACGCCAGCGCCGACGAGCGGACGTCGTTCGCGACGAGCGGCGTCGATATCGACGAGATGCTCGCGCGGCCGCTCGAGCCCGGGGTTCCGGTCGGCTACAGCGAGGACCTGTTCGCGCTGTACTCGCCCGGGTGGGGTTTCGACACCGATTCGATCAGTCGCACCGGCATCGCGGCGAACCATCGCATGCCGGTGACGGTGTCGTCCTCAGGGGCGACGATCCCCGTCGGGTCGGCGACAGCTCGCCCGAGTCAGGTGACCTCAGAGAGCGGCGAAGCGCGCGTCTCGCGAAATCTGGTGACGCCCGACACCGCGGTATCGGCGTCGTACACGAGCGTGTGGGACCAGCTCAGCCAGGTGAATGACGGCGTCGTGTCCTACGGAGAGACGCCCCGCAACCGCTGGTCGAACTGGGCGAGTCCACTGCGGACAGGAGAGGAGTGGATCGTCGTCGAACTGCCCCAGGTGCCGGTCATCTCGTCCGTGGAGGCGCTGGTCTACGCGGATTCCGGAGACACCCAGGCGCCGGCCGCGCTCGGGGTCGACGTCTGGACCGGTGCGTGGACCGCGGTGACGAGCCTGTCGGCGATGCCCGCCTCCCCTGCCAGCGGCGAGAACACCCTGAGCTTCGAACCGGTCACGACCGCGCGAGTGCGCGTGCGCCTGACCCCTCAGCCGGGGCGAGCGGTCAGTCTGACCGAGATCCGCGTGAACGAGCATGCGGCGGATTCCGGGCGGATCCCGCTGCGGGTCGCGGGGCGGAAGTACATCTCCGACAGGAACATCGCCTCGGTCGTCCTCGACCTCAGCAACACCGGGGAGGCGCCGCTGGACGCTGCGATCTCCGCGTCCAGCCCATCAGCGGGGAACGTCGACGGGGTGACGCGGGTCGGCACAGGCAGCGGCTTCCAGACCGTGCTCGGCGGCGAGGGCTTCGTCCCTGACTCCGCTGCCGGCATCGCCCGATCCATCACGCTCGCTCCGGGAGCATCGGTGCGCGTGCGGATCGGGTTGGCCTTCGGAGAGAGCCGCGCCGCCGCCGTCAGCGACCTGGAGAGCTTCTTCGCTGATGCAGACCCGGGCGCGACACAGAAGCGCACATTCCTCGCCTGGTTCTCTGACAACGTGCCCTACTTCGATGCACCCGATCCGGAGTTCCTGCGTACGTACTACTTCCGGTGGGTCACTTACCGGAACCACCTCCGCAAGACGCAGGACGGTTCGTACATCGTCAGCGAGTTCCTGCCGAACGTCTCCTGGGCGACGAAGGACAATGCGATCGCGGCCGGCGCCGGGCACCATCTCTACGAGGGGCGATGGGTTCGCGACCCGAAGTACCTCGATGACTACGAGACCTTCTGGTTCAGCGGCGTCGACCAGGGCCCGTACTCCGAATGGTTCGCCGACGCCTACAACGCGCGCCACGAGGTGCTGGGCAACGACCAGCTGCTGGTCGATCACGACCTCCTCGCGGCGCTCGTCAGCAACTTCGAGGACTGGGAGAACGGCAGCAAGGACGGCACCGGTCTCTACTCGATCGCCGACAACCCCGACGCCATGGAGAACTCCATCTCCGGGTTCGGCCCGAACTACCGCCCGACGATCAACAGCTACGAATACGGCGACGCGGTCGCCATCGCCGACATCGCCTCCCGGTTGGGCGAGACAGCGATCGCCGCGCGATTCCAAGCCACAGCGGCCGCGATCAAGCAGGCCGTGCAGGGCCAGCTCTGGGATGCCGACGACGACTTCTTCAAAGTCAGGGTCAAGTCCACCGGACAGCTGGCGGGCGTGCGCGAGCAGCTCGGTTACATCCCCTGGTACTTCGGCCTCCCCGACGACGACGCCGAGCACGCCTCGGCCTGGTCGCAGATCATGGATCCGCAGGGCTTCTTCGCTCCCTACGGTCCGACCACGGCCGAACGCCGCGACCCGGGATTCCAGCAGCGCACCGTGAACGTCGACTGCGAATGGAACGGCCCGTCATGGCCGTTCGCCACCTCGCAGACGCTCACGGGGATGTCGCGGCTCCTCCACGACTACCACCAGGACGCCGTCGACCGCGACGACTACTTCACCCTGCTGAAGAACTACTCATCGTCGCAACGGCGAAGCGGGTATCCGTGGATCGCCGAAGATCTGCACGCTGACACGGGTCAGTGGATCGCTGATTTCCCGCGGAGCCCCAACTACAACCACTCCACCTTCGCCGATCTCATCATCACCGGACTCGTCGGCCTGCAGCCGTCGTCGGGTGACGAGCTGACGATCGACCCGCTGCTGCCCGCCGGCACCTGGGACCACTTCGCACTCGAGAACGTGAGCTACCACGGCCACAACGTCTCGGTGATCTGGGATGCGGACGGGTCGCACTACGCCCAGAGAACGGGACTGCGGTTGTACCTCGACGGGCGCCTCAGCGCGAGCCGGGCCGAGCTCGGCGGGCTCACCGCCGACCTCCGTGCTCCGTACGCCCCGACCGCGACCGCCACCGGCGGCGACGGGTCGGCTCGGGTCGATGTCGAACCTGGCATGCCGGCGACGCCCGGACGCTTCGAAGTCGCCTACGGCACCTCGCTACAGGACCTGAGCTCGACGACGTCGATGTCGGGGCACTCCTCCGAGGTGCGCGGACTGCAGAACGGGATGACGTACTACTTCCGGGCCCGTCAGCTCATCGACGGCGCTCCATCTCCGTGGTCGATTGCGGTGACCGCGGTTCCGATGGCTGGGGCGGCACCGCCAATCCAGGGTCGCGACCCAGGCGGATCGAACACGGCGAGCGCCTCCGATCCTGGCTCCCGGCTGGCGACGACGGGACTGGATGGCGCGGCCGCACTGGGACTGGCCGCGCTCATGACATCGACGGGTGTCGCGCTCTTCATCGCAGGCAGAAGGCGAGCGGCGATCCGCGGGTGACCGGGCACGAGTCCACGGCCATGGAAGTCGATATCGACGCGGGCCCGTCCGCCGATGACCTTGAGGACGTTGCGGGCCGCATGGATAACGCCCCAGCCGACTCGAATGTGGTCGGAATGTGTTCAGAGTCTGGTCGAACGTCGCATCGACGCGGGCGAGACGACGTCCGGATCGAATGAGAGAAGCCTGGAACTACTGGGAAGTGGCGAGGGCGGAACCTGTGGAGCGGTCGGCAGCGTCGCACGGTGGCGTCAACTCACACGTACACCTCGGCCGCAGCGGCTCGGCAACCAGCGCGAGCTTCGTCCGTCAGTTCGACGGCATGCCGGCCTCGATTGATCTGTCCCTCGCTCGCGTCGGGGCGGACCCTGCAGCTGCCGTTGCGGATGAGGCGTGGACACGTTCGGTTGAGGCATTGCGAAAGTTGCTGGACTGCCGAACCGCCATCGTGCCTACTCCTCATCTCGCAGAGTTGCGCCGGTCGCGGCGGCGAGTTCGACGAGCTCGTGCTCGATGAGATTTCGCTCGAGCTCGCCTGCACGTCCGGTTGCGAACGCGACTCGGCGGAGCTGCCTTCCGATCGACATGGCTGTGATGAACAGGTCGTCGTCGACGGCGACATACTCGCCGCCATCGAGGATCCCCTCGTACATGGGCTCTCCCGTCTCGACCGATACCCGGCTGGGGCTCGCGCCGAGCGCCCCCGGTCGCGGAGTTCGTCGCCTGCCTGCACGCGGCGGCACGCGAACTTGCGGAGGGATGATGGGCCGGATGGAGCCCGAGCGGGCTCCCTCCCCGAGTCAGTCGCGGAGGAGGTAGGCGTCCACCTCGACCTCGACGAGCGTCGTCGCGCCGGCCAGCGCCGAGGTCCCGACGGTCGCCGTGACCGGACGGATGTCGCCGAACAGCTCGCCGTGCACGGCGCCGACAGCGTCGAAATCGCGCTCGAAGTCGGTCAGGTAGACCCGAGTGCGGATGACGTCGGCGAGCGTCGCACCGGCGTCGCCCAGGGCCTTCTCGATGCGCGCGAAGATCTCGCGGGTCTGCTCTTCGGCGGTCTCGCCCACCCCACCCGAGGTGGTTCCGGCGACGACGACGAGGTCGCCGACGCGGACGGCCCGCGAGTACCCCAGCACCGGCTCGCGCGGTGATCCGGAGGAGATGTTGATGCGGTCGGTGGTCATGCAGCGCTTCTTTCGCTCGGGTTCCGGACAGCAGAGGAGAGGGATGGGAGGGCGCTTCGGCTCACGCGCGCGCAGCCAGACGACCGGCGGTGCGCTGCCACCAGGGCGTCGCCGTGCGCGGGGCTCCGGCCTCGACGGTCGGCCGCGGCTCGCCGGGCTCGACGCCGAGCGCGGGCAGCAGCCCGGCGACATGATCGGCGATTCCGAGCGAGGCAGTCAGTCCCGTCGAGCGGATCGCGGCCACGTTGATCAGGCGCGGCTCGGCCGACGAACTGCCGATCACGTAGTTGCTGCCCCGACCGGCCGGCCGCAATCCGGCGTAGCTGAAGACCGGCTCGAGGCCCTCGAGCTCGGCGAACTGCGCGATGGCCTTCGGCAGGATCTCCGCGGCGGCCTCGGAACGCACAGACCAGTCGCCCTTGTCGACGAGGTCGCACGCGGTGGGTCCGGCGATCACCCGGCCGTCGACCGTCGGGAACACGAGCACCCCCTTCGTGCGCTTGGTCGGCACCGGCAGCAGGATCTGGTCGAGGCGGCTCGCTCCCGGGAGCTCGAAGACGAAGAATTCGCCCTTGCGCGGGAAGATCTCGAACGAGGTGTCGCCGACCATGGCGGCGATGTCATCCGCGTGCAGCCCCGCCGCGTTGACGACGACCTCGGCATCGATCGTCCGCCCACCTCGGAGCACGACCCGCAACCCGTCGGTCCGCCTGTCGATGCCGATCACCGCGCTGTCGAGCAGAACCGACCCGCCGGCGGCGACGGCCGAGGCGGCCAGCGCCGAGCTGAACGCGACGGGGTCGGTCACTGATTCGCCCGGCACGAGCAGCGCACCGTCGGTGGTCCTGATCTCGACATCGACGCCGTTGCGCTCCGCGTTCTCGGCGAGAGCCGCGATGACCGCATCGTCGCCCTCGGCGCGCGGCTGCAGTCGCGCGCCGACCGGCAGCACCGGCACGTCGAGCGCGGCCAGCACCGCCGGCCGCAGCTCCGCCGCTCGGAGGATCAACGCCGTCTCGAGCTCTCCGGCCGTCGAGTCGAAGCCGGTGTGGAGGATGCCGGAGTTCGTTCCGCTCGCGGCGAGCGCCAGTTCGTCGCAAGCCTCGATGAGGACCGCGTCGACGCCGCGGTGCGCGAGGGCATGCAGCACGGCGGTGCCGACGACACCACCGCCGATCACGGCGACCCGCGTGGTCGCGGTCGCGTCGTTCATGTCTTCTCCTTGGATCAGAGTCAGGGGCGTGGAGCGGACGGCGTCCGTCGCACGGAATCAGGCAGAGCGATGCGCGAACTCAGCGACGAGACGCGGCTCGGGGTCGTCGAGCCAGGGATAGATCGTGCGCGGGATGCGCTGGAACGGCAGCGTGCGCACCTGCGGCGCGGCGGCGCCCGGGGTGTCGGTCTCGGCGATCACCCCGGCGATCGCGGAGTAGCCGGCGCGGAACGAGGTGTTGGCCTTCACCACCACGAGGTCGCGCAGCAGGGGCTCGATGCCGAAGGCGCGGTAGAGCTGAGGGTCTCCGTTGCCCGCGATCGTGCCGCAGACGAGCACGTCGAGAGAACCGCAGCGGAGCACGGCCGCGCGACCGAGCTCGATGCGGTCGCCGGCGCTGCCGACGCCTTCGGGCACGAAGTCGCCGTCATGCAGGGAACGCACGTACCACTCGGCGTCCGCCGCTATCGCGCGCGGGTCGACAGACCCGCCGATGGACATCCGGAAGCGGGCGCCGACACCGGCCGCGAAGGCCGCGTGCACCGCGGCACGGTCGACCACCACGGTCGCGGCACGCACACCCGGACCACGCGCCAGCAGACGAGCGGCGACGGCCATGCTGTCGCCGGGCGCGCCGGCGTTGTTCGAGTCGGCGGAGTCGACGAGGATGACGGGTTTCGGTGTCGCCGGGTCCTCGGCGAGGTCGATGGTCTCGTCGATCGACCTGAGCCGCGGCTCGAAGTCGTGACGCGCCTGGTAGAGGCGCTGCGCGAGGTCGAGCGCGGCGCGGCGCGCTGCCTGCTCGGTCTCGGCGACGACGACGACCGACGAGTGGGGGTCGGGCAGGTCGAGCCAGGGCTGCATCTGGTAGATCGTGCAGTCGAGCACGCCCTCGATCCCGAGCATCGCCTCGGCATGATCGAGCAGCTCCCGGAACGGCCCGGCGAGCGAGTTGTATGCCGAGGCGGACACCATCATCGGCACCGGCACCCACGCCATCCACGGCCGCTGGCCGGTCAGGGCGCGCAACGCCAGCCGCGCGGCACGGCGCCCGGTTTCGACGAAGTCGACGTGAGGATAGGTGCGGTAGCCGCAGATCAGGTCGATCCGCTCGATCAGCTGTCGGGAGATGTAGCCGTGCAGATCGGTCGAGGCGGAGATCACGACCTGCTCGCCGACGACCTCCCGGATGCGGCCGACCACCTCCGCCTCGGCGTCGTCGAATTCGGTCGTCTGCAGCGCGCCGTGCAGCGACAGCACGATCGCGTCGAGCTGACCGGCCGAGTGGAGCACCGGCAGCAGACCCGCGAGGAAGTGCTCCATCACCGACTGGTCTGCCGTGCCCCCGCTCTGGGAGTACATCGCGGGGCCGAAGATGATGTCGTCGACCTCGGGCGCCGCATCGAGTGTCTCGATGATGCCCGCCATCGCGCACGCCTGATCGGCGAGGGCGGCACGCACCTCATCCGGCTCGAGGATCCACCCTGAGCGCCAGAAGTCGAGATCGGAGACGGCCGGACTCAGCGAGTTGCTCTCCTGACGGAACTCGGCGACGAGGACCCTCATGCGGTCAGCTCCGCGGTGTGGTGGATCGATGTGGTCATGCGGGTCCGTTCAGTTCGGTGAAGAGGTCGGCGAGTGCGGGGTGGATGCCGGTGTAGATGCGATGCAGTCGCGTGTAGATCTCGTGCGCCGCCGGGTCGGGGTCGAAGCGCGTCACCGATTGCTCGGTCCGATCCACTGACGAGAGGTCGGCGGCCTCGCCGAGTGCGACGACGGAACAGAACTGCGCTCCGATGACGCCGGTGTAGCGCGGCCTCTCGGGCACCTCGACGACCCGACCGAGCACGTCGGCGAGCATCTGCATCCAGACCCGGCTCGAGGCTCCCCCGCCGACCACTCGGACCGCATCGAGGCGGCGGCCCGTCTGCTGCTCGAAGCGCTCGAGCGAGCTTCGGTGCGAGTAGCAGAGGCTCTCCATGACGGCGCGAACCATGTGACGCCGGTCGTGGCGGGTCGTGAGGTTGAGGAACACGCCCTTCGCGTTCTTCGAGAGCGGCGGCAGCTCGCCGGTGAGCCAGTGGGTCGCGAGCAGGTCATCGGAGCCAGGCGGGATCTCGGCCACCTGTTCGTTCACCAGCTCCTGGATGGCCTCGTGCAGGTGCGCCTTCTCGGCGCCGTACACCTGCTCGACGATCCAGTCGTAGGCGAGGCAGCCGGTCTGAAGCGGGAACAGCACGGCCTCGCGATCGGCGGCGAGCTGGAAGGTGAGCGGCGCCTCCACGGTCTCGCCTGGTCGCAGCAGCGCGGCGAACCACGAGGAGGTGCCGAAGTAGAGGTGCGCGGCGCCGTCGACGACGGGGGCGGCGCCGACGGTGATCGCCGAGAGATCGCCGAAGCCGCCGAGCACCGGCGTGCCGGGAGCGAGTCCCAGCTCGGTCGCGGCGGGCAGCGTGAGACGTCCGACGATATCGGTGGAGGCGACAGCCGCCGGGAACCGCCCCAGGTCGTCGTCGAGATCCGCCGCTGCCAGGATCGCGCGCCGACGGTCGCCGACGGGCCCGTCGCCGGAGGTGACGAAGTCGTCGGAGATCTCGACCGAGGCGACGCCGGTAGCGCGCCAGCGGAGGTAGCCGGTGAGCCCGAGGATGAGCCGCGACCGTTCCCAGACCTTCGCCCGGTGACGTTTCAGCCACGCGAGCCGAGGCCAGTACTCCTGCCCGGTGCCGACGAAGAAGCCTGCTCGCTCGTTGATCTCGCGGGCTTCGGCCGTCGCCCGCCCGTCCATCCAGATGATGGCGGGATGCAGCACGTCACCACGCGCGCCGATCGGAACGATTCCCTTCCACGGTGCGACGAAGACCACCGTGCTGATGTCGTCGCCGCTCAGGCCGGCGGTCTCGAGCGCCCGCCGACCCGTCGCGGCGGCGAGGTCCCAGAGCATCTCGACGGCGAGCTCGGCCCATCCGGGCTCCGGCTGTGACACCGGGTAGCTCACGTCGGCGTCGGCGACGATGCGGCCGCCGTGCTGCACGACCGCGGCCTTCAGCGACGTGGTGCCGAAGTCGTAGGCCATGACCAGTGTCATGCGGGATCCGGCAGATCAGCCGGCGTGAGCACGGTCACCCCGGCGGCGCGCAGCTCGTCGAGCGCGCGCGGTTCGGCATCGGAGTCGGTGATCACGCCGGCGACGGACTGCAGCTCGCAGACGAAGCGGCGAGCGCGGGTGCCGAGTTTCTCGCTCGTCGCCAGGATGTAGGTCCGCTCCGCCTGAGCGATCATCAGCTGCTTCACGGCCGCGTCGTCGGTCGAGTAGTCGGTCATGCCGGCCTCGACGTGGATTCCGCCCGATCCGATGAAGGCGAGCGAGGCATTGAAGCCCTCGAGCTGGCTGAGCGCGTCAGGGCCGTAGGTGGTCATCTCGCCGACCCGCACACGACCTCCGACGAGATAGAGCTCCATCTCACGACGCTCGTTGAGGATGCCCCCGACGGCGAGGCTGTTCGTCACCACGCTGCCGGCGAACTCGGGGGGCAGGCTCGCCGCTGCGGCCTCGATGGTCGTTCCCACATCCATGAAGACGGTGTCATCGATCGACACCAGGCTGGCGACGATCGCGGCGATCTCGCGCTTGCGCTCGAGAGAGGTGGCGCTGCGGTCGCTGCGCTTGGGCTCGCTGGAGCGCACCGTCGACGCCATCGCTCCGCCGTGCACGCGACGCAGCTCGCCGGTCTGCTCGAGGGCGAGCAGATCGCGTCGAACCGTCTCGCCCGAGACGTTCAGTGCGGCGGCGATCTCGGCGGGCCGCAGGTAGTCGTTCTGCTCGGTGAGCTCGACGATGCGACGACGCCGCACCTCGGCGGGCTCCCGACGCGGCGCGGTCACTGGGCAGCACCCTTCACGGAGAGGATGCGCCGCACGGCGCCCCGCTTCTGGCTGAGTTCGTCGAGACCGGCCGCGATGACGAGAGCGGAGCCCGTGGCGATCGACTGCGCCCAGTAAGGCACATTGGTCAGCGTCATGCCGTTGCTGAGCACACCGAGGAAGAGCACCCCGAGCAGCACGCCGACCATCGTGCCGCGGCCGCCGGAGAAGGCGACCCCGCCGAGCAGCACGGCGGTGAGCACGTTGAGCTCCATGCCGTTGCCGAGCGTGGTGGGCGGCGCCGAGTCCAGTCGCGCCGCGAGCAGGATGCCGCCGATTCCGGCGGCGAGCCCGATGAGACCGTAGAAGAGGAGCGGCAGGCGCTTGGTGCGGATGCCCGAGAGGAACGCGGCGTCGGCGTTGACACCGATCGCGTAGACGTGGCGACCCGCAGCGGAGCGGTAGAGGAAGAGCGCTCCGAGTGCGAACACCAGCAGCGAGATCCACACCGCGATCGGCACACCGAACAGGGTGCCGCGTCCGAATACCCCGATGAGCTCGCCGAATCCGGCCGGCGGGTTCTGCTTCACGCCCTCGGTGATGCCGCGGTAGAGCTGCAGGGTTCCGAGCGTGACGATGATGGGGCTGAGCCGGGTATAGCTGATCAGCACGCCGTTGACGAGCCCCGCGACCGTGCCGAGCACCAGGGCGAGCAGCATCGCCGCCCACGGACTCCATCCGGCGTCGGTGATCTGCATGCCCATCGCGACTCCCGTCAGCCCGATGATCGAGCCGACCGACAGGTCGACGTAGCCCATGATCACCAGCACGGCCTGCGGCACGGCCAGGATCAGCAGCACGGAACTCGAGAGCAGGATGTTGCGGATGTTGCCGGCGGAGAGGAAGAGATTCGAGGCCGCCGAGAAGTAGGCGACCAGAGCGAGCAGTCCGATCAGGAGGGCGAAGCGCAGCACGATCGCGGTCCAAGAGCGCCGAGCGAGGCGGGGCGCGGGGGCGGTGGTGGTCACGGGTCTCCTCGAGTCGAGTCGTCGGGTCAGCGGATGCGGTCGTCGGTCAGACGAGCTCGTGGGCAGCGGACAGCAGGGCGCGTTCGGTGATGTCAGCGCCGCTCAGCTCGACGATCGCCCGGCCCTGATCGACGACGACGACCCGGTCGGCGAGCTTCACGATCTCGTCGGCGTCGGAGGAGGCGAACAGCACCGCGACACCTCGCTCGGCGAGCTGGTAGCAGGTCTCGTAGATCTTCTGCCGGGCGCCGACGTCGACTCCCTGGGTGGGCTCATCCAGAACGAGGACCCGCAGGTCGTCGTTCTGCAGCCAGCGCCCCAGCACGATCTTCTGCTGGTTGCCGCCCGAGAAGTCGCCGCCGTTGCGGCGCGGATCGGGCGGCTGCAGCTCGAGGCGTTCTGCCGTCGCGGCGAAGGCGGCGCGCTCGCGGCGCGCGACGCGCAGGGTTCCGGATGCGAGAGCGCCGAAGCTCGGCATGAGCATGTTCTCGCTCGCGTCGCGGGTGGCCCACAGCGCCTGGGTCGCCCGATCCGAGGGCACGAAGGCGAGGCCGTCGCGAATCGCGGCCGACGGTCGGCGGTTGCGCCGCAGCCGGCCGCCGATCGTGACGTCGCCGGCGTCGGCGCTGTAGCGACCGGCGATGGTCTCGAGCAGAGACGAGCGTCCTGAGCCGAGCACGCCGTACAGGCCGACGATCTCGCCGGCGCGGACGTCGAGGTCGATCGGGCCGAAGCGCGGTCCGCTCAGCCCGGTGACCGTCAGCGCGCTCTCGTCACGGCGTCGCGTGCCGACATCGGCGCCGTAGGCGGCGTCGACGGTGGTGGTCCCAGCGATCGCGGCGACGATCTGCTGCGGCCGGATCTCGCTCGTCGGTCCGGTGAGTGCGACGCCGCCGTCGCGGATGACGGTCACCCGGTCCGCGATGCGGTAGATCTCGCCGAGGCGGTGGGTCGTGTAGATGATTCGGGCGCCGGCGGCCTTCAGCCGCTCGATCTCGCTGAAGAGGCGCAGGGTCTCATCCTCGGCCAGGGCGGACGTGGGCTCATCGAGGATCAGCACCCGGATGTCGGTGCGGTGCCAGGCCTTCGCGATCTCGATGAGCTGCTTGATGCCGACCGGCAGCTGGCCGACCACGGCAGTCGGGCTCACGGGGATGCCGAACTGGTCGAGCAGCTGCTGGGTCTCGCGCCGCTGCCGCGCCTTCGCGACCAATGGGCCGGCGGGGATCTCACGGCCGAGGAAGATGTTGTCGCTCACCGAGAGCGAGTCGATGAGGCTGAGGTGCTGGTGGATCGTCGCCACTCCGGCCTCGAACGCGGCCGCCGGCGTCGTCGCATTCAGCGGCTCGCCATCGAGGTCGATCGTGCCGCCGTCGAATCCCTGCACGCCGCCGAGGCACTTGATGAGGGTCGACTTCCCCGCGCCGTTCGGCCCGAGGAGGGCATGCACCTCGCCGGGGCCGACTTCGAAGTCGATGTCGTGCAGGACCCGGAACGAGCCGTAGCTCTTGGATGCGGCGGAGATCGCGAGCGTCATGTCGGTGATCCTTGTCGTCTCGTTCGGGTCGATGGAGGTCTCGGGGGTGACGGGGCGGGCGCCAGGCGCGCCCGCCCCGTCGGCTCAGGAGTAGTCGCTCAGGTACTCGGAGAGCTTGGGGCTGTCGACATCGAGCGCGACCGGCGGCACGTCGACACCGTTGTTCTTCTTGCCCTGCAGGATGTCGATCGGCACATTCGCGACGGCTTCGCCGATGTCCTTGATGCGCACGGCGACCGACACGCGGTAGATGCCGCCCTGGGATACCGCGGTCAGGCCCTCCTTGGATCCGTCCTGTCCTCCGACGAAGATGCCGGGGTCCTTCGGGTCCTTGCCCGCGTTGACGAACGCCTGCTGGGCTCCGAGTCCCGAGTCGTCGTTGTAGGACAGCACCATGTTGAGATCGGGGTGCGCCTGCAGCACTTCGCGGGTGACCTGCTCGCCTTCGGTGCGGTCGGACGCCTTCTGCGTGGCGACGACCTCGATGTTCGATGCTGCGCCCGGGAACACCTCGTTGAGCCCGTCGTCGCGCGCCGCGCCGACGGCGAGGTCGCGGTCCTGCAGGATCAGCACCTTGATGGGCGCGCTCTGCTTCTCGGCCCAGGCGAGCGCCGCTTTGCCGAGCTCGACCCCGCTGTCGTGGCCGCTGAACAGGATCGCGGCGTCCTGGTTCTTGATGGGCGCGGCATAGGAGACGAACACGCTGCAGTTGCTGCGCGCCTCCTTCGCGAGCGCCTCCATCGAGGTGGGCTCGAGCGGGTACGACACGATGGCCGGCACCTGCTGGGTGACGAGCGCCTGCACGTTGGTGTTCTGCTTCTGCAGGTCGTTGTCGTCGGCGGTGTACTTCACCGTGTAGCCGCGCTTCTCCGCTGCGGCTTCGGCGAAGCGCTGCAGGTCTCCGTAGACCGAGAGGCTGGTCAGCGGGTAGTCGAAGTAGATCTCCTTGCCCGTGGGGCGCTGGCAATCGGCTGCGGCGCCGCTGTCGGAGCCGTCGGACTGGATCGCGCCGCAGCCGGCCAGGCTCACCGCAGCTGCGAATGCCAGCACGGCGCTGAGCTTTCGGAGGTGGGTCATATTCGTCTCTTTCGTCAGGGGTGGCGATAGCGAACAGGAACTGTGGTGCTGCTCATGGCCCGAGGCGCAGGCGGAGAGCCGGCCGCATGACCGGCTCCCCGCTCTTCCTGGGGCCGCCGGTCGTCGGCGTTGGAGTGGATAGTTCCACCAGGTTCGATGTGCTGTCCACTACAAATATGCTCGGCTTCGAGAAGAAATGGACGCACTACCAGCCTGAACTGGGGTTTTCACATGTGGAATTTTCCACTAGAACCCACAGATTTACACTCCAGCAACATGCGGGAAACATCGGCCCGGTCACGACGACGGCCGCGGAATGGCCGAATCAGTTCCGTGAGGTCTCGGCGACGATCGCCCGGACGAAATCCTCGTAGTCGGCGCTGTCACGCACGATGCGGGCGACTCGCGCCTCATCGGAGAGCATCGCGATCACCGCACCGAGAACGTCCCTGTACGCGTGGCGCCCTGTCGGACTGAGCGCGAACAGCACCACCATGCGGACCGACGACCCACCCCAGTCGATCGGTTCTTCGCTCATCACGACCGAGATCGCCGTGCGACTGCAGTCCATACGGAAGGAATGAGGGACGGCGATCTGGCCGCCGAACGCGGTCGATGACAGACGCTCCCGAGCGAGCACGTCCTCATGGAATCCGTCACTCGCCACGCCGGCAGCCGTCAGGTCCTCGCACATCGACCGCAGAGCTTCATCGCGCGTCGTGCGCGCGACCCGCCGGAACAGCCTCGGGTCGAGCAGTTCGGTGAGGGTCCAGCGGATCCGAGCAGCGCTCTTGCGGTGACGAACGCGGCGCACGGCGTCGCCGATCCGGTCGAGTTCGGCGCGCGAGGGAATCGGAGTCACCGCCACCGCGTCGCGCTGCAGCCCCACCGGCAGCTCGATCACGGAGACGATCAGGTCGGCGTTGATCCCAGCCCAATCGGGAAGCAGGGAGGCGAGCAGACGCAACCTGACCGTGTCACCCAGGTGCACGGACAGGCGCTCGATGAAGGCGGTGCGGGAGTCGTAGTGACGCGGAACCACGCAGACGACGTCGACGACGTCGTGAGCTTCGAGCGATCGCTGCAGGTAGGTGCCGAGGTGGAGCGCCAGATAGACGATCTCGTCCTCGCCGATGCTGACGCCGGTGCGGCCCTCGATACGGCTCGCGACGAAGACCGCGAGGTCGTGGATGAGGGGGTGCGACTGCTTGAACTCGGCGCGCAGCGGATTGCGCACCGAATGACCGGCGCGAGCACGATCCAGCATGTTCCGCACGTGCAGCCCCAAGTTGACGACGAAGGCGTCATCCGTGATGTCGAGGGCGTACTGAGCGCTGAGCTCGTCGACGACATCGCGAACGAGACGCACGTTCTCGTCATCCGCCCCGATCGCTGCTGCGCTGCCGATCCGGGTCCCGATGAGCTCGGCCAACCCCCGGACCTCCCCGTCGGGCAGCCGGGCGCCGAGATCTGCTTCCAGCTGCGTGCCGACGTGCGCCGCCGCGGCCAGCGCCCGCGGATCGAGAGCCGGGTCGCCGTCCTCGGCGGCGCGGGAATGACCGTCGTCGATCCGCTCGAGCGCGATCGCCAGATGGAGGGTCAGGTCGATGAGCTCGTAGTCGTGCAGGTCGAGCGTCGACTCGGCGAGCGCCGCCTCGAGGATCCGGGACAGCTCCGCGACGGGGTAGCGATTCAGCTCGTGCAGCGCCGCCTCCAGACCAGCGCCCGTCGCGCCGCGCGCCGAGCCGAGCAGAAGCTGGCGGACGAGACGACGACGATCGGATTCCCTCCCGGTCAGGCGGATCGTGTTCCCGGAGCGCGTCAGCGCGAGATCGAACTCGCGGATCACGGTGCGGACCTTCGTCAGATCGGCCTCGAGAGCGGAATCGGAGATCGACAGCGATGCCGCGAGGTCGAACGCGTCGATCCCGTCGCGAGCGCGCATGAGACGCTGAGCGATCGTGAAGATCCGATGACCGGACACGGACTCCCGCCGAACGACGGGGGCCGGCGGAGCCGCGCCGTCGACGATCGAGTAGCCGCGGTGCTCGGCTGCGATCACCGGTGACGCGGCCGACGCATTGATCGCCCGCACGTCGGAGCGCACGGTGCGCGAAGTCACCCCCAGGAGTTCGGCGATGCGCGAGCCGGCGAGCAACGGGCCCTGATCGCGCAGGATCCCGAGCAGCTTCTGACGTCGTTCGTGGGAATCCATGCGCCTCCGTCCACCGGTGCTTCCGCGACGGCGGAAGAAAGTTTGTTGGCGAGAGTACCCCGGCGGCCCGCACCCTGAGCGTGCGGCGTCATCGGCCGCGAGGAGAGGAACCACCGTGAATGACGAGGACTACGCCGCGGCGTTCGAGCTGATCAGCGCCGCGGGCGGAGCGCGATCGGATGCGATGCTCGCGCTCCGCGCAGCCCGCGACGGCGACGAAGCAGGCGCGCAGCAGCTTCTCGCTCAGGCAGATCAGCAGCTGCTCGCGGCTCACCGCATGCAGACGACCCTGATCCAGCAGGAAGCCGGCGGGTCGCCGATCCCCGTCAACATCATCCTGGTGCACGCGCAGGATCACCTCACCTCGGCCATGATCACGAAGGATCTGGCTGTCGAGATCGTCGCTCTTCACGCTCGGCTCGGCGCCCGCGCGGGAGAGCAGTCGTGACGCGCGCGAGCCAGACCGTGGTGGTCGTCAACCCCTCAGGACTTCACGCGCGGCCCGCCACCGAGTTGAGCAGACTCGCCGGCTCTCTCGAGTCGAGCGTGCAGATCGCCGCTCGAGGCCGCTCGGTGAACGGAGCGAGCGTGCTCGGCGTCATGTCGCTCGGGATCGGTCGCGGAGACGAGATCGAGGTGACCTGCGACGGGCCCACGGCCGATATCGATCTCGACACGCTGATCACCGCGGTCGAGTCCGGACTCGGGGAGTCGCTGTCATGACCGCGCCGGACCAGAACCGCACTCACGAGAAGTTCCTCTGGGGCAGCGCGACGGCTGCCTACCAGTGCGAAGGCGGATGGGACGAAGACGGAAAGGGTCTCTCGAACTGGGACGTGTTCTGTCACAGCGACGACAACGACGTCAATCCGGTCGACGGCGACGTCGCGAGCGATCACTACCACCGCTACGAAGACGACATCCGGATGATGGCCGAGGGGAACCAGAACGCCTACCGGTTCTCGATCTCGTGGAGCCGCATCATCCCGGACGGGACCGGAGCCGTCGAGCAGCGCGGCCTCGACCACTACCGCAAGGTGATCGAGACCTGCCACCGCTACGGGGTGGAGCCCTTGGTCACCCTGTACCACTACGACCTGCCACAGCCCCTGTTCGAGAACGGCGGATGGGAGAACCGGGAGACGGTGGACGCCTTCGAGCGCTACGCCGAGGTGTGCTTCGACGCGTTCGGCGACAGCGTCACGCACTGGATGACGGTGAACGAGCCCAACTACGAGACGCTCTGCGAGTACGGCATCGGCAACTACCCCCCGAACGTGCGCGACCTGCGTCGACGCTGGCACGCGATCTACAACATCCTGCTCGCTTCGGCGCGTGCCGTCGTGCGCTTCCGCTCGGGCGGTCACGCCGGCCAGATCGGTCTGGTGAGCGACAGCTACCCGATCGAGAGCCTCGTCGACGACGAAGCGCACCGTGACGCGGCCCGACTCGCCGACCTCTTCTTCAACCGGTGCGTGAACGACGTCGCCATCGACGGGACCTTCCCTGTCGAGTTCCTCGACAAGATCGAGAGCGACGGCACCGACATGTCGTTCATCCACCGAGACGACGCGGCCGTCTTCCTCGACGGGACGATCGACTACCTCGGGCTCAATGTCTACGACCGGATCCTCGTCAAGCCCTACACCACCGGCGAGACCAACCTCCGAGCCAACAACACCGGAGACGCCACGAGCACGAATCAGATCATCGTCAAGGGATGGTTCGAGCACGACGTCGATCCGACGACGGAGAAGAACCCCTGGGGGATGGAGATCTACCCGCAGGCCATGTACGACATCCTCGTCGAATTGCGCGACCGCTACCCGGGCACCCCGGTGATCATCACCGAGAACGGGGTCGGCTACCGGGATGTCGTCGTCGACGGAGAGGTCCACGACGACTACCGGATCGACTATCTTCGCGGCTTCGTCGAGCAGATGCAGCGCGCCATCGACGACGGGTGCGATGTGCGCGGCTACCTCGTCTGGTCGACCATCGATCTCTACAGCTGGATCAACGGCTACGAGAAGCGCTACGGGCTCGTCCGTGTGGACTTCGACACCCTCGCGCGCACCCCGAAGGACAGTTACCACTGGTACGCGGCACACATCGCCGCACAGAAGGAGATCACGTCATGAGCGCCATGGAGAGGATGACCGGCACGATCGAGAAGCGGATCGCGCCGGTCGCCAACAAACTCGCCCGTCAGAAGTACATCCAGGTGATGCAGAGCACGTTCCTCAGCCTGATCCCGTTCTTCACCCTCGGCAGCTTCGCGCTCATCATCGTCAGCCCGCCCGTCGACCCTCAGCGACTCGACCCCGGATTCGGGCGGTCGTTCTTCCAGGGCTGGACCAGCCTCGCCGACTTCGCGGGGCCGGCCGTGCTCCCGATCTACTTCGTGACGATCGGCGCGATCTCCCTGTACGTGGTCGCCGGCATGGCGTTCTACCTCGGCCGGCACCACAAGATGCAGTCGATCGTCCCGGTGGCGACGGCGCTCGCCGCCTTCCTGATCATGGCGGGCACCGACGAGAAGAACGAGCTCACCACCGCCTATCTCGGCGGCACGGGTCTCTTCACCGGCATCATCGTCACCATCGGCGGATTCGAGCTGTACCGGTTCCTCTATGCCAAGCGCGTCGGGCGGATCGAGCTCAGCGGCAACGGCGTGCCGCCGGCATTGACCGAGTCGCTGGCGTCTCTCGTCCCGATCGTCATCGTGCTGCTCACGGCGGGAATCGTGAGCGCGCTGACCCGCGTTCTCACCGGGTCGCCGTTCCCCGACCTGATCCGGCTGATCCTCACGCCGTTGGTCTCGGGTGTGAACACGATCTGGGTCGTGATCCTGCTGGCGGTCGTCGTCATGCTGCTGTGGTGGTTCGGCATCCATGACACGGTCATCACCGGCCCCCTCTCGCCGTTCCTGATCAACAACATGACCGCGAACGCCGCGGCGTACGCGGCCGGCGCGACGACCCTCGCGCTGCCGTTCATCGTCTCCGAGCCGTTCTGGTGGACCTTCATGGCGATCGGCGGATCGGGCGCGACGATGGGTCTCGCGTTCCTCGCCGCGTTCAGCAAGTCGAAGCACATCAAGACCGTCGGTCGACTGTCGGTGGTGCCCGCTCTCTTCAACATCAACGAGCCCCTGATCTTCGGACTGCCGCTGATGTACAACCCCGTGCTGTTCTTCCCGTTCATCGGCACGATGGCCTTCAACGGCGCCGTGGCGTTCGTCTTCATGGACCTCCACCTGATCGGGCGCCCGTTCGTCGATCCGGGATGGAACATGATCGCGCCGGTCGGAGCCCTCATCTCGACACTCGACTGGAAGGCGATGCTGCTCGTCCTCGGTCTCATCGTCGTCGACGCCCTGATCTACCTCCCCTTCTTCAAGGTCTACGAGAAGCAGAAGCTCGCGGAGGAGCGCGCTCAGGCCGACTCCGATGCCGAGGCCGTCGCCGCCTCGCCGACGACCACCCCTGCCGCATCCCCGGTCACCGACAACCGCCTCGCCGACGGCGACGCGGCCGCCCAGCCCATCTGAAAGTCATCACCATGAAGATCCTCCTCGTCTGCAACGCCGGCATGAGCACCGGCATCCTCCAGAACAAGCTCGAACAGCGCGCCCGGGAGCTGGGTGCCTCCGCTTCCGTCCTCGCCGTACCTCTGGTCGAGGTCGACGAGCACATCGGCGACGCGTCGGCGGTGCTCCTCGGACCTCAGATCCGGTTCGCACTCGACGACATCAGCGGCATGGCACCCGAGGGCGTTCCCGTTCTGGCGATCTCGGCGCAGGACTTCGGCATGATGAACGCTGCCAAAGTCTTCGACGACGTGACGGCCGCCCTCCGGGCGTGACCTCGCTCGACTGAGCCGGCGAGGCGGCGCGATTCACCGCCGATCGGAGTCCTCGGGGATCGTCGGGCCGAAGCTCAGCAGCACCTTGCCCGACCGTCGCGCGTCGGATGCGGTCTCGAACGCGGAGACCGCATCCGACGCGTCGACGACGTGGGTCACGACCCCCGTGACGTCGAGAGAGCCGTCGGCGAGCGCCTGCACGACCTCGTCCATCTCCTCGGTGAAGCGGAACGAGCCGACCAGCTGCAGCTCCTTGCGCGTCGCAGCGGCGATCGGCACCGGCTGATCACCCGCCGGAAGCAGACCGACCATGATCACACGACCCGCGCGTCGAGCGATGCGGATCGCGAGTGCGAGACCCGCCGGCGAGCCGGATGACTCGATGACCACATCCGCCTCGATCTGCGCGACCGACTGCTCGTCGGAGACGAGCACGCCGTCCGCGCCCAGCTCCCGTGCGGCCTCGACCGGTCTCGAGAACAGGTCGAGCACCCTCACCGCCGACGCCCCGTCGCGGCGCGCCACCGCTGCGCTGAGCGCGCCGATCGGACCGCCGCCCACGACGGCGACCGACCTCCCCCGGACGTCGCCGGCCTGCCGGACGGCGTGCCACGCGACGGCGGCGGGTTCGGCGAGCACCGCGCGACGATGGTCGAGTCCGGCCGGAACGACGCGGAGCATGCGAGTCGGAACGACGAGGTGGTGGACGAACCCGCCGTCCGTGTGCGGGAAGTCCATGGCGCTGCCGAGGTAGGTGCCGCCGCGGGACAGGTTCTCCCGCCCCGGAGGATCGATGTCGGCTCCCGGCGTCGCCGGGTGGACCGCGACGGAGGCGCCGACCGGCGGGCCGCTGAGGTCGGCGGCGGACTCGATGACCGTCCCGACGACCTCGTGGCCCAGCACCATCGGCGCGCGCAGCACGGCCGAGCCGACGGCGCCGTCACGCCAGTAGTGCAGGTCCGATCCGCAGATCCCGCCGTACGTGACCCGCACGACCGCCTCGTCGGGATCCGGGCGCCGTAGGTCGACCTCGTCGATGCGGAGATCTCCGGCTGCGTGCACGACGACGGCATGCGTGGACCTCGGCGTCCGGCTCACAGGACCGCCAGGATGCCGCCGTCGACGTAGACGGACTGTCCGTTGACGAAATCCGACGCGGGCGACACGAGATAGAGGAGCGTGCCGACCAGATCGTCCAGCTCGCCCCACCGCGCCGCCGGGGTGCGATCACGGAGCCAGGAATCGAAGCGCTCGTCGTCGCGAAGACCCTGATTGAGTTCGGTCACGAAGTACCCGGGTCCGAGCGCGTTGACCTGCACGCCGCGACGGGCGAGATCGCCGGCGAGACCTCGCGTCAGCATCTTCACCGCCCCTTTGGTCGCCGCGTAGGGCGCGATGCCCGGGCGTGACGCCTGGGCCTGGAGCGAGGTGATGTTCACGATCTTGCCGTGGCCGCGCTCAGCCATCCGTCGGCCTGCCTCGCGACTCATCACGAAGACGGAATCGAGGTTGGCTCGCGTGATCGCGTCCCAGTCGCTGTCGGTGTAGTCGAGGATGTCCCCGCGAAGCTGAGTGCCGGCGTTGTTGACGAGTATCTCGATCGGTCCGAGGCGATCCTCGATCCCGTCGATCGCGCGTCGCACCTCGTCGGGCTCGGCCGCGTCGAACGCCTCACCTCGCACCCGGTCGGCACCGAACTCGGTCGCGAGCTGATCGACACGCTCGGCCACCTGGTCGTGCTGACGGCTGTTGACCACGACGATCGCACCCGCCTCGAGCAGGCCCCGCGCGAGCGCGAGGCCGATGCCGCGGGTCGAGCCGGTGACGAGCGCGATGCGCCCCGAGATGTCGAACATCGGATGCGATGCCATCAGAGGACTCCTTCCAGAGAGACCGAGCGGGGCACGATCGCGCCCCGATGCCGGATCACCAGACCGGCGAGGGCTTGACCCGACCGCGCCGCGTCGAGGCCGGAGCGTCCCGCGAGTCGGGCCGCGAGGTAGCCGGCATCGAAGGCGTCGCCCGCACCGGTCGTGTCGACCGGCGCTGCATCGGGCGTGGTGCGGATGCGCTCCACGCCGTCGGTGCGGATCACCGTCACCTCGCCGGGGCCGTCGGTCACCACGACCTCACGGGCTCCGAGATGGAGGTAGTGCTCTCCGACCGACTCGGGGGTGGCATCCTCCGAACGGAGCAGACGCTCGTCGTCGAGCGACGGCAGCACGAGGTCGGCGTGCGCGGCCGCGGCGTCGATGGCCGCCTGAGCGTCCGCCGCATTCCGCCATCCTCGTTGCCGATAGTTCGCGTCGAACGCGATCGTCGCACCCGCCCGTCGCAGGCGTGCGAGCAGCTCACCGAGCCCACGCCGTCCGTCGGCAGTGAGGATCTGCACGGTCACCGCCGAGAACACGACCAGGTCGGCGCCGTCGATGCTCGCCGCGACCTCCGCATCCCATCCGGGACCGAACATCCCGCGTGCCGGCGAGGCGTCGCGGTAGTAGGTGAAGAAGCGCTCGCCCGCCGCGTCGTTGCGGACGAGATACAGACCGGGAGAGGCGTCGCTCACGCGGTGGGCTTCGAGTTCGATCCCCTCACCCTGCATGGCGACCGCCTGCTGCTCGCTGAGCCAGTCGTCCCCCAGCCCCGTGAGGTACTGAACGCGGGCCTCGCTCGGAAGCAGCCGCCGAAGATACACCGCCGTGTTGAAGGTGTCCCCGGCGAAGCCGATCGCCGCCGCGCCGTCGTCGCCGACGGCGACCTCGATCATGCACTCGCCGATCGCCGCGACGCGGGTCACGGCGTCGACGCCGTCTCGAGCTGAGCACGGAGCTCCGCAACCGCCGCCGCGACATCGGGGGCGGAGTAGAGATCACTCCCCACTCCCACCGCGACGGCACCCGCGGTCAGCCAGGCGCCGACGTCGGCGATCCTGATCCCTCCCGTGGGCATGATCGACGCGTGCGGCAGCACGGCCAGCAGGGTCCGCAGGTAGGCGACGCCGCCGAGATGTGCCGGGAACAGCTTGCACAGTCCATGCTGCGCCGCCGCGGCGATCTCGCCGGGGGTCGATCCGCCTTCCGCGAAGCGCACGCCGTGATCGGCGGCGACCGCGCGGACCGCCGGCGCCGGGAATGGGCTGACCAGGAAGCTGGCGCCGTGCTCGATCGCCAGCTCCGCATCCACGGCCGAGGTCACCGTGCCCATCCCGATGGCGGCACCAGGATGGGCCGCGCGCGCCGCGGCGAGCGCCTCATCCCATCTCGGGATGGTCGTGGTCAACTCGATCACGTCGAGTTCGGCGTCGACGAGCAGGGCGCAGATGCGCGCCGCGGCGTCGGGGTCGGCCGCGCGCACGACAGGAACCGCCCGCTGAGCGATGATGCGCTGCTGGACGTCAGCGGGGTGCACGGCACGGGCCTGCTCAGTCATCGAGATCGTCCCCGAAGATGCGCTCGCCGGGCTTGGCCCAGCGGCGCACGACCTCGAGATCCGGCTCGAAGCCGATACCCGGGCGGTCGGTCATGGGGATCGACCCGTCGACGATGACCTGCTGACCGACCACCTCGTCGAAGAACGGCACGTCCTGGGCGTGGAACTCGAGCGCGAGGAAGTTCGGCCAAGTCGAGGAGACCTGAGCGGCGAAGGCCGTGCCGATAGGCCCGGCGATGTTGTGCGGCGCGACCTGGAGGCCGCGATCGTGCGCCGCCGCGGCCAGCCGGCGTGCTTCATTGACTCCCCCGAACTTGCCGAGATCGGGGGTGACGACCGAGAGCGATCCGGCCTGGATGAGGGGGTCGAAGGAGCGATAGCCGATCAGGTTCTCGCCTCCCCCGATGGGAGCCGTCGACACCTGCGCCAGCGAGATCAGCCCCGCGACGTTCTCGGGCGGAAGCGGATCCTCGAGCCAGAGGATCGGCGCATGCGACACCGCCTCCGCCAGTCGCACGGCCGAGGCGACGTCGTAGCGCCAGTGCAGATCGAAAGCGAGCTCGACGCCGGGACCGGCGCCATCGCGGATCGCGTCGACCATGTCCTTCGCGAGCCGTTCCGCGCCCGCGGGCATGGTGCGGGAGCCGGCCCGCTCGGGAACCAGGCCGGGCACGTCGAGATCGAACTTCAGCGCGTCGAAGCCCTTGCCGACAGCCTCGGCCGCACGACGGTGCAGCAGCTCGAGGTCGATCGGCTCGGTTTCGGCACCGGGGTCGAAGAGGCTCGCTCCGATCGACCCTTCGGCGATCGCGTCGGCGGCCGCCCAGCGCGGCCGGCGGATCTCGAGCATCGGGCCGAGGCCCATCAGCCCGGTGCCTCCGTGGCAGTCGGCGTAGACCCGGACGCTCTCGTGAAAGCGCCCGCCGAGCAGACGCCACAGCGGAACGCCGAGCTGGCGCGCAGCCAGATCCCACAGCGCCGCGTCGATCCCCGAGAGCGCGTTGTGGACGATGCCGCCGACCGAGCCGGCCCCCGATGCGGCGGCACGGAGGCGCGCGCCGATCCGCTCGATGTTGCGCGCATCATCGCCGACGATCAGGTCGCCCATCTGCTCGATGATGCGCGTCAAGCCGGGGGCGAAGAACGATTCGCCCCAGCCGACGGCGCCGTCGGCGGTCTCGATGCGGATGATGGTCCAGTCGAAATTGGCCTCGATGACGGCCGTCGTGACGGATCGGATTGCAGACATGAGAGCGGTCTCCAGGTTGGGGTTTGCGAGGCCGGGCCGCCGGATCGTGAACCGGCGGCCCGATGAGGTCACTGCGGCGTCGAGGCCGGGGTGCTCGACGGCGCGGCGACGCTGCGGTCGAGGCGACGCACGAGCACGGCGACTCCGGGAACCAGGGCAGCGGCGACCACCGCGGCGCCGGCGATGATCCAGAGGCCGTCGGTCGCCGCACCCGTGGCGTCGACGATCGCGCCGATCGCGAGCGGCCCGAGCCATCCGCCGAGATTGCCCACCGAGTTGACGGTCGCGATCGCGGTTCCCGATCCCGCGCTGTTGAACAGGCGGGAGGTGAGCGACCAGAAGACGGCCTGCGGCCCCAGGATGCCCGCCGCGGCGACGGACATGAAGGCCAGCCGCAGGGCGGGTTCGTGCACGATGATGCTGAGCGCCATCGCGACGCCGGCGACCACGAGGGGAACGGCGATGTGCCAGAAGTACTCCTGCCGCCGGTCGGCGGAACGAGGGATGAGGTACAGCGCCGCGGCGCCGCACACGTAGGGGATCGCGGACAGCCATCCGGTGGCGGCGTCCGAGACCCCGAAGCCGCTGACGACCGTCGGAAGCCAGAAGCTGAGGCCGTAGGAGGCCACGACGATCATGAGGAACTGCACCACGAAGAACCACACGCGCCCGCTGCGCAGCGGCGCGAGGATGCTCGAGGTCTTCGGGCTGGACTCGTCATCGCGAGCGATCTCCTCGGTCAGCCAGCTCCGCTCGTCGTCGGGCAGCCACTTCGCCTGATCCGGGCTGTCGGTCAGGAAGCGCAGCGTCACGACACCGAGGATCACGGCGGGCAGTCCGGTGACGAGGAAGATCCACTGCCATCCGTGGATGCCGAGGACCCCGTCGAGACCGGAGAGCGCTCCGAGGATCGGGTTGCCGACGACGAAGGAGAGGGGATTGGCGAAGATGAAGAGCCCGTAGATCCACGCCCGGTGGCGCTTCGGGTACCACTTCGTCAGGTAGAACAGGATTCCCGCATAGAACCCGGCTTCGGTGGCTCCGAGCAGGAATCGCGCGAGGTAGAACGTCAGCTCTCCGGTGGCCAGCGAGGTGAGCATCGTCACAGCGCCCCAGGAGATCAGGATCCTCGAGAACCATCGCCGAGCTCCCACGCGGGTGAGGATGGCGTTGCTCGGAACCTCGAAGAGCGCATACGCGATGAAGAACATGCCTGTTCCCATGAAGAACGCGGCGTTGCTGAGCCCGAGCTCCGACTGCAGGGTCAGTTTGGCGAATCCGACGTTCGAGCGGTCGATGTAGGCGACCACGTACAGCAGCACGAGGAACGGGATGATCCGCCTCGTGACTCTCCTGATGACTTGCTTCTCCATCGATCGTCCTCCTTTGGGCGATGTGGGTTGTGTGCTCAGAGCACGCCGAATGTGCGGAACGCTTCGGTCGAGGACATCCCGCCCTCGATCGCGCGGAGGACGAGGTTCTCGGTCGCCGCCTTCTCGAAGGCGAGTCCGATCACCTCGGTCTCGACGTCCTGGGGGATGACGACGACGCCGTCGCGGTCGCCGACGATGAGATCGCCGGGCACGACATGCACCTGGCCGATCTCGATGGGGACCCGGTAGTCGAGGACCGACTTGCGCACGCCGGCGTCCTGCGCGTAGGAACCGCGGCTGAACACCGGCCAGTCCTGAGCGAGCACGCCGCGGGTGTCGCGGTGGTAGCCATCGACGACCGCACCCGCCGCACCGCGCCGCCGCGCCGTCGCCGTGAGGATCTCTCCCCACGCGGCGGTCGGGATGTCGGCGTTGCGAGCGAGGTACACCTCGCCGGGCTCGAGCTGGTCGAGTGCCTCGGTCAGACGCCCGAACGGCTGAGGCTGCGCTCCGAAGACGTCGGCGATGAGCACCGGCATGGCGCGGCCGACGACGATCATGTCGCTGGTGAGGCCGCGGACTTCGGGCGGGAGGAACTGGTGGGGTCGGCCGAGTCCGTCGAGGATGTCGCCGATCACCGGTGTGTAGAGCTCGTCACGGATCCGCGCGAGCAGCTCGTGCTCATCCGTCGTCGCGGTCGAGGTCGTCTTCTGGATCGTCATGGATCGCTTCCTGGTCGTCGCTGGCCAGATGGCAACTTATAAGAGAAGTTGGCAAGTTGCAAGGAGCCCATCGCGGGCGGCCACCCTGCTAGCGTTTTCGTCGACCGCGAGGAGTCGCTATGCCGAAGGTGCAACGCCTGCCGCTCACCGATCAGGTGACCGAGGCGATCGTGGAGCTGATCGACGAAGAAGGACTCCGCGACGGCGCCACGCTGCCGCCGACCGGCGAGCTGGCAGCGCGCTTCGGCGTCAGCGTCCCGGTCGTCCGCGAGTCCATCGCAGGCCTGGCCACGATCGGACTCGTGAAGAGGCAGCAGGGCCGGGAGAGCGTCGTGTCGACACCGGACGCGTCGCACCTGACGCGGCTGCTCTCGTGGCGCATCGCCAACGCGGAGGTGTCCGACGAGGAGATCCAGCAGTTCCGCGAAGTCGTCGAGGTCGGGAACGCGCGCCTCGCCGCAGCGAACCGCTCCGACGGAAGCCTCGACCAGATCGAGCAGGCGCTGCAGGCGCTGCGCTCAGTGGACTCACCGGAGAGCCTGCACGACGCCGACGTCGCCTTCCACTCCGCCGTGGCGCACGCCGCCGGCAACGACCTCTTCACCCTCACCCTCGACGCGCTCGAGCCGCTGCTGCGCCGCATCCGCCAGCGCGTGTGGAATGGATGGGTGGCTGAGGGCGGGGACCTCGAGAGCATCATCGGAGCGCACGCCGCGATCCTCGAGGCGATCCGCGACGGCGACGGCGAGGCGGCGAGTGCGGCGATGACCGCGCACCTCAGCCAGGCGCGCCAGGGGCTCGAGTCGCCACTCGATTCGGACGGCACCGCTCCGTTCGTGCGTTCCTGACCCACATCCCCTCGACTTCTCATCTTCTCTGAGAAGTTGTACGGTGCCTCTCATGTCATCGACGACGCCAGCAGCTCCGCCCCGAATCCGCCGCGCGGTCATCGCCGGAACCGTCGGGACCCTGATCGAGTGGTACGACTATGCGCTCTACGGCGCCGCCGCCGGCGTCGTCATCAAGCCGCTGTTCTTCCCCGACCTGGTCGACTCGGCCGGTGCCCTCGCCGCGTTCGCCACCTTCGCCGTCGGATTCGTCATCCGTCCGATCGGCGGCATCGTGATCTCGCACATCGGAGACCGCATCGGGCGCAAGCCGGCTCTCCTCCTGTCCGTTCTGCTGATGGGCGGAGCCACCGTGCTCATCGGAGCTCTTCCCACCGCCCTGTCGATCGGGGTGGCGGCGAGCCTGCTGCTGATCGCGCTCCGGCTGATCCAGGGGTTCGGCGCCGGAGCCGAACTCGCCGGATCGATCACGCTCGTCGCCGAGTACGCACCCGCCAACCGCCGTGGATTCTTGACGGCGCTCCCGAACGCAGCAACCGCAGCCGGATCGACGCTCGCGACCCTGGCGTTCCTCGGAGCATCGGCGCTGCCCGGTGAGGCGCTGCTCGACTGGGCCTGGAGGCTGCCCTTCCTCATCTCCGCCGCCCTCTTCGCCGTCGCCCTCTACATCCGGAAGCGACTGGACGAGACCCCGGAGTACAAGTCGGCGTCCGGCACGCAGCCGACCGCGCCGATCGGCGAGCTGCTGCGCCGCAGTCCGCGCCAGCTGATCGCGGGATTCCTGTCCGTCACCGGCCACAACGCGTGGACCTACCTGCTGTCCACGTTCTCGCTCAGCTACCTGACCGGGACGCTGCAGGTTCCCGCGACCCAGGCGCTCCTGGCTGTGGTCGTCGCGACCGTCGTCGGATTCCTGCTGACGCCTCTCTTCGGGCAGCTCTCCGACCGGATCGGCCACCGCATCGTGTTCGCCGCGGGGGCGATCTTCGCGCTCGCCTTCGTCTTCCCGATGTTCGCCATGATCGACACGCGCAACGTGTGGCTCGTGGCGTTGGCCCTGTCGGCGGGTTACGGCCTCGGATTCGGGTGCATGGCCGGCGCCCAGGCCGCGTTCCTCGCCAACCTCTTCCCCGTCCGCTACCGCTTCACCGGCATCGCCGTCACCCGCGAGCTCAACGGCGTCGCGGTAGCCGGCCCCACGCCGCTGATCGCATCCGCCTTGGTCATCGCCGGCGGCGGGGCGCCGTACCTTGTCGGCATCTACATCGTCGGATGCTGCCTGCTCACTGTGCTCGGGATCGCTCTAGCCGGGTCGAGTCGCACGGCGTCGGGCCTCGCCTCCTCCCGATGACGAGGCCCGGCACCGGAGACCGGGTGGTCGTCAGCGCGCGCCGAGGAGATGCTCCGTGGCGAGCTGCTGCAGGCGCACGAAACCCGAGCCCCTGCCGCCGAAGTAGGCGTCGCTGTCGAACTCCTCGAAGGCAGAGCTGTCGGCGAGCAGGTCGTCGTAGCTCTCGCCCGGGGCGAGGGTCGGCGTCGCGAGCTCGGGCACCCGGGCCGCAGCGAGCGCCGCCGTCACCTCGGGGTCTGCGCGGAAGGCGGCGGCGCGCTCCTTGAGCATCAGGTAGTTCGACATGTTCGCCGCCACGCTGTCCCAGATCCCCGACTCGTCTTCGGTGCGGCTGGGCTTGTAATCGAAATGCCGCGGACCGTCATAGGCGGGAACGCCGGCGGGTCCGCCGTTCTCGAGCAGGTCGACGAGCGCGAAGGCGTTGTGCAGGTCGCCGTGGCCGAACACCAGGTCCTGGTCGTACTTGATGCCGCGCTGGCCGTTCAGATCGATGTGGAAGAGCTTGCCGTGGTAGAGGGCCTGCGCGATCCCGGCGGCGAAGTTCAGGCCCGCCATCTGCTCGTGCCCGACCTCCGGGTTCACACCGGCGAGTTCGGGGTGCTCCAGCGAATCGATGAACGCGATCGCGTGCCCCAGGGTCGGCAGCAGGATGTCGCCCCGCGGCTCGTTCGGCTTCGGCTCGATGGCGAAGCGGATGTCGTAGCCCTTGTCGATCACGTACTGCGAGAGCAGGTTGACGCCCTCGCGGTAGCGCTCGAGGGCCTGGCGCACATCCTTCGCACTGTCGTATTCGGCGCCCTCGCGACCGCCCCACATGACGAAGGTCGTCGCACCGAGCTCCGCGGCCAGGTCGAGGTTGCGCAGCACCTTCCGCAGAGCGAAGCGGCGCACGGCGCGGTCGTTGGAGGTGAAGCCGCCGTCCTTGAACACGGGTGCCGAGAACAGGTTCGTCGTGATCATCGGAACCCGCAGCCCGGTGTCGGCGAGCGCCTGCGTGAGGCGGTCGATCTCCGCCCGCCGTTCCGCCTCGGTCGAGCCGAAGGCGAAGAGGTCGTCGTCGTGGAAGGTGAGCCCCGCGGCACCGAGTTCGGCGAGCTGCTCGACGACGTGGACGACATCGAGCGGGGGGCGCGTCGGCCCACCGAAGGGGTCGGTGCCGTTGTAGCCGACGGTCCAGAGGCCGAAGGTGAAGTTGTCGGATGGTTTCGGCGTGAGCGCCACGGGGATCTCCTTGGGGATGGTGCGGTGGGGCGGTGGGTATGCGGGGCGACGACCGTCGTCAGTCGAGCGTCGCGTTCTCGTCGATCGTCATCGATGCGCTCGACGCGATTCAGCCTCCCGCGGCGACGGATCGCGTCGTCGAGCGCAGGATCAATCGCGGGCGCAGCAGCACATGGCGCGACTCCGTGCGCCCGCCGATCCGCTCGAGCGCCAGGCGCCCCGCGGTCTCGCCCATCTCGAAGCCGGACTGGTCGACGGTGGTCAGATCGATCGGGCCGATCGAGGTCATGCGGGAGTTGTCATAGCCGGCGAGCGAATACGCATCCGGCACTCGCAGGCCCCGCTCCCAGAGCTCGCTCATGATGCCGAACGCCGTCACGTCGGCGCCGGCGAAGACCGCGGTCACCGCTTCGGCGGTCTCGGCGATGACTCGGGCGGCCTCGTGCCCACCCGTCAGACTCCATCGCGAGTCGACGACCATCGCGCTCTCGGCGAGACCGTGGCGGGCCATGGCCTCCACGAAGCCGGCCAATCGCACGCTCTCGGGCCTGTCCGGCTCGAGACTGTCCTGCTGGTTGGCGACGAAGGCGATGCGGCGGTGCCCCAGCGCGACCAGGTGGTCGACGACCAGGGCCGAGCCGAGCTCGTCATCTCCGGATACCGAATCGAGGGCCGCGCTTCGACTATGACGACCGACGACGACGAGCGGGATCTCGCCGGCGATGCGCTCGAGATCGGCTCCGGTCACGACGGGGCCGATGAGCACGAGGGCATCCATCTGGTGATCGATGAGGGCGTCGATCACCGCGTTCTGAGAGCCCGCGTCGTACCCGCCCGGCGAGATGAGCAGCTCGTAGCCCTGCGAGCGGACGACACTGGTGATCCCATCGGCGATCAGGCTGAAGAACGGGTTCTCGATGTCGGAGACGAGCAGACCGAGCGTGAACGTGCGGCCGCGCATCCCGCGCGCCGGGCGATGCGGACGGTAGCCGAGGGCGTCCATGGAGGCCTGCACGCGCTGCTTCATCGCTTCGCTGACGCCGTAGGCGTTGCGCAGCACCTTCGATGCCGACGCCGTCGACACCCCCGCGTGCTGTGCGACATCGACGATGGTCACGCGCCGCACCCGCGCGCCGGTCTCGGCATTGATCTGCGTCACATCGACCGCCTTTCTGCACTGATCAGAGAACGTTATTCGATCGCCGCACCGCGGGCTTCGCCGCGGGAGGAGTGACGGGCCATCGTGAGCAGAGCGATCGTCCCCACGACGCCGGCGGCAGTGATCGACACCCCGAGGGCGGCGATCGGGCCCGGTGCGGCGGCCGCCGTCAGCGGCGACAGCAGGCCCGGGGCCGCGAAGTTGATGGCGCCGAGCGCCGACGCCGCGGTGCCGGCCCGCGCGCCGTGCGACGCCATGCCCAGCACCTGCACCACCGGCATCGTGGCTCCGGCCGCGACGAGGAATGCGAACGAGGCCGCCAGAAATCCGCCCACCGGGGCCGAGGTCACCTCGCAGACGATCAAGGCCGCGCCGGAGATCAGCCAGGGCGGAAGCGCGACGACGAGCGCGCGGCGCGGACTCGTGGCGGCGACCAGCCGTGACGCGAGCTGCGAGCCGAGGGCGAAGGCCGCGGCGTTGACAGCGAAGACGATCGCGAAGAGATCGGCATCGAGTCCGAACCCGTCGCGCAGCACGAAGGCCGATGACGCCACGTAGGCGAAGACGCCGGTGCAGGCCATCGAGCCCAGCACGGCGGCACCGAGGAAGACACGGTCGGTGAGCACCGCGCGGTAGCGCGCCAGCTGGCGGGTGCGAGGCTGGTGGATGTCGCGGGTCTCGGGGAGCAGGGCCGCGCACAGCACGGCGACCAGCACACCGTAGACGGCGAGCACTACGAACAGTCCGCGCCAGTGCACCGCATGCAGGAGCCCCGAGCCGAGGAAGGGCGCCGCCACCGGCGCCAGCCCGCTGAACAGCGCCAGCCGGGCGAGCAGCCGCACCAGGCGCGCCCCCGACGCCAGGTCGCGGGCGACCGCCATCGCGACCACGCTCGCGGCCGCGGCCCCCGCGCCCTGCACGACGCGCAGGCCGAGCAGGGTCGCCATGTCGGAGCACAGGGCGATGCCGACGCTCGCGACGACATGCACTCCCGCACCGACGAGCAGCGGCACCCGCCGCCCGATCTGGTCGCTGAGCGCGCCGCCGACGAGCTGTCCCGCCGCGACGCCGATCAGCGCCGCTCCGACCGACAGCTGGGCCAGCTGCCGGTCGGAGCCGAGTTCGCGGGCGATGTCGGGCAGAGCCGGCAGGAACAGGTCCGTCGTCAGCGCCCCCAGCACCACCAGCGGACCGAGTACCGCCAGTGTCGTGCGATACGAGACGCCCGCGGGAGAGCTCTCAGGCTCCCTGTCGGTCACCGCACCGGTTCGGCCCCGGCATAGGTCGCGGCCAGGGGGACCGTGAACTCGTGCACCCCCGCGCCCCGCTCGACGGGCGCGACGCCCTCCAGATGGAACTCGCCGACCGATCCCGGCGGGATCACCGCGCGGACCGCGAGCTCGTCGCCGACGACCTCCCAGTCGATGGACGCGTCACCGCGCGCCGTGCGGAAGGTCGCGCCGGCGTCGCGCAGAGGATGACGCGGTCGCGGCGCGAAGCGGATCCGCTCCCAGCCGGGTGCCGCGGGCGCCAGACCCGCGATCGTACGATGCATCCAGTCGGCGACCGCGCCGAAGGCGTAGTGGTTGAACGAGGTCATCTCGCCCGGGTTGATGCTCCCGTCGGGCAGCATCGAATCCCAGCGCTCCCAGATGGTCGTCGCGCCCATGCTGACGGCGTAGAGCCACGACGGCACCTCGTCGCTCAGCAGCAGGCGGTAGGCGTCGTCGATCGCGCCGACATCGCTCAGCGCATCCAGGATCAGCGGGGTGCCGACGAAACCGGTGCCGATACGGTGCCCGTTGGCGCGCACGAGCTCGACGAGGTGCTCTCCGGCGACCGCTCGTTGGCGATCGTCGGCGAGCAGATCGAGTCGCAGGGCGATCGCGTACGCGGTCTGCGCCTCGTTGCGGAGCGTGCCGTCGTCGCCCACGAAGGCGCGCCGGAATGCCTCGCCGACCCGATCGGCGAGCTCGGTGTAGTGCGTCGCCGTCGCCGTATCGCCCAGCGCCGACGCCGCCCGCGCCAGCAGTCGCGCGGAGTGCGCGAAGTACGCGGTCGCGACCAGCGCCGGCTCGGTGGCACCGGCCGCAGGATCGTCCGGCGGGGCCACCGGATCGAGCCAGTCGCCGAACTGGAAGCCGGTGTCGCGCAGCAGACTCGGCCCGGCGAGATCGGCCAGACCGTCGACCCACGCCCGCATCATCGGCAGGCTCTCGCGCAGGATCCCGGAGTCGCCGGTCGCCTCGAAGATCGTCGAGGGCACGAGGGTCGTGGCGTCGCCCCAGACGGCGGGATGCGCGCGACCGAACTGCCCGTCCCACTCCTCGGCGCCGCGCGGGAAGGGGATCTCCGGGACGAAGTTCGGCACGCTGCCGTCATCGCGCTGCTCGAGCTGCAGGTCGCGCAGCCAGCTGCGCAGGAACTCGGCCGAGTCGAACAGGAACATCGCGGTGGGACCGAACACGGCGATGTCGCCCGTCCAGCCGAGTCGCTCGTCACGCTGCGGGCAGTCGGTCGGGATCGAGACGAAATTGCCCTCGGTGCTCGCGACGACGTTCTCGTGCAGTCGGCTGAGGCCCGCGTGCGAGGTGCGGAACCAGCCCCGCCGGGTCACGTCGGAGTGCACGACGACCGCCTCGATCTGGTCGACGGCGGGTTGCCCGCCGGGCCAGCCCGTCACCTCGGCGTAGCGGAAGCCGTGGTAGGTGAACGACGGCTCCCAGACGAACTCCTCGCCGTCGGCGAGGATGACACGATCGGTGGCCTGCGCGGTGCGCAGCGGGCGGATGCCGAGCTCCCCGTCTTCGAGCACCTCGCTGTGCCGCACCACGATCTCGTCGCCGGCGTGGCCCCTGACGCGGATGCGCACCCAGCCGACGATGTTGCGACCGAAGTCGACGACGAGCCGACCCGATGGCGTGCGGAAGATGCGCTGCGGCGGCAGCGTGCGCTGTCGACGCACCGGCGGCCCGATGCGGGGCTCGACCGAGATGCCGTCGCGCGCGACGACGTCGACGGGATGCCGCGCCGCCGGGAGAGCGCGACGTCGCGCATCGTGCGTCTCGCCGTCGTAGAGCTGCGCGGCGAGGGTCGGTCCTTCCCTCCAGGTCCAGCTGCCATCGGACGCGACCACGGTGGACCACTCCGGCCCGGTGCGCACATCGACCTGGGCCAGCACCGCGCGCGCGGTGCCGTAGATCTCGGTCTGCTCGAAGAAGCCGAGCCTCCCGCTGTACCAGCCGGGCGCGATCTCGGCCTCGATCGAATTGGCGCCGACTCGCAGGTGCCGGGCGACGTCGCTCGTGCGGTAGACGATCCGGTGTGCGTAGCTCTGCCAGCCGGGTTCGAGAACCTCATCGCCGACGATCTCGCCGTTGATGCGGATCACGCCGATGCCGAGGAAGGTCGATCGCAGGATCGCCTCGTCCGGCGCCGTGGCGATCTCGAACTCGCCGCGCACGATCGGCACGGTGCCCGATCCGCCGGCGCGTCCGACGAAATCGGCGGTCAGCTGAGGGAGGTCGCTCATCCCTTCGTGCCTCCCTCGGTGAGTCCGGCCAGCACCTGGCGCTGAGAGAAGAGGTAGACGACCACCAGGGGCAGACTCGTCATGATGACGTGGGCGAAGACGAGGTTCCAGCGCACCCCCACGAACGACGACGACGCGAACTGGAACAGCGTCAGCGGCAAGGTCGCGTTCTCGGTCGACCGCAACAGCAGCAGACCGAAGAAGTAGTCGTTCCAGACGCCGATCACGAGCAGCACGGCGGCGACGAACATGATCGGGCGCAGCAGCGGGAGCATCACCGAGAAGTAGGTGCGCAGCCGCGACGCTCCGTCGATCTCGGCCGCCTCCTCGAGTTCGATCGGCATCCCCCGGATGAATCCGGTCGTGAGGAAGATCACGAAGCCGAGCCGCGTGCCCATCTGCATGAGCGCGTAGCCCCACAGGCTCCCGTCGAGGTGCAGCGAGCTCAGCACGAAGATCGTCGGGATGATCGCCGGCGGCAGCAGGATCGACAGGGCGCTGATGTAGAAGAAGACCTGGCTGAGGCGACGGGTGCTGCGGGCGTAGCCCCACGCCGCGAGAGATCCGAGGAGCAGCACGACGAGCACGGTGGGCACGGTGACGAGCAGGGTGTTGCGCAGACCCGTCAGATAGTTGCCGTCGGTGAAGACGGCGGCGTAGTTGTCGACGACGGCCCAGTCGGTCGGGAGCGCGAGCGACAGCTGCGAGGCCTCGCCTTCGCGCTTGAACGAGTTGACGATCAGGAGCCACAGCGGCACCCCGACCCACGGGATCGAGAAGAGGGTGAGCAGCGTGTAGCGCAGCCACGGCACCGTGCGGCGGGGGCGACGCCGTGGGGTGAGCGCCCCGCGGGCGGCGACGACGGTCATCCGGTCACCTCCCGGCGGCGCAGCCAGCCGACGAGCGGCACGGCGAGCAGGACGACGAGCACGCTCACGGTCAGACCGATGCTGCTCGCCGAACCGAGGAAGCCGGCTTTGAACTCGTTCTGCAGGGCGACATTGAGTGTCGTCGTCGACGATCCCGGGCCGCCCGATGTCGTCGAGGCGATGATGTCGAAGGCGCTGAGCGCACCGATGAGGGTCGTCGCGATGTTGAACGTGAACGAGGGCGCGAGCAGGGGCAGCTGCACCCGGAAGAAGCGCTTGACCGGTCCGGCGCCGTCGAGGGCGGCCGCCTCGAGCAGCGAGACGGGGATGCTGTTGAGGCCGGCGATGTAGACGAGCGTGGCGAGGCCGCTCCACTTCCAGGCGTCGATGAACGCGACGGTGACCAGCGCGAACCCCGGATGGCCGAGCCAGGCGAAGTCGAACCCCGGCACGATGACGCCGATGGCGTCGTTGAGCGGACCCTGTGGGGCGACGATGGCGCGCCAGACGTAGCCGGCCGCGAGCGGAGAGATCAGCACAGGGATGAACAGGATCGACCGGAAGATCGAGTTGCCGCGGTTGGTGTCTTTGAGGGTGAGCGCCAGAGCGATGGCCACGAGGTTCTGGATCGTCATCGCGATGATCGCGTAGACGAAGGTGACGAGAATCGCGCTCTGCAGCTCTCCGCCGGAGAGCAGGAGGTCGAAGTTGTCGAGTCCGCCGAAGCCGATGGTGTTGCTGTAGGAGGTCCAGTCCGAGAAGGCGAACGGGATGTTGAGGACGAACGGGAGGACGAAGAAGAGGAGCAGGAGCAGGAACGAAGGGAGGACGAAGAAGAACACCCACCGGCGCCGGCGGGCCGGAGCCCGCCGCGGACGGCGGGCTCCGGTGGTGCTGGCGGTGGTGCTCTCAGCCTCGATGGCCGCGATCACCATCCGTCGATACCTGCAGCCTTCGAGGCGCGGGCGACGGCCTTCTCGGTGCCTTGGGCGAGCTGCTCCGGCGTGATCTCCCCGGCCAGCATGCGGCTGATGTCGGCGGCGAAGTTGTCGCCGAACCCGGCGATGTCGGTGGTGAGACCGAGGGTCGCGCCGTTGTCGTACGCGTCTTTGAACGACTGCTTGAGCGGGCTGATGCCGTCGGGGGTGTCGTAGCCGTCGATGACCGGGAATGCCTTGTTCGCCTCGATCAGCGGTCCGTAGCCCTTGCCGGTGGCGTACTCGATGAACTTGATCGCGGCGGCTTCCTTGGCCGAGTTGCCCGTCTTGGGCGCCATGTAGCTGCCCATCGGTCCGGGGCCGAATGCCGCCGTCGCCGACGACTTCGACAGTCCGGTGAATCCGACGGTGGACGACAGCAGATCCTCGTCGCCGCCCGCCGCGTCCTGGAAGATGTTGTAGGCGTCGGAGTGGATGGCGGTCATCGCGGCGCTGCCGCTGTAGACGGCGGTGACGGCGTTCTCGAACGTGCCGGTGGCGTAGTCGTCCTGGAAGCAGGCGTCTCGCACCTCGAGGTACTTGTCGAGCGCCTGGACGACCACGCCCTTCGGGTCGTCGATCTTCTTCTCGTTGTGGGCGAGCGCGTCGCCGAGCTTGCTGTCCTTGTTCGAGTCGGCCGCGTAGAGGAACGGCAGGATCTGCGTAGGCCACTGGCTGCCGCCGGACTCGTAGAACGCATCCACTCCGGAGGCCTTGAGGGCCGGGCAGGCGCTGATCATCTCGTCGATGCTCGTCGGCACCTCGATGCCGGCCTTCTCGAAGACCGACTTGTTGTAGTAGATGCCGAAGATGCTCGGGAAGCCCGTGATCGCGGCGTAGACCTTGCCGTCGAGGCTTCCGGTCTGGTCGTACAGCTTGCCCGACTTGCCGACGAAGTCGAGGTCGGAGAGGTCCTGCATGTTGTCGTCGGCGTTGAGCAGACGCAGGGCGCTCGTGGTGGGGTGGTATTCGAGGATGTCGGGGCGCGCTCCGGTCGCCCATTTGGTCTGCACCGCGCTCTCGAAGCCGTCGGCGGGGATCGGCTCGAGCTTCACCTCGATGCCGGTGTCGTCGGTGAAGTGCGAGTACAGGGCCTTGACGCCGTCGTTGTCGGCGGCGTTGTGCCAGATCGTGATGCTCTTCCCGGCGTCGCCGCCGTCGGAGCCGGCGGAGCAGCCGGCAGCAGCGAAGAGCACCGCTCCGATCGCTGCCGCTGCCGTGAGCTGTCGGGTGATGCGCATGAACCCTCCATTGGGTTTCGGCTGAGATGCGAGTTGTAGAACGTTCTCTAGAGAACGTTATCGACGAGGTTAGACACTGTCGCGGTGCGGAAGCAAGACCGGATCCCGATCCGAGGGCGAGTAATGGAATTCGGTGATGCGCGCGCGCCCCTGCGCGCAGCGGATGCCGACGACTCGCCCGGTCCATCCGCCTGCCACCTCGACGGAGAGGTATCGTCCGTCCACCCGGTCGAGCGGGATGCGTCGGCCCTCGACGACGACACCCACCTCCACCACATCGGGACCGGCCAGCAGGACGGGAGCGCCGTCCGGGCTCACCTCGATATAGAGCCGCGGCGGCGAGGCCAGCTCCGGGGCCGGCCGCTCGCGACGGAGGTCGCCCACCGTGATGCGCGAGACGACCCGACCGTCACCGTCGACGAGCACCTCGGCCGCGTGACGTTCATCCACCCGCAGGCACAGGCCGGCGAGACCCTCCACATCGGCGAGCTCGATCTCGGCTCGCCAGAAGTCGTCGAGCGGACGGCAGGCGAGCAGCGCATGCTCGCCGGCGTCGTCCGTCGCCCCGATCCATCGTCCGGGTCGGGCGGCGCGCGAGATCTGCGCCGGCAGGCGGCCGGGCGAGACCCAGCGCGCATGAAGGGTCGTGCCATCGAAGCGCTCGACGAAGGTATGGTCGCGCGCCGGCACCGGAAAGGCGCCCTCGTCGACGACCGGCCAGCCGTCAACCCAGGTGACGCCGGCGAGGAAGGTCTCGCGACCGTTCACGTGGAAGCCGCTGAAGCCGCGCGGCCGCACACCGAGATAGACCATCGCCCAGCGGTCATCGGCGAGCTCGACGAGATCGGCGTGGCCGACGTTGAGCACGGGGCGGTCGAGGCCGCGGTGGGTCAGCAGCGGGTTGCCCGGCGCCGCCTCCCAGTCGTCGGATGCGAGGTCGCGGGTGCGGGCGATCGTCACGGCATGGCCGCGCTCCGTGCCGCCTTCGGCGAGCAGCAGGTAGATCCAGTCGCCGCGACGGATCAGGTGGGGGCTCTCCGGCGCCTGCCCCCCGGTGCCCGACCAGAGCCGCCGCGCCGGCCCGAGCAGTCGTCCGGTCGTCAGATCGACCGGCGCGCTGCGCACGCACGGGGCACCGTCGGCGTACGACGAGACGGTCAGGTGGGCGGTGCCCTCGGCATCCCAGAACAGGTCGGGGTCGATGCCCGGGAGCTCGGGGAACTGCACCCCGTCAGACCACGGTCCGCTGGGATGATCGGCGGTCACGACCATCGGTCCGCCGAAGAAGTCGCTGACGTTGGTCACCGCGACGTGGAGCCGCCCCGCGTGCGCGCGGATCGTCGGGGCGAAGGCGCCCGTGTTCGCCGACCCCGGCGGCAGCCCGTCGGTCTCGGGCGAGATGGGCGATCCGTCGATCCAGCGCCGGAAGCGGTCGAGCCGCAGCTGCTCCGGTCGATCGAGCACGTTGCCTTCCAGCGTCCAGTTCACCAGATCAGGGCTGCTCCAGAGCGGCAGGGCGGGAGCGTATTCGAAGCTCGAGGTCACCAGCAGGAAGCGGTCGCCGAAGCGGCAGAGCGAGGGATCGGGATGGAAGCCCGGGATGATCGCCCGCCCCTCGGCCGCCGTCATGACATCGTCGATCTGCATTCGCGTCACCCTCCACCTCGTGTGTATAACGTTATCCAAACGCCCGCGACGATGGAGTGCGGGCCCGTTGACGGAGGCCCGATTGTCCGAAACGCTTCGCCACCTCGACGCGCGACTCCCCGCCGAGGAACGCGCCCGCGAGCTCCTCGCGCTCATGACCGTGCGCGAGAAGGCCTTCCAGCTCACCTCCGCGGCACCGTGGAACTTCGTCCACACCGACGGGGCGCGCTCAGCCACCGCCGACGACTACGTCACGCGCGGATACGGCTTCATCTGCAATTTCGGCGTCGACGATCCGACGGCGATGGCAACCGTCGTCGGGCGCCTGCAGCGCATCGTCGTCGAGGAGACCCGGCTCGGCATCCCCCTGCTGGTGCAGGCCGAAGCGCTCAGCGGCTTCCTCTCCGGCGGGCACATGGTGTTCCCGACCCCGACCGGCCTCGCTGCGACCTGGAGCCCCGAGCTCGTCGAGTCGATGACCGACACCATCCGCACCCAGATGCGCCGGGTGGGTGTGCGTCATGCGTTGTCGCCCAACCTCGACGTCGCCCTCGACCCTCGATGGGGGCGCGTGCACGAGACCTTCGGCGAAGACCCCTATCTCGTCGCCGCGATGGGCGTCGGGTTCGTGCGCGGACTGCAGGGACCCGACCGCGCCGATGGCGTGATCGCGACCGGCAAGCACTTCATCGGCTACGGAGAACCACAGGGCGGCATCAACCTCTCCGCCTTCGAAGGCGGGCGCCGCCGCATCCGCGACCTCTACGCGTTCCCCTTCGAGGCGGCCATCCGGACTGCGGGGCTCGCCTCGGTCATGAACTCCTACAGCGACGTCGACGGCGTGCCGGCGGGGGCCTCCCGCGAGATCCTGACCGACCTGCTGCGCGGCGAGCTCGGCTTCACCGGCTTCGTCTCGGCCGATTACGGCACCATCGAGCAGCTCGTGCACCGTCAGAAGGTGGCGCGCACCGCCGGCGACGCCGGCGCCCTCGCACTGCATGCGGGGCTCGACACCGAATTCCCGGTGCCCTTCGGCTACGGCGACACCCTCGCCGCCGAGGTCGACGCCGGTCGGGTCGACATCGCCGACCTGGACCAGGCGGTCACGCGCATCCTCATCGCCAAGTTCCAGCTCGGCCTGTTCGAGAACCCCTACCCGGCCGAGACCATCGACGTCGCCGCCGTCGCCGCGGAAGGCGCCGAAGTCTCGCGTGAACTCGCGCGCCGTTCGATCGTGCTGCTCGAGAACGACGGCATCCTCCCCGTCGCCGATGACCTGTCGATCGCGATCGTCGGGCCGCACGCCGACGACGTCATCAACCAGTTCGCGACCTACTCCTACCCGGCCTTCCGCGACATGATGGTGCACATGTCCTCCGGGGGGATGGGCAACATGATCGGCGTCGACCCGGCGATGGCCACGTGGAATGCCGAGGCCTTCGCGACCGGGGGACCCGAAGACTACGCGCGCGACCGACTCGGAGCCCGGACGCTCGGCGAGGTGCTCGGCGAACGACGCGACGACGTGGTCGTCGAGCGCGGATGCTCGATCACCGGCGAGATGGACGACCCGACCGCCTTCGACCGCGCCGTCGCGGCCGCGGCCGCCGCCGATGTCGTCATCCTGGCGCTCGGAGGGGCGAGCCTCTGGTTCAACGGCGAGCGCACGGAGGGGGAAGGCAGCGACTCCGCCGATATCGCGCTGCCAGCCGTGCAGACGCGACTCGCCGATGCTGTCGCCGCGCTCGACACGCCTCGCGTCACCGTGCTGGTGCAGGGCCGCGCCTACGTGCTGCCCGCGTCCGTGCTCAGCTCGAACGCGCTCATCGTCGCACCCTACGGCGGCCCCTTCGGTGCCGCCGCTGTCGCCGACGTGCTGCTCGGTGACGTGAATCCGAGCGGGCGCCTGCCCTACAGCATCCCGCGAGTCGCAGGCCAGACCCCGGTGCACCACCATCAGCGCACCGGCACCGGGCGGCGCAACCCGCTGCCGCCCGATGTCGACCGTCACTACCTCGACGCCGCCGCCACCCCGCAGTACGGCTTCGCCGCAGGCGGGTCGTACACCGAGTTCACGCTCGGCGAGACCGTCGCCGGCGAGCTCATGTCGACGCGCGGATCGGTGCCGGTCACCACCGTCGTCGAGAACACCGGGTCGCGGGCGGGCGCCGTCGTCGTGCAGCTGTACCTGAGCGCGCCCGGCGTCGGCGTCACGCGTCCTGCTCAGCAGCTCGCCGGATTCGCGCGAGTCGACCTCGCCGCCGGAGAGCGTGCGACGGTGCAGATCGATCTCGCTGCCGACCAGCTCGCCTACACCGGCGCCGACGGCGTGCTCGCCGTCGAGCCCGGTGAGGTCGACGTGTGGTTCGCGCTCGACTCCGAGGAGGGGCCCGAACGTCAGCGCGTCACCGTGCACGGTGATCGTCGCCCGGTGTCGGGTGCGGCGCGGCGGTTCCTCAGCCGCACGTCGGTGAGCTGAGCCGGGCGAGGCGCGGTGTTACCCGAGGGGCGCACGCTGGGAAGTAGCGAGGGCGGGACTCGAACCCGCGACACCACGATTATGAGCCGTGTGCTCTAACCACCTGAGCTACCCCGCCGGGGCCCTCCGACACTGCAGTGGAAGTGCTGCGCCGGAAGACGGAGCCCCGAGTCAGGATTGAACTGACGACCCCTTCCTTACCATGGAAGTGCTCTACCACTGAGCTATCGGGGCGCGCGCTCGAGGCCGTCGGCCGCGGGCACCCGAGAACTCTAGCATCGCCCGGCGGTCGTTTCGAACCACTCCCCGCGCCCCCGATCGCGGGTGGATACCCGACGCGCGGGGCCGCCCCGAGGTGACGCCCGACGTCGCCAGGTGACGCTCCGATGAACCCGGATGACGCCCCGGTGTCGCGAGCCTGAGCACTGGCTAGAGGGTTGCGTCAATCCCTTGCCGCGACCGTCCTAAGTAGTTAGACAAGCTAGTAATTCGATAGCGAGCAAATCGGGAGGCTCATCGTGACCATCGCCCAGACGCAGGAACCAGCCACGAGCGGCGCGCACGCCAGCGCCACCGCGGAGACCGCTCCCGAGCAGATCGACATCCCCGACCACCCCTCGCTCGGCTCCGCCGGACGCACCGTCGTCACCCCGCTGACCGCGACCGTCTACCAGGTCTCGCGCGGCGACCGCATCCTCGGCTTCATCGAGGCCGCCGGCGTGCTCTGGGTCGCGCTGCGCGGCTCGTCGTACGGCTGGGCCGTCGAAGTGGGCCAGTTCCACGCCCTCGGGCCCGCCCTGCGCGAGCTCGCCGAGACGATCGACGAGATCCCCGACGACCTCGGCTCGCGCCGAGCCAGCTGACGAGGCGGATGTGGCGAGAGCCGCATCCGCGCAGCGCACCACCCGAAGCACCAGCACCACCCGCACGACAGCACCGCCCACCACCCCAGCGCACCGACGCGCGACCGTCCCGAGGTCGAGCGCCAGCGCACCCCGACCCGGAACGGCCGCGCGTCGGCCGCCCTCGGCGTCGTCCCCCGCGCCCTCCCGAACCGGCGAGCCCGCCGGTAGCGTGAACGACGCACGACACCGCACCACCAGCACTTCACGCCCCGACGGCGTCGCCTGCACCGCACGACAGCACCGCACCACCGCAGCGCGCCGCATCCACCACCACAGCGGAAGGCCCTCATGCAGGTCTGGCCCGGCACCCCCTACCCCCTGGGTGCGACCTTCGACGGCAGCGGAACGAACTTCGCGATCTACAGCGAAGCCGCCGACAAGGTCGAGCTCTGTCTCTTCGACGAGAACGGCGACGAAGAGCGCATCCGCCTGCACGAGGTCGACGCCTACGTCTGGCACGCCTACCTGCCCACCGTGCAGCCCGGGCAGCGCTACGGCTACCGCGTGCACGGCGAGTGGGATCCCGAGCAGGGTCTGCGCTTCAACCCGAACAAGCTGCTGCTCGACCCCTACGCCAAGGCCACCTGCGGCGACATCGAATGGGGCCAGCCGATGTTCTCGTACACCTTCGGCGACGAAGACGAGCGCAACGACGACGACTCGGCTGCGAACATGATGCTCGGCGTCGTCGTCAACCCCTTCTTCGACTGGCGCGGCGACCGGCAGCCGAAGCGCCCGTACGCCGAGAGCGTCATCTACGAGGCCCACGTGAAGGGACTCACCGCCCTGCACCCGGCCGTGCCGGAGGAGCAGCGCGGCACCTACGGCGGCATCGCGCATCCGGCCGTCATCGAGCACCTCAAGCGCATCGGCGCCACCGCGATCGAGCTCATGCCGGTGCACCAGTTCGTCAACGACGACACCCTGCAGCAGAAGGGCCTCAGCAACTACTGGGGCTACAACACGATCGCCTTCCTCGCGCCGCACGCCGGCTACAGCGGCTCGGGCGAGCTCGGGCAGCAGGTGCAGGAGTTCAAGGAGATGGTGCGCACGCTGCACGAGGCGGGCATCGAGGTGATTCTCGATGTGGTCTACAACCACACCGCCGAGGGCAACCACCAGGGCCCCACGATCTCCATGCGCGGCATCGACAACCCCGCCTACTACCGGCTCGTCGACGACGACAAGAAGTTCTACATGGACTACACCGGCACCGGGAACAGCCTCAACGTCGGCAACCCGCACACGCTGCAGCTGATCATGGACTCGCTGCGCTACTGGGTGACCGAGATGCACGTCGACGGCTTCCGCTTCGACCTCGCATCCACCCTCGCGCGCGAGTTCTACGAGGTCGACAAGCTGTCGACCTTCTTCGAGCTCGTGCAGCAGGATCCGATCGTGTCGCAGGTGAAGCTCATCGCCGAGCCCTGGGATGTCGGACCCGGCGGCTACCAGGTGGGCAACTTCCCTCCGCAGTGGACCGAGTGGAACGGCAAGTACCGCGACACCGTGCGCGACTTCTGGCGCGGTGAGCCCTCGACGCTCGGCGAGTTCGCCTCGCGCATCACCGGCTCGGCCGACCTCTACCAGGACGACGGCCGCCGCCCGGTCGCGAGCATCAACTTCCACACCGCCCACGACGGCTTCACCCTGCGCGACCTCGTCAGCTACAACGAGAAGCACAACGACGCCAACGGCGAAGACGGGCGCGACGGCGAGAGCAGCAACCGCTCCTGGAACAGCGGCGTCGAAGGCCCGACCGACGATCCCGCCGTGCTCGGGCTGCGGGCCCGCCAGCAGCGCAACTTCCTCGCGACCTTGCTGCTCGCGCAGGGCGTGCCGATGATCGCCCACGGCGACGAGCTCGGCCGCACGCAGGACGGCAACAACAACGTCTACGCGCAGGACAGCGAGATCAGCTGGGTGCACTGGGACGACGCGGATGAGCCGCTCATCGAGTTCACCGCCGCGCTCGCCCGACTGCGCCGCGAGCATCCCACCTTCCGGCGCAGCCGCTTCTTCGACGGACGCCCGGTGCGCCGCGGCGAGGGAGAGCCCCTGCCCGACGTCGAGTGGCTGAAGCCCGACGGCACCGCGATGCTGCCCGAGGACTGGTCGGCCGGCTTCGGCCGCACGATCGGCATGTTCCTCAACGGGCAGGGCATCCGCGGCGTCGACCAGCGCGGCCAGCGCATCGTCGACGACAGCTTCCTCGTCTACTTCTCGGCGCACACCGAGCCGGTCACGATCACGGTTCCCGGCGACGAGGCGGGCGGCTGGGATGTCGTGGTCGACACCGCCGGACACGAGGGCTGGGTCGACCGGGGCGTGCTGCGCGCCGGCGACACCTTCGACCTCGGCGCCCACGCCCTCGTCGTGCTGCAGGAGCACGAGGAGGAGCCGGTCAGCGACGACTCCGTCAGCGCTTCGCTGTCGGCGCGCTCGGCGCAGCGCGAGAACGCGGCGCGGGAGAACGCCGCGACCGCCGCCAGCACCGCACCCGATTCCGCCGAGGAGGCGCCGCAGAAATGAGCCGGATCCCCGCATCCACCTACCGACTCCAGATCTCGCCGGAGTTCACGCTGACGGATGCGGCCGAGCTCGCCGACTATCTGCACGAGCTCGGCGCCGACTGGTTCTACCTGTCGCCGCTGCTCGCCTCGACTTCCGGGTCGATGCACGGCTACGACGTGGTCGACCACTCCCGCATCGACGCGCCGCGCGGCGGATCGGCGGGGCTGGATGCGCTGGCCGCGGCCGCCCGCGAGCGCGGGCTCGGGGTGCTGGTCGACATCGTGCCGAACCACGTCGGCGTCGCGAAGCCGGTCGAGAGCGTGTGGTGGTGGGATGTGCTGCGGCTCGGCCGCGACTCGGCGCACGCTGACGCCTTCGACATCGACTGGGACTTCGGCGGCGGGAAGCTGCGCATCCCGGTGCTCGGCGAGACGCTGGCCGAGGCGGCAGCCTCGGGCGCGCTGCGCGTCGAAAGCGCGGGGGCGGGTTCGGGTTCGGGTTCGGGTTCGGGTTCGGGTTCGGGTTCGGGTTCAGGCGAGTCCGAGCTGCGCTACTGGGATCACCGCTTCCCCATCGCTCCCGGCACCGCCGACGACGGCGCCGACCCCGTCACCGTGCACGACCGCCAGAGCTACGAGCTGATCGACTGGCGCCGCGCCGACCACGAGCTGAACTACCGCCGCTTCTTCGCCGTCAACGAGCTCGCCGCGATCCGCGTCGACGACGAGCGCGTGTTCGACGACTCGCACATCGAGATCGTGCGCTGGGTGCGCGACGGGCTCGTCGACGGCATCCGCGTCGACCACCCCGACGGGCTGCGCGACCCGGGCGGCTATCTGGATGCGCTGGCCGCCGCGACCGGCGACGCCTACGTGCTCGTCGAGAAGATCCTCGAGCACGGCGAGAGCCTGCCGCCGTTCTGGAAGGCCGCCGGCACGACCGGCTACGACGCGCTCGCCGAGATCGACCGGGTGCTCGTCGATCCGGCCGGGCGGCCCGCGCTCGACCGGCTGGATGCAGCGATCCGCCGCGGCGGACGCATCCGCTGGACCGACCTCATCCACGCGACCAAGCGCGGCATCGCCGACGGCATCCTCGGCTCGGAGGTGCGGCGCCTCGTGCGCGAGCACCTCGCGGAGCGCGACGGCGCCATCGCGGTGAGCACGGAAGCCGGTGGAGAACCCCGCGGAGCCGCAATGACGCTCGACGACCGCGCTGACCGGCTTTCGTGCACGCCCGAGCAGCTCATCGATGCGACGGCCGAGCTGCTCGCCTGCTTCCCCGTCTACCGCAGCTACCTGCCCTTCGGCGCCGAGCACCTCGAGCACGCCGTCGCGACCGCGCTGCAGCGCCGCCCCGACCTGGCCGCGCCGATCGCCGAGCTGCAGACCGCGCTCGCCGACCCCGAGCGGGCGGTCGCGATCCGCTTCCAGCAGACCTCGGGCATGGTCATGGCGAAGGGCGTGGAAGACACGGCGTTCTACCGCACCTCGCGGCTCGCGTCGCTGACCGAGGTCGGCGCCGATCCGAGCGAGTTCTCGCTGGAGACGTCCGAGTTCCACCAGCGGCAGCAGACCCGGCTCGCGGCCTTCCCGGCATCCATGACGACCCTCTCGACGCACGACACGAAGCGCGGTGAGGACACTCGCGCGCGCATCACCGTGATCAGCGAGATCCCGGACGAGTGGACGGCGTTCATCGAGCGCCGCCGCGCCCACCGGAACCTCAACGACGGCGCGCTCGAAGGACTGCTCTGGGAGTCGATCGTCGGCGCCTGGCCGCGCGAGCGCGACGCGCTGCACGGCTACGCCGAGAAGGCGGCCCGCGAGGCCGGTGTCTCGACCAGCTGGAACGACCCCGACGAGCGCTGGGAGGACCGGCTGCACGCCCTCGTCGACGACGTGTTCGACGACGCGGAGGTCGCGGCGGATGTCGAGCAGATCGTCGAGCGGATGCGCGCAGCCGGCTACTCGAACGGGCTCGCCGCGAAGCTCATCCAGCTGACCGCGCCCGGTGTGCCCGACGTCTACCAGGGCAGCGAGGGCTGGGAGCGGTCGCTCGTGGATCCGGACAACCGCCGCCCGGTCGACTTCGCCTCGCGCCGCGCGATGCTCGCCGAGCTCGACGCCGGACTGCTGCCGGAGGTGGATGAGAGCGGCGCCGCCAAGCTGCTCGTCACCTCGCGCGCGCTGCGGCTGCGGCGCGACCGGCCCGAGCTGTTCGACCGCTACGTGGCGGTTCCCGCGCTCGGCTCGGCCGCCGACCACGTCGTCGCCTTCGATCGCGGCGGCGCCGTGACGGTCGCGACGCGACTGCCGCTCGGGCTCGCTGCCGACGGCGGCTGGGGCGACACGACCGTGATCGTCGAGAGCTCGCCCTTCGTCGATCTGCTGACCGGGCGCGAGTTCGCCGGAGGCACCATCCCGCTCGCCGACCTGCTCGCGACGTATCCCGTCGCGCTGCTCGCCCGCCTCGAGGAGGACTGACATGAGTGAAGCGACCGAGCCGGCGATCGGCGTGGCCGGATTCCGGCCGCGGGTCTGGGCGCCGAGGGCCGAACGCGTGCGGCTTCACCTCGACGGGGCGGTCGAGCCGATGCGACGGCTGGATGCGGGCGAGGATTCGACCCCGAGCGCGTCCGGCGCCGCCGAGGCGGCCGCTCTCGGCATCCTCTCCGGCAGCGCCGTCGGCTGGTGGGTGTGGGATGGCGCGGGCCTGCCCGAGGGCGCTCGCTACGGCTTCCTGATCGACGACGACGAGACCCCGCTGCCCGACCCGCGCGGGCGCAGCCTGCCCGACGGAGTGCACGCGCTCAGCGAGGTCATCGCCGCGCATCCCACCGCTCTGGAGCTCGCGGGCGGCGACGCCGACGCGCACCGCGGCGACACGCACCACCGCGGCGCGCGCCGCAGCGACACGCACCACCACGGCGAACGCTGGCCCGGACGCCCCCTCGCCGGCGGCGTCATCTACGAGCTGCACATCGGCACCTACACGCCCGACGGCACCCTCGACTCCGCGATCGAGCGCCTCGACCACCTGGTCGAGCTGGGCATCGACTTCGTCGAGCTGCTACCGGTCAACGGCTTCAACGGCGTGCACAACTGGGGTTACGACGGCGTCGCCTGGTTCGCGGTCGACGACAGCTACGGAGGCCCCGAGGCCTACCGCCGCTTCGTCGCCGCGGCGCACGAGCGCGGGCTCGGCGTCATCCAGGACGTCGTCTACAACCACCTCGGCCCGAGCGGCAACTACCTGCCGCGCTTCGGCCCGTACCTGCGCGACGGCTCGCGCAACACCTGGGGCGACTCGGTGAACCTCGACGAGGTCGAGGTGCGCAGCTACATCCTCGACAACGCCCGGCTCTGGCTCGACGACTACGGCGTCGACGGACTCCGGCTCGATGCCGTGCACGCCCTCGTCGACCAGCAGAAGCCGCACATCCTGGCCGAACTGGGCACGCAAGCCGATGCGCTGAGTGATGCGCTCGGGCGCCCGGTCACGCTGATCGCCGAGTCGGATCTCAACGACCCCGTGATGTTCGAGGCACGGGCGGATGCGGGCGGTTCGACAGGCGCGGCCGGCGCGGTGGATGCGGGCTCCGGCTCGGGAGGCACGACCGCCGACGGCGACGAGTCCGGTTACGGCCTCACCGCCCAGTGGTCCGACGACTACCACCACGCCGTGCACGTCGCGCTGACCGGCGAGACGACCGGCTACTACGCCGACTTCGCTCCGCTCGGCGCGCTCGCCAAGGCCGCGACGCAGGGCTTCTTCCACGACGGCACGTTCTCGTCGTTCCGGGAGCGCGAACACGGCCGGCCGATCCCGTCGCAGCTGCCCACCGCATCCCTCGTGACCTTCGCACAGGATCACGACCAGATCGGCAACCGGGCGGAGGGTGACCGCTTGACGGCGACGCTCTCGCCGCGGCGGCTCGCGGTCGCGGCCGTGCTGAACCTGCTGTCGCCGTTCACGCCGATGCTGTTCATGGGCGAGGAGTGGGGCGCATCCACCCCCTGGCAGTTCTTCACCGCGCACCCCGAGCCCGAGCTCGGGAAGGCGACCGCCGAGGGCCGCATCGCCGAGTTCGCGAAGATGGGATGGGATGCGGATGCCGTGCCCGACCCGCAGGATCCGCAGACCTTCGCGCGCTCGAACCTCGACTGGAGCGAGCTCGACCAGCCCGGTCACCGCGAGCTGCTCGCGGCGCATCGCGAGCTCATCCGGCTGCGGCATGAGCTGCCGGAGTTCGGCACGACGACCTTCGCCGACCTCTCCGCGACGGTGGATGAGGACGCCCGCACGCTGGCGATTCGCATCCGCTCGCTCGTGGTCGCGGTCAACCTCGGGCTCGGCGAGTTCACGCTGCCGGCCGACGAGCTGCTGTTCCGCACCTCGGACGACGTGGTGTCGACGGCCGAGGGCGTGCTCGCGCTGCCGCCGGACTCGGCGGCGCTCATCCGTCTCGCGGAGTAGAGGCCGCGCGCGTCGCCGGGAGCCCATCCCGCCCGAGGGTGGCCACAAACACCCCGCCCGCACGGCGTGTCCCGTGCAACTCTTGGCCACCCTCGACCTGCCCATCCGCAGGGTGGCCACAAACGCCCCGCTCGCGCGGCGTGTCGCGTGCAACTCTTGGCCACCCAGCCTCCGTCCCGCCCGAGGGTGGCCACAAACACCCCGCCCGCGCGGCGTGTCGCGTGCAACTTCTGGCCACCCTCGACGGGCGCCCGGAGATGCGCCGCCTCGACCCGATCGGGAGTGCATGCGAGACTGAGTGAAACTCCGGACGGGGGCCGACGGATGCGCACACGAGCGAGCGGATGGGCGCTGCTGGCGATGGTCGTCGCCACGGGCACCCTCGCCGTCGGGTTCGCGTTCGATGCCCCGTGGGCGCGCTGGGGCTTCTTCCTCCTGTGGGCCGGCGTCACCGTCGTCGGCCTCGGCGCGCAGCTGCTGCGGGCGCACCGCGACCGGCGCCGCCCGCCGACGCCGACCCAGCAGCAGGAGCGCGCCCGCCTCGAACGCGACGACGCGGCCGACGCCATCGACGTGCAGAACCGGCTGTTCCTCGGTCGGCAGCGGCGCCGTCTGACGTTCCGCGACGATCCGATCGTCGCCGAGGAGGTGCTGAGCCGCATCCCCGATCCGCTCGATGTGCCCTTGGATGCACCGCTCTCCCGCGTCGCGGCGAGCGCCGCTGGTGAGACTGCTGCCGCGGCGAGACCCGGCGCTTCGTGGGCAGCTGCGTCGAGAGACAACCGGGCGACTGGCGGAACCGCAGGCCCGAACGACGCCGACGGCCGGATGACCGACGCTGACCCCGACCCCGACTCCGGCCCCGGTCCCGCCGCTGGCCGCCGCTGGCCCGGCGCAGTCGCTGAGCCCCGATCGGAACGCTGACGTGCTCGACGACATCCGCCCGCCGCGCCGCGTGCTCACCTTCGTCGTGCCGATCGTCGTCTTCATCGTCGGCTTGTGGATCGCCTGGCAGACCGGCCTGGTCTGGCTCATCGCGCCGCTGCAGGCGCTGCTCGTCGCGGCATTCTTCTGGCGCGAGGTGTCGGCTCGCGCGTACCTCGAGCGCCGCGATCGCGAGAAGCGCGACCTGTCGTGGCGGGGGATCGCCGACGACAGCTCGACTGGCGTGGCGCGCCGGATGGCGCAGGCCCGCGCTCACGAGACCGCACGCCGGCACGCCGAGGCGGCGCTGCGCGAGCCCGGCGCAGCGACGCGGGCACGATTCCTCCGACCCCGCGGTTCGACGCCGTTCCGCAGCTTCGCCCACGAGGATGCCGCGGCAGCCCAGCGCGGCGTGCCCGGCTCGGGAGTGCTCGGCTCGGGAGCGCCCGACGCCGGGGGTCTCGGATTCGGCGGACGCGACGCCGACCACCTCGCCGACGGCGACTCAGCGGCCCCCGAGATCTTCGACATGCCGGCCCCGACGACCCCGCGCCTCGCGGCCGCGCCACCCGACCCGGAGCTCTACGACGCCGAAGCGGCAGCGCGACGGCGCGCTCGCCGGCCGCGCGCGCCGCGCCCGGTGTCGAGCCGCGACCTGGGTGCGCGCTTCCGCTACCCGATCAGCTTCGACGCCGAGGGCCGCGCGACGCGGGATCCCGATCCCGACCCGCCTGCAGCATGCCCGGCACCTGACCGCGGCTGATCCACCCGCAGCCCTCGCGTCCACCACCGCGCCGCCCGCCGCCTCGACCGCACTTCAGCGCGGCGGGCGGGCCCGCTGCATCCGGGCTCGCGGCGCCGAGATGCCCCAGATGACTCGTGGCGACGGCGTGTCGCGTACGTTCGCGGCATCTGGTCGACGGAACGCCCGACGAGGGCTCGCTTTTCGCGCGTGGTCCTCCCGCGGGTCCGTGGCGGGATCGAGTCGCAGCGTCGGATCGGGCCGGATCGGCTCAGGTCGGGCCGGATCGGCGCGAGCCTGCCGCAGGATGGGGCTAGCCGCTCGGGTGCGGGCTCAGAACACCTCGGGCGCGAGCTCGGGGGTGACGTCGCCCGATCCGGCGAGGGTCTCGGCGTCGTCGCCGGGGCGGCGGAAGCCGGGCAGGGCGACGCCGGGCAGACGCCAGGCGGTGAACGACATGCCGGTCGAGCGGATGCGCACCGCGCCCTCCGCGTCGAGCTCGAGCGCGGCCTCGCCGATCAGGCGCTCGACATCCGTCTCCGGTTTCGGATGAGCCGACGGGTCGAGCTCTGCGGCGGCCCGGCCGGCTGCGTCATCCGAAACCGCGTCCGCCCCGGCCGCTCCGACCGCGCGACCAGCACCAGCACCAGCACCAGCACCAGCACCAGCACCAGCACCAGCGAGCCCGAGCACCCCCGCCCCCAACTCGACCGCCGCATCCGCCCGCGCCGCCGCGACGAGCACCGTCTCGTCCGCGGCCTCGCGCACGAAGACGAGCACGTCGTCGCCGATATGCAACCAGCGCAGGCCGCCGCCGTTGAGCGCGGGGTGGGCGCGCTTCAGAGCGATGAGCGACGCGTACAGGTCGATCGAGCCCGCCGCCTCCGCCAGCCGATCCCAGGGGAGCGGCGTGCGCGAGTGCTCGCCGTCGTCGCCGACGAGGCCGAACTCATCCCCCGCGAACACGACCGGGATGCCCGGCAGCGTCACGGCGAGGCCGAACGCGACGGGCACGGACCCGGGCCGCGCGTGCGTGAGGAAGCGCGGGGTGTCGTGCGTGTCGAGCGCGTTCATGGTGTGCAGTCGCACGCGCCAGGCGAGCTCGGCGGTGAAGCGGCGGTGCTGGTCCCAGAACTCGAGGCCCGTGAAGTCCTCGGTGCGGCCGAGCGTCACGTTGATGCCGCCGGGCGCGGGCGATCCGGGTTCGCGCAGCCAGTTCCACAGCGGACGCGTGAAGTTCGCGTACGTCATCGCGCCGTGCCAGGCGTCGCCGGTGAAGTCGCTCGCGGCGTCGTTCGTCGACTCGCCGAGCAGCAGGGTGTCGGGGTTCACGTCGATCATCGTCTGGCGGATGATGCGGCGCACCTCCTGGTTGAGGTCGTCGTCCAGGTAGCGGCCGGTCATGTTGGCGACGTCGATGCGCCAGCCGTCGAGGCTGTACGGCTCGGCCAGCCAGCGGCCGACGATCGAGCGCGGTCCCTCGATGAAGCGGCGGCGCAGCTCACGCGAGTGCCAGTTCAGCTTCGGCAGGCTCGGCACGCCCAGCCATGACACGTAGCCCTGCTGCTCGGGGTCGAGCCAGTAGTAGAAGTCGCTCTCGGCGGAACCCGGCTGGCCGTGCGCCGCGCGGAACCATTCGTGCGCATCCCCCGAGTGGTTGCTCGTCAGGTCGCCGATGACCTTGAGCCCGCGCTCGTGCGCGGCTTCGACGAGGCGGATGAGCGCCTCGTCGCCGCCGAGCAGCGGATCGACCTCCTCGAACGACCAGGCGTCGTAGCGGTGGTTCGACCGCGCCGGGAAGACGGGGGTCAGGTAGATCATCGTCACGCCGAGGCCGACGAGGTGGTCGAGCTTCTCGCGCACGCCGTCGAGGTCGCCGCCGAAGAACTGCGTCGCCGTCGACGGGCCGACGTGGATGACCTCGTCGCCCCACGCGGCCGGTTCGGCCCAGTCGGGCAGGTCGCGGCGGTCGGCGAGCTCGCTGCGCGCGAAGCGGTCGGGGAACACCTGGTAGAGCACGGTGCTCTGACCCCACTCCGGCGGCTCGGGGTAGCTCACGAGGCGGAAGTCGTTCATGTCGCGCGCCTCGGTGCGCGAGAGCCCGCGGGCGCTCAGCCACCAGGCGGTGCCGTCGGCGCGCTCGATGAGGAAGCGGTAGCCGTGGATGGGGTTCTCGACCGTGAGGTCGGCCTCCCACCAGACGGCGTCGTCGTCGCGGGCGACGATCTCGGCCTCGGTGAACCGCGGCTCGTGGTCGGGGTTCGAGCGGGTGAGCACGCGCCGCGCATCCCCCCACGCCCGCGGGATGCGCACCCGCACCCGCACGACCTCGCCGAGCTCGGGATGCACGTTCGAGACGTAGAGCGGGGATCCGTCATGGTGCGGTTCGAGCGCGGGCTGGAGCATGCCCCGAGGCTAGCCCGCCCAGGTTTCGCGTCCGTGACGCCCGGGCGCGGACCATGGGGGGGGAACTCGAAAGGGATGCGCGGCTCGAGCCTCACGGGGAGGTCGAGCCGCGCATCCCGGCGGCAGTGCGGCCCGGGGTCAGACCTCGGTGCCGTCGATCGAGGCCGAGCCCGCGGCACCGGAGGCGCCGGGGCGGCGGCCGGTGCGACGGATCTGACGCAGCAGCATGAGCACGACGCCGGCGGCCAGCGCGAGCGCGGCAAGCGCCGCGGCGGGCAGGCTGTCGACTCCGGTCGAGGCCAGCGCGGCCGGGTCGCCCGCAGCCGCTCCCGCCGACCCCGCAGCGCCCGAGCCGGCGGCGGGGGCCGCGGCGATCTGCACGGCCTGGCCGGCGACCTGAACGCCGTCGATGAGCGCGACGACCGTGTGCGATCCGCCCGGCGTCGAGGCCGGGATGGTCGCGCTGAGGCTCAGCACGCCCTGCGGGCTCGCCGTCGCCGTGCCGAGCACGACCGGGTCGGAGTGGAGCTCGATCGTCACGACCGCGCCGGCGCGGAATCCGCTGCCGTCGATCGTGACGCGTCCGCCGGCGGTGAGCGAGCCGGTGACGACGAGCTTCTCGTCGCCGGTCGCCGGGTCGCCGGGGGTGCCGGGCTCGGTCGTGTCGGCGATCGTGACCGGCGCCGAGGCGGGCGAGGTCTGCGAGGTGCCGATCTTGTTCGTCGCCGTGATCGTGGCGGTGTAGGCGCCCGGCTTCACGCCGGTGAAGAGGTGGATGTCGGCGTTGCCGTCGACGGTCTCGGCGTAGCTCTGCGAGCCGGCGCCGTCATCCACCGGGCTGAGCTTCACGGTGTAGCTGAGCGGGCGACCCGATGCCGGAACCGACCAGATGACCGACACGTCGGTCGCCGACTCGGGGCCGACAGCCGCGGTCGGAGCCGCCGGCGTGGTCGGGGCGGTGAGGGGACGCGGCGCCGCGAGGTAGTGCGTCATGTGCGCGACCTTGCCCGGCTTCTTGTCGGAGTACGGCTTCGACAGCTTGTCGAACTCGCCGCCCGTCGGCTTCTTGCCGTCGTTCCACTGAGCCAGCTTGCCGAGCTCCTTCGCGGTGAACCCGCCCGCGATGACCTGGTCGTCGGGAAGGGCGACCTGCGCCTCGGTGATCTTCTTCACCAGCGCGAGGGTGGCGGCGGGGTCGGTCTGATCCCAGCCCTTCACGTCGATGTCGGTGCGGCTGCGCAGCCACTCGCCCCAGTAGAACTCCTGGAACGGGATGGTGCCGGCGGTGTAGCCGATGTCGCGACCGAAGTAGAGGATGCTGCGGTACGGGTCGTTGTCGAAGTTCGCCAGGCCGACGCCGTTGGGCAGGTCGTTCGGCGTGATGTCGTCGCCGTTCACGTCCTTCAGCCACACCCACTTGTTGGCCTGCATGGTCGACCAGAAGTCGGCTTCGCTGAGCCCGCTGAGGTTGCCGAGCACGCGCAGGCGCACGTGCAGGTCGAGTCCGCCGTCGAGCGTCTCGGCGAACGACGTCAGCGTGTGGTGGCCGTCAGTGAGGTAGGGGATGCCGCCGGGGCCGATCACGACCGTCTTCATCGCGGCGATCGACTTGGTCGTCTCGGCGCCCTTCGCGATCGTGCAGGTGAAGGTCGAGGGGTCGTGCAGGGTGGCGCCGGCCGCCGCGGTCGCGACGTCGTCCTGGCCGTTCGCCTCGCACCAGTCGCCGAAGCTCTTGCCGTACGGGTCCTGGGTGGCGACGCCCTGCTCGTAGCGGCCGAGCTTGTAGAACACCTCGTCGTAGCCGAGCGACGGCTGCGTGGGGCGCACATCGCCGATGCGCACGTCGAGCAGGCTGTCGACGGGGGCGCACAGGTACGGGTCGGTGACGGAGCCGCCGGCCGCGCAGGAGGCGGCGGGGATGTCAGTGGTCGACGGGACGGCGGCGTTGGCGGGGGCCGGGGCGATCAGGGCGGCGCCGCCGACGGCGGTCGCGATCGCGGCGGCTCCGACGGCGCGGATGAGCATGCGCAGCACGGGCTCTCTCTCGGTCCGGGCACGCGCACGAGCACGCACCTCTGGGCTGGGGATGTCAGCCACTGTGCCGAGGCCGTGCGGACGGCAGGTGTCGCGAAGGTGAACGCGCGGGGCGCGGGCGGATGCCGCCCGCGCCGGGCGGGGTCCGCGAGTGCGAGTGAGTGGGCTCAGCGCGCCGCGCTGGGCACCACGACGACCGGCACCGGCAGCTCGCGCAGCATCTGCGCGGCCGTCGACCCGAGGAAGAGGCGGCGCGGGGAGGCGAGGCGGCTCGAGCCGAGCAGCACGACCTCCGCGGGGTCCCAGTCGATCGCGGCGACGGCCGCCTCGACGCCGCTCGCGACCGCGACATCCGTGCTGACCTCGATATCGGAGGGCAGCTGCTCGGTCGCGGCCTGCAGCAGGGTCTCGGCGTGCCGGCGTCCGGCCTCGAGCGCGTCGGGGCGGGCGGTGCCGTCGTCCTGGTCGAGTCCGACGAGCGAGACGAGCCGCAGCGGCGCGCCGACGCGGCGGGCGACGCCGAGGGCCTCGTCGAGCAGGTGGGCGGCGCCCACGCGGGCCCCGATGGCGCAGCTGATGCGACTGATCGGCTCGTCGACGGCGCTGGGGCGGGTCGCCCATCCGGCCGGGGCGAGCACGACCGGCACCTCGGCCGAGTGCAGCAGGGCGCCGGCGACGCTGCCCGCGGCGATGCGCCCGAGCAGGCCGCCGTGCGCGGCGCCGATCACGAGGAAGCGGGCGCGGAGGTCACGCGCGGCGTCGAGCAGGCCCTCGGCGAACGACTCGGCGTCGACGAGGTGCGTCGCGAACTCGACGCCGGCGGGGATGCTGCGGGCCGCGTCGTCGAGCCACTGCTGCGCGGTCGCGCGCAGCTTGCGGCTGTACTCGTCGTCGGCCGGGGAGTCGGCTGCGGCGTCGCGCTCGGGCAGGTTGACGACGAGCACGAGGTCGAGCTGGGCGCGCGCGGCGCGGGCCAGCCGGATGCCGAGCGCCAGGGCGTCCCGCCCGGTCGGCGTGCTCGTGTACCCGACGATGAACCGCATCCGTGATCGCTCCCTGCTCCGTGCTGTCAGGACAATCTTCCCGCGAATCGCGCGGCTCCGCCGACAGCCCTCCACAGGGCGTCACGCGACCGGGCGCGGCGGAGTCGTCCCGCCCACCGTGGCCCGCCCCGCCCCGCCCCGCCGCGGCGCGCGGCGCCGCCGTCACCCGCGCAGCTGCTCGGCGATCGCCGCCGCGGTCGTGCGGCCGAGGCGGATCGCGCCATCCACGTGCTGGTAGCCCTCGGGCGCGAAGTCGCTGCACGACCAGTGGATGGGGCCCACCGGCGTGGTCTGGTGCGCGCCGTAGCGGCTGAGCCCGCCCAGGTCGTAGCTCGCGGCGTAGGCGCCGCGCGTCCACTCCTCGGCCGCCCAGTCCGACTCGAAGTAGACCTCGGGGCTGAGCGCCTCGGGGCCGTAGTAGTCGGCGAGCGAGGCGAGGATGCGCGCCTTGCGCTCCTCGGCCGGCAGCGAGAACACGTCGTCGGCCTTCTGGTCGCTGACGAAGCCGACGAGGGTGCCGCGCGGGTCGCCGTCGTAGCTGTTGTCGTAGGCCTCGTGCACGATCCGGTAAGGGCTGAACGCGGTGCCCGAGAGCCCCTGCTCGCGCCAGAACGGCGTCGCGTAGACGGCGTGCACCTTGATGACGAGGCCGAGCGAGAGGTGCTGGTGCGCCTGCTGCACGAGACGCGGCAGCGCGGGCTGGAAGTCGATGCGCTCGAACAGGTTCGGCGGCAGCGCGACGATCGCGCGCCGGGCGGCGACCTCGATCCCGCCGTCGGCGTAAGCCACGACACCCTGGATCGGCGTGCCGTCAGCACCCGAGGCATCCGCCCCGCCCGTCCACTCGAGTCGACGCACCGCGGCGTTCAGGATGACGTCGTCGCCGAGACGCTCGGCGAGCTTGAGCGGAACCTGCTGCAGCCCGCCGACGACGCGCTTGTCGAGGATGAAGTCGGCATCCACCAGGTGGCTGAAGCTCCCGGCCGAGGCGGCCATGAGCAGCGCCTGCAGCAGCGAGAAGGCGTGCGAGGGCTTGGTCAGCATCGCCTCGGCGATGTACAGGGCGATGTTGTCGCGCGCCTCGACGTCGTCGGTCTGTTCGCTGAGCCACTGCTTCCACGACACCTGGTCGTACTCGGCGGCGCGCGGGTGATCCCACGGGGCGGCCGGGTCGACCTCGGCCACGAGGCCGTCGAGCAGCGCGATGAGGCGCTCGATCTCGGCGGCGGTCTCGGGGGCGACCGGGAAGATCTCGCCGGTGAAGCGCGTGCGGGTGCCGTCGGCGGCGACGTAGACGCTGTCGCCCTCGCGGTAGCGCGAGTAGGTCTCGAGGCCGAGCTCGGCGAGGGTGTCGATCAGCGCGTCCTGGTCGGGCGAGACCCACTGGCCGCCGATCTCGAGGGTCGCGCCGTCGATCTCGCGGGTCCAGAGTCGGCCGCCGACGCGGTCGCGGGCCTCGAGCACGACCACGCTGTGGCCGGCGTCGCGCAGCGCGTTCGCGGCGGTGAGGCCGGATGCTCCGGCGCCGATGATCACGACGTCGCGCTCGATGCGGTTCGCGCTGGCCATGTGGGTTCCTCCGGAGGGTGGATGCGGCCGCCGGCTCGAGCGCGCGGAGCGGCTCGAGCGAGCAGTCAGGACGTGGACGGGACCGCGCGACCGGACGGGGACACGGCCGCGCTCAGCGTCGATTCTGACTCATTCCGTCGCCATATCCAAGTTTGACTGCGAAATGAGCACTGAAAGCTTGCAAACTGATGCGGAATCAGTGGCCGGTGGCTCCACCGTATCGATCGCCGCCGACATCCTGGACCCACGCCTCGATGTCGGTGGCCCGGCGTAGCCTGCCCGCATGTGCGGGCGCTTCGCGATGGACAAGGAGACGAACGACCTCATCGAGGAGTTCGTGCTCGACGGCAATGACTTCCGCGACTGGTCGGTGTCGTACTCGATCGCGCCGACCGAGGCGATCCCGGTGGTGCGCGAGCGCGCGCACAGCGACGGCCAGGTCACCCGCACGGTCGAGCAGGCCGCGTGGGACTTCCATCCCTCGTTCATCACGAACCACACCCGGCCCCAGTTCAACGCCCGCATCGAGACCGTCGCGACGAACGGCATGTGGAAGGGCGCCTTCGCCGCGCACCGCGTGATCGTGCCGATGCGCGGCTACTACGAGTGGACCGGCGAGAAGAACGCGAAGACGCCCTGGTTCATCCACGCCGGTGCCGAGCCGGGCACGGATGCGAGCGCGCCCCTGCTCGCCGCAGCCGGCCTCTGCACGGTGCGCAAGGTCGACGGCGAATGGCAGCTCTCAGCCGCGATCATCACCCGCGAGGCCCGCGACGCGAGCGGCGAAGTGCACGACCGCATGCCCGCCTTCGTCACGCCCGAGCTGCGCGACGAGTGGCTGAGCCCCGCCAAGCTCACGGCCGGCGCCGAGACCGAGGCCCTGGTGGATGCGCTGCTCGCCTCGAGCGAGCAGGTCGCCGGCACCGTGCGCACCCACGAGGTCGACCGTCGCGTCAACAACTCGCGTGCCGTCGACCCGGCCGACCGCACGCTCATCGACCCCGCCTGACGCGGCCACCGGTCGCCGCCCGCCGCCCGCCGCCGCACGCATCCGCCCGGCAGGACGTGACGTCTACTCTGGAAGCGCGACGCGATCACGCAGCGTCGCGCACGACCCGGGGAGCAGCACAGGCATGATCGACGCGACCGTGGTCGGCGCTGGACCGAACGGCCTCGCCGCCGCCGTCACCCTGGCCGCGGCGGGTCTCGAGGTGCAGCTGATCGAGCGCGCCGGCCGCGTCGGAGGCGGCATGTCGTCGGCCGAGCTGACCCTGCCCGGCTTCGTGCACGACGTCTGCTCGGCCGTGCATCCGGGCGCGCTGGCGTCGCCGTTCTTCCGGGCCTGGGGGCTCGAGCACCGCGTGCCGCTCGCGATCCCCGACGCGTCGTACGCGCATCCGCTCGACGGCCGCGACGCCGCGATCGCCTACCTCGACCTCGACCGCACGGTCGACGAGCTCGGCCCCGACGGACCCGGATGGCGACGCTTCGTCGAACCTCTCGTCGAGCACTTCGCCGGTGTGCAGGCGCTGACCGGCGGACCGCTGCTGCGCTGGCCGAGCGACCCGACCGCGGCGCGGCTGTTCGGCACGCGCGCGCTGCGTCTCGCGGCCTTCGGCGGCGTGGATGCGCAGGGTCGCGGCGCGACGCCCGGTCGCCTCGGCTTCGCGACCGAGGCCGGCGCGGCCCTCTCGGCGGGAACCGCCGCTCACACGGTCGCCCGACTGAACACGCTCGGCGCCGCCGGCGCCGGCCTGCTGCTCGCCGCCTTCGGGCACACGGTCGGCTATCCGGTTCCGATCGGCGGCTCGCAGGCGATCGCCGACGCTCTCGCCGCCGACTTCACGGAGCGCGGCGGCACGATCCGTCTCGGCGAGCACGTCGCGAGCCCCGCCGACATCGAGCCGAGCCGCGTCACGATCCTCGACACGAGCCCCGAGTTCCTCGCGTCGTACGCGGGCGAGAAGCTGCCGGCGGGCTATCGCCGCGCGCTCGGCCGCTACCGCCGCGGCGACGGCGTCGCGAAGATCGACTTCGCGACGAGCGCGCCGATCCCCTGGGCGGACGCGCGGGTCGGCGCCGCCCCGACCGTGCACCTGGGCGGAACCCGCACCGAGATCGCGGCGGCCGAGGCCGAGGTGGCGGCCGGCCGCATCCCCTCGAACCCCTATGTGCTGCTGACCCAGCCGACCGTGATCGACCCCTCGCGCGCGCCCGAGGGCCAGCACACGGTGTGGGCCTACACGCACGTGCCGGCGGGGTCGGATGCCGACCTCACCGAGACGATCACGGCGCAGATCGAGCGCTTCGCCCCGGGATTCCGCGACACGATCCTCGCCAGCGCGCACCGCTCGGCGGCGCAGCTCGCGCTCGAGAACCCGAACGATCCGGGCGGCGAGATGATGGGCGGCGCCGTGACGGTGCCGCAGCTGATCGCGCGGCCCGTGCTATCGCGCGCGCCGTGGCGCACCCCGGTCGCGGGGCTCTACCTCGGCTCAGCGGCGACCCCGCCCGGTCCGTCGACGCACGGGATGAACGGCTGGTACGCCGCCGCGACCGCCCTGCGCGACCATTTCGGCATCCGCACGGCGCCGTTCAGCGCCTGAGCGCCGGGAGCGCGGGGAACCGCTCAGGCGACCGCGGCGGTCGCGCGCTCGAGATCGACGAACATCTCCGCGTTGTGACGGAAGGCGCGCTCGACCTCGGCGATCACGCGATCCTTCTCGGCCTCGTCCCACGGGGCGGCGTCGAGCTGCGCACGGTAGGTGTCTTTGAAGAGCTTCGGCTTGGCGATCTCGGTGAAGATGTAGAAGCCGACGCCGTTCGTGTCGAAGCCGAACTGGCGCTGCAGCAGCGTGCGGATCGCTTGCCCGCCCGACAGGTCGCCGAGGTAGCGCGTGTAGTGGTGGGCGACGAATCCGCCGGCCCACTGCGCCATCTCGTGGATGCGCAGCACGTAGCGCTGCGTCGCCGCGAGCGGCACGAGCGTCTCGCGCCAGCCGGGCGCGAGGAAGTCGAGGTCGGCCTCGATCGCGGGCAGGCGGGTGAGCTTGCTGTCGACGAAGGACGCCGCGACCGGGTCGCCGCGCAGACCCTCGGCGACGTGCTCGAGCGCCTGGTAGACGAAGTACTGCTGCCCGACGAGCGCGACGTAGTCGTCGCGGGTGCGCTTGCCCTCGACGAGCTCGGCGATGAAGGCCGAGCCCTCGGTCTCGCGATGCACGGCACGCGTGCGGTCGCGGATGGCGTCGGAGAAGAGGATGACGTCGGACATCGCCCGGAGCCTTTCGGGAGGCCGCAGAAGCGGTGGTGGATGCGCCGGCCGGACTGTCGACGCGGGTCGCCGCGACCGGGGCCGCAGCGCTGAGCCGAGGCTACCCCAGGTTCGCCACCTTAAGTTAGCCTTACCTTGCTTAGGGTGCCCTCACTTCATCCGGGCTCCCCTCGAATCGCTACGGATCGTCATGTCTCGCCCCATCCCCCGCACCCGCCGCGCGCCCCTCCTCGCGGGCGCCGCGCTCGCCCTGCTCGCCCTCGCCGGCTGCTCCGCCGCATCCGGCTCGACCGCCGACGCCGGCGCCGCCACGCCGAAGCTCAGCACGGTGAAGACCCTCGCCGACCCGAAGAGCTGGCAGGGCCCGAGCACGGCGAAGATCAGCCAGGAGCCGGTCGAGCCGATCACGACCGGCGCGCAGAAGCTGCCCGTGAAGCTGACCGACACGCAGGGCGAGAAGGTCACGGTGAAGAACACCGACCGCATCCTCGCGCTCGACATCTACGGCTCGATCTCGCGCGTCACCTTCGAACTCGGCTTGGGCGACAAGATCGTCGGCCGCGACATCTCGAGCGGCTTCGCCGAGATCCAGGACCGCCCGCTCGTCACCCACAACGGCCACGACCTCAACGCCGAGGCGATCCTCGCGCTGAACCCGACGCTGATCATCACCGACACGAGCCTCGGCCCGTGGGACACGATCCTGCAGATGCGGGATGCCGGCGTCACCGTCGTCACCGTCGCCTCCTCGCGCTCGCTCGAGAAGTCGGGCGAGCTGGTCGGACAGATCGCGACGGCGCTCGGCGTGCCGCAGCGCGGCGAGGTGCTGAGCAAGCGCATCGACGCGAGCGTCGCGAAGACCGAGGCGCAGATCGCGAAAGTCGCGCCGAGCGACCCGGCGCAGAAGCTGCGCGTCGTCTTCCTCTACGTGCGCGGGCAGGCCGGCGTGTACTACATGTTCGGCACCGGATCGGGAGCCGACGACCTCGTGACCGCCCTCGGCGGCGTGGATGTGGCGGGCGAGATCGGCTGGAGCGGCATGCGTCCGCTGACCGACGAGGGGCTCGTCGCGGCCCGGCCCGACGTGATCCTCATGATGACGAAGGGACTCGAGTCGGTCGACGGCGTCGATGGGCTGCTCGAGAAGGTGCCCGCCCTGCAGCAGACGCCCGCCGGGCAGAACAAGCGGGTCGTCGACATGAGCGACACCGAGATCCTCAGCTTCGGCCCCGACAGCTCGCGCGTGCTCGACGCCCTCGCCGTGGCGCTCTACGCGCCGAAGGCGGCCGGGTCGGCGACGGCCGAGAAGGTCGCGGGAGCGAGCGGCTCGGCGGGTTCGGGCTCGTGACGCGGGTCGACCCCGCTCCCTCAGCTGCGGCGCCTCCGGGCCGGGAACCGGCATCCGGCTCGGACGGCGTCGCGTCCACGGCGGCTCCGTCGCCGGGCTCGGGGGATGCGCCCCTCGGGCCCGGCGGCGGAGTCGCGGCATCCGCACCTGGCCCCAAGCCTGGTCCCGTCGACCCGTCACCCGCACCCGCACCCGCACCCGCGATGCCCTCCGCTGCGACGAAGCCGCACCGCGCCCGGCGCGTCAGCATCACGCTCGTCGGCCTCGCCGCGGCGCTCCTGATCGCGGCGCTCGTCTCGGCCGCGACCGGTCAGCTGCCCATCCCGGTCGCGCAGATCCTCGCCTCCCTCGCGACGCACCTCAACGAGGCTCTCGCGGGTCTCGGCACCCCCGACTGGCTCCGTCTTCCCGTGGCGACGACGCCGCCGACGCAGCTCGTCGATGCGACGCTGTGGGCCATCCGCCTCCCGCGCGTGGTGCTGGCGATGGCGGTCGGCGCGGCGCTGTCGATCGGCGGACTCGTGATGCAGGGCACCTTCCGCAACCCGCTCGCCGAGCCCGGCGTGGTCGGCGTCTCGTCGGGGGCGGCCCTCGCGGCGAGCGCGGCGATCGTGTTCGGCATCGACGGCCTCGGCATCTTCACCGCCCCAGCGCTCGCCTTCGCGGGCGGGCTCGTCACGAGCCTGCTCGTCTATGTGACGGCACGCTCGGGCGGACGCACCGAGGTCGTCACGCTCGTGCTCACCGGCATCGCGATCAACGCTGTCGCGGGTGCCGGCATCGCCCTCATGACCTTCCTCGCCGACACGCAGCAGCGCGAGCAGATCGTGTTCTGGCAGCTCGGCTCGCTCAACGGATCTCGCTGGCAGGACGTGCTGGTGGTGCTGCCGATCGCCGCCATCGGCATCGTCGGGGCGGCCCTGCTCGCTCGTCGTCTCGACCTGCTCGCCCTCGGCGAGCGCCAGGCCCGGCACCTGGGCGTGGATGTCGAGCGCACCCGCATCGTCGCGATCGTCGTCGTCGCGGTACTGACCGCGGCGGCCGTCGCGCTGTGCGGCATCATCTCCTTCGTCGGGCTCGTCGTGCCGCACCTCATGCGCATGCTGCTCGGCCCCGCGCACCGCGCCCTCGTGCCGAGCTGCGCGCTCGGCGGCGCCGTGCTGCTGCTCGTGGCCGACACGGTCGCGCGCACCGCGGTGCCCTACGCCGACCTGCCGATCGGGATGCTGACCGCGATCGTCGGCGGACCGTTCTTCTTCTGGCTGCTGCGCCGCGCGCGCCGCCGCTCGGGCGGGTGGGCGTGATGGATGCGGTGAATGCGGTGAATGCGGTGAGCCAGTCGCGCACTCCGCCCCGAATGCGCGCCCGCGGCATCGTCGTGCGCCGCGGCGGCCGCCCCGTGCTCGACGGCGTCGACCTCGAGCTGCGCGCCGGCGAGGTGATCGCGCTGGTCGGGCCGAACGGCGCCGGCAAGTCGACCCTGCTGCACGTGCTCGCCGGCGACCTCGTTCCCGACGCCGGCGAGATCCAGCTCGGCGGCATCCCGCTGCGCTCGCTCAAGCCCGCCGCGGCGGCCCGCCGCCGCTCGGTGCTGACGCAGTCGAACGAGGTGTCGTTCCCGTTCACGGTCGACGAGGTGGTGCGGATGGGCCGAGCGCCCTGGACCGGCGCCGACGAGAGCGCGCACGACGCGGCCGAGGTCGAGGCCGCGATCGACGTCGCCGAGCTGCGGGCGCTGCGCGAGCGACGGATGCCGCAGCTCTCCGGCGGCGAGCGCGCCCGCGCCGCCTCGGCCCGAGTGCGTGCCCAGGCGACCACGATCACGCTGCTCGACGAGCCGACCGCGAGCCTCGACATCCGCCACCAGGAGCGTCTGCTCGCCGATGTGCGCGCCCGCGCGGCTGCCGGTGCGAGCGCCGTCGTCGTGCTGCACGACCTCGACCTCGCCGCCGCCTGGGCGCATCGCGTCGCCGTGCTGGCCGAGGGCCGCATCCAGGCGCTCGACGTGCCGCACCGTGCGCTCGATGCCGTGCTGCTGAGTCGGGTGTACCGGCATCCTATCGCCGTGCATCCGGACCCGCTGGATGCGACGCGGCTCGTGATCCGGCCCGACCGACGGGCCGCGGCCGGTGCCGCACCCGCGGCGCCCGCCGCCCCTCCCGCGTCGTCCCCCGCCCCGCTTCCCGAGGAGGCCTTCCATGTCTGAGTCGTTCCGCCCCGCCGCGCCGCGCGCCCTGCGCCGCCTCGCGGCACTCCTCGGCGCGACCGCCGTCGGCGCCGCCCTCGCCCTGGCGCCCGCGACCGCGGCGAGCGCCGCCCCGCGCGTGACCGTGACCGGCGCGAACGGCCAGGCCGCGACCGCCGACCCCGACTACGCGACCTCGGTGACCGTGAAGGGCAGCGGATTCCAGACCATCCAGGGCGGCTTCGGCGGCATCTACGTGCTGTTCGGCTGGGTCGACGACCCGAAGGGCGGCACCTGGAAGCCGAGCAAGGGCGGGGTGGTCGGCGAGGACTTCCGCTACGTGCCCGACAGCGAGGCGAAGGACAACGCCGGGTTCCAGCGCTTCGTGTCGTTCCCGGGCAGCGACACCGAGTCGGCGGCGCAGGCGATCATGCAATCCGACGGCAGCTGGAGCGTCGGCATGACCCTGCCCTCGGCCGTGTTCGAGAGCCACGACCGCGCCAACAAGGTCATCGAGGTCGACTGCCGCAAGGTCACCTGCGGCGTGCTGACGATCGGCGCCCACGGCGTGAAGAACGCCAACAACGAGAGCTTCACGCCGGTGTCGTTCGTCGCTCCGGGGGCCTCCGGCACGGGGGCGGGCGCGAGCGGTGCTGCCGGCGCCGGGGCTGCTGCCGAGGGTGCGGATGCCGCTGCCGCCGGCCCGGCCGAACCGGCCCGCGTCGGCCTCCAGTCGTCGACCGTCGCGGCGGGCGACGCGCTCGTCTTCACGGCGCAGGGCTTCACGGCCGGCGAGCAGGTCGTCGCGGTGCTGGATGACGGCGTCGCCGCCGTCGGCCCCCTCACCGCCGGCGCGACCGGCGAGGTCGCGGGTGTGCTGTCGATCCCGCGCACGATCCGCGCCGGAACTCACGCGCTCACCCTCACCGGCGCCGGCTCGGGCCAGACGGCCGACGTCGAGCTGAAGGTCACCGCCGCGAGCGGTGCAGCCGGCGGGGCGGATGCGGCGGGCGCGCTCACGGCATCCAGCGCGGCCGAGCCGATGTGGCCCTACCTCGTGCTCGGGGCCGCGATCCTCGTCGCGCTCGTGCTGCTCACGCTCAGCGTCGTGACGACGATCCGCCGGGCGCGGCGCGCGCGGCGCGCCCAGGCCGAAGAGCGCGCGGCTGCCGAGGCCGTCGCGCCGGCCGGAATCGCGAACCCGGCCGCTGCGCCCGGTGAGGACTTGGCGTCCGCTGCGCCCGTCGGCGACGCGGCGTCGGGTGTCCCCGCTGCGCCCGCCGACGACCCGATCGCTCTGCTGCTCTCCCCCGCCGACCCCGAAGCGCCGACCGAGCGGCTGGAGGTGCGCCGATGACGAGCGCGACCTCGCAGCCGGCCGGCGCTCCCCACGGCGACGACGCCGGCGCCGCGCCGCGCATCCGGCTCGCCCGGCTCGCCCGCCCGACCCGCCGCGCGCGACTGCGGCAGGCGGCCCGTCTCGCCGCGGCCGTGATCCTGCTCGCGGCAGGAACGCTCGGACCGGCCGCGATGGCGACCGCAGCATCCGGCACCGGTGGCTCCAGCGGGTCCGACGACGGTAGCGGCTCGGTGAACGGCGGCGTGCAGATCGGCGTGACCGTGCCCGAGACCGGCCCGGGCGGAGGCGACGGTGGCACGGGCGGCGCCGGCACGATCGCGAACGCGCAGCTGCGCTGGGGCCTCAACCACGAATCCGGGTCGGGCGCGTTCTTCGGCGGCTGCAACTTCCTCAGCGCGGGTGCGACCGGCGACGCGGGCAGCGCGCACGTCTGGGCCGAGGGCGAGGGCCTCTACTCCGCGCAGAGCGGGGCGGTGCGCATCGAGCGCGCGTCCGGCGACGGCTGGGCGGCCGCATCCTTCGCCACCAAGTGCCTGGATGCAGCGGGCAAGGCCGTCACCGCCTCATCGACGAACTCGTACACCGCCAACCAGGTCGTCATCGACGGCGGCACCGGCGCGCTGACTGCGAGCGGGCTGAAGCTGAGCTGGAGCGGCGCCTTCACGGTCGCGTTCTACGGAGGCATGACCTACTGGACCGTCACCGATCCGCAGCTCGTGCTCGACGCGAACGGCGACGGCGCCCTCACCGGCACGGCGGGCGGCTGGGGCACCTCGATGGAAGACCAGACCAAGTGGGTGAAGCTGACCCCGCAGAAGATCACGCTCGCCCAGGTGCGCGGGGGCGCGATCCGGCAGGCGGGCGGCTTCGCGACGCTGCCGCAGTACCTCGGCGTGAGCGTCGACGGCGCCGGACAGGTCGGCCGGGATGCGACGAACTCGGCCTGGTGGGGGTCGTTCCCGAGCGACTTCGTGGCCTTCCAGAAGCTCACCGGACAGACCGGCTACTGGCTGACCACCGGCGGCCAGCGGGATGCGGCGAAGCCGGCGACCGAGATCGTCGTCAACTACGACGCGAGCGCGCCAGCCATCACGCCCGGCGTGAACGGGGGCACCGATGGGACGGCGGATGCTCCGCGCAACTCGACGGCACTGCGCCCGGGCGGGGCGGGTGCCGCGGCGGCGTCGGGAGCGGGCGGCCTCAGCGCGATCGGCGCACCGGCCGGCTCGATCACCTCGCCGGCGACCGTGATGCGGGACGACGGATCCGGACTCGTGCCGTCCGCATCCTCGGGCCTGTCGCCGCTCGTGCTGCCGCTGGGCGGCGCCGCGCTCGCGACTCTCGTGAGCGTGCTCGCGGGCCTGCACCTCGCCGGTCGGCTCCGCCTCCCCTGGCTGCCCTGACCGGCGATCCGACTCGGGCCGGCACCGAGGCCGGCGGACGGCTTTCGCAACTCAGGAGAACCGGGCGATCTCGCCGTCCAACTGGCCGAATCGGGCGTCGGATCCTGAATTACGTCGCAATGGATCCTGAATTGCGTCGGCGCTCCCCAGGGATCGCGGGTCGGCGGATCCGCGGGTCAGGGGATGACGACGCGCGACGCCGGGACGGGCGCCGCGTCATCCACCACAGTGACCCGGCGCCCCTCCCGACGCCGCGCGTCGGTTCGGGACGGCCTCAGCCGCGCGTCACCGCGGGTTCCTTCGCCTCGGCGCCGGTGTCGGTATCGGTGTCGGGGGACGCTCCGGAATCCGCATCCCCGGCCCCCTCTCCGAGGACCGGGGCCGGGGCCGGGGCCGGCGTCGCCGCAGCCGCACGGCGTCGCCGCAACCGCAGCACCACGAACACGACCGCCGCGGCCGCGAGAAGCAGCACCGCGAGCGGAATCACGGGCACCGCCGCGACGGTCGCCGACCGCGTGATCGCCGGCAGAACGGTCGCGCCGATGCCGACGCTCTCGGGCGCGAGGCGCACCTCGGCGGTGAGCACGAACAGCGCGGCGACGCCGGTGACCGTGCGTCGCACCTCGATCTGCGAGCCGGGCAGGATCTCGGGCAGCTGATCCGCCGTCGACGTCGCCCCGAGGCCGAGCGGACCGCCGAGCGTCACCAGGGCGCCCGCGGTCACGCGCACATTGCCGGTGTTCTTCACCGTGTAGGTCACGGTCGCGTCGCCGAGTGCGAGCGGGTTCAGTGCTCCGCCGAAGTCGAGCCGCGGCTCACCCAGCGCGATCGCCGGCTCGACCGCACCCGACACGCGCAGCTGCACGCGGCTGCCGAGGCGGCGATCCACCTGCACCGTCGCATCCCCGCCGGTGCTCAGCGAGGCGACGACGCCGGCCGGATGATCGCCCGGCTTCGCGCCGAGCGGCACCGTGACGGCGAAGGGCACGGTCGCCGACTGCCCGGGATCGAGCACGACGGAGGGCTGCGCGACGGCGATCCACGATCCGCCGTCGACCGACTTCTCGCCCGCCGCGAGCAGGTCGATGTTGCCCTCGCGCGTCGTGAAGGCGTCAGCCGCGTAGACGTCGAGGTCGAGCGTGATCGCGCCCGTGTTGGTGATCTGGATGGCGTCGTCGATCACCTCGCCCGGGTCGGCACTGTAGTCGAAGTTCGGGCGCGGCGAGCCGTCGGACGCCGGCACCGGCGCGACGCTCCAGCTCGGCCCGGCGGCGGCATCCGCTGTCGGAAGCGCGGATGCGCCGGGTCGACTGACTGCGGACGACACGGTCGCAGAAACGGGCGCAGCCGCGGACGCGGCCACCGCATCCAGCCCGACCGCACCTCCGACCACGACGAAGGCCGCCCCCAGAGCGAGAGCGGCGAGAAGACGAGGCGCGCGGCGGACGGCGGCGCGATGGGGGCTATGGGTCATGTGCGTGATCCGGACGATCGTGGCGGAAGAGCGGAGAGGACGCGGTGAGCGGCGGCATCCGGCGCCGGGCAGGATGCCGGGCCAGGGTGTCGCTCGCGAACCACCGCCCGCGACGCCCCGGCCCGACCTCCGTCAGCCCGCCCGTCCAGAGGACGAGCCGTGCGCCATCCTCACCCGGTTCCGTCCTGCAGAGAACCGGACCGGATGAGGATGCCGCGGTATCGGCGCGAGCGGGGCGGTGGGCGCATCCACCACCCCGCTCACGCCGACGGTCCGGCGATCAGCTGAGCGCGGTCAGCGTCAGGGTCGCCGTGTACTTGCCGGCCTTGGCCGAACCGGGGATGACCAGGTTCAGCTTCGCGTCGACGTCAGCGCTGGCGGCGCCGGTGCTCTTCGCGAGGGTCGCGCTCGAGGCGAGGCCGCCGGTCGCCGCGGTCGAGGCCTTGACCTCGGACCCGGGGGTGACGCCGGTGCCCGCATTGCTCACGCGGGGCAGCCAGCCGAGGCTCGCGCCGCCGAACTCGCCGGCCGAGCCGCTGAACTTGCTGACCTGGCCCGAGATGCTCCAGGTGTAGGCGCCCGAGCCGCCGGCGCGGGTGTCGGTGACCTTGACCTGGGTCAGGTCGCCGGATGCGGTGAAGGTCTCGCCGACCTTCGTCGCCGTGCCGAGGTCGACGGCCTTGCTGTCGGCGAAGGCCCAGCTGAAGGCGCCGGTCGCGGGCACCTCGACGGTCGGAACCGTCACGCCGATCTCCTTCGAGCCGTCGGCCGGCTCCGTCGGGGTCACCGGGTCGGTGGTCGTCTTCCAGCTGACGACGAGCGGGGTGGTCGGCTTGGCCGCGTCACGCGCGCCGCCCGAGCTGTACCAGTAGCTCGACTGGCCCGTCTCGTTCTGGAAGTCGATGAAGTCCTGCGGGAACGAGCCCCAGTTCGCGCCGGTGGTCGTCTGCGGGGTCGTGGCGGTGGTGACCTTCACACCCTTGTACTCGGGAGTGACCGAGGGGATGCCCCAATCACCGGCGACCCCGCCCTTGATGTTCGCGAGGGTGATCGTGCGGGGAGTGAGCGCGACCCACTTGCCCGCGTCCTCCATGCTCGCGCCGTAGCCGCTCGCCGTCGCGGTGAGCTTGCCGTCGCCGTCGGCGTCGGCGGTCAGCTTGAGGTCGCTCGCGCTCCAGTAGGTGAGTCCGCCGTAGAAGACGACCGTGAACGAGCCGTTCCACGACACCGAGTACGCGCCGTCCTCGGCGATCTTGCCGGTTCCGCCGCTGACGACGGCGCGGATGCCGGTCAGCGAGGTCGTCGAGCTCGCCGACACCGCCTTGCCGTCGGCATCCTGGCACTTGTTGGCCCAGGTCGCGTTGGTGACGCCATTGGCGGCATCGTTCTTCGTGATCGTGACGTTGCCGTCGGTGGTCTTGAAGAAGCCGTCGGCCTCAGTCCACACGCGCGACGCGGTGGTGTTGCCTGCGGTGCCGGCGGAGAGGAAGTTGCAGCCGCCGAAGAAGGCGCCACCGCCGGTCTCGCCGCTCATGCCCCAGGTGAGGGTCGCGTCGCTGATGGTGCTCGGGTCCCACACCTGCGCCGAGGCGGGTGCGGCGGTGAGGGCGAGGCCGCCCAGCGCGAGAGCCCCGGCGGTCACTGCGCCGAGGGTGCGACGGATGGTGGGGGTCATCCGCCGTCGGGTCGTCGAATCCACGAGTGATTCCCTTTCTTTAGGTAACCCTTACCTTAGTAAGGTAACCCTCATTAAGACAATCACTCGCATCCGGACTCTGCCCACACGCGTGAGGGGTCGCGATCGGCGCGAGGGGCGCTCCGCAGGGCTGTCCTCTCACGCCGATCGCGACCCCTCAGCGGAGAACGCGGATGCGGCGGGCGCGTCGCGCGGCTAGCGCTTCTTCGGCGACTTCTCGGGCGTCGGCGCCTGACCCGAGGCGCGCAGCGCCGCGTAGTAGTCGCGCGCCTCGTCCTGCCGCTGCTTCTCGGCGCCGGTCGCGATCGGCGCGCGCAGGTGCTCCGGCTCGAGCTGGAACGCGTCGACCAGATCGAGCGCGTGCGGACGCAGGCGCGGCAGCAGCCGGTCGTCGATGTAGTCGGTGATCGCCTGCGCACGGAACGCCGACAGGCGCCCGTGCATCAGGTACCAGGCGAGGTGCTTCTCGATCAGCGTGAAGCCGAAGAGGTCACGCAGCCAGGTCAGCTTCTGCTTGGTGCCCGGGTGCTCGACCCAGCCGAGTGCATCCGTGAACGACTCCCACTGCAGCAGCTCGGCGTGCGCACGCGCCGCCTGGATGAGCTCGTCCTGGTTCGCGTTGAACAGCTCGGCCGCGGCCTCCGCCGAGAGCTTGGATGCGCCGCGCAGTCGCAGCGCCACCTCGCCGACCATGGTGTGCACCCGGTCGGTGAGCAGCTGGCGCTGCGAGGCCTCGTCGCGCACCATGCCGACCGAGCGGGCGGTCGAGCCGAAGTCGGCGACCGCCTGCGCGACCTTGCGCAGACCCGAGCGGTTGAGCGCCGCATCCCCGACCTGGCCGGCGACGAAGCCGGCGATGTCGCCCGCATCCGCCTTCGACAGCTTCGCGGCGTAGTCGCCGAGCAGGCGCTTCGCGACGAGTTGCAGCAGCACGTTGTTGTCGCCCTCGAACGTCACGTAGACGTCGAGGTCGGCCCGCAGCTGGGTGAAGCGGTTCTCGGCGAGGAAGCCGGCGCCGCCGCAGGCCTCGCGGCACTCCTGCAGGATGTCGAGTCCGGCCCAGGTGCTCAGCGGTTTGAGTGCGGCGGCGAGGGTCTCGAGATCCTGACGGTCCTCGTCGGTGTCGCCCTTGCCCGAGAACACCGAGTCGAACTTCTCGAGCAGGCGCTCGTGCGCGAACGACATCGCGTAAGTCTCGGCCAGGCGCGGCAGCAGGCGGCGCTGGTGGCGCTGATAGTCGAGCAGCACGACCTCGTTCTCGGCATCCGCGCCGGCGAACTGGCGGCGCTCGCTCGCGTAGCGCAGCGCGATCGTCAGGCCCACCTTCGAGGCGAGCGTCGATGAGCCGTCGAGGGAGACGCGACCCTGCACGAGGGTGCCGAGCATCGTGAAGAAGCGACGGCCGGGGCTCGCGATCGGCGAGGTGTAGGTGCCGTCTTCGGCGACCTGGCCGTAGCGGTCGAGCAGATCGAGGCGGGGGATGCGCACGTGGTCGAAGTGCAGACGGCCGTTGTCGATGCCGTTGAGTCCGCCCTTGAGGCCGTCGTCCTCACCGCCGACGCCCGGCAGGAAGGCGCCGTCGAGGTCGCGGATCGGAACGTAGAAGGCGTGCACGCCGTGGTCGACGCCCTGCGTGATCAGCTTCGCGAACAGCACGGCCGCGCGGCCGTCTTTCGCGGCGTTGCCGAGGTAGTCCTTCCACGCCGCGCGGAACGGGGTGTTGATGACGAACTCCTGCGTCGCAGGGTCGTAGGTCGCCGTCGTGCCGATCGCCGCGACATCCGAGCCGTGACCGGTCTCGGTCATCGCGAACGCGCCCGGCGTCTCGAGCGACATCGTGCTCGGCAGGTAGGCGTCGTGGTGGCGCTCGGTGCCGAGGTGCAGGATCGCGGCGCCGAACAGGCCCCACTGCACGCCCGACTTGATCTGCAGCGAGGGGTCGGCGAGCAGCAGCTCCTCGAAGGCGGCGATGTTACCGCCGTGGTTGTCCTCGCCGCCGAGCCGTGTCGGGAAGGCGCGGTGCACGGCCTTGTCGGCGACGAGACGGTGCAGCTGGCCGAGCACGCGCTCGCGGTGCTCAGGCATCGGGAGGCCGTCGATGCGGTGGTAGCGCTCGTCCTTGAGCTGCTCGCGGCTCGTGCGGCGGTCGTCGGCCCATTTGCCGAGCAGGTACTCGCCGAGCCAGACCGTGTCGATGCGGCCCGCATCCACCGTGCCGGTCTTGCCGTGCTTGTCGGACTTCTCGTGCTTCGCCGCTGCGCTGCCGGCGCCGGCCGCGGCCTTGTCGCTCGCGGACTTGGCGTCGGCAGCTCCGCCGGCGGGAAGGGCTTCGGTGGCGGGCTCGTCGATAACGCTCATGCTGGTTCCTCCGGGATCGGGCGCGGAGGCTCCCAGCAGCTCCGCTCACCCTGTCTCCGCCACGGTAGGCCGGGGTCGGCGGGGTCGCGCGAATCGTCGTCGGAGGCCCACGAACGCGTCGTCGGACGGTCGCGGCGCGGTTGTACGCGATCCACAAAGCTGGGCGAAAGCCCTTAGAGGATGACGCGATGACAGTCGACCTCCTGTTGCGCCCGAGGTATACACCGTATAAATAACACTTACGCCGTACAGGAGGTCGAGAGCATATGATGAGCGCCATCCAAGCTCGCGACGGAGCGCAGCTCGGTCCGAGCCGCTACGCCGACGTCGAACGCATCCGCCGTCTCATCGCCGCAAGCGATTTCGATGTGATCGTCTCGACGTGGCCCGAGAACACGCACTACCTCTCTGGCTTCTATCACCCCGACATGCGGCTGACGTGGGAGCGTCTGCACATCGTCGTCTGGCCATCTGGCGGCGACCCCGTCTACGTCGTTCCCGCCGCGCGCGCCGACAACTGGAACGGCGTCGCGACCGACACCTGGGCACCCGAGGAGACCCGGCCGTTCATCACCGACATCCGCGGCTACCGCGGTGAGCATGAGCACATGGTCGAGGTGGTGGCCGACGTTCTGCGCGAACGCGGCCTGACTCGGGCACGGATCGGAGTCGAATACCGCGCCACCCCCGTCAAGGTCACGGAGGGCCTGCGCCACCTGCTCCCCGAGACGAGCACCGGCGATGCGTGGCCCCTGCTCAACGCGATCCGTGCCGTGAAGACCCCGGCGGAAGTCGAGCGCCTCACGCACGTCAACCGCCTCACCGCGCTTCATCTCGGGGACGGCCTTCGCAGCATCCGCCCGGGCGACACGGAGCGCCAAGTGGCCTCGCGCATCACCGACGCGCTGTTCCGCGACGGCGCCGCTGAGCTCACCCACTCCGTCTTCGGCGGCGGGTGCCGGGCCGGACAGTGGCACCCGTGGCCGAGCGACTCCGTGCTGGAGGAGGGGATGCTGATCCGCTCCGACTGGGGGGTGCGGATCGACGGCTACTGCTCCGACATCGCACGGACTGCCGTAGTGGGGCGAGCGACCCGCGCGCAGCGCACCCGTTTCGATCGGATCTCGGCCGTGCACGACGTCATCGTCGACAGCCTGCGCCCCGGCGTCGTCGCCTCCGAGCTCGTCGACCTTGCTCGGCGCGAGTACGAGCGCCTCGGCGAGGAATTCCGCTGGGGGATCGTCGGGCACGGCATCGGCTTGGTGCTGCATGAGGAGCCGCAGCTCACGGTCGAGTACGACGAGCCGCTCGTCGAGGGGATGACGCTGCAGATCGAGCTCGGCTGGGTCGACCCCGTGCAGGGCTACCACATCGAAGACCTGATCCACCTCGGTCGCGACGGAGCGACCAACCTCACCACGGCACCGGGAACACGCACCCTGATCGAAACCGGAGACTGACGATGACGTCGAACACCCCGCTTCAGCGAGCCAACAGCAAGGCCATTCGACGGCTTCTGCCGATTCTGATTCTGCTGCTCTTCATCAACTACCTCGACCGCGTGAATGTCGGCTTCGCTGCGCCGACGATGAATCCCGACATCGGACTCACCGCGCTCACCTACGGGATCGGCGTCGCCGTGTTCTTCATCGGCTACGTGCTGCTGGAGATCCCGAGCAACTACGTCATGTACCGGGTCGGCGCCCGCACCTGGATCTCGCGCATCGCGATCACCTGGGGACTCGTCGCCGCCGCCCACGCCCTCGTGACCGACTTCCCGACCTTCGCCATCGCCCGGGTGCTGCTCGGCGTCGCTGAAGCCGGCCTGCTGCCCGGCATCCTGCTCTACATCTCGCTCTGGTTCAGCGGGCCGCAACGAATTCTCGTGCTCGGCATCTACTACGTCGCCGTCCCGCTCTCGACCGCGATCGGGGGCCCCGTCTCGAACTGGCTCATCCACCACGGAAGCGAGACCTTCGGGCTCGATGGCTGGCGGTTCATGTTCGCGGCCGAAGGGCTGGCGGCGACCGCGCTCGGCATCGTCGTGATCTTCCTGCTCCCGTCTCGACCCCGAGACGCCCGGTGGCTCACCGACGAGGAGAAGCAGGCGATGGAGGGCGCGAGCGATCGGGCGTCCGCGAATCACCATGGATCCCGCACGTTCGCAGCGGCGCTGCGCAGCGTCGTCACCCTGCGACTCGCCGGCATCTTCCTGCTGCTCACCTTCCCCATGTTCGCGATCAGCTTCTTCCTGCCGCTGCTCACCTCGGCCGTCGACGGCGGTGGCGAGGCCGCGGTGAACCTGGTCACCTTCATCCCGTTCACGCTCGGCGCGCTGGCCTCCTTCGGGTGGAGCCGCTTCTGTCAGAAGCGAGGACTGCGGCCGTGGCACTACGCCTTGCCAGCGGGAATCGGCGGCGTCGGCGTGCTCGTGTGCGCTCTGGGGGGCACGTCGTTCCCCGTGCTGCTGGGCGGCATCATCGTCGCCGCCGTCGGCATCTACGCCGCCATCCCCGTGTTCTGGAGCTTCGCCACCGGGTCACTCACCGGCGCCGCGGCGGCGGCCGGACTCGCGCTGATCAACACGGTCGGCAGCCTCGGCGGATTCATCGCCGGCTACTTCACCGGGTGGCTGCGGGACGCGACCGGCGCCTACCAGGTCCCGCTCGGCGTGATGGCCGCGTGCCTCGTCGTGAGCGCCGCCATCGCGCTGGTCTCGCTTCGTCGACAGCCGCTCACGGTGACACCGGACGCCGTCGACGCGAGGACGGAGGGATGATGGTCCGCCGTCAGCTGCCCCAGCCCGCAGAGCTCGCCGAACTGCTCCGCTTTCGACGACCCCAGCTCGACGCACGCCGCCGGCGTCTCGACGCCGCGCTCACCATCCACGACCTGCGCACGGTCGCGCGGCGCCGGACACCCCGTGCCGCCTTCGACTACACCGACGGCGCGGCCGAAGAGGAGATCTCGCTGCTCCGCGCCCGCCGGGCTTTCCAGCAGATCGAGTTCCATCCGGGGATCCTGCGCGACGTCAGCGACGTCGACACGACCCAGACGATCTTCGGCGGACCGTCGTCGATGCCCTTCGGCATCGCGCCGACCGGGTTCACGCGGCTCATGCAGACCGAGGGAGAGCTGGCCGGCGCCAGCGCAGCCGGCGCCGCTGGCATCCCTTTCACTCTGTCGACGCTCGGCACGTCGACCATCGAGTCGGTCGCGGCGGCCAATCCTGCGGGGCGCAACTGGTTCCAGCTCTACATGATGCGCGAGCGCGACATCTCCTACGACCTCGTCGAGCGCGCCGCGCGGGCAGGGTTCGACACCCTGATGTTCACCGTCGACACCCCGGTCGCGGGAGCGCGGCTCCGCGACAAGCGCAATGGCTTCTCGATCCCGCCGCAGCTGACGGCGAGCACGGTGCTGGATGCGCTGCCGCGGCCGTGGTGGTGGATCGACCTGCTCACCACCCCGAAACTCGAGTTCGCGTCGCTCACGTCGACCGGCGGAACCGTCGGACAGCTTCTGGACTCGGCGATGGATCCCACAGTCTCACCGGCCGATCTCGGGGCGATCCGCGACATGTGGCCGGGGCACCTCGTCGTCAAGGGAGTGCAGACGCTCGCCGACGCGACGATGCTGGTCGATCACGGTGTCGATGGCATCGTGCTCTCGAATCACGGCGGCCGGCAGCTCGACCGGGCGCCGGTGCCGTTCCGTCTGCTGCCGACGGTGGCTCGCGAGGTCGGGGCGCACACGGAGATCGCGGTCGACACCGGGATCATGCACGGCGCCGACATCGTCGCGTCGATCGCGCTGGGCGCCGACTTCACGCTGATCGGCCGGGCGTACCTGTATGGCCTCATGGCGGGCGGCCGCGCCGGAGTCGACCGCGCGATCGAGATCCTCTCCGACGAGATCCGACGGACGATGAAGCTGCTGGGGGCGCGCAACCTCGGCGAGCTCGAATCTCGGCACGTCAGCGTGCTGGCTGCGACGGGCGACGCGGCCGCGGCGAGCGGTGCGGCGGCACGGTGAGGCGCGCGCCGCAGCGCTGTAGATTTGCGCGATGACACCGCAGGGCTCGCGGGCCGCGAATCAGGGGCGCCCTCGACGCGGCGCGATCTCCTCGTCGACCGTCGTCGAAGCCGGGATCGCGATCGCCGCGCGCGACGGGCTGGAGACGCTCTCGATGCGGACGCTCGCCACCGAGCTCGGCCTGTCGCCCATGACGCTCTACCGCTATGTGGACTCGAAAGACGATCTGCTCGACCAGATGGTGCTGTGGGTGCTCGCACGCATGGAGATCCCCTCCTCGTTCGACGAGGACTGGCGCGATCGGATCGTCACGATCATGACCTCCTGGCGCGATCTGCTGCTGGCGCACGCGGAGATCGCCCCGATCATGCTCGACCGGCCGATTCCTCGCGGCTCCGTCGGTCTCGCCCGGCTTCAGGAGGCGGTGCTCGGTGCGCTCGAGCACGGCGGCCTCTCGGGCGCCGATGCGGTGCGCGCCTTCTGGCAGATCTTCACGGTCACCGTCGGCAACGTGATGTTCGACCTGCCCCGTCGACGCCTCGCCGATCCGGACATGGTCGGCTACGCGACTGCGCTGCGCGATATCGCCCGGCAGCGCGGGCTGCATCGCGTGGAGAGCTCGGCGGACGAGCTGGCGAGCATCGCCGGCCGCGGCACCTTCACCGACACCCTCTCGACGCTGCTGCGAGGCATCGCCTCCGCCCCGGGCGGAGTCCACGGCTAACCCCGAGGGGACGGGCGGACCTCGACGATCGGATGCTGCGCGACCTGCAGGCCGTCCAGCAGGTGCTGCAGGCTCACCTCGAGAGGACTGCGAGCGGCGACATCGGTGAGTTCGGTCGCGAGAGCGCGTGTGCGCGCGAATCCTCGATCGGTCGCAGTCTGCCGCATCCGTTCGCTCGCCGCGCGCTGCGCATCCGCGTCGATCGCGCGCCGCGGGGTCTCGAAGATGACGTGGCCGAGCGTGTGGGAGAAGATCTGCCAGAACGCCGCGCCGGCGGCGGGGCCGGTGACGCCGGCCTGCTCGAGCGCGGCGAGCACGGACTCGATCATCCGGCTCAGTCCGGCCGACTGCGCGGGAACGGGGCGCGCGACGAGCAGCTCGACCACGACCGGGTGGACCAGCAGCAGATCACGCCACGACGCCATGACCGCGATGATGCGCTCCTGCCATGTTCCTTCGAGCAGCGTCGGCAACTCCAGGCGATCGAAGGCGATCAGCACGACGGCGTCGAGCAGCTCGTCTTTCGATCCGACGAAGCGGTAGACGCTCATCGTGGCGATGCCGAGGCGGCTCGCGACCGATCGAAGGGTGACGGCCTCGAGTCCGCCTTCACGGGCGAGGTCCAGTCCGACGGCCGCGACGTCGTTCTGCGTGATGGATCGAAGGCGGAGGGTCCGCTCGGTCGATGAGCGGTTCGCCGATGACTGACTCACGATCGCCACTTTACATCGTCAGCGTGTACGCCGTACGTTATCGCGTACGTTGCACGAACTGATGAGGAGTGGTGTGGATATGACCGTCTCGGACCCTGCCGCCACGGCCGCCGCGGCGGCACGTGCCACGCGCAAAGCCGCCTGGCGCATCCTGCCGCTCGTCATGTTGATCACGTCATCAGCTACCTCGACCGCGTGAACATCGGTTTCGCCGCGACGCGGATGAACGCGGACCTCGGCCTGTCGACAGCCGCCTACGGGCTCGGTGCCGGGCTCTTCTTCATCGGCTACGTGCTCTTCGAAGTGCCGAGCAACGTCATCCTCCATCGGGTCGGCGCCCGCGCCTGGCTGGCGCGCATCATGGTCACCTGGGGTCTCATCTCGGGCGCCATGGCCTTCGTCCACTCCGAAGCCTGGTTCTACGTCGTGCGCGTCCTGCTCGGCATCGCCGAGGCCGGTTTCGTTCCCGGCGTGGTCTACTTCCTCACCCTCTGGTTCCCGAGCGCGATCCGCGCCCGGATGGTCGCGCTGTTCATCATCGCGATCCCCGTCGCCGTCGTCCTCGGGGCTCCGCTGTCGGCCCTGCTCATCGAGCACGGCCACGGCGTGCTCGGACTCGACGGCTGGCGGTTCATGTTCCTCGTCGAAGCGCTGCCGGCCGTGCTCGTCGGCGTCATCGCCTTCTTCGCGCTGCCGAATCGCATCTCCGACGCGAAGTGGCTGACGCCGCTGGAGCGCTCGAGTCTGAGCGGAGTGCTCGAGGACGAGGGCGCGGCAGCCGCGGAACACGGAGCCTCGGGCGTGCTCGGGGCGCTGCGCGACTGGCGCATCTACGCCGTCGCCGGGATCGGATTCTCGGTGAACATGGGCGGCTACGCTCTCTCGTTCTTCCTGCCCCAGGTCATCGAAGGACTCGGCGTGCAGTTCGGCACGAGATTCTCGCTCGGCGAGGTGGCAGCGCTCACCGCCATCCCGTACGCCTGCGCGGCCATCGCGTTGTGGCTGGTGGGCCGCAGCTCCGACCGCAGGCAGGAACGCCACTGGCACGCGGCCATCCCCCTGCTCGTCGGCGCCCTGGCGGTGGCGGTGGCACTGTATCTCCCGTCGACACTCGCGATCATGGCCGCGATCTCGATCGCCGCCGCGGGCAGCTACTGCGTGCTGCCCGTCTTCTGGCAGCTCCCGCCGCGCTTTCTCACCGGCGCAGCGGCGGCGGCCGGGATGGCGGTGGCGGGCGGGCTCGCGAACGTCGCAGGTTTCGTGGCTCCGTATATGACCGGCGGCCTGCAGAACGCGACCGGCAGCTACAGACCGGCCATGTTCGTCGTCGCCGGGATCATGATCGTCGGCGCCGTCATCGCCCTGCTGCTGCGACGCCGGCCGGAGTTCAGGCGCGTGCCCGCATCCCAGGTCGCAGCCTCAGACGACAAGGCTCCGACCAGCGACATCCATCCCCACCCACACCACTGAGGAGCGCCATCATGCCCGCCGTCGTCGGCCAGTACATCGACCAGATCATGACCACCGAGCTGCGCCCGATCGGCAACATGCCCCGCGGCGTCGCCCATCTGCTCTACAACGCGACCCGCTCGCGCACCGCGGCACCCCTGAGCACCGAGATGGGGCAGGCGCTGCTCGACCGAGTGGGAGCCGGCGGCCGGCTGCTCATCCTCTGCGGCGCGGGTGGGGAACCCACCCTCCCGACCGGCGAGATCGACGGACTGCTGGGAGCGATCGCGATCGCCCGGGCGATGACGCTCGGAGTCGGCGCCGACGTCCACATCGCCGCCGAGGCGCGTTTCAGCACGCCGCTCGCCGAGATCGCGCGCGCAGGCGGGCTCAACGTGCGTCCGCGGCCCGACGCCGACTGGCCGGCGTCGATCGCCATCCACGTCTCACCGGAAGACGACGAACGCGGCGCCGAATTCAGCACGCAGATCATGACAGCGCTCGAACCCGGCGCCGTGCTGGCGATCGAGAAGCTGTCACCGAACCGACGGGGAGTCATCCACGGCGCCACCGGCAACGAGTGGGGTGCGCCGCACTTCGACGCGACCGAGATCTTCCGCCTCGCCGAACGTCGCGGCGTTCTCACGCTCGGCATCGGCGACGCGGGCAACGAGGTGGGATTCGGCAGTGTGCCCGAGGTACGCGACATCCAGCCGGAAGGGGCCGTGTGTCGATGCCCCTGCCGCGACGGAATGGCGGCGGCGATCTCGGCCGACGTCGTGCTCGCCGCCGCGATCTCCGACTGGGGCGGCTATGCAGTCGCCGACATGATCGCCTTCCTCTTGAAGCGATCCGACCTGCTCGTCGATGCGGACTGGGTGGAGGACGTTCTGCGGGCGGCCGTGCGTTCGGGTGTCGTCTGCGGCTGGCATGCGCGCCCCGCTCTGAGCGACGACGGCGTGCCGTTGGACGCCCAGCGGGCGGCGGCGACGCTCATGGCCTCCGCTGTGACACAGGCGCTCACCGCATCGCATTCGCCGTCGCACTGAGGCGAACCGGCTGCCGACTGCGCGACCTCGGATGCGGCTGCTAGCTGTCGCCGAGCTGGGCCGCGCTCACGTCGAAGGTGTTGCACGACTGCGGCGTGCCGTTGTACCCGGTCAGGAACCACTTCTGGCGGGCCGCGCTCGAGCCGTGCGTCCAGCTCTCCGGCGTCGCCTGGCCCTGCGTCTTCTCCTGGATGTTGTCGTCGCCGACCGTCGCCGCGGCATCCAGCGCGTCGTCGATCTGCTGCCGGGTCGGCGGCTCGAGCACCCGGTCGTCGCCCTGCGCCGCCGCGCCCAGCCAGGCGCCCGCGAAGCAGTCGGCCTGCAACTCGAGGCGCACGCTGTCGCTCGACGGGCCGGTCGCGCGCAGATCCTTGCCGTCGGTGATGCCGGTGATGTGCTGGATGTGGTGACCCCACTCGTGCCCGATCACGTACAGCTGCGCGAGCGGCCCGGTGGTCGAGCCGAACTGCGACTTCAGCTGGTCGTAGAAGGAGGTGTCGAGGTAGATCTGCTGATCGGCCGGGCAGTAGAAGGGGCCGACCGCCGAGGTGGCGCCGCCGCATCCGGTGTTCGTCTGGCCCTCGAAGATGATGATCTTCGGATCGGTCGCGTTCTTCACGTGCTGCGGCCAGTACTCGCGCAGCGACGCCGCCGCGCCCTGCACGCGGCACTCGGTGTCGTCGTTGGCCTGCTGGGCGGTGCAGCTCAGGGCGCTCTCGTCGGAGGTCGCGCCGCCGCCGCTCGTGCCGGTGCCGCCGGCGAGGAGACCGGTCAGGTCGACGCCGGTGAACGCCTGGATGAGCAGGGCGATGATGACCAGACCGCCGGCGCCCGCGCCGACGCCGATCCCGGCGTTGCGCCCGCGCTTGCTGACGCGGCCCTTGCTGATATCCGAGTTCGGATCGAAGGTCATGCGCTGAGGCTAGCGGCGGGCGCTGATGCGCGGGGTTGCGATCCGGCGACGCTCAGGTGCGGTCGTCGGCGGGCCGGTCGGCGGCCGTGCCGTCAGTCACGGCGCAGCACCGCGTCGGCGATCGCGCGGATGTGTCGGTCGTCGGTTCCGCAGCATCCGCCGAGCACGGTGAGACCGGGCATCCGCCGATGCAGCTCGCCGACGAGGCGTCCGAGCTCGGCGGGATCGCCGGCATCCAGCGCGTCGAGGGCGTCCAGCTCGGCGTGACTGAGTCGCGAGCCGTTGGCGCGGTACGAGGCGAGACGCCCGCCCCATTCCTCGTCGAGGCCGGCGGGCAGGTGGTCGGGATGCGCGCAGTTGACGCCGAAGTAGGCGGCGCCGCCGTCGGTGGCGGCATCCACCTCGGCGAGGGCGTCGCGCAGCGTTTGACCGGCGGGCAGCCGGCCGTCGGTCTCGACCGTGAACGAGATCGCGAGCGGCAGTCCCTCCGCCTTCGCTGCCTCGACGATGCCGATCGCCTCGGCGGGGTAGGCGATCGTCATGGCGGCGGCATAGTCGACGCCGGCGTCCGCGAAGACGACGATCTGACGATGGTGGTACTCGCGCGCCTCGGCGGCGGTCATCAGTGTGCTGGGCGCGTAGCCGTCGTCGCGCGGCCCGATGACGCCGCAGACGAGGATCGGATGCCGCGCCCCGTCGTCGATGGCCTGGTCGCGCAGGTCGCGAGCGAACTCGACCGCATCCCGCACTATTCGCTCGAACTCCGGGCCGGCGTAGCCGCGGCGGGCGGCCCAGTCGGGGTTCGCGCGCCAGGTGACCGTGTCGAGGCTGAAGGGGGTGTGCGCATCCTGGGCTGTCTCGATCGCGAGGCGGAAGTAGGCGGCGAGGGCGTCGCGGCCGTGCTCGTCGTCGAGCAGCGGAAACGCGGCGAAGTCGGGCAGGTCGAGTCCGGCGTTGTAGATGAGGTCGGTCTCGAGACCGCCGTCGGTCAACGTCACCGAGCCGGGATCGGTGCGCGGGATACGAAACGGCACGGCCGCCTCCACGGGTTCGGGTGTCCGCTTCGGGTCTGGGAGCGGTTGTGCCCGTCAGCGCAGACCGTAGACCTGTCGGTGCACACCCCACAAGACCTGAGCGCCTGTCGACAGCGACTCGGAAGGATGCTGGCGCGGTCCGGTGAACCCGAGGGCGCGCGGCGGATGCCGGGGGGCCGCGGATACTGCTGGACGGCGGGTGCAGGGTCGCGGAGCGCGTCGCCCCGTCGCCTCGCCAGTATCGGCGTGCCGGACGCCGGTATCCGCTGTGCGGGGTTCGCGGGGCGGAACCGAGAGCTCCGGGCTGGCGCGGAGGCGAGCGCGGCCACGATCCCGCGAGGCCCGGGTCGCGCGGATACTGCTCAGACGCGGTGGCGGGGTCGCGGGGAGACCTGGCCTATCGCCTCGCCAGTATCCGCGTTGAGAGGCGCCAGTATCCGCGAACGGCGGCGGGCTCGGGGCTCTCGGGACGGGCGCGGGCTAGAGGCGCTCGGGGTGGAGGACGCGCTTGACGCGCTCGACGACGTTCGCGGCGGGGCTCTCGTTGTAGCGGCCGGCGAGCTCCTGGCCGCTGAGCTTCTGGATCTCGGCCATGATCGCGTCGGTCGCCTGGCGGCGGGCGCGACCCGAGGTGGCGGGGCCGAAGTGCGCGAGGTCGAGCGGCTTGCCGAAGCGCACGGTGACCTTGGCGCGGTGGATGCGATTGGAGCCGACCGGCTGCAGCTCGTCGGTTCCGACGATGCCCACCGGCACGACCGGCACGCCGGCGGTGAGGGCGAGCCAGGCGACACCGGTGCGGCCCTTGTAGAGCTTGCCGTCGAGCGAGCGCGTGCCCTCGGGGTAGATCGCGAAGGCGTCGCCCTTCTCGAGGATGGCGAGTCCGGCATCGAGCGCCTGCTGCGCGGCCGCGCCCGCCCCGCGCTCGACCGGAACGGCGCCGACGCCGCTGAAGAAGACCCTGCTCAGCCAGCCCTTGACGCCGGTGCCGGTGAAGTAGTCGGACTTCGCGAGGAACGACACCATGCGCGGCGCGACGAGCGTGATCACGACGCTGTCGATGAACGAGAGGTGATTGCTGGCGAGGATGACGGCGCCCCGCTTCGGCACATTGCGCTTGCCTTCGACCTTCGGGCGGAACCCCGCCTTGGCGAGCGGGCCGGCGATGCGGCGGGCGGCGGAGGCGAGCATCGTCTCAGCCTGTCACAGCCCGCCCGGTTCGGTCGATGACACATACGGATAACGGAATATGGCGGGCCGGATATGCGGCGTCGATTGTCGCGATCCTCCGAGTCCGGCCGCCTACGACACCGCGTACTTCGGCGCGAGCGCCTCCATCTGCTCCATGACGAGCACGATCGCCTCGGGCTGCTGGTCCGGCGGGTAGCCGTGCAGCACGAGCAGTCGTTTGATCGACGAGCGCAGCTTGGCGCGCACGTCTTCACGCACGGTCCAGTCGGTGCGCACATCCCGCCGCATGACGCCGACGAGGTCGCGGGCGATCTGCGCGAGCACGTCATCTCCCTGCTCGAGCACGGCCGATTCGTTCTGGGCGACGGCGTCGTAGAACGCGAGTTCGTCGTCGCTGAGCGCGGGGCTGAACTTCTCGCCGCGCCGAGCCTCTTCGGCGACGTCGCGGGCGAGCGCGACGAGTTCGGCGATGACTTCGGCGGCGGTGAGCTGCTGATTCGTGTACTTGTACATGAGCTCGGCGATGCGCTCGGAGAAGGCGCGCTCGCGGATGCCGTTGCCCCGGGTGGCGGTGCGGGTCTCGTCGAGTAGCAGGTCGCGCAGCGCCTCGATCGCGAGCTGCGGGTTGTCGGACTGCTGGGTGCGTTTCACGAACTCGGGCGTGAGGTCGCCGAGCGAGGGCGCGGGCATCCCGGCGGCGGCGTAGATGTCGACGACCTCGCCGGTGATGGTGTTCGCGGCGATGAGGTCGCCGAGCAGTCGCGCGATGTCGTCGGGCACCGGCAGACCGCGGGCCTGCCGTTCCTGCGCGTCGTACTTCGCCATCCAGATGCGCACCTCCTCGTAGAAGGAGATCTGCGGGCGCAGCTCTTCGAGAGCGCTGGAGGCGAGAGCCCAGGCTCGGGCGAGCTTGCCGGCGAGGATGCGGTAGCGCGCCGCGCGGGTCTCGTCACCGAGGGCGGGGTCGTTGGCCGGCGACTGGGCGTCGCGCAGGTGGTTGACGGTGCCGCTGACCGCGTTGAACATCGCGCGGGGCCCGCCGGCGGCGAGCTTGCCGCGCCAGTCGTAGCCGGCGACGAGGGTCTCGACGTCGGCGAGCACGCTGCGCGCCGCATCCGTCATCTCGGCGATGTCGCGGCCGATCGGCTTGCGCTCCTGATCGGTCACCGTGTACTCCGCGAGGGCCTTGCCGAGGTTGTCGGCGAGGGGCGCGTAGGCGACGAGCAGGCCGTCCTGCTTGCCGCGGAAGGTGCGGTTGACGCGGGCGAGGGTCTGCATGAGCAGGGCCCCCTTGAGCGGGCGGTCGAGGTAGAGCGTGTGCAGCGGCGGCGCGTCGAAGCCGGTGAGCATCATGTCTTTGACGATGACGATCTCGAGTTCGTCGTCGGGATCGCGCAGGCGGTTCTTGATGGTCTCGTTCTCGCTGGGCCGACGCACATGGTCGACGATCGGCGCGGGGTCGGAGGGTAGCCCCGAATAGACGACCTTGATGCGGCCCTGGTCGATCGCGTCGGAGTGCCAGTCGGGCCGCAGCTCGACGATCGCGGCGTAGAGCCTGGCGCAGATCTCGCGGGTTCCGCCGACGATGAGCGCCTTGCCGGGCACCTCGATGTCAGGCAGCATCGCGAGCCGTCGCGACTCCCAGTGCGTAACGAGCTCGGCGGCGAGCTTGGCGATGCGATCGGGGGCGCCGTAGACGGCGTTGATGACGGCGACGCTCTGCTCGAGGCGCGCGCGCTCGGTCTCGTCGAGTCCCTGGGTCGCTTCGTCAGCGGCGACGTCGATGTCGTCGTCACTGACGCCGTCGGCGCGGGCGACCGTGATGAGGCGGGGTTCGAAGTAGACGGGCACGGTGGCGCCGTCATCCACCGCCCGGGTGAGGTCGTAGATGTCGATGTAGTCGCCGAACACGTCTTGCGTATTGCGTTCGTCGAACGAGATCGGGGTTCCGGTGAAGGCGATGAGGGTGGCGTTCGGCAGGGCGTCGCGCAGGTGGCGGGCGTAGCCGTCGAGGTCGTCGTAGTGGCTGCGGTGGGCTTCGTCGACGACGACGATGACGTTGCGGCGGTCGCTGAGCAGCGGATGCGCGGTGCCGGCATCCTTCTCGGCCTTGCTGAGTCCGAACTTCTGCAGCGTCGTGAAGTAGATGCCGCCGGTGACGCGCGAGGTCAGCTCGTCACGCAGCTGCTGTCGGCGGTCGATGCGCACGGGGTGCTCGCCGAGCAGCAGGCTGCGGTCGAAGCCCTGGAACAGCTGCCCGTCGAGCTCGGTGCGGTCGGTGACGACGACGAGGGTGGGATTCTGCAGTTCGGCGCGGCGGCCGACGAGGTTCGCGTAGAGCTCCATCTCCATCGACTTGCCCGAGCCCTGCGTGTGCCAGACGACGCCGGCCTTGCCGTTGGTGCGGGCGGCGTCGATGGTGCGCGCGACGGCTTTGGTGACGGCGAAGTACTGGTGCGGTTTGGCGATGCGCTTGAGCAGCTTGTCGCCGCCGTCGAAGGCGGTGAACGAGCGCACGAGCTGCAGGAAGCGCTCCTGGTTGGCGACGCCGTCGAGGGTGGTCTCGAGTCCGCTGATGGGTTCGCCGTGCTCGTCGACGGCGTCGGCGCCGACGGGTACGCCGTCGTCGTCGACGTTCCACGGCGAGAAGTGGTTGTAGGGGGTGAAGGGGGTTCCGTAGAGCGCCTGCTGCCCGTCGGTGGCGATCACGAAGACGCAGTGCCGGAACTGCAGCGGGAATTCGCGCAGGTAGGTGTCGAGCTGCGCGCGCGCATCCACTGTTCCGGCTTTCGCGCCGGCGGCCTTCAACTCGATGACGACCATCGGCAGCCCGTTGACGTAGAGCACCACGTCGAAGCGGCGCTTGTGCTCGCCCTGGGTGACGGTGACCTGCTGCACGGCGAGCCAGCTGTTCTCGTGCGGCTGGGTGCTGAGGATGCGCACGGTCGGGTTGTGCTCGATCCCGTCGCCGTCGAAGTAGCTGATCGGGAACCCGTCGACGTACATGCGGTGCACGCGCAGATTCTCGGCGATCGCGTCGGCGCTGGCGGGGGCGAGCATCTCGGCCATCGCCTGCTTGAGGTACTGCGCGGGGATGGTCGGGTTGAGCCGCTGCAGCGCCTCGAGCAAGCGCGGGCGGATGACGAGGTCGCCCCAGCTGTCGCGCCCGCCGGAGCCGGGGGCGATTTTCTCACCGGTGGTGGGCGTCCACCCCAGCTCGGCGAGCTCGTCGATCGCGAGCTGCTCCCAGTCAGCTTCGCTCATCTTCGGCATGTCAGTGCTCCTCGGTCGAGAGGGTGGATGCGGGGTCGGCGAGTTCGGTCTCGCCGTCGGGCTGCGGGGTGGATGCGGCGGCGGTGCTGGCATCGTCGGGATCGCGCAGCTCGGCTTCGAGGGCGGCGGCGCTGGGCAGATACTCGGCGAGTTCGGCCGGCAGTGCGCGACCGTCGGCGGCGATCCATTCGGCGACGCCCATCGGGGTCTCGACGCCGCGCAGGGCATATTCGACGACGATGTCGTTCTTGCTCTTGCACAGCAGGATGCCGATGCTCGGCTGATCGTCGGGGTGACGCAGCTGGTCGTCGACGACGTTGAGGTAGAAGTTCAGCTGCCCGACGTGCTCGGGCCGGAACCCGCCGACCTTGAGCTCGATGACGACATAACGCCTCAGGCGCAGGTGGTAGAAGAGCAGGTCGATGCGGAACTCGTCGCCGCCGACATCGAGCACCTTCTGGCGCCCGACGAACGCGAACCCGGCGCCGAGCTCGAGCAGGAAGTGCTCGATGTGGTTGAGCAGCGCGTTCTCGAGGTCGCGTTCGAGTTTCACGTCGGCCATCCCGAGGAAGTCGAAGACGTAGGGATCGCGCGTGAACGCCTGTGCGAGTTCGGAGTCGGCGGGTGCGAGTGTGGTCGCGAAGTTGGTGACCGCGCGGCCCTCACGCTCGTGAAGTCGCGATTCGATGTGGTGCACGAGGATGTCGCGTGACCAGCCCTGGTCGACCGCCTTGGCGGCGTACCAGAGCCGGGAGTCGCGGTCGTCGAGCTTCGTGAGCAGGGCGATGTGGTGGTACCAGGGCAATTCTGCAAGCGGCGCTTGCAGAATTGATCCGTCCGCACCGCCGGTCCACTCTTTGGCGAACGTGCGCATATAGCGGAGGTTGCGCGGCGAGAACCCCGTCACCCCATGAAAGCGTTCCGTCAGGTCGGCCGAAAGTCGGTCGATGACGCTCGCACCCCAGCCCTCTTCGGTCTGTCGGGCGAGGATGTCGCGCCCGATCTCGAAGTACGCCCCGACGAGATCGCTGTTCGCCGCGAGTCGGGTGCGCTGCCGCGCGGTCTCGATGCGCCCAGCGACGGAGTCGAGCAGTTCGGGGTACCAGCCGGGTGCGGGAGTGATCTCGGCCATCAGCTCGCCGCCCCGTCGACCCGAGGAGCGCCGGACGCCGCACAAAAGAAAGCCAGCCCGTACCGTGAGGCAGAGGGGCTGGGGTTAGTAGACCCCACAGTAGCCCGAGCCGAGCGGATGCGCATCAGATCGCCTGCTCGACGGTCTTCTCGGCGTCACGCACGCGCAGCTTGCCCGACATGAGCTGCGGGAGCAGCGTGTCGCGGAGCGCGGCGAGGGTGCGGGACTCGGCGAGTACGACGCGGATCTGCGACTCGAGAGATGCCAGCTCAACCTCGAGCAACTCAGCCTCCTTGTCACCGAAGGCGGGGACCCGGATCGACTCGATCTGTTTCCGGTTGACCGACGCGAACATCGTCCCGTCGCCGGCGAACTGTTCCCACTGCGGTCCCGCATGGCGCACCAGGTAGGCAAGCAACACCGGGCGCCCCTGCTTGGAACGGATCGCCGCCACCCCGCGACCGATGCAGACGCGCTCGACAATCACGTTCACCTCACCGACCGGTGCCCGGACGCTGAGAAGCGTGTCGCCGGCTGCGGCCTCGCGCGTCACGAACGTCGTCCACACCCGCTGGGCAGGAAAGCGGAAGCCGAAGTCACGACTGCCCTGGTAGAAGGGAATTCCAGATCCGCCGGTGTTCAGCTCCTCCCCCCGCGGAGACGAACCCATCACCACCTCGGCGATCTCGCCCAGCGCGGCGTCGCCTGTAATCGTCTCGGCCCGCGCCTGCAGAATCGTTCGGCCCAGTTGGTCCGCGGTCTGGACAACTTGCTCGTTGGCGGCGATCTTGTCGTCGAGCGCGCCGAGCACATCCGCGATCGCGCGCTGCTCCGCTACCGCGGGAACGCGGGCAACGTACTCACCGATGCGCCCGGGGCTCGTATGTTTGACCGTGCTGCCGGTTGCTGTCGAGACAATCCGATCACGGTAGGCGCGCGTTCGGGTCAGGTAGCCGAAGAAGCGCGGTTCGAGAAGGGAAGGGTCAATCAGCTGAACGAGACCGATTCGCTGGTTGTGCAGGAACTGCTCATCGGCGGGTAGCTGAACCGCGTAGCCCAGAGTGTCGCCCGCCTTGCTGAGGTCGGTCATCGTTACGACGAGCTCGCCGCTCTCGAGCAGATACTCGGCGGGGTAGTCGCCGTCGAACGACTTCGGCTTAGCTCGTCGGAATCCTCCGCCGACAGCGAAGTTGCCCGGTGTGAGAACCTGCGGGGCGGCCGTCTCCGTTCCAAAGCCGTCGCCAGGGAAGGCGAACCCATGTTTGACCTCGATGGCATCCGAGAGCCGGAGTTCACCCCACTCAGACATCGACCCGCCCCAGCTGCTCGCGCACGACCACGGCGAGGCGGTCCGACTCGGCGAATTGCTCGTAGAGCTCGGCGGTGAGGCGCGCGATCTTCTCGTCGATGGGCTCGCCGTCGTCCTCGACCTCGGCGGCGCCGACGTAGCGGCCCGGGGTGAGGGCGTAGCCGGCATCCTGGATCTCGGCCAGCGTCGCCGAGTAGGCGAAGCCGGGCTCGTTCTCGTAGCTGAGGCCCGCATCCACCGCCGACGTCGTGCCGCGCCAGGCGTGGAAGGTGTTCGCGATCTTCGCGATGTCGTCGTCGCTGAGCGCGCGCTCGGCGCGGTCGACCATGTGTCCGAGATTGCGAGCGTCGAGGAACAGCACCTGTCCGGTGCGGTCGACGCTCCCCCGGTCGCCGGCGCTCTTGTCGCGGGCGAAGAACCACACGCACACCGGGATCGCCGTGCTGCGGAACAGCTGCGTCGGCAGCGCCACCATGCACGACACCAGGTCGGCCTCCACCAGCTCGGCGCGGATCTGCCCCTCACCGCCCGAGTTCGACGACATCGAGCCGTTCGCCATCACCACACCGGCGCTGCCGCCGGGCGCCAGCTTCGAGAGGATGTGCTGGATCCACGCGTAGTTCGCGTTGCCGGCCGGCGGCACCCCGTAGCGCCAGCGCGGATCGGCCTCGTTGCGCGCCCAGTCCTTGATGTTGAAAGGCGGGTTCGCCATCACGAAATCGGCCTCGAGATCCGGGTGCAGATCGCGCGCGAAGGTGTCGCCCCAGCGGCTCGCCAGGTTGCCGCCGAGCCCGTGGATCGCCAGGTTCATCTTCGCCATGCGCCAGGTGCGCTCGTTCAGCTCCTGCCCGTAGACCGAGATCTCGCTGCCCTCGCGCTCGTGCGCCTCGAGGAACTTCTCCGCCTGCACGAACATGCCACCCGACCCGCACGCCGGGTCGTACACGCGGCCATGCGTCGGCTCGAGCAGCTCGACGAGCACCCGCACCACGCCGGCGGGCGTGTAGAACTCGCCACCCCGCTTCCCCTCCGCCTGCGCGAACTTCTCCAGGAAGTACTCGTAGACCTCACCCAACAGGTCCCGCGCCCGCGCCGCGCCCTGCCCGGTGAAGCGGGCCGCGTTGAACAGATCGATCAGCTCGCCCAGACGGCGCTGGTCGACGTTGTCGCGGTTGAAGATGCGCGGCAGGGTGCCGGTCAGGGTCGGGTTCGCAACCATCACCGCATCCATCGCCTCGTCGATCAGACGGCCGATCGAGCGCGGCTCGCCGCCATCCGCGGGCTCGAGGCCCTTCGCGTTCGCAGCCAGGAACTCCCATCGCGCCACCTCGGGAACCCAGAACACCCGGGCTCCCCGGTACTCGTCCGGGTCGTCGAGGAACTGCGCCGCCTGCGCCTCGGTCATCCCCTGCTCGCGCAGCTCGCCCTCGAGCTCGACGCGACGCTCGGTGAACGCATCCGACACGTACTTCAGGAACACCAGGCCCAGGATCACGTCTTTGTACTGCGATGCGTCCATCGAGCCGCGCAGCTTGTCGGCCGCCTTCCACAGCGTGTCCTTCAGCTGCTTCATCGTGGTCGGCGCGGTGTCGGCCTTCGGTCGTGCGGCCATCAGCGGCTCCTGTTCTGTCGGGTGTTCTGTCGGGCGGCGCCCGGGGTCTGGCGGCTGGGGCGAGGGGTCGGGTCGGTGCGGTCGGATGCCGGGTCGGGTGGTTCGGCGGGCGGGTCGGATGCCGCGGGCGGCGCGCGCAGCACGTCGAGCACCACCGCCTCGGCGAGCGCCCCACCCAGCTCGTCGAGCAGCGCGAGCCGCTCGCGCAGACTCCGCCGCTCGGCCTCGATCGGAGCCAGAGCCGCGCGCATCCCCTCGACCTGACCCGGCGCCACGCGACGCAGCACCCAGCGGTTCGGATCCGACGACCGCGCGCCGGCGCCCCGACCCGCCGCCGCGATGTCAGCGGCGATCAGCTCGGGCACGAGACCTGCGTCGGCAGCACGGATGCGCACCACCCGAGCCGGCGACTGCACCACCGCGCGCCCCACCGCATCGACGATCGCCGCCGGCCGCGGACTCGTGACGACGACGACATCCCCCGGCTCGGTGCGGCGGGCCGACGGATGCGCGGCCGCCAGCCGCAGCGGATCGACCCGCCGATCGCCCACCGCCGCGGCACCGGTCACCTCGGCCGGACCGATCACGGTCACGCCCGAGGGCGCACGCAGGTCGAGATCCGAGTCGAGACGGGTTCCCGACACCAGCGACACGCTGCCGTCGGCGCGCAGAGCGCCGAGGGTGCGGGTGCGGTCGGGGCGCTCAGCCGACGGGAGCGCGGATGCCGGCGTCGGCTCGAGCAGCGCATCCACCGGCACGCCGGCCCGCGACGCCAACTCGGCGACGACCGCCGGAAGCTGCCGCGCGCGCAGCTCCCGCTGCGACCGGGCGAAGGCACTGGGCGGAGCCAGCGCGGCATCCGCATCCACCAGCGCCCCGCGCGCCACCAGGCGGCTGGTGCGGGCCAGACGCGAGAAGCGGAACGCGTGCGCGCGGCGCTCGAGATCGGAGCCGAGCGCGGCCACCACGTCAGCCACGAGGTCGTGCCGCACAGCCGGATCGAGGCCCGCGACCGTCAGATCGGCGAGCAGCGTCGTCTGGTCGCCGAGCGGCGTCGACGACGAACCGCCCTCGATCAGCCACAACGCCATCGCCCGCTGCGGCGTGCGCGAGAACACGCCCGACCCGAGCCGCACGATCGCCCGCACCACCCCCGAGCGCAGCAGCTCAGACCGCACCCGGGCGGCGGACGCCGGCAGACCGCCATCGGCGAGCAGCGCCGCCGGGCCCAGCACCAGCAGACGCGCCCCCGCGGAGAGGCCCACGACCGCGTGATCCAGCTCGTCGATGTCGGCCTGCGCCGGCCGCTCCCCCGCGAGCAGCAGAAGGCTCAGCGCGGGGTGGGCAGCGTTGGCTGCCGCGGCGTGGGCCAGCGCCACGCCGTGCGCCACCGCGCGCTGTCGCAGCTCACGATCGTCGGACGCGGCCGGCGCGATCGCCACGCCCGGAGCCGCCGCGGCGACGGCGTGCACGAGATCGCCCGAGCGACCCGACACAGTCGAGACCACAGCCTCTCCCGCGGCGCCGAGGATGCCGTGAGCCAGCTCTGCCACGAGCGCCTCCACCGCCGTCGAGAGCACCGACTGCGCAAGCCCACGGGTCGCCGCCCGATGGTGCTCGATCGCCGCCGCCGGACTGAAGGCGCTCTCGACGAGCGCATCGGCGCGCACGACCGCCGCACCGAGATCGTCACCGGCCCGCAGCACCTCCTGCGCCGCGAAGAGATCGTGCGGGTCGAGATCATCCGCGAGATCAGCGAGCTCGTCGAGCGGGACCGACGACAGCGGAGCTTCGTGCACGGCGCGCAGCGCGATCAATGCCGAGACCAGGCCCGGCGCCGGTGCCGACGACGACGCGGACTCGGGCGCGGACTCGGCCCTGGACGTGCCGACGAGTTCGACCTCGGCCAGCGCCTCCGGGTTGTTGCCGTGTCGAGTGTCGCCCAGCCAGCGCGCGACCTCGTGCGCATCCCATCGCAGGCCACTCGCTCCATCGACCACGGGGTCGGGGAAGGGCGTCGGGCCCGTCGCGTGACGGAGACGCCACATCGAGACCACCGGGCGCTGCACGCGGGCCAGACGCGCCGCATCCGCGAGGGTCAGCAGTCGCGGCGACGAATCAGAGGATGCGTGGTCGGCCCGGTCGAGAGCACTCGCCGACGTGGATTCGCTGCGGCTCATGATGGACTCCTCTCGGTCGGCTCGCACTGATGAATGTGGTCGTGGTCGTGCGGTGCAGCCGGCCACGGTCGGTGATGAGTCGAGGATAGATCGGTCGCCTGCTTGCATGCAGGCCGTCTGCTGATAACCAGGGTTATCAAGGTTAGCGTTGGGGGTTGGGGCGCTGCGGCCCAAACCTCGTGTCGTGGACGGCGTCGCCGCCACCGCGGCACTTCTCGGACTCCCGGGATGCTCGCGTCGCAGCACGACCGCCCGAAAGCGAGATGCCCGTGTCTGACCAGATCCCCCTCCCGCCGAACCCCGCCGGCTCCCCCGCGCCCGTCGGCCCGCCCGCACCCGTCGGCCCGCCGAACCCGGCCGGCCAGCCCGCGCCGGCCGGCAAGAGCTTCCTCATCACCTGGCTGCTCGCCCTGCTGCTCGGCGGGCTCGGCGTCGACCGCTTCTACCTCGGATTCGTCGGCACCGGCATCCTCAAGCTCGTCACCTTCGGCGGCTTCGGCATCTGGACGCTGATCGACCTGATCCTCACCCTCACCGGGGCGCGCCGTGACAGGCAGGGCGCCCCGCTGGTCAGCACCCCGCAGCAGCGCGGCATCGCCTGGGGCGCGAGCGCCGCGGTCATCGTGCTCAGCCTGATCGTCAGCGGCGTGAGCGCCGCGAGTGGCGGGCGTCCCTCGGCGGCACCGCGCGGCGGCGACACGGGAATCGAGACGACGGCACCCGCCGCATCCGACGAGAGCTCGAGCACAGCCGCGCCGACGAAGACCAGTGCCCCCGACCCGAGTGCCGCCGCCGCGAAATGGGCCGACTCGAGCTTCGGAACCTTCGCCCCGATCGACCAGAGCGGTTCGGGCGACGGCCTCGTCACGCTGCCCGAGGGCGCGAAGGGCGCGCTCGTGACCGCGACTCACCAGGGCTCGCGCAACTTCGCTCTGATGGTGCTGGATGCGAACAACCAATCGACCGGCGAGCTGCTCGTGAACACGATCGGCGGCTACAGCGGCACGACCGCGTACGGACTCAACGCCCTCACTGCCGGCGTGCGCCTGCAGATCACCGCCGACGGGCCGTGGACGCTGCACATCGCCCCGCTGTCGACCGCCCCGGCGCTGGCGCCGAGCGGAACCGGCGATGCGGTGTTCCTCTACTCGGGCAAGGCCGGCGCCCTCACGGCCTCGCACAGCGGCTCGCGCAACTTCATCGTTCAGGAGGAGACCGGCAGCGCGTTCTCGATCGGCCTGCTGATCAACACGATCGGCGCCTACCAGGGCACGGTCCCGCTGACCAAGGGACCGTCGATCGTCACCGTCGCCGCCGACGGGGCGTGGACGCTCGCGGTCAGCTGATCGCGCATCCGGATCTCCGCCCTCCGATCACTGCGCTCACGATCACCGCGACGCCGACCCGACGGCGGCGCGGGGCTCCGTCGGCACCCAGGCCGACGGGCCCGATGCCCTCTCGCTTCCGCGAGGGGGCATCGCGGCGTTCAGGTCGCCGCGCGCGGGTCAGCGGCCGTCGTCGGGGAAGGGCGGCTCGTCGAACTCGGGGTCGTAGGGCGGCTCGTCGAAGAAGGGCGGCGGCTCCTGGTCGGCGAACGCGGGGGCCGCCGAACTCGGGCGCGACGAACCACGACCGCCGCCGCTCGGGCGCGAGGTCGAGCGCGACGCGGGCGCAGCGCGACGGGTGGCCGTCGAGACGGATCCGGCCGAGCCGGCCGACGCGGCCGCTCCAGCGGAGCCAGTCGCGCCAGCCGGCGCAGTCGAGGACGCCGGCGCGACACCCGCACCCTCGGGCACCGGGTCGCCGGCGACGACGGCGAGCACCGCCTCCGCGTAGGTGTCGAGCTTCTTCTCGCCGACTCCGCTGATCTCGCCGAGCTCGTCGCGCGAGGTCGGTTTGATGAGCGCGATGCCGCGCAGCGTCGCGTCGTTGAAGACGACGTAGGCGGGCACGCCCTGAGCGCGGGCGGTCGTGGCGCGCCACTCGCGCAGCGTCTCGAACAGGTCGCGGGCGCCCTCGGGCAGCTCCTGCACCTGGCCGCGCCGCGACCCGGATCCGCCGGCTCCCGCGCCGCCGCGACCCCGCGCGGCCTTCGGCGCCTCGCGCCGCAGCCGCACGGTCTCCGAGCCGTCGAGCACGCCGCGGGCGCTGTCGCCGATCGCGAGTGTTCCGTATTCGCCCTGCACCACGAGGATGTCGCGGGCGAGCAGCTGGCGCACGACCCCGCGCCACTCGGTGTCGCTCAGCTCGGTGCCGATGCCGAAGGTCTTCAGCTCGTCGTGCCGCTGCTGCCGCACGCGGTCGGTGCTCTTGCCGAGCAGGATGTCGATGATCTGCCCGGCGCCGAACTTCTGGCCGCGCTCGCGGTCGAGCCGCACGACGGTCGAGAGCAGCTTCTGCGCGGCGACCGTGCCATCCCACGACTCCGGCGGGGCGAGGCAGGTGTCGCAGTTGCCGCAGGGCTGGGTCTTCTCGTCGAAGTAGTCGAGCAGCTGCACGCGACGGCAGTCGATCGTCTCGCAGAGGGCAAGCATCGCATCCAGGTGCGCCTGCATGCGGCGGCGGTGCGCCCGGTCGCCCTCGCTGTCGTCGATCATGCGGCGCTGCTGCATCACGTCCTGCAGGCCGTAGGCGAGCCACGCTGTCGACTTGAGCCCGTCGCGACCGGCACGACCGGTCTCCTGGTAGTACCCCTCGACGCTCTTGGGCAGGTCGAGGTGGGCGACGAAGCGCACATCCGGCTTGTCGATGCCCATGCCGAAGGCGATCGTCGCGACCATGACCAGGCCGTCTTCACGCAGGAAGCGCGCCTGGTTGCGCTGACGCACGCTCGCGTCGAGACCCGCGTGATACGGCAGCGCCGGGATGCCCTCGGCCACGAGCGCGGCGGCGGTCGACTCGACCGACTTGCGCGAGAGGCAGTAGACGATGCCGGCGTCGCCGGGGTGCTCGGAGCGGATCAGCTTGAGCAGCTGCTGCACCGGGCGATCCTTGGCCTCGATGCGGTACTGGATGTTGGGCCGGTCGAAGCTCGACACGAACCACTCGGCCTCGCCGAGGTCGAGGCGCTGCGCGATCTCGTGTCGGGTCTGCTCGGTCGCGGTCGCCGTGAGCGCGATGCGCGGCACGGCGGGCCAGCGCTCGTGCAGCACCGAGAGCTGCAGGTAGTCGGGCCGGAAGTCGTGGCCCCACTGCGACACGCAGTGGGCCTCGTCGATCGCGAAGAGGGCGATGTCGAGGCGGTCGAGCAGCCCGAGCATCGACTCCATGCGCAGCCGCTCGGGCGCGAGGTAGAGCAGGTCGACCTCGCCGGCGAGCAGCGCCTGCTCGACGCGGCGCCGCTCGTCGGGCAGCTGGGTCGAGTTGAGGAACTCGGCGCGCACGCCGACGGCGGTGAGCGCATCCACCTGGTCTTGCATGAGGGCGATCAACGGCGAGATGACGACGCCGGTGCCCTGCCGGACGAGCGAGGGGATCTGGTAGCAGAGCGACTTGCCGCCGCCCGTGGGCATGAGCACGAGCGCGTCGCCGCCGCCCACGAGCCGGTCGATGATCGCGGCCTGCTGCCCGCGGAACTCGTCGTAGCCGAAGACCCGCTCGAGCACCTCGAGGGGGGCGGTTCCGGCGGCGATCGTCATGGCATCCACTGTACGGAGCCGCACCGACGCCCGCCGCCGCGAGCACCGCTGATGGGGATGCCCGAGGCGACTCGCGGCTGTGGAGGAACGACACCGGATGGCCGGATCGCGACATCCACGCGCCCGCCATCGCACCGCGTCACTGTTCGACATCCGTGCGGTTGACGCACCCCGCGAAGTGGGTACATTAGCCAAGGCTCGCCTAACTAAGGCGGACCTAACTCGTCCGGATGCGTCCCGCGATCCCGGACGGGACGATCCCCGCTGACTTCCTTCCCCTCCGAGGAGCTCATCCGTGTCCCACCTGCTCACCTCCGCGACCGCGGACCGCTACGCCGAGGCCGTGCACGACACGATCGACGCGATCGCGACCCGGCTGCGCGGCATCCGCCAGCCCTTCTCCGGTGCGAGCCGCGACGAGCTGCAGTCGCTCGTCGACGCCACCGACCTCGACGGCGACGGCGTCGGAACCCGCGCCGCGATGGCCGAGATCGACGAGGTCTTCGCCGCGAACGCGATCTGGTTCCACGACCCCGGCTACCTCGCCCACCTCAACTGCCCGGTCGCGCTGCCCGCGGTCGCCGCCGAGGCGGTGCTCGCCGCCATCAACAGCTCGGTCGACACCTACGACCAGTCGACGATCGGCACGCTCATGGAGCGCCGGCTGATCGACTGGACAGCCGGGCGGATCGGGTTCGGCTCGGCGCCTGCGCGCGGCACGGCCGCGGCGAGCGGCGCCGACGGCGCCAGCGAGACGGATGCCGCCCCCACCCCCGACGGCGTCTTCACCTCGGGCGGATCGCAGTCGAACCTGCAGGCGCTGCTGCTCGCGCGCGAGTCGACGCTCGCCCGCGTCCAGGCCGCCGCGGATGCCGGCGACGACACCCGCCGCCCCGCCCTGCTCGGGCGCATGTCGATCCTCGCGACCGAGAACTCGCACTTCAGCGTGCAGAAGTCGGCGCTGCTGCTCGGGCTGGCCGACGACGCGGTCGTGAGCGTTCCGACCGACGCCGCCGGCCGCCTCGAACCGGCCGCCCTGCGCGCGAGCCTCGCCGCCGTGGCCGCCGCGGGCCGCATCCCGATGGCCGTCGTCGCGACCGCCGGCACCACCGACCGCGGCACGATCGACCCGCTCGCCGAGATCGCCGACGCCGCCCGCGCGGTCGGCGCCTGGATGCACGTGGATGCCGCCTACGGCTGCGGCCTGCTCGTCAGCCACGAGCACCGGCAGCGACTGACCGGCGTCGAGCGCGCCGATTCGGTGACCGTCGACTATCACAAGAGCTTCTTCCAGCCGGTGTCGTCGAGCGCGCTGATCGTGCGCGACGGCCGCGAGCTGACGCGCATAGCCTGGCACGCCGACTACCTCAACCCGCTCGCGAACGCCGAGCCGAACCAGGTCGACAAGTCGCTGCAGACCACTCGCCGTCTCGACGCGCTCAAGCTCTGGGCGACGCTGCGGGCGCTCGGCGCCGACGAGCTCGGGCGCATGTTCGACACGACCCTCGCGACCACGCAGCGGGTGCACGCGCGCCTCGCCGACGACGAGGAGCTGCGCCTGCTGAGCCCGACCCAGCTGAGCACGGTGATCTTCCGCTGGCAGCCCGAGGGCGTGACGGATGCCGAGGCCGACCGTCTCGTGCCGCTCGTGCGCCGCGTGCTCTTCGACGCGGGCCGCGTGCTCGTCGCGAAGACCGTGATCGACGGCCGACCGGCGCTCAAGCTCACGCTGCTCAACCCCGAGACGACGGCCGAGCAGGTGCTCGCCGGGCTCGAGCTGGTGCGCGCCGCGGCCGCCGCGCTGCACGACACCGGGGCGCTCGACGCCCTCGACCTCGACCTCGACAGCGCCGATCTGCGCAGCGCCGACCTGAACCAGGAGGTGGCGCGATGAGCGCACCCGCGACCCCGCACATCCACGACCTCGCCGCCGTCGGCGCCGACGGCTCGACCCCGCACATCCACGACCTCGTCGGCGTCGGCATCGGCCCCTTCAACCTCGGCCTCGCCTGCCTGACCGCACCGCTCGACGACGTCGACGCGGTCTTCCTGGACGCAGCCGAGGGCTTCGCCTGGCACCACGGCATGATGCTCGACGGCGCGACGATCCAGGTGCCGTTCCTGGCCGACCTCGTGTCGATGGCCGACCCGACCTCGCCCTACTCCTTCCTCAACTGGCTGAAGCAGACCGGGCGGCTGTACCCCTTCTACATCCGTGAAGACGTCTACCCGCTGCGCGCCGAGTACGACGCCTACTGCCGCTGGGCGTCCGAGCAGCTGCCGAACCTGCACTGGGGCCGCCGCGTCGTCAGCATCGAGCACGACGAGGCCCTGGATGCCTACCGCGTCACGAGCGAGGTCGCCGCGACCGGAACGACCGAGACCGTGATCGGACGCCACCTCGCGCTCGGCGTCGGAACCCGTCCGATCGTCCCCGCTCCGCTGCGCGGACTGCCGGGGCCGGTGGTGCACAGCTCCGACTACCTGCCGTCGAAGGAGCGCCTGCAGTCCGCCTCCTCGGTCACGGTCGTCGACAGCGGGCAGTCGGCCGCCGAGATCTACCTCGACCTGCTCGAGGGCGCCCGCGACGGCGGCTACCGGGTCGAGTGGATCACGCGATCGCCGCGCTTCTTCCCCATGGAGTACACGAAGCTCACGCTCGAGATGACGAGCCCCGAGTACACCGACCACTTCCACGCCCTGCCGACCGAGCTGCGCGACGCCGTCGGCCGCGAGCAGCGCTCGCTCTACAAGGGCATCTCGGGCGAGCTCGTCAACGAGATCTACGACACCCTCTACCGGCTCAGCGCGAGCGGCCCGGTGCCGACGACGCTGCTCAGCGACACCGAGGTGCTCGGCGCCGAATGGTAGCCGGCGTCGCAGAGCTACCGGCTGCACCTGCGACACGGGCAGCTCGAGCAGGAACACGGCCGCGAGACCGGCGCGCTCGTGCTGGCGACCGGGTACGGGGCCGAGGTGCCCGACTTCCTCGAGCCGATCCGCGACCGGCTCGACTGGGATGCGCGGGGCCGCCTCGACGTCGCCCGCGAGTACACGGTCGACGGCGACCGCGGGCGCGTGTTCGTGCTCAACGGCGAGGAGCACTCGCACGGCGTGACCGCCCCCGACCTCGGCTTCGGCGCCTGGCGCAACGCGGTCATCATCGCCGCGATCACCGGACGCGAGGTCTACCCGATCGAGCGCCGCATCGCGTTCCAGGAGTTCGGGGTGCCGGCGGATGCGCTGCCGGTGCCGGGTGCGGCTGCGAGCTCGACCGCTGCGAGCTCGGTGGATGCGGCGAGCGCCGCTGCCGCGTCGGCGAGCGCCGATGCGGTCGAGGCCGACGCCGTGGAGGTCGCCCGATGAGCGCCGACCTCGCGATCACGATCGCGCCCGCCGACCCCGCGCGCGACGCCGCCCTCGTGCAGGGCTGGCTCGCGCATCCGAACTCCGCGTTCTGGGGCATGGGCGACCTCGACGTCGCGCAGGTCGCGGCGTACCTCCGCGAGGTCGTCGCGCATCCGGATCAGGACTCGTGGATCGGCACGGTCGACGGCGCTCCCGCCTTCCTGATCGAGACCTACGACCCCGCGCGCGTGCTGCTCGTCGGGCTGCACGACGCCGAACCCGGGGATCTCGGGATGCACATCCTCATCGCTTCCCCGACGCCGGGCGCGCCAGTGCGGCACGGCTTCACCGACGCCGTCTTCGCCGAGGTCGTGCGCTGGTGCTTCGCCGAGCGCGACGCCGAGCGCGTCGTGGTCGAGCCGGATGTGCGCAACGCGCGCATCCTCGCCAAGAACGCGGCGGCCGGATTCCGCCCCGTCGGCGAGATCGACGTGCCCGAGGGCGAGCACGTGAAGCGGGCGCTGCTCAGTGTCGCGTCGCGGGCCGACTTCGCGGCGTCGCGACTCGGGGCGAGCGTCGGGTTCGCCACGGAGGTCGCCCGATGACCAGTGCAGACATGGCCGGATTCGACCTGAACCCCGCCGCGCACCTCACCCCCGAGAACGCGGCCCGCGCGCACCGACACCTCGTGGCGAAGGCGATCGCCGAGTTCACGCACGAGCGCCTGCTCGCGCCGACCGCCGACGGGGATGCCTGGCGCCTCGACCTCGAGGGCGTCACCTACCGCTTCCGCGCCGAGCGCACCGCGCTCGAGCACTGGATCATCGACGAGCCGACGCTGACCCGCGAGCTCGTGAACGAGTCAGCCGAGCAGGACGAACAGGACGAGCCGGGCGAGCTGAGCCAGCCCGCCGAGCTCGACGCCCTCCAGCTCATCCTCGAGCTGCAGCCGCTGCTCGACATCCCCGACGCCCTGCTCGCGACCTACCTCGAAGAGCTGTCGTCGACCCTCGCGAGCGCGGCCTTCAAGCTGCACCGCGGAACCCCGTCGGCGGGCGAGCTGGCGGTCGCCGACTTCCAGACTATCGAGACGTCGATGACCGAGGGGCATCCGGGATTCGTCGCGAACAACGGGCGCATCGGCTTCGGCCTGGCCGAGCACGCGGCCTTCGCGCCCGAGTCGGCCCGGCCCATCCGCCTCGTCTGGCTCGCCGCGCGGCGGGAGCTCAGCCACCTCGCGCTCGGCGCCGGGCTCGGCGAGACCGGGCTGATCGGCACCGAGCTCGAGCCGACGCTGCTGCAGCGCTTCTCCGACCGGCTCGCGAGCCTCGGGCTCGACCCGGCCGACTACCGCCTGCTGCCCGTGCACCCGCACCAGTGGGAGCACCGCGTCGCGATCACCTTCGCCGCCGACCTCGCCCGCCGTGACCTCGTGCTGCTCGGCCGCGGCGACGACGAGTACACGGCGCAGCAGTCGGTGCGCACCCTCTTCAACCGCACGCACCCCGAGCGGCACTACGTGAAGACCGCGATCGCGGTGCAGAACATGGGCTTCCTGCGCGGGCTCTCCCCCGCGTACATGCGCGTCACGCCGGCGATCAACGACTGGGTCGCCGAGCTTGTGGCAGGGGATGACGAGTTCGCGCGGAACGGCTTCCGGGTGCTGCGCGAGCGCGCATCCATCGGCTACACCGGCGACGTCTACCACCGCACCGCGCAGCCGAATCCGCACCGCAAGATGCTCGCCGCGCTCTGGCGCGAGAGCCCGATGCCGCTGCTGCGCGACGGCGAGCGGGTCGCGACTCTCGCCTCGCTGCTGCACCGGGATGCCGACGCCGCCTCGGTCGTGACGGCGATGATCCGCGCGTCCGGGCTGCCGGCGACGGTGTGGACGCGCGCGCTGCTGCAGGCGTACCTGCGCCCGCTCGTGCACAGCCTGCTCGCCCACGACCTGGCCTGGATGCCGCATGGCGAGAACCTCATCCTCGTGCTGTCGCAGAACGTGCCGACCGGCGTCTTCATGAAGGACATCGGCGAGGAGATCGCCCTGCTCGCCCCGCGCGACGTGCCCGAGGCGGTGCAGCGGGTGCTCGCGCCGACCGACGCGCAGGAGGCCGCGCTGGCGATCTTCACGGATGTCTTCGACGGGGTGCTGCGGCACCTGGCCGGCATCCTGCACGTCGACGGCACGCTGCACGAGCACGTGTTCTGGCAGCTCGTCGCGGAGTGCGTCGACCGGCACGCGGCCGAGCATCCCGACCTCGAGTCGGCGATCGACCTGCGCGCCGAGCGCTTCGCGCACTCGTGCCTCAACCGGCTGCAGCTGCGCAACACGCTGCAGATGGTCGACCTGGCGAACCAGTCGCAGTCGCTCATCATGGCCGGCACGATGGCGAACCCGATCGCGAGGCGGTCGGCGGCGAGCTCGGCGGCCGGTTCGTCGGCGGTGGCCGGTTCGTCGGCGGCGGCCGGGGTGGATGCGGGACTCGTCTCCGTCGGGTCGGCCGGGTCGGAATCCGCACCCGGCTCCGAGTCCGACGCCGCTGCGGTCTGAGCGCGTGACGCGAGCCGAGCTGTTCCGCGACGCGCAGGGTGTTCCGCACCTGCGCGCCGCGGACCCACTCGCGCTCGCGCACGCCCAGGGTCGGGTCACGGCGCACGACCGCGGCTGGCAGATCGAGGTGGATCGGCTGCGCGCCGAGGGCCGCCTGGCGTCGCTGATCGGCGAGGCCGGACTCGCGTGGGACGTCTTCGCGCACCGCTCCCGCCTCGACGACACCGCCCGCCGCGCGCACGCGGCGCTCGCGGCACTGCACCCGGCGACCCGCGAGTGGGTCGACGCCTACACGGCCGGCGTGCGGGACGGGATGCGCGAACGGGGCGCCGCCGCGCCGGAGTTCGCCCTGCTCGATGCGCACTTCGGCGAGCGCCGCGCGCTCGAAGCCGAGCCCTGGCCCGACCACGCCCCGCTCGGCGTGCTGAACGTCGCGCACGCGCTGTTCGGCACCTTCCCGCTGCTGCTCTGGCGGCAGCACGTCGCGGAGGCGCTGGGCGACGCTGCGGTCGACCTGTTCGTGGGCGGCGGGACTGGCGACCGGGGCGGCGACGCCGCCGGGCCCGGCGACTCCGGCGAAGCTCCGGGCGACGGCGACCCGAACCTCCCGACCGCCGGGAGCAACGCCTGGGCCCTGCACGGCTCGCGCACCGCATCCGGACTCCCCCTGCTCGCGGGCGACCCGCACCGCCTGCTCGAGCTGCCCGGCGTCTACCAGCAAGTGCGCCTCGCCTGCCCCGAGTTCGACGTCGTCGGGCTCGCCTTCCCCGGGGTGCCCGGCGTGCCGCACTTCGGCCACACCGGCGCCGCGGCCTGGGGCATCACGAACGCGATGGCGCACGGCGCCGACCTGTTCCGCGAGCGGCTGCGGCGGGTGGATGCGGGCAGCGGCACCACGGGGCCCGGCCGATCGGCGGGGCCCGGCGACGCGGCGACCTCTGACTCGACGGCCCCCGGCCCAGCGCGGGTTCCCGGCGCGGCCGGTGCCGCGGACGACGCTCCGCTCATCGAGCTGGAAGCGCTCAGCCCGGACGGCTGGGAGCCGGTGTCGGCATCCCGCGTGACGATCGCGGTGCGCGGCGGCGATCCCGTCGAGCTCACGACCTACGAGACCCGGCGTGGGCCGATCGTGACCGAGCTCGCCCCGGTCCCGACCTCCGCCGCCGACTGGTCCGACACGACCGCCGCCTCCGGTGCCGGCACCGTCGGCGACGGTACCGAGTTCATCGCCTACAGCCTCCGCACGCCGGCGCGGGTCGACGCCGACCTCGGCGTGAGCGCGATCCCCCGGCTGCTGCGCGCCCGCACCGCCGACGATGTGGTCGCGGCGTTCGGCGACTGGGTCGATCCGGTGAACCGTCTGCTCGCCGCGGATCGTGACGGCTCCGTGCGCTCCGCGGTCGTCGGCCGCGCGCCCGACCGCGACCGAGCGCAGCGGCGTCTGCCGCTCGACGCGACTCGGGATGCGGTCGTGCCGAATCGGGTCATGCCGCCGTCCGTCGCGGTCGAGCCGGCATCCGGCGGCATCGCGGTCGACGCGAACGAGGCCCCCTACGACCCGGCCCGCGACCTCGGACTCGGCTACCCGTCGGCGAACCGCGCCCGCCGCATCCGCGAGCTGCTCGATGCCGGCCGCTCGACCTCGGCCGACACCGCCGGCCCGGTCTGGGCCGACGCTCGGCTCGACCCGGCCGACACCCTGCGCGCGCTGCTATCCGCGGTCGCCGGCAACGCTGGCGGGCTTCCGTTCGCCGACCGCGGCGCGCACGCCGCTCCGGAGGGCGCCCACGCCATCGGCCTGGTCCCCGACGCTGACTCGCCGCGGCTCTCGGCATCCGCTCGCACTCTCCGCGACGAGCTGCTCGCCTGGTCGGGCGACATGGATGCGGACTCCCCGACCGCCGCCGCCTTCGCCCGCTGGCGCTCAGCCCTCGTCGTCCGCGTCGCGGACGCGCCGGCGCTCGCGCCCCTGCACCGTCCGCACGGATTCGGAGCGATCTACGACCCGTGGTTCTCGGTGCGCGGGCAGGTCGCCGGCGCGCTGCCGCGGCTGCTCACCGACCCGGGCCTCGGCCTCGACGCGGTCGAGCTCGCGCTCGCGGCGCTCGAGGATGCGGCGCACTGCGATGAGACGGCTGAGGGTGCGGATCACGCCGCCGCGGGCGCCGCCCGGGACACCGGATCCACCCGGGAGCCGACCTCCGACGCGACCGACTCCGCCTCCGCGGCCACCCCCGCACTCCGCCCCCGCGCGACCTGGGGCGATACCCACCGAGCGCATCCGCTGCACGTGCTCGCCGACGTGCCCGGCCTCGACCTCGCACCGCTCGGACTGCCCCCGCTCGACGTGCCGCTCGCCGGCGACGGCGACACCGTGCGCTGCACCGCCTCGGCGCCCGGCGTCAGCGACCGCTCCTGGCGCGCTTCGGTCGCCCGCTGGGCCTGGGATCTCGCCGACCGCGAGCGCAGCCGCTGGGGCGTCCCGTTCGGCACGGATGGCGACCCCGCATCCCCCCACTTCGCCGACCAGCTCGACGACTGGGCCGACGCCGGAACGGTCCCGATCGCCACCGACTGGGGCCGCCTCACCCGCGACCCGGCGTTCTCCGACTCCGACGCGATCGGCGAGCGCAACACCGTCGGCTCGTGCACGGAAACCGCTGAGCGGGCCGTCCGAGCTGTCATGCGGCTCGACAGCGCCCCTGACCAGCTTGCGTGCACAGCACCGCGCCCAACCGAGCCTGCCGCCGCCCGCACCCCGACCCCCGAGGAGCCCGCATGACCTCCGACGCCGCACCCACGGCCACCACTGCACCGGCTCCGTCCTTCGACCCCGCGCTCACCGCCGCCGGCGACCCCGACCGGCTGATCGGCGGTTCTCGCGGCGAGCTCGTCTGGAGCGACCCCGACTCCCCGCTGGGCCTCGTCGAGCTGCGCGTGCTCGACCCCGTCGCCGATCTCGCGGCGCTGCACGGCTGGATCGCGCAGCCGCGATCCCGCTTCTGGGGCGGACTCAGCGAGTCGACGCCCGACGAGCTGCGCGAGGTCTACGAGTTCGTGGATGGGCTGCCCACCCACCACGCCTTCCTCGCCTCCGTCGACGGCACGCCCGTCGCGCTGCTGCAGACCTACCAGCCCGAGCACGACCCGGTCGGTGACGCGTACCCGGTCGAGCGGGGCGATGTCGGCATCCATCTCCTCATCGGAGCCCGCGCCGGCGCCCGCATCGCCGGCTTCAGCACCCTGCTCGGGGTGTCGTTCGCCGGCTTCCTCTTCTCCCGTCCGGCCGCCGAGCGCATCGTCGCCGAACCCGATCTGCGCAATGAGGCCGCCGTCACCCGCGCGCGGCTCAGCGGCTTCGAGCTGGGACCCGAGATCGAGCTGGCCGACAAGCGGGCTCAGCTCGCCTTCCTCACGCGCGCCCGACTGGATGCGCTGGTCGCCCGCCTCGCCTGACGCACCAGCTCCCCGCCACCTGCAACCACTTCCCGCAGTCCGCAGTCCGCGGTCCGCAGGGTGGCCACAAACTGCACGCGACACGCCGCCGAAGCGTGCACTTCGTGGCCACCCTCCCGCCCCACCAGCGCCCGCATCCTCAGCACGTCCGTCCCACAGCGCCCCTCGACTGTTCGCGCTGGCAGGCGCGCAACCGCGACGCGCACGTCCCCGCACGGCTAGCGTGGATGCTCGTGCTCACCGTGATCCTCGGTCTCGCCGCCGCGCTCGCCTACGGCTCGGCCGACTTCGTCGGCGGGCTCTCCGGGCGTCGGCTGCCGGTCCCGGTCGTGACTGCGCTGAGCGCGACGACCGGCCTGATCGTGCTGCTTGCCATCGGGGTGCCGGTCTTCGGCGGAACCTGGTCGTCGGGCGCGCTGCTCTGGGGCGGCCTCAGCGCGGTGACCAGCGCGACCGCGCTCCCGCTTCTCTACGCCGCGCTCGCCCGCGGTCCGATGAGCATCATCTCGCCGCTCACCGCGCTGCTCGGCGCGATGGTGCCGATGGTGTGGGGTCTGCTGCAGGGCGATCACCTCGGACCGATGGGTCCGGTCGCGCTCGTCGTCGCCCTGATCGCGGTCGTGCTGGTCGGCTTCGTCCCGCCGGCGCGCGACCCCGCCGATCCGACCAGGCGGCTGCCGATCGTGCGGCCGACCGTGCCGGCGCTGCTGCTGGCGGTCGCGGCGGGCATCCTCGTCGGCGTCATCGTGGTGCTGCTCGACCAGACCCCGCACGATTCGGGCATCCTGCCGCTGTTCGTCAACCGCATCGGCATGGTGCTGATCCTCGGCGTCGCGTCGGCGATCCTGCTGACCCGGATGCGGTCGCGCGCCCGGGCCGCGAACGCCGCCGGAGCGGCTCCCGCATCCGGAGTGCGCACGTTCTCCGGCTTCACGCCACGCACGATCGCCTTCGCGAGCGCCGCCGGACTGCTCGACACGACGGCGAACACGCTCATCCTGTCGGCGCTGCGCATCGGCGACGTCAGCGTCGTGGGCGTGCTGACGGCCATGTACCCGGCGGGCACGATCCTGCTCGCCTCGGTGCTGCTGCGCGAGCGGATCGCGCCGGTGCAGTGGATCGGACTCGTGCTCGCCCTCGCGGCGGCGGCGCTGCTCGCGCTCGCCTGAGCCCGCTGCCTGCGCGCGTCACCGAACCGCCGACTGCGGCCGGCTCGACTGCGAACTCAGGCCTTCGGTCGATTCGCGAGCTCGACGATCCACGGCAAGGTCGTGATGCCGCGGAGCTTGTCGACGGCGACACGCGCCCGCGCGGCCGCGATCGCTTCACGCTCGCTGACGACGAGAGGCTTGTCGGTCGTCGCGTCAGGAACGGTCGGGTTCACGGTGTCGGTCATCGCGATACTCCTCCCGCTCGTGAGTCCCATTGTCCGCCTGCACCTGAGAATCACCAACATCCGCACTCGCTGCAGAAGCGGCACCGGCGCCGGCACCGGCGAGCTCGATCGAGCCCTGGTACGCCGCGAGCGAGCGATTCGTCGCCGCGCTGATGATGTCCGCTTCGTGGACCGCCGCGTACTCGCTCGTGCTCAGCGAGCCGAGCGTCTCGTAACCCACCTCACGGATTGCTGACTCGCCGCTCAAGGTGAGGTTGAGCGCCCATTCCGCGCGCTTCCACCACTGCTCTTTGCGTTCCGCCTGGCGTTGCGAGGCGGATTGGTGGCGCGCTGCCGCGAACGCGATCGCGGCAGCGATCACCGCCGCGAATCCGCCGAAGCCCGGGCTGGTCACCCAGGGGAAGAACCACGAGCCGAACCACTCGTACGCGCCTGGAATGAAGATGCCGACAATCACGAGATCGGCAGTACCGACGATGATCGCGAGCCAGCCCAGCTGCCACGGGCCGGGTTTCCAGCGCTGCCGGATCGCCTGCGGTGCGGCGGAGCCGACTGGCGCTTCGTCGCTCATGCGCCGATACAACTCGACACCCGGGCGGGCGCGATGAAGTTGTCCACAGCCTCGACCGCCGCTGCGCCACAGCCCCGACTATCCGGATCGACGATCGTTCGAGAGCAGGTTAGGATTGCCTTACCTGACCCGTTCGCCCGACAGGAGCACCCGTGGCATCCATCAGCAACATCGAGATCACCCACGGCGTCGCCGGCCTCGTGCGGGCGGAGGTGCTGCGCAGCGAGCGTGTCTCGCCGCACTTCCAGCGGGTCACGATCGGCGGCGACGACCTGGCGCGCTTCGAATACCAGGGCTTCGACCAGTGGTTCCGTCTCGCGATCCCCGTCGCCGAGGGCGACCCCGGCTTCGACCGGCTGCCCGACCGGATCGACATGCGCGGCTACCTGAAGTACCTGACGCTGCCGAAGGCGACGCGTCCGGTGATCCGCAACTACACCGTCCGCGCCTTCCGCCCCGAGCAGCGCGAGCTCGACATCGACTTCGTCGTGCACGGCGACGAGGGCGTCGCCGGGCCGTGGGCGGCGGCAGCGCAGCCCGGATCCGCGGTGGCCCTCATCGACCAGGGATGCGGCTGGAGCCCCGTGCCCGCCGACTGGTTCCTGCTCGTCGCCGACCCCTCCGGGCTCCCGGCCGTGGCCGGCATCCTGCGCGACCTGCCGCGCGATGCCACGGGGATCGCGATCATCGAGCTCGACACCCTCGACGACGCCCAGCACATCGAGGCGCCCGACTCGATCGACCTGCACTGGGTCATCCGCCCCGAGGGCACGAAGGTCGGCGCGACCGCGCTGCAGCACGTGCGCGACCTGCCGTTCCCGGTCGGCGCGCCCTACGCCTTCGCCGTCGGCGAGGCCGCCCTCGTCACCGGAACCCGCCGCTACCTCGTGAGCGAGCTCGGCGTGAACAAGAAGAACGTGACGTTCTGCGGGTACTGGAAGGCCGGCCGCAACAGCGACTGAGCCGGCGCGACGCTCCGACCGCGGAGCAGCACCACCGCGAAAGCCCGCCGCAACAGCGACTGAGCCGGCGCGACGCTCCGACCGCGGAGCAGCACCACCGCGAAAGCCCGCCGCAACAGCGACTAATTCCTCCCCCGTTCACCCGACGCACGCGCCGGGCACCGCCCGATCCGCGGTGAGCAGTGCCACAGTGACGGGATGAAGATCGCGATCGCCGGGGCGACCGGCGTGGTCGGGCGGCACACCGTGGCCGCCGCCGAAGCCGCCGGGCACGATGTGGTGCCGCTGTCGCGCTCGGCCGGGCACGACATCCTCGACGCCGCCGCCACCGTCGCCGCGCTGGACGACGTCGAGGCCCTGATCGACGTGACCAGCGTCGCCACGATCAAGGAGCGCGAGGCGGTCGAGTTCTTCGAGCGCGGAACGCGGGCGCTGCTCGAGGCCGAGCGTCTCGCCGGCGTTCCGCATCACGTGGCGCTGTCGATCGTGGGCATCGACGACATCGACGACGGCTACTACGCCGGCAAGCTCGCGCAGGAGCGGGTGCTGGCCGCCGAGCACGGCGCGGTCGACTGGACGGTGCTGCGGGCGACGCAGTTCCACGAGTTCGCCGAGCAGACCCTCGTGCGAGCGACGGTCGGGCCGGTGACGGTGGCCCCGAAGGCGCTCGTGCGCACGGTCGCCGCCCGCGAGGTGGGCGCCCGTCTGGCCGAGCTCGCCGCGGCGCCCGCCGTGGGCCGCGCGACCGATCTCGCCGGACCCGAGCAGGCCAGCCTGGCCGATCTGATGCGGCGGATGCTGCAGCACGACGGCGCCCGACGCCGTCTGGTCGAGGCGCGCCTGCCCGGCGCCTTCGGCCGCGGCATGGCCTCGGGCGCCCTCGCGGGCGAGCCGGACGCCGACCGGGGCACGATCACCTTCGACGCCTGGCTCGACTCGCCCGACCACATCCGCGTGATCTGAGGATGCCGACCGCCGACGAGGGCGCGGAAGCGAGCGCGCGATGACCGCCTCCGCATCCGACTACCGCTGGTTCCTCGACTACCGGCTGCTCGTCGACTACGGCTACTGCGCCGCAACCGTGCCCGGTATCACCCCGCGCCGCCTGCTCGACCTGCTCGAGGCTCGCGGTCGCGCCACGGCTCCCGACCTCGATTCCCTCATCGGGGCGAGTCAGGACGCCTTCGAGATCGCCACGGTCGACCGGCAGCTGGTCGGCGTGCGGGCGATCGGCACCGCGACCCTGCTGCTGCAGGCGAATGGATGGGTCGGGGTGACCGACGAGCTGATGCGTCCGGTGATCGACGACCACGAGGTGGCCGCACACTTCCTCAACGTGAACGGCGTCGACCGCTTCCACTGGTGGAGCGGGCGTCGCGAACGGCTCGCCTTCGAGCCGCTCGCCTTCTCGGCGCGGCACGACCTCGACGACGACGTCGCGTCGGAGACGCTCGCGGCTCTGACGGATGCCGGCTTCGATCTCGACGACGGCGATCCCGACTCCCCCACCGCGAGCGCGTGGGCGCTGGCCGAGAACCTCACGGGCGTGCGGGTGACCGAAGACCAGCTCGCCGGCCCCTGGCTCACCGGCGTCGTGACCTTCCCCGGGCAGCAGCGCTGACATCCCGCCCTCCTCCCCAGCCGCACGGGGCACGCGTTTCGCACTTTTCACCCCCGAACGGGTGACAAGCAACCTGAGGTTTCCCTACGGTGGTGTCAGCAGCCGAGACCGGGGGAGAGCATGGCCGAGGGCACCGAGATCATCGCGATCGATCCCGACGTGCTGCACAAGGTCGCGAAAGACCTCACCGCCGTCGGCGACCAGGTGAGCGAGGTGGATGCGCGCATCACCCAGAACCCGATCAACGCGGCGGCCTTCGGGCTGATGAACGCGTGGATGGCCCCGCCGATCTCAGGACTCATCTCGCACACGGCCGACGTCGTCAAGGTGACCGCCGAGCTCGCGACCGCGGTCGGCGCCGCCACGAAGGCCTCGGCCGACGACTTCGAGCGCAACGAGCAGTCGATCGTCTCCGGCGTCGGCAAGCTCGAGCAGGATCTCGACCACGCGAACGGACGGTCGATCCTGCGATGACGCTCACCGCCCCCTCGACCTTCGGCGAGACCGGCTCGTTCAGCGAGGCCGGCGCCGCGCTCGGCTCCGCCGCCGGCGAGGCCGCCGGGCGCGCGCTCGGCTCCGCCGCCGACGTCGCCGCGCAGCTCGCCTCGGGCGCCTGGGCGCAGGGCGGCGCCGAGGCCTTCCGCGTCGCGTTCGCCGATCCGGGTGCGACCACGGTCAAGATCGTCAGCTGGGCGCTCGAGTACGTGCATCCCCTCGACACCTGGCTCGACGCGCTCACCGGCGACAAGGTGCAGGTGTCGGCGTTCGCGCAGACCTGGACGGGCGTCTCCTCGTCGCTGCACGACGCGCGCGAGCAGGTCGTCTCGGCGCGCAGCACGATGGCCGAGCAGAAGGGCCAGACGGCGCGGGCCGTGCGCAAGCGCCTCGACGACCTCGACGGCGCGCTCACCGAGGCGGGCGACTGGTCGAACGCCGCCGCGAAGGCGCTCGAACTCGCCTCCACGATCGTGACCGCCGTGCACGACGCGATCATCGGCGCGCTGAGCGAGCTCGCCGGCCTCGTGATGGACCTCTTCGGCTTCACGATCAACCCGTTCAGCAAGATCGACGACCTCAAGAAGGTCATCCACCGCGCGGGCGAGTTCATCAAGGTCATCGGTCAGCTCATCGACCGCATGACGACCGCCTTCGAGCAGCTGAAGGCGCTGCTCGAGGCGCTGCTGCCGGTCATCGGCGACATCCTCGAGAAGCTGCGGCCGATCCTGGCGAAGATGGTGCACGTCGCCGCAATCGGCATCGGCGCGGGTGTCGGGTCGGCGTTCGGACCGCTCGGCACGGCGGGCGGCGCCGTCGTCGGCGGCCTGTTCGGCGGGGCGGCGGCCGACCTCATCCAACCCGACCGCCGCGTCACCGACCTCGACCCGAGCGTGCTCAGCACGCAAGAGCAGCGCACCGCCTATGAGCAGGCCAACGGCGTCACTCGGCTCGACTCGCTCTCGGATGCGGTGCGGCAGAACGGCTACGCCGACCAGATCGGCGCCGCCGAGCGCAGCGTCGTCGACATCAAGCAGATCGTCGGCGACGACGGCCAGACCCGCTACGTGGTCGCGCTGCCGTCGACGCAGGACTGGAACTTCCCCTGGAAACAGGATCAGGGCTCGCTCGGCGATCTCGACACGAACGTCGCGCTCGTCACGATGGACAACCCCGCGCTGCGCACCCAGTACGAGCGGGCGGTCATGCAGGCGATGCAGGATGCGGGCGTGCCGCCCGGCGCGCACGTCGTCTACACCGGATTCAGTCAGGGCGGCATCATGGCCGCCTCGATCGCCGAGCACGACCGCACCTACGTCACCGACGCGATCATCACCAACGGCGCCCCGATCGGCACCTTCGACATCCCGCCGTCGACCCGTGTGGTGAGCTTCGAGCACGCGGCCGACCCGGTGCCGATCGCCGACGGCCAGTACACCGACAGCACCGCCTCCGACCCGAACCGCACGAACGTGAAGCTGCCGAACCCGCCCGAGGGCTGGGATCCGATGAGCACGCACAACAACGCGCACTACACGCAGTCGGTGGCCGCCTGGGAGGCGGCGAACCCGGAGGCCGCGGCCGACGTGCGGTCGATGATCACCGGGCGCGTGGTCGACCACCAGTTCCACGCCTTCAACGAGTGAGAGGCTGAACCGTGGCCTCCCGACGCGCGTCGCGCTCGCTTCTGCCCCGCGGTTCCCGGTCGTCGCTGACGGCGCGCGCCCGCCGCCGCGGGATCCGCCGCCGCTCCGTGCGACGACTGCGGATCGGCGCGGCCCTCGCGATCGGCATCGCCGCCCTCCTCGCGTTCGCCGGATGCGCGCCCGCGTCGAGCGGCGGAGGCGACGTGGTGCTGACCGACGTGAAGAAGGCGATCATCGCCGCCGACCCGGACATCGCCGACGTCACCGTCGAGAGCGCCCGCGACGGGCTCGCCCGGGTGCTCGCCGTCAATGTCGCGATCGCCGACGACGCGATCGACGGCGACCGGCTCTCGGCCCTGCTCAAGGCCACCGTCGACACCCGCGGAGCGTCCGACTTCAGCCAGCTGCACTTCTCGGTCTGGACGCCCGACCTGAACGGCGGACTCGTCGACCTGAGCGACCCCGCCGACGAGCTCGGACTCAGCGCCGCCGACAAGACGATCAGCGACGACGTCGCGACCGTGAAGTCGAAGCTCGGCTGAGCGCCACCGGCCCGACGACCCCGGGGCCGGGCGGCCCCGATCCGAAGACCAGCCCGAAGCGCGATGCGCGAGACACCGGAGAACGACATGAGCGACCCCGCCAGCGGAAACCCCTCCGACCCCTACGGCAGCCCCGACCGGGTGCGAGCATCCGTGCAGGCGCAGGTCGCCGCCGCGGAGGCGCGCACAGCCACCGTCGACGCGCTCGCCGAGCGGGTCGCCGCGACCACCGCATCCGCCCGCTCGCTGCGCGGCGAGGTCGAGGTGACCGCCGAGCCGACCGGCGCCGTGCGCGAGGTGCGCTTCAGTGAGGATGCGCTCGGGCTGCGCGCCGCCGACCTCGGCCGGCTCGTGACGGAGACGATCGCCCGGGCCCAGCGCGACGCGGCCGAGAAGGCGCTCGCCGCCGCCGCGGAGGCCCTCGGCGCCGGCAGCGCGGTCGTCGGGCAGATCCGCGACGAGATCTCCCGCCGCCCCGAGCCGCCGACCGCCGGCGCGCGCCAGGTGCTCTGAGCCGGCGCCGCCGCGACGCCGCGACGCCGCGACGCCGCGAGAGTACGTGCTTTGCAGCCCTACGACCGCTCGTGACCCCGCAAAGTGCGTACTCCCGCGGGGTGTGCACGCGGGGTGTGAGCGCCGGTCAGGCCGCAGGAGCGCCCGGTCCCGGGCCGTCGACGACGAGGCGCTTGCCGAGCGACACGCTCGCGTCCATCGTGTAGCCGAGCGCGACGTAGAGCCCCAGTGCGGCGGCGTTGCCCTCGCGCACCTGCAGGTTGACCTTCGGGCAGCCACGGGCGAGCAGCAGCCGCTCCACCTCGGTCATCATCTCCCGCGCGAGTCCCTGACGCTGGGCGCCCGGGTCGACCGCGAGGTAGTTCACCCAGCCGCGGTGTCCGTCGTAGCCGGCCATCGCCGTCGCGACGATGCGCGGGGCGCCGGCCACGGCGAGCTCGCCGACCAGGAACAGCTCGGGCTGCACCTCGGCCTTGCGGGCGATGTCCTTCCGCGGGTCGTTCCACGGGCGCACGAGTCCGCAGCGCTCCCAGATCTCGACCACGGTCTCGGTATCGGCCTGGGAGAAGGGGCGGATGCGCATCCCTCCAGGCTACCCAGCGGCTCGGGCCGGACTCGCCGCGCATCCACAGCCGGGCATCTACCGGCAGCATCCACCGGCGCAGACGACGAGAGCCGCCCATCCCGGGGATGAGCGGCTCTCGATCGACTCAGTGCCTCACGCGTCGCAGCCCGAGGGCCGCGGCGACGATCGGCTCGAGGTCAGTCCTCGTCGGTGTCGGCGAAGTCGTCCGACTCGCCGTCGACATCCACGCCGTTGGCGCGGTCGGCGATCTGCGCGATGAGCTCGTCACGCGGGCGCACCTCGGTCCACTCGGCCTCGATCTCGGCGCGCTGCAGCAGCGACTCGGTGCGGCGGCGGCGGTTGAACGGCGCCAGGGTGACGACGATGCCGTCCTTGCCCGCGCGGCCGGTGCGGCCGGCGCGGTGCAGGTACGTCTTGTAGTCGTCGGGCGCGTCGGCCTGGATGACGAGGGTGACGTCATCCACGTGGATGCCGCGGGCCGCCACGTCGGTCGCCACCAGCACGGTCGCGCGACCGCTGGTGAGCTTCTCGAGATTGCGCGTGCGGCGCGACTGGTTCAGGTCGCCGTGCAGGCTGACGGCGCGGATGCCGTAGTCCTCGAGCATGTCGGTCAGGTCCTCGGCGAACGCACGGGTGCGCGCGAAGACGAGCTTCTTGCCGGGGCCGGCGGCGAGCTCGGCCAGCACGGCCTGCTTGTCGCGCTGGTCGAGCATGAACACGCGGTGCTCGATGGTCGAGGCGTCCTGGTCTTCACCGGCGACCTCGTAGACGGCCGGCTCGCGCAGGAACTCGTCGACGAGCGCGGCGACGGCCGCGTCGAGCGTGGCCGAGAACAGCAGCTTCTGGCTGGTCTCGGGCGTGCGGCGCAGCAGGTCCTGCACCGGCTCGAGGAAGCCGAGGTCGCACATGTGGTCGGCCTCGTCGAGCACGACGGTCTCGATCTGCGAGAGGTCGAGGCGGCCCTGGCTGACCAGGTCGCCGATGCGGCCCGGGGTGCCCACGACGATGTCGACGCCGCGCTGCAGCGCGCCGTACTGACGGGCGTAGGGCACGCCGCCGTAGAGCTGCGTGGTGAAGAGGCCGACGCTGCGGGCGATCGGCTGCACGGTGCGGTCGATCTGCAGGGCCAGCTCGCGGGTCGGCGCGAGGATGATCGCGCGGGGCGCGCGGCCCGGCTTGCGACGCTCGTTGCTCGACTTCTCGGCGTTCAGGCGCAGCAGGCGCTCGACGAGCGGGGCGCCGAAGGCGATGGTCTTGCCGGAGCCGGTGCGGCCACGGCCGAGCACGTCGCGACCCTCGAGCACGACGGGGATGGTGCCGGCCTGGATCGGGAACGGGCTGGCGGCGCCGAGCTCGGCGAGCGCGGTGACGATGTTGCCGCCGAGACCGAGATCGGTGAACGAGGTGCTCTCGGTGTCGTCGACCTGGATCGCCTCGGCGGTCAGGCGCTCGAGCACGACGTCGTCGGGAACTCCGGCACCCGGCTCGCGGTCGCGGCGCGGGCCGTAGTGGCCCTGCGTCTCACGGTCGCCGCGGTAGCCGCGGTCGTCGTCGCGACGGGGGCGGTCGCCGAAGTCACGACGGGGACGGTCGCTGAAGTCGCGGCGCGGACGGTCGTCGCGGTCGCCACGGAAGCCGCGGTCGCGGTTCTGGTCGCGGTCGCCGAAGTCGCGGCGGGGAGCGCGGTCGCGGTCGCCGAAGTCACGACGCGGTCCGCGGTCCTCGCGGTCGCCGAAGTCACGACGGGGGCGGTCGTCGCCGAAGTCACGACGGGGACGCTCGGCGCGGTCCTCGCGGAACGGGGTGTGGTCGTGACGCAGGGCGCGGGGAGCGCGGTCGCTGCGGCCGGCGCCGTCGAAGCGGTTCTCGCGCCGGGCGCGGTCACCACGGTCGCGGTCGCCGCCACGGAAGCCGCCGTCACGGTTCTGGTCGCGGTCGCCGAAGTCACGACGGGGACGGTCATCCCACTGACGACGCGGACGGTCGCCGCCGTCGCGATTGCGGTCGCCGCCGCGGAAGCCGCCATCGCGGTTCTGGTCACGGTCGCCGAAGTCGCGGCGCGGGCGGTCGCCGAAGCGGTCCTCGCGCGGGCCGCGGTCGCTGCGGTCGCGGTCGAAGCCACGGCCGCCGCGGTCGTCACGGCGGTCATCGCGTCCGCCGCCGAAGCCGCGGTTGCCGCCGGCGTTGCGTCCGCCGCGGTAGCCGGGCTCGGCCGTCTCGCCGTTGCGTCCACGGGGCTCCCAGTTGGGACGGCCGTCGACCGGGGCGTCCCGGCGGTCGTTGCGGTCGCCGCCGCGAGGGCGCTCCGAGGAGTGGCCGCGCGCGACGCGCTGCTCGCCCGACCAGCGGGGCTTCTTGCCGCCGTGAGCGGAGCCCTCGCCGTCGGGGCGGTAGCCGCGGTGCTTGGGGCTCGGGCCCCCGGCACGCGCGCCGCCGCGGGCGGGGCTGTTCTTTCCGGCGCGCGACTGCGCGCCCATGTTCTTGGGCATGGTGCTACTTCCAGGGTTACGTGAACGACGCGCGAATACACACGCGTTTGGGGAACCCGGGCACTCTTTGACCGGGGGCCGCTGCTCAGCAGATGAGTCCTCGCCGCCAGAGATGGCGACGATCCGGCCCGCACGACAAGACAAGTGATGCGCACGACCAGCAATTGGCCGAGGTGTCGAGAGCCGACCGACAGAGCATACGCGGGATCCGCCGCGAATACGACCCCTCGATCCGTCGCGACCTCGCGCAGTCGCCCCGGGTCGCAACTGTGCATGACTCGGGAGGCGCCCGGCATGGCCGTCTTAGGGTGGATGCGATGCGTCTGTCCCCGCGAGCGATCCGAGCCTCCGGTGCCGCGGCGACCCTCGCCGCAGCACTGCTGCTGGTCGCCGGATGCACGCCGACCGGCGACGACGCCGAGACCAACACCCCGCCGACGCGACCGGCGATCCCCGGATTCGTGACCGACCCGGGCGTTCCGGTCGTGCCCGACCTCGTCTACGGCACCGCGCAGGACGGCACGAAGCTCACGCTCGACATCTGCCTCCCGCCCGAGGGCTACGACAGCCGCGACGGGCAGAAGAAGCCCGGCGGATCGGGTGGCGATCCGGCCGGCGATTCCGACGACGCGTCCGGCGACGGCTCGACGGGTGACTCCGGCGGCGATGCGAGCGGCGATGACACCGGCGTCAGCGACTCGAGCTCCGCATCCCCCTCGCCCGATCCGAACGGCGACCGCGGCGGCTCCGATAGCAGCGGCAACAGTGCGAGCAGCGACACCCCACAGCCCGCGATCCTGTTGGTGCACGGCGGCAGCTGGCGCCGCGGCGACAAGGCCGAGCTGACCTGGCGCAGCATCTGCCAGTGGATCGCGAAGAACGGCTACGTCGTCGCCAACGCCGACTACCGACTGGCGCCGCAGTACACGTTCCCGGCCGCGATCACCGACCTGCAGCAGGCGGTGCGGTGGATGCGGCTGCCGGCCCAGCAGGACCGCTTCCGCATCGACCCGAAGCGCATCGGCGCGATGGGCGGCTCGGCCGGCGGCAACCTGGTCTCGCTGCTCGGCACGCGCGGATCCGGCCCGACCGACGAGAACGCGCGGGTCAGCGCGGTCGCCGAGCTGAGCGGACCCATCGACCTCACCGGCGTCGCCGTCACCCCCGACTTCGTGCCCGTGCAGCTCACCTACCTCGGCTGCACGTCGACGACCGACTGCCCCGCCGCCGAGAAGGCGTCGGCGACCTCGTTCATCGACAAGACCGATCCGCCGTTCCTCGTCGCGCACTCGACGAAGGAGCGCATCCCGCTCGAGCAGGCGAACCGCTTCGTGACGCAGCTGCGCGCGAAGGGCGTCGACACGACCTACATCAAGGTCAAGGGCGCCCGCCACTCCATCGCGATGCTCGCCGACAACGACCCGCTGCGCGCCCGCATCATCGAGTTCTTCGACACGAAGCTGCGTGACGCTCCGCGCGTCGCCGCGGTTCCGCCGGGCGGCGCGGGCGACGGCGCGAGCGACACGGATGCGGATCCCGTGGGCGACGACTCCAGCTCCAGCTCCGGCTGAGCCGCCGATCCCTGCGATCCCGCCGTGCAGGTCGACTCGGGTGGCCACGAACTGCACACCATAACGGCGTGTCGCGTGCCATTTCTGGCCACCCACCATCGAGAGCACCCCAGGGTGGCCACAAACCGCACACTATTACGGCGTGTCGCGTGCCATTTCTGGCCACCCACCATCGAGAGCACCCCAGGGTGGCCACGAACTGCACACCAGCACGGCGTGTCGCGTGCCATTTCTGGCCACCCACCATCGAGAGCGGCTCGAGGGGGCGCGGGGTCATCGCGCCGGCAGCACCGTCCGCGAGCGGCGGACGGATGTCAGCCGATGGCGGTGACGCTGAGGGCGATGCCGCTCAGGATGCCGACGGCGCACAGCAGGGTCGCGAGCACGGCGATCCACCCGATGCGGCGCCCCCGCCCGCCGACGATCGGCGCGAGCACCGCGATCGCCGCGACCGCGACGATCCCGACGACGAGCGGCACCCCGATCGACCAGGGCAGCAGGTCGAGATCGCAGGGATGATCCGGCCCGCACGCCGCGACCCCCAGCTGCCGGAACCACAGCGCGACCGCGGCGAGCGCCGTCGCCGCCAGGTTCGCCGGAGCGAGCACCATGACGAGCACGATCTCGGCGGTTGCGGGCACGACGGCGGCAGACGGCCGGTCGCGCGGGTCTCCGGCACGATCACCCCAGCCCCCGCGCTCGGAATCGAGGTCGTCGCGCAGGCTCACCCGCCCAGCCTGCGCCGCGCATCCCCGCGCCGCACCCGGGTCAGCCCTCGCCGGCACTCGCCCGACCGTCGTCGCCCAACGCGCCCCTCGCGCGCCGCGGAGCACCCGGCCGCCGAAGCCCGCGGGTGGCCGCGAATGCGCGCGACATGCCGCGTTGGGCGTGCAGCTCCGGCCATCCACGAGTCAGGCGGGACGCCGAGTGGCCAGAAGTGCAGATGACACGCCGGGCGCGATCTGCATCTCCGGCCACTCGATGCGGGGTGCGGCTCAGCTCGGGGGCGTGAAGACCGGACCGGGACCGGATGAGGGCGCAGGGCCGGTCGGGCCGGAACCCGCCGTCGGCGGCTCGTCGTCCGGGCCGTCGTCCGGCGACGTCGAGCGCGGAGTCTCCGGCGGCGCCTCGGGCGAGGTTCCGGGGGATGCCGCAGCCGGTCCGTCGACCACCGGCTCGGCGGGTGCGCTCGTCGAGCTCGCGGCCGAGCCGGCGGACGCCTCGGCCGCGCCGCGCTGGGCAGAACCCTGCGGCGTCGGCGCACCGGCACCGGCGGTGCCGACAGCACCAGCACCAGCACCAGCACCAGCACCAGCACCAGCACCAGCCAGCGCACTCACGCGCGCATCCGCATCCGCCGAGTTCGCGCTCCCGGTCGCCTGATCCACCGCACCCCCGCCGGCCAGCGCCGCCTTGGCTGCGCGTCGATCCATCCGCCGTTCCTTCGCGCCCTCGACGACCCAGTACAGGGTCGGCAGCACGATGAGCGTCAGCACCGTCGACGACACGAGTCCGCCGATCACGACGATCGCGAGCGGCTGCGAGATGAAGCCGCCGTGGCCGGTGAGTCCGAGCGACATCGGCACGAGCGCGAAGATCGTCGCCGCCGCGGTCATGAGAATCGGCCGCAGTCGTCGCGCGGCGCCGTGCGTGATCGCCTCGCGCACCCGCATTCCCCGGTCGCGGTACTGGTTGACGAGGTCGATCAGCACGATCGCGTTCGTCACGACGATGCCGACGAGCATGAGCACGCCGATGATCGAGGCGACGCCGAGCGGCAGGTTCGCCGCCACCTGCAAGGCGATCGCGCCGGTCGCCGCGAACGGCACCGAGATCAGCAGCAGCAGCGGCTGCCGCAGGCTGCGGAACGTCGCCACCATGACCGTGTAGACGATGAGAATCGCGGCGAGCAGCGCGAGCCCGAGCTGACCGAAGGCGTTCGCCTGGTCGCTGGTGACGCCGCCGAGGGTCGCGGTCGCGCCGTCGGGCAGCTTCACCTCGTCAACCACCTTCTGAACCGCGGCGGACGCGGCGGCCGTGTTCTGGGTGTCGGGCGTGATCGTGATGGTCGCGCTGCGCACGCCGCGCACGGTGGTGACCGAGGTGGGTCCGTCGCGCTGCTCGACGGTCGCGAGCGTCGACAGCGGAACGGCACCGGCGGCGGTCGGGATCTGGAAGTCCCGCAGCTCCTGCAGCGTCGTCGGCGCGGTCGTGTTCTCGATGTACATGTCGAGGGTCTTCTCGTCGATCACGACCGTGCCGATGGATGTCGGCAGCATCGCATCCGCCACGATCCCGCCCACGGCGACCTCGCTGAGTCCGGCGGCCGCGGCCTTCTGCCGGTCGACCTCGATGGCGATGTAGGGCTGCGTGGCCGAGAGGTTGCTCTCCGCCTGCGCGGTCTCCTTCAGCGCGCGCACCTTCTCGAGGATCTGGTCGGAGGCGTCGCGCAGCTTGGCCGAGTCGGGCGCGAGGATGTCGACCTCGATGTCGCTCGATCCGAATCCGCCGCCCGAGCCGGCGACGGAGACGTCGCCGACGTCCTTGAGGTCGCCGACCGCGTCGCGCACCTTCGAGCGCAGCTTCGTCTGGTCGACCGAGGGGTCGGTCGTGATGTTGAAGGTCGCGTCGCCGCCGCCCGTGAACGCGGACTGCAGGCTGCTGCCGCTCGAGCCGAGCGTGGTCGCGACGGTGTCGATGCCGTCGATGCCGCGCAGTGCCGATTCGACCTTCTTGGCGGCGTCGTTCTTGGCATCCAGGCTGGTGCCGGCCTTCATCGACTGGGTCACCGTGAGCGTGTTCTGGCCCGAGTCGCCGAGGAAGTTGAACTGCAGGAACGCCCCGCCGAGCGCACCCGATCCGACGAGCACCAGCAGCGCCGCGACGAGGGTGATGACGGGATGGCGCAGCGTTCCGCGGATGATCGGCAGGTACGCCTTCTGCAGGCGCGTCGGCTTGTCGAGCTCGTCCTGCTCGGGCGCGACGGCGGCCTCGGCGTGCTTGCGGTTCTTGCTGCCGAGGAACCAGTAGGCGAGCACAGGCACGATCGTCAGCGAGACGAAGAGGGAGGCGGCGAGCGCGATCGTCACGGTCAGCGCGAACGGCCGGAACAGCTCGCCCGTGATGTCGCTGACGAGCGCGAGCGGCAGGAACACCGCGACGGTCGTGACGGTGGAGGCGGTGACCGCGGTCGCGACCTCGCGCACGGCCTTCTTGATGGCCGTCAGCTTGTCTTCGCCGAGGCCGATATGCCGCTTGATGTTCTCGATCACGACGATCGAGTCGTCGACCACGCGGCCGATCGCGATCGTCAGCGCGCCGAGCGTGATGATGTTGAGCGTGTAGCCCGCGGCGAGCATGCCGATCAGGGTGATCAGCACCGACACGGGGATCGAGATCGCGGTGACGATCGTCGACCTGATCGAGAACAGGAAGATCAGGATGATGACGACGGCGAAGCCGAGACCGAGCAGCCCCTCGGTCGCGAGGCTCTCGATCGACTGCTGGATGAACGGCGCCTGATCGAAGACGACCGTGAACTCGGTGCCGTCGCCGAGGGCCTTCTGCAGCTCGGGGATCTGCGCGCGCAGCGCCTTCGACACGTCGACGGTGTTGCCGTCGGGCTTCTTGGTGATCGAGATCGACAGCGAGTCCTTGCCGTCGACGCGCGAGTAGCCGGTGACCGGGTTCGCCTCGACCTTCACCGTGGCGACGTCGCCGATCGTGGTGACGGCGCCATCAGACCCGCCGGTCGCGGCGCCGGTCGCGCCGGAGCCGCCCGTCGCATCCGCGCCGCCCGCGCCCGCGGCGCCGCTGTCGCCCGCGGCGCCGCTGGCAGCTCCGCTGCCGGCGCCCGACCCGGCACCCGCGTTGGCGCCCGATCCGCTCGATCCGGCGAGCAGCGGCACCTTCGCGATCTCGTCCGGGGTCGTCAGCCGCACGCCGCCCTGCACGATGAGGGTCTGGTCGTTCTCGGTGATGGTTCCGGCGGGGATGAGCACGCCGTTGCTCTTGAGGGCGTCGCGGATGCTCTGACTGGTGAACCCGCCGCCGTACAGCTTGGCGAGGTCAGGCGTGATCGTGACGCGCTGGCCGCTGTCGCCGAGGATGCTCGCCTCACGCACCCCGGCCGTCTTCTCGATCTCGGTGACCGTCGAGCCCTTCAGCGCGTCGCTGAGATCGTCCGCCGACTTGTCGCTCGTGACCGCGAGCACGAGCACGGGCAGGTCGGCGATCGACCCGGTCACGACCTGCGGGTCGACGCCGGAGGGCAGCTGGTTCGAGATGCGGCCCATCGCGAGCTGCACCTTCTGCTCGGTGCTGACGATGTCGGTGCCGTACTTCAGCGACGCCGACACGGTCGACACGGCCGAGTTCGAGGTGGCGGTCGTCGACTCGAGCCCCTCGATGCCCTGCAGAGCGCTCTCGATCGGGGTCGACACATCCTTCTCGACGACATCGGGGCTCGCCCCCGGGTACTGCGTCACGACGAAGAGCTGCGGCAGGGTGAGGCTCGGGATGAGCTCCTGCTTGAGCGTGGTGAGCGCGACCCCGCCGAACGCCGCGACGACGATCGTCAGCAGGGCGATCAGGGCGCGGTTGCGCAGACTGAAGACAGACAGCAGGTGCACGGATTGACTCCCAGGTCGCCGGCGGTGGTGAGGCGTGCACGACGACGCGCACGCGTCCAGTATCCGCCGCGGGGGTCGACCGGGGCGTACTCCCCGGGGATGATCAGGCGGTACCGCGGTGCCGGTGCCCGCTGATTCCGCTGCGCGGGCCTCCCCCGTGGGGCGGAGGCGGGTGGATGCTCGCGGTCAGTCGGCGGTCGTGGCCGGCGCGTCGGTCGCGCCGGCCTCCCGCTCGGCGCGCGCCTCCCGTGCCGTTCGCCGTCGCGCCGCGACCTTCTTCGCGGTCGCCGTGGCCTTGCCGACCACGCGGGTCGCCCGAACGTTGACCTTCTTCGCGCCCTCGAACTCGCTGCCGAGGATGCCGAGACCGCCGAGCGCGATCAGCGCGCCCGGTCCGGGCAGCGGGATGAGCACGACCCCGAGTGCGACGGTCGCCCCGCCGACCACGCCGACGCCCGTGCGGTAGACCCTGTCGGCCTTCGGGTTGCGTCGGATCGCCGCGCGTCCGCCGACGAACGCCGAGCCGACCGCCCGGCCGAGGGCGGCGCCGGCGCGCTGCGCGGTGGAGCGGGTTCGCGGCGATCCCGTCGATCCCGTCGCGCTCGCATCAGGCCCGGCCGCGGTCGACCCCGTCACGTCGGGCCCGGTGGCATCCGGCCCGCTCTCTCGAGTTCGCGCGTCATCGATCATCCGGGCACGCTAGCCGCCGCCTCTGCGCGCCGCCCGGAACCTCCCGCCGAGCGTCGGAGGGGCCTGATCAGTCGAATGCGGCGTCAGCCGTGCAGCCGCGCTCGCTTCACGAGGCGGTCGACCGCGTTGCGCGCGCCGTGCAGCGCGACGCCGACCAGGTCGAGATCGGCTCCGGCGACCCGGCGCACCGCCGCCCGGTTGGCGGCGTCGTGCGTGGTCGCGAACATGTCGGCGGTGTAGACGGCGACGCGCATCCCGCGCTCGACGCCCTTGGCGCGGGCTGCGGCGAGCGCCTCGGAATCCGCCTCGAACACCATGACCGGCTGGCGCAGCAGCGGCAGGTACCCGGTGTCGTCGGCGTCGACGTAGGGTTCGCCGATCAGCTCCGGGTCGGACGCGACGCCGCTCGCCAGGAACGCCGTCACGTTCAGCCGCTGCCAGGTCGCGAGGTCGTCGCGCACGAGCACCGCCACGCGGGTATCGAAACGCACGGGCGCGTCGGGGTCGGCTGCATCGGGGCCGCCAACGGCGGAGGCGGGATCGGCGGATGCGGAGGTGACGTCGTTCGGGTCGGTCATGTCCTCAGCGTCGCGGCCGCGCATCCGTCTCGTCTTGTACGTTGCTGACGTGATCAGCCGCCCCGACCCGAGCGCGGAGCACCTGCGCGCCTGGTCGCCCGGCATCCCGGGGATGAGCGAGGTGCTGCACGCCCGCTTCGTCGAGCACGCCTACCCGCTGCACGCGCACGGCGACTGGTCGCTGCTGCTGATCGATCAGGGCGAGGTGCACTACGAGCTCGACGGGCGACGGCATCGCGCCCCTGCCGGAACCGTGACGCTGCTGCCGCCGCGCGTTCCGCACGACGGGCACGCGGCGTCGACGCGCGAGGGATTCCGCAAGCGCGTCGCCTATCTCGATCGCGGCTGGCTGCCCGAGCAGCTCGTGTCGGCGGCGAGCGCGCGCCCGCTGTTCGACGACCCGGCGCTGATCGCCGCGACCGGACGCCTGCACGCGCTCGTCGCGCTGCCGGGCGAGGGCTTCCGCGCTGAGTCGGAGCTCGCGGGGATCGGCGCACGCCTGCGCGAGCTGCTCGTCGAGCGCGAGAGCGGGCGGATGCGCACACGACTGTCGGCCGTCGACGGCGGCTACGGCGACGCGAGCGGGGGCGCCGGTCCCGGCCGCACCGCTGACGCTCCGCTCGCGCTGCGGCTGCGCGAGCTGCTCGAAGACGCGGTCGCGCAGAACACGGAGGCCGCCGCCGCGCACCTCACCCTCGCCGCCGCATCCCGTCTGCTGGGCGCCTCACCCGAGCACCTCATCCGCGTGTTCCGGGCGCAGTACGGCGTGCCGCCGCACCGCTACCTCACGAGCATCCGCGTCGACCGCGCTCGTCGCCTGCTGCTCGGCGGGATGCGCGCCGTCGACGCCGCGACGGCCGCCGGCTTCTACGATCAGGCGCACCTCACGCGGCACTTCCGCCGCGTGCTCGGCACGACCCCGACCGCGTTCCAGCGCAGTGCGGCCTGACGCGCCCGCCCGTTCGACGTGCCCGCCGCCTACTCCCCCGCCGGCTCCCACAGCTCGATCGGCAGCCCCTCGGGGTCGTGGATGCGGGCGAAGCGCCCGAGCCCGGCGGCATCCCACTCGTCCCGGCGCTCGACCGCGATGCCGTCGGCCTCGAGCCGCGCGACCAGCTCATCGAGGGCGTCGACGCGGAGGTTCAGCATGAACGGCTGATCGGCGGCGAAGTAGTCGCTGTCGGCGGGGAACGGCGCGAAGACCGTGTCGCCGGACTGCTGCGCCCACATCCCATAGGGACCATCACCCACGCCGAGGTGCCGCTGATACCAGGCCAGTCGCGCCTCGGGGTCGCGGCTGCGGAAGAAGAGCCCGCCGATCCCGGTCACCGTCATGTCGTCTCCGTCCGTCCGCTGTCTGTCGCCGCCCGCCGCTGTCCCCGTCGCGCGGCATCCGCTCACGCGATCTGCGCCAGCTCCTCCGCGCCGAGCGCGATCGGGTTGCGCGAGATGGCCGCGTAGGCGCGAGCCAGCGCATCCACTCCCCGCTCGAGCTCCTCGGGCGGGTACGAGAACGGGATGCGCAGGAAGCGCTCGAAGACGCCGTCGATGCCGAAGCGCGGTCCGGCCGCGATCACGAGCCCCTCGGACCGGGCGGCGAGCGCGACCTGCGAGCTGATCGGGGCGCCGAGGTTGACCCAGGCCGTGAGTCCGCCAGGCACCTCGGGCATGCGCCAGGTGGGCAGGCGGCGGCGCAGCAGCGCGGCCAGCAGGTCTCGGCCCTCGCGCAGCTGCGTGCGGCGGCCGGCGAGGATGCCGTCCATGTCGGGCATGAGCTCGGCGACGATGAGCTGGTCGAGCACGGGCGTGCCGAGGTCGTTGGCGAAGCGGATGCGCGCGATGCGCTGCAGGTCGTCGCGGTTCGCGCGGATCCAGCCGATGCGCAGCCCGCCCCAGACGCTCTTGCCGACCGAGCCGATCGTGATCACCAGGTCGCCGCCGAGGCTCGCGAACGGCGTCGGCGCCTCACTGCCGTCGAGCTGCATCTCCGACATCGTCTCGTCGACGACGAGCCGGGTGCCCTGCCGCGCCGCGGTGGCGACGAGGCGCTCGCGCTGGTCGTGCGGCATCCGGCGTCCGGTGGGGTTGTGGGTGTCGGGCATGAGGTAGCCGAGGCTCGGGCTGGTGCGCTGCAGGGCCTGCTGCAGGGCGGTCTCATCCCAGCCGTCCTCGCTCGTGACGGCGACCTGCACGAGGCGGCCGCCGGCGTTGCGCAGCGCCTCGAAGGCGTGCGGGTAGCTCGGCGACTCGACGAGCACGCGGTCTCCGCGCGCGACGAAGGCGCGGGCGACGAGCGAGATCGCGTGCTGAGCGCCGATCGTGACCATGACCTCGTCGGGGCTCGTCGGCAGTCCGCGGCGGGTGTAGCGGGCGGCGATCTGCTCGCGCAGCGCGAGCACGCCGTAGGGGTCGTAGCCGGATTCGCCCACGAAGGCCGGCAGCTTCATGACGGCGCGCTCGGCGTAGGCGGCGACGCCGGGGATGGCGGGCAGGGTCGCCTTCGAGAAGTCGAGAAGGTCGTCAGCCGGCTCGGGCGCGCTCGTGGCGGACGGGTGCGGCAGGCGGGCGACGCTGCCCGAGCCGCGCAGGCTCTCGATGTGGCCGCTGTCGCGGAGGGCGGCGTAGGCGCTCGAGACGGTGGTGCGCGAGACGCCGAGCGCCGCGGCGAGCTCGCGCTCGGCGGGCAGGCGGGTGCCGAGGGGGATGCGGCCGTCGAGCACCAGCAGCCGTACGCGATCGGCGAGCGATTGGTATGCGGCGCCGGCACCGGAGAGTCGCCAGCCGGTGAGGAAAGTGGCCAAAGAGCGCGCGGACAGGGTCGCCATGCAGCCACGGTAGAGCAATTGGCTATGGATCTCCAAGCCAATCGGGGGATTGGATACTCGACATGAGCACGAACGACGCCGCCGCGACCGGCAGCACGGGTACCGGCACCACCGCCGCCCCGACCGCCGACGCCGCACCCAGCCGCATCCACGCCGCCCTCACCACGCGTCGGGCGATCTGGATCCGTCGCTTCGCGCAGCTCGCCGTCGGGGTCTTCCTCTACGGCATCGCGATCTCGTTCATGGTGCGCGCCGCGATCGGCGTCGCCCCGTGGGATGTGCTGACGCAGGGCCTGTCGAAGGTCACCGGGCTGCCCTTCGGCGTGCTGACGATCATCATCGGCGCGGTCGTGCTCGCCCTCTGGATCCCGATCAAGCAGAAGCCCGGCATCGGCACCGTCGTCAACATCATCGGCGTCGGCGCGAGCGCCGAGGTCGGCTTCGCCCTGCTGCCCGTGCTCGACACCTCGTCGTGGACGTCGCTGTGGGTGCGCATCCCCTTCTTCGCCTTCGGCCTGGTGCTGCTCGCCTTCGCGACCGGACTCTACGTCGGCGCACGCCTCGGCCCCGGCCCGCGCGACGGACTCATGACCGGGCTCGTCGCGCGCACCGGATGGCCCGTGTGGGTCGTGCGCACCGGCATCGAGGTCGTGGTGGTCGCCGTAGGCTGGCTGCTCGGCGGCAACGTGGGCGTCGGCACCATCGCCTTCGCCCTGCTGATCGGCCCGCTCTGCGGGATCGCGCTGCCGCGCCTGCGGGTGCCCGAGCCGCGCGAGACCCCCGCCGAGGCCGCCGCCGACATCCCCGTCGAGCGCGCCGCCAGCGGAACCGCCGCGCCGAGCTCGAATCCGGCGTAGCGTCGCGCCTCCTCGCGCGCCTGCCGCGCGCGGGACACCAGACCCCGGAGGGGCCGGCCGTGCAGGGATCGGCCCCTCCGGCCTTCTCCGTCCGCGGGCTCTCCCTCCGCGATCCCCGAGTTGCCCGATTCCGCGGCATCCGACGGGCGACACACCGCGGAAGTGGGCGACTCGGGTTCAGCGACCGGGGGTGGGTCAGTCCGCGGAGCGCTCCCCTCGCATTGCTGCGGCGTAGATCGCGAGGGCGTCGCGCACGAACTCGGCGCCGCGCCGGCCGCCGTAGTTCGCGGCGAAGCGCGGGTCGGCGACGTACATCTCGCCGAGTCCCGCGAGGTACTCGGCCGAGGGTCCGGCCGGATACCCGGGAGTTCCGGGGATGCCGGCGAGCCAGTCCACGTGCCGGGCCGCGAGCGCCTGCGCCGCCTCCGACGCGGGGTCGACGCCGCGCTCGGCGGCCGCCGCCCAGTCCGCGGCGAGCGCCGCCTGGCGCGCCTGCCACTCCTTCTTCTCCTCGGCGCTCTTCGACTCCCACCACGCGGACGAATCGGCGTAGGCCTTGCGACCCCAGCGCCGCTCGACCTCCTCGCGGTGCTGCGTGTGGTCGAATCCGTCGAACATGTCCTCCGCCATGAGCGGCTCTCCTCTCTCTCGTGCGTCGATCGTGTGCGCGACGGCGTCGATGCGCCGGGCGAGCAGCTCCTGCTCGCGGCGCAGCTGGACGAGGTGGATGCGCAGGGCCGCCACCTCGGGATCGGTCGCCGGCCCGGCCCCCGCGGCGCGCGACCCGCCCTCGATGGGCTCGTCCGCATCCGCACCCCCATCGCCGTGCGCGGCCGACCCGCTCAGCGCCTCCACGATCGCGGGGATGCCGAGCCCGAGCTCGCGCAGCAGCAGGATCCGCTGAAGCCGAACCAGCGCATCCTCGTCGTAGTAGCGCAGTCCGCCGTGGCCGATGCGGCTCGGCGGCAGCAGCCCGACCTGGTCGTAGTGCCGCAGCGCGCGGCTGGTCGCGCCGGTGATCCGACTGACCTGCTGGATGCTCCACTCCATCCGCTCGCTCCCGTCTCGTGTCATGCCGGCCACGCTACGAGTTGACGCTGCGTCAACCGCAAACGACGTTCCCGCATCCGTCGCAGATCGCGCCTTGCGCCCGCGTGAAACGCGATATATCGTGACTCCCACGCAAACGCGATATATCTCGAAAGGACGGGGCGCATGGCCCAGGAGAAGTGGCTCGTCGACGGCCCCAAGACGATCGACATCGAGCGCGTCCGCTCGCTCAAGGTCGGCCTCATCGGCGGACAGGTGGATGTCGTCGCGCACGACGAGCCCGGCGCCCGCGTCGAGGTGCACTCGGTCGACGGGCGTCCGCTCAAGATCACGATCGACGGCGACCGTCTCGAGATCGACCACCCCCAGCTCGGCTGGGACAACTTCCTCGACGTGTTCCGCAGCTTCCACGAGCGCGACCGCGCCGACGTCAGCGTCGCCGTCCCCCGCGACATCGCCCTCAAGCTCGGCGTCGTCAACGCCACCGCGCTGGTCTCGGGCGTGCGCAGCGACGCCAGCCTCTCGACCGTCAACGGCGACCTCGTCGTCGACGGCGTCGAGGGCGACACCACGATCAACTCGGTCAACGGCGAGGTCAGCGTGCGCGACCACCGCGGGCGCGTCGACGCCAAGACCGTCAACGGCGACGTGACCGTCTCGGGTGAGCTCGCCCGCTTCACCGCCGACAGCGTGGGCGCCGACGTCTACGTGGATGCGGCCGGCATCCCCGACCAGCTGCGCGTCAACACGGTCAGCGGCTCGGTCGCCGCCCGTCTCGACGCCGGCGTGCCCGCGCAGTACACGATCAACACCGTCAGCGGACGCATCCAGCTCGACGACGCCGAGATCACCGGCGTGCGCGGCCGCTATCAGGGGCGCTTCGGCGAGCTCGAGCGGCACTGGGTGGATGTGAAGGTCAACACGGTCAGCGGCGCGATCGACGTGCTGCACCGCGCCGACGACGCACCCGCCCCGGCGAGCGAGCCGGACGCCGCCGCGCCGAGCACCTCCGCTGACGCCGCCAGCGCGACCACCGACAGCGCCGACGCCGGCGACACCACGAGCTCCGTCGACCCGACCGCCGGGAGCCCCGCGTGAGCCCCGCGGTCTTCGGGCACGGACACCTGCGGCTCTACCTGCTGAGCCTGCTCGCCGAGCGCTCGATGCACGGCTACGAGCTCATCCAGGCGCTGAGCGACCGCTTCGGCGGCACCTACGTGCCGAGCGCCGGCACGATCTACCCCCGTCTCGCGAAGCTCGAGGAGGAGGGTCTCGTCACCAAGCAGCCCGACGGACGTAAGACCGTCTACGCGATCACCGACGCCGGCCGTGCCGAGCTCGCGGAGCGCGAGCACGAGCTCGACCGGGTCGAGAGCGAGCTGAGCGACTCGGTGCGCCGGCTCGCCGACGAGGTGCGTTCGAGCGTCGACGGCGCGATGAAGAGCCTGCGGGCCGAGCTCGCCGCGGCGGCACGGGATGCGCGCGACGAGTCGCGCGCCACCGGTCGCCCCGAGCGCGAGAGCACGCGGGCCGAGCGGGATGCTCGGGCGGCCGCCGCGGGGAACGCCGCACGTGAGTCGTTCGCGCGCCGCGGGCGAGGTGCGGATGCCGGATCGGGTGCCGTCGGCGCCTCGGCCGACTTCGCGGTCGGCGCTGACGGCACGACCTCGGCCGGCGCGAGCGCAGGCTCCGGAGCCTCGGACTCCGACTCGGCGACGCCAGGCGCCTCCGGCCGCTCGAGCTGGTCGGCCGCCGAGGCGCGCACCGCGAGCCGCGGCCTGCTGCTCGACGCGGAGTCGGCGCTGACCGACTTCCGTCAGCGCGTGCGCACCGACCTGCGCCGGGCCGCGAGTCGCGGCGAACTGCGTCCCGAGACCCTCGAGGTGCTGCGCGCGGGCCTCTCCCGTCTCGCCGACGAGCTGGCCCGCGCCCGCCGCTGACCTGCCGCCGAGCCGACTCGGCGGCGCAGACGCGTCCCCGGCATCGTCGCCGAGGGGTCGCAGATCGTTCCATCGGGGCCGTGATCCGGTCACCATGGACTCATCTGCGACCCCTCAGCCGGCGAGCACAGTCTCGGGAAAGGCACGCACATGGACGCCACGACGCTGCTCCTGGTTCTCACGATCGTCGGGGTCGTGCTCGCCGGGCTCGGCGCCGGCATCCTGCTCGGCTTCGCCGCGGGCGTGCTGCCGGGGATGCGGCGGGTCGACGACGGCGCATTCGTCGGGGCGTTCCGGGCGATCAACAAGGGCGTGATGAACCCGCTCTTCCTCGGGCCGCTGTTCCTGCCGCTGTTCGCGCTGGGCGCCGCTGCGATCGTCGGACTCAGTCGGGGCACGGCCACGCCGATCGCCGCAGCAGCATCAGCGAGCGACGCCACGACCACGCCCGGCGAAGCCGTCGTGCTCCTGTTCGCCGCGGCCGCGCTGCAGCTCGCCGGCGTGATCGGCGTCACGCTCGGCGCCAACGTGCCGCGCAACGACGCCCTCGAGCGCGACGGCGGTCGCGAACCGCGGGCGGCGCGTGCCGCGTTCGAGCGCCCGTGGACCGCGTGGAACGCCGTCCGCACTCTCGCGGCCGTCGCATCCACCGTGCTCGCCGTGATCGCGCTCGCGTTGCTCTGACGAGCGCCGCGGCACCGTCGCGAGCGCGCGCGACGACCGCACGGCGACCCCGCAGAACGCGGGTCGGGATCACGACGCCTGTCGCGCAACCTGAACCCCCGCTCGACAGCCGCCGCAAGCCCGGAAAATCCGGCTTTGACGGGCAACCCGGCCGGAGTAGTGTCTCCGCTCGTGACTGACGAGAGCGCCGGGGAGCATCGTTCTCCCAAGAGCTGGATCATCGGCGAGCCGCTCCCCTCCGACAAGATCGAGGGGCAGCTGCTGCCGAAGAAGTTCGCGCTGCCGATCTTCTCCAGCGACGCGCTCTCCTCCGTGGCCTACGCGCCGCAGGAGCTCATGATGATCCTGCTGATCGGCGGGCTCAGCTTCCTCAGCTTCACCCCGTGGGTCGCGGCGTCCGTCATCGCGCTCATGCTGATCGTGGTGGTGTCGTACCGCCTGCTGATCAAGGCCTACCCCTCGGGCGGCGGCGACTACGAGGTCGCGAGCAAGAACCTCGGCGAGAAGGCCGGTCTGGTCGTCGCCTCCGCGCTGCTGGTCGACTACATCATGACCGTCGCGGTGTCGGTCTCGTCGGGTGTCGACAACATCATCTCGGCGTTCCCCGAGCTGAACGGCGCCCGCGTCGAGATCGCCGTCGGCTTCATCATCGTGCTCGCCGCGGTCAACCTGCGCGGCGTGAGCGAGTCGAGCAAGGCCTTCGCCGTGCCGACCTACCTGTTCATCGCGAGCATCGTGGTGATGCTCGTCGTCGGCTTCGTGCGCATGGCGATGGGGGATGCTCCGGTCGCCGAGAGCGCGTCGTACTCGGTGCGCGCCGAAGACGTCACGCACGCGGCGATCATCATGCTGCTGCTGCGCTCCTTCTCGAGTGGATGCTCCGCCCTGACGGGCGTCGAGGCGATCTCGAACGGCGTGCAGGCGTTCCGCCGCCCGAAGATCCAGAACGCGCAGCGCACCCTCGTGATGATGGGCACGATCGCGATCATCCTGTTCGCCGGGCTCACGATCATGGCGCTCGTCTCGGGTGTGCACTACGCCGAGAAGGCGTGCGACCTGGTCGGCTTCCAGAACTGCGCCGACACTCCGCAGCGCAGCATGATCGCGCAGATCGCGGCGGCGACCTTCGGCAACAACTCGGTGCTGTTCTTCGTCATCCAGGCGGCGACCGCGGCCATCCTGCTGCTCGCGGCGAACACCGCCTTCAACGGCTTCCCGCTGCTCGGCTCGGTGCTCGCGAAAGACAAGTACGCGCCCAAGTCGCTCGGAACCCGCGGCGACCGCCTCATCTTCAGCAACGGCGTCATCGCGATGGCGGTCGCGGCGAGCGTGATCATGATCGTCTTCCAGGCGAACGTGACGCAGCTCATCCAGCTCTACATCATCGGCGTCTTCGTCTCGTTCACGCTCGGTCAGATCGGCATGATCCGGCACTGGCGCCGCCTCCTCAAGGAGGGCGTGAAGAACCAGGGGCCCATCCCCGTCTACCTCGCCGTCAACGCGGTCGGCGCGCTCGTCACCTTCTCGGTGCTCGTCATCGTGACCATCACGAAGTTCACGCACGGCGCGTACCTCGTCTACATCGTGATGCCGATCCTGTTCCTGCTGATGATGGGCGTGAACCGCTACTACCGCGACGTCGAGCGCGAGGTGGAGGTCGATTCCGACACCACCTTCGGCGCCACCGGCGACCACGCGATCGTGCTGGTCGGACGGATGCAGAAGCCCGTGCTGAAGGCGCTCGACTACGCGATCGCCGCCCGCCACGGATCGATCGAGGCCGTGCACGTGTCGATCGACGACGAGTCGAGCCGGCAGCTCGAGCGGGAGTGGGCGGAGCACGGCATCGAGGTGCCGCTGACGGTGCTCTCGTCGCCCTATCGCGACATCAGCCTGCCGCTCATCAAGTACATCAAGAAGCACCGCGAGCAGCACGGCGCCGAGGTCGTCACCGTCTACACGCCGCAGTACATCGTCGGGCACTGGTGGGAGGGCATCCTGCACAACCACAAAGCCCGCCGCATCCGCCAGAAGCTCATGCTCGTGCACGGCGTCATGGTCGCGATCGTGCCGTGGCTGCTCGACAGCTCCGACCTCATCTACGGCCGCCGCTCGCGAGCCCTGCCGGGGGATGTGCGCCGCGGCGAGGTGCGTCGCGGGGTCGCCCCGCGTCGGGCGCTGCCGCCGGCGGCCCTGCGCGCGAACCGCAGCGCCGAGGCACGCCGTGAGGCGAGCGACTTCCGCAACTCGGCGGCCGTCGTCGGCGGGAAGTGGCCGGATGCGCCGCGCCGCCAGAACGACGACCCCTACGCCGAGTCGCGCCTCGAGAACGGCGACTGAGCGCCGTCGCCACCATAGCCGTCCTCGTCGGCCAGCCCGCTACTCCTTCACCGCTCCCGAACTCGAGTTCATGATGCGGCGCTGGAAGATGAAGAACATGATCGCGACGGGGATCGTCATGATCGCGCCGGCGGCGAGCTTGATCGGGTACTGACTGCCCTGACTGAGCTGGCCGCTCGCGAGCTGCGCGACGCCCTTGGTCAGGGTCGTCAGCTGCGGGTCCTGCGCGGCGACGATGAAGTGCGCCAGCTCGTTCCACGACCCCTGGAAGCTCAGGATGATGATGGTCACGAGCGCGGGCCGCGCCATCGGCAGCACGACCGACCAGAACACCCGGAAGGTGCCGGCGCCGTCGATGCGCGCCTGCTCCTCGACCGACACGGGGATCGACTCGAAGAAGTTCTTCATGATGAAGACGCCCGCCGCATCCACCAGCAGAGGCACGATCAGGCCGACGTAGGAGTCGAAGATGCCGAGCTGGTTGATCACCAGGAACTTCGGGATCAGCAGCACCACGTTCGGCACCGCCATGACCGCGATCAGCGCCCCGAAGACGATCCCCCGCCCGCGGAAGCGCAGCCGCGCGAGCGCATAGCCGGCGAGCGAGTCGAAGAACACCCGGCCGGCCGTGACGAACACCGTCACCATCGCGGTGTTGCGGAACCACACCGGGAAGTCGGAGTGCAGGAAGAGCCGCTCGTAGGCCGCGGTCGTCCAGTTCTGCGGGATCAGCGACAGCGGGCTGGATGCGGCCTCCGCCTCGGTCTTGAACGACGTCGCCACGTCGATGAGGAACGGGAAGATGTAGATCACGGCGAGCGCGGCCAGCAGCAGGTAGACCACGCCGCCGCCGAACCGGGAGCGCAGTCCGCGGCGCCGGCCGGGGCGATCGATCACGGCGCTCATCGCGCACCTCCGCTCACGCGCGCCGCGTCGGAGGCGACGCCGGCCACGTCGCCGCGCGCATCCTCGATCCACCGCATGCGGCGGCGCGACACCTTGCGCTCGGCGAGCACCCAGCGCTGCACGAGGGTGAACACGATGATGATCGCGAACAGGATGAACGCGATCGCCGCGCCCCGACCCCACTCGTTGCTGTCGAAAGCGGAGGTGTAGGAGAGGTAGGCGGGCGTCAGGGTCGTCTTGCCCGGCTGCCCCTGGGTGCCGGTGTAGATCTGGTCGAAGACCTGCCAGCAGCCGATCAGGCCGAGCGTGATGACGGTGAAGAGGGTCGGCCGCAGCTGCGGCAGCGTGACGCGGAAGAAGCGCTGGGCCGCGTTGGCCCCATCCATCTCGGCCGCCTCCTGCACCTCGCCGGAGAGGTTCTGCAGGGCCGCGAGGAACAGCAGCATGAACGTGCCGCCGGTCGTGAACACGGCGAGCATGACGAAGGCGCTCATCGCGACCGAGGGCCCCCCGAGCCAGTCCCACCAGCTGACGCCGAGCGCGGTCGGGCCGGTCAGCGCCTCGGGCCCGCTCGTCGCGCCGAAGTGGAAGATGCCCGAGGGGTCGTTGAACCAGTCGGGGCCGTTGATGCCGACCCACGACAGCACCGCGTTGACCGCGCCCGAGCCGGTGAAGAGGAACAGCCAGAGCACCGTGATCGCGACCGAGCTCGTGACCGACGGGAAGTAGAAGGCGGTGCGGAAGAAGCCGCGCCCGCGCAGGATGCGCTTGTTGACCAGCAGCGCCAGCCCCAGCGCGACGATCGTCTGCAGCGGCACGACGAGGATCACGTACCAGAAATTGTTCTTCAGCGAGATGCCGAAGTCACGCTCGGCGAGCCCGCCGCCGCCCAGGATCTGGACGTAGTTGTCACCGCCGATGAAGTTCACGCCCGCGGCGAAGGGGCTGCCGCGGCCGGTCCAGTCCGACACGCTCACCCACGCCGCCATGAGCACGGGCACGAGCAGGAACAGTCCGAGGATCACGATCACGGGCGCCGTGAACAGCCAGCCCGCGAGGCCTTCGCCGCGGCGCAGGCGTCTGCGTGCGTTCGCCATGCTCGTCACTCCCTTTCGTGGGGATCGGATCGAGATGTGGGGTGGGGGACGTGGGGTGGATGCCGCGGTCGCCACCCGAGGCGACCGCGGCATCCGCTCGGGCCTACTTGAACAGCGCCTCGAGGTTCTTCTGCGTGCTCGTGAGCAGCGTCTTCGGATCTCCCGTCTTCAGGCTCGCGAGCTGCGAGTTGAAGTCGGTCACGACGTCCGCCCCGCCCTTCACCGTGGGGGGCGTCTTGGCGTAGTCGGCGGCCTCGATGAACGGCACGAGGGGCGCGTTCTGGCTCTTCCACTCCTCGGCGGCCGACTGGATCGACGGCATGACGCCGAAGGCCTTCGAGAAGGCGAGCTGCTGGTTCTTCGCGGTCAGCGCCTCGACCAGGCTCTGCGCGCCCTTCGTGTTGCCGCTGTCGGCGGCGATGCCCCAGCAGTTCGCGAACTGCAGAGTGCCCTTGCCCTTCGGACCCTCGGGCAGCGGCACGACCTTGTACTTCACGTCGGGGAAGTCGTTCTGCATCGCGCCCGTGATCCAGTTGCCCTCGACCGTCATCGCGCCGAGCTGCTTGCCGAAGGCCTCGCCACCCCAGCCCGCGCCGACATCCTTCGCGAAGGCGAAGTCGCCGGCCTGCAGGTTCTTCTGCACGTACTGCAGGGCCTGCAGGTTGGCCTCGCTGTCGGCGGTCGCCTCGGTGTTCTCGTCGTTGACGAGGTTGCCGCCGGCCTCGGCCATGAAGGCGCCGACGCGGGCGTACTCGCCGCTCATCACGAGGCCCTTGCGGTCGCCGGTGGTGAGCTTCTGCGCGACCGACTGCAGCTGATCCCAGGTGGTGGGGATGTCGGCATCCGTCAGCCCCGCCTGCGACCAGAGGTCGGTGTTGACGATGAGCTGCAGCGTCGAGAAGTCCTTCGGCGCGCAGTAGAACTTGCCGTCGTAGGTGAACGACTTCTGCAGCACCGGGTAGAAGTCGTCCTTGTTCTTCAGGTCGTCGCCGTAGGCCAGCAGCGAGCCGTTCGAGGCGTAGCCGGCCAGGGCGTCGGTCGACAGGTAGAACACGTCGGCCGGCTTGCCCGAGCTGAAGCCCTGGGCGAGCTCCTGCTTGAGGTCGCTCGCGGCCTTGACCGTGGCCGTGATGCCCGAGTCCTTCGACCAGGTCGCCACGGCATCCTTCACGGCCTTCGTCTCGGCGTCGCCGGACGAGCCGATCAGCACGGTCAGCGCCTTGCTGTCATCCTGCTTCGCTCCGCTGCTGAAGCCGGAGCCGCACGCCGTCAGGCCCACGGTCGCGCCGAGCGCGACCGTCACGAGAGCCCATCTCGACATCTTCATCGGGGGTTCCTTTCACTCGTTGGTGCCGGATGCTGTGGATCCGGCCTCGTCGACGGGCGCCAGGTGACTCGACCGGCGGACGATGAGCTTGGGGGTGACGAGGCGGTGCCGTGCACCGTCGATCTCGTCGGGGTTCAGCACGCGGCGGCCGTGCTCGCCCATGAGCAGGTCGAGCACCGCGAGGGCGACCTGGTCGAGCTGCTGGTCGACACTGGAGAGGCCGACGGCGCCCGCGACGGGCGTGTTGTCGAAGCCGATGACGGGGAACTTCGGATGCCCGGCCTCGCGCACGGCCATCATCGCGCCGAGCGCGAGCGAGTCGCTCGCGCAGACCAGCGCCTCGAGATCGGTGCCGCCGGCGAGGAGGCGCTCGAGCTCGACCCGCGCGGGGGCGACGCCCTCTTCGGCGCGGATGGTCAGGGACTCGAGGTCGGCGTCGGTCGTTCCGTCGGCTCCGGCGTCGCCGAACAGCTCGCGCATCGCCGCGACCCAGCCGCTGCGGCGGTCGTCGCCGGTGCCGGAGCCGTCCGGCCAGCCGAGGTAGCCGATGCGGCGCAGCCCTCGACCGGCCAGGTGCACGGTCGCCTGGCGCACGCCGTCGGCGCCGTCGACATCCACCCAGGGCCGGCGCGGGTCGTCGAGATCGGCCGAGCCCCAGGGCCGGCCGAAGGCGACGAAGGGCACGCCGTTGTCGGCGAGCCAGTCGAGGCGGGCGTCGCCGTAGGCGGTTCCGGTGACGACGAGCGCGTCGACGTCGGCGCCGTCGCGCAGGCGACGGTACTGCTCGATCTCGGCGGCCTCGTCGGCGGCGGTGAAGAGCATGATGCGCATGCCGCGGCTGTCGGCCCGCTCGGTCAGGGCGTGCAGGAAGCGGTCGAGCACGGCGCCGGAGACGCCGCCGCGCGAGAGGGCGCCCATCCGGATGCCGATCGTGCTGCTGGTCTGCGTGCGCGGTCGGCGGGCGGAGGCGTGCGGCCGGTAGCCGAGCGCGTCGATCGCGTCGCGCACTTTCTGGCGGGTCGCCTCGCGCACGATGTCGGGCGCGTTGAGCACGTTCGAGACGGTCTGACGCGACACTCCCGCGGCGACGGCGACGTCGTCGATCGTGGGGAGCGGGGTGGCCGTCATGTCGTCTCCGACTTCGTCGTCGTGGGGGATGCGGGGCGCCGCCATGGGGGTCGCGGTGTCTCCGGTGCGAATTGTTTGAACGATCAAATCCGCGGTGTTAGGTTACCTCCCGAACCGCCCGAGTCAACCCCCGGCCGGTTCGACGACCGACACGGAGCCCGACGCCGAGACGCCCGGAGCCCCACATGAGCAACCGATTCAAGGGCGAGCGGATCATGCAGCACCCCATCCCCCGACAGCCGTTCCTGCACGACGCGGCGATCGCGCTGCGCGCTCCCGCGCAGGCCTGGTCGCGCCCCGACGGAACGATCGGCGACTCCGTGACGGCCGCATCCACGTCGGCCGCGCCGGTCGTCATCGACGGGCTCTACCTCGGCGACACCCGCGTGCTCGACGGCTGGCGGCTCAGCGTCGCCGACGCCCCCGGCGAGCACATCGCGACCGCGCAGGACGCGGCGACCGAGCTGCGCGTCGTGCGCCTGCATCGCGAGCTCGACGGCCCCGGAGCCGACCCCGACGTGCGCAGCGAGCTGACCCGCAGGGTGCGCGCCGACGGCGTCGACGAGATCCTCGTCATCCGCTCCCGCCGCGACCTCGAGCTGCGGGTGCCGGTCGAGCTGCGGCTGCACGCCGACCTCTCGCCGATGAGCGCGGTCAAGGAGGGCCGGCGCGGCGACTATGCCGTGCGTGTCGAGCTCCGCGCGGATGCCGACGCTGCCGCGAGCTGGGGTCGCGACGGGCTGACAGCGCTGCTGCGCGCCCCGGATGCGGTCATCCGACCCGACGCCGACGCCGATGCCGATGCCGACGACCCGGCCGCGATCATCCTCAGCTGGGATGTCGTGGTGCCGCCGCGCGGCGAGGCCTCCCTGGCGTGGTCCCTCGACCTGCACGACGAGCGCGCCGTCGTCGATGCCTCACCGCATCCGACCCCCTGGAGCCCGCCCGACCGTGACGGTGTCGACGACACCGGAGCCGGCGCCGCGGACGACGACCGCGTGCACCGCTGGCTCGACCGCGCCCTCGCCGACCTGGATGCGCTGCGCCTCGTGCGCCGCGGATCGGACGCCGAGTTCCTCGCCGCGGGCGCCCCGTGGTTCCTCACGATGTTCGGCCGCGACGCCCTCTGGGCCGCCCGCCTGCTGCTTCCGCTCGACGGCGGCGTCGCGATCGCCGCGAGCACCGTGCGCGCGCTCGCCGAGCTGCAGGGCCGCGAACGCGTCGCCGAGACGGCCGAGCAGCCGGGCAAGATCATGCACGAGCTGCGCAGCGCCACCCTCAGCCTGCCGACCGAGAACCTCGAGCTGCCGCCGCTCTACTACGGCACGGTCGACGCGACCCCGCTCTGGATCTGCCTGCTGCACGACGCCTGGCGCGCCGGACTCCCCGAGGCCGAGGTGCGCGCCCTGCTGCCGCAGCTGCGCGCCGCCCTGGCGTGGATGCGCGACTTCGGCGACAGCGACGGCGATGGACTGCTCGAGTACGTCGACGAGAGCGGACGCGGCCTCGCCAACCAGGGCTGGAAGGACAGCGGCGACTCGGTGCAGTGGCGCGACGGCCGTCTCGCCGAGGGCCCGATCGCGCTCGTCGAGGTGCAGGGCTACGCCTACGAGGCGGCCGTGCACGGCGCCGACCTGCTCGAGGCGCTCGGCGCGGCGCCGGGCGGCACCGGCGCTGGCGCCGACCGGGAGCCCGACTCGGATGCGGACGCGGATGCCGCGGCGGCCCTCGCCGATGAGGTCGCCGGCTGGCGCGCCTGGGCCGAGCGCCTGCGCATCGCATCCCGGTCGTTCTGGATCAGCGACGCGGCAGACACGGCATCCACCCCGTACCCGGCGATCGCCCTGGATGCGCACAAGCGCCCCGTCGACAGCCTCACCTCGAACATCGGCCACCTGCTCGGCACGGGTCTGCTCGACACGGCCCAGGTCGACCACGTCGCCCGCGCGGTCACCTCGCCGGCGCTCGACTCCGGCTACGGACTGCGCACGATGTCGAGCGACGACGCGGGCTTCTGGCCGCTGAGCTATCACGGCGGGTCGGTGTGGGCGCACGACACCGCGGTCGTCATCCGCGGGCTGCTGCTCGAGGGTCGCCGCCCCGAGGCCCGCCAGCTCGCCGAGGGGCTCCTCGCTGCGGCCGCCGGCTTCGGCTACCGCATGCCCGAGCTGCACGGCGGCGATCGTGCCGCCGACATCCCGTCGCCCGTGCCCTACCCGGCGGCCTGCCGCCCGCAGTCCTGGTCGGCCGCCGCCGCGGTCACGGTCTGGAGCGCCCTGCGCGGCTGACCCGGCGTCGGCGCGGCGCGGCGTCCGCGCGGCGCCGCGGTGCCCAGCCGAGCACGGCGGCTCAGCCGAACGACGACAGCGTCGCGATGACCTGGCGCGCGATCGTGCGCCCGGCGCGGTTCGCCCCGATCGTCGAGGCGGCCGGTCCGTACCCGGCGAAGAACACCCGCGAGTTGCGCCACGACGCACCCTGCCCGACCGTGATGCCGCCCGATTTCTCGCGCAGCTTCAGCGGGGCGAGGTGCCTCAGCTCGGGCCGGAATCCGGTGGCCCAGATGATCGCATCCACCTCGACCTCGCGCCCGTCGGGCAGCACGACGCCGTTCGGCGTGACCCGGGTGAACATCGGCTGAGCCAGCAGCAGACCCCGATCGATGGCGGCCTGGATGCGGCGGCTGCGCGGAACCCCGGTCGTCGACACGATGCTCGGCAGCGCGCGCCCCTGACGAGCCGCTTCGTCCTGCTGGCGCACCGACGAGCTGCCCGACTCGATGTTGAGCTCCTGCTCTTCGAGGAACTCGATCGGACGCCGCGAGAACCAGGTCGTCTCCGCGGCGACCTTCTCGAGCTCCATGAGGAAGCCGATCGCGCTCGTGCCGCCGCCGACGATGGCGACGCGCATCCCGGCGAACTCCGACGCATCCCGGTACTCGGAGGTGTGCACCATGCGCCCGCGGAAGCTGTCGAGTCCCGGGTACCACGGGATGAACGGGGCTCCCCAGGTGCCGGTCGCGTTGACGAGCACCCGCGTCGTCACCCGCTGCGTCGTCAGGCCGGCGGTCGCGGCCGCGCTGCCGCCGTGCCGGGCCGAGCTGTCGTCGAAGGTGACGGTGAAGCCGTCCATGAGCCCCTCGACACGGGTCACGTTCGCGGGCCGCACGACCTGCAGCCCGAAGTGCTGCTCGTACTGCGCGTAGTAGTCGGCCACGACATCCTTCGCCGGAGCGTGCCGATCGGCGGTGTCGAAGCTGAGGTCGAGCTCGGCCATGCCCGGCAGGTCGTTCACGCGGTGCGCGTAGCCGAGGCGCAGCGCCTCCCAGCGGAACTGCCAGGCGCCGCCGGTCGAAGGACCGCGGTCGAGGATGACGAAGTCGTTGCCGGGATCGAGCCCGAGGCGTCGCAGGTAGTACGCGACCGAGAGACCGGCCTGCCCCGCCCCCACGACCACCACGGAGGTGTCGAAGGCGGGGTCGGTCACCGCACCAGAGTAGTCGCGGGCACCCTGCGAGCGCGGCGTGAGCGCGAGGCGGATGCGCGGCGTCGGCGAGCGCCGCGCAGCCCGGGTGCGGCGGGAGTGCGGGCCGGGTCACAGCCGGTGTCGCCGCCCGGGACCGGCCCGGGTCGAGCCCGGGACCGGCGCGGGACGCTCGAAGCGCCGTGATAAACTGCCGGACAGATTTGTGAACTCACCCACCACCTGAAACCGAGGGGGTCGCGCATGGGGCGGGGCCGTCAGAAGGCGAAGCACACCAAGGTCGCACGCGACCTGAAGTACTTCAGCCCAGACACCAACTACGGCGCTCTCGAACGAGAGCTCTCCGGCAACCCTCGACTCGAGGAGGACCTCGAGAAGTGGCCGGAGTACAGCGACGACGACGCCGAGGGTGACGACGACCTCGACGAGGACGAGTCCAAGACCGCCTGAGGTCGTCACCGCTCACACCGCGAGGTCGAGCAGACAGCAAGCGCCGGGTCGCCCCGGCGCTTTTGTCGTGCCCGGATGACCGCGGCGCCCTCGATGGAATGGCCCGCCGCATCCACCGGTTGCCCCTGGCATGCCATTGAGCGGAGAGTACGCACCGTCCACATCCGACTGGGCCCGTGAGCAGGCCGAGCTGATCGAGAGCTCCGGCGGCGCCGAGGGCACCGAGAACCGCGGACGCCCCGTGATCGTGCTGACCACGATCGGCGCGAAGTCGGGCCTGCTGCGCAAGACCGCGCTCATGCGCGTCGAGCACGAAGGCCGGTACGCCGTCGTCGCCTCGCTCGGCGGGGCCCCGAAGCCGCCGGTCTGGTACTACAACGTCAAGAAGAACCCGCACGTCGAGCTGCAGGACCGCGAGGTCAAGAAGGACTACACGGCCCGCGAGGTGCACGGCGACGAGCGCGCCGAGTGGTGGGAGCGCGCTGTCGCGACCTGGCCCGACTTCGCCGAGTACCAGAAGAAGACCGAGCGCGAGATCCAGGTCTTCGTGCTCGATCCGCACGACGCCTGAGCTCTTCCGACCACAACGCGACGGGTGGATGCGCGGCCTCGCGGCTCCGCATCCACCCGTTCTCCGTGCCGCATCGCTCGATGCCGCGCCGCTCGCCGGCTATCGGGTCAGCGGAACGTGACCCGATAGCCGGCGAGCGCGAAGCCGATCACCACGACGACGCCGATCACGATCCAGGTCAGGATCGAGAGGATGTTGAGCGCGAGCCCGGCGATCGTGAACCCCTTCGCGGTCGGCTCCTTGCGCCACGATGCGACGCCGAGCACGAGGCCGATCGGCGCGACCAGCCCGAATCCGCAGAACGCGATGATGCCGAGCACCATGCTCGCGATGCCCATCGCGCGTGAGGGGTTAGCCGGGGCCGTCGGCGCGGGGGCTGACTGGGTCGGCAGGGTCGGAGGAGCGGGCGGCGCGGAGAGCGTCTGCTGTTGCGGGATCGCCGACCCGGACGCGGCGGGGCCCGACTGCGTCGGAGAGGTGGGCTGGGGGAAAGGCGCCGGCCCGACGGCGGTGAGGGTCGTCTGGGAGAAGTCGGCCTGCGCGGCTGCTGGCTGGGCGGGCCCCGGCTGGGCGGGCCCTGGCTGGGCGGCATCGGATGGGATCGCGGTCTGCTGCGCGACGCCGGCCTGCGCGGCGATCGGCGGCGCGATCACCGTCGGCGCGGGCCCGGTCGATGCCGCCGGACCGCCTCCGGGCGCGATCGGAGGTGACGTCGCCGGCAAGGCCGGAGCCGGCGGTGCGGCGGGGGCGGACTCGGCCATCCATCCGTTCGCGACGGCGTCCGCGGCCTGAGCCGCAGCGGGCTCGCCCTCCGTTGTCGGAGTCGCGGTCACCGCCGAGGTCACGGTCGCGGTCTGCGGAACCTGAGAGACGTCATCCGCTGGTGCCGCCTCGGCCGGGATCGCCGACGGCGTCGCGCCCGCGGCGCTCGCGGCAGCGGCCTTTCGCGGAGCCCGCTTCGCGCGGGGAGCGCGCGCCGACTTCGGCTTGGTCGTCGCCTCGGCAGCGGGAGCCTCGGCGACGGGGGTCTCGGGGGTGTTCGTCTCGGTCATGCGGCTGACGCTAGGGAGCGCATCCGCCCGTCGGTGAGGATGTCCCCGATCCGCGACACGGCGAGACAGCTTGCGACAGGTCCGAGCGAGCACGTGCCTTGTCCGCGCGGGGCGGAGCTGACTCCAGACCGCGCGACGCGGATACTGCCGACGGCGAGATCGAACCGCGCCGAGAGGCATGACAAGAGCGCTGAGCAGTACCGGCGTACCGACATGCCAGTATCCGCGTGACGGCGTGCGGAGGGGGCCTGCTTGCGACCGTCGGCTTCGGCCAAGCCACCGTCTCGGCGAGCACGAACACGCGCTGACCCGCTGGTCTCGCCGCCGATACTGCTCGAGCTACCGAGCAGCGCCACCGGCGCCGCTGGTCTCACGGCACGCCAGTATCCGCATCCCCTCAGGGCGCGGACGTCGACCTGTCGCCCATCCGACTCGTCAGCGCACGCGCTCGGCACAGGCTCCGCGGCGCACCTCTCCCGGTTCACCGCACGCAGCGCCTCACCGCGGGCGCCTCCGCGCCTCACCGCACGCGACTCCGCGCCTCTGCGACTCGGCGCCTCACCGCACGCGACCCCGGATCAGGCCGCGTACGCCCCCGCGAGGCGCACCGCGCCGCCGTCGACGCCCTTGGCACCCTGCTCGAAGGCATCCGCGCCCGAGGCGGCGGTCGGCGCCTCGCCGAAGTTGACCTGCCCGGCGACCCAGGCCGGCATCCCTGCGGCGGCGAGCCCGGCGATCACGCCGTCGGCGACCGACGGCGCGGCGACGACGAACATGCCGATGCCGAGGTTCCAGGTGCCCTCGGTGCTCTCGAGGCTCTGGCCGCCGAGGTCGGCGAGCACGCGGAACACCGGCGACGGCGACCAGGATGCGCGGTCGAGCTCCGACCACGAGCCGCGCGGCAGCACGCGGGCGAGGTTCGCGGCGATGCCGCCGCCGGTGACGTGCGAGATCGAGTGGATGCCGCCGGCGAGCGCCGGGTCGGCGAGCAGGCCCAGCAGCGGCGAGGTGTAGAGCCGGGTCGGCTCGAGCAGCACCTCGCCGACGACGCCGCCGAGCTCGGCCGAGGTGTCGGAGAACCCGATCGAGTTCTGGCTGAGGATGTGGCGCACGAGCGAGTAGCCGTTGGAGTGGAACCCGCTCGACTCGATGGCGATGACGACGTCGCCGTCGGCCACGCGGTCGGCGCCGAGCACCGCATCCGCCTCGACCGCGCCGACGGCCGCGCCGGCGACGTCGTAGTCGTCGGGGCCGAGGAGCCCGGGGTGCTCGGCCGTCTCGCCGCCGACGAGGGCGGTTCCTGTCTCGGCGCAGGCCCGGGCGATGCCGGCGACGATGTCGGCGATGCGCTGCGGCACGACCTTGCCGCAGGCGATGTAGTCGGTCATGAACAGCGGCTTCGCGCCGACCACGACGATGTCGTCGACGACCATGCCGACGAGGTCCTGGCCGATGGTGTCGTGCTTGTCGATGGCCTGCGCGATCGCGACCTTGGTGCCGACGCCGTCGGTGGAGGTCGCGAGCAGCGGGCGGTCGAAGCTCTTCAGGAACGAGACGTCGAACAGTCCGGCGAAGCCGCCGACCCCACCGAGCACCTCGGGGCCGTGCGTGCGCGCGACGGCCGACTTCATCAGCTCGACGGCGAGGTCACCGGCGGCGGTGTCGACTCCGGCGGCGGCGTAGGGGTTCGCGGGCGTGTTCGCGGGGGCGTCGGTCACGGCTCCAGGGTACCGGCGGCGCGGGGCGGGCCCGGCCGGCGCCTTCGCCGCCGTCCGCGGCGCCACCCCAGGCGCCCTCCGTTCAGCCCACGGGCGAGCGCAGCCGGCCGCCGGGCTGACCGCGCGCTGACGGCGAACAGCCCGCCGCGCGTCGGCGCCACCGCCTACCGTGAAGACGTGCACACCTCCGGCAGCCCCAGCACCTGGCGCGCTCGCGAAGACGCCTCGCGCGACGTCCTCGTCGCGCTGTACCTGCGCGACGCGCTCGGCGTGATCGACCCCTCGGGCCTGCCGCGGCTGCTCGGAACCGGGCTGCCCGCATCCACCGCCCCCGCCGACGAGATGACGGGATGGGCGTGGATCCGCTGGTGGGTCTCGGTCGTCGAACCCGAGGCCGGCATCCCCGCGCTGCCCGAGCACGCGACGCCCGCGTGGGAGGCGGCCGTGCGCAAGCACCTCGACGACGCGCGCACCTGGGCCGACGTCGCGCACCAGGAGTACGGCATCCGCCTCGCCGAGCGCGCCTTCTCGGGCGAGACCGGCGACACGGATGCGGGGGTGCTGAGCGAGCTCGTCGCCGAACGCGAGCAGGCGGCCGGCACGCACGCCGACTTCGATCTGCGCATCGAGGTGCTGCCGCTCACGACGGCCGGCATCTGGTGGATCGGCGACAACGCCATCGCGGTCGACGAGCTGCTGCGCGAGAAGCCCGACGACTACCGGCAGGCGCTCGCGCCGATCGTCGAGCGGCTGGTGCCGAGCGCGGCCGACCGGGCGCGCGACCGCACGCTCGACTGACTCCGTCCGCGCCGGCCGCGGGGCGCCCGTCCGATGGACAGCACGCCCCCGGAGCGCGTGAGACAATCGACCGTACCCAGCCGGGTACGGGTCACCCCGCGTCCATCTGGAGTTGCTCCTCGCATGTGCGGCATCGTCGGCATCGTCTCTTCCGGCCCCGTCAACCAGCAGGTCTACGACAGCCTCTCGCTGCTGCAGCACCGCGGTCAGGACTCGACGGGCATCGCCACGAGCGAGGGCTCGATCATCCACACCTACAAAGCCAAGGGCCAGGTGCGCGAGGCCTACCGCACGCGTGACATGCGCGCGCTGCTCGGCACGATGGGCCTCGGCCACGTGCGCTACGCGACCCGCGGCGACGCCTCGCAGGAGCAGGAGGCGCAGCCCTTCTACGTCAACGCGCCCTACGGCATCGTGCTCGTGCACAACGGCAACCTGACGAACACGCGCGAGCTCACCGACGAGCTCTTCCGCATCGACCGTCGCCACCTCAACACCTCCTCCGACACCGAGCTGCTCGTCAACGTGCTCGCGCACGAGCTGCAGTCGCAGGTGCGCGGCACCGAGCTCGACCCCGGTCAGGTCTTCGACGCGATCACGACGCTGCACGAGCGCGTCGAGGGCTCCTACGCCGCGATCGCGCTCATCGCCGGCCAGGGGCTGCTCGCCTTCCGCGACCCCTTCGGCATCCGCCCGCTGGTGCTCGGCAAGCGCAGCGAAGGTCTCGTCGGCACCGAGTGGATCGTCGCCAGCGAGTCGCTCGTGCTCGAGTCGGCGGGCTACGAGTTCGTGCGGGATGTCGCCCCCGGCGAGGCGATCTACATCGCCCGCAACGGCGAGATGTTCTCGCGCCAGTGCGCCGCGAACCCGCGGCTCATCCCCTGCTCGTTCGAGTACGTCTACCTCGCGCGCCCCGACTCGATCATGAACGGCATCTCGGTCTACGACGCGCGCCTGCGCCTCGGCGACCGCCTCGCCGACACGATCGCCACGCACGTGCCCTCGGGCGACATCGACGTGGTCATGCCCATCCCGGATTCGTCGCGCCCGGCCGCCATGCAGGTCGCCCGCAAGCTCGGCATCGAGTACCGCGAGGGCTTCTACAAGAACCGCTACGTGGGCCGCACCTTCATCATGCCGGGGCAGGAGCAGCGCAAGAAGAGCGTCAAGCAGAAGCTCAACGCGATGAGCTCCGAGTTCCAGGGCAAGAACGTGCTCATCGTCGACGACTCGATCGTGCGCGGCACGACCTCGAAGGAGATCGTCGACATGGCCCGCCAGGCCGGCGCGAACTCGGTCACCTTCACGAGCGCGGCCCCGCCGGTGCGCTACCCGCACGTCTACGGCATCAACATGCCCAGCCGTCGCGAGCTCGTCGCCGCCGGACGCAAGATCCCCGAGATCGCCCGCGAGCTCGGCGCCGACCACCTCATCTACCAGGAGGTCGCCGACATGGAGTCGGCCATCCTCGAGGGCAGCGACATCCAGTCGCTCGAGAAGAGCTGCTTCACCGGCGAGTACGTCACCGCAACCGTCACCCCCGAGTACCTCGAGTGGGTCGAGGCGAACCAGCTCAGCTGACGCGCGCGCTCGGCTGACGCGGCGGCTTCGGGTCCGTCGCGCTGGCTCAGCCAGTCCGTCGACTCAGGCGGGTGCGGTGGCGACCGCCACCCGCTGACACGGCGCAGAGAGACGCTCTCGGGCGATCAGGCGAGGGGATGCGCGCTCAGCGCGCGTCGCCGTCGGCCGGCTTCTCGGCGTCGGCCTTCTCGGCATCCGGCTCGAGGGCGTCGTCGCCGGCATCCACCGGCTGCGCGTCGGCGTCGTCGAACTCGTCGAGCTCGGCGTCCGCCTCCTCGACGACCTCGCGCTCCATCACGACGTAGTGCGCGCGGCGGCGGGAGACGCGGTCGGCGACGAGGCCGATGATCGCGCCGATGAGCACACCGCCGACGACGCCGTAGATCGCGAAGTAGCCGGCCGTCGCGGCGAAGCCGACCGCGGGGTCGGCCTTCTGGGTGCTGGTGAGGATGAGCGACACGAGACCGCCGAGCACGGCGCCCACGAGCATGAACACCCCGAGCTTGGGAGCACGGCGGATGCGCACGCGCTGCTCGGCCGGCTGCGAGGGCTCGGCCGGGGCCACCTCGGCCGGGGTGCTGTCGTCGCGGGGGTCGCTCACCCCTCTATTGTCGCCGCTCCCGAGGGGAGCTCCGACCACGCGGCTCCGCGAGAGTACGCGGATTGCGTCGCGACACGCCGCCGCGCCCGAGCGAAGTGCGTACTCTCACGGAGCCCGCTTGGCGGGCCGATTCGGCGGGATGCGGCTCAGCGCTGCCAGCGCACCGGCAGCACGGCGGTGAGGTCGGCGCGCGATCCCGAGGCCGACACATCGGCGGCGGCGAGCGCATCCGCCCACTGCCGCGAGCCGGTGGCGAGCGCGATCCAGGTGGCCGCGTTCATCTCGACGACGTTCGGCGGGGTGCCGCGGGTGTGCCGAGGACCCTCGATCGCCTGGGTGGCGCCGAACGGCGGAACCCGCACCTCGACGCTGTTGCCCGGCGCATCCTCGGCCAGCAGCTGCAGCAGGTAGCGCACGGCGAGCGCCGTCGTGTCGCGGGATGCGGTCTCGCCGTCGGCGGCCGCGGCGAGCGCCGCTCGCACTCCGGCGACGCCGTCGGGGTCGGGGATGCGCGCGCGAGCCATGAGGCCACGCTAGCCCGCACCGGTGCGTCGTCGGCACGCGACGGATCAGTCGAGCGGCGAGAGCGCCGACTGCACGACGATCCACGGTCGCACCTCGACGAGCAGGTGCCCGTCGACGACGGCCGGGTCGGCGCCGGCCCGGGCGAGCAGGTCGTCCGACTCGATGCCGCGCACGATCGTGAGCTCCTCGCCGTCGGCGGCGGGCAGCGACCCGGCGGCGACGAGGCTGCCCTCAGCCCGCAGCTCCTCGTGGAACGCGCGATGCCCCGCGAACCACGGCTGCATCGTCTTCGGCGTCGAGCGATCGGAGGCGGGCCCCTCCCGGTGCACGAGCAGCAGCCAGGTCTCCGGAGCCTTCATGCCGCCAGGCTATCGACGCCCGCCGATGCGCGACGCCGCGCAGCCCGGGTGACGCCGCGATCCACCCCGGCGAGAGGCGCCGCCCGCGAAAGGTAGGCTGTGCCGGTGCGAATCCTCGTCCTCGGCTCCGGGGCGCGCGAGCACGCGATCGTGCGCGCTCTCCTCCGCAGCAGCCAGCCCGACGCCCACGAGATCATCGCCGCGCCCGGCAACGCCGGCATCGCGGCCCTCGTCGAGACGGTCAAGCTCGACGCCTCGAACGGCAAGCTCGTCGCCGACTACGCCCGCGACTCCGAGGTCGACCTCGTCGTCATCGGCCCCGAGGCCCCGCTGGTGGCGGGCGTCGGGGATGCGCTGCGTCGCTACGGCATCCCCGTCTTCGGCCCCGACAAGGCGGCCGCCGCACTCGAGGGCTCGAAGAGCTTCGCGAAGCGCGTGATGGAGGCCGCGAAGGTTCCGACCGGCGGCGCCGTGCACGCCGAAACCGTCGAGGAGGTCGAGGCCGCCCTCGACCGCTTCGGCGCCCCGCACGTGGTCAAGGCCGACGGCCTGGCCGCCGGCAAGGGCGTGCTCGTCACCGACGACCGCCAGGCCGCGCTCGACCACGCCTCCTTCTACCTGCAGCAGGGCGGGGTGCTCATCGAAGAGCACCTGGCCGGCCCCGAGGTGTCGCTGTTCCTGCTCGCCGACGGCCACGACGTGCTGCCGCTGAGCCCCGCGCAGGACTTCAAGCGCGTCTTCGACGGCGACGCCGGCCCGAACACCGGCGGCATGGGCGCCTACTCGCCGCTGCCGTGGCTGAGCGACCGCTGGCCGAGCGAGGCCGACTTCGTGGATGAGGTGGTCGACACGATCGCCCTGCCCACCATCCGCCAGCTCGAGGCCGAGGGCACCCCCTTCGTCGGTCTGCTCTACTGCGGCCTCATCCTCACCGCCGACGGCATCCGCGTGATCGAGTTCAACGCGCGCTTCGGCGACCCGGAGACGCAGGTCGTGCTGCCGCGTCTCGACACCCCGCTGGCCGACCTCATCACGGCGGCGGCGACCGGCGGCCTCGGCCGTCTGCCGTACCCGAAGTTCAGCGGCGATGTCGCGGTCACGGTCGTGCTCGCCAGCGAGGGCTACCCCGAGAACCCGATCACCGGTCGTCCGATCCGCGGACTCGCCGAGCTCGAGGCCGACCTGCCCGAGGGCGTCACGGTCGACCACGCCGCGACCGCGCTCGTCGACGGGCAGTACGTCGCCACCGGCGGACGCGTGCTCAGCGTCGTCGCCCGCGGCGCCGATTTCGCCCAGGCCCGTGAGCGCGCGTACGCGGCGCTCGGCCGTCTCGATCTCGAGGGTGCGCACTTCCGCACCGACATCGCTGCGCGGGTCGCGCAGTGACCGAGTCGGGCGGCGACGCGACCGGCACGACCGCGCAGCCGCAGGGCGGCGACCCCCGCCTGGCCGAGCTCGGCTGGGCGCACGTCTATTCGGGCAAGGTGCGCGACCTCTACCGTCACGCGAGCCACCCGAAGCGGATGCTCGTGGTCGCGACCGACCGCGTCAGCGCCTTCGACTTCGTGCTCGAGCCCGGCATCCCCGGCAAGGGCGCCGAGCTGACCCGCCTGAGCCGCTGGTGGTTCGACCGCCTCGACGTGCCGAATCACCTCGACCCGGCGGGCCTCCCCGCCGACCTGCCCGAGGACGTCGCGGCGCGCGCCATGTTCGTGCGCGAGCTGGAGATGTTCCCCGTCGAGGCGGTCGTGCGCGGCTACCTCACCGGATCGGGCTGGGTCGAGTACCAGGCCTCGCGCACCGTGTGCGGCATCCCGCTGCCCGACGGCCTCGGCGACGGCGACCGCCTGCCCGAGCCGATCTACACGCCGGCCTACAAGGCGCCGCTCGGCGAGCACGACGAGAACATCAGCTTCGAGCGCACCGTCGAGCTGGTGGGCGAAGCGGATGCGACCGCGATCCGCGACCTCAGCATCCGCATCTTCTCGGCCGCGAGCAACCTCGCCGCCGAGCACGGCGTCATCATCGCCGACACCAAGTTCGAGTTCGGCCGCGACCCCGAGACGGGCGAGATCGTGCTCGCCGACGAGGTGCTCACGAGTGACTCGAGCCGGTACTGGGATGCGGCGGGCTGGTCCGCCGGCGGGCCCGACCGGCTGGCGAGCTTCGACAAGCAGATCGTGCGCGACTGGCTCGCCGCGAACTGGGACAAGCAGGGCACGCCGCCCGGGCTGCCGACGGAGATCGTCGAGCGCACGGCCGCGCGCTACCGCGAGCTGATCGAGCGCCTCGCGGGCTGAGCCCGAGCCTGCGGTCGGTGTCATCGGGCCGCTTCTCGGCGTCGTCGCGATCTCGGGGCGTACCCGGTCGCGCTCCCGCGCGAAGTCCGGGTTAATGGGGACACCTGCCCGTGTCGGAGTTCTGCTCACGCGGCTAGAGTTCGCAGGTAAAACGACATTCGGCGCATTCTGCACGCACCCCCACGCACCCACCCCACCGCGCCGGAGAGGGATCATGATGAGCGACAACCCTGCAGGCCCCTCGGGTCCGTCGTCGGACGACGACCTCTCCCCCGAGGATCGCCCCACCACCGCGCGGCTCCCGCAGCGCGACACCAGCACCCCCGCCGGCGCAGCCCCGCCGGTCTCCCCGTACGGCCAGCCCTCCGCCGGCCAGCCCGCGCCCCAGCAGCCGACCGGCCAGCAGCCGTCCGCTCCCCAGTACGGCCAGCCCGCGCAGCCGGGCGCCGAGCAGTGGTCGGTTCAGCAGAACCCGCAGCAGAGCTGGCAGGCTCCCGCCGCATCCACCCCGCAGCAGCCGTCCGCGCCCCAGTACGGGCAGCCGACCTACCCGCAGCAGACGGGGCAGCAGCCCGGCGTGCCGCAGTACGGACAGCCGACCGGCCAGCAGCCCTCCACCCCGCAGCCTTCCACCCCGCAGCCCTCGGCCGCACAGTACGGCCAGCAGAACGACCCGAACGCGGCGACCGCGCAGTACGGCCAGCAGACCGGATCGCAGCAGCCTTACGCGCAGCCGACCGGCGCCCAGCCGACGGCCTCGTACGGCCAGCCCGCCGCGCAGCAGCCGACCCCGCAGTATGGCCAGCAGCAGCAGGCCTACGCCACGGCGCCCGGCTCGACCGGCCAGCAGTTCGCCGGCGGCACCGGCGGCACCGGTGGCCCCGCGCAGCCGAACACGGCCTACGCCGGCGGCGGCCAGCCCGGCCAGCCGGCCCCGAAGAAGTCGGCCCGCAAGCTGATCATCGGCCTCGTGGCGGGCGGCGGCGCACTCGTGCTGCTGATCGTCGGCGGCATCGTCTTCTTCAGCATCGGCGCCGCCAACCACGCGCCGAGCGTCGCGGTCAGCGCCTTCCTCGACAAGCTCAAGGCCGGCCAGGCCAAGTCGGCTGTCGCCTCCCTGTCGCCGAAGCCGAGCGGCGATCTGACCCTGATCGATGACGCCGTCTACAAGAAGGGCGGCGGCCAGGTCACCGACTACACGATCAGCCGCACCAGCGGCACGTCGGTGACCGCTCGCGTCGAGTACAAGAACGGCACCAGCTCGAGCGAGACCTTCTCGGTCAAGTCGACCGGCAAGGATCTGTTCTGGGACAAGTACGCGGTCACCGGCGACTCACTGCCGACCATCCGCGCCACCTCCTCGGCCCCGGCTGCCCTGACCTTCAGCGTCAACGGCAAGACGCTCAAGGCCAAGGACGCGTCGAAGGCGACGACGAGCTTCGAGTTCGTCGCCCTGCCCGGCACCTACGAGTTCGACTACTCGGGCAAAGGCTCCGACCAGTTCAGCTGGGAGACCGGATCGGTCGAGGTCGCCGGGCTCAGCGAGAGCACCGTCGACAGCTCCGACCTATCGGCGAAGCTCGCCGTCGAGCTGAGCGACTCGGGCAAGGAAGCCGCCAACAAGGCGATCGACGCCTTCGTGCAGACCTGCTTCGACCAGAAGGTGCTGGCGCCGACCGGCGGCTGCGGCTTCAAGATCAACGGCACGCCCGGCATCACCTACTCGAACATCCGCTGGTCGGTCACGACCCGTCCCGATCCGAACTTCGGCGCGTGGGACGGCAAGGGATTCAGCGTGGTCAGCCTGTTCGACGGGCACTACCACGTCGAGGCCGACGCCTCGAACGGCTCCGCCTCGGGCACCTCGACGGGCGACGTGCGCTCGGTCAGCCTGCTCGGCCAGATCGTGCTGCAGGACGACGGCTCGCTGAAGTACGAGTCGAAGCAGATCTGACGCCGCGATCATCCGATCGACCGGATGCGCTCTTCCCGCTCAGGGAGGGGCGCATCCGTCGTTCAGGGTCGACTCGACCCGGCGGGAATCTATGCATACGCATCGGAGTTGACACCGGCATGACCGACCCGACGCACCCCGAGACGGCTCGCGCCGACCGCCTCGCCGCCGACACCGCGATGGGCGCCGTCACCCTCGACGTCGCCGACCTCGACGCGATGACCGCGTATTACCGCGACGCCGTCGGCCTCGACGTGATCCACGCGATCGGCGACCGCGTCGCACTCGGGCGCGGTGCGAAGACGCTGCTCAGGCTGCACCACTCCCCCGACCTCAAGCACGCCGGGCCCCGCGAAGCCGGACTCTTCCACACGGCCTTCCTCTTCGACTCGAAGGCCGCCCTCGCCGCCGCCGTCTACGGGGTCGCGCAGCGGCATCCCGACACCTTCCGCGGCTCGAGCGATCACCTCGTGAGCAACGCCTTCTACTTCGACGACCCCGAGGGCAACGGCGTCGAGCTCTACTGGGATCGCGACCGCAGCGAGTGGAGCTGGGCTCACGGCCGCGTCGAGATGAACACGCTCTTCCTCGACCCGAACCGCTTCCTGCAGCAGAACCTCACCGAGGAGGGCCTCGCCGGCCCCGGCCAGGGGGATGCCGAGATCGGCCACGTGCACCTCTCCGTCGGATCGATCGCTCCGGCGCGCGAGTTCTACGTCGACCGGCTCGGCTTCGACACGACGGCCGAGATCGGCGACACGGCCCTGTTCGTCAGCGCGGGCGGCTACCACCACCACATGGCCATGAACGTGTGGAACAGCAAGGGCGCCGGCCGCCGCCAGCCGACCCTCGGCCTCGGGCAGGTCGACATCGTGCTGCCCGGCGCCGACGCGGTCGGCGAGCTGAGTGAGCGGATGCGGCACTACGGCATCGACGCGCGCGACGACGGCCGCACGGTCAGCTTCGACGACCCGTGGGCGAACACGATCCGCGTGCTCGCGACGTCGGAAGCGGAGACGCAGGCCGACGCGGCGACCAGCGGCACGCCGACGCGGCCGTAGGGTCGCCGGCGATCCCGGCTCAGCGCAGCCGAGGGATGCGGTGAGGGTGCGCTGAGATCGACGCGGCCCACTGGCGCGCCGCGGGCGACAGTGCGTAGCGTGCGGAGCAGCGGCTCCCCGCTCGGCGGGAGCCGCATCCTGACGCGAAGGAGCCCCCGATGAGCATGATGACCGACATGATGCAGTCGATGTCGAAGTCCGACATGGCGATGGACATGGACATGACCGCGATGCAGGAGTGCATGGAGGCGTGTTCGGCCGCGGCGATGGCCGCGACCATGTGCTCCGACGCCGACCTGGGCGACGGCATGGCGCGCTGCTCGTCGATGTGCGCGAACATGGCCGACGTCGCGACCACGATGATGCGGATGATGATGCGCCCGATGGGCATGGACATGTCCGCGATGAAGGCCATGATGGGCGCCTGCATGGCGATGGGCGAGGCCTGCGCCGCCGAGTGCCGATCGCACTCCGAGATGGCCGAGCACTGCCGCATCTGCATGATGGCCTGCGAGGCCATGGTGGCGAGCTGCTCGAAGATGATGGCGTCGATGGCCTGAGCCGCGGCATCCGACCGCCGCGCTGAGACCGAGGCTGAGGCCGAGCTCAGCTCCGCGCGACGCCCCTGCCTCCTCGGCGGGGCGTCGCGCGGGCTATGCCGCGCGGGCCGGGTAGCGCACGCCGACCACGGCGACCAGCTCGGCAACGGGGTGGAAGGCGATCGGCTCGCCGATCGTCGGAACCACCGCGGTGCTCAGCGTCGTGAGCCCGCCGTCGAGCGCGGCCACCACAACCGAACCCGCCCGGGACTCCACGACGATCCCGTCGCGCCAGGCGCTGGGAGACGCGTTCGCCACCATCTGCTGGATCGGCAGAACACCGGTCACGCTGCTGGGGGTCATCGCGTCCTCCTTCTCGGGATGCGACTCCGGGATCGGAGTCGAGATCAACTGGTGCGAGCGACACTAGGCGGGCTCGCGCAGGCGCGCATCCCGTCGCGTCACACGGCGAAACCGGGCGTCACACGCCGTTCTCCGGCCCCGTGTCAGACGGATGAGGCACCATGGTCGCGTGCCGACTCGACGCCGCGCCGCCCATCCCTCCTCCCGTTCCGCCCGAGGCTCCGCCGCCCGCCGCTTCGCGGGCATCGCGGCCGCGGCGACGGCCGTGGCACTGGTGCTGTCGGGATGCGGCATCGCTGCTCCGCGCTTCGAGATGCTCGCCTTCCAGCCCGACTACGCCGATGTCGACCTGATCGATCAGAGCGCCGACGGCATCCAGATGCTGGGCGTGCAGGGCGCGCACCTCACGGAGGGCGGCGCCGGGGTCGAGAAGCTGAGCAAGGCCGTGCTGAAGCAACGCGATCGGGCGAAGAAGCTCGGCATCCCCGCGCAGCTGCTCGTCATCAACTCGCGGCCCGGGCAGGGCTTCAGCCGATCGCTCGCCGAGCAGATGCTGACCTCGAAGAAGAACCGCGAGACGGTCGCCCGCGAGCTCGCGGACGAGGTCGACGCGGGCGGCTGGGATGGCGGCATCATGCTCGACATCGAGTCGATCGACGGCGACCTGGCCGACGACTTCGTCGAGTTCGCCGCCGACCTGCGCGAGGCGGTCGGGCCGGAGGTGCGGCTGGATGCGGCGATCGCCACCGCGTCGAGCAAGGCCGGCTACCGCGATCGCGGCTTCGATGTCGAGCAGCTCGCGAAGAGCCTCGACCACCTCACGCTCATGGCCTACGACCTGCACGGGCCGTGGGCGCCGAACGACCCCGGCCCGGTCGGCGACCTGCCCTGGCAGCGCAAGACGCTCGACGCGCTGCTCAAGCTCGTCGACCCGCAGCAGGTGCAGCTCGGCGTCGCCGGCTACGGCTACCGCTGGGGCGGACCGGTCGGCGCGAAGGCCGTGAGCGTGGCGCAGGCGCGGCGCTACGTCGCCGAAGCCGGCGCCGTCGCGACCTTCGACGAGAAGCTCGGCGAGTGGACGGCGACGCTGCCCGACGGCACCGTCATGTGGTGGTCGGACTCGCGCTCGATAGCCCAGCGCGTGAAGCTCGCGCAGGATCGCGACCTGCACGGGGTGGCGGTCTGGTCGCTCGCGGTCTCCGACCCGATCGTGCCCGTCGCCGACTCCTCCGACTCCGAAGACTGACCATGGATCGGATGCGCGCGTGACGCGACTGTGGGCGGCGCTGCTCGCGCCGGTGATCGTGCCGCAGGGGCGACGGCTGAGCGCGGCGACGCCTCGGCTCGCGGCGCCGACGACGGAACCGGATGCCGCCGCCCTCGCCGATCCGCGACTCGAGGTGCTCGTGCTCGGCGACTCGACGGCGATCGGCACCGGAGTGGACCGGGTCGAGGATGCGCCGGCGGCGGCTCTCGCACGGGAGCTCGGGATCGGTGCTGTGCTCGCCCTCGGGCGCAACGGCGCCACGGCGGCCGAGGTGCGCGCCGAGTTCCTCGACCGTGCGGCGGCGAGCACCGCATCCATCGTCGTCGTGGTCGTCGGCTGGAACGACGCGATGAAGCTGCGATCGACGCGCGCCTTCGCCCGCGACCTCACGACGATCGTGCGCACCCTGCAGGCGCATCGGCTCGGGCGCCGCGTGTTCGTCGTCGCGCCGCCGCACTTCGAGCGCTTCGCGGTGCTGCCGCAGCCGCTGCGCTTCGCCCTCGGCGCGCACGCCGCCGGACTGCGCCGCGCCGCCGGGCGTGTGTGCCGGCAGTGGGGCGCCCGACTCGCGCCCGGCATCGACGGCGCCAGCGCATCCACCGCCGACCGCTTCCACCCGGATGCCGCCGGTTACACCCGCCTCGCTCAGAGCGTCGCCGCCGTGCTGCGCGACTGAGCAGCCCGGTCGTCGCCGCGCGATCCTGTCACCCCGCGAGCGCCGGTAGGATGGCCGCATCCCCTCCCCTGAACTGACGGAGTGATCTGTGCCCACCATCGTCGTCGAGGTCATGCCCAAGGCGGAGCTGCTCGACCCGGCCGGCAAGGCCGTCGCCACCACCCTCGGCAAGCAGGGTCGCAGCCACTTCAGCGGCGTGCGCATCGGCAAGCGCTTCGAGCTCACCGTCGACGAGGTCACGGATGCCGTGCTCGCCGAAGCCCGCGAGCTGGCCGACGAGCTGCTGAGCAACGGCGTCATCGAAGACGTCGTCAGCGTGCGGGTCGCGGAGTAACCGCCGTGCGCATCGGTGTCGTCACCTTCCCCGGCTCGCTCGACGACCGGGATGCGCAGCGCGCCGTGCGTCTGGCCGGCGCCGAGCCGGTCGCGCTCTGGCACGGCTCTCACGACCTCGACGGCGTCGAGGCGATCGTGCTGCCCGGCGGCTTCAGCTACGGCGACTACCTGCGCTGCGGTGCGATCGCCGCGCAGTCGCCGATCATGACCGAGGTCGTCGCCGCCGCGAACAAGGGCCTGCCGGTGCTCGGCATCTGCAACGGCTTCCAGATCCTGGTGGAGTCGCACCTGCTGCCCGGCGGACTCATCCGCAACGACCACGGCGACTTCGTCTGCCGCGACCAGCGCCTGCGCGTCGAGAACGCCGACACCGCCTGGACGAACGCGTTCAGCGCCGGTGACGAGATCACCATCCCGCTCAAGAACGGCGAGGGCGGCTTCATCGCCGACGCCGAGACGCTGAACCGCCTCGAGGGCGAGGGCCAGGTCGCGTTCCGCTACCTGGAGAAGAACCCGAACGGCTCGCTCAACGACATCGCCGGGCTCACGAACGCGCGCGGCAACGTCGTCGGCCTCATGCCGCACCCCGAGCACGCCGTCGAGGCGGGCTTCGGACCGGACACGGATGCGGCCATGCGCTCCGGCATCGACGGTCTGAAGTTCTTCACGTCGATCCTCGAGAGCACGCTCGCCCGGGCCTAGCGCTCGCGCGCCTCGGCGTCCGCCTGCACGTGGACGGGGTCGGGCAGCGGGATCGCCTGCGTGAAGCTCAGCCCGCGCCTCTCGGCGTCGGCTGAGCCCGTGAACAGGCCGCCCGTGTCGGCCGGGGGCTCGCGGCGGCGGGCCGGCGCGGCATCCACCATCTCGACCCGCTGACGCGGCAGCCCGGCGGGCTCGCTGTGCCGCACCCACTCCACGAGCTGCTCGCGCACGTAGCAGCGCAGGTCGAAGAGGTCTCCGGCGTTCTTCGCCGAGACGAGGATGCGCACGTGCACCTGGCCGCCCACGGCATCCGTGACCTGCAGCACCTTCGTGCGGCGGTCCCAGAGCTCGGTGCGGCTGAGCACGAAGTCGAGCTCGTCGCGCATGGCCGTCGGGCTCACGCCCCAGTCGAGGTCGAACTCGACCGCGCCGAGCAGGTCGCTGCTGTGCCGAGTCCAGTTCTCGAAGGGCGTGGTCGTGAAGTAGGTGCTCGGCAGCACGAGTCGGCGGTCGTCCCAGAGGTGCACGACGACGTAGCTCAGCGTGATCTCCTCGATGCGGCCCCACTGCGTCTCGACCACGACGACGTCATCGACGCGGATCGCATCCGAGAACGCCAGCTGCACGCCCGCGAAGAGATTGGCCAACGTCGACTGCGCGGCGAGGCCCGCGACGACGCTGACCAGCCCGGCCGAGGCGAGCAGACTGCCGCCGAGCGCCTCGACGCCGGGGAAGGTCAGCAGGATCGCGCCGACCGCGATCACGACGAGCACGACCATCGAGATGCGGCGCAGCAACAGCACCTGGGTGCGGATGCGGCGGGCGACCCGGTTGTCCTCCACGTCGGTGGGGTAGCGCGCGAGCACCCCGCCGAGCGCCGCGGACACCGCTCCGGCGATCAGCCAGGCGGTCGCCGCGATCACGAGGATCTTCGCGCCGTGCTCGAGGCGCGGCAGCCACGTGCGCTCAGGCAACGCGACCTCGACGGCCGACCACAGGAGGATCACGAGCAGCAGCACCCGGAACGGTCGGCGGATGCGGCGCAGCGCGGTCGGCTCCCACTGGCGGCGCTTCGCGAGCAGGCGCACCGGCAGGGTCACGACGACCGTGATGATGAGCGCCACGACGATCGCGACGGCGACCGCGATCGCGAAGGCCGGCCACGACGGCACCGGGATGAGCGGGGCGGCGGCGGGCATGGCGGCGGACTGAGCGGATGCGGATGCGGATACGGCGAGCACGGGGTGCGTCACGGGTGGGACCTCCTTCGGCGACCCGTGTTCGGCGACAGGCCGCCGCATCCACGCTAGGAAGCTCCGCCCCGCGCCCGCAGGCGGTTCAGCACCTACGGAGGGGACGCCCACGTTCGGCCGCATCGTCTCCGCGAGAGTACGCAGTTTGTCGTCGCCCGAGCTGGTCCGGCCCCGCAAAGCACGTACTTTCGCGGAGAAGCCAGCGGGAGAACGCGGAAGCGGCCCGCCCCCGGTCGGGGACGGGCCGCTTCGCGTGCGGGGTGAGGCGAGGTTACCGCTCGACCGCGGCGCGGCGACGGCGGATGACCACCAGGGCCGCACCGGCCAGGAGCAGCGCCAGGGCGCCGATCATGCCGGCCGTGGCGTCGACACCCGTCGCGGCGAGGCCGCGCGAGCCCGAGGCGGTCGCGTTCGACGAGCCGGAGCCGGTCGAGCCCGTGCCGCCGTTGCCGGCGCCCGGGGTGCCGGGGTCGGCCGCGGCCAGGACGGTGAAGGCCGTCCAGCCGAGCACGTTGCCCTGCGCATCCTGAACCGCGATGCGGTGGTCACCGGCGGGGGCGTCGGTCGGGATCGTCACCGAGATGGTGCCGTCCGGCGCCACCTGCTGCCAGCCGCCCAGGGCGACCGGGGTCGAGTGCAGCCAGGCCGAGACCCAGGTGCCGGCGAACTCGATGCCGACGTAGATCTTGATCGTCGCGCCCGGCTTCGCCGAGGTGATGTCGATCGTGATCTTGCCCTGCAGGTCGATCGTCAGCTTGCTGTCGTCGGCGCCCACCGGGGGCGTCGTCGGCTCGGTCGGGTCGGTCGGCGGGATGACGACGGCCTGCTTGACCGTGACCGGCACCAGCACCTTCGTGCCGCTCTCCGTCGCGGTGAGCGTCACGAACTGGGCCCCGAAGACATCCTTCGGCACCGTGATCGTGGCCGTCGCGGCGCCCGCCGAGACCGGGAAGGTCTGCGGTGCGGCGGTCGAGCCGGCCCAGGTCGCGGTGAGCTCGGTGTTGACCGGGCTGCCCTGCGAGGTGAGGTCGAGCTGCGCGACGTTCACCGTGAACTGCGAGCCCTGCTCCTGCTCGCCCGTGGGCGTGCCGGTCAGAACCGCCGAGCGGCGGGCGAAGTCGGGCGAGACCGGCTTGTTCGCCGTCAGGTAGTCGATCCACGCGTCGCGGTCGACCAGACCCGAGTCACGTGCAGCCGAGCCCAGAGCCAGGGTGCGGAAGTTGTCTCCGCCCGAGGTCAGGAAGCTGAACGTGCCGATGCGGTAGGTCGCAGCCGGGTCGATCGCCTTGCCGTTCACGGTGATGCTCGTGATGTGCGAGCCGCGAGCCGCGTTCGGGTCGTAGGTGTAGGCGACGTTCTTCGACAGGCCCAGCTTCAGGAACGGACGCGAGGGAACCGTTCCGTCGGCGTTGGTCTGCCACTGCTCCTCGAGAACCGTCTTGAACTGGGCGCCGGTGAGCGACGTGGTCCAGAGGTTGTTCACGAAGGGCAGCACCGCGTTGGCCTGCTCGTAGGTCACGTCGCCCGCCGGGAGGTCGGCACGCAGGCCGCCGGGGTTGACGACGCCGATCTCGGCGCCGCCGCGGTCGGCCGACTTGAGGCTGGCCACGAGGGAGTCGGCGACCAGGTTGCCCAGGGTCGACTCGCTCGCGCGGTCGTCACGCGCACCACCCGAGAAGGCGGTCGTGATCGGAGCCGTGGTCTTGCCGATCACCTGGCTGCCGATGACCTTCGCGTCAGCGAGGGCCTTGTCGACGATCTTCTTGACGTCGGCGACGGCCGGGTACGCGCTCACCAGAGCGGCGTCGTCGGTCGTGACGCGGGCGACGTTCGCCGTGGTGTACGAGAGCACGCTCTTCGACTCCGGGTCGATCGTCAGAACCGTCTGGCCGATGTTCTCGCCGTAGCTGCCGGTCTGCAGAACCGGACGGGTCTTGCCCGCCTGGCCGGTGATCGGGGCATCCCACGCGTACTGCTTGTGCGTGTGACCCGTGAAGATCGCCGCCACCTTGGGGCTCGTCGCGGTCACGATCTTCGCGAAGGCGCCGCCCGAGGCGATCTCCTTCTCGATCGTGGCGCCCTCGGGGGTGCCGAAGCCGGCTCCCTCGTGGTACTCCGCGATCAGCACGTCGGCCTCGCCGTTGCTGAGGTCGCCGTCGGTGAGCTTCGTGGCGACGCGGTTGACCGCATCCACCGGGTCTCCGAACTCGAGACCCTCGATGCCGGCGGGCGACACCAGGGTGCCGGTCTCCTGCGTGACGGCGCCGATGACGGCGACCTTCAGGCCGTTGACCTCGATGACCTTGTACTCCGGCAGCGCCGGGGTCGTCGTGCCCTTCTCGTAGACGTTGGCACCCAGGTAGTCCCACTTGGCGGCGTTCTTCACGCGACCGGTGAGGTCGGCGTAGCCCTGGTCGAACTCGTGGTTGCCGACCGCGGAGGCCTGCAGTCCGAGCGCGTTGAGCACGTCGATCGTGGGCTGGTCCTGCTGCGACGCCGAGGCGAAGAGCGAGGCGCCGATGTTGTCGCCGTCGGAGAGGAAGAGCGAGTTGCCCGCCCCGGCCTCGGCCTTGAGCTTCTCGATCGTGCCGGCGAACTTGACCGTGTTGGCATCGATGCGACCGTGGAAGTCGTTGATGTTCAGCAGGTTGAGCTTCACCGGGGGAACGACCGTCTTCTCCACCGTGACGGGGATGGTGATGGTCGTGCCCGAGGGCTTCGCGACGATCGTGAGCGTGGATGCGCCCGTCACGTCCTTCGGCACCGTCACGGTCGGGGTGGCCGCGCCGTTGGCGACGGTCGCGGTCTGAACCGCGTCCTTCGAACCGGCGAAGCTGATCTCGAGCGAGGTGTTCGCGGGGCTGCCGAGCGAGGTCAGGTCGAGCGACGAGACGGTGAGCGGCAGCTTCGCGCCCTGCTGCAGGCTGCCGGCCGGGAGACCGGTGACCGCGGCGGAGCGACGCGCGAAGTCGGGCGAGACGGGGTTGTTCGCCTTCAGGTAGTCGATCCAGGCGTCGCGGTCGATCAGACCGGAGTCCTTGGTGTCCTTGCCGTTCGCGAACTCGCGGAAGTTGTCACCGCCGGCGAGCAGGAAGCTGAACGATCCGATGCGGTAGTTCGCCGCGGGGTCGTACGCCTTGCCGTCGATGGTGATGCTCGTGATGTGCGAGCCGCGGGCCGCGTTCGGGTCGTAGGTGTACGACACGTTCTTCGACAGACCGAGCTTGAGGAAGCTGCGCGAGGGCACCGTCCCGTCGGCGTTGGTCTGCCACTGCTGCTCGAGCGCCGCCTTGAACTGCGCACCCGTGAGGGTGGTCGTCCAGAGGTTGTTCACGAAGGGCAGCACCGCGTTGGCGTCGGCGTAGGTGATCGTGCCGGCCTTGGTGAAGTCCGCGCGCAGACCACCCGGGTTCACGACGCCGATGGTGGCGGCGCCGCGGTCGGCCGACTTGAGGCTCGACACGAGCGAGTCGGCGACCAGGTTGCCGAGCGTCGACTCGCTGCCGCGGTCGTCACGGGCGGCGGCGATGTAGGCCGTCGTGATGGGAGCGGTCGCGGCGCCGACCGGCTGGTTGCCGATCTCGGCGGCCTTGGCGAGCGCGGCATCCACGATCGTCTTGACCTGCGCGACGCGCGGGTAGGCGTTCACCAGGTCGGCGTCGGCCGTCGTGACGCGGGCGACGTTGCCGACCGAGTAGGTCGTCACCGACTTGGTGTCGGGGTCGATCGTCAGAACGGTCTGGCCGATGTTCTCGCCGTAGCTGCCCGTCTGGAGAACCGGACGGGTCTTGCCGGGCTGGCCGGTGATCGGGGCATCCCACGCGTACTGCTTGTGCGTGTGACCCGTGAAGATCGCGGCCACCTTGGGGCTCGTCTTCGTCACGATGTCGGCGAAGGCGCCGCCGGCGGCGATCTCCTTGTCGATCGTCGCGCCGTCGGGGGTGCCGAAGCCGGCGCCCTCGTGGTACTCGGCGATGACGACATCCGCCTCGCCGTTGGCGGCGTCACCATCGGTGAGCTGCGTCGCGACGCGGTTGACGGCCTCGACCGGGTCTCCGAAGTCGAGGTCCTTGATGCCGGTCGGGGTGACGAGGGCCGGGGTCTCCTGCGTGACCGCGCCGACGATGGCGACCTTGAGGCCGTTCACCGTCTGGATCGAGTACTCCTGCAGGGCCGGGGTCTTCGTGCCCTTCTTGTAGACGTTCGCGCCGAGGTAGTCCCACTTGGCGTTCTTCGTGTCCTTGCCGATCACGCGATCGGTGAGGTCGCTGAAGCCGCCGTCGAATTCGTGGTTGCCCACCGCCGAGGCCGTGAGGCCCAGCGCGTTCAGCACGTCGATCGTGGGCTGGTCCTGCTGCGACGACGAGGCGAAGAGCGAGGCGCCGATGTTGTCGCCGTCGGAGAGGAACAGGGTGTTCGACTCGCCGGCATCCTTCTTCAGCTTCTCGATCGTGCCCGCGAACTTCACCGTGTTGGCATCGATGCGACCGTGGAAGTCGTTGATGTTCAGCAGGTTCAGCTTGATGGGCGCGGCCTTGAGCGACAGTCCGACGATGACCGGGTCGTGGTCGCTCGCGCGGTACTGGTCGGCCGTGTAGAAGTTCGTCGCGTTGTAGTTGTAGCGGCTGTACTCGTAGGCGATCGACTGGCCGGAGTTGATGTTCCAGATGTCGGTGCCCGTCACCGAGGCCTTGCCGGCCGCGTTGGTGAGGATGTGGTCGAGCGAGCCGCTCTGACCGCTGAACGAGTAGCTGTACTTGCCCGAGAGCGGTCCGAGGTCGGTGTAGCCGCCGTCGACGAGCGCCTGGATCGGGTCTTCCTTGCCGTAGGCGTTGAAGTCGCCGAGCAGGAACACGCGCTTGATGCTCGTGGCGCTCTGACGGTCGCTCGCGAACTGCAGCAGGGCCTTCGCCTGAGCGACGCGCGAGGCGTTCGAGGCGCCCTGTCCGTCGTTCTGGTCGGCGTCGGCGCCCGATCCCGAGCCCTTCGACTTGAAGTGGTTCACGATCGCGAGGAACGCGGTCGCGTCGCTCGCGCCCTTGACCTTGAAGCCCTGGGCGAGCGGCTGGCGGGCGTTCGTGAACGCGGCGCTGTCGGTCAGCACGACCGAGTCGCCGACCGTCTCGACGCTGGCCTTCTTGTAGATGAAGGCGGTGCGGATGACGTCCTGCGAGCCGAGGGCCGGCAGCTTGTCGGCGGCGGGCGAGGGGACGTAGGCCCACTCATCCGTGCCGGCGGCCGCGTTGAGCGCGTCGGTCAGGGTCTTGAGCGCGAAGTCGCGGTCCTTGCCGAACTTGACCGAGTTCTCGATCTCCTCGAGCGAGACGACGTCGGCGGTCAGCTTGTTGATCGCGGTGACGATCTTGTCCTGCTGACGCTTCAGGTTCGCCGCGTCCCAGGCGCCGCGGGGGCCGGAGTCGCCGCAGCTGTTCACGGTGACCTTGTTGCCCGCGCGGTCGGTGTAGGCCGAGTTGCAGCCCGCGACCGAGTCGCCCGTGGTGGGGAAGTAGTTGAGCACGTTGAAGCTCGAGATGCGCAGGTCGCCGTTGAGGGTCTTCGGCGCCGGGGTCAGCACGTTCGAGAACGTGGCCGGGGCCGTGCCGGCGGCGGTGAGCTGCGTGGTCGGCTGGAACTTCCAGGTGTTGTTGCGCCAGTCGAAGATCACCGGGGAGGTGAAGGTCGCCGCGGCGCCCACGCTGATGTGGTTGTCCTTGGTCAGGTACGGCAGCGGGATGTCCTTGTTGCCGCCGTTGCCGCTCGCGAGGAAGTTGATGCTCGCGCCGTCGTCGAGGGTCACGCCGCGCTTCGCGTTGTCCGCGACCGCCGCCGTGTACTCGGCGGTGCCGGGGCGTGCGATCTCGGTCGGGGTGATGAGCGGGGTCGTGCCCGACGCCAGGCCGATCTCGGCGTACTGGTTGGTCGAGTAGGTGTTGCTGACCGTGAAGTCGCCCTGCGGCAGCACGAGCATGCTCTCGAGCGACTCGCGCTGGTCGTCGGTGGCCGGGAAGCCGACCTTCGCCGGCGTGACCGGAGCGGTCGCGGCGCCGAGGTTCTTCAGGCCGGCCGCGCTCGAGACGGTGATCTCGGTGAGCGAGCGGCTGTCGGTCGAGCCCTTGAACTCGCTGACGGCGCCGGTGACCTGCACGAGGTCGCCGATCTTCACGCTGCCGACGGTCGAGGCCGAGTAGATGTAGATCGCATCCGAGGCCTTGTGGGTGGCGAGGTCGACGTCGCCGCCGGTGCCCTCCGTCTGGATGGTGTAGCCGTTGAATCCGCCGGTCGCGTACGTCGCGGTGACGACGCCCTGCGTGGTGACCGTCTGGCCGGCGAGCGGCGAGGTGTCGGTCGTGCCCTGGATGTCCTTGATCGCGGTGACCGTGCCCGGGTCGGTCGGGGTGCCCGTGCCGGGGTCGGTCGGGGTGCCCGTGCCGGGGTCAGTCGGGGTGCCGGTGCCCGGGTCGGTCGGGGTCGTGCCCGACTTCTGCGGGGTCGGGGTGCCCTGGTTCGTGATGTCGGCCGAGTTGACGTCGGTGTCCTTGTGGGCCGCGTCGCGGTTCAGCGAGTTCGGCACGCCGTTCGCGCCGTCGACCGCGACAACCGATCCCTCGAAGGTGTTCGAGGCGCCGTAGCCGATGAGGTCGGCGACCTGCGGGTTGCCGGTGACCGAGCCGGTCGGCAGGGTCAGCGCCGCCGTGGTCTTGGCGAGCCAGATGGTGCCGGTCGTGCCGCTGGCATTGAATCCGCCGCCCTGCTGGTCGGAGCCCGCGAGGTCAGCGCCGGTCGTGCCGTTGCCCGTGAACTGGACCAGGAAGTAGTCCTTCGGGGCGATCGTGCCGTCGAGCGCGAAGTTCGCGCTCGGGGCGCCGGCGCCCGTGGCCGAGCGGTACTGCAGCGACCATCCGGTGAGGTTCACCGCACTGTCACCGCTGTTGTACAGCTCGACGAACTTCTTGCTGAAGGGGGCGTTGGCGCTGCCGCCCTTCAGGTAGGCCTCGTTGATGACGACACCCGTGCCGTCAGTGCTGGCGAGGGCGGGCGACGCAGTGAGGGCCGCGGAAGCGACGAGTGCGGCGCCGAGAGCGGCTGCGACCGCACCTCTCAGCACACCGGCACGGCTCGAGGGCATGACTCTCCTTGGGAGGATTCGGGGATTCCTGAGTAGAAAGCCAGAGTCCCCCATCCGGGGGGTGAACGAAAGGGTTACGACAGGTGTCGTCGAGGAATCCGCACGGTCGGACTACCCCCGCATGGGGGATACGCGACATCTGTCGCGCGCGTGTCGTGCCGCGGGGTGCCGTGCGGGGTTCACCCGGCGGGGGTTGCGCGGGGCGCGAGAGCGTGATCCGGGTCGCGCGGCGGAGGCGACGGTGCGGCCGCCGAGTCGGTGCGGCCGCGTCGCCGCCGAGTCGTCGACGCCTACCCGTCGATCCCCGGGAAGATCAGCCGCAGCAGCGCCGTCACGAGCGCCGCGCTCACCACGATCACCGGGAACGGCGCCTTGACGATGGCCAGCGCGCCGGCGACCGCGACGCCGATCGGACGCGCCCATCCCGCGAACTGCCCCGCCTCGAACACCGCGCTCGTCACGGTCAGCGCCGACAGCAGCACGATCGCACCGTCGTCGAGCAGGTCGTCGACGAAGCGCGGCAGCCGCACCCGCCCGTGCACGGCCGGCCCGACGATCCGGAAGGCGTAGGTGCCGACGGCCAGGATGAGGATCGGCAGCAGCAGCGCCGTCGCGCTCATCGCAGACCTCCCGCCGGGCCGAAGGGATGCGCATCCCCCAGCTCGTCGAGGCCGCCGCCCGACCCCGGCCCGCCGCCCGCGGAGCGACGCCCGCCCGGCCCGTCGGGTCCGTCGCCGCCGCGCCGCCGCCACCGTGAGCGCAGCACCACGACGAGCGCGAGCAGCGAGATCAGCACGGGCACGCCGGCCGGCAGGAACGGCGTCGCCCCGACTGCGAGCACGGCGCCGACCGCGGCGGCGATGCGCAGCGCCGCATCCTTCAGCGCGGGCACGACGAGCGCGATCAGCACGGCCGGGAACGCGGCGTCGAGTCCGAGCACGTTCGTGTCGCCGACGATCGTCCCGAGCAGCGCGCCGAGGGCGACCGCGACGTTCCAGGCGAAGAACAGGGCCACGCCGCTGACCCAGAACAGCGCCCGGCGGCGCGCGGGATCGTCGGAGCTCAATGTGAACGCGGTCGACTCGTCGGTGATGATCTGCGCGCCGAGCAGGCGACGCCACCAGCCGGGGCCCAGCGCATCCGCCGCCGCGAAGCCGAAGGCCAGCAGCCGGGCGTTGAGCACGAGCCCCGCCGCGACGGCCGCGGCCGGGTCGCCGCCGGCGAGCAGGATGCCGAGGGCCGCGAACTGCGATCCGCCGGCGAAGACGAGCAGCGACATGGCGATCGGGACCCACACCGGCATCCCGCCGCCGACCGCGATCGCGCCGAACGAGAGCCCCACGATCGCGTCGGCCACGACGACGAGCCCGATGTCCTGCAGGGCGCGCCGATCGAGCAGCCCGATCATCGCCCGCACGCCCCGCGCACCTCGCGCACCCGAGCCCGCCTCGCTCGCGCCGCTCTCGCCCATCCCGCGATCCTCCCAGCCCGGCCCTCCCCCGCGCGCGATCCACCCCCGCGCCCCTGGCTCCCCGTGCTCCCCTGGTCTCGCCTGTCCGCGGGGTGGCCAAAAGCAGCACGCCTGCGCGGCGTGTCGCGTGCACTTTCTGGCCACCCAGGACGAGCCCCCGTCGAGGGTGGCCAAAAGCAGCACGCCTCCGCGGCGTGTCGTGTGCTGCTTTTGGCCACCCCCCGCACAGGGCTGTGGATGATCAACGACGCGGCGAGCGCGACACGAGCACTCTGGGCCGATGAATGCGCTTCGTGACCTCGATCCGGCGTTCACCGTGCGCGCCGGGCGCGATGCAGGGCTCAGCCGGCGCACGCTGTACGGAACCAGCGTGGACCGCCCGCACCAGGGCATCCGCGGCACCCTCTGGCGCGACATCGACGCCGCCCGCGATCTGCTCCCCGCGCTCAGAGACGGCGATCGGCTGAGCCACTCCACGGCGGCTCGCCTCTGGCCGCTGCCGCTTCCGCGCGACCTCGAGAGCGAGCAGTCCCCCGTCCACGTCTCTGGCCCCAAAGACGCCAATCGTCTGAGGCGCCCCGGCGTGATCGGACATCGCACCGTGCACACGACCTCGATCGAGAGGAACGGGTTTCTGCTGAGCGACCCTGCCCGTCTCTTCCTCGAGCTCGCTTCCGAATTGTCGGTCGCCGATCTCGTCGCTGTCGGCGACCAGCTGGTGCGAGAACCGCCGATCGGCGATCCGCTCGATCCTCGGCCCTGGCTGCCCATGCACGACCTCCACGAGGCGGTGCGTCGTGCGCGCACGCCTCGAGCCGAGAAGGCGCGCCGTGCAGTGGCCCTGGTGCGCGAGGGCAGCGACTCCCGACGAGAGACACAGTTGCGTCTCGCAGTCGTCGCGGCCGGGTTGCCCGAGCCCGAGCTGAACACCATGGTGCTCGACCGACGTGGCGACGAGATCGGACGCTTCGATCTCCGGTGGCGGCGATTCCGCGTGCTCGCCGAGTACGACGGAGATCAGCATCGCACCGACCCCGTGCAATATGACCGCGACATCTCGCGCTTCGATCGGGCGACGATGGCCGGCGAACGAGTCCTGCGATTCCGAGCACGCCACCTGCGATCGGGCGGCGGGCAGGCGGTGCACACCATCTCCGAGGCGCTGGCCGAGCGCGGCTATCGCGGTCGGGCCTGACGAGCGGACCGACCGCATCCCGCCCCCTCGCTGATCAGCGGGTGGCCACGAACGACACGCATCTGCGGCGTGTCGCGTGCAGTTCTTGGCCACCCTCGTCTCCCCGCGAGCCGGGGTGGCCAGGAACCGCACGCCATGACGGCGTGTCTCGTGCACTTCGTGGCCACCCTCGGGCTTCGCGGGGCCACCCAGGGCGGGCGCCGCGCGGCCGGAGGGCGCGTGCGCGCGACGGTAGGATGGGCGGGTCCGCGCAGGCGGGCGCCTCCCCTTGCGAAACGGAGCCTCGTCGCGTGTCCGACACCTCGACCGCCCCCGCCATCCCCGCCCCCGATTCGGTCGAGAACGCACTCGCGACGCCCGACAAGGAGCAGCCCTACGGCGCGCTCGGGCTGAAGGATGACGAGTACCAGCGCATCCGCGAGATCCTCGGCCGCCGCCCCACGAGCGGCGAGCTGGCGATGTACTCCGTCATGTGGAGCGAGCACTGCTCCTACAAGTCGTCGAAGGTCTGGCTGCGCCAGTTCGGCCAGAAGGTCAGCGACGACATGAAGAAGAACCTCATGGTCGGCATGGGCGAGAACGCCGGCGTGCTCGACATCGGCGAGGGCTGGGCGGTCACCTTCAAGATCGAGAGCCACAACCACCCGAGCTACGTGGAGCCCTTCCAGGGCGCCGCGACCGGCGTCGGCGGCATCGTGCGCGACATCATCTCGATGGGCGCACGGCCGGTGGCGGTCATGGATGCGCTGCGCTTCGGCGCCGCCGACCACCCCGACACGCACCGGGTGCTGCCCGGCGTCGTGAGCGGCATCAGCTTCTACGGCAACTGCCTCGGCCTGCCGAACATCGGCGGCGAGACCTGGTTCGACCCGATCTACCAGGCGAACCCGCTCGTCAACGCCCTCGCGGTGGGCGTGCTCAAGCACGAGGACCTGCACCTGGCGAACGCCCGCGGCGTCGGCAACAAGGTCGTGCTGTTCGGCGCGCGCACCGGCGGCGACGGCATCGGCGGCGCCTCCATCCTCGCCTCCGACACCTTCACCGAGGGCGGCCCGACGAAGCGCCCGGCCGTGCAGGTCGGCGACCCCTTCGCCGAGAAGGTGCTCATCGAGTGCTGCCTCGAGCTGTTCCAGGGCGGGCTGGTCGAGGGCATCCAGGATCTCGGCGCCGCCGGCATATCGTGCGCCACCAGCGAGCTGGCGTCGAACGGCGACGGCGGCATGCGCATCTCGCTCGACGACGTGCTGCTGCGCGACCCCTCGCTCACGGCCGAGGAGATCCTCATGTCGGAGAGCCAGGAGCGCATGATGGCGGTCGTCTCCCCCGACAAGCTCGAGGGTTTCCTCGCGGTGACGAGCAAGTGGGATGTCGAGACCAGCGTGCTCGGCGAGGTCACCGACACGGGCCGCCTGATCATCGACTGGCGCGGCGAGGTCATCGTGGATGTCGACCCGCGCACCGTCGCGGTCGACGGCCCGGTCTACGAGCGCCCGATCGTCTACCCGAAGTGGCTCGACGACGTGAACGCCGACAGCGCATCCGTTCTCGACCGCCCGACCGAGGGTCCGGCGATCAAGGCGCAGGTGCTGCAGCTGCTCGGCAGCGCGAACCTCGGCGACAAGAGCTTCATCACGAGCCAGTACGACAAGTACGTGCTCGGCAACACGGCCCTCAGCTACCCCGACGACGGCGGCATGGTTCGCGTCGACGAGGAGTCGGGTCTCGGCTTCGCCGTGGCGACGGATGCGAACGGCCGCTACTGCTACCTCGACCCCTACCAGGGTGCGCAGCTGGCCCTCGCGGAGGCGTACCGCAACGTCGCCGTGACCGGCGCGACCCCCGTCGGCGTCTCGGACTGCCTCAACTTCGGCAGCCCCGAGAACCCCGAGGTCATGTGGCAGTTCTCGAAGGCCGTCGAGGGCCTCGCGGACGGCTGCCTCGAGATGGGCATCCCGGTCACCGGCGGCAACGTCAGCTTCTACAACCAGACCGGCGACGTGCCGATCCACCCGACGCCGGTCGTCGCGGTGCTCGGCACGATCGACGATGTCGCACGCCGCGTGCCCTCGGGCTGGCAGGACTCGGGCGACAACCTGTACCTGCTCGGCACCACCGCGCTCGAGCTCGACGGCTCGGCCTGGGCCGGCAGCATCCACGACCACCTCGGCGGACGCCCGCCGAAGGTCGACCTGACCCGCGAGAAGGAGCTCGGCGAGCTGCTCGCCGCGGCCGCGCACGAGGGCCTGTTCAACGCGGCCCACGACCTCGCCGACGGCGGCCTCGCGATCGCGCTGGCCGAGGGCGTGCTGCGCTTCGGCGTCGGCGCCCGCGTGTTCCTCGACGAGCTCATCGCCCGTGACGGCGTGGATGCGGCGACCGCCCTGTTCAGCGAGTCGACCGCCCGGGTGCTGGTCGCCGTGCCGCGCGAGGAGGACGTGAAGTTCACCCGCCTGTGCGAGGGCCGCGGCTTCCCGGTCGCGCGCATCGGCGTGACGGATGCCGGCGCCGGTCGCGGCGAGGGCGAGCTCGAGGTGCAGGGCCTGTTCACCGCGTCGGTGAGCGAGCTGCACGACGCGTGGAAGAGCGTGGCGGCGACCTTCGCCTGAGCGACGCGCCCGCGCACTGACCGCGCGACGCCGAAGAGGCCCGGAACCGTCTGACGGTTCCGGGCCTCTCGCGTACGGCTGGGTGGTGACGGGTCAGGCCTTGGGGTCGAGCTCGTCGGCGGCGGCGCCGAGGTGCTCCGAGAGCCCGACGAAGGCGCGGTGCACGGCGTCGTAGTCGGCGGGCGCGACGGCGGCCGAGAAGGCGTCGGCGTAGGTCTGGCCGTTCCGCTTGACGAGGTCGCGGCCCGCATCCGTCAGCTCGAGCAGGAAGCTGCGGCGGTCAGTGGGGTTGTTGGTGCGCTGCATGAACCCGGCGGCCTCGTTGCGGTCGACCAGGCTGGTCATGGCGCCGGTGGTGAGGCCGAGGTACTCGGCGACCTTCTTGGGCGTGACGTCGTCGTTGCCGCCGACGTAGAACAGAGCGCGCACGTCGGTGGTCGTGATGCCGGCGCTGGCGGCGAGGTTGCCGACGAGCTTCGCGTTCTTCGAGCGCAGCACGACGAAGGCGTTCATGACGTCGGCGATAGTCGCCTCCCCCACCGCGTGCAGCTGAGGGGCATCGCCCGGCGTCTCTTCGATCGCATATGCGTCGGTCACGATATGTCCTTTCCTTGCGCGGAGGGCTGGCGGGTGGATGCGCGACGCCTGTCGGCGATCGAGCGAGCGAGCCTGGTGACGGCCTCGCTGCGTCAACTGTTGCACAGGAGAACCCCGTGATCCCAATGCCCAAAACGTATTGGCCCCCTCACTGGGGACATTGCTTATCTATCCGACTGTCTAACCATCCGATAACTTGATGATCGTACTACTCGACCGGGGGAATAACGGACGAGCAGAACACTGGGGGATCGAGCCGCCGAACGGATCGAACCCATTCCCGGCCCGACATAGACCATCTGGAGATCACGAACCATGTCCCGTCACATCGCCCGTCCCACCCGCCGCGCCGCCAAGCTGGCCGCGTGGATCGCCGTTCCGGCCGCCGTGCTCATCTCGGGCGCCGCCGTCGCCGGCGGCTCGTACTCGGCCTTCTCGGCCACGACCTCGAACCCGACCAACAACTGGTCGGCCGGCACCGTCGCCCTCACCGACGACGACGCGAACGTCGCCATGTTCAACACCACCGCGGCGAGCGCCGGCAACCTGAAGCCCGGCTCGACCGGCACCAAGTGCATCCTCGTCACCTCGACCGGCTCGCTGCCCTCGGTCGTCAAGCTCTACGGCTCCTCGGCCGCCACGACCAACGCGCTGTCGAGCTACATCGACCTCACCATCACGCAGGGCTCCGGCGCCACCAGCTCGAGCTGCACCGGCTTCACGCCGCTCGCCTCGGGCTCGGCCGTCTACTCGGGCACGCTCGCCAACTTCGGCAGCAGCTACTCGAGCTACGCCAACGGCATCACCAGCTGGACCACCACGGGCGCCGCCTCGGAGACCCGCGCCTACCAGTTCACCTACACCGTGCAGTCGACCGCGCCGAACTCGGCGCAGGGCGGCACCGCCGCTCTCGGCTTCACGTGGGAGGCCCAGAACAGCTGACCGCTGTTCTGATCTGCTTCGGCGGGATCTGGGGGGATTCCCTGCCGAACCGCCGACCATCTCGCCCGGTCCCTCGTAGAGGGAGATCGACGGGCCGGGCGAGAAGGCCGGCAGCACCACCAGCACCACCGCACGGCCCCGCTCCTCGAGCGAGTGGGGAGGTCCGGATGCCGCCTCACCCACGACCCGGATGTGCAGCTCCCGGTTCCCGCGGCAACTCAGCCGCCGCGGGAACCGGGCCACGACTCGCCGGAAGAACCCCGGCCCGCCGCCCGCAGCGCATCCGCCGGGCCGCCGCCGCAGCCCCGGCCCTCAGAACCACGGTCACCCGAACGACCAGCCGCACCACCCGCCCGCAGCACCGCCCGAGCACCCGAGGACATCATGACCAGCGCACCGAGCACCGCGACCTCCACGGTCGCCGAGGTGCTCGCGCCGGTCACCGGGTCGATCGAGCAGGTCGTGGCGCGCGTCGCCCGCCGCGAGATCGCCTGGGGCGACTGGGCCCGACTCGTCTTCGCGACGCTCGCCCGCACGCTGCTCTTCAGCATCATCGGCGCCCTGCTCTGGACCGCCCTGCCCACCGCCTTCGGCTGGACCAGCACCACCGTCATGAGCAACTCGATGGCGCCGCGCTTCTTCGCCGGCGACGTGATCGTCTCGATGCCGGCCGCGAAGGCCGACCTGGTTCCCGGCCGCGTCATCCTCGTCGACGACCCCGACCACGAGGGCCGCCTGCGCATGCACCGCCTCGAGCGCGTCGAAGACGGCAAGTACTTCACCAAGGGCGACGCCAACCCCGAGGCCGACTCGAGCCCCGTGACGCTCGCGCACATCCACGGCATCGCCGTGCTGCGCGCTCCGCTCGTCGCGCTGCCGATCGTCTGGACCGCCGAGCACCGGTGGATGCTGGATGCCGCCGCCGCCATCGGCCTCGCCTCGCTCGTCATCCTCGCCGGCACCGACCGCCACCTGCGCCGCCGCCGCGACGAGAACGACGTGCCGATCAGTCGCCCGCGCCGTCGCAACCGCGGCCGCACCGCGCGCCTCGGCGTCGGCGTCGCCGCCCTGCTGACCACGAGCGCGATGCTCGTCGCCGGTCAGGCCCACTCGGCCTTCGCCTCGACCGGCGCGAGCAACGCCGCCAACGGCTTCGCCGCCCAGGCGCTCGGCAACGACTGGTGCGCGGGCACGACCGGCGTGACCGCTCCGCTCGACTCGCCCACCTTCTCGTGGCGCTTCAACGAGGGCGGCGGCACCGTCGCGGGCGACACCACCGCCAACGCGCGCACAGGCACCTTCTCGACGAGCGGCGTCGCCCGCGTGGCCGGCGCGTGCTCGGCGGGCGGCAGCTACATCACGCTCAACGGCTCGGGCAGCGTCAACCCGACGAGCGCGACCGCCACGGCGACCCCGAACACGTACAGCATCGAGGCCTGGTTCAACGCGCCGACGAACTCGACCGGCGGGCGCATCATCGGCTACGGCAACTCGCAGACCGGCACCTCGGGCAGCTACGACCGCCACGTCTACATGAACAGCCTCGGCCAGCTCACCTTCGGCGTGTACAGCGGCGGCTACAAGACCGCCACCAGCCTGCTCTCCTATAAGGACGGCGCCTGGCACCACATGGTCGCCGTCATGGACGGCACGACCGGCGGCGCCGGCACGGGCATGAAGCTCTACGTCGACGGCACCCTCGTCGCGTCGCTCGCGCAGGCCACCTCGGAGGGCACGACGGGCTTCTGGCGCGTCGGCGCCGACAACATCGGCGGCTGGCCGCTCGCGACCACGCCCGGCGGATTCGTCGGCTCGATCGACAACGCGGCCGTCTACTCGACCGCGTTGACGCAGGCGCAGGTCACCGCGCATAAGAACGCCGGCCGCTGAACCGCGGCAGCGCATCCACCTCAACTGCACAGACCCCGGCGCCGCGGACCCAGCTGCGGCGCCGGACCTCAGCCCCGGTTCCCGGCGCGCCTCACCTCAGCCAGAGGCGCGCCGGGTTCCGGGCCCGGGATGCGCGGCGGCCTGCACGCGCCGCGCATCCCCCACACGCTCACACCGACCTCAACTCAACAGACCACCGCTCCGACCGCCCTCCAGACGGGCGGAGCGGGACGATGACGGCGCTCGGCTTCGGGTCCGATCGTCGTCGTCAGACAGCCGGACCGGGGCACCGGTGACGCTGTCATCGACGGACACCGGGGACACCCGGAACGCCGTCACCCGCGTCGCCGTACCCCCGGTGTCGCGCGCGGAGTCCTCCTCCGCACGGTGGTCCCGAGCATTTCGGGCGCTCGGGACCACCGCACACTCTCAGGTCGCGTCGCGGATCGAGCTCGGCTCTCCGCGTCGCTCGCTTCGACCCCGATTCGAGTCCGGTCCGGCTCCAGTTCGAGCCCGGCCGACCGCGCTGGCCGGCCAGACCCGAGGGGATCAGTCCCGGCGTCCGGCGGATGCCCAGCGCGAGCCGCGTGTCACCAGGAGGCCGCCGACGAGCAGCGCGATCGCGACCAGCAGGCCGAGCAGCGCATCGGAGCCGGTGCTGGCGAGCGCGTGCGGGTCGGCGCCACGACGCGGCGGGGTCGACGGCGCCGTCGTGGATTCGGCATCCACTCCGCTGCTCGGCGAGGGGCTGGGCGCGGTCGTCTCCTCGGCATCGACGCTCGGCGTGACGCTGGGCGACGGCGACGGACCGGTCGAGGGCTCCTCCGAGGGCTCCTCCGACGGCTCCTCCGACGGCTCCTCCGAGGGGCCCTCGGAGGGCCCCGTCGACGGCGATGCGCTCGGTGACGGCGATCCGCTCACGCCCGGCGACGGGCTGGCCGAGGGGCCGGTTCCCGCGGCCCGCACGATCGTGATCGTGTGGATGCGCGAGGTGAGGCCGTCTTCCGCGGTCGTCGTGACCGTCACGACCGTGCGCCCGGTCGGCAGCTCGATCGCGGCGAAGACGAAGCGACCGGACACCAGCGGACGTCCGTCGAGCTCGATCGAGGCCTTCGCGGCCGGATCGAGCGTCTCGGCCGCGATCCAGGTCGTCGAGTTCCAGTTCGGCAGCTCGAGCTCGTAGTCGAGCACGTCGGCGTCGAAGTCGGGAGTCATTCCGCTCGGCAGCACCACGAGCGCCCCGAGGCGGGTGTCGTCGGAGGCGAGACGCTCGACGGTGACGCGATAGGTCGCCGTCGTCACCCCGTCGGCGGCGGTGACCGTGACCGGCAGCACCTTAGTCCCGAGCGGGAGCTTGAAGTACTGCCAGTTCGTGCTGCCGTCGGCGCGCCCGGCGATATCCACCGTGGCTGCTCCATCGGCGGCGACGGCCTCGAGCACGAGCTCGGAGACGCCCGGCGCGAGCTCGACGCGGTACTCGGTCGTCGCGGGCGCGAAACCCGGGCTGAGAACGGCGCCGCCGGCCTCGTGCAGGGCGAGCGTCGCCAGCGCGGCGTTCGAGGAGAGTGCGGCGGCCGGGACGGCGGCCGCACTCGGGGCCGGGGCAGCCGGAACCGCGGAAGCGGCCGGGACCTCGCGCGCGGCGGAGTCGTCGGCGGCCGGGCCGGATGCGGTCGGCGCCGACGGCGTCGAGGCCGGGGCCGGGTTCGGTGCGGCGGGATCGCCGGCGGGCGAAGCCGGCACCGCGGCGTCCGGAGCCGGAGCCGGAGCAGGGATCGGGGGTGCGATCGGGCCGAAGGGGATCGGCGGAGCCGGCGGGACAGCCGGCGCGGGGACGCCGGTCGAGCCAGGATCAGCGGAGGCCGATCCGCCGGAGTCGGCGGCCGGGGCCTCGGTGCTGCTCGAGGATGCGACGCCCGTGGTCGCATCCGGCGAGGGATTCAGCGCATCGGCGGAAGCCGATGACGGCGCCACGACGAGGGCCGCGACGATCGCGGTCACGGCGCCGAGGGCAGGCAGAACGGGGGACGGTCGTCGGGTCGACCGCGGTGTGGGGGTCACGCGCGCAACATAGCCGACGCGCGCTCAACTCACAGCACCCCCAGAACGGGGGTGGACAGAACGCGGCTCCGGGCTCGCCCCGAGCCCGATCGCGGAACGCAGAAGCGCCCCGGCGATCACTCACCGGGGCGCTTCGGGATGGATGCGCGACCTCACCCGCGCATCCGGCTCACTCCTTGGTCGTGAGGTCGTGCGAGCCGGTCACGGCTTCGACCGCCTCGACCGGGGCCGCTCCGGCGGCGGCCGCACCGGCCCCGCCTACGACCGGCTGACCGGCGGTCTCGATCACGGCATCCGTCAGCGACAGGGATCCCGTCGTGTTGCCGGCGCCCGAGCCCCAGCCCTCGCGGCGCTTCGGCTTGGCGAACCAGACCACGATGATCGCGGCGAGCAGCGCGCCGAAGGCCGGCAGCAGGATCGCCTGCGACATCGCATCCGTGAAGCCCTGCTTCAGCGCCTCGGGCAGGGCGCCCCCGCCGAAGCTGGCCTCGCTGACCTTGCCGCCGCCGGGCATCGCCGGCAGGTTCGCGGCGAGACGCGACTCGATGAGCGCGGCGATCGACGCCGAGCCGATGACCGCGCCGATCTGGCGGGTCGTGTTGAAGACGCCCGAGCCGGCGCCCGCCTGCTGCGGGGCGAGGTTGCGCGTCGCGGTGTTCGAGATCGGCGCCCACATGAAGCCGTTCGCCACACCCATGATCGCGCTGGGGATCAGCAGCCAGGCCCACTGCGTGTCATCCGGCGTGAGCATGCGGGAGTAGAGGAACAGGGATGCCGAGAGCAGCACGGTTCCGATGATCGCGAAGTTGCGCGGGTTCATCGTGTCGAGGCGGCGGCCCACGAAGGGCGCGATCGCGGTCGAGACTACGGCCATCGGCACGAGCATGAGCGCCGACTGCGTGGGCGAGTAGCCGTAGACGATCTGGAAGAAGAACACGAGCGGCAGCGACAGGCAGGTGACGGTGAAGCCGACCGCCGTGATGGCGCCGTTCGCGAGCGAGAAGTTGCGGTCGCGGAACAGCTTCAGCGGCAGCAGCGGCTCCTTGCGGTTGAGCGCCTGCCAGATGACGAACAGGGCGAGCACCACGATGCCGGCGACGATCATCGCCCACTTGACGCCCGTGGCGATCGAGTCGCTGTTGAGCTCCTGGATGCCGAAGACGAGCAGGAACATGCCCGCGCCGCTGAGCACGACGCCGAGGATGTCGAAGCTGTGCTGGTGGGTCTCGAGCTTCGGCACGAAGCGCAGCGCCAGGAAGAATCCGACGACGCCGATGGGCAGGTTGATGAAGAAGATCCACGCCCAGCCGAGGCTGTCGACGAGCACGCCGCCGAGGATCGGGCCGACGAGCGTGGCGACGCCGGCGACCGAGCCCCAGATGCCCATCGCCGCGCCGCGCTTGTCGGGCGGGAAGATGCGGGTGATGACGGCCATCGTCTGCGGCGTCATGAGCGCGGCGCCGAGGCCCTGCGCGATGCGGGCGACGATCAGCATCTCGATGGTGCCGGCGAATCCGCACCAGAGCGACGAGAGCGTGAAGACGACGAGACCGGCGAGGTAGAGGTTCTTCGGTCCGAAGCGGTCACCGAGGCGGCCGGTGATGAGCAGCGGCACCGCGTAGGCGAGCAGATAGGCGCTCGTGACCCAGATGACGGCGTTGATGTCGGTGCCGAGGCCCTCCATGATCTTCGGGTTGGCGACCGAGACGATCGTCGTGTCGATGAGGATCATGAAGAAGCCGACGATCAGCGACCAGAGCGCCGGCCAGGGCTTGGCGACAGGCGGGGCGCCGTGGGCGCCGGGGATGGTGGTCATGGTCTGTTGCTTTCTTTCGTGTGTTCCGGATTCCAGGTGAGGTCGCCGCTCTGGAGGCGGGCGATGGTGGCCTGATGCCACTCGATCTCGGTCTGGAGGAGGGTGATCTTGTAGTCGATGTCGAGCCAGTAGGCCTCGGGCAGTCCCTTGGCCGTGACCGTCTGCCGGCCGACGTGGTAGTCGGCCAGCTCCTGCCGCAGGCCCGCGAGGCGGGCCTCCAAGAGGGTCGCGACCGCATCCGGAGCCAGGTTGTGGCTCTCGCCGATGGCGAGCGGGAAGACGGGGTACTCGTTGACGTACTCGCCGAGCATCGCGCTGAGCCGCGCCTGGAGCGCGACGCTGCCGGCGTCGGTGATCTCGTAGGTCGTGCGCTCGGGGCGGTTGCCCTCGCGCTCGGTGCCGGTCGCGCGCACGTGGCCGCCTCGGGCCAGGCGATCGACGGCGTGGTAGAGGGATCCGGGGCGCACCTTGAGCAGGCGATCCTCCGACCGCTGCATGAGCACCTGGTACATCTCGTAGGGATGCATCGGGCGCTCTTCCAGCAGGCCGAGGGCAGCGACGGCGAGGGGCGTGAGCTCGGACATGGTTCCTCAGACGGGAGCCGGCCGGGTGGTGGGCGGTCGGCTCGGGTGAGCGTGGTGGATGTGGTTGTGCTGCGGGAACAGGCGGATCACTCCGTCAGAACTATTCCACGTGGAATATACGCCGCGGAATAGTTACGGCGCAACTTCTTCTTCGTGAAGCCGCGGTGGCATCCACGTTTCCAGTAGCCGCCGACACGCAGACGACCCCGCCGGGCCGGAGCCGGGCGGGGTCGTCGGGACGTGCGGGGAGCGCGGGTGCGCCGAGCGAGCGCGGCGGCGCTCAGGCCTCCGACTGCAGGCGCTCGTGGTGGTGGATGACCTCGGCCACCACGAAGTTGAACCACTTCTCGGCGAAGGCGGGGTCGAGCTGCGCCGCCAGCGCCAGCTCGCGCAGGCGGGCGATCTGCTTGCGCTCGCGGTCGGGGTCGCTCGGCGGCAGGCCGTGCTTCGCCTTCAGCACGCCGACGTTCTGCGTGAACTTGAAGCGCTCAGCCAGCAGGTGGATCAGCGCCGCGTCGATGTTGTCGATCGAGAGGCGGATGCCCGAGAGCTGCTCGAGCGCGGCGGCGCGGGCCGCCTCGACCTCGCCGCTCTCGGCGCTGCCGGCACCCGAGGTGCCGTCGCTGTCGGGGTTCTGGGCCGCATCCACCATGCCCGCGAGCCTACCGATCGAGCCCGCTTCGCCGCGCGCCGCAGAGGGCGCACGGCGAGGCGGGAAGGTGGGAGAGCCGGTCGTCGATCGCGATCAGGCGGATGCCGCCGCCGGCTCGGTCGAGAGCGCGCGGGCCTGCAGCGGGCGGGTCGCGAGCAGACCGAGCAGCACCAGGCCGACGCCGGCGAGCAGGGCGACCACGATCATCCCCACCGACAGCGGAGCCAGCACGAGCGCGAGCCCGGCGAGCGGCAGCACCACCACGACCGCGGCGACGGCGGCCGTGATCGACGTGGTCAGCAGCGGCACCACGACCGTGCCGAGGCGGGCGCGCTCGATCACGCTCAGCGGCGTTCCGAGGTGGCCGAGGCTGCGGTTCACCTCGATGCGGTCGAGGATCGTCGCGGCCTGCGTCACGCCGACGGCGCACGCGACCATGAGGAAGGTGCCGACGACCGTGACGATCACGCCGGTGCGGATGTCGACGGCGAGCAGCGCATCCTGGTCGCGCAGATCCTCGCCGTTCATGATGTTGAGCAGCGAGGCGCCGGTGCCCGCGAACACCGCGACGAAGCTCGCCGTCGCGCTCGCGCTCACCTGACGCCAGGCGGCCTTCGGCGACTCGAGGATCGCCCGCGCCGCCAGCAGCTTCGCCGGGGTGGATGCGCTGCGCACCCGCCGCCGGGCGACCACGCCGATCAGCCACGGTCCGATCAGGTTCATCAGCGCGAGAGCGCCCGCGAAGGCGGCGCCGGCCATGACGATCATGACCACGACCGAGCCGGCGGCCCCCAGCGCGGAGGAGAGGAACGACGCACCCGCGATGCCGAGCACGCCGATCACGACGGCGATCCAGCCCTGACGCGGGGCGTCGGTGCGCATCCGCACGCCGAGCGGCGACAGCACGACCTTGCGCAGACCGAGCACGGCCGAGGCGATCGCGACCGCGACGACGCCGGCGACGACCGCCACGATGCCCCACGGCGCGACCAGCACGTTGAGGGCGCCGAGCGGATGACCGAGGAAGGGGATGAGGCCGACGAGCGGGGCGACGGCGAGCGAGAGCACGCCCCCGGCAAGGGCTCCGGCGAGCGCGAGGGCGCCCGACTCGAGCACGGCGACGGCGCTGACGGTCGCGGTGCTCGCGCCGAGGAGGCGCAGCGTGGCGAGCCGGTCGTCGCGGCGGCGGGCGGCGAGGCGGGCGGCTGCACCGCCGAGGCTCAGCAGCGGCACGACGAGCAGCGCGAGCGCCACGACCGTGAGCAGCTGGTAGATGAAGCGGATGTCGCCAGGAGCGTTCCACAGCGTCTGCGCGCCGCCGATCACGGTCAACAGCAGCGTCGTCACGACCGCGAAGGCGATGATCGGCAGCAGGGTGAGGCCGAGGCCGGCGCGGCCGGGGCGCGCGAGCATCCAGGTCAGGCGGGCGATCATCGCTGCGACTCCTCGGCGTCGGTGGCGGGGGTGGCCCCGAAATGCGGGCCGGTGTGGTGCGAGCCGGCGCCCGGGTGCTGCACAGGCGGGGTCGCGGCCGGGGTCCAGGGCGCGGTCGCCTCGGGCCAGGTCGCCGGCTCGGCAGGTCCGGCCGGGGTGGGGACGAGGGCGTCAGCCGCGACGGCGGATGTCGCGCCGGTGAACGGCGCGCCCGGCGCGGGAGCCGACCCCGCGACCGGGGCGGCCTGTGCACCCGGTGCGACCGGCGCATCCACGATCCGCCCGTCGCGCATGTGCACCGTGCGGGTGCAGCGGGCGGCGACGTCGGCGTCGTGGGTGACGACCACGAGCGTGCGGCCGTAGTCGGTGACGATGCGCAGCAGCGCATCCATCACCTCGCTCGAGGTGTGCGAGTCGAGGGCTCCGGTCGGCTCGTCGGCGAAGATCACCGGAGCGCCGGTGACGAGGGCGCGAGCGATGGCGACGCGCTGCGCCTGCCCGCCCGAGAGCTGGCCGATGCGGCGCTGCTCGAGACCCGAGAGCCCGAGGTCGGCGAGCCAGCCGAGGGCGTGCTGCTCGGCTTCACGTCGGCCGACGCCGCCGACCATGAGCGAGAGCGCGACGTTCTCGATCGCGGTCAGCTCGGGCACGAGCAGCCCCTGCTGGAACACGAAGCCGAAGGCCTCGCGGCGCAGGCGCGAGCGCTCGCCCTCCGACAGGCCGGCGACCTCGACCGAGCCGCCCGGACCGGCGAAGCGGATGCTGCCCGCATCCGGCGGCACGATGCCGGCCAGGCAGTGCAGCAGCGTCGTCTTGCCCGATCCGGAGGCGCCCATGATCGCGACCGCCTCGCCGCGGCCGACCGCGAGGTCGACGCCGCCGAGGGCGACGGTCTGACCGTAGGTCTTGCTCAGGCCGGAGGCGGCGAGCACCGGATGCGGATCGCCGCCCGGCACGGACGGGCGGTTCGGCGCAGCCGCGGCGGCGCGGTCGGCGAAGGAGGTGGGGGTCTGATCGCTCATGGGTCCCATCCCACGCGGATGCGCGTCGCCGGGCGTCGGCACCAGGGCGGGTTTCGCTCGGTCACGTCATCCCGCGGGCGTCATCCGCCCGGATGACCCCGACGCGTCAGCGCATGGGAGCAGCCGTGAGCGCCCGCGGCCGGTTCATGAGGTGCCCCACCAGCCAGCCGAGCGCCACGACGACGCCGACGAAGGCGGGCGCCGCGACCAGCACGGCGGCGTTCGGCGCGATCACGACCCCGAGCACGGGACCGATCAGCAGCAGCGCGAGCAGCCAGCCCGCACCGCGCACGCCGAAGACCCGGAACACCCCGACCACGATGAGGCCTCCCGCCACGAGCACGGCGAGCGCCGCGGCCATGCGCACGTTCTGCTGCAGCACCCCGCCGAACACGGTGGCGAGCGCCGCGGCGACCACGAGCGCTGCGATCGCGAAGACCCGCCGGCCGAGACCCGCCGGACTGATGAGCAGTCCCGCGAGGATGAGCACGGCGCCGACGACGCCGAGCAGCAGCCAGGTGCGCACGAAACCCGCATCCACCGCGAACTCCCGCGCGACGCCGGGGCCCAGCACGAGCCAGGGCAGCACGACCGTCGAGCCGAGCACGATGACCACGCCCGCCAGCACACGACGCCAGAGCGGTCCGGCGGGGGCGGGGATCGGGCCGCCGCCGTTCGAGCCGGGCGACCCGCTGAAGGCATCCGGCGCCGGGTACGAGCGCGGGGGCTGGGTCGGATCGGTCATCTCGGGGCACCTCCGTCGCACGCCGACCGCGCGTCTGATCGAGCGATTCTCACCGGAAGGCTAGCGAACGCCTGCACGTGCCGGCGGCGCCGGGCTCGGGATGCGACGCTGAGAGACGCGCCGGATGCCGTCGGGGAATCGCGCCTCGCCGCATCCGGTTGGATCGCACGTACGCACGAGTACGCCAGCACGCAACGGAAGGAACCCCATGCGCGTCCTGCTCACCGGAGGCACCGGCCTCATCGGCACCGCCACCCTCGCCGCCCTGCTCGATTCCGGTCACGAGGTGACCGCGATCGTGCGCAGCAACGAGTCCGCGGCGAAGGTCAGCGCGCACGGCGCCACGGCCGTCGTCGGCGACCTCAGCGACAGCACCTGGCTGGCGACGAAGCTGCGCGAGGTCGACGGGGCCATCCACCTCGCCACCGACAACCAGGGCCCGGCCCTCGACGACGCCGTCGTGGATGCGGTCATCGCCGGCTTCGCGGGCACCGACAAGCCCTACGTGCACACCGGCGGCATCTGGGTCTGGGGATCCGGCGCCGACATCAGCGAAGACGACGCCCAGAACCCGCCCGCGATCACCGGGTGGCGCGCCGGACCTGAGGGGCGCATCCTCGGCTCCGACATCAAGGCCACGCTCATCGCGCCCGCCGTCGTCTACGGCCCCGGCGGCACCGGCATCCCGGCTCTGCAGAAGGATGCGCCGCGCGACGCCGACGGCGCGCTGCAGCTGATCGGCTCGGGCGACCAGCACTGGACGACCGTCTCGACCGGCGACCTCGCCGAGCTCTACGTCATCGCGCTCGAGCGCAGCGAGGGCCACACGACCTACATCGGCGCGAGCGGCGAGAACCCGACCGTGCGCGAGATCGGCGAGGCGATCGCCGGACCCGACGGCTCGGTCGTCGCCGGCTCGGTCGAGTCGGCGCGGGAGCGGCTCGGCGAGGCGTTCGCGGATGCGCTGCTGCTCGACCAGCAGGCGCGCGGCTCGAAGGCCCGCAGCGAGCTCGGCTGGGAGCCCAACAGCCGCTCGCTCCTCGCGGAGCTGGCGGCGGCCCGCGGCTGAGGTCGGCCGGGCGCGGCTGAGGCGTCCGCGCGCGGCTGACACGGAACTCTGCGTCGTAACTCAGGAGATCCGGCACCATCCGGGCCAGAACGGCTCGGATGAGGCGGATTCTCCTGAGTTACGTCACCCCGCGGACGGCGTCGATGACGTCAGCGTCGACGACGCCGGCGTCAGAGCGTGAAGTCGATCGCGGCACGCGATGCGACGAGGGTGCCGATGAACTTCGCGACCTCGACGTGCGCCGGGTGGTCGATGTAGGCCTGCAGCCCGGCCGCGTCGTCGAAGTCGGAGTCGATCGCGAAGTCGCCGTTGCGCGGGATGCCGGTCGAGTCGGCCGGAACATCCATGCGCTTGATCTCGGGGATGACGTCCATCAGTCCGACGAGCTTGGCGCGGATCTCGGCCACCTGGTGCGCCTTCTCGGTCGGGTCGTCGGACTTGAGCGTGAAGATCAGCACGTGGCGCAGCATGGGCCGAGCCTACTGAGCGCACGAGGATGCGTGCCCGCGCCGCCCAGTCGAGTGCCATGGCACCGGGGCGCGCAGCATCGACCGCGGGCGGCACCGGGTGCACAGCGTCGGCCGCAGAGACACACCGCGACGTGATGCGGGGCGGCATCGGCGCTGATCCGACATCGTGCGGACGCGCGATCCCGCGCGATCCCGCACGGTCCGACCGCAGGGGCCGGCCGCATGCGGACGCGCGGTGCGGCCCGGTCGGGCCGCCCAGCCGTATGGCTCAGTCAGGCGGCTCAGCTCCGGTCGGCGAGCTCGACCGGAGCCGTGTGGCGGGCGAGGCGCTGCTCGAGGCCGGCGCGCACCGCGGGCCACTCGTCGATGAGGATCGAGTGCACCGCCGTGCCGCTGAAGGTGCCGTCGGCGCGCACGCGATCGCGGCGCAGAACACCTTCGAAGGTGGCGCCGAGCTTGAGGATCGCGGCGCGCGAGCGCTCGTTGGCGCTGTCGGCCTGGATCTTCACGCGCCCGTAGCCGTGCGCGAAGGCGTGCCCGAGCAGCAGCAGCTTCGTCTCGGGGTTGACCGCGGTGCCCCAGACCCGCGGGTCGTAGCCGGTCCAGCCGAGGTGCACCTCCTCGCGGTGCTCGTCGAGGTCGCCGAGCGTCGAGGCGCCGACGATCGTGCCGCCGGCGCTGCCGGCATCCTCGTCCGCGGAGTCGCCCACGAGGCGGACCACGAACTTGCGGGCATCGGCGGCGTTGCCGTAGCCGGTGACCCATTCGCCGAAGGCCGGGCGGTCGGCGGGCAGTCCCGCCGGGCCGCCGCCGTATCCGCCCGCGAACACCTCCGGGTGCGCGAGTGCGGCGAACAGCCCGTCGGTGTGCGCGTCGGCGTCGAAGGGCTCGAGGCGCACGAAGCGGCCGGTCAGCACGGTCGGGGCGGGGCGCGTGGCAGTCACCCGCCCATCCTGGCGAGGGATGCGCCGGGCGCGCCAATCACGCCGCGGTCCACCGCGCATCCGCTGGCCCGGCCGCGCGCGGGCCGGGCGAGGGATGCGCCGGGCGCGCCAATCACGCCGCGGTCCACCGCGCATCCGCTGGCCCGGCCGCGCGCGGGCCCTCGCCGATCCGCGTGGCTCTCTCGCGATACTGGCGAGACGTCGCGTCAGCGCCGCCCGCGACCTCGCCCGCCCCGTTGAGCAGTATCCGCGTGCCCCCTCGGCAGTATCCGCGCACCCCCGGCCGACCAACCTGCGGCAGGTCGCACACGGCACCGGATACTGGCGACATGTCGCAGCAGCGCCGCCCGCGACTTCACCTACCCCGTTGAGCAGTATCCGCGCACCGCCGCTTCAACGCAGCGAGCGCGGATCACGCGCGAGCGCCCGTCGCTCAGTCGAGCAGGTCGTGCCGCACGACGATCGCGTCGCGGCCGGGGCCGACGCCGATCGCCGACATGCGGGATCCGCTGAGGTCCTCGAGCGCGAGCACGTAGTCCTGCGCGGCCTTCGGCAGCTCCTCGAACGAACGGGCGCCCGAGACGTCCTCGCTCCAGCCGGGGAACTCCTCGTAGATCGGCTTCGCGTGGTGGAAGTCGCTCTGGTTCACCGGCAGCTCGTCGTGACGCACGCCATCCACGTCGTAGGCGACGGCGACCGGGATGGTCTCGAGGCCGGTGAGCACATCCAGCTTGGTGAGCACGAAGTCGGTGACGCCGTTGATGCGGGCCGAGTAGCGGGCGATCGGCACGTCGTACCAGCCGGTACGGCGGCGGCGGCCGGTCGTGGTGCCGAACTCGGCGCCGCGGTCGCTGAGGAACTCGCCCCACTCGTCGAAGAGCTCCGTCGGGAACGGGCCGGCGCCGACGCGGGTCGTGTACGCCTTGACGACGGCGATGACGCGGTCGAAGCGGGTCGGCGCGACGCCCGAGCCGGTCGCGGCGCCGCCGCTGGTCGCGTTCGACGAGGTGACGAAGGGGTAGGTGCCGTGGTCGACATCGAGCATCGTCGCCTGGCCGCCCTCGAACAGCACGGTCTTGCCGGCATCCAGCGCCTGGTTCAGCACCAGTCCGGTGTCGGCGACCATCGGCTGCAGGCGGTCGACGTAGCTCAGCAGGTCGTCGATGACCTCGTTCGCCTCGATCGCGCGGCGGTTGTAGACCTTGACCAGCAGGTGGTTCTTCTGGTCGAGGGCGCCTTCGACCTTCTGGCGCAGGATGTTCTCGTCGAAGAGGTCCTGGATGCGGATGCCGACGCGGTTGATCTTGTCGGCGTACGCGGGGCCGATGCCGCGGCCGGTGGTGCCGATCTGGCGCTTGCCGAGGAAGCGCTCGGTGACCTTGTCGACCGTGCGGTGGTAGTGCGTGATGACGTGCGCGTTGGCGCTGACGAGCAGCTTCGACACATCCACGCCGCGGGTCGCGAGGGCCTCGAGCTCCTGGAACAGCACCTCGATGTCGACGACGACGCCGTTGGCGATGACGGGCGTGACGCCGGGTGTGAGGATGCCGCTGGGCAGCAGGTGCAGCGCGTACTTCTCGTCGCCGACCACGACCGTGTGGCCGGCGTTGTTGCCGCCGTTGAACTTGACGACGTAGTCGGTGCGGCTGCCGAGCAGGTCCGTCGCCTTGCCCTTGCCTTCGTCACCCCACTGAGCGCCGATGAGCACGATTCCGGGCATGCCGATCTCCCATTCCGTTCGTGAGGGATTACACCCCACCGTACCAATGAGTGCGTTTCGACCCTGTGACGTGACGTCCAGGTGGATGCGCGCCGCACATCCACACGTTAACTTGCACAACGGTGTGCAAGTTCGTACGATGGGGGCGTGAGAGAGAACCGAGCCCCGCGCCGCGACGCGGCCGCCAACCGCGAGGCGCTGCTCGACGCCGCGCGTGTGCTGCTCAACCGCGAGCCGAACGCCTCGCTCGAGGCCATCGCCGCAGAGGCGGGCCTGACCCGCCGCACGATCTACGGGCACTTCCCCAACCGCGATGCGCTGCTCGACGCCCTCGCGCAGCGCGGCAGCGAGCGCGTGGTCGCCGCGATGGACGGCATCGACGAGACCGACCCGATCCGCCGCCTCGCCCTCATCGCCGTGCGCGCCTGGGACGAGATCGCCGGCGTGCGGACCATGGCCATCACGACCGTGCGGGGACCGCGCGCCGAGATCGTCGATGCCGCCCTCACCCCGTTGCGCGTGCGCATCGCGGCCGCGCTCGAGGAGGGCGCCGCCGCCGGACGCCTGCGCGACGACATCCCCGCCGCCCTGCTCGCGCGCCTCGTGGAGGACGCCGCTCTGTCGGTCTTCGCCGCGAGCGTGCGCGAGGGCCTCTCCGACGCCGCGAGCCGGCGCCTCGCCGCCTCGCTCGCGCTGACCGCCGCCGGGCTCGGCTGGCGCGACGCCGCCGCGCTCATCGACGGCGACCCCGAGCTCGTGGCCGCGCCCGACCGCGTCGACCCGCTGTGGCCCGCGACGCAGGCGATCGACCTGGTGCCGGCCGAGGAGGCCGTCAAGCTGGATGCGGAGGCGGCCGGACACGGCACCGCCGACGACGCGCTGGATGCGGAGGTCTCGCGATGAGGATCACCGCCCGCCGCCTCGCCCTCGGCGAGGGCCTGGCCGCCGCCGTTCCCGCGATGGATGTCGTCGCCGAGACCAGCGCCGCGCAACCCGCCGCTCCGATCGCGCTCGCCGTCGAGACCGCCGAGCGCCCGCAGCTGCTCTCGCTGCTGCTCGGGGGGCGCCTCAAGCCGACCGCCGGCGAGGTGCTCATCGACGGCTCGGATGACACCGCCGAGCTGCGCCGCCGCGTCGCCCTCGTCGACACCCCCGGCACGAGCGAGCCGAGTCCCGGCGTCGCCCTGCGCACGGTCGTGGCCGAGGAGCTCGCCTTCGCCGGAGCGCCGTCGTCGCGACGGGCGGTGGATGCGGTGCTCACCAAGCACGGCCTCGCCGACCACGCGCGCGTGCCGCTGCGGGCGGTGCCGGCGGCGCCGCGCATCCGCCTGCTCAGCGAGCTCGCGCTGCTGCGCGACGGCATCGAGGCGCTCGTCATCACCTCGCCCGAGCGCCACGGCGGCGACCCGCGCGGCTGGTTCGGCGAGGTTCGGCAGGTCGCCGCGCGCGGTGTGCTGACGATCGTCGTGACCGACGAGGCGACGGCGGCGCTGCTGCGCGCGGCCGGCGCGAGCGACGGGTCCGCGCCCGCCGCGCATCCGGAGCCGGAGCCGGCCGCACCCGCACCCGCACCCGCACCCGCACCCGCACCCGCACCCGCACCCGCCGCATCCACGACCCCCGAGGCGCTCTCCGCCTCCCCCACCGCCGACGACGAAGCCGGCTCCACCGCAACCGCGAGCGCGACGGCCGACCCGGCCGCCGCACGTCCCGCCGCTCAGGAGCACTGACGATGTCCACCTTCTTCCGCACGATCACGACGAGCGTGCGCGCCGAGTTCGCGCGCCTCGTGTCGAGCCGCATGGCCGTGCTCGCCCTCGTGGCGCTCATGACCATCCCGGTCGTCTACGGCGGCCTGTACCTCTGGGGCAACAAGGACCCCTACGGCTCGCTCGACAAGGTGCCCGCCGCGATCGTGGTCGCCGACGAGGGCGCGAAGGTCGACGGCGAGCAGCAGAACTACGGCCGCGAGGCGGCGAAGACCCTGCTCGACGGCAAGAAGTTCGCCTGGCACGAGGTCAGCGCGGTCGCCGCGAGCCGCGGGGTGAAGAACGGCACCTACGATTTCGCGGTCGAGTTCCCGGCCGACTTCAGCTCGCGCATCGCCTCCGCGTCGGGGGATGCGCCGGCGCCGGCCCGCCTCGGACTCATCACGAGCGACACCAACAGCTACCTCTCGTCGACGATCGCGACGCAGGCGACGACGACCGTGCGCGCGGCGATCGTCGAGAAGGTCGGGCGCGCGGCGACGCTGCAGCTGCTCGATGGCGTGCAGTCGCTGCGCGACGGCCTCTCGGATGCCGCGGACGGCGCCCAGCAGCTCAGCGACGGAGCGCACACCGCATCCGACGGCGCGACGAAGCTCGCCTCCGGCGCGAGCGAGGTGGATGCGGGGGCCGGCAGGCTCACGGCGGGTGCGCAGACCGCATCCGACGGAGCATCGAAGCTGGCCGACGGGGCCGCGAGCGCGTCGTCCGGTGCGGCGAAGCTCGCCGACGGCGCGGCCGCGACCGCGTCCGGCGCGCAGGCGGTGTCGACCGGCATCGGCACGATCGCCGACAAGCTCGCCCTCGTGAGCACGGGGCTCGCCGAGCTGACCGCGAAGACCGCGGAGCTGCCGACCGCTGCGGCCGCCCTCGCCCAGGGCACCGGCTTCGTCGCCGGGCAGGTGACGACCCTGCACGGCACCGCGACCGATGCCCAGACGCGGCTGGCCGCGGCGCTCGCGAGCTCGACCATCAGCGACGCCGACAAGGCCGAGCTGACGCGCCTGGTCGCGGCGCTCGCAGACGACACGGCCACCGGTTCGCCGCTGCAGACCGCCACGGCGGGCGCCGCCGCCGGCGCCGCCGATCTCTCGGCCGCCGCCCCGGCGCTGAAGAAGGCCGTCTCCGACGCCTCGGCCGGCGCCGCGGCGCTCGCCTCCGGTGCGCAGACCGCGAAGTCCGGCTCGGCCCAGGTGGCCGACGGGGCTTCGCAGGTGTCGACCGGCGCATCCGCGCTGAAGGACGGCACGGCGCAGCTCGCGACCGGCGCGACCGCGCTGAAGTCGGGCACCGCCCAGCTCGCGAGCGGCGCGAGTACTCTGAAGACGGGCACGGGTCAGCTCGCGAGCGGAGCATCCGACCTCGCCGACGGCACGACCAAGCTCGCCGACGGCGCCGACACCCTGCACGGCAAGCTCGTCGACGGCGTCGCGCAGACCCCGTCGAAGACGGATGCCCAGCGCGCCGCCGCGGCGAAGGCCGTCGCCGATCCGGTGAACGTGAAGCGCACCTCGCAGACCGAGGCCGAGAACTACGGCGCCGGGCTCGCGCCGTTCTTCATCAGCCTAGCCGCGTGGATCGGCATCTACGCGCTCTTCCTGCTCGTGCGTCCGCTGTCGCGGCGCGCGCTGACGGCGGTGCGGCGTCCGGTCTCGACCGCGCTCGCAGGCTGGGCGACGCCCGCGCTGCTCGGCGTCGTGCAGATGGTCGGGCTGTTCCTGGTGCTCGCCGGCCCGCTGGGACTGAAGATGGCGCATCCGGTCGAGCTGCTCGGCTTCATGGCGCTCGTCACGGTCACCTACGCGGCGATCGTGATGGCGCTGAACGTGTGGCTCGGCAGCGTCGGGCAGTTCCTCGGACTCGTGCTCATGGTCGTGCAGCTCGTCACCGCCGGCGGCACCTTCCCCTGGCAGACGCTGCCCGCGCCGCTCGCCGCCCTGCACCAGGCGCTGCCGATGTCGCACGCCGTGGACGGCATCCGGGCACTGCTCTACGGCGGCGGTGCGGCCGGGCTCTCGAGCGCGCTGCTCACCCTGGTGATCTGGCTGGTCGTGGCGCTGGCGCTGTCGATCGCGGGCGCCGCGAAGCAGTCGCGCTTCCGCACGCTGCGCGAGCTGCGCCCCTCGCCGATCGGCGGCTGACCCGCCGACTGACCGGGCACCCGGCACTCGGCTTCTCAGCAGCATCCGTCGCGTCCGCCACTTCGATGGCACAACGAACGGATGCTGCTGAGATACGGAAAGCGGCGGATCAGGGGTAGAGGCCCCGCAGCTTGTGGGCTTCGGCGACGCGCTGCACCGCGAGCGCGGTGGCCGCGGTGCGCAGGGTCAGGTCGTGGCGGCGGGCGTGGTCGGCCACGTTCATCCACGCCTCGCTCATGCGCGACGCGAGCCGGTCTTCGACCTCCTGCGCGCCCCAGCGGTAGGCCTGATTGGCCTGCACCCACTCGAAGTACGACACGAGCACGCCGCCGGCGTTGGCGAGGATGTCGGGCACGACGAGCACACCCGAGGCGTTGAGGATGCGGTCGGCCTCGCCGGTGGTCGGGCCGTTCGCGCCCTCGACGATGACCTTCGCGCGCACGTCGGCGGCGTTGCCGCCGTGCAGCACGCCCTCGACGGCGGCGGGCACGAGCAGGTCGACGTCGAGCGTGAGCAGCTCGGCCGCGTCGAGCTCGTCGGCACCGGAGGAGCTGCCGCCGAAGCCGACGACCGAGCCGGTGCGGTCGACGTGCTCGGCGAGCGCGGGGATGTCGAGCCCGGTCGAGGCGTACACGGCGCCGTACTGGTCGCTCACCGCGACGACCTTCGCACCCGCCTCGGCGAGGAACTGCGCCGCACCCCGCCCGACCTTGCCGAAGCCCTGCACGGCCGCCGTCGCACCCGACGGGGTGATGCCGACCGAGCGCAGCGCCGCATCCGCCACGTGCACGACGCCGCGGCTGGTCGCGCTCGGGCGGCCGAGCGAGCCGCCGAGGCTGAGCGGCTTGCCGGTGACGACGCCGGGCACGGTATGACCGCGGGCGACCGAGAAGGTGTCCATGATCCACGCCATGGTCTGCTCGTCAGTGCCGATGTCGGGGGCCGGGATGTCCTGCTGCGGCCCGATGATCGGCAGGATCTCGCTCGTGTAGCGGCGGGTGACGCGCTCGAGCTCGGGGGTGCTCAGCGCGCGCGGGTCGACGGCGACGCCGCCCTTCGCGCCGCCGTAGGGCACGTCGAGCAGGGCGCACTTCCACGTCATCCACATCGCCAGCGCCCGCACCTCGTCGAGGTCGACGTTCGGGGCGTAGCGCAGTCCGCCCTTCGCGGGCCCGCGCGAGATGTTGTGCTGCACGCGGTGGCCGGTGAGCACCTCGATGCGTCCGTCGTCGTGCCGCAGCGGGATGCTCACGGTCATCTCGCGGCGCGAGGTCGCGAGCATCGCGTGGGTGCCCTCGTCGTAGCCGAGCAGCTCGATGGCGGCGGCCAGCTGGGCGCGCGCGTCGACGAGCGGGGAGGGATGCGCGGGTGCCGCGGCAGCGGCGACGGTCGGGGTGGATGCTGACGTGCCGGTGGCGAGGGACGGCTCGACGGTGAGGCTCATGCCGTCGAGGCTAGGAGCGCCCGCGCGCGGGATCCCCTGCCGTTTCGGCATGGCACCAGAGCGATTCGACAGAACGTCTCTTGCGAGTCGGCGATCCGTCGGAACGGCGGGTCAGGAGGCGGGGTAGCGCTCCACCCGCAGCACGCACTGCAGGTTCTTGCCGTCGACGGCGATGTCGGCGTTCCAGTCGGCGCTCTTGCCGGCCTCGACGCCATCCGAGTTGACCTGCTTGAGGCCGAGGGTCGCGCTGTCCTTGTCGAGCAGCGAGACGTAGATGCGGTAGTTCGCGGTCGCCTCGCTCGAGTTGGTCACGGTGCCCGAGATCGCCCAGCCGCCGTCGGCCGGCTCGCACTTCTTCACCTCGACGTCGTTGCGCGCTCCCTCGAAGCCCTCGCCCGTGCCCGGCGCGTCGCTGACCTCGGTCACCTGCGACGGCGCCGTCGACGGCTTCGGCGATGCCGACTTCTTCGCGGTGGAGTCGTCACCTCCCGTGCATCCGGCCAGCGCTCCGGCGACGAAGGCGACGCCGGCGAGTGCGGTCAGAGTGCGAAGGGCGGTGGACTTCATGCGTTCTCCTTACGTCGGCGCCGGACGTTCCAGCCGACCAGCGCTCCACCCCAGAGTAGGAGAAGCAGCGCGAGAAGGCCCGGGTAGGTCGGGTCGATGCCGGTGTGGGCGAGGCCTCCGTTGCCGGGGAGGCCGGGGATGCCGGGAACACCCGGACGCTGCGGCAGCTGGATGTCGGCGCTCGACGCCGACGTGACCTGCTCGTCGGGGTCGGGTCCGACCGCGGTCACCGTCGAGGTGCCCGGCACGAGCGTGCCCTCGTCACCCGGCTGGATGACGTACGGCGCCGTGACGGTCACGCTCTCGCCGGGGGCGAGCACGCCCGCGACGCCGCCCGGCCACGGACCGTAGCTGAAGGCGCCGAGGCCCTTCTTCGGGTCGGTGAGCACGATGTCGTGCAGCGTGGTCGAGCCGGTGTTGGTGATCACGTAGGTGTAGATCAGCGTGTCGCCCGCGAACCCGGCGGCGCCGTCGGCGAGGCGCACGCTCTGCGTGAGCTTCACAGCCGAGCCGTGCGGCACGGCGACGGTCGCCGAGCCGGATGCGGTGGGCTGCGTCGTGCCGTCGGGCGCGGTTCCGGTGGCGGTCGCGGTGTTCGCGATCGCTCCGGCATCCACGTCGGCCTGGGTGACCGTGTAGCTCGCGGTGCCGGTGACCGTCTCACCCGGCAGCAGGCGGCCGTTGGCGCCGGGCCAGCCGTAGCTGATCTCGGTTCCGGCGAGCAGCGGGTCGGTGACGGCGACGCTCTCGAGCGTGACGTTGCCGGTGTTCTCGACGACGAAGGTGTAGTCGATCACGGTGCCGAAGGTCGGCGAGGCGCTGCGCGGCGTGGCCGTCTTCGTCAGCGTCAGCGCGGGGCCGGCCGCGATGACCACCGGGGCGGCGTCAGTGGCGCTCACCGGAGCACCTCCGCCCATCCCCTCGCCGCCGGTCTCGGCGACCGTGTCGAGCACGCCGCGGTCGACCTCGGGCTGGGTGAGCGCGTGCTCGGCGGTGATCGTGGCGACCTCGCCCGGCTTGAGCACGCCCGGCGTTCCCGGCCAGGTGTACTTCCAGTTGCCGAGGTCGGGCTGCGGGTCGCCGACGGTCACGTTCTCGAGCGTGACGTTGCCGGTGTTGGTGACGGTGAACGTGTAGTTCACGGTGTCGCCGGCGCGACCGGTCGAGCCGGGCGCGAGCGCCGCCTTCTTGTCGATGCCGATCTTCGGCGCCGCCGGGGGCGTGTTGACGACCGACACCGGCGAGGTGGCGCTGAGGCGCGTGTTCGACGGGTCGAGGGCGGATGCCGAGGCCGTGTTGCGCACACTGCCGCGGTCGACGTCGGCCTGGGTGACCACGTAGGTCGCCGACGCGGTGACCTCGTCGCCGGGGCGCAGCACGCCCGCGGTGCCGCTCGGCCAGGTGCCGTAGGCCAGCGTGCTGACGCCGGGCAGTCCGTCGACGATGGTCGCGTCGTGCAGCGTCTGCGTGCCGTTGTTGGTGAGCGTGAAGGCGTAGTCGATCGTGTCGCCGACGCGCGCATCCTGACGCGGGGTTCCGACCTTGGTGAGGTCGAGCTCCGTCGTCGCGGTCGCCAGCGGCAGCACGACCTCGGGGGCCGCGTCGCTGACCTTGCTGCCCTTCGGGTCGGATCCGCTGCCGGTGGCGACGTTGCGGATCACGCCCGCGTCGACATCCGCCTGCGTCACGTCGTGCTTCGCCGTGATCGTGACCGACTGGTTCGGCGCGAGGGTGCCCGCGGTCTGCCCGGCCGGCCAGGTGTACTGCGCGTCGCGCAGGCCGGCCACGGTGTTGGTGACGTCGACGCCGCTCAGCGAGGTGTTGCCGGTGTTGGTGATCACGAAGGTGTAGTCGACCGTGTCGCCGAGCTTGCCGGTCTGACCCGACTCGAACACGCCGGTCTGCGTGGTCGAGATGCGCGGCCGCGAGGTGGCGGTGTCGAAGGTGAAGGTGTTCGACGTGGTCGACACCGGGGCGCCGTTCGGCGCAGCCGTGCCGGACGCGGTCGCCGTGTTCGCGACGCTGCCCTTGTCGACGTCGGCCTGGGTCAGCGTGTAGTCGCTGTACCCGGTGGCCGAGGCGCCCGGGGCCAGCACGGGCTGGCCGGTCGGGAAGGTCATCGTCGGAACCCCGGCGCCCTGCAGCTGCTCCTGCACCGCGAGGCCACTGAGGGTCACGTTGCCGGTGTTCTTCAGCGTGAAGGTGAAGCGCACGACGCTGCCGGCGTTGCCGGTGCCGCTCTGCAGCGCACCGCCCTTGACCAGGCTGAGCGCCGGGGCGGGGGCCGCGGTCGGGATGCTGGTCGGCGCCGACTGATTGGTCACGGTGCCGCCGGCCGGGTTGCGCCCGGTGACGGTGGTGAGGTTATCGACCTTGCCGGCATCCACATCCGCCTGCGAGATCTGGTGCGTGGCGGTCGCGGTGGCCGACTGGCCCGGCTTGAGCACGCCCGGGTTCGCCGGGTCGGGCCAGGTGTAGCTCGGCACCGTGAGGCCCACGACCGTGTTGCCGAGCGTCACGCCGGTGAGGGTCGTGTTGCCGGTGTTGGTGATCGTGAAGCCGTAGTCGATCTCGCCGCCGAGGCCGTTCTGGCCGGGCTTGTCGAGCTGCGCGGTCTGGGCGACGGTGATCGTCGGGCTCGCCGTGACCGGGATGGTCGCGGTGGCCTGGGCGGTCGCGTTCGCGCCGACCTTCGGCGTGCCGGTGGCGGTGACCTGGCTGATCGGGCCGCCCGCATCCACGTCGCCCTGGGTGAGCGAGTAGGGCGCGGTGACGGTGACCGAGGCTCCCGGCGCGAGCACGCCGGCCGGGCCGGTCCACGCGTAGGTCGGAGCGCCGATCGGCAGCGTGTCGGCGACCGCGACACCGGTGAGGGTGACGTCGCCGGTGTTCTTCACCACGTAGGTCCAGGTGGCGGCGCCGCCGGCCTTGTTCTGGTCGGGGGCGTTGAGCGCGCCGGCGTCGGTGACGCTGAGGGCGGGCATGCCGGCGAACACCGGGGTGACCAGCTGGTTGCTCTGCGCGCCGACCGGGCTGCTGTCGCGGGCCGAGGTGCCGTTCGCGGCGGCGCGGTTGGTGACGCTGCCGGTGTCGACGTCGGCCTGGTCGAGCACGTAGGTGGCCTTGCCCGTCGCGGTCGCGCCGGGCGCGAGCGAGCCGTCGGCGGCGAGGCCGGTGGTCGTCACGCCGCTGAGGCGCGGCAGCGGGTCGGTGACGGCGAGGCCCTTGACGGTCACGTTGCCGGTGTTCTTGGTCGTGATCGTGTACGTGATCGTGTCGCCGACCTTGCCGGTTCCGCCGACGCTCGCCGCCTTGGTGACGGTCAGCTGCGGCACGGCCTGCTCGGTCGTGACGCGCACCGTGTTGGTCGCGGCCTCGGCCTTGTTCGCGTCCGCCTGGCCGGTCTTCGTGCTCCAGGCGGCGACGTGGGCGGTGTTGTCGATGTAGCCGCGGTCGACATCCGCCTGGGTCAGCGCGTAGTCGGCTTCGCCGTGCACGACCTCGCCCGGAGGCACGGTGCCCTCCTCGGCCGTCGGCCAGGTGATCGTCGGCGTCTGCAGACCCGGCAGGGGGTCGAGCAGGGTGCCCTGGTAGAGGGTGACGTTGCCGGTGTTGGTGATGTCGACCGTGTAGCGCACGGTGTCGCCGACGGCGCCGAGGCCGCTGACGAGCGAGCCGCTCTTGACCGCGCTGAGGGCGCGGCGCGCCTCGATCGGCACGTTCGCCGTGGCGGCGTCGGTCACCTTCGTCGAGCCGGAGGATGCCGAGGTTCCGGTCACCGTCAGGTTGCTGCGGATCGTGCCGGCGTCGACGTCGCTCTGCTTGAGCGTGTAGTCGCCGACCGCGATGGCCGTCTGGCCGGGCAGCAGCACGCCGGGCTTCGACGGGTCGGGCCACTCGGTCACGATCGGGGCGGCCGAACCGCTCAGTCCCTCGGCGAAGGTGACGGCGGTGAGCGTGGTGTTGCCCGAGTTCGTCGCGCGGTAGAGCCACTGGACATCGTCGCCGGCGACGCCGGTGGCGCCCGGCTGCAGACGTCCCTCATCGGTCGCGGTGATCGCCGGGCCGGCCGCGACGGTCGTCGCGGTCGCAGAGGCGGAGGCCGGCGGTGCGTTGCCGCCGCGCACGCCCACGGCGGTGCTCGAGGCGGTGTCGCTGATGCTGCCCGCATCCACGTCGCTCTGCGTCACGATGTAGGTGCCGGTCGCGCGGGCGACCTGTCCGGGGGCGAGCACACCGGCGGCGCCCGGCCACGAGATCGCCGACACGGTCATGCCGGGCAGCGTCGTGGCGAGGGTCGTGTCGGTGACCGTGATGGTGCCGCTGTTGGTGATCGTGATCGCGAAGCTCACGGCGTCGCCGACGCGGAGGCCGCTGGCGGGCGTGGGCGTCTCGGTCACGGTGATCTTCGGCGCGGTGGTCGCGCCGCCGACGGTCACGTTCGAGGTGTTCGACGACTGGCTGATCTTGTCGCCGACAGGCGGCTTCGCGGTCGAGGTGGCGACGTTCGCGACGCTGCCCTTGTCGATGTCGTTCTGGGTGATCGTGTAGTTCGCGGTCGCGGTGGCCGTCGCGCCGGGCACGAGGGTGCCCGCCGGGCCGGAGCTCGGCCAGGTGATGACCGGGGTGCTGACGCCGCCCAGCGAGTCGACGAGGTCGACCAGCGTGAGGGTGACGTTGCCGTCGTTCTTGATCGTGAAGGCGTAGTCGATCACGCCGTTCACGGCGCCGACTCCCCCGCCGCGCACGGTGCCGTCCTTCGTGACGACGAGCTTCGGCGCGGCCGCGATGGTCACCCCGGCGGTGGCGCTGTCGGTGACCTTGGTGCCGTTCGGCGCCGTGCCGGTTCCCGTGACGGCGCTCGAGATCGAGCCGCGGTCGACATCCGCCTGGGTGAGGCGGTAGGTGCCGGTCGCGGTGATCGTGGTGCCCACCGGGACGGTGCCCGCCGGGTTGCCCTTCCAGTCGTAGGCGATCGGGCCGGTCAGGCCCAGCGCATCGGCGAGCGCCGACTGGGTGAGCGTCACGTTGCCGTTGTTGGTCAGCGTGTAGGTGAAGTCGACCAGGTCGTCGGCCTTGCCGGTGGCGCCCGGGGCGAGCGCGGCCGACTTGGTGACGGCGATACCGGGGCCGCTGCCGACCGTCGGCACGGTGGCGCCGGCGTTCACCGGGCCGACGGCGCTGCCGTCGCGGGCGGACGTGCCGCTCGCCTGGCTGGTGCGCGAGGTCGCGCCCGCATCCACATCGGCCTGGGTGAGCACGGTCGTGCCGGTCACGGTGAGCGAGGTGCCCGGAGCCAGGGTGCCGGCCGGGTTGCCGCCCCAGGTGGTGGTCACGTTCGCGAGGCCGGCCGTGCTGGCCGCGGTCAGGGCGACGTTGTTCACCGTCACGTTGCCGTTGTTGGTGACCGTGATGGTCCAGGTGACGGTCTTGCCGACGGTGCCGGGCTGCGGCACCGAGCCGGTCTCGTTGATCGAGAGCGACGGGCGCGACTGGGCGAGCGGCGTGACGACCTCGTTCGAGGGCACGTCGAGGTGCGGGTCGCTCGCGCTGCCGGTCGGCGTGAAGTAGAACCGCGCCGTGGCGATGTTCGACTTCGAGCCGGCATCGACATCCGCCTGGGTCACGACGTAGTTCGCGACGCCGGTCGCGGTCTGCCCCGGCTGGATGACGCCCGGCTGAGCAGGGTCGGGCCAGGTCGGGTTCTGTGTGCCGAGGCCGGGCAGCGGGTCGATCAGCTGCGCACGGTAGAGCGTGACGTTGCCGGTGTTGGTGACGGTGAGCTTGTACTCGATCGTGTCGCCGACCTGCCCGGTGCCGCCGTTCAGGAAGCGGGCGCTCTTGAGGTTGGTGAACGCCGGGCGGGCCTGGATGCTCACGGTCGCGGGCGCCGTCGCGGTGACGACGGTCGACGAGGGCGCCGGTCCGGTGCCGCGCGTCGAGACGCCGCTCGTGACGGTGCCGCGGTTCACGTCGGCCTGGGTCAGCGTGGAGGTGGTGGTCGCGGTGACGCTCTGACCGGGGGCCAGCGTTCCGGTCGCGCCGGGCCAGGCGCCGTAGCTGACGGCGGTGGCGTTCGTCTGCGACTCGGATGCGGTGACGCCGGTGAGGGTCACGTCGCCGGTGTTGGTGATCACGTACGACCAGGTGACCTTGTCGCCCGCGACGCCGGTGGCGCCGGGCGCGAGGGCGCCCTGATCGGTCACGCCGATCTTCGGCCCGGCCACGGTCGGGGTGACGGTCGCGGGGGCGTCGCCCGAGACCGTGACGCCCTTCGGGGAGGTGCCGCTGACCGTCGCGATGTTCTGGATCGCTCCCGCGTCGACGTCGGCCTGGGTCACCGTGTACGGGATCTGCCAGGTGACGGTCTGCCCGACGCCGAGCGTGCCCTGCTGGCCGGGCCAGGTGGGAACGGGGGTGCCGAGTCCGGCCAGGGAGTCGGCCAGCGTGACGCTGCCGAGCGTCACGTTGCCGTCGTTCTTGCCGGTGACGGTGAAGGTGACCTGGTCGCCGACCTTCACGCCCGTGGTCGGCGTCGCGGTCTGGGTGACGGTGATCTTCGGCGCGGCCGGCGCGACCGTCGTGATGACCTGGCCGGAGCTCACGAAGATCGTGTCGCCGACCGGCGGCTTGCCGCTCGCGGTGGCGGTGTTGGTCACCTGCCCGGCGTCGACATCCGCCTGCGTGATCGAGTACGACGACGTCGCGGTGGCGACCTCGCCGGGCTGGAGCACGCCCGGCTCGGTCTTGTCGGGCCAGACGAACGACGGGGCGCTGACGCCCGGGAGCGAGTCGACGAGCGAGATCAGCGACAGCGAGACGTTGCCCGTGTTGGTGATCGTGAAGCCGTAGCTGATCGGGGCGTTCACGCCGCCGGATCCGCCGACGGTGCCCTTCTTGACCAGGGTCATCCCCGGCTTGGACACGATGTCGACGCCGGCGGTGCTGGTCGAGGTGACCTTCGTGCCGCGCGTGCTCGTGCCGGTCGTGGTGGCCGGCGACTCGCTGCGTCCCGCATCCACCTCGGCCTGCGTGACCTTGTGGGTCGACGTGGCGCTCACCGTCGCGCCCGGCGCCAGGGTGCCGGCGGTGCCGCCGGGCCAGGCGCCGAAGGTGATCGTGGTGTCGGCGAGGGTGTCGGCGATGGCGACGCCGCTGAGCGTCTGGTTGCCGTTGTTGGTGACCAGGTAGGTGAGGTTCACCGTGTCGCCGGCCTTGTCGGTGAAGCCGGCGGCCTTGGTGGCGGTCTTCTGGATGCCGATCGACGGTCCGGCGGTCGCGGTCGGGGCGGCGGCGTTCGCCGTCACCGGCCCCACGGCCGAGCCGTCACGGGCCGAGGTGCCCTGCGCGCTCGAGGAGTTCGTCGCCTGGCCGGCGTCGACATCCGCCTGGGTGATGACGGTCGTACCGGTCAGCGTGACGCTGGTGCCGGGCGCGAGCGAGCCGGCCGGGTTCGCACCCCAGTTCAGCACCGGGTTCTGCAGCGCCGGGTCGGTGACGACGACGTTGTTCACGGTGACGTTGCCGTTGTTGGTGACGGTCACCGTCCAGGTCACGTTCTTGCCGACGTTCGCCGGGCTGTCGGGCACGCCGGTCTCGGTGATCGAGAGCAGGGGGCGCGACTGCGCGAGCGGGGTGACGACCGTGTTCGACGGCTTCTGCACCGTCGCGCCGGCCGGCGTCGAGAAGGAGACGCCCGCGGTGTTCGTGATCGAGCCGCGGTCGACGTCGGCCTGGGTGACCGTGTAGTCGGCGTAGCCGGTGGCGCCCTTGCCAGGCGGGATGACGCCGGGCTTCGCGGGGTCGGGCCAGGTCGGGAACTGCTCGCCGAGACCGGGCAGGTGATCGGTGAGTGCCGCGTTGCTGAGCGTGACGTTGCCGGTGTTGGCGACATCCAGCGAGTAGCGGATGACGTCGCCGACATTGCCGACGCCGCCGTTCCGGAACTCGGCGCGCTTGATGACCGTGAAGGCCGGGTTCGGCGCGACGGTGACCGAGGCGGTCGCGTTCGCGGTCGGCTTGGCGCCGGTCTGCGGGGTGCCGACGGTCGCGACGTTGCTCGTGACCGAGCCGCGGTCGACATCCGCCTGCAGCAGCTTGTAGGTCGTGGTCACCTGAGCGCTCTGGCCCGGCGCGAGCACGCCGGTGGCGCCCGGCCAGGTGTACTGCGGGGCGGTCGCGTTCGTCTGCGACTCGGTGACGCCGACGCTCGAGAGCGTGACGTTGCCGGTGTTGGTGACGACGTAGGTCCAGGTGACGATGTCGTCGGCCTTGCCCGCCGATCCGGCCGGCAGCGCGCCCGAGTCGGTGATCGCGATCGTCGCGCGCTGCGGGTCGGTCGTGATCGTCAGCGCCGAGTCGTTCGAGCGCACCGCGGTGTTGGCCGGGTTGAGGCTCTCGCCGTGCGCGGTGTTCGCGATCGAGCCGGCGTCGACATCCGCCTGGGTGACCGTGTAGTTCGCGCGGGCGGTGGCGCTCTCGCCGGGGGCGAGCACGCCGGCCTGGCCCGGCCAGGTGTAGGTGATCGCGCCGAGTCCGGCGTGCGCGTCGACGGCGGTGACGCCGTGCAGCGTCTGGTTGCCGGTGTTGGCCAGCACGACGCGGTAGCGGATGACGTCGCCCACCTTCGCGCCCGAGGTGACGTTCGCGGCCTTGGTCGCCGTCAGGGCGGGAGCGGCCGCGACCACGGCGGTGGTCACCGGGCCGGCGGTCGCCGTGACCGGAGTGCCGGAGGCCGTGCCGGTGACGGTCGCGGTGTTGACGATCGACTGCCCGTCGACGTCGCTCTGCGCGATCGTGTACTTCGCCGTGGCGACGACGCTGGTGTTGGGCGGCAGCGTTCCGGCGGTGACGGTCGGCCAGGTGCCGTAGGTGATCGTGCCGAGGCGGGCCAGCGGGTCGTCGATGACGACGCCGGTGATGGTCTGGTTGCCGGTGTTCGAGGCCGTGAACGTGTAGGTGATCGTGTCACCGACGTTGCCGGCCTTGTTGCCGTCGATGGCCGCGGTCTTCGTCAGCGCGATGCTCGGCTGCGCGGAGGTCGCGACGGTGGCCGTGGCGGTGCGCGTGAGCTGCGCGCCGCGGGCGGGGTTCGCGGTGATGGTCGCCGAGTTGACGATCGAGCCGGCGTCGACATCCGCCTGCGTGACCTTGTAGTTCGCGGTCGCGGTGCCCGAGGCGCCGGGCGCGAGCGAGCTGTTCGCGCCGAGGCCCGTGTAGGTCAGGCCGGTCACGGCGAGCTGGTCGGCGATGGCGATGCCGCTGAGGGTCACGTCGCCCGTGTTGCTGAAGGCGAAGCTCCACACGACGGTGTCGTTCAGCTTGAGTCCGGTCGTCGGCGTGCCCGACTTGGTGAACGAGATCGACGGGTTCGCGGCGGCGGTCGTGGTGCTGACCGTCGCGGACTGGCCGCTGACCGTGATGTTCGTCGGGGTCTTGCCGGTGACGGTCGCCTGGTTGTCGACGCGGCCGAGGTCGAAGTCGGCCTGGCTGACCACGTGGCTGGCGGTCGCGGTGACGGTCGCGCCCGGCGCGAGGGTGCCGGTGGTGCCGCCCGGCCAGGTGCCGTAGCTGATGTCGCTCGCGCCCGGGAACATCGGGTCGGTGACGGCGACGCCGGTCAGCGTCACGTTTCCGGTGTTCCGGACCGTGAAGGTGTAGGTGATCGTGCCGCCGCGGGCGACGCCGCTCGCCGGGCTCGCGCTCTTCGCGATCGAGACGGCGCCGGCCTGCTGGCCGGTGGCCACCGTGACCGAGTTCGAGGTGCCGGTGACGGCGGTGCCCTGCGGGTTGACGGAGTTCACCGTCGCCGTGTTGGTCACGGTGCCCGCGTCGATGTCGGCCTGGGTGATCGTGTAGCTCGCCGACGCCGTGGCGCTGGCGCCGGGGGCGAGCGAGGCGCCCGTGCCGAGTCCGGTGTAGGTGATCGGGGTCGAGCCGAGGCGCGGGTCGGAGACGGCGACGCCGGTCAGCGTCGTCGCGCCGGTGTTGCGCAGCGTGAAGCCGTAGGTGATCTTGTCGCCGACGGCCGCGTTGGCGGGAGCCGTTCCGGTCTTGACGATCGAGATCGTCGAGGCCGGCGTCAGAGCGACGGTCGCCGGCGCGCTGGCCGTGACGTTCGCCCCGGTCGGCGGGGTGCCCGCGGTGGTCGCCGGGTCGGTGACGCTGCGCGCATCCACCTGCGCCTGGGTGAGCTGCGAGGTCGCCGTGGCGGTCACGCTCTGCCCGGGGGCGAGGGTGCCGGCGGTGCCGCTCGGCCAGGTGCCGAAGACGGGCGCGGTGATGCCGGCCAGCGTCGGCGACAGCGTCACTCCGGTGAGCGTCGTGTTGCCGTTGTTGGTGATCGTGAACGACCAGGTGACGGTGTCGTTCGCCTTGCCGGTGGAACCGGGCGCGAGCGCGCCGGTCTGGGCGAGCTGGATGCTCGGGGCCCGGGTCGCGAGCGGCGTCGTGATGGTCGCCGAGTTCGACACGTTCGCGCCCGTCGGCGGAGTGCCGGTGCTGGTCGCGGTGTTCGTGATGCCGCCGTTGTCGACGTCGGCCTGCGTGACCGTGCGCACGGCCGTCGCGGTGACGGTCTGCCCGGGCTGCAGCAGACCGGTGGTCCCCGAGGTCCAGGCGCCGTAGTTGATCTGGGCGGGCGTGAACATCGGGTCGCTGATCACGACGCCGGTGAGCGAGACGTTGCCGCTGTTCCGCGCAGTGATCGTGTAGGTCACGCGGTCGCCGACGACGCCGCCGTCGGAGACGGCCGCCGTCTTCGTGGTCGTGATGCTCGGCGCGGCCGCGACGGTCGAGGTCGTGACGGTCGGCGAGGAGGCGGTCGGGTTCTGGCCCGCGGGCGTGCGCCCGGTGACCGACGCGGTGTTCGCGATCGAGCCGCGGTTCACATCCGCCTGGGTCACCGTGTAGGTCGCGGTGCCGGTCAGGGTTCCGCCGGGAGCGAGGGTGCGGCTCTGCGTGCCGTACTCGACGCGGCTGAGGCCGGCGAGCGGGTCGCTGATCGTGACGCCGCTGAGGGTCACGTTGCCGGTGTTCGTCGCGACGAAGGTGTAGGTGACGACGTCGCCGAGCTTGACGTTGCCGCTGGGCGAAGCCGACTTGCTGAGGCTGAGCGCGCCGGTCGCGGCGAGCGGCACGGTCGCGCTGCCCTGCGTGGTGACGGCGGCGCCGGTCGGCGGGGTGCCGGTCGCGGTCGCGGTGTTCGCGATCGAGCCCGCATCCACGTCACTCTGCTTGACGGTGTAGGTGCCGGTTCCCGAGACGGTGCCGTTCGGCGCCAGGGTGCCGGCGACTCCGCCCGACCAGTTGCTGAGGGTGACGCCGTTGGCGCCGAGCAGGGGGTCGCTGATGCCGACGCCCGTGAGGGTCACGTTGCCGGTGTTGCGGAGGGTGAAGCTGTAGGTGACCGTGGAGCCCGCCGTGGTGCCGGATGCTGAGCCGGTCTTCGTGAGCGCGAGGCGCGGGGCGGATGCGGCGGTCGGGGTGGTGACCTGCGGCGACTGGGTCGAGAACTCGGTGCCGCCGGTGATCTTCGGGGTGGCGAAGCCGGTGGCGCGGTTCTGCACGAAGCCGCGGTCGACGTCAGCCTGGGTGATCGTGTAGGTGGCCGTCGCGGTCACGCTGTCACCGGGGTTGAGGGTTCCCTGCGGGGGCGCGTTCGGCCACTGGTAGGTCAGCGGGGAGAGCTGCGGAAGCGGGTCGGCGATGCGCGCCCCGGTGACGGTGACGTTGCCCGAGTTGGTGAGCTTGAACGTGTAGGTGATGACCGAGTTGACGCCGCCGTTGCCGGTCGTGATCGCGGCCGTCTTGGTCAGGTCGATCGCGGGCGCCGCCGGGGTGGCGGGCACGCTGACCGCGGCCGTCGACGAGACGGTGCCGCCGGTCGGGGTGGTGCCGCTGACGCTGGCGCTGTTGTTGACCCGGCCGGAGTTCACGTCATCCTGCGTGACCGTGTAGGTCGCGGTCGCGGTGACCTGCTCGGCGGGCGCGAGCACGTTGGCGGTGCCGCCGGGCCAGGGGCCGTAGCTGATGGTCGAGAGGCCGACGTGCGGGTCGGTGATCGCGACCGCGGTGAGCGTGACGTTGCCGGTGTTGCGGGCCACGAAGGTGTACGTGATCGTGTCGCCGACCTTGGCGCCGCTGGCGACGCTGGGGGTCTTGGTGAGGCTCAGCGAGGCGGAGCTCTGGATGGTCACGGTCGCCGACACCTGCTGGCTCGTCGCCGGCCCCGACTTCGGCGTGGTGCCCACGCCGGTCGCGGTGTTGACGACCGAGCCGCCGTTGACGTCGCTCTGCTTGAGCACGTAGGTCGCGGTCGCCGTGGCGGTCTGGCCCGGGGCGAGGGTGCCCGCGGTCTGGCCGGACGGCCAGGTGTAGGTGCGCGCGGAGATGTCGACGAGCGGGTCGTTGATGACGACGCCGGTGAGCGTGACGTTGCCCGAGTTGCGCACGGTGAACGACCAGTTGACGGTGTCGCCGGCCTTGCCGGTGGCGCCGGTCGCGAGCTGGCCGGTCTTGGTGACCACGACGCCAGGCGCGGCGGTCGCGGTGTTCGTGACCGTGCTGCCGGTGTTCGTGACAGCCGCGCCGGTCGGCGGGGTGCCGGTGACGCTGGCGGTGTTCGCGACGCTGCCGTTGTCGACGTCGCTCTGCTTGATCGTGTAGGTCGCGGTGGCGGTCGCGACCGCGCCGGGTGCGAGCACCCCGGCGGTCGACGTCGGCCAGGTGTAGATCGGGGCCGACAGTCCGCTCAGCGGGTCGGTGACCGCGACGCCGCGCAGCGTGACGTTGCCGGTGTTGGTGATCGTGAAGGTGTAGTTGATGACGTTGCCCGCGTTGCCGGCCGCGCCGCCCGCGATCGCGCCCGACTTCTGCACGGTGATCGCCGGGGCGGAGGCCGCGAGCGTCACGCTCGCCGGCGACGACGCGCCGGTGACGGTTCCGCCGGAGGGGTTGCGCCCGGTGGTCGTCGCGGTGTTCGTGACGGTGCCCGCATCCACGTCGGCCTGCGTGACTGCGTACGTCGCCGTCGCGGTGACCTGCTGGTTCGGGGCGAGGGTGCCCGCGGTCTGCCCGGTCGGCCAGGTGTAGCTCAGCGCCGAGAGGCCCGAGAGGGAGTCGGTGACGGCCACGTTGGTGAGGGTCACGTTGCCGGTGTTCTTGGCGACGATCGTCCAGGTGATGGTGTCGCCGACCTTGCCGGTCGCGCCGGGTGCGAGCGCACCGGCCTTCGTGACGTTGAGCACGCCGACGCCGGCGAGCGGCACGGTCGCGCTCGAGGTGCGGGTGATCGCCGCGCCGGTCGGCGGGGTGCCGGTCGCGGTCGCGGTGTTCGAGATCGAGCCCGCATCCACGTCGCTCTGCTTGACCGTGTAGGTCGCGGTGCCGGTGACCTGGTCGCCGACGCGCAGCGTGTTCGCGGTGCCGCTCGGCCAGGCGCCGTAGGTGATGGAGCTCAGGCCCGAGAGCGGGTCGCTCGCGCTCACGCCGTTGAGCGTGACGTTGCCGCTGTTGCGCAGGGTGAAGGTGTAGGTGACGGTCGAGCCGGCGGTCGCGCCCGCGGCCGATCCGGTCTTGGTGAAGGTGAGCGCGGGAGCCGCGGTGGCGGTCGCGATGCTGACCTCGCCCGAGCTGCCGGTCACGGCGGCGCCGGTCGGCGGAGTGCCCGCGACGGCGGCGGTGTTGCGCACCGAGCCGGCGTCGACGTCGGCCTGCGTGACCGTGTAGGTCGCGGTGGCGGTGACCTGCGTGCTCGGCGCGAGAGTTCCCGTGGTGCCGCTCGGCCAGGTGCCGTAGGTGATCGTCGAGAGTCCCGCGTGCGGGTCGCTCACGGCGACGCCGGTCAGGGTCACGTTGCCGGTGTTGCGCGCGACGAAGGTGTAGGTGATGACGCTGTTCACGGCGCCGGAGCCGCTCGTGTACGCGGCCGTCTTCGTGACGGTCACCGCGGGAGCCGGGGCGACCGTCGTGACGGTGACCTGTCCCGACGACGCCGTCACGGTGGCCCCCTTCGGCGTCGTGCCGCTGACGCCGGCGGTGTTCTTGATCGAGCCCGCGTCCACGTCGCTCTGCTTGACCGTGTAGGTCGCGGTGCCGGTGACGGTCGCGCCCGGCGCGAGGGTGCGCGAGCCGCTGTAGGTGATGGCGCTGAGGCCCGCCAGCGGGTCGGTGATCGTCGCCGTGCTGACGGTCACGTTGCCGGTGTTGCGCACCAGGAAGGTGTACGTGATCGTGCTGCCGGCGGTCGCGCCGCTCGTCACGCTCGGGGTCTTGGTGATCGACAGGCTGCCGGTCGGCGCGACCACGACGGTGGCCGTGCTGGCGCTGCTGACGCGCACCGCGGTGGGCGAGCTGCCCGAGCCGGTCGCGGTGTTGATGACCGAGCCGGAGTCGACATCCGCCTGCGACAGGGTCGAGGTGCCGACGGCCGTGGCTGTGGCGCCCGGCGCGAGCGAGGAGTTCGCGCCGAGCCCCGTGTAGGTGAGGGCGCCGATGCCGGCGAGCGAGTCGGCGACGCTGACGCCGGTCAGCGTGACGTTGCCGGTGTTGACGAGGGTGATCGTCCAGCGCACGGTGTCACCGGCGACGCCGGTCGAGCCGGCGACGAGGGCGCCCGCCTTGGTGGTCGAGATCGCCGGGGCGGCGGCGGCCGTGTTCGTCGTCACCTGGCCGCTCGTGTTCGTCGCGGTGCCGCCCGTCGGGGTCGTGCCAGTGACGGTCGCGGTGTTCTTGACGTTGCCGGTGTCGACGTCGCTCTGCTTGATCGTGTAGCTGGCGGTGCCGGTCGCGGTCGCGCCGGGCGCGAGCGTGCCGGCCGTGGAGGTGGGCCAGGTGTAGGTGATCGTGCCGAGGCCCGCGAGCGGGTCGGTCACGCCGACGTTCGTGAGGGTCACGTTGCCCGAGTTGCGCAGCGTGAAGGTGTAGGTGATCACGTTGCCTGCGTTGCCGGCCGCGCCGCCGGCGATCTGGCCGGTCTTCGCGATCGTGACGCCCGGGTTCGCCGCGCTCGTCTGCACGGTCGCGGTGGGCGAGGCGCCGCTCACGGCGCCGCCGCCGGGGGTGCGCGCAGTGACGCTGGCGGTGTTCGCGACACTGCCCGTGTCGACGTCGCTCTGCTTCACCGTGTAGTCGGCGGTCGCCGTGGCGGTCGCGCCCGGCGCGAGCGTGCCCGCGGTGCCCGGCCAGGTGATGACCGGGGTGCCGAGACCCGCGAGCGAGTCGGTCAGGGTGACGCCCGAGAGCGTCACGTTGCCGGTGTTGCGGAAGGTGATGCTCCAGCGGATGACGCTGCCGACGGCGCCGGTGCCGCTGAGGTACGCGCCCGACTTGGTGACCGCGATGGTGCCCGTCGGCGCGACCGGCACGGTCGCGCTCGAGGTGCGGTTGATCGCGGCGCCGGTCGGCGGGGTGGCGACGGCGGTCGAGGTGTTCGCGACCGAGCCCGCATCCACGTCGCTCTGCTTCAGCGTGTAGGTCGCGGTGCCGGTGACCTGGTCGCCGACGTTGAGCCGGCCGGCGGTGCCGCTCGGCCAGGCGCTGTAGGTGATCGCGCTGAGGCCGGCGAGCGGGTCGGTCACGCCGACGCCGGTCAGGGTCACGTTGCCCGTGTTGCGCAGCGTGAAGGTGTAGGTGACGACCGAGCCGGCGGCCTGGCCGTTCGCGGTGCCCGACTTGGTGAAGACCAGGTTCGGGGCGGATGTCTGCGGGGCGATCGTCGCGTTCGCGGTCGCGTTCACGGCGGTGCCGGTGGGCGAGGTGCCGGCGGCGGTCGCGGTGTTGGTGATCGTGCCGGCATCCACATCCGCCTGCGTCACCGTGTAGGTCGCCGTGGCGGTGACGGTCGCGCCGGGCGCGAGCGTGCCCGCGGTGCCCGGCCAGCTGTAGGTCAGTGCCGAGAGGCCCGCGTGCGGGTCGGTGATCGCGACGCCGGTGAGGGTCACGTTGCCCGAGTTGCGGGCCGTGAAGGTGTAGGTGACGACGCTGCCGACCGCGCCGGAGCCGGTCGTGTAGGCGGCGGCCTTCGTGGTCGTGATCGCGGGGGCCGCGGTCGCCACCGTCACGGTGCGCGACGAGGTGGCCGTGACAGCCGAGCCGGTCGGCGGGGTGCCGGTCGCGGTGGCCGTGTTCGGCACGTTGCCGCGGTCGACGTCGGCCTGCTTGATCGTGTAGGTCGCGGTGCCGGTGACCGAACCGCCCGGGTTGAGCTGGCCGGTCGTGCCCGAGCTCCAGGTGCCGAAGGTGATGGCCGACAGACCGGAGAGCGGATCGGTCACGCCGACGCTCTTCAGCGTCACGTTGCCTGTATTGGTCACCACGAAGCTGTAGTTGATGGTGTCGCCGACCTTGCCGGTGGCGCCGCTCGCGAGCGCGCCCGTCTTGTTCAGCGTCAGCGCCGGGGTCGCGGCGACGGGCTGGGTGCGCGCCGCGGTCGCGGTCGGCTTGACGCCGCCGTCGGCGTCGGTGCCCGTCGTGGTCGCGGTGTTCGCGATCGATCCGGCGTCGACATCCGACTGCTTGAGCACGTAGGTGCCGGTCGCGGTGACGGAACCGCCCTGGTTGAGGGTGCCGCTGGTTCCCGAGCTCCAGGTGCCGTAGACGAGGTTCGTGATCAGCGGATCGGTGATCGTGACGCCCGTGAGCGGGCCCGAGCCGTCGTTGGTCGCGGTCAGCGTGTAGTTGACCGAGTCGCCCGCCTTGCCGGTGGCGCCGGCGGCGAGCGCGCTCGACTTCGCCAGCGCGATGCTGCTCTTCGCGACCGTGGTCGAGTCGGCGCCCTCCGCCAGGTAGCCGCCGACCACCGTGGTGGCCGTGGCTGTCGCGGTGCTCGTATAGCCCGCTGTGGTGTTGTTCGTCGCGGTGCACGTGTAGGTCGTCGTCGCGAGCGGGGCGAGGGTGATCCCGGTCAGCGTGCGCGAACAGTCGGCCTGGTCGTCGACGACCTTGATGTTCTGCAGGATGCCCGCGCCGGTGTTCTGGATCGTGATCGTGAAGGTGGCCTTCTCGCCGGCGGTGCGGTACTGGATGTCGTCGGTGCCGTTGTAGCTCTTGGTGACCTGCAGTCCCGCCGTCGGGACCGACAGCACCGCGTTCGTCAGCAGGTAGGAGTCGCCGCTCGTGCCGAGTCGCAGGGTCACCTTCGAGTCGCCGGCCACGACGTTCGTCAGGTTGGCGGTCGCGACATCCACGCTCTGGTTCGTGAAGGCGCTCGTGTCCGACGTGTTCGTGTAGCGAACCGAGCCGCTCGCTCGGCCGATGCCGATGTTGCCGTTGACGCCGGCGTTGTTGCCGGCGCTGTCGAGCGCGGCACTGTTCGGGATCTCGGTGAACGTCGTCGAACCCGCCCGCGCGTACGACGCGGCGTCTCCGGTGATGCCGCGGTCGCCCTCGTACAGCGTGAAGCCGGCGCGGGTGCCCTTGTCGACGGCGGTGAATCCGTTGAAGTCGACGCTGAGCGCCGCGTCGTTGCGACCCTCGCGTACGTGGCCTTCGTAGTAGATGACGCGGTGCGGCACCGAGTTGGCGTTGCCGACGATGTACGTGCCGTAGTCGTAGACGACGGTGACCGACCAGCCCGCGTAGCATCCGGCGCCCTGAGGAGCCCAGAGGTTGCCGGCCGAGACGGTGACCGACGATCCGGTGGCGACGCTCGCGAACGCGGTCGTCACGTCAGCCGATGCGCTGTAGTAGCGCGCCGTGGCCTGGCTCGCCGCATCCTCGCGCAGGCTGTCGGGCGCGTACGCGGCGATCGCGCCCGAACCGACTCGGAACTGCACCGCCCGGGTCTGGTATCCCGTCGCCGACCCGCTGGGCAGCGTCGCCTGGGAGCTGGTCGTGTCGTAGGCGCCGCACAGCGGACGGGTGTCACCGGTGTAGACGCCCGTGTTGGCCGACCAGTTCAGGAACGCCTTGACCACCTTGGCCCCCGACGGCACCGTCAGCGTCGCGCTCGAGGAGTTCGTCGTGAACCCGTTCACCGTGTTGCTGTTGATCATGTTCGCGTAGTCGTTGACGTTGGGGTTCGTCGTCGACGGCGCCGTGGCCGCGTGGAGATTCGCACAGCTGCCGGCGTTCGACACGTACATCGAGGTGCAGGCGAGCACGCCGTTGCCGGCATTGACGAAGTCGCCGTTGACGGTGGCCTGGTAGTTCGGCTCGGTGCCGCCGTTGGTGCCCCATTCGACGACGACGGCGTTCGCGATGGCGGTGGGGAGCACCGCGCCGCTGAGAGCGCCGACGACGACCGCGAGGGTCAGAGCGAGTATGCGGGCGAATCGCGAGAAGTACGAGGCACCGGGCTCGCCCCAGTTGCTCTCGTTCTTGAAGATGCGAATGCGTGCTCCGCGACGCGGCGACTTCTGTCGCTGCGCGTCGGCGGGCTCCCCCCACGTCGACACGATGGTGCTGCTCCCCGATGCTGTGCTGCCTGCTGCGGTTCTTCGACGCCCGATGCTGAACGGTTTGGTCTGGTCAGGACCACGGCATGGAAATCGTTTGCTTCTGACAAACAACATAGGTCACCTGCGTCACGAGATGAAGGGTTCTCCACCGCTGTCAAGGGGGTTACCTCGGGGGTGACCATCTGCCGTCACCCCCGATCGCCCCCATTTCGGGGGCCGCGCGTGGCCGAGGCCCGACACGGAAGCCGTCAGCGGGTGTGCTCCCGGATCCAGGCGTGCATCACGATCGCCGCCGCCGCAGCCGCGTTGATCGAACGGGTCGAGCCGAACTGCGGGATCGCGACCACCGCATCCGCCGCCGCGATCGCCTCCGAGCTCAGCCCGGGCCCCTCCTGGCCGAACAGCAGCAGGCTCGCCGGCGGGAAGGCGTAGTCGTCGACGCCGACCGAGCCGGGAACGTTGTCGACCGCCACGATCGTCAGGCCGCGGGCGCGCGCATCCGCCGCCAGCTCATCGATCGAGGGATGGTGCTCGACGTGCTGGTAGCGGTCGGTCACCATCGCGCCGCGCCGGTTCCAGCGGCGCCGGCCGACGATGTGCACGCGGGCCGCGAGGAAGGCGTTCGCGCTGCGCACGATCGAGCCGATGTTGAGGTCGTGCTGCCAGTTCTCGACCGCGACCTCGAAGGGATGCCGGCGCCGGTCGAGCTCGGCCACGATCGCCTCGAGCCGCCAGTAGCGGAACTCGTCGACCACGTTGCGCCGGTCACCGAGCTCGAGCAGCTCCGGGTCGAGGCGGGCATCGTCGGGCCACGCCGCGCGACCGCCGGGCCACGGGCCGACGCCGACCTCGAGCTGCGCCTCGGCGGGCTCGGGCGTCTCGTCGTGCTCGGCACGCTCATCCACCCCGACATTCTCGCTGAGGGGTCGGCGGCGGGGCAGCGGGGGCGGATGCGCGGGCGCTGTTAAAGTCTCGGCATGGCCCGGCGACGCACGACTTCCGCGCCGCTGTGGACCGCCGACTCCCCCGACACGATCGTGCACGGCGACAACCTCGCCGCGACCGCGCAGCTGCCCGACGGAGCGTTCCAGCTCGTCTACCTCGACCCGCCGTTCAACACCGGGCGCGAGCAGCGCTTCCAGAGCATCTCGACCGTGCGGCGCCCGACCGCTGCCGCCGCGGGGTCGACGGATGAGGAGCCGCTCGCCGAAACGGGCGACGACGCCTCCACGATCCTGCGCCGCGGCTTCGGCGGACGCGACTACACGGCGATCAAGCGCACGCTCATCCGCTACGACGACCGCTTCGCCGACTACTGGGAGTTCCTCGAGCCGCGCCTCGCCGAGGCCTGGCGGCTGCTCGCCGACACCGGAACCCTCTACCTGCACCTCGACTACCGCGAGGCGCACTACGCGAAGCTCGCGCTGGATGCGCTGTTCGGTCGCGAGTGCTTCCTCAACGAGCTGATCTGGGCCTACGACTACGGCGCGAAGACCGCGCGCCGCTGGCCGGCGAAGCACGACACGATCCTCGTCTACGTGAAGAACCCGCGCTCCTACTACTTCGACGCCGAGGCGGTCGACCGCGAGCCGTACATGGCGCCAGGCCTCGTCACGCCCGAGCAGGCCGAGCGCGGCAAACGACCCACGGATGTGTGGTGGCACACGATCGTGCCGACCTCCGGCCACGAGCGCACCGGCTACGCCACGCAGAAGCCCGAGGGCGTGCTGCGTCGCATCGTGCAGGCCAGCTCGGCGCCCGGCGACTGGGTGCTCGACTTCTTCGCCGGCTCGGGCACGACCGGCGCCGTCGCGACGCAGCTCGGCCGCCGCGCCCTGCTGATCGACCAGCATCCGGATGCGGTGCGCATCATGCGCCAGCGCATCCCCTCGGCCCGGGTGGTCACCGTCGACGGCACCGAGCTGCCGACCGCGTCGCCTGAGCCGGAACTCGCCGCCGAACGCACGGCCTGACCCGGCGCAGCCGAAGACTCAGTTCGCCTCCACCGCCGGCTCGGTGCGGAAGCCGGCGTCGTCGAGCGGGCGGAACTCATCCCGACTCCAGCCGACGATGAAGAAGCCGATCGGCGCGAGCAGGAACAGCAGGAAGAAGCTGAACCAGCCGCTGCGGCCGAAGGCGTCGCCGATGCGCACCGCGCAGAAGATCGTGAACAGGATGTTGACGAACGGCACCAGGAACAGCAGCACCGCGACGCCGCTGTATCCGGCGATCTTCACGAGCACGTAGATGTTGACGATGGGCACGAAGCCGAGCCAGGGCGGGTAGTCGGCTTTCGCGAACACGGGCCAGAACGCGAAGGCGGTCAGCACGAACCAGAAGCCGCTGCCGGCGACGGCCGCCCACGACTGCAGCAGCGAATCCACGCCGCCGTTCAGATCGGGCCAGATGGTCACGGCCCCACCGTAGACACATGCCGTGAGGGGGCGCAAAGGCCCCGCAGGCGCTCCGATCCGGGCGTGCGGCGGGGCCTTCGCGACCCCTCATCGAGAATCACAGGAGAGGTGCGGCGCGGCCGGACGGCTAGCGCTTCGCCGCGGTTCCGGCGGCCTCGCGGCGGGCGCGGTCGGCGGCGATGCGCTCCTCGTGGGCTCCGTCGAGGAGGTCGAGCGGCATCGTCGAGAGGTCGAGCAGCGGGTTGTCGTCCTGCGTGGCGACGAGCTCGCGGGCCTCCTCCTCGGTCTCGACCGACGGCAGGGATCCCGGCATGGGGCGCCGCGACGACTCCTTCATGAAGAAGACGCCGATCGCGCCGAGCACGCTCGTTCCCATGAGGAACCAGGCCGGCGCGAGGTTGCTGCCGGTGAGCAACAGCAGGCCCTGGATCATGAGCGGCGTCGTTCCGCCGAAGACGGCGATCGCGATGTTGTAACCGAGCCCCATGCCGCCGTAGCGCGACGAGGTCGGGAACAGCGCCGGAAGCGACGCGGCCTGGTTCGACACCCACAGCGCCGTCATCACGGCGACGAGTGCGAGACCGAGCAGGGTCGTGCCGATCGAGTCGGCGCCGATCAGCAGGAACGCGGGGATCGACAGCACGATCACGCTGATCGCGCCCGTCCACATGACCGGGCGGCGGCCGAATCGGTCGGAGAGCTTGCCGGTGAGCGGCAGCAGCGCGGCCAGCAGGAACAGCACCGGGATCGTCAGCAGCGTGCCGTGGATCGGGTCGTAGCCGAGCGCATCCGTCAGGTAGGTCGGCATGTAGCTGGTCAGCGCGTAGCCGACCGAGTTGGATGCGGCGACGAGCGCGATGAGGATCAGCAGCGAGCGCCAGTGCAGCGCGATGAGCGCGAAGATGTTGCGCGGGCGGCCCTGCGCCTCGGCGATCTCGGCGCTCGCGTGCTCCTGCGCGTCCTGGGTCGCCTGGAACGCCGGCGACTCCTCGATCTTGAGGCGGAAGTAGATCGCGACGGCGCCGATCGGGCCGGCGATCAGGAACGGCACGCGCCACGCCCACGCCTCGAGACCCTCCTGGCCGACGGTGAGCTGCAGCGCCGACACGACGCCGGCGCCGAGCGCGAAGCCGATGTAGCTGCCGGTGTCGAGGAAGCTGGCGAAGAAGCCGCGCTTGCGGTCGGGCGAGTACTCGCTGATGAACGTCGTGGCGCCGGCGTACTCTCCGCCGGTCGAGAAGCCCTGGGCGAGCTTGAGGATCACGAGCAGCACCGGAGCGAGCGCACCGGCGAGGGCGTAGTCGGGCAGCACGCCGATCAGCAGCGTCGACGACGCCATGAGGATGAGAGTGGTCGCGAGCACCTTCTGGCGGCCGATGCGGTCGCCGATGCGCCCGAAGACGATGCCGCCGAGCGGGCGGGCCACGTAGGTGGCCGCGAAGACACCCAGGCTGAACAGGATCTGCACCGAGGAGGTGGCGGTCGGCAGGAAGACCTTTCCCATGGTCACGGCGAGATAGCCGTAGACGCCGACGTCGTACCACTCCATGGTGTTGCCGACGATGGTGCCGCTGATCGCGCGACGCATCATCGACCGATCGACGACGTTCACGTCGCCGACGCGCAGCTTGCGCTGCCGGCGGGTGGGCTTGCCGCCGGCGGAGGCGCCGGCGGGCGCTTCTGACGACGGCGGCTGAGAATGGGCAGGACTGGCGGAACTCACGGTCGTTCTCCTCTTCGGCGGGCTCGTCATCGAGCGTCTGCCTGGTGTGGGCGTGCAGTGGTTGTTCGTCGTGCTGTGGTGCGGCGGTGCGGCGTCGGTCGTCTCTTCTCAGGGGAGGGTCGGGATGCGCGGCGAGGAAGAGACAAGAGACCCCACCGCGCACCCCGGGTCAGGTCAGCGCGCTCCGCTGTCGGCGGGCTCGCGCGTCGCGCGCTCGGCGTCGGCTTTGAGCCGAGCCTGGTGCGCCTCGTCGAGCTGCTCGAGGGGCATGGTGCTGAGGTCGAGGTAGGGGTTCTCGTCCTGGTGCTCGACCAGGTCGCGGGCCTCCTCCTCGGTCTCGACGGCGGGGAGGGCGCCCGGCAGCGGGCGCTTCGCCGACTCCTTCATGAGGATCGGCCCGATCGCGCCGACGACGCTGGCGCCCATCAGGAACCAGGCCGGGGCGAGGTCGTTCTTCGTGACCTCGATGAGGAACTGGATGATGAGCGGCGTCGTCCCGCCGAAGATCGCGATGGCGACGTTGAAGGCGATGCCCATCGCGCCGTAGCGCGCCGAGGTCGGGAACATGGCCGGCAAAGCGGACGCCTGGTTCGAGACCCACAGGGCGACCATGATCGCCAGCAGCGACAGGCCCGCGAGGGTCGTGGCGATGGTGCCGACGCCGATCAGCAGGAACGCCGGGATCGTCAGCACGATCGTGACGATCGCGCCGGTGAGCAGCACCGGGCGGCGGCCGACGCGATCCGAGATGCGGCCGACGAACGGCATGATCACCGCGAGGAAGATCAGCACCGGGATGGTCAGCAGCGTGCCGTGCAGCGGGTCGTAGCCGAGCGTGTCGGTCAGGTAGGTCGGCATGTAGCTGGTGAGCGCGTAGGCGACGATGTTCGACGCCGCCACGATCGCCATGGCCAGCAGCAGCGGGCGCCAGTGGCGCGCGATGAGCTGCCACACGCTGCGCGGGCGGCCCTGCAGGTCGGCGATCTCGCTGCTGGCCGACGCTGCGGCATCCTGAGTCGCCTGGAAGGCCGGCGACTCCTCGATGCGGAGTCGGAAGTAGATCGCGATCACGCCGACGGGTCCGGCGACGAGGAACGGGATGCGCCAGGCCCACTCGACCATGGCTTCCGAGCCGGCGAGCACCTGCAGCAGCGACACCACGGCGGCGCCGAGCGCGAAGCCGGTGTAGCTGCCCGCATCCAGGAAGCTGGCGAAGAAGCCGCGCTTGCGGTCGGGCGAGTACTCGCTGATGAAGGTCGTCGCGCCGGCGTACTCGCCGCCGGTCGAGAAGCCCTGCACGAGCTTGAGCAGCACGAGCAGGATCGGCCCGAGGGCGCCGACGAGGGCGTAGTCGGGCAGCACGCCGATGAGGAAGGTCGACGACGCCATCATGATGAGCGTCGTCGCGAGGATCTTCTGCCGACCCAGCTTGTCGCCGAGGCGGCCGAAGACGATGCCGCCGAGCGGGCGGGCGATGTAGGTCGCGGCGAAGACGCCGAGACTGAAGAGGATCTGGATGGTCGGGGCGGCCGTCGGCAGGAAGACCTTTCCCATGGTCACGGCCAGGTAGCCGTAGACGCCGACGTCGTACCACTCCATGGTGTTGCCGACGATGGTGCCGCTGATCGCGCGCCGCATCATCGACCGGTCGACGACGGTGATGTCGCCGACACGGAGCCGCCGTCCGCGGCGTCCGCGCGGAGCGCGTTCTGCCGAGGACGGCTGGGTATGACTGGGGTTGCTGGAGCTCACGTTCTTGTCTCTTTCCGGCGGTCCCTCGGGCTGTCGGATCGCCTTGGTGATGCCGGCGTCGGCGGGTTGTGCAGCCCGTCGACCCTCGACAAGCCAAGAACTGTACCCCCGGGGTACACGACGATTCACACGGCCTTGCCAGGGTTCGGCCTGCGGATTCCCTCGCTCGGACCGATGATTCGCAGTCGGATCCGGCATTTCTGCATCGCCTGCAGGCGCCGCGAATCCCCGTGTTCAGAGGGGCGTTCGGGGGACTCGGTACCATCGGGCCATGGCGAATGCGCGCACCGAGGTCGAGGCCTGGCTGACCGATATGGACGGCGTGCTCGTGCACGAGAATCATGCCCTGCCAGGCGCCCCCGAGCTCATCCAGCAGTGGCTCGACGCCGGCACCCCGTTCCTCGTGCTGACGAACAACTCGATCTTCACGCCGCGCGACCTCGCGGCCCGCCTGCGCTCGAGCGGACTCAACGTTCCCGAAGACCGCATCTGGACCAGCGCGCTCGCCACCGCCGACTTCTGCCGCTCGCAGATGCCGGGCGGCTCGGCATTCGTGATCGGCGAGGCCGGCATCACGACCGCGCTGCACGAGGCCGGCTTCGTGATGACCGAGACGAACCCCGACTACGTGGTCGTGGGCGAGACCCGCAACTACTCCTTCGAGGCGATCACCAAGGCCATCCGCCTCATCAACAACGGCGCCCGCTTCATCTCGACCAACCCGGATGCGACCGGCCCGAGCCAGGAGGGCGTGCTGCCCGCGACGGGCGCGATCTCGGCTCTCATCACGAAGGCGACCGGCCGCGAGCCCTACGTCGTCGGCAAGCCGAACCCGATGATGTTCCGCTCGGCGATGAACAAGATCGGCGCGCACAGCGAGAACACCGGCATGATCGGCGACCGCATGGACACCGACATCGTCGCCGGCATCGAGGCGGGGCTGCACACGGTGCTCGTGATGACCGGCATCAGCGACGAAGCGGAGATCGCGAAGTACCCCTTCCGCCCCGACGAGGTCATCGCGGGCGTGCACGAGCTGCTCGTCGGGCCGGCCGAGACCGAGCTCTGAGCTCTGAGCTCGCCGATCAGCCGTCGCTCTTCGGCGGTGCCGAGCTGACGGCCGCCTTCTGCGCGGCCCAGACGCCGGCCTGCGCGGCGCCCTGGAGGCTCTCGCCGATCGGCTTGCCGCTCGACCGGGTCACGAAGCAGAAGTAGTCGCGCGGGCCGCTCGACCACTGCGCCGAGGTCGCCGGGAAGGCGGCCGAGAGCTGCAGGTCGGTGTACTGCCCGGCGGCGGCGAGGTCGACGACGCCGGACGCCGCGCAGAGCTCGGTGAGCCGGCCCTGCAGGGCCTCGACGCCGGGGTAGCGCTTCGTCGCATCGGGCACGGGCGCGCGCAGCACGAGCTGGGCGTCGTGGTCGCGCGCGCAGCTGACCACCGTGAACGTCTCCGCCCACGGGTCGCTGAAGTCGGCCAGGCACTCGCCGCCGGCAAGAGCCGACCAGGGATGCGCGCCCGCCTTCACCGGTCCGCTCGGCACGGCGCTCGGGGCCGACTTCGCTCCCCCGCCGTCCGACTGCGCGGAGCCGCCCGAATCCGGGTCCGCTCCGGCGACCGGCAGGCGACTCCCGAGCAGGAAGAGCGACAGCAGTGCGAGCACGCTCACGACGGCGACAGCGACCGCGAGCAGGGAGCGCTGGGTGCGCGACATCGGGGCGTGGTCACCCGTGTCGAGGCCGGCGGGGGGGGCCGCTGGCGGCGCCGGACGCACCGGCCGCATGCCCCGGTTGACCCGTCCAGCCGAAGCGGGCGCCCCGCGCGAGCGCGCGCTCGTCGGCCTCCTGCGCCGCCGCGAGCGCGGCCTTCGTGCGCGCCCACGGGTCGTGCGCCGGCTGGGGTCCGGTCAGGCCCGAGGGGATGTGCCCCTGCGTCGGCGGGCCGGCGCGGTCAGGCGCGCGCGGGCTGGTGACGGCGCCGTCCTGCCACTCGACGAAGCGCTCGGGGGCGAAGAGCTCGTCGAGCAGCGCCGAGCTCTCGGCCTGCGGGACGGTTCCGGGCGGGCTCTCGAACGCGAGCGCCGACTGCAGGTGCAGCTCGGGCGGCAGCGTCGTGGGGTCGGTGTGCGCGAGGTCGGCGGCGGCGATCGGCGCGGTCCCGGGTAGCGCGCCGGTGTCGATCGAGGGCTCGGCGGCGGCGGCGGCGATCGGTTGGGTTCCGGGCAGGGCACCGGTATCGATGGGCAGCTCGGCGCGACGCCGACGCGGCTGCTCGACCGCGGCTATCGGCTCGGTGCCGGGCAACGCTCCGGTGTCGATCGACGGCTCGGCGGGATGCCGGGCCGGCTGCTCGACTGCGGCGATCGGCTCCGTGCCGGGCAGGGCACCCGTGTCGATCGGCGGCTCGGTGCGCCGCTCGATCGGCGGGGCCGCGGGAGCCGGCCGAGTGGGTCGAGCGGTCCGATCGGGTCGGGCGTCACCGGCGTCGGGCTCGACGAACTGCGGCGCGGCCCGCAGCGGCGGGGCCGGCGGCTCGACGAGGGGCGGCGGAACCGGTGGCGGCACGGGCCGCTCGACACCGTCGGGAGCGGCCGAGCCGGGCGACGGCGGCGGCGCGGCGCTCAGCCGCTTCCGCTGCTCATCGCTCAGCCCGCCGCCGGAGCTCACGGAGCCAGGCCCAGGTCTTCCAGGCCGATGGCCGAGTAGTAGGGGTAGCCGGCCGACTCGATGCGGGCCTTCGCCTCGGTCGCGCGGTCGACGACCACCGCGACGGCGGCGATCTCGGCGCCCACCTTCTCGAGCGCGGCGATGGCCTGCAGCGGCGAGCCGCCCGTGGTCGAGGTGTCTTCGAGCACGATCACGCGCTTGCCGGCGAGGTCGGGGCCCTCGACCTGACGGCCGCGGCCGTGGTCCTTGGGCTCCTTGCGCACGACGAACGCGTCATAGCTCAGACCGCGCGCGGCGCCCTGGTGCAGAACCGCGGCCGCGATCGGGTCGGCGCCCATGGTCAGGCCGCCCACCGCATCCACCTCGGGGATGTCGGCGATCAGGTCGACCATGACCTGGCCGATGAGCGGGGCGACGCGGTGGTCGAGGCTCACGCGACGCAGGTCGACGTAGTAGCTGGCCTTCTTGCCGCTGGTGAGCGTGAAGTCGCCGTGGAACACGGCGTCGGAGCGGATGTAGTCGATGAGCTGCTGGCGCGCGTCGGTCACGGCGGTCACTCTACTTTCTTCCACATGGCAGGGCGGTGCCATCATCCGAGTGGTACCGTTTCTGGTACAAGTGGAGGTCCACCCATGAGCATCACCGCCAGCGAAGCGCGCCGCGACCTGTTCGGCCTCATCGAGCGCGTCAACCTCGACCAGACCGAGGTCGTCGTCGTCTCCAAGCGCGGCAACGCCGTGATCCTGTCGCAGGACGAATACGACGCACTCGTGGAGACCAGCTACCTGCTCAAGTCGCCGGCCAACGCTCGCCGCCTGCTGTCGTCGCTCGAGCAGGCGCGAGCCGGTGATGCTCGCGAACGCGACCTGATCGACGAGTGACAGCCCGGCAGGTCAGCTTCACCGACGAGGCCTGGGAGGACTACCTCTACTGGCAGGGCCAGGACCGCAAGACCCTGAAGCGCATCAACAGCCTGATCCGGGATGTGCTCACCGACGACCCCTTCACCGGGATCGGCAAGCCGGAGGCGCTCAAGCACGCCCTCGCCGGGTGCTGGTCACGACGCATCGACGAGACCAACCGGCTCGTCTACCGGGTGACCGCGACCCACGTCGAGGTCCTGCAGGCGCGCTACCACTACGACGACTGAGCCCCACCGGTGGGCGGCGCCCGCGCCGCCCATCCGCCTCTGTCGCCCGCCGCCGCTAGCGTTGGGGCATGCGCATCGCCACCTGGAACGTCAACTCGGTCCGCGCGCGGGTCGGCCGCATCGTCGACTGGCTCGGCCGCGAAGAGGTCGACGTGCTGGCGATGCAGGAGATCAAGTGCAAAGACGCGCAGTTCCCGCACGCCGAGTTCGAGGCCGCCGGCTACGAGGTCGTGACGCACGGCCTCAACCAGTGGAACGGCGTCGCGATCGCGAGCCGCCTGGGGCTCGAGGATGTGGCGAACACCTTCGAGGGCATGCCCGGCTTCCTCAAGGGCAGCGAGGGTCCGGATCTGCCGCTCGAGCCGCGCGCGCTCGGCGCGACCGTGAACGGCGTGCGGGTGTGGAGCCTCTACGTTCCCAACGGCCGCGGCCTCACCGACCCGCACTACACCTACAAGCTCGAATGGCTCGAGGCGCTGCGCAGCTCGACCGCCGACTGGATGCGCGCCAACCCCGACGGCCCCATCGCCCTGACCGGCGACTTCAACATCGCCCCCACCGACGCCGACAACGGCGACCCGACGATCATCGAGGGCGTCTCGACGCACGTGTCGCCGCCGGAGCGCGCCGCCTTCCAGGCGCTGCTCGACAGCGGGCTGACGGATGTCGTGCGCCCGCTCGTGCCCGAGGGCTACACCTACTGGGACTACAAGCAGCTGCGCTTCCCGCGCAACGAGGGCCTGCGCATCGACTTCATCCTCGGCTCGAAGCCCTTCGCCGACCTGGTCGCGGGGGCGGGCATCCACCGGAACGAGCGCAAGGGCGACGCCCCGAGCGACCACGTGCCCGTCGTCGTCGACCTCGACCTGGGTGCCGACGACGAGGATGACGACGACCGCCCGATGATCTTCTGACGTCGGCGGCGGGAGGCGAACTGGTCTCGTCTTCGTGGAGTTCTTCCTGCCGACGATGTGGACCTACTACCCCGCCGAGCGAACTCTCGCCGGGCTGCCCGGCTACCGCTGGGCTCGCGATCCCCGCGACACCGCGATCTGGCTGATCACCGCGCTGCTCACCTTCGCCGTCGCAGCGCTGCTGGCGCTCGTGCCGAGCCTGCTCGGCGAGAACGCCGTCGTGGTGTGGCTGATCGTCGCACTGATCACGCTGTTCGGCATCGGCCGCGTCGTCATGGCGATCGTGCGCAGCAAGCGCATCGTGCGCTCGGCGACCGGCTCCCCGCTGCGACGTCGGCACTCGGTCGCCTACCCGGACGGCGGCTCCGCCGCCGTCGACGACGTCGTCGCGCGATTCCGCAGCGGCGACCCCGCGCAGCACGCGCCGATGCCCGACGGCCACCTCAATCGCGGGCAGCTGCGCGTGCAGATCTGGACCGCGGATGCCGACCGGCTCGGCCTGGTCGCGGTTCAGCGCGGCAACGAGGCTCCCGAGCTGATCGACGTCGACGGCCCCGCCTACGACCGGATGAGCGAGGCGCTCGAGCGCGGCATCGGCCGTTGGATCCGGGTGCGGTCGAACTCGACGGTCTGAACCTCCCACCCGGCGCGGCTCGGCAGCCGGCAGGGTTCGTCAGCCGGCGGGGTGCAGCAGCAGCGCGATCACGAGGATGACCGGCAGCGACGCGAGCGTCGAGAACAGCACCGCATCCCGCGCCAGCATCACGCCCTGGTTGTAGCGCACGGCGTAGGTGTTGATGTTCTGCGCCGCCGGCAGCGCGGCCACGACCGTCGCGGCGGCGACCTCGGCCGCGGGCAGGTGCAGCACGAGCGCGGCTATGACCCAGGTGATCGCGGGCATGGCGATCGTCTTGATCGCCGTGGCGACGAGCACCGCGCGCCGCGGCGAGCCGGCCGCGAACGGCCGTTGCCCGCGCAGCGACATGCCGAAGGCGATGAGCATCGCCGGGATCGCAAGGCCGCCGACGAGGTCGAACGGCGCCATCACGGGGTCGGGCAGCTCGACGCCGGTCGCCGCGACGATCACGCCGATGACGGAGGCGATGAGGATGGGATTGCGGATCGGCCCGAGCAGCACGCTCTTCAGCGAGACCGTGCCCCGCGCGGTCACATCGAGCAGCGTCAGCACGATCGGCGCGAACACCAGCAGCTGGAACAGCAGCACCGGGGCGACGTACTGGGTGCTGCCGATCACGTAGGTCGCGACCGGCAGGCCGATGTTGTTGGCGTTGACGTAGCCGGATGCCGCGGCGCCGACGACCGTGTCGCCGAAGCGCATCCGGAACAGCAGGCGCGACGCGAGCACGAACAGCAGCGCGGCGACGAGGGCGCCGACGAACGCGGCGACGAGGAACGGCGAGAACACCGTCGACAGGTCGGCGCGGGCGAGCACCGTGAACAGCAGCGCCGGGCTGCCGACGAAGAAGGCGGTGCGGTTGAGCACGAGCCCGGCGCCGTCGGGCAGCACCTCGAGCCGCGCGATGAGGTAGCCCACGGCGATGATGACCGCGATGATCGCGAATCCCGTCAGCGCCCCCAGCACAGGTCCAGTCTGGCATTGCTGAGCGCAAGGGATTGCTAGCTTTAGGCGTTTTTATCCAGATCGGCTAAAGCGCACTAAATCTCCTAAACTGAGCGCGTGGACGCCGTCGACAATCCCTACACGCCGAACGCAGGAGCTCGTCCCGAGATCCTGATCGGACGCGATGAGCAGACGCAGGCGTTCCGCACTCTGCTCCGCCGCCTCCGGCGTGGACGAACCGAGCAGTCGATGATCATCACCGGCCTCCGTGGCGTCGGCAAGACGGTGCTGCTCAACTCGTTCCGCACGATCGCGCAGGAAGAGGGGTGGGAGGTCATCGAGTTCGAAGCCGTCAAACACGGCGAGAACCGTTTCCGCCAGACCCTCGCCTCGCAGCTCAAGGCATCACTGCTCCGGATGTCGCCGCGGGCTCGATGGTCGGATCGAGCCCGTCGCGCCGCAGAGGCGCTCAGCGCTTTCTCCGCCTCGGTCGACTCGACCGGAACCTGGTCGATCGGATGGGACATCCCGCCAGCTGAGGGGATCGCCGACCATGGTGACCTCGCCATGGACCTGACCGACGTGCTGGTCGCCATCGGAGAGGCGGCGTCCGAACACGGACGAGGACTCGCGCTGCTCATCGACGAAGTGCAGTTCCTCGAGACTCCGCAGCTCGAATCGCTCATCCAGGCGATCCACAAGACCGTTCAGCGCAGCCTGCCCGTCACTTTCGTTGGGGCCGGCCTGCCGCAGATCGCCGAGCTCGCCGGCGATGCGAAGTCCTACGCCGAGCGGCTCTTCAAGTTCCCGAGCATCGGTTCGCTCGGCGACGAAGACGCCCGGCTGGCACTCGTCGAGCCGGCCGCCGCAGAGGGTGCGATCTACGAACCCGGCGCGGTCGAGGCAGCGATCGAGATCACTCACGGCTACCCGTACTTCATCCAGGAACTCGGCTATCAGGTCTGGACGGTCGCGGAGAACAACAGGATCTCGGCCGAGCACATCGAACTCGCGAAGGGGGCGTACGAAGCCAAGCTCGACGGCTCGTTCTTCCGCGTTCGACTCGATCGGGCTACGCCGCTGCAGACCGCGTACATGAGGGCGATGGCTGAACTCGGGTCGGCCCCGCAGAAGGCGTCGGATGTCGCCGCGTTGCTCGACCGAACATCGACCCAGCTCGGCCCCACGCGTGCCGAGCTCATCGAGATGGGACTCCTCTACACGCCCGAACACGGCTACGCCGCCTTCACGGTGCCCGACTTCGACGAATTCATGAAGCGGGCGGTGCCGATCCTGGAGGTCCCTCCGGTCGGACAGCGACGCCGCCGCCCCTGACCCGTCACTTCGTCTCGCGCGGCGCCGGACGCGACGGAGCCCCGGTGGGCGCATCCACCGGGGCTCCGTCGTTCTCGTCAGCGGATCAGCTGGCCGGGACGGCCTTCTCGATCAGCGGGACGAAGTTCTTCAGCAGGTAGTCCTGCGCGAGCGGGGTGCCGCTCGAGAACGCCGACTGGATGTCCTGGTCGGTGATCACGATGCTGTGGCCGGCCTCGACGGCGGCCACCTTGCTCCACAGCGGCTGCTCGGTGATCTTCGACGCCTCGATGAAGATCGGGAAGGCGACGACGAGGTCGGCGTTCAGCAGGTCCAGCTGCTCTGACGAGATCGACACCGAGAAGCTGTCGGCCTTCATCGCCGCGATCGTCGGGTTCTGCACGAAGCCGAGGCGCTGCAGGAAGGCGAGGCGGGCGTCGCCGTCGACGTAGGCGCCCCATCCCTCGCTCGTGTAGGCGGCGACGGTCGCGCTCTTGCCGGCCCACTCGGGGTGGGCGTCGGCGGCGGCCTTGGCGTTCTTCTCGACGGTGTCGAGCAGCTGCTTCGCCTTGTCGGGCTGGCCGAGGGCCTCGCCGATCATGGTCGTCTGCTGCTCGAGGGTCGTGAGGTAGTTCTCGCCGCCCTTCGGCACGCTGATCGTGGTGGCGATCGACTTGAGCTTGTTGTAGCGCTTCTCGTCGCCGAGACCGTGGGTGTCGAGGATGAGGTCGGGCTTGAGGTTCGCGATCTGCTCGTAGTCGGGCTCGAGCGTCTTGATGATCTCGGGCTTGACCGAGCCGTAGAGCTTCTCGGCCCAGGGGCCGACTCCCTTGCCGCCGAAGCCGAGCCAGTCGCTCGCGCCGACCGGCTTGACGCCGAAGCTCAGCGCGGTCTCGGCGTCGCCCCAGCCGAGCGCGACGACGCGCTTCGGCGCCTCCTTGACCTCGATGGTGCCGAACTTGGTGGCGACCTTCGCCGGGAACGAGCCGGCGGCGTCGGAGCCGGAGTCGGATCCGCCGGCCGAGCCGGAGCCGGTCGAGCAGGCGCTGAGCACGACCGCGATGACCGCGGCGGCGGCGAGCAGCAGAGGGGTTCTCTTCATGAGCGTGTGGTGTCTTCCGGGTATGACGAAGCGGCGTGAGCCGGGTGCAGGGGTGCGCGGCGGATGCTGTCGCGGCGCGGTGCGACGCCCTCAGCGGGCGGGGCGCGGACTTAGGTTAGCCTAAGCTCTCGTGACGTCAACCCGAGCCGTCGAGGAGACCGCCGAGCAGCGCCTCGCGGCTCGGCGCGCCCGGATGCGGCCCGCCACCGTGCGGCTGCTCGGGCTGCTCATCGGCATCGTCGCGCTGGCCGTCGCGATCGCACTGAGTCTCGCCGTCGGCTCGCGCGGCATCCCGCTCGACCACGTGCTCCAGGCGCTGCAGGACCTGTTCGACGGCAAGCCCCCGGCGGGAACCGAGGCGAGCGTCGTCGTCGAGTCGCGCCTGCCGCGCACCGCGATCGGCATCGCCGCCGGCATCGCGCTCGGGCTCTCCGGCGCCCTCGTGCAGGCGGTGACGCGCAACCCGCTCGCCGACCCCGGCATCCTCGGCGTCACCTACGGCTCGGGCTTCGCGATCGCGCTCGGCATCGCGGTGCTCGGCATCCAGGGCTCGGGCTCGTACGTCTGGTTCGCGCTCGGCGGCGCGCTGCTCACGACCGTCGCGGTGTACCTGATCGGCGCGGGCGGCCCCGGCGCGATCGATCCGGCCCGGCTGACGCTCGCCGGCGCGGCGCTCAGCGCGATCCTCATCGGCGTCATCACGGCGCTCTCGCTGCTCGACCCGAAGACATTCGACGTGCTGCGCGCCTGGAACGCCGGTTCGCTGCAGGACCGCGACTGGCCCGACCTGCTGCCCGTGCTGCCGTTCCTCGCGGTCGGCGCGATCCTCGCCCTCGCCCTCGGCGGCCCGCTCAACGCGGTCGCGCTCGGCGACGACCTCGCCCGCTCGCTCGGCGCCAACGTCGCCCTCGTGCGCGGCCTGTCGATCGCCGCCGTCACGCTGCTCGCCGGCGGCGCGACCGCGATCGCCGGGCCCATCGCCTTCGTCGGGCTCATGGTGCCGCACGCGGCGCGCTTCGTGACCGGCCCCGACCAGCGCTGGATCCTCGCCTACACGCTCGTGCTCGCCCCCGTGCTGCTGCTGGCGGCGGATGTTCTCGGCCGCGTCGCGCTCTACCCGGGCGAGCTGCCGGTCGGCATCGTCACCGCCGTCCTCGGCGCCCCCGTGCTCATCGGCATCGCCCGCTCGCGACGGATGAGCAGCCTGTGAGCGCGGCGACGACCGGTCGGCCCGGCCGCCCCACGACGCCGACCGCGCAGGAGCGCCCCGCTCGCCGCGCGGGAGCCCGCCTGCGCACGCGACGCCGCGCGATCATCCTCGTGCTCGCCGTCGTCGTGGTCGTCGGCTTCGTGCTCGCGATCTGCCTCGGCCGCTACCAGCTCACGCCGCTCGAGGTCATCCAGGCGTTCGGCGACCGCGAGAGCTTCGACCACCAGGTGGTCGTCGAGTGGAGGATGCCGCGCACGATCGCCGCGCTCGCGTTCGGGGCCGCGCTCGCGGTCTCGGGCGCGATCTTCCAGACCCTCAGCCGCAACCCGCTCGGCTCCCCCGACATCATCGGCTTCTCGACCGGCTCGTACACGGGTGCGCTGATCGTGACGATCGTGCTCGGCGGCCTCGTGCCGGTCGAGTTCGGCGCCCTCGCCGGCGGACTCGTCACCGCGCTCGTGGTCTACCTGCTGGCGTTCCGCCGCGGCATCGACGGCTTCCGGCTGATCATCGTCGGCATCGGCGTGACCGGAGTGCTCGCGGCGATCAACGTGTGGATCCGGCTGCGCGCGAAGGCCGAGGTCGCGATGGCCGCGTCGGTGTGGGGCGCCGGCTCGCTCTCGACCGTCGACTGGGCGCACCTCGTGCCGGCCGTCGTCATCCTCGCCCTGCTCGGCGTCGCCGTCGTCATGCTCGCGCCGCGCCTGCGCCAGCTCGAGCTCGGCGACGACTCGGCCCGCGCGCACGGCCTTCGCGTCGAGCCCTCCCGGCTCGCGCTCGTCGCGATCGGCGTCGCGCTCACCGCCGTCGCGACCGCCGTGACCGGCCCCATCGCCTTCATCTCCCTCGCCGCGCCGCAGATCGCCGCGCGTCTCACCCGCGGCCCCGGCATCCCCCTCGCCGCGAGCGCCCTGCTCGGCGCGGTGCTGCTGCTCGGCGCCGACCAGGTCGCACAGAACGCGCTGCCCGGGGTTCCGGTCGGCGTCGTCACGGTGTGCGTCGGCGGCGGGTACCTGATCTGGCTGCTCATCCGGGAGGCGCGACGCCGATGACCGACACCACCGCAACCTCCGCCGCCCGGCTGCAGGCGCGCGACGTGACCCTCGCCTACGACCGCCGCGTCATCGCCGAGAACCTGGCCGTCGACATCCCCGACCGCTCGTTCACCGTGATCGTCGGCCCGAACGCCTGCGGCAAGTCGACGCTGCTGCGCGCGCTGTCACGGCTGCTCACGCCGACCTCGGGCCAGGTCGTGCTCGACGGCAAGGCGATCGCGAGCTACGCGCCGAAGGAGGCCGCGCGCGTGGTCGGCCTGCTGCCGCAGAGCTCGACGGCGCCCGACGGCATCACCGTCAGCGACCTCGTGTCGCGCGGGCGCTACCCGCACCAGGGCCTGTTCCGGCAGTGGACGAGCGCCGACGAGCACGCCGTCGAGCAGGCGATGGTCGCGACCGAGGTGGATGCGCTCGCCGACCGGCAGGTCAGCGAGCTCTCCGGCGGTCAGCGGCAGCGCGTGTGGGCCGCGATGGCGCTCGCGCAGCAGACGCCGATCCTGCTGCTCGACGAGCCGACGACCTTCCTCGACATCGCGCACCAGGTCGAGCTGCTCGACCTGTTCGCGCGACTGCACCGCGACGGCACGACCGTGGTCGCCGTGCTGCACGAGCTCAACCAGGCGGCGCGCTACGCGACGCACCTCATCGCCATGAAGGACGGCCGGGTCGTCGCCGAGGGCGCCCCGCGCGAGATCGTGACGGCCGAGCTCGTCGAGGAGGTGTTCGGGCTGGCGTGCGTCGTCATCCCCGATCCCGAGACGGGCACGCCGCTCGTGATCCCGCGCGCCTCGCGCGACTGACCGGCAGGCTCGCGCGGCCGACATCGCGCGTGGGGGCGACTGGGGCGCGCTTTAACTGCGCCGGAGCCGAATCAGACGCAGGTTTTCAGCGCGCGACGCCCGACGCGATGGCGGCCTCTCTTCCTAGCCTGGAAGCGAGAGGAGGCGTCATCATGTCGATCGCCCATGCATCCACCCACAGCACCACTCCCGTCATCGGAGAGCCCGAGGTCGTCGAAGACGCCTCGATCGCCGAGACCTCCGCCGCCTGGCTCCAGCTCAAGGCCGCCGCCACCGAGCTGCAGCAGTGGCAGATCAAAGACGGCTCGATCCCCGAGGCCGGCGACCACCCCGCCGCCCGCGACGCCGTCGCCCGGCTGATCGCCGGCATCCGCGCACTCGCTCCCGCCTTCCCGCACGACGCCGCCTACCTCGACGCCGCGATCGTCGACTTCGAGCGCTGGGTCGACGGCGGTTTCGGCGTGCCCGACTTCCTGGATGCGCTGGTCGCCTTCCAGCCCGCCCAGCACCGCATCGACGGCCTGCGCCACCTCGTCGTGTTCCCGATGTATACGCAGAACGGCTCGAGCGAGCGCCACGTCGAGGCGCTGATCGTCGAGGTCATCTGGCCCGAGTTCATCGCGCGGCTCGAGCAGACGTACACGAACAAGCTGTTCCTGTCGCTGCGCCTGATCGACTTCACCGCCGGCTACGACACCAACTCGGCCGTGCTGTTCCCCGAGACCGTCGCGATGCGCGAGATCCCCGCGTTCACCTGGGGCGCGATCTTCCAGGACCGCGAGGCCGCCCGCTACCGCCGCGTCACTCGCGCCGCCGCCGACATCACCAAGCTCGAGCTCACCCCGCTCGACGCCGCGATGCTCGACGACCAGGCCGCGACCGAGAAGACCTTCGTCATGTGGGACCTCATCCACGATCGCTCGCACATGCGCGGCGACCTGCCGTTCGACCCGTTCATGATCAAGCAGCGCATGCCGTTCTTCCTCTACTCGCTCGAGGAGCTGCGCTGCGACCTGACCGCGTTCCGCGAGAGCGTGCGCCTCGGCGAGGCCGACGACGCCGAACTCGGTGAGGATGCCGCCGAGATCCGCGACCAGGCCGTGCGCGTGCAGCACGCGATCCTGTTCGACCGCATCTTCCGCTTCCCGCTGACCGGCTCGCGGGTGCGCAACTACGACGGACTCGGCGGGCAGCTGCTGTTCGCCTGGTTGCACCAGCGCGGCGTGCTGCACTGGACCGACACGCAGCTCGCGATCGACTGGGTCGCCCTGCCGGCCGCGGTCATCGCGCTGTCGGATGCGATCAACGAGCTCTACTGGCGCAGCATCGACCGCCCGAAGACGGTGCACTGGCTCGCCGCCTACGAGCTCGTGCGCGGCACGCTCACGCCGAACCCCGCATCCGCCTGGGCCCGCGGCCTGTCGGACGAGATCCTCGCCGGCGCGCCCAAGGGCTACACCGACGCCGTGCTCGACGACGAGTTCCCGCTCTCGATGTTCTACGAGGCGCTGAACAAGAAGATGACCGACGTGATCGAGTCGACCCGCGGCATCACGGCGACCACCGCCTGACGCGTCAGCCGGCCGCGCCCGTGGTGCGGCCGACGGCGTAGCGGTCGCGCGCGCGGTTGCCGCGCGGCGTGACCGCTACGTGCTCGGTCGCGGCGGGCAGCCCGGTCTTCGGCATGCCGACGTACATCGTCTCGGCGCGTTCCACGTGGAACGTCTCGTGCCAGATGCCGACCGCGGCCGGGGCCTTGCGCGCTTTCGCGTTGAAGGCGGTCCAGGCGGGGCGGTGCGCCGCATCCTGGTTCGAGGCGTAGGCGTAGAGCTTCTCGATGCTGCTCCAGTACTGCACGATGTAGGGCCCGTTGCGGCCGAACAGCGGCGTGAAGCCGAGCAGGCCCGAGTCGGGATCCTTCGACAGCTCGATCAGCATCGGCCCCATCGCGCGCAGCACGGGCAGCCAGAGGTCGGGGCGCCACAGCTTGTTGATGCGCATCCCGATGTGGAAGACGACGAGCTCGCCTTCGTGGTGGTGGGTCATGCGACCCGGGAAGATCTTCGGCATCTCGCGCCTCCTGGTCGAGCGATGACGGGTGGATGCGGCGAGTCACGCGGCGGTGCCTCGCGTGGCGTTGCGCAGTGTCGCGCGGTGCCGCGCGGCGCCGCATCCGATTGGATAGTTGAACTCTCCAATAATGGATAGTGCTACTCTCCAATGTCAAGACCCCCGGTTCCGTCCCGATCCCAGGAGCGTGGATGCGCATCTCGCAGCTCGCCGCCGCATCCGGCGTGCCCGTCGCGACCGTGAAGTACTACCTGCGCGAAGGGCTGCTGCACGAGGGCGAGCGCACGGCCGCGACGCAGGCGCTCTACGACGACAGTCACGTCGCACGGCTGCGGCTCGTGCGCGCGCTGCTCGGGGCGGGCGGCGTGAGCATCGCGCAGGCGCGCGCCATCCTCGCCGCCATCGACGAGCCGCCGGCCGCGATCGACCTGCTCGGAACGGCGCACAACGCGATCACTCCACCGCTGGATGCGTCCGCCGACGTCGACGAGGTGCGCGCGATCACGAGCGGATGGGGCTGGCACACCGAGAGCTGCGACCCGGCCGTGCTCGGCGCCGTCGCCGCGGGATTGCAAGGGCTGCGCGACGGCGGCTTCGACCTTGCACCGGGCGTGCTCGACGCCTACGGCCGCGCCGCCCGCGACATCGCGCAGGCGGAGATCGACGGCATCCCGACCGAATCGGCCGAGGCCGCCGTGCGCTACGTCGTGCTCGGCACCGTGCTGGTCGAGCCGCTGCTGCTCGCCCTGCGCCGCCTGGCCGAGCAGGTCGTCTCGGGCGAGCGCTTCGGCGAGACGGGGCCGCTGCGCGGCTGAGCGGTTGGGGGCTCAGGAGCTGAGCGGCTGAGGAGCTGAGCGGCTGAGGAGCTTCCGTGCTCGGGATGTGGGCCGGGCCCGGGAGACGGGAGACGGGAGCCCGGATTCGGGTGCAGGCAGTCGGGGCGCCGGATTCGGGCCCCGGCAGTCGGGGCGCCGGATTCGGCTGTGCGGGCGGTGCCGTCGTGGCCCCACTCACGCCGATGGCGGCTGTCGGGTGGCGCGGAGGTGGGCGTGCTGAGGATGGGGGATGCGCCACCACCGCTCCGCCCTTCTCGCCGCACCCGTGCTCGTTGCTCTGCTGGCGGGATGTGCGACGGCCGCGCCGGCGGATGCGACGCCGGCGGCGGACGCGAGTCGCGCATCCACGGCCGCCGCCGACTCGACGGGCTCGACCGAGCAGCACGGCCGCGCGACCGCACTCGACCTCGCGGCACTCGAGCAGCGGTACGGCGCCCGGCTCGGCGTGATCGCGACCGACACCGCCACCGGACGCTCCGTCACCTGGAACGCCGACGCCCGCTTCGCGCACGCCTCGACGCTCAAGGCGCTCGCGGCCGGACTCGTGCTGCGGCGCGAGGGTGTCGCGGCACTCGATGACCCGGTCGCGATCCCGTCCGCTCCGCTGATCGACTACTCCCCCGTCACCGAGCAGCACGCCGGCGGCACCATGACCCTCGGCGAGGTCGCGGCGGCGGCCGTCGAGCTGAGCGACAACACGGCCGGCAACCTGCTGTTCGAACGGCTCGGCGGAGTGGATGCGCTGCAGCGCGAGCTGCGGAAGCTCGGCGACCGCACGACGCGCGTCGACCGCACCGAGCCCGAGCTGAACACGGCGACGCCGGGAGATCCGCGCGACACGAGCACGCCGCGGGCGCTCGTGGCCGACCTGCGCGCGCTCACGCTCGGCGGACGCGGCGCCGCGCTGAAGCAGCCGGAGCGCGCGGCTCTGCTCGGCTGGCTCGACCGTTCGCAGACCGGATCGACGCTGATCCGCGCCGGGCTGCCGGCGGGATGGACGGCCGGCGACAAGTCCGGTGCCGCCGGCTACGGCACGCGCAACGACCTCGCGGTCGTGCATCCGCCGAACGGGGCCGCCCCGATCGTGATCGCGGTGCTCAGCTCGCGCGACGCGACCGGCGACCCCGACGCCGACTACGACGACGCGCTGATCGCCGCCGCGGCGAGCGCCGCCCTCGCGGCGCTGCGCACCTGACCGCCGTGCACACCCCCCGATCGATCGAGGCCCGGAATGCCACCGGCTCCGCCGCGAGAGGGAGGCGCCGCGCATCCGCCCTCCCTACCCTGGTGAGGTGAGCGACACTCCCGATCAGTCCGGCTGGCGGCGGCCCGCGCCGACACGCGCCGACCTGCGGATCGACGCCGCGGTCGCGCTGGGGCTGCTCGTCGCCTGCGCGCTCAGCGTCGGGCTCTACGCCGTCGCCGGCCTCTACCCCGAGCCCGCGCCCGGCTGGCTGTCGACGATCTGGATGGTCGTGGTGACGGTGCCGCTGGCGGCGCGGCGCAAGTGGCCCGTCCTCGTCGCGGTCGTGATCGCGGTCGCGTTCATCGGCGGGCAGCTGCTGCACGTGCCGGAGGCGCTGATCGGCAACATCGCGCTGTTCCTGGCGATCTGCTCGGTCGGCGCATGGTCGGCGAACCGGCGCGCGGCGATGCTGTCGCGGCTGGTGATCACGGCCGGGATGCTGATCTGGCTGGTCGTGTCGCTGTTCATCACGGCGACCGATCCGACGGCCCTGCCCGGCTTCTCACGGGTCGGCGCGCTGTCGCCGCTGGTGGCGTTCTCGCTGCTGCAGATCATCACGAACATCCTCTATTTCGGCGGCGCCTACCTCTTCGGCGAGCGCGCCTGGATCTCGGCCCGCGAGCGATCCGACCTCGAGCAGCGCACCGCCGAGCTGGAGCGCGAGCGCGAGCGCACGGCCGCGCAGGCGGTCGCGCTCGATCGGGTGCGCATCGCCCGCGAGCTGCACGACGTGGTGGCGCATCACGTGTCGGTCATGGGCATCCAGGCGGGGGCGGCGCGCGTGACGCTCGACGCCGATCCGACCGCGGCCCGCGCGGCGCTCGGCGTGGTCGAAGACACCTCGCGCACCGCGATCGACGAGCTGCGCAAGATGCTCACGACCCTGCGCGACAGCGACACCGGTCCGGTGGATGCGGTGGGCGGCGCGGTCGGCACCGCCCCCTCGGCGCTCGGCGTCGGCGGCATCCCCGCGCTCGTCGAGGAGTCGACGACGACCGGACTGCCGACCGTCTTCGAGGTCGTGGGCGCACCGCGGTCGCTGCCGGCGGTCGTGAGCCTGAACCTGTTCCGCATCGCGCAGGAGTCGCTGACGAACGTGCGCAAGCACGCCGGGCCCGAGGCGACCGCCGACGTGCGACTGCGCTACCTGCCCGAGACCATCGAGCTCGAGATCGGCAACACCGGCTCGGTCGCCGCTCGTCGGTCGACCGGCGGACTCGGCCAGATCGGGATGCGCGAGCGCGTCGCCGCGAGCGGCGGCTTCCTCGAGGCGGGGCCGCGGTCGCGCGGCGGGTATCTCGTGCGGGCGGTCGTGCCGGTCGCGAGCGGGGCGCCGGTCGTGGGAAGCCCTTCCGCCTCCCCGGTTGACGGCACCGCTCCATCCAGCGGCGAGGCCTCCGCCGCACCCACCGGGCCCAGCGCATCCACCCCCGAGCCGACGGAGAGCCGACCGTGAGCGACCCCGTGACCGCACCTGCCGCATCCACGCCGCCCGCCGCATCCGCCCCGCCCGCCTCGAGCGCCGTGCGCGTGCTGCTCGTCGATGATCAGGAGCTCGTGCGCACCGGATTCCGCGCGATCCTGTCGGCGCAGCCCGGCGTCGAGGTCATCGGCGAGGCCGGCGACGGGATCGCGGCCGTCAGCGCCGCCGCCGAGCTCGACCCCGACGTGATCTGCATGGACGTGCAGATGCCCGGAATCGACGGCCTCGAGGCGACCCGCCGCATCGTCGACGCCGGGTCGCGCGCCGCCATCCTCGTGCTCACGACCTTCGACAGCGACGACTACCTGTTCCGGGCCCTGGCCGCGGGCGCGAGCGGGTTCCTGCTCAAGACCGCGCGGCCCGAGCACCTGGCCGAGGCCGTGCGCGTGCTCGCGGCCGGGGATGCGCTGCTCTCGCCCGAGGTGACCCGGCGGGTGATCGAGCGCTTCGGCGCGGGCGTCCGCGCGGGCGGGGCGGATGCGGCGGGAGGTCGGTTCGGCGCCGGAGCGGCCGAGCTGGCCGGGTCGGGCGCGGCAGGGCCGGGCGCGGTAGGGCCGGACGCGGTCGCACCGGGCGACGGACGCGAGGCGACGCGGCCGAGCGCCGGACCCGACGCCGACGCCCACGCCGGCGCCGACGCGCCTCGCGCATCCACCGTCCTGCCGCCGGAGGCCGCCCTGCTCACCGAGCGCGAGGCGGAGGTGCTCGGGCACGTCGCCCGCGGACTCTCGAACGCCGAGATCGCGGCCGAGCTGGTGGTCGGCGAGGCGACCGTGAAGACGCACGTGTCGAACGTGCTGCTCAAGCTCCGCGTGCGCGACCGCGTGCAGGCTGTCGTCTGGGCCTACGACTCGGGCTTCGTCGCGCCGTCCGCCTGACCGCCCCCGCCCCGCGAGTCGCCTGACCAGCGTCCACCCTGACCCGCGAACATCTCCGACCTGGGTGGCCAGAAAGCACACGTGCGCCCGGCGTGTCGCGTGCACTTCGTGGCCACCCACGCCCGTCCCCGGCGCTGGGTGGCCAGAGAACACACGCCCGCCCGGCGTGTCGCGTGCACTTCATGGCCACCCACGCGATCGCCGCACTCATCCCCCACTCCCGCCCGCGCTCATCCCCACCCACCGGTGCCGGCGGCGGGGAGGCGCACCCGCGCGAACCGTGCCCCGCGCCTCCCCCCTGAGGGGGAGAGACCCCGGGGCGCGCTCGGGCGAGAGACCCGACCCAGGGCTGAGGCGCGAGGCACCCGACATCCGTAGCGTCGAAGCATGCTCGAAGTCAGAGGACTCCAGAAGAGGTACGGAAGCCGCACCGTGCTCGACGACGTCGGATTCGATGTGGTCGAGGGCCGCATGACCGGCTTCGTCGGCGGCAACGGCGCCGGCAAGACCACGACGATGCGCATCATCCTCGGTGTGCTGGATGCGGATGCCGGCACGGTCGCGCTCGACGGCGCCCGTCTCGGTGCGGGTGACCGCCGCCGCTTCGGCTACATGCCCGAAGAGCGCGGCCTCTACCCGAAGATGAAGCTCACCGAGCAGCTCGTCTACCTCGCACGGCTGCACGGCTTCGACCCCGCCGGCGCGAAGCACAACGCCGACGAGCTGATCGACCAGCTCGGGCTCGGCGAGCGCCGCGACGACGAGATCGAGAAGCTCAGCCTCGGCAACCAGCAGCGCGCGCAGATCGCCGCCGCGCTCGTGCACCGGCCCGAGGTGCTGATCCTCGACGAGCCGTTCTCGGGCCTCGACCCGCTCGCCGTCGACACCGTCGTGGGCGTGCTCAAGGATCGCGCGCAGGCCGGGGTTCCCGTGCTGTTCTCGAGCCACCAGCTCGACATCGTCGAGCGCCTCTGCGACGACCTGGTGATCATCGCCGGCGGCACGATCCGCGCCTCCGGCTCGACCGCCGAGCTGCGCCAGCAGCACTCCGGGCTGCGCTACGAGCTGCTCGGATCGGCCGACGCGGGCTGGCTGCGCGAGCAGCCCGGCATCCACGTCGTCGAGTTCGACGCCGGCTTCGCCGTGTTCGACGCCGACAGCGAGGCGGCCGTGCAGACCGTGCTGCGCGAGGCGGTCAGCCGCGGGGATGTCGTCACCTTCGCCCGCCAGCAGCGTTCCCTCGCGCAGATCTTCAAGGAGGTCATCCAGTGAGCACCGCCACCGCATCCCCCGCCCGCCCCGCAGCCGCCGGCCCCGGCCGGGCGCCCTCCTCCCCGAGCCTCGCGCAGGCCGCCGGCCTCGTCGCCGGCCGCGAGATCCGCGCCCGCCTGCGCAGCAAGGCGTTCCTGATCTCGACCGGCATCCTGCTGCTGCTCGTGCTCGGCGGCATCATCGCCAGCAACCTGATCGGCGCGAACGCCGGTCCGACCAAGGTCGCCGTCGTCGGCCAGGCGCAGCAGCTGCTCGACGGGCAGAAGGGCCTCGCCGTCACGGATGCCGCCGACCGCGCCGCCGCCGAGAAGCTCGTGGAGTCGGGCGAGGTGGATGCGGCGATCGTGCCTGACGCGACCTCGCCGACGAAACTGACCATCGTCGCGAACGACGAGGCGCCCGGCTCGCTCGTGCAGCAGCTCAGCGTGACGCCGAAGGTGACGCTGCTCGATCCCGATGCGAAGGACGGCAACCTGCGCTACCTCGTGGCGCTCGCCTTCGGCATCGTGTTCTTCTCCGCCGCGATGACCTTCGGGCAGACGATCGCCCAGTCGGTGGTCGAAGAGAAGTCGACGCGCGTGATCGAGATCCTCGTCGCCGCGGTGCCGGCTCGCGCCCTCATGGCGGGCAAGGTGCTCGGCTCGTCGGTGCTGGCCTTCGGGCAGATCGCGTTGATCGCCGCGGCGGGGGTGGTCGGGCTGACCGTGACGGGTCAGACCGAGATCCTGCAGCTGCTCGGCGCTCCGCTGGTGTGGTTCGTGGTGTTCTTCGTCTTCGGCTTCGTGCTGCTGGCATCCCTGTTCGCGGCGACCGGCGCGATGGTCTCCCGTCAGGAGGACATCGGCTCGACCACGACCCCGGTGACGATGCTCGTGATGCTGCCGTACTTCGCGATCGTCTTCTTCAACAGCAACGCGCTCGTCGTGAGCGTGATGTCGTACGTGCCGTTCTCGGCCGCGATCGGCATGCCGCTGCGGCTCTTCCTCGGCGACGCGCAGTGGTGGGAGCCGCTGATCGCCCTGGTCGTGCTGATCGCGTCGACGCTCGTGGTGCTCGCGATCGGATCGCGCATCTATGAGAACTCGCTGCTCAAGCTCGGCGCCCGCGTCGAGTGGAAGGACGCGCTGCGCAAGTAGGCGGTGTCCGTTCGTCGTGACGAACAGCGACGGAACATAGGCGGATGCGCGCTCGGCTTCGGGCGCGCATCCACCTATGTTCGTGGGGTGCCCGAATCCTCGCCGCTGCTGTCGCTCGCCTCGACCCCGTTCGTCGCGCTGACGACGTTCCGCAAGAACGGGGAGGGCGTGTCGACCCCGGTGTGGATCGCGCGCGACGAGGATGCGCTGGTCGTCATCACCCCGCTCGGCACCGGCAAGCTCAAGCGGCTGCGCAACGACGGCCGGGTGACGGTGCAGCCGTGCGGGCGCAGCGGCACGGTGAAGCCGGACGCCCCGCTGGTCGAGGCGCGCGCGACCGTCAGCTCGGAGCCGGGCGACGTCGAGCGAGCGACCGCCGCCGTGCGGGCGAAGTACGGCGCCGAATACCACGTCGTGATGTTCATCGAGCGGCTCTTCGCGCGCGGACTCGGCGCGAACAAGCCGCGCGCCGTCATCCGCATCACCGCCTGACCTCGCCGGCGAACCCGCCGCACCTGACCGCGCCGATCGGCCCGCCCACCTGACGCCGCCGACTGACCCCGTGCACGGAAGCGGCTCAGCGACCCCGCGAAGCGATATTGCGCCTCGACCCCCGCGCACAGCCGTTTCCGTGCACGCCGCACACGATGCCGCCGCGCCTCGCGATGCCAGGATGGATGCCGTGACCGAGCGCCTGCATGACCCCGACTACCGCGGATTCGCCAGCGACAACTACGCGGGCATCCACCCCGAGGTGCTGGTGGCCATCGCCGCCGCCAACGAGGGCCACCAGGTCGCCTACGGCGAAGACGTCTACACCGAGCGTCTCGGCGAGGTCATCCGCCGCGAGTTCGGCGACGACGCCGAGGTCTTCCCGGTGTTCAACGGCACCGGCGCGAACGTCGTGTCGCTGAAGTCGATCCTGCCGCCGTGGGGCGCCGTGATCGGCACCGCGAACGCGCACATCCACACCGACGAGGGCGGCGCGCCCGAGCGCATCGCCGGCGTGAAGATCTACCCGGTGCCGGTTCCGCACGGCAAGCTCACCCCCGAGCTCATCGCGACCGAGGCGTGGGGCTGGGGCGACGAGCACCGCGCGCAGCCGCTCGCCGTCAGCATCACCCAGTCGACCGAGCTCGGCACCGTCTACACGCCCGAGGAGGTGCGCGCGGTCGCCGACTACGCGCACGGCAACGGCATGGCCGTGCACATGGACGGCGCGCGGCTCTGGAACGCGGCCGCCGCCCTGGGCGTTCCGTTCCGCGAGTTCACGAGCGAGGCCGGCGTCGACATCCTCAGCCTCGGCGGCACCAAGAACGGACTGCTCGGCGTCGAGGCGATCGTGCTGATCGACCCGCAGGCCGGCACCGGCCTGAAGTACCTGCGCAAGCTGTCGATGCAGCTGAGCAGCAAGATGCGCTTCGCGAGCGCGCAGCTGCTGGCCCTGTTCGAGGATGCGGGCGACGGCTCGGGCGACTCGCTCGGCATCCGCTCGGCGAAGCACGCGAACGCGATGGCGGCGCTGCTGCGGTCGAAGCTGGATGCGGGCGTCGCCGACGGCTCGATCCGGGGCCTCGGCTTCAGCCAGGAGACGCAGGCGAACGCGGTGTTCGCCGAGCTCGCGCCGGAGTCGGCCGACCGCATCCGCGAGAAGGTGCGCTTCTACGACTGGGACCGCTCGCTCGGCCAGGTGCGCTGGATGACCGCGTGGGACACCACCGAGGCCGACATCGACCGCTTCGTCGCGGCGGTGCGCGAGGAGCTCGGGGCGTAGGTCGGGGGTTCGCCCGCGGGCGTCGCGTCGGGTCGCGCTGGTCGCCCGGTCGCGCTGGTCCACCGGTCGCGCCGGTCGTCGATCGAGCCCCGCTGGAGTACCGGACGCCGGATCATCCTCCGGGCGCGCCGCGTCATCCTGTGCGCTGACGCACACCGCGCACCGGTCCGCTGGAATCGGGGCATGACCTCGACGACTCGGCTTGCGGCCGCGGCACTCCGCGCATGACTCTCGAGATCCCGGCGATGCCGGTGCTCGTGCCGCTCGGCGCGATCGTGTTCGCGCTGCTGCTCGGGAGGCTTCGGCGCGGCGGTCGGATGACCGTCCCGCGCGCCGTGCTGGCGGCCGCGCTGGTCGTCTACGGCACCGGCGTGCTGCGCTCGACGCTGCTTCCGGCCGACATCGTCATCGGCTCGGCCCGCCACGACCTCCCGCCGATCGCGGTGCTCGTGAACCTCGTGCCGTTCGTCGACGTGCCGGCCGATCCGAGCGGGATGCTGCTCAACATCCTGATGTTCACGGCCGCCGGCGTGCTGCTGCCGCTCGTGCTGCGGCGCCCGACGGCGGCGCGCGTGATCCTCGTCGCCTTCGCGCTGAGCCTCGGCATCGAGCTGACCCAGCTGCTCGGCGACCTCACCATCAGCACCGGCCGCATCTTCGAGCTCGATGACCTCATCGGCAACACCGTGGGCGCGGCGCTCGGGCTCGGGGCGTTCCGCCTCGCGACGCGAGTGCCCGCGATCGGGCGGATGGCGGCGGCTCTGGCCTGGCCGGATACCGCCGCGGCTGCGGGTGCGACGACGAGCGCGCCCGCTGCGGCGGCCGCCGCATCCACATCCGCCGCCACCCGCACCGGCGCATGACGAGGGGCCCGGGTCGATCGATCCGGGCCCCCATCCGACTCCGCCGAGGCGGGCCGTCGAGCGTCAGCGCTTGTCGCGCGTGGCGTCGAAGTTGGGACGCTCGGCGCGCACCGAGAACGCACCCGTGTAGCCCTCACGGATACGCGCGGCCTCCAGGATGCGCTTGCGCTGCAGGAACCAGCCGAGGATCAGCAGCGGGATGAGCACCACGAGCGACGCGAGCACCCAGCGTCCGGACTCGCTGAACGCCTCGCTGACCAGCACGAAGGCGAGGAATGCGAGCGTCAGGTAGGCCGTGAACGGCGCCCCGAACAGCCGGAAGTGCGGCCGCGTCGCCTTGCCTTGCTTCGACCACCTCTGCAGCTGGATCTGACAGATCATGATCGTGGCCCATCCGCCGATGATGCCCAGCGCGGCGACGTCGAGCACGACCTTGAACGCCTCGCTCGCACCCAGCCAGGCGTTGAGGCCGATGCCGAGCAGCGCGATCCCCGCGGTCAGCAGGATGCCGCCGTAGGGCACGCCCGCCTTGTTCATCACTCCGGTGAACTTCGGTGCCGAGCCGTTGGCTGACATGGAGCGCAGGATGCGTCCGGTCGAGTAGAGCCCCGCGTTGAGGCTCGACAGAGCTGCCGTCAGCACGACGAAGTTCATGATCGAGGCGATCGTATTGCTGAGTTCCTTGCCGCCGACGTGCGAGAAGAACGTGACGAAGGGGGACTCGTTCGCGCCGTACTGCGTGTAGGGCAGGAGGAACGAGAGCAGCAGCACCGAGCCGACGTAGAAGATCGCGATGCGCACGATGACCGTGTTGACGGCCTTCGGCATGACCTTCGCCGGCTCCTTCGTCTCGCCCGCGGCGGTGCCGACGAGCTCGATCGCGGCGTAGGCGAAGACGACGCCGGTGATGGCGAGTACTCCCGGTATCGCTCCGAGCGGGAAGAACCCGCCGTTCTCGGAGATCACGCTGATACCGGTCGGGCCGACATCCGTCTTGCCGACGAAGATCAGGAACACGATGCCGACCACGAGGAAGGCGATGAGCGCGGTGACCTTGATGAGCGCGAACCAGAACTCCATCTCGCCGAAGACCTTCACCGAGACGAGGTTGAGGCCGAGCACCAGTGCGAGCGCTACGAGCGAGGTGATCCAGGTCGGGAAGTCGGCCAGCCACGGCAGGTAGATCTTCCAGAACTGCACATAGAGCGCGACCGCGGTCACGTCGACGATCGCGGTCGTCGCCCAGTTGAGGAAGTAGAGCCAGCCGGCGCCGTAGGCGACCTTCTCGCCGAAGAACTCGCGGGCGTAGCTGACGAACGAGCCCGACGAGGGGCGGTGCAGCACGAGCTCGCCGAGCGCGCGCAGGATGAGGAACGCGAAGAAGCCGCAGACCAGGTAGACGATCGCGAGCGCGGGGCCGGCGTCGTGCAGGCGTCCGCCGGCGCCGAGGAACAGGCCGGTGCCGATCGCGCCGCCGATGGCGATCATCTGGATCTGCCGGGGCTTGAGCGACTTGTGGTAACCCGCATCCTCGCTGTCGAACTCGTGCTCGGCGTGGCCGCGGTCGCCCGTCGTCTCGCGCTCGTTCTCGAGGCGGTCGGCGAGGTCGGCGACCTCCACGTCACGGTGCCGTTCGGGGCTGGGCGTGCTCGCCGGGCCGGAGGTGCCGCTGGGCACGCCACCGGGGGCGCCGTTCGCTCCGGCGCCGTTTCCGGGCACGCCAGAGCCTCTGTCTTCGTCGGTCACGCGGGGTCCTCTCTGCAGGGATGGGCCCGCCGGAGGGACGGGCCGTTCGGAGCTTCGGGTGAGCCGTGAAGACACGTTAGACCCGTGCATGCGCCGCGCGCGATTCCCGAGCACCCCGCGCACAGGCGACCCGAGGGTGAGCTCTCCGCCGCCCGCACGGCGCGCGGCGGCGCTTCGGTCAGGCGTCGGCGAGCAGCGCGTCGACCACGGGTGCCGCGAGCGACGGGTTGCGGGCGCCGCGCACCGTGACCGCGAGCGCCGCCGCCGCGGTCGCGCGGCGCGCGGCGGCGGTGAGCGCGGCGAGGTCGAGGGATGCGGCGTCCTGCCCGCGAGAGCCGGATGCGCCTGCGGCGAGCCCCGCCGCCAGCGCTCCTAGGAAGGCGTCGCCGGCGCCGACGGTGTCGACCGCATCCACCTCGAAGGCCGGCAGGTGCGCGGTCGCGCCGCCGGTGCGCAGCAGCACGCCGCCGGAGCCGAGCGTGACGATCACGTGCCGGGGAGCTCCGGCCGAGGATCCCCCCGGCGCTCCGAAGGCGGAGTCGGCGAGCGCCCGCTCGGCGGCGGCGCGGTCAGCGGGCTCGGGGATGCCGAGCAGCTCACCGAGCTCGAGCCGGTTCACGACGAGCACGTCGATCCGCGCGAGCAGCTCGGGTGCGACGGCACGCCACGGCGAGGGGTTCAGCACCACGAGTGACCGTCCGGCCCACCGCTCGACCGCCGCCGCGACAACCTCGGCCGGCACCTCGTGCTGCAGCGCGACGACCCTCGGCGCGGCGGCCGCGGGCTCGTCGAGGGCCCGCACGTGGTCCGCCGACAGCAGCGCGTTCGCGCCGGGTGCGATCACGATCGCGTTGTCGGCCGGGGTCACGAGCAGCACGGCCGTTCCGGTGAGGGCGTCGGGGATGCGAACGAGCGTCGCGAGGTCGACCCCGGCATCCACCAGGTCGGCCAGGGCTTCGTCGGCGTCGCGCCCGACAGCCGCGAGCAGCGCCGTGCGCGCCCCGAGCTGCGCCGCGGCGAGCGCCTGGTTCGCGCCCTTGCCGCCGCCGCTGCGCTGCGCATCGCGGCTCTCGATCGTCTCGCCGTCGCGCGGAAGCCGGTCGAGCACGAACCCGGTGTCGAGGTTGACCGAGCCGACCACGAGCACGTCGAGGGGGCCGGGTGCGTCGGGGTGCGTCGCGGCGGGGCGAGTCGCGGCGGGCTGAGCGGCAGCGGCGTCGGTCATGCGCTCACTGTCGCACGAGGCACGAGGTCGTCCACGAAGCGCGCTCAGCCGCGCGCCGGCACGCCCTCGACGATCGCGGCGAACAGGGCCTCGATGCGGGCGCGATGGTCGGCGGCGATCGTCTCCGTCTCGCGCTCCGTCGCGATGGCGAAGCCGTCGGGCCCGGTCTGCAGGTCCGCGGCGAGCAAGCGCTTCGCCGTGCCCACCATGACGCTCGCGTAGCCCTGCAGCAAGAAGGCGGCGAGCAGCACGGCGTCCCCCTCGAAGCGCGCGTCGGCGGCGAGCTCGGCCGCGAGCTGGGCCTGCAGCGACGCAGCGATCTCGAGGGCACGTGCCTGCAGCGCGGGCGACTCGGCGACCGTGCGATAGAAGCCGGGTGATCCGTGGGCCAGGCCCGAGAGCGGGGCGCGCGCGTCGGCGATCGCGAGCAGCGCATCCCGCAGCGCATCGACCGCGGCGACACCCTCGGCGCGGCCGCGCACCGCATCGCGCAGCAGCTCTTCGGCGTCGATCGTGCGGTCGAAGAACAGGTCCTCCTTGCGCGGGAAGTGCTTGAACACCGTCACGCTCGAGACCCCGGCCGCGCGGGCGATCTCGGCGACCGTCACGTCGTCGAAGCCGCGCTCGGCGAACAGCGGGGAGGCGGCTTCGGCGATCTTCACGCGCGTCTGCGGTCCGCCGCGGGGTGCGGTTCTGGGCATCCGGGACTCCTCGCTCTCCCCCGCCGCAACGGGATGCGTCGCCAGAGCGCGTCCCGCAGATCGGGACGAGCGAGCGGATACGCACGACGAGATCGTCGAACTTCTTGACTCACTATGCTTACTGACTTAACTTAGTGGCATGTCCTCCACTGAGACCACCGTAACCGGCGCCGTGGACGCCCCGGCCGACGCCGCCGCGGCGAGCGCCGCATCCATCTCCTCCCGCCGCGCCCCGCGCCGCCTGCGCGATGCCTGGATCGCCCTCGCCGGCCTCGCGGCGGTGTTCCTCTTCGAGATGCTCGACAACTCGATCCTCACCGTCGCGCTGCCCACGATCGGCCGCGAGCTGCACGCCTCGACCACCGCCCTGCAGTGGGTCACCGGCGCCTACGCCGTCGTCTTCGGCGGGCTCATGCTCGCCTTCGGCGCCGTCGCCGACCGTTTCGGCCGCCGTCGTCTCATGGTCATCGGCCTGGTGCTGCTCGCCCTCTCGAGCCTCGCCACCGTCTTCGTGCAGACGCCCGCCGAGCTCATCGCCGTGCGCCTCGCGATGGGCGTCGCCGCCGCGATGACCACGCCCGGATCGATGGCGCTCGCCTTCCGCCTCTTCGGCGACGACGCCCTGCGCGTGCGCGCCATCAACGTCATCTCGACCGTCGGACTCGTCGGCCTCGCCATCGGCCCCACCGCCGGTGGCCTCGTGCTCGGCGTCGCGCCGTGGCAGGTGCTGCTGCTCGTCAACGTGCCGGTCGCCGCGCTCGCGATCGTCGGCATCCTGCTCGGCGTCGAGCGCGACCGCGCGGCCGAGCTGCACCGCGACCCGATCGACGTGCTCGGCGCCCTGCTCGGCACCGCCACGATCACGCTCGCGCTCGTCGCGCCGACCCTGTTCGTCAGCGCCTTCGGTCCGGTGGATGCGGCGGGCGCGTCATCCGGTCACGGCTCGTCCGGCCACGCCGCTGCCGCCCACGCCGCCGCCTCATCCGTCGCCCCGTGGATGCCCTGGGCCGCGACAGCCGCCGCGCTCGCCTGCGCCGCGCTCTTCGTCGTGCGCCAGCGCACCGCCCGGCATCCGCTGCTCGACCTGAGCCTGCTCGCGCATCCCCTGGTGTCGAGCGGCCTCGCCTTCAAGGCCGCCGCGACCCTCGCCACCGCCGGCCTCGGCTATCTCGTCACCCTCCAGCTGCAGCTCGACTACGGGTGGCCGCCGGCCCTCGCCGCGCTCGGCATGCTGCCGCAGGTCGTGGTGCTGATCGCCGGCGGAGCCGCGATCCGTCCGCTCATGCAGCGTCTCGGACTCGACCGCATGGCGTGGATGAGCGCCGCAGCCGTCGTCGTCGGCCTCGCCGTCTACGCGCTGCTCGGTCACCTCGGCTACCCGTTCATCGCGCTCGCCCTCGTGCTCGTCGCGGCCGGGATGCGCGTGGTCGGCGTCGTCGCCGGCACGAACGTGATGCGCGGCCTGCCCGAGAGCCGCTCGACGATCGGCGCCGCCCTCGCCGACACCGCCGGCGAGGTCACGAACGGCGTCGGCATCGCGGTCGTCGGCACGATCCTCGCTGGCCTCTTCACCGGCTCGCTCACCGCCGGGCACTGGACGGCAGCGCAGACCGGGCAGTTCCACACGGCCGTGCAGCTCGGGGGCGGCGCGCTCGCGCTCATCGCCGGCCTGCTCGTCGCCGCCGGCTTCGTGCAGGCCAGCCGCGGCCGAGCGGCCGCCGCGACCGACGCATCCGCATCCGCATCCACATCCACCAACGGCACCGGCAACGGCACCGGCACCGACACCGGCACCGGCACCGACTGACCGGACCCCCGGCGACGATCGCCTCCTCGCAATTCAGGATCCGCGGCATCCCAATTCAGGACCGGGCCACGATCCCGCGCGATTCCGCCATCCGCCCGGCGTCCGATCCTGAATTGCGTCGGTTCGAGTCCTGAATTGTGAACAGACCACGAGCGGGATGCCGACGGCGGGGCGGCGGCAGAACACCGACGGGTCGCTGGCGGGTCACCGGCGGCAGGGTGGCGGGCGACTGGCGCGTTCCGATCCGCGACATGTTCGCGCCGACGCCCGCCCCGGGCGACGGCGGCGGCCGCGGAGCCGGTGCGGCCTCCGGAGCCACCGGTGCCGCCGGCGGCGACGCAGCCGACACCGGCGATGCCGCGCGCGGCGGTCTCAGCGAACGTCTCGGCGAGCGACTCGACTCGCTCGAGGCCCGCGCGGCCCGTCAGCAGGAGCAGCGCGACCGCGTGACCTCCGCGTGGCGCTGGCTCTACATCGGCGTCGGCGTGACCATCACCCTCGTCAGCATGCTGCTCGGCGGCGCGGGCACCGGCATCATGCTCGCCTACTGGTTCGGCGGCACGATCATCGCGATCGCGCTCATGCAGCTCGTGCTCGAACCCCGACTGGACGCGCGCTTCCCGCTCTCCCGCAGCCACGGCGAGCGCCGCCGCGCCGCCCGCGAGGCGAAGGCCGCCGCGAAGGATGACGCCGCGACCCGAGCGACCGCGAACCCGAGCGCCGCGAGCGTCCCCGCCGACGCCTCCTGACCTCTCCCTCGACCAGCCGTTTCCCGTTCTCTCGTAGGGTGAGCGGGTGAGCAACGACACGCCGCGACCCTGGCTCGACTCGTACGCCGAGGGCGTGCCGCACGAGATCGAGCACTCCGACGAGACGCTGGTGGAGCTGATCCGCTCCTCGGCGAAGGAGTTCCGCAACCGCACCGCCCTCGAGTTCTTCGGCGCCGAGACCACCTACGGCGAGCTGCGCGACCGCATCGACCGCGCCGCCGAGGGCCTGCGCAAGCTCGGCGTGCGCAAGGGCGACCCGGTCGCGATCGTGCTGCCGAACTGCCCGCAGCACGTGGTCGCGTTCTACGCGATCCTGCGGCTCGGCGCGATCGTCGTCGAGCACAACCCGCTCTACACGCCGCGCGAGCTGCGCCACCAGTTCGAGGATCACGAGGCGAAGGTCGTGATCGCCTGGGACAAGACGGTCGCGACCCTGCAGGACTTCCCGGTGGATGTCACGGCCGAGACGATCATCTCGGTCGACATCACGCGGGCGATGAAGGCGACCACCCGCGCCGCCCTGCGCCTGCCGATCGCGAAGGCGCGCAACGCCCGCGCCGACCTCACCACGAAGGTGCGCGGCACCGTCACGTGGGAGACCCTCGTCGACAACAAGCGCATCAAGAAGTCGGTGGCGGGTCCGACCGCCGAGGACACGGCCGTCATCCAGTACACCTCCGGCACGACCGGAACCCCGAAGGGCGCCGTGCTCACGCACCGCAACCTCACCGCGAACGCGGCCCAGTCGCGGGCGTGGGTTCCGCAGATCGAACGCGGAGACTGCGTCGTCTACGCGGTGCTGCCGCTGTTCCACGCCTACGGACTCACGCTCTGCCTCACCTTCGCGATGAGCATGGGCGCCCGCCTCGTGCTGTTCCCGAAGTTCGACCCCGACCTCGTGCTGCCGGTCATCAAGAAGCACCCGCCGACCTTCCTGCCGGCCGTGCCGCCGATCTACGAGCGTTTGACCGCCGCGGCCGCCGCCAAGAAGGTCGGGCTCGACGGCATCCAGATCTCCATCTCGGGCGCCATGCCGCTGTCGGAGAAGGTCGTCGAGCCCTGGGAGAAGGCCACGGGCGGCTACCTCGTCGAGGGCTACGGCCTCAGCGAGGCCTCGCCGGTCATCTCGGCCAACCCGGTCGCCGACAACCGCAAGGCCGCCACGATCGGGCTTCCGCTGCCGAGCACCGAGGTGCGCGTCGTCGACCGCGAAGACCCGACGCGCGAGGTCGGCGCGGGCGAAGACGGGGAGCTGCTCGTGCGCGGACCCCAGATCTTCCAGGGCTACTACCGCAAGCCCGAGCAGACGGCCGAGGTGTTCCTCGACGGCTGGTTCCGCACCGGCGACATCGTGCGCATCGACACCGAGGGCTTCATCAAGGTCGTCGACCGCGCCAAGGAGCTCATCATCACGGGCGGCTTCAACGTGTCGCCGAGCGAGGTCGAGGATGCGATCCGCAGCTTCGAGGGCGTCGCCGACGTCGCCGTGGTGGGCATCCCTGACGACCGCGACGGCGAGCACGTCGTCGCCGTCGTCGTGCCGAAGCCGGGCGAGACGGTCGACGAGGATGCGCTGCGCGCGCGGGCCCGCGAGCAGCTGACGCCCTACAAGGTGCCGCGCCAGGTCTTCATCTGGGACGAGCTGCCCAAGTCGCTCATCGGCAAGGTGCTGCGCAAGAAGGTGCGCGACGCGCTCGTCGAGGGCCGCGGCGGCGGCACCGCCTGACCCGCGTCGCGACGCGACCTCGAACGACCCCGGATGACGTCATCCGGGGTCGTTCTGCGTCATCCGCCGACCCCTCCCGTCACGGTGCGCCGCCGCCCGTCACCGTCGCTTCCGCTGGCGACGGACCCCTGCCTACGGTGCTGTCACGACTCGCGGGGGTCGGATGAGGTGCCGCTCCCAGCCCGGCCCCCGCGCACGTCGCTCCGGAGAGGCTGAGCCGACACCGGCCGGCAGGATGCGCGGAGTAGCGTGCGCCGCATGAGATTCGGCATCTTCATCCCCCAGGGCTGGCGTCACGACCTCATCGACATCGAGCCCGCCCAGCACTGGAACGTCATGAGCTCCCTCGCGTCCGCCGCCGACGCCGGGCCGTGGGAGTCGCTCTGGGTCTTCGACCACTTCCACCCGGTTCCGCAGCCGACCGACGAGGCCGTGCACGAGGCGTGGACGCTGATGGCGGCGTTCGCGGCATCCACCTCCCGCATCCGCCTCGGCCAGATGTGCACCTGCATGAGCTACCGCAACCCCGCCTACCTGGCGAAGGTCGCGGCGACGGTCGACATCGTCTCGGGCGGTCGCACCGAGATGGGCATCGGCGGCGGCTGGTACGAGCACGAGTGGCGCGCCTACGGCTACGGCTTCCCGTCGGCGGGCGAGCGCCTGGCGCGACTGGATGAGGGCGTGCAGATCTTCAAGCAGGCGTGGGAGACCGGCGAGGCGACCCTGAACGGCAAGCACTACCAGGTGGAGGGCGCGAAGGTGCGCCCGCAGCCGCTGCAGACGGTCGTCGACGGCCGACCCGGCATCCCGCTGTGGATCGCCGGCGGCGGCGAGAAGGTGACGCTGAAGATCGCCGCGAAGTACGCCCAGTACACGAATTTCGCCGGCGACGCGGAGACCTTCGAGCACAAGAGCAACCTGCTGCGCGAGCACTGCGCGAACGTCGGAACCGACTTCGACGCGATCACGCGCAGCTCGAACTTCCAGACCGTGATCGGCGCGAACGAGGCCGAGGTGAGCGAGCGCATCGACCGCATCGAGGCGCGCGTGAAGCCCTACCTGGGGGATGACGGCGCCGCCGCCTACGTCGCCGAGCTGCGGAACGGCGGGCAGCTGACGGGCACGCCCGAGCAGATCGTCGAGAAGCTGCAGGCGGCCTCCGCGCGCGGGCTCGGCTACGCGATCCACAACTTCCCCGAGTCGGCCTACGACCGCTCGGGCGTGGAGCTCTTCGAGCGCGAGGTCATCCCGGCGCTCGCCTGACCGGGACGACGCGCGGCGCGCCGGGCGTCGCGCGCCAGGCGCCGGGCGTCGGAAGCGGGGTCGCTCAACGGCCGGGCACTGCGGAGGCGCTCCGCTGTGCACAGAAGCCGCTCAGCGACCCGGCGGAGCCGTCATGCGGCTCGGCGGTGCTGCCGACCGGTTTCTGTGCACGGAAGCGTCTGAGAATCTCGATCGCCGCACAGTGATGCGCGATCCCGTCCCTCCGACGTCGCCGTGCGCGCGAGCGCTCGACTGCAAAGCTCCCGCATCCACCGATCGGGGGATGCGCGATCAACCGGCGCACGGCTGTTCGACGGGAGCGCGCGCGGCGACGCTGGGGGCATGAGCAGAGAGAGCAGCGCCAGCACCAGCACCTCCCGCGCCGCCGACCCGGTCGTGCGGGTGCGCGGACTCACGAAGCGCTACGCCGACCGCAACGCCGTCGACGGCATCGACTTCGACATCGAGCGCGGCGAGACCTTCGCCCTGCTGGGCCCGAACGGCGCCGGCAAGTCGACCACGATCGAGATCCTCGAGGGCTACCGCCGCCGCACCGGCGGCGAGGTCAGCGTGCTCGGTGTCGACCCGAGCCGGGGCCGCCTCGACTGGCGCTCGCGCCTCGGCATCGTGCTGCAGAGCTCGGGCGAGCCGGCCACCGGAACCGTGCGCCAGGAGCTGCGGCACCGCGCATCCTTCTATCCGAACCCGCGCGACGTCGACCAGACGATCGCCGCCGTCGGCCTCGACGAGAAGGCCGACACCCGCGTCGGGCGGCTCTCGGGTGGGCAGCAGCGTCGCCTGGATGTCGCGCTCGGCGTGATCGGACGCCCCGAGCTGCTCTTCCTCGACGAACCCACCACCGGCTTCGACCCCGAGGCGCGGCGGCAGTTCTGGCGGCTGATCCGCGAGCTGTCGGCCGAGGGCACGAGCATCCTGCTCACCACCCACTACCTCGACGAGGCAGCCCAGCTGGCGAGTCGGGCGGGCGTGATCGCGGGCGGGCGGATGCGCGCGCTCGGCCCGCTCGACGAGCTCGGCGGGGCGGCGGCGCGGGTTCCGATCGTGCGCTGGCGGGATGCCGCGGGCACCTTGCACGAGCAGCGCACCGAGCGCCCGGCCGGCCTGGTCGCGCACCTGCAGAGCGAGCTCGCGCGGGATGCGGCGGCCGGGTCGAGCGCCCGCGCCGCGACCGAGCTCGAGCCGCGCGGCCTCGAGGTCGTGCGCCCCAGCCTCGAAGACATCTACCTGCAGCTCATCGCCGAGGTCGAGCGCGAGGATGCGGCAGCGGTCTCCCCGGGTGCCCCGGGTGAGGCCGATACCGGCTCCGACGCCGATACCGATACCACCGACCCCGAGGAGGTGCTCGCATGAGCGCCGCGATCACTCCCGCGAACCGCACCCCGAACATCCCGAGCAGTCCGAGCGCCCCGGGAACCCCAGCCCGCCCCGGCGCCCTCGACCGCTCCCCCGCGCGCACCCTGCGCCTCGGCCTCGAGCGGGCGCGCTACGAGATCGCCAGCTACTTCCGGCGCCGTGACGCGCTCGTGTTCACGTTCCTGTTCCCGATCGTGATGATGTCGATCTTCTCGGCGGCGTTCGCGAACCTCAGCTTCGGGCCGGCGGGCTCGGAGATGAACGTCGCCCGCTACTACCTGCCGGCCATGCTGGCCGCGGGCATCCTGCTCAGCGGCGTGCAGAACCTCGGCGTCGACATCGCCGGGGAGCGCGGCGACGGCACCCTCAAGCGTCTCGCCGGAACCCCGCTGCCGGTCGCGAGCTACTTCATTGGCAAGCTCGGCCAGGCCCTGGTGACCGCGACCGCGCAGGCGGCGCTGCTCATCCTCGTCGCCCGTCTGGTGTTCGGCGTCGAGCTGCCGACCGAGCCGGGGCGCTGGCTGACCTTCGCGTGGGTGTTCCTGCTCGGCGTGCTGACGAGCGCGGTGCTCGGCATCGCGATCTCGCGACTGCCCCGCAGCGGGCGCAGCGCGACCGCGGTGATCGTGCCGGTGACGATCGTGCTGCAGTTCATCTCGGGCGTGTACCTGCAGTTCTCGCAGCTGCCGGAGTGGCTGCAGAACACGGCGAGCGTGTTCCCGCTGAAGTGGCTGGCGCAGGGGATGCGGTCGGTGTTCCTGCCCGACAGCTTCGAGTCGCTCGAGCAGGGCGGCAGCTGGCAGCTGCCCGAGGTCGCCCTCGTCTGCGGCATCTGGCTGGTCGCCGGTCTGGTGCTCTGCCGCCTCACCTTCCGCTGGATCCGCGAGGATGGCTGAATGAGGCACGTCGGGTGGACGATCGCGGTCGCGCTGATCGTCGGCGCCACCGCGGTCGTCTCCGCCCTGGTGCTCATCAGCTCGGGTGATCTCGCCGCCGGTGTCGGCGGCCTCGCACTGCGCGGACTCGTGAGCCTCGCCGCATCCCTTGTGCTGTTGACCTCGTGGTTCGCCTTCGGGCGCGACTGCGAGACGCGGCCGCGGCTGGCGCCGCTGCTGGTCGCCGTCGCGATCCTCTGGGCGGCCGCCGCGACGTGGATGAACCCCTCGCTCGCGAGCGTGCAGTGCCTCGCCTTCCCGCTGATCTGGATGGCGTCGCCCAGCCGCCGTCCCGCCATCGTCGCGAGCGCGGTGCTCGCGGTCGCGGTCGGGCTCGCGATGGCGTGGCCCGACTTCGTGGTCGGCGCGATCTCGATCCAGGCGATCTCGTTCGGCTTCGCCGTCGTCTTCGGACTCTGGATCTCGGGCATCGCCGACCAGAGCGAGCAGCGCCGGGTGCTGCTCGACGAGCTGCGGGCGACACAGGATGCGCTGGCCGCGGCGCACCGGGATGCCGGGGTCGCGAGCGAGCGCGAGCGGCTGGCCCGCGAGATCCACGACACAGTCGCGCAGGACCTGACCGGGCTCGTGCTGCTCGCCCAGCAGACCCGCCGTGAGCTGGAGCGCGGCACCGCCGGTCCGGATTCCGATGCCGCCGGTTCTGCCGGTTCCGCCGGTTCTGCCGGTTCTGCCAGCCCGGCGCCGGCTCTCGCCGCCGGGCTCGCCCGCCTCGACGCTCTCGAAGACGCCGCCCGCGCCGCGCTCGGCGAGGCCCGCGCGCTCGTCGCGAGCACCGCATCCCCGACACTCGAGGGCGGTCTCGCCCCGGCGATGCGCCGCCTCGCCGAGCGCTTCGAGCGCGAGACCGGGATCGCGGTCGAGGTGGATGTGCGGGTCGACGACGTCACGCTCGACCGCGACCGTGAGGTGGTGCTGATCCGCTGCGCGCAGGAGGCGCTCGCGAACGTGCGCAAGCACGCCGGCGCGACGCGGGTGCGTCTGACGCTGAGCACCCCGGCGGGCGATGCGACGACGACCCAAGCTGCCCCGTCACTCGCCCTCGAGGTGCACGACGACGGCGCCGGCTTCGACGCCGACGCACCGAGCCCGGGCTTCGGCCTCAGCGGCATGCGCGACCGGCTCGCCCTCGCCGGCGGCGCGCTCGCCGTCACGAGCGACGCCTCCGGAACCCGCCTGCGCGCGACCCTCCCGATCGGAGCCCCCGCATGACCCCGGACCCCGACCGCGCCCACGACAGCGCGACCCTCCCGATCGGAGCCCCCGCATGACCCCGGACCCCGACCGCGCCCACGACAGCGCGACCCTCCCGATCGGAGCCCCCGCATGACCCCGGACCCCGACCGCGCCCACGACAGCGCGACCCTCCCGATCGGAGCCCCCGCATGACCCCGCCCGCCGCTCCCGACGAGCGCGCAGCCCCGCGCATCCGCGTGCTCGTCGCCGACGACCACCCGATCGTGCGGGGCGGCATCGTCGCACTGCTCGACGCGGCCGACGATGTGGATGTGGTGGGCACCGCATCCACCGGACTCGAGGCGGTCGAGCGCGCCCTCGCCCTCACCCCCGATCTCGTGCTGATGGACCTGCGCATGCCCGGGATCGACGGCGACGAGGCGACGGCGCGCATCCGGTCGGCGCTGCCGGAGACGCGGGTGCTCGTGCTGACGACCTACGAGAGCGATGACGCGATCCTGCGGGCGATCGAGGCGGGCGCGACCGGCTATCTGCTCAAGGCGGCGCCCGAGGCGGAGGTGCTCGCCGGTGTGCGTGCGGTGGCCCGCGGCGAGGTCGCCCTGGCGCCGTCGATCGCGGCGGCGCTCGTCACGCGAGTCGCGCGGCCGCACGCATCCGCCGAGCCGACCGTGACGCTGAGCCCGCGCGAGAGCGAGGTGCTCGCGCTCGTCGCGCAGGGTTTCAGCAACCCGCGCATCGCCCGCGAGCTGCTGCTCGGCGAAGCCACGGTGAAGACGCACCTGCTGCACGTCTTCGAGAAGCTCGAGGTGAGCGACCGCACCCGCGCCGTGACCCGCGCGATGGAGCTCGGCCTGCTCTGAGCGGAGAATCGCCGCGCGATCCGGCCCTGCACTCGGGCTGGCGTGGGCGGAGTTGGGATGCAGGTCGCGCGGGCGGGCGTGTGGAGCCACATCCGCCCGCGCGAGTCGAAGTCGGTCCCGGAGAGCGCCGCGCGATCCTGCCCGGAACCGGAACTCAGGCGGCGGCGCGGCGGCGCGCGACGACCAGGCGGATGCCGGCGAGCAGAGCCAGCAGGGCGAGCGCGGCGGCGAGCATCCAGCCCTCGCCGACGCCCGTGGCCGCGAGGCCCGACGGCGAGCTCGAACCACCGGAGCCCGAGCCCGAGCCCGAGCCGCCCGACCCGCCGCCCGGCGTCGTGCCCCCGTCACCCGGGTCGACGTCGGCGGCCGAGACCGTCGTGGGCGCGCCGAGGTAGCGGGCCGTGCCGTCGGCGCCGATGCCCGCGGCGACGACCGTGTGGTCGCCGACCGCGAAGTCGTTCGGAACCGTCAGCGTCGCCGTGAACGCGCCCGCGTCATCCGCCTCGACGGTCGCGAGCCTGGTCGGGGTCGAGTACAGCCCGAGCGTGATCGGCGCGTGCGGCGCGAAGCCGGATCCTCTGACGGTGAAGGTCTGCCCCTGCTCGAGGTGGTCAGGAACGCCGGTGAGCGATCCGGTGAACGTCGGCAGGATGAGCGGCAGCGGCACGACGGCGGGCTCGGCGACGACGAGGGTCACGTCGGCCGAGGTGGCGCCGGTGTCGTTCGTCGCGGTGACCGTGATGACGCTCGAACCCGCGGCGGCGACGGCGCCCGAGAGGGTCGCGGTGCCGTCGCCGTTGTCGACGAAGTCGACGCCCGCGGGCAGGGTCCCGGTGGTCAGCGTCACGACCGACGGGTAGCCGGCCGAGGTGGTGACGGTCGCGCTGAACGGCACGCCGGCGGTCGCATCGACGCGGTCGGGTCCGGTGATCTCGGCCGTCTCGCCGATCGTGATCGTCAGGGTCTGGCGCGTGACGTGGCCGGGTGCGGTGGTCGCGACGACATCCACGGTGCTGACCCCGCCGGTTCCGGACTCGGGGGTTCCGAACAGCGTCGCGGTCCCGTCGCCGTTGTCGACGAAGCTCAGCCCGTCGGGCAGGTCGCCGTCGAGCTCGAGCGCCGCGGGGGTCGGGTAGCCGCCGTCGGTGGTGACGGTGAACGACCCGGCGTCGCCGGCCGTGAACGCGGCATCCGACGGCGAGGTGATCGCGGTCTTCTGCTGCACGGTCACGACGAGCGTCTGCGTGCCGGTGCCGTGCTCGTTCGCGGCGCTGAGCTGCAGGGTGAACACCCCGGATGCGGTGGGCACGCCGGTCAGCGTCGCGGTTCCGGCATCCGCGCCCGATCCGGCGGCGAAGGTCAGTCCGGGCACGGATCCGTCGGTCAGCGCGACGGTCGGCGTCGGCTTGCCTGTGGTCGTGATCGTGATGGTCTGCGCCGCTCCGTCGCCGGAGATGGTGACCGCGGCGTCACTCGTGATCGCGGGCCCGGTTCCGACGGCGAGGTCGGCGACGGTCGTCGTCGCGGTTCCGGCGCCGTTCGTGAAGACGGCACGGTAGGCCGATCCGTCGAGCTGGGCGGTGGCGGTCAGGGTCAGCGTTCCGCTCGTGGCGTCCGCGATGTCGGCGAACGCGGTCGCGCCCGCGGCGCGCTGCTGCCACTGGATGCTCGGCGCCGGGTACCCGGTGGCGCTCGCGGTGAAGGCGACCTGCGATCCGACCGTGGTCGACTGCGACGCCGGGTTCGCGGTCACCGCGGGAGCCTGGTTCACGGTGAGCGTGAGCTGCTGCGCGGCAGAGCCGACGCCGTTGCCGGCGCTGATCTGCAGCACGTAGACGCCGCCGCTCAGCGCGCCCGGTGTGCCGGCGAGCGTCGCCGTGCCGTCGCCGTTGTCGGTGAAGGTGAGACCGGCGGGCAGCGCGCCGCTCTCGGTGATCGTGGTCGCCGTCGGGTAGCCGGCGGTCGTCGTGATCGTGCGCGAGAAGGCGGTGCCGGTCGCGGCGGTCGCGGTCGCCGTGGCGCCGCCGCCGAGGGTCGGCGGCGCGTTCACGGTCAGCGTGAACGGCTGCACCGCGTTCGCGCCGACGCCGTTCGACGCGGTGATGGTGAGCTGGTACTGCCCACCGGTTCCGGCGGCCGGCGTGCCGGCGAGCGTCGCGGTGCCGTCGCCGTTGTCGACGAAGGTGACGCCCGAGGGAAGCGCGCCCGACTCGGTCAGCACGGGCGTCGGCGATCCGGTGGTCGTGACGGTGAACGATCCCGCGGCGCCCGTGGCGAAGGTCGCGGCCGCCGCGCTCGTGATCGTCGCGGCCTTCCGCACGGTCACGGCGAGCTGCTGCGCCGCCGGGCTCGCCGAGCCGTTGTCGGCCGTGAGCGACAGCGTCACGCTGCCCGATGCGGTCGGGGTGCCGGCGAGGGTCGCGGTGCCGTCGCCGTTGTCGGTGAACGTGAGGCCGGCCGGCAGGGCGCCGGCGGTGCGGGTGATCGCCGCGGCCGGGTATCCGGTGGTCGTGATCGTGAAGCTGCCCGCGGTGCCGGCCGTGAAGGCGACCGACGACGCGCTCGTGAAGGCGGGCGCCTGGGGTGCGGTGACGACCGCCTGCTTCGCAAGACCGCCGTAGGTCACGGTGACCGTCGAGCGCCCGGGCGTCGTCGGCGTCGTGAGCTGAGCCGACGCGGCGCCGCGCGAGAGCGGAACCGAGGTCGAGTCGAGGGTTCCGCTGTCGGTGCTGAAGGTCGCCGCCTCGCTGAAGGCGCCGAGCAGGTTCGGGTCGATCGCGGTGCCGGCGGAGTCGGTGGCGAAGCTCGCGAGGATCGTCGAGCGCGCGCCGGGAGCCGACACGGTCGCGGGGGTGGCGGTCGCCGCGAAGACCAGCGACGGCGTGACCGGGATGCCGGCCGTGACCGTGGGGCAGCCCGTCCCGCCGGGCGCGGTCGGGCATCCCCACCAGTTCTGCGTCGCGTCGACCGCGGACGCCGGGCTCGCCGTGACGACCGGAGCCGTGTCGGCGGCAGCGGGGCGGATGTCGTTGTAGTGCAGCGCGGTCGTCGTCGTGTCGACCGCGACCTGGCTGCCCGCGCCGGCGGTCGCGCGGTTGCCGATCAGCCGGTTCGAGTTGACGGTCGCGGCGCCCGCGCCCGACGAGGTGCCTGCCGGGGCGAGGCGGATGGCGCCGCCCGAGGCCCCGCCGGCGCCCGTCGCGCTGCCGATGTTGCCCGTGAACGTCGACCCGGTGATGGATGCGGTCGAACCGGTCACGCCGGCGACGGAGATGCCCGCGCCGCCCGAGGGGTAGGTGCTCGCGTTCGCGACAGTGTTGCTCGAGAAGGTCGAGTTCGTGACCGTCAGGCTCTCGCCCGAGCGACCTGGTGCGGCTTCGTAGTAGACGCCGCCGCCCGGGCCGGCGTTGGAGCTGTTGCCCGAGATGGTCGAGCCGGTGATCGTGAGCGAGCCGCCGATGAACTGCACGCCGCCTCCGCCCGAGTTGACGGTCGGCGAGGCGTGCGCCTTCACGGTGTTGCCGGTGACGTTCACGTAGAGCAGCGTCAGGCTGTCGCCCGCGACCGACGCGTCGGCGCCCGACCCGGCGATGATGCCGGCGCCGCCGAAGCCGCCCGATCCCTGCGATCCCGGCTGCGCGAGGTCATCCACGCCGCCGCGCACGGTCAGGTCGTGCAGGGTGACCGAGATGCCGCCGACGAGGTTCGGGTCGATGTCGAGCACGCGGTGCTGTCCGTCGCCGACGATCTCGGTCGTGCCGCCGCCGGAACGCTCGAGCGTGATGTTCGCACCCGACTTCTGGCCGAACGCGATCTCGCCCTGAGTGAGCTGGTAGACGCCGCTGCCGATGCGGATGGTCGTGGCCGACGCCGTGTTACCGGCGACGCAGAGCGCGTTGCGCAGCGTGACCGGCGTCGCGACGGAGGTCACGGTCGAGTTCGTGCAGGCGCTGTTCGCGTCGCCGTCGGCGGTGGTGCTGACGTCGATCGTCGTCGCGGCCAGGGCGGCGTCGGCCGGCAGCGCGACGACACCGGCGGCGGCGAGCAGCACAGCGAGGCCGGCGGCGAGGAGAGGGGTGCGGCGCACCCGCGGCGAGCGCGCAGCGGGGCGGAGATCCGGGTGATCCGCCGCCGGAGCGGAGGCGCGGAGCGCGGCAGAGACCGGGGTCGGCGTGCTGGTCGTCATGGCCGTCGCGGCCCTCTCGTCGATGCACGGGTCGGGGCTCGGGCGCGCGCGGAGGATGTCGAGAACTCCGCGCACGGTGACACGCGCGAAGCGAAAAGTACCGCGCGCTCGACGCCGCCGACTACGCGGCGCGGGTGCCCAGTTCGGGGGGTCAGGCGAGGGGGTCCGCCCGGGCGCATGCGCACCTATGCTGAGCGCGCGGCACGCACGAGCGGACGCGGTGAACCCTAACCGCCCGGATGCCGCATCCTCGACACCGGATGCCCGGCCGCCCGAACCCCGGGACCGTCCGCCGCATCCACCCGACAGCGCAGCCTCCGTCAGCGGATGCCGCCCCGCACCCGGAGCATCCATGCAGCTCACCCGCCGCACCGCCGTCGTCAGCGCCGGCGCCGTCGCGCTCGCTGCGGTCGGCGCAGCCGCGGCCGCGAGCGCCGCCCAGGCCGCACCCGCCGCCGCATCGTCGACCGCGAAGACCGCCGCGACCGCTGTCGGAACCCACGCCGCCGCGCTCGTCGAGCTGCGCGCCGCCGTGCGCAGCGACTTCGCGCCGCTCGTCGGCCAGGCGATCACCGCATCCGCCCCCGACGGCGTCACCGGCTCGCTCGTGCTCGACGCGATCGCGGATGTCGCCGGCGCCACCGCCGGCGACGAGAACCGCTTCACGCTGCTGTTCCACGCGCCCGACGACTTCGCCGAGGGCATCTGGCAGCTCGGCCACTACGGCGTGCCGACCAGCGACTTCCTGCTCACCCCCATCGGCCCCGCCGGCGACCGCCGCGCCCAGGCCCTCGTGAACCGGATCTGAGAGGGGACGCCGTGCCCGACAACCCCTACATCGGCGACATCATGATGTTCGCCGGCACCTTCGCTCCCGTCGGCTGGCTCGACTGCGACGGCCGTCAGGTCGCGATCTCCGACTACGAGACGCTCTACGCCGTGATCGGCACGACCTACGGCGGCGACGGCGTGACCACCTTCGGCCTGCCCGACCTGCGCGGTCGGATGCCGATCGGCCAGGGCACCTCCTCGCAGGGCGTATCGAACGTGCTCGGCCAGCAGGTCGGCATCGAGGCGGTCACCGTCACGACGCCCCAGCTGCCCTCGCACACGCACCCCGCCATCGCGACCGAGGGGACTCCGAGCTCGGCGACGCCCGCCGCCCGACGGTGGTCGAGCCGCGCCGAGACCCCCTTCAGCTCGCAGCCGCCGACGACCGCGATGTCGGCCTCGGCCCTGTCGCCGTCGGGCGGCAACCAGCCACACGACAACATGCCGCCCTACCTCGGGGTGCGGTTCTGCATCGCCGTCTACGGCATCTACCCGACCCAGGCCTGACGGGACGCGACCATGGACCAGCCCTTCATCGGCCAGATCACGCTCTTCGCGGGCCCATTCGCGCCCAAGAACTGGGCGTTCTGCAACGGCCAGCTCCTGCCGATCAACCAGAATCAGGCGCTGTTCTCCCTGCTGGGAACCACTTACGGCGGCAACGGCGTGCAGACGTTCGGGCTGCCCGACCTGCGCGGACGCATCGCGCTGCACTGGGGCCAGCGCCCCGGCGGCGCGAGCCGCACCTGGGGCGAGTCGGGCGGCGAGGTCGGCCACACCCTGACCGTCCCGGAGCTGCCCGGCCACACCCACGTCGCGGCCGCATCGAGCGCCGCCGGAACCGCCGCCTCTCCCGCCGACGCAGTGTGGGCCGCCGGGGCGAAGCCCGCCTACGCCACCTCGGCCGGCGCTGCGCAGCTCTCCGGCGCCGCGGTGAGCGCGACCGGCGGCAACCAGCCGCACGAGAACCGTCCGCCCGAACTCGCGCTGTCGTACATCATCGCGATCAACGGCATCTTCCCGAGCCGGCAGTAGGAGACGACATGGAACCCTTCGTCGGCGAGATCATCGCGGTCGGCTTCAACTTCGCTCCGCGCGGGTGGGCTCTCTGCAACGGCCAGCTGCTTCCGATCTCCCAGAACACGGCGCTCTTCTCCCTTCTCGGGGTGAACTACGGCGGCGACGGCAAGTCGACCTTCGGCCTCCCTGACCTGCGCGGCGTCTCGCCGATCGGCGTCGGTCAGGGGCCCGGCCTGAGCCCCTACTACTCGGGGCAGGCCGGTGGGGCCGAGAGCGTCACGCTGCTGACCTCCCAGATGCCCGCGCACACGCACACGCCGGTCGCCGTCGCGGCAGCCGGTGACGTGTCGTCGGCGGCCGGGGCGACCTGGGCCGAAGCACGCAGCGGCCGCGCGATCGAGCGGGGCTACGCGCCGCGCGCCGCCGCGGATGCGAACCTCGACCCGTCGGCGATCGGCATCACCGGCGGCAGCCAGCCGCACAACAACATGCCGCCGTTCCTGACGGTCAGCTTCATCATCGCCCTGCAGGGCATCTTCCCCCAGCGCCCCTAGGCAGCGATCCCGCCGAGCGCGGGGTCCCGTTCCGACGGCGGGCCGCCGACAGCCCGCGCTCGGAACGGCACCCCACGCGCCCGCGCCCGCCCGCGCTCACGCGAACGACGCCGCGACCCCGTTGCGGTGGTAGTCGAACACGAGGCTCGTGCGGGTGGATGCGACGCTCTGCTGCGCCGAGAGGTGCTCGACCACGAAGGCGCGCACGTCCGAGCTGTCGGCGACGGCGATGTGCACCATGAAGTCGTCGGACCCGCCGAGGAAGAAGAGCTGCAGCACCTGCGGCAGCCGACGCACCTCCTCGGCGAAGGCGGTGATGCTCTCCTGCCGCGAGCCGGGGCGCAGGGTGACGCCGATCATCGCCTGCAGTCCACGGCCGAGGCGACGCTGGTCGACGCTGGCGTGGAACCCGGTCACGACTCCGCGCTCGACGAGCGCGCGCAGCCGCGCGTGCGTGGTCGAGGGCGCCACCCCCAGCGCGGCGGCGAGCTCGGCGTTCGTGATGCGGCCGTCGGCAGTGAGGACGCGCACCATCTCCAGGTCGGTGTCGTCCAGTTCCGCAGGGCGAAGATCCTTCGGCGTAGGGTCACCCTTGGTGCTCGTCATGCATCCGAATCTAGCGACGAAACCGTCGCATCCGAATCTTCTGCGCTGTTCACGCGGTTGAAACGAATCGCTGTCACGCTGGTGCGCACATCGTCCGCGCCCCCACAGCGTCGTCAGGAGCAGCCATGCGCATCGGCATCCCCACCGAGATCAAGAACAACGAGAACCGCGTCGCCATCACCCCGGCGGGCGTGGATGCGCTCGTGCACCGCGGCCACACCGTGCGCATCCAGTCGGGCGCGGGGCTCGGCTCGGGCATCACCGACGAGGCCTTCGCGGCCGCGGGGGCCGAGCTGATCGCCACGGCCGAGGAGCTGTGGTCGGGCTCCGAGCTCGTCGTCAAGGTCAAGGAGCCGATCGCCGCCGAGTACGGCTTCCTGCGCAGCGATCTCGTGCTCTTCACCTACCTGCACCTCGCCGCCGACCAGCCGCTCACCGATGCGCTGCTCGCCGCCGGCACCACCGCGATCGCCTACGAGACGGTGCAGCTGCCCGACCGCAGCCTGCCGCTGCTCTCGCCCATGAGCGAGGTCGCCGGGCGCCTGTCGATCGTCGTCGGCGCCGCGACGCTGCTCAAGGCCGCCGGCGGTCGCGGAACCCTGCTGGGCGGCGTTCCCGGAACCCCGAAGGCGAAGGTCGTCGTGATCGGCGGCGGCGTCGCCGGCGAGCACGCGGCCGCGAACGCGCTCGGACTCGGCGCCGACGTCACCGTCATCGACCTCTCGCTGCCGCGCCTGCGCCAGCTCGAGAAGCAGTACCCGAAGCTGCAGACCCGCGCATCCAGCCGCCTCGAGATCGCGGAGCAGGTCGCCGCCGCCGATCTCGTGATCGGCTCGGTGCTCATCCCCGGCGCGGCCGCGCCGAAGCTGGTGACGGATGCGATGGTCTCGACGATGAAGCCGGGTGCCGTGCTCGTCGACATCGCGATCGACCAGGGTGGATGCTTCGAGGGCTCGCACCCGACGACGCACGACGACCCCACCTTCCCGGTGCACGACGCGCTGTACTACTGCGTCGCGAACATGCCCGGCGCGGTGCCCGAGACCTCGACCCGCGCGCTCACCAACGCCACCCTGCCGTACCTCACGGCCCTCGCCGAGCGCGGCGTCGACGCCGCCCTGGATGCCGACCCGGCCCTCGCGCTCGGCCTCAACACCCGCACCGGCCAGGTCACGAACGCGGGCGTCGCCGCCGCCTTCGGCTACTCCCTCGCGGGCTGACGGGTGACGACCCTCGCCAGGTTCTTCGGCTGAGGGTTCGCGTTACGCCCGGTGACGGGTGGCATTACGCCGGGTGACGGGGGCTGTTCCGGGATGCGCGCCACGCGGATACCGTCTCCCGCATGTCGCCCGTGGTCGTCGTCGCCGTGCTCGTGGGCGTGGTCGCGCTCGCGACCGCGCTCGGCCTCGCGCTGCGATCGCAGCAGGGCCGCCTCCGCCCGGTCCGTGTCGGAACGCACGCCCTCGTCGGCATCGCCGCCGCGACCCAGGGAACTCCCCCGCTCGCGATCCCGCTCGTGCCGTCGCACGCCGACGCCATCGCAGCGGAGCCCGATGACGTGATCTCCGCCGGCGAGCTGCCCGAGCCGCTCGGCGCCGACGCGACCGTCGTGCAGTTCTCGAGCGAGTGGTGCACCTCGTGCGCCGCGACCGCACGCCTCGTCGACGGACTGCAGGTCGAGCTGCCCGGGCTGCGCCGCATCGAGCTGGATGTGGATGCGCACCCCGAGCTCGTGCGTCGCTTCCGGGTGCTGCAGACGCCGACGCTGCTGCTGCTCGACCGCGCCGGCGCCGTGCGATCGCGCATCGGTGGAGCCCCGCGCCTCGCCCCGCTGCGCACCGAACTCGACCGCATCATCGGGAGCCCCGGATGACCTCGACCCCGAACGCCGATCCCGTCGCCGGCTCCGCAGCCGCGTCCGCCGGCACCGGTCCGACCGGCCCCGCCGACGGCATCGACCCGCGCGGACCCCGCTTCGGCGCCGCGATCACGGGCGTGCTGCTGCTGGTCGTGCTCGCCGCCGCGCTGCTCGGCGCGAACGTCGTCGCGACGCTGCTGCTGACCGCGATCGCACTCGTATTCGCCTGGGGCGTGTTCGCCGGCATCCGCCGTCACCCCTATGGCCGTCTCTACGCTGCGCTCGTGCGCCCGCGCCTCGCGCCGCCGACCGAGCTCGAAGATCCGCGTCCGCCGACCTTCGCGCAGGGCATCGGCTTCGTCATCACCGCGGTCGGCGCGGTGCTCGGACTCGTCGCCCTCGCAACCGGCGCCCCCGCGCTCGGCGGCCTCAGCCTGGTCGTGCCGATCGCCGCGGCGCTCGCCTTCGTGGCCGCGTTCCTCAACTCGGTGTTCGGCGTCTGCCTCGGCTGCCTGCTCTACCTTCAGCTCGCGCGCCGGCGCCGCCCGGCTGCTCCCTCGGCCTGAACAGCTGGGGCCGGCGTCAGGCCGCGCCCGGCTGGTCGGCCTCCGGCGCACCCTCCATGCGGGTGACCGCGAGGGCGTCGCCCGTCGCATCCACGTCGACCTTCACCGTGTCGCCGTCGCCGATCTGGCCGGAGAGCAGCGCGCGGGCGAGCTTGTCGTCGATCTCGTGCTGCATGAGCCGCCGCAGCGGACGCGCGCCGTAGATCGGGTCGAAGCCCTGCTCGGCGAGCCACCCGCGCGCCGAGGGCGTGACCGCGAGCTGCAGTCGGCGCTCCGAGAGCCGCCGCTCGAGGCGGTCGACGTAGAGCGACACGATCTGCCCGAGGTCGCCGGTGGTGAGCGGCGCGAACACGACGATGTCGTCGAGGCGGTTCACGAACTCCGGCTTGAACGAGCGCTGCACGAGGTCGCGCACGGCGCCCTGCTTCTGCTCCCAGTCGAGCGTCTGGTCGACGAGGAAGTTCGAGCCGAGGTTCGACGTCAGGATCAGGATCGTGTTGCGGAAGTCGACCGTGCGCCCCTGCCCGTCGGTCAGCCGTCCGTCATCCAGCACCTGCAGCAGCAGGTCGAAGACCTCGGGGTGCGCCTTCTCGACCTCGTCGAGCAGCACTACCGAGTAGGGCCGGCGACGCACGAGCTCGGTCAGCTGTCCGCCCTGCTCGTACCCGATGTATCCGGGAGGGGCGCCGACGAGCCGCGAGACGGCGAACTTCTCGCCGTACTCCGACATGTCGATGCGCACGAGCGCCTTCTCGTCGTCGAAGAGGTACTCGGCGAGCGCCTTCGCGAGCTCGGTCTTGCCGACGCCGGTCGGGCCGAGGAACAGGAACGATCCGGTCGGCCGGTCGGGGTCGGCGATGCCGGCACGCGTGCGGCGCACGGCCTCGCTGACGGCCCGCACCGCATCCTTCTGGCCGATGAGGCGCTTGCCGAGCTCCTGCTCGAGGTGCAGCAGCTTCTCGGTCTCGCCCTGCTTGAGCTTGGCGACGGGGATGCCCGTCCAGGCGGCGACGACCGACGCGATGTCCTCATCGGTCACCTGGTCGCCGACCATGCGCGGCCCGGTCTGCTCGACCGACTCGGCCTCGACGAGGGCCTTCTCGATCGCGGGGATCACCTCGTAGTTGAGCTTCGACGCGTTCGTCCAGTTCTGCTCGCGCATGGCCCGGTCGAGGTCGATGCGCGCGTCGTTGAGCTTCGCGCGCAGGTCGCCGACGCTGTGCAGCGAGTTCTTCTCGGTCAGCCAGCGCGCCTGCAGCGCATCGAGCTGCTTCTGGCGCGCATCCAGCTCCTCGCGCAGCTTCGCGAGGCGGGCCTTGGATGCGTCGTCCTTCTCGCGCTTGAGCGCGAGCTCTTCGATGCGCATGCGGTCGACGCCGCGCTTGAGCTCGTCGATCTCGACGGGCGAGCTGTCGATCTCCATCTTGAGCCGACTCGCGGCCTCGTCGATCAGGTCGATCGCCTTGTCGGGCAGCTGGCGGGCGGTGATGTACCGGTTCGAGAGGGATGCGGCGGCGACGAGCGCGCTGTCGGCGATCGAGACCTTGTGGTGCGCCTCGTAGCGCTCCTTGAGGCCGCGCAGGATCGCGACCGTGTCCTCGACGGTCGGCTCGCCGACGTAGACCTGCTGGAAGCGGCGCTCGAGCGCGGCGTCCTTCTCGATGTATTCGCGGTACTCGTTGAGCGTGGTGGCGCCGATGAGGCGCAGCTCGCCGCGGGCGAGCATGGGCTTGAGCATGTTGGCGGCCGCGACGGATCCCTCGCCGCCGCCGGCGCCCATGAGCGTGTGCAGCTCGTCGATGAAGGTGATCACGCGTCCGTCCGACTCGTTGATCTCCTTGAGCACGGCCTTGAGCCGCTCCTCGAACTCGCCGCGGTACTTCGCGCCGGCCACGAGCGCGGCCAGGTCGAGCGAGACGAGCTGCTTGTCCTTCAGCGAGTCGGCGACGTCGCCGGCGATGATGCGCTGAGCGAGCCCCTCGACGACGGCGGTCTTGCCGACGCCGGGTTCGCCGATGAGCACGGGGTTGTTCTTGGTGCGGCGGGTCAGCACCTGGCTGATGCGCCGGATCTCGGCGTCGCGGCCGATCACCGGATCGAGCTTGCCCGAACGGGCGATCTCGGTGAGGTTGACGCCGTACTGCTCGAGGGCGGTCTTCTGCTCCTCCTGGCTGGAGGGCGCCCCCTGCATGTTGGCCATCTGGTTGCTCTGTCCTCTCTGTCGCGGCGGGTGCGCCGCGGTCGCGATGGGTCGTGCTGCTGGTGGATGCGCGCCACAGAAGGCGCGTCGCTGAAACTTGAGTCTACTTGGCTCAACCCTCAGCGGCCAGGATTCATTCCTGTCCACCGCCCGTGAACAGCGGCGACATCGCCAGCTGGAAGCCGAGCCCGATCGCGACCATGAGCACGGCGATCGAGGTCGTCACGATCGCGCCGCGCACCGCCGAGATCGCGGACGGGTCGTGGCCGTCGCACCGCCGGGCGCGGATGCCCAGGTACAGGATCGGCGAGATCAGCGCCAGCACCGGCGGCGCCTGGTCGACGAAGCCGCGTTCGCCAAGCACGCGCGCATCGCGCCGCGCGACGAAGAACTGCACGACGGCGACGAACGCGATGAGCACCCCGAGCAGAGTCGTGTCCCAGCCGCGGGCGAAAACCACCGACGCCATGCTGAGCAGCACGGGCAGCAGCGGCAGCAGGATGAGCGTGTTCGCCTGCGAGGTGTCGGCGCGCGGGCGCATCACGACCCGGCCGACGACCCGATTGATCGGACGATCCCAGACCGGGCGATCGTCGCCATCGGGCTCCACGCCCGGCGCATCCACCTCGGCGCGCGGCACATCGTCGGGATGCGCACCCAGCTGCCAGCTCATGACGCCGATGCTAGGGACGAACCCGCATCCACCTCACGTCCCCGTCAGGGTGACCCGGCCTCGTGACGACACGTCCGCGCGAAGCGGAGCCGACCGTGAGCGGGTCAGTACCCGGTCGACGACTCGCGCTTCACCGGCGGATCCCAGGGTCCGCGCTCGGGCGCGAGACCCGGCAGCAGCGGGCCGGCCGGCTGCGGAGGCGGCGGCGCCTCGGGGCGCATGGCGTGCGCCATCCACCACCAGCAGAGCCAGCCGACGACCACCGAGATCGCGACCACGATCAGCACGTAGATGCCGAGCGTGAGCAGGCCGCGACCGACGAAGCCGGGATCGAGCGACGAGGATGCGGCGCCCGAGTCGATGGCGGAGTACGGGATCGCCGCGACCGCCTGCACGATGCCCCAGATCGTCGGCTGGATGACGATAACGCTCGCCCCCACGCCGAGCCCGATGCCCGCCCAGGTGATGCCGCCGGGTCGGGGGAAGCCCGCGCGCTTGAGCAGCAGCCGGCTCACGACCACGCCGCCGACCCAGAGGATCAGGCCGACGACGACGAAGGCGATCGACAGCGGCATCAGCATGCCGCCGGTCTGGCGGTCGAAGTAGTGCGCGAGGGTCGTGAAGGTGCTGACGTCGCCCGACGACGTCGCTGCCCAGTAGATGAGACCCAGCAGCATGAGCGCGACGGCGCCGACGCTGAGCAGGTTCCAGCCGAGGGTGATCGCGCCGAAGCCGAGCATGCCCGCGTGCCGGGCGGCGCGCTTGCGCTCGCGCGTGAGCGGCGGCTTGGGCGGCGGGCGGAAGACGACCGGCGCGGGGTACATCATCGGCGCCGGGTACATCGCCGGCGCGGCGCCGTACTGCTGCGGGAACGGCTGCTGCGGATAGGGCTGGCCGAACTGCGGCTGGCCGAACTGCGGGTAGGGCCGCATCGGCGGCTGGCCGTACTGCGCCGGGTAGGGCTGCACGGGCGGCTGGCCGTACTGAGCGGGGTGCTGCTGCTGGCCGTACTGAGCGGGCGGATACGGCGAGGGCCAGGCTTGCGGCTGCGGCTGCGGCTGCGGCTGCGGTTGCGACGCAGATGCGCCAGCTCCGGGCTGGGCCGAGCCCTGCTGAGCCGATCCGGTCGGCGCCGACGCCGACGCCGACGGCGCACCGCCCGGCGCGACCCACTCGGGAGCGGGCTGCGCCGCCGCCGGACGCGCCGCATCGCGGTCGCCGTAGGCGCTCTCCGGCTGCCAGCTCATGTCAGTGCTCCCCGATCACGCGGACGTCGGGCATCCGCACCGTTCGGAGCGTACCCGCCGTGAGCGACGCGCCCTATGGGGGTGCGCCCGGATCGCCGCCCCCAGAGCGGGCGTCGCCCGATCGGGCGACGCGGCATCCCGGTCGGTCGAGGCGACACAGCACGCAGCCGAGTCGGCGGCCCGAGCGACCTCGCAGCCCTGCCGGCGCGGCCGGCGGATCAGTCGCGCGCGCTCCACGGCCGCCAGACGACGACCTGATTCGACTTCTTCGCGCGGGTTCCGGCGCGCAGCGACACGACGTCGCCCGACTCGCCGGCGGCGAAGACGCGCCGGCCGGGGCGGGCGAGCATCTCGTCGGCGAGCGCCGCCTCGAGCTCGCGCACGCGCGCGCTCAGCGACGACACCTGGTTCTCGAGCTCGAGGATGCGCCGGATGCCCTCGAGGTTCAGCCCCTCGGCGCTCATGCGGGCGATCTCACGCAGCTGCACGACGTCGCGCATCGAGTAGCGGCGCGATTGGCCGGCGGTGCGCCGGGGCACGACGAGCCCGAGCCGGTCGTACTGCCGCAGCGTCTGCGGGTGCATGCCCGCGAGCTCGGCGGCGACCGCGATCGGGAAGACGGGACTCAGCTCGTCCATGCGATCCTCCTTCGTCGGTCGGTTCTTCTCGGTGCCGGGAGCCGCGGCCTTCGCCCCTGCGCTCTCAGTGTGGATGATGCCGGGCGCCCCGCGACAGGGCCGCCCGGCATCCATCTGGAAACGGTCGCGGCTCGGCTCAGTCGGCCGCTCGCGCGAGCAGATCCTCGCGCGGGTTCTCGGCCGGCATCGCCTCGGCGAAGGCCTCGAGCTTCTCGCGGGCGTCGCCCGAGAGGTGGCTCGGCACCGCGATCTGCACGGTGGCGAGCAGGTCGCCGGTGCCTTTCGCGGTGGTGACACCGCGGCCCTTGACCCGCAGCACGCGTCCGCTCGGGGTTCCCGCGGCGACCTTGAGCTTCACCGGGCTGCCGCCCAGCGTCGGCACCTCGACGGTCGCGCCGAGCGCCGCCTCGGCGAAGGTCACCGGCAGGTCGACGCGCAGGTCGAGCCCGTCGCGCTTGAACACCGAGTGCGGGCGCACGTGCACCGTGATGACGAGGTCACCGGCGCTGCCGCCGTCGGGCGAGGGCTCGCCCTTGCCGCGCAGGCGGATCTTCTGCCCGTCGGCGACGCCTTCGGGAATGCGCACCTTGACGGTGCGACCCCGGGCCCCGCCGACCTGCAGCTCCACGGTCTCGCCGTGGATCGCCGTCGTGAAGTCGAGCGAGGTCGAGGCGCTGAGGTCGCGCCCCGGCGTCGGCCCGCCGTAGCCGCGGAATCCGCCGCTCGGCTGGAAGCCGGCCTGGCCTCCGCCGCCGAACAGTCCGCCGAACAGGTCCTGGTACTGGCCGGCGCTGTACTGCTGGCGCCCGCCGCCCTGCCCGAACATCCCGCCGAACACGTCGTCGAATCCGCCCCCGCCGCCCGGGCCGCCCGCCGTGAAGCGAGCGCCCGAGCCCATGGCGCGGATCTGGTCGTACTCCTGACGCTGCTCCTTGTCGGAGAGCACCGAGTAGGCCTCGCTGATCTCCTTGAAGCGAGCCTCCGCCTTCGCGTCCCCGGGGTTCGAGTCGGGGTGGAACTGGCGAGCCAGCTTGCGGTAGGTCTTCTTCAGCTCAGCGTCGGAGGCATCCTTCTTCACGCCGAGGACGGCGTAGAAGTCCTTGTCGAACCAGTCCTGACTGGCCATCGATCACCTCACTCCGGCGAGTGCACGGCGACCTTGGCGGCGCGGATGAGGCGCTCGCCCAGCAGGTAGCCGGTCTCGATGACGTCGGCGACGGTGTTGACCGTCACGTCGGCCGAGGGGATCTGCACGAGAGCCTCGTGCAGCTTGGGGTCGAAGGGCTCGCCGACCTCGCCGACCTTCTTGAGGCCGTAGCGGTCGAAGCCGCCGCGCAGCTTCTGCGCGACGATCTCGAGCGGGCTGCCCTCGGTGAGGTCGCCGTGCTTCTCGGCGCGGTCGAGGTCGTCGATCGCCGGCAGCAGCGAGCGGATCACCTCGGCGATCACAGCCTCGCGGTTGGCGGCGCGGTCGCGCTCCACACGGGTGCGGAAGTTGACCAGCTCGGCTTCGGCGCGGGCGGCGCGGTCGCGGTACTCCGCGACGAGGTCGCGCTCGCCCTCGGCGAGCAGGGCGGCCAGCTCGTCGTCGGTGGCGTCGGTGGCTCCGGCGCCCGCCGGGGCGGCATCCGGGTTCTCACCGGATGCCGCGCCCGCCTGACCGCGAGGCTCGCCCGTCTCCGGGTCGATCTTGCGCTTGTCGTTGACGCGGTCCGCGTTCGACTCCTGCTCGTCGCGCCCGTCGTTCTCGGGGTTCTGCTCGTCGGTCATGGTTACTTCTTGGGCTCCTCGTCGTCGACGATCTCGGCGTCGACGATGTCCTCGTCGGCCTTCTCGTCAGCGGGGCGGGGGCCGTCGGTCGACGCGTCCGTCTGGGCCTGGTCGGCCTGGCCGGAGGCGTAGATGGCCTCGCCGATCTTGGTCTGGCTGGTCGACAGGTTCTCGAACGCGGTCTTGACCGCATCCTCGTCATCGCCCGCCAGGGCCGTCTTGAGGGCGTCGACGTCGGCCTGCACGCTGGTCTTCACGTCGTCGCCGATCTTGTCGGCGTTGTCGGTGAGCAGCTTCTCGACCGAGTAGGCGAGCTGCTCGGCGTTGTTGCGCAGCTCGGCGCTCTCGCGACGGGCCTTGTCCTCGGCGGCGTGCTCCTCGGCCTCGCGAACCATGCGCTCGATGTCCTCCTTGGGCAGCGACGAGCCGCCCGTGATGGTCATCGACTGCTCGGTGCCGGTTCCCTTGTCCTTCGCCGAGACGTGCACGATGCCGTTCGCGTCGATGTCGAAGGTGACCTCGACCTGCGGCACGCCGCGCGGGGCCGGCGCGATGCCGGTCAGCTCGAAGGTGCCGAGGTTCTTGTTGTCGCGGGTGAACTCGCGCTCGCCCTGGAAGACCTGGATCGCGACCGACGGCTGGTTGTCGTCGGCGGTCGTGAAGGTCTCGCTGCGCTTGGTCGGGATGGCCGTGTTGCGCTCGATGAGCTTGGTCATGATGCCGCCCTTGGTCTCGATTCCGAGGCTCAGGGGGGTGACGTCGATGAGCAGCACGTCCTTGCGCTCGCCCTTGAGGACGCCGGCCTGCAGCGCGGCGCCGACGGCGACGACCTCATCCGGGTTGACGCCCTTGTTGGGGTCCTTGCCGCCGGTGAGCTTCTTCACGAGCTCGGCGACGGCGGGCATGCGGGTCGATCCGCCGACGAGCACCACGTGGGCGATGTCGTCGACCTTGACGCCGGCCTCGCGGATGACGTCTTCGAAGGGCTTGCGGGTGCGGTCGATGAGGTCGCTGGTCAGCTGCTCGAACTGCGCGCGCGTGATGGTCTCGTCGAGGTTCGCCGGGCCGCTCTGCGTGAGCGAGAGGTAGGGCAGCTGGATGCTGGCGCTCATCGAGCTCGAGAGCTCCTTCTTCGCCTGCTCCGCGGCCTCCTTGAGACGCTGCAGGGCGATCTTGTCGCCCGAGACGTCGACGCCGGTGGTCTCCTTGAACTTCTTGACCAGGTGGTCGACGATGCGCTGGTCCCAGTCGTCGCCGCCGAGGCGGTTGTCACCGGAGGTGGCGCGCACCTGGATGGTCGAGAAGTCGTCGTCCTTGCCCACCTCGAGCAGCGAGACGTCGAAGGTGCCGCCACCGAGGTCGAAGACGAGGATGAGCTCGTCCTCCTTGCCGCGGTCGAGGCCGTAGGCCAGCGCGGCGGCGGTGGGCTCGTTGATGATGCGCAGCACGTTGAGGCCGCTGATCTCGCCGGCCTCCTTGGTGGCCTGGCGCTCGGCGTCGTTGAAGTACGCGGGCACGGTGATGACGGCGTCGGTGACGGTCTCGCCGAGGTACTGCTCGGCGTCGCGCTTCAGCTTGCCGAGGATGCGGGCGCTGATCTCCTGCGGCGTGTACTTCTTGCCGTCGATCTCGGTCGTCCACGGGGTGCCGATGTGGCGCTTGACCGACGAGATGGTGCGGTCGACGTTGGTGACGGCCTGGCGCTTCGCGGTCTCGCCGACGAGCACCTCGCCGTCCTTGGTGAAGGCGACCACGGAGGGCGTCGTGCGGAAGCCCTCGGCGTTCGCGATGACGGTGGGCTCTCCACCTTCGAGAACGGCGACCACCGAGTTCGTGGTGCCGAGGTCGATTCCTACTGCTCGAGCCATGTGCGGTTCTGCTCCTGATTCTTGGTGCGGATGATGTGGTTCTGAGGTTCTTCGAGTTCTGAGGGCGGCGAGTTGAGCCGCGATGCCTCAAGTCTGAAACCTGTGGATAACTGCTGTCAACCCGAGGCGTCGAAACTTGAGTACACCTGACTCAACTCTCAGTTCCCGCCCAGCATTCCCGACGCAGCCGGGCGCGGCCGGGTTCGCCTCCAATCGGTATATTCATTCGACATAAGGAGGGCGAGGATGCTCTACAAGCAGGTGCACGAGACGCTGCGCGACGAGATCCGCGTGGGGGCTCACCCCGTCGGCGAGCGGCTGCCCTCCGAGGCCGAGCTCATGGAGCGCTTCGAGGTGAGCAGCATCACGCTGCGCCGCGCGCTCGACCTGCTGCGCGGCGAGGGCTACGTCTCGCGCCGGCCGCGCGTCGGCACGATCGTCATCAGCACCGACCCGAGCCCGGCCCCGGTCGCCGCCGAGACGGGCCACCTCACGATCGGCTGCGTCGTCACCAACTTCGACGACACCTTCGGCAGCCGGGTGCTCGAGGGGCTGCTCGAGCAGGACGACCCGCGCATCCACCTCGCCCTGAGCCGCTCGCACGGCGACCAGGAGCGCGAGAACGCGCAGGTGCGCACCCTGATCGAGTCGGGCGTCGCCGGGCTGATCGTGCTGCCGAGCTCGTCGGAGTACATCCCGCCGTCGGTGCTCGAGCTCGTCACCCAGCGCTTCCCCGTGGTGATCCTCGACCGCAGCTACGACGGCGTGCCGCTGTCGACCGTCAGCAGCGACAACTTCGCCGGAGCCAAGGCCGCGACCGAGCACCTCATCGACCTCGGCCACCGCCGGGTCGGCTTCGTCACCTCGACCTCGCACGTCTCCACCGCCGACGACCGGCGCAACGGCTGGGTGCACGCGCACGCCGCCCGCGACATCCCGCTGCCCGACGGCCGCGAGCTGCGAACCCTCGGCTCGGTCGTGCCCGACAGCCACGATCCGATCGAGGATGACGTCGCCGCGCTCGAGGCCTTCGTGGCGGCCGACGCCGAGACCACCGCCTACCTCGTGACCGAGTACAACCTGGCGCTGCTGCTGCGCGAGGCCTGCCGGCGGCAGGGGATGAGCGTTCCCGGCGACGTGTCGGTCGTCTGCTTCGACCATCCGGCCGCCGCCTTCGATCGCGAGCTGTTCCGCTTCACGCACGTCGAGCAGGACCAGTACGGTCTCGGGTCGCGCGCGCTCGAGCAGGTGCGCGCGCAGATCGCCGACCGCGGCAGCATCGGCCGGGTCGTGCTGCCGACACGGCTCGTCGAGGGCGCGTCGACGGCGCCGGCCGGCGGGCGCTGAGGCGCGAGCCCGCCGGGCGCAGGCGCGGGGCACAAGCAGCCGCGCGCCGGGCGCACGCGAACGGCGCGGCCCGGGTTGCACCCCGAGACCGCGCCGCCGCGCTCGCCATGACCCTCGCGCTAGTCGCGCGCGCGCTCCAGCTCCGCCCGCAGCTCGACCGCCATCACCGCGCTGAGCAGGGTCGAGTAGTGGATGGGCGCCTCCGAGGTGCGCGACCAGTCGTCGTCGGGCCGCAGCACCGCCTCGGCGAGCCCGCCGTCGGCATCCGCCCCCGACATCGAGCTCGCCCAGAGCGCGTCGGTGCTGCTCTCGACGAATCCGCCCAGCTCGGCCCGCTCCTCGGGCGCGAGATGCGGCAGCAGGGTGCCGAGGTAGCGGTAGAAGACGCCCTTGAAGAGGCCCTCGTCGCCGCCGTCGCCCTCGTCATCGAAGACGCTGCCGTCGCTCGACAGCTCGCGGATCGCCGTGCGCGCCGTGCGCAGCGCCGCCGGCACGAGCGCGCCCGCGGCGGTCTCGTGCTCGCCGACGCCCGCCTCGGCGAGCGCCACAGCGGCACCCACGTAGAGGCCCTGGTTGTAGGTGAAGCGCCACTGCCGATCGACGACGCCGTCCTGCTCGCGGTTGACGCCGTCTTCGACGAAGCCGGTCTCGGCATCCACCAGATTGAGCGTCAGCCAGGTGAAGGCGCGCACCGCGTAGTCGACGAAACGGCGGTCGCCGGTCGCCCGGAACAGCCGGGCGCCGAGGATCACGAAGGGCCCGTTCGCCGGGGTGTTCTTGTAGTACGGCTGCTGCTTGCGCCACGCGACGCTCGCGCCGAGCGCGTCGTTCCAGCCGAACTCGCGCACGTGCTCCCACAGCGCGATCGCGTCGGAGCGGTAGCGCTCCCCCGCACCGGCCCCGTCGCGGGCGTCGAGCGCGTCCGCCAGCCGCAGCGACGCGAGCGCGAACCAGAGCATGTCGTCGAAGTAGTCGTTGAACAGCTCGCCCGCGTTGCGCTCGAGGATGTTCTCGTGCACCCGCACCGCCTGGTCGAGGCCCTCGCCCGCCGGGTCGCGCAGCGCCGCGTCGATGCGGGTGTCGATCAGGTGCGCGAGCCACCAGTAGTTGAAGACCTCGTCGTCGCCCTCGGCGAGCGGATGCCGGTTGTGCAGCAGCTGCGGCCAGGGCGCCGCGAAGAGGGCGTCGATGCTGCGCTGCGCGACGTCGGCGCGCTCGTCCCAGACGGTCGCGATCGCGGTGGTCGTGCTCACTTGCGGTTCTCCTTCAGGATCTTGTCGCCGGTCGAGGTCGCCTCGGCCAGGGCCTCGTCGGCGCTGATCTCGCCGATCATGAACTTCTGCAGCGCCGGGATGAGCGCCTTGCCCTCCACGTCGGAGTAGCCGCGCACGCTCGGGCGCACCTTCGCGAACTGCAGGGTCTGGATGAACGCGGCGTAGTGCTCGTCCTCGGTGAAGTACGGGTCTTTCGAGGCCTCGACGTTGGCCGGGATCCAGCCCGAGATCTTCGCGAAGTCGACGCCGTTCTTCGCCTCGGTCGTCCACCACTTCATGAACGCCCACGCTCCGGCCGAGTTCTTCGCGCCCTGGGGGATGACCAGCCCGAAGCCGCCCATCGCGGCGGCCGTATCTCCGCTCGGTCCGGCCGGCGGCGGCACGATGCCGTAGTCGAGGCCGTCGACCTTGTCGAGGTCGGCGAGAGCCCACGGGCCGTTCAGGCGCATGGCCGCGGTGCCCTGGGCGAAGGCGTCGACGCCGTCGCCGAAGCCCGACTCGTAGACGCCCGCGTCGAGCAGCGACTTCCAGTAGTCGAGCACCGCGTGCCCGGCCGGGGAGTCGTACTCGACCTTCGTCTCGTCCTTGTTGAGCAGCTCGCCGCCCGCCTGCCAGAGGTAGCTGTTGAACAGACCGGGGTCGTCCATCAGCAGACCGGCGCGCTGCAGCTTGCCGTTCGCATCCCGCACCGTCAGCTTCTCGGCCGCGGTCTTCAGCTCCTCCCAGGTGGTCGGCGGCTCGACGCCCGCGTCGGCGAGCATCTTCTTGTTGTAGAAGAGCGAACGGTTGTCGACCAGCAGCGGCAGGCCGTAGAGCTTGTCGCCGACCGTCAGCTCGTCGACCGCCGGGGAGTAGAAGGCATCCATGTCGACCTTGTCCTTCTTCACCAGGTCGTCGATCGGCATGAGCGCCTTCTTGGGCGCGTAGAGCGCGGTCGCGTAGCGGTCCCAGAGCACGAGGTCGGGAACCTGGCCGCCGGCGATCGCGGTGAGCAGCTTCTCCTCCACGATCTCCTGCGCGACGTACTTGACCTCGTACTTCGACTGGGAGTCGTTGAAGGCCTTCGCCTGCTGGTTGAGCTGAGCGACCTGCGTGCCGCTCCAGCTGCCCCACATCGTGACCGCCTCGCGGCCGTCGGAGGTGCCGGGGTCGGATGCGCCGCATCCGGCGAGGGCGATCGCGGCGGCCGCGATGCCCACGAGCGGGGCGAGCCGCCTGCTGATCCTGTTCATCGTTCTCTCCTTCGAGACGGTGTGCTGTGGACTCATCCCTTCGACCCCACGTGGGCGACGCCCTCGATGATCCAGCGCTGCGCGATCACGAACAGCGCCAGCACGGGCAGGCTCGCGATCACGGTGCCGGCCATGAGCGGGCCGAAGCTCTTGTTGTATTCGCCGACGAAGCTCGCCAAGCCGACCTGGACGGTCAGCATGCTCTGGTCGTTGAGCACGAGCAGCGGCCAGAGGAAGCTGTTCCAGCCGGCCTGGAAGCTGAGGATCGCGAGCACCGCCAGGCCCGCCTTCGCGAGCGGCAGGTAGATGGTCCAGAAGATGCGGAACTCCCCTGCGCCGTCGATGCGCGCCGCCTCACCCAGCTCGGCGGGGATCGACTCGAAGAACTGCTTCATGAAGAAGACGGCGAAGGCGCCCGCGGCACCCGGCAGGATGACCGCCAGGTAGTTGTTGATGAAGCCGAGCCCGCCGTTGCCGGTGATGTCGTTGCCGCCGACGAGCGGGAAGCGCCGCAGGATCAGGAAGGTCGGGATCATCGTGACGATGCCCGGGATCATCAGCGACGACACGAACATGCCGAACACGGCGCCGCGCCCGCGGAAGCGCAGGCGGGCGAGCGCGTAGCCGCCGAGCGAGCCGAAGAACATGTTCGTCAGGGCGCCGCCGACCGCGAGCACGAGGCTGTTGACGAAGTACCGGCCGAAGGGCACGCGGGTGAGCGCATCCACGTAGTTGTCGATCGTGGGCTGGTTCGGGAACAGGCTCGGATTGCCGAGCACCTCGCCGGCGGGCTTGAGCGAGGTGCTCAGCGTCCAGATCAGCGGCGTCACGGTGATGACCGCGATCGCGATGACCGCGACGTACCAGGCGATCTCCTTCGCCGTGCGGCGGGTGCGCGCCTGCGGCGACAGCGGGCGGTGCCGCGGGATGACGCGCAGGTCGGGGGTGGCGGCGCTCATGCGCGACCTCGATTCGTCAGGCGGGCGTTGATGAGCGAGAAGACGAGGATGATCGCGAACAGCACGAACGACAGGGCCGAGGCGTAGCCCATCTCGAGCGACCCGAATCCCTTGTTGTAGATGTAGTAGACGATCGTGATCGTCGAGTTGCCGGGTCCGCCCTTGGTGAGCACGTAGGCCTGGTCGAAGACCTGGAAGGCGCCGATGATCAGCAGCGTCGACACCAGGAACGTCGTGCGCGACAGCGCCGGCACGGTCACGTGGCGGAACACCTGCCAGGCGTTCGCGCCGTCGAGTCGCGCCGCCTCCTTGAGCTCCTCGGGAACGCTCTGCAGCCCGCCGAGGAAGATGATCATGTTGCCGCCGAAGCCGGCCCACACGCTCATCAGCACGATCGCCGGCATCGCCCACTGCGAGCTGTAGAGCCAGGCGGGGCCGTCGATGCCGACCCAGCCGAGCGCCGTGTTGAGCAGGCCGTACTGCGGGTTGAGCAGCCAGAACCAGATGCTCGCCGTCGCGACCGTCGACGAGACGACGGGGATGTAGAACAGCGTTCGGAACAGCCGCACCGCCCGCGCCTTGCGATTCAGCAGCAGCGCGGTCGCGAGCGCGACGACGAGCCCGAGGGGCACGTAGAGCAGCGTGTACCAGGCCGTGTTGCGCAGCGAGATCCAGAAGAAGGGATCGTCGAGGATGCGCGCGAAGTTGTCGCCGCCGACGAAGGCCGCGTCGCCGATGATCGCGTAGTCGGTGAAGCTGATCACCGCGGCGATGACGATGGGCAGCATCCCGAACACCGCGAACAGCGCGACCGGCACGAAGAGGAAGATGCCGGCGCTGACGGCCTGCTGGCGGCGGGTCGGGTCGATGCCCTTCGGGTGACGGACCGGCCGGATGCGACGGATGCCGCGCGCGGGTCGGCGGCCGGGGCCGTCACCGCCGGCTCCGTCGCCGGCGCCGTGCTCGACGAGATCGGCCGCGCCGCCGGCGAGGTGCGCCTGCGTCTCGGGCGTGGTGATGACGCTCATCGCGTCGCCGCGGAATCGGGGCGGGCGGCGGGGCGCTCGCTGCTCGGGTTCACGGTGTCTCCGTTCCGGGCCTCATCGCCCGTCCGACGGGACCGATCCCGTCCCCCGACGCCGTCGTCGGGTGCGTATAAGAATATTGATTCTCTTGATTCGCGCAATAGACACGTTTATATATAGATATTGAGCGCATCCATTCGGGGCATGCGCCCGTTCCGACTCGATGGGGAGATCATGCGAACGACCACCACCGCCCTCGCCCTCGGCGCCGCCCTCGCCGGCGCCGTCATCCTGGCTCCGGCCGCCGCCGTCGCGGCACCCGCGGCGGCTCCGCCGGGAGGTGCCGGGCACCAGGCCCACACCGCGACCGCTGCTTCCGCCGCATCCGCCGCATCCACCGCCGACCAGGCAGCCGACCAGGCCGCCGACGAGTCGTTCGCGGCGCTGCTCGCCCAGTTCTACGACCCCGGCAAGAAGTACTTCTTCACCTACAGCGACCACGTCATCCACGACGAGCACGCCCACGGACCCGAGGCCGGGCTCTACACCGACTACTGGTGGGAGGCGCAGCTCTGGGAGACCGTGATGGACCGCTACCAGCGCACCCACGACGCCCAGAGCCGTCAGCTCATCGACGATGTCTACGACGGCTTCACCGCCGCCTACCCCGACTTCCGCGACAACGACTGGAACGACGACATCGGCTGGTGGGCGCGCGGCTCGATCCGCGCCTACGAGCTGACCGGCGAGAGCCGCTTCCTCGACTCGGCGAAGGAGAAGTTCGCCTACATCGCCCAGTACGAAGACACGCAGTACGGCGGCGGTCTGTGGTGGAAGAACGTGGATGTCGGCGACGGCACGAAGAACGAGAAGAACATCGCCACCAACGGCACCTTCGTGCAGACCGCGGTCAAGCTCTACGACGCGACCGGCGACACCGCCTACCTCGACACCGCGAAGCGCATCTTCGGCTGGCTCGAGGCGACCTTCGACACCCGCCAGGGCCACCTCTACGACCACATCTCCGGCGGCGGCGAGCTGGCCGACTGGCCGTGGACCTACAACTTCGGCGGCTACGCGAGCGCGGGCCTGCAGCTGAAGCTCGCGACCGGCGACGACCACTACCTGCAGGTCGCGACGCGCGCCGCTGACTGGGCGCTCGCGAACCTGCCCGGGGATGACGGCGTGCTGCCCGACGAGGGCAGCGATGACACCGGCGGGTTCAAGGCGGTCTTCACCCGGGCCCTGCGCGACCTCGTCGACCAGGGCGGCCAGACGCAGTACGAGCAGGCGCTGACCGTGAACGCCGCGGCGGCGGCCGCGCACCGCAACGGCGCCGGACTCGGCGGCGGCGACTGGGCGGTCACCCCGGCCGACGGCCCGGTGCAGAGCCTCACGGCTTCGGCGTCGGTCGCGGTCATCCAGCAGGCGCGGGGGTGAGCGCGTTCGGGTGAGCGCGTTCGGCTGAGCGCTTGCTGCTCGTCGGGTCCGGCCGATCGCGCCGGGATGCTGGCCCGAGTTGCCCGCTTCCGCGGCCTGTCGCGTACGACGCACCGCGGAAGCGGGCGACTCAGCGGACGACGGCGGATGCCGGCGACGGTGGTCGCACGACCGCGCACCCCGGCGGAGCCCACTCGAACGTTGGCTGGATTCGACTCGTGCGGCGCCGCTGCGGCGACTTGGATCAGAGCATGCCCACCGTCACCACCGCGCACGCCGAGATCGAGTACGTCGAGAGCGGCCGTCCTGACGGGCCGGCGGTCGTGCTGCTGCATGGCTTCCCCGACGGTCCGCGCACCTGGGATGCCGTCGTCGGCCGCCTGCCATCGGACGCGCGCGTCATCCGGCCCCTGCTGCGGGGTGTCGGCGGATCACGGTCGCTCGACGGCACGATCACCGGCCAGATCGCCGCGCTCGCCGACGACGTGCTCGGCCTGGTCGAGGCGCTCGAGCTGCGCGATGTCGTGCTCGTCGGCCACGACTGGGGCGCCCGCGCGGCGCACGCCGCGGCAGTGCTCGCCCCCGACCGTGTGCGCTCGCTCATCACGCTCGCCACCGCCTACGGCCCGCGGACCGAGCTCACGGCCGCCGAGTCGCTCGACGACGCCGCGGTCGCCTGGTACCGCTACTGGCTCTGCACCGAAGCCGGCGCGACGACGTTCCGCAGCGACCCGCATCCCCTGCTGCGCTGGTCGTGGGACCACTGGTCGCCGGCCGGCACCATCCCCGACGCCGAGCGGGCCGAGCTGCTCGCGCTCTTCGCGACACCGCAGTTCGCCGAGACGGTCGTGCACTACTACCGCCACGGGGCCGGCGAGGCGGCGGGCGACGAGCGCTACGCCGCGGCGCAGCGCCTGCTCGACACCTGGCCGGCGATCGAGGTGCCGACGACGTTCTTCGTCGGCACGGAGGACGGGTGCGAGACCCTCCCGGCAGCCCGGGCCGCGGCGAGCTCGTTCGCGAACGGGTACGACCTCGTCGAACTCGACGGCGTCGGGCACTTCGTGCAGCGGGAGGCGCCGGATGCGGTGGCTGAGGCGATCCGCGCGGCACTCGCGGGCTGACGCGCGGCGGAGATCAGCACCGCTCAGCGGAACCCAGCACCGCCCAGGGGACCCGGGACCGCCCAGCGGCGCTCAGCGCCGCTCGCGCAGACGCGCGACGATCCCGGCGAGCGGCTCGCGGATCGCATCCAGCTCCGACCGCTCGAGGTGGTCGAAGATCGCGTCGCGCACGAGCGCGGTGTGGCCGGGGAACGCGCCCTCGACCCGCGCGCGGCCCTCGTCCGTGAGCGCGACCTGCACGCCGCGATCGTCGCCGGCGGCCGCGGCACGCTGCACGAGACCCTGCTTCTCGAGCTGGGTCACCTGGTAGGTGAGGCCGCTGCGCGAGTGCACGATCGCGTCGGCGAGGTCGCGCATCCGCTGCTCACCCTGCGTGAGCAGCGTCGCGAGGATCGAGAACTGCAGCGGGGTGAGTCCATGCTCGGCGAGCTGCGCGGTCACGGCGCGCTCGATGAGGTTCCCCGCCGTCACGAGCGCCTGGTAGGTGGCGAGCTCGGTCGCATCGAGCTTGCGGTCGGCCATGGGCGCTCCAGGGGTCGGGAAACTTTTTTGTTCGAATTGGAATAACCATGAATGGCGCGTGCTTGTTCCAATTCGAATGATCCGGCACGAGGTCGGATCTCGGAAGAAGGACATCCCATGCGTATCACCATTCTCGGAACCGGTCAGGTCGGCATCACCCTCGCGGGCGGCCTGATCCGCGCCGGTCACGACGTCGTCTTCGGCTCGCGCACCCCCGACGCCAAGGAGCTGCCGGCACCGGCGCTCGAGCCCGCCGCCGCGATCGACGGCGCCGACCTCGTCGTCAGCGCCCTGCAGGCCTCCGTCTCGCTCGAGGTGCTGCCGACGCTCGCCGACGCGCTCGACGGCACGGTGCTCATCGACCTCGGCAACGCGGTCACCCCGGCGTTCGAGCTGATGTACCCGAACTCGAGCCTCGGCGAGAAGCTGCAGCAGGCGCTCCCCCGCACCCGCGTCGTGAAGTCGCTCAACTCGCTCGCGCTCGTCACCGCGGTCGACCCGGGCGCGCTCGCATCCACCTCGAACGTCTTCCTCTCGGGCGACGACGAGTCGGCGAAGCAGCTCGTCTCCGGCGTTCTCGCCGACCTCGGCTGGGCGCCGTCGCAGCAGATCGACCTCGGCGGCATCGCCACCGCGAAGGGCCCCGAGCACTGGTTCGTGCTCTACGCGATCCTCATGATGCAGCGCGGACCCTCGTTCAACCTCGGCATCATCCCCGCGTCCTGAGCGCGCATCCGACGTCGACGGCCGCCTCGGGGTCACGTAACTCGGGAGATCTGTCGCCAGCTGAGGCGCACGCCTCATCACGGCACAGATCTCCTGAGTTATGTCATGGCCCGGACGAACGTGGCGCCCGGGCACCCGGAGAGGGGACGCGAGCGCGACACCCGGGGCGGCTAGGGTGCGGCCATGAGCGATCCCCAGGCGCCGACGCCCGCCTCGCCGCAGTCCGACGCGGGCAGCGCCCACGCCGCCACTCCCCCGATCGTCGCCAACACGGGCGCGGTCGGCGTGACCGGCATCGAGCTGCAGGAGGGACGCGTCATCCCCCGCAAGCAGGTCGCCTCGTGGGCGCTGTGGGACTGGGCGACGCAGCCGTTCAACTCAGTCATCACCACCTTCGTCTTCACGGTCTACCTGACGAGCAGCCTGTTCCTGCCGAAGGATGTCGCGGCGCTCGACGAGAACGACCCGATCCGTGAGGCCGCCACCGCCGACCTCACCTCGAACCTCGGCTGGGCGGTCGCGATCGCCGGGCTGCTCATCGCCCTGCTCGCGCCCGTGCTCGGGCAGCGCTCCGACGCCGCCGGACGCCGCAAGCTGTGGCTCGGCATCTCGACCGTGCTGCTCGTGCTGTGCATGTTCGCGATGTTCTTCACGACGGCCTCGGCGAGCTGGTTCTGGTACGGCGCCGCACTCGTCGCGATCGGCTCGGTGTTCAGCGAGATCGCCGGCGTCAACTACAACGCGATGCTCGTGCAGGTCTCGACGCCGAAGACGATCGGACGCATCAGCGGCCTGGGCTGGGGGCTCGGCTACCTCGGCGGCATCGTCGCGCTCGGCATCGTCGTGGTGATGCAGCAGAGCGGATGGTTCGGCATCCCGACCGGCGAGGGACTCAACATCCGCCTCATCGCCGTCGGCTGCGGCGTCTGGGCGATCCTGTTCTCGATCCCGCTGTTCCTCAACGTGCCCGAGGCGCCGCCGTCGCCGGAGCGCGAGCGCGTGTCGTTCTTCGGCAGCTACGTGGTGCTGGCGCGCGACATCCGCCGCATCTGGCGCGAGACACGCCCCACCTTCTGGTTCCTGCTCGCGAGCGCCGTCTACCGCGACGGCCTCGCCGGCGTCTTCACCTTCGGCGCGATCATCGCTGCTCGCATCTTCGGCTTCAGCGACACCGAGGTGATCGTGTTCGGCATCGCCGCGAACCTCATCGCCGGCGTCTCGACGATCGCCGTCGGCCGGCTCGACGACCGCTTCGGCGCGCGGGCGGTCATCCTCGGCGCCCTGATCGGGCTCGTCGCCGTCGGCCTCATCGTCTTCCTGGCGCGGGATGCGGGCACGACCGTGTTCTGGATCTTCGGCCTGATCCTCTGCATGTTCGTCGGCCCCGCGCAGGCGGCGTCGCGCTCGTTCCTCGCCCGGGTCACGCCGGCCGGCCGCGAGGGCGAGATCTTCGGCCTCTACGCGACGACCGGACGCGCGGCGAGCTTCCTCTCCCCCGCGCTCTGGGCGCTCTTCATCGGCCTGTTCGGCGCGACCGCCTGGGGCATCCTCGGCATCGTGATCGTGCTGCTCGCCGGGCTCGTGCTCATGCTGTTCGTGAAGGTGCCGCCCGCGGCGAGCGCCGCGCGCTGAGTTGCCCGCTTCTGCCGGGTTACGACCGCCGAACGCGACCGAACCGGGCAACTCGCGCCCGAGGGATGGTGCGCGCTAGCTCGCGGCGCGAGCTCGACGAGGGTCAGGCACCGCATCCAGCAGGGCGACCGTGTACTCGTCCTGCGGGTGCTGCAGCACCTGGGCCGTCTCGCCGCGCTCGACGACCTGGCCGTCATGCAGCACGAGGATGTCGTCGGTGATCAGGCGCGCGCTGAGCAGGTCGTGCGTGATGTAGAGCAGCGACACGCCCCACTGCTCGCGCAGGTCCTCGAGCAGCGCGAGCACACCAGCGCGCAGCGACACGTCGAGCATTGAGACCGGCTCGTCGGCGATGATCACCTGCGGGTCGCTCGCGAGGGCGCGCGCGATGACGACCCGCTGACGCTGGCCGCCGGAGAGCTGGTGCGGCAGCTTCTGCGCGAACTGCTCGACGGGCGTGAGGCCGACGGTCTCGAGCAGCTCGCGCACGCGATGCCGCGCCTGCTGCTTGGTCGCGCCGGTGAAGTTCACGATCGGCCGGGTGAGGATGTACTCCACCGTGTGCAGCGGATTCAGCGCCGCGTACGGGTCCTGGAAGACCATCTGCACATCGCGGTGCAGCTCACGCACCCCCTTGCCGCGCAGCTTCGCCACATCCACGTCGCCGAAGGTGATGCGCCCCTCGGAGGGCGCCTCGACGCCGGTGATCATCTTCGCCAGGGTCGACTTGCCCGAGCCCGACTGGCCGACGAGCGCGAGCGACTGGCCCGGCTCGAGCGTGAACGTCACGTCGCGCACGGCGCGCACCGGGTCCTCGCCGCGGCGCGGCGCCGGGTAGGTCTTCGAGACGCCGTCGACGACGATCGCCGCCTGCGCCGAGCGCTTGCCGCGGGTTCCCACAGACGGGGCCGAGGTCGCGGTGTCGGCGCGCGCGCGGCCGTCGGCGCGGCGCACGCTGCGGTCTTCGAAGCCCGGAAGCGAGACGACCTCGGCGCGCGGATCGGCGTAGTGCGACAGCAGCATCTGCGTGTACTCGTCCTGCGGATCCTCGAGGATCTGCTGCGAGGTGCCGTCCTCGACGATGCGGCCCTCGTGCATCACGAGCACGCGCTCCGTCGACTCGAGCACGATGCCGAGGTCGTGGCTGATCAGCACGGCCGTGAAGCCCTCCGACTGCTGCAGCGCGCGGATGGTGTCCATGACCGCGTGCTGCACCAGCACATCCAGGGCCGTCGTCGGCTCGTCGAAGACCATCAGCTGCGGCTCGAGCGAGAGCGCGAGCGCGATCGAGACGCGCTGACGCATGCCGCCCGAGAGCTCGCCCGGGTAGCGGTCGAGCATCGACACCGGCAGCTCGACCTTCGCGATGAGGTCTTCGCTGTTCTTCTGCCAGCGGTCGCGCGGCACATGGCCGTGCGCCTTGTAGATGTCGATGAAGTGGTCGCGGATGCGGCGCACCGGGTTGAGCGCGTTCATGCCCGACTGCAGCACCATCGCGAATCCGCCCTGGCGCTGCTGGCGCAGCTCCTCGGTGCCGAGCTCGCGGATGTCGCGGCCGTCGAAGAGGATGCGCCCCGAGTTCGTGCGGGCCGGCGGCTTCTGCAGCCGGGTCAGCGCGAAGCCGAGCGTCGACTTGCCCGAGCCCGACTCCCCCACGAGTCCGACGAACTCGCCCTTCTTCAGGGTGAAGGAGACGTGGTCGACGGCCTGCACGGGCGCCTGGCCCGGCGATTCGTAGACGACCGAGAGCTCGCGCACGTCGAGGATCGGCTTCTCGGCTGCCGCTTCGGCCGGGTTCGAGCCGGCGCCCGCGGCCGGCGCGGTCGCGGTTCCGGCAGCGCCGTCGGCGGTCAGTGTCGTGTCGCTCATCACTTGGACTTCCCCTCGCGCAGGCGGGGATTGCTGACCGCATCCACGCCGAAGTTGATCAGGGTCAGGCTCATCGCCAGCAGCGCGATGCACAGACCGGGCGCGAACAGCAGCACCCACTGGCCGGTGAGCAGCGAGTTCGAGTTCTGCGCCCAGTAGAGGATGGTGCCCCAGCTGACGATGCTCGAGTCGCCGAGCCCGAGGAACTCGAGGCCGGCCTCGGCGAGGATCGCGCTGGTCGCGGCGCCGAAGAACGAGCCGACGATGAGCGAGGTCATGTTCGGCAGGATCTCGCGGAACACGATGCGCCCTGCCCGGTCACCCGAGAAGCGGGCGGCGGTGACGAAGTCGCGGCCGCGCAGCGACTGGGTCTGACTGCGCAGCACGCGCGCGCCCCACGCCCATCCGGTGACGACGATCACCGCGATGATGACGCCGAAGCCGCCGTTCTGCAGGTAGGCCGCGATGACGATCATGAGCGGCAGCGCCGGGATCACCAGGAACAGGTTCACGATGAACCCGATCACGTCGGCGCCGAAGCCGCGGATGTAACCCCAGCTGAGGCCGACCGCGACGGCGACCAGCGTGGCCAGGATGCCGGCGACGAAGCCGACCAGCACGCTGACCTGCGCTCCGTAGATGAGCTGGCTCAGCACATCCTCACCGGCGGCCGTCGTGCCCAGCCAGTGGGCCGGGCTCGCATCCGCGTTGCGTTCGAAGGTGTTCGTCTGCGCACCGTAGGGCGCCAGCAGCGGGGCGAAGATCGCGACCAGGATGAAGATCGCGAGGATGATCATGCCGAGCTTGGCCTTGTTGTTCGACCAGATCACGCGGATCATGCGGCCGATCGTGCGCAGCGGCCCCGGCTGCTTCTGCTGTGCCGGGTCGTCGAGCTTGAGCATCTGAGTGCTGGTCATCGTGTGCCCCTCACTTCCGGGTCCGCGGGTCGAGCACGCCGTAGAGGATGTCGACGAGGAAGTTCGCGACCAGCACGCTGACGGTGATCATGAGGAACAGCGCCTGCATCAGCGGGTAGTCCTGCCCGATGACGGCGTTGAAGAGCAGGTAGCCGATGCCCGGGTAGCCGAACACCTGCTCGACCAGCACCGATCCGCCGACCACGCCGCCGAGGGCGAGGCCGAAGCCGGTCAGGTTCGGCAGGATCGCGTTGCGGGCGGCGTAGCGGATCGCGACGGTGCGGCTCTTCAGGCCGTTCGCCTCGGCGAAGGTGACGTAGTCGTCGCCGAGGGTGTTGATCATCGCGTTGCGCATGCCGAGGATCCAGCCGCCGAGCGACGTCACCAGGATCGTGACCGCCGGCAGGATCGCGTGGTAGAGCGCATCCACCGCGAATGATCCGGTGAACGCCGGCGTCGTCGTCGCCGAGTAGGCGCCCGTCGTCGGGAACACGTGCAGCACGTAGCCGAGGAAGAACAGCAGCAGCAGCGCCGTCCAGAAGTAGGGGAACGTCGACATGAAGCTGCCGCTGAGCGTGGGCAGCGCATCCAGCCACGTTCCGCGCTTCCACGCGGCGGCGACGCCGATGAGCGTGCCGATCACGAAGGCGAGGATCGTGACGACGCCGACGAGGATGATCGTGTACGGCAGCGCGCCGCTCACCAGCTGCGACACCGACTGCGGGTAGAAGGTGTAGCTCGTGCCGAAGTCGAGCGTGATCACCTGGTGCAGGTAGCTCACGTACTGCTCGAAGATGTTGCCCTTCGGGATTCCGAGCTGGGCCTCGATCGCCCTGCGGGTCGCCTCGGTGACGGGGCCGTTCTGCGAGAGCTTCGCGATCGCGGCGTCGGCCGGGGTGCCCGGCATGAGCCGCGGCAGGATGAAGTTCAGGGTCACGGCGGCCCACAGCGTGAGCACGAACAGACCGAGCTTCTGGAGGATGTACTTCATCGTTCCCCTCCCCCTTACTTGTCGACCCGCTTGAGCCGCACGAAGATGCCGAGCGGGGCGGAGTCGTAGTTCTGCGGGATCATGTACGGGTCTTTCGCGGTCGGCCAGCCGGTGAACTTCGCGTCGCTGAACAGACCCCAGCTGCCGCCGTAGTACATGCCGATCACGGGCAGCTGGTCGTAGACGACCTGCTGCAGCTCGTCGACGATCGGCTTCTGATCCTCCTCGTCGATGGTCGACTTCAGCTGCACCAGCAGCTTGTCGACGGCGGGGTCCTTGAAGCGCTCGCGGTTGTTCTGGGCGCTCTTGCCGACCGGCTGGTAGAACTCGCTCGAGAGCAGCGAGTTGTAGGACTGGTAGACGTCGCCGTTGCCCATGCCGCCCATCGCCATGTCGAACTTGCCGTTGTCGATCGCCTGCTGGTAGCCGGCGGGCTGCGGCGCGGTGATCTTGACGTCGATGCCGATCGCGGTCAGGTTGCGCTGCGCCTCCTGCACGGCGCGCAGCCAGTCGCTGTAGCCGTTGGCGGTGAGGATCGAGAAGCTCAGCTGCTTGCCGCTCTGGTCGACGAGCTTGCCGTCCTTCTGGGTGTAGCCGGCCTTCGCGAAGCTCGCGAGCGCCGCATCCACGTCCTGCTTGATGAGCCCGCCGTCGGGGATGTCGGGGTTCAGCCACTTCTCCTGGTTCGGCAGGATCAGCCCGGTCTGGCCCGCCGCCGTCAGGTTGCCCTCGGTGGCCGAGTCGGCGATCTTGTCGCGGTCGAGCGCGAGCGAGATGCCGCGGCGCACATCCACGTTGTCGAAGGGAGCCTTCGTCAGGTTCGGGGTGAGACCGATCACGCCGGCCGCCGGGAACCACCACTGGTTGCTCTTCGAGGCCGCGCCCCAGGTGCCGCTGACGTCGGAGATGTAGCTGTAGGCCCAGTCGTAGCCGCGCGCGACGGTGTCGAGCTGGCTGTTCGTGGCGGGCAGGATGAGGTGCTCGATCTGGATCTTGTCGGCCTGCCAGTAGGACTTGTTCTTGTCCATCGAGTACTGCAGCGGCGAGTAGTTGCCCAGCGTGAACGGGCCGGTTCCGATGGGGTTCGGGTTGCGCCAGGTGGTCGGATCCTTGACCTTCGACCACTGGTGCTCGCTGACGATGTAGACGCCGCCGAGGATGCCGACGGCCGGCACGTCGGCGGTCTTCAGGTGCACGATGACGTGCTCGCCATCGGCATCCTTCGTCGTCTCGAGCGACGAGATGTGCTGCCAGATGCCCTTGATGTCGAGGGGCTCGAACTTCTTCGCCAGGTCGAAGGTGAACTTCACGTCGGCGGCCGTGAACGGCTCGCCGTCGCTCCAGGTCACGTCCTTCCGGATCGTGAAGTCGATCGTCTTGGGGTCGGGCTGGTCGACGGCGGAGGCGAGCCAGGGGGTCTGCTCGCCGTCGAGCGGGTTCGTGAGGATCAGCGGCTCGTACATCCACTTCGACGCGGTGCGCGCGTTGGCGAGGTACGGGTTGAAGTTGCGGTCGAACTGCGGGTTGCCGTGGTCGGCGTTGATCAGCATCGTGTCGGGGCCGATCGTCGAATCCGGCTGCGAGCGCACCTGCACGGCGCATCCGGTGAGCACGAGCGCGGCGGCGGCCAGGCCGGCGATGCCGGTGAGGATGCGGGCGCGGCGGGTGCGGGGGCTGCGCTTTCGGCCGGGTGCCGTCTCGGTCGCTCGACGCGCGGGGTCGACGCCCTCGCGCTGCGCTGATCGCCTCGTCGTCGTCGGCCTCATCGCTCTCCGCCTCTTCGCTGGGGCGGGGCTCGGTGAACCGGGTCCCGCCGTCGGGTGCACCGGGCGCGCAGTGGTGACAGCGCATCCGGCTCCCCCAATGTATGCGCTTACATCGGCCTGTCAAGTCGGCTTGCCAGGTGGCGCTCAGGTTGTGAGGGTCTGTCGAGGCGCACGATCGTGCGTGCGAAAACCTGCCCGAATGGCGGAATCACCGCGGCGTCTGCACTGCCGCGCCGGCGGCGGAGAGGTCGGGCTCGCGGCGTGACGCCGGCCGCCCCGCCGGCGTCGGTCGCGGGGCGTGACGCCGGTTGCCGCGCAACCGTCAGGCGCGCGGAGGAGCGCTCTCGCGCAGCAGCACCTCGACCGGCAGCACGACGCGCTGGCGGGGCGCGTCCGGGGAGGCGAGTCGACGCAGCAGGGTGCGCACCGCGATACGGCCGAGGTCGGCCATCGGCTGCCGCACGGTGCTGAGCCGCGGGGTCGAGAACCGGCCCGCCTCGACGCCGTCGAAGCCGCTCACGCGCACGCGACCCGGCACATCCACGCCCGCCGCGGTGAGCGACTGCAGCACGCCGAGCGCGCTCTGATCGTTCGAGCAGACGATCGCGTCGGGCAGACGGCCGCCGGCGTCGTCACCGTCGTCGTCGAGCAGACGGTCGGCGAGTCGGCGCCCCGCCGCCACCGAGAAGTCGCCGCGCAGGATGCGCACGGCGGGGGAGTCGGCGACGTCGCCGAACTCGGCACGGTCGTCTCGGGCGTCGTCGATCGCGCGGTCGAAGCCGCGGCGGCGATCGCGCTCGTCGGGGGAGTCCTCGGGGCCGGCGATGTAGGCGATCTCGCGCACCGCCGCATCGCGCAGCACCTCGGTGACGAGCGCGCGCATGCCCTGCTCGTTGTCGACCACGACGTGATCGAGATCGTGCTCGTCGCCGGAGTCGGCCACCAGCACGACCGGCACGCGCGTCGAGGTGCGGGCCAGCAGCTCGTCGCCGAGGGTCGCGGCCAGCACCACGAGCCCGTCGACCCGGCCCGCGATCTCGCCGACCAGCCGCTCGCGGTGCGAGGCGGTTCCGGCGGCGATGAGCAGAGCGAAACCCTGCTCGGACGCCTCGCCCTCGGCGCCGCGGATGACCTCGTCGTAGTAGAGATTCACCGGTCCGCCGGTGCCCGACTCCTCGGCGGCCTGCTCGGCGCTCGCCCGGTCGTCGCGGATTCGCGGGGGAGTGGCGGGGCCGGGATCCGGCACCGGGTCGCCCTCCTGGTGCCCGGGCAGCAGCAGGCCGATGACCTGCGTGCGGCGGCCGGCGAGCCCGCGCGCTGAGGCGCTGGGCACGTAGCCGAGCTCGCGCACCGCATCCATCACCTTCGCCGCGGTCTCGGGACGCACCTCGTCCGGGCGGCGCAGCACCCGCGATACGGTCGCGATCGAGACGCCCGATCGGGCGGCGACGTCGTAGACAGTCGGGTTGAGCTCGCCGTTCGGCATCGCCTCTCCCCTCGTCGGCCTCGGTGTCGCAACCGGACATTACGCCGTTCATGCGGCGGGGCGCATCCAGGTTGCGCTCGCGTGGTGCGCCGGGTCAGGTCGGTGTGAGGGCCGGCGCGCGCTTCTGCGTGCGCTTCAGTGCGCGCGCACCGCTGCGAACCAGATCAGCAGCATCGTCACGAGGAAGCCGGTCACGAAGTTGAGCCAGAGGAAGCGCTTCCAGCCCCGGTTCGCCGTCTCGGCATCCGCCTCGCCGACGTTCCAGAACGGCGCGACGTTCGCGGCATAGGGCAGCACGAGGATCGCGGCGAGCGGGCCTGGCCAGTCGGTCGCGAGCAGGAGCACCCCGCCGAGCAGGTAGGCGGCGAAGGCGAGTCGCACGGTCGCCTTCGCTCCGATGACGGTCGCGATCGAGCCGATGCCGCCCTCGCGGTCGGCCACGATGTCCTGCACCGCTCCGAAGGCGTGCGAGGCCATTCCCCAGAGGAAGAACGCCGCGAGCAGGGCGAGCAGCTTGCCGTCGATCTGAGCGCCGGCGAGCGCGAGCCCGTAGACGGCGGGGCTGACGAAGTGCGTGCTCGAGGTGATCGAGTCGAGGAAGGGCCGCTCTTTGAAGCGCATGCCGGGAGCGGAATACGCGACCACGGCGAACAGGCTGACGGCCAGCACGATCCAGCTCGGCCACGCGTCGACGCCGCCGATCACCAGCAGTGCCACGACGAAGGGGATCGGCAGCACGGTGCTGGCGAGGATCGTCGCGCGGTGCAGGCGCTTGTCGAGCAGGGCGCCCTCGACGCCGCCCTTGCGGGGGTTGCGCAGGTCGGATTCGTAGTCGAAGACGTCGTTGATGCCGTACATCGTGAGGTTGTAGGGCACGAGGAAGAACAGGGTGCCGATCACGGCCAGGGCGATCGTGCGCGCATCCCAGCCGCTCGGCTCGACGAAGGGGCCGAGTGCCTCGGCCGTGACGCCCGCCGCGGTGCCCGCGCCCTGGGTGCTCGCTCCGGCCGCCGGGCCCGTTGCGCCGGCGCCGCCGGTGATCGCGAGGATGTACGCCGCCGCGAAGGGGTAGGCCGTGTTGACCCAGCTCAACGGTCGCGACGACAGCAGCAGCGCTCGGATCATGACTCGCCCTCCCCGGTCTTCTTCTGCTGAGGGGTCGCAGAGGCCCCGTCTTCGCTCGGTTTCGGCGCCATCACGGGGCCTGAGCGACCCCTCACGGAATCCGACGCCGAGCGGGAGGTTCGACGGGGGAGGAGGTGCCAGAGCACGGGGAGGAGGACGATCGCGGCGATCGCGTAGGAGAAGTCCTCGAGCGGGGCGATGCCGAGCTTCGCGCCGCTGATGCGCGCCGGGTCGTAACCGACCAGTCCGACGGCGATCATCACGTTGTCGAAGATGGCGGTCATGACGAGCAGCACGAAAGCCGTGAGCGCCGCGGCGCGCCAGCGCGGGGTGCGCCGGGCCAGCGCGGCGGCGATCACGACGATGAGGATCGCGCCGAGGAAGAACGCGTTGAGGGCCCAATAGGTCATCGGGCGCTCCCCTTGTCGGGCGTCGACACCACATCCATGCCGGTGGCGGAATGCGAGGCGGAGGTGCGGCTAGCTCGGGCGTCGAGCAGGGAGCTCGCGGCGCCGTACACGTTCATCGTGAGGTAGCAGAGCAGCGTCAGGAAGAAGAGCTCCTCGACCGGGAGCTCGGGGGCGAGCTGCAGGCCGGTCATGAAGACGGTCTCGCCGCGGAAGAAGATGCCGAGTCCGATGCCGAACAGGTCCCAGACCAGGAAGAGCAGGATCCCGACCGGCAGCACGATCGCCGCCCGACGCGCATCCCGCCAGAAGAACAGCCGGAACCGTCGGTCGAGCACGACCATCCCGGTGAGCGAGATCGCCAGCGCGACCAGATACAGAACGCTCACGCGCCCGCCTCGGCGGAGGGCGCGCTCGAACTCGCGCCCGCCGCTTCACCGGCCGGGCGAACGGCCGCGGCGTCGGCTTCGCGGCGCGGGCCGGTCGACTCGAGGGGCTCGGGCAGCGGGGTCGTCGAGGTGTCGTGGCGCAGGCGTTTCACGAGCAGCTCGGCGCTGATCAGGCACATCGGCAGGCCGATGCCCGGGATCGTGGAGCCGCCCGCGTAGAGCAGGTTCTTCACCTTCTTGCTCGCGTTGCCGGCCCGGAAGAAGGCGCTCTGCTTGAGCGTGTGGGCCGGCCCGAGCGCGGTGCCGCGCCAGGAGTTGAGGTCGGCGACGAAGTCGGCCGGCCCGATCGTGCGGCGCACGACGATCCGCGACTCGAGGTCGGGGATGTCGGCCCACTCCGCGATCTGCCGGATCACCCGGTCGGCGAGCGCCTCGATGCGCGCATCCCCGTCGCCACCTACGCCACCGGAGCCGAGCAGGGGGTCCGCCGGCAGCGGCACCAGCACGAACAGGTTCTCGTGCCCGTCGGGTGCGACCGAGGGATCGATGCCGCTCGGCTTGCAGACGTAGAGCGAGGGCACCTCGGGCACCTTCGGCTGGTCGCCGAAGATCGCGGCGAAGTTCTCCTCCCACGCCTGCGCGAAGAGCAGGGTGTGGTGCTCGAGCTGCGGGATCTCGCCGCGCACGCCGAGCAGCACGAGCAGCGCGCTCGGCCCGGCGACCTTGTGCTGCCACCACGACTCCGGATAGCTGCGCTCGCTCTCGGCGAGCAGCTTCGTCTCGGTGTGATGCAGATCGGCGGCGCTGACGACGACATCCGCCGACAGGGTCGAGCCGTCGGCCAGCTCGACGCCGACCGCGCTGCCGCCGGAGGTGAGGATGCGCGCCACCGGAGACCCGGTGCGCACGGTCACGCCCTCGGCGAGGGCGAGCGCCTCGATCCGGTCGATGATGCCCCTGAATCCGCCCATCGGGTATCGCACGCCGTCGACGAGGTCGAGGTGGCTCATGAGCGAGTACATGCTCGGCGCGAGGTCGGGCGCCGAGCCGAGGAACACGGCCGGGTAGCCGAGCACCTGCCGCAGCCGTAGATCCTTGACCGTACGCCGGGCGAGCGAGCCGAGCGGCTCGAGCAGCAGGCGGATGAGGCGCGGCGTGCGGCGCACGACCTCCGGCCCGAAGACCCGCGGCAGGCTGCGGAAGGTCGTGTAGAGGAAGCGGCGCAGCGCCATGTCGTAGGTCTCGCCGGCGCGAGCGAGGTAGCGGCGCAGACGCTTGGCGGATCCGGGCTCGATCCGCTCGGCGCGCGCGAGGGTCTCCTCGACGTCGGCGGCGATGTCGAGCGGGATGGGGTTGCCCTCGGCATAGACGCGGTAGCCGGGATCGAGCTGCACGAGCCGCAGCTGCTCGTCGGTCGTCGTGCCGAGCAGGCGGAAGAAGTGGTCGAAGACCTCGGGCATGAGGTACCACGACGGCCCGGTGTCGAAGCGGAAGCCGTCGGCCTCCCAGCTGCCGACACGGCCACCGACCTCGGACCGCGCCTCGACCAGCTCGACTTCGTGGCCGTCGCGGGCGAGCAGGGCGGCGCCGGCGAGCCCGGCGATGCCGCCTCCGATGACGACGATGCGGCTCATGCTCGCGCCTCTGATTCCGGGGGAGCGTCCGGCAGGTCGGCCGGAGAAGTGGCTGCGGCATCCGGCCCGGTTCCGCCCGCATTCGCCGGCAGGCGCCCCGCGACCGCGAGCGCCGCGAGCTTCGCCTTGACCGGGTTCGGCACCCGCACGCGCGTATCGATCAGCACCGACGCCGGCGTCGAGCGGATGCGCGTCGACAGCTCGGCGAAAAGTCCGTGCGCGAGCGCGACGGCCCGGCGCGATCCGGTCGGGATCTCGGGGATCGCGGCGGCCGCGGTCGCGAGCTCCCGGTCGATGTCGTCGACCAGCCGCACCTTGTCGGCCTCGGTGAACGACGTGACGCTGACGCCGGGGAAGTAGCTGCGGCCGAGATCGCGGAAGTCGGCGGCGAGGTCGCGCAGGAAGTTGACTTTCTGGAACGCCGAGCCGAGCGCGCGGGCGCCGGGGACCAACTGCTCGTAGAGCGCATCGGCCGACGGGGTCGTGCCGTGCTCGTCCCGCACGAAGGCCCGCAGGCACATGAGCCCGACGACCTCGGCCGAGCCGTAGACGTAGGCGTCGAAGCCAGCCTCGTCGTAGCTGCTGCGATCGAGGTCGGTGCGCATGGAGGCGAAGAACGGCGCCGTGAGCTCCGGCCCGAAGCCGCTGTGCCGCGCGCTGCGGGCGAAGGCGTGCACGATCGGGTTGGCGCTGTAGCCCTCGGCGACGGCGCGGTCGGTCTCGGCCTCGAGCTCGTCGAGCACGCGCCCTGCCGACTCCGGCGCGAGTCCCGCTTCGGCGGCTCCGCCATCCACGATCTCGTCGGCGACGCGCACGAGCGCGTAGATGTTCTCGACGTGCTGCCGCACTCCGGGCGCGAGCAGCCGCGACGCGAGCCCGAACGAGGTCGAGTAGCGCCGGATGACCACGCTCGACGTCTCGTCGGCGACTCGGTCGTAGAGGCTGAGGCGACTCATCGGGTCCATCCTCCCGTGGCGAGCCTGCGAGCGCGACCCGCGTCGCCGGCGTCGCTCGCGCGTGACCCGGATCCTTCCATGCCGACACAGGCATGAGCCCCGGAGCCGCGAGCCCCGGTCCGTGCTGCCGCGCTCACCGGACGCGACTCAGAACGGCATCAGCGACCGGGTGCAGCTCCGCGCGCAGGGCGGTCGGGATGTGCGGCTCGGCCAGACGGGCGAGCGCGCGGTTCGCGTAGTAGCGGGCGAGTCCCTCCGCGAACTCGCGCGCGCCGCCGTCGACGAGGGCGCCGCGCAGGCGGCTCGCATCCTCGTCGCAGAGCTTGGGATCGCCGAAAAGATGCGACACGGCGCCCCACTGCGGCGTCGAGTCGGCGTAGGCGATCAGCACGGTGCGCTTGCCCTCGCGCAGGTCGCCGACGGTGGTCTTGCCGGTCTCCTCCTCGGCGCCGAACACGCCGAGCACGTCGTCGACGATCTGGTACGCGATGCCCATCTCGCGGCCGAACTCGCCCAGGGTGGCGACGACGGCCGGCGCGGCTCCGGCCAGCACGGCGCCGGCCTGTAGCGGACCCTCGAAGGAGTAGACGGCGGTCTTGAGCCGCTCCATCCAGAGGATGTCATCGACCTTCGGCACCTCGGGCGCGCCCGCGAGGTCGACGTCGATCAGCTCGCCAGCGGCGCTCGCGAACATGGCCTCGTCGAGCAGGTCGAGCAACGCCGAGCGCACGTCGTCGGCGACGCCGCTGCGGTCGATCAGGCGGTAGGCGTTGAAGAGGGCGAGGTCGCCGGCGATCACGGCGGCGCTGATGCCCTGGTGCTCGGCGTCGGCGCCGGTCGCGCCGCGACGCACGGCGCGGTCGCGGTAGGTGCCCGAGATGTTGGGAGATCCACGGCGCACGAAGTCGCGATCGATCACGTCGTCGTGCACGATCAGTGCGGTGTGCAGCAGCTCGAAGGCGGCGCCGACGTTCGCGGCGGCCTCGTCGTCGCATCCCCCCAGCGCCGTGTAGGCGGAGAAGACGAGACGCGGACGGAAGCGCTTTCCCCCGACCGTGTTGGCCTCCAGCGCCTCCCAGAGCTCGACGTAGTCGGGCCCCAGAGCGGCGGCGCGGGTGCGAGCTAGGCTGAAGAAGCGCCCGAGAACGGCGTCGACCAGCTCACGCCGCTTCGTCGCGGTCAACAGGCGGTCGGGTCCGTCCATCATCGAGGCAGGGTAACCCGCAGCATGACTCATCTCTCGGCGCATTCAGCGGAACCGCAGACGACGCAGCCGCCGAGCGAGACCGGAGCCGAGTCCGCGTCGCCGGACGCCGAGTCTCACGCGACCGCGCCCGAGTCGGGCCGCCCGGTTCCGCTCGCCGGAGGCGACCCCGCCGATCCCGAGCTCGTCGTGCTGCTCGCCGACGACGGCACCCCGATCGGCACCGCCGACAAGGCGCTCGTGCACGACGGCGCGACGCCGCTGCACCTCGCGTTCTCCTGCCACGTGCTGGATGCCGAGGGTCGCGTGCTCATCACGCGCCGCGCTCTGTCGAAGCGCACCTTCGCCGGCGTCTGGACCAACGCCTTCTGCGGCCACCCGGCACCGGGGGAGTCGGGACAGAGCGCGGTGCGCCGCCGCGCCGAGCGCGAACTGGGCATGGCGATCAGCGAGCCCGAGCTCGTGCTGCCCGACTTCCGCTACCGCGCCCGCGACGCGCTCGGCGTCTACGAGAACGAGATCTGCCCCGTCTACGTCGCGCGCGCCGAGGGTGACCCGCGACCGGCGGCCGACGAGGTCGTCGAGTGGGCGTGGGTCGAGCCGGAGGCGCTGCGCACCGCCGTCGAGGCGACGCCCTTCGCGTTCAGCCCGTGGATCGCGTTGCAGCTGGCCGAGTGGCCGGCGTTCCCCGCAAGGGTCTGACCCGCATCCACCCGCCCGTTTCCTGATCAGCAACGGCCGCCGCGCGCGGTTCTGGGCGCCGGGATCCGAGGCACGGAGTTCTGGACTCGGGGTTCGAGGCGCGGGTGGCCAAGAAGAGCACGCCGTTGCGGCGTGTCGCGTGCACTTCCTGGCCACCCAGCGCACATCTCCGAGGTGGGTGGCCAGAGATCACACGCGCGGGCGGCGTGTCGCGTGCAGTTTCTGGCCACCCAGCACGCATCCCCGGCGTGGGTGGCCACGAAGCACACGCGCGCTCAGCGTGTCGCGTGCAGTTTCTGGCCACCCTCGAGCACTGAGCACGGCCAGGCGGGTCAGAACAGCGCGGCGCCCAGCCAGAGGCCGAGGAAGAACGACACCGCGACGATGCCGGCGAGCGCGACGCCGAGTCCCGCATTGCGGCGGCGACGGCTGCGCAGGCCGTGGAACGCGTTGCGCCGGTGCAGGCGCGATCCCTTGGCGCGGCGCCCGGTTCCGGTGAATTCGGGTTCGGGCTGGCCGTGCAGGATCGCGGCGACCTCGGCCGCGCTCGGCCGCTCCTTGGCATCCCGCGAGGTCATCGCGCCGAGCAGCAGCTGCCACTCCTCGGCCAGGTCATCGGGGATGCGCGCGTCGCGGTTGGTGCGCGCGATCGCCGCCTCGAGCACGGTTCCCTCGAACTCCTGCACGCCGCTGAGCGCCTCGAGCAGCACGAGTCCGAGCGAGTAGACGTCGCTCGCCGGGGTGACCTCGCCGCCGGTGACCTGCTCGGGGCTGAGGTAGGCGGCGGTGCCGAGGATCGTGCCGTCGCTCGTCATGCGGTGGCCGCCTAGGTAGTGCGCGATGCCGAAGTCGCCGAGCTTCGCGCGGCGGCGGAAGCCCGCCGAGCCGCCATCGCCGATGAGGATGTTCGCCGGCTTCACATCGCGATGCACCACACCCTGCTCGTGCACGTAGGCGAGCGCCTCGGCGATCTGGGCGCCGAGTCCGGCGACGTCGTGCGGCGCCATCTTGCCGCGCTCGAGCTCCTTGTCGAGCGAGGCGTGCGACACGAGCTCCATGACGACGAAGCGGCGGATCGAGCCGTCGAAGTTCTGCCGACCGGCGTCGTAGACGGCGATGAGTCCGGGATGCTGCAGGCCGCTGAGCATGCGGATCTCGCGCTCCTGCCGCACCAGCTCGTCGGCGACGACCGACTCGGCGCGGAACACCTTGAGCGCGACGTCGCGCCCGAGCACGGTGTCGCGGGCGCGGTAGACGCTCGCAGCGCCGCCGGATCCGATGGCCTCGAGCAGCTGATAGCGGCCTCCGACCGCGCCCGAGCGCGCCGGCTGCGGAGTCGCGTAGTCGGTGGTGGTCATGGCGTCGGCCCCCTGGATTCGTCGCTCGCACGAGCGCGCACGCAGAACCCGCAGATCGCGGATGCTGCCAGCGCCACCCCTCGCCCGATCCCCCATGACCGTCGAGTTGGCATACCGATAACGCCGTCGCGCCCAGGGTAAGTCACCGGTGAGGCCGAGGCGAACGCTTGACTCGTCTCTCAGTGCTGGCTATCAGGCACGCGCGCGCACGCGTGCGCAGGAGAATCGGCATCCGCGGCGAGGTCATCGCTCGATGCGCGGTCCCGCAGGCTTATTCGCCGGCAGCACCCGCATCCGTGATGCGCACGTCGATGCGGTGGAAGTTCTGGAACGAGCGCGACGCGGTCGGTCCGCGCTGGCCCTGGTAGCGGTTGCCGTAGGCGCCGGAGCCGTAGGGGTTCTCGACGGCCGAGCTGGTGCGGAAGAAGCAGAGCTGCCCGATCTTCATGCCCGGCCAGAGCTTGATCGGCAGCGTCGCCATGTTGCTCAGCTCGAGCGTGACGTGGCCCGAGAATCCGGGGTCGACGAAGCCGGCGGTGGAGTGGGTGAGCAGCCCGAGGCGGCCGAGAGAGCTCTTGCCCTCGAGGCGTGCGGCGACGTCATCCGGCAGCGTCACGAGCTCGAAGGTCGAGCCGAGCACGAACTCGCCCGGGTGCAGGATGAACGGCTCGTCGGGCTTCGTCTCGATGAGGCGGGTCAGCTCGGGCTGGTCTTCGGCCGGGTCGATGAAGGGGTACTTGTGGTTGTCGAACAGTCGGAAGAAGCGGTCGATGCGCACATCCACGCTCGACGGCTGCACCATGCTCAGATCGAGCGGCTCGAGTCCGATGCGGCCGGCCGAGATCTCGGCCTTGATGTCCCGGTCGCTGAGAAGCATGGCCCCGAGCCTAGTGCGGCCCTATTCTTCGACCATGTCGTTCCAGGCGTACCTCGACAACATCGAGCAGAAGACCGGCAAGACCCCGCGCGAGTTCATCGCCGAGGCTTCGGAGAAGGGATTCGGGCCCGGCACGAAGGCCGGCGAGATCCTGACCTGGCTGAAGGACGACTACGACCTCGGCCGCGGCCACGGGATGGCGCTGGTGCACGTGATCACGAAGGGTCCGAAGATCTCGACCAAGCACGTCGACTCGGGCGGCACCCACTCCGACGAGAGCGACACGCTCTGGCTCGACGGGGTGGCGACGAAGCCGGCGTCGTAGCGGGCGCCTGCCCCGCGCATCCCGCCCGGATCGGGCTTTCACGGATGCCGTTGTAGGCTCTACGCGATCGGCCCGAGGGCCGTCACGCGGATGTAGTTCAATGGTAGAACTTCAGCTTCCCAAGCTGATAGCGCGGGTTCGATTCCCGTCATCCGCTCCACTTCATCCCTCCTTCGCGCGCCCCGTCGGCCTGGACACCGCGTGACAGCCGGCCAGCGAAGGCGCAGGATCTGAGCATCCCGGTGCTCGCGCCCCCGCGCATGAGCCGGGCGCCGAAGGAGACGACCATGACCGCCGGACCGCTCGACATCACCTTCACCGCCACCCTCGGCCGCGTGCGCGAGGGCGACACCTGGACCTGCGTGCAGCTGCCCGACTCGGCCACGATCTTCGGCACCCGCGGACTCGTCAAGGTCTCGGGCACCGTCGACGGCGAGCCCTTCGACGGATCGTTCATGGCGCTCGGCGACGGCACCCACAAGCTGCCGATCACCGCCACGATCCGCCGCCGCATCGGCAAGACCGACGGGGATGACGTCGAGGTGCACCTGACGCAGCGGCGCAGCTGAGCACGCACGCCACGAAAGGTTTCGTAGGGTTCGGCCCTTGCGAAACCTTTCCGCCAAAACTTTCGCAGCGCGACGGCTCGACGGACGCGCGGGACTCGTCACTCGGCTCTGACCATCACCGTCCCCGGCGCGCGTTAACCTCGTGAGCGATGTCGAACACCCGCGCTGAGGGCGCCTACCAGCGCGCGGTCGTCGCCTTCAAGAACCCGACGCTCGATCTGCTGCACGGGCACTACGCGCCGTTCGTGGTGGCGATGCTGTCGATCGTATTCAGCGCCGACCGGGCGTCGGTGGCGGTCGCGGATGCGCACGCCGAGGTCGCCGAGGGGATGGAGGCGCTCAAGGCGGCCGGGTATGACGACGAGACCCGGCGCATCCCGACCGGATCCGCGCGCGAGATCTGCCGCGGGTGGGCGCGCAACGGCTGGCTGCAGACGCAGATCGACGACGACGTCGAGGTGTACCGGCTGACGGCGCACGCGGTCGGCGCGCTCGAGATCGCCGGACGCACCGGCGGGGGACGAGCCCGCGTCTCCCGCTCGCGCGTGCGCACACTGCTGGACTCGGTCGACCGGCTCGCGCGCGACGCCGAGATCGACCCGGCTGAGCGGCTGGCGCGCCTCACAGCGCAGCGCGCCGAGCTCGACGCCGAGATCGCCCGCCTCGAGGCCGGCGTGATCGAACCCGTCGACGACGAGCAGTTGCTCGAAGAAGCCGAGAACGTGCTGCACCTCGCGCGCGAGCTGCCGGCCGACTTCGCGCGCGTCGCCGAGTCGATCAAGGCCATGCAGCGGGATGTGATCAACGAGCTGCGGCGGGACGTTCGGCCTACGGGCGAGATCCTGCGCGAGTACCTGCAGCGCGGCCAGCACGTCATGCAGTCGACCCCCGAGGGCCGCGCCTTCGAGGGCGCCCTGCGTCTCATCGGCGACCCCGACCGCATCGACGCCCTCACCGACCAGGTGCACCGCGTGCTCGTGCAGCCCTTCGCGCGCGGCATGACGCCCGACCAGCGCGTCGAGCTCGACGCGATCGCCCGCCGCGTCGAGCAGGGCGTCGCGGAGGTGCTGACGGCGCAGCGCCGCGCATCCCACGTCATCACCGCCCAGGTGCGCACCCACGACCCGGTGCGCGATCGGCAGATCGACGACCTGCTGCGCTCGGTCATGGCGGGGCTTCACGAGTGGATGCAGCAGCCCGACTCGGGCGCCGCATCCGGGACTGGCAACGCGGTCAGCGAGCGCGTCGAACCGCTGCACAGCTTCCCCGTCGCCGACATCGGGCACCTGCGCCAGACGCTCAACGACCTCGACCCGCCGAGCGCGCCCGCCGCGCTGAGCGAACCCGACGATGTCGAGTTCGTGGATGCCGACACCCGCGCCTGGGGCGGACCGCGCTACGCCGAGCTCGAGCAGCACCTCGCGACCCTCGGCGAGCGCTTCGACCTCGCCGACGCGTTCACGAGCGCGTCCGACGAGACCCGCCGCCCCGTCGACCTGCTCGGGCTTCTCGAGATCGCCCACCGCAACGGCATGGACGAGACGGATGACGTCTCGGTCGTCGAAGCCGTGCGGCCCGACGGCACGACCCGCCGCTTCGCCTTCGGTCGCGTGAGCGCGCTGACCGCGGCGAGCGCCGTCGGTTCAGGCGCCGCATCCTCTTCTTCCCCCGATTCGAGCAGTGAGGCCGCCGATGACTGACGTGACCACCGCCACCGAGACCGCGAGCGACGAGGCGATCGACGCCGAGCCCGACGACGACGCCGTCGATACCGACGAGCGCAGCGCCGACACCGCATCCGCCGACTCCCCCTTCATCCACCCCGTCGCGATGGAGGACGACCCCGACGAGCTGTTCCCGGGCGACCGCGGCGTGCTCGACCCCGACGCGCGGCGCGTGCTCGTGCGCCTGCTGCAGCGCCGCTTTCTGCTGGCCGAGCGCTCCCGCGGCGACTGGGCCGTGCTGCTCGAGCACCAGTCGCAGATCGAGTCGCGGCTGGGCGACCTGTTCATCCGCCTCGTCGTCGACCACGACCGCGGCGTCGCCTACAAGCAACAGGTGCGATCGGACGAGCTCGAGGTGCCGATCCTGCTCAAGGACGAGGCCTACACGCGCGCCGAGACCCTCGTGCTCGTGCACCTGCGCACCGTCTACCAGCGCGAGATCACGGCCGGCGAGGGCTCCGCCCGGGTGGATGTCGAAGAGGTCGAGCAGACGGTGCTCAGCTACTACTCCGCGGGCGATCGCGGCACGGCCCGGCGCCAGCGCGACATCCGCAACGCCCTCAACCGCCTGCGTGTCGACGGCGTCGTCGAGGAGGAGTCGGAGGGGCGCTACCGCATCAGCGCGCTGGTCGAGATCCTGCTCAGCTCGGAGCGGCTGCACGAGCTGCTCGAGTGGCTGCGGGAGCGCACCGTGAGCGGCGACGATGCCGACGCCGGCGAGCACGACGGGACGGATGCGGCGGGCGACGACGCGGATCCCGCCGACACCGACATCCCCACCACCGACCTCGCGATCGATGAGGAGCCCGCACGATGACCATGCTCGACACGCTCTTCGGCCTCATCCCGGCCGCGTCGCGCGGCCAGCAGTGGGTCGCCGACGACCTGCAGCTCGTGAACTGGGGCGGCTACGACGGCGCCCACCGGGTGCGCTTCTCGCCGGTCGCGACGCTGCTCTGCGGGGGCTCGGGCTCAGGCAAGTCGACGCTCATGGATGCCTACATCGCGCTCATGATGCCGCACACGACGCCCTTCAACGGGGCGTCGAACGGCGCCGTCGTGGGGCGCCCGCGCGGAGCCGAGCAGCGCAACATCCTCTCCTACGGCCGCGGCAAACTGGATGAGTCGCGCACCGACGACGGCACGAAGATCCGGGTGCTGCGCGGCGACGGCAGCGACACCTGGACGGCCGTCGCGATGACCTGGGCCGACCACGACGGCTCGAAGTTCACGGCGGTGCGCGCCTGGTACATCCCGGCGAACGCCCGCACCGTCGACGACACCGTGCGGGTGCGCGCGAGCGTCGCGAGCGACTTCGACCTGCGCACGCTCGAGAGCGCCGCCGCCGACCGGATGAGCGACGCCTCCGTGCGCGCCACCGGACTCGACACGCTCGCGACCGACCGCGAGTTCTCGGCGCGCATCCACACCGTGCTCGGCATCGGCGCCGCCGGAGCCGGGTCGAAGGCGATGAGCCTGCTCGCGCGCATCCAGGCCGGCCAGCAGATCACGACCGTCGACGAGCTCTACAAGCGCATGGTGCTCGAAGAGCCGGAGACGCTCGCCGTCGCCGATGCCGCCGTCACCCACTTCGACGAGCTCGAGGGCACCCGCGCGCGCATGATCACGGCGCAGCAGCAGGTGCGGGCGCTGCTGCCGATCCGCGAGATGCGTGAGCGCATCGAGGAGGCGGGGGAGCGGCTGCGGCTGATCGACCGGGTCGGCGTGTTCGACGACGCCGACTCGCTCGCCTCGCTGTGGCGGGCCGAGCGCCGCCGCGACCTGCTGCGCGAGGTGGAGGGCGAGCTGCGCGACGCGACGCGCACCGCCGAGGCCGAGCTGCGCGAGCAGGAGGTGCTGGCGGATGCGGCGGAGCAGGAGCGCGAGGCGCTCGGCGACATCCTGCGCGACGCCGGCGGCGACCGCCTCGACACCGCCAACCGCGAGCTGCGCGCGCTCGAGTCGCGTCTCACCGGCGTGCAGCGCGAGCGCACGCGCTTCGACGAGGCGCTGGCCGCGCTGGAGGCGACGGTCGCGACCGAGCGGGCCTTCGGCGCCCTGCACGTGCAGGCGCGATCCGAGATCGCGAAGCCCGACGCGAAGCAGGCCGCCCGCGACGCGCGCGGTGCGGCGACCGCCGCCCGGATGGATGCCGACCGCGCCCTGAAGGAGCTGCGTCGCGAGCGCGAGCTGGCCGCCCGCAGCGACGACAACATCCCCCATGCTCTGCGCGAATCGCGCCGCCTCGTCGCCGAGGCCGCGGGCCTGCGCGCCGATGAGCTGCCCTTCGTGGGAGAGCTGATCGAGGTGCGCGCCGAGTTCGAGCCGTGGCGCGAGGCCTTCAACCTGGCGCTCGGCGGCTTCGCCACGACGCTGCTGATCGACGCGGCGACGCTGCCCGCGTTCCGCCGCGCGATCGACAGCGTGCGCACCCCGCAGCGCCTGCGCTTCCAGGGCGTGCACACCGGTCAGGCCGAGGGCCGCGACGCCGACCCGCGCACCCTGCCCGGGCGCCTCGACTACCGCTCGACGCCCTTCACCGGCTGGCTGCGCGGCCGACTCGAAGACCGCTTCGGCTTCGTCTGCGTCGACGACAGCTCCGAACTGCGCGACCACTCCGCCGCGCTGACGATCACCGGTCAGGTGTCGCAGGGCGACCGCGGCGAGCACGGCGGTCACGGCCGCGCGAACGTGCTCGGCTTCTCGGCCGAGCGGCGCATCGCCGAGCTGGATGCGCAGATCACCCGCGCCGAGCGCACCCGCGTCGAGGCGGTCGAGGCGGAGCGCCGCGCCGACGCCGAGCTCGACACGGTCGACAGCCGCCACGCCGCCTACGTCACGATCGCGGGGCTCACCTGGCAGCAGGTCGACACGGCCGGCATCGAGAGCGAGATCGCCCGCTGGACGGGCATCGTCGACGAGGTCACCGCCGGCGACCCGCGCATCGGCGAGCTGCGCGAGCAGATCGAGGCGAAGCGCCGCCGCGCCGGCGAACTGCGCGAGCAGATCGGACGCACCCGCTCGCAGCTCGAGAAGCTGCAGCAGGACTGGGCCGACACGACCGACGACGTGGATGCGACCCAGGCGACCCTCGACCGCGCCGAGCGCGAGGAGATCGGCTTCGACGCCGCGCAGTCGGCGTACCTGGATGAGCGGTTCCTGGCGCCGAGCAGGGGAGCAGGGGCTGGGACGGGCGCGGGAACGCGGGCCGACAACGGCGACGACGTCGACGACGCGACCGCCGCGATGACCGGCGGCGCCGCATCCGCGTCCTCCGCCCTCGCCGCCCTCGCCCCGTCCGAGCGCCTCCGCCGTTTCGACACCGCGCTCGACTCGGCCGGGCGCCGCCTCGACGCCGACCAGACGGCCGCGCAGGGCGTGCTCGTCGAACAGCGCGAGGCCCTGCGCCGCACGCTCGCGGGCTTCCTCGAGCGCTGGCCCAACCCGAACCTGCTCGCCGACCCCGACCAGTCGTTCGGCGACTTCGAGCGCATCCTCGACGACCTGCAGACGAGCGGACTCCACGAGCTCGAGACCGAGTGGCGCGACAGCCTGCTCACCCTGTCGGGCAACGACCTCACGAACCTCGACTCGACGATCAGCCGGTCGCTGCGCGAGATCCGCGAGCGCATCGAGCCGATCAACGTGATCATGGCCGACCTGCCGTTCTACGACGACGCGCACCGCCTGCAGATCACCCCGCGCGAGAGCCAGTCGACGAGCCGCCAGCGCTTCCGTCGCGAGCTGCGCGAGGTGCGGGCCGCGATCGAGACGGTCGGCGCGATCGGCGCGACGCCCGAGGATCGCGACGCGGTCTACGCGCGCATGACCAAGCTGATCGCGCGCATCCGCCGCACCGCCCCCGACTTCGCCGACCTCATCGACGTGCGCAACCACGTGCGCGTCAGCGCCGAGCGGGTCACCGCGGTCGGCAAGCAGCACGTGGCGCTCTACGACCACATCGGCGAGAAGTCGGGCGGAGAGTCGCAGGAGCTCATCGCCTTCATCGTCGGCGCGGCCCTGCGCTACCAGCTCGGCGATGCCGGAGCCGACCGCCCGCGCTACGCCCCCGTCTTCCTCGACGAGGCCCTGATCAAGGCGGATGCGCACTTCACGAAGCGCGCGATCGGCGCCTGGCGCGGCCTCGGTTTCCAGCTGATCATCGGCGCGCCCAACGACAAGTACAGCGCGATCGAGCCGCACGTCGAGGTCGAGTACGACATCCTCAAAGACACCTCGGGCCGCTCCTGGGCGAAGCCGAAGGTCGCGGTGCCGGATGCGGCGGCAGGGTCGGCCGAGTCGCATGCGGGCGCGGGTGCGGCGGTCGCCGCCGACTGAGTCACCGCAGTCGTCGACGGTCGAGGCTCACCCGATCGCACGCCCGACCCGGTACCAGCCGGGGTCACGCGCGGTCGTGACCTTCCCTTTCGGCAGGGTCTTGGCGTAGTCGCGCAGTCGTCGGAGCGCATCGGCGTCGCCGTCACGCAGGTCGGAGAACACCGTACGCCACGGCGGGAGCGTCGAGTGCATCACGACGAGGCCGTCGTCGCCGAGCACTGCCTGCAGCGCGTCATCGATGCCGTTCAGCCAGTCGACGACGTCCTGAGGGATGTCTTCGCCCTCGGCCCCGAGAGGGAAGCAAAGCGTGATCTCGACGGCGAGGTCGAGCTCGGGTCGGTCGATCCACCGCACCCCGTCGCGCACGGCGGCGATCATCCCTCCGCCGCCCTCGAACTCCATCGTCATGAGCCGCCACGGGTCGTCGCCGAGCTCGTCGCGGGTGTGCCGCAGCTCCTCGACGGCGGCGATCACGAGCTCGCCACCGCCGTGGGCGTCGCGGGTCAGCACGTTCACCTCGACGTCGCCGACCCACCGAGCGACGTCGTCCTCTCCGAGCAACGCGTCGAGCGCGAGGAAGGCGACCTGGTAGCGGGCATCGCGAGGGATGTCGCCGAAGCGCGAGTGGACGACCGTGACGTGCGCGCGCCGACGCTCGAGATCCGTGTCGACGCGGAACCCGAGCTCACGCAGATCGAGCGTCGCATCGGCGATCTGGATCTCGCCGTCGAGGTGCTCCGGATCGGCCGGTCGCGACGGCAGGAACAGCCAGCCCGGTTCCTCGACTCGCACATCCCACCACCGCTGCGCGAGGCCCCGCAGTTCAGGATCGCCGCCGGCGCTGACCACGAGCGTGCGGACGCCGTCGCGGGCGGAGCGGCCGAACTCGAACGCGAGCCGTCGGTCGATCGCGCCGATGCGCTGTGAGAACTCCGCCGCGGCCGCGGTCGGGTCGCCCGTCCGCTCGACCGACTCGGCGAGGCTGCGACCCGCCTGCTGCCACCACGTCCAGAAGTCGGCGATCGCGGTGCTGGGTGCGCCGGCGCGACGCCCGAAGAAGGCCGTTCCGGGATGCTGTCACAGCGTCGTCCGCGTCTCGATCCCCGTATCGAGGGGCATATCGGCCGGTAGCGAGGTTCGAGGGATCCGCTTTCAGCTCCCCGGGTCGGGCAGCAGGCAGAACGGCGTCGGCGAGCCGTCGATCTCCGTCGACGGCGGCGCGTGCGGGTCGTCCTCGCAGTGCTCCGAATTCGGCACGCGCCCGCGGGCGGCCTGCGACGCGGAGTCGTCGTCGATGACCAGGCGCTGCGTCAGGCCCCAGCCGTCCCGCACGCTCCAGGCGAGGTAGACGGTTCGACCGCCGGTGCCATCCGCGCTGCCGCTGCTGCGCACCGCATAGCGGCCGTCGGCGACGCCGGTGTAGCCCGCGAGGGCGCTGTGCGTGGTCGACATCCTTCCGAGCAGGTGCAGCTCGAGCCCGTGTCTCTCATAGACCGTCCCCCACAGCCCGTTCTCACGCACGACGAGTTCGCGTCCGCCGGTGTCGCCTCTCACCTCGGTCGACGTGCTCGAGCTGACGAATGCGGTCACCATCCAGAATGGCACGCCGACCACCACCTCGAGCACGGTGACGACGGCGAGCCCGACCGTCAGGGCCCGTCGTCCGCGGCGATGCGCGACCCGCGCCGAGAGCCCGATCCCGATCGCGAGCGCCACCACGGTGATCGCGACGGCCCAGCCGAACACCTGACCGGGATCGAGCAGGCCGATCTGGACGATGACGGGCGAGAGGGTGCGCCGCACACCCACCGGATCGTCCACGATCTCGACGACGACCGCGATCGCGGCGGCAAGTGCCGCGATGCCGAAGAAGACGAGCGCAGCGCGGCGGGGGCCCGAAGCGTGGACCAGCTCGTCGCGCGTCGGGCGCGTCGGACGCGGGACCTTGCTCTCGCCGCTCATTCGGGCCCCAGGCACGGCGCCGACTCCGGGCCGTCACCGGTGCCGCCGCACGGCTCGGAGGAGAAGACGACGCCAGCGGAGCTGCCGACGCCGCCGACCGCCGCGGAGTCGGGGATGACGATGTGACGCTGCCCGCCGGCGCCGGCTTCAGGCGTCCAGGCGAGATAGACCGCGCCATCCACGTGCCGCGCCTGGTACTGGCCGTCGGAGAACGGATAGGCGATGTCGTCGACCCAGATGTCAGCGAGCGGGAACAGCTCGTCGCCGCGCTTCTCGTAGAGGCGACCGCCGATGCCGAATTCGTTCGCGACGAGCTGACGGGAGCCGGTGTCGCCGGCGACCGGGACGTATCTCCCCTGCAGACCGATCGCCCAGACTCCGGCGAACGCGCCTGCGAGCAGCATCACCGTCGCGACGACCCCGAGCACCGCCGCCATCACCCGCGCTCGACCGTGCGCGGAACGGCGGGCGGCGAACACCAGGGCGACGAACAGCCCGATCGCCATGGCCAGGGTCGAACCGCCGAACACGTCGGCCGAGGTCACCGACCCCCACTGGAACTCGCGACCATCGCGCAGAAGCGATGCGACCTGGGCGTACACACCACCCGCCGCAGCCGCGAACAGAAGAGCGGCGATGGCGACGCCCACCAGCGGTCGACGCCGTCGCCGGGATGTGCCCTGCGCGTGCGGCTCGTCGCGCTCGAACCCGTCGCTCACGGTTATCGCTGCTCCCAGTGGAACGAGGACGGACGAAAGAAGACGAGGGATGCCCGCATCCGGCGGACGCTAGCACCCCCGGCCACGGCTGCCGCTGAGGATCGGCCGGGCACTTGCCCGCGACACGCACCGCGCGCGACTCACCGCATCCTCCGCCTGCGCATCGACCGGCGGCGACACCGAGGTCATCCGGTTGTCAGGTCGCCGCCGCATCCGGAAACAGACAGAGTGGATGGCGGCTCACGTCATCAGGAACCGGGGAGGCGCACCATCGACGACGACGCCCGCGTCGCCGCCTTCTCGGCGTTCTACCGGCAGCACTACGCCCTCGTGCTCGCCGTGTGCGAACGACGACTCTCCGACCATGAGGAGGCGCAGGACGTGACGGCCGAGGTGTTCCGCGTGGCATGGCAGAAGTTCGCCGCCGCCGACGCGACGCTGCCCTGGCTGTACGCGATCGCGCGCAACGTCATCGGCAACGAGTACCGGCGTCGCACTCGGTCGGACGCGCTGCGCGAGCGGGTCGGATCGGTCATCGCGACGTCGAGCGAGGCGGCGGTGGACGGGCCGGATGGCTCTGACGGCGCCGACCTCGAGCTGCGTCGAGCAGTCGCGGCGCTGAAGCCGGCGGATCGCGAAGTGCTCTTCCTCGCCTACTGGGAAGACCTCAGCGCGGCCGACATGGCCCAGGTTCTCGGCTGCTCCGCGGCGACGGCGACCACCCGGCTCTCCCGGGCTCGGGCGGCGCTGCGCGCGCAGCTCGACCGGACTGCCGAACGCGCCGGACGCACCGGACGCACAGACGGCTCCGGCCGCGCGTCCGCGACGACCGCGGGAGGTGAGCGCCGTGGATGAGCTCGAGCAGCGCCTGCGCGCCGCGAACCCGGTGCGCGCCCAGCGCGACGAGCCGCTGACGCTGCGCGCCGAGGCCGACCTGGCGCGCATCGTCGACGGCACCGCGGTCGCGCGCCGCACGCCCCGCGCATCCCATCGACCGCGCCCGGCTGTGTACTGGATCATCGGCCTCGCGGCCGCCCTCACGATCGCTCTCGTCGTCACGCTGACGAACCTGGGCCAGCCGGTTCCGGCGAGCCTCGCCGCTCCGCCGCGACTCAAGGCGACCCCGATCGCCGAGGGGTCGGATGCGACGCTGGCCCGCCTCATCGCGGCCGCCCGATCCCAGCCCGATACGACCGCGGAGCAGGACTTCGACATCCGCATCGAGGGCTGGTACTCGAACGTCACCGTGACCGAGAAGGAGACGGCCTGGGTCGTGCAGCCGCAGGAGGTCACCCTGCGGCGCTACGCCGACGGCTCGGGCCGGGTCGAGACCCACGCCGGACCGGTGCGCTGGGGTGCGGAGCCGCCCGACCTGAGCGCCGCGCCGGGCTCGCTCATCAGCCGCGACGACTACCCGGCGGGGGAGTACCCGATGCTCTACCCGACGCCGCCGCCGACGACCGGCGCGGAGCTGCGCGCCTACATCGAGGCGATCCTCAGTGGCGGGACGCCTGACGTGACCCTGACGACCGGCGACTACTTCAACGAGGCCGAGAGCGTGCGCAACGAGTGGGTGCTGTCGGGAGCCAGGTCGGCGGCGCTGCTCGAGCTGATCCGGTCGCTCGACGGCGTCGAGATGCTCGGCCGCGTCACCGATCGACTCAACCGACCGGGGATCGCATTCCAGGCGAAGAGCGGGGAGAAGGGCTCGTTCCGCACGATCCTGATCTTCGACGAGACGACGGGCGCGCTGCTCTCCTCCGAGCGCGTGTACATCGGCGGCGCGAAGGACGTGACGTATCCATCCGGCTCGGTCGTCAGCTACACCGCCTGGAAGGATCCCTCGTGAGCGGCGGGCCGCGGGGGATGGATGCGCCGGGCGCAGACCGCGACGACCTCACGCGCGCCGAGCGCATCGGCGTGATCGTCGGTGTCGGACTGGCCGCCCTGGTGACGATCGTCACCGGCACCCTGCTCGCCCTCGACGGCGGTCCGTCGCACGCGGTCGAGCCGATCTCGAGAGACGCGCCCGCGGTCGAGGTGACGCCGGGTCACGTCGACGACGACCCCGCCACCCCCTCGCAAGGCGACTGACTCGAGGACTGTCGCGTGGAGCTCAATCGCGCGAATCGGCCCCCGCCCTCGTCCCCTCGATCCCCCACGGCGCCGCTTTCCAGACCTCGGTCGTGAACAGGTGGTCGTCGGTCCACGGCGGAGTTCCCCAGCCCGGGATGCTCGCAGTGAGACGTCGGTGGAGGGCGAGCAGGAACAGCTTCGCTTCGATCGCCAGGGCGCGTTCGGCAGGGCCCCAAGTGGAGCCGTCGGCGTCGTCGCCCTCGTCGTCTTCGTCGTCTTCGTCGATGAAGTCGTCCAGCGCATCGAGCGACTGGTACTCGTAGAAGTCGATCGACCGGATCAGTTCGACGGGCGTCCAGGCCGTGGATTCGGGCTCAGCGTGCAGGTATGTCGACCGCAGCGGCGCGCGCGGGTCCATCCCGCGCGAGACCGCATTCCAGACGAGCTCGTTGACGCGCACCAGCTTCGCGCCGATCACCGGAGCGGTCTCGGGCGTCAGCTCGTGCCGCACCCGGCCGTCGCGGTCCGCGCGCCAAGTCAGGGGAGCGCCCAGGTCAGCACGCATCCCCGCCCACAGCAGCACGCGGATGTGCTCGTGGTCGACCAGACGCACGCTCACCGGGTCAGCCCTCGTCGCCGAGCTTCGTCATCACGGTCTGGGCGACGCGCGCCGCGAGCCCGGTGTCGACGCTGCCGATGCCCGACTGGGTGATGGTCACGAGGTTGTGGCCGGCGACGATCTGCACCGAGTCGAGCAGCACGACGATGAACGACACCGCGCCTTGCATGCGGAACGCGAGGGTGCCGTCGCCGTAGTTCGACATCGACACGGGGATGATCTGCCAGCTGATCGAGACACCCGACGTCGGGTCGGTCGAGGTGAACTGGGAGCAGGGCTCGAGGCGCTGCGAGATCTTCGTCAGGCGGGCCGCATCGATGTCGCGGTCGAAGCTCTGGATGCGCACGGTGACGCCGTGCGCATCCAGACCCCAGCTGTCGTCGGCCGGCGGCTGGTGGAAGTCGACGGTCGCCTCGGCGGCACGCGGCGCGTCGTCGGGCACGACCGCGAGGTCGGCGACGGCGCCGTTCTCGGCCGAGAACGCGCACTCGGCCGGCGCGAAGGTCGGCGTCGCGCTCGTCGAACCGGAGTCGTCGCCGGAGTCATCCGACGGGTTCTTGCCGTCGACCCAGCCGGTTCCGATCTCGGACGCCGTCGGCAGCGCGGCCTGCGCATCCGCTGTCGTGAGCAGGCGTCGCGCCCCGGTCTCGACCGGCTTCGCGGTCGCGCTCGGCTTGCCCGCTTTGCCGACGGTGACCGCCTGCGGGCCGGCGCACGCGGTGAGTCCGGCGAGCGCCGCGGTCAGGATGATCGCGAGCGAGAGGCGGGCGAGGTTCGGGCGGGGCATTCGTCATCCAATGCGGTCGGTGAGGTGCGGCGTCCGCACGCGCGCGGGCCGACCGCGAGCCTAGGAGTGCGAGATTCTCTCGGGGAGGTCCCCGTTCGGGGCCGAGTGCTCGCGCCCGCTGCGCTCGCGCCCTCTGCGCTCACTGCCCCGGGTGGGGGCCTGCGCGACGCCCGCCGAGACGGCGATAATCGCTCACGATGCGGAGGCCGAAGCAGAAGGAGACCGGATGACGTCGGCGACCCTCGCCCCGGTGACGCCCGAGGGCGCCCGCGAGTCGCGGCCGCCGCGCCCACTGCGGTCGTTCTGGTTCCATCTGCTCGTCGGCGCCGGGATCGGCGCGATCGTCGCGGCGCTGATCGCCATCGTGTTCTGCGTCGTGGCCGGCGTGAATGCCGAGGCGACGCATCCGGATCCTCAGGAGCGCACCGCCTTCCTGCAATCGCTCGGGATGGCCGGGCTGCTGATGTTCGCCTCCACCTTCGGGCCGATGGGCGTGCTGTTCGGGGCCCTGACCGGCGCGGTCGTGCGGATCGTGCGCGGTGCGCTCGGCGAGCGCCCGGTTCCCGACGTGCCGCGCGGCCCGCACCTGACCGACGCGATGATCGACGCGCGCGGCGACATCTACGCTCGCGGGAGCATCGAGCCGCCGCCGGCTCTCGGGGTCCGGATGCCCGCCGGAGCCGACCTCCTGCGCATCGGGTCGGACGACGACGGGAACATGACGATCAGCCCGGCTCGGGCCCGGCGCGACGCCGCCACCGGCTACCTCGACGGCAAGGACTTCACCCCGACGATCACGATCGGCGCCTCACTCGCTGCGGCGATCCGAACCCGCGTGGCGAACCCCGACTGGGCTCAGACGCCCGATCCGATCCCCACGGTCGCGACGCTCACGACTCTGGGCCCCCTGGGCGCGAGCGTCGCCCACGCCCTCAGCGACGTCCGCTGCCACGTCGAGGCGCAGGGCGGGTCGGCGGTCGTCGAGATCGAAGCCGCGCTCGCCGACGCTCCGCGCGAGCCGACGCGCAGGGCGGCAGATGACCCCGACCCGCGGCGGATCATGGTGCGATTCTCCGTCGACAGGATCACCCGAGTCGTCGCTCTCGCCGGTATCGAGGAGGACACCGGCGACCCGAGTCGCCGTCCCCCGGTCGTGCCGCGCTCGCTGCACGCCCCCCAGCTGGCGACCGCGCCGCTCGGCACGTACGGCGAGATCTACGGGGTCTCCGCCGACGGATGGCTGCGGAACGTGCGCAGCTTCGAGCCGCGAGGGCCGCGGGGATGGGCCGGGTCGCTGAGCATCGGCGGAAGCAGGCCGAACTTCCGCCATCGCTCGGGCCTCATCGTGAACGACACGCACTTCTACCCGAGGCTCGACCTCGTCGGCGTCTCCTTGGGCGCGATCGTCGCCGCACTGAGAACCGACTCGGGCGAGCTGCTCTTCGAGACGGCGGTCGCTTTCGATGTCGACACGCGCACCGAGGACACCGCTGAGTCACCTTCGTCTCCAGCGGCCTCTCTCGGCTCCGTCGAGCTCGCCCGCGGCGGTTCCGGAGGCTGGGGGCCGAGCGCCCGCTTCCGCTCGACTTACGTCCGTGCGGTCGTCGAGGACTCCGGACTGGTCATCGAGTACCGCTGCGAAACCGAACACCAGACCTTCTGCGATGACTTCGTGATCCCGTGGGAGGTGCTGACACTCCGGGTGCCCGGTCTGCGGGCACACCGCGAGGCACTGCTCGCGCCCGTCCCCAGCTCTCGCATCCGGCGCGCGCGATCATGAGCGGGGGCGCATCGACGCCGACGATCGGCGAACCGGGCTGGGGCGCGCGCATCGGCATCGCCGTCGCCGTCGCCGCCGCGGGACTGCTGCTCGCGATCATCGGCACGACGATCTGGGCGTGCGTCTGGAGCCTGCCCTACTCGGGCGACGAGCAGGTCGGCGGCATGACCAACGAGCGGATGCAGGAGGGCATCCGCCGGCATTGCCTGATCGCGTTCGTGCTGTTCATCGGACCGTTCGCCGCCGTCGGCGGCGCGACAGCCGGATTCCTCGCCAGTCCGACGATCTGGCGCCGCTACTGGCAGCACGAGGCACGGCTCGCGGCCGAACTCGAGGCGACGCGCGCTCGGCTGCGCGGCGAGGACTAGGCCGGCACCGCCGCGCGCGCATCCAGGAACTCGTCGATGCGGGCTCGGGTCGCGGTGAGGCGGTCGATCTGGGCGGTGAGGTCGTCGCGCACGAGAGCGAGCGTGTCGGCCGCTGCGGCATGCGCCGACTCGGGCGCGTTGCCCGTGCAGCTCAGCACCGACTCGACGACCTCGCGCGAGAAGCCCATGCCGAAGAGCTGCTGGATGACGCTGGCCCGCTCGACCATCGCGGGCGCATACTCCCGATAGCCGTTGGGCGACCGCTCGGCGCTGATCAGCTCGCGCTCCTCGTAGTAGCGCAGGGAGCGCTGGCTCACACCGCTCTGCCGACTCAGCTCGCCGATCCTCATCCTGTTCCTCCGCTTCGGCACCGGCTCGAAGCAGGCGCCGATCCGATCCATTTGACCCTCACATGATGTCAGACTCTAATGTCGCCGATATGAACGAGATCATCACCACCCACGAGACGATCACAGCGGGTGGACGCGAGCGCACCTTCACGGTCACGGCGCCCTCCACGGCAGGGCCGGGACGCGCGCTCGTGCTGGTGTTCCACGGCTCGAAGCAGACCGGCGACATCCAGCGCGACTTCACCGGACGCGCGCTCGACCCGCTCGTCGCCGACGGCTCCGCGGCTGTCGCCTACCTCGACGGCTACCGCCGCAACTGGAACGATTCGCGCGCCGACAGCCGCTTCCCCGCGCGCCTGGCGAAGGTCGACGACGTCGCCTTCGCGCGGGCCGTCGCCGCCCGGCTCGTCGAGACCCAGAGGGTGGATGCGCGCCGCGTCGTCGCGATGGGCTTCTCGAACGGCGGCCAGATGGTGCTGCGCCTCCTGCACGAGGCGTCGGACCTCATCTCGGGCGGGGTCATCGTCGGCGCGACGATGCCGAACCGGGAGGGCTTCGCGGGCGTGTTCGACGACCGGGCCGCGAGCGCGCGCGGCCGTTCGCACGGCGATGCGGCCGGCATCCCCGTCGCCCTGGTCGCCTCGACGACCGACCCGATCGTGCCCTACGCCGGCGGACGCATGAAGTGGTGGGCGCGCACCGCGTTCAAGATCGACGGGATCGCGCTGTCGGCGCCCGACACGGCGACCTACTTCGCGCGTCGCAACGGGATGAGCGGCGACGGCATCACGACGCCGGTCCCCTCCCGCGCGGCGGGCGACCGCGCCCCGATGCAGCGCCTCGGGTTCCGCGAGACGGGGCACGCGCCGGTCACGCTGTTCACGGTCGAGGGCGGCGGGCACACGGTCCCGACCCCGACCCCCGCCCGCGGCCTGACGGCATTCGTCATCGGCCGCACCGGCACCGCGATCGGCATCGCCGAGATCGTGCGCGAGGTGCTGGTGGATGCGGATGCCCTGCGCGGCTGAGTGAGCGAGTCGCGCGGCGTCGTCAGGCCGGCGCCACGAGCACGGAGGCGCTGCTCGCGCGGCGGCGTCAGCCCAGCTGCGCCGTCGCGGATCGCAGCTCGGCGAGCGCCGCGAGCGCGTGCGGAGCGAGCCCGCCGGCGTCGGCGTCATCGCGCACCGCGACCCACTCCGCGAAGCCGCGCTTGAAGGCGAGCACACCCAGCTCGGCGGCGAGGTGGGCGACCGGCTCGACCACGCCGCGCTCGACGAGCGCATCCGTCATCGCCGCCGCCATGCCGACCTGCTTGAGCGCGTCGCGCTCCTGCAGCTCGGCGCTCGCGGCGACCGCGGCGCCGATGCGGGGGCCGAGCTCGCGGTTGAGGGGACCCATCTCGGCCGACGCGCGCTCGAGTCCGGCGGCCACGGCATCCATCGGCCCCGCTCCGTCCGGCGCGGAGGCGACGCCCTCGGCGAGCAGCCGGCTCAGCGTCTCCTGCCCGGCGACGAGCACTTCGCGCTTGTCGGAGAAGTGGCGGAAGAAGGTGCTGCGGGTGACTCCCGCGCGCTCGGCGATCTGCGCGACGGTCGTCTCGTCGTAGCCCTGCTCGGTGAACAGGTCGACGGCGGCGAGCACCAGACGTTCGCGTGCTCCCGGTTCCCAGCGGCCCATGGCATCCAGATTAGCAGTGATGCGACACGTGTCCCATCGCAGTGCTATCGTCGCCCGAGTGATGCGACACCTGTCCCGTCACGGGTTCGAACATCCGACCAGGAGGTCACCATGAAGGTCTTCGTCACCGGAGGCACCGGCACGATCGGCACCGCCGTCGTCGCCGAGCTGCTCGCGAACGGGCACGAGGTGCTCGCGCTCGCCCGCTCCGATCGGTCCGCCGCGACGCTCGAGAGCGCCGGCGCCAGCACGCTGCGCGGCGATCTCTCCGACCTGGATGCGCTGCGGCGCGGCGCCACCGAGGCCGACGGCGTGATCAGCCTCGCCTTCGCCCACGCCGACAGCACGCCCGAAGGACTCGTCGCCGCGATCGCCGAGGAGAGCGCCGCGATGCGCACGCTCGGCGAGGCCCTCATCGGCACCGGCAAGCCGGCCGTCACCGTCTCGGGCACGCCGTGGGTCGACGGACGCGCCTCGACCGAAGCCGATCCGCTCCCGCTCGTCGGGCCGGTGGCCGGACGCGCCGAGTCGGTCAACGCGCTGCTCGCGCTCGCCGATCAGGGCGTGCGCGCGTCGGCGGTGCGGATGCCGCGCACCGTTCACGACGAGGGCCGCGGCGGATTCGCCGGGCTGCTCACCGAGCAGGCGCGCCGCTCCGGTGTCGCCGGGTACCCGGGCGACGGCGCCCAGCGCTGGCCCGCCGTGCACGCGCGCGATGCCGCCGTGCTGTTCCGCCTCGCGCTCGAGTCGGCGCCCGCCGGCACCGCCTGGCACGCCGTCGCCGACGAGGGGGATGCCGTGCGCGACATCGCCGAGGCCATCGGCCGCCGCCTCGGTCTCTCCGTCGAGCCGGTGCCGACCGAGACCTTCGGCCCCTTCGGTCCGATCTTCGCGATGGACCAGCCGTCGACCAGCGAGCACACGCGCGAGGCCCTCGGCTGGCAGCCGACGCATCCCTCGCTGCTCGCCGACCTGGAGCTGCTCGAGCCCTGACTCGGCCGCCTCGCACGCTTCGACCCCGCGGCCCGGCGCGCGCCCCACGCCCGGCTCGCTCCCGAAGGTGGCCGCGAATGCACGCCCGGACCGGCGTGTCCCGCGCATTCGTGGCCACCCGCGCGGGCCGAGGCGGGGATGTCGGCGGATGCGGACAGCATGAGCCGCATGGAGAACCGCCCCCTGCTCGTGCTCTGCGACGAGCCCCGCTGCCGTGACTTCGGCGGCACGCACCGCTGCAACGGCCTCGATGAGGCGCCGGCGCACATCCACACCGTCGCGGAGAGCGCACGCTGGCGGGTGAGCGCGGTGCGCATCGACGACGACCGCGAAGGGTGGACGATCGTGCCGACGATCTCCGAATCGGATGTGTTCAGCGCTGCCGACGCCGACGCGCTCGCCTCGGCACTGCTCGACGCGGCCGACTTCTGCCGCGCGGCGGCGGGCGACGCCGGCGGCGGCAGCGGCAGCGGCAGCGGCAGCGGTCCCGGCACCGCTACCTGAGCCCGTCGCCCGAACGGGGACTCGGCGTTCTACCCCGCCGCGCCTAGGTTCGTGAGCGTGACCCAGCACCGGCGCCCGCGCGCATCCGCCCGCCGCGTCAGCGATCTCTCCCGCGCACTCGCCGTCGGCGCGATGACGCTGACCGCAGCGATCGCGCTGGCCGGCTGCTCGAGCATCGGCGGGGCTGCCGACAGCCTCAACGCCGACGCGCAGGCGGCGACCGCCGCGAGCGAACTCGGCGGCAAGCTCAACGCCGAGAAGGGCGTGACGAGCGCGTCGTCGGAGTTCCAGCCGCTCGCCGGCACCGGCCGCACCCTCACCGTGAAGGTCGCACTGGAGAAGGACGCGACGGATGCGGTGTGGACCGCCGTTGCGAAAGACCTCGCCGACGCGCTCGAAGACGACCGGCTCGACGACGTCATCCCCGCGGTGACCGTCACCGCGGGCGCGGAGAAGCTGACGATCGCCGACGCCCGTGCCCTGAGCGGCACGACGCTGAACGCCGAGGTCGCGTCGTGGCGCACCGTGTCGGCCGCGGCGGGCGCACGCATCGGGCTCGACATCACGGCGCCGGACGACTCCGATGGCGCGAGTTTCCGACGCGGTTACACGATCATCGCCGCCGACATCCCGACCCTGACCGGGCACTGGCCGGCCGTGGTCGCCGCGACCGGGGCTCTCGCGGGCAGCACCGGCTGGACGAGCGACGGCTTCAGTTCTTTCGGCACCCCGCCTGTGTCGGCGTTGCTGCTGCTCGGCGAGCTCACGCACGAGCTTCCGATCATGACGGTCACCGGACCGGCCGCGAAAGACGGCAGCGTGGCACTCGCCTGGAACGACCTCATCCCGTCGGTCGCCGTGTTCTCACCGGCGAAGGGCGAGTTGCACCCGACCGCCGCCGCCGTCCGCGCGATGCGCACGGCGCTCGGCGCGGGGCTCCCGAGGGTCGCGGTCTCCTGGAACGGCAGAGCCGCCGGCGCACTGTCGGCATCGGCGAGTGCCCGGCCGGTTCGACACGCAAGCCGACCACCGACGACACGAAGCTGCTGGTGCTGCTCATCGGCGACGACCCGGCGCTCGCGGCCACCGGCGTGCAGGCCGGCAACTGCCTCTGACCCGACCGCGGATGCGCGGTGGCGGAAGCGACGCGCTCAGAGCCGCCCGGCGAGCCGGTAGTACGCCTGGTTCCACTGCACCTCGCGCTCGAAGTCGCGCAGGGTCGTCGCGTCGTCGATCACGAGCAGCTCGGTCGAGGTGAGCTTCGCGAAGTCGCGGAAGACATCCACCCCCAGCTGCGTCGTCATGACCGTGTGGTGCGCGGCGCCGGCGGTGAGCCAGGCGGCGGCGCTGGTGTGGAAGTCGGGCGCGGGCCGCCAGACGGCGCGGCCGACGGGCAGCTTCGGCATGGGATGCGGCAGCGCCACGTTCTCGACGGCGTTCGCGACGAGGCGGAAGCGGTCGCGCAGGTCCGACATCGCGACGACCACGGCCGGGCCGGGATCGGCGGTGAAGACGAGCCGCACCGGGTCGTCTTTGCCGCCGATGCCGAGCGGGTGGATCTCGAGCGACGGCTTCGCGGCGGTCAGTGCGGGCGAGACCTCGAGCATGTGCGCGCCGAGGATGAGCTCGGCGCCCGGCGTGAGGTCGTAGGTGTAGTCCTCCATGAGGGAGGCGCCGCCGGGCAGCCCCGCGCCCATGACCGTGGCGAGCCTCACCAGCACGGCTGTCTTCCAGTCGCCCTCGGCGCCGAAGCCGTAGCCGTCGGCCATGAGCCGCTGCACGGCGACGCCCGGCAGCTGGGTCAGGGTTCCGAGATCCTCGAAGCTGTCGGTGAACGCGGTGAAGCCGCCGGCCTCGAGGAAGGCGCGCAGCCCGAGCTCCTGCCGCGCCGCATCCACGACCGACGCGCGGCGTTCGCCGCCGACGCGCAGCTCGGGCTCGACCTCGTAGAGCGCGTCGTACTCCGCGGCGAGCGCGGTCGCCTCGGCGTCGGACACCGCATCCACCGCCGCGACGAGCTCGTTCACCGGCCAGGTGTTGACGCTCACGCCGAAGCGGATCTGCGCCTCGGTCTTGTCGCCCTCAGTCACCGCGACCTCGCGCATGTTGTCGCCGAAGCGGGCGACCTTCATCGTCGTCAGCGCCGCGACGCCCGAGGCGGCGCGCGCCCAGGTGCCCACACGATCCGCGACCGCCGGGTCGCTGACGTGGCCCACGACCGTGACCCGCGGCAGGTCGAGTCGGGTCTGGATGTAGGCGAACTCGCGATCGCCGTGCGCCGCCTGGTTGAGGTTCATGAAGTCGAAGTCGATCTCGCCCCAGGGCAGGCCGACGTTCGCCTGCGTGTGCAGGTGCAGCAGCGGCTTCGCCAGCGCGGCGAGGCCGGTGATCCACATCTTCGCGGGGCTGAAGGTGTGCGCCCAGGCGATCACGCCCACGACCCGGTCGTCGCTGTTCGCGTCGAGCGCGAGCCGGCGGATGGCGTCGGCGTCGGTGAGCACCGGCTTCCACTCGATCGTCACCGGCACCGCCGACGCGGCCGCGAGCGTCTCGGCGACGACCCGCGACTGCGCCGCGACCTGGCGCAGCGTCTCGTCGCCGTAGAGGCCCTGCGATCCGGTGACGAACCAGACGACGTTCTCGCGGAGGTCGGGGGTGATGCTGCGGTTCATGGGGACTCTCGTTCGTGCGGTGGGGAGGCGGTGGTCGGTGAGGTGGATGCGGTGCGCCGGGTCGCGCGGTCGAGAGGCGCCGTCGAGACGCGCGGTCGGGTCGCGCGGCCCCGCTCAGATCGCGACGACGGCGGCGCGCTCGATCGCCAGCCCGGCGCGGTAGCGCTCGAGCCAGGCGGCGTAGCCGGCGACCTCGGCGGGGTCGGGTCGGACGACCTCCGGGTCGACGGCCGCGAAGACGTGCCCGCGCAGCCAGTCGGCGAGCGCGGGGCGCGACGACGCGGCACCGGATCCGGCGGCCGCGCCCGCGGGTCGGCGTCCGCCGTCGCTCAGCGAGTCGGCGTCGCCGCCCGACTCGGCCGCATACAGCGCGAGCAGCGCGACGCCCCAGGCTCCGCCCTCGGCCGCGGTGTCGGCGACCGCGACGGGCGCGTCGAGCGCCGCCGCGAGCACGCGCTGCGCGACGCCGGCCGTGCGGAAGATGCCGCCGTGCGCCTGCATCCGCTCGATCGCGACGCCCTCATCCGCGAGCACCTTCATGCCGAGCGCGAGCGTGCCGAAGACGCCGTAGAGCTGGGCGCGCACGAAATTGCCGAGCGTGAGGTCGCTATCGGGGGCGCGCACGACGAGCGGACGCCCGGCGTCGAGACCGGCGATCGGATCGCCGGCGAGGTGGTTGTAGGCGAGCAGGCCGCCCGCCGCGACGTCGGACCGCGCGGCCTCGCCGAGCAGGGCCGCGAAGACCGCGTCGGCGCTGACCGTCGAGGTCGCGGCGGCAGCGCCCGCGCCCGCGGCACCCGAAGCACCCGCCCCGAGCACCTCCGCGAACCGCCGGAACACCGCCGCCCACGCGCCGAGCTCACTCGCGCCGTTGTTGCAGTGCACCATCGCGACCGGGTCTCCGGCGGGCGTGGTGACGACGTCGATCTGCTCCAGCGGACGGGCGAGGGAATGCTCGAGCACGACCATCGCGAACACGCTCGTGCCCGCGCTGACGTTGCCGGTGCGCGGTGCGACGGCGTCGGTCGCGACCATGCCGGTTCCCGCATCCCCCTCGGGCGGGCAGAGCAGCGCGCCGGGCTGCAGGCGTCCGCTCGGGTCGAGCAGCGCGGCGCCGGCGGCGGTGAGCGCGCCGGCGTAGGCGCCGGCGGGGAGAGGATCGGGCAGCAGCTCGCGCACGCTCGCGGTGAGCCCGACGCCGCTCTTGTCGGCGGCGCGGGCGGCGAGCTCGTCGCAGCGGGCGAGCATCGCGGCGTCGTAGTCGCCGGTCGTGGCATCGATCGGGAACATGCCCGAGGCGTCGCCCACGCCGAGCACCCGTCGCCCGGTTAGCCGCTCGTGCACATGCCCGGCGAGCGTCGTCAGGTGCGCGATGCGCGGCACGTGCGTCTCGCCGTCGAGCACGGCCTGGTGCAGGTGCGCGATCGACCAACGCAGCGGGATGTTGACCCCGAGCTCGGCGCTGAGCTCGCGCGCCGCGGGGCCCGTGCTGGTGTTGCGCCAGGTGCGGAACGGCACGAGCAGCTCGCCGTCGGCACCGAAGGGCAGGTAGCCGTGCATCATCGCCGAGACCCCGATGGCGCGCACGCGCGTCAGCTCGACGTCGGCGCCGTAGCGGCGACGCACGTCGATCGCGAGGGCCGCCACGGCATCCTGCAGGCCGGTCCAGACGGCGTCGAGGGAGTAGGTCCAGACGCCGTCGACGATCTGGTTCTCCCAGTCGTGCGCGCCGGTGGCGAGCACCTCGGTCGGCGTCGCGCCGATCAGGCAGGCCTTGATGCGGGTCGAGCCGAGCTCGATGCCGAGCACGGCGCGGCCGTCGGCGATCGTCGCGGCGGCGGCACTCACGGCAGAAGGGGCGGCAGCGCCGGCGGATGCGGCGGTCGGCACCGGCGAGTCGGATGCGGTCATCGGCGGTCGTCCCCGTCCTGTCCGTAGACGTTCTGGTAGCGGGCGTAGAGGTGGTCGATGCGGTCCTGCGGAATCGGGATGAGCGGCCCGGCCTCGCGCGCGAGGTGCACCGAGCGCGCCGCGTCTTCGCACATGACCGCGGCCTTGACCGCGTCGCGCGCGCTCGCGCCGATCGTGAACGGACCGTGGTTCTGCATGAGCACGGCGCGCGAGCGGTGGCCGCGCAGCGTCTCGACGATGCCGCGGCCGATCGAGTCGTCGCCGATCACGGCGAAGGGTCCGATCGGGATGGGCCCGCCGAACTCGTCGGCCATGCCGGTGATGACGCAGGGGACCTCCTCGCCCCGCGCCGCCCACGCGACCGCGTACGTCGAGTGCGTGTGCACGACCCCGCCGACCTCGGGCATCGCCCGGTAGACGTAGGCGTGCGCCGCCGTGTCGCTCGACGGACTCCGCGAGCTGCCGACGCTGCCCGGCACCACGGCGCCATCCAGGTCGCACAGCACCAGGTCGTCGGCGGTCAGGTCGTCATAGGAGACGCCCGAGGGCTTGATGACGAAAAGGTCGGCGCCGGGCACCCGGCCCGAGACGTTGCCGCCGGTCCACACGACGAGGCCGTAGCGCACGAGCTCGGCGTGCAGCGCGGCGACCTCGGCGCGCGTGCGCTCGATCGCCGCGGCGAGCGCCGCATCCGCGCCGACAGCGTCCTCGCCCGCCGAGCCCGGCGCCTCCCCCTCCGTCACGCCGATCACTTCCCGCTGCGGCGCTTGTTGTAGACGTCGAAGGCGACGGCCGCGAGCAGCACGAGGCCCTTGATCAGCGACTGGAACTCGGTGCCGACGCCGAGGATCGACATGCCGTTGTTGAGGATGCCGATGATCAGACCGCCGATGATCGCGCCCGTCACCCGGCCGATGCCGCCGGTGACGGCTGCGCCGCCGATGAAGACGGCCGCGATCGCATCCAGTTCGAAGCCGTCGCCCGCCTTCGGGTTGGCGAGGTTCAGCTGCGCGGTGAACACGAGCCCGGCGAGCGCCGACAGCACGCCCATGTTGACGAAGAGCAGGAAGGTGACCCGCTGCGTCTTCACGCCCGAGAGCGCGGCCGCGTTGAGGTTGCCGCCGATCGCGTAGATGTGGCGGCCGAACACGCTGCGGGCCATGACCGCCGAGTAGGCGACCACGAGCACGGCGAGGATGATCAGCACGATCGGGGTGCCGCGGTAGCTGGCGAGCAGGAACGCGACGAGCAGGATCAGCACGGTCGTGAACGCCGTCTTCGCGATGAACCAGGGCATCGGCTCGTCTTCGACGTTGTAGCGGCGACGCACCAGGCGGCCGCGGATGCCGGCCGCGATCAGCGCGACCGCCGAGAGGATGCCGAGCACGATCGTCATCGGCTCGACGAAGCTGACGCCGCCGCCGAGGTCGGGCAGGAAGCCCGATCCGATCGCGCGGAATCCGTCGGGGAAGGGCGAGATCTGCTGGTTCTGCAGCGTGATCTGGGTCAGGCCGCGGAAGGTCAGCATGCCCGCCAGCGTCACGATGAAGGCGGGGATCTTGAAGTAGGCGATCCAGAAGCCCTGCCAGCATCCGATCAGCGCTCCCAGCACGAGGCAGAGCACCGCGGCCACCGGCCAGGGGATGCCCCACTTCGTGATCATCACGCCGGCCATCGCGCCCGTGAAGGCGACGACCGAGCCGACGCTGAGGTCGATGTGGCCGGCGATGATCACCATCACCATGCCGATCGCGAGGATCAGGATGTAGCTGTTCTGCACGACCAGGTTCGAGACGTTGATCGGCTTGAGCGTGATGCCCTGCGTCGCCACCTCGAAGAAGACGACGATGACGATGAGCGCGATGAACAGGCCGATCTGACGCAGCTGCCCCGCAAGGAAGCGGCTCGCTCGCTGCAGCACGCCGGTCTGCGGCGCGGGAGTGGTGGCGGTCACAGGTGGTCCTTCTCTCGTTCCTGCGTCATGTGCTGCATCAGCCGCTCGGCGGTCGCGTCCTCGCGACTCAGCTCGGCGGTGATGCGGCCCTCGGACAGCGTGTAGATGCGGTCGCAGATGCCCATGAGCTCGGGCAGCTCAGATGAGATGACGATGACGCCCTTGCCCTCGTCGGCGAGCCGGTTGATGATTCCGTAGATCTCGTACTTGGCCCCGACGTCGATGCCGCGGGTGGGCTCGTCGAGGATGAGCACGTCGGGGTTCGCGTACATCCACTTCGACAGCACGACCTTCTGCTGGTTGCCGCCGCTGAGCTTGCCGGTGACCGCCTCGACGGTGGGGGCCTTGATGTTCATGCTCTTGCGGTAGCTCTCGGCGACGACGACCTCGCGGCTCTCGTTGACCCATCCCATGCGCGCCAGCGATGTCAGCGCCGAGGCGGAGATGTTGTGGCGGATGTCGTCGATCAGGTTGAGCCCATAGCGCTTGCGGTCTTCGGTGGCGTAGGCGATGCCCGCCTTGATCGCGGCCGAGACGGTATTCGTCTTCACCTCGACGCCGCGTTTGAGCACGCGGCCGCTGATGCCGACGCCGTAGCTGTGGCCGAAGACGCTCATCGCGAGCTCGGTGCGGCCGGCGCCCATGAGCCCGGCGATGCCGACGATCTCGCCCTCGCGCACGGTCAGGTTCGCCTCGCGCACGACGACGCGGTCGTGGTCGATCGGGTGGTGCACCGTCCAGTCCTCGATGCGCAGCAGCTCGGGCCCGACGTGCGGCTCGTGGTCGGGGAAGCGGCTCTCGAGGTCGCGGCCGACCATGCCGCGGATGATGCGGTCCTCGCCGAGCAGCTCATCCATCTCGAGCGTCTCGATGTTGCGGCCGTCGCGGATGATCGTGACGGCGTCGGCGATCGCTTTGATCTCGTTGAGCTTGTGGCTGATGATGATCGACGTGATGCCCTGTTTCTGCAGCTGACGCAGCAGATCGAGCAGGTGCTCGGAGTCGCTGTCGTTGAGCGCCGCCGTCGGCTCGTCGAGGATGAGCAGCTTCACCTTCTTCGAGAGCGCCTTCGCGATCTCGACCAGCTGCTGCTTGCCGACGCCCAGCTCGCTGATGCGAGTGATCGGGTTGTCGTTGAGCCCGACGCGGGCGAGCAGCTCGGCCGCCTCGCGGTTCGTGCGGTTCCAGTCGATGAAGCCGAAGCGCGAGCGCTCGTTGCCGAGGAAGATGTTCTCGGCGATCGAGAGGTAGGGGCTCAGCGCGAGCTCCTGGTGGATGATCACGACCCCCGCATCCTCGGAGTCGTTGATGTTCTTGAACGCGACGCTCTCGCCGTCGAAGACGATCTCGCCGTCGTAGCTGCCGTGCGGGTAGACGCCCGACAGCACCTTCATGAGCGTCGACTTGCCGGCGCCGTTCTCGCCGCAGATGGCGTGGATGCTGCCGCGCTCGACGTCGATCGAGACGTCGCGCAGGGCGAGCACGCCGGGGAAGCTCTTGGTGATGCTGCGCATCTCGAGGATGTTGTCGGCCAACATCGGTCCTCTCCGTCGAGGGTTGCGATCTTCGGATGGTGCGGGGGGGTGGTGCCGGAAAGCGAGGTCGGGCGGGTGAGCGCACGTGCAGGGCGCGCTCACCCGCCATCCACTCGCTTACTTCAGGTCGGACTCCTTGTAGTAGCCGCTGTCGACGAGCACCTTCTTGTAGTTCTCCTTGGTGACCGTGACCGGCTGGAACAGGAAGGTCGGAACGACCTTGACCTTGTTGTCGTAGCTCTTCGTGTCGTTGACCTCGGGCTTCGTGCCCGTGAGCAGGTCGTTCGTCATCTTCACGGCCTCGTCGGCGAGCTGACGGGTGTCCTTGTAGATGGTCGAGTACTGCTGGCCGGCGATGATCGACTTCACCGAGGCCGCCTCGGCGTCCTGGCCGGTGATGATCGGCAGCGCGTCGGTGGCGTAGCCGGCGCTGGTCAGCGCCGAGATGATGCCGATCGAGAGGCCGTCGTAGGGCGACAGCACGCCGTCGACCTTCTTGCCGCCCGAGTAGGTCGAGGCGATGAGGTCCTGCATGCGCTTCTGCGCCGTGGCCGGGTCCCAGCGCAGCGTGGCGACCTGAGTGAAGCCGGTCTGGCCGCTGCCGACGACGAGGGTGCCGTCGTCGATGTACTTCTTCAGGGTGTCCATCGCGCCGTTGTAGAAGAAGGTCGCGTTGTTGTCGTCGGCGCTGCCGGCGAAGAGCTCGATGTTGAACGGACCCTTCTCGCCGGTCTCCTTGCCGTCGGCGTCGAGGATGCCGAGGCCGGTGAGCAGGCTCGTCGCCTGGTCGACGCCGACCTTGTAGTTGTCGAAGGTCGTGTAGTAGTCGACGTTCTTGTTGCCGTTGATGAGGCGGTCGTAGGCGATGACCTTGACGCCCTGCTCGGCGGCCTGGTCGAGCTGATCGCTCAGCGCGGTGCCGTCGATCGAGGCGATGACGAGGATCTTCGCGCCCTTGGTGAGCATGTTGCTGATCTGCTGCACCTGCTGGGGGATCTTGTCGTCGGCGTACTCGAGGTCGACCTTGTAGCCGAGCTTCTCGAGGCCCGACTTGACCGCGTTGCCGTCCTTGATCCAGCGCTCCGAGGTCTTGGTCGGCATGGCGACCCCGACGAGGGCGCCCTTGTTGTCGCCGCTGCCGGCGTTGTCGCCGCCGGTGCCGCCACGGCCTCCGGAGCAGGCGGCCAGGCTGACCGCGACGCCCAGCGCCGCGGCGCCGAGCAGGACCTTCTTGATGTTCACGGTGTTCCTTCCTTGGATGACGGCTGTGTCATCGCGGGGTGGGTGGCCCGGGCCGGCTGTGCGGCGGGGGCCGTGTGGCTGAGGTGGTGCGGGATGGTGCTGGTGGGTCGAGCTGGTGGTGCTGAGTCGTGCGGGTCGGTGGTTCCGGTGGTGGGGCCGTTCAGGTGAGAGGCAGGGAGGCTCAGGTCGGGGGATGCGCGGCGGCGCGGTCGCGCAGCTCGCGCGCCGAGCCGGCCGCGTCGACCGCGGCATCCAGATCGGCGCCGGCGATGCGCAGCTCGCCCGACTGCACGAGCGCGCCGAGCGCGGCGTCGGCGCGGTAGCGACGGGCGTGGTCGGCGAGGGCGACGTCGTCGACCTCACCGCCGGGGGTGTGGGGCACGACGGTCGCGTCGTCCTGCGCGAGCACGAAGCCCTCGGGCCCGTGCGGCGCGACGCCGTCGGGGGTGATCAGGAACAGCGCCTCGTCGGCGACGCGGGCGCTCACGCGGTCGCCCGCATCCAGCACTCCGGCGTCGCGCAGTCGCGCGTCGGCGGCGGCGATCGCCTCGCGGGTGCGGGCCACGGCGACCTCGAGCTCAGCGGCGCGGGCGGTCATGCGCGGCGGCTCTCGCGGGCGGGGGTGGTGCGACTCTGCACGGGGCGACTCCGGTGTCATCCGTTCATGTGACCGTTCACATGAGGTGGTGAGACTGTACCGCTGAAACGGTCACATCCGTCAAGGGGCAGTTTTCGGGATGACCGTCTCAAGGAGTTGCTGTGACTCGCGTGATTGGTGAGCATCATCCGCCGCACCAGCTACAGCAACTCCTTGAGATCGTCAGGATGCGCCGATGCAGGACGCGCGGACTGCTCACGCAGCGGCCGGGCGATGTGCTCGCCGATCAGGCTCGGGCTCGCGCCGGCCTCAGCGCCGCGGCGGGGCGGTGGAGGCGCGCAGCACGAGCTCGGGCGGCACCATCGAGTGGTCGGCGCGCTCCTCGCCGCGCAGCTGCGCGAGCAGCAGCGACAGCGCCCGACGGCCCAGTTCGGGGAAGTTCTGGCGCACCGTCGTCAGCGGCGGCGCGAAGTGCGCGGCCTCGGGGATGTCGTCGAAGCCGACGATCGAGATGTCGCCCGGAACATCCAGCCCCATGTCGCGACAGGCGTGCTGCAGCCCCAGCGCCATCTGGTCGTTGCCGGCGAACACGGCGGTGAAGTCGCGCACGCGCAGCAGCTCGAGCCCGGCGTAGTAGCCGAAGGCCGACGACCAGTCGCCGAGGATCGGCGCGCGGGTGCGCAGGTCGTGGGCGTCGAGCTCGCGCAGGTAGCCCTGCATGCGCGCCTCCGCCTCGATCCAGTCCTGCGGACCGGCGATGTGCAGGATCTCCTCGTGCCCGAGCTCGATCAGGTGCCGGGTGGCGACCCGCGCGCCCTCGACCTGGTCGACGCTGAGACTGCTCGGCGCATCCGAGATCGCCGCCGACTCGAGCGTCACGACCGGCACCGAGAGCCCGAGCGCGCGCACCGCCTCGAACACCCGCACCTGCGGAGCGACCACGACCAGCGCCTCGACGCCCTGCCCGAGCAGGTACTCGACGCTCGCGGCGACCGAGGCGTAGTCGCTCGACGCCGGGCTCGTGATGCTGATGCGGTAGCCGGCCTCGCGCGCGGCCGCCTCGATCGAGGTGATCGCCGTCGCCGGGCCGTAGTAGGCGGTGGATGCCGACAGCAGTCCGATCGTGCGCGAGCGCCCGGCGACGAGGGCGCGGGCGGCCGGGTTGGGCCGGTAGCCGAGCTCGGCGATCGCCGCCTCGACGCGCTGCCGCGTCTCGACCCGGATGCTCGGACTGTCGTTGAGCACCCGGCTGACCGTCTGATACGACACCCCGGCGACGCGCGCGACGTCCCTGATGTTGGGCGCGCGCACCGGATCCATGTTCCGAAGGTTAGTGCGCGCGGTGGGCGCACTCCTGCGGCGGGTCGTGCCCGAACTGGCGCGGTCGGGTCGCTTCCGAGCTGACATCGCTACGGTCACGGGATGTCGATCGACGGCGGCCAGCGCGCATCCCTCCCCGAACCTGCCGCAGCCGGCGCGCCCGGTCGGGTCAGCGTCGAGGCGGATGCCGTCGCGGGCCCGCACGGACCGGTCGCCGTGCGTCGCTACTCGCCGCCCTCCGGCGTCGCGCCGCTCGCGCCTCCGCTGGTCTGGCTGCACGGCGGCGCCTTCGTCTCGGGCGGGCTCGACCAGCTCGAATCGCACGCCGTCGGCCTCGAGCTCGCCGCGCGCGGCATCCCGGTCACGACGGTCGACTACCGACTCACCGGGCGCACGAGCTTCCTGCGGCCGTCACCGCGAGCGCGCGTCGTGCGGCATCCGACCCCCGTCGACGATGTGGCGGCGGTGCTGGCGGATGCGCGGCGTCGGTCGCTCGACGCAGTGCCCGGGTCGCGGCCGGGCGATGCGGCGGATGCCCGAACGGAAGCCGGATCGGACTCGGCGGCGAGCGCCGGGGTGCTGATCGGCGGTGCGAGCGCCGGTGCCTGCCTGGCCGCGGCGGCCGCGCTGGAGGTCGTGACGGCCGAAGCGCAGTCGTCGAACGCACGATCGCCGGAGTCGGGACGGGGTGACGCGGGCGCCGCCGCATCCGCCTCGTCCGACCTCGCGACGGCGCCGATCCGCGGGCTCCTGCTCGCCTACGGCGTCTTCCACGCTGCCATGCCGCCGCGCTCAGCCGAACTGCGCTCCCGGGTCACCGGATACCGCCGCTTCACGCACACGCCCCGCGCGTACGGGCTGATGACGCGCAACTACGCCGGGTCGCGCGCCGCCCTGGCCGACCCGCGCGCGTTCCCCGGCGGGCATCCCCTCGCCGGCCTCCCGCCGACGCTCATGCTCGACGCCGACCGCGACGTGCTCCGCGCCTCCGGCGAGCGCTTCGCCGCCGAGCTCGCCGAGCACGCGGTGCCGCTGGAGCGGCACGTGCTGCCCGGCAGCACCCACGCGTTCCTGCACCGCCCGGCCGACCCCGACTTCGGCCGCGGCATCGACCTCATCGCCGACTGGGCCGCGCGCCGCTGAGCTGCACGCCTCGGCCAGCGTTCGCTGACTCGCTTGCCTCCGAGCCCGGCATCGGCGACCCTGGAAGGCTGCCCTCCGATGGCGGCGGCCTCGCGACGAACCGGTCGCCTGAGCATCCACCACCCGCCGAGGAGGCAGACCGTGCCCGCCGAACAGACCGCCGAGCAGATCGCCGCGAACATGCGCAACTGGGATGAGCGGGTCGCCGACCACGTGACGGCCTACGGGGCCGAGGCCTTCGCCGACGATCCCAACGCGATCGGGCTCGACGTCGAAGTCGCGCTGCTCGCCCCGCACCTGCCCGGAGGCACGGTCGCCGGGCTCGACGTGGTGCACCTCCAGTGCCACATCGGCACCGACACGATCAGCCTCGCGCGGCGCGGGGCCCGTGTCGTCGGAACCGACCTGTCGGGCGAAGCCGTGGCCACCGCAACCGCGCTCGCCGAGCGCGCCGGCATCGACGCGACCTTCGTGCAGGCTGCCAACGAGGATGCGCCCGATGCTCTCGGCCGCACCTTCGATCTCGTCTACACGACGGTCGGTGTGCTCACCTGGCTGCCCGACCTCGCTGTCTGGGCTGAGGCGATCGCCCGACTGCTGAAGCCCGGCGGCGCGCTCTTCCTCTACGACGGGCATCCGTTCCTGTACACCTTCCAGTTCGATCGCGACGACGACCAGCTCGTGATGACCGAGCCGTACTTCGCGCTCGCGGCCGACGCACCGCGCCGCTTCGACGACGGAACCACCTATGCGAGTGCGAGCCGCATGAGCAACGCGACGACCTACGAGTGGCCGCATCCGCTGTCGGAGATCTTCGGAGCGCTGCTCGGCGCCGGACTGCAGATCGAGGCCTTCGACGAGCACCGATCGATGCCGTGGCGGGCGCTGCCGTCGATGGGATGGCGTGAGGGCGGGTTCCGCCTGCCCGACGGTGCTCCCGATGCGCCGCTGATGTTCTCGCTCATCGCGCGGCGCCCCGCGGACTGACGCCAGGTCAGCGGCGGGCGAGGCGGTCGGTGCAGGCGACGCAGAGCGTGCGGGCCGGGCGGCGTTCGAGCTGCGGCTCGGGGATGGGCTGCCCGCAGCGGGCGCACACGCCGTAGGTGCTGGATGCGACGCGGGCGTCGGCCGCATCCAGCTCCGCCAGCTCGGTCTCGAGCTCGGCGCGGGTGCCCTCGAGCCGCGACCACTCGTGCGTGAGGGTGAAGCCCTCGGGGTCGTGCTCTTCGTCGGTCCACTCGCCGCGGGCGGCGCGGATGCTCACCAGCTCGCGCTCGACGGCATCCCGCTTCTCGAGCACGACCGCGCGGCGGTCGGCGATGAGCGCGCGGGCATCCATGCCCTCAGTGTGCGCCGCGCCGCCGACACCGCGCCGACCTCTTCGCAATTCAGGATCCGATCCAGCACAATTCAGGATCGGGCTCCGATTCCCACCGATTTCGATCCCGATTCGCCGTCGGATCCTGAATTGCGAGACCCGAATCGGGAGAACTCAGCCAGCTGCGCGGTCAGTCCTTGCCCGAGCCGACGGGAACCGCCGCCGTCTCGTCCTCCGACGCCGATTCCTCCGATTCCTCCGGCTCCTCGACCGCGGCCCCGCCCTTCTTCGCCTTCTCCGCGGCGAGCGCCTTCTCGACGGCCTCCGCGACGCGGTCGTCCTCCCGCGACTTCGCGACCGCGACGACCCGGCGGCGGCGACGCAGCAGGAACACCACGAGGGCGGCGATCACGAGGATGACGACGAGCAGCGTCCACGGCACGGCCTGCCCGACGATGGTCTGCTCGACGTCGGCGAGCGGCGTGGTCGACTTGGCCGCGTCGACGACGAGCGGCGTGACCTTCACGGTGCCGAACAGCGCGAACACCGCGGGCACGTCGTGACCGGTCAGCTTCACATCCCAGCTGTCGCCGGGCAGCAGCTGCGGCGGCTCGGCGACCTCGCCGAGCGACACCGGGAACCAGCCGAAGGGCCCGGTCAGGGTGACTTCCTGGTGCGCCGACAGCACGGCGTTGCCGGTGTTGTGCAGCGTGTACTGCACGGTCGCGTCGCCGCCCGCGAAGGGGTTGAGCCCGCCGCCGTACGACACGGATCCGTTCTCGATCGCCAGCGACGGGGTCAGGTCGCCTCCGACGCGGATCGACATCTTCACGCCGAGGCGGCGGTCGACGTTGATGCCCTGGTCGGCGTCGGGCTGGGTGAGCGAGGTCACGATGCCGCCCACGTAGTCGCCCGGCGTCGCGTTCTTCGGAACGCTGACCGTGAACGGCACCTCGACGGTCTGCCCGGGCTGCACGACGACGCGGTCGCTCTTCGGCACGGCCCAGAGGCCGAGGTTCTTCGACTTCTCGACGGCGGCGAGGATGTCGAACTGGCCGCTGTCGGTCGTGTAGCCGTCGGCGGCGTACACGCCCAGGTCGAGCGCCTCATCCCCCCGGTTGGCGACGACGAGGGCGTCGTCGACCTTCTCGCCGGGCGTGATCGTGTAGCCGTAGGCGGTGCGGTCGGCGCCGAAGTCGTTGGCGGCGGTGCGCACGGTCCAGGTGACGTCGTCGTCGGCGGCGTGCGCGGCGGAGGCCGGCGCGAGTGCCGCGGCGGCGCCGGCGGCGAGCAGCGCGGCGAGTCCGGCGGCGGCGAGACGGATGCCGGCGCGGCGGGCGGGGCGGATGGACGCGGTCATGGCGTGATCCTCGGGAAGTCGGTGGGGGAGGGGAGTTCAGGGGAGATGGAGCGCGGATGCGGCCGGCGTGCGGCGCGCATCCAGCCCTCCGGTCGAACGGCCGAAGCCCGGTGGGGCGGATGCGGTGCACCCGCCCCACCGGGCGTCAGCTGTTCAGCGCGGTCACGAGGACCGTGTCAGAGCGTCAGCTCGACAGCGCCGTGATGGTGAGGGTCGCGCGGTACGAGCCCTTGCCCGTCGATCCGGGGATCTTCAGGTCGAGGTCGGCGCCGAGCTTGGCGGTGCCGCGCTCGTGACCCTGGGCCGCAGCCGCGAGGTTGCGCGCGACCGAGAGGCCGTCGCCGCCGTCGTAGCCCGACTTGATCGGCGCACCGGCGACCGCTCCGGCACCGGCCTGGACCACCTTCGGGGTCCAGCCCAGGTACTTGCCCGAGAAGGTCTTGGTGCCGTCGCGGAAGTCGCCGACGGAGGCCGAGATCGACCAGGGCGACAGCGCACGACGCGAGTCGTTGACCGCGATCGGGTTGATCGCGCCCTTCGCCGCGAAGAAGTCGCTGTTCACGTCGGTCGAGGCGGTGCCGAGGTCGACCAGGCCGTTGCGGCCGTCGATCGTCCAGCCGAACTCACCGGGAGCCGCGTCGGGAACCGTGACCTGGATGTCCTGGCCGTTGCCGTGCGCCTTGTGGATGGTGACCGAGTCGACGATCGAGCCGACGCCCTGGGCGGCGGAGGCGCCGTTGTCGGGGCCGCACCACTTGACGTTGCCGCGCTCGACGGCCGCGTTCGGGGCGTCGCAGGTGCCGCTGCGCATGGTCTGCACGACGAGCTGGTCCTTCTGAACCGAGACCTTCGTGTAGTTGCGCACGTGCTCCTGGTTCTGAACCGAGTTGTACCAGTAGTTCTTCGGGTTCAGCGCGTCGGGGCCGTTGCCGGCGCCGCTCGTGCCCGAGTTGTCGGGCGTGGTGATGTCGTAGTACTTCGAGCCCGAGGCCGAGTTCGCGGTCACGTAGATCACGCCGCCGGGGCCGGGGAAGACCTCGTTCTGGTTCGGCTGCTCGGCCGGGTTGGCCTTGATGCCGTTCTTGATCTCGTAGCTGCGGGTGTAGACGTGGTCGTGGCCCTGCAGCACCAGGTCGACGCCGAGCTTCGAGAACGTGGTCGGGAAGTCGACGCGACGGATCTTGTTGTCGGCGTCCTTCGCGTGGTCGGCCGCCGAGTAGATCGAGTGGTGGTACACGAGCACCGTGTACTTGGCCTCGGCCTGGTGCTTCTGGATGACGTCGGTCACGTACGCGATGTGCGCCGCGTCACCGCCGCTGCCGTTCGCGTTGTTCGAGACGTAGGAGTTGCTGTTCAGGTCGATGAACAGCGTGTCCTTGTAGATGTACCAGTAGTCGCCGCCCGACTCGGTGCCGGTGCCCGCGGTGCCGCCCTTGTAGTAGGCCGCGCTGCGGTCGGTGTTCGGCGTCGAGAAGTGCTGGTCGTAGGCCTTGCCGCCCACGTCGTGGTTTCCGATGGTCGCGGCCCACGGCACCTGACGCAGCTGGTCGGGAGCGAGGAACTGGTCCCACTGCGACTCGGTGTTCGCGGTCTCGACCTGGTCGCCGCCCGAGACGAGCAGCTCGGCGTTCGGGTTCGCGGCGGTGGCCACGTTGAGGGTGTCGGCCCAGCCGGCGCCGTCCTTGACCGCGTCGCCCGACGAGCCGATCTGCGGGTCGCCGAAGAAGAGGAAGTCGTAGTCGCCGTCGAAGGTCTGGGTCTTGAAGGCGTAGGCCTTCGACCATCCGCCGTCGGCCGAGCCGACGCGGTAGGAGTACGCGGTGTTCTCCTTCAGGCCCGACACGGTGGCGTGACGGTTGAAGCCGCCGCTGGTGGCGATGTTCGCCGCGCCGGTCGCCGAGAAGAGCGTGGCGCTGGCCGGGAACTCTCCGTTGACGAGCTGCGAGGTCGGGGCGAGCTGCACCGACTGGGCGGTGTCGGCCGAGGTGTACCAGGTGACGATGCGCTGCGACTCGTCGGCGCCCACGCCGAGCACGATGCCCGACGAGGTGACGGCGTCAGCCGCGTGCGCGGGCGCCGCGGCGACGAGTCCGCCGAGCGCGACCGACGTGGCCAGGGCCGCGCAGGTCAGCACCGCGGCGACGCGGCGACGCGGACGCACGAGCGCGTCCGAGAGGAAGGGGGAAGACATGAGTGTCCGTTCCGAGAAGTGAGTGGGGGTAGGTCGTGCAGAGGTGAAGCTGATGGTGCGAGGTTCAAGGTCGCGGCGGGTGGTGAACGGTCGGCGAACAGTCGGCGGTGGGGAAGTTGCACCGGGTGAAAACCTGGGAAGAGCCTTAAAGCGTGCGGACTGTGCAGGCTTGCCCGACGCCTGTCTCGCAGGCGGCGCGGCGGGCGGATGCGCGCATCCGCCCGCTCGATCGGGTCAGATCCAGTCGATGCCGAGGATGCGCTCGACGAACCAGATGAGGCCCATGAGCGCGACGCCGCCCGCGACGATGCCGGTGACCCAGCGGCCGACCTTCGGCACCCGGCGGCGCAGCAGCATGAGCAGCGGGAAGACGATCGCGATGATGCCCAGCTGCACCGCCTCGATGCCGACGTTGAAGACGAGCAGCGACCACAGCAGCGTCCACGACCACGGCTCGTCGATGCCGAGCGCGCTCGCGAAGCCGAGGCCGTGCACGAGCCCGAACAGGAACACCGCGAGCAGTCGCAGCCAGCCGGCACGGTCGAGACGCAGGAACCCGGTCGCCTGATCGAGGTGGTCGACCTCGTGCGTGCGACGCTGGCGCCACAGCCGCCACAGGTGCCAGCCGGCGACGACCGCGATCGACAGCGCGATGATCGGCTCGACGAACTCGCTCGGCGCCGAGACCAGGTGGGTCGCGGCGAGGATGAACGTCACCGAGTGGGCGATCGTGAACGTCGTCGCAGCGAGCACGACCTCGCGCAGGCGGCGGGATCCGGCGATCAGAGCCAGCAGGAACAGGATGTGGTCGATGCCGGTCAGCAGGTGCTCGGCGCCGAGGTGGAAGAACTCCCAGAACCGCTCGCCGAAGCTCTGCTCGGTCGAGAACGAGGTCTGCTGCGCATCGAGCGAGGCGCTGCCCTTCTGCCCGTCGATCTCGTAGGTGACGATCGTCTTCGTCGACTTCACGAACTGCTCGCTGTCGGGGAACAGGGTGCTCGTGATCTCGTGCGCGGTGGCGGTGCTGTCGGCGCAGGCCACGTCGAAGGGGATGACGATGTACGGCGCATCCTGCTGGAAGGTCATGCTCAGGTCGCCCGTCGCCGTCAGCTTGCAGGTCTCGGCCGCATCCCCGCTGCCGGTCTTCACCTGGAAGCGCTGGGCGATGTAGTCGACGATGACCGGCTCGTGCTTCTCGACGACCGCCATCTCGGCCTTCGGGTCCTTGGAGTCGAAGGCGTCGGTTCCCGAGTAGAACAGCTCGTCGTCGCCGCCCGCGGCGTCCGCCGCCGACACGATCAGCAGGTCGTACTCGAGCTGGAGGGTCGCGTGCACGCCGCCGTCGCGGTCGCCCGACACGTCGGCGTAGACGACGCTCGTGAAGCCGTGCGCCTCGGCCGGGGCGCTCTCGAGGGCGGGCGCGACGACCGCGAGCAGGGCGGCGGCCGCGGCGAGCGCGGTCGCGACGATCGGCTGGATGCGACGCAGGCGGGCGACGATGCGGCCGGGCGTGCGAGCTGCGGGCGTACCGACGGCTGCGCTGCGGGAGGAGGTGAATGACGTGCGGGCGGCACGCGAGGGGGAGCGGTGGGGCATGGGGGCTTCCGGGGTTCGCGGGTGTCGGCGGGTTCGGCGGAGGTCGCTCGGGCTCGACGGCGAGAGATTCGCGGGGTCGCGCGAACGCGCGGAGTCGGATCGGTGAACGGCGGGCGAACGCCCAGGTCTGGAGTGGATGCGCCGCCGCGGCATGGGTCAGACTTCCCTCGCCCGACGCGTGCTCACCCCGCCGTCGCGAGCACCGACTCCCCCGCGTCGACGCCTCGCTCGTCGCTCCGCCCGTTTCCCCGCCGCCCCGAAGGATCCCGCCGTGCCCGCTCGCTCGCCCCTCGGCGCCGCACTCGCGCGCACCACGGTCGCCGTCGGCGGCCTCGCGGTGGTGGCGCTGGTGGCCGGGCTCGCCGGCTGCGCGGGCGACGACTGGGGCCGTCCGCACGCCGCTCCGAGTGCGATCGGCGAGCTCGGCGCCGGCTTCCTGCCGAGCGCGAGCCCGTCGCCGGAGGCGACCATCCACCCGCGCGAGGGCAGCTGGGATTCCGTGCATCCGTCGCCCGGCATGCGGGTCGTGCTGCTGAAGACCGACGACGAGGATGCGACGGTCGCCACGATCGACGACTCGGTCGTGCGCTGGGCCGAAGCGGAGAAGGCCTCACTGCGCACGGTCACCGCCGGGCACGACAAGGTCGCCGCGATCGTCGAGGCGATGGAGCAGAAGCCCGACCTGATCATCAGCGCCGGCAACGACCTCGTCGACGCGCTCGCCCTCGTCACCGCGAACCACCTCGACCAGCAGTTCCTCGTGATCGGCGCCGAGGTCGCCGAGCCGACCGGCAACGTGACCGCCGTCGACTGGACGGGCGCGTCGTTCCGCGGCGAGGGACTCGGCACGCCCTCGAACTACGACCCGAAGAGCTTCACCTCGGCGCGCTGCGACCGGGCCGTGCGCGCCGGCGTCGCCGCCGTGCTGCACGAGGCGCGCGGCATCGTCGTCTGGATCGACTGAGCCGCCGCGTCAGTCGCCCGCCCCCGCCGCGCTAGCCTCACGCGATGGACGACGCACGCTCGGCCCGCATCCACCTCGCGATCCGCGTGCTGTGGATGCTCGGCTTCGCCGTCGGCACCACGACGCACGTGATCGACGTCGCGCTCGGCGGCATCGACGTCTACGAGGGCGCGCCGACCGCGGTGCGGGCGTTCTGGGTCGCGCTGACCGCGCTCGATCCGACCGTGATCGTGCTGATGCTCGGAGGCGCACCCACCCGCGAGGGCCTCGCCGCACTGCGCTGGCGCCGCGCCGCCGTCGTGCTCGGCGCGGGGATCATGATCGCCGACGTGGCCGTCAACGCCACGATGACCTTCGCGATCGGGATGCCGGGGGCCGCGCCCGGCCAGATCGGCTTCGGCCTGGTGACGCAGACGGCCTTCGCGGTGTTCGTGCTGGCGACCGCACCGGTGCTGTGGCGGCGGCGCGCATCCACGTCCACGTCGACGTCCGCTTCCGGGCCCGCGCGCATCTCCGCAGAATCCGCCGCATCCGCCGCCGAACCGGCGGACCCGCCCCCGTCATCCTGAGAAACCCGCCGCGCAGACCTCGGCAGGCGGGGGTGGAACGGTCAGAATGGGCGCGTGGAAGAGCTCGTGCCGATCCCTCATCCCGGCGTGCCGCTCGAGTACGGCCGCCCCGGTGACCCCGGGGTCATCGTCGTGCACGACTGGTACGGCCGGCTGCCGTGGCTCGAGAACTACGCCGAGGCGCTGTCGCGCGTCGGATTCCGGGTGCTCGTGCCCGACCTCTACGACGGCGTCGCGACCGTCGACGGTGAGCAGGCCGAGCGACTGCTCACGACCCTCACCGACGACGGCGTCGACGCCGAGATCGACCTCGCGCTCGAGCAGCTGCGCAGCGAGGGCAGCACCCGCATCGGCGTGATCGGCTTCTCGATCGGCGGCTGGCACGGGCTGCGCTTCGCCCAGACCGGGGCGGTGGATGCGGTGGTCGCCTACTACGCGACGCTCGCCGAGAACGTGCACGGCGTGCTGCCGGCGCCCGTGCTGCTGCATCTCGCCGAGGTCGACGAGTGGCCCGAGGGCGCCGAGCCGGGCGCGTTCATCGCCCGTCTCAAAGACGACGGGACCCCGATCGAGCAGCACGCCTACCCGACGACCCGGCACGGCTTCGCGAACGGCACGGTCGGCGGCGAGTTCGACCGGGAGGCGGCGGCGCTGGCGTTCGCCCGCTCGGCCTCGTTCCTCGAGTCGCAGCTCACGAACTGACCGCGCCGGCGCATCCCCCGCGCGCATCCCCGTGAAAGTACGCACTCTGCGCCGGACACGCCGGGCCCGATGCCGCAATCCGCGTACTCTCACGGGGCCCGGCACAGCGGCCGCAGGGTTTGCTCGAGCGACGCTCGCGGATACCCTGACCTCAGCGGCGCCCGCCCGAGGCGCCCGGGGGAATCGGAGGGGCCGATGCTGTCGTCACCCAACCGCCTGCTCGGCACGATCTTCGGCGTCTTCTTCGTCGCGATCGGCGTGTGGGGCTTCTTCCTGCCCGACGGCGGGCTGCTGCTCGGCGTCTTCGGCGTCAACCTGCTGCACAACTTCGCGCACCTGCTGATCGGCCTCATCCTCGCCGTCGCGGCGATCGTCGGCGGGGTGAACTCGGCCCGCACGGTCAACACCGTCGTCGGCGCCGCCTACCTCGTGCTCGGCATCGCCGGACTGTTCCTGCTCGGAACCCCGGTCAACTTCCTCGCGATCAACGCCCCCGACAACGTGCTGCACTTCGCCAGCTCGGTCGTGCTGCTCGCGGTCGGCCTCGGCGCCGAGCGCCCGAAGGCGAAGTCGGCCGCCCGCTGACCGCGTCGCGCCCGCCCCGCCGCGCCCGCCGCCGTTGACCGTACCGCCGCTCTCGCCGGTGCTGCGCATCTGGCTGGGCTTCGCCGCGCTCGGCACGGGGCTCATCCACCTCGCTCTCGTGATCGGGGCGCCGCCCGCCCTGGGCACGGCCTTCGCGCTGCTCGGCGCGGCCGAGTTCGCCTGGGGCACGTTCTGCTTCGCCCGCGATGAGCCCCCGTTGCAGCGACTGGCGCTGCTGTTCGTGCTGCTGCCGCTGCTCGGCTGGATCGGACTGCTGCTCGTCGCGGCCGCCGTCCACTCGACCGAGTTCACCCGGGCGCTGCCCGCGCTGCCCCTCGCGATCTCGACCCTGCTCGACACGGTCGTCGCGGTCGCACTCGGGATGCGGATGCGCGCCCGCCGTCGCGCCGACGACAGCCGCACGGTCGCGGCGTCCGCACCGCTCGCCGAGTCCTCCGCCGACACCGCGGATGCCGCCCTCGCCCCTGACAACAGCACCGGCACGGGCACCGGCACCGGCACGGGCACCGGACATCCCGCCCCGGAGTCCTCGCCCGCGAGCACCGTGCGCTTCCTGCTCGGCGTCGCGCTCGGCGCCCTGATCATCGCGGCGCTCACCACGACCGGGCTCAGTGCGACCGAGGCGGGCAGCTTTCCCTCGGTGCACGAGCTGAATCTGCCCGGCCTGCACCTGCACTGACCGCGCGCTGCCCGAGCACCCCGCGAGTGACGCAACTCAGGAGAATCGTGCCGAAACGAGGCGCACGCCTCAGTTGAGCGCCGATCTCCTGAGTTGCGTTCGGTGGGACGGGTCCGGCGCGGACGCGGGCGAGCGGCTTGCCGCGCCTACGCCGAGATGCCCGGAATCGCCGTCACCCGCGACATGAACCGCCGCACGGCGTCGTCGACGATGATGTCGCTCGGCCGCAGCGGCCGGGTCATGTAGAGCCCCTCGAGCCGGGTGATGCGCGACAGCGCCACGTACGTCTGGCCAGGGGCGAAGCTGCGCGGGCCGAGGTCGATGATCGCCTGGTCGTAGCTCTTGCCCTGCGACTTGTGGATCGTCACCGCCCACGCGAGCCGCAGCGGAAACTGCGTGAACTCGGCCACCACATCCCGCTGCAGCTGCTTCGTCGCGCTCGAGTAGCGGTAGCGGTAGCGCTCCCACGTCGCCGGAAGCACCTCGTGCAGCTCGCCGTCGACATCCACCCAGACCGTGTCGTCGATGCGCTCGACCGTGCCGACGGTTCCGTTGACCCAGCGCCCGTCGCCGCCGGCGTCGTTGCGCAGGAACATCACCTGCGCGCCCTTCTTGAGCTCGAGCTTGTCGTCGGCCGGGAACGCGCGGTTGCCGAAGTCGCCGGTGACCTCGGCGCGGGCGGTGAGGATGCGCCCGGGCAGCCGGGCGAGCTGCTGGCCGTTGATGCGGTTCACGGTCGCGTTGGTCGTCGCGAGCGTGATCGTGCCGTCGTCGGGGGCGGGACGCGCGCCGACCGCGTTGAGGCGGTGCGCCATGTCGGCGGTCACGGTGCCGTGCCGCACGGCGGTCAGCAGCTGCTTGAACTCGAGCTCGTGCTGGCGGTGGATGGTGCCGAGCTCATAGACGGTGAGATCCGCTTCGTCCCACACCTTCGCGTCGAAGAACCACATCGAGCGGTAGCGGTCGGCGAAGTAGGCGCGCTCGTCCTCGTCGCCGGGAACCGGCGCGAGCTGCCACGGATCGCCGAACAGCACGATCTGCGCGCCCCCGAAGGCCTCGTGCGGGCGCTGGCGGGCCTGGCGCAGCGAGCGGTCCATGGCATCCAGCAGGTCGGCGTTCACCATCGACACCTCGTCGACGACGAGCGTCTCGATCGCGGCCAGCAGCTTGCGCAGCTCGGCGCTCTGCTCGATGTCCTGGTCGGCGATCACGCCGATCGGCAGCCGGAACAGCGAGTGGATCGTCTGCCCGCCCACGTTGAGCGCCGCGACTCCGGTGGGCGCGCAGATCGCGAGCGCCTTCGAGCTGTTCCAGGAGAGGTGCTCGAGCAGGGTCGACTTGCCGGTGCCCGCGCGGCCGGTGACGAAGACGTGCCCGTTCGTGGTCTCGATCGCGTCGAAGACGGCCTGCTGCTCGGGTGAGAGCTCGGGCAGCGGCATGGGTTCTCCGGGTCGGTGCGGGGTGGATGCGGCGTCGGCGGCGGTCGCGTGACGGGTCGCACGTGGCCGGGGCGGCGGACCCGTCGAGGCTACCCGGGATGCGCGATCGACGCCCCGAGTTCTCCACCGGCCGGCGCCGCTACGCGACCGGCTCGAGCAGCCCGCTCGACGCCATCACCACATCCGGACGCAGCGTCAGCACCACGCGCTCGGGGTTCGGCCTCGGCTCGCGGTAGCGGGCGGCGTAGCGGCGCTCGGCGTCGCGCACCGCATCCGCGTCGTCGACGATCTCGGCGTGACCCGAGAAGGTCAGCCAGCGCGCGCCCTCGAACTGGCACACCGAGGCGCGCCCGCTGCGCAGCACGTTGAGCACCTTCTGCCCGCCGCCGGACGTGATGACGCGCACGAGCTCGCCATCCCAGGTGAAGCCGATCGGCACCACGTGGATGCCGCCGTCGCGCCCGAAGGTCGACAGGGTCGCGACGTGGCGATCGGTCAGGAAGGTCTGCGCTTCGGCGCTCAGGCGCACATCGGCCAGGGCGGGCATGGGACTCCGTTCGGCGCGGCGGGGGACGACCGCCGTGCGAACCGCCGTGCGATGCCCGGTCGGTGCTGGCTCCATTCTGGCGGGTGAGCGGATGCGCGCCGACCGCGCCGCGCTCGGCGATTCGGATGCCGCTCATCCGCGGAGCCGGGGACAGCGCCCGTGCTCTCCTCCACAGGCACCCGCCGTCCACAGATCGGCTCCCGCTCATCCGCCCGCCGCCTCCTCTTCGTAGGATGTCGAGCATGCGTCGCACCGTCGTCTCCTGGCTCGTGGCCGTGGGCCTGGTGCTCATCGCGAGCATCGGCGGCGTCGCGACCGCCAACGCGACCGTGTTCGGGGCCGGCGCCTTCGTGCGCGACTACCTCGACACGCTCGCCCGCGGTGACGCGAAGAGCGCGCTCGGCATCCCGGGAGTGAACGACGGCGGTGCCGACGACGCCCTGCTGACCGACGCGGTGCTGCGTACCGGCGCGCGCCTCTCCGACATCAGCCAGGTCTCCGACACCGAGTCGGCCGGCATCCACACCGTCACCGTGCGCTGGCATGCCGGCGGGCAGCAGGGCGAGAGCAGCTTCGAGGTCGAGCGCGACGGCTCGCGTCTCGGGCTCTTCCCGGCCTGGCGCTTCGCGACGCCGCCCGTCGCGCTCGTGCCCGTCACGGTCGCGGGCGACAGCCGCTTCCGCGTCAACGACGTGCCCGCGTCGACGGGCACCGCGGGCGATGCCGACACCTTCGCCCTGTTCGTGCCGGGCGCCTACGACGTGGATGCGCGCACCCGTCTGCTCTCGGCCCCGGCGCAGACGCTCGTGGCCGACACGACCGGCGACGCCGACGCGGTCGAGCTCGAGGTGAAGCCGACGACCGGATTCCAGCAGCGGCTGCAGAAGGAGGTCGACGGCTTCCTCGACTCCTGCGCGACGCAGAAGGTGCTGCAGCCCACCGGATGCCCCTTCGGCCAGGTCATCGACGACCGCGTCAGCTCGCCGCCGACCTGGACGATCTCGACATACCCGGTCATCCGGATCGGCGCCGGCGATGGCGCCGGCAAGTGGCAGGTGTCGCCGACGACCGGCACCGCGAACCTGACGATGGATGTGCAGGCGCTCGCCGACGGCACGGTCTCGCCCTACGACGAGGACGTCGAGTTCCGCGTCGCCTACGACGTGACCGTGAAGGGCGACACGATCACGATCACCCCGATCGACCTCGGCGACGACGGCTGACGCTGCGGGCGGCCGCTGACGCTCAGCCCTCGGGCGACCCCTGACGCTCAGCGCTCGGGCGACGCCTCGAGCGGCGCCTCGGGCTGCAGCAGGGCGGCGACGCCGATGCGGTTCCACAGGTTGATCAGGCCGACGGCCAGCACGAGGTCGCCGAGCTCCTTCTCGCCGAAGGTGTCGCCGGCGCGCGCCCACAGTTCGTCGGGCACGCCGGCGCTCGTCAGGCGGGTCAGCGCCTCGGCGAACTCGAGGGCGACACGCTCGCGCGGGGTGAAGAACTCGGAGTGGTGCCAGGCGGCGACGGCGAGCACCTTGCGCTGCGGAACCCCGTCGCCGAGCAGATCGACGGCGTGCGCGTCGACGCAGTAGTTGCAGCCGTTGAGCTGCGACACCCGCAGGAAGATCAGGTCCTTCAGCGCGGGGTCGAGCGACTCGCTGACGTAGCCGTCGAGCGCGATCACCTTGCTGTAGCCGGTGCCGCTGGTCTTGTTGATCTGGATGCGTGACATGGCTTCACTCTGCTCCTCGCGGTGGACGGGTCACAGGTCCGATCCGCGACCATTCGACCAGTCCATTCGCTCCGCCTAGGGTGAGCGCGTGGATGTGCACATCTCGCTCCCGCCCCGCGGCGAGCGCACCACCGCGATCCATCGCCAGCTGGCCGCCGCGATCGTCGACGGCGTGCTCGCACCGGGCGCGCGGCTGCCGGCGACGCGTGAGCTGGCCGCCGAGCTGAGCGTCGCCCGCACCACGGTCAGCGCCGCCTACGATCGGCTGCTCGCCGAAGGGCTGATCGAGGCGCGCGTGGGCGCGGGCACCTTCGTCGCCGATCTGCGCGGGGGAGCGGGAGCCGCCGGAGCCTCCGCATCGGAGCACAGGGATGCGCCGCGGCGCCCACGCAGTCCGGTCAGCCCGCGCAGTGCCGCTCGTCCCCACCGCGGCGCCGGAGCTGCATCCGCTCCTCCTGCGCTGCACCCCGTCCCGCTCATCGCCGAGCTCGCCGCGGCCGACGACGGACTCGCTCCCGACCCGGCGCCCGAGCGCATCCGCTGGGATTTCGCCGGCGGCAGCCCCGACCCGACGCTCTTCCCGCACGCCGACTGGCGCCGCCTCGTCACCCATCACCTGCGCCCGACCTCGCCGTATCCCGGCGGCTACGGCGACCCGACCGGCCTGCCCGAGCTGCGCGCCGCGATCGCCCGGCATGTGCGCCTCTCGCGCGCGGTCGCCGCAGACCCCGACGACGTGCACGTCACGCTCGGCGCGCAGCACGGCCTGGGCCTCGTCGCGCGCGCCCTGCTGCGCCCGGGCGACGCCGTCGCCGTCGAAGAGCCGGGCTACCCGCCGGTGCGCGCGATCTTCGCCAGCCTCGGCGTGCGCGTCGAGCACGTGCCGGTGGATGCCGAGGGCCTGCGCGTCGACCTGCTGCCGCCCCGCGCACGGCTGGTCTACGCGACGCCCTCGCACCAGTTCCCGCTCGGCATGCCGATGTCGACCCCGCGCCGACTGGCCCTGCTCGACTGGGCCGAACGGCACGGCGCGGCGGTCGTGGAGGACGACTACGACAGCGAGTTCCGGTACGGCACCCGGCCACTCGACTCGCTGCACAGCCTCGACCGCGCCGGCCGCGTCATCCACCTCGCGACCTTCTCGAAGTCGCTCGCGCCGGGGCTGCGGCTCGGCTTCGTCGTCGCCCCGCCCGGCCTCCGCGACGCCCTGCGCTTCCTGCAGCGCACCGAGCGGATGAGCGCGGATCCGGTTCCGCAGGCGGCTCTCGCCGAGCTGCTCGACACGGGCGTCTTCGCCGCGCGGACTCGACGCTCGCGGCGGATCTACGCCGAACGGCACCGCGTGCTGACCGCCGAGCTGGTCGAGCGGATGCCCAACGCTCTGCACGTCATCCCGAGCCACGCAGGTCTGCACCTCACCGCGTACCTGGATGCCGCCTCGCCGCGCTCAGCACCGCGCCTGGCCGAGCTCGCGGCGGCCGCGGGCATCCGCGTCACCGCCCTCGACCCGTTCTACGCCGGCGCTCCGACCGCGAACGGTCTGCTGCTGGGCTTCGGCCGCATCCCCGCCGCCGACATCCCGGCGGGCGTCGCCTCCCTCGCCCGCGTCACCCGCTGAGCCGCGCCGCCGCGTCGCCCGCTGAGCCGCGCCGATCCGGCTGAGGGCCGACACCGTCGACGCGCTCAGTCGCGCGCGCCGCGCTCCGCGAGCATCCGGTTGTACTGCTCGAGGTCGGCCTCGCCGTCGCGGTCGGCCTTGCGGTCGCGGCGCTTCGCCTCGCGGGCGTCGCTGCGCGACCACATGAGCGCCACGAGGATCGCGAGCGAGACGGTCGGCAGCTCGCCGACGCTCCAGGCGATGCCGCCGGCCGCCTGCTGATCGACGAGCGGCGGATCGCCCCAGGTGCGTCCCATCGCGCCGTACCAGTCGGCGAGGAACAGGCCTGAGCTCTCGATGATCGACAGCCCGAAGAAGGCGTGCATCGCCATCGTCGCGAGCAGCAGCAGCAGGCGCAGCGGATACGGCGGCCGGTACGGCAGCGGGTCGATGCCGACGAGCATCTGCACGAACAGGTAGCCGACGATGAGGAAGTGCACGGTCATCCACATGTGACCGAGGTGGTCGGTGGTCGCCCAGCGGAACAGCGGCGAGTAGTAGAAGACCCAGAGCGAGCCCGCGAACAGCACGCTGGCGATGATCGGATGCGACAGGAACGTCGCGTACTTCGAGTGCACCGCCCACAGGATCCACTCGCGCGGCCCCCGGCTGCCGTCACTGCGCTTGTGGATCGCGCGCATCGCGAGCGTCACCGGCGCCGACAGCACCAGGAACACCGGGATCATCATCGACAGCACCATGTGCACGGTCATGTGCGCGCTGAACAGGAACTGCTCGTAGACGTTCGGCATGCCGTTCGTCGACCAGAGCAGCAGCAGCATGCCCGCGATCCACAGGACGGAGCGGTGGATCGGCCAGCGGTCGCCGCGACGGCGCAGACGCCACACCCCGGCGAGGTAGAAGAAGATGCCGAACGCGACGATGAGCGCCCACATCAGGTCGAGGTTCCACGTGGTGATCCAGCGCAGCGGCGTCAGCTCGGGTGGCAGCGGCTTGTCGGTGAGCAGCTCGGCCGGCGTCGGGTTCGCGAGCTGGGAGGTGCCGGTGTCGGCGAGCGGGGTCTGGGTGCGCGCGAGCGCGGCCGCGACGCCGGACGCGATGCCCATGAACGCGATCTCGGCGACGACGAGGATCCAGAACCTGCCGTTGCCCTCGCTGCGCCCGATCCCCCGGATCAGCACCCGTCGCTGCACGGCGCCGAACAGACCGAGCGCCAGCAGCGCCGCGACCTTGACCAGCACGAGCACGCCGTAGGGCGTGAGCAGGTTCGGCAGGTTGCCGACGCGGATCGCGGCGCTGACGTAGCCGGATGCGGCGACGACGATGAAGGCGATCAGCGCGAGCGTGGAGTAGCGCTGCAGCACGACCACGAGGCGTCCGCGGTCGAGGGTGCCCTTGAGCAGCACGAGCGTGAGCAGCCCGCCGAGCCAGATCGCGGCGAGGCCCATGTGCAGCCAGATCGCGGTCGCGGCGATGTCGTGGGTCGAGCTGTCGCCCGAGTGGCCCTCGTTCGACAGGCGCGCGAGGGCGGCGACGCCGATGACGAAGGTGACGAGGATGAGCAGCTGGTGCCGCACCGCGAAGCACAGCACCGTGATCACGGCGCCGGCGAGCATCATGACCAGCCACGCCTGACCGGCGGCGATCTGCGTCAGGAACTGACCGAACGCCTGGCCGTAGCTGTCGTCGAAGGCGACCGGCTGCACGTAGACGCTCTGGAAGGTGAAGAACGCGCACGCGGCGGAGGTGATCGTCCATGCGGCGCCGGCCGCGGCGGCGACATCCAGCGCCCGCGCGTACTCGCGCTCCTTCGGGCTCAGCGCGATCAGGGCGAGCAGCAGGGAGCCGAGAGTGAGGCCGACGGCGAGGTTGACGAGGGTCTTCGTGATCGGGAGGCCCCAGCGCACGATCGGACCGGGGTCGACGATCGCGGGTGCCGTCGCGCCGCCGCCGAAGGCGAGGGAGAGGACGACGGCGACGAGCGCTGCGGCGATGAGCACGGCAGGACCCGCCACCCTGACGATGCGCGGCACCCCGGAATTCTAGGCGCTCGCCGCTGGGCGCCCGCCCGGTCGTCTCGTCCCGAGCGCCGGCGCTCGCACATCCGCGCCCGGGAACGACGAAGGGCGCCGACCAGCGATGGTCGACGCCCTTCGGGCAAGTCGCGAGACTTACTTGGCGGCAGCCTTGAGCTTCGAGCCCGCCGAGACCTTGACGCGGAAGCCCGCGGGGATCTTGATGGTCTCGCCCGTGGCGGGGTTGCGGCCCTCGCGGGCGGCGCTCTCGGTGCGCTCCACCGACAGCCAGCCGGGGATGGAGACCTTGGTGCCGGCCTTGACCGAGTCGGCGAGCGTCGCGAACAGCGAGTCGATGACCTGGCCGACGGCGGCCTGGCTCAGCTCGGTGGAGGCGGCGATCTTCGCGACGAGCTCCGTCTTGTTGAGGGTGTTGTCAGCCATGAATGTCCTCCTGGACTTTCTCTGCAGTACGCGGACCGCGCTCAGTTGGTGAACTGGAGTTCACCGGCTCCCGACGGACCCCGTGGGGAGCCTTAAAAAGCCGGTGGCGGCCCGGGGATGCCCCCGAACCGCCACTGAACTTACCAGGAAGACTTCGTGATTCCGGGCAATTCTCCACGGTGCGCCATGTCGCGGAAGCGCACACGCGAGATGCCGTACTGGCTGAGGACACCGCGCGGGCGGCCGTCGATCGCGTCGCGGTTGCGCAGACGGATGGGCGACGCGTCGCGGGGCAGCTTCTGCAGACCCTGGCGCGCGGCCTCGCGCGACTCGTCGGTTCCGTTCGGATCGATGAGCGCCTTCTTCAGCTCGAGACGCTTCGCGGCGTAGCGCGCGACGATCTCGGCGCGCTGGTTGTTCTTGGCGATCTTGCTCTTCTTAGCCATGGCTTAGCGCTCCTCTCGGAATTCGACGTGCTTGCGGACCACCGGGTCGTACTTCTTGAGCACGATGCGGTCGGGGTTGTTGCGGCGGTTCTTGCGGGTCACGTAGGTGTACCCGGTGCCGGCGGTGGAGCGGAGCTTGATGATCGGACGGACGTCCTGTGCCTTCTTGGCCATCAGATCTTCTCCCCACGGGCCAGCAGGTCCTTGACGACCGACTCGATGCCGCGAGCGTCGATGACCTTGATGCCCTTAGCGGACAGCGTCAGGGTCACGGTGCGGCGCAGCGACGGGACGTAGTACTTCTTCTTCTGCACGTTCGGGTCGAAGCGGCGCTTCGTCCGGCGGTGCGAGTGCGAGATGTTGTGTCCGAAGCCGGGAACGGCTCCGGTCACCTGGCACACGGCTGCCATGGTTCCTCCAATATCGAGACGGATCTCTCCGTCGGCTACCGTGAGGCGGCGGGACGCATCCCAGGCCGACTCACCCAAGGTCACTTGTCGGCGTGCCGAGACCGAATCCGAGGATGCGGCGGCACACAAGAAGAAGCGCGCCGAGACGCGCAACCCTCCGAGAGTACCCGACGTTCGGCCGCCCGGCAACGCGAGCCCGCGAGCGGCCCGGCAGCAGCCCGTCGCTCACCCGCGAGCGGGGCCGTGTCAGACGCAGTTGTAGGTCGTGACGATCAGCAGCGAGGTGATCGTGAAGGTGCGCGGGGCCGAGGGCGCCGACACCCAGTTGTTGTACTTCGCCGTGACGGTCGCCGAGCCGGTCGCGCCGAGCGCGAGCACCGAGACGGGGATGCCGTAGCTGGTCGCCGTCGTCTCAGCGGACCCCGGGGTGGTCGCGTTGCCCGACCAGGTCACGATGTAGGAGGTCGGGGCGATGCCGTCGGAGGTCGCGGGCGGCGCGGTCCACTGGATGGGCACGCTCGGGTTCAGCAGGCCCAGCTCACCCGAGGCGTTGCGGCACGCCGCCGTCGTGACGGGGTTCACCTTAAGCGTCGCGAGCGTGCCGATGATGACCTCGCCGTCGGTCCAGGCGGCTTCGGTGCTGCGGATGCTGCTCGCCGCCGGGTAGGCGACAGCGAGCCCCAGCGCCGCGGCCATGACCGCGGCGAGCGCGGCCTGCAGCCGCGGGCGTCCGGCAAGGAGGCGACGTCCGGCGAGGACGCGCCGGCGCGACGCCGCCTCCCGATTGCGGCGGCTCACGATGCGCCCCGCGCGGTGTCGAGCCAGCTGCGGCGACGGCGTGCCAGCGCGGCGAGCACGAGACCGCTGCCGATCGCGCCGAGCGCCAGCAGCGCCGCCGGCCAGGCCCCGGCGACGCCGGTGCCGGCGAGGTCTCCGCCGCGACCGGCGCCGGCGCCCGAACCGCCCGCGCCGGCCCCGCCGGATCCGTCGCCGTTGCCGAGACCGCCGCTGCCGACCCCCGCATCGCCAGCGCCCCACACCTGCAGGCGCAGCTCGGCATCCGCCTGCTCGGTGATGTCGTCGGCGACGTGCACGGTCATGAGTACCCAGACCTCGGCCGGGATGTCTTCGTCGACGAACCAGCGCGCGCCGTGGAAGGTCGTCGGCGATGTCGCCGCGACGAGCGGAAGGTCGCTGAAGTAGTCGATCGCGCCGGTCGGGCAGCCGTCGGCCGTCCAGCGCACGTCGCAGCCGCGCGCATCCACCAGCAGTCCGTCCGACCGCGCCGGATCCGAGTCGAGGCCGAGCCCGAGTTGCAGGCGGCCGACGTTCGAGTCGTCGTAGGTGCTCACGCCGACCTGCCAGTCGGCCGAGGTGCCCGGCGCCATGCTCTGCATCGCGTCGACGTCGCCGATGCTGACGAGCTGGATGTGGTCGCCGCGCACGATCGTCTCGAGCGGCTCGGCAGCGGCGGGGGCCGGTGCGACGAACGGGATCAGCGTCGCCGCACCGGCGGTCACCAGCACGGCGGCGAGCGCGGCGCCGCTGCGGACGCGGGCATCATCGGCCGTCGTCGGGGTCAGCGCGATCTCGGGCTCCTGCTCGGCCTCGTCGCCGGGGCGTCGCCGCGGCCAGAACGCCCACGTCACGAGCACGGCGGCGCCGATCGTGAGACCGCCGAGCACGAAGGGATTGCCGAACCAGACCACGATGTGCGCGAGGCCCGGCACGGCGACGCGCACGATGCGCACCTGCTCGACCCGGTACGGTGCCGGGTCGTCGTCGGCGTTGGCGTCGCCGCGCAGCGTGATCTCGCGCACCGCCGAAGCGCGACCCTCCGGCGCCTCGATGCCGACCACCCGGTGCGTGATCGGCAGCAGCCCGCCGGGCCGTTCGACCGTGACCACGTCGCCGACCTTCGCCTCGGCCGCGGGGATCTGCTGGACGAGCGCGGCCGAGCCCGAGGGGATCGTGGGCGACATCGACCCGGTCGAGAACATGATGATCGTCGCGTGGAAGACAGTCGCCCCGATCACGGCCGCCAGGCAGACGGCGCCGCCGGCCGCCGCCACCCAGAGCACCACATCCACCAGCACCGACCGCGCGCCGCCCTCACGGCGCGGCCGCGGGCGGCGGTGCGCGATGGGGGCGGTGGTCACGAGGTACTCCTTCGGGCGGGTGCGGTGACGGGGGATGCGCGGTCAGGTGGATGCGGCGGTCAGGTCGAGCGGGTCGTGAAGGTCCAGGTGGCGGTGGCGTTCTGCGACTGGGTTCCGCTCGGCGCATCCGGGGCGAGATACACCTGGAAGCAGAAGGCCGTCGGCGTGCCGGGGGTCGAGCCGGCCGCGGCCGCGAGCGGATTGACGACACCGGAGTTCTGACCGCTCGACAGCAGCGCCGCCGTGGAGGCGCCGCCGACCACCCAGTTCGGGCTTGCGGTCGTGAAGGCGTTCGCGTCGCAGGTCGCGGCGGTGTCGACACGCACGACGCGGTAGAGCATGGCCGAGCTGAGCGCGATGCCGCCGGCGTTGTTCGAGAAGGTCGCCCCGCCGAGCGTCGCCGTGCCGACCACCGACTGCGCGACCGTGCGGATGCGCACCATCGTGTAGGTCGCTCCGTTCGGCACGTAGCCACCCACCGGCAGGGTGAGCGCCATGCCCGGCGCAGTGGTGTTGTCGGCATAGGCGCCGCCGTTCACGCTCGACTGCGTGTCGAAGCGCGACGCCGTGAACGTCGCCTTCGCTATCTCCGCGTCGTTCCACGCCGCCAGCGTGAATCCCGCGCCCAACCCGAGCGCGAGTCCGCCGGCGATCGCCGCCCGCACCCGCACCGACACGCGTCGGCGGGGTGCGGACGGCGGGGGCGACGCGCGGTCGCCCGACCTCACGATCAGACCGACTGGGCCGCGAACTGCCAGGTGGCGGTTCCGGTCTGCCCCTGCACGATCGAGCCGGCGGTCACCTTGAAGCACAGGTTGACCGGCGCTCCGGCCGCGCCGCCGGTGCCCTTCGCGAGGTTGAAGGTCACCGCCGTTCCGCCGGTGCTGGTCAGGGCGGTGCCCGCCGGAACGAGCGCGGTGCCCGTCGTCGCCGCCGTGCAGCCGAATGCGGTGGTCTGCAGCAGCGTGTAGGTGAGGTTCGTTACCACCCCGGTGGTGCCGGAGCTGGTCACCGTGACCGTCGCCGCGTTCGTCGTCGCCGAGGTCAGCTGCACCGCGAACGGTGCGGCGGCGACGTCGGTCGGCGACAGCGATCCCACGTTCACGGTGAAGGGCAGCGTGGCCGCGGTCCCCGCCGTGTTGTGGTTGCTGAACGTCGTGCCGTCGGTCGAGCCGACCATGTCGAAGGTTCCGGCCGTGAACGTGCCGGTGGCGAATTCGGAGTCGTTCCAGGCCGCGAGCACATAGGTCGCACCCACGCCGAGCACGAGGCCTCCGGCGAGGATGGCGGCGATCTTGCGCGATCGCCAGCGCTTCGGTCGGGTCGTCTCCTGAGTTGTCGTCGTCATGACCGGCTCCCTGATCTGCCGTCACTGCGTCGACGCGGTGGTTGTGGATGACTCGGTGCCCTCCCCGCGCCGACGATCCCTGGCGCACAGATTACGCCGGAGTTCGACTCATGTCACCCTTTCGTCACCCCATTGTGAGCGGGTGCGCGGGCGTGCTACTCGGGCTGCGGATGGGACTGCTCGTCAGCCGCGGAAGCCGCGATCTCGGGGCGTGCCGGCACCGGGTCCCGCAGCATCCCGCCCGGCCAGGGAAGCGAGGCGGAGACCGCGAGCAGCGACCCGATCAGCAGAGCCCCGACCACGAGAGGGATGGCCGTCGCGACACCCGCGGGGGTGATCAGCGCGACGCCGGAGATGAGCACCAGACTGCCCGCCGAGCCGACCGCGACCGCGCCGATCGGCAGCGGAAGGCGCATCCGCCGGGTGACCGTGCCGATCGCGGCGGCGAAGGGCACGACCAGCAGCGCCAGCAGCGCGCCGCCGATCGCCGCCACCACCACGAAGAAGCCCGCGCCGTCGAAGTTCTGAGGCGCACCGTGCTCGAGCCAGCCGCTCGTGAACATCAGGATCGGCCCGGCCGGGATACCGGCTGCCACCGAGATGCCGATGAAGGGGCCGACCCGGGTCGCGACCGCCGAACCGGGTCCGGTCGCGGCGACCCAGATCACGACCGCGAGGTCGGCGAAGAAGCCGAGCAGCGCGAGGGTGCCGATCAGGTTCGGATCCACGGATCAGCGCTCGCGATCGGAGAATCCGAGCGCGACGACGGCGCGCTCAGAGGAAGCCGACGCGGCATGCGGCGTCGCCTGCGGTCGCACGAAGCCGCCCGGCCACGGCAGAGCCGAGCTCACCGCGAGCAGGAGACCGACGACCACGGCGGCCGCGATGGCCGCGGGCACCCAGCTGGACAGCCCGACCGGCCCGATCGCGACGGCGCCGACGATCGCGAGCGCGCCGATCGTGCCCGCGGCGACGCCGATCGCCCGCGGAGCCGCACGTCGGGTGAATCGGCCCGCGACGGCGCCGCCCGCTCCCGCGCCCGCCGTCGCGACGATCGCGGCGAGCAGGCCGGTTCCGCCACCGGTGACGAGAGCGATGAGCAAGGTGGTGGGCAGCGCCTGGTCCGCATCGACGTCGAGGGCGTCGGCGACCAGCTGCACGGGGAGCTGTGCGAACACGATGACGCTTCCGACGACGACCGCGGCGAGGAGCGATATCGCAGTGAACACCACCAGTCGGCTCAGGCGGAGACCTGTGGCACGGCCGAGGGCCAGCGGGGTCACGATGCCCACGAGCACGACGATCCCGACGGCGAGCGCGAGCCGCGGAAGCAGGTCGGGAAGGATGTCGGCGAAGTCCACGAGCGCGACGCTAGCGATCATCCGGCCCGCGACCCTCCGGGTGCGCCCGCATCATCCACCGGCACCGCACCCCCGTTCGGGGCCGGATCGGGTGATTCCGCGCCGGTCAGCTCTGCGCGTCGACGCCCTTCGCGGTGCAGTCGGCGCAGAGACCGAAGACGTCGACCACGTGCTCCGGCTGGGTGAAGCCGTGCTTCGCGGCGACCTGGTGCGCCCAGGTCTCCACCTCATCCGCCTCGATCTCGACGGTCGCGCCGCAGTTGCGGCAGATCAGGTGGTGGTGGTGCTTGCCGGGCGTGCAGGCGCGGTAGAGCGCCTCACCCTCCTGCTGCAGCGAGTCGGCCTCGCCCGTCGACTCGAGGTCGGCGAGGGCGCGGTAGACGGTCGCGAGCCCGATCGTCGAGCCCTGGTCGCGCAGACCCGAGTGCAGCGCCTGCGCGCTCACGAAACCCTCGCGGTCGCCGAGCGCGCCGCGCACGGCCTCGCGCTGCCAGGTGTTGCGTCGTGCGGTCATGCCGTCACCACCTCCGTCATCGAAGCGATTCTGCCGCGTCGCGTGCGGTGCCGCTGCCAGGAGATCACCCGGGCGACGAGGTAGATGAGGAACGAGATCGTCGTCACGTAGGGGCTGATCGGCACCGAGGCGCCGAGCGCGAGCAGGATGCCGCCCACGAGCGACACGGTCGCGAAGACGACGCTGAGCACCGGAACCCACACGGGGGATGCCGTGAGCCGCAGCGCAGCGGCCGCCGGCGTCACCAGGATCGACAGCACGAGCAGGGCTCCCACGATCTGCACGCTCACCGCGATCGTGAGGCCCAGCAGGATCATGAACGCCAGCGACAGCCAGCGCGCCGGAACCCCGCGGGCGATCGCGACATCCGCATCCAGGCTCGCGAACACGAGCGGACGCCAGACGACCGCGAGCCCGACGACGACGATCGCGCAGATGATGAGCAGCGAGTTCAGGCGCGGGTCATCGACGGCGACGATCTGCCCGGTCAGCAGTCCGAACTTGTTCGCCGACCTGCCCGGGAACAGAGCGAGACAGAGGATGCCGATGCCGAGCCCGAAGGGCATCAGCACCGCGATGATCGAGTTGCGATCGCGAGCCCGCGTGCCGAGCAGGCCGATCAGCGCCGCCGCGACGAGCGAGCCGACGATCGCGCCCTGCACGACGCCGAGCCCCAGCAGCAGGCCCGCCGAGGCGCCCGCGAAGCTCAGCTCGCTGATGCCGTGCACCGCGAAGGCCATGTCGCGCTGCATCACGAAGACGCCGATCAGACCGCCCGCGATGCCGAGCACGGCGCCGGCGAAGATCGAGTTGCGCAGCAGCGAGATCAGCTCGCCGTAGTCGCTGAAGTCGAAGATCGCGCTCCACAGGTCATTCACGCGGCGCCTCCCGTCGGGTGGGTGCCGAGTCCGCCGGTGCCCGCGGTGTGCGGGTGCCCGCCGTGGTCTGCGTGATCGTGGTCGTCGTGGTGGTGCGAGGAGTCGGGCACGCCGACCACGACGATGCGTCCGCGGGTGCGGATGACGTCGATCGGCGACTGGTACAGTTCGCTCAGCACCTCGCTGCGCAGCACCTCGTCGGGGGTGCCGATGCGGAAGGCGCCGTTCGCCAGGTAAAGCACCCGGTCGACCATGCCGAGGATCGGGTTCACGTCGTGGGTCACGAACAGCACGCCGAGGTCGCGCTCGCGACGCTGGCGGTCGATCAGCTCGCTGACCTCGCGCTGGTGGCGCAGGTCGAGCGAGATCAGCGGCTCGTCGCAGAGCAGCAGGCGCGGGTCGCCGGCGAGGGACTGGCCGACGCGCAGGCGCTGCTGCTCGCCACCGGAGAGGGTGCCGATCGGGCGGCTCGCGAAGCCGGACGCTCCGACCGACTCGAGCAGCGCATCCACCTTCTGCCGGCGCGCGCGGCTCGGCCAGCCCGGCCCGAGCCGGTGGCCGTCGACGCCGAGGCCGACGAGGTCGCGGCCGCGCAGCGGCGTGCCGGGCTCGGCCATCTTCTGCTGCGGGATGTAGCCGATACGGCGGTCGCCGCCGTGGATGCGCTCGCCGAGCAGCTCGGCCGTTCCGCTGCTCAGCTGCTGCTGGCCGAGGATCACCTTCAGCAGGCTCGTCTTGCCCGATCCGTTCGCGCCGAGCACGGCGACGAACTCGCCGGCGGCGACCTCGAGGTCGAGACCGCTCCAGAGGTGCCGGCTGCCGTAGGCGAGACCCGCCCCGTTCAGCCGCAGCACCGTCATCCCCTCATGCTCCCACGCACGACGCACCCCCGCGTCCGCCGCCGGAGCGGGGGATGCGGGGGTCGTCGTGCTCGCGTCGGCGGCGGGGAGGCCGCCGGTCGCGGTGGTGTCGGTGGTGGTCGTCGGAACTCCTGGTGGTGAGGGCCGGCTCAGGCGCCGAGCGCCGAGCTGATCTCGCTGATGATCTTCTTCTGCCAGCCGAGGTAGTCGTCGCCCTTCGGCAGGGTCTCGGTCACGCCGACGACGGGGATGCCGTTGTCCTTCGCGGCCTTCAGCACCTGCTCGGTCTGGGTTCCGTCGGTCTGCTCGTTGTAGACGAGCACGGAGACCTTCTTGTCGCTGAACAGGGCGAGGGTCTCCTGCAGCACGCGCACCGGCGCATCCGTGCCCTCTTCGATCGACTCGCTGAACTCGTCGGGTGTCGCGTTGCTGAAGCCGGCGGCCTCGAGCAGGTAGAGCGGCACGGGCTCGGTGATCGCGACGGACTTGCCGTCGGCCTTCGCCTTCAGCGCGGTGACGTCGGTGTCGAGACCCTTCAGCCCCTCCTGGAAGGTGGCGAGGTTCTTCTTGACCTGGTCGGCCGCATCCGGGTCGACCTTCTCGACGGCGGCGGCGAACTTCTCGGCCACCTTGCCGACGGTCGGGTAGTCGTACCAGACGTGCTCGTTGAACTCGCCGTCGCTCGGCTCCTGGTCGTAGCCGGAGATGTCGGCCGCGTCGAGCACGGTCGCGTCGGTGTTCTTCGCCGACTTCAGCATCGTGTCGACGAAGTCGTCGTAGCCGCCGCCGTTCTCGATGACGATGTCGGCCTTCGAGAGCTCGAGCTGGGTGCGGGCATCCGCCTCGTACTCGTGCGGGTCCTTGTCGGGGTCGTCGATGATGCTCGTGACCTTGACCGCATCGCCGCCGATGGCCTCGGCGATCGAGCCGTAGACGTTGGTCGAGGCGATCACCGTGACGGTGCCGCTGTCGGCGCTGCCGCCGGAGCCGGCGTTCGCCGAGGAGTCGGAGGCGCAGCCGGCCAGCCCGAGGGCGGCGACCGCGAAGAGGGCAGGGGCGATGAGCGCTCGGGTCTTCACATGCGGAACGCTACGCCTTATTGATAACCGAAGTCAAAACGCTTATCAATAGCGGGCGGATGTGCCGCTCGCCCTCGACCGGCTGATCAGTCGAGCAGCAGCGCCGGCTCCTCGAGCACCGCGGCGATGTCGGCGGTGAAGCGGCTCGCGACATCGCCATCCACGACGCGGTGGTCGAAGCTCGCGCCGACCGTCGTCACGAACGCGGGACGCACCTCGCCGTCGATGACCCACGGCTTCTGCTTGATCGCGCCGAGCGCGACGATGCCGACCTCGCCGGGGTTGAGGATCGGGGTGCCGGTGTCCATGCCGAACGAGCCGAGGTTCGTGATCGTGATGGTGCCACCCGACATCTCGGCCGGCTGCGTCTTGCCGTCGCGCGCCGTGAGCGTCATCTGCTCGAGCGCCTGCGCCAGCTCGAGCAGGCTGAGCTTCTCGGCGTCCTTGATGTTCGGCACGATCAGCCCGCGCGGCGTGGCCGCGGCGATGCCGAGGTTCACGTAGTGGCGCACGATGATCTCCTTGTCGGTCCAGCTGGAGTTCACCGTGGGATTGCGGCGCACCGCCCAGATCACGGCCTTCGCCATGACCAGCAGCGGGCTCACGCGCACGCCCGCGAAGGTCGGCGAGGCCTTGAGGCGCTTGACGAACTCCATCGTGCGGGTCGCGTTGACATCGCTGAAGACGCTCACGTGCGGGGCCGTGAAGGCGCTCTCGACCATCGCCTTCGCGATCGCCTTGCGCACGCCCTTCACCGGGATGCGCTCCTCGCGATCGGCCGGCCACTCGGGCGTCTCGATGTTGCGGAACACGCTCGCCTGCTGCGCGTGACGGATCACGTCGTCGCGGGTGATCTCGCCGGCGAGACCCGTGCCGGGCACGGTGTCGAGCTGCACGCCGAGGTCCTTGGCGAGCTTGCGGATCGGCGGCTTCGCGATGACCGGGGCGGCGGAGGCGGCGGGCACGGAGGCGGGGGCGGCCGGACGCGCGGCGGCGGGGTCGGTCGCCGCGGGCGCGGAGCCGTCCGGCGTCGGCAGCGGGGCCGGGCGACGACGACGCGAGGTCGCGTGACCGCCGGCCGAGCCGTAGCCGACCAGCACGGCGCCCGGCTTGTCCTCGGCCTCGGCAGCCTCGGCCGGGGTCGCGGGGGCGGGCGCCGCAGCGGCAGGCGCGGCGGGCGCAGCGGCACCGGCGGCGGTACGCGGCGCGTGCTCGTTCGTGTCGGTCGGGCCGACCCACGCCGACTCGTCGGTCACGGGCGCCTGCAGGTCGATCGACCCGGCCGCCGAGTTGACCCGGATGATGGGCGTGCCGACCTCGACGGTCGACCCCTCATCCACCAGCAGCTCCTGCACCGTGCCCGAGAACGGCGACGGCAGCTCGACGAGCGACTTGGCGGTCTCGATCTCGACCAGCACCTGGTTGACCGTGATCGTGTCGCCGGGCGCGACGCGCCAGCTGACGATCTCGGCCTCGGTCAGGCCCTCGCCCACATCGGGGAGGGGGAACTCGGATGCCACCACGGGGTGCTCCTTCGGGGTCGTCGCGACCGGTGCGGTCGCGTCGGGGTCAGTGAGGTCGGTGGGATGCGTCAGTAGGCGAGCGCGCGGTCGACGGCCTCGAGCACGCGGTCGGCGTCGGGAAGATACTGCTTCTCGAGCTTCGCCGGCGGGAACGGGGTGTCGAATCCGCTGACGCGCAGCACGGGCGCCTCGAGCGAGTAGAAGGCGCGCTCGGCGATCGTCGCGGCGATCTCGCTGCCGACGCTCGCGTTCTGCGGGGCCTCCTGCGCGACGACGACGCGGCCGGTCTTCTGCACGCTCTCGATGATCGGCGCGTAGTCGATCGGCGAGAGGGAGCGCAGGTCGATGACCTCGACGCTCGTGCCCTCGTCGGCGGCGATCTCGGCCGCCTGCAGCAGGGTCGCGACCATGGCGCCGTGGCCGATCAGCGTGACCTCGGAGCCGGTGCGCACGACGCGGCTGCGGTGCATGTGCACGGCCGTACCGGCATCCAGCTGCACCTCGCCACGCTGCCAGTAGCGGCTCTTCGGCTCGAAGAACATGACCGGGTCGTTCGAGCGGATCGCCTCCTGGATCATCCAGTAGGCATCGTGCGGCGTCGCCGGGCTGACGACGCGCAGACCGGCGGTGTGCGCGAAGTAGGCCTCAGGGCTCTCCTGGTGATGCTCGACGGCGCCGATGTGGCCGCCGTAGGGCACCCGGATGACGACCGGATACGACTGGTTGCCCTCGTGACGGTAGGTCTGCTTCGCCAGCTGGGTCGTGATCTGGTCGAAGCCGGGGAAGATGAATCCGTCGAACTGGATCTCGATGACCGGGCGGAAGCCGCGCATCGCCAGGCCGATGGCCGAGCCGATGATGCCCGACTCGGCGAGCGGGGTGTCGAGCACGCGGTTGCCGCCGAACTCGGCGTGCAGGTGCTCGGTGACGCGGAAGACGCCGCCGAGCGGGCCGATGTCCTCGCCCATCAGCAGCACCTTGGGGTCGTCGAGCATCGCCTGACGCAGACCCAGGTTGATCGCCTTCGAGAGGGTGAGGTTCTTGACCTCGGGCTCGGCGACCGGGGCGGATGCGGCGTTCGCGGCCGCGGTGTCGGCGGCGTCCGCGGTCGCGGCGTTCGTCGCGGTGGTGTCGATGTCGGTCATCCCTCGGTCCCTTCGAAGGAGCGCTCGTAGGCGTCCAGCCAGGCGCGCTGCTGCTCGATCACGGGGTGCGGATCGCTGTAGACGTTGTCGAAGATCTTGCTCGTCGGCGGGTCGACCAGCTCGAGCGTGCGGGTGCGCACATCCGCCGCCAGGTCCTCCGCCTCGCGGGCGATGTCGGCGAAGACGTCGTCGCCGGCGCCGCGCGCGCGCAGGTAGGTCTCGAAGCGGCTGATCGGGTCGCGGGCGCCCCAGTAGGCGAGCTCTTCGTTCTGCCGGTACTTGGTCGGGTCGTCGCTCGTGGTGTGCGCGCCCATGCGGTAGGTCAGCGCCTCGATGAAGCGCGGGCCCTGGCCGGTGCGGGCCGAGTCGAGCGCGGCGCTCGTGACGGCGTAGCTGGCGAGCACGTCGTTGCCGTCGATCTGCCAGCTCGGGATGCCGAAGCCCTGCGAGCGCAGGTAGAGCGGCGTGCGCGACTGGCGCTCGACCGGCACCGAGATCGCCCAGTGGTTGTTCTGCAGGAACAGCACCTGGGGCGTCTGGTAGCTGGAGGCGAAGACGAACGACTCGCTGACATCCCCCTGGCTGGTGGCGCCGTCGCCGAAGAAGACCAGAACGGCTTCGTCTTTCTCGACGTCGCCGGTGCCGCTCGAGCCGTCGAGCGCGATGCCCATCGCGTAGCCGGTGGCGTGCAGCGACTGCGAGCCGATGACGAGCGTGTAGAGGTGCAGGTTGCCGTGCGCCTTCGGGTCCCAGCCGCCGTGGCTGAGGCCGCGCAGCATCTCGATGATGCGCATCGGGTCGACACCGCGGATACGGGCGACGGCATGCTCGCGGTAGGCGGGGAAGATGTGGTCCTGCGGGCGGGCGGCGTAGCCGGCGCCGACCTGCGCGCCCTCCTGGCCGAGGCTGGGGATCCACAGCGCGAGCTGGCCCTGACGCTGCAGGTTGCCGGCCTCGATGTCGAAGCGGCGCACGACCACCATCTGGCGGTGGAACTCGATCAGGCGGGCGTCATCGAGCGCCTCGATGCGCGGCAGGAACTCCTCGTTGGCGGCGTTCCGCACGAGCGTCCCGTCTGGCGCGAGCAGCTGGATGGGCGCAGCGTCGGCAAGCATGAACCTCAGCCTAGCCCCGGGTTTCAGAGCCCCAGTGGGAGGGTTCTCACAACCTCTTCCGCAGATCGCAGGAGAGGTTCGACAGATTCCTCTTCGCCCACGGAGACGCGGATGCCGTCGCCCGGGAACAGCCGGGCGATGATGCCGTGGCGCTCGAGGATCTCGCCGGCGGCGACGGTCTGCTCGCCGGTCGCGAGCCAGACGAAGTTGCCCTGCGGCTCGGGCAGCGGCCAGCCCTGGGCGCGCAGCGCATCCCGGATGCGGTCGCGGCGAGCGATGATCTCGTCGACCCGCCCGCGCAGCTCGGCGTCGTGGTCGAGCGCGGCGATCGCGGCGCGCTGGGCCGGCTCGGTGACGCTGAGCGGGATCGCGGTCGAGCGGGCGGCGTCGAGCACCTCGGCCGGTCCGAGGGCGTAGCCGACGCGCAGCCCGGCGAGGCCGTAGGCCTTGCTGAAGGTGCGCAGCACGACGAGGTTCGGGTAGCGGTCGAGCAGCGGGATGCCGTCGACGGCGGCCGGGTCGGTGACGAACTCGCGGTAGGCCTCGTCGAGCAGCACGAGCAGGGTGTCGGGCACCGCGGCCATGAACGCGGCGAACTCGTCGGCGGTGACGATCGGGCCGGTCGGGTTGTTGGGGGTGCAGACGATGACGACGCGAGTGCGCTCGGTGACCGCCGCGGCGAGCGCCGGCAGGTCGTGTCCGCCGTCGGCGCGGTTGGGCACGGTGACGCTCGTGGCGCCGGCGACCGTGACGAGGCCGGGGTAGGCCTCGAAGGAGCGCCAGGAGTAGGCGACCTCGTCGCCGGGCGCGGCCGCGGCGAGGATGAGCTGCTGCAGCAGGGCGACGGAGCCGGAGCCGACGTGGATGCGGTCGGGCGCGATCCCGTAGTCGGCGCCGAGGCGCTCGCGCAGCACGGTCGCGGCGGCGTCGGGGTAGCGGCCGGGGTTCGTGGCGGCGATGGCCTCGACGATCGCGGGGTGCGCGGGGAAGGGGTTCTCGTTCGACGACAGCTTGAAGGCATCGGCGGCGGCGGGCCGCCCCTGGCGGTACGGCTGCAGTGCGGCGATCTCGGGGCGGAGCTTCACGGCCATGCGCTTCAGCCTAGGGTCGCGCGGCGCCTCGTCGCGGTCGGCGGCGCGGGCGTCGGCGGCACCGAGCCGGGCGCGACACTTCGCCGGCCGTGCCCCGCGTTCCCGGTGCACGGCCCGTCGGTGCCTGAGAGAATGGGGACCATGAGGCGCTTCCTGGTCCGGCTGCTCATCAACGCCCTCGCGCTCTGGCTGACGGTGGCGATCCTGCACCCGCACATCAACGTGCAGTCGTGGGATCCCGCGTCGACGCCGGCCAACATCCTCACCTACCTGCTCGTCGCGCTGGTCTTCGGCATCGTGAACGGCGTCATCGGCAACCTGGTGCGCATCATCGCGTTCCCTCTCTATGTGCTGACGCTCGGCCTCCTCTCTCTCGTCGTCAATGCGCTGCTGCTGATCCTGGTCGCGTGGGTCACGAGCCTGCTCGGCTTCGGCCTCTCGGTCGAGAGCTTCTGGTGGGGCGTGCTGGGTGCAGTGGTGCTCGGCCTCCTGAGCTGGCTGATCGGCATCATCCTGCGTCCGCTGCTGGGGCGTCCGCGCGAGTCGCGCTGAACCCGGCTCCGCCGGCATCCGCGCCTCCGCCGGTCCGCCGGCTCACGCCCGCGCCTCTGCTCGCCCACTGACGATCGGCGACGCCGGCGATGAAGGAGCGACGTCGGCGCCCCAGCCCGGCCTCGGCGCCACATCCTCGCCGGGGGTGCGGTAGGTGTCGTAGGCGTAGCTGTCGATGCGGTATCCGCTCTGCCGGGCGTAGTCGCCGGTGAAGCTCTCGATGCGGTCGAGCTCGCGGCGCAGCTGAGGTGAAGCCGCCTGCTGCATGTCGATCGCGGTGTCGACATAGGAGTCGCGCTGGTGCGCCGGCACGGGCTTCTCGTCGGCGGCGAAGCCGTGGGCGCGCGCCTGCTGCTCGACTCGCAGCCGGTCGGTGTCGACCTGGTACCCGCTGAGCGCGTGGATCGGGTCGTCGCTGTGATGCACGTCGTAACCGGCGACGCCGGGCGGGTAGTCGATGTTGCGGGTGGGGCCGCCCCAGGTCTCGACGCCGACGACGTTCCAGTCGGGCGACTGCGCGAGTCGCCCGGCGATGAGCCCGCCCTGCGAGAACCCGGTCAGCTGCACCTCGTCTCCCGACGTGATGCCCGCGTGCCGCATCGCCTGCTCGACCGCGCGCAGCGATCCGGCGTCGTCGCCCGCGACGCCGCCGACGTTGCTCGTCAGATCGAAGGGCATGGTCGTCGACTCGGGCGAGAAGGTCTGGGTCGGCGGCACGTAGACGACGTAACGCGGCTTCTCGCCGGGCGCGCTGTGCTTCTCGATGCGGATGATCCCCTCGTCGGGGATGCGCAGCAGCCGCTCCTTCGGCCCGGTCGCGCGATCGAGCGGCGCCGTCGTGGAGGTGCGCGAGACGGGGATGACACCGACCCCGGTCTCGCGGAAAAGCCCGAGCTTGCGGCCGGCGCTCATGATGACGTGCGCGTTGTCCTCGACGCCGCCGCGGCCCGCCGCGCGCGCCGCGAGCAGCACCCCCGGCGGGATGCCGAGGGCGCCGAGCGCGAGGTCGTCGCCGTTCTCACCGAGGAAGCGCACGAGCTCGTCGAACGCGGGACTCGTCACCACGCCCGGGTTGCCCTGCACCGCGGCGCCCAGCGCGGCCGCCTTCTCGGCGGGCGTCCTGCCCGGGAGCGCGGCGAAGGCGACGGCCGCGGCCGCGATGAGAGCCGGGGCGTTCGCCGCCGCGGTGAGCAGCGCGAGTCGCGCGGCCACCCCGCCGACGGCATCGACGGCGACGTTCGTCGTCGCGCGGGCGCCGCGTTGCGCGGTCTCGTCGGCGGCCGCGTAGAGGTCGACCGCGCTGCCCAGCGACGGCGCGAAGTCGGTGATCGTCGCGTCGAGCCGCGCGACCCGGGAGACGAGCACCTCCATCGCATCCAGCCGCCCGGTCGGGGCCGGCGCCGGCATGGCCTCGAGGCGCCGCGCGCTCCGGTCGATCGCGTCGACGGCCTGGCTCAGCGACCAGAGCCGGGTGCGGTAGGCCAGCATCCCGTCGGTCTGCACGCCGACCACGCCGCGCCCGCTCAGCTGCAGCGGGCCGCGTCGACCGGCGCCCGCGGCGCTCTCGCCGCTGTTCGGGTCACGCCAACCGCCGCGGCCGAAGACGTTCGGCTCGTGTGGTCCGCCCGCGTCCTTGCCCGGCCCGACGGCGCCCGGAGCGAGCAGCTGCACCGGGCCGGGACCCGATCCGGATCCTGTGCCGGCGCCCGCGCCCGATCCGCCCGCTGCGGCGCCGCCGTCGGGGTCAGCCACGAGCGTCCGCCAGATCGGTCGTCGCCCGCAGCACCGCATCCCCGGCCGCCGTCGTCGCGCTCGACAGCTGAGCACGCAGCTTCTCGGCCGTCCTCTCGTGCAGCACGGCCGCGGGCCCGCTCCAGTCGTCGGCGCTGATCTTCGGCGGAGAGCTGTTCCACGTCTCGAGCTGCTCGTGCACCCGCTTCGCCAGCCGCAGCCGCTCTTCGAGCTGCTCGATCGTCGCCGCCATCGCGTCCCTCCTCGCCGCGCCCGATCCGGGGTGATCGGGCAGTGCGTCGAGAATGCGCGCCGCGGCCGCCGCGCGGAGCGTCGGTCGCGGGATCCGGGGAGAAGCCGCCAGCGCCCGCGCTGGGGAGGGATCGTCGCGCCGACGCCCGCGCTGCGCGGCACCACAGCACGGCACCACAGCCCGGCACCGCGGCCCGGCGCCGCACCCCGCAGGAAGATGCCTCGAATTAACCCTTCCGCCGTCGCCGAGCTCGGGCATGATGTTCCGCATGACGGGAACGCATGCGCGCGCCCCGTTCCGGATCTGCTTCGTGTGCACCGGCAACATCTGCCGGTCACCGATGGCCGAGGCGGTCTTCACCCGACTCATCGCCGAGGGCGGATACGAGGGCGCCGTCACCGTGCAGTCGGCTGCCACCGGTGACTGGCACGTCGGCGAGCGCGCCGACCAGCGCACGCGCGACGCCCTCGAGAACGCGGGCTACGACGGGGATGCGCACCGCGCCCGCCAGTTCGACCCGGCCTGGTTCGCCGATCTCGATCTCATCGTCGCCTTCGACCGCGGGCAGGAGCGGGTGCTGCGGCAGTGGGCGCCGTCAGACGAGACGCGCGCGAAGGTAGCATTGCTGCTGTCATTCGACCCCGCATCCGGGCCCGATCTCGACGTGCCGGACCCCTATTACTCCGACGCGGCGACCTTCGCCCGGGTGCTGACTCTGATCGAGCGGGCGAGCATCGCGCTCTTCCGCCAGATCGAGCCCGCGCTTCCCCACGGAGGATCATGAGCCCCCTGCCCCCGCAACCGGTGAGCCCCCTCGACGGACGCTATCGGTCCGTCGCCGGCGTGCTCGGCGAGCACCTCAGCGAGGCGGGTCTGAACCGCGCCCGCGTGCACGTCGAGGTCGAGTGGCTGATCGCCCTCACCGACCGCGGCCTGTTCGGCACGACCGCGCTGCCGCCGGAGAAGAAGGATGCGCTGCGCGCCTTCGCCGCCGACTTCGGCCAGGCCGAGATCGACGAGCTCGCGAAGCTCGAGGCCACCACGCGCCACGACGTCAAGGCCGTCGAGTACCTGGTGCGCAGCGAGCTGAGCCGTCAGGGCCTGGATGCGATCGCCGAGCTCACGCACTTCGCCGCGACGAGCGAGGACATCAACAACCTGAGCTACGCGCTCACGATCCGCGCCGCCGTGCAGGAGGTCTGGACGCCGCGCTTCCGCGACGTGATCGGCCGCCTGCGCGAGTGGGCTCTCGCCGAGCGCGACCGCCCGATGCTCTCGCACACGCACGGGCAGCCCGCGACCCCGACCACGGTCGGCAAGGAGTTCGCCGTCGTCGTGCACCGCCTCGAGCGCCAGCTGCGCCGCGTCGAGCGCGCCGAGTTCCTCGGCAAGTTCAGCGGCGCGACCGGCACCTTCTCGGCGCACCTCGCGGCCGACGCCGACGCCGACTGGCCGAACATCTCGCGCGAGTTCGTCGATTCGCTCGGCCTCACCTGGAACCCGCTGACCACGCAGATCGAGTCGCACGACTGGCAGGCGGAGCTGTTCCAGGCGGTCGCGCACGCGAACCGCATCCTGCACAACCTGGCGACGGATGTGTGGACCTACATCTCGATGGGCTACTTCACCCAGGTGCCGCAGCCGGGCGCCACCGGCTCGTCGACGATGCCGCACAAGATCAACCCGATCCGCTTCGAGAACGCCGAGGCGAACCTCGAGCTGAGCAACGCGCTGCTCGACTCGCTCGCGGCGACGCTCGTGACGAGCCGCCTGCAGCGCGACCTCACCGACTCGACGACGCAGCGCAACGTGGGCGTCGCGCTCGGGCACTCGCTGCTCGCGCTCGACAACCTGTTCCGCGGGCTGGGCGAGATCGCCGTGTCGGAGACGAAGCTCGCCGCCGACCTCGACGGCAACTGGGAGGTGCTGGCCGAGGCGATCCAGACCGTGATCCGCGCCGAGGTCGCCGCCGGCCGCTCGACGATCGCCGACCCCTATGCCCTGCTCAAGGAGCTGACCCGCGGCCACCGCGTCGGCCAGACCGAGCTGGTGGAGTTCGTGGATGCGCTCGAGATCGGCGACGCCGCGAAGGCCCGTCTGCGCGAGCTCACCCCGGGCACCTACGTCGGACTCGCGTCGAGCCTGGTCGACCACCTGGGCGACTGAGAGATCACCTTCGAGAAGGGCCCTGGCGCGATGGCGCCGGGGCCCTTCTCGCGTCCCGGGCCGGGCTCCGTGCGCACGAATCGCGCGAGGCATCCCGAGCGACGCTCGCGTACGACACGCCGCATTCCGGACACGGATGCGAAAATAGTTTGTTCGGAGTCTTCCCTTATTCCGTCAGGCCGGAACCGGTTTCGGCACGCCTCACCCCCTTCTGACCCCCTTTCGGGGGGCAATCGATCGTTGCTACGGTCCCGGGTCATCCATAGACCGGACTGTCCACGATGGAGAGGGAGACCCATGCAGGCAGCAGGTTCGACGAAGAACGACCGGGGGATGACGAAGCGCAGAGTCGGAGGTGTCGCCGCCGTCGCGGCGGCCGCCGCGCTCACGCTGAGCATCGCCCCCGCGGTGGCGCAGGCCGCGCCCGCGCAGCACGCCGGCAGCGTCGCCGGAAGCACCGTATCCACCACCAGCGCCGGCACCGCGACGACCACGAGCGCCGCCGCCGCGCAGGCCGCCGGCGACAAGAAGCTCGTCGCCTACTTCACCGAGTGGGGCATCTACGGCCGCGACTACGACGTCAAGAAGATCGAGACGAGCGGCTCGGCCGACCAGCTCACGCACATCCTCTACGCCTTCGGCAACGTCACCAACGGCCAGTGCGCGATCGGCGACAGCTTCGCCGACTACGACAAGGCCTTCACCGCCGACGAGAGCGTCGACGGCCAGGCCGACACCTGGGACCAGCCGCTGAAGGGCAACTTCAACCAGCTGCGCAAGCTCAAGGCCGCCCACCCCGACCTCAAGGTGCTGTGGTCGTTCGGCGGATGGTCGTGGTCGGGCGGATTCGGCCAGGCCGCCGCCGACCCGGCCGCCTTCGCGAAGTCGTGCCACGACCTCGTCGAAGACCCGCGCTGGGCTCACGTGTTCGACGGCATCGACATCGACTGGGAGTACCCGAACGCGTGCGGTCTCGGCTGCGACACGAGCGGTCCCGACGCCTACAAGAACCTGATCTCGGCCCTGCGCGGCGAGTTCGGCACCGACCTGGTCACGAGCGCCATCACGGCCGACGGCACCAGCGGCGGCAAGATCGAGGCCGCCGACTACGCCGGCGCCGCGAAGGATCTCGACTGGATCGCGCCCATGACCTACGACTTCTACGGCGCGTTCGCGGCGCAGGGTCCGACGGCTCCGCACTCGCCGCTCACCGGCTTCGACGGCGCGCCGAACCCCGGCTTCGACAGCGACACCGCCGTGCAGAAGCTGAAGAGCCTCGGCATCCCGAGCGACAAGATCCTGCTCGGCCTCGGCTTCTACGGCCGCGGCTGGACAGGCGTCACCCAGGCCGAGCCCGGCGGCACCGCCACCGGCGCCGCGCCCGGAACCTACGAGCCCGGCATCGAGGACTACAAGGTGCTCAAGGACAAGTGCCCGGCCACCGGAACCGTCGGCGGCACCGCCTACGCGTTCTGCAACGGCGAGTGGTGGAGCTACGACACCCCGCAGACGATCACCGGCAAGACCGACTACGTGAAGCAGCAGGGCCTCGGCGGCGCGTTCGCCTGGGAGCTCAGCGGCGACACCAGCGACGGCGAGCTCGTGAAGGCCGTCGGGAACGGACTGAAGGGATGAGCGGCCGCGTCTTCCGCCGCGCCGGCGGCAGCGCCGCGCGCCCCGTCGGTCCGGTCGGCGCCGCGCTCAGCGGACTGACCGCCCAGCAGCTGTCCCGCCGGAGCTTCTTCGGGGCCACCGCGGTCGGCGCGCTCGGCGTCGTCGGCGGGCTCGGGCTCGCGGGCGGGAGCGACTTCCTCGCCCCGACCCGCGCCCGGGCGGCCGGAAACCTGCCGATCACCGTGATCAACAACTCGGGCGCCTACGACAACGGCAACGTGTTCATCCACGTCGTCGGCACCCTGATCACGACCGGCCAGCAGGGTCACGTCGACCAGAGCGGGGCGTTCATCCCCGCGAGCCTCGCCGACAACACGGAGGCCGACGGCAGTGCCGTCTACGGCTTCCCGCTCAGCGACTGGGGCACGGTCTCGCTGCCGGAGCCCATCTCGGGCCGCCTCTACATCTCGCTGGGCAAGCGGCTCCCGTTCAAGGTCGTCGGCACGGATGCCGGGCCCGGCATCGCGCATCCGGCCGGCTGGGTCGAGAGCGATCCGTCGTTCGGCATCCTCTACGACTCGTTCGAGTTCACGCACCAGAACGGCGCGATGTACTGCAACTCGACGCAGGTCGACATGTTCAGCGTGCCGATCGGCATCCACCTGCAGGGCGCGGGCGACCAGCGCGCGGGGTTCATCAACCCGGGTGCGCGCGGGGCGTTCTTCGACAAGCTGCGCAACACGGAGGGGTTCTCGAACCTCGTCGTCGACGACCGCCGCGTGATCGCGCCGAGCCACGGGATCGGGGCAGGCCGCTTCAGCGGGAACTACTTCGACGGCTACATCGGCGAGAGCTGGGATCGCTACAGCTCGGCCGAGATGCACGTGAGCACCGGCACGGCGCAGTACTCGCTGCGGCGCGACGGGGATGCGCTGGTCGCCTACCAGGACGGCGCGGAGCGCGTGCGCTTCGACCGTCCCTCGACGGCCGACGTGCTGTTCTGCAACGGCAACCTGGCAGCGCCCAACGACGGCGTGCGCGGGCCGATCGCCGCCATCCTCGGGGCCGCACTGAACCGCAGCACCATGCGCGACTTCACGGAGCAGCCGACGACGGATGCGGCGCAATTCTACCAGCAGCCGATCACCAACCACTACGCGGCGGCGACGCACGCGGCGCACTCCGACGGGCGCGCCTACGGCTTCGCCTTCGACGACGTGTCGGCGTTCGCGTCGTACATCGAAGACGGCGCCGCCTCGTCGGTGGAGCTGACGATCGAGCCGCTGTAGCGGTCACGCCCGCCGACCGGATCCCGCTTCGCGCGGTCGGTCGGCGGGCACGTCAGCGGGCACACGACCCGGCGGGGGTCGGTCACGGCGGGGAGCCGGGCCGGCCCTCGTCATGTCCGGGCGGTCGCGCGAGTAACTCGGGTGCGCGGCCGCCCGGCCGACCTTCGGGGGCGGGGCCGGCGTCGCGGATACTGGCCCAGCGCACATCCACCCGCGCGGGCGGGCTCGCTCGTCGTTTCCAGCAGTATCCGCGTCCCATCGCAGCCGCGCGTGCGATCCTGCGTCGTCGTGCTGCCCGTCGCCACGAGCCATTCGCGGATACTGGCCCAGCACGCGGGCGTCCCCGCGGGCGGGTTCGTTCGTCGCTCTCAGCAGTATCCGCCCGCCGGAGCCGCGCGTTCGCGCCGGCCGTATCACGCGCTCCGCAATCGACGAGCCGCTCGCGGATACTGGCGAGGCTCGAGGCTGATCCCGCCGGCGCCGTGGGTGCGCCACCTCGCCAGTATCCGCGTCGTCTGCTGCTCGACGAGCGTGCCGAGCGTGGAGGCTCGAGTCGTGCGGAGGTCGCGGGCCGAGCCGCGGCGCGGGCGGTGCGGAGAGTCGCCGAACGTTCCCCGCGTCGGCGGCGAGCGGTACCGTGCGGGCATGGTCTCGTTCGCCGACAAGCCGCTGCTGGATGTGACGACGGTCGCCGAGTGGGAGGCCTGGCTCGAGGCGAATCAGCAGAACCAGGACGGCGTGAAGGTGCGCATCCGCAAGAAGGGCGCGGTCGACCCCGGCCTCACCTACGAGGAGGCGGTGCTCACGGCGCTCTGCTTCGGCTGGATCGACGGCCAGGGCGGCGGGCACGACGAGCAGTTCCGGGTGCAGGCTTTCACCCCGCGGCGCAAGGCGAGCCCGTGGTCGCAGATCAACGTCGAGCGCGTCGAGGCCCTCATCGCCGAGGGCCGGATGCGGGAGGGCGGCCACGCGGAGATCGCGCGCGCGAAGGCCGACGGGCGCTGGGACGCCGCCTACCGCCAGAAGGGCGCCGAGCCGCCCGACGACCTGTCCGCCGCGATCGCCGCGAGTCCGGCCGCGTCCGAGTTCTTCGCGACGCTGACGAAGCAGAACCGCTTCGCCTTCATCTTCCGGCTCTCGACCGTCCGCACCCCCGAGAACCGGGCGAAGCGCATCGCCGACTTCGTCGCCAAGCTCGAGCGCGGCGAGGCGTTCCACTGACCGGCGCCGGCTGGCCCGGGTGCCGCCACGCCACTCGCCCGCCGCGCAGCGCGAGTCGACGACGGCAGGCGCGGGCGGGCCGCTTCGGGGACGGTGGATCCCGGGCCCGGCGGGCGCTCGGAGCGCGGGTCTACGGTCGCGACATGACCGATCAGAGCAGCGCCGCGGACGCGACGGCCGATCCGACTCCCCCCGCCCCCGCCGACTCGAACCAGGGCCTCGACCCGGTCACCGGCATCCAGCGCGACCTGCTCATCGACATCGACCTGCCGCGACCGCGCACCGTCTCGCGCATCCAGGGCAAGCGCATCGCCATCCCCGCCGGCGGTCGGACCGGCGTGCACGAGCACAACGGGCCCGTCGTCGGCGTCGTGCTCGAGGGCACCGCGATCATGCAGATCGTCGGGCAGGAGCCGGTGACGATCAACGCCGGCGAGCCGTTCTACGAGCCCGAGGCCGTGCGGATGCTGCGCTTCGACGCCGGCCCCGACGGCCTCGTCTTCCTCGGCTTCTTCCCGGTGGGTCCCGGCGAGGACCCCGTCCTCACCCCGCTCGACTGACGTCACCGCCGACCCGGCGCCGTGGCGGAAGGGGGCGCGAGCGCGAGCTCAGTGCGGGCTGTCGCCGTCGCTGTCGTCGCGGCGCGAGTTGCCGTCGCCGTCGGTGTCGCGGAAGGTCGCGAGCACGAGCATCGCCACGACCACGACGACCACGACGAAGCTGATGCCCGCCCAGATCAGCGCCGTCTCGATGTTGCGCGCGCCGCCCCAGACGATGACGCCGATGACGATGGCGATGATCGCGCTGAATCCGAGCAGCTCGAGAGGACGCCGCCGGTCACGGCGGGAAGAATCGGTCACGATGCGTCGGCTCCTCGCCCGATGGTCGCGGCGGCAGGTCGCGGTTCGCGCAGCGAGACCGCTCCGATCGCGTGCAGCACGCCGACCAGGATGCCCCAGGCGCCGAGCGCGCCCACGACGATGATGGATGCGGTCAGCACGCCCGGCTGACCCCCCGCGCCCGGGAAGGGCTGGCGGAACTCGACGGGGATCGCGAGAGCGACCACGCCGAGAGCGATGGTGAGCGCGCCGACGATGACGGCGTCGCGGATTCCGCCGAGGCGCGCGGTGCGCTCGGGGTCGTCACGGCGGCTGCGGATGCCGCCGAAGATCTCGAGTGCGCCGGCGACGATGCCCCACACTCCGACGAGGATGCCGAAGCCGGCTCCGCCGGCGGTGAGGCCGAGCATGAGGGCGACGATGCCGACGACCGCGGTCAGCACGATGACGCCGAGCAGGGCGCGGCGGGCGGCGACCGGCTGCGCGCCGGCGACGTCGGGGCGGATCAGCACGAGCACCGCGGGGATCGTCGACACGACGCCCCAGAGGCCGAAGGCGACGGCGCCGAAGCCGGCCGAGTGCCCGCCGGTGAAGGTGATCGCGAGTCCGAGCAGCAGCACCGGGATGGCGCGGGCGACGGGGATGAGCCACAGCGGCGTTCGCGCGCTCGACGTCTCACTCACGCGGCTGTCCTCTCCGGGTCGCAGCGGTCGCCCCGGATGGCGGCGACCCGGTCGCCCAGTCTACGACCGTGCGGCTGGATGCCCGCCCTCGTGACGACCGCTCAGCATCCATCACCCGACGCGGTCATCCGGCGGCGGCGAGACCGGAGTCCCGCGTCGGCGCCGAGCCGTCGTCGGTTGCGGCGCGCGGTCGCCGCATCCGCCGCGCCAGCACCCCGTGCCGCGGAGCGACGAGCCAGACGACGAGGAACACCGCCGTGAGCACGAGCACGATCGTGCCGCCGGTCGGAGTGTCGAACGACCACGAGAGATAGAGGCCGACCACCGCGCCGACGCCGCCGATCAGCGGCGCGAGCAGCATCATCCGACCGAGTCGATCGGTCAGCAGCCGCGCCGTCGCGGCCGGGGCGACGAGCAGCGCGAGCACGAGGATGTTGCCGATCGTCTGCACCGCCACGACGACCGCGAGGGCGACGAGCACGTAGAGCACCACGTCGAGGGCGAGCACCTTCAGCCCGAGCGCCCGCGCCATCTCGCGGTCGAGCGAGACGGCGACGAGCTCTTTGTGCAGCAGCAGCGCGATGCCGAGCACGACGAGCCCCATGACGGCGACCGTGATCAGGTCGGAGTCGGGGATGCCGGTGATCGAGCCGAACAGGAACTGCTCGAGCGAGCCGGCGTAGCCGGGGGCGGCGGAGATGATCACGACTCCGAGCGCGAACGCGGCGACGAAGAGGATGCCGATGACCGAGTCCTCGCGCAGCCGCCGGAACTGCGCCAGCACCGCCACGAGCACGGCCGTGAGCACGCCGGCGATCATGCCGCCGATCACGAGGTTGCCGCCGACGACGAAGGCGACCGCGAGCCCGGGGAACACCGCGTGCGACACCGCGTCGCCGATGAACGCCATGCCGCGCAGCACGACGTAGCAGCCGACGACGCCGCAGATGATCGACGACATCACGGCGACGATGAGCGCCTTCGGCAGGAAGGCGAGGTCGGGGTTGAGCAGGTCGGTGAGGAAGTCGACGGGGCTCATGCGGGCGACTCCGGTCCGGATGCGGGCATGATCCCGGCGCGGACGGGATGGACGGCGGGCGCCTCGAGCAGCCGCAGCAGCGGGTGGCCAGCGCGGATGCCGAACACCCGCGACCAGAGCGCCGGATCGCGCAGCTCCTCCGGCCGGCCGACCGCCGCGATCCCGCCGTCGATCAGCGCGACGCGGTCGCTGGCGTCGAGGGCGGAGACGAGGTCGTGCGTCGACATGACGACAGCGAGGCCGTCGCGGGCGAGCTCGGCGAAGAGCGCGGTGAGCAGGTCCTGCGTGGGCATGTCGAGCCCGGTGAAGGGCTCGTCGAGCAGCAGCACGCTCGACTCGAGAGCCAGGGCGCGGGCGACGAGCACCCGCTGGCGCTGACCGCCCGACAGCTCGCCGACCGTGCGGGTGCGCAGCGCATCCAGATCGACGCGTTCGAGTGCAGCGCGCACGACGCGCCAGTCGGCGGTGCCGGGGCGACGCAGCAGACCGAGGCGTCCGGTGCGGCCCGACATCACGACATCTTCGACCGAGATCGGGAAGTCCCAGGCGAACTCGGCGCGCTGCGGCACGTAGCCGAGTCGGGTCGGGCCGGTGACGGTTCCACGGCGGGCGCGCTGCAGCCGCATGGCGGTGCGCAGCAGGGTCGTCTTGCCGGCGCCGTTCGGCCCGACGAGGGCGAGCAGCTCGCCGTGGTGCACGTCGAGATCGACGTCGCGCAGCACGGTGCGGCCGCCGAGTTCGACCTCGATGCCGCGCAGGCTCAGGGCGGGAGCGCTGGCGGATGTGGCGGATCTGACGACCGAAGAGTCGGCGGATGCGGGCGCCCCGCGCCCGGTATCCGCTCCCGTCGTGAGCGACACCGGGGTCGCGCTCACGGCTGCTCCGCCCGGCGCTTGGCCCGGCTCGATCGCGCGACGACGATCACGACCACCGCGATGAGCAGCAGGCCCCCGCCGACGATCACGCCGACGACCGTCAGCACCGAGGACGTGTCGGCGGCGACGCGCGCCGCGCCGTCGGTCTCGGCGGCGGCCGATGCGTCGTCGCCCGTCGCGTCGTCATCCACCGCCGGCGCGTTCGCGGCCGTGATGGTCGGGGTGGCCGCGAGAGCGGCATCCACCGAGGTCGCCGATCCGACGGCGAAGCGCAGCGTGCGCACGTCGTCGACCGTCGAGCCGTCGATGAGGTCGGCCGAGACGCGGAAGGTCGCGAGGTAGACGCCCGGCTCACTGAAGACCCAGTTCGCGTGCGTGTGGGTGTTCACGTCGACCCAGACCGGCTGCTGCTTCTTCGTCGAGCGCGAATCCCAGAGCACGGTCGGCTCGGTGAAGTTGCCCGACTGCAGATAGGTCACGAGCGTGCCGGGCCCGTCGAGACCGAGCAGGGTGAAGGTGGCGCCGCGATCCATCCGCTGCATCGCCTCGGGGTCCTGCGTGTTCCAGCCGACCCAGACGACCTGCGGGTTCTGCGTCTGCGGCACGATCAGCACCTCGCTGCCGGCCTTCGCGCCGAGGAACTCGTACGCGGGGTCGTCGGGCACCCGCTGCTCGGCCGCATCCACGACGCGCAGCACGGTCTTCTCGGCGTGCCGCCAGACGCTCGGGGTCGAGGGGTCCGTGCGGGCGGTGTCGTCGTGGATCATCACGGTCCACTCGCCGTCGACGTAGCGCGGACCGATGTCGACGTGCCCGCTCTCGATCGCGCGGGTGTCATCGGCGATGGGCTCGTCGCTCGACAGGTTCTGGTCGAGGTCGTCGGCGAGGGCCGCGGAGGGCAGGGCGATCGTCGCGAGCGCGAGCGCGACGGCGCCGAGCAGGGCCAGCGGGCGGCGGCTCGAGGTGGTCGGGCGCAGAGCGCGGGCTCGCTGGCCGCGGCGCCCAGCAGGCGCGGGGGAGAGTCGTCGGAGCATGTCGGGTCTTCCGTTCAGCCGAGGCAGTCGGCGAGTGTGCGCGCATTGAAGCGCATCATCTGCAGGTAGGTGCGGGCATCCGGGCCGAAGCTGTCTCCATAGATGCGGCAGACGCGGATGTCGTTGCGTGCCGCGATCTCGGTCAGCGTCGAGGAGCGCGACGCGAGGTTCGGCTCGAGGAAGACGGCCGGCACGTCGAGGTTCTTGACCGTGGTGGTGAGCTTGGCGATGTCGCGCGGCGAGGGCTCGGTCGCCGGATTCGGCGTGACGAAGCCGGCGACCTTCAGCCCGTAGGCGGCGGCGAGGTAGCCGAAGGCGTCATGCGTGGTGACGAGCTGGCGATGAGCAGACGGGATCGCGGCCACGGTCGCGCGCAGCTCGTCGTCGACCTGCTCGAGCTGGCCGATATACCGGTCGGCATTCGCCCGGTAGACGCTCGCGCCGGCGGGGTCGCGCTCGACGAGCGTGTCGCGGATGAGCTTCGTGTAGGCGATCACGTTGCGCACGTTCTGCCAGAGGTGCGGGTCGATCTCGCCGTGCACGTGCTTGCCGAGCACGGCCTGCGGCAGCTGGTAGACCTGCGATCCGGCGCGACCGAGGAAGCCGAACTGCCGCCCGGCGGGCACCTCGCTGATCGCCGCGTTCGGCACGGAGATCACGACGCGCGCCGGGTCGTACCGCCGCTGCGTCGCATCCCCTCCGCCGGTCGGGTCGTAGAGAGTGGTCATGCCGCGGGCCTCGAGATCGACGGTGAGGTCAGCGTGACCCTGGTCGAGCACGACCGGGTCGTCGATGCCGGCCTTCTTCGCCGCCCGCTGCGGATCGACGCCCACCGCGAAGACATAGGTGCCGCTGCCGAGCGGCACCGGCTTCGAGGTGGATGTGGCGCGCAGCGCCGCCTGCAGCGTGAGCGTGTAGACGCCCGGCTTCGTGAACACCCACGACATGTGGGTGTGCGCGTCGGCAGGCAGGGTCACGGTGTCGTCGCGGTAGCCGTCGGCGGCGTCGAATCCGTCGGCCGAGTCGATGAAGCGGTCGGCCTCGCCGAACGATCCGGTCAGGTAGGCGAACACCTCGCCCGGACCCGCGGCCGCCGTCGCGCTGATCGTCACGTCGCTCGCGCGGGTCGCCCCGAGGTCGGCGCCGTCGCCGCGCGCGCGCAGCCCGAGCCAGACGGTGTCGAGCGAGAGGTCCTCGACCAGCGGGATGATCTCGGCCGCGTACTTCACGGCGCCCTCGGCCAGCGAGATGTTCGGGGTGCCGGGGCGCAGGTTCGCGTCCAGCGTCGTGATCACGCTGTGCTCTTCGAGCAGCAGGTAGTTGCTGAAGGCGACGTCGGCGTAGACGACGTCGCGCACATCGCGCAGCCCCGGCTCGTAGCTGTGCGGGTCGGCCTCGTCAGGCACGATCGACGCCGCCGTGACGCGGTCGCCGCCGACGTTGGCGACCAGGTCGCGCAGGATGCCGCTGGTCGTCACGACCTGCAGGCGCCCGTCGTCGGGGCTCAGCGCCGGGCCGGTGGCGCATCCCGTCAGCAGGGCGAGCGTCGCGGCCGCGGCGAGCACCGCGGTCGCGCCGGGAGCCACCCGGTGCGACCGACGGCGGTCAGGGAGTGCGCGCATCCGATCAGGTCGCATGCGGCACCTGAGCGCGCACGTGCCGCAGGTAGAGCACCCCGCCCGTCGCCGCGGCGCCCAGCACGAGCACGCCTCCCGCGATGAGCAGGATCAGCAGCCAGAGCGCCATGCCCTGCTCGCCGGCCGTGAGGTCGGCGGCGGCCTTCTCGGCGCCCCGCGGTTTCGCGAACACGGTCGCGCTGTCGTCGCCCGACGCCGCATCGGCGGCCGCGCCGGCCGCACCCGAGGCGGGTCCGCATCCGGGCGCGGGCGCGTCGGCGGCCGTGCCCGCAGTGCCGCCCCCGAGCGCCGTCGCCGGATCGACCTCGCCGACCGCGATCGTCAGCGTCTGCCGGTCGCTCACGGTGCGTCCGTCGCCGAGGGTCGCCGATTGCGTGAAGGCCAGCCGGTAGACACCCTCGGCCGTGAACGCCCAGTTTCCGTGCGCGTGCACGCCGAGCGGGATGCTGTAGCTGCCGCCCTTCGTCAGCACCGGCGTGATCGACCCGAAGCTGCCGAGCTCGTAGATGCCGACTGAGCCGGGGCCCGACACCGCATCCAGCCGCCAGTTCACCGGCGAGGCGACGGCGGTGCCGGCGAGCGACTCGGTGTTCCAGCCGAGCCAGACCACACCGGCCTGCTGCGTCTGCGGGATCTGCCAGGCGGAGGCGCCGGCGGGCCCGAGCAGGCTCGCGACGGCGCCGCCGGGCGAGGTGATCTTCGCCTGCGGCTTCACCCAGACGACGGTCTGGCTGGGCTCGCGCCAGGCGACGGTCGCGCTCGAGCCGTCCTTGATCTGCGAGCGCAGTCGGCCGTCGACGAGGCGGGTGCCGAAGTCGACGTGGCCGGCCGAGATGACGACACCGCCGCCCGCGGCGACCCGGCACGCGCCCGACGCCGCGGCACGCGCGGCGGTCGACGCGGCGTCGCCGACGGAGTCGGGAGTCACGCCCGAGTTCGCGCCGTCGGGCACCGACCCGTTGAAGCAGCCAGCCGGATCGACCTTGCGAACATCCACCGCGCCGACCGCGACGGCGAGCACGAAGTCGTCCTTCACGTTCGCGCCATCGACGAGGGTCGTCGAGCGGGTGAAGGCCAGGCAGTACGAGCCCTCGGAGCCGAAGGCCCAGTAGCCGTGCGCGTGCGTCGACTTCGGGATCACGAACGAGCTGTGACCGGCGTCGCCGCTGCGCAGGCGCAGTTCGGGGGCTCCGCCGGGCACCGAGCTGTCCTGGTAGAGCGCGAACCGGCCGGGGCCGTCGGCCGCGTTGAGCGTCCACGACACCCCGCCCTGAGTGGCCGCGGGATCGATCGCCTCGGTCGACCATCCGGGCCAGATCAGTCCGGATCGCTGGGTCTGGTCGACCTGCCAGACCCGGCTGCCGGGTGCTCCGAGGAAGGAGTACGCCGGGTTCGCGGGCACCGTCGCCGCCGACTCGGGCAGCAGCTGCAGCACGACGCCCGCCGCGTCGGCGGACTCGGCGGCGCGCGCCTCGGCCGCCGAGGCGCTGCCGGCGATCGGACGCTGCACGACAGAGACGCCGTCGCTGCTGTCCTTGAGCCAGGTCTGCAGCCGGGCGCCGCCAGACCCGCCCGCAGACGCGCCCAGCGTGCTCGCCACATCCACGTGCCCGTCGTTGACGATCACGGCGCCGCTCGCGGTGCGGGTGTGGTTGGGCACGTAGATCTGCTCGCTCGAGATCGGGCCGACAGGGTCGCTTCCGCCGCCGGAGCCATCGGGCAGATCGCCCGGCTCGCCGCCGTCAGCGCACGGAGTGACCGCGCCCGCATCGGCGCCGAGCCCCGCGACGAAGGTCAGCTCGGTGGCGGGGGAGCGCAGCGCGCTGCCGTCGGCGCCGGTGGCGCTCCAGTGCACGGTCGCGCAGTAGACGCCGGGCTTGGTCGCGTTCCAGTACGGACTGCGCTGCCGCGCCGGGGTGCCGAGGTCGAGGCCCGCCGCACCGCCGCCGAGCAGCGGCGTGCCGGCGGACTGGTTCGGATGCAGGGTCAGCCTGCCCGGTCCGCTCACCCCGTCGAGGTGCAGGGTGACCGGGCCGGAGATCGCGCCCTCGGGCAGCCGCTCGGTCGAGAGGCCGAGCGCGGCGGAGGTGAGGCTCTGGCCCGCGCCGGGCTCATCGAGGGCGACGACGCCGTGGCCGGACTCGTGACGCGACGCGCTGCCGACGCCGGTGACGACCGCGTCGCTCAGCTGCCCGTCGTCGTCGAGGCGCGCCTGCAGCTCGCCGTCGGCCGCGCTGGTCAGCCGGTAGCGCTCTGCGCTCGCGCCGCTGCGGTCGCCGCGGTCGCCGACCGGCCAGCTCTCGCGCGGCGTCTCCCGCTCGCAGGTGGTGGCGGTGGCCGCACCGGCGGCGGCGCTGTCGCCGACCAGGAAGGTGACCAGCGCATCCGCCGTCGCCACCGTGCCATCGCGCAGGGTCACGTTCGAGGTCAGATTCAGGCAGTAGCGGCCCTCGGCCGTGAACCACCACATCGGATGGGTGTGCACGAAGGCGCCGATGCGGAACGTCGTCGGGTAGCCGAGACGCGTGTTCAGCTGGGTGGCGCCGCGGCTCTCGGTGTTCGAGCCCTGCAGCAGCCCCACGTTCACGCCCTCCGGCTGGGCGACGCCGTTGAGGCTGAAGCCGTTGAGCCGGATGTTCACATCGCCCCGGATGTCGCCGGCCGCGATCGACTCGGTGCTGAAGCCGGGCCACAGGTAGTTCGGCGCGTCCGCGCCGTCGCTCGATGACGTCGTGGGGAAGTACCAGTACGGCGAACCGACCGGGCCGATGCCGGTGAAGTCGCTCGTGCCGGCCGGAGCCGGGATCGTGACCGGCGGGGGAGTGCGCGAGAACAGGAAGTCGCCCACCGGCTGCAGCACGCCGTCGCGACCCCAGGCGAAGCGCTGCGAGCCGTCGTCGGCGAGGGTGATGCCGACCCGCAGATCCGTGTGCCCGGCATCCACTACCTGAACCGGCTTCGGCGGGGTCGTGCCGCCACCGCCGACGCCGGGGGCGCCGACCTGGTCGCAGGCGGTCGCATCCGCGGGGATGTCGCCGGCCCAGATCGTGAAGGTGCGGAACTGGATGGGCAGCGAGCCGGCCGACTTCGACTTCGCGGCGACGCGGGTGGTGAGGCAGTAGCGCCCGGGCTCGGTGACCGCGACCGTCACGCCGGAACCGGCGAGGGGCGAGACGCTGATCTCGCTCGACCCGGCCGAGGCGAGCGTGGAGCTGTCCCAGGCGACGGCGCCGAAACGCTCGACGGTGAGTCGGCCGCCCGCCGGCCCGCTGAAGGCGCTGAGCGTCCAGCGCGCGCGGTCGGTCGAGTCGCCGCGGAAGTCGGAGTTGAGCTGGCTGCCGACGCCGCTGTCGTTATCGCCGATCTGCAGCACCAGACCGGGCACCTCGGCGTACTCGTCGACCGAGCTCCACCCGGTGTCGGTCTTCTCGGTGTCGCCGAGGTGCAGGATCGTCGACGCCGCCGCGTAGGGGGTGCGGACGCTCTCGTCGACCTCGCCGCGGTCGACGAGCACCGGCTCGAAGGAGCCGGCGGTCGAGTAGCGGCCCCAGACCTCGCTGTCGGCCTCGCCGCTCTTGCGGTAGGCCGCGTAGAGACCGACGCGGGTCTGACCGGTGTCGGACCCGATGACATCCAGGCCGGATGCGGTGCGGCCGGGGGCGGACGGCGCGGCGGGGGCAGAGGTCTCGTCGCCCTCGGCAGGGTCGGTCTCGGCGGGGTCGGTCTCGGCGGGGTCGGTCTGGTCGTCGCCGCCCGGCTCGTCACCCGCCTGCTCGCCGGCGCCCGGGTCGCCCGCGGGGTCCGGTGCCGGCTCGGCGTCGACGACGTCGATGCGGTAGTCGGCGGGCGCCGTCGTGACGACTGCGCCGCTCGCGTCGGTCACGCTGCCGACCACCGTGATCCGGTACGACCCGGCGACGCTGAACACCGCGTCGAGGAGGCGCGGCGAGCCGGCCGGCAGAGCGATCGGGGCCGCGACGTCGGTGCCGCTCGCCCACACGGCGCTGCCGTCGTCGTGTGCGGGGAGGGTCGCCGCCCCGCCGTCGGGACCCTCAGCGAGCGCCAGCTCGAGCTGCGCCGTCGATCCCTCGGGCAGCGCGCCCGGGTCGAGGGCGACGGTCGCGGGGGACGCGGTCGTCGCCCGATAGACGACGCTCGCCGGATCGACGGCCGGGCCGTGGCCCGATCCCGTCGCGTCGGGCGCGGCGTCCGGGTCGGTGGGCGCGGTCAGCAGCGCGGGCTGCGCCGGCGTTCCGCCCAGCACGATGAGCGCGGCGCCCTCGAGCGACGTGGATGCCGTCGCGGCTTGGGCGGGCAGCGCTCCGAGGGCGAGCACGGCGACCAGGGCGCCGCCGACGGCGGCCGTCGCGGTGCGGGCGAGCGCGGTGCGACCGAGCGCGGAGGAGGAGTTGACGCGGAACATCCACGGCTTTCTAGTGAGAGTCGAGCGCCCCGCCACGGCGGCGCCCGCCGGGTGCAGAGGGGCGCGCCGCGCGTTCACGGAGCTGCGGCGCCACCGGAGGGCGGCTCGCATTCCGGTTAACGATAACGATTCCCATGACAGATTGCGAATCATGTCGGTGCGTCCGCGCGCGACTGGACACGCGGTCCGCACATCCCCTAGCTTCCGTCTTATCGAGAACGACTTTCAATAAGCCGAGCTCGTATCCCTCCGATCACCGACAGGAAGAACCGCATGTCCCTCAGCACCTCCCCCGTCCGCAGCCGCCGCGCCGGCCTCGCCACCGCGATCGCCGCCGCGACCCTCGCGCTCACCTTCGGCGCCGTCACGAGCAGCGCCTCCGCCGCCGACCTCAGCTCGGGTCACGTCGACTACGTCTCCGTCGCGGCGAACGGCGCGAGCGCGCTCAAGCTCGGCAGCAACTACGAAGACACCGCGTGGGTCGCCGCGAGCACCTACACGCTCAAGGTGCCCTCGACCTCGGGCGCCAGCGGAACCGGCTACATCCTGCCCGAGTCGAGCGCCGAGGCGGCCTCGCGCGGCGTGCCCTTCGCCGGCTTCTCGGGCGACGAGAGCCTGCGCTCGGTCGGCTTCGTCGCCGGTGACGCCGTCACGATCAAGCTCGACTCGGTCACCTTCGCGCCGGCCGCCGGCGTGACCGGAACCGGCACGGTCGCCGTGACCCAGGGAGGAGCCGCCTGGTACGGCGCGGCGGGCTCGAGCCACACCTTCACCATCACCGGCACCGCCGACGAGGCGTTCCACCAGCACGCCAAGTGGGTCTTCAGCAAGGCCGGCACCTACACGCTGAAGTTCAGCGCCACCGGCAAGGGCAAGTCGGCCGGCAGCACGACCTACACGGTCAAGGCCGGCGTCTGATCGCTCCCCGATCCGCGGCGGATGCGGCGCTCTCCTCGACACGGGGTGCGCCGCATCCGTCGTCTCCGGGCATGGTCCCGGTCGCGTCGCGCGGACGCCCCTGCTGAGCGCACGCCGGGTCGCGGCGCTCTCGCGGCGAGGTCACGCCAGGATGAGGTGACGCACCGGCCGCACCTCCGGCTGCCCCCGCAGCCCGCATCCTCGCCCCCGCCGATCGCGTCGGAAGGAGCACCGGATGCGCACCCTCGCCCGCCTGCAGACCGGCAAGGTCAGCTCGGTGATCGTGCTGATCGTCTCGCTGGTCGTGCTCGGCGCCCTCTTCGGCCTGCTGCCGAAGTCGTCGGGCGAGACGGCGCCGTCGATGGCGGCCCCCGACTCGGCCGAGTCGTCGAAGGTCACCGCGCTGCTGAAGGAGTTCCCCGACGCGGATCGCTCCGCTGCGCTCGTGGTCTTCGCGCACGGCGCCGCCGTGTCCGACTCGTCGTCGAACGGCGGCGGGCCGAGCAGCTCCGCCAGCCTGGTGCCGCTGCCGAAGCTCACTTCTGATGAGCAGACGGCGATCGCCGACCGTGCCGCCGCCCTCGCCGAGAAGTCGACGACGCCGCAGGCCGTGCGCCCGCAGATCAGCGACGACGGATCCGCCGCGCTGATCGTGGTCCCGGTCGACGGCGAGAGCACCACCGACGGCGTGGTCGACCAGGCCGCCGAGCTGCGCGACATCGCGCGCGCCGACCTGCCCGACGGGCTCCGCGTCTGGCTCACCGGCCCCGTCGGCTTCCAGGCCGACACCGCGAACTCCTTCGCCGGCGCCGACCTGCGTCTGCTGCTCATCACCGCCGGGGTGGTCGCGCTGCTGCTGATCATCACCTACCGCAGCCCCGTGCTCTGGCTCGTGCCGCTCACCGTCGTCGCGCTCGGCGACGGGCTCGCCCGATTCGTCGTCGCGGCCGTCGCGAAGCAGTTCGACATCCCCGTGGATGCGTCGATCCTCGGCATCCTGTCGGTGCTCGTCTTCGGCGCCGGCACCAACTACGCCCTGCTGCTCATCGCCCGCTACCGCGAGGAGCTGCTGATCGAACCCGATCCGCGCGTCGCGATGCGCACCGCGGTCTCGAGCGCCGGACCGGCGATCCTCGCCTCGGGCAGCACTGTCGCGCTGAGCCTGCTCATGCTGCTGTTCGCCTCGCTCGCCGGCAACCGCGCCCTCGGCATCGCCTGCGCGATCGGCATCGCGATCGCGCTCGCCATGACGCTGCTCGTGCTGCCGGCGGCGCTCGTCGTCTGCCGACGCGGGCTGTTCTGGCCGTTCATCCCGCGGTTCGCGCCGCAGCACGCGGGGGCGGCGGAGGCGGGCGCGGGCACCGCAGAGCCGGTCACCTCCAGTCCGGATCCGGGGGCCGCGTCCACCCTCACTGCGTCCGGCGCGGCTGTCGCGCCCGGCGCATCCGCCCCGCCCGCCCGCGCCGATGCCGGCCACACCGTCTGGGCGCGCATCGGCCGCGCCGTCGCCCACCGCCCGGCCGCGGTCGCCGGCATCGCGGTGCTGCTCGTCGCCTTCCTCGCGCTCGGCCTGCTCGGCTCGCGCATCGGACTCACGCAGACCGGCAAGCTCATCGGCGAACCCGAGTCGGTGCAGGGCGAGTGGATCCTCAGCGCGCACTTCGATCAGGGCAGCGGCCAGGCGACCGTGCTCGCCAAGGACGCCGTCGCCGAGGAGGCGGCCGAGCTCGCGACGAGCGTCGACGGCGTCGACTCGGCGCGGCCCGGCGACAGCGCCGAGGGCTACACCCGCATCGACGTCAGCCTCGCCGGCGACCCGCAGAGCGCGGAGGTCTTCGACGGGGTCCGCGCGCTGCGCAGCGCCTACGCCGACGCGGACGGCGACCTGCGCGACACCCTCGTCGGCGGCATCGACGCGAACGCCCTCGACCAGGAGACCGCCGCCGCGAGCGACCGGGGGCTGATCATCCCGCTGATCCTCGCGGTCGTGTTCCTGATCCTGCTGCTCCTGCTGCGCTCGCTCGTGGCGCCGATCATCCTCATCCTCAGCGTCGTCGCGACCTACCTGGCGAGCCTCGGCGCGGGCAACTGGCTGTTCCAGAACGTGCTCGGCTTCCCCGCCTTCGACACGAGCGTCGTGCTCTACAGCTTCCTGTTCCTGGTCGCGCTCGGTGTCGACTACAACATCTTCCTGGCGACGCGCGCCCGCGAGGAGCGCGTGCACCTCGGCGCCCGGGAGGGGATGCGCGAAGCCCTCACCCGCACCGGCGGCGTGATCACGAGCGCCGGCATCCTGCTCGCGGCCGTGTTCGTCGTGCTCGGGGTGCTGCCGGTCGTCGCGCTCGCACAGATCGGCACGATCGTCTGCATCGGCGTGCTGCTCGACACGCTCGTGGTGCGCACCCTGCTCGTGCCGGCGATCGCGTTCCTGCTCGGGGAGCGGTTCTGGTGGCCGTCGCACCGGCACGCGCACCGCGCGCCGGCGGGGGAGCCCGGTGAGGGCGGCGTCGGGTCCGACCCGACCGGGTCGGATATCGGGGCAGGGTCCGCTTCGGCGACTCCCGCGGCCACCGCGATCGAGGAGCGCGGATGAGCCGCCAGCGCGAGATCCGCTCGGCTCGCACGGCCGTCGCGCTGTCGGCGGCGGCGACCGTCATGCTCGCGGCGAGCCTGCTGAGCGGATGCGCCGCCGCAGGCGACGCGGATGCCGGAGACGACACCAGCGCATCCAGCTCGTCGGAGCACGACCCGACCCGCACCCTCGCCGACCCGGCGCTCACCGACATCGCCATGCAGCTCGTGTCGAGCGCCGAGAACTCGAACCTCGACTGGAAGGCCAACTACGGCTATCTGGAGGACATCGGCGACGACCGCGGCTGCACCGGCGGCATCATCGGCTTCACGACGGCGACGGGCGACCTGCTCGAGGTCGTCGAGCGCTACACGGAGTCGACGCCCGGCAACGCCCTCGCACCGTACCTGCCGGCGCTGAAGAAGGTCGTCGGCAGCCCCTCGCACGACGGACTCGACGCCGGCTTCGAGTAGGCGTGGTCCGCCTCTGCCGCCGATCCGGCGTTCCTCGCCGCGCAAGACGCGGAGCGCGATGCCCTCGACCTCGACCCCGCCGTGAGCCAGGGGAAGAAAGACGGCGTCGGCGCCCTCGGCCAGTTCATCTACTTCGATGCGCTCGTCATGCACGGGCCCGGATCCGACCACGCCAGCTTCGGCGGCATCCGCGCGACGGCCCGCAAGCACGCCTCGCCGCCGAGCGAGGGCGGCGACGAGACCGAGTGGCTGAACGCGGTGCTGGATGCGCGGGTGAAGGTCGTGCGCGAGGAGGCCGCTCACGACGACACCTCCCGCGTCGACACCGAGCAGCGCACCTTCTTGAAGGCGCGCAACCTCGACCTGCGCACGCCGCTCGTCTGGCGCACCTACGGCGACCGGTACGAGATCAGCTGAGCGGATGCGGAGCGCGGGCACGGCGCGGACTCGGCGCCGATGCGAGTGCCGGCCGCTGGTGACGCGCTGAACCGATCCGTCCACGGCGAGCGCGTCGCGGTTAGGCTGGCGCCGCATCCGACCGCGGGGGTCCGGAGCGACAGGGGAGCAGCATCGTGTCGAATCCGCAGCAGCCGGGCGAGCAGCCCATCCAGCCGGGGGCTTCCGCTCCGCAGCCGGGTCAGCCGGCCCAGCCCGGCCAGCCGGCGGCCTACATCCCCGGGCAGTACACCCCGCAGCCGAAGAAGTCGCGCAAGGGCCTCATCATCGGGCTCGCGATCGCGGCCGCGGTGATCATCATCGGCGGCGCCGTCGGCGGGCTGTTCATCAGCCGCGCGGTGATCTCGGCGGCGGAGACATCCACGCCCGAAGGCCTCGCCAAGATCGGCGCGGAAGAGGCGAACAAGCAGCAGAAGCTGCCCTACGACGTCGACCAGTACACGACGCTCGAATCGATCACCGCATCCGGCCCGAAGATCCAGTACACCTATACGGTGCACGGCGTCGACCCGGCGGCGCTGACCGAAGACGCGCTCGTGTCCGGGGTGCAGCCGCAGCTCTGCAGCACGTCCGCCACGAAGAAGCTGCTCGACCGCGGCGTCGTGATGGCCTACCGCTACACGATCGAGGAGACGGGCGACCGCATCGCCTTCCAGGTGACGAAGTCCGACTGCTGACGCCCGCTCGACTATGCTGAGCCGCCGCCTCCGATCACGGTGATCACCCGCGGCCACGGGGGGAGAGCCATGGAGCGCGACGATCTGCTGTCGACGGCGGACGAGGATGGATCGGCCGGCGAACCGGTCGAGACGGCACCGCCGGCCTCGGTAGTCACCACGCCGGACTCGGCACCGCAGGTCGCACGCGCAGCCTCGCCGAGTGGCGCTGCGCCAGGGCGTACGACCTCAGCCCCGTCGTCTCAGGGACGACTGCCCGCCCGCCGCATCGTCGGGCTCGCCGTGCTCGGACTCGCGGTCGCCGTGATCGCCGTCGCCGGCATCGCCCAGACCACCCGGGTCGCCGGCGAGACCGCGCACGCGGTGGCCGCCGCCGCGAAGTCGCCCACCACGCTCGCGAAGATCGGGGCACAGGCCGCTCGCCAGAAGTTCGACCTGCCGTACACGGTCGACGACAACACCACCCTCGAGGCGATCGAAGCCGACGGACCGGCGGTGCGCTACAGCTATTCGGTGCACGGCCTCGACCCCGCCCTCCTCACCGCCGACGCGCTGAAGGCCGTCGCGGTGCCCCGCCTCTGCACGACGCCGGCGACCCGCAACCTGCTGGAGAAGCACGTGGCCGTCGACTACGTCTGGCATATCGAGGAGAGCGGCGACGACCTGGTGTTCGAGATCACCGACGCCGACTGCTGAGCCGGGCGAGACGTCGGCCTGACCCGCGTCGCGTCCTCCCCGGGGTGTCGGCACCGTGCTCCCGAGGGAGCAGTTGGGCACTCCCGTCGGACGACGCGGTGATGGATGCGCGCGAGGAGCATCGAGGCATCCACAGGAAAGGGAGATTCCGATGTCTGCTCTCAGCTCGTCCCGCACCTCCGCCCGTCCGCGCTCCGCGGTGCTGCTCGGCGTCGCCGGCGTCGCCGCCGCGCTGCTCGCCTCGACGCTCGTCGGCACCGTCGCCGCCGCGCTCGGCGCCGACCCCGACTTCGCCCCGCTGCGTCCCTACGTCTACCTGACCTTCGCCGCGGTCGGCACCGTCGCCGGCCTGATCGGATGGGTGATCATCGCCCGCCGCGCCCGCAGCTCCCGTCGTCTGCTCACCGTGCTCGTGCCCGTACTGACGGTGCTGAGCCTGGTGCCCGACGTGGCGCTGCTCGCGCTCGGCTTCATCCCCGGATCGGGTCCGCTCGAGGTCGTCGCTCTGATGCTCATGCACCCGATCGCCGCCGCCTCGGCCGTGATCGCCGGCTCGCGCATCCAGCCCGCGCGCTGAGGTCGAGGCGGGTCGCGGCAGGGGTCGCGAGACCGACCGCGACACTGACATCACGGAGGCAGCGGGCGCGCGGGGAGACCGCCTCCGCGGCCCGCTGCCGCTGCCGCTGCTTCCGCCGCTTGAGCCGGACCTGCGCGGAGCCGACCCGCGCAGCGCCTCACGGCACCAGCACGAACCGCCCGAACACCTCGCCCGCGTCCATGCGGCGGTGCGCCTCGGCCGCCTGCTCCAGCGGAAGCACCTCCTGAACCACCGGGGTCAGCTCGCCGCGGGCCGCCGCGGCGAGCAGCCGCGAGCGCTCCGCCGCGAGCACATCGCGCTCGATCGTGTCGAGGCTCAGCCCGCCGAAGGAGATCGAGCGGCGGAACCCGGCCAGCAGCGCCATGCCGAACTCCGGCGGGGGGAAGCCGCCGACCACGCCGACCGCGACGAGGCGGCCGTTCGGCGCAAGACGGCCGATCGTGTCGGCGAGCCCCGGCCCTCCGACGATGTCGAGGATGACGTCGAACTCCGCCAGCTCGGTCGTCGCGCCTGAGGTCAGGGCTGCAGCGGTGGCGGAAGCGGGCGCCTCTCGCCCGGATTCCGCCCCACGAGCATCCTCGAGCGGCGTGAGATCCCGGCCGAGCATCTGCGTCGCGCCGAGCGCGCGCAGCCGGTCACCCCGTTCCGCTGACGACGTCGAGACGGCGACCACGGAAGCCCCGGCGCGGGCGGCCAGTTCGACCGCGGCGATGCCGATGCTCCCGGCCGCCCCGCGCACCAGCACGCGCTCGCCCGGCGCGAGCCGCGCCCGCTCGAGCCCGAAGTGCGCGACCGGCGCGGCGCTGCCGAGGGCGACCGCATCCACCTCGCTGAGCGCCTCAGGCAGCTCGGTGACGTCGTCGACGCTCGCCGCGATCGCGTGTTCGAGGTATCCGCCTGCCGTGCCAGTGAAGGCCCAGACGCGGCGACCGACCCAGGCCGGGTCGACGCCGTCGCCGACGCTCTCGACAACGCCCGCGACCTCGCTGCCGGGCACGAGCCCCTCCTCGAAGCCGAAGGTGCCGAGCCCGCCGCGACGGATCACCGCATCCACTCCGCCGACGCCGATCGCGGCGACGTGGATGCGCAGCTCGCCCGGCGCCGGCGTCGGCTCGGGCAGGTCGGTCAGGTGCATCCCGTCGGGGTCGCCGAAGGTCTGGATGGTGATGGCGCGCATGAGGGTCCTCTCGTCAGGCATGGTGGAGATCGGCCGGTCGGGATCGGCTGGCCATCGGTCGCCCGGCGGCCGGAACTCGCGACGCTCACGGCATCCGACCACCCGGCGAGGTTAAATGGACGCACCCGTCCGCTCGATCGAAGTGAGAGACATGACGCTCGAGATGCCTCAGACCCGGCGCGCAGCCGCGCCGGTCGCCTCCGGTTCTGGCGATGCGGCCGACACCGCTCCCGCCCTGCGCGCAGACGCGCAGGAGAACCGCGACCGTGTGCTGTCCGCCGCCCGCGAGCTCTTCGCCGCCGACGGTCTCGGCGTCACGATGCGCGAGGTCGCCCGCCGCGCCGGCGTCGGACCCGCCACGCTCTACCGGCGCTTCCCGACGAAGCACGACCTGATGCTCGCCGCGTTCCACGACGAGATGAGCGTGTGCGGCTCGATCATGAGCAACGCGATCGCCGACGAGGATGCGTGGCGCGGATTCTGCTCGGTGATCGAGCGCATCACCGAGCTCAACGCCCGCAACCAGGGTTTCGCGGACGCGTTCCTCGCGACCTATCCCGACGCGGTCGACCTGGGAGAGCACCGCTCCCAGATGCTGCGCGACTTCAGCGGACTCGCGCGTCGAGCGCAGGAATCCGGACACTTGCGGCCCGACTTCACGGTCGACGACTTCCTCGTCATCCTCCTCGCCGGCCGCGGGCTCACCCGCGCGCCCGCCGAACGCCGCGTCGGGGCCGCCCGCCGCTTCGCCCGTCTCGCGATCGACGGCTTGCGGGCGCCCGCCGCCGTCTGACCCTCTGCCGCCGCCTGACCAGCGCATCCGCCCGCCCGACCGGCTGCGCGACTCCGCGTCAGCCCGCTGCGCGCATCCACTCGACCGAGTCCGTCACGCATCGCGGAGGTACTCCGCCGAGTTGCCCGGTTCTGCCGCGATGGAGCATCGGAACCTGACCGAAGTGGGCGACTCGGCAGAACGACCGACCCCGCACACGACGACGGCGGGGCCGGTGCGCACACACCCGGCCCCGCCGTTCCTCACCGCGTGTGTCGACGCGGTGCGGTCTCGCTGCCTCGGCGCGCTGCGCGCGAGGCTCGCCGCATCAGCTCAGCTCGCGGCGAGCATCCCGAGCGTGTCGACGACGCGGTTCGAGAAGCCCCACTCGTTGTCGTACCAGGCGACGACCTTGACGTGGCGGCCGCCGTCGACGCGGGTGAGCTGCGAGTCGAAGATGCTCGACTCGGGGCGGCCCGTGATGTCGCTCGACACGATCGGGTCGGCGGTGAAGGCGAGGATGCCGTTGAGCGCACCGTCAGCGGCCGCGGCGTAGGCGGCGTTGACCTCCTCGAGCGTCACGTCGCGCGCGACGACCGTGTTGAGCTCGACGATCGAGCCGACCGGAACGGGCACGCGGATCGAGTCGCCCGAGAGCTTGCCGTCGAGCTTCGGCAGCACGAGTCCGATCGCCTTCGCGGCGCCGGTCGAGGTCGGGACGATGTTGACGCCGGCGGCACGCGCGCGACGCAGGTCGCGGTGCGGGCCGTCCTGCAGGTTCTGCTCCTGCGTGTACGCGTGCACGGTCGTCATGAAGCCGTGCTCGATGCCGGCGAGGTCGTCGAGCACCTTCGCGAGCGGAGCGAGCGCGTTGGTCGTGCAGCTCGCGTTCGAGACGACGGTGTGGTTCGCGGCGTCGTAGACGTCGGAGTTCACGCCGAAGGCGATGGTCGCATCCGCCCCCGTCGCCGGCGCGCTGACGAGCACGCGCTTCGCGCCGGCCGCGATGTGGGCGGCGGCGGCCTCGCGCTCGGTGAAGCGTCCGGTCGACTCGAGCACGATCTCGACGCCGAGGTCGCCCCAGGGAAGCTGCGCGGGCTCGCGCTCGGCGAGCACCTGGATGCGGCGACCGTCGATCACGAGCACGTCGCCATCCACCTCGACCGTGCCCGGGAAGGTGCCCGACGAGGAGTCGTACTTGAAGAGGTGACCGAGGGTCGCCGGGGCTGTCAGGTCGTTGACGGCCACGACCTCGAGGCCGTCGCCGCCGCGCGCGAGCAGTGCGCGCAGGGTGTTGCGTCCGATGCGTCCGAAGCCGTTGATGCCGATGCGGGTCATGGGGAGGTTCCTTTCGTTGCGCTCCCCACACTCCCCGAGTGGATGCGCGCTCACCCGTGGCGCTCAGGCCAACATCCGCAAGGATCTCGCCAGCCGTCGCTGATGCATCGGCACGCGAGTCGCCTCATCCGCCTCCCACATGCTGGTTGCTCGCGGGTGGCCAGAAATGCACCAGACACGCCGCCCGACCCGTGCATTCGTGGCCACCCTCCGTTCTGGGTTCGCCAAGGGTGGCCAGAAATGTACGCGACCCGCCGTGCTGGGCGGTCATTCGCGGCCACTCTCGGGTCGCCGCCGACCTTGCGGGCAGTCGCGGCGCGCCAGCTCAGCCCGGGAAGCTGCGCCGATACGCCGTCGGCGAGGTGCCGAGGATGCGCTGGAAGTGCCAGCGCAGGCCGGCGTCGGTCCCGAGCCCGACCTGCGCGGCGACCTGCCCGATCGAGAGATCGGTGCGCTCGAGCAGCTCGCGCGCCGCATCCACCCGCGCCCGCAGCACCCACTGCATCGGCGTGTACCCGGTGCCGTCGACGAAGCGGCGCGAGAATGTGCGCGCGCTGACCGCCGCGTGGCGGGCGAGGTCGTCGAGGGTGAGCGGCTCGTCGAGGTGCCGCAGCGCCCACTCGCGGGTCGCGGCGAAGCCGTCGGCGTCGCGCTCGGGCACGCTGCGCTCGATGTACTGCGCCTGCCCTCCGCTGCGGTGCGGAGCGCTCACGAGCCGGCGGGCGACGTGGTTCGAGAGCCCGACCCCGTGGTCACGGCGCACGATGTGCAGGCAGAGGTCGATGCCGCTGGCGGCGCCGGCGCTGGTGAGCACGGATCCCTCGTCGATGAACAGCACATCCTCGTCGACGTCGATCAGGGGATAACGCTCCCGCATCACGCCCGTGTAGTGCCAGTGCGTCGTGGCGCGGCGCCCGTCGAGCAGCCCGGCGGCCGCCAGCGCGAACGCGCCGGTGGAGATCGCCGCGATGCGCTTCCCGTTCGCGTGCGCCCGCGCGAGTGCCGCGACGACATCCGCCGGAGGAGCCGTGTCGGCGGGCTTGCGGTATCCGGGAACGAAGATCGTGTCGGCCCAGTCGAAGGCCTCGAGCCCGTGCCCGACCGAGTAGGCGAGTCCGTCACCGCCGGCGACGCGGCCGGCCCGGCGTCCGCACACTCGCACCTCGTACGGCATGCTCGGCCGGCTCGAGAACACCTGCGCCGGGATGCCCACATCGAGCGGCTTCGCCCCGTCGAGCACGAGCACCGCCACCCGATGGATGCCCTGCTCGCCCATGCGCCGAACCTACCGGCCGCCGCGATGCTCCTGCGGGCACCGGGACACGGCGATGTCGACGGGACTCAGACGCGCTGGAAGAGCGACGGATAGTCGAGCACGAGCCCGTGCTCGTCGACGGTCACCTCGCGCGAGAACACCGAGTCGAGTGACTCATACAGGTAGCGAAGCTCGGCGATCCGCGTGTACCGCTGGGGGTCGGCGCTGACATCGAGGTCATCGCCGACGTAGGCGGTGACGATCTCGGCCGACTCCCCGATCTCGAGCCCGAGGCGGCGGATGGGCAGCGTGCTGCTCAGCGGCGAGATCGCCAGATCGACCTCCCGGGCGCCGCTGAGATCCGGCCGTTCGACGTCGTCGACATACCAGCGACCACTGTCGTCGAGGATGACGCGACGGCGCACCGCGTGTGCTCCCCGGCTGTCCACGACGGCGAGCTCGCGGAACAGCCACGGTCGGACGATGCGCACCCGGTAGTCGACCATTCCGGGACGGAAGTCGATGGCTGCTGCGATCATCGGTCCGTCATCGCCCGCCAGGAGCGCACACCGTTCGACGGAGCCCTGTTCGAGCCCGACCCAGCCGACCTCGATCGACGTCATGAGGTGCGCCCCGCGCCGACTACTCCGGCTGCATGTCCGCGAAGCGGGACATGGCGCCCTGGAAGGCGACGGTGACCGTGGCCGTGGGGCCGTTGCGGTGCTTCGCGACGATGAGGTCGGCCTCGCCGGGGCGCGAGCTCTCCTTGTCGTAGGCGCTCTCGCGGTGCAGCAGGATCACCATGTCGGCGTCCTGCTCGAGCGAACCGGACTCGCGCAGGTCGGAGATCGCGGGCTTCTTGTCGGTGCGCTGCTCGGGGCCACGGTTCAGCTGCGACAGGGCGATGACCGGCACGCGCAGCTCCTTCGCGAGCAGCTTGAGCGCGCGCGAGAACTCACTGACCTCCTGCTGGCGCGATTCGACCTTCTTGCCCGAGGTCATCAGCTGCAGGTAGTCGATGACGACGAGCTTGAGATCGTTGCGCTGCTTGAGGCGGCGGCACTTGGAGCGGATCTCGACGAGCGTCATGTTCGGGCTGTCGTCGATGAAGAGGGGGGCGTCGGCGATCTTGCCGCGCACGTGCGCGAGCTTCGTCCAGTCGTCCTGCCCGACGGTGCCCTTGCGCAGCTTCTGCAGGAAGATGTCGGACTCAGCCGACATGAGGCGCATGGCGATCTCGCTGCGCCCCATCTCGAGCGAGAAGAAGACGGTCGTCTGGCGGTGCTTGATCGCGGCAGCGCGGGCGAAGTCGAGCGCGAGCGTCGACTTTCCGAGCGCGGGGCGGGCGGCGATGAGGATGAGCTGGCCCGGGTGCAGGCCGTTCGTCATCTCGTCGAGGTCGCGGAATCCGGTGGGCACGCCGAGCATCTCGTCGCCGCGGCCGCTGGCCTGCTCGATCTCCTCGGTCGCGGCGTCGATCGCGACATCGAGCGAGACGTAGTCCTCGGCCTCGACACCGCCGGAGACGTTGTAGATCTCGGCCTGCGCGCTGTTGACGAGGTCGATGACCTCGCCCTCGCTCTGGTAGCCCATCTGCACGATGCGCGTACCGGCCTCGACGAGGCGGCGCAGCACGGCCTTCTCGGCGACGATCTCGGCGTAGTAGCCGGCGTTCGCGGCGGTCGGCACGATGCCGGTGAGGGTGTGCAGGTAGTCGACACCGCCGGCACGGCTCAGGTCGCCGCTCTTGGTCAGCACGTCGGTGACGGCGATCACATCGGTCGGCTCACCGTGCGAGTAGAGCGTGAGCACCGCGTCGAAGATGATCTCGTGCTTCGGGATGTAGAAGTCGACGGCGCGGACGGTCTCGACGACGTCGGCTACCGCATCCTTGCTCAGCAGCATGCCGCCGATCGTCGACTGCTCGGCGAGGAGGTCGTGCGGGGGCGTGCGCTCGCCCTTCCACGACTCCCGCGGCTCCTGGTCGGGAGCGGCGAGTCCGAGATGAGCGATCGACACGGGGGAACCTCCTGCAGGACAAGCTAGGCGCCGCCACCGACATCGAATCGATGACGGCATCGGATGGGACGACGCGACGCACCGAGGAGGAACCGCGCGCGGGGGTTCGGAACGGGGGCGCCGGATCACGATATGAGCGGCTTCGGGCAGCTTCAATGCGCCCTGTGGATAACTCTGTGGGGAAAACGGCGGACACGCCGGGAAGCTTGTTGAAAGCCTGTGGATACATGTGGGGAAAGTCGGTGGACTTCTTGACTCGAACTCGCCCTGATCAGGCTTTTCCTTCTTCACACCCTGTGTGGAAGAACATCCCTTGACCGGGGGTTGAGGGTTGGGGAGATCCGCCGCCTCGGTGTGGATAGAGCTCTTGACAGAGCCGGTTAAACACCAGTAGCGACGAACCCTCACCGGGTGCGTCGCTACTGGGCGGGCGGTGCTTACTTGGCAGCCACCACGTTGAGCGTGATCGTCGCGACGATCTCGGCGCGCACGCGCACCGTGACCTCGTGCTGACCGGTCGTCTTGATCGCCGACGGGATCTCGACGGTGCGCTTGTCGATCGAGCCGATGCCGGCCTTCTCGACGGCGTCGGCGATGTCCTGCGTCGTGACCGAGCCGAACAGACGGCCTTCGCGACCGGCCTTCACCGAGAGCGGCACGGGACCGGCCTGCAGCTTGGCCTTGAGGTCCTGCGCCTCTTCGATCGTGGCGAGCTCGCGCGCAGCGCGGGCGGCCTTGATCGAGTCGACCTGCTTCTCTCCACCGCGCGACCACGCGACAGCGAAGCCCTGGGGGATGAGGTAGTTGCGGGCAAAGCCGTTCTTGACGTCCACGACGTCACCGGCGGAACCGAGGCCGGAGACCTCGGAGGTGAGGATGAGCTTCGACATGTTTCGAATCCCCCTTAGCGGCCCGAGCCGGCGTACGGAAGCAGGGCCATCTCACGCGCGTTCTTCACGGCGCGGGCGATGAGGGTCTGCTCCTGCACGGAGACACCGGTGATACGGCGGGCGCGGATCTTTCCGCGCTCCGAGATGAACTTGCGAAGCGTCGCGACATCCTTGTAGTCGATGACGCCGACGCGCACCGACTTCGCCGGCGCGGCGTTCTTTCCGCCCTTGCGGGGCTTGCGGCGGTCGCCGCTGCTCTTTCCAGCCATTGCTGTCTTCTTTCGTCAGTAACCCGTCAGGCCCGGAGGCTCAGAACGGGGTCTCGTCGTTGTAGGAGCCGGGCGCGTTCCACACGTCCTGGCCGCCGGCGTTGCCGCCACCGTTGCCGCCGGAGCTCTGCTGGCCCCACGGCTCGTCGGCCACGGCGCCCTGCGAGCCGCCGCGTCCGCCGCCGCCACCCGAAGCACGGGTGACCTGGGCGGTCGCGTAGCGGAGGCTCGGGCCGATCTCATCGACCTCGAGCTCGATCGCGGTGCGCTTGTTGCCGTCGCGGTCGTCGTAGGAGCGCTGCTTCAGGCGGCCCTGCGCGATGACGCGGCTGCCCTTGGTCAGCGATCCGGCGACGTGCTCGGCGAACTCACGCCAGCACGAGGCGCGCAGGAAGAGCGCCTCGCCGTCCTTCCACTCGTTCGACGCGCGGTCGAACGTGCGGGGGGTGCTGGCGATGGTGAAGTTCGCCACGGCGAGCCCGCTCTGCGTGTAGCGCAGCTCGGGGTCGGCCGTCAGGTTGCCGACCACCGTGATGATCGTGTCGCCGGCCACGGCTTACTCGGCGTCCTTCTTGGCGGCCTTCGCCGCGGGCTTGGCGGCAGGCTTCGAGGCGGGCTTCGCCTCCGCCTTGTCCGCCTTGTCCTCCGACGCCTCGGCCTTGTCGCCCTTGGCGGCGGCCTTGCGCGCGGCGCGCTTCTCGTCGTCGGCCTTGACGCTCGCGGCGCGAGCGGTGGCCTCCTCCGAGCGCAGCACCTTGGTGCGCAGAACGGCCTCGCTGAGCTTCAGCTGGCGGTCGAGCTCGAGCGTCGAGGCGCTCGTCGCAGTGAAGTTGACGACGGCGTAGATGCCTTCGCTCTTCTTCTGGATCTCGTACGCCAGGCGGCGACGGCCCCAGATGTCGACGTTGTCGATCGTGCCACCGTCGTTGCGGATGACATTGAGGAACTTGTCGAGGCTCGGGGCCACGGTGCGCTCATCGATAGCAGGATCGAGGATCACCATCAACTCGTACTGATGCGTCATTCACCCACCTCCTCTGGTCTTGAACGGCTGCAGACGATCTGCAGCAGGAGGGTGTGCATCGTGCCCGCTGACGACATGGGTCGACCCGGGCAACCTCGCAAGCATAGCCGCTGGTCGCCCTCACCGAAACCCGCAGGTTCAGCCGCGGGCGGCCCACCACTCCCGCAGCCGGCGCTCGGCGTCCTCCGGCTCCAGCGGACCCTCGTCAAGGCGCGCCTCCAGCAGGAAGCGGTACGCCTCGCCGACCTCGCGGCCGGGTCCGATGCCGAGGATGCGCATGATCTGCTCGCCGTCGAGGTCGGGGCGCACCGCATCCAGCTGCTCCTGCTCCTGCAGGGCGGCGATGCGCTCCTCGAGGTCGTCGTAGGCGAAGGAGAGCCGGTCGGCCTTGCGCACGTTGCGGGTGGTGACGTCGGCGCGCACGAGGATGTGCAGCCATTCGAGCACCGAGCCGGCGTCGCGCACGTAGCGGCGCACGGCCGAGTCGGTCCACGCCGCATCCGTGTAGCCGAAGAAGCGCAGGTGCAGTCGGATGAGCTCGGCGACCGGCTTGATCACGTCGGAGGGCAGGCGCAGCTCGCGCATCCGCTTGGTCGCGAGCTTCGCCCCGACGACGTCGTGGTGATAGAAGCTGACCGCCCCGCCCGGCTCGATCCGCCGCGTCGCCGGCTTGCCGATGTCGTGCAGCAGCGCCGCGAGACGTACGATCAGCGTCGGCTGGTGGCCGCGCGAGCGCTCGAGGTCGATGGCCTGCTCGAGCACGGTGAGGCTGTGGTCGTAGACGTCCTTGTGGTGCGCATGCTCGTCCTGCTCGAGCCGCAGCGCGGGGATCTCGGGCAGCACGATCTCGGCCAGCCCGGTGTCGACGAGCAGGCGGATGCCGCGCACGGGCGTCGGCGCCATCAGCAGCTTGGTGATCTCGTCGCCGATGCGCTCGGCCGACACGATCGACAGCCGGTCGGCCATCCGCTCCATCGCGGCGACGGCCTCCGCATCCACGTCGAAGCCGATCTGCGCCGAGAAGCGGGCGCCGCGCAGCATGCGCAGCGGATCGTCGCCGAAGGAGACCTCGGGGGAGCCCGGCGTGCGCAGGCGCTTCGCGAGCAGGTCGTCGACGCCGCCCCACGGATCGACGAGCTGACGCTGCGGCAGGCGCAGGGCCATCGCGTTGACGGCGAAGTCGCGGCGCTCGAGGTCGGCCTCGAGGCTGTCGCCGAACGCGACCTCGGGCTTGCGGGTCTCGTGGTCGTAGACGTCGCTGCGGTAGGTGGTGACCTCGACGGTCTGGTCGCCGATGCGCGCGCCGATCGTGCCGAAGGCGCGGCCGATGTCCCACTGCGCGTCGCTGATCGGCTTCACGATCTGGAGGATGCGGTCGGGGCGCGCATCGGTCGTGAAGTCGAGGTCGGTCAGCGGCCGATCGAGGAAGGCGTCGCGCACGGGTCCGCCGACGAGGGCGAGCTCGTGCCCGGCGTCGGAGAAGGCCCGCGCCAGGCGGGCGACGGCGGGGGACTCGGCGAGGGCGTCGAGTCGGGCGACGGCTGCCGCGACGTTCTGCATGACTCCCAGGGTAGGCGGCGGCCACGGCCTAGACTGGCGCGCATGGTGGCGGCCCGGCAATGGAGCGCGCCCGCGTGCCGCTGAGCCGGTCGCGGCGCGCCGGTTCCCCGACGACGGGCCGGTCGACGGTCCGCGGCACGGGTGGGGTCGTCGTCGCCGCGCTGATCGCGGCAGCTCTCGCGATCGCGCCGGGGATCGGCCTCGGATCCGGTGATGTCGCCCAGGCGGCCGCCGACACCGGCGACACGAGCGGCTCCGGTTCGAACTCTTCCGGCTCGAACGCCTCCGGTTCGACGCCCTCCGGCGACTCGGCCGGATCGAGCGACTCGAGCGTCGCCGCATCCGACCCGATGTCGACCGGATCCCTGCCGACCGCGACGGGCGCCGATGGCCGCGTCGGCATCGCCGCCGTGCTGCCGCTGACCGTTCCCGTCGGCTCCGACGGCCTCCTCTCCTCCGATGACCTCGCCGACCTCACCGCGAACGACGGGCTGCTCACCCGCGAGCTGGACGTCGTGTCCGGCCGCCCGATCGCGGTCGCGATCGACCCGCGCCTCATCGCCTCGATCCGCGTGCTCGGCGGGTCGGCGCCGGCCTCGGCGAAGAGCTGGCTGCTGCGTCTGGCCTCCCTCGACAACGAGACCTTCGCGCTCCGCTACGCCGACGCCGACCCGGTGGGTCCTGGTCAGGCGGGCTCCGCGTCCGCGCTCGGCCCGCTCGGCTTCGACTTCGCGATCGACGCCGATCGATTCGCCGATCCGCTGCCGTCGGCATCCTCGTCGCCCTCCGGTTCGACCGGCTCGGGATCCGACGCGGGCTCGGGCGCCGATTCCGGCGGATCCGGTTCGAGCACCGGCGACACGACCGCGGGCTCGGGCGGCTCGACCAAGCCGAACGGCGGCGCATCCACCCCCGCGGGTCAGCTGCCGGCGCTGCCGACCACGGTCGACCAGGTCGTGCAGTGGACCTACTCGCTGCCGACGATCGCGTGGCCCGGCGAGAACACGGTCACCGCCGCCGACCTCCCCCGCCTGCAGGCCGCCGGCGATTCGGCCGTGCTGCTCTCCGACGAGAACGTGGATGCCGACGGCGCGACCCATGTCTCCTTCGACGGCTCCCAGGTCGGCGGCCTGGTGATCGACAGCGGGCTCAGCGCCGCGGTGCGCGCCGCAGGCTCCACCTCGCAGAGCGACTACACCGTCGTCGACCAGGAGCTGCAGTCGGCTGCCGCCGAAGGCGGCTCGGCGGTGCGGATCGTCGCGCTCGCGCGACCGTCGACGGGCTCCGGCGCCGATGCCGACGCCCGCGCCGAAGCCCTGGACGCCGCCGTGTCGCACCTGCTGGCATCCCCCTTCGTCTCCGCCGTGCCGCTCTCCACCGCGATCGCCGAAGACCCGACGGCGGCCACCGTGATCGACCACCCCGAAGACGCCGCGCGCACCGCCTCGATCGCCGCCCTGCTCGATGTCGAGCAGCAGGTGAGCGCGTTCGCCGTCGTCGCCCGCGACGGCGCGCTGGCGATCTCCGCCCCCCGTCGCCTCGACCTGCTCGCGACCCTGTCGGTGGGGTGGATCTCGTCGCGGTCGTGGGCGTCGACGGTCAGCGATTACCAGAAGACGTCGTCCGAGATCCTCGACGGCGTGACGCTCAACCAGGGCAGCGACCTCATCGCGCTCGGCGCGAGCGCGCCCCTGCCGATGCAGGTGCAGAACTCGCTCGACGTGCCGATCGTCGTGTTCGCCCGCGCGCGCCCGCTCAGCCCGGTGCTGTCGATCGAGTCGAGCGCGCAGCCGGTGCGCGTCGAGGTGGCGCCGAAGTCGTCGGCGACCGTGCGCATCCCGGCGCAGGCGATCACCAACGGCAGCGTGCAGGTCGTGCTGAGCCTCAGCGCGACCGACGGCACGCAGGTCGGGCAGGCCCGCCGCATCCACGTCGAGGTGCAGGCCGGCTGGGAGACCGTCGGCACCGCCGTGATCGCCATCGGCGCCGTCGGCGTCTTCGGTTTCGGGATCGTGCGCAACATCCTCAAGCGCCGTCGTCGTCTCGCCGGCGAGGTGGACGAAGAGGATGCGGCCAACGCGCCGTTGCCAGGTCAGGAGGACGGTCCCGTCGAGGTCGTGCGCGACGCGGATGCGGGTGAGGCGGGCGAGCCCTCGGCGCCGCTCGTCGACGACCCGGCGGACGCGGATGCCACCGCCGGCGACTCCTCCGTCTCCCCTGACTCCGACGACGACCCGATCGACCCGAAGGCGAAGGATGACTGACCCGAACGCCCCCGGGGAATCTCCTCTCGCCTCCGCCGCCGCGGAGAGCGCGCCCGCCGCCGCGCGACCGACATCCGGGAGCATCGGCCGCGCGAGCATGATGCTCGCCGGCGGCACCCTCGTCTCGCGCGCCCTCGGCTTCGTCAACATCGGGCTGCTCAGCGCCGTCGTCGGCACGGTCGGCGTGGGCGCGAACGCCTTCACCGTCGCCAACGGCCTGCCGAATCAGATCTACCTGCTGATCGCCGGCGGTCTGCTCAGCGCCGTGCTGGTTCCGCAGATCGTCAAGTCGGCGCTGCACGACGACGGCGGCCAGGGCTTCGTGAACCGGCTGGTGACGCTCGGCCTGACGATCTTCGCCGGCGTGACGATCCTCGCCACGATCTGCGCCCCGCTGCTCGTGCTCGCCTTCGCGAACAGCGCCGGTCAGCTCAAGGGCGCCGGCATCGAGCTCGCCACGGTCTTCGCCTACCTCTGCCTGCCGCAGATCTTCTTCTACGCGATGTACAGCCTGCTCGGCGAGGTGCTCAACGCCCGCGGCGTCTTCGGGCCCTTCGCGTGGGCGCCGATCGTCAACAACATCATCGCGATCGGCGGTCTGGTGGCGTTCGCGCTGCTCTACGGGATCGATCCCGCGCATCGCGATGCGGCCTCGTGGGATGCGCAGAAGGTCCTCGTGCTGGCCGGCACGACCACGCTCGGCGTCGCCCTGCAGGCGCTGACGCTGTGCCTGTTCTGGCGTCGCACCGGGCTGAAGTTCCGCCCCGACTTCCGCTGGAAGGGGATGGGGCTCGGCGCGACCGGCAAGATCGTCGGCTGGACCTTCGGCATGCTGCTGATCAGCCAGGGTTCGGGCATCGTGCAGAACCAGATCGCGACGCTCGCCGACGCGCAGGACGCCTCGGTCGCCGCGATCCGCGTCGCCTGGACGATCTTCGTGCTGCCGCACTCCCTCATCGCGCTCTCGATCGCGACCCCCTATTTCACGCGGATGAGCGCGCACTCCCGCGACGGCGACATCGCCTCCCTGCGCAGCGACCTGAGCGGAGCGCTCCGATCGGTCGGTCTGCTGATCGCCGGCTCGGCGGTCGTGTTCGCGACCGCGGCGATCCCGCTCATCAACGTCTTCAGCCACACGGCGCCGCACGCGCTGCCGCAGACCTCGCTCGTGCTGCTCGCCTATCTCGCGGGACTGGTGCCGTTCAGCGCTCTGTTCCTCGTGCAGCGGGCCTTCTTCGCCCTCAGCGACACCCGCACGCCGTTCTTCATCCAGCTGCTGCAGGCGCTCGTCTTCGCGATCGGCGCGCTGACCCTGATCGGCGCTCCCAGCGACCGGCTCGCCATCGGCATCGCGCTCTGGACCTCGGCGTCGATCGTCGTGCAGCTGATCGTGTCGATCATCGTGCTGCGCCGCCGGCTCGACGGCTTCGACGGCCGCCGCCTCGCCCGCCGCTACGGCGTGTTCCTGCTCTGCACGATCCCGGCGGCCGGCGCGGGCCTCGCGATGCTGTGGCTGCTGGGCGGATGGGGAGTCGTCGACGGATCGGGCGGCGGCTTCGCGGTCGCCGGCGTGCTGCCGTCGATCCTCTCCGCCGCGGCGATCGCTGCGGCAGCCGGCATCGTCTACTTCGCCGCGGTGCTCATCGCCCGCGTGCCCGAGGTGCGCGAGCTCGCCGGGCCGCTCGGCCGACTGCTCCGCCGCTCCTGATCTGTGCGGATCCGGCCCGCTCTGACGGCCCGGATGCGCGCACCCTGACCGCCCGCTCCGAAGCCCTCACGGGCGCATCGGGGCCGGGAACATCCCGCACTTAAGATGTGTTGCACGATTCGACGCCGCAGGAGCGGCGCCAGGAAGAAGGAGACAGCGCGATGCGCCAGCTCATCATCGTCGGCTCGGGTCCGGCCGGTTACACCGCCGCCATCTACGCGGCCCGCGCCAACCTCAAGCCGCTCGTCATCGCCAGCTCGGTCGAGTTCGGCGGCGAGCTGATGAAGACCACCGAGGTCGAGAACTTCCCCGGCTTCCCCGACGGCATCATGGGCCCCGACCTCATGATGAAGATGCAGGCGCAGGCCGAGAAGTTCGGCGCCGAGATCGTCTACGACGACGTCACCAAGCTCGAGCTCGACGGCGACGTCAAGCGCGTCACCCTCGGCGACGGCAGCGTGCACGAGTCGCTCGCCCTGATCTACGCGACGGGATCGGCGTACCGCAAGCTCGGCCTCGACGACGAGACCCGCCTCTCCGGCTACGGGGTCTCGTGGTGCGCCACCTGCGACGGCGCCTTCTTCAAGCAGAAGCACGTCGCGGTCGTCGGCGGCGGCGATTCCGCGCTCGAGGAGGCGACGTTCCTGACCCGCTTCGCCGACAAGGTCTCGCTCGTGCACCGTCGCGGTGAGCTGCGCGCCTCGGCCGCGATGCAGGAGCGCGCGAAGAACGACCCGAAGATCGAGTTCCTCTGGAACAAGGAGGTCACCTCGGTGCTCGGCGACGAGAAGGTCGCCGGCATCGGGCTCACCGACACGGTCGACGGCAGCGAGTCGGCTCTCGACCTGCAGGGTCTCTTCGTCGCGATCGGGTCCGACCCGCGCACCCACCTGGTGCACGGCCAGCTCGACCTCACCGCCGAGGGCACCATCTGGGTGGATGGTCGCAGTTCGCGCACCAGCCAGAAGGGCGTCTTCGCGGCCGGCGACGTCATCGACCCGACCTACAAGCAGGCCATCACGGCCGCGGGCTCCGGCACGGCCGCCGCGCTCGACGCCGAGCACTTCCTGGCCTCGCTGCCCAAAGGCGTGATCGCCGAGGCCGAGGGCTCCGGCGAGCTCGTCGACCAGATCGGCGCCTCCGCCTGAGACCCCGCCCGACTCCGGTCGGACGCCCAGATCGTGTGCGGCGCGAGCCGCGCATCCACGATTCGGCGGGGCTCCAGCCCCACTGAACAGAAGAACACCTGAAGAAGGAGAAGAGATGTCCGCCAAGGATGTGACCGACGCCACGTTCGCCGACGAGGTGCTCGCCAGCGACAAGCCGATCATGGTCGACTTCTGGGCCGAGTGGTGCGGCCCGTGTCGCGCCGTCTCGCCGATCCTCGACAAGATCGCCGAGGAGCACGCCGACAAGCTCTCGATCGTGAAGATCGACGTCGACAACAACCCCGAGACCGCCATGAAGTACGGCATCACCTCGATCCCCGCGATGAAGGTCTTCAAGAACGGCGAGGTCGTCAAGACCGTCATCGGCGCCAAGCCGAAGCCCGCTCTCGAGGCCGACCTCGCCGAGTTCCTGGCGTAAGAGGTTCTCGCGCGGCACGCGCGCAAGTCCGATTCCGGGCTCGTGGCCCCGCCCTCCTTCGGGAGGGCGGGGCTTTCACGTTCCCCCGACTACCCTGGTCTGAATCCTCCAGAACGGACTTCCATGACCGGCAACGCGAATCAGGGCACCAATCTCGACCCGTGGTACGGCTCCTACGCCGCCCGCACGGCTGGCCTCGCCGCCAGCGAGGTCCGAGCTCTGTTCGCCGTCGCCAGCCGCCCCGAGGTGGTCTCGCTGGCGGGCGGCATGCCCTTCGTCTCGGCGCTGCCGACCGAGCTGCTGACCGAGGCCGTCGAGCGCACGGTGCGCGAGCGCGCCGGGGTCGCCCTGCAGTACGGCTCGGGGCAGGGGATGCCGCAGCTGCGCGAGCAGATCCTCGACGTGATGGCACTCGAGGGCATCCGCGCCGGCGTCGACGACGTGGTCGTCACGACCGGATCGCAGCACGCTCTCGAGCTGCTGGCGAAGCTCTTCCTCGACCCGGGTGACGTCGTCATCGCCGAGGGTCCGAGCTACGTGACCGCGATCACGGTGTTCAAGTCGTTCCAGGGCGAGGTCGTGCACGCGCCCATGGATGACGGCGGGCTCAACCCGCAGGCCCTGCGCGAGACGATCGCGCGGGTGCGCGCCGAGGGCCGCACGATCAAGTTCCTCTACACGATCCCCTCGTTCCACAACCCGATGGGCGTCACCCTCAGCTGGGAGCGCCGCATGGAGGTGCTCGAGATCTGCCGCACCGAGGGCATCCTCGTCGTCGAAGACAACCCCTACGGCCTGCTCTACTTCGATCAGCCGGCCCCGCACGCGATGCGCTCGGTCGAGGAGGACGGGGTCATCTACCTCGGCACCTTCTCGAAGACGCTCGCTCCGGGCATGCGCGTGGGATGGGCCGTGGCGCCGCACGCCATCCGCGAGAAGCTCGTTCTCGCCAACGAGGCCGCCGTGCTCTCGCCCGGCACCTTCGGCCAGACGGTCGTCTCCGAGTACCTGTCGACCGCCGACTGGAAGGGTCAGATCGACACCTTCCGCGGTGTCTATCGCGAGCGTCGGGATGCGATGCTCTCGGCTCTGCAGGAGCAGCTGCCCTCGCTGAGCTGGACCACCCCGAACGGCGGCTTCTACGTGTGGCTGACGCTGCCGCCCGAGCTGGACTCGAAGGCGATGCTGCCGCGCGCCGTCAAGGAACTCGTCGCGTACACCCCCGGCACCGCGTTCTACGCCGACGGGGGAGGGCGCAACGCCATGCGCCTCTCGTTCTGCTATCCGACGCCCGACTTCATCCGCGAGGGCATCCGTCGCCTCGCGAACGTGATCAACGGCGAGCTGTCGCTGGTGAGCGAGTTCTCGAAGACGGCGCCGCTGCAGCTCCGCCCCGCGCTCGACTCGGATCGCGTGCTTCCCCCCAATATCGGCTGAGGATCGTTCTATGGCTTCCGCTCTGCCCCGCGTCGTCGTGCTCGCCGGCGGCATCTCGCACGAACGCGACATCTCGCTGCGCTCCGGCCGTCAGGTCGCGGATGCGCTGAAGGGTCACGGCGTCGAGGTCGAACTGGTCGACCCTGATTCGACCCTGATCGACCGGCTGCGCAGCGATCGGCCCGATGTGATCTGGCCCGCACTGCACGGCGCGAGCGGGGAAGACGGAGCCCTGCGCGGCCTGCTGGAGTTCCTCGGTGTGCCCTTCGTCGGCGCCCGCGGCGACGCAGCGCGTCTCGCCTGGGACAAGCCGACCGCGAAGACGCTCGCCGCCCGCGCCGGCATCGCGACCCCGCGCTCGATCACCCTCGCCCGCGACGCCTTCCGTGAGCTGGGCGCCGACGCGGTGTTCTCGGCGATCGCCGACGAGCTCGCGCCTCCCGTCGTCGTGAAGCCCGCGCAGGGCGGCTCCGCGCAGGGCGTGACGATCGTCGAGGATGCCGCGGGCCTGCCCCGCGCCATGGTCGACGCCTACACCTACGGCGAGGTCGCGCTCCTCGAGCAGCGGATCACCGGCACGGAGATCGCGGTCGGCGTGATCGACACAGGCGACGGCGCCGTCGCGCTGCCGGCGGTCGAGATCCAGCCGCGCAGCGGGATCTACAGCTTCGAGGCGCGGTACAACGCGGGGGAGACCCGCTTCTTCACGCCGGCGCGCATCGCCGACGACGTGGCAGAGCGGGCGGCCGAGGCCGCGGTCACCGTCCATCGGGCCCTCGGACTGCGTCACCTGTCACGCGTCGATCTCATCATCGACGGCACCGGCACGCCGTGGTTCCTCGAGGCGAACGTGCTGCCCGGGCTCACCGAGACGTCGCTGCTGCCGCAGGCGCTCGAGGCCGCCGGACATGACCTGGGCTGGGTCTACACGGCTCTCGCCGAGGCCGCCGTACGCGACGCTCAGGCCTGATCCCCCACTGGGAGGCAGGCCGTACGCGGTCGTGAAAGTGCGCCCTGAACTGGGCTTATTCCGCTAGCGGAATCCGTCTTGCCCGAGCTCGGCGAGGATGCGGTTGAGGTCGCCGACGGTCGCGAAATCGATCACGATCTGACCCTTGCTGCGACCGAGGCTGATCTTCACGCGGGTGTTCAGGCGGTCGCCGAAGGCCTCGGCGATCTCGTCGAGACCGCCCTGATGCCGACCGGCGTTCGGACGGGCGGCGCGCTGCTTCTTCGGCGAGGTCTCGCCGGCCAGCGCCTCAGCGGCGCGCACCGACAGCTCCTGGTCGACGATCTTGTCGGCGAGCTTCTGCATCGCAGCCGGCTCGCCGGCGCTGAGGATCGCGCGGGCGTGTCCGGCGCTGAGCACGCCGGCGGCGACGCGGGTCTGCACGCTCTCGGGCAGGCGCAGCAGGCGCAGCGTGTTGCTGATCTGCGGACGCGAGCGGCCGATGCGCTCGGCGAGCTGCTCCTGCGTGATGCCGAAGTCCTCGAGCAGCTGCTGGTAGGCCGACGCCTCTTCGAGCGGATTGAGCTGCGCTCGGTGCAGGTTCTCGAGAAGAGCGTCCCGCAACATGTCCTCATCCGCGGTATCGCGGATGATCGCGGGGATGCGATCACGGCCCGAGGCCTTGGTGGCGCGCAGTCGACGCTCGCCCATGATGAGCTCGTACTGCGGCTCGCCCTCGACGGCGTTCGTGCGAGGGCGCACCACGATCGGCTGCAGCACGCCGAACTCGCGCACCGAGGTGATGAGCTCGTTCAGCTCCTCTTCGCGGAACTCGGTGCGGGGCTGGACAGCGTTCGGCACGATGTCGTCGGGCGACAGGGATGCCAGACGAGCGCCCGGAACGGCCACCAGAGCGCCATCCTCCTGCTTCGGGGCGGCCGGAGCGGGGAAGAAGACGTCCACCGGGCGGCTCTCAGAGCCGCTGGTGGGGATGAGCGCACCGATTCCGCGCCCCAGACCGGTTCTCTTGGTCGCCATCAGCTGTCTCCTCGTCGCGGTTCGCCCCTCAGAGCGATCTCACCGGCAGCTTCGCGATAGGAGAGCGAGCCGGCGGAGTTCAGGTCGTAGCCCACGACGGTCTGGCCGTAGCTCGGGGCCTCCGAGATGCGAACCGAGCGGGGGATGAGCGAGTCGAGCACCTGCTCGGGGAAGTGCGTGCGCACATCCTCGACGACCTGGTTCGCCAGGTTGGTGCGCGAGTCGTACATCGTGAGCAGGATCGTCGAGACCACGAGCTCGGGGTTGAGGTGGCGGCCGACGAGCTTGATGTTGTCGAGCAGCTGGCTGAGTCCCTCGAGCGCGTAGTACTCGCACTGGATCGGGATGAGCACCTCGCGGGCGGCGACGAAGGCGTTGATCGTCAGAAGTCCGAGCGACGGCGGGCAGTCGATGAAGACGAAGTCGATCGGCTGGTCGACCTCTTCGAAGTAGTCCTGGATGGCGCCGCGCAGACGCTGCTCGCGCGCGACGAGCGAGACGAGCTCGATCTCGGCACCGGCGAGGTGGATGGTCGCGGGCACGCAGAGCAGGTTGGGCGACTCGGGGCTCGGCTGCACGACGTCGTCGATCGGCGCCTCATTGATGAGCACGTCGTAGACGCTCGGGGTGTCGGCGCGGTGCTCGACACCGAGCGCCGTCGAGGCGTTGCCCTGCGGATCGAGATCGATCACGAGCACGCGCATCCCGGCGCGCGCGAGAGCAGCGGCGAGATTGACGGTCGTCGTCGTCTTGCCGACGCCGCCCTTCTGGTTCGCGACCGTGAGCACGCGAGGACGCGAAGGCTTGGGCAGCACCTGCTCAGCGAGGGCGATGCGGCGACGGGTGAGGTCGGCGATCTCGCGAGCGAGGGGAGTGGATGCGTCGTATCCGCCGGAGGCGGGGGAGCTGGCGTTGGGAGAGTTCACCGGCGCGCTCGTCCTCCTGAAAACAGTGGTGGGATGCGATGTTTCACGTGAAACACGAGACCGGCGAGGGAGCGGATGCGCCCTGAAGCCGGCCTAGACCACTGTAGCTCGAAAGACGCGCGTGACCTCGGACACATCCCCAGCGCCGAGCTCGAGCACCTCGACCTCATCGAGGCGCGCCTTGCGGATCTGCTTCTGCGCCGCCTCGATCTCGTCGTGAACGCGAGCTCCCTTGAGGAAGACGAGCTGGCCGCCGACGTCGATGAGCGGTCGCGTAATCGGAATCAGCTTCGACAGGGCGCTCACCGCGCGAGCCGTCACCTGTGACAGGTCGAGCTCGCGCCCGACTTCCTCTGCACGCGCACGAACGACCTCGACGTTGTCGAGGCCGAGCCGCTCGCTCTCAGAACGAAGCCACTCGACCCGGCGTTCCATCGGCTCGATCAGCACCATCGTCACATCCGGACGAGCGATCGCCAGCACCAGCCCAGGGAGGCCGGCCCCGCTGCCGATGTCGCCGACGCGCGCGCCCTCGGGCAGCAGGGGAGCGACCACGACCGAGTTCAGGATGTGCCGGGTCCAGATGCGGGGCAGCTCGATCGGCCCGATCAGCCCGAGCTCCTCACCCCGCGCCACGAGTTCTGCGGTGAACGAGCGAGCGAGATCGATCCGATCGTCGAAGAGGCGCGCCGCCGATTCGGGCTCCGGCTCCGGAACGGCAACGACCGCGGCTGCGGCCTCATCGGAGGCGGGGGAGTGGTCGGTCATGATCTCTCGTGCTTCTTCGGAGGGAGCGGCACACCGACAAGGGGGCGGCGGCAGGAGCAGGCCGGTGATGCCAGTCGGTGATCTGCTTCTCCGAGGGTACCGGGCGTCGACTTCCTCGTTCGCGAGCAGGCATCTGTCGCCCGCCGCGGCACATCACGACGTCTCACGTGAAACATCCTGTGATCCAGCAGGCCCGCGTGCTCGGCTGCGCCGACCGGCGCCCTGTGCCTTGACGGCGGGTGGCAACACCGCGACGGCGCCTGACTCGAACGTGATCCATGCCGCGCCGCGCGGCGCGGAGGACACCAGAGTTCCGGCACGACGGGTCTTCGTCCGACGCGAATCGCGCGACAGATGCACCGAACCCGACGAGTCACGTGCAACACGTTCCTAGCGGAGTGACCAGAGCACCGCGTCGCCGGCATCCGACCAGTCCATCCTCGCGATCCGGCGAGCTCGTGACTTCAGGAGATCGCCACGCCTCGACTACTGCCCGTTCTCGGTGGTAGCCGCTATCGATGTTTCACGTGAAACATCGACAACCGCGGTCGGCCTGGTGCGCACCCTCGCTGTCCCTGACCACATTGGGACTCATGCCGTCCGAGCATCGGATAACCAAATAGCCGAGCAACGAGCGTCGGCGCGGGTTCGCCGGCAGCCGGCGACGCGGTCCTCTGCGCCAGCAGTATCGGAGCGCCAACCAGCCACAGTCCGTTCCTGCTCACCGAACAGGAACCCGGCTCCACCACTGCCCGTCGTCGTCTCGTGCAGAACGATCGCCTCTCCGGTCAAACTCCGCGGACTGACGCCATCCCACCCGCCGCCGGGGAGCACGCCCCCTCTGCCATCGGGCGACGGGCATGCGCATGAGCAATTGCCCCACTGCCTTCATGAGTCTCACAACCCGGCGGACTGCCGGATTGGATCGACTCTGAGCCGGAGCGATGCCGACCCCGTGACGCCATCCGGTGCGTCGACCGACGCCCTCACCTGTGTCGCGCCACCCGCACTCCGCGCTACGAACGACTCCGTCGCCCAGCACCTTGCCAATAGCCGGCAACTCGGCAGTGCCAAACCCACGGCATGCCGCTGCGTCACCAGTCCACGATCGATCCCACCCGCGACGAGGCGACACGCAGTCGCGAGATCCCCGATCACGTGATGTCAGTGGCTACCGGCCGAACGGTCCGCACACGAACCGCCTCTCGACCCGCACCGCTACCGTGACTCCATGACGACGCCGTCGACGCTCGAGTCCATCTGGCCGCTCTTCACCCTGAAGCTCACGACGCCGCGACTGCAGCTCACACCGATCCGCGACGAGCACATGCCCGCCCTCGTCGATGCGGCCGTCGCCGGTGTCCATCCGGCCGAGCGCATGCCCTTCGATACGCCGTGGACCGACGCCGACCCCGCGCAGCTCGCGCACAACCTCACGACCTACCACTGGAGTCTTCGGTCCCAGTCTTCGCCAGCGCACTGGGTCATCGCCTTCGCTGTGCTACATGACGGCTGCCCGATCGGAATCCAGGAGGTGCATGCGCGCGAGTTCCCGACCCGGCGCACCGTCGTGAGCGGATCCTGGCTGAGCGCATCGCAGCAGGGGAGGGGATTCGGGCGGGAGATGCGCGCCGCACTGCTGCTGTTCGCGTTCGATGAACTCGGGGCCGAAGTCGCGGAGACGAACGCGCTCGATTGGAACACCGCATCGCTGACGGTCTCGGCGAGGCTCGGCTATCGCGAGGTCGGCCATCAGGCGACGGAATCGCGACCGGGCACGCCGGAGACGCAGACCGATCTTCGGGTCTCACGGTCGGAGTTCATCCGCCCGCACTGGGAACTCGACGTCGCGGGGGCCGATGCCGCCCGACACGAGCTGCTCGGGGCAGCGAATGCCGAGAGGTCATCCGAGAGCTGATCGATGAGACGCAGCAGGGCCGCACGGCGTCGGATCGACGCACGATGCCGATGACAGACGAAAGCGGGGCGATGTTTCACGTGAAACATCGCCCCGCTCGAGACCTTCACCCGCCCAAGCGGGGGAGTGCGATCAGGCTTTGCGGACCACCGTGTGGCGATCGCGACCTTCGCCCTCCGACTCCGAGGTGTAACCACGCTCGCCGACGAGGTCGTGAACGAGCTTGCGCTCGTAGCTCGACATCGGCGGCAGGGATGCCGATGCGGCGCCGGCCTCGATGCGCGCGACGGCAGCATCCACCAGCGCGCTCAGCTCGTCAGCGCGAGCATCGCGGGATCCGCCGACGTCGAGGATGAGCCGCGAGAAGCGACCGGTCTTGCTCTGCACCGCGAGACGCGTCAGCTCCTGCAGGGCCGACACGGTGTCCGGCTTCGAGAGGGTGCGCAGGGCGTCCTCCTCATCGGAGCTCACCGAGAGGTAGGCGCGGCCGGCACGCACGTCGATGTCGAGGTCGCCATCGAGATCGGCGATATCGAGCAGCTCCTCGATGTAGTCAGCGGCGATGTCGCCTTCTTCGACAAGCTGCTGCTCGGTGTCGGTCGCCGACTCCGGAGTCTCGACGGCGGTGACCGTCTCGCTCTGGACGGCCTCGCCCTGCAGGGTCGTGTTCTCGTCGGTCATCGCTTGTTCCCACCGCTCTTCTTGGCGCGCGACTTGCCCACCGGCTGCTGCCGCTGGGTGGTCGCCTTCTTGGTCTCCTGCTCGGCGGCCTCCGCGGCCTCGAGTGCGGCAGCATCCTCACCCATCTTGCGGCGGGCGCGCTTCGCGAGTCGCGCCTCACGGGCCAGGGCGGCCTCGCTGCCGGGGGTCGGCATGTTCCGGATGACGAGGAACTGCTGGATCATCGTCCAGACGTTCGAGGTCAGCCAGTAGAACATGACGCCGATGGGGAAGGCGAAGCCCGAGAACGCGAAGACCAGCGGCAGGATGTACAGCAGGATGCGCTGCTGCCGGAACATCGGGCTCTCCTTCATCTCCGGCGACTGGTTCTTCGCCATGATCTGAAGCTGAGTGACGAACTGCGAGGCGGTCATCGCGACGACCATGACGGCCGCGAGGATGACGACGGGCCACAGCACCGGGTTGTGCTCGAGAGCCGACTGGATGCTGAACTTGAGGCCGGCGCCGGGGAAGAGCTCGGCGTTGTAGAACTGGTCCGACAGCTCACGGGTCAGCAGGCCGACACCGGCCTTGTCGTTGCGGGCCTCGTTCAGCACCGAGAACAGGCTGAAGAAGATCGGCATCTGGATCAGCAACGGAAGGCACGAGGAGAACGGCGACGTTCCGGCCTTGCGGTAGAGCTCCATGGTCTCGCGCTGCATGGCCTCGCGCGAGAACTGGTCCTTCTTGCCCTTGTACTTGTCCTGGATCTTCTTGAGCTGCGGCGCGACCTCGAGCATCTTGCGCTGGCTCTTGATCTGGCGCACGAAGATCGGGATGAGCAGGGCACGCACGACGAGCACGAGGCCGACGATCGAGAGAACCCAGGTGAGGCCGCCGGCCGGGTTCATCCCGAGCGTGGTGAGCAGCCAGTGGAATCCGACCAGAAGCGCCTCGATCACCCATTTGATGGGTGTCAGCAGCGTCTGGAAGAAGGAGCCGATATCCATAGGGGAGGGTCAGGCCTTTCCTGTTCCCGCGACGACGAATCCGAAGCGGGTGATGCGGTAGCGGGGTGGTGCGAAGTGACCGGGCACGTCGTCGACGCCGCCGGCCGCCCACGGGTGGCAGCGGGCGATGCGCTTCGAGCCGAGCCACACGCCGCGGATGACGCCGTGACGCTGGATCGCCTCCAGAGCGTAGGCCGAGCAGCTGGGGTAGTACCTGCAGACCTGACCGTAGAGCGGCGAGATGACCGCCCGGTAGATGCGCAGAACCACGACGCAGACGTTGCGCGGCACGAGCATCACGGTCGTGAGCACTCGACGGGCGGGGGAGACCTGATCGCTCATGAGCGGATCAGCTTCCCGACCAGCGCGCCGCGCATGTCGTCGCGGATCGCGGTCCAGTCCTGCTCGGCACTGCCGGGCAGCGCACGCACGACGATGTCGCCGCCACGGGCGCCCTCATCCACCAGTTCTCGCCCGATCGCACGAAACCGCCGGCGCAGCTTGTTGCGGTGCACGGCGGTTCCGACGGCTCGGGTGATGATGAACCCGAAGCGAGCTGGATGATCGTCCCCGAGCTCGATGCGGTGGTACACCGCGATCGGCGTGGCCGTCCGGCGACCGCGACGCACGGCTCGACGGAATTCGTCGGCGGTGATGACGCGGTTGGCCCGGGCGAGCACGGAGTCGACCGGTGAGGTCTTACGCGCTGAGCTCGGTGCGGCCCTTGCGACGGCGGTTCGCCAGGATCGCGCGGCCGGCGCGGGTGCGCATGCGCAGACGGAAGCCGTGCACCTTGGCGCGGCGGCGGTTGTTCGGCTGGAAGGTTCGCTTGCTCATAGTCGTATCTCCGTTGCCCGGCGACGCGGAACGACCGGGAAGAAATGGGAACGGGCCCGCGTACACGCGAGTCCGAAGTCAACCGGGTTAATCTAGCCCGCCGAAGCGCTTCGGTCAAAAGGGCTCCGGGTCAACCCTGCATCCTCTACCCGATCCGGCCTCAGCACTGGCAGCGACGCGCCGCGTCCACCTAAGGTGATCCGAAGTCGCGCGACCCCCGGTCGCGACCATCTCGCGTTTCCACAGCAACCCACAACCGTGGATAATCCTGTGGATAACCCTGCGCGCTCGGAGCGTCGCGGGCGGCGTTCTCAGGTCCACAGCGCGAAAGGCACCATGTCCGACATCGATCCCACCCTCCAGCTCTGGCGCGCAGTGCGGGAGCACCTGGAGGAGGATCACCGGATCACGCCGCAGCTGCACGGCTTCCTCAACCTGGTCGAGCCGAAGGGCGTGCTCGCCGGCACCATCTACCTCGAAGTGCCGAACGATCTGACGCGGTCGATGCTCGAGCAGCGCATCCGAGTCCCCCTGCTCGAGGCGCTCTCAAGCGTGGAGGTCGACGACGCCGATGAGGTCTCGAACTTCGCGATCGTGGTCAACCCCGAGATCCACACCGAGGTGCTGAAGCCGGTCGCTCCGGCCGTCGCCGATCGTGACCGGGAGCCTCGTCACTCTTCCGTCGAAGCTCCGGCCGCCGAGCCCGGTCGCCGCTCCGACAGCCGGCTCAACGCCAAGTACAACTTCGACAACTTCGTCATCGGCGGATCGAACCGCTTCGCCCACGCCGCCGCGGTCGCCGTGGCCGAGGCGCCGGCGAAGGCCTACAACCCGCTCTTCATCTACGGCGATTCGGGTCTGGGCAAGACGCACCTGCTGCACGCGATCGGCCACTACGCCGAGAACCTCTACCCCGGCATCCGCGTGCGCTACGTGAGCTCGGAGGAGTTCACGAACGACTTCATCAACTCGATCGCGAACAACCGCTCGTCGCAGTTCCAGTCGCGCTATCGCGACATCGACATCCTGCTGATCGACGACATCCAGTTCCTGCAGCGCGCGGTGGAGACGCAGGAGGCGTTCTTCCACACCTTCAACACGCTGCACGACCACTCCAAGCAGGTCGTGATCACGAGCGATCTCGCGCCGAAGCACCTGACCGGCTTCGAAGACCGGATGCGGTCGCGCTTCGAGTGGGGCCTCATCACCGACGTGCAGGTGCCCGACCGCGAGACGCGCATCGCGATCCTGCGCAAGAAGGCGCAGAGCGAGAAGCTGCAGATCCCCGACGACATCCTCGAGTTCATCGCCACGAAGGTGTCGTCGAACATCCGCGAGCTCGAGGGCACCCTGATCCGCGTCACGGCGTTCGCGTCGCTCAACAAGACGCCCATCGATCTGCAGCTGGTGCAGACGGTGCTCAAGGATCTGATCACCCTCGACGAGGACAACGTCATCTCGCCGGTCGACATCATCAACAACACCGCCGACTACTTCAAGCTCTCGGTCGACGACCTCTACGGCTCGAGCCGGTCGCAGGCGATCGCGACGGCGCGGCAGATCGCGATGTACCTGTGCCGCGAGCTGACGAGCCTGTCGCTGCCGAAGATCGGGCAGCTGTTCGGCAACCGCGACCACACCACGGTCATGTACGCGAACAAGAAGATCAGCGAACTCATGAAGGAGCGCCGCTCGATCTACAACCAGGTGACCGAGCTGACGAACCGCATCAAGCAGGAGCAGCGGTACAAGATCTGACGCTCGGGTCGTCGCGTGCGCAGCACGTCGTCTCCACCGCACCCGATGAGCCCGCCCGCGCGACAGCGCCGGCGGGCTCTTCTGCGTCACGCAGCGAACCGCTGTCGCGGTCGCGGGTGCGTGCTCGGATCGTCGCGACGCGCCCGGGCCCGAGGTTTCGACCCCCCGAAGACGGGGTTAATGCTCACAGTGTGGAATGCCTGTGGATAACTGTGGAGAACCGCCGCTCAGGATGTGAGCGTTAAGCGAGATCCTGTGGAGAGCGCCGAATGACAAGAATCTCCGTCCACATCCGAGGGCTCGACTCTCGACAGTCCGCTCACAAGTTCCAAGGTTGTAGTTCCCTGCTTAACGCGGCTGTCCACCGAGTTATCCACATTCTCCACAGCTGTTAAGAAGATGACAGAGACAGATATCCGATTCGCGAATCCACAACCTCGACCCGGTCGGGTCGACTCGCGCCGGCGCTGAACGCCTTCGCTCGGTCTTCGCAGGCCGAGCAGGGCTCCCCGTGTGACAGGATCGCTCTGCAAACATCGTTCGATCACCGTCATCCGGGGACAGGGAGTGCCTCTCGTGAAGTTCCAGGTCAACCGCGACGTCTTCGCCGAGGCGGTCTCGTTCGCGGTGAAGCTGCTCCCGCAGCGCACGACGCAGCCGATCCTCAGTGGAGTGCTGCTCAGCGCCGAAGACGGCTCGCTCACGCTCTCGTCGTTCGACTACGAGGTGTCGTCGCAGACCGAGATCCCCTCTGAGGTGGATGAGGCCGGCACCGCGCTCGTCTCCGGTCGCCTGCTCGCCGACATCGCGAGCCGCCTGCCGAACGCCCCGGTCGTGTTCGAGAAGGTCGACAACAAGATCGCGGTGAGCTGCGGCTCCGCCCGCTTCACCCTGCTGAGCATGCCGGTCGAGGAGTACCCGACCCTGCCGCAGGTCACCGAGCAGACCGGTGTGCTGCCGGCCGACGACTTCGCCGCCGCCGTCGCGCAGGTCGCGGTCGCCGCCTCCCGCGACGATGTCACCCCCGTCATCACCGGCGTGCAGCTCGAGGTCGGCGAGAACTCGCTCTCGCTCGTCGCCACCGACCGCTACCGCGTCGCGATCCGCGCGATCGACTGGGATTCAGGCCAGACCTCGGCTGAGGGCACGACCGCGCTCGTCCCGGCCCGCACCCTCAGCGAGATCGGCAAGACCTTCGGCCACGCCGGCACCGTCTCGGTGTCGATCGTGCGCGGCGACGACCGCGAGCTCATCGCCTTCAGCAGCGAGAAGCGCACCGTCACCTCGCTGCTCATCAAGGGCAACTTCCCGCCCGTGCGCCGCCTCTTCCCCGACACGGTCGACAACTACGCCGTGCTCAACACGGCCGAGCTGGTGGATGCGGTGCGTCGCGTCGCCCTCGTGCTCGAGCGCGAGGCGGCCCTGCGCTTCAGCTTCTCGATCGACGGACTCACGCTCGAGGCCGCCGGCGCCGAGCAGGCCCAGGCGTCGGAGACCATCGACGCGCACCTGCACGGCGAGGACACGGTCGTGTCGCTCAAGCCGTCGTTCCTGCTCGATGCGCTGAGCGCGGTGCACTCGGAGTTCGTGCGCGTCTCGTTCACGAAGACCGAGAACCCGAACAAGCCGGGCCCGGTGCTCATCACCAGCCAGTCGTCGAAGGACCAGCCGGGCAGCGACGACTACAAGTACCTGCTGCAGCCGAACCTGCTGCTGCGCTGAGCCGGGGCTCGCCCGGCATCCACCACCACACCCGGAGCGACCCCTGCTGACCTGGTCAGCATCGAGCCACTCAGCCCGACGGCGGGGACCCCGCCAGTGAGGAGCGCATGATGCACATCGGACTCGTCGGCCTCGGCAAGATGGGCGGCAACATGCGGGAGCGTCTGCGCCGCGGCGGCGTGGAGGTCACCGGCTACGACCCGAATCCGGCCGTCACCGATGTGCCCGATCTGCCCGCGCTCATGGCCGCGGTTCCCGCGCCGCGTCTGATCTGGATCATGGTGCCCTCGGGCAAGGTCACCGATTCGGTCGTCACCGACCTGCTCGAGGTCATGGACGAGGGCGATCTGCTCATCGACGGCGGCAACTCGCGCTTCGTGGATGACGCCCGTCACGCCGAGCAGGCCGCCGCGAAGGGCGTGCGCTACGCCGACTGCGGCGTCTCGGGCGGCATCTGGGGTCTCGACAACGGCTACGGACTCATGGCCGGCGGCGAGAAGGCCGACATCGAGTTCGCCGCACCGGTCTTCGACGCGCTGCGTCCGGAGGGTCCGCGCGCCGAGGGATTCGTGCACGCCGGCCCGATCGGCGCCGGCCACTACGCGAAGATGGTGCACAACGGCATCGAGTACGCGCAGATGCAGGCCCTCGCCGAGGGCTACGAGCTGCTCGCCGCCCGCAGCGACCTCATCCACGACGTCACCGGCGTCTTCGAGGCCTGGCAGCGCGGCACGGTCGTGCGCAGCTGGCTGCTCGACCTGCTGGTCAAGGCCCTGAAGGAAGACCCGGGTCTGGATGACATCGAGGGCTTCGTCGAGGATTCGGGCGAGGGCCGCTGGACCGTGCAGGAGGCGCTCGACCACGCGGTGCCGATGCCCGCGATCTCGGCGTCGATCTTCGCGCGCTTCGTGTCGCGCCAGGAGGACTCGCCCTCGATGAAGGCCGTCGCCGCGCTGCGCAAGCAGTTCGGCGGGCACGCGGTGCGCTCGGCGTGATCCCGGCCCCGGCGGGGTCGTCGTGATCGTCTCCCATCTGCAGCTCACCGACTTCCGCAACTACGCGGAGGCGGAGGTGCAGCTGCATCCGGGTCCGAATCTGCTCGTCGGCCGCAACGGCCAGGGCAAGACGAACCTCGTCGAGGCGATCGGCTATCTGGCGACGCTCGGCTCGCATCGCGTGTCGACGGATGCGGCGCTCGTGCGCAGTGGACGCGAGTCGGCGATCGTGCGCACCCGCCTGCAGCACGGCGACCGCAGCCTGCTGGTCGAGCTGCAGATCAACAAGGCCGGCGCGAATCGCGCGCAGGTGAACCGGGCTCCGGCGAAGACGCGGGATCTGCCGCGGCACGTCGCGACGGTGCTCTTCGCCCCGGAGGATCTCGCGCTCGTGCGCGGCGAGCCCTCGGGCCGGCGGCGGATGCTCGACCAGCTGCTCATCCAGCTCACCCCGCGGCTCGCGGGTGTGGTCGGCGACTACGAGCGGGTGCTGCGGCAGCGCAACACGCTGCTCAAGACCGCGCGGGCGGCGGCGCGCGGCGGCGATCTCTCGACTCTCGACGTGTGGGATGAGCGCCTCGTCACCTTCGGCGCCGAGCTCATCGTGGCCCGACTCGAGCTGGTCGAGCGGCTGCGTCCCTTCGTCGCCGATGCCTACAAGGCCATCGCCGGCGACGAGCATCGGGCCGACCTCGGCATGCGGATGAGCGTCTTCGGCGCCTCTCCGGATGAGGACGATCCGACGTCGGCGGCCGACAGCGAGCACCGCCGCGTCACGATCGAGGTCGCGGCCGAGGCCTTCCGCGAGAGCCTCGCGCGACTGCGCCGCCAGGAGATCGACCGCGGCGTCACGCTCGCGGGGCCACACCGCGACGACCTCGTGCTCGAGCTCAACGGACTGCCCGCGCGCGGCTATGCCAGTCACGGCGAGAGCTGGTCGTTCGCGCTCTCGCTCAAGCTGGCCGCGGCCGGCATCCTTCGCGTCGAGTCGCCGACCGGCGACCCGGTCGTGATCCTCGACGACGTCTTCGCCGAGCTCGACGAGACCCGGCGCGCGCGTCTGGCCTCGGCGATCGGCGATTTCGAGCAGGTCATCATCACCGCGGCGGTCGAGGGGGATGTGCCGGTCGAGCTGGCGCAGAACGTGCTGCGCATCCGCGCCGGCGAGGTCGTCGATGAGTGACGGCCGCGACACGGACCATGTCGGGCGAGGCCCGGAAGCCCGGCCCGGTCCCGATGCCGGCCCCGACCCCGAGGCGGACGGCCGCGACGAGGTCGAGATCGATCCCGCGCAGCCCGAGCACGTGCAGGTCTACCTGCGGGTGCGCACCGCGATGGGCGAGCGGCGCCCCGGTCGGGATGCGCGCCGCCGAGCCCGTCGTGCCGAAGATCAGACGACCGTCCCCTTCGGCCCCGGCCGCGAGCCGCACGGCATCGACGCCGTGCTCGATCGGCTCACGACGCAGCTCGGCTGGGAGTCGCCACTGGCGCGCAGCGAGCTGATGATCGACTGGCCCGGCATCGTCGGCGCCGACACCGCGCAGCACTCCGAACCGGTCGGGGTGGAAGAGGGAACGTTGACGGTGCGCTGCGATTCGACCGCCTGGGCGAAGCAGCTCGGACTCATGCGCTCGTCGATCGTCGCGGCCATCGAGGACCGGCATCCGCTCTCGGGTGTGGACAAGGTGCGGATTCTGGGGCCGGACACCCCCTCGTGGAAACACGGTCCCAGAGCCGTTCCAGGCCGTGGCCCGCGCGATACCTACGGCTGAGAAGGCAAATCCGGTCTCTGGACGCGGAAAAGGCGCTCAGAAGGCCGTTTCCGCCGGTCGGAACGGGGTCGCTGCGATAGACTGGAGAGGTCTTCGGATCCGCCCGTCGCGACGAGCGCATCCTCCTCCAGCCACCAGGAGAAAACTCCTCTATGACCTCCTCTGACCAGAACGCGGGCGCCCCCGCGTCGGCTGACGACACCTACGGCGCGAGCGCGATCCAGGTCCTCGAGGGTCTCGAGGCCGTGCGCAAGCGTCCCGGCATGTACATCGGCTCGACCGGCCCGCGCGGTCTGCACCACCTCGTGCAGGAGATCGTCGACAACAGCGTCGACGAGGCCCTCGCCGGCTACTGCGACACCATCGACGTCACGATCCTCGCCGACGGCGGCGTGCGCGTCGTCGACAACGGCCGCGGCATCCCCGTCGACGAGCACCCGGTCGAGAAGAAGTCGACCGTCGAGGTCGTGCTCACGATCCTGCACGCCGGCGGCAAGTTCGGCGGCGGCGGTTACGCCGTCTCCGGTGGTCTGCACGGCGTCGGCAGCTCGGTCGTCAACGCGCTCTCCACCCGCCTGAACGTCGAGGTGCACCGTCAGGGCAGCGCGTGGACGCAGAGCTACCAGAACGGCGTGCCGGATGCGCCGCTCGCCCAGGGCGCCAGCATCCCCGAGAGCGACACCGGCACCACGATCACCTTCTGGCCGAACGCCGACATCTTCGAGACCGTCGAGTTCGACTACGAGACGCTGCGCACCCGCTTCCAGCAGATGGCCTTCCTCAACAAGGGCCTGCGCATCCGCCTCACCGACGAGCGCGAGGATGCGCGCATCCCCGACCCGGCCGCGAAGGCCGAGGACGAGGCGGATGCGCCGCTCATCGCCCGCCACGACGACTTCCTCTACGAACAGGGTCTCGTCGACTACGTCGAGTACCTCAACTCCGCCAAGAAGTCGGAGGTCATCCACCCGGAGATCATCGCCTTCCAGCAGGAGGACACCGAGCGCAAGATGGCGCTCGAGATCGCGATGCAGTGGACGACCGCGTACAGCGAGAGCGTGCACACCTACGCCAACGTGATCAACACGCACGAGGGCGGCACGCACGAGGAGGGCTTCCGCGCGGCGCTGACCACGCTGGTCAACCGCTACGCGCGTGAGAAGAACCTGCTGCGCGAGAAGGACGAGAACCTCTCCGGCGACGACGTGCGCGAGGGCCTCACCGCCGTCATCTCGATCAAGCTCAGCGAACCGCAGTTCGAGGGCCAGACGAAGACCAAGCTCGGCAACACCGAGGCGAAGTCGTTCGTGCAGCGCGTGGTCGGAGACCAGCTCGCCGACTGGTTCGAGCGCAACCCGAATCAGGCACGCGACGTCATCCGCAAGTCGATCCAGGCCGCGACCGCCCGTCTCGCCGCGCGCAAGGCGCGCGAGCAGACCCGCCGCAAGGGACTGCTCGAGGGCGGCGGCATGCCCGGCAAGCTCAGCGACTGCTCGAGCAAGGACCCGTCGCGCAGCGAGATCTTCCTCGTCGAGGGCGACTCGGCCGGCGGCTCGGCCAAGACCGGTCGCAACCCCGAGACGCAGGCGATCCTGCCGCTGCGCGGCAAGATCCTCAACGTCGAGAAGGCCCGCCTCGACCGCGCGCTCGGCAACGCCGAGATCCAGGCGATGATCACCGCCTTCGGCACCGGCATCGGCGAGGACTTCAACGGCGAGAAGGCCCGCTACCACAAGATCGTGCTCATGGCGGATGCCGACGTCGACGGCCAGCACATCACCACGCTGCTGCTGACGCTGCTGTTCCGCTACATGCGCCCGCTGATCGAGATGGGCTACGTCTACCTCGCGATGCCGCCGCTGTACCGCATCAAGTGGTCGAACCACGAGGACGACTACGTCTACTCCGACCGCGAGCGCGACGCCGTGATCAAGGAGGGCACCGCCGCCGGCCAGCGCCTGCCCAAGGAGAACGGCGTGCAGCGTTACAAGGGCCTCGGCGAGATGAACCACCAGGAGCTGTGGGACACGACGATGAACCCCGAGACCCGCACGCTCAAGCAGGTCACCCTCGACGACGCGGCCATCGCCGACGGCATCTTCGCCACCCTCATGGGCGACGACGTCGATGCCCGCCGCACCTTCATCCAGCAGAACGCCAAGGACGTGCGCTTCCTCGACATCTGATCGAGAGCGCCAGGGATAACCGCATATGACTGACGAGACCACCACCACCGAGGGCGGCGGCGACCGGATCGAGCAGGTCGACCTGCAGGTCGAGATGCAGCGCTCGTACCTCGACTACGCGATGAGCGTGATCATCGGCCGCGCGCTGCCGCGCGTGGAGGACGGGCTGAAGCCCGTGCACCGCCGCGTGATCTACACGATGTTCGACGGCGGCTACCGCCCCGACCGCGCGTTCTCGAAGTGCACCCGCGTCATCGGCGACGTGATGGGGCAGTTCCACCCGCACGGCGACTCGTCGGTGTACGACGCGCTCGTGCGCCTCGTTCAGCCGTGGTCGCTGCGCTACCCGCTCGCGCTCGGCCAGGGCAACTTCGGCTCGCCCGGCAACGACGGCGCCGCCGCGCACCGCTACACCGAGACCAAGATGTCGCCGCTCGCCATGGAGATGGTGCGCGACATCGAGGAAGACACGGTCGACTTCGAGCCCAACTACGACGGCCGCACCCAGGAGCCCGTCGTGCTGCCGGCGCGCTTCCCGAACCTGCTGGTCAACGGCTCGGTCGGCATCGCGGTCGGCATGGCCACGAACATCCCGCCGCACAACCTGCGCGAGGTCTCCGAGGGAGCGCTCTGGGCGCTCGAGCACCCGGATGCGACGCGCGAGGAGCTGCAGGAGGCGCTGATCCAGCGCATCAAGGGACCGGACTTCCCGACCGGCGCGCAGATCCTCGGCGTCAAGGGCATCCACGACGCGTATCGCACGGGCCGCGGCTCGATCACGATGCGGGCCGTCGTCACCGTCGAGGAGCTGCAGGGCCGCACCGCGCTCGTCGTCACTGAGCTGCCGTACCAGGTCAACCCCGACAACCTCGCGGTCAAGATCGCCGACTTGGTCAAGGAGGGCAAGCTCTCCGGCATCGCCGACATCCGCGACGAGACCTCGGGCCGCACCGGCCAGCGTCTCGTGCTGGTGCTCAAGCGAGATGCGGTCGCCCGCGTCGTGCTCAACAACCTGTACAAGCACACGCAGCTGCAGGAGAACTTCGGCGCGAACATGCTGGCCATCGTCGACGGCGTGCCGCGCACCCTGTCGATCGACCAGTTCATCACGCACTGGATCGGCCACCAGATCGACGTGATCGTGCGCCGCACGCAGTTCCGCCTCAACGAGGCCGAGGCGCGCGCCCACATCCTGCGCGGCTACCTCAAGGCGCTCGACGCGCTCGACGAGGTCATCGCGCTCATCCGCCGCTCGCCCACCGTCGACGAGGCCCGCCAGGGACTCATGGCGCTGCTCGAGGTCGACGAGCTGCAGGCCAACGCCATCCTCGAGCTGCAGCTGCGCCGCCTCGCCGCGCTCGAGCGCCAGAAGATCAACGACGAGCACGACAAGCTCGAGGCGCTGATCCTCGAGTTCAAGGCGATCATCGCCTCGCCCGAGCGTCAGCGCGAGGTGATCTCCGAGGAGCTCACCGAGATCGTGCGCAAATTCGGCGACGACCGCCGCACCGAGATCCTGCTCGGCTTCGACGGCGACATGAGCGTCGAAGACCTCATCCCCGAAGAGGAGATGGTGGTCACCGTCACGCGTGGCGGCTACGTCAAGCGCACCCGCAGCGACAACTACCGCTCGCAGCACCGCGGCGGCCGCGGCGTCAAGGGCGCCCAGCTGCGTGCCGACGACATCGTCGAGCACTTCTTCGTCACCACGACGCACCACTGGCTGCTGTTCTTCACGAACACCGGCCGCGTCTACCGCGCGAAGGGCTACGAGCTGATGGAGGCCGGCCGCGACGCGAAGGGCCAGCACATCGCGAACCTGCTCGCGCTGCAGCCGGACGAGCAGATCGCGCAGATCCTCGACATCCCCGACTACGAGGCCGCGCAGTACCTGACCCTCGCGACCCGTCGCGGTCTGGTCAAGAAGACGGCGCTCTCGGAGTACGACACGAACCGCACCGGCGGCATCATCGCCATCAACCTCCGCGACGAGGACGAGCTGGTGTCGGCGATGCTGGTGGATGACGACGACGACATCCTGCTCGTCTCGCGCCACGGCCAGTCGCTGCGCTTCACCGCCACCGACTCGGCGCTGCGCCCCATGGGCCGCTCGACCTCGGGCGTGAAGGGCATGGACTTCCGCGAGGGCGACGAGCTGCTCTCGGCGGCGGTCGCCCCGCACGATGGATACGTGTTCGTGGTCACCGAGGGCGGCTTCGCGAAGCGCACCGCGGTCGACCAGTACCGCGTTCAGGGACGCGGCGGACTGGGCATCAAGGTCGCCAAACTCAACGACGATCGGGGCTCTCTCGCGGGCTCACTGATCGTCGGAGAAGACGACGAAGTGCTCGCAATTCTCTCCAGCGGCAAGGTGATAAGGTCTGCCGTGGCCGAGGTCAGGGCGACCGGTCGCGACTCGATGGGCGTCACTTTCGCCAAGTTCGCGGCCAGCGACAAGATCATCGCCGTGGCCAAGAACAGCGAACGGAACCTGGACTCCCAGGAACCCGACGAGCCGGAGACCACCCCCAGCCCGGCCGACGATGAGAAGGACGGACCCGCCGAATGACGAGTGTCGCCGAGAAGCTTCAGCGAAAGTCCCCTCGCTCGAGTTCGAGCAAGCAGGTTCGCCTGAAGCTGGTCTACGTCGACTTCTGGTCGGTCGTGAAGCTGACCTTCCTCGTGATGCTGTGCCTGGGGATCGTGCTCGTCGTCGCGGCGTTCCTGATCTGGGTCGTGCTGAACTCGACGCAGGTCTTCGACAAGATCGACGACCTCATGCGCGACGTGCTCAGTGACAACAGCTTCAGCGTCACCGACACCTTCGGCGCCGGCCAGGTCGTGCTGTTCGCGCTCGTCGTCGCGATCCTCAACACGGTCGTCGGCACGGCGCTCGGCGCCATCGGCGCGCTGCTCTACAACCTCAGCGTGCGCTTCACCGGCGGTCTGCTGGTCGGCTTCACCAACAACTGACGTCGCGTCTCGCACGCGAGTACCCCATCCGTTGCCGCCGATTCGTCGGAACGGGGGCGGGTGGGGTACTGTTTCATTCGGCCCGAGCGGGGGATCCCGCGATCCGGTGCCACTCGGGGCTATAGCTCAGGCGGTTAGAGCGCTTCGCTGATAACGAAGAGGTCCGAGGTTCAAGTCCTCGTAGCCCCACTCGCACGAAGTCCCTCTCGGGGGGCTTTTCGTGTTTCCGGCGGTAGTGTCTCTACCGCACGGGGCCTTAGCTCAATTGGTAGAGCGCCTGCTTTGCAAGCAGGAGGTCAGGGGTTCGATTCCCCTAGGCTCCACTCCTTCTCCTCTCACCCGTCTCCCGGGCGCGGCTTCCTCCATGTCGGCTCCGCGGCGTTCGGCGAGCATCCGTCGGAATCTAGGCTGGCGCGGTGAGTTCCGCAGCTGATTCCGCATCCGCAGGACACGTCGCCGGGGAGCCGCCGCTCTGGCTGCCGTACTACCGGGCGCCGTTCGGCGCCGCGATCCGCCGGTTCTTCCGCAAGTACGCCGACTTCAGCGGTCGCGCCGGCCGGGCCGAGTACTGGTGGTGGACTCTCGCGTCGGTCGTCGTGCATCTGGTGCTGTTCGTGGTCGCGAGCCTGATCAGCGGCGACTGGAACCGCGCGGGCACCGGCGACATCGGGGTCATCTCGTCGTTCGGCATCGTGAGTCTGCCCACCCCGCCCGATCTCGCGCACGCCGGGGCCGGCGCGATCGGCGCGTGGGGGATCGACCTGCTGGCGAACGCCTTCGCCCTGGGCACGTTCATCCCCGGCCTCGCCGTCACCTGGCGTCGACTCCACGATGTCGACCGTGCGGGCGGCTGGTTCTTCATCTCGTTCATCCCGCTGATCGGCGCGATCGTGATGCTGGTGTGGACGGTGTCGTCGCCGCAGCCGGGCGGCGCGCGCTTCGACCGCCTGCCTGCGGCGGCGTACGTGCCGCGGCCCGTCGCCTGACCAGCGAGCGCTCGCTCAGTCCTCGCCAGCGAGGTGGTGGATGACGTCGGCCACCGGACCGGGACGCGCCGACTGCCAGCCGGCGCCCGCCCACAGGTGCAGGCGTTCCGCGTCGCCCACCTTGCCCGCGGTCGCGCGCAGCACCCGGGTCAGATGGTGCACGGCCGGATAGGCGGTGATCGCCGTCGCATCGTGACGATCGACGAAGGCGCTGCGCAGGGCGCGCGCTGGGCGACCGGTGAAGGCGCGGGTGATCACGGTGTCGGTGAAGGCCGGGTCGGCGAGGGCCGCGCGATGCGTCGGCGAGGTGCCCGCCTCATCCGTCAGCAGCAGGAGCGTGCCGACGGCGACCGCCTCGGCGCCGGCGTCGAGGATGCGCTGCACGTCGTCGGGTGAGCCGACACCGCCGGCGCCGATGACGGGCAGATCGACGGCGTCGCGGATCGTGTGCACCAGCTCGGCGGTGTCGCCGTCGGCGGGATTCTGCGTCGCCTCGAAGATCGCGCTGTGGCCGCCCGCCGCCGATCCCTGCACGATCAGCCCGTCGACGCCGGCGTCGCGGGCAGCGGCGGCCTCGTCGACATTCGTCACGGTCGCGAGCACCCGCGAGCCGGCACCCTGCAGCGTGGCGATGTCGGACTGCGGCGGGAGGCCGAAGGTCAGCGACACGACCGGAACCGGGTTCGCGACGAGCAGCGCGATCTTCTCGGCCCAGTGGTCGTCGTCGGCGACGGGAGTCGGATCCAGAGCGAGGTCGTAGACGTCGGCCTCGGGCTGCAGCTCGGCGGCGTAGGCGGCGAACGCCGCCGCATCCACCTCGGTCGAGGGGACGAAGAGGTTGACGCCGAAGGGATGCCCGCTCGCGCGCAACAGCTCCACCTCGGCGCCGATCGCCTCGGCGCTCTTGTACCCGGCGGCGAGGAAGGGGAACGCGCCCGCCTCGGCGGCGGCGATCGCCAGGGCGACGGTGGTCGCGCCGCCGGCCATCGGCGCGGCGACGATCGGCAGCCGCGAGGTGATCAGGGGCGAGATCGTCATGGATGCGCCTTCCGCGAGAGAGCCGGACACCTCGACGGTACGCACTCGCGCCCGCTCGTCGCCGGGTGGCGCAGCGTGCCTACGCCTGAGAACTAGTCAGCGGTCCAGTGTCGCTACCCGGTGGAAGCACAGTGGATCAAACGCACGACCCGGCTTCGAGCGCGCGCTGTTGGCGGTCAACTCGTGTGCCGGCCGCGAGAAAGCGCAGTCGGTGGACCGCTCTATCCTGGGTCTGAGGCGAACATCGAGTTGACGATTGACAACTCAGAGTCACGTCGGGTTACCATATCGATCGGTAGCGACCCCTGAAACACGGAGCGCGCGCCACTACGAAGAACCCACGCCTCGTGCGTGGGTTCTTGCGTTGTGGAGGAAAGTTGCTGATCGCCTACCTGGACGAGTTCGGTCACGTCGGACCGTTCGTCGAAGATCGGCACCCGAAGTTCGGTCAGCACCCCGTGTTCGGTTACGCCGGATTCATCATCCCGGCTGAGAACGCGCGGCGTTTCGGGGGTGACTTCAAGCGCGTCAAGACGTCGCTGTTCAAGACGGAGATCGACAAGAGCTCCAACCCCGCGCAGTGGGAGCGGAAGGGGAACGAGTACTTCTCGACCGGGAGCATCACTCGCCGACCGGAGCAACTCCGCGCATTCAGTGGTCTCATGCGACAGCTGCGCGGGAATGGCGGGCGACTCTTCTACTACGGCGATGAGAAGATGCGTGGAACGCTGAAGCAGACCGGGAGAACCAGCACCGACATCACCGAGCACGCGCTGAGCGAAGCGATCAATCGCATCTGCACTCATGCGGACTCAGTCGGTGACGATGTGCTCATCCTCACCGATTCGATCACGGAGAAATCCCGCATCGAGCTCGTAGCCAAGATGTACGCCCACATCTACTCCCGACGACGCGCGGAGATGAAGCGCATCGTGGAAGCACCCTTGCACGTTGAGAGCCAGCTCAACTCGGGCATCCAGATGGCCGACTGGATCTGCGGACTGATCGGTCGTCTGGCTCACTTCCACCTCCTTCGCGGCTCGGAGTTCGAGTGGGCGACCAACCTCAAGCCAGCGGCCGCTAGCCTCATCACCCACGAATCAAAGCTCCATCTGACGCACGGCCCTGAACTTCATAACGCGGCGATCTTCAACGGCAGTTCGCACCGGCACGGATCTCGCCCGGCGAACACAATTGCAGGGCGAATCCCGAATTTGGACGAGATCTACCAGGCGGCGTTGCGGAGCAAGACGAGTTCCTGAGCCATGTTGATCAAGGTTCCGCGGCGGGGCTCAGACGTACTGCAGCGGGCCCGCGAGCTGGGTGATGAGCTGCACGTGGGTGAGCAGGTCGCCGGTGTCGAGGTGGTCGGGCGACTCCGGCCCACCGAGGGCGAGCAGGGGCACGTACATGAACGCGTCCGCGTACGCCGGGCGGCCGAGGCGCGCGACGACGGCCGGGAAGGGCTCCCAGAGCCAGTCCTCGGCGAGGGCTTCCGGGTCGGAGAGATCGCCGATCGCGAGATCGAAGTTCGTGGCGAAGGGGTCGACGCGGCCGTAGCGGTAGAGCAGCACGCGGCTCTTCTGACGGGCCTCGTCCCAGACGACGATGTCGGCGAGGGCGGTCGCGAACAGGGGGATCAGGCCGGGTGCCGGCAGCGCATCCCCGAGCCGCTCGATCGTCAGGTCGGGGTCGATCACCTTGAGCCAGCCGCCGACGCCGTCGCCGAAGCCCTGCGACTGCCAGACGGCGAGCACCGGGTCGGGGATGCGGCCGCGGTAGCGCTCGATCGTGGCGGCGGGCACCGGGGCGGCGGGGACGAAATCGGGGATCTGAGGCATCGCATCCAGTTCTATCTGGTCCGGGTGACGGGCGGGAGGGCCGCGGATCCGGCGACCGCATCGGCACCGGCCGCGGCGCGGGCTACGGCTTGAGACTCACGTTCAGCAGGGTGGACTTGCGCTCGGCCGCGCTCAGCCCCTCCGCGTAGGTGCGGATGTGCTCGTCGAGCGCGCCGATGCGGGTGCGCCACTGCGATCCGATCGACGAGTTGATGTTCTTGTCGCCCATGTCGGTGATGCGGTCCGCGAAGCCGCCGGCGATCTGGTCGGGGTTGTGCAGTGCGGCCTGGGTCTTCAGCCAGTCCTCGGCCTGCGACTTCGCCTCGGCACGGCTGAGTCCGGTTCCGCGCAGCTCCTCGGTCTTCGCGATGAGCGCTTCCTTGCGGGCGGCGTCCTGGGCGATGTCGCCGGCGGGATCGCGGCCGCCGCGCGAGAGGTAGCCGTCGCGGTTGGTCAGGAAGTCGTCGATGCTCAGCTTGTTCATGCCGGCCTCCTGGCCGGCGAGCTGACGTTCGAACTCGACCTTGTCGTGACCCGACCCCAGCTTGAACTGCACGTCGAAGTGCGGCGCGCGCTTCGCGGCATCCGCTCCGCCCTCGGCGACGAGCCGCTTGACCGGCGCGGCGTGCGCGGTGCCGACGAGCATGCCGCTCAGCAGCTCGCCCGCGCGGGCGCCGAGCCTCTGCATCGACTGCAGCAGCGGGCGCAGCGACTTCATCGACTCGAGCAGCTTCGTCACGGTGCGGCCGACGCGGGTCGCGAGCGCGGACACCCGGGCGGTGATCTGGCCGATCACGGCGGGGGCGGCGGTGCCGACCGAGACGATCAGCTCCGTCGCGGCGGAGACGGCCATGCCGACGACCTGCGCGATCGCATCCCGCACCAGATCGTGCACGACCCGCACGAGCTGAGAGGCGATCTCGAGCCCGGTCGCGACGGCGCCCGCCCAGTTGCCCATGCTGTGCACGTGCTGCGCGAGGTCGTCGGCGTACTGGCGGTAGGCGTCGATCGTGGCGCCCGACAGCGAGCTCAGATCGCCGACGCGGGTCTGCAGGTTCTGGCCGGTCTCGCGCATCCGGGTCGCGACGTTCGACCAGGTCTGCCCGAAGGCCGCGACCTCGTCGGCGTTGCCGGTGAGCTGCGTCATCCACGTCTTCAGCGGCTCGAAGTGGTCGAGCAGCCAGCCGAGACCGTTGGCGACGAGCGTGCCGATCGGGTCGGCGAGCGAGGCGCCGATGTCGAGCGCGGTCGAGAACGAGGCGAGACCCCCCGACACCCACGATCCGGTGCTGATCGCGTTCGACAGATCCTCCCCGTCTTGCAGCAGGAAGGCGCCCGAGAACGGTGAGGTCGTGTCGACGACGGGGGCGACGAGCGTGTTCGACATGATCGGATGCGTCCCCCTCGTCTTCTCGGCTCAGCTCTGTCGGGCTCGGTGCGGCTCAGTCGAGCGACCGCTGCAGCTTCTTCAGCGCCGCCTCGATGTCGGCCTCGGTCGCATCCCAGTCGGCGACGGCGCCGCGCAGCTCGGTGCCGGTGCGCTTCAGCAGCTCGCCGCTCGCGCGGATCGCGCCCGTCGTCGCCGTCGTCACGGGCGAGATCACCGGCACGAGGAAGGCGCACATGAGCCCGAAGGCCCCGCCGCCGATGTTCACCGTGCCGGCCGCGGCGGCCGCCTCGGCCACATCGCCGGCCAGCGCCTCGACCTTCGCCGCCTGGGTGCGCAGCACGTCGGCGTCGATCGCGATGTGCTCGCCGCTCATCGCGCGCCTCCCTCGTTCCAGCCGCGGGCGCGCGCGGCGCTCGCCGCGTCCTGCGCCTCGGCGTCGGACTGCAGCTTCGCGGCGATCGGGTCGCCCGCGCCGAGCAGCTGCTCGGTCGCGGCGAGCGTCTTCGCGCGGGCTCCGCGCGTGGCCTTCTCGATCAGCGCCAGGATCTCGTCCGACACGGCACGGCCGCCCCGATCGGCGACGGCGTCGTCGTCGATCTCGAGCCGGGTGAGGCGCCCGGAGGCATCCACCTCGACCAGCAGATCGCGGCGATCCCCGCGCGCGGTCTCGCGCACCGCATCCACCGCCGCCTGCAGCTTCGGCAGCGCCTCGGCACGCTGCTGAACGCGCTGGATGTCGTCGGCGATCCGGGCGATCACGTCGTCCGGCTCCTCGATCACGCACCGACGCTATCCACGCCGTTCTCGCGCTGTAAAGAGAGGTCGCCTAGCGTTCATCTGAGGCGCGTCTCAGGACGGGCCCGGGCGCGAGATCCCGATTGATCCTCTAACATCTGCCGTGGTGCCGGTTGCCGAGGAGGGGCGTGCGTCCGCACCCGATGCGAGCCGACCGGAGCAGGAGGACCCGTGGCACGACGCGCGATCGCGGCGCCCCCGATGCTGCCCGGCTTCAGTGTGGTGCGCCCCCTCGGCTCGGGCGGCTTCGCCGACGTCTTCCTCTACGAGCAAGACCTTCCGCGCCGCGTCGTCGCGGTCAAGGTGCTCAGCGCCGACGCGGTCACACCGGCGCTGCTGCGGGCCTTCAACGCCGAGGCCGACATCCTCGCCCGTCTGAGCACGCATCCCTCGATCGTCACGATCCACCTCGCGAGCATCGCCGCCGACGGCCGCCCCTACTTCGTCATGGAGTACTGCCCCGACACGCTCGGCGCGCGGGCGAAGCGATCGACGCTGGCGCTGACCGAGGTGCTGGATGCGGGGGTGCGCATCGGCGGTGCCCTCGAGAGCGCGCACCGCGCCGGCCTGCTGCACCGTGACATCAAGCCCTCGAACCTGCTCGTGTCGAGCCTCGGCGCGCCCGTGCTCGCCGACTTCGGCATCGCCGCCGCCCTGTCGGTGTCGGGCGACACGGCGCACGCGATGTCGGTGCCGTGGTCGGCGCCCGAGGTGCTTCAGGAGCAGACCACCGGAACCGTGCCGAGCGAGGTGTGGAGCCTCGCCGCGACCGTGTACACGCTGCTCGCGGGCCGCAGCCCCTTCGAGAGCGAGCGACGCGAGCTGAACTCGCGCGACCAGATCACGCAGCGGGTGATCGCCGCGAAGTACGTGCCGACGGGCCGACCGGATGTGCCGGCGCGCCTCGAACAGGCGCTCGCGACGGCGATGTCGAAGAACCCCGAGCGGCGCTACCCGACCGCGCACGCCCTCGCCGAGGAGCTGCGCTGGGTGCAGTACGAACTGGGCGTTCCGCCGACGACGCTCGAGGTCGCCGCCACCGAGTGGGCGCGGGCCGGCGGCACGATCGACCTGGCCGACGACCGCCACCGCGGCGACGTCGTGACGGTCGTCAACCCCGACTCCCGCAGCGCCGCCCGTGAGCGCGCGCGGATGGCGGCCGCCGAGGTGGACCGCGACGGGCTCGTGATCCGCGACCGACGCCGCAGCCGCAACATCCTCCCCGCCCTGATCGGCGCCGGCATCGCGGTCGTGGTGCTCGTCGGGGCGGCCGTGATCCTGAGGACGGTGGGATTCCTGTGAGCCTGGGCACCGCATCCCCCCGCCGGCGCCGCACGCGCGGCATCGTCATCGCCGCGCTGTCGAGCGTCGCCGCGGCGGCGGTCGTCGCCACCTCGATCGTGGTCGCGCAGGGCTACGACGCCCAGCACGTCAACCCGCTCGAGACGGGGGTGTGGGTCTACCGGGATGCCGGGCAGTACGCCCGCGTCGACACCGATCTGAAGCAGATCGACACGGTGCGCGACGCCGAGGATCCGCGCGGGGTGCTGCAGGACGGCGCCGCGACGGTCGTGCTGACGGATGCGCTACGCAAGCGCTGGGCGATCGACCCGAGTGATCCGCCGGCGCTGGTGTCGTCGTCGACGAGCGGCGGCGCCGCGGCGGGATCCGGTGCGGATGCGGCGGCCGGCGATGCCTCGGCCGACACCGCGGGAGCGGACTCCGGCGACGCGGATGCGGGCGCGGGCTCGGGTGACGCGGGCTCGGGCGACGCCGGTGCCGGTGCGGGCGTGGCCACCGGCGGCGCCGCCGACTCGGCCGCTCAGGGCCAGAGCACCCCGCCCGGAACCCGGCAGGTCGTCTCGTCGGGCGCCTGGAGCGCCTACCTGACCGAGTCGGGCAAGGTCTTCATCGCCCGTGTCGACGCCGTCGGCTCCGGAGCCGAGCCGGCGCAGATCGACCCGCTCGTCGCGAGCGCGAAGGCGGGCACCGCGGCCTACGTCGCCAGCGCGATCACAGTCGCCGACGACGGCGCCGTGATCGTCTACTCCGCGGCCGAGGGCGCGATCCGTCGCTATGACGCGACCAGCGCATCCTGGTCGGACAAGCAGGAGATCTCCTCGCCGCCGGGCGCCGACGCCGACCTGCTGCTGACGGCGGCCGGCGGGCACTGGGCCCTCGCGGCGCCGGCGAGCGACCGGGTGTGGATCGACGGCGCCCGCTCTCCGGTCTCGGTCTCGCTCGGCTCCGACGCGGTCGCCGGTCAGGCGAGCTCGTCAGGCGACCGCGCCTACTTCGCCGACAGCGACGGACTCGTCGAGGTCGCGACCGGCGACCGCACCGCGCGCCGTCTCGGCGACGGCGGCGGCACCCCGGCCGCGCCGGCGGTCGTCGACGGCGTCGTCTACGGCGCCTGGATCAGTCAGAGCGGCGGCCGCATCTGGTCGTCCGACGGCGTCGACCGTCGACTCTCCGTGCCCGACGGCGCGCTCGCGCAGACCCGCACGATCGTGCCGCTCATCGCCAGCAACGGCCGCCGCGCGGTGCTCGCCGAGACCAGCACCGGTCTGCTGTGGACGATCCCCGACGGCACCGTCATCCCCCTGTCGCAGTGGACCATCGACCGCGATCGCACCACCCAGCAGGCCGGCACGGTCGAGGTTCCCGACGTCGCCGAAGAGGAGCCGCCGGTCGCCGAGCCCGACAGCTTCGGAGTGCGCTCGGGAACGCACGTGCTGCTGCCGGTGCTGCTCAACGACCACGACCCGAACAAGCGCGATGTGCTGACGATCGATCCGGCGTCGGTCGGCGGTCTCGCCGACCCCGGATTCGGCACGCTCTCGCTCGCCGCCGAAGATCAGCAGCTGGTGGTGGATGTGCGGGCCCGCTCGGGCAGCACGACCTTCACCTACGCGGCCAGCGACGGGCAGCAGAGCTCGCAGCCGACGACCGTGACGCTGCGGGTCGTTCCCGACGGCGAGAACTCGCCGCCGCAGTGGTGCGGCGTCGAGGGCTGCCTGCAGCAGTGGCCGAGCGTCTCGATCGAGCCGGGCGCGACGACGACCGTGCCGGTGCTCGACGGCTGGGTCGACCCCGATGGCGACGCGATGATGCTCAGCGCGGCCGCCGCCGACGACCCCGACAGCTCGCTGACCGTGGTGCCGACCGGCGACGGCCGCGTCGCCATCCGCCACCGCGACCCGAACGCGGCCCCTGGAACCGAGACGGTCACCGTGAGCGTGACCGACGCGCAGGGCGCCACGTCGACCCGTCAGCTCACGGTCGTCGTGGCGGGCGGCAGCGCGCTCGCCGCCGGCTCCTTCGCCGCGGTCGGCCGGGTCGGCGACCCGCTGACGATCGACGTCGCGCAGCACGTGCGCGGCGGATCCGGCTCGTACCGGCTCGTGGATGCGGTGGTCGCCGACGCCCAGCAGGACGGCATCGTCGTCGTGCCGAACGCGGCCGCCGGAACGGTCTCGGTCACGGCATCCCGCGCCGGCCAGTTCGCCCTGACCTACACGGTGCAGGATGCGAGCACCGACGCCGAGCAGACCGCGCAGCTGCGCTTCTCAGCCGTCGAGGGCGCCGGCTCGATCGGCGTGCCGCCGCTGACCGCCTTCGTGCGCCCGCAGCAGGACACCACGCTCGACCTGCTCGGCTCGGTGCAGAACACGACCGGTCGGGTGCTGACGATCTCGTCGGCGACCACGACCGACCCGAACCTCGCCGTCAGCGTGATCGGCGGCGCCCAGCTGCGCGTCAGCGGCGCGACCGACGACGGCCTGCCCGGTCGCGTCGGCACCGCGACGGTGACCGTGACCGACGGCGTCGGAACGACCGCGACCGGGCAGGTCGCCGTGTTCCTGACCGGCGCGACCACGGGCGTCGCCCCGATCGCCCTGCCGGATGCGGTGACGGTGCGCGCCGGATCGCTCGTCGACATCCCCGTCACCGAGAACGACATCGCGCCGCGCGGCGAGCAGCTCGAGCTGAGCACGCAGGTGCAGGGCTCGGGCGCGAAGGACGAGCTGGTCTTCGCCTCGGGTCAGACGCTGCGCTACCTCGCCCCGGCGAAGGCCGGCAGCTACACGGTGCGCTACTCGGTGTCGCTCGCCGGAGACCCGCGCCGCACCGCGACGGCCCCGGTCGCGATCACCGTCGTCGCGGCGGGCACCAACCACGACCCCGAGCCGCGCGCCCTCAGCGCCCGCACGCTCGCCGGGCAGAGCGTCGACATCCCGGTGCCGGCCACCGGCGCCGACCCCGACGGGGATGCGACCGTGCTCACCCAGGTCGAGCAGCCGAAGGCGGGCCAGGGCACCGCAGCGGTCTCGGCCGACGGGCAGTCGATCCGCTACACCGCCCCCGGCGGCGGGGTGAACGGCGGGCAGGTCGCGTTCTCGTACACGCTCAGCGACGGGCACGGCGGCACCGGATCGGCGACCGTGCACGTGGCCGTTCCCGAGGGCCGGCTCAGCGAGGTCGCCCCCATCACCTACTCGGATGCGGTGCGCGCCGTGCGCGGGGCGACGAAGCCGCTGACCGTGCTGCCGCTCGGCAACGACAGCGACCCCGCGGGCGGGGCGCTCGAGCTCATCAGCCTCGTGCCCGACGCCCCGAAGGGCGCCGCCGACCAGGAGTACGACCGCCTGCAGGGGCTGATCGACGACGGCACCGACCTCGACAAGGGCACCGTCAAGCTGCTGGCCGGCGACGTCGAGGGCGTGCACTCGTACATCTACACGGCGCGGTCGAAGCTCACCTCGAGCACGACCGAGGGGCTCATCGTCGTCACCGTCGCCCCGAGCGCGGTGGCGGTTCCGCCGACCATCACCGACACCGTCGTCACCGTCGCGAACCGCGCCAGCCTCGCGACCGGCATCGACGTGGTCACCGGCAAGACCGAGTGGTCGAGCGGCGAGCTCGACTCCCTGAAGCTCACCGTGTGGGGCGAGGCCGCGAAGCGCTACACGGTCGACGGCTGGCGCATCTCCGGTCCGGCCGCGGCCGGGGGTGCGCTCGTGCCCTTCCAGCTGGCGGGCACCGATGCGACCGGCGCCGACGTGGTCGGCTACGGCATGCTGCGCATCCCCGCCCTCGACGACATGCGGCTGCAGCTGAAGGCCTCGGCCCAGCCCATCAAGGTCGGCGAGGAGGCGACCGCGAACGCCCGGCTCGCCGACCTCATCGACCTCGGCTCGGGCGACCGGCTCGAGCAGAAGGGCGGAAGCTACGCGGCCCAGCGCGCCAACGCGACCTGCAAGTCCGCGGGCGCCGGCGACATCGGCTACGACGCGGGCCGCGAGGCGCCGTGGACCGACAGCTGCACGGTGCTCGTGCGCGTCGCCGGGCAGGAGAGCTGGACGGCCGTGCCGGTTCCGGTGGTCATCACCTCGAAGGCGCCCCGCGCCATCCTCGACCCGCTCAGCCGCACCGTCGCCCCCGGCGCGACGCAGACGATCGACCTCTACAAGGAGGTCACCCGCTGGGAGGGCGGCCGCGTCGGCGACCAGAGCAAGCTCGACTACCGCGTCGCCTACAGCGGCTCCGGCTTCGAGACCTCGCTCTCGGGCCGCACGCTCAGCGTCACCGCGAAGGCCGGCGCCCACTCCGGCTCGCGCGACAGCGTGCAGGTCTCGGTGACCGGCTTCGGCGGGCTCAGCTCGGCGATCACGCTCGTCGTCGGCATCGCCCCGGTGGATGCGCCGCGCCCCGTCACTTTCACCAAGAGCTGCTCGGTGGGGCAGGGGCCGAGTTGCACGATCCCGGTCATCGGCATCGCGGGCGAGTACGACCCCTTCGCCGGCAAGTCGGGCTCCGGCCTCAAGCTCGTCGGCATCGGGCAGACCACCTGCGAGCCGGCGACGATCAGCACCAACGGCACCAGCGGCATCACCGCGACCTGGCCGCGCACGGCGAAGCCCGCCGGCGGCAGCTGCATCGTGCCCTACTCGGTGGCCGATGCGCAGGGCCGCATGGGCAGCGCCAACCTGACGATCGACGTGCAGGGCTACCCGGCCGCGCCGTCGTCGCTCATGACGTCCGAGTTCACTGGCAGCTCGACGACGCTGCTGGTCGACCTCGGCGAGGCCGCGACCGCGCATCCCGGCGTCACCGGCATCGCGATCTACGAGGGCGGGGTGCGGGTGGATGCGTCGTGCCGCCCCGGCTCGGCCGGCACCTGGGTGTGCGTGATCAGCGGGCTGCAGAACGGCCAGCGCCACAAGTACACGGCGCGCGCGGTGAACGGCGTCGGCGAATCGGTCGACACGAGCGCGGTCGAGAGCTGGGCCTACCAGGCGCCGACGATCACGAACGCGACCGCGAAGAGCATCTACCTGCAGGGCCGCACCGACGAGCGCAACGGCTACGCCACCCTCGACATCACCGCGACCGCCGACACCGACTCCTTCCTGGTGTCGACCGACGGCTTCAACCCGCGGCGCGTGAACTCCAACCGGGGGTCTGCGAGCGAGCAGTACCAGCTCAGCCCCGGCGACCACAGCTTCTCGATCACGCCGGTCAGCCGCTTCCAGCCGCCGCTCGGCGGCGACGGATCCGGGTCGTCGACGACGGTCAGGGTGACCGTGGGCGGCACGACCTACGTGCGCGACCGCGGTCGCCTCAAGGCGATGAGCAACACCTCGGCGCAGTACGAGGGCGTGCAGTTCGACAAGAACTACAGCGACCGCAACGCGGATGTCGTCTACGCGATCTGGAAGGGCCGGGATGGCGCCGGTCCCGGCTGCTACATGGGCTCCGACGGCGGCCCGTCGATGAACGGCAGCCAGGCGAGCAACATCTTCACCGGGCTCGAGGAGACCCAGGACTACTCGATCAAGGCCTGCGCCGCGAACGGCTACGGCGCGGCCGAGTCGGTCGTGCGCGGACTCGTGTGGACGGCGACGCCGGCGCCCGCCGCGACGAGCTACACGGTGCAGACGACTCCGGCGTACACGGCGAAGGACGGCTTCCAGGCGTCGGCGACCTACGGCCCCGGCGCGATGCCGTCGGTCTCCGCGTCGTTCCCCTACAACGCCTACTACCGCTACGACGGCGATTTCGACCGCACCATCTTCGAGCTGAGCGACGAGCGGGCTCCGCGCGACCCGGCCGTGCGACTCTGCACCTCCTTGAACCTCGCGTGCAGCGCCGGCACGCCGATCACGGCGGCGACCGCTCCGACGACGGCGACGCTGCGGGTCGACACCGCGTGCATCGCCGACCCGAAGGACACCGACATCGTGCCGACGCGGGCCGTGAACGGCAACTACACGGTCGCGGTCGCGAAGGATGCGGCGGCGAAGCGTGCCACGTACACGATCACCTTCACCGGGGCGTGGTCCTCGCTCAAGCCGGCCACACTGACCCGCTGCTGGGAGCCGCCGGTGACGACCCCGCCGACCGACCCGGGAACCGGCACCCCGCCCGGCACCCCGGGCACCCCAGGCACCGGCGGCTGAGCAGGCCGCGCGGCCGCATCCCCGACCAGCACCGCTCGCCCCGCCCTTCCCTGCACCGCCCGACCCGAATCACCCGCGACGACCGACACCGAACGACAGGAACAGCATGACCATCACTCCGGAGCAGACCGCCTGGTTCGCGGAGTCGTTCGGCCAGCTCGCCGAGAACGTCGAGCAGGCCGTGCTCGGCAAGCGCCACGTCGTCGAGCTCGTGCTCGCGACGATCCTCAGCGAAGGGCACGTGCTGCTCGAGGATGTGCCGGGCACCGGCAAGACGGCGTTGGCCCGCGCGCTCGCGCAGACGATCCGCGGCACCTCGACCCGCATCCAGTTCACCCCCGACCTGCTGCCCGGTGACGTGACGGGCATCACCGTCTACGACCAGAAGCGCGGCGAGTTCGAGTTCCACGCCGGGCCGGTGTTCGCGAACGTGGTGCTCGCCGACGAGATCAACCGCGCCTCGCCGAAGACGCAGTCGTCGCTGCTCGAGGTGATGGAGGAGGGGCAGGTGACGGTGGATGGCGTGACCCGCTCGGTCGGCGTCCCCTTCGTCGTGCTCGCCACCCAGAACCCCGTCGAGCAGGCCGGCACCTACCGTCTGCCCGAGGCGCAGCTCGACCGCTTCATGATCAAGACCTCGATCGGCTACCCCGACGACGCGTCGACGCTGCGCATCCTGCAGAACGCTCAGTCGCCGCGGCGCGACGTGACCGGCATCATCGACACGGCGACGCTCGCGACGATGATCGAGCTGGTGGGCGGCGCCTACGCGAGCCCGCTGGTGCACGACTACGTCATGCGCCTCGTCGGCGCCACCCGCCGCGCGCGCGAGGTGCGGCTCGGCTCGAGCGTGCGCGGCGCCCTCGCCCTGGCGCGCATGGCCGCGACCTGGGCGGTCGCGCACGGCCGCTCGTACGTGACGCCCGACGATGTGCGCGACCTCGCGCTGCCCGTGCTCTCGCACCGCCTCGTGCTCGAGCCCGACGCCGAGTTCGACGGCGTCACCGCCGACGCGGTCATCAGCCAGATCCTGCTCGACGTGCCGGCGCCCGCCGAGAACGGCGCCGCCTGACCCGCATGGCCCGACCCGACCGCAGCTCCGCCTCGCGCGGACGACCCTCGCCCGAGCCGCGCCGCGGCCGCGGGCGCGGCGGCGTGCGCGCGGGGGCGGGCTCGGGCACCGGGTCGGATGCGGCGGGCCAGTCCGGCGGACTCGCCCCGAACGTCGAGCGCACCTACTCGGTCACGAGCACCGCGACCCGTTCGTCGACCGTCACCCGGGTCACGAGCACCCGCCTCGGCGCCGTCGACCGCGGTCGACGCAGCGCGCGCCGGGCGGTGCGCGCCGTCGCGGGTCGCACCCGGCTCACGGTGCGCTGGCTCGGCGAGACGGTCACGCCCGCGGGCTGGCTGCTCGGCGTCACGGTCGTGCTCGGAGCCGCCGCCGGCCTCGCCTTCGGCTGGACGCTCGGCTGGATCGCGGCCGCCGCGGCCGCCGTGCTCCTGCTGCTCTGCGTGCCCTTCCTGCTGGCGGGTCACGAGTACCGCGCCCGGCTCGTGCTCGCCCGCGACCGCGTCGTCGCCGGAACCGCGGTCGACGCCGACCTGCGCGTCGCCAACGTCGGCCGCCGCCTCGCGCTGCCCGGAGTGGTCGACGTGCCGATCGGCCAGGGCCTCGTCGAGGCGCAGGTGCCGCTGCTCATGCCCGGCGCGCACCACGACGACCGGCTCACGATCTCGGCCCGCCGTCGCGGCGTGATCGACGTCGGCCCGCTGTCGGTCACCCGCGGCGACCCGATCGGCATCCTGCGCCGCACCGTGCAGTGGCCCGAGGTGCAGACGCTGCACGTGCACCCCGTCACCGCGACGATCCCCTCGACGAGCGCGGGCATCATCCGCGACCTCGAGGGCATGCCGACGACCGACATCGTCTCGGCCGACCTCAACTTCCACGCGATCCGCGAGTACCTGCCCGGCGACTCGCGCCGCAACGTGCACTGGAAGTCGACCGCGAAGACCGGCCGGCTCATGGTCAAGCAGTACGAGGAGACCCGCAACGCCCGCATGGCGATCGTGATCGGCGTGGATGCGCACCGCGAGTACGCCGGTGAGGACGAGTTCGAGCTGGCGATCAGCGTCGCCGCGTCGCTGGGTCTGCAGGCGCTGCGCGACGGTCGCGACCTCGTCGTCGCGACGAGCGCCGACGACCACGGCGCCGCCCGCGGGTCGTCGGTCGCGCTGCGTCAGCTCTCGACGCGGTCGCCGCAGACCCTGCTCGACGGCTTCGCCGAGGTCGAGGGCGGTGAGAGCGCGAGCGCCCTCGAGGATGTCGCGCGGCTGACCGCGCAGCGCCACGACCTGCTCTCGATCGTCTTCATCGTGACCGGCTCGCAGCTGAGCGTCGACGAGCTGCGGGCGGTCGCGCATCCCTTCGACGACAGCCAGCCGGTCGTCGTGCGCTGCGAGGAGAACGCGCAGCCCGCGCTGCGGCGGGCGGGCCGGATGCGCGTCATCACGGTCGGAGCGCTCGGCGACCTGGGTCAGCTGATCGCGCGCGGAGCGCTCGCATGAGCGGCGTCGCGCCCGGGGGCCCGCGCGGAGCCGGCGGGGTCGGCGCACCCGGCGGCCCGGGGCCGATCGCCCCGCCGCCCGGCTTCGGTCCGCCGTCGGGCCAGGTCGGGCCCGTCCCCGCGCCGGGCCCCCGCCCGGGCCCGGCCAAGCAGCCGCGCGGACCGCGCCGCCGGCGTCGTCGCGCCGAGTCCCGCTCCGACCTGCTGCAGCGCGCCGTCGCCATCGCCTTCGTGCTGCTCGGGCTCGCCGTCGCGACCGCTCTGGCCTGGCCGATCTTCCAGACCCCGCGCCTGATCCTGCTCGCGGCCGTCGCCGGGGTCGTCGGCGTCGCGATCCCGCTCGTCGTCGGCTGGCGTCGCTGGCCCGCGCTCGCCGGGATCGGGCTCGTCGCCCTCGCCTTCGTCGCCCTGGTCGTGCCGCTCGCGGTGCCGTCCGGTCTCGCGTCGCCGTCCGCGCTGCTCAACGGCCTGCGCGACGGCGTCGCCGGCATCGTGCTCGGCTGGAAGCAGCTGCTCACCCTCGAGACCCCGCTCGGCGAGTACCAGGCGGTGCTCGTGCCGTTCCTGCTGGTCGCGCTCGTCGGCACGGCCGCCGCCACGGCGCTCGCCACCTCGCCCGGCGCCCGCGCGGTCGCGGCGGTGCCGGTCGTGCTGCTCATGTCGGTGTTCGGCATCGCGTTCGGGGCGACCTCCGGCGGCGCCGGAATCGACCTGCTCGGCACCCGAGTCGGCGCGGTGCGCGAGATGGTGCTCGGCCTCGTCGCCCTCGCGCTCGCCCTCACCTGGCTCGTGGTGCGGGCCCGCCTCATCCGCCGCGCCGCCCTGGCCCGCGCCCGCGTCGACGCGGGCATCACGACGCGCGGCCGCTCGCCGATCGGCGCGCTCGTGCGCCGGCGGATGCTCGTGGTCGGCCTGCTCGTCGTCGCCCTCGTCGCCGGCCTCGCCGTGACGCCGGCGCTCTCGGGCATCACCCCGCGCTCGACGCTGCGCACCGGCGCCGAGCCGCAGCTCATCCTGCGCGCGCAGAGCACCCCGCTCTCGCAGTACCGCGGATCGTTCACCGCCGACGCCTACACCGAGCCGCTGTTCTCGGTCAGCGGGGGAGCGGGCGCCGCGGGCGGCGGTGACGCGGCCGGCGCCGGTTCGGGCGAGCGCATGCGCCTGGCCGTGCTCGACTCGTGGACGGGCGCCGAGTTCCGCGTCGGCGACGACGAGCGCTTCACCCGCCTGCCCGGCGGCACCCCCGCATCCGGCTCGCGTCCCGTCACGATCACGATCGAGAAGGGCCTCGACGGAGTATGGATGCCGCTGCCCGCGGGCGTGCAGTCGGCCCCGACGTTCTCCGGGTCGCGCGCGACCGCGCTCGCCGACGGCTTCTACCTCGACCGCGACAGCGGAGCCGGCATCCAGATCGCGCCCTCCAGCGCCGGGCGCGGCCTGCGCGACGGCGACAGCTACACCGTGCAGGTCGCCCCGAGCCGCGACGTCGAACTCGGCGCCCCCGGGCGCACGAGCCTGCTCGACACCGCCGCCTACCCCCAGCTGAACGCCTGGCTGAAGGCGCAGAAGCAGCCGCGCACGGCCGACGGCTATCGCGAGCTCGTCGAGCGCCTGCGCGAGCGCGGCTACCTCACCCACTCCCTCGAAGAGGATGCGGCGGCGAAGTCATGGATCGCGGCGCTGTCGAAGCAGACCAGCTACAGCTTCCAGCCCGCCTACGCCGGGCACTCGACCGCCCGGGTCGAGACGCTGTTCAAGCAGCTCGTCGATCAGCAGGACAGCGTCGGCGAGACCGCCGACCCCGAGCTGCTCGTCGCGGCTCTCGGCGACGACGAGCAGTTCGCGACGGCCGCGGCGCTGCTCGGCCGGGCCCTCGGCTACGAGACGCGGGTCGTGGTCGGCGTGCGGATGACCGCGCTGAAGGGCAGCGGCGTCGGCACCTGCGACGGCACCTGCACCGGCAGCGACCTGGCCGCGTGGGTGGAGGTGCGCTCGCCCGGTGCCGCCGACTGGACCGTCGTCGACGCCGAGCCGCAGTTCGAGAAGCTGCCGACCATCGTCACCACCGGCCGTCAGCTGCCGAAGAACGCGACCGTGCCCGAGCAGCCGAAGGTCGACACCGTGCGCCCGCCCACCGACCAGCACGACGAGAGCCGCAGCGGCCAGCGCCCCGACGACGGCGACGGCGGCCTGCTCGGCCTGCTCTTCCCGGTGCTGCGCCCGATCGGGCTCGCGCTGGCCGCCCTGCTGCTGCTCGCCCTGCCCGGGCTCGTGCTGCTCGTCGCGAAGCGGCTGCGCCGCCGCGCCCGCCGCGGGGCCGCCGTGCCCGAGGTCGCCGTCGTCGGCGCCTGGGCTGAGGTCGTCGACGCCTGGATCGACGGGGGAGTGGATGCCGGCGCCGGCACCCGCCGCGACCAGGCGGAGCGCCTCGGCTCGCCCCACGCATTCCGTCTCGCCGTGCTGGCCGATCACGCGGTCTTCGCCGAGCATCCCCCGACCCGGCAGTCGGTCGCCGAGGCCTGGCGTCTGGTCGACGCCGAGCTCGCGCGGCGCACCGAGAGCCTCCGCTGGCGACACCGGCTGCGCGCCGCGGTGACGCCGGTGTCGTTCCTGCGTGCGCTGAACGGCAGGATGGGCGCATGAGCTCCTCAGACGCGACCGGCATCGGCGTCATCGGCATCGTCATCAGCCTGATCAGCGTGCTGATCTCGGTCGGCGTCTACGTGTGGCTCGGCCTCATGCTCTCGAAGCTGTTCCCGCACTTCGGCTCGGAGGGATGGCGCGGCTGGGTTCCGGTGCTCAATGTCGCCGAGATCCTGCACATCGGCGGCTACAGCCGACTGCTCGTGCTGCTGTCGCTCGTGCCGGGCGGCAGCGTCGTGGTCGTGATCTTCACGGCGCTCTCGGCGCACAAGATCGGGCAGCGGCTCGGCAAGCCGACCTGGTACGTGGTGCTCGCCGTCGTGCTGCTGCCGCTGTGGGCGATGCTGCTGCTGCGCGGACTCGGCGGTCAGCCGGGCGGCGTCGCGGGTGCGGGCGCCGCCGGACAGCAGCAGTGGGCGGGCCCCGGCTACGGCGCCGGTGCCCCGGCGACGGGCCCGGCCGCCGGCGCGACCGGCTCAGTGGCGATCCCGGTGCCGATGACCGGTGCGGGCACGACTCCGGCACCCGGATATGCGGGGCACGATGCCTACGCCGGCTACGGCGCGCAGCCCGGGGTCGACGCTGCCGCCGAGGTGAACCAGCCCCCGTCCGCCGCCGCGTACGGCGACCCGGCGGGCTACGCCGCTCCCGGGCAGACGCACGGGCAGCAGGGCGCCTATGGTCAGGCCGCCTACGGTCAGCCCGCGCCGCAGTCGGTCGGCGATGCGGTGGATGCGGCCCTCTCGGCGGCGCACCCCGAGCACCCGGGTGCGCCCTCGGTCTCGGCGCCCGAGTGGGTCCAGCAGGGCACGCCCGGACCGACCGCCGGTCAGCCCGCGCCGCTCATCGAGTCTCCCGGATTCTCGGTCACCTCGGCCTCGGCCGCGGGTGCCGGCGTCGCACCGGCCGCTGATGTCGCCGGCCCCGCCGCGAACTACGTCATCACTCCGCCGCCGGGACTCATGCCGCCGGCCGCGCCGGCCTCCACCATGCCGCCGACCGCGTCGGCGCCCGGCGATCACGTCGCGCCGTCGTCGCCGTCCTCCGAGGCGGGACCGTCCGCGTGGGATTACCCTGCCCCGGCCGCCGCTCCCGCTCCGCCCATCGCACCCGAGCCCCTCCCGGCGTCCGCTGACGAGGCGCCCGCGCCGCCCGTCGCCGATCCCGTCCCGAACCCGTGGTCCCGTCCTCCGGTCACGACGGTCGAGCCGGATGTCGCGGCGACCCCCGGGATCGCCCCGCCCCCGCTCGTGGCCGGCGCCCCGGTCATCCCCGGCGCCCCGGCCGCGCCCGCCGCCGATCCCCTCGGCCTCGGGCCCGTCCCGGGTGCCGCATCCGCCGGCGCTCTCGCCGACGAGGATGACGACGACTTCGGCGCGACGATCGTGGTCGATCCGAGCTCCACGGTGCGCTGGGAGCTCTCGCTCGACGACGGGCCGACCTACCAGCTGATCGGCGGCACCGTCGTGCTCGGCCGCAAGCCCGCCGGAACCGACCCGAGCGTGCACTACCTCGCCGTGCGCGACGCCACCCGCACCCTCTCGAAGGTGCACGCGCGCCTCGACCGCGAGGGCGACACCTGGCGCATCCGCGACCTCGGCTCGACCAACGGCGTGCGCGTCGTCGAGGCCGACGGCAGCGAGCATCCGGTTCCCGCCGGCGACGGCGTGCTGCTCGCGGGTCGCCGCTTCGTGCTCGGCCGCGTCGCGATGCGCCTCGATCGCCTCGGCGGCGCTCCGGCCGACGCGGCGAGCCGGGTGGAATCCGACTGGGACACCGAGGACCGATCGTGAGCGCCCGCCTCGACCTCGTCGACCTCATGGTCTCGGGTCTCACTGACGTCGGCCTGAAGCGGAGTGCGAACGAGGATGCGGCGCTCGCCGAGCGTCCCGTCTACCTCGTCGCCGACGGCATGGGCGGCTACGAGGCCGGCGATCGGGCGAGCGCGGCGGTCGTCGCGGCCTTCCGGATCGAGCTGTGCGGCCGCGGCGACGTCGACCCGGCCGGGGTGCGCCGCGCGCTCACGCGTGCCGAGCGCGACGTGGCCGAGATCGCGACGACGACGAGCCGCGGCACCGGCAGCACCGTCACCGGTGTGGTGCTGCTCGAGCACGAGGGCGAGCCGCACTGGCTCATCGTCAACGTCGGCGACTCGCGCGTGTATCGGCTCTTCGGCTCCGAGCTCGAGCAGCTCACGGTCGACCACTCACTCGCGCAGGCCCTCGCCGACAACGGCTCGCTGACCGCCGACGACCGCCGCGACTTCGCGCACCGCAACGTCATCACCCGGGCGATCGGCGCCCCCGACTCGCGCGCCGACACCTGGCTCATGCCGGTCACGACCGGCGAGCGGCTGCTGATCTGCTCCGACGGTCTGCACGGCGAGCTCGAGGACGAGCAGATCCGCGCGATGCTGACGATGGCGGGCCGGCCGGAGTCGGCGGCGGCGGCGCTGGTGGATGCGGCGAAGCGCGCCGGCGGACGCGACAACATCACCGTGCTCGTCGTCGACGTGCGCGCGGGCGGCGCGGTCAGCACCGCCGACCGCACCGACTCGATCGAGCTCTCCGCGAGCGCGACCATCCCGATCTGAGCGGTGCGCATCCGATGAGCAGCGACGACGACCGCCCGCGCACGGCGACGGGATCCCTCGACCTGTCGAGCCTGATGGGCGACGAGCCCGCGCCGGCCTCGGCGTCCTCGGGGACGACGTCGGCGGACGGCGGAGACGAGGCCGACGAGCGCACGATCGTGGTCGGCGGGATCGACGACGCCGACGAGCGCACCCTGCTCGTGAACGACGCGCTCGTCGCGGGCGGCGTCCCGGTCGGCGACGAGACGATCGTCGTGGATGCCGAGGAGACGATCGTCGCCGATCGCGGCTGGGGTGCTCCGCCCGTCGGGGGTGCGCCCGGATCGGCCGGAGTCGGCAGCGGCGCGCTCGCAGGCCCGCCCGGCGCGGGTCAGGTCGCCGGGGTCGGCCCTGGCGCCGGTATCGCCGCCCTCGGCTCGCCCGCTGCGCTCGCCGACCCTGCCGACCCTGCCGACCCTGCCGACCCCGCCGACCCCGCCGGGCTCGGCACCCGCCGGTCGCGTCGCGCCGCCGCGCAGCTCGCTCGGGTCGAGCTGCCGAGCGGCCTCGTGCCGGCCCCCTCCGCTGAGGGCGCCGGTGTCGGCGCGCGCGACGCCTACGTGCCGCGTCCGGTGCCGACCCCGCCGATCGTGCCCGACCTGCCGCCGGGCGGCGAGGCGACCCGTGCCGTGGCGCCGTCGATGCCCTCGGTCGCGCGCTCGGCCCGACGCACCGGACGCCTCGCGCTCATCCTCGCCGCCGCCGCGGTCGTCGTGACGATCGGCGGCCTCATCCTCATCGTCGCCGCGTTCCTCGCCCCCTGACCCCGGGCCTCGGGAATCAGCCGGGCCCGAGGACGCCCTGCTCTGCCCGGCGAGATCCGCTCCCGCCCGCGCCGTGGAGCCCCCGCTCAGACCCCGAACTCGTCGGGTGAGGCCTCCGCGCGCCGGCGTCGGCGGAAGTAGGCGAGCACCCCGACGACGCCGAGCACCGCCCCGGCCGTGACCGCGCCGACGATCGAGATGGTCGTGGCGAGTGCGCTGGCCGGGTCGCTGTGGGCGAGCGCGAGGTCGCGGCGGTCGTCGGCGGGCGCACCGGCGCTGCCGCCGCCGAAGGCGCTCTCCGGTCCGCGCAGCGCGCCGCCGACGGCGAGGGTCATGGCGTCGTAGGGCTGCACGACGCCCCAGCCGATCGCGTCGTCGCGCTGGTCGGGATCGGGTCGCACGGCGGTCGCCTCGAGCCGGTACCTCCACTGCGCGGGCGTCTCCTGCGGGTGCGACGCCGCGACGAGCGCAGCCGCGGCCGAGACGTAGGCGGTCGAGAAGCTGGTGTGCGCGGCCTCGCCCGAGTAGACGCAGTCGATGCCGTTGCTGGCCGAGGTGAGGATGTTCTGCCCGGGCGCCGCGATCGACACGTGCGGTCCGTTGACGCTGTTCCCGTCGGCGGCTCCGGCGGCGTTCACGGCGCCGCTGCCGAGCGCCTCGGGGTCGCCGGCCGGGTAGCGCGCCGAGCCGGAGGCCTTCTCCTCGACCGACTGGCTGTTGTCGGCGTTGCCCGAGCTGGCGACGACGAGGCTGCCGCGCGCGGTCGCGTAGGCCACCGCATCCCGCAGCTCGGGCGCATCGGCGGCGCTGCTCAGCGACACGTTGATGACCTGTGCGTTCGAGTCGGCGGCGACGCGGATGCCCTCGGCGATGCGGGGGATGGTCGGGCCGAAGCCGGCCTTGCGCGCATCCGACTCGGTCGTCGAGAACACCCGGATCGAGAGGATGCGCGCCTCCGGCGCGAGCCCCTCGACGCCGGATCCGTCGATCTTGCGGGCGGCGATCTGCCCGGCGATCGCGGTGCCGTGGCCGTCGAGGTCGGCGTAGCCGTTCTGGCCGGCTCCGTCGCCGACGAGGTCGACGCCGCCGGCGAGCACCCCGGCGAGGTGCGGGTTGTTCGCGTCGACCCCGGAGTCGACGACCGCGACGACGATGCCGGCTCCGCGGCTGACGCTCCACGCGAGTTCGGACTGCAGCTGCGCGAGCGCCGGCGGCGACTGGGCGATGCGCGTGCCGCCGCCGGCGGTGCAGTCGCTCGATCCGGAGTCGGCGTCGACGGTGACCCGCGCGCCGGCGGCGCCGCTCGCCGCCGACGCGCCGGTCGAGATGCCGGCGCCGCCGAGCACGGCCAGCGTCAGTCCCGCGCCCAGCAGCGCCGCTCCCGCTCGGGATGCGCGTCGCAGGCCGCGAGCGCGCCCGTCGCCAGCCGCGCGCCCGGCGAATGGAGCGGGCCGCATCTCAGCCATCCGAGTCCGACGACCCCGACGCATCCGACCCGCCCGAAGAGCCCGACGACGACCCCGAGGCCGGTTCGGCCGGTCCGCCGCCCGGCTCCGCGCCCGCCGCGGCCGTGCTCAGCGCCGGCCCGGTCTTGAACAGGCGGATCCAGCTCTGGTCGACCCGCCCGACCTCCTCGAGCGAGTAGCCGAGTCGCGCGACGGTGTCCTCGTCGGCGCCGGGGAGGGCGTAGGAGGTGCCGGTCGCGTCGACGATCGTGAGCAGCGGGGAGCCCTGCGCTCCGCGCCCGCCGGCGAGCACGATGGCGCCGCGCCCGGAGGCGACGGTGAGCGTCGCCTCCGCGTCTTCGGTCGTCGCGGTGGTCGCGAGCACGGTGCGGGCGAGCCCGCGGGCGTCATGGGTGAGCAGCGCGCAGGGACGGGCGTCGCTCTCGAGGGTCGTGAAGCCGTCGCTCGGCCAGTCGGCGCCGCCGACCGGGTTCTTCGCGGTGGGCACGTCGGCGACGTCGGCGGAGGCGACCTCGAGCACGCGGTCGGCGCCGCGCCCGGTGCCCAGCTGGTAGAGCTGCCAGGCGAGCGGGCTGAGCGAGCCGAGCGTGCCGTCCTGCTGCACGAGGAAGCGCTGGGTCACCGCCTGCCCGGTGATGTGCAGCACGTCGCCGACGTTGAGCGAGGTGCCGGCGAGCGGGAGCCCGGCGTCGGTGATGACGATCGACTGCAGGTCGGCGCCCTCGGTGAAGAGGTCGAGCCAGGCGGGATCGACGGCGACCGGGTCGAGCGAGTCGATGCCGGCGGCGCGCAGCACCGCATCCGTCTGCGCCGGGTCGACCTTGAAGCGGGTGTCGGCGGCGACGACGTAGATCTGGCCGCCCGACGACACGACCACGGCATCCTTCGTGGCGCTCGCGGTCGAGCCGCCGATGCGCACCCGGTTGCCGCCGTCGTCGGCGACGCAGGCCGTCCATCCGTCGTTGATGAGCCTGTTCGCGGCGGGCAGCGTGTCGGGGGCGCCGACGATGCCGACGGGGGCCCCGAGCTTCACGCCGGCGAGGCGCGCCTGGGTGGTGGTGATGACCTTGAAGTCGGTGCTGGGGATGAGCAGCCGCGCCGACACCGAGTTGATCACCGGGTGCAGCACGTTCTTCGAGCTCACATAGCGCGCCCCGGTGTCTTTGGCGATGATGAGCCGGTTGTTGCCCCAGTCGTTGGGCAGGCCCGGCTGCATCACGCCGTAGAACACGCCGGCGAGGATGACGGCCACGGTCAGCGCGATCGCGATGATCACGGCGCGCAGCGGCTTCGAGGGCTCGAGCTCGCGTCCGCCGGGGGCTCCCGAGATGAAGGCGGTGAGAAGGCGGCGGCGCGAGAAGTTCTGCGCCTCGATCAGATCGCTCTTGGTGGCCACGTCACGCCCAGGCGATTCCGGCGGCGATGACGCCGAGCGGCAGCAGGAGTCCGATCACGAGCACCTCGACGGTGTCGGCGAGGCGGGTGAGGCGCATGCGCGCGCGCGGCGCGAGCAGCGTGAGGAAGATCACGATCACGGTCACCGCCAGCAGCGCGACGAGCAGCACGAGCCGCAGGTCGGGCTGGGCGAGGCTCGTGGTGACGCCGGTGATCGCGATGCCCGCGGTGCCGAGCGCCATCAGCACGACGACCTCGGCGCGGGCGAAGCTCTGCCGCGCGGGCATCATGATCCCGATGAAGCCGAGCGCGCAGAGGGCGGCGCCGGCGGGGCTGGCTCCGGCGACGATCGGGGCGCCGACGAGCGCGGCGAGCCCGAGCGCGAGCCGCAGCGCGACGAGCACGCGGTGCCCGGCGGCGGCGCGGGCGCGCACCTGCTCGGTGTCGATCGGGTCGGGGTCGTCGAAGATCTCCTGGTCGCTCTGCGGCGAGATCACGCGGATGCGCGTCGACGTCATCGCGAGCCACGGCAGCGCGTTGGCGAGGGTGATGACGACCGCGACCATGAGCGCGTAGGCGCTCTGCTGGCTGCCCGGCATGAGCCCGGCGATGCCGCCGGTGATGCCGATCGCGCCGCCGAGCACGAGCGGCACGAGCAGGATGGCGCGGGATGCGGGGTTCAGCAGCAGCGCGATGCCGCCCGCGACGACGGCGCCGGCGCCGGCGGCGGCGAGCGGCCATCCGAACAGACCGCCGTCGGCCGGGGTGAGCAGGTAGCCGGTGAGCGCGGCGAAGGCGGCGGCGGCGAGGGCGAGGCCGCGGCCGGTCTCGGCCTGCCCGAGTCGTTCGATCACGGCGGCCGAGGCGAGCAGCAGCACGGTTCCGGCGGCGGCGATGATCGCGCGCAGCAGCGTCGAGGGTCCGTCGCCGCCCCCGGCGAGCAGCAGCACGGCGCAGATGCCGAGCAACGTGAGGCTCGCGGCGAGGGCGGTGCGCGCGTTGTCCTGGGGGGTCCACGGCCGGTTCTGCTCGCCGGTCGCGTCGATCACGGCCTCGACGATGTCGTCGTAGACGCGGGGCTCGGCCAGCTGCACGCCGCGCGCGAGCGTGAGCAGCTCACCGTCGAGCACGCCCTGCTCGGCGGCGCCGCGGCTCGGGTCGAGACGGGTGCCGTCCGCGCGCTGCAGGGCGTAGCCCGTGTGCGTCATGGTCGCATCCAGCACGCCGAGGCCGCGGGCGAAGCCGGGCATCAGCTCGACGAGCGGCAGCTGGGCGGGCACGCCGACATCGAGCCGTCGACCCTCGCTCTGGATCGACACCCTCAGCAGTGCCCGTGACGTGCTCACGGTCGTACTCACGCGTGCTCCTGCCATCGTGCGCATCCGCGCAGCTGACGCATTCCCGGTCAGCCTAATCATCCTCAGGGAACGGATGGCGCTCGGAGTAGGTTGTTCGTGAGTTTTTCCCGAGTGGATGGGCGGGCTCGGTCCGCCTTCCACTCACGGTGCCCTCGTCCTCCACCCGTGTCACCCAGGAGCCCCCGATGCCCCGTGCCCGCACCTCCGCCGCGGCGCTGCTCGCCCTGACCGCTCTGACGGCGGCGCTCGCCGCGGGCCCGACCGCCTCCGCATCCGCGGCGTCGTCGACGGACTGGTGGTACGCGAAGTACGACGTGGCGGGCGCCCAGTCGCAGGGGCTGACCGGGAAGGGCATCAAGATCGCGGTGATCGACGGGCCCTTCAACGCCTCGCTCGAGGTGTTCCAAGGGGCCGATATCACAGTCCCCGAGCCGTCCGTCTGCGGCGACCCGGCGTCGACGACGACCGCGACCATCGACTCGGTGCACTCCGCCGATGTCACCTCGTTGCTGGTCGGCAATGGGACCGGACCTGGCGCGGTAAAGGGCATCGCCCCGGAGGCGAAGGTCACGGTCTACGCCAACTCGACCCAGGGCGCCGAGTCCGGCTGCACCAAGACCGTCGACGGGGTTCCGTACACCGACTACGGCCTGATCGTGCGCAAGGCGGTGGCCGACGGCAACCGGATCATCTCCATCTCGCAGGCGACGAACGCGCATCTTCGCGGTGACGAGCTCGCGATCGCCGACGCGATCGCGCGCGGGGTCGTGATCGTCGCCGGCGACCCCAACTCCCTGACTGATCCGGGCAACTTCCCGGCCAACGCGAACGGCGTCGTGTCGGTCAACGCCTTCAAGGAGAGCGGCGACCTGCAGACCGATGGTGGTGTTCCGGTCGCCTTCGATTCGACGACGGTGGTCGCCGCGGGCGTCGGGTTCTCGTCGCAGGGCACGGCGAACTCCGCGTCGTGGGGTGACGACGGCCGACGGATGCAGGGGTCGTCGCTGGCGACGCCGCTCGTGTCGGGCATGTTGGCGCTGGTGGCGCAGAAGTATCCGCAGGCGACGGGTAATCAGCTGGTCCAGTCGCTGATCCACAACACGGGCGGTGACGATCATCCGCTGACCCGGTACGAGGGCGGGTACGGGTACGGTCCCGCGTCGTTGACGCACATGCTCAAGGTCGATCCGACGCAGTATCCGGACGAGAACCCGCTCATGAACGAGCCGGGTCACCTCGGCGTTCCGACCGTGGCTGATGTGGCTGCGGCCAAGAAGGCACTGGCATCCGCTTCCGCCTCGCCGTTGTCCGGTCCGTCCGCGGGTTCCGCGGCGCCGTCCGCCTCGCAGCGCGGCGGCTTCTCGCCGGTCGCGACGGCGCTCATCGCGGCGGGCGTGCTCGGCGGCCTCGTCGTCATCGCCGGGGTCGTGGTGCTGATCGTGCTGCTCACCCGCCGTCGGCCCTCGACCAGGGGGTAGCCGGATGGTGAATCTCAGGTTCCGAGGTCTTGTCGATATTGCGGGAACCGCATAGCCTTGCCTCATCCGCGTCACCGAGGCCCCCCATTCGGGGGCAGAGTGACGCGTCGACACCATCTCAGACAAGGGGAATGCTGTGGCAGATGTCATCGCGGCCGAAGAAGGCGCACTCAAGCGCGGAGCCCAGGCGGTCGGCACCGCCAAGGCCGGTATCGACCAGGAGGTGAAGAAGCTCCGCGGCGAGATCGAGCAGGTCTCCGGCTACTGGTCGGGCAGCGCCGCCGTCGCGTTCAACCAGCTCCTCACCCGCTGGGACAACGAGACCAGCAAGCTCAACAACGTGCTGATCACCCTCGAAGACGCCCTCGGCGGCACCGAGAAGGACCAGAACGCCACCGAAGAGTCGCACAAGCAGACCATCTCGGGCCTCGGCTCGATCATGGGCGCCTGAGACCGGCTGAGCCAGGAAAGGTAAGGGATTCCCATGGAAAGCATGTCCGTCAAGCCCGCCCAGGTCGTCGCCCTCTCGGGCCAGATCCGTGGTGGTGCCACCGGCATCCAGTCGAAGCTCGATGACCTCGACAACGAGGTCGGCAAGCTCCGCGGCTCGTGGAGCGGTTCCGCTCAGCAGGCCTACGACGAGGCCCAGCGCAAGTGGACCCAGTCGGTCAACGAGCTCAACAGCCTCCTGCAGCAGATCGCCGGCAAGACCGAGGAGATCGCGCAGCAGTACACCCAGAGCGACAACTCGTCGGCCGGCCGCTTCTCGGTCTGAGCTGATTCGCCGCGCTGCGGGCCGTCGCCATCCGGCGGCGGCCCGTTCGCGCGGCATCGCCGTCTCGTCTCGCCCGCCCACCTCGAAGGATCAGCTCCATGGCCGCGTCCAACATCTCCCTCGATCTGCAGACACTGATCTACAACCTGGGCAAGTTCACCTCGGCGCAAGAGGGACTCAGCACGGGCAGCGATGTCACGAGCAGCGTGCGTGGCAACGACGGCACCACCCACTCGGTCGCTCCCGAGATCACCTACTACAGCTGGCTCACCAGCGCCGCCAGCGCGATCGCCACTACGACGGAGGGCCTGCGTCAGAACCTGACGGCGAACGCCGACGCCCTGCGCGATGCCGCCCGGCAGCTGGTCGAGCGCAACGAGATCTCTGCCGAGGAGTCGCAGCAGTTCCTCGCCCTCATCGACGGCGCGACCGCGACGCCGGCACCCTCCGCCGCCGCGAACGCCAGCGGATCCGGAACCGGGACCGCCGCGGGCAGCGCCTATTCCGGAGCCTCGGCGATCGGCACCGGTGACGCCGCCACCGCTGGAGCCGACGCCGGCAAATCCGCGTTCGACGGCGTCTGAGGCGTGATCGGAACCCAGACCGTGCTCTCCCTCAGACGACGGACAGCGCCCGCTCGACGAGCCGTCGCCCTGATCGCGGCCGCCGCCGTCGTCTTCGGGGCGGTCCTCTTCGGCGCGACTGGCGCATCCGCTGCGTCGTCGACCGACTGGTGGTACGCCAAGTACGGTGTGCCGGCGGCCCAGGCGGCCGGCTTCACAGGCAAGGGCGTGAAGGTCGCGGTGATCGACGGTCCGTTCAATGCGTCGCTGGACGTGTTCCGCGGCGCCGACATCACCGTCCCCGAGCCGTCGATCTGCGGCGGGTCGGCTGCGACGACGACCGCGAGCCGCGATGCGGTGCACTCGGCTGACGTCACTGCACTCATCGTGGGCAACGGGACGGGCCCCGGGAGCGTCCGCGGAATCGCCCCCGGCGCCGCGGTCACCGTCTACGCGCATCCGACGAGCGGCGCCGGTGCGACCTGCACCAAGACGATCGACGGAACGCCCTACAGCGTCTTCGGGCTGATCCTGCGCAAGGCCGTCGCCGACGGCAACCGCGTGATCTCGATCTCGCAGGGGGCGAGCAGCCACCTGCGCGGCGACGAGCTGGCGATCGCGGACGCGATCGCGCGCGGCGTCGTCATCGTCGCCGCCAATGCGAACTCGACGACTGACAACGCGATCTTCCCCTCGAACGCCAGCGGTGTGATCGCCGTCAATGCGCTCCAGGAGACGGGCGACCTTCAGACGGATGGTGGCGTGCCGGTCAGCTTCGAATCGACCACGGTGGTCGCCGCCGGGGTGGGCTTCTCGTCGCAGGGCAATTCGGCCGGCGACACCTGGGGCGACGCCGGGCGCCGTACACAGGGATCGTCGCTGGCGGCACCGCTCGTCGCGGGGATGGTCGCTGTCGCTTCGCAGAAGTACCCTCAGGCGTCGGGCAACCAGCTCGTGCAGTCGCTGATCCGCAACACGGGCGCCGGAGGCCATGAGCTCACGCGCTACGAGGGTGGGTACGGCTACGGTCCCGCGTCGCTCACCCGTCTGCTCGAGTTCGACCCGACGCAGTACCCCGACGAGAACCCGCTGATGAGCGAACCCGGACACCTCGGCGTCCCGAGCGCCGCCGATGTGGCTGCGGCGAAGAAGGCGCTGGTCTCGACGGGCGGCGAACCGAGTGCGAAACCCACCACCGACGCAGCTGATCCTCAGCCGTCGGGACCCGGCATCCTGCCGGTTCTGATCGTCGTCGCCATCGTCGGCCTCCTGGTCGTCGCGGGCGTCGTCATTCTGCTGGTCGTGCTGCTCACGCGGCGGCGCGGCGGCGCATCCCAGGGAGGAATGAGATGACGGGCAAGAACGAGCAGAAGCTCGCAGCTCTGGCGAGTCGATCCGGCGACTGGTACCTGCCGGGCGCGGAGACGCTCGCGCGACAGCTCGAGGCGCTGACCCCGGTGGTGAAGGCCGTCGGAGAGCAGCACGGGCTCACCGGCGAATCGGGTCTGGCCGCGACGACCAGCCTGCTCGGGGCGTATCAGTCGGCGACCAAGCTGATGGGCGACATCGAGACCGTTCGCGCGAGTCTCGACACGGCGAACGCGGCGCGCCGTCAGGCGTCCGCCGAACTCGCCAACCTGCCCGACGGTCAGCTCGACTCGACCACGACCGCACTCGTGCGTGGCGCGGAGGTGGGCACGGCGATCTACTTCGGGCCGATCACCGTCGTGGCGGGTGAAGCCGCGATGGCGACGATCAACAGCTGGCTCGGCAACCGACGTGAGCAGGCGGCAGCCGACGCGCTGACCCGCGTCTCCACGCAGATGGGCCCGTCGATGTCGCAGAACGTCGAAGGTCAGGACTGGGCGTCCCACGACCGCGACGCAGAAGACGGCACCGGCGATGGTACGGGCGACAACGGCCCCGGAACGCGCGTGCCCGGACCGGGCTCGACGACGACCGGCGGCTCGAACGGCGGCTCGAACTCCACCGTCAACGGCGGCAGCGTCGCGACGCCGGGAGGCTCGACGGCCGGAACCGGCGGCGGGCTCGCCGGTGGCATCGGCAAGCCCGGCTCGATCATCGACCACACTCCGGAGACCGGCGACGGCAGCTGGACGGGCGGCACCACCCTGCAGCCGCCGGTCACGGCCGACGGCCCCCTGGGCGGCGGCTCGACGACCATCGGCGGCGTCGGCGGCGGACTCGGCGGCGGTCTGGGTGGTGGCCTCGGCGGAAGCCTGGGCGGCGGACTCGGAGGCGCGGCCCTCGGCGGCGGGCTCGGTGCGGCAGCCGCGCTCGGCGCGGGCAAGCTCGCGGGCCTCGGCGGTGGCGGAGTCGGCGGAGTCGGCGGCGGCGCCGGCGGTGCACTCGCCGGCGGCGGACGTGTCGGCGCGGCAGGCGCCGGCGGCGCGGGAGCCACGGCCGATTCGGGTCGCGGCGGCCTGCTCGGCGCTGGACGCGGGGGAGCCGGCGGCGCGGGAGCGGCGGCGGGAGCCGCGGTCGGCGAAGGCCGAGGGGCGACCAACAACATGATGGGCGGCGGAGGTGGCGGAGCGGCCGGAGGCGGTTCCGACAAGAAGAAGGCCGGCCGGGGAATGGGCGGACCGCTCGCCCCCAAGGTCGACGAAGACGAGGATGCGACGCCGCGATCGGCGTCGGCCGGCGCCGGGGGACGCGCGTCGGGTGACGATGAAGGAGCACTGAGCTGATGGCCGACAAGATCTCCGCCACCGAGGGGGCGCTGCGCGACGGGGCCGAAGCCGCGCGCCGCGCGCACGACGACGTCAACGCGACCGTGCGCCGCATCCAGGGCCACCTCGACACCCTGCGGGGCGCCTGGGCCGGCGACGCGGCCAAGTCGCACGATCAGCTCATGCAGCGGTGGAACGCCGACGTGCAGAAGCTGCAGAACACGCTCGCACGCTTCGAGGAGTCGCTGCGCGCCACCGAGCGCGACCAGGCGGCCACCGAGGAATCGCACCAGCAGACCATCAAGGGGCTCGGCAGCCTCATGGGAGGACAGTGACCATGGGCGACATCGGCAACGGCAGCTTCTCCGTCACCCCCGAGACCCTGCGCGAGGTCGCGGCCTCGCTCGGCCAGGAGAGCCGGCACCTCGCCGGCGTGCTCGGCGACCTCGAGCAGCGGGTGCGCGCGCTCGAGTCGAACTGGGATGGCGCGGCACGTCAGGCCTACTCCGAGGCGCAGCGCAGCTGGTCGGTCTCGATCAACGACATGACGAGCATCCTCGGCCAGGTCGGAAGCGCCACCGAGGAGATCGCGGCGGGCTACGTCTCCAGCGACAAGGCCTCGGCGAAGCGCTTCCCCGGTCAGGGCTGACGTCGAACGTGCTCGGGTTCGCCCGCAGCCGTTTCGACGTGAATAATCGTTAAGTGCCGTCCGCGACCGAGGAACGGCGCCGCATCGCGATCATCGACGGCGCCGAACGCTGGGATCTCTCCCTGCCGTTGAGCGCGCGCCTCGACAGCGTGCTGCATCGACTCGGCGTCGACGCCGTCGGCGAGGGGCGGATGCTCGTCAGCCCGTCGGGTGCGGAGATCGAGCTCGACCGCGACATCGGCAGCCTCGGCGACGGCGACGTGCTCGCCGTGATCGACCTCGGGGAGCGGGTGGTCGCCCCGCGACGCCGCCGCGACCGCACCGAGACCGTCACCAGCACCTCCTCGATCACCTGGATCGCGGCGACCGCCGGCATCCTCGCCGCCGTGCTCGCGCTCATGCTGCCGGGCTCGCTCGACCCGATGGCCCGGCTGATCGCGACCGGGGTGCTCGCGCTGAGCGCGATCGCCAGCGCGATCGCGACCGCACGCCACACCGGCATCGTCTCTGCCGTCGCCCCGCTCGCCTTCGCGTTCGCCGCCGGGGTCGGCGCCGTGCCGCTGCTGCCGGCCGCGACCACCCAGGCGGCCGTGCTCACCGGTCTGCTCGCCGCCGCCGTGGTCGCGGGCCTGCTCGCGCTGCTCGCGCGGTCCGGCTCGATGCGCGCCGGCGTCGCGACCGGAACCGTGCTGCTGCTCGTGCTCGCCGGCATCTGGGGGCTCACCCTGCTGGTCGGACTGGATGCGACGGCCGCGTCGGCGCTCACTCTCGGCCTCACCCCGGCCACCCTGCGCATCCTGCCGACGACCCTGCTCGATGTGCCGCCGGGCATGTTCATCGACTACGAGCGCTACCAGACCACCCGCTGGTCGGTGCGCCAGCAGCTGCCCGAGCCGGGCGTCTCGGTGCGGCTCGCGGCGGTGCGCGGACTCGTGGATGCGTCATCCGCCCGCCTGCTCGTCGGCACCGCGATCATCTGCACGGCCGCGGCTCTCGGCGCCCCGACGGCGGTGTCGGGCTTCTCGCGCGATGGGATCGTGCTCGGCGGGCAGATCGGCGTGCTCGTCTGCGTCGCGCTCGCGCTGATCTTCGGCGCCCGGCGCTACGCCGTTCCCGCGCTGCAGTGGCTTCCGCGCGCGGCGGCGCTGGTCGTGATCGGCACCGGCGTCGTCGCGATCACCCGTCTCGGCGACGTCGGATGGGTGCTGCTCATCGCGGCCGTCGCCCTCGGCGCCGGCGTCGCGACGGGGGCTGCGGTCATCCCGATCTCGCGCGGAGCCCGCTCGCTGTCGTGGTCGCGCTTCGCCGACGTGCTCGAGGGCATGACCGTCGCCCTCGCGCTGCCCGCTGGGCTGCTCGCCGCGGGCGTGATCGACCTGCTGCGGGGGATGATGACCTCATGAGCGCGCCGACGACCCCCGGCGGCCAGACCTGCTGGAACTGCCGCCAGCCCCTGCCGCCGGGCAGCGCCCGCTGCGTCTACTGCGGCTCGCCCCAGCAGGCGCAGAGCGCCCCGCTCGTCGTCGCGCCGCACGGCGTCGTCGCCGCGGCACCGCCGCCGAGCGCACCGGTTCCCGCCGCTCCCGGTCCCGCCGGGCCCGCGGCATACGGGGCTCCGGGCGCACCGGGGATGCCCGGTGGCGCTCCCGGCGCTCCCTTCGTCGGCGGTCAGGCCGGATCGCCCGCGCCCGCGGCGATCGCCAGCGCGCGCGGAATCGTGCACGGCCAGCGCGCCGCCGGGGTCGGCGCCCGGCTCGCGGCTCTCACGATCGACGCCCTCGTCGTCGCGGCGGTCGGCGTCGGCGCCCAGCTGCTGCTGCGGTCGCCCGTGCTCACCGCGGTGATCGTCGCCGAGCTGCTGCTCGGGCTCGTGGTGCTGCAGGCGCGAACCGGGCTCGGGCTCGGCAACCTGCTGCTGCGCATCCGCGTCGCCCGCCTCGATCGACCGTGGTCGCCGGGCCTCGGGCGCTCGCTGCTGCGTGGCGTCGTCACCTCGGCCGGGTGGCTCGTCGGCGGACTCGGCGCCTGGTTCGTCGAGCTGACCGCCGCCTTCGACGGCACCGGCCGTCGCCGCTCGTGGGGCGATCTCGCCGCGGGCACCGTCGTCGTCGCCGTGCCGAAGCGAAGCGCGCGGGCCGCCGCGCCGGCGCTGCCCGGTGCCCGTCCGGTCTCCGCGCCCGGCACCGCGCCGGCTGCGGGGATGCCCGTCGCCGCCCCCGCTCTCGCCTCCGCGGCGGTGCCGCTCTCGCTCGACCCGTCGTCGGGACTCGGCGGCGTGCCCGCCACGAGCTCGGCGCCCGCGCCGCAGCCCGGCGTCCTGCCCGGGGGGATCGCGCCGATGCCCGGGCTCGCGCCGGCGGCGACCGGACAGCCGGGCGCCGTGCCGCCGATGCAGCCGGGGCAGCCGCAGCAGCCGCAGCCCGCCCAGCCGGGTGCATATCCGCCCGGCGCCGGCCAGCCTCCTGTCGCGCCGCAGCCTGGCCACCCCGGCGGCTTCGCCCGCCAGGGCGCCCCGCAGCAGCCCGGGCAGCAGCATCCGATCCAGCCTGTTCACCCGAGCTCGGTCGCCCCGCCGCCCGGGGTCGTCCCGCCCGCGGGCTCGCCGTCCGTGCCGCCGGTATCGGGACAGCCCGGTGCGCAACCGGGCGCCGCAGCGCAGTCGGGCGCCGCGGCCCTGCCGGTCGCGCCCGCGCAGCCCACGCCGCCGCAGCCCGCACCGGCTCAGCCGGGAACCCCGGCGGGCGAACGCCAGGGCGCCGGCGGCCGCGTCGCGTACTCGCTGCCGCCCGAGCAGCCCGCACCCGCATCCGCTCCCGCCGACCAGGGCCGTGGCGCCGGCAGCCCCGGCGACTGGCACACCGAGCTCACCCTCACCGAGCTGCGCGGCCGCGCCCGGGTCGTGCTCACCTTCGACACCGGCCAGCAGGAGCAGGCGCCCATCCCGGCGACCGTGCTGCTCGGCCGCAACCCGACCGCCGACGACGCCCTCGAGATCGCCGTCGCCGTGCGCGATCCCGAGTCGACCGTATCGAAGGGCCACGCCCGGCTCGAGCTCACCCGCCAGGGCACCTGGGTCACCGACACCGGCTCGACCAACGGCACCTTCCTCGTCGACGAGACCGGCGAGGCCGAGCGGCTCGCGCCCGGGGTGCGCACCCCCGTCGACGACGGAGCGCGGGTGCGCCTCGGCAACCGCGTCTTCACGATCAGCACGCTTCTGGAGGAGTCCGAGTGAGCAGAGGACCCCGGCTCGCACCGCCCCGCGTGCCCAGCGGCACCGTGCAGGTGCAGCCGCCGCCCGAGCTCGCCCCCAGCGAGGGCGCCGGCGGCGTGCTGATGTCGGCGCTGCCTATGCTCGGCAGCATCGGCTCGATCGTGATGATCACCTTCTCGCAGCAGAACGCGACCGGACTCATCACCGGCGGCATGTTCCTGCTCTCGTCGCTCGGCTTCGTCGCGGTCAACGGATGGCGTCAGCGCGCGCAGCGGGCCGCATCCGTGCTCGAGAACCGTCGCGAGTACCTGGCGTATCTGAAAGAGCTGCGCGACACGGTGCGCACGGCCGCGCGCCAGCAGCGCCGCCACGGCAACTGGGTCAGCCCGGCGCCGTCGGTGCTGCCGTTCATGGCGGATGAGCGCACCCGCGTCTGGGAGCGCTCCGGCGGCGACGACGACTTCCTGCACACCCGCATCGGCGTCTCCGACCAGCCGCTCTGCATCACCCTCGAGGCGCCCGACCTGCCGCCGCTCGCGCAGCTCGACCCGGTCGCCGCCTCCGCCGCGCACCGCTTCATGCTCACGCACGAGCTGCAGCCGCGCCTGCCGCTCGCCGTCGACATCGGCGACTACGCCCGCCTCGAGGTGACCGGCGCCGACGAGGAGTCGGTGCGCTCGCTCGCCCGGTCGATGGTGCTCGGCCTCGCGACCCTGCACGACCCGGAGAGCCTGCAGATCGCGGTGCTCGCCGGTCCCGCGCAGCTGCCGCTCTGGGAGTGGACGAAGTGGCTGCCGCACACCCACTCGCACCGCAGCTCCGACCGTCTCGGCGCCGCCCGCATGATCGGCTCCGACCTGGCCGATCTCGAAGAGCTGCTGCCCGGTGACCTGCGCGAACGCCCCCGGTTCATCGCCGGCGGCGGAGGCGGCCGCGAGATGCCGCACATCCTGCTCGTCGTCGACGGAGCGCGCCTGCCCACCGACTCGCCGGTCGTCGGCGCCGATGGGATGCAGGGCGTCACCGTGCTCGACCTGCCCGCGCGCTGGAACGAGCTCGACGACGCCCTCACCCTGCGCCTCGCGCTCGCCGCCGAGGTGCGCTCGGTCGCGGATCAGGCGGAGGTCGTCGCCCTCGGCCGCCTCGCCGAGCGCTTCACGCCCGACTCGGTCTCGATCGCCGAGGCCGAGGCGACCGCCCGCCGCCTCATGCCGCTCGCGAACGCCGGCGCCTCCACCGGAGCCGAGGTCGCGCTCTCGGGCCAGGCCGAGCTCGTCGAGCTGCTGGGCATGCCCGACGTGCGCGAGATCGACTACGACCGGGTCTGGTCGCCGCGCCTCGAGCGCGACCGGCTGCGGGTGCCGATCGGTCAGGACACCAACGGCGTGCCCCTCGTGCTCGACATCAAAGAGGCCGCGCAGCAGGGCATGGGCCCGCACGGAGTGCTCATCGGCGCGACCGGCTCCGGCAAGTCGGAGGTGCTGCGCACCCTCGTGCTCGCCCTCGCGCTGACCCACAGCTCCGAGCAGCTGAACTTCGTGCTCGTCGACTTCAAGGGCGGCGCGACCTTCGCCGGCATGGCCGACATGCCGCACGTCTCGGCCATCATCACCAACCTCGGCAGCGAGCTCGCCCTCGTCGACCGATTCCAGGATGCGCTGCAGGGCGAGGTCGTGCGCCGTCAGGAGCTGCTGCGCGCCGCCGGCAACTTCGCCAACGTCTCCGACTACGAGAAGGCCCGCCGTGGCGGTCGCACCGACCTCGCGCCGCTGCCGGCCCTCTTGATCGTCGCCGACGAGTTCAGCGAGCTGCTCGCCGCGAAGCCCGAGTTCGTCGAGAGCTTCGTCAACATCGGCCGCGTCGGCCGCTCGCTGCAAGTGCACCTGCTGCTCGCATCCCAGCGCCTCGAAGAGGGCAAGCTGCGCGGACTCGACACGTACCTCTCGTACCGCATCGGCCTCCGCACCTTCTCGGCCGCCGAGTCGCGCACCGTCATCGGCGTGCCCGACGCCTACACGCTGCCCCAGGAGCCCGGGGTCGGCCTGCTCAAGGTCGGCACCGAGGAGCTCGTGCAGTTCCGCGCCGCCTACGTCTCCGGCTCGCCGCCGCGTCGTCGCATCAGCTCCGGCTCCAGTGGCGGCGGGCCCGGCGAGATCGCTGCCGAGATCGAGATCTTCACCGCCGCGGCGACCGGCGAGGAGCCCGAGCCCGACGTCGACCCCGCGGCCCTCGTGCAGCGCGAGCCCGAAGAGGAGCGCAGCACCTTCCAGATCGCCGTCGACCGGATGGCGGGCAAGGGCCCCGAGGCGCACCAGGTCTGGCTGCCGCCGCTCAAAGAGCCGCCATCGCTCGACCAGCTCATGTCCGACCTGGTCGTCGACCCCGAGCTCGGCCTCGTCTCGCCGTCGTGGCGCGCGACGGGCGGCCTCACCGTTCCGCTCGGGATCGTGGATGTGCCGCTCGAGCAGCGCCGCGAGCGCCTCACCGTCACGCTCGGCGGCGCCGCCGGTCACGCGGCCATCGTCGGCGGACCGCTCAGCGGCAAGTCGACCATGGCGCGCTCGCTCGTCACCTCGCTGTCGCTCACGGCATCGCCGCTCGAACTGCAGTTCTACGTGCTCGACTTCGGCGGCGGAACCTTCACCGGCCTGCAGAAGCTGCCGCACGTCGCCGGCGTCGCCACCCGCACCGAGCAGGAGTCGGTGCGCCGCACCGTCGCCGAGGTGCAGGGCATCATCGACGCGCGCGAGATCTACTTCCGCGAGAACGGCATCGACTCGATCGACACCTACCGCCTGCGGCGCTCGCAGGGTGTGGTGGATGACGGCTACGGCGACGTCTTCCTCATCATCGACGGCTGGTCGACACTGCGCACCGAGTACGAGCTGCTCGAGCCGACGATCCTCACGATCGCCGCTCGCGGCCTCAGCTTCGGCGTGCACCTCGTCGTCACCGCCAACCGCTGGCTCGACATCCGCTCGAACCTGAAAGACCTCATCCAGACCCGCCTCGAGCTGCGCCTCGGCGACCCGAGCGACTCGGAGATCGCCCGCAAGGCGGCCGCGAACGTGCCCTCGGGGCAGCCGGGCCGCGGCCTCGCACCGGGTGGCCTGCAGATGCTCGGCGCGGTTCCGCGCATCGACGGCATCGGGGATGCGGCGGCGCTCGTCGACGGCGTCGACGACCTGGTCGCGCGCGTCTCGGCCGCGTGGACCGGCCCGCGCGGACCGAAGCTGCGTCTGCTGGCGAAGCTGCTCAGCCTCGAGGAGGCGCGCCAGCAGGCGGGGCCGGAGTACCCGCGGCTGCTGCTCGGCGTCGACGAGCAGGCGCTCGCGCCGTTCGGCATCGACCCGCGCAGCGAGTCGCACCTCTTCCTCTACGGCGACGCGGGAACCGGCAAGTCGTCGTTCCTGCGCGGCATCGCCCAGGAGATCACGCGCCTCTACGGCCCGAACGAGGCGAAGCTGTTCGTCGTCGACTACCGTCGCGCGCTGCTCGGCGAGCTGCCGCAGGAGTACGTCGGCGCCTACCTCACCTCGCACGAGATGGCGATGGGCGGCATGGCCGAGCTGTCGGCGTTCTTCTCGTCGCGCATCCCCGGCCCGGATGTCACGCCCGACCAGCTGCGTGAGCGCAGCTGGTGGAAGGGCGCCGAGGGCTTCATCCTCATCGACGACTACGACCTCGTCGCGACCAGCCAGGGCAACCCGATCGCGGTGCTGCAGCCGCTGCTCGCGCAGGCGGGCGACCTGGGCCTTCACGTCATCCTGACCCGCCGCTCGGGTGGTGCGAGCCGCGCCGCCTACGATCCGATCATCCAGCGCTTCACCGACCTCGGCGTCACCGGCATCCTGCTCGGCGGCAGCCCCGAGGAGGGCGCGCTCATCGGCCGGGTCAAGGCGATCCCGTCCGAGCCGGGTCGCGCGCAGATCGTCAGCCGCGAGCGCGGCCTCTTCACGGGCCAGCTCGTCTACTCGCCGCCGTCGCACGCCTGACCGGGGAGCGTTCCCCGCGCGGGCTGGTGTCCCGTACGTGGGACCCCTCAACGCCGAGCCCAGGGTGAAACCGAGGCTTTCGCCACCTCGTAAGGCGACCCGGCTGTTCGCAATTCAGGACTCGATTCGTCGCAACTCAGGACCGGACACGAGATCCTGCGGTCATTCCGGCGGATCGGACGTCCAGTCCTGAATTGCGAAGCCACCAGTCCTGAATTGCGAAGCCGGATCGGGCGAGCCGCCGGGCACGATGAGGGCCCGGAGCAGAACCCTCGCGCAGCCGGGAACGCCGCAGCGCCCTGCCCGCCGAAGCGGACCGGGCGCTGAACGACTGCGACGCGCGACGAGGCGGTGCGGATGCGGTGAAGCGCTCCGAATCAGGCCTGCTGCTCGTCGTCGTCGGGCACGATCTCGATGTCGAGTCGGCGTCCGCCGCGGCGACCGAGGCGCGAACCGGTGTCGCCGGCGCGTCCGCCGCCCATCATGCCCATCCCGCCGCGGGCGCCCGCTCCGGCGCCGCCGGCCGTGGGGCCGCCGCCGACCGCGGTGCGGCCGAGGAGTCCGCCGCCGGCCATCGTGCCGGCGAGGCCGCGGCTCGCGAGCGCGGCCGCGCCCGCTGCGGCACCGCCGCCGAGCAGACCGGCGCCCGCGCCGGCCGCGCCGAGGCCACCCGCTCCGACTCCGCCGGAGCCGATGCTCACGCCCCCGCCTCCGCCGGTGCCGAAGGTGTTCGCCAGTTGCGCCTTGCCGCCCGAGATCGGGCCGTCGGCGCTGACCAGGTCGGCGTTCTCGCGGTCGGCCTTGGCGGCGGCGATCTCGAGGTTCTGGGCTCCGGTGGCGCCGAGCTTCGTGGCGGCCGAGGCGTCGGTGTAGCTGGTGTCGGCGAGCTTGAGCGCCTCGGGGCTGACCGTGACCATGTTCTGCATCAGCTTCTGGCTGCCGCCGAAGAGCTGCTTGAACGACTGCACGACGCCGACGAGCGACTTGACCGACTGCAGCACCTGCAGCATCGGCTTGACGACCTTGTTGACGATCTGGTTGACCTTCGTCACGACGCGGGCGATGGCGTAGCCGATGCCGAGTCCGAACGACGCGGCGACGACGGCCATGGCCTCGATCGCGGTGGCCAGGACGCTCGAGATGCCCTGCTTGACGACGCTCTGCATCTTCGCGACGAGCTCGCTGCCGGTGTTGAGTCCGCTCGAGATCGAGTCGGCCCAGTCACCGGAGGCGGCGACGTGCTCGGCGGCGTCGGAGGCGTAGGCGAGGTAGGAGTCGACGGTCTTGCCCGCCATTCCCTCGAGGTCCTTGAGGCGGGTGGCGAGGGTGCCGCCGGCCTGGCGCATCACGTCGCCGGCCTGGGTCCAGGTCTTGGCGAAGGCCTGCACGGCCGACTGGCTGCCGGCGAGCTTGTCGAGCCACTGCTTCAGCGGGCCGAGGTGGTTGATGACCCAGCCGAGGCCGCAGTTGACGATCGTGCCGATCGGGTCGCTGAGCGCCGCGGCGGCGTCGCCGAGCGTCTGCAGGAAGGCGATGCCGCCATCCAGCCAGTTGCCGTTCTTGACGGCGGTCGAGAGGGCCTTGCCGTCATTGAGGATGTTGCTGCCCTTGAAGGGCGAGGTGGTGCTCGCAGCTGCCGCGGTCATCAGTCCATCGCCTTCGTGATCGTGTCGTAGGTGCCCTTGACGTCGGTCTCGATCTGCTCCCACTGGGATGCCGTCTGCTTCAGCTCGACGGCGGTGCGCAGCAGCAGCGACTGCTTGCTGCCGAGCATCCCCGAGCCGGCGACGGTCATGGCGAGCGTCTCGGGCACCAGGAAGGCGCACATGATGCCGAAGGCGTCGGAGGCGAGGTTGCCGCCCTTCACCGAGGCGATGGCCTTGCTGACGTCATCCGCCACAGAGCTGACGAGCGCGGCGTGCTGCCGCAGCTTGTCGAAGTCGAGTGCGATCTCCTCAGTCACTGCTTGCGTTCCCCTCTGCTGATGCTGGTCTCGCTCGGCGTGCCGGGTGCCGGTCGCGTCGGGTCGATGGTCGCGGCGGCGGCAGCGGATGCGGCGGCGGCCGGGTTGGTCAGTGCAGCTTCGCGGGCGCTGAGCTCGGCGCCGAGCTGCAGCGTGATCGGGTCGTCGTCGCCGAGCAGCTGGGCGACGCTCTGAACGGCCTTGCGCTTGGCGACGAGCTCGGCGGCGTTGATGGTCTGCAGGATCTCGCGCGACAGCTTGCGGGCTCCGCCGGTCAGCGCGGTCTCGCTGATCTCGATGCCGGTGACGTGTCCGGTGGAGTCGGTCTCGACGCGGATGTCGCGGGCGGCGGAGACGGCCACGCCGCGCACGGCGCCGATCGCGGCGGTGAACGCCGGCATGCGCGCGGCGCGTTCGTCGTTCGCGCGGACGTCGTCGTGGATCTGGTCGATCACTTCGTCAGCAGAGAGCACTGCTCAAAATTAGTCAGCAATCCCGTCCGATAGGAAGGGTTTCGACCGTTGTTCACCAAACTTTTTGTCACCCGGACGGGGGACAGTCCGCGGGGGCCGTGTTTTCCGGCGATTCAGCTTCCGGGAAGGCGCGCACGGAACGACGAAGGCCCGCCCCGCTCGGATGAGCGGTGCGGGCCTTCGGTGGTTCTCAGCTGAGCTGACTCAGACCGCGGGGTCGACGTCGGCGACGTCTTCGATCCACAGGTCGTCGTCGGCGCGCAGCGTCTGCCAGGCGGCGTAGGCCACGGCGGCGACGGCGGCGACGCCGAACGCGGCGAGGATGTACTTGCCGGGGCCGCCCGACTTCGCCGGACGCACCTGCTTGGCCGCGTACTTGCCGTAGTTCTTGGTCTTCTTCTCGGCCTTCTTCACGAGCTCGCGCACGCGCGGGTCCTTCGCGGCCTCGAGCACGGCCAGCGTCGAGCTGATCGTGCCGGCGACCGCCGGGATCACGTCGTCGGCCAGGCGGTTGCGGCCGACATAGGCGGCCGCGCGGCCGGCGGCCACGCTCTGCGCCACACGGGGCTTCACCCGGGAGTCGTAGGCCTCGAAGAATCGAGGGGCGACGTCGGTGCGGGCGTAGTCGCCCATCTGCCGGCGTGCTTCGCGCAGCACCTTGCCCGCGTGTTCGAGCACCTCGCGCTGCTCGTCGACCACGGTGCTCGCGGTGTTCTTCAGTCGCTTCAGCTCGCGCTTCCGCTTGCGTGTCGATGCCACGTCGACCTCCGTCTTCGCGTTGGGGTTTCCCTCATCCTTCCACGCCGATCCGGCGAACGGACCCCCTGCCGTCTGCACGTCCACTGAAAGCACAGTGGATGCGCATCCCGCACCGACCGGGCGCATCCGGTGAACACAGACACCGCATGGAAGAATCACCCGCATGTCCGCACACACCGCTGTCGCCACCATCCACACGACCCAGGGCGACATCCGCGTCAACCTGCTCGGCAACCACGCCCCCGTCACCGTCGACAACTTCGTCGGCCTCGCCACCGGAGCGAAGGAGTGGACCCACCCGCAGACGGGTGAGAAGAAGACCACCCCGCTCTACGACGGCACGATCTTCCACCGCATCATCAAGGACTTCATGGTGCAGGCCGGCGACCCGCTGGGCCTCGGCATCGGCGGCCCCGGCTACCAGTTCGACGACGAGATCCACCCCGAGCTCAACTTCAACGAGCCCTACGTGCTCGCCATGGCCAACGCCGGCAAGCAGGCCGGTCGCGGCACCAACGGCTCGCAGTTCTTCATCTCGACCGTGCCCACCCCGTGGCTGCAGGCCAAGCACACGATCTTCGGCGTCGTCGCCGACGACGAGTCGAAGCGCGTCGTCGACGCCATCGAGGGCGTGCAGACCGACGGTCGCGACAAGCCGCTCGAGGACGTCGTGATCAACTCCATCGAGGTCGTCCCCGTCTCGTGACCGATCCCCAGGCCGCCGCAGACCCCTCGGTCTGCTACCGGCATCCCGACCGTCAGAGCTGGGTGCTCTGCCAGCGCTGCGGCCGCACGATCTGCCCCGAGTGCCAGATCCTCGCGCCCGTCGGCGTGCAGTGCCCCGAGTGCGTTCGGGAGGCCGGCGGCTCGGTGAAGTGGCAGCCGACCGGCGGATCATCGCTGCAGAAGGCCGCGCGTCGGCGCTCGCGCCCGCGCTGGGTGCAGAACACCCTCGGCCTGCTGCACCCCGACTCGAACGCGCCGGTGCTGACCTACGGGATCCTCGGCGCCTCGGTGCTGTTCTGGCTGATCGGGTTCTTCACCGCGAACCTGCCGGCGACCTTCCTCGCCGCCTTCCCGGCGAAGGAGATCGCCTGGCAGGTATGGCGCTACTTCACCTCGGTGCTGATCTTCCCGGCGATCCTCGACTTCCGGGTCGTGCTCTCGTTCCTGCTGAGCTGCGTGTTCTTCTTCCTCATCGCGCCGAGCGCGGAACGCAGCTTCGGCCGGTCGCGGTTCCTGCTGGTGTTCGCCTCGGGCGCGGTCGTCGGCTCGGCGGCGTCGGTCGTGTTCGGCTACGACGGATACGGCTTCAGCGGCGCGCTGTTCGGACTGCTCGCCGGGTTCTTCATCGTGCAGCGATCGATGGGCGGCGTCGGCACCCAGCTGCTGATCATCGTCGCGCTCAACGTCGTGATCAGCATCGCGCTCGGGGGCAATCTGGCGATGCTCTTCGGCGGTCTGATCGGCGGCGGACTCGCGGCCTTCATCATCGGCCGGTTCGAGTACCGGGCCCGATCCAAGCCGTCGACGCCGATCGCGTTGATCATCGCGATCTGGGTGGTCGCGATCGCGGCGGCGACCGTGCGACTGCTCGCGATCGCGCCCGCCGGCGTGGGCGGCTGACCGAGCGACTCCGCGTCAAGCGTGAAGCCCCGTCGACCTTGTGGTCGGCGGGGCTTCGTCGTTCCCGGACGCTGACCCGATCCATGCGGCACCGGGGTTCTCCACACCCGTCCACGGATCTGTCCACAGCCTCATCCACACCCGTTGACGGATCTATCCACAGGCTCATCCACAGCTGGGGAAAGAATCACACGCGTGTAATTCCTGGTCAGAAGCGTGCCCGCCGGACTGACCGCAGCGCGCATCCGCCCGGAGACGACGAAAGCGGGCCACCGCAGTGGCCCGTTTTCATGCGGAAGTTCGAGGTGCTCGGCGTCAGCGCCAGCGCGTCATCATCAGGAAGCCGATCAGCATGATGCCGAAGCCGATCGCGAGGTTCCAGGCCTGGATGCTCTGGATCGGCAGCTGCGAGCCGCTGATGTAGAAGATCAGGATCCACACCAGGCCGATGAGGATGAAGCCGAACATCACCGGCTTGAACCAGATCGGGTTGGGAACGGAGTCGCCGCTCTGTCGCTGCGGTTCCGGCTTGGTGGTCGGGCGGGTCCTGGCCATGCCCGTGATTCTAGCCTGACGAGAGGGCCTCTCGGATCTGCGGATCCTCGGGGCGACCTCCCCGGTTGCGGGGAGTCCCCGATGCATCTCGCCCGCCTAGAATCGTGCGCATGGCTCAGGGGCGGGATGACCACGGCGGCATCGAGGATCTGTTCCCCGGCGACGAACCCGCGCACGACGCGACGACGGCCCCCTCGGCGGGCTCGGACGGCGCTGCCGACGACGTCGCTGACGCACCCGCCGCATCCACCTCGTCCACCGGCAAGCGCCCCGCGAAGAAGCGCCGCATCTCGGTCGTCGGCGTCGCCGGAGAGCTGCTCATCACCGCCGGCGTGCTCGTGCTCATGTTCCTCGGCTGGCAGCTCTGGCTCGACGACCAGCTCTCCGCCCCGCGCCTGAAGAACGAGGCGACCGGGCTGTCGCAGCAGTGGGACAAAGAGGCGCAGAAGCCCACGGCGAAGCCGAGCCAGCCGGGCACCGACGTCTCGCAGAACCCGCCCGTGCAGACCGCGCCGAAGAACGCCGAGCGCTTCGCCCTGCTGGCGATCCCGCGGTTCGGCACCGACTTCTACCGCCCCATCGCCGAGGGAGTCGGCGTGCAGGACGTGCTGAACAAGTACGAGGTCGGCCACTACCCGTCGACCCAGATGCCCGGCGACGTCGGCAACTTCGTCATCGCCTCGCACCGCAGCGCCTACGGCGGCGCCCTGCACCGCATCCACGAGCTCGAGGTCGGCGACCACATCTTCATCGAGACGGAGGACGGCTGGTACCAGTACAGCTTCCGCAACCTCGAGTACGTGAAGCCCACCGGGGTCGGCGTGCTCGACCCGGTGCCCCAGCAGGACGGCGTGGCCGCGACGCAGCGGCTGCTGACCCTGACGACCTGCAACCCCTTCTACTCGACCGCCGAGCGCATCATCGGCTACTCGGTGTTCGACAAGTTCACCCCGCGCGCCGACGGCCCGCCGAAGGAGATCGCCGCGACCGTGAACGGAGGCAGCTGATGTACGCCGCGCTGTGGAGGGTGCTTCCCGGCCCGTGGTGGGTGCGGGTGCTCATCCTCGTCGTCGTGTTCGCCGCGATCACCGTCGCGCTGATCATGTGGGTGTTCCCGTGGTTCGACCAGTTCGTCGCCCCGCAGGACGTGACCGTAGGGGACCAGCAGTGACGCGCATCCTCGTCATCGACAACTACGACAGCTTCGTCTACACGCTCGACGGCTACCTGCAGCAGCTCGGCGCCGAGACCGAGGTGATCCGCAACGACGGCGTCGAGGTGGATGCGGTGCCCGCCCGCCTCGCCGAGTACGACGCCGTGCTGCTGTCTCCGGGCCCCGGCGATCCCGCCTCGGCCGGCATCTCGATCCCGGTCGTGCACGCGGCGATCGCCGGCGGGATCCCGCTGCTCGGCGTCTGCCTCGGGCATCAGGCGATCGGCGAGGCGCTCGGCGCGACGGTCACGCACGCCGAAGAGCTCATGCACGGCAAGACCTCGCAGGTCGAGCACGATGAGTCGACGCTGTTCCGCGGGGTGCCGCAGCCGTTCCGCGCGACGCGCTACCACTCGCTCGCGATCGTCGACGGCACCGTGCCCGATGAGCTGACCGTCACGGCGCGCACCGCCGGCGGCGTGATCATGGGCGTCGAGCACCGCTCGTCGCCGGTCTACGGCGTGCAGTTCCACCCGGAGTCGGTGCTGACCGAGGGCGGCTACACGATGCTCGGCAACTGGCTCGCGGCGAGCGGGATGCCCGAAGCGGCCGAGCGGGCCGTCGGCCTCACGCCGCTGGTGCGAACGCAGGTCTGAGCGGTCCCACCGCGCCGCGCGGATCGCTCGTCGATCCGGGATCCGACGCGCGGGTCAGCTGCCGGCGCAGTAGACGAGCTCGACCGTGGAGCCCTGGGGCTGCTCGCCCACGATCGACTGCGACTTCACCGTCTGACCCGTGCATCCCTTGTCGGCCTTCGGCGACGGGATCAGCTGCAGGTCGGGCCCGCTGAGGATGGTCTGCGCCTCGGTGATCGACTTGCCGCGCAGGTCGGGCACCTCGACGGTTCCCGTCGACACGACGATGTTCACCTTCGTGCCGGCGTCGACGTTGGGCGAACCCGCGGAGGGGTCGCTCGAGATGACCTGGCCGGCCGGTACGGTCGGCGACTGAGCCTGAGTCTGCTCGCCGAGCACGAGGCCGTTGTCGGAGAGGATCTGCTTCGCCTCGTCGACGGTGCGCAGCAGCACGCTCGGCGCCGTCACCGCCGTCGGGCCCGACGACACGTAGACGATGATCTGCTCGCCCGTGTTGACGGTGCGGCCGGCGCGGGGCTCGGTGCGGATGATGGAGCCCTCGGGCACGTCGACACTCGCCCGCTCGGCGCGCTGCACCGTCAGGCTCTTGCCGGTGAGCTCGCGGCTGCCGGCGTCGTACTCCTGGCCGGCGACGTCGGGCACCTTGACCGACGAGGCGATGTGCAGCGGAGAGCCCTGGATGTTGAACACCCAGACCATCGCGGCGACCACGATGATCACGGTCACCATCACGCCGGCCCAGACCCAGGCGACCGGAGGCCGCGACTGGGTCGTGCGCGGGGCGCGGTCTTCGTCGTCGTTCGCCAGGCGGCGCAGCGTCTCGTCGGGGGCGCCGCCGGAGCCGACGCCGAAGAGGGTCGCGTTGAACTCGTCGTCGCGGGCGGGCGTGCGGCTGGGCACCTTGCCCTCGGCCGCGATGTCGACCTCCTGCCGGAACTCGGCCGACGACTGGTAGCGCTCGGTGCGGTCCTTCGCGAGCGAGCGCATCACGACCGCGTTCAGCGCGGGCGAGACCGCCGGCACGAGCGCGCTCGGCGCGACCGGGGCCTCGCTGACGTGCTGGTAGGCGACCGCGACGGGCGACTCGGCGCGGAACGGCGCCTTGCCGGTGAGCAGCTCGTAGAGCACGACGCCGGTCGAGTAGAGGTCGGTGCGCGCATCCACCACCTCGCCGCGAGCCTGCTCGGGCGAGAAGTACTGGGCTGTGCCGAGGATCGCGCTGGTCTGCGCGATCGTGGCGGTCGACTCGGAGATCGCGCGGGCGATGCCGAAGTCCATGACCTTCACCTGGCCGTTGGAGGTGACCATGATGTTGCCGGGCTTGATGTCGCGGTGCACGACGCCGGCGCGGTGCGAGTACTCGAGTGCGGTCAGCACGCCGTCGATGATGCGCACGGCTTCGGCGGGGGCGACGGGGCCCTTGGCGATGAGCTCGGTGAGCAGGGTGCCCTGCACGTGCTCCATGACGATGAACGGGATCTGCACCTCGACGCCGTCGGCCCCGGTGGCGGTCTCCTCACCGGCGTCGTAGACGCGCACGATCGTGGGATGCGCCATGCGGGCCGCGGCCTGCGCCTCCTGGCGGAAGCGGGTGCGGAACGTCGGGTCGTTCGCCAGCGAGGGCTTCAGCAGCTTGACCGCGACGCGGCGGCCGAGCCGCGCATCCAGCCCCAGGTAGACGTCGGCCATCCCGCCGCGACCCAGCAGCTCGCCGAGCTGATAGCGACCGGCGAGAACACGCACGCCTTCGGTCACGCTGTCGCTCACGGTGACTCCTGGAGGGGGACGGGCCCGAGGACCGGGCAGGGGACCTCGCGAGTCTACCCGGGCCCCACTGGGCGATCCCTGCGGAGACGAGGGGTCGTCACGGTCGTGACCGGGCTGTTACCCGGGCGCCGTCGCCGCTCATCCAGACGCCGACGGCTCGGCGCCGCCGAGGTCGCGCAGCCGGGCGACGCGTCGGGCCCGCAGCCGCACTCGCGGGCGCAGCGAGCTCAGCACGGCGGCGGCGATGATCGCCGACCCGAACCAGGTCGCGATCGTGCTCGGCACGGGCACGACGACGCTCGTCCAGAGCAGCAGGCTGAGCGTGCCCAGCACGTACGCGGCACCCGCGCGCAGGTGGCGCAGCCGCCCGAGCCCGTCCACGGCGACGACACCCGACGTCAGCCGGCCAAGGAACACCGCGCCGATGGCGACGGCCGTGCCGGCGATGATCGCCTGCAGCGCGGGCGCGGGCAGCACCGTGTTGGCGCCGAGCGCGGGCAGTCCGTCGAGGATCTCGAAGACGAGGAAGATCACGAGCGCCCGCTCGAAGATCACCGTCGCGGCGTGGATGTGCGCCCGCAGCGCGCCGGGACGTCGACGCGCCCAGGTGGCCAGGCCCTGCGAGATGACGTAGGCGCCGATGCCGAGAGCGCCTCCGAGGGCGATCGCCGGCGCGAGATCCGATCCCGCGGCGACGGCGGCGATCAGGGTGCCGAGCGCGGCCGTCGAGAAGGCGGCGAGGCGCGGAGCCTTGACCTGCGCGAGCACGGCCTCTGGTCGCCCCAGCCACGGGCGGCGTCGCGCGCGGTCGGTGTTGAACAGGTACTCGGCGAAGACCAGCCAGACGAATGCCGCGCCGAAGCCGGCGATCAGCGGACGAACGGCGAGCAGCTCCTGCGCGAAGGTGCGCGGCTCGGCGACCGCGTGCTGCAGGGCGACGCCCGCATCCCCCACCTCGGTCGCGACGGCGAGCGGAGGCAGCAGCAGCCGCATCGCGATCACGCCGGCGACGAGACCGACCGCCAGGAACAGGCGACGCGCCCGCCGGTCGACGCGCCCGGCCACCCCGGCCATCGGCACCGAGGAGTCAGCGGCCGCCGCGATCTCGAGCGCGGTCAGCGCGAGCAGCGCCAGGGCGACGGGCCAGCCGAGCAGCAGCCCGGCGGCGACGGCCGCCGCCGCGGTGAGCGCGGCGGGCAGCAGGACGATCTGACGGATTGCGCGCAACGGCCCTCCCTCGTCGGCGTGCAGAGACGGCGCGACGTCGGGCCTGGCTTCAGGCCACCACGCGCGCCTCCGCAGTCGCTGGGAGGAGCCGGACGATCAGCCGCGGCCGGCCGTGTTGCCGGCTCCGGTGCCCGGGGTGACCGGGGTTCCGCCGCCGACGATGCCGCCGTTGCCGGTTCCGCCGCCGCCCGTGCCGGAGCCCGAGTCGGTGATCGGGATGGTGAGGGTTCCCGAAGCCGGGGTCGGCCCGAGACCGCTGCAGACGGCCGTGTAGCTGACCGTGACGCTGCCGGTGGCGGCGGCGACGATCTGCAGGCTGGTGGCGGTGCCCGGCACGTTCGAGAAGTCGGTGCCGGCCGGCGCGGTGCCGCCCGACACGTTGAACACGAAGTGGTCGAGCTTGTTCGACGCGGGGCATCCCGTGTACGTGAAGTTGACCGTCACGTTCGAGCCGCCGGCGACGCTGGTCTGCGAGCTGGTCGGCGTCGGGGGAGCCGTCGGGCCGGGGTAGTCGCCGTAGGCCGTGATCGCGATGTCGGAGCCCTTGGGCAGCGAGCCGTACTTGCTCAGCTTCGTGACCGTGTTGGCGCTCGCCGGGTCGGGCGCGTTGCCGCCGTCGGTGATGCTCACGTTGAGGCCGAGGTCGCTCAGGGCCGCCGAGACGTCATCCTTGTTCTTGCCGATGTAGTTCGACGGGTTCACGTCGACGTTGTCGCTCGACTTCGACGGGCTCGGCGAGTTCGACGGCGGCTTGGATGCCGTCTTCGAGACCGTCGGTGAGGCGGAGTTCCCCCCGGCCTTGTCGCCGCCGTTGAACACCACGGCGAGCACGATCGCGATCGCCGCCACGACCAGCACAGCCACGATGACGATGAGCGGGATGAGCGCCGGGTGGCGCTTCTTCTTCTCCTCCTGCGTGGGCAGCGAGGTCGTCGGCGTCGGCTGCGCGCTGGTGAGCACGCGCGTCGCCTGCGTCTGGCCCGCGTTCGCCTGGCCGAGCAGCTCGACCGGGTCTCCGCCGGCGACGCCGGGCACCGCCGCGATCGCGCCCGCGACATCCCCGCGACGCAGCGCCTGCGCGGCCCGCGAGAGGTGCGCGGCGCTCGCCGGACGGTCGGCGGGCTTCTTCGCGATGCACGCGTAGACGAGGTTGCGCACCGGCTCGGAGATCGTGACGGGCAGCTCGGGCGGCGCCTCGTTGATCTGCGCCATCGCGATCGCGACCTGCGACTCTCCCGTGAAGGGGCGGCGGCCGGCGAGGGCCTCGTAGGCCACGATGCCGAGCGAGTAGACGTCGGTCGCGGGCGACGCCGGGTGCCCGCTCGCCTGCTCGGGCGACAGGTACTGCACCGTGCCCATGACCTGACCGGTCGCGGTCAGCGGAACCTGGTCGGCGATGCGCGCGATGCCGAAGTCGGTGATCTTGACCCGGCCCTCGGGCGTGATGAGCAGGTTGCCGGGCTTGATGTCGCGGTGCACGAGACCGGCCATGTGGGCGGCGTGCAGGGCGGATGCGGTCTGCGCGACGATGTCGAGCACGCGGTCGGTCGAGAGCACCCGCTCGCGGTCGAGCACCGCCGAGAGCGCCTCGCCCGGCACGAGCTCCATGACGAGGTAGGCGCTGCCCTCCTCCTCGCCGTAGTCGTAGACATTGGCGATGCCCTCGTGGTTGACGAGCGCGGCGTGACGGGCCTCGGCGCGGAAGCGCTCGAGGAAGCCCGGGTCGCCCATGTACTCGTCCTTGAGGATCTTGAGTGCCACGGTGCGCCCGATCACGAGATCGGTCGCCTGCCAGACCTCGCCCATGCCGCCGATCGCGATGCGCGACGAGAGCTGGTATCGACCGCCGAAGGTGAGCCCGCTGGTCGGTCTCATCGCTTCACCACCGCCTCCATGACCTTCTTCGCGATCGGAGCCGCGAGTGTGTTGCCGAAACCGTTCTGACCCAGTCCGCCGCCGTTCGCCACGACGACCGCGACCGCGATCTGCGGATCATCGGCCGGTGCGAAGCCGGTGAACCACAGCGTGTACGGATCCCCGACGCCGTTCTGCGCCGTGCCGGTCTTGCCGGCGACCTGTACGCCACTGATTCTCGCATTGCTGGCGGCGCCGCTGTTGACGCCGTTGATCATCATCTGCGTCATCGTGGTGGCCGTCTGCTCGCTGATGGCCCGCCCGTACTCGGTGGCCTTGAACTCCTGCAGCGGGCTCAGATCGGGTGCCGTGATCTCCTGCACCAGATTGGGCTTCATGACGATGCCTCCGTTCGCGATGCCGGCCGAGACCATCGCCATCTGCAGCGGGGTCACGCGGTCGTCGGCCTGACCGAAAGCCGATTGCTCGACCTTCGCGGCGTCGGTGTAGAGCGGGTACTGACTGGGGGTGACGTGCTGGGGGATGTCGATCTCGTCGTCGCCGAAGCCGAACTTCTCGGCCTGCGCCTGGATCTTCTTCGCGCCGAGCTCGCCGCCGAGCTGGGCGAAGGGGATGTTGCAGCTGAGCCGCAGCGCGGTCGCGATCGACGCCGTCGCGCCGCCGCCGCAGGATCCGCCCTCGGAGTTCGTGATCGTCGTGCTCGTGCCGGTCAGCGTGAGGCTGCCCGGGTTCGGGAACTCGCTGTCGGGCGTGTAGTCGCCGCTCTCGAGCGCCGTGGCCGTGGTGATCAGCTTGAACGTCGACCCGGGCGCGTAGAGGTCGCCGGCGATCGCGCGGTTCTGCAGCGGCTTCGTCGGGTCGGCGACGAGCGCGTCGTAGGCGGCCAGCGCCTCCTGCCGGTTGTGGCTCGCGAGCTGGTTCGGGTCATACGACGGCTTCGACACCATCGCGAGGATCTGCCCGGTCTTCGGGTTCAGCGCGACGACCGCTCCGGTCTTGTCGCCGAGCGCATCCCACGCCACCTGCTGCAGGTTCGCGTCGAGCGTCAGCGTGACCGAGGCGCCCTTGGGGCGCTGCCCGGTGATGATCTGGTTCAGCCGGGCGAGGAAGGTCGAGTCGGCGGTTCCCGCGAGCTCGCGGTTGAGGGCGCCCTCGACGCCGCGCGGCTCGCCGTTGATGATCGAGTAGCCGGTCGCCGGGGCGTACAGCGGACCGTTCGCGTACTGACGCAGGAACTGGTAGTCGTCATCCACCGGCGTCGACGAGGCGATCGGCTGCCCGCCGACGATGATGTCGCCGCGCTCGGCCGAGAAGCTCGCCAGGATCGTGCGGGTGTTGCGCGGGTCGCTGCGCAGGTTGTCGCTCTGGCCCACCTGGATGATGCTCGTCGACAGGAACAGGGCGGCGAACATCGCCAGCACGATGATGCTGACGCGTCGCAGTTCGCGGCTCATTGCAGACCTCCCGGGAAGCGGGCGGGGCGGATGCCGTCGCTGAGCCTGAGCAGCAGCGCCACGATGATCCAGTTCGCCACGAGCGACGAGCCGCCGGCCGCGAGGAACGGCGTCGTCAGACCGGTCAGCGGGATGACGCGGGTCACGCCGCCGACGACGATGAAGGTCTGCAGGGCGATCACGAACGACAGGCCGACGCCGAGCAGGCGGCCGAAGTCGTCGTCGCCGAGGTGTCCGATGCGCAGACCCCGCGAGACCATCAGCAGGTAGAGGCCGAGGATCGCGAACAGGCCGATCAGCCCGAGCTCCTCGCCGAGGCTGGGGATGATGAAGTCGCTCTCGGCGATCGGCACGATGTCGGGGCGGCCCTGGCCGAGCCCGGTGCCGATGAGTCCGCCGTCGGCGAGGCCGAACAGGCCCTGCACGACCTGGAAGCTGCCGCGGTCGGCGCGGTACTGCTCGTTCGAGAACGCATCCAGCCAGGTCACGAAGCGGCCGTTGACGTAGCCGAGCGTCTGGCTGGCGATGAGGGCGCCGCCGATGAACAGCGTCATACCCAGCACGACCCAGCTGAGGCGCGCGGTGGCGACGTAGATCATCACCAGGAACAGGCCGAAGTAGAGCAGCGAGGTGCCGAGGTCGCGCTGCACCACGAGCACGCCCATCGCGACGACCCAGACGATGAGGATGGGGCCGAGGTCGCGGGCGCGCGGGAACTGCAGCGGGCCCAGCTTGCGGCCGATGATCGACAGCGAGTCGCGTGCCGTCACCAGGTAGCCGGCGAAGAAGATCGCCAGCGCGATCTTCGCGAGCTCGCCCGGCTGGAAGTTGATGCCGGCGATCGTCACCCACACCTGCGCGCCGTTGATCGGCTTGAACGCCATCGGCAGCAGCAGCAGCGCGATGCCGACGAACATGGCGATGTAGCGGTAGCGCGACAGCACCCGCACGTTGCGGAACGCGGCGAGCACGATGAAGGCGAGCACCATCGCGATCGCGCTGAACACGACCTGCTTGACGCCCAGCGCATCCCAGCCGAGCCGGTGCTCGGCGATGTCGAGGCGCGAGATCTCGGCGATGCCGATGCCGTTCAGCACGGTCGCGATCGGCAGCAGGAAGGGATCGGCGCCCGGAGCGGTCACGCGCAGGATGATGTGGCCCACCAGGGCGAGCCCGCCGAGCGCCGCCGGCAGCGCCAGCATCCCCTCGTCGAACTGACCTTGCGCCCCCAGCTGCACGAGCGCCATCGCCCCGATCGACAGGCCGATCGCGAACAGCAGCAGCGGCAGCTCGATGTTGCGCAGGCGGGCAGGCTCACGCAGGCGGATGCGGATGCTGCTGGTGAAGTCGCTGATCCGCCCGGGCCCGGTCGCGAGCGACGGGCCGGCTGCCGAGGGGGTGGATGCGCTCACTCAGCCCCCCGCCGCCGCCGAGAGGCGGGCCACGATGTCGAGCGCCTCCTTGTAGTCGTCGGCGCTGATGGTGCGCTTCACGCTGTCACGCTGCGCCGCGCTCAGGTCGTCGAGGTCGATCGCGGTCGGCTGACGCAGCTCTGAGAGCGAGATCGGGCCGATGTTCTGCTGCACTCCGCGGTAGATCGCGACCTTGCCCTGGTATTCGCCGACGAAGTAGTGCGACTGGGTCCAGTTGTAGGCGACGAGGCAGGCGGCCACGATCGCGGCGATCGCGAGACCGGCCATGACCAGCCAGGTGACGCGGCGACGGCGGGCGCGGCGGCGATCCTCTTCGATCAGCTCGTCGAGGTAGTCGTCGCTGTCGGGCTCGAAGTGGCTCGGGTCGGGCTGGGTCGCCTTGAGCGGATGCAGCAGCAGCGTCGGCAGGCGCAGCGGACGGCGCGAGGTCTCGTTCTCGAAGCTCAGCGGCACGGCGGCCGAGCCGACGAAGCGCGGCGGATGCGGCACGCCCGGCCCGTCGTCGACGTCGAGCAGCACGACGGTGACGTTGTCGGGGCCGCCGTGGTCGAGGGCCTCCTTGACGAGGCGGTAGGCCGCGGCCTCGGTCTCGCCGACGTGCATCATGACGCCGGCGATGCGCTCCTCGGGCACGTAGCTCGACAGGCCGTCGGAGCAGATGAGCCAGCGGTCGCCGGGGTGCGTCTCGAGGATGAGGGTGTCGATCTCGGGCGCCGCATCCACGTCGCCGAGAACCCGCATGAGCACCGAGCGGCGCGGGTGCACCGCGGCCTCCTCGGGCGTGATGCGGCCGGAGTCGACGAGGCGCTGCACGAAGGTGTGGTCGGCGCTGATCTGCGACAGCTCGCCCTCGCGGAACAGGTAGACGCGCGAGTCGCCGATGTGCGCCATGACCATCTGGTCGCCGACGCGGGCGAGGGCCGACACGGTCGTGCCCATCCCGGTCAGCTCGGAGTGCTCGAACACCGTCTCGGCCAGCAGCTGGTTCGCGGCGATGAGCGCCGACTGCAGCGCGAACTCCGCATCCTGCGCCGTCGGGTACTTCTGGTCGGCTTCGGCGATGCGCTTCGCGGCGATCGCGCTGGCCACATCCCCACCCGCGTGCCCGCCGACGCCGTCGGCCACCACGAACAGGTTCGGTCCGACGTAGCCGGAGTCCTGGTTCGAGGCGCGGATCTTGCCGACGTGCGAGACGGCCGCGCTGGAGGGGGTCGTCACAGGCCTACCGCCGCAGTTCGAAGGTCGTCTGCCCGATGGTCACGGGCGTGTCGAGCGGCACGGGCGTCGGCAGCGTCACGCGCTGCCCGTCCAGGAACGTGCCATTGGTCGAGTCTAGGTCTTGCACCACCCACTGGTCGTTCCAGAGCATGAGGCGCGCGTGGTGGGTCGAGGTGTAGTCGTCGCGGATGACGAGGCCCGACTCGCTCGAGCGGCCGATCGCGAGCTGCTCGCCGGGCAGCTCGAGCTCGGTGCCCTCGCGGGGCCCTGCCGTGATGACGAGTCGGCGGGCGGTGTTCGCACCGGGGCGTCCGCCGGTCGGCGGGGGAGTGCTCGGCGCGCTCGACACCGGAGCGGTGACGGCGGAGGCGGCGCCCGCTGCGGCCCCGACCGGGGCGGCGCTCATCGGCGACGACGGGAACGGCGAGGCGGCGGCCGCGCCGTCCTTCTTGCGCGCCCGCTGCCCGAACAGGTCGGAGCGCAGCGCGTAGACGATCGCGAAGACGAACACCCACAGCAGAAGAAGGAAGCCGATGCGCAGCACCAGCAGAACGAGATCGCTCACCGGCGCCCTCCGGTCGAGTCGTCGGCCTGCGCGAGCACGCGGAAGACGATGCGGGTGCGGCCGATGTCGATGACCGAGTCGGGGGTCAGCGGGGCCTGCTTGAGCGGCGAGCCGTTGAGGCGGGTGCCGTTGGTCGAGCCGAGGTCGTTGATCTGGCCGCGCTTGCCGTCCCACAGCACCTCGACGTGCTTGCGCGAGGCGCCCGCGTCATCCACCGGCACATCGGCCTCGCTGCCGCGACCGAGGATCGTGCGCGACTTCTTCAGCGGGTATCGCTTGCCGTTGACGTCGAGCACCGGAACCCAGCGCACGGTGCCCTGCACGGTGTTGGAGTCGATGCGCACGACGCCCTCGCTGAGTTTGTCGTCGCGCAGCAGCTCGATCGAGAGGCCGCCGGCGAAGCTGTAGTGCTGGGCGGTGGCGTGCTGCTGCACGAGCTGCGTGAACTCATCCACCAGCGCCGGGCCGAGCGACGTCATGCGCTGATGGTCGCCGGGGGCGAGGCGCACGGTGAAGCGGTTGGGGGCGAGGATGCGGTCGCGCGAGACGACGGCCGCCTTCGTGTCCAGCTCGCGGCGCAGGGCAGACGTCACTTCGAGCGGCTGCAGACCGCTCTTGAAGGTCTTCGCGAACGCGCCGTTGACGACGCGCTCGAGACCCTTCTCGAAGTTGTCGAGAATCCCCAACGGAGCTCCTGTTCGGCCGACTCGGACAGCACGATGTTAGTCGGCGGGCTTGAGCGAGCCTGGTACGCGCCGCGCGGAGCCTGCACGGGAGTTCTGGGAATGGATGCGCGGAGGTCGCCTGCGCGAGGCGCCGGACCCTGTCGCGCGGTGCCTCGAGTGGTGTCTCGGGCCCTTCGCGCTGTGATAATCTCGCACGGTTGGTCGCAGTGATGCGGCCGTCGCGCGCGAGTGGCGGAATTGGCAGACGCGCTGGCTTCAGGTGCCAGTGCCCTCCGGGGCGTGGGGGTTCAAGTCCCCCCTCGCGCACGCGAATGGAGTGTTCCGCAAACGGAGCAGCCCTTTGTTGAGCACGAACAAGAGGACGGGTCAAGATCCAGGGATCTTGACCCGTCCTCTTGTTTCTCAGAGAGCTAGCCGGCGAGGTCGGGCGGCGAAGTTCTGCGGAGCGTTTCCGGTCGGTTTCTCTCGTCGTGGCGGCGGTGTCTCGGAGGCGAGGTCGTCTTCGATCTGTTCTGTCTGAACTTGGCTCGTGAATCGCCAGAGGTTGTTCCCAGTGATCGAGTCGATCGAGATCGATTGGCCCGCGATGTCCCGGATCCAAACGAGATCCTCATAAAGGACGTTCAGCCGCTCTCGGGCGACCTCCTCGTTGTGGTGGTGGCTTCGCACGACCGTGTCCTTTGCGAAGGGTCCCCGTTCGTCCCAGTGCTACGGTGACCCCCCGGCATGACTCGCGGAGTCATCGCGAGGGCTCCCACAGCGTCGGGCGTGCCAGTGCGGGGTGAGCTCACGGGCCGTCTAGGTCGGCGACCGATCTCTTCGCGAGGGAGAACCGAGTAGTAAACGCGCTGACGTCCCAGCCGATTCCGAGATCAAGCGTCGCGTGTTTGGGCGGCGCGAGAGGGGGGACTCGCAATCGGCGCCGACATTCGTCTCGCAGATCCGGTCCGCGATCGACGACTTTCGAGCGGTCAATGGCTTGCGGGTCTGGTTTCAGCACCTTGACGCCGAATCTCAGGGGCGAAGGTCTGCCGCATCGGCTGCTCTCGGACTCCCGAGCAGTGTGGTCTGAGCCGACGTGTGGAACATAGCGAGGGGACGAGTAGCGGACTCGTTCGAGCTGTTCCGACGCGAGGCCGAGCAGCGGCTGCTCCCCGAAGGCGGAGCGGCTACCTAGCCAGCCACAGGGGCTCTATCGCGCCAATCGGCCGCCGAGACTGCCAGGGCCGGACCGCAAGCGGCGGATGCCCCGGCTCCGACTGCCCGGGTCAGCCGCGTGACGCTGCCGCGTGCGCCGAAATTATACGGGCGGCACCTCTACGCGCCACAGGACGCACCTCAAGAGGCGACTGCAGGGTACATGCGAAGCCGTCCAAGCAGCACGAAATTCGGCAGAAAGACTGAACGCCACCGCTTCAACGAACCAGCGTTGAGAGAAGTGGCGTTCACAACCCCAGAAGGGGAGTTCGATAATCACGATACGTTGGGCACCGTGCTGAGTCAAGTACGCGACACCGCCGATGCGAAGGCGCTTCAGGGTGCCGTCCCTAGCCTCAGATACAAGAGGTACCTGTCTGCCTCTGCCGGGTCACTTCTCTCGGCATCACGGCTATACGTGAGCGACACCGAGCTGCGAGGAGCGTTCCTCGAGTTGATTCATTTTGCTGAGGTTGCGCTTCGGGACCGGTTCGACCGTGCGCTCGCGCCGGCGTACGGATCTCATTGGTTCAAGGGCCGAACTGTCCTACTGGACGACCGAACCCTTGACAAGTTCCGCGAAGCAGAAGGCCGCGTGACCCACACGTCGAAACACCCCGCAAGGGTCATCGCAGAAGTCAGTCTTGGCGGTTGGGGGTACCTGCTTGAAGTCGGCGGAGTGGGTACCGGTGGAGGTGGAGCGTTAGCCGGCCGGGCGGACTATGAACGTGATCTCTGGGACGGGCGGATTGAGGCTCTCTTCTCCGGAACCATCACCACGCGTCAAGAAGCTGCGGCGCTGGTGCGCCGAGTGCGGCGCCTTCGCAACCGAGTTGCTCACCATGAGTCCGTGGTTTTCGGGGTGCATCAGCCGGGCGAGAGGGACGCGGTGGGAAACCATAAGCGCCAGCTTCCGGCATCTGCCTTGGCCGACGTGCGCCAGCTCCTAGAGCTGTTCTGCCCGACCGCGGCCGCATGGCTCGCGACCTGTAATCACGTCGATGAGCTGCTCGCGGACCAACTCCTGGTTGACGCTCTCAATGAGATGAAGACATTCCTACCGAAGACTCAGTGGTTCTGAGTCTCGGCTGCCGGGCGCTGGCCGACGTCCACCGAAACCAGCGAGTACAAGACCCATCTCGCACGACGCGCCTTGCGGATCTGCTCGGACGCGAGCCCGAAGCTCGCGTAGCCGGTCCGGTGTTCATCGCTCGAACGGTCCGATTGCCTGAGTGGCGAGCATCGGGCCGACGACGCCGGCGCTGATCGTGTCGAAGGGGTTGCAGATGTGCATCGGTCAGACGGCGCAACCCCCGCCCGATCGGCAACGAATCGAAAACGTCGTCGAATATTCGATGATTCGTGGTATTCTCGCCCTGTGACCGACCTGAAGCCCCGCGGCAGCGTCCTCGAGACGCTCCGGCTTTCGCGCGGCCTGACGCAGGTCGAGCTGGCGCAGGCCACCCAAATCTCGCAGGCCACGCTGTCGAAGGTCGAGTCGGGCGCCGCTCCGATCGACGATGAGCGGTGGCAGGTGCTCGCGGACGTTCTCCAGGTCCCGGTCTCGGCCTTCATGTCGGCTGCGGAGGAGTTCGGGTCTGTCCGCGTCTTCCATCGCAAGCAGAAGTCGACCCCGAAGGGCGCCATCAAGAGGATCGGCGCCGATGTCGCGCTGACCCAGCGGCGGGTTGGAAGCATCCTCGATACGACTCGCACGACTCTCACCCATCACGATCTCGACGGTGGCTTCGTCACGCCGCAGGAGGTTGCGCTCGAGCTCCGGGTGGAGCTCGGACTCGGTATGGCGCCGATCGCGGACCTGATCGACGTGGTCGAGCGGACCGGTGCGACCGTCGTTCGGTGGCCCCTCGATTCGATCCAGGTGGACGCGATCGCGGCCTGGCCGGAGAACGCGGCGCCGGTGATCCTTGTCGGCGAGCATGTCGGTGCCGAGCGTCTCCGCTTCACGATCGCGCACGAACTCGGTCATGCCGTCATGCATCGGGTGGAGGCGGACGATGCCCAGGAGAAGGAGGCAGACGCCTTCGCGGGCGAGTTCCTTCTCCCTGGCGCAGAACTCCGCAAGGAGTGGCCGGCTGACCCGACGGTGGAGAGTCTGACTCCCATCAAGCGCAAGTGGGGGATCTCGCTTTCGGCGCTCATCCGTCGAGCCTTCGACATCAGCATCCTCACCGAGCGCGACTATCGCCAGTGGAACATCCGGCTGGCCTCATCGGGCATGCACCGAAACGAACCCCACCCACTTCCGGCTGAGCGCCCGCAGGCTCTCAGCAACGTCATCAAGCAACGCCTCGAAGAGGGGGCGACGGTCGAAGAGCTCGCAGACCGCGCTCACATGCACGCCAGCGAGTTCACCGCCACCTTCCTGGAGTGATGCAGCATGGCCCCCAACTACACGGTGATCGAGAACCCCCATCTCACCGCCTCTCCCGTCCTTCCGGCCCGCCGGACCGTCGAGTCCGGCGACGCGATCGCGATCCTCACGGATCGGCAGTTCCACGTCTTCGGTGACATGGTCCTCCGCGCCCTTGACCACATCGACCCCTACTCGGGCGGCGCATTCGTCACGGGCGTCTACGCGGCGAAGCGCATCCACCGGCTCCGGCCCGCGCACGACACGCTCCCCCTGATCGTCGAGCCCGAAGCGATGCGCAAGCACCTGGCGACCGAGATCGAGCCGTTCCGAATCGACATCGCAGAGGGCGAGCTCTTCGCTCCCACGCTCGACGCTGCACTCGACATCCAGCGCCTGGCCGGAAGCGACCTCGCGATCACGCCGAGCGGTCAGATCCGCACGGGCGACTCGGCGACGCTCAAGGCCGCGCTGCGACAGGCGAACGCGCTGGATCGCCGCGACGTGCTGTTCGCTGTCGTGCTCGAAGCCGGTTGGCTGAGCCAGGAGCACCTCGCGAATCAGGTCATCCAGGTTCTGAACCGGAGCCGCCACCCGGTGCTGCTCACCTTCGTCGATCGGAAGAACCCGGTCGAGAGCATGCTCCGTCAGCGGTCATACGCCCGAATCTTCGAAGAGACGACCGGAATCGTCGTCGCGTACCGGACCGACATGACCGGCTTCGTCGCTCGGTCCCGCGGGGCGATCGCCGCCGCCATCGGCGCCTACCCGCGGATGCGCCGAATGACTCCGGTGGGCGAGCGCGGCAGCGCGATCGACCCCGAGGACATGTCGCCCCACATGCTCATCGCCGACATGCTCCGCTTCGTTCGTTCCACCCACATGCGCCGCGAGTGGTTCGCCGCCGTCCACGGTATCAACTGCTTCTGCGACATCTGTCGCGGGGCCGCGATCGACCGCCTGCATGGCTCGAACGCGGAGCGTGAACTCGGCCACCTTCACGGGATGGAGGAAGTTGGCCGCATCCACTCGACGATGGTCGGACTGAGCCAGCCGCAGATCGCAGACGTGTGGCGCAAGGCCGTTGCCGGAGCGCTCGACACCTACCCGCAGCTCGAAGCTCACGTCGGGGCGCCGATCAAGATCCCCAACGACCTGAAGGTCTGGGCGGAGTTCTAGGCGATCGAGATGGCGTCGAGGAACTGGTCGTAGACCAACTCGGCGAAACGCCATCGAGCAGATGTCCATCGCTCGGGCTCGTAGCACGACGGCGCGATGAGTCGGCGACCTTCGTCGCCGTGGACCAAGCCGATGCCGTAGTGGGCGGCTTCGGTCAGCAGAAAAGCCTCGTCGCGTGGCACCTTGTCGATCCACACGATGCGCGGGCCGTAGCCGACCCACCGGTGCGCGATGGCTGAACCCCGAGCCCACGTACGAGCGCGCGCCTGAATCTCGAGCACTTCTACGGGTGCCTGGATTAGTCGCCTCCCCCATCGAGCACCGTCCGGATCGTCGATGACGACCGAAGCGTTGCAAGCCGTCGGCGATTGGAAAATGAGACGAAAACGCTCTGGAAGCAGTCCTAGATCATCGGTCGGCAGCTCCATGAGCGCGGCAAGAATGCGTTCGTCTGTGACTGCTTCGACCCCAAGAGCTTTACGGCGTTGGTGCTCGTCGTCGTCCACGAGATAGAGCACCGTCAGTTCGGTTCCATCGAAGACGCCTGTGTGCCGATACACGACTCGACGATCGCGAATCCCGCGGCCGACCGTGACGTCGATCGGCTCGAGGGACGGGCTCAAGGTCGAGCCTCCGCGGCCACCACGAGCGCCTTCGCGGTCTCCCAGAAGGGATGCTCCACGCGGCGGTATGGCAGATGCTCGGTGCGAGAAGCCCGTGGCTGACGTGTGATCAACTCGACCTCCTCTAGGACCCGCAACGCCCGTTGAACTGCGGGCTGGCTCAGACCAAGCTCCGCTTGGAGGGCCGAAGACTCCACCGCGCCCTCGCTATCTGCAATCGCGAACGCGACTTGCAGGAGGTAGCGGTTGTTGAACAGGGTCTTCGACCACTGCGCACTACCCACGACGCTACCACCAGTTCAAACTCGAAACTCGAAAACCGTATCTCGTATTTAGAGATTCCACAACATCGTCGACTCAACCGCGGGATGACCACTAGATGTGGTCCAGTGCCGGTTCGAGGCGCATTGTGCGCCGGCTCAGATCTCAGCGTCGCGGCCGTGGAGTCGCCCGACCTGCTTCTCGATCGGGTCAGTCGGCGGCGGGAAACTCGGCGAGCACGCGCGACCAGGCGGGGTCGTCGGGGTCCGGGAGGCGGGTCCAGTCGAGGGCGTCGGCGCCGGCCGGGTCGGAGGGGTGGGCGAAAAGCACCAGTGTCACGAGGTCGCGGCCGCAGCGCGCGCGGACCGTGTGCAGCATCCCGTCGGCGGTCGTGACCTCGGCGTCGAGGGCGGGGGAGTCGGCATCGGCGCTGAGCAGGGTGGTGATCGCGAATCGCTCGCGCTGCCGCGGGATGGTGGCGTCTGTGGCGGTCTCAGCAGCGGCAGTGCGCGCATTCGCGTCCGCATCCGCATCGGGCTCGAGCCGTGACACCTGCTGAGCTTGGGCGAGGAGCGCGAGCAGGGTGAGCGGAGCGATGCGCGGGGTGGCGGGCGTCGGATCGAGGCGTGCGAGCTCGCGGCCGGGCATCCCGTGCCAGACGCGGCCGTCGTGCTCGAGCCACGCGATGGCCGGGCGGGCGCCGGCGGCGTGACCGGTGGTGAAGTCGATCAGGCCGCGCGTGGTCAGCACGTCGGGCGCGGCGCGGAAGAGGGTGCGGGCGAGGGCCAGCACGGGGCCGCGGCCGCGAGTGCGCTGCAGCGCGGCGTTGGTTCCGCTCGTGTCGAGGGTGAGCTCGATGAGCACGCGGCCCTGCGCGGCCGTGCGCACGAGAGCGTCGCGCAGAGCGTCGCGGGCGGTGCGGTCGGCCGCGCCCGAATCCGGGCGGGAGCCGGAGCCCGCGGTGTCGTTCGGCTCGGTGGTGCGGGCGTCGGGGGTGGATGCGGTGGTCACGGAGTCTCCCGTCGTCGAAGGCGGTGGGCCTGCATCCAGTCCACCTCGCGACCCCGGGGCAGGGTCAATCGGCCGGAGGTGCCGGTCTGCGTCGCGCGGGTCGCACCGTGGTGCCGGCGTCGCCCCGAACGGGGGCGTGCGACAGCTGTCGAGCATTTCTAGTCTGGGTCGGCACTGCGCGATCGGGGGATCGCGCGCGAGAGGGATCTGTGAGCGACACGGCGACGCGGCCCGCGCCCGGGTGGTACGCGGACCCGAAGAACGCCACGCAGGCTCGCTGGTGGAACGGCGCCGGCTGGAGCGAGACGACGCGTCCGCTGCCGGGTGCCGTGCCCGCATCGGCGACGACGCCTGCGCCCGCAATGGCGGCGACCGCCGTCTCCGCGACTGCGGCATCCGTCGCACCCGCTGTGCCCGCCGCGAGCTCCGCGTACGCGCCGACGCCCGCGCACCCCGCGGCGCCCGTCTCGCCCTATGCGACGAACGCGCCCGCGCCCGCCGCGCATCCGCATCCCGACCTGCCGTCGAGCCCGGCCGCGTGGTCGCGCGACCCGGCGCAGCGCAGCCTCGCCGACGGCTACTCGGCGATGAGCAGCTACGTTCCCGAGGTCGTGACCGTCGGCTCGGCGAACACGGTGCCCGGCTGGCTCATGGCGACCGCCCCGCTGTGGGCGGGCGGGTCGATCTTCGTCGCCGTGTTCCTGCTCGTGGTCAGCAACCCCGAGCTGCCGATCGACCAGGTGCCGCGCTGGGCCTGGGGTCTGATCTCCGCGATCCCGATGGTCGCGCTCGCGGCGGTGGATGCGCACCAGCTCAAGAAGCGCGGCTACGAGCCGCCGAACCCCGCGCTCGCGATCGTGCTCACGCCGTGGCTCTACCTCGGGGCTCGCGGCAAGGAGGTGCGCCGTCGCGGCCGGAAGATGTGGCCGATGGAGCTGACCTTCGTGATCTGCTTCGTGCTGGCGGTCGGCGCCGGCGCCGCGGCGGTCTTCGGCGGCAGCGCGCTCGAACGCGAGGGCGCGCGCATCCAGGCCGCGTCGATCCGGCACCAGGCCGAGCAGGAGCTCGACAAGCAGGTCGGCTCGACCTGGACGCTCACCTGCATGACGCCTGACGCCGACTGGAAGCCCTCGTCGACCATCGCCTGCACGGCGACGGCGGCCGACGGCCGGTCGGAGAACGTGAACATCGTCATCGCGGCCGACGGCACGGTCACCTTCGCGCCGGCCTGAGCTCGCCGCATCCGCTCGCTACGTCGCCCTCGCCGACGTCATCGGCGGATGCTACTGTTCCTCAGTTTGCGAACGGGCGGCGAGGGGCGTGCGGGATGAGCGACGCGGCGACGACAGGACCGGCGGCGGCGAGCAGCGCGGTCGGCGGCGATACCGCGATGCCCGCGCGCGGACTCCGCGGCCGTCTGCGACGCGAGCGCCGGCCCGCCACGTGGACGACGTTCCTGCGTGATCTCGTCGTGATCATCGTCGCCGCGGTGGTGATCTCGGCGCTGATCAAGGCCTTCCTGTTCCGCTCGTTCTTCATCCCCTCCGACTCGATGAACCCGACGCTCGTGCGCGACGACCGGGTGATCGTGAACGAGCTGCAGCCGAAGGTCTTCCCGCTGCAGCGCGGCGACGTCGTGGTGTTCCGCGACCCGGGCGGCTGGCTCGGCGACGGCTCCGACACTTCGGCGACGCCGCGACCGGATCCGACCTGGCTCGACTGGACCCTCTCGGTCGTCGGGCTGACCGCGCCCGACAGCGACGACCACCTCATCAAGCGCGTGATCGGGCTGCCCGGCGATCACGTGACCTGCTGCACCGGCGCCGGGCAGATCGAGATCAACGGCCAGCCGATCGACGACGCCTTCGTGAACAAGCAGCTCGGCGCCGACTCGGGCACGCCCTTCGATGTCGTCGTGCCGAAGGACTCGCTCTGGGTCATGGGCGACAACCGCGGTAACTCGCGCGACTCGCGGGCGCATGTCGACGAGCCCGGCGGCGGCTTCGTGCCGTACTCGGATGTGGTCGGCCGCGCCTTCGTGCTCAGCTGGCCGACGAGCCGGTGGGGCTGGCTCGACAACCATCCGGAGTCGTTCTCCGAGGTCGATCGCCGCGACCACGGTTGATCGCGACCCCCGATCGGGGCGCATATCGCCTGCACGGGGAACGTGAGGGGCGAGACCGGGGGTGAGGTCTGCGCGATCTCGGCAAAACAGGGAACGCAGTCGGTTTAGCATGACGCGTGCCCCACTCCCGACGCCGCGCGCTGATCCTCTGCGGGATCTACATCGTCGCCGCCGTCGTGGTCGGCGTGGCGGCGGGATTCCTGTCGGCGCACCCCGACGAGGCGGCGTCGCAGCACTCGCCCAGGCCGTCCGTCTCCGTCGCCCCCGTCGAGTCGCGATGATCCGCGCGACTCCGGCACGCCCGACTCCGGCTCGACCGATCCCGGCTCAGCCGACCCCGACCCCGACCCGGCCGGCTCGCGCAGGCGCGCCAAGCGGTGTGCGGCATCCATAGCGAGCACCGGCATACTGACGCCGTGCCGAAGCAAGCCCGCGCGATCGCGACCCGCGAGTCGATCATCGACGCCGCCGCCGAGGTGTTCGCCGCACGCAGCTTCGCCAGCGCGACGCTCGCCGACGTGATCGCCCGCGCCGGCGTGACCCAGGGCTCGCTCTACTTCCACTTCGCGTCGAAGCACGAGCTCGCCGCCGAGCTCATCCGCGAGCAGCACTCGCGGTCGATCGCGCTGCCGGCCGGGGTCGACGGCATGCACGCGATCATCCAGGTCAGCCGCGATCTGGCGCGGCAGATCCAGGGCGATCAGGTCGTGCAGGCCGGGCTGCGGCTCTCGACCGAGTCGGTCGAGCAGTTCCCCGACCTGGCGAAGCACCCCTACGAGGCGTGGGCGGAGGCGACCGCGGCCCTCGTCGCCCGGGCGATCGAGCTCGGTGAGCTGGCCCCCGACCTCGACGCGGCCGCGGTCGGCCGTGTGCTGCGCTCGTCGTTCACCGGCATCCAGATCGCGTCGCGCGTCACCGCCGACTGGGTCGATCTCGTCGACCGCCTCGAAGAGCTGTGGCGCATCGTGCTGCCCGGTCTCGTCGCGCCGGGTCGTCTCGACGAGCTGCTCGCGCTGATCCCCGTCGTCTTCGGCGGCGAGGAAGCGCCCGACTCCCCGCACTCGGCGCCCCGCGGCTGACAGCCGTCAGGCCGGTGTCAGGCGGGCGGGGCCTCGAGCCAGGCGGCGAGCTCGCGCGCCCGGGAGGTGCGGAAGCGCACCTCGAGCCGACCCGAGAGGCCCGGATGCGAATCGGCGAGCTCCGAGACGAGCAAGATGCGGTCGGGGCCCTCGAGCGTGACCTCACGCATCCACGGGTGCGCCGGCGGCAGGTCGATCCACTTCGTGCCCTTGCCCCAGACGACGAGGCGGGCGCCGCTCGCGACGACCGTCAGCGGCATCCACTCGGCGTCGACCGTGGAGCGGTAGCCGGGCCCGCGTCCGCCGACCTCGTGGATCGACCCGCGCACCTTCTCCTCGAAGAGCCACGGGTCGAGCGCGAGCAGCTCGTCGCGCAGGTCGTCGGGCAGTCGGGTGCGGCGGCGCCATGCCGCGGCCTCGATGAGCACGGCACCAGGGTAGGAACACGGCGCGCCGACACGCCAGGGGTGGTGTCACACGGCGACGTGTGCGAGGCGACGGCGACCCGGGAAACCTGGATCCCCGCTGAAACTGCGTGACAGATGTTTAATCCACGGCGAAGCGGCCCGGCGCTGATTCGATACTGACGTGATGCCGAACCTGGGGGAACGGATCCGTCGAGCGACCTGGTCGGTGCGCTCGCGCATCGTCGTGAGCATCCTCGTGACCGCGGCCTTCGGGCTGGGCGTCGCGGGCATCGTCTCCTACGAGCTGCAGCGCACCGCGACACTGCAGGCCGTCGACGACCGGCTCGAGGGCCAGCTCGCCGAGGCGCGCCAGATCGTGGATGCCGAAGACAGCTTCCCCAGCGTCGGCGACGCGCTCGAGAAGCTGATGACGGTGTCGGTGCCGCCCGACGCCGGAGGCACGCTCGGCATCCTCAACGGCACGGCGAAGTACTCGCCCGGCACCGGCGACGCCGTGCAGCTCGAGAAGGTGCCCGGCTTCACGACCTCCGTGGTGCGCACGGCAGCGACGGGCGAGCCGCGGCTGAACACCTTCCGCGACGACGACGGCACCGTGTTCCGCTACCTCGCGGCGCCCATCACGATCGGCTCGAGCTCCGACACCGGCATCTACGTCGTCGCGATCGACACGAACGCGCAGCTCGCCTCGCTCGACGCGACCTTCCGCGTCTACGCCGGCATCGCCGCCCTGTCGTGGGTCGTTATCGGCGTCATCGGCTGGCTCATCGCCGGTCGCCTGCTCAAGCCGCTGCGCCGACTCAACAGCACCGCCGCCCGCATCTCGACCGACGCGCTCGACGAGCGCATCCCCGTCGCCGGGCGCGACGACGTGTCGGCGATGACCGTGACCGTCAACTCGATGCTCGACCGCATCCAGACCGGCGTCGACCAGCAGCGTCAGCTGCTTGAGGATGTGCGGCACGAGCTGAAGACGCCGCTCTCGATCGTGCGCGGCGAGCTCGAGCTGCTCGACGCCGCCGACGAGCGCGAGGTGACCGAGGCGCGGCGCATCGGCATCGAGGAGATCGACCGGATGGTGCTGCTGCTCAACGACCTCGCCGACCTGACCGAGGTGCGCACCGCAGTGCCCGACTTCGGCGTCGTCGACCTGACGCTGCTGACCGACGACGTGCTGGCGCGGGCGGCGGTGCTCTCCGACCGGCCGTGGTCGGTGACCCAGCGCGCGACCGGCGAGGCGCGCCTCGATCGCGGACGCGTCATCCAGGCCTGGCTGCAGCTGGCCGAGAACGCCGACAAGTACTCGCCCGCCGGCGCCCCGGTCGAGCTCAGCAGCGTCGGCGAGGGCGACGAGGTGCGCTTCTCGGTGCGCGACCACGGCGAGCCGATCGCCGAAGAGCTGCGCGGGCGCATCTTCGACCGCTTCGTGCGCGGTGCCGACGCCGAGCGCGCCGACGGCACCGGGCTGGGGCTCGCGATCGTCAGCGCCATCGCGGCCGGGCACGGCGGACGCGCCGAACTCAGCGTCGACGAGGGCGGCAACACGTTCAGCCTCGTGCTGCCGCGCCTCTCGGCGGCGGCGCTGCGCATCGACGAGGAGCGCCGGCTGGCGCGGGAGTCGGCGGGGTCGGCGACGGACGCGGACGCGAGTGCCGAGCATCGATCGGGCCACGATGCGCCGGTCGCGTCGCCGCGCGGCGGAGACGGTGTCGAGACCGCCGAGCGGCACGACGAGGCCGCCGGCCTCGACGACGTGCCCGGCCTCGGCGCCCTGCAGGAGGAACGGGAGCGCGCATCCACCTCGCCGAGAGGCCGGGGCGCATGACCTCGATCCTCGTCGCCGAAGACGAGGACCGCCTCGCGTCGCTGATCGTGCGCGCGCTCAGCCGCGCGGGATTCCTGGTCGAGCGGGTCGCCACCGGAACCGCCGCCCTCGACGCCGCGCTGTCGGGCAGGTACCAGCTCGTGCTGCTCGACATCGGGCTGCCCGAGCTCGACGGCATCAGCGTGCTGGAGCGCATCCGCCGACTCGACGGCTCGCTGCCGATCCTGCTCGTCACCGCCGACAACGCGCCGCAGCACATCGTGCGCGGACTCGCCGCCGGAGCCGACGACTACATCCCCAAGCCGTTCCGCTTCGACGAGCTCGTCGCCCGTGTCGAGGCGAACCTGCGCAAGGCGCGCGCCGTGCAGACCGTGCTCGTCGTCGGCGACCTGACGCTCGATCTGATGGGGCGCACCGCATCCACCCCCGACGTCAGCGAGACGCTGCCGATCCGCGAGCTCGAGCTGCTCGAGTATCTCATGCGTCGCCCGGGGGCGACGGTCACCCGCGAGCAGCTGCTCGCCGACATCTGGGGCATCGAGACGGCGCGCAGCTCGAACGTGATCGACGTCTACGTGCGGCACCTGCGGCGCCGGCTCGGGGCGGATGTGGTCGAGACGGTGCGCGGTGAGGGGTACCGGATCGGGGCGTGAGCGATCTGCGTCACACTCGGCCGGAACGCGGTCGGACGGTGTCGAATGGACGCGGAGGCTGACTATGACCGATGACCCGACGCACGCTGCGAACGGCGACGCGACTCCCGTCGACGGGCCGACGACAGCGGACGCTGTGGCGGCCGCCGGGCGGCTGGCCGTCGCCCTCGAGGCCGGCGACGCATCCCATCGGCTGCAGGCCGCGCTCACCGCGGGGACGCGCCCGCACGACGCCTACGTCGATGTGCTCGTCGCGCGTTGCGCCGTCGAGCCCGACTTCTTCGTGCGCGAGATGCTGACGTGGGCGCTGATCCGCCACGACCCGGCCGTCACGGTCGACCGCGTCGTGCAGGAGCTGACGTCGCCGGTCGTGCAGGCGCGCAGTCAGGCGCTGCACACGCTGTCGAAGATCGGGGATGCGCGAGCGTGGCCGGCGATCACGCCGGGGCTGCTGCACGACGAGTCGGATGACGTGGCGCGTGCCGCGTGGCGCACCGCCGCCGGCCTAGTGCCGCCGACCGTCGATGACCGCACGGCGCTCGCCGCGGAGCTGGCGACCGAGCTCGGGCGCGGCGACCACGGACTGCGCCGCAGCCTGAGCCGCGCCCTCGGGATGCTGGACGACGTCGCCGGCCCGGTCGTCGAGGCCGCGACGCGCGACCCCGAGCTCGCCGTGCGCACGCACGCGCTCGCGACCGTGCACCTGCTCGCGAACCCCGACGCCGACTTCGACGACGCGGTGATCGAGGCGCGGCGGATCATCGCGCTCGACGCGCTGCCGGATGCCTCGGGTTCGCCGTCGGGCGAGCCGCCCGCCGCATCCAGCTGACTGGCGCAGCGACGTAACTCAGGAGAAGCGGCGTGATCTGCCGGGAAACGGGCCGGATCGGCGCGTTTCTCCTGAGTTGCGTCGGGTGCGGGAGGATCGGGGCGGGCTGGAACGGATGTGACCGGGCTGCGGATGCGGCGCTCGGGTCAGCGCTCGGCGCGACGGGCGCGGCGGCGCTCGCGGGCGCGCTCCCACCACGACGGCACGTGGGCCTCGGCGGCGGCGCGCGCCTCCTCAGCCTCGCGTTCGGCCCGAGCCTCGGCCCGGGCGGCGCGGCGCTCGCGCCAGCGCTTCACCTCGGCGTCGATGTCGCGGGTCGGAGTGACGACGGGCGGGCCGCCGAGCAGCTGCCGCCGCGCCTCGATCACGCGCGCGTTGAAGTCGGTCAGGTGCTCGCGCACCTCGGACTCGCGGTGCATCCGGTCGAGTCGGTCATCCAGACGCTGGTTCTCGGTGCGCAGGGTGAGGGCGGGCGGGCCGAGTCCGCCGAGCTCCTCGTCTTCGATCTTCTGGCGGATCCACCAGTCCTCGTCCATGCGTCCGCCGATGCCGCGCAGCGGCTTGCCTGCTCCTGGCAGGTTCTCGAACTCGCCGCGGCGGATGGCCTGCTGGATCTCGGTCTCGATGCGCGCCGTGTGCTGGTCGGGCGCCCAGAGCGTCGCGTTGGATCCCTCGTCGAGGTCGGCTTCGCCGCGCAGCCGACGCTGGCGGCGCAGCGCCTCGGGTTCGGGACGGAGCTCGGCCTCGGGACGGGACTCGGAGGGGCGACGCGGTCCGGGCTCGCGACGCGGCTCGGGTCGCGGGCGGCCGGACGGCGCGCCCCGCTGGCGGGCCGACGGCTCGCGCCGGCCGCGCCCTGCATCCTCTGGATCGACGCCGCCCATGTGCTTCGACGCTACCAACCCGCCGGGGACACGTGGGGGTCGCGCAGGCCCCGGAATCGTGCCGATTCGGCTCGATCTCGGGGCCTGTGCGACCCCTCAGCGGAAGAGGGTCAGCGGCCGCGGTGACCGCCGCCGCCCCATCCGCCGCCGTTGCCGCCTCCGCGGTTGTCGCCGCCGCCGGAGCCGCGGTGGTCATCGCCGCCGCCCCATCCGCCGTTGCCGCCGCGACCGTCACCGTGGTGTCCGTCGTCGTGACCGCCGCCGCTCCATCCGCCGCCGTTGCCGCGGTTGGAGGGCGCGGCCGGCTGCGGAGCCGGAGCCGGGGCGGGCTGCTGAACCGGCGCCGGTGCGGGCGCCGCCGGAGCCGGCGCGGGCGCGGCCTTCCTGACCGGAGCCGGCGCAGGCTGCGCCGCGGTGCCGCTCGAGACCGGCGTCTCGGCCGGCGGCGGCGTGGTCGGCGCGACCACCGGCAGCGGTGCGGCCGGAGCCGGCGCGCTGTCGGGAGCGGTCTCGGTGACCTCGATCGCCGAGCCCGCGAGGGTCTTCGTCGATTCGTCGTGCGTATCGGTGTTGAGCTGCACGGCCGCTCCGGCTCCCACGATGGCGAGAGCTCCGACGGCGATGACAGCAGGAAGCGTCTTCATCGGAATCCTGATCCTTTCGCGCGGACCCCCCGTCGGATGCCCGCTGTTCGTTGGTGAGACGAGTGATGGTGAGTCAGTGGGCGGGCACCCGGGCCGCGACACCGACAGACTGCGGGGCGGGCCGGCCGAGGGCGCGGAACTCCCAGCCGGCTGCCACGTAGGCCTCCTGGTCGAGCACGTCGCGGGCGTCGACCATGCGGGGATGCGCGCCGGCCTGCTCGAGAGCCTCGGGCGAGGCCTCGCGGAACTCCGACCACTCGGTCAGCAGCGCGACGACATCCGCGTCGACCACCGCCCCGTCGAGCGACTCGGCGTAGTCGAGGTCGGGGTAGGCGCGGTGCGCGTTGGCGTTCGCCTCGGGGTCGTAGACGGTGACGTGGGCGCCCTCGAGGTAGAGCAGGCGCGCGACGTCGAGAGCGGGGGCATCCCGCACGTCGTCGCTGTTCGGCTTGAACGCGGCGCCGAGCGCGGCGACCCGCTTGCCGCTGAGGTCGCCGCCGACGAGCTCGCGGATGAGGTCGACGGTGCGAGTGCGCCGGCGGATGTTGATCGCGTCCACCTCGGCCAGGAACGCGACCGCGTCGCCGACGCCGAGCTCTTCGGCGCGGGCGCGGAAAGCGCGGATGTCCTTCGGCAGGCAGCCGCCGCCGAACCCGAGCCCGGGCTTGAGGAAGCGCGAGCCGATGCGGTCGTCGAGGCCGAGCGCCGCCGACAGCGAGTCGACGTCGGCGCCCGTGGCCTCGCAGACCTCGGCCATCGCGTTGATGTACGAGATCTTCGTGGCGAGGAAGGAGTTCGCGGCGACCTTGACGAGCTCGGCGGTCGGGATGTCGGTCACGAGCACCGGCACGCCCTCGTCGACGATCGGGCTGAACACGTCGCGCAGCGTCGCCTCGGCGCGCTCCGACGCGACGCCGAACACGAGCCGGTCGGGGTGCAGCGTGTCGTCGACGGCGAAGCCCTCGCGCAGGAACTCGGGGTTCCAGGCGACCTCGATGCGCGCATCCTCGGGGCTGACCTCGTCGGCCAGCTCGGCCAGATCGGCCGCCGTTCCGACCGGCACGGTCGACTTGCCGACGATGAGCGCGTCGCCGTGGATGCGCGAGGCCAGCTCGCGCACGGCCGACTGCACGTAGCGCAGGTCGGCGGCGTAGCTGTCGGGCTTCTGCGGGGTGCCGACGCAGATGAAGTGCACCTCGCCGAAGTCGGCGGCCTCGTCGAAATCTGTCGTGAAGCGGATGCGCCCGGTCGCCTGCGCCTCGGCGAGCTTCTCGGGCAGCCCCGGCTCGAAGAAGGGCACGTCGCCGTGCGCGAGCCGGTCGACCTTGCCGGGGTCGACGTCGACGCCGAGCACGTCGTAGCCGAGGATCGCCATGCAGATGGCGTGCGTGGCGCCGAGGTAGCCGGTGCCGACGACGGTGATGCGGGTGCGCTCGGCGCCGCCGGTCGCGTCGGGGTTCTCTGGTGCGTTCGAGGTGCTCACGGTGCGTTCCTTCCTGACGGGTTGCGGATGGGCGGGGGACTCGTGCCGGCGGGGTGGATCGAGGGGCCGGCGGGTCGGTAGGTGGATGGATGGTCTAGACGGGCGTGCAGTCGGCGTTCGACAGGCCCTTGGCCGCGTCGGTGGCGCTGTTGTCGCAGCGCACGACGTTGGTCAGCTTCTTGGTGACGTTGATGCCGTAGCCGGAGCCGTCGACATCCGCCCGGTTGCCCGAGAAGACGTTGTCGGTACCCCAGCCGTCGACGATCTGGTGGGTCTGGAAGCCGTCTTCGGGCGCGGCTGTGCCGCTGTTGCCGGTAACCGTGTAGCCGTTGCCCTTGATGTCGACCCAGCTGTCGGCGGCCTTCATGCCGGTGCCGTCGAAGACGTTGCCGGTGATCGTGCCGCCGGTGGTGCCCTCTTTGACGTCGATCGACTCGGCCGTCGTGCCGCTGATGCGGTTGCCCTGGATGAGCGCGCGATCGCTGCGGTCGGGCTGGCCCTTCGTGATGTCCTTCCAGTTCGACTCGGCCGAGCCGACGTAGATGCCCTCGCCGAAGTCGGCCTTGCGCTGCCCGGTCTTCGAGATCGTGTTGCCGACGATCTGCGCGTCGGTGCTGTTCTCGCGCAGGTGGATGGCCTCGTCGCCGGTGCCGGTCACGGTGAGTCCGCGCACGATCACGTTCTTCGCGGCGTCGACCATGACGCCCTTCTGCGACTTCGTGACGGTGAAGCCGTCGAGCACCCAGTAGTCGCCGCCGTCGATGTGGAAGCCGTAGCCGTCGCTCGTGCTGCCGGTCGAGATGACGGCATCCGCGGCGCCGCAGACCGTGATGGGCTGAGTCGCGGTGCCGTCGGCCTTGCCGGTGAAGTCGCCTGTGTAGGTGCCGGCCTTGAGCTTGATGACGGCGCCGGGCTTCGCGGACTTGAGGGCGGCGGTGAGGGTCTTGGCCGAGCTCACTGTGGTGGTGGGCCTTGCGCAGGCGGCGCTCGCCGCAGTGCTGCTCGCCGCGGTGCTGCTCTTCGGCGAGGCCGCCGCCGACGGCGAGGTGGATGCGGCGGCCGGCTTCGCGGAGCCGCCGCGCGCATCCGCCGCCCCCGATCCGTTGGCCGCGACGGCGGCCCCGGCGACAAGGCCTCCGGCGACGACGGCGATGCCGGTCGCGAGGGCGATCGTGCGGGTTCTGCGGTTCAGGTTCATCGGATGCTCCCTGCGGCTTCACGCGTCATGACGCCGCGGCTGAAGGACTGGAGGGGGGCCCGCTGGCGCTGCCGGTCGCGGGCGCCGAGGCGGTAGATCACCGCGAAGGCGACGAGCGCGAGCACGGCCGACCAGATCACGGTGAGCGGACTGAAGATGCCGCCGATCACGCGGCTCAGCGACTGGCTGGCGACCCAGCCGTCGACGATGTTGTTCTCGACGTGCGGGTTGATGGCGCGGTCGATGTCGATCGCCCCTGCCCCGGTGCCCGAGATCGTGTTGCCGGTGACGCGGGTGCCGCTCAGGGTGCCGACGAGCGCGATGCCGTCGACCGCCGCATCCGTCACCTTGTTGCCGGTGAGCACGGCGCCGGCGTTGCGCACGTAGATGCCGATGCCGGTGTCGTCGATGCGGTTGCCCGTCAGCTTGCCGCCGCGGGTGTCGTCGAGCACCGCGACGCCGTGCTGCTGCTGGCCGCGGATCGCGACCTTCTCGATCGACGTCGACGCCGCACCGCTGCGCAGCGCGACGCCCATGAGCCCGCCGGTCAGGGATCCGCCGGAGATCGTGGTGCGCGAGCCGCCGAGCACGTCGACGCCGTAGCGCTGGTTGTCGGTCGCGGTCAGGCCGGTGATCGTCGCCGACTTCACGGCGCCCTTGACCCCGGCGCCGCTCGGGTTGGGTCCATCTTCGACGGGACGGCCGTCGATCGTGATGCCGTTGCGGAAGTTCTTCGACGCCGTGACCTTGTCGAGCACGAGGCGCGACGAGGCGGTCGAGGCGACCAGCCCGTCCTTCGCGTTGCCGGTCAGCTTCGTGCCGGTGATCTTCGTGTCGGTCGAGCTGCGCAGGTAGATGCCGTCGACGAGGCTGTTCGCGATCGTGCCGCCGGTGATGGATGCGCCGCTCACGCCGTCGAGGAAGAGGCCGTAGGCGTTGCCGTCGGTCGCGACGCCGTCGAGTACCACGCTCGTCGTCGCCGAGCCGGAGGGCGCGAGCGAGACCGAGGGGGTTCCCGCGGTCGACGAGCCGATCTGGTTCAGCGCGCGGGTCGTGCCGGTCGCGAGCGAGGCGGAGAGTCCGCCGGTCGCGCCGCTCCAGAAGCCGAGCCCCTTCGCATCCGTGTTCGCGAGCGTCAGCGCGCCGCCGTTCGCCCGAACATAGGCGCGGCCGTCGGCGGTCGCCTGATCGGGGGCGCCGGCGGCGGCATCCCAGCTCTCGATCACGGTGCGCGCCTCGGCGGTGCCGGCGCTCGCGATCGTGCCGCCGACCGAGACGAGACTCGCGAAGCCGCTCGCGTCGCTCGCGAGGCGCACGGTCTGGCCGGCGCCGAGCTGCAGGGTCGCGCCGCGGGTGACGAGCACGTGCTCGAGCACGTCGACGGCGCCGCCGCCCGCATCCCGCACCGAATCGGGCGAGGTGGATGCGAGCTCGCCGAGCGTGTACGGCGTCGCCCGCCCCGGCAGCACCAGGGTCGGCCTGCCGTCGGTCAGCACCCGGAACGAGCGCGTCACGTCGACCTTGCGCCCCGCGGCGGTCGCCGCGGCGGCCTGCGCATCGACCACGCGCTGCGCCTCGTGCTTCACGAGCGCGGCCTCGTTGGCCGGGTCGCCGGAGTAGGCGCGGCCGGAGACCGGCGCCGCCGAGGGCAGGTCGCGGCGGCCGTCGGGGTGCGTGATGAGTCCGACGATGGGCGGACCGGCGATGCCCGCGACAGTCACGATCACGGCGCCGACGGCGACCACGATCGCGAGGGTGCGGGCACCCGAACGGCCGGTGCGGGTGCTCTTCGTCGGGCGGGTCATGCCGCCACCTCCTCGGGCTCCAGCTCGCGCTCGGGAGCCGGCGCGGGGCGAGCCGACCGTGTCGACGACACGGCCGTCGCCGGCTCGAGGCTCGCCGCATCCTGCCCGTCGCCGCCGATCTGGCCCGCCTTGCGCGTCAGCCAGCCCTGCTTGTTCATGGTCACGAAGGCCCACGCCTTGATCGGCAGGGCGACGAGGATGACGGTCAGCGTCATGAGCGGCAGCAGCAGCACATCGCGCGGGTGCTGGCGCAGGTGCGAGATGCCGCGGATGCCGCGGCCCAGCAGCACCCAGCCGAGCGTCAGCGCGATGCCGATCGGCGTCAGATCGAGGCGCGAGAACATCAGGTACGTGAGGCTCATCCCCATCGTCACCGGGGTGAGCAGGATCTGCAGCACCGTCAGCTGGGTGATGATCGGCTGGCGGAACAGCCAGCCCTGGAAGATCGCCGTCAGGTAGCAGCGGAAGCTGTTGCGGCTCCAGCGCACCCGCTGCTTCACGAAGGCGCGGAACGTGGCCGGGAACATCGACAGCGCCTTCGCCGACGACTGGTGCCGGGTCGTGTAGCCGCTCGACAGCACGAGCCAGGTGAGGCGCCCGTCGTCGCCGGCGATGCAGCGGGTTCCGAGGAAGAACTCGTTCTCGAGCTGGTCGAGCACCGGCATCACGGCCGCGCGGCGGTAGGCGGCGGTGCGCCCCGAGAGGCAGGCAACGGCTCCGGCCTTGCCCTGCGCGGGCACGTAGTCGGCGTAGCGCAGGTTGACCATCCAGTCGGCGATGCGCCGCCACACGCTCGTCTCGCGCTGGAACACGTTCTGCTGCGTGCTCACCCCGCCGACCTCCGGGTCGACGAACGGCATCTGCACGTTGTCGAGCAGCCCCGGCGTCCAGCGGGTGTCGCTGTCGACGAGCACCAGCACCTCGCCCTTCGCCATGCGGATGCCCACGCCGAGGGCCGAGCGCTTGCCGACGTGCTCGTAGAGAACCGGGGTGACCCGCGCATCCCCGACCGCCGTGATGCGGTCGTAGGCCTCGAGGTCGGCCACGTCGAGCACGATGATGATCTCGGTCGGATCCTGCGCCCGCCACGTCTCGAGGCAGTCGAGCAGGATGTCGGGGTCTTCGTGGAACGACGGCACCACGATCGAGGTCGTGGTCGAGAACTCGTTGACGATCGGCTTCGCCGAGTGCGACATGACGAAGCGCACGAACCAGATGCTCCACACGATCGTGCCGGCGATCGCCATCGGGATGAACGGTCGGATGTCGCTGAAGACGCCGCCGAGGCCGTCGATGAACAGGCCGAGGCTGCCGGCGAGCTGATTCCAGAGCTGCTGGAGGTCCAATCCGATCATCCCCCCGGTGTCGGTCGGTGCGCCTGTCGCGCGGTCTCCTGTCGGCGCGGTCGATGGCCACGAAGTTAGGCAGGATGCCGCTCGGCGTCCGCCGCTTCCGGGTTTCTCCCAGCGGCGCTCGGCTTCGCCCCCTCGCGGACGATCGGCGGAGAAATGCCCGGTCAGGCGCGGATCACTGCCCGCCCGGATCGGGGCACAGGCGCGCCGAGTCTGACGACACTTTCATGCAGTCGGGGAGTGATCGTCGCATCCAGCCTGTCGCCCGCGGCGCCGCGCGCCTACCCTCGCCGCATGGGCATCCGGCGCTTCGACCATGTGGGCATCAACGTCGACGACCTCGAGGCGGCGGTCGCGTTCTTCGTCGCGCTCGGGCTCGAGGCCTCGCCCGTGCAGCAGATGGAGGGCGGCTATCTCGCTCGTCTCCTCGCGCTCGAGGCCGTGCGCACCGAGATGGTCTACCTGACGGTTCCGGGCGGGGTGGATGCGGACGGTGTCGCTCTGCCGGGCAGTTCGGCGTTCGAGCTCTCGCGCTACGTGCATCCGGGCGGAGCGGGTCCGGATGCGCCGGGTGGGGCCGCGGCATCCGCCCCGAACGCGCACGGCCCGCGTCACGTCTGCTTCGAGGTGGACGACCTGGATGCGGCGCTCGCCGTCGTCGCCGAGCACGGCCACGCGCCGCTCGGCCAGGTCATCGAGACGCACGGCTACCGGCTCGTGTACGTGCGCGGCCCCGAGGGGCTCATCGTCGAGCTCGCGCAGCGGCTCGGCTGAGCGCGGGGCGCTGGAGTCGGGTCAGCGGGTGCCTCGGCGGGTGACGGCGTGCACCACCAGCCGGGCGAGGATGCCAGCGAGCAGCATGCCCGCCCCGACCACGACCGACGCCGGCGGCAGAGTGATGGCGAGCACGAGGCATCCCAGCGCCCCCAGCACCGAGACGGCGCGGGGCACGAAGCGGTGACCGGGCGCCTGCGTCAGCGCGGTCGCGTTGGCGACGAGGTAGTAGAGCAGCACGCCGAACGACGAGAAGCCGATCACCGAGCGCACGTCGAGCGTCAGCACGAGCGCGACGGCGACGACGGCGACCGCGACCTCGGCGGCCCAGGGGACCGAGCGGCGCTCATCCACCCGGGCGAGCACGCGGGGAAGGTCTCCGGTGCGGGCCATGGCGAGGGCCGTGCGGCTGACGCCGGTGACCAGGGCGAGCAGGGCTCCGAGGGAGGCGAGCGCGGCGCCGACGGTCACCACGATCACGGCGACCGGCCCGGCGGCGGACACCGCGTCGGCGAGCGGCGCGGCCGAGGTGAGCAGGCGTGCCGGCTCGAGCGCGTGCAGCACCGCGATCGCGACCGCGAGGTAGACCACGATCACGGTCGCCAGCGCGATCACGACCGCGCGGGGGATCGTGCGGCGCGGGCGCACGACCTCCTCGCCGAGGGTCGTGATGCGGGCGTAGCCGGCGAAGGCGAAGAAGAAGAGGCCGGATGCGGTGAGCACCGCGAGCGGCGAAGCGGCGCCGCCCGGCGAGGGTGCGCCCAGCCAGGTGAGTCCGAACGGCGACGATCGCAGGTCGCTCGGTCCGCCGACCGGCGAGCCTGTCGGGTCGACCGCCGAGGTCGTCGGCGCGCCGAAGGGGAAGCCGGGCTCGAGCGTCGGCAGCGCGGAGGGCGACAGCTCGGGCCCGAGTGGCGTGGGCGTCGACAGCGCGACCACCACGACGCCGACGAGGATCACGAGCACCGGGATCACGAGGATGCGCGCCGCCTGCGCCGTGCGCGTCACCCCGCCGAGGTTCACCGCCAGCACCAGCAGGAGCGCGAGCGCGGCGACGGGACGCTGCCATCCGCTCGCCGCCGGCACCGCGTAGGTCGCGAAGGTCGCCGCCATGGCCGCGCAGCTCGCGGTCTTGCCGATCGTGAACGACCAGCCGGCGAGGAATCCGGGCCAGGCTCCGAGTCGCTCCCGCGCCGGGACGTAGGCGCCGCCGGAGGTCGGGTACTGCGCGGCGAGCTGCGCTGACGAGAGCCCGTTCGCGACCGCGACGACGCCGGCGATCAGCAGCGCCAGCAGGATCTGCGACGCATCCACCCCGGTGCGCGCGACCGGCGCCCAGACGGCGAAGACGCCGGCGCCGATCATCGAGCCGAGCCCGAGCATCACGGCGTCGCCGAGCCCGAGTCGCCGCGTCAGCGCGGGGGCGGATGTGCCGGCCTGAGTCACGCGCGGATGCTACCGCCCGCCGGTGTCGCACCGGTTGCCGGCCTCATCCGACGCCGACGCCGCGCACGAGATCTCGCGGGTGGCCACGAAGTGCACGCGACGCGCCGTGCGGGCGTGCGCTTTCTGGCCACCCTCGGTGGGTCGATCTCGCGGGTGGCCACGTAGTGCACGCGACACGCCGTGTGGGCGTGCGCTTTCTGGCCACCCTGCGCTCGTCACCCTGTGCTGGCCGCTCTGCGCCGCCACCTTTTGCGGCCACGCGTAACGGCAGCGTGGGTCAGTCGGCCTTGAGTCGCTTGCGCGCCGCGCGCTCGCCGAGCACGATCACGTAGTCGGTGACCGGCTTCGTCGCGAGGCGGTCGACCTCCTCCGTCGCAACCGTCGACAGCTGCTCGTCGCTGTGGTCGGGGAACTTCTTGCGAAGGCCTTCGGTGACCTGGCGGATCGCCTCGTCGCGGTTGAACTCGGTGGTCATGTCGGCATCCTGGCACGCTCGGGTGAACGACACCATGCATCCGCATCAACGTGAGTGGGCATCCGCTTCGCGGAGCTCAGACGCCGCGCCCCGACACCCGCAGCAGCAGGTCGCGCTGGGCCTCGGCGGTGAGCAGCTCGCGGGACATGAGGTGCCACTGGCCGCGCGGACGGGTCTGGAACAGCACGTGCTCGGCCGTGATCTGCACGTCGCTGACGTAGGCGAGCTCGTAGGTGGCGGCGGTCGGGCCGATGCGGGTCGCGAGTCGGTCGGACTGCAGCTGCGCCGAGCCGACGAGGCCGCGGCGACGCGCGCGCTGCGCGGCGATGGCGGCAGCGCCGACCGAGACCGCGAGGGCGAGTCCGAGGAAGATGAGGTACGGCATCGCCCACTCGCCGAGCAGGCGCGATCCGGTGACGGCCTGCAGCCCGAGCAGGATCGCGACGACGGCGATGAGCACGATCGGCGCCGGGCTCGTCGCGAAACCGCGGGCCATGCGCACCGCGGCCCGGCCGGGTCCGGCGCCGCCCGGCAGGGTCGATCCGACCGGGTAGGCGCTCGGCAGGCCCTCGACCGGATGCGTGATCGGGAACGGCGGCGGTGGGCCGGCGGCGGCATCCACACCTGTGTCGATCGCCTCGCGGAGGCGTCGCAGTCCGGTCGGCCCGAGCAGGGGCAGTGGGATGAGCGGGATGACATGGTCCACGCTCGTGCGCAGCTCGAGCAGGTCGCCGCGGGCACGGGCGCCGGTGATGCCCGCCCAGTCGACCTCGAGGGTGCTGCCGGGCTTCGACAGCACGAAGGAGGTCGGGGTGAAGCGCAGCTGGTGGATCGAGCCGGCGTAGGCGTCGAAGTCCCGGTGCACCGAGGTCTGGCTCGCGCCGATGCCGAGCGCGACGAGCACGCCCAGTCCGACGGCCGACCAGGCGATCGTCGGGGCGCCGAGCGCCGCCGCGCCGACCGCGATCACGAGGGCGCCGAGCAGCAGTGCGGCCGTGGGGCGCACGAGCTCGGGGCGGGTGCGGGCGAGTGAGGCGAGCGCGCCGCGCGAGCGGTCGGGGAAGTCGCGATCCATCCGCCACTCGCGCGTGTCGGGGTCGACCCAGGCGCCGGGGTCCAGCGGGGCGGGGGTGCGGCCGGCGTCGCCCTCATCGCCCTCGGGGCCGGGATGATCGGGGCTGCTCACGCGGTCACGCTAACGTCCGCGCATCGAGATGCCCCGAATGCCCGTGACACGCCGCGCCGGTGAGGCGTGCGAGACATCTCGACGTGGGGATGCGCGGAGGCGAGGGACGAGCGGGGCGAGGAACGAGAGAGGAGCGGGGCGCCGCACTCAGACCAGCGGCGCCGCGTTCACGGCGACGAGCCGGTCGATCGCGCCGCGCAGGCGTTCGGCGAGCGGCGCCTCGTCGTCGGCCTCTTCGTGGTGCAGCACGAAACCGAGCGCGGCCATGACGAGCGTCACCGCGAGCTCGGCCTCGGCGTGCGAGCCGGCACGGGAGGCGGCGAGGGCGACGAGGTCGCCGCGCAGCCCGGTCATCCACTGCGACAGCGGCGGCACCAGCTCGGGGCGGCGGATGACGAGCTCCTTCATGCGCGCCCGCTTGGGTCCGGCGGCGCCCATGTCGATGATGAGCTCGCACAGGGCGGGCACGAGCGCGCCCGTCGCCGAGCGGAAGCGCTGCTCGGTCTCGGCGCTCATGACGCGCTCGGGCAGGTCGAGGGCGGCGGCCGGCTTCGACGGGAAGTAGTTGAAGAAGGTGCGCGGCGAGACCTCGGCCTCGGCGCAGATCTGCTCGATCGTGGTCGCCTCGAGGCCGTGCTGCTCGATGAGGCGCAGGGCGGCCTCGTGGATCGCGCGGCGCGTCTGCTGCTTCTTGCGCTCGCGCAGCGAGGCGCCCTCGCCGCTGTCGGCGGATGCGGCATCCGTGCTGGTCGCGGTGCTGTCAGCGGAGGTGTCGGTGGAGCTCATGGGGTGATCCGGGGTCGGGATGTCGGGGGTCGGGATGTCGGGGGTCGGGATCTCGAGGTCGAGGTCGAGATCGGGGCGGCGGGATCGTCGATCGGTGAGGGTCGCGATCCGGCGACGGGGCGGCATCCGTGTCGTGATGCCGCCCCGCCGCGCGGGGTCGGGTCAGGCCGGGGTGGTGACCTGGATGGTGCCGGTCGCGGTGACGCCGGCGCTGTCGGCGCGCTCCTGCATCGCCGAGTGCTGGCGCAGGGCCGGCACCCGGAAGAAGAGCGACAGGATGAACGCGAGGATCATGTCGCCGAGCGCGATCCAGAAGATCACCAGGGTCGAGTTGTTGAACCCGGTGAGGAACGGCTTGGTCAGACGCGGGTCGGCTCCGTTGAGGAACGAGGTGTCGTTCGTCGAGTTCTCGGAGGTGCTCGACGCGGTCGACTTCTTGCTCGAGTCGATGTTCTTCTTCACCTCGGGCACGAGCTGGTCGACCCAGTAGGTGCGCTGGCCCTCGTCAGACCAGTCGACGCTGACCTTGCCGTCGGTCGCGGTGGCGTGCGCCTTCTCGGCGACGCCGGCCGCGATGACCGACAGGGGCGCGTTCGGGTTGGCGGCGACGCCCTGCTGCACGGCGCCGTCGAGCTGCGCCTGCACGCCCTCCTCGAGCTTCGAGGTGATGGGCGTCCACAGCTTCTTCATGATGGCCGCGTTCGACTTCTTGTCGGCGACGGCCGGGTCGAGCGCCGCATCCAGCGCCGAGGTCAGCGTGGCCTTGTCGCCGGTGGCGGTCGTGATCGCGCCGGGCAGGATCGAGAACAGCACCGAGAGCATGATCGCCGTGCCGAGCGTTCCGCCGATCTGGCGGAAGAAGGTGGATGCGCTGGTCGCGACACCCATCTGGTGCGGCTGCACGGAGTTCTGGCTGGCGAGGGTCAGCGTCTGCATGAGCTGGCCGAGGCCGAGGCCGACGACGAACAGCGCGATCAGCAGGAACCACAGCGGGCGGTCGGTCGTCATGAAGGTGAGGATGAAGAAGCCGATCGCGGTGAACGCGGTTCCGGTCATCGGGAAGATCCGGTAGTGCCCGGTGCGCGAGATGACCTGGCCGGAGACGATCGACGCGGTCATGAGGCCGGCGACCATGGGGATCATCGCGAAGCCCGACTCGGTCGGCGACAGGCCGAGCACGATCTGCAGGTAGAGCGGCACGCTGAGCATGACGCCGAACATGCCGAAGCCGACGAGCACGCCGAGGATGGTCGACATCGAGAAGACGCTCGAGCGGAAGAGGCGCAGCGGGATGATCGCGTCGTCCTTCATGAGGGTCTCGATGACGATGAAGGCGACGAGTCCGACGGCGCCGATCACGTAGCAGGCGATCGAGCCGGGCGAGCTCCAGCCCCAGGTGCGGCCCTGCTCGGCGACGAGCAGCAGCGGAACGAGGGTGACGATGACGGCGCTGGCGCCCCACCAGTCGATGCGCGGCTTGCCGTGGCGGGCGAACTTGGGCAGGTGCAGGAAGGCGAGCACCATGACGAGGGCGATGACGCCGATCGGCACGTTGACCAGGAAGACCCAGCGCCATCCGTCGATGAAGAGGATCTGGCTGGCGCCGGCGAAGAGTCCGCCGACGAGGGGGCCGACGACGCTCGAGATCGCGAAGGTCGCGAGGAAGTAGCCCTGGTACTTGGCGCGCTCGCGCGGAGCGAGGATGTCGCCCATGATCGCGAGCGGCAGCGACATGAGCGCGCCGGCGCCGATGCCCTGGATGGCACGGAAGGCGGCGAGCTCGAGCATCGTGCCCGAGAAGCTGGCGAGCAGCGAGCCGAGCAGGAAGACGCCGATGCCGAAGATGTAGAGCGGGCGCCGGCCGAAGATGTCGCTGAGCTTGCCGTAGATCGGCGTCGCGATCGTGCTCGTGATGAGGTACGCCGTGGTGACCCAGGCCTGCTGGTCGAGGCCGTGCAGGTCGTCGCCGATGGTGCGGATGGCCGTGCCGACGATGGTCTGGTCGAGCGACGACAGGAACATGCCGGCCATGAGGCCGTAGATGACCAGCAGGATCTGCCGGTGGGTCATGATCGGCGATCCGCCGGACGCGGGGCTCGATGCGGGCGACGCCGAGGCGGTCGCGGTGGTGGATGACACGGGTGGTGGTCCTTCGACGCGTGCGCTGGCGAACGGCGTTCGTGAGCGCGGTGTGTGGTGGATGCGGAGCGCGGGCGGGGCGCTCCTCGCGTCGGTGGCAGCATCCGCTGTTCGGCGTTTCCGGGGCGCCGACGTTGGCGGATGCCTGCGTGGAACTTTTTGCAAGCGGTGCAATATTACGCGCGTGCAAGATTGCGTCAAGTGCAAATCTGGGCGACGGGTGTCGCCTTTTCGGGTGACGCGCGAAGGGGCCGCCCGCGCGATGCGGACGGCCCCTCGGATTCGGCTGACGTCGAGCGCCAGCTGCTCAGCCGGTTCAGGCGGTGGCGCCTCCCTCGTCGTCCGCGCGACGGCGGCGCAGCCGCAGCAGCACCAGCGCGGCGCCGGCGGCCAGCATCCCGAGCCCGCCGAGCAGACCCGCGAGGCCGTTCACGCCCGTCGCGGCCAGACCCGAGCCGGGGCCCGTCGCCGGCGGGGTCGCCGCGGTGACGATGATGCCGTCGTGGGTCGACAGCACCACGCCGTCGGCATCCACCCCCACGACCCGGAAGTAGTACTTCGTGCTCGGGTCGAGGTCGGTGATGTCGATCGAGGTCTCGGTGCCCGCGACACCGCGGCCGTTCCAGCCGGGGATCGGGTTCGAGAAGTCGGGCGACGTCGACACGATGACGCGGTAGCCCGCGGCGCCCGGCGTGGCCGGCCAGGTGATCTTCGACGTGGAGGTCGTCGAGGGCTCCGGCTGCGGGTCGACGGTCGAGATGATCGACACGGTCGTCGTGGTCTCGGCCGCGGCCGGCGCGAAGCTCGCGTCGCCCGAGTACGAGGCGGTGACCGTGTGCTCGCCCGGCTTCAGCACGCTGGTCTGGCAGCTGCGCGTCGGCAGGTTGACCGTGCAGAGCACCGTGGTGCCCTCGCGGAAGGTGACCGTTCCGGTCGCCGCCGCAGGCAGCTCGGTCGCCGTCAGCGTGACGGCGCCGCCCCAGACCGGCTTGTTCTCGGCGACCGTGACCCCGAGCGGCGTCGTGCTCGGCGTGACCGTGAAGGTCAGCGCCGCGCCCTGGCTCGCCTCGTGGTTCGCATCGCCGAGGTAGCGCGGCACGATCGTGTAGGTGCCGCCGGGCAGGTCGGTCGGCGTCGCGCACGACGTGGCGGGGAGCGTGATGCGGCAGAGCACCGTCTCCGCTCCTCCCGCGCCGATCGCGATCACGTCGACCTCGCCGGTCGCGCCGGTCGGCAGCCCCGTCACGGGCAGCGTCGCCGCGGTGCCGTAGACGGCGGTCGTGGGCGCGTCGGACGCGAACTGCACGTCGGTCGGCTGCTTCGCGACCACCACGTTCACGGCCGGGCTCGTCGAGCCGGCGTGGTCGGCGTCGCCCGAGTACTGCACCGTCACCGGGTAGGTGCCCGCGGGCAGGTCGGCGGGCAGCTCGCACTCGCGCGTCGGCAGACTCACCGTGCAGATGTCGTGGCTGACGCCGTCGGCATCCGTGTACCGGAAGGTGAGCTGGCCGCTCGCGCCGTCGGGGATGTTCCCCGCCGTCACGGTCGTCGCCGTGCCGAACACGGCGCCCGAGGGCTGCTCGACCACGACGCCGGTTCCGGCGGGCTGCACGGTCAGCGTCACGGCCGGGCTGGTCGTGGGCTGGTGGTTCGCGTCGCCCTCGTAGACCGCGGTGATGTCGTACTCCCCGGCGCCGAGAGCGGCCGGACCGGTGCACGAGACCGTGCCGTCGGCGCCGACGTTCTCGCTGCACAGCGTGCGCGTGACCCCGTCGCCGTCCACGTAGGTGAACGACACCAGACCGGTCGCGCCCGCCGGCAGGCCGGATGCGCTGAGCGTCGCGGCGGTGCCGTAGGTCGTCGTGGCCGCGTCGGATCCGTTCGCCTTCGCCGTCAGGCTGGTGGCCTGCTCGGTCACGGTGACCGTGACGGGCGATCCCGTCGCCGGGGTGTGGTTCGCGTCGCCCGAGTAGGTCGGGGTCAGCTGGTAGCCGCCCGCCCGCACCGGCAGCACGGCGGTGATCTCGCAGCTGCGGGCCGGCAGGGTCACGGTGCAGAGCAGCGTGCCGTCCTGGTCGGTGATCTTCACCGTGCCGGTGGCATCCGTCGGCAGCTCGTCGCCGAGCGTGACGGTGAACGGCTGGCCGTACTCCGACTGGGCCGGGGCGGTGATGGTCACGGTCGGCTCGGCCTGCGTCACGGTCAGCTCGAGCGCGTTGCCCGTGGCCGCGGCGTAGTTGGCGTCGCCGCTGTAGGAGGCGGTGATCGCGTACGACCCCGCCGGCAGTGTCGCCACGGTCGCGCAGCTCACGCCGCCGTTCGTCACCGGGCCTGAGCACAGGGTGTGCGAGCCGCTCGCGTCGGTGTAGGTGAAGGTGATCGTGCCGGTCGCGTCGGCCGGCAGGCCCGTCACCGCGAGCGTCGAGGCGACGCCGTAGGGGTGGCTGGCCGAGGCCGGGTCGCCGTCGACCGTGGCGTTCACGGTCGGGGCGGCCTTCGCCACGGTCAGCGTCTTCGCGGCGCTGGTCGACCCGGCGTAGGGCGAACCGGGCGTCGGGATGAAGACCGCGACCACGCTGTATTCGCCGGCCGGCAGGGTGGCCGGGGTCGCGCACGACGTGCTCGTGTCGATGTCGGTGCGGCAGAGCACGACCGTCTCGCCGTCGCGGGTGGCGCGGTACTCGATCGTGCCGCTCGCCGCCTCCGGCAGGCCGCTCGCGTCGAGGGTCACCGGGGTGCCGTAAGTGGCGGCCGGCGGGGTGGCGAGCGTGAGGCTCGTGGGCGCCGCGGTCACCTCGAGGGTCACCGGACCGCTCGTGCTGGGCGCGTTGTCCGCGTCGCCGGAGTACTGCGCGACGACCGAGTAGCTGCCGACCGGCAGCGTCACCGCGCTCGGCGAGCAGGTGGTGGCCGGCAGGGTCGCCGTGCAGAGCACGGTGCCATCGGCCGGGCCGCCGCTGACGACGAACGAGATCGTGCCGGTCGCGGGCGTCGCGCCGCCGGGCAGCCCGGTGGCAGCGAAGGCGGGCGAGCCGCCGTAGGCGACGCTCGACGAGGTCTTCCCGTCGACCGTGGCCGTGAGCGCGGTGTCGCGCGGCGTCACCGTGAACCCGACGGAGCTGCCGTCGGCGCCGACGTGGTTCGCGTCGCCGGCCCAGGTGCCGATGACCGTGTAGTCGCCGGCGGGCAGGATCTTCGACTTCGCGGCGGCGAGGTCGGCGACCGTGGTGGTGACGGTGTCGACGGTGGCGCCGCCGGCATCCTTCACGACCAGCGTCACGGCGCTGGCGCCGTCGGCGCCGGCCGGGATTCCGGTGAGGCCGAGCGGCACCGGGGTGCCGTAGGCCTGCGGACCCTGCGCGGTCGTGGTGAGCGCGGGAGCGGCGGCCTTGGCGACCGTCACGTTCGCGACCGCGCCGTCGGCGCCGGTGTGGTTGGCGTCGCCGGCCCAGGTTCCGGTGACCGTGTAGTCGCCGGCGGGCAGGATCTTCGACTTCGCGGCGGCGAGGTCGGCGACCGTGGTGGTGACGGTGTCGACGGTGTCGCCGGCGGCGTTCTTCACGAGGAGCGTGACGGCCGAGCTGCCGGTGGCGTCAGCGGGGATGCCGCTCAGGCCGAGCGGGATCGGCGTGCCGAAGGGCACGCCGGTCGCGGTCGTGGTGAGCGCGGGCGAGGCCGCCTTGCTCACCGTGAACGGCGCCGCGGTGGCGTTCGACGCGGTGTGGTTCGCGTCGCCGGCCCAGCTGGCGGTGGCGGTGAAGTCGCCGGCGAGGAGGCCGGAGACCTGCGCTGTGGCGAGCTGCCCGACCGTCGTGGTGACGGTCGTCACCGGGGTTCCGGCGGCGGTCGCGATCGCGATCGTGATGACCGAGGCCGGGTCGGCGTCGGCCGGCAGGCCGGTCACGCCGAGCGGCACCGGGGTGCCGTAGGGCTTGCCCGTCGCCGTGGTGGCGAGGGTCGAGGCGGCCTTCGTGACCGCGAACCCGACCTGGCTGCCGGTGGCTCCGGTGTGGTTCGCGTCACCGGCCCAGGTGCCGACGACCGTGTAGTCGCCCGCGGGCAGGCCGGTCGCCTGCGCGGAGGCGAGCTGCGCGACCGTCGTGGTCACGGTCTGCACGGTGTCGCCGGCGCTGTTCTTGACGTCGAACGTGACCGCGCCGCTGCCCGAGGCGTCGGCGGGGACGCCCGTGAGCCCGAGCGGCACCGGGGTGCCGTAGGCCTTCGGCCCGGCGGCGGTGGTGGTCAGCGTCGGCGCGGCGACCGGGGTGACCGTGAAGGCGGCCTGGGCGCCGGTGGCGGCGTTGTGGTTCGCGTCGCCGGCCCAGTCGCCGACGACGGTGTAGCTGCCGGCGGGGAGCACCTTGCTCTTGGCGTTCGCGAGGTTCGCGACGGTCGTGGTGACGGTGTCGACGACGTTGCCGCCGGCATCCTTCACCGTCAGCGTCACGGCCGAGCTGCCGGTCGCATCCGCGGGGATGCCGCTCAGGCCGAGCGGCACCGGGGTGCCGTAGGTCTGCGGTCCCGTCGCGGTCGTCGTGAGGGTCGGGTCGATCTTCGCGACCGTGGCGGTGGCGACCGCGCCGTCGGCGCCGGTGTGGTTCGCGTCGCCGGCCCAGGTGCCGACGACGGTGTAGTTGCCGGCGGGGAGCAGCTTGCTCTTCGCGTTCGGGAGGCCCGCGACCGTAGTGGTGACGGTGTCGACCGTGTCGCCGGCGGCGTTCTTCACGACGAGCGTGACGGCCGAGCTGCCGGTGGCGTCAGCGGGGATGCCGCTCAGGCCGAGCGGGATCGGCATGCCGTAGGCGACGTTGCTCGCGGTCGTGGTGAGCGCGGGCGAGGCGGCCTTGGCGACGGTGAAGTCGGCGGGCGACGCGACGCTCGACGTGTGGTTCGCGTCACCGGCCCAGGTGGCGCGGGCGGTGAAGTCGCCCGCGAGCAGTCCGGCGACCTGCGCGGTGCCGAGCTGGCCGACGGTCGTGGTCACGGTGGTGACCGGCGTGCCGGCCCGCGTGGTGATCGCGATCGAGATCGACGAGGCGGGGTCGGCGTCGGCCGGCAGTCCGGTCACGCCGAGCGGAACCGGGGTGCCGTAGGGCTTGCCGGTCGCGGTCGTCGCGGTCGTGGAGGCGGCTTTGGTCACCGTGAACGGCGCGGCGCTGCCGGTGGCGGTCGCGTGGTTTGCGTCGCCGGCCCAGGTGCCGACGGCCGTGTAGTCGCCGGCCGGCAGCACCTTGGTCTTCGCGGTGGCGAGGTTCGCGACCGTGGTGCTGACCGTGTCGACGGTCACGCCGCTGCTGTTCTTCACGTCGAAGGTGACGACGCTCGTGCCGACGGCGTCGGCGGGGATGCCGGTCAGCCCGACCGGCACCTGCGTGCCGTAGGTCTGCGGCCCCTGCGCCGTGGTGGTGAGCGTCGCCGCGCCGGCCGGGGTCACCGTGAAGGTGGCCTGCGTGCCGGTCGAGGCGGAGTGGTTCGCGTCGCCGGCCCAGTCGCCGACGACCGTGTAGCTGCCGGCCGGCAGCACCTTGCTCTTGGCGTTCGCGAGGTTCGCGACGGTGGTGGTGACGGTGTCGACGACGTTGTTCGCCGCGTCGCGCACCGTGAGGGTGACGACGCTCGTGCCGACGGCGTCGGCCGGGATGCCGGTCAGACCGAGCGGAACCGGCGTGCCGTAGCTCTGCGGTCCCTGCGCGGTCGTGGTCAGCGACGTCGCCGCCTTGGTGACCGTCGAGCCGGCGGCCGTGCCGGCGCGCTGCGCGTAGTTCGCATCCCCGGCCCACACGCCCGTCGTCGTGTAGGTGCCGACGGGCAGCACCTTGCTCTTGGCGGTGGCGAGGTTCGCGACCGTCGTGGTGACGGTGTCGACGACGTTGTTCGCCGCGTCGCGCACGGTGAAGGTGACCGCGCTCGTGCCGGTCGCGTCGGCGGGGATGCCGCTGAGGCCGAGGGCGAGCTGGTTGCCGTAGGTGGTGGTCGCGGTGGCCGTGGTGGTCAGCGCCGGGGGCGTCGCCTGGGTGACGGTCGAGCTCGCGGAGGTGCCGGTGGTGCCGTTGTAGTTCGCGTCGCCGGCCCAGACGCCGGTGGTCGTGTAGCTGCCGACGGGCAGCACCTTGCTCTTGGCGGTGGCGAGGTTCGCGACGGTGGTGGTGACGGTGTCGACGACGTTGTTCGCCGCGTCGCGCACGGTGAGGGTGACGACGCTCGTGCCGACGGCGTCGGCCGGGATGCCGGTCATGCCGAGGGTCAGCTGGTTGCCGTAGGTCGTGGTCGCGGTCGCGGTCGTCGTCAGCGCGGGCGAGTTCGCCTTGGTGACGGTCGATCCCGCGGCGCTGCCGGTGGCGCCGTTGTAGTTGGCGTCGCCGGCCCAGACGCCGGTGGTCGTGTAGCTGCCGACCGGGAGCACCTTGCTCTTGGCGGTGGCGAGGTTCGCGACGGTGGTCGTGACGGTGTCGACGACGGCGTTCGTGACGCTGTTGCGCACGGTCAGCGTGACGGTGCCGGTTCCGGCGGCATCCGCGGGGATGCCGGTCAGACCCAGGTTCAGCTGGTTGCCGTAGGTGGTGGTCGCCGTGGCCGTGGTGGTCAGGGTCGGCGAGTTCGCCTTCACCACCGACGAGTTCGATGTCGTGCCGGTGGCGGCGTTGCGGTTCGCGTCGCCCGCCCAGGTGCCCTGCACCGTGTAGGTGCCGACGGGCAGCACCTTGCTCTGGGCGGTGGCGAGGTTCGCGACGGTGGTGGTGACGGTGTCGACCGTGTTGCCGGCCGAGTCCTTGATCGTGAAGGTCACGGCGCTCGTGCCGGGTGCATCCGCGGGGATGCCGGTGAGCCCCAGCGCGAGGTGGTTGCCGTAGGTCACGGTCGCGGTCGAGATCGTGGTCAGCGCCGGGGCGGTGGCCTTGGTCACGGCGAAGGACGCCTGCGCACCGGCGGCGCCGACGTGGCTGGCGTCACCCGCCCAGGTGCCGATGACCGTGTAGCCGGTGCCGGCGGGCAGCACCTTGCTGGTCGCGGTCGCCAGGTTCGCGACGGTGGTGTTGACCGTGTCGACGATCGTGCCCGCCGAGTCCTTGACGACGAACTGCACGGCGGAGGTGCCGTCGACGCCGGCCGGGATGCCGGTCAGGTTCAGCGGCGTGCCGTTGCCGTAGACGACCGAGCCGCCGCTGGTCGCTCCGGCGGCCGTGGTCGTGAGAGTCGGCGCGCCGGCCTTGTTGACGGTCAGGGTGGCGCTGGAGACGGTGGAGGTCGCGTACTGGGTGTCGCCCGAGTAGGTCGCGGTGATCGGGTAGGTGCCCGCCGCGAGGGTCGTCGACGTCGCGCAGGTCGCGGCACCGCCGGTGAGCGTCGCGGTGCAGAGCGTGATCGGGTTGTTCGCCGCATCCACGCTCGTGAAGGTCACGGTGCCGGTCGCGGCGGACGGTGCGACCGTGGCGCGCAGGTTCGCGGCGGTGCCGTAGGCGACCGTGGCGGTGGCGGCGTTGTTGACCGTCTCGGTCGTCGTCGTGACGCCCTTGGCGACCGTGATCGTGCCGGTGCCCGAGGCGGGCAGGCTGTCGTTCGACGTGCTCGCCGAGGTCACGTTCAGGGCCGTGCCGGTGACGTTCGTGCTCGTAGGAACCGAGTACGGCAGGTTGAGCGCGGGAAGAGCGGTGCCCGCGGCGACGGCGGCGGTGGGCGTGTAGGTGCAGGTGATGGCCTGGCCGGACGGGGCAGCGCAGGTCCATCCGGTCGGCAGCGTGGTGGGCGTGGTCGGCGTGGTGCCGGCCGGGAAGGTCGTCGTGACGACGACGGGCTGGTCTTCCGAGCCGCCGTCGGGGCTGACCGTGGGCGTCACCGTGTAGGTGCCCGTTCCGCCCTTCGGGGCGGTCGAGGTGCTGCCGGCGAGGGTGATGACGGGCACCGGGCCGGCGAGCGTCGTCGCCGAGACGGTGCTGATCTCGTGGTTGTCGTTGGCTCCGCCGGTCGACGAGGTCCAGCCGTAGCTGAGCTTGTACGGGTAGCCGGTCGTCGGGTTGTACCAGCTCGCGTTCGGGGCGAAGGCCGAGTACTCCGAGCTGGTGTACTTCGGCAGCGCGCCGGTCATCGAGGTGACGGCGCCCCCGATCGGCTTCCAGAGCACCGCGTAGCTGCCGGCGGGAACGGTGAACGTGCCGAACGACGCGGTGGCGGCAGCGGTGATGTCGGCGCCGGTCGGGTTGTAGAGCACGCGCACGGGGACGAGCGAGTTCGCGCGGGTGGTGCCTGCCAGCTTGGACTGATCCTTGACGGTCTGCCCGGTCACGACCTTGGTGTAGGTCTGGCGGTTCAGGAGGCAGTATCCGTTGGTGGTGTTTCCGGGGCCGCGCACCGCGACGGCGGTGTATTCGCCCGTGACCCGGCAGGTGGAGGGCGTGGTGCCGCCGACCTGGATGTAGTTGCCGTAGGCGTCGAGTCCGATGCCGAGGTATCCGTTGCTCAGACCGTTGAGCGCCCCGTTGCTGTCGCTGCCGTAGACATACCCGAGCGATCCGCCGAGGGCACCGGTCGTGCTCGGCACCTGCGGGTTCAGCGGGTCGGTCGCGGCGAGGTAGAACGCGATTCCGTCGGCGCCGCTGCCGCCCCACTGATACGAGTTGAACGAGATGTCGAGACCCTTGGTGGTCGGGATCGACTGCGTCGAACCGAGCGCACCGACCTGATCGCCGAGCGCGGGGGTGAGGCGCAGCACCCCGGGCGATTCCGCGGTCGTCGCGCATCCCGGCACGGGCGTCTGGTTGGCCGAGGCCGTGGTCTTGCCCGTCAAGCAGGCCGCATTCGTCGCGCCCGACTTCGACGGCGTCAGCTTCTGCCAGTTGCCGCGAACGGCGAGGTCGGAGCCGGTGAAGCTCTCGGTCTCGAAGGTCGATTGCGCGGGCGGTGCGGCGGAGGCCGTCGCGACCGGCAGCAGGGCGAGGCCCGCTCCGACGAGAAGAGCAGTGGACGCAGCGAGCAGCTTTCGGGCGCGCGCGGGCAGCGTTGAGTCGTGCACGGTCGGTTATTCCGTTTCCCCCGGGACCGCTCCCCTGGTCGGATTCGCGTCGCTGGTACTCGGCGGCCGTGAGCAGTCTTCGGGTCGAGGGTAACCCGCGCTATGCGACATCCGTCAAGGCTTCTCACCCCGCACTCGCCCCCCCAGTGCGAGCGGCCCCCGAACGGTTCCCACCGGATCGAGGGACAGCGGATGTCCGTTCCGGCGACGCGGATGTTGGACGCGTCCAACAACGAGATGCCCGTCGACACACCGCGGGCGCGCGCGACAGGGTCGCTGAGGATGAACGCCGGGAGGGCGCGCATCCGGGAAGGGACACCACCACCATGCCCGCCGAGCTCATCCGCAGAATCCTGATCTGCCTTGTGATCGCCGCCCCCGCGATCGCCTTCCGCGTCACCGGCTTCCGACCCGATCCGGTCGTCGACCTGCTCGTCTTCGGCGCCGCCGTCGTGGCCGCCGCGTTCCTGCTCGCCTGGGCCGCCGAGGCCGCCCAGAAGGACATCTCCGGCGCGCTCGCGATCGCGATCCTCGCCTTCATCGCCGTGCTGCCCGAATACGCGGTCGACCTCTTCTACGCCTTCCGCTCCGGCTCCGAGCCCGAGTACGCGCAGTTCGCCGCCGCCAACATGACCGGATCGAATCGGCTGCTGCTCGGCTTCGGCTGGCCGCTCGTCGTGATCACCGCGCTGATCGTCGCGCGGCGGATGACGACGAAGGCGATGCGGTCCGGGGCGGTCGCCGCGAAGCCGGCCCGCGCGGCGCACGCCCTCGAGCTGCCGAAGGAGAACCGCCTCGACATCGGCTTCCTCGCCCTGCTCTCGATCGCCGCCTTCGCGATCCCGCTGCTCGGCACGATCCCGATCTGGCTCGGCGCCCTGCTCGTCGTCACCTTCGGCCTCTACCTCTGGCGCGCCAGCAAGAACCACTCCGACGACGACGGCGAGGAAGAGTTCGTCGGCGGGGCCGCGCTCATCGCCGAGCTGCCGACCCGCGCCCGCCGCGCGACCGTGATCGCCCTGTTCGTCGTGGCCGCCGCCATCATCCTCAGCTCGGCCGAGCCCTTCGCCGAGGCGCTCGTCTCCTCGGGCTCGTCGCTCGGCATCGACAGCTACTTCCTCGTGCAGTGGCTCGCGCCGCTCGCCTCCGAGGCGCCCGAGTTCATCGTCGCGACGATGTTCGCCCTGCGCGGGATGGGCGGCGCCGCGATCGGCACGCTCATCGCCTCGAAGGTCAACCAGTGGAGCCTGCTCGTCGGCTCGCTGCCGGTCGCCCACGGTCTCGGCGGCGGCGGATGGGCGCTCGAGCTCGACGCCCGCCAGGTCGAGGAGTTCGTGCTCACCGCCAGCCAGACCGTGATGGGCGTCGCGATCATCCTCGCCCTGCGCTTCCACTGGTGGTCGGCGGCGGCGCTCGCCGGACTCTTCGCGGTGCAGTTCTTCGTGCCCGACGAGAACGGGCGCTACGTGCTCAGCGTCATCCACCTCGTGATCGCCGTCGGCGCGCTGATCGTGCACCGGCGCGACATCGTGCCGACGCTGGCGGCGCCGTTCCGGCGGGCGCGGCCGGTCGATGCTGAGATCACTGGGCGCGACGGGGATGCGGGCGGGCCCGCGACGGGGCAGCAGGCGGCAGTAGCCTCTCAGCGATGACGATCGATGCGGCGGCCGCCCGAGACCGCGAGCCCAGCCGCATGGAGGAGGACTACCTCACCATCGTCTGGAAGGCCTACGAGTGGCCGGGCGACCGGCCCACCACGACCGACCTCGCCGCGCGCCTCGGCGTCACGCCGTCGACCGTCTCGGCGAACCTGAAGAAGCTCGCCCGCGACGCGCTCATCGAGTACGAGCCCTACGGCTCGATCCAGCTGACGGATGCCGGCCGGGCGATCGCGACGAAGGTCGTGCGCCGGCACCGCATCATCGAGACCTACCTGGTCGAGCGGCTCGGCTTCGGCTGGGACGAGGTGCACGACGAGGCCGACCGCCTCGAGCACGCGGTGAGCGACCTCGTGCTCGAGCGCATGGACGCCGAGCTCGGGCACCCGGCCGCCGACCCGCACGGCGACCCGATCCCGGGTGTCGACGGCAGCATCCCCTTCGCCGACGCGCCGACGCTCGCCGCCGTCGCGGCCGGGCGCCGGGTGCGTGTGCTGCGCGTCGCCGACCGGCACCCCGAGGTGCTGCGCTACCTCGCCGACAAGGGCGTCGCGGTCGGCACCGAGTTGGTGGTCGTCACGGCGATGGATGCGGTCGGGGCGATGCGCGTGCGGCACGCGCCCGTCGGCGACGCCGCGCTCGCGGAGGGCGAGGGCGCCGCTGCCCCGGGAACGACGGACGGCGCCGAGCTGGAGCTCAGCGCCGTCGCGGCGGAGTCGATCCGCGCCCTCCCGCTCTGACCGCCGGGTCGCGAGCAGGAGCGCGGTCGCCGATCAGGGTTCCGTGACGAAGCCGTTCTTCTTGAGGAAGTCGAAGGCGACGTCGCCCGGATCCTCGCCGCCCTCGTCGACGCGCAGGTTGAGCTCCTGCAGGGTCTCGTCGGTGAGCTTCGGGCTGATCTGCTCGAACACCTTCTCGAGCTGCGGGTACTTCTTCAGCGTCGCCGTCTGCAGCACCGGGGCGACGTTGTAGGCCGGGAAGAACTTCTTGTCATCCTCGAGCACGGTGAGGTCGAGGCTCTTGATGCGGCCGTCGGTCGTGTAGACCTCGCCGAAGTTGCAGGCCGCGCCCTTGTCGGTGGCCGTGTAGACGGCGCCGGTGTCGTAGATCTTGATGTTCGAGTCGGGCACGCCGTCGGCGGCGCCGCGCTCGAGGCCGTACTTCTTCAGCATCGGCGTGAGGCCGTCGCTGCGCGAGTTGAACTCCGACTCGACGCAGATCGTGCGCTGGTCGACCGGCAGCTTCGCGATGTCGCTGAGCTTGGTCACGCCGAGCTCCTCCACCGCCTCCGATCGCACCGCGAGGGCGTAGGTGTTGTTCAGCGGCGCGGGCGGCAGCCAGGTCAGGCCCGACTTCGCATCCGCCTTGCGCACGGCGTCGTACTGCTCCTGCTTGTCGGGGATGCCCTGCTCGTGACCGAGGAAGGTCAGCCAGGCGGTGCCGGTGTACTCCCACGTCATGTCGGCGTCGTGCGCGAGCATCAGCTGCCGCACCGGAACGCTGCCGGGCACGTTCGTCTTGTCGACGACCTGGAAGCCGGCGGCCTTGGCCGAGATCACGGCGATCTTGCCGAGCACGAGCTGCTCGGTGAAGTTCTTCGACGTGACCGTGATCGTGGCATCGGCGGGCAGTCCGTCGATCTTCTTGATCGAGCCGGGCGCCGCGTCGGGCGCGTAGGCGGCGGCCGACTGCAGGCCGCATCCGGTCAGCGCGACGAGCGCGGCCGCGGCCAGCGCGCCGGCCGCGATGCCGCGGCGGCGCAGACGGGCCGAGGTGGATGCGGCGGGGCGCGCGGTGCGGGGGCGAGCGGCGGCGCGGGTGCTGGTGCGGGTGCGGGTGCGCATCACAGTCCCTTCGGTCGGGCGACGTGCTCGACGACGCGGCCGGCCCAGTCGACGACGAGGGCGAGCAGCGCGACGATGACGGCGCCGGCGAGAAGCACGGTGTAGAGGTAGAGGCTGACGCCCGTCGTGATCAGCAGGCCGAGCCCGCCGCCGTTGACGAAGGCGGCCAGGGTGGCGGTGCCGACGAGCAGCACGAGCGCGGTTCGCACGCCCGAGAGCATGACCGGCACGGCCAGCGGCAGCTCGACGCGGAACAGCACCGCCACGGCGCTCATCCCCATGCCGCGGCCGGCCTCGATGAGGCGCTGGTCGACGGCGCGGATGCCGAGCATCGTGTTGCGCAGCACCGGCAGCGCCGCGTAGAGCACGAGCGCGGTGATCGACGCCCAGTAGCCCGAGCTGATGAACACCGAGAGCAGCACGACGAGGCCGATCGCCGGCGCGGCCTGGCCGAAGTTCGCGATCGCGAGGATCGGGCCGGCCGCCTTGCGCAGCGGCTTGCGGGTGAGCAGCACACCGAGCGGGATCGCGATGACGAGCACGATCACGCCCGACACGAAGGTCAGCGAGAGGTGCTGCACGGTCGAGTTCCAGAGCGCGGCGGGCGCGAGGGTGCCGCGCTCGGTCGCGCTGAGCGGGGCGACGGCGATCCAGATGCACACCGCGGCGAGCACGGCGAGGATCGCGACGATCTGGATGATCAGCGAGCGCCAGCCGCTCTTCCGGCTGGACTCGACGCGGGTGGCGGTGTCGGTCATCCGGCGGCGCCTCGCTCGGTGTCGTCGGCCGCAGCGGTGTCGGCGGGTTCGGCGTCGTCGGCCGCGTGCGCGGCCTGCGCCGCCTCGCCGGCCGCGATGAGCGACGGGGTCAGCCCGATCGAGCCGGAGTTCATGCCGACGGGCGCGCCCTCGGAGTTCGCGGCGTTCGCGCGCGCATCCCGGATCGCCTCCATGACCGTCTCGACGTCGATGACGCCCTCGAAGCGCTCGCGGCGCCCGGTGACCAGGGCGGCGCCGACGCTCGTGACGAGCATCGTGTCGAGCGCGTCGTTGAGCGTCGCGGCGGCCGACACGACCGGCAGCGCCGGGTCGAGGCGCGAGTCGATCACGTCGATGCGGGCCAGCTGGCGGCGCGAGAGCCACTGCAGCGGGCGCTCGCGGTCATCGACGACCACGACGTGGCCGTGACCGGCGTTCTCGGCCTGCTGCAGCGCGTCCTTGCCGGTGGTGCCGGGCTTCACGACGACCGCGTCGGCCACATCCACCTCGCGCACGCGGCGCAGCGTGAGCTGCTTCAGGCCGGCGCCCGAGCCGATGAAGTTCTCGACGAACTCGTTCGCCGGCTCGGCGAGGATGCGCTCGGGGGTGTCGTACTGCACGATGCGCGCGCCCTCTTCGAACACCACGATCCAGTCGCCGAGCTTCACGGCCTCGTCGAAGTCGTGCGTGACGATGACCATCGTCTTCTGCACTTCCTCCTGGATGCGGATCAGCTCGTCCTGCAGACGCTGACGCGTGATCGGGTCGACGGCGCCGAAGGGCTCGTCCATCAGCAGCACGGGCGGGTCGGCGGCGAGGGCGCGGGCCACGCCGACGCGCTGCTGCTGACCGCCGGAGAGCTCGCGCGGGTAGCGGTCGCGGTAGGTGTCGGGGTCGAGCGAGACGAGGTCGAGCAGCTCATCCACTCGCGCCGCGATGCGCTCCTTCGACCAGCCGAGCATCTTCGGCACGAGGCCGATGTTCGTCGCGACGGTCATGTGCGGGAAGAGACCGCCGGCCTGGATGACGTAGCCGATGCGGCGACGCAGCTCGTCGCCGTCGATCGCCGTCACATCCTCGTCGCCGAGCACGATGCGGCCGTTCGTCGGCTCGATGAGCCGGTTGATCATCTTCAGGGTCGTCGTCTTGCCGCAGCCGGAGGGGCCGACGAACATGACGACCTTGCCGGCCGGGATCTCGAGCGTGATGCCGTCGACGGCGGGCTTGGTCTGCCCCGGGTAGCGCTTCGTGACGTCGTCGAGCCGGATGGGGCGCCCGCTCACCTCGGCGGAGGGCTGCTCGATCGTCGTGGTCGTATCAGACACGGATTCCTCTCGGGGTGGTCAGTCGGCCCAGGCCGACGAGAAGCAGGTCGAGCACGAGCGCCAGCAGCACGACGCCGACGACGCCGACGACGATCGACTCGGTCGCTCCGGCGCCGCCGAGACGCGACAGGCCGGAGAAGATGAAGCCGCCCATGCCGGGGCCGAGCACGTAGGCGGCCACGGCGGCGATGCCCATGATCATCTGGGCGGAGACGCGGATGCCGCCGAGGATGACCGGCCAGGCCATCGGCAGCTCGACCCGCAGGAAGGTGCGCATGCGGCTCATGCCGATGCCGCGGGCCGACTCGACGAGCGAGGGATCGACGCCGCCGAGCCCGACGATCGCGTTACGCAGCACGGGCAGCACGGCGAAGAAGGTCACGACCACGACCGCCGGCGTCACGCCGAAGCCGAAGGGAGCGATCATCAGGCCGACGAGCGCGAAGGCGGGGATCGTGAGGCCGATCGCCGAGACGCTGTTCGCGACCGAGGTCAGCGCGGGGCTGCGGTAGACGAGTGCGGCGATCACGACCGCGATGACGACGGCGAGCACGAGGCACTGCACGACGAGAGAGAGGTGCTGCCAGGCCGAGAAACCGATGGCGTCGAGTCGGGTCGAGATGTAATCCCACATCGTGGCGATCGCGCCGTCCGTTCCGTGTCGGGTTCCGTATGTCGTGGCTCGTGAAAGCTCCCGACGGCACAGGTGCGACCGGGGTATCGGCCGTGGTGGTGGCGCCTCTCGGCGGTGCCGTCGAATCTCCGCGGGGGTGAGCCGCGGGCTATTCGACCGTAGCGACCGGAGCGGCCCTCGACTCTCTTCGGGGTACGCGATGTCGGGTAGACCGTTCGTTCTCGGATTTCGGAAACCCCAGGTCACGGATGCCTGGCGCGGCGAACATGCGTAACTCCTGGGAACGACGGCCGTCCTGCCTAGAGTGGGGCCGTGGCGGACGACAACGACCAGTCAGCGCGGGATGCGACGCCAGCCGCGGGCGCGGCGGACGACAGCGCGACCTCGCGCCGGCGCTTCCTCCGTCGGGCCGGCATCGGCGTCGCCGGAGCCGCGATCGGCGCCGCGGGCGCGGCCGGGGCGATCGCCGCGGCGCAGGGCCGCTTCGGCGCGGGCGACGACCCCGACGACGTGTACGGCTTCACTCCGCTGAAGGCCCGCCCCGAGCCGGGATTCGACCATGTCGTCGTGCTGATGTTCGAGAACCGCAGCTTCGACCACATCCTCGGCCGCCTCTATCCCGATGGAGCCCCGCGCGGGCAGCGCTTCGAGGGGCTGCAGCAGGGCGAGCACGTCAACGTGCACCCCGACGGCACCCGCGTCGAGGCGCACGTCTACGAGGGGTCGACCGACTGGGTGATGTCGCAGCCCGACCCCGACCCCGGCGAGTTCTATGCGCACGTCAACACTCAGTGGTTCGGCGTCGTCGATCCGCCGTCGAACGAGCGCCCCGCCGAGAACGGCTACACGGCGCCGTACAACGCCCCCGCGGATGCGTCGACGGCTCGACCCGATATGTCGGGCTTCGTGCACGACTACGTCGTCAACTACCGCCTCGAGCGCGGCGCCGAACCGACCCCTGAGCAGTACCGGCCGGTCATGGGCGGCTTCGCTCCCGAGATGCTGCCCGTGCTCTCGACCCTCGCCCGCAGCTTCGCCGTCTACGACCACTGGCACTGCGCGGTGCCGTCGCAGACCTTCTGCAACCGCGCCTTCTTCCACGCCAGCACATCCCATGGCTTCGTCACGAACGCCGAGAACGGCGGGCAGCAGAAGTGGCTGGATGCCAGCCATGGCGAGACGATCTTCAACCGCCTCGAGGAGGCGGGCAGGAGCTGGCGCGTCTACTACGACGCCGACCAGGTGGTGTCGCTGACGGGGATGCTGCACGCGCCGGTGCTCGAGAAGTACTGGAAGAGCAACTTCCGCAGCATGGAGCAGTTCCACGAGGATGCGCGCACGGGAAAGCTGCCCGGCTACGCCTTCATCGAGCCGCGCATGGTCTTCGACCACAACGACATGCATCCGCCGCAGAACCGCGTGCGCTACCCGCACCTGCCCGGCGAGGAGTCGTACGACGTCGCCACGTCGGACATGCGGGCCGGCGAGGCGCTGCTCGCCGAGGTCTACGGCGCGGTGCGCGCCGGGTCGTCGACGACAGGCTCGAACGCGCTCAACACCCTGCTGCTCGCGACTTTCGACGAGCACGGCGGCATCTACGACCACGTGCCGCCGCCCGCCGCGACCCCGCCGTCGGGCGAGCCGGTCGCGGGGGAGTGGGACTTCACTTTCGACCGGCTCGGCGGCCGGGTTCCGGCGATCGCGATCTCGGCCTACACGCGCGCCGGCAGCGTCATCAACGACGAGATGCACCACGGCTCGCTCGTGAAGACGATCTGCGAGCAGCACGGGCTCGAGCCGCTCACCCACCGCGACGCCGAGGCCACGAGCATGCGGAACGTCGTCAACCTGACCACCCCGCGCCAGCCGGCGCTCTGGCCGGACGTCACGCCGGTGTACGTGCCTGCGAACCCCGAGCGGAAGCCGCGGGCGCGGCCCACCGGGGAGCACGCCGCGCATCCGCTCACCGCACCGGCCCGCAGCCTGATCGGACTGCTGCTCGCGAAGTACGAGCCCCAGGCGGCGGTGCCCGACACCTTCGCCGACGCCTACGACGTGCTGCATAAGCACGGCGAGCAGCTGTTCGGGGCGCGGGACTGAGTTCGGGGCTGCGACAACGAGCCTGCTGCGACGCCCGGGCTAGATCGGCGTGTCGACAGGCGGCTAGGAGTTTCGAATCGACCGCTCGCGCCTATGTTGATCCCGTGAATCGACGGTCCCTCGCGAGATCGATTCCGGCATGACGAATCCGAATCGACGGCGCGGTTCGCTGAACCGGATCAAATCAGGCTTCGCTGCCGCTGTGCGATGGGTCGCCGTGGTGGGGATCGGTGCCCTTGGTATTTGGATGGCCTTCGCCGGGTTCGCGGGCGGGGTAATTCCGATCGGCCTCGTCGGACTTCTGTTCGCGGCTGTGACCGCGATACCGCTACTCGTTGGACTCTTCCCACGACGTTCGGTCGGCTCGTCGGCGCGGGGCCCCAAGCGCTGGCTGCCATTCGCGACGGGGGTGGTCGGTCTCGGCGTCGCTGTGGTCCTGGCTGGCGCCTTCGTCAGCCAAATCCGGTGGGATCGCGGCTACGGCGACGACGAAGTTGAGACAGCGACATCCGGGGACGGTACGACTGTTAACTGCTTCCACTACCGATGCGAAACCTGGCCCGACACCGAGGGGCTGACTCTTCGACGATCTCTGGAGGTCCTCGATGATTTCGGCTACCGCGACGTCGTTGTGACCGCGGTCGACGCGGACTTTCGGACGATTGTCGACGAAAAGGGGATAGCAATCGATGCGGACGACGGATCTCACCTTGATTGGGTGGTTGTGACGCAGACGCTTCCTGATTCGATGCTCGGGTCGTCGTCAGGCCCGGCACGAATTCAAGTTCAGGCGAAGTAGCTTCGGAGTATCGAAACCCTAGGCGGCACGATCGGCCTGCCCCGGCAATCGACTAGGTGAGGGCGCGCATCCACACGCACGGGTGAGCGGCGAGGAAGTCGGCGACACCGCGCCAGTGGGCGCCGTGGCCGGCGGTGAACATCGTCGCCCAGGGCTCGACGCCGGCCGCGTGGCTGGCGCGGAGGTGGTCGTGCATGGCCTCGGCGCGGCGAGCGAGCAGCGCGAGTGTGCGGGGGCGGAGGTCGGCGGGGTCGAAGGCGGCGGCGTCGGGCTCGGTGTAGCCGTGCCAGAGGTCGCGCACCCGCCCGGCGACCTCGCGCGGATCGGCGTCGGCGTGCGCGAAGGCGAAGGCGGGGAGGGCGTAGGCGAGCTCCCACGCGCGGGTCGTCGGGCCCGCGCCGTCCCAGTCGATGAAGGTCAGGCGGGTCGGCGCGGTGGCCGTGTCGGTGCCGGTGTCGACGACGAGGTTCCACGGGGCGAGGTCGTGGTGCCCGATGAGGTCGGGCTCGCCGGAGGCACTCGCCGCGACCGGGGTCGGCAGCAGGGGCGTCGCGAAGGGCGGGCGTGCGGCCCGCATCCATTCGTCCGGAGTCGGGCTGGCGTCGTGGATGCGGCGGATCAGCGCACCGACCATCCGCAGCGTCGCGGTGTCGAAGGGCGGCAGTTCGAGGGCGGGGGTGCCGGGCACGAAGTCGAGCACCTGGCGTCCGGCGGCGTCGCGGCCGTGGGCGCGGGGCAGCGGCAGCTCGGGATCGCGCTCAGCGAGCAGGGCGAGGTAGGCGTGCACGGCCGGGGTGGCGGCGAGCCAGGGCTTGCGCACGGTGTCGCCGACGCGCACGACGCCGGCGCTCGCGTTGCCGCCGGCGAGCGGCTGCTCGAGCGGGGCATCGGCGCGTGCTCCGGCCCGTGCTCCGGCCCCAGCTCCGGCCCCGGCATCGGCGTGCGGCTCGACTCCGGCGTCGAGGTCGATATCCGCCTCGCCCGTGTCCGGCTCGCGATCCCCGTCGATCATCTGGCGAGCGTAACCGGGGCGACGGCTGGGAAGGCGAGCCGGGCATCCATTCGGTGACGGATGGTGGCGGCATGGCGCGCGCAAGAAACCACGACCGGACGAACGGCGACGCACGAGACCGCGACGAGACGGGTGAGGAGCTGGACGGCGTCGAGATCGCCGAGCGTCCGAGCGGGATCCGCCGGCTGGCGCGCGTCGCCCTCGGGGTCGCGCTGGTCGGCGCCGGGATCGGGCACCTGACGTTCGCGCGCCGCGACTTCCGCGCGCAGGTGCCTCGCGGGGTGACGGAGGCGACCGGCTTCAGCGAAGACCAGGTCGTGCTCATGTCGGGCATCGCCGAGATCGGGCTCGGTGGGGCGCTCGCCGTGCTCGGCCGAGGACGGCGCGATCGACGCCGGCTCGGAGTGGTGGCGGCGCTGTTCTTCGCGGCGGTGTTCCCCGGAAATGTCGCCCAGTGGGTGAACCGGCGCGACGGCTTCGGGCTCGACACCGACGACAAGCGCGCGCTGCGCCTGCTCGGTCAGCCGCTGCTCATCGCCTGGGCGCTCTGGTCGACGCGCCGCTGAAAAGCGGTTGAGGGGAGGCGGCACGGCGGCGCACATCCGGCCGCGGCCCCGGTCTCGGCTGCAGCCCTGCGCACAGCGTCGGCTCAGCAGGTGCTCCGCGTCGCGATGGTGGGCGGCGCCCCCGACGTACCGACGCTGTGCGGTGGCGGGCGCTCGTCGCGGCGGTGTGTTCGTGGTTTCGGATGCACAAGAACGTCGGGCGTCCCCGGGACTCGGGCGAGTCCGGCATCCGAAACGGCAGACACGTGTGCGGCCATCGGGCCGCGGCGCCGGTGCGGCGCGGCGGAGCGGCGCGGCGGAGCGGGGCCGGAGCCGACCCTGACGCGCGGTGACCGGCCCGGCCCACTCGAGCGCCCGCGGCGCGCATCCACCGACCGCCCTGTGGCAGACTGCACGCGGCGCTCGGCCCTCCCGGTCGGCGCTGCGGCGGTGGGGCTCACCGGAACCGAACCTCGCACCTGGTGCGACAACAGTCCCTGTCTCGGCACTTCGACGTGCCTGCAGATGGGAGACCCGTGAACGACCGCCCCGACATCTACCGCCCCGACACCGCGCCCGAGCTTCCGCTCGACCCCGACACGGATGCGGTGGAACTCGCCACCGGACGCTCGCTTCCGGTGCACCTGCGCCCCACCTCGCTGCTGCTGGTGATCGCGGGCGGCACCGTCGCCACGCTCGTGCGGGAGCTGATCGATCTGGCGCTGCCGCGTCCGGGCGGGCTGCCGGTCAGCATCCTGCTCATCAACCTCAGCGGAGCGCTCATCCTCGGAGCGCTACTCGAGGGACTCGCCCGCCGCGGACCCGACGAGGGCCGCCGCCGCAGCGTGCGCCTGCTCGTCGGAACCGGCGTGCTCGGCGGCTACACGACCTACTCGGCGCTCGCCGCCGACAGCGCCAAGCTGCTGCTCGGCGGGGACGCGCTGCTCGGACTGCTCTACCCGCTCGCGACGCTGCTGCTCGGGGCGCTCGCGTCGCTCGGCGGCATCCTGCTGGCTCGGCGGATCGTGCGGGCGGTGGATGCGGCGGGCTCGTCGGGTGCGGCTCGGTCGCCGGGTTCGCCCGGGGCCTCCGCTGACGCCGACGCCGAGGAGGCCGGCGCATGACCGTCGTGACCGTGCTCGTCGTCGCCCTCTGCGGCGGACTCGGCGCCGCCGCCCGCCTCGCGCTCGACGGACTCATCCGCGGACGCAGCGCGCGCAGCCCCCGCCTCGCGACGTTCCCCGTCGGAACGCTCGTGATCAACGTGACGGGGTCGTTCATCCTCGGCCTGCTCGCCGGTCTCGCCGAGGCGAACGCCGCGCCGGCCCTGCTCGTCAGCGCGCTCGGCACCGGGCTCATGGGCGGCTACACGACGTTCAGCACCGCGAGCTTCGAGACCGTGCGGCTGCTGCAGGCGCGGCGCTGGATCGCGGCGACGCTCAACGGACTCGGGATGCTCGTGGTCGCCGTCGCGGCCGGCGTGCTCGGCATCGTGGTCGGCCGCCTGGTCTGAGCCGCGGGCGTCCGGTGCGCGGGGTCGGCCAGACGAACGCGCGTCGGCCGGCCGAGTGTCGTGACGCGGATACTGCCCAGGCGTCGGGGCGATGCCGCCCGCGACCACAGCGCCGCGGATGAGCAGTATCGGCGTCGGGGGTCTCGGATGTGCGGGGTGGTCGGGTTTCTGGGCGGCTCGGTCGGGTCGCTGATCCGAAACGGCTGCCCCCGATCGCTGCGATCGTGCTGCGGATACTGTCCGGTCGGCGGGGCGGCGGCGCCCGCGAACTCGGCGCTGCGGGTCGCCAGTATCGGCGTCGCCGGCGGCGGGGAGGGTCACGTTAGCGGAGCTTCTCGTGCACGGAGGCGGGTCAGAAGGGTGGCCGAGCCGCAATGGTGCTCGATGGTGCCGCTCAGCCGCTTCCGTGCACATGGCGCGCGGACGGTGTGCGCCGGGCGGCGTGCGCGGAGGCCGGACGGTGGATGCGTGCGCGCCACCCGGGCGCGCCACGCGGGGCGCGGCGGCGGAGTGGCGGCGGCGAGCCGGCACGCGAGAAGCTGGGGGAATGACCGACCTGGATGACGCATTCGTGGAGGCGGCCGTCCAGTCCGCGTTCGAGATCGACCACCGCGGCACCGATGTGCTGCTGCGGGCTCCCGAGCGCGAGGAACCGTTCGAGGCGAAGTCCGGCGACGACGAGGCCGTGCCGTTCACGCTCGACGGCGGCCGCGACGACGTCGTGCTCGAGGTCGTCGTCGACGACGAGGTCGTCGGGCTCATCGTGCCGGTGGATGACGGCTTCGGCGTGCTCATCGTGCCCGAAGACGGCGAGGAGCCTTCGCGCGAGCTCGAGACCGTCGAGGATGCGCTCGACGAGCTCGGCATCTGACGGCCCTCTCCCTCGCGCGCCGCGGCACTGCTAGCGTCGCGGCATGCGTGTCGAAGACCGGATCGGCGCTGCGCTGACGGCGGCGCTCGCCGTCTCCGACACCCCGCCGCCGCCCTCGACGCTGGTCGCGATCGCGGCGGAGGCGATCGGCGCGTCGCGCCTCGAGCTGAGCCTTGGCACGAAGGCGCTCAGCTGGGGCGCGCACGATCCGCAGCAGCACGGCGAGGTCACGACGCTCGTGCTCGGCACCGATCCCGACATCGTCGCGACCGTCGCTCCGGCGCACGCGATGCCGTCGCCGACCGGGTGGCAGCCGCTGCTTGTGCTGCTCACGCCCTACGCGGCCGAGGATGCGACCTGGCACGCCCGGCGCCGGCAGCAGGAGGCGGCGCGCCGCATCGACGATGTGCGCTGGCGCGCGTCGGCCGACATGGAGCACGAGCGCCGTCGCCTCGAGCGCGACCTGCACGACGGCGCGCAGCATCACCTCGTGGCGCTGCGCATGGCGATCGCGCTCGGAGACCACCTGCAGAACGAACCCGATGCGGATGCGCGGCTCGCCGCGCTCGGCACGCAGCTCGACGCGGCGGAGGAGCTGCTGATCGCGACGGCGCGCGGCGTGCTGCCGAAGGTACTCGCGACCTCCGGGCTGCAGGGCGCTCTCCGTGCGCTCGCCGGAGCCGACGTCGAGGTGGATGCCGACATCCCCCGCCTCATGCCCGCCGTCGAGTCGGCGCTGTACTACCTGGCGCTCGAGGCCGTCAGCAATGCGCACAAGCACGCGCCGGGCGCCCGCGTCCTGGTCGAGGCCCGACTGGATCACGGCCGGGCGCGCGTCGAGGTGCGCGACGACGGCCCGGGCTTCGTGGTCGGGGATGGCGTGGGCGGGCTCGCGTACCTCGCCGACCGCATCCGGGCGATCGCCGGCACGCTCGAGGTGCACTCGGCGCCCGGCGAGGGCACCCGCGTCATCGCCGCCGTGCCGTACTGAGCGCGCCCGCCGGCCCGCCAGGTCGTCCGACGGTGCGGACCCTGACGACAGACGCGGATACTGGCCACTCAGGGCACCGCGCCCGCGGGCGTCCCCGCAACGCCGACCAGCCAGTATCCGCGCCGATGGCCCAGTATTTGCAACCTCAGCGCCGCCGGCCCGGCTCCCGCGCCGGCGAAGGCTCCGACTAGCGGGAGGTGAGCGTCGAGCGCGCGACCAGACCGGCCGCGCTGCGCTCGAGCACCTCGGCGGCCCGGCGGCGCGCGGCGCCGCCCGGTGTCGCCACGACCTGCTGCCAGCGGGCGAGCGCCGCGAGCGCCTCGGTGTGCAGCTGGTCGGGGTCGGCGTCGGCGGGCAGCCCGAGTCGCACGTGCGCCTCGCCGCCGTCGGCGCCGGCGAGCCGTGCCGCGGCGGCGTCGACGATGTCGGGGGCCCGCCCGCGGGCGACGTCGTCGAGCAGCGCGTCCTCGGCCAGCTCGTGCGCGCCGGCGCGCAGCTCGTCGATCTGCCAGCGCAGCGCGGCGGAGTCCTCGGCGGCGGCCCGTGTCGCGAGACGCTCGAGCACGCGACGCGCGGCGAGCACGGGTGCGCGGGCCGCGAGCGCCGCGACGGCCTCGGCGGGCGCGACGCCGTCGCGGAACAGCAGCTGGCCCGCGCCGAGTCCCGCCGCGAAGCCCGGTCGCGGCGTGAGCGCGCAGACGACGGCGTCGATGACGCCCCAGCGGCCGTCGCGGTCGCGGATCTCGGCCGCGAGCGCCGTGTCGGGCGCCGCGTCGCACAGCACCGTCTGCACCCCGGGCATCGGCGCCGGGAGCGGACCCTGCACGACGAGCAGCGTCACCGGCGCGGCGAGCGCGTCACGGCACGCCTCGAGCTCGTCGGCGGGCAGCCCGGCGACCTCGACGAGAGTGCCGACCCGGCCGTGCACGGGCCGAGCCTCGATCTGCCGGTTGCCGATCGGCAGCGACGTCACCTCGCTGCGGTCGGGCATCGTCACCTCCACCTCGACGGCCTCGCCGACCTCGCGCACCACGAGCGCGCCGCCGAGCGAGGCGATGCGCTCGGCATCCACTGTCAGCGCATGGGTCAGGTGGGCCGCGTCGACCGGCTGCGCGCTGCCGATCCGGGCGACGAGCGCGTCGGCTCGACGCAGCCGCAGGCTCATCCGTCCGCCCATCCGGGCGACGGCCGTGAGCGTGCCGGCGACCGCGTGGTAGAAGCCCGACTCGATGTCCCAGCCGGCCCGGCGGCCCAGCCCGCCGGTCACATCGATCGGCACCGGCAGCGCCGCCGCCAGTTCGCGCAGGGTCTCCTCGGCGCCGCGGTCGGGCAGCATCGCCGGGAACACCCCGCGCACGGCGTCGCGCAGGTCGGCGATGAGCTGCTCGGCTGAGGCGTGGATGGCGGGCCACTCGACCGCATCCGCCGGCTTCGCGAGCAGCGCGCGCAGCGCCGCGAGGTCGTGCACGGTCGCGGTCGTGATCGTCTCGACCAGCCGGATCCGCTCGCCCTCGCGCACCCGCGCGGCGCGCACCTCGGCCCGCTCGGCCTCCTTCTCCCGCTGCTCGGCGTCGCGCCGGGCGCGGTCGAGCGTGCGCATGGCGCGAGCGGCGCGCACGGTCGCGGCGAGCCAGACGCACGTCTCGTCGAGCAGTCGACGGCGACGCGCGCCGCCGAGGTCGGCGGGCGGGCGGATCTCGAGCACGCCCACCCCGTGAACGGGATGCTCGTCGGCCTCGCCGTGCGCGGCCGGGGCGCCGTCATCCGGCCAGGCCGCGACCTGCTGGTGGTGGCCGTCGTCGAAGCGGCGCAGCAGCCGCACCTGCGGCAGGGCGCCGTCGGGGGCGGCGATGCCTCTGGCCAGGTTCTCGAGCAGCGCCCAGAGCAGTGCGTCGCGTGGTGTCGTCGCGAGCACCTCCGCCACCTCGCGCGGTGCCGGATCGGTCATCGTCCGCCGCCGTCGACCTTCTGCGCCTGCAGGTAGGTGAGCACCGCGAGCACCCGGCGGTGGTGCATCGTGGCGTCGGCGGGGATGCCGAGCTTCACGAACAGCGACGCGACGTGCTTCTCGACCGCTTTCACCGAGACGAAGAGCTCTTCGGCGATCGAGCGGTTCGCGCGCCCCTCGGCCATGAGCCGCAGCACGTCGAGCTCGCGCTCGCCGAGGCCGCTGATCGCGACGTCGCGGTGCTCGCCGATCTCGACGAGCCGCGACGCGAGCACCGGCTCGATGACGATCTCGCGGGCGAGGATGCGCTCGAGGGTGTCGTTGAGCATCTGCACGCCGGCGATGCGCTCTTTGAGGCGATAGCCGATGCCCTCGGTGCCGATCGCGAGCATGGTGCGCAGGTAGTGCGATTCCGCGTAGTGCGACAGCAGCAGCAGTCCGACCCGCGGATGCAGCGCGCGGATGCGGGTCGCGGTCGAGAGTCCGCCCTCTTCACCGGGTGGCATGCGGATGTCGAGCACGGCGATGTCGACCTGCTGCTCGCCCAGCGTCGCCAGCAGCTGGTCGCCGTCGTCATGCGCGGCGACGACCTCGTGCCCTGCCGCGCCGAGCAGCATGACGAGACCCTCGCGGAACAGCGTGCCGTCGTCGGCGATCGCCACCCGCATCGATGCCACGCATCCCCTTCAGCCGCCGTGCGCTCTCCGTCGCCGGGGCGCGTCGCGCTCATCCTACGGCGGCCGTGCGAAGCAGATGAGGATCACGGCAACACTCGTGACACACCGGTCGTCTATCGTCTGCTTCGTGCGATATTCCATCGGCGTAGACCTCGGGACGACCTCGATCGCGGTCGCGATCGGCGACGAGCTCGGAACCCGCGCCGCGCAGCTCTCACCGCTGCTCGTCGAGCCGTCTGTCGCGTTCTGCTCCGCCGATGGCACGATCCTCACCGGCCGCGCCGCGCTGCTGGCCGCCGAGGGGGACCCGGCCCGTCTCGTGCGCGGTTTCAAGCGCCGTGTCGGCGACCCGACGCCGATCATCGTCGGCGGCGTCGGCTTCGCCCCCGAGGCTCTCATGGCCGCGCAGCTGCGGGATGTCGTCGCCCAGCTCACCGAGCAGCACGGCCACCCGCCCGAACGGGTGGTGCTCACCTGTCCCGCCGCGTGGGGACCGTACCGACGCGAGCAGTTCGCTCACATCGCCGCGCTCTCGGGCGTCGCCGTCGACGCGATCGTCACCGAGCCGGTCGCGACCGCCACCTACGTCTCCCGCGAGCAGCGCCTCGTCGAGGGCACGATCGTCGCCGTCTTCGATCTCGGCGGCCGCACCTTCGATGCGACGGTGCTGCGGATGGGCGCCGACGGCCTCGAGGTGCTCGGCAGCCCCGAGGGCGTCGAGCACCTGGGCGGCGACGACTTCGACGACGCCGTGCGCGGCCTGCTCGACCAGCGCGCCGGCGGCCGCATCTCGGCCCTCGACCCCGGGCAGCCCGCCGACGCGGCGACGCTCGCCGCGATCGACGAGGCGTGCACGAGCGCGAAGGAGGCGCTGTCGGTGCGCGAGGAGACGGTGGTGCACCTGCCGTTCGACGACGCCGTGCAGGCGGTCACTCTCACCCGAGCCGACCTGGAGCGCGCCATCCGCCCCGCTGTCGGGCTCGCGATCGCGGCGCTGCTGCGCACGATCGACTCCGTCGGCATCGATGCGGAGGCCGTGTCGACCGTGATCCTCGCCGGCGGCTCGTCGCGCATCCCCTTCGTCGCCGAGGAGGTGGCCGCGGTCGGCCGTCCCGTCGCGGCGACCCATCACCCGAAGTTCACGGTCGCGCTCGGCGCGGCGGAGCGGGCGCGCGAGCTCGCCGCCACCTCGGCGGCGCCTGCCGCTGCTGCCGCGGCCGGTGCCGGCGCCCCGGGCGTCCTCGCCGACGCGGCGCCGACGGCGACGTCGGTGACCGCGGCGCAGCGGGCCGACGTCGACCGCTCGCTCTGGCGCCTCACCGTGCACCGCGGATCGGCGATCGTCGTCGGCGCCGCGCTGGCCGCGATCATCGTCGCCGCGATCGCCGTCGCCGCCGCGCTCGGCCGTGCCGGCGGCGTCGAGGCCGCGACCTCCGGCCCGGATGCGGCACGCAGCCCCAGCAGCTCGGCGAGCGCCACGCACAAGGTCACCGCATCCCCGGCCCCGTCGGGCGTCGCGAAGCAGGACGGCACGAAGGCGACCGTCGCCTCGCCCGTCTTCACGGGCGGCAGCTCGACCGCCGGGCTGAAGTGGTTCGTGCAGTCGAACGACGCGGCCGGCGTCTGGGGCATCACCCCGCTCGCCGACGGCGTCGCCGCGCGACCGAACCTGACCCTGACGCAGTCGGACGCCGGCTTCCGAGCCCAGTGGGCGAAGGGCGGTCCCGCCCAGCTGTACGCGCAGACCAGCGGCACGGCGATCGACCTCCGCGACATCGCGGCCGACGACGGCGCGCTCGTGTTCGACGTCACCCGCAACGCCGGCTCGGCCGAGCAGCTCGAGATCGCGGTGCACTGCGAGTACCCGTGCGGTGGCAGCGTCGACGTGACCTCGATCGTCAACGGATTCCCGCCCGGGGTCACGCAGCACGTCATCATCCCCGCCGAGTGCTTCACCGCCGCCGGCCTCAAGCCCGGCGCGGTCGACACCCCCTTCGTCGCACTCGGCACCGGCGACCTCGACCTCACCCTGAACGACATCCGGTGGGAGAACCTCGCCGGTGCGGACTCGCGGGCCGTGCGCTGCGGCACCTGACGACGAGGTAGGGATACCCCCATTCGGGGGGAGCGGGCCTACCCCCCGAATGGGGGTATGACCCCAGAGACAGCGCCTTCGCGCGGTCCGACGATCGAAGCAGACGTCGACCGACACGAAGGGCTCGATCATGGCGACTGTTGCTTCCCCCACCGCGACCACGACCGCGACCGGCAGCGCGAGGGCGTTCGACGCTCTCGTCGCCGAGCACCGTCCGGGCCTCGTGCGCTACGCGACCCGGCTCATGAACGGCGACGTCTCGGCCGCCGAGGATGTCGCGCAGGAGACCCTGCTGCGCGCCTGGCGCCACCTCGACCGGCTCACCGAAGACCAGGGCTCGGTGCGCGGATGGCTGACGCGCGTCGCCCACAACGTCGCCATGGACCAGCATCGCGCCCGCCGCTCCCGGCCGACCGAGATCGCCTGGTCGGAGTTCGACGCCGAGAGCGCCGCCTCGCTCGACGACACCGCCCGCGAGGTCGAGGACCGCGTGCTGGTCTCCGAGATGCTCGCGCACGTGTCGCCGCTGCACCGCAGCACGCTCACGGAGGTGTACCTCTCCGACCAGACGACGGCGGCCGCCGCCGAGCGCCTCGGGGTGCCCGTCGGCACCGTGAAGAGCCGCGTGTTCCACGCGCTGCGCACCATCCGGTCGCAGTCGGTGGAACTCGCCGCCTGACGGCTTACCGTCGGAGCCGGTGGCGGCGGATCGCGACGGCCTAGGAGTCGAGGTCCTCGATATATGCAGCGAAACCGGGGAGCGTGAACACGAGCCGGCCGCGTCCCTCAGGGGCGATCATGCCTTTGTCGATCAGCCGCTGACGCGGGACCGACAGCGCTGCCGAGTCTTTCCCGAGCTGCTTGGCCAGCTCGGTGCGTGCTGCGGGCTTCTCGCCGAACGATGCGATCGCGCGCATCAGCTGCTGCTCGCCGTCCGTCGCCTGCGCCCATCGAGCGCGGTAGAGCGCATCGAGATCGTTCTGCATGAGAACCTCGGCGCGTTCGACGGCATCGCTGTCGATGGTCGCGCCCGGATCCGGGCTGCCGGCCGCAGCCCAGGAGTGATCGGCGATCAGCTGCACGAAGTACGGGTATCCGCCCGCGATCGCGGTGGCGCGCTCGAGTGCAGCCCGATCCCAGATCACTCCGAGCTCGCGTGCCGGCTCGGCGATCGCGAGCTCTTCGGCCGGCTCCGGAAGCGCGCCGATCGGACGGAATCGGAACCTCTCGGCGAAGGTCACCGCCGCGCTGATCACGTCGGGGGAGTTCGGCAGTCCGGCCGTGAACACACCGGCGGGAAGATCCGGCGCTTCGCGCTGCAGATCCTGCCAGGCGTACGCCAGCGCTCGGAGGCCGTCGGGGTCGGCGCTCTGCACCTCGTCGACCAAGATCACCAGGCCGCGGTGCGGTGTTCCGTCCGCGACCGCCGAGACCACCGCCTCAAGCGCCCTGCTTGCCGCGGCCGGCACCGTCTGCGGCCGCACCTCGGCACGGACGTGGCCGATGGGCGAGAATCCGACCTGCAGCTCGAGAATCTCGAGCTGCTTCGCGATCGCGGGACCTTTCGGCGCATGTGCGCGCAGCTGTGCACTGATCTGCGGAATGATCGGCGACTCGCCCGCGGTCACGAACACTGTCAGCAGCCGATTCTGGTGCGCGAGGCGCTCGTATTCGCGAAGCAACGACGTCTTGCCGTACCCGCGAGCCCCGTGATCCACACGGATCCTCGGCAGCAGTCGCCGCGTGAGCAGCCGTTCGACGTCGGCATTGAATTCGCCTAACTCCGCCGTCCGGCCAGGCAGTGAGCGAGCGATCTCCCCCGGGGTATACGGACTCGGCTGCATCGGAGATCCCTCGTTATCGTTTGTTATAGAAGCGTCGATCTATAACGAACGATAACGCTGACGCGCGAGATATGCGGGCCGTCGGACGATCGCGCCGTCAGGCGCCGATCGACTCCGGCGTCGGCACGTCTTCGGGCAGAAGCAGCACGAGGTCGTCCATGGTCGGCTCCTCGATGCCGCGGGTGCGGCGCGCGTGGTTGGCGATCGCCGCATCCATCACCTGGCGGGCGTAGCGGCCGTTCCCGAACGACGCCGTGCGGTCGACGGCCGTGAAGTGGCCGCGCAGCGCCGCGACGGTCGGCCCGGTGCACTCGTAGCCGGATGCGGTCGCGTGCTGGTTGACGATCGTGACGAGCTCGTCGGGCGTGTAGTTCGCGAAGCGCACGCGGTGCGAGAAGCGCGAGTCGAGGCCCGGGTTGGTGGCGAGGAACTGGTCCATCTCGCGCTCGTAGCCGGCGGCGATCACGACGACCTCGTCGCGGTGATCCTCCATGAGCTTCACGAGCGTGTCGACCGACTCCTTGCCGAAGTCGGCGCCGCTGCCGCCGCCGGAGGCGAGCGTGTAGGCCTCGTCGATGAACAGCACGCCGCCGCGGGCGCGGTCGAAGGCCTCGGTCGTGCGGCGCGCGGTGTGCCCGACGTACTCGCCGACGAGGTCGGCGCGCGACACCTCGGTCACCTGCCCCTGCGCGAGCACGCCGAGCGCGGTCAGCAGGGAGCCGTAGAGCCGCGCGACGGTCGTCTTTCCGGTGCCGGGAGGACCGGCGAAGATCAGGTGCCGGCTGAGGGAGGGCGCGGGCAGCCCCGCCGCCTGGCGACGTCGTGCCGAGGTCAGCAGGTCGACCATCCCCTCGACCTCCTCCTTCACGCCGTCGAGGCCCACGAGCTCACGCAGGGTGCTGAGCAGCTGATCGACGCGCTCCTCGTCGACGCGGCCCACGCCGGCCCCGATCGAGGAGCCGGGCAGGGGCCCGAGGTCGTCGGGCACGAGACGGGTGAGGGTGAGCGCATCCACCGATTCGGCGTTGCCGAGGCGGTACGCCTGCCGGCCGAGCATCTCCTCGAACACCTTGCGGGCCGTGCGGCCGTTGCCGAAGGTCTCGTCGCGCGGCAGCTTCGTGAAGTAGTCGTGCAGCGCCGCCCGCGTCTCGAACTCGAGGCTGTAGTGGTTGGCGCGGCACAGCCCCTCGACGATGGTCACCATCTCGGCCGAGGAGTAGTCGGTGAACTCGATCGTGCGCGAGAAACGCGACGACAGGCCGGGGTTGGCCGCCATGAAGGTGCGCATGTCGTTCGTGTAGCCGGCGACGATCACGACGACGTCGTCGCGGTGATCCTCCATGAGCTTCACGAGGGTGTCGATGGCCTCGCCGCCGAAGTCGTTGCTCGAGCCGGAGTCCTTCGACAGCGCGTAGGCCTCGTCGATGAACAGCACGCCGCCGAGCGCCTTGTTGAACATCTCGGCGGTCTTGATGGCGGTGCCGCCGATGACCGCGGCGACGAGGTCGGGGCGGGCGACCTCGACGAGCTGGCCGGTGCGCACGACGCCGAGGGCGGCGAGGATGCGGCCGTAGAGCCGCGCGACGGTCGTCTTGCCGGTTCCGGGCGAGCCCGCGAAGACGAGGTGCCGCGAGACGGGCGGCGACGGCAGCCCGGCCTCGGCGCGGCGCTCGGCCATCTGGTGCATGCGCACCAGGGTCTCGACCTGCCGCTTGACGCTGTCGAGCCCGACGAGCTGGTCGAGCTCGGCGAGCATCCGGTCGAGTTCGCTGTCGCCGGAGGCGGTCGACTCGGTGTCGCCGGAGCGCTTCGCCTCGCCGGTGGTGCCGGTCGTGCCGGCCGCGTGGGCCGCACCGGGTCGTGCGGGGGCGCCGTCGGGCGCGTCGTCCTCGTCATCCGTGGCGCGATCGATCTCGACGTCGGCGTCGGGGTCGACGCGCACCGCCTCGCCGTCGACGTCGACGATGCGCGTGCGGCGCAGCGCCCCCGTCGTCGAGTCCTCCCAGGCGAAGCCGAGTCGCCCGCCGCGCACCGAGCCGCCCTCGACCACGAGCCGAGCCGTGCCGCGGGCGATCGCCGCCTCGCCCTCAGCGTCGAGGATGCGCACGTTCGTCATCGTCACGGTCGCCTCGTCGGAGGCGGTCACCGCGGTGCCGCTCGGCCGATCGATCGTCGAGTCGGCGAGGGCGAGCGTCGCCGTGCCCGCGACGACGATCGCGTCGTGCCCCGCGCCGCGCAACTCGCACGCCTCGGCCGTGAGCCGAGCCTGGTCGACGAGGTGCAGCGCATGGGTGGAGCCTTGCTCGATCGTCACGCGCGCGAGCTCGACGCTCGCATCCGCCATGCCGACGACGCCCTGGCCGCCGAGGCGGCGCATCGTCACCTCGGTGAGCGACGCCGAGGCGCCCGAGGTGACGAGCAGCCCGATGCCCTCGCCGTCGGCGAGCACCGTGCCCGTGGCGTCGAGGCTCGCGCCGCCCTCGACCGTGATGGCGGCGTTCGCGATCGTGCCGATCGTGCCGCGCACGAGCGTCAGCTGGGCGCCGTCGGCGGCCAGCAGACCGCCCTGAGCTGTCTCGACGACGACGTCGGCGAGGTGCGCGGAACTCGGCCCGCGCACGACGAGCGCCGTGGTCGCGATGTCGTGCAGCCGGCCGCCGCTGAGCTCCGACTTGCCGCCCTCGTAGACGAGCACCCCCGCGCCGACGGCGTTCGAGACGGAGGCGTCGTGCATCGTCAGCAGCGCCTCGGCGCGCACGATGACCGCGACCTCGGTCGACGCCTCGATCGTGCAGTCGTCGAGCGCCAGCGCACCCGACTCGACGTCGACCGCGACATCGCCGTCGGCGCGCGCGATCGTGACACCCGAGACCCGCACGTCGACCGCCGCGCTGCGCACCGCGGGGCCCGAGACGCCCTCGATGCGCACCTCGCCGGCATCCCCGACCCCCGACAGCGACACGGCGCGGTCGATCGTGACCGACTCCCGGTAGATGCCCGGGCGGATGGAGATGACGTCGCCGTCGTTCGCCGAGGCGAGGGCGGAGGCGATGCTCTGGTGGCAGTCGGGGTTGTCGGCGGCGACGGTCAGCACCGCGCGCTCCGGCGCGATCAGTCGAGTGGCCATGTCGTGCCCTCCCAGGCGTCGGGGCGGATGGCGGCCGAGAGACGCCGCCAGGTGTCGGCATCCATCGGCGCCGCCGGTCCGGCCGTGCGCAGGTGCGCGACGAGCTCGGGATCGGGGGCGATCCAGTGGTGCTCGAGGTAGTAGGCGACGGCGTCGCTCCAGATCCAGGTGCCGTCGGAGCGCAGGTCGGCGGGCACCGCGGCGTCGAGATCGCCGAGGTCGTCGCGCAGCGGCTGAGCCGCGTGCACGAGCACCGAGCCTGACCGCAGCAGCGCCAGCAGCTCGTCGCGCTCGACCTGGTCGACGATCACCGGGCGCTCGGGGGCGAAGGTCGGCACGCCGTCGCGGTGGCCGTCGAAGACCCGCGCGACCTGCGGCGGCGCGGGCGTGCGCCGCAGCGGAAGCCGTCGGGCGACATCGTGCAGCAGCGCGCGCACGCGCTGGCCGACCTGCTCGGCGGCGGCGCGGGGTGCCGTGGCGGGGGAGGGCTTGACGGCCTCTCCGTCGGCGCCGTCGTCGGGCTCGCGGGAGTTCCGCTCGGCCGGCTGGGATGCGGCGGGCGGGGATGCGCTGGGCTGCGAGGCGCCGGGCTGCGAGGCTGTCGGGCGCGCGGCAGCGGATGCGGCGGCTTCCGACAGGTGCTGCGCGAGCGGCAGCACGCCGGGTCGGCCCGTCGGGGGCAGAGCCGGCGGACCGACGGGCGTCGTCGTCGACGCGTCGGGCGCATCCACCGGCTCGGGCGGTGCGAACCGCGACCGCAGGGTGCGGTCGGTGGGGCGCTCGGGGGTCATGGCGTGGCTCCTCATGCTGCCGACGGGAGGTCGCCGAACCAGCGGTCGTCGTCGTGCGCGCCGAGGTCGCCGCGCGCCTCGGCGGCTGCGTGCAGTCGCGCGAGAGCCAGCTCGGCATCCGCGCCCTCCTCGGCGAGCAGGAGTCGCGGGGCGGATCCGCCGGTGGTGCCGAGCACGCACAGCCGCGCGCCCGCCGGCAGCACGACGTCGGCGGCGCCCGCCGAGCCGTGCAGCACGCGGTCGAGTCGGCGGCCGCTCGTGGTCCAGATCAGGGCCTCCGCGGGGCCGGCCGCGGGGCCGTCGGCCGCCGCCGCGACCAGCGGGGCGCGCAGCCGGAGCGTCGAGCCCGGGGTCGCGTCGATGCCGGCCGGGATGCCACGCACCACGACCGAGCGCGCGGTCGGCAGCATCGCGAGGCCCTCGGCGAGGCAGGTGTGGAAGTCGAGGTCGTACTCGCCGTGCGGCTCGGTCGCGAAGACCCGCACGAGCGACAGCCCGGTGAGCATCGCCGAGCGGTCGCCCGCGGCGACGCGCATGCCCGGCTGCTGGGCGAGCAGCTGGGAGACCGTGCGGCTGGCGACGTCGTAGCGCGAGCCGAGGGCCGTGCGCACGCGGTGCCGCTGCTCGGAGGTCGAGCTCGCGCCGACGGGCACGTCGACGTCGGGCGTCGAGCGCTGCGGGCGGTCGACGGCGGCCTCGCCCGGGTGCGGGGCGGGGGATGCGGCGGCGGGCTGCGCGGACTGCTCGGCTTGCGGGGTCGGCTCGGGGCGCTCGGCCGCCGAGGATGCGGGGGCCGCGTCGGTCGCGGTGACCTGCGACGACGGCGCGGGAGCCGCCGTGGCAGCGGGCGCGGCCGCGTCGGTGCCGGATCCGGCGAGCGGGGTCGTCGGGGCTCCGGGCCGCACGATCGCGGTCGGCGCCGTCGGGGTGCTCGCGGCGCTCGACAGGGCCGCGGCGCGATCCGCCGCGCTCTCGTCACGGGGCGCCGCGCCGAGCAGACGGGTGGCCGCCGAGCCCTGCAGGGCGCGTGCGAGCGCATCCCCGGGCGTGCGGTCGCTGGGCGCCGCCGAGGGGGTCGGGACCGGGGCCGCTGCGGCGGCTGCCGTCGGCGCCTGGGGGGCGAACGAGCCCCCCTCGCGTCGGGCCGCGTGGGTCGTGCTCGCGGGCGGGGTGCTGGCGTGCGGCTTTGGCGAGGCGGATTCCGCCGGAGCCGCGGGTGTCGTCGGTGCGGCGGGCGCCGCCGCCACTGCGGATGTCGTCGAGGCAGTCGGCGTCGTGGGGGCCGCGCTCGTGGCACTCGGCGTGGTCGAGGGCGCCGCCGAGGCTGTCGCCGCCTCCGGCGCCGCCGGGCGCAGCGACTGCGCGGTCGGCGGGATCGGAGCGTCCGTCGAGACCGGAGCGGGAACGGCGGGAACCGCGGCCGGGCGCGACGCGACCGCCGCAGATTCGGCAGAGGGATCGAACTGCGGTTCGCTGACGAGCTCGTCGAGAGCGACCCGGCGTGCGCGGCGACCCGTGACCGGTGCGCTCGTCTCCGGCGACGGAGTCGAGGGCTCGGCGCCGACGACGGCGTCGACGACCGCCGACGCGTCCGGTGCGGACACCGTGGGAACCGGCGGACGCTGCGCCTCGTCGCGGTGCGACGCCGCGCGCTGCGCCTGCGGCTCGGTCGGCGCATCCTGCTGCTCGGCACGGGGATCCGACTCGACGCCCTCGGTCGACGCGGTCGACTCGGGTGCGGCGGTCTCGAGAGCGGGTGACTCGGCAGACGGCGACTCGGGAACGGCGGATGCGACGACGGCGGGCGCGGGAGCGCCCTCCTCGGCCGACGCGCTCTCGCTCGGTGCGCCCTCGAGAGAGATCGACTCGCCGGCATCGGACTCGACATCATCCGACTCGACGTCATCCGACTCGACGTCATCCGACTCGACGTCATCCGACTCGACGGCGTCCGCAGCGGCACCCTCCGCCTCGGCCCACGACCCCGCGACCTCGGCAGCCTCGGAGTCAGCCGCCACGGCATCCTCATCGACGACCGCAGACAGGTCGTCGGCGGGCGACTCGACGACCGGCGAGTCATCGACGGGCAGGTCGGTGTCGCCGCTCGCATCGGCGGTCGCCGCCACGAGCCGGCCGTCGGCCGTGATCGCGAGCGCCTCGGTCGGCGCCCACAGCCCGGGATAGGCGTCGCGCACGCCGCGGCGGGCCGCGGCGTCGAGCGGATGCAGGGTCACGGCGCCCCGCTCCTCGAGGCGGGCGCGCAGCGGCGCGAGCAGCGCCGGCAGCTCCTCGGGCCGGTAGGCGCCGTCGCACTGCAGGAAGACGCCGAGCGAACCGACCGGCGGCTGCAGCTCGGCGACGTCGACGAGCGGCTCATTCACCGGGTGCACGACGATGCCGGCGGCCACGACATCCGCGACCCAGGCGTCGCCGGGGCGCCCCCGGCTCATGCGCGATTCGCCGAGACGGTAGCGGGCCGCGGTGTCGGCCACGAGCCCGGGCGGCGGCGCCCAGCGCTCGAGCGTGACGGTGCCGTCGGGCGCGCAGACGCTCTCGAGCGCGAGCGTCGCGGGCAGGGTCTCGGCGTCGCCGTCGATGCGCACGGGGGCACCGCTGAGCTCGACGCCATGCGCGACGCGCAGGGGCTGATCGAGCTCGACCGCGAGCGCGCGCACGGTCGCGAGCGGCAGGCTCGCGCTGCCGAAGCCGGCGAGCACGATCGACGAGCGCGCCTCGGCGGGGATGGATCGCAGCAGCGCGAGCAGCCGCTCGCGGGTCGGCGGGGTCTCGGCCGGGCTGCCGACCACCACGAGCAGCTGGCGCTCGCGCACCGCGATGCGCGCGAGGCGCACGGCGTGGCGGGGGTCGGTGCCCGAGGTGATCCAGAGGCCGGCGGGGATGTGCGCCGCGCCTGCCAGGTCATGCGGCAGCTGCGACTGCCACGCGGGTGCGGGATAGCGCCGGCCTGCCGGAACCCGCGCGCCGCGGGGGCTCTGGGCGACCCAGCCGTCGCCGCCTCCGACGGAGAAGAGGGTGCCGTCGCAGCGGATGAAGCGGCCAGCCGGGGCGATGACCGAGACGCCGAGGGCCTGAGCCAGCAGCAGGCTGCCGGTGGTCGCATCGCCGTCGAGATCGGCGGCGAGACCGTCATCGGGAACGACGACCGTGCCGTCGAGGTGGGGGCGCACGGCGTCGACGAGAGCGGGCTCCGCGGCACGCAGGGCCTGGCGCAGCGCGGGGGTCGCGGTGAGGTAGCGGGCGGCCCGCAGCGGCGGGAGCCCGTCGAGGAGCGCCGTCGCCTCGGTGTCGCCGTCCTCGGCGACGACGATGCCGAATCCGGTCTGCTGCACGGTGATCGAGCTCACGGCACCTCCTTCCCTCACCACGTTCACGCGCGGCGGGGTGCGGGCGGTTCATCGCGGTGCTGGTCGAGTCTGCGAGGGTCCGTGTCGAGCGGCTCGGGCCGGCTCAGGCCGGCTCGGGCCGACTCGGTCGCGAGCTGCTCAGCCCTGGTGGGTGAGCGCGTCGTCGAAGAACGCCTGCGCGTCGAAGGTCGAGCCGTCGCCGGTCTGCGTGCCATCGGGCAGCAGCACGTGATCGTCGAGCTCGTCCTCCTCCTCGGGCACGTAGCCCGACATGGGCGCGCGCGGGATCCAGGTGGTGTCGGGTCGCGGGCGCGTCGGCTCGGGAGCGCCCGGCGCATCGTGGATCGGCGACCCGGCGGGCGCGGGATCGCGCGTCACGCCGGGGTCGGTCGTCTCGGCGCTCGTCGTCTCCGTGCTCGTCGCCCCCGGGATCGAACCGCTGGGGGTCGAGGCGGCCGCCGGCGTCGGCGCGATCGGCGGCGTGTCGGCCCGGGGTCGCGGCGGGGCGGGGCGCGACGGCGGCTCCTCCTCGCCCTCGCCCTCGTCCGCCGTCACGTACTCCTCGCCCTCCGAGGCGGTCACGTACTCGTCGGAGGACATGTCGCCCGCGTCGTCGACCGGCGCGATCGGCGTCGGACGCGGAGCCGTGGTCGACCGCTCGTCGCCAGACGGGGCGTCGTCGCCGAGATCGCTGTCAGCACCGAGGTCGCTGTCGCCGGACTCGCTGCCGAGGTCGTCGTCGAGATCGCCGCCGGCTTCGTCGTCGGGTTCATAGCCGTCGTCGATCGGCGTCGGATCGGCCTCGCGCTGCTCCGCGGCGAGCTGCTCGGCGCGTTCCCTCGCTTCGCGCTCGGCGGTCTCGTTGCGCGCGATCCGCTCGCGCTCCTGTCGAGCGGCTCGTTCGCGCCCGGCCCGCTCGCGCTCCTCGGCGGCGAGCTGCTCGGCGCGTTCCCTGGCTTCGCGCTCGGCGGTCTCATTGCGGGCGCGGCGCTCGCGTGCCTCGCGTTCGACCCGCTCGCGCTCGGCCTGTTCGCGTTCCGCCCGCTGACGCTCCTCGCGCTCGCGGATGCGACGGTCGCGCTCCTCCTGATCGCGCGCGTCGCGCTCGGCCTGCTCCCGCGCCACGCGCTCGCGCTCCGCCTGACGCTCGGCAGTCCGCGCCCGCTGCGCGGCCGCCTCGCGGGCGTCGCGCGCCTCCGTCTCGCGTGCCGCCGCCTCGTTCCGTTCGCGGCGTTCGCGGGCGTCGTCCGCATCCCTCGCCGCATCGCGCGCCGTGTCCGCAGCCGGGTCGGCCGGCACCTGGAGACCGAGGGCGCTCAGCTGCTGCTCCCAGACCTGCAGCACGACCGGCACATCCACCTCGCCCGGCTGCCGGGGCCCGCCGCTGCTGACGATCGTCGACGTGCCGGCGCTGATCCGCAGTCGCAGGTGCGCGTCGACGATGAACGAGCGGCCCGTGTGGGTGATCTTCTCCGAGGTCTTGACGTCGACGCCGTTCTCGTCGGTCTGGCTCGACGACATCTTGTACGACGGCGTCAGCCCGGCGAAGACGAGGCCCGCGTCGGTCATGCCCGAGAGGCCGAACGGCAGGCCCATCGCCGAGTCGTCAGCGCGCTTGCGCCCATCGCCCGCGCCGGTGCCGAGGTCGATGCTGTGCGACAGCGTCGTCGACGGGGCGGTGCTGCCGGGGCGGATGGACGGCTGGACGATTCCACCCGAGATCGCCAGGTCGGAGCGCAGGTCGCGGAAGGCGCCGCGGCGGGCGATCAGCTCGTCGATGCCGAAGGTCTCGCCGGCGGCGATGCGCGGGATCGCGTTGAAGAGCATCCCGTTCGAGATGGATGTGCTCAGCGCCTCGTCGTACACGTCGCCGGGGCGGGCGGCGCCGTCGGCGCCGAGCTGATCGCCGACCATGGCCTGCACGTCGGCGACCTTCGCGTGATCCCAGCGCATGGGCCGCCACGCGCCGAGCGCGGGGAGCTGGTGCTGGTGGGCGTCGCGCGGCGGGGCGACGGTGGTGACGCGGTCGGGCGAGTCCTTCGGCTCGAGCATGTCGAGCGAGCCGTTCAGCGAGATCTGCGGCAGAGCCGTGTGCGTTCCGGGCGTGAATCGCCGGGGCATGAGCGAGTCGAGCGCGCCGCCGACGTGCTCGTGCAACTGCACGTCGACGGTGAAGCCGACCGGCATGTGGTGCTGCACGAGCGACTCGTGTTCGGCGGTGACGGCGATCTTCGGCGACACCGGGGCCGAGCTGGACTTGTCGCGGCGGCGGTTGAAGAGCGTCCAGTCGTGCGAGGCCGCGGCCTCGCCGCCGGGGAGGTTCTTCACCTCGTCGGCCCGGCCGAAGAACCCGGCCCGGCCGTCGAGACCCATGCCGAACTGGTGGAAGCGGTTGCGCTTGCCCGACGCCCCGCCGGAGCGCTCGTTCGAGAGCTTCTCGCCGCTGACATCCTTCGTCGTCGCGGGATCGGCGGGGTCGGCGCGGTGGTCGACGGTGATCTCGATCGTCGCGGTGCGCTGCGTGAACGGGCCGGCCGGCAGCGGGACGGTGATGCGGTTGGGCTTCACGATCGCGTCGCGCACGAATCCGGAGCCCGAGGTCTCGGTGAGAACCCGGCGCACCTCGGCGAGGATCTGCTTGCGCGTGTCCGCATCCATGCCGGTCGGGCGCCAGGTGCGGTCCATGCGGTCGAGGTCGGCCTTCGAGACCGTGCTCTCGCCGACGACGGCGTCGGAGTCGTCGCGGAAGGCCGCGAGCGGATCGGCCGCCGGGTTCGGGCGCGCCGCGTTCGGGTCGGGGTTCGGGTTGGGGTTGGGATTCGGGTTCCGGTTCGGGTCGCGCTCGGCGAGCTCGATCCCGCCCTCCAGGCCCGGAGGGGGATCCGCGACCACGTTCGGGTCCGGCGCCGCGTTCGGGTCGGGCACGACGGCCGGATCGGTCGCCGGCGCGGCCGTGTCGGGCGTCGGCGCATGAGCCGCGAGCTGCTGCGGCAGCGGGATGCCGTGCCGCTGCAGCAGCGCCGCCGCCTCTCGCACGGGCAGCTCGACGTCGACCGAGCCGGGCTCGAACCGGGTGAACGGCGGGTTGTCGAAGCCCTTCTTCTGCCAGAACCGGCGCAGCTCGAGCGACGGCGTGTAGGTGCGCTCGGCGTCGAAGCGCAGCACCGCCGTCTCGCCGGTCTTGCTGCGTTCGGTGGTGGTGCCCATCGACTGCTCGGCGTCGCGCGACCGCCCGTAGGTGTAGCCGAGCTTCGCGCCGATCTGCAGCAGCAGGTTGTCCTTGCCGCCGGGGGCGGTGCCGCGCACGAGGCCGTCGGCGCCGACGTTGACGCTCCACTCCTTCGAGGTGCCGACGGCCCGCTCGTCCGAGGAGCCGCGCAGCAGCGTCCTCTCCTGTCGGGTCGTGACGAAGGAGGGGTTGCCGAGCTTCTGGCGCACGTCGACCGAGCCGTGCAGGTTGCCCAGCTTGCCGAGCAGCTTCATGTTCCCGGTGCCGACCGAACGGTCGCCGAGGCCGGCATTGGCGATCGTGCGCAGTCCCGCATCCGAGCCGAGCGCCTGCATGGTCGACGCGGTGACCTCGCCGGGCTTCGTGAACGGCGAGCGGGTGAGGATGGGGCTGCCCGCCGTGCCGTCGAAGGCGCGTGAGCCCCAGCTCGAGAAGTTGCCGCTGCCGATCGGCGACCGGTGCGCGCGTCCGTCGCCGTGGGCGAGGTCGGCGCGCTTCGACAGCGCCGACTCGAGCAGGTCGGCGTGCGTCTGGTGGCCGTCGACGCGCTCGACCTTCGCGAAGGTGCCGAGGTCGGCCGTGTCGATGGGAACGAAGGCGTCGTTGCGGGTCGTGCCGATGCGGGTGTGCGCGCCGGATGCGTCGGCGGCGGAGCCATCGAGCTGCGGGCGCCGCACAGCCACGCCGTCGACGTCGACCCGGTGCCCGCCGGCGGGCGTCTCGACGCGGTGACGGAGGGCGGCGTCGCCGCTGCCGAGCAGCCGGCCGCCGGCGAGACCGCGCTGCAGGAAGTTCGCATCCTTCGTCGACTCGTGGGTCACCGTCAGACGCGTGATCGTCGGGTGATAGCCGGCCGGGCCCGTGCTCGACGCCGTGCGGGTGTCCTTCACCGTGTGCGACGCGGAGTTCTTCGCCGAGCGCTGGTGCCCCGCCGAGAGCTGGGCGATGCCGGCGCCGATGTTGGTCGGCGACGCGGCCGTGGTCGCGCCGCCGTCGGTCGGCGCGATCGACGCGATCGCCTGCGTACCCACCGTGCCGCTCTGCCCGGCCTTCGAGTCCATGCTGGCGTCGCGCTTGCTGGCGAGCGACTCCTCGTGCTTCGACGTGCGGCCGTCGCTCGTGTCGAACGGCTCGCCGAGGTCGACCTCGGCCGTCACCGTCACGCGGTGCGTGCGGCCGTCCTCGTGCCACACGGCGGTCGTGCCGCCGGTCGCGGCGTCGTGCAGCGAGGCCTTGCCCGTCTCGCCGTCGAACTTGCTCGCGACGGCCGCCTTTCCGGCATCCGACAGCCCGAGGCCGTCGACGATCTGATTCGACAGGTCGGTCGGAACCGAGATGAAGGAGTCCCGCGACGGGTCGAAGGCGGCGTCGCCCCCCGGCAACCGCGGCGTCATGTCCATCGGACCGGGGCGCACCGCGTCGGGCAGCCACAGCCCGCGCGCGGCGGCGTCGACGATCGGCACCGAGAAGGTGGTGCGCACCTCGACCGGACGCGACGAGAACAGGCCGGTCTTCACCTGCACGGTGCGGCTGAGCGAGTAGATCGCGACCTTGTCGTCGTCGCTGCGCGCCGTCGAGTGCTTCAGTTCGCTCGAGCCGCCGATGCCGCCGCCGTGCGTCGCCGTCAGCGCGCCGCCGAAGCGGAGGAAGCTGAACAGTCGGCCACGGGCTCCCGCGGTGGCGCTGAGCTCGCTTCCCTTCGACCAGCCCGACGAGAAGGCCGTTCCGCGCGACGTCTTGCCCCCGCCCTTCGCGATGCCGACGAACGAGGTCTGCGGACGGTGTGCGTCGTCGACCGAGAACGTGCTCGTGTCGCCCTTCGCCTTCGTGTCGCCGGATGCGGTGAGCACGCTCGTGAGCGCGTCGACGTCGCGCTGCGAGCGCGGCTTCACCGCGCCGTCGCTGAGGGTCGTGACGCGGTTGGGCCGGATGCCCTTCAGATCGACGGTCGACAGGGTCGGATGCCCCGCAGGGCGGGCGCGCTGGATGGGGGCGGCCGCGCCGGCGTGCTCGACGTCGGGCAGCGACAGCTGCGTGTCGACGTCGATGCGGGACGTGCGGCCGTCGGTCGTGAGGTTCAGCGTCACGTTCGCGTGCGACGGCGCCGACGCCGCCTTGGGGGCGGACGTGTCGCGCAGGGTCGTCTTCAGGCCGAGGTCCGCGCCGGTCGAGGTGCTCATGCCGAAGGTCGCCGCGGGGAAGCCGGGCGTCGGCCCGACGCTGACCGTCAGCTGGCCTTCGACCTTCGTGGTGTTGCCGATCGACGTCTTCGTCGACGTCTCGACGTCCTGCGTGCGGCTGAAGTCGTCGGCGGCCTCGGTCTCGGCGTCGGCGTCGGCGTCGGCCGCGGCGACGGCCGGGTCGGTCGGAGTCGGCACCGTCACCCGCACGCCGCCGGTGCTCACGTCGGCGGTGCGGCCGTCGACCGTGATCGAGCCCGCGTCGAGCACGCCGCGCCATGCTGCGGCCGTCTCCGCGGCGGTCGACTCATCGCTGAGGCCCAGCTCATCCCGCACCGCCTGGGGCGTGACGCCGAGGTGGTCGGCGACCTGCGTGTGCAGGTCGGCGGGGCTGTCGACGGCCGACAGCGGCAGCGGCTGACCCTGCAGCAGCGCGGTCGCCGAGTAGTGGCCGTCGGGCAGCTGGTGCTGGCCGTCGGCGAGACGCTCGATCGCCCAGATGTTGCGGGGGTAGAGCGCGGTGCTCTCGCGGTGCACGCCGTCGCTCATGATGCCGTCGTCGTGGTGCACGGCCGTGTTGCCCGCGTCGCGCTGCAGCACCCGCCGCCGGTCGATCGACTCGTCGGCGAGGCCCAGCGAGTGCAGCAGCTCGTGCGTGAATACCCGGCCGCTCTCGTCGGTGCGCCAATGCCGCTGATCCGTCGAGGTGACGGGCCGGCCGCCGGGCCCGACGCCGGTGTCGCCGACCTCGTCGACAGGAGCGACGGCATCCACCGTCAGGTGCGGGTTCGCGTCGGTGAACTGCACGTCGACGTGCAGCTGGTCGCCCCTCGGCAGCCGGAAGCCGCGGTTGATGATGGCGTCGACGCTCGAGCGGGCGCGCTGCTGCGCCGCGGCGACGTCGCCCGGGGTGACGCCGTCGCCGGGGCGCAGGTTCACGCGCACCGTGTACACCTGCACCGCCCGCCCGTCGGGCATGACGACACGGGCGCGGTCGTAGGCGATGATGCCCTCGAACCGCCCGACGCGTCCGTTGCGGCCGTCGGCGCGCACGTCGGCGACCCGCAGGTCGACACGGTGCGGGGTCGCCGAGGCGAGGCGCGGGCGCCACTCCGACTCCGTGACCGGGTTCGTCGTCGGATTCGACCAGGTCGCCGTGCGCTGGGACGCGTGACGCCAGCCCTCGTCGCGCGCCGGCGCGCGACGAGGGTCGGGGCCGGGCAGCGGCGGCACGGGGCGGCGCGACCCGGACGCGGTCGACGTGGCGGGCGCCTCCCGCGATGGGGCCGGACGCGACGGCACCGGCGGCGCGTCCGGCGCCGGACGGAAGGGCAGGTCGGTGTCCGCGCGGCGCTGCTGCTCGACCGGTCGCTCGGTCGACTGGTCGGTGTTCTCCGACTGCTTCGGCCCATCCGGCTGCTCCGACTGCCGTGTCTGCTGCGACGACTCGATCGGCTGCTCCGAACGCCCGGCCGCCTGGTCGGCCTGCTGTTCGGCGTAGCGCTCCCGCACATCGGGCGACGGCTTCACGGGGTCGTCCGGCGTGCCCGCGGGCTCCGTCGTCGTCGGCCGGTCGACCTGGATGCTGCTGCTGAGCCGGTCGCCACTGCCCGACACCGAGGTGAAGATCTGCTCGTCGTGGTCGGGCTTCGCCGCCAGGTGCGCGTCGAAGAGCCGGGTCGAGCGAGGGGTCGGGTTGCCGTCGATGTCGAGCTCGACATCGAACCCGGTGCTCACGAGGCCGTTCTGGGCGCGGTCGCCGACGCGCACGTTGCCCGTGGAGTCGGTCGAGCGGCGCAGCACCTCGCGGTAGTCGGCCTGACGGTCGGGGGTCAGCTGCGAGCGGAGCGCATCCGCGGCATCCTGGCGCTGTCGGGTCGTCGGCGTCCGGCCCGAGAAGGGCGCGTCGCCGACGAGATCGTGCAGCCGGCGCAGGGCGCGCTCGTCGGGCGTCGGGCGATGTGACGAGCCGGAGCCGTCGGCATCCGCCGAACCGAGCGCGTCGAGGGCGCTCTCGACGCGCTGCCGGTCGCCGTCGCCGAGGCCGTGCAGCAGCGTCCGCAGGTGCTGGGCGCTCGGCTGGCGCTCGGTGCTCGTGAGCCGCTGATCGATGACGTCGGAGAGGGTGCGCACGGCATCGAATCCGGTCGGGCCCTGGTGCGATGTCGTCGCCGACGGGTCGAGGGCGTCCAGTGCGGCGAAGCGCCCATCCCGTCGCTCCGGCGAATCGACGAGTCGGGTCAGCTGCACGAGCGCGTCGTCGCGGTCGGTGCGCACCTGCTCGTCGCTGCGCTGCTCGGTCGCCGCGCGCGGCTCCTGCACGATCGCCCGCGCGTACTGCTGGAACCGGGCGATGCCGCTCGCGACCTGCGCGTTGCCGCTCTGGATCTTGCGGCGGGCGCTGTCCTGGCCGTCGGTGTCGCCGGCGATCGTCGCCCGGCGCAGCTCCGCCTGGCCCTGCGCGATCCGCTCGTGGCCGTCGACGCCGTTCAGGATGGCCCGGTTCAGCGCGTTCTGCCCGGCGCCGGCGGCGATGATGTGGTTGCGGGTCGTCTCCGGGTCGTTGCTCGTGGCGCCCTGGCGGTCGCGCTCCTGCGCGGTGAGCCCGTCGCCGGCCGCGACCGCCGACTCGACGATCGTCGTCTGGTCGGGCAGGCCGGTGTAGCGATCCGTGTGCAGAGTGATCGTCGGCTGGCCGGTGACGCCCTCGACGTGGCGGCCGATCTTCGCGAGATCCGACGGGCTGAGCCCCTCCTTAGGGCCGTACCCGAGCTGGTGCAGCTTCTCGCCGGGCTGGTACTTCTTCGGCTTGCCCGTGGCGTCGAGGTCGGGCTGCGTCGCCCGCACGTCACGGTCGGTGCGGTAGATGCTCGACGGCACCGTGCCGTCGGCGTTCGGTCGCGGTGCGGGGGTGAGCTGTGACGAGTCGGCGACGATCGGGCGGCGCTCGGCCTTGGCCTTCTTGGGCTTCGGCGTCGTACTCGACGACGCCGTCGTGGTGCGCGGACGCTTCGGCGCGGGCCCCGGGGTGCCGGTCGCCGTCGCCGGGGCGCGTCGTTTGCGGCCCCCTGCCGGGGGCTGCGCCGTCGACTGGGTCGCCGGCGCCGGCGGGGTCGCACTCGGCTGTGTCTTCGGGGCCCGCGCGGGGGTCGTCGATGGGGGCAGGTCGCCGTGCGGTGTCGGGGTGAATCCCGCCTGCTGTGGCGTCGCATCCTGCCAGGTGGTGTGGATCTGATCGACGTCGACGTCGGTCAGGTACGGCGGGGCGTCGGTCGTGTCGTCGCCACGGCGGGGGAGGCTGTCGACGCCGTCGCCCATGACACCGGGGCGCTTCGGGGTGCGCAGCAGGTGGTGGTCGGCACGGTAGCCCTCGCGCGCGCCGACGAAGTGCATGACCTCGTGCACGAGCTTCGGAGCCTGCGCCGGATCGGTGCTCCACGTGCGCTGGTCGACGTCGCCCGTGTCGCGCACCGTGACGCGCACGCGGTCGCTCGGCGGGGCGTGGCTCGAGACGAAGGTGGGATCGATGCGCACGTGCATCGTGTGGCTGCCGCCGAGCGTGTGCTGGCCGTTGACGAACTCATCGAGGTGCGCCTGCACGTCGTCGGTGACCTCGCGCAGCCGGTCGGGGGAGATCGAGTCGACGTCGGTGGTGATCTCGATCGGCACCTCGAAGAGGCGGATCTGCTCCCCGTCGACGGTGAGGTCGCGCGACACGTAGTCGACGGTGGCGATCTCGCCGCGGATCTGCGGGCGCGGGCGCCCCTGCTCGTCGACGCTCGGGGTCGCGCCGTCGTCGCGAGCCGGCGTGAACGACTCGGTGCGCAGCTGCTTGGGCGTGGCGGCGTCGTAGGCGTTCTGCCAGGCGGGAGTCGGTGTCGCGGGGGTCGGTGTCGCAGGGGGCGTCGACTTCGCGTCGTTCGCGGCGGGGTCGTTCGTCTGGGGGTCGTGCGTCTGGGGGTCGTGCGACTGGGGGTCGTTCGTCTGGGGGTCGTTCGGCGAGGTGCCGTCGCCGTCGTCGACGGTCGTGACGCTCGTCGTGTCGCTGTCGGCGACGCTCCAGGTGTCGCTGTCGGCGTCGCTCGTGGTGCTCGACGCGTCGCTGTCGGTCGTGTCGCCGTCGTCGACCGTCGCTGTCGCCGTCGGGTCGTCGGTCGTGGGCGCCGCATCCGGTTCCGCGGTGTCGGTGCTCGGCGTCGTGGTGTCGGTCGTCGTGGGGGTGGATGCCGCCGGATTCGTCGGCGATGGGGTCGGCGTCGTGCGCGGTGCGTCGGACTGCGACGGATCGGGGGTGGGACTCGTCGTCGAGTCGCGGCTGGTCGGATCGTGCCCGGTCGTGTCGTGCCCGGCTGTGTCGCGATTCGGGGTCGTGTCGGTGTTCGGTGTCGTGTCCGAGTTCGCGATCGTGTCCGGGTTCGGAGTGGACTCCGGAGCCGGGGTCGTGCCGGTGTTCGCCGACTCGCCGGAAGCCGTGCTGGTGTCGGGGTTCGGCGAGGAGTCGGTGCTGGTCGAGGAGTCCGCGTTCGTCGAGGAGTCCGCGTTCGGCGTCGTGCTGGTGTCCGGCCCGGTCTCCGCGCTTGAGTTCGAGTCGCCGCTCGTCGAGTTGTCGGGGTTCGGCGACGTGTCGGGGTTCGTCGAGTTGTCGGGGTTCGTCGAGGTGTCGGGGTTCGTCGAGGTGTCGGGGTTCGGGGTGGTGCTCGTGTTCGGCGTGCCCGTGTTCGATGTCGGATTCGCGTTCGTGCTCGTGGCGGTGTCGGCGTTCGACGGCGAGTTCTGATCCGGCGTGGTGCCTGTGTTCGACGACGGGCCGGGGTTCGTCGTCGCCTGCGGAGTCGTCGACGCGTTCGGGTTGGCGGACCCGTTCGGGTTGGTGGACGCATTCGGGTTCGTCGGAGCATCGGTGCTCGTCGACGAATCGGGGCGCGTCGAGGTGTCGGTGTTCGACGACGGAGTGCCGTCGGGCGTCGAACCGGAGTTCGTGGGGGCGTTCGGGTTCGTGGATCCGGCGGCGTTCGGCGTCGATCCCTGCGCGGGCGGGTTCGACGACGGGCCCGTGTTCGTCGACGAGTCGGCGTTCGTGGAGCCGCCCGTGTTCGCCGACGCATCGGTGCTGGTCGATCCACCCGTGTTCGCCGACCCGCCGGTGTTCGCCGATCCACCCGGGTTCGCGGAGCCGTTCGCGTTCGACGTGCCTCCCGCGGCGGCGGTGCCGCTCGCGCTGTCCTGGCCCTGCGGCGTGCCGCCTGCGGGACGCTGTCCGAGCGGATCCGGCGCCGACGTCGAGCTGCCATCGAGCGGCCCCGACCCGGTGCTCGAGTTCGGTCCGCCCGTGCCCGTGCCCGTGCCCGTGCCCGTGCCCGTGCCCGTGCCGACTCCGGTGCCCGTGCCGACGCCCGTGCCCGTGTCGTTCCCCGAGAGGTTCGACTCCTGCACCGAGCGGCTGCCGCCATCCGACCCCGAGCTCTCGCCGCCGTGCCCGCCCGATCCGTCCGGGCCCGAGATGCGGTTGCCGATCGCGCCGCCCGCGGCGGTGCCGAGCCCGGTGCCGATGCTCGACGAGGCCGCCGACAGGATGCCGCCGACGCCGACCTGGAAGCCCTCGCCCTGGATCGCGCTGTAGGTGCCCTCGGTCATGACCTCGACGAAGGCCTCGCCCGCGAAGTCGGTGGCGATCTCCTGGGCCGTGTGCTTCCAGCCGTTCGGCTTCGGTGCACCGGCCGATCCGGTCGTCGGCGGCAGGTCGCCGTCGCCGCCCTTGCTCGCCGGGGGCGTGTCCACGCCGTCGCCCGAGCCCTTGCCCGGCTTCGGCCCGTCGGGGATGTCGTCACCGGCGCCCTTGCCGGCTCCCTTCCCGGCGCCGGCCCCCGCTCCCCCGCCCGACGGGAACTCGTCGCCGGCGCCCTTTCCTGCGCCCTTGCCGGCACCCGATCCGGCGCCGTCGCCCGCGCCCTTGCCGATGCCCGATCCGACGCCGTCGCCGATCCCGTCGCCGATGCCCTTGCCGGCACCCGATCCGACTCCGTCGCCCACGCCGTCGCCGACGCCCTTGCCGATGCCCGATCCGATCCCGCCGCCCGCGCCCTTGCCGAGGCCCTTGCCGATCGCGGCGCCGCCGAGGATGACCGCGCCGCCGAACATGCCGGCCAGCGCCCCGCCCGCGGCCGCCCCGCTGGTCTTGGAGCCATCCCAGCTGTCGCGGTTGCCCTGCGCCATCTGCGCGAGCTGCGCGGCCGCGTCGATCGCGACCTCGCTGAGCACGTTGAACGCGGCGCCCTTGAGGATCTCCTTCAGCAGCTTGCGCAGCAGCGTGCGGAAGAGGATCGAGTACATCGCCTTGCGCGCCGCGAGCCACGCCATCGACGAGCCGAACGACGGCACGGCCATGGCGATCGCCCACGCGATCTCGGCGATGAGGGCGATGAGCGCGCCGATGAGGGTGTACTTCGTGTACTCGACGTCGAGCGCGAGCTTCTTGAGGAACTGCGCGCTCGAGATCATCGACTCGGCGACCTCGTGCAGGGCGTCGCCGTCGGTGATGGATGCGACGAGCTCGTCGTAGGCGTCGCGGCTCATGCCCGAGAAGCCCTGCTTGGCGCGGGCGAGGTCGCGCCTCAGGTCGGAGTCGAGATCGGCGAGCTCGCGGGCCGCCATCTGCCAGCCCTGGGAGAGCGCGCGCAGCTGGTCTTCGTTCGCCATCGGGAAGCGCTCGCCCGCGAGCACGAGGAAGAGATTGGCGGCCTCGTTGCTGACCATGAGAGCCATCGCGTCCTCCTCCCCGTGCACTGTGCACACGCGTCGCGGAGGTCGGCCGGTTCACCGTGCCCGCGGCCTCGCCGGCGTCCGGATCTGCGGTGCCGCTGGAGATGGCTCCCCGCTACTGCTGGTGCCGGCTCTCCAGGGTCGCCGAGTCCTCGGTCTCGGCGAAGGAGCGGGCGACCGTGCGGGTGCCGTCGGCGACCTCTTCGACGGTGGTCGACAGCTGCGTCATGAACTCCTTCGCGGCGTCGGCCGAGGGCACGTAGTTCGTGTCGTACGACGTCCTGAAGTCGCCGTCGCCGCCCGCATCCGGGTAGCGCGTCTGCAGCTGCTCGACCGTCGACGTCAGCTGACGCACGCGGCTCTGCAGGTTCATGAGCCGTCGCCCGCTCTCCTGCATCCGGTCGGGATCGGCGGCGAAGCGCTCGTCGCTCATTTCGAGACCTCCCCGAACTGCGCGACGAGATCCTGCATCATCGCGGTCATCTCGTCGGCCGACGGCAGGCCCGCCGTGGGGTCGAGCCCGTCGGGCCCGGCGCCCTCGAGCAGTTCGCGACCGCGGTTCTGCACGTCGCTCTGCGCCTGCGCGACGACGTCGACGATGCGGGAGCAGAGCTCCTTCGGCGCGAGCTCGCGCCACGACTGACCCGTGATCTTGAGGTCGGTGAGCACGCCGCGCGCGTCGACCGTCGCGCTCAGAACACGGTCTTTGGATGTCGCGGTCGCGGTGAGCGCCTCGACCTCCGCCGCGCGTTCGGCCAGCCGGGCGTGCGTCTCGCGCGTCTCGGCCATCATCTGCTCGATCTCGTCTCCGGTGAACTGCATCACGCTGCTCCTTCCTGTGCTGCCGCGGCCTGCTTGGCCGCGTCGGACTCCGCCTGACGCCGTGCCGCCTCGGGCACACGGCCCGCTGCGACGCCCGCCGGCACGTGGGTGGGCTGAACGGGCTCGCGCTCCTCGGCGAGACCGATGACGCCGTTGCCGTCGACGTTCGTCGTGCCCCAGATCTCCTCGTCTTCGGCGAGCCAGGTGTTGCGCTCGCGGTCGCGATCCTTCGAGCCCTGGTTCGGCGACATCGGCATCATCGGCATTCCGCCGCCGCCCATGCCGCCGCCGTTCGCGCCGCCGCCGGCAGCACCCGCGGCGCCGCCCGCGCCGTTGCCGGCACCGGATCCGCCGCCGGCCGCGAAGGCCCCGTCCTGGCCGCCGCCCGCACCGCCGCCGGCGCCGTCGACGCCGCCCGCGGCTCCGCCCGCGCTGCCGAACGAGCCGTCGGCGGGCAGGCCGGCCATGCCGCCGCCCCCGCCGGGCGTGAAGCCGCCACCGCCGGCGCTGCTGCCGCCGCCGACGCCGCCGAAGTCTCCGGCTCCACCGCCCACGCCGGCTCCGCCGCCGGCGCCGCCGCCTGCGGCGAAGTCGTCGGAGCCCCAGCCGCTGCCACCGGCCCCGGCGCCGCCGAAGTCGCCGCCGACGCCGCCGGCCCCGAAGTCTCCGCCTCCGCCGACGCCGTTTCCTCCGACGCCGCCGAAGTCCCCAGCGCCGTTTCCTCCGACGCCGCCGAAGTCCCCGTTGCCGCCGACGCCGGTCCCGCCGAAGTCCCCGCCGGCGCCGTTGCCTCCGACGCCGCCGAAGTCGCCGGCGCCGTTCCCGCCGATGCCGCCGAAGTCGCCGCTTCCGCCGATGCCGGTTCCGCCGAAGTCGCCGTTTCCGCCGACGCCGGTTCCGCCGAAGTCGCCGGCGCCGTTTCCGCCGACGCCGGTCCCGCCGAAGTCGCCAGCGCCGTTGCCCCCAACGCCGCCGAAGTCGCCGGCGCCGTTCCCGCCGACGCCGGTTCCGCCGAAGTCCCCGCCGCCGACGCCGGTGCCGCCGAATCCGCCCGCGCCAGCTCCGCCGCCGTCGTTGCGGCCGCCGGTGCCCTGGCCGTCCTGTCCGATCCCGTCGCCGCCGGCGCCCGGTCCGTTGCCGAACACGCTGTCGCCGTTCCCGCTGACACCGGCGCCGCCGGCGCCGGCTCCGCCGCCCACGCCGTCGCCACCGCCCACCCCGGTCCCGCCGAACTCGGTGGACGGCGAGGTCAGGTCGGAGAACGTGGCGTTCGGGTCTTCGAGGTCGGGCATCGCCACGCCGTCGCCGCCGCCGACACCCGTGCCGCCGTCGTCGTTGCGGTTCGCGTTCGGGTCGCGGTTCTGGTTCTCCGAGCTGCCGTTCGAGCCGCGCGGGGCTCCGAAGCCGCCGGCGCCGCCTCCGCCGCCGACCACGCCCGCACCGCCGATGCCGCCTCCGCCGTCGGCTCCGCCGCCGGTCGACCACGAGCCCGGTCCGCCGTCGCCGGCGCCGCCCGCGCCGCCGCCGAAGTCGCCTCCGCCGGCGCCGGCGCCGCCGAAGTCCCCGCCGCCGGCGCCGGCTCCGCCGGGGCCGTCACCGAAGATGCCGTCGCCGTTTCCGTTGACGCCGGCTCCGCCGCCACCGGCTCCGCCGACTCCGTCGCCGCCGGGGCCGTCACCGAAGATGCCGTCGCCGTTTCCGTTGACGCCGGCTCCGCCGCCACCGGCTCCGCCGACTCCGTCGCCGCCGGGGCCGTCACCGAAGATGCCGTCGCCGTTTCCGTTGACCCCGTCGCCGCCTCCGCCGACCCCGTCGCCGCCGCCACCGGTTCCGCCCCCGCCGACTCCGTCGCCGCCGGGGCCGTCGCCGAAGATGCCGTCGCCGTCCGGGCCGCCACCGGCGCCATCGCCGCCTCCGCCCGAGCCGTCTCCGCCGACCCCGTCGCCACCGGGGCCGTCGTCGCCGAAGATGTCATCCCAATCCGGGCCGTCCGGCGGGCCGTCGCCGTCTCCGCCCACGCCGTCGCCGCCGTTGTAGTCGGGCGTCGTGTCCTTCGGGGCGACGGTCGGATCCTGCATGTCCTTGAACGTGCGCAGCGATTGGCGCATCGTCGTCTCGAGCGTCTGCTGCGCCGTGAACACGTCGGTGGCGACCTTCTGCAGCACGTCGCGCACCGACTGCGAGATCGCGCGGTTGATTCCGCCGTAGGTCGAGGTGCTGCGCAGGTCGCCCCCGGGGGGCGAGAAGCCCGCGGGCGCCATGTTGCCGCGGTCGCCCCAGGTGTAGGCGGCGAACGCCTGCTTCGCGCGGTCCTCGGGCATGCCGTTGTTGCCCGACTTCTCGGCGCGATACGCCTTGTCGGCGTCTTCGATGTAGTGGTAGATGTCCGACAGCACGGCGGCCTTGGCGTTGGCCGCGGTGTTCGCGATCTCGCTGCTGTGCGCGTTCCAGGCCGTCTCGACCGCCTTCATGAAGGTGCGAACCGCGTTCGCGACCTCCGTCAGCTTCGCCGAGACCCCGCCGTCGTCGGTGAGCGACTCGTTCATCCGCTCGAGCGACTTGTACTGCGATTCGAGCTGAGCGAGCAGGGCCGCCGCCGTCGAGCCGCGGATCGACGAGTCGTCGGCTCCGAGCGCGGTCGCGAGCTGCTTCATGTCGGTCGCGTTCTGGCCGGTGACCTTGGTGAAGTTCGCGAAGAGGGCTGCCGCGGTGTCCGAGCGCTTGGCGCTGAGGCCGGGCATCTCGTCGGCGATCACCTTGCCGATGTTGGCCTTGAGCGCCGCGAACGCCTCGTTGAAGGCCTGCACCGGCTCCGGATTGTTGATGAGCTCGTACATCCGGATGTCTTTTTCGTACTGGTAGTACCCGTAGTACAGGTTCTGCGACCACGCGTCGCGGCCGGAGCCGCCGGGCGTTCCCGTGACCCAGCCTCGGTCGTTCGCCTCGTTGTCGGAGAGGATGCCGGCCAGCCCGCTGTCCGTCACTCCCGTCACGAGCGAGAGCAGAGCCTCGAGGCTCATGTCGCTCGTCGCCGTCGAGCTGCTCGACGAACCCCCTGCGCCTTCAGTTCCGGCCATGATGTCTTCCTTCTCGCAGGGGGTTCGTCGGGGTGAGCGGTGACGTCAGGCGGTGCCGGTGCCGGAGGCCTTGGCGGTGCTGAGGTCGTCGGTCTCGTCGAAGAGCTTCTCCGCCGTCTCCAGCTGGTCGTTGAAGTCGGGGAGCGTCTTGTCGGTGAAGGTGTCGGTGAACGTGCGCACCTGGCCGGCGAGGGCCGCGACGTCGTTGCCGACCTTCACGGCGACCTCCCACCGGGCCTCGGTGGGCTGGGCGCGCAGGTCCGAGTCGATGCCGTAGCCGTCGGTGCCGTAGAGCGCGTCGGCGCTCGACGTCTCCACGTCGGTGACGAGCTTCTGGACCTTCTTGTACTGATCGCGGTCGAATGCGACGCGCTTTCCGTCATCTGCCATGGTGATCTCCTCTCTCGAGCGAGACCGCGGGATGCCCGCCGCGCGGAGGGCGGGCGGGCATCCCGTCGGGCTCAGCTGAAGACGGCCGCGCCTCGCACGTCGCCGTCGAAGAACTCCTCGCGCACGCGCACGGCGGCGTTCTTGATGTTGACGCCCGCCTGCTGCACTTCCTGGTACTCGCTGTTCCAGCGCTGCTGCAGCTCGCCCCACACCGGGAGCGAACGACCCCACTGGGCCTCGCCCATCGGGCGGATGGTGTCGTAGATGTTCTGCAGGATCTGCTCGACCTCCTGGCAGGAGCTGTTGAGCGACTGGTTGGCCACCTCGAACTGGACGAGATCGACGTTGAAGGACATGTCGTTTCCTTTCGTGGAGAGGGGGATCAGGCCGCGGCGCTCGACGACGTCGAGTCGTCGGTGTTGGTGCGCTGCGCGAGGAGGGTATGGACCTGGCCGTTGAGGATGTCGAGCTTGTTCTTGATGTCGCTGTACTCGCTCTGCCACTCGGTCAGGCGCTGGCGGAGCACGGTGCCGGCCTGGGCCTGGGCGGCCGAGGCGATGGTCTGGGTGGCGTCCTCGACGCGGCCGCGGGCGGCCTCCATCGCGGAGACCTGCTCCATCGTGCTGGTGATGATCTTCTGAAGCGTCTCGGCTTCGAAACCGGTGAGCTGTGCCATGAGTTTCTCCTTGGGTGTGGTGTTCTCAGGGTCGAGAGTGAAGTGAAGTCGTCTGGTTCTGGGTGGGGGATGCAGCCGGGGTCAGGGGGCTCCTCTCCTACTTCGCGATCGTGGGCCCCGTCGGCAGCAGCGCGAGCAGCGCGGCCGGCACGGCGGGGGAGCTGGAGGCATCGAGCCCGAGGGCGGATGCGGTGGCGGCGTCGGCGACGGGGTACTTGGTGCCGTCGTCGGCGACGAGGTAGAGGCCGGCTCCGCGGACGCCGGGGGCGGCGGCGGTGGAGGCGAGCAGGCCGGCGCCGGGGGCGACCCGCACGGCGCCGGCCGCGTCGGTCGATCCGGAGTCTGCGGAAGAGGAGGATGCGGTGGCTGACGCGGCCGAGGCTCCGCCGGCCTTCGAGCTCGCGGCGACGGTCGCGATCGTGGTCGTGCCGTCATCCCACACCGAGCAGGGCGTGAGGTCGGCGCCGACCGCCGTGGGGGGCGTCGAGGGCAGCTCGCTCTGCCAGGCGGCGGCCTTCGTCACCGACGTGGCGACGAGGTCGCGGGTCGTGATGGTGCGCGGCTCGGGCAGCTGGTGCTCTTGCTCGGCGGAGAGCAGCGCGGCGACGGTCTCGGTGACGGGCATGAGCCCCTGCGCGGTCACGACGTAGCGGCTTCCGTCGCCGTCGGCCTCGACGAGCTGGCCGAGCGTCGTCGGCGCGCCGGCGATCGCCGGGCCCTCGCCGCCGAGCGTGAGCTCGCTGAGGTCGATGTCGCGGCCGCCGGGGATGGTGTCGAGCCAGGCGTCGTCCACCGGCACGGCGGCGCTCGGCTCGAAGCCGAGGGCCCGGGCGGCCCAGGGCCCGGCGAGATCGGAGCGGGTGCCCTGCCAGATCAGCGTGAGCCGGTCGTCGGCGCGCACGAGCACGCCCTCGTCGTCGCCGACCGGGGTCACGCGCGGGGCGCCCCCGATCGCGAGCGCCGTGCCGTCGCCGGTGGCGCAGGCGGCCCAGACGGGCGAGGTCGCCTGCGGGCTGGGCAGCTCGTCGGGCAGACCCTCTCTGCCGACGGCCTCGCCGCGCGGCACCGAGGCGAGGTCTTCGCTCGACACCTGGATGACAGCCGGCCGGCCGCCCACGAGCAGCGCGGCCGAGGCGAGGTTCATGACCGGGTGCAGGGTGTCGTCGATGAGCAGGTAGCGGCTGCCGGTCGACTTGTCGACGAGCAGCGCGCCGGCCTGGTTGCGCCAGGAGTCGTTCGTCGTGAACAGGAAGATGTTGAGCACGACCACGACGACGACCGCGCCGGCGGCCACCGCGAGCCCGATCGCCATGCCGGTCGCGGTGCGGCGCAGCGGGCGGTCGGGGGCGTCGGGGTCGGAGCGCAGCACCGCCGCCGAGAGGCGCCCGCGCAGGAAGAGGTGCGCATCCACCAGATCACGTCGTCCGTACATGTCGCCCCTCCTCTCCTGCCTTCATCTCGACCACGACCGAACCGCCGCGGATGGTTCACACCAGATCGGCGATCCAGTCGTAGAGGCCGACGACGGCGAGCACGAGCGCCGGGATCGCGATGGCGCAGACCCAGTGCAGGACGTCGCCCGCCCGACCCCAGGTCGGGGCGAGGCGGCCGCGCGGCAGCAGCAGCGCCGCGACGCAGGCGTTGGCGGCGACGATGACGAGCGCGGCGGCGATGACGATCTGCCACACGGTGTCGAGACGGGAGGCGTGGGCGAGCGCGAGCACGACGAGCGGCACGGCCGCCGCCACGATCACGGCGCCGCGCTGCACCGCGGCGTGCAGCTCACGCGCCTGCAGCAGCACGCCGACGCTCCCGGCGACGACGAGCGCGGTGGATGCCCAGCCCGGGTCGAGCGCGAGCACGGAGATGGCCGCGCACAGCACCACCGCCCAGGCCGCCCACAGCGCGGTCGCGGTCTGGTGCGCGACGGTCGCCTTGCGCTCGACCTCGTCGGCCGGCACGGCGTCGAGTCCGGTCTGGAACTCCTTCGACGACAGCGGCACCGGGTCGACGCTGAGCCCGCCGATCCAGGCGGCGAGCACGGGGAGGGCGCGGGCGACGGCCAGCGCGAGCAGCACGACGATCGCGGCGCCCTGCGGCAGGCCGAGGCGCAGCACGAGCGGCACGGTCAGCCCGAGCACGACGATGATCGCCGCCCCGGTCGTCGCCAGCAGCCGCGGGCGCACTCCGCCGCGGGCGTAGGCGGCGGCGCCGGCGGCGATGCCGGTCGCGGCGGCGCCCGCCGTCGCGGCGGCGAGCGGCGTCGCGCCCCCGCCGGGGAACAGCGCTGCCGGTGTCGTCGCGCCGGCGAGGGCGGCGCCGACGACGCCGGTGCCGATGAGCAGGGAGCCGATCACGTCATCCCACAGCCGCCCGATCAGGGCGCCCGCGGCGAGCAGCACGAGCGCGAGCGCGCCGGCCACGATCGGGGCGGCCGTGCCGGTGGTGCCGGCGACGGCGATCGATACCAGGCAGGCGAGCGTCGCGGCGGCGAGGGCCGCTCGGCGCGTCCACACCGGGTTCCACGAGTCGTCGCGCGCGTCGAGCACCAGCTGCACGCCGTCGACGAGGTCGTCGTACTGCGCCTGGGCGAGCACCGCCGTGCGCGGCCGCAGGTAGAGCACGTCGCCGTCGAGCAGGCCCGCCGCGGCCGTTCCGCGATCCTCATCGAGCGGCGGATGCCCGAGCCGCTGCAGCACCCAGCCGCCGTGGTCGAGCCCGCGGGTGGCGAGCATCGGGTCGAGGTGGCCGACGATCGTGGGCAGCAGCTCGACGATGGGGATGTGCGAGGGCACCGCCAGCTCGACGCGCGAGGTCGGCCCCACCACGCTGAGCCGGCACATGTCTCCGGCGCCGGCGCCCGCCGCGACGGCGGGCTCCACGGCGCGGCCGGCGCTCGGCGCGGCCTGGCTCTGCACGGCCTGGCCCGCAACGGCAGGGCTCTGTCCGATCGGTGCCCGGCCCTGACCCGCGGGTCGGCCGGACTCGGTGCGCTGATCGAGCGACGTCATGCCCAGCACACGCGCCGCGGCATCCGCGGGGTTCACTCCGATCTCGACGAGCCCCGCTTCCGAGCCCCGGCGACGTCGTCTCGACGCTGATCCCGGCCGCCGGTGAACCGTCCGAGGCGGCCCACCCGTGGCCCTGATGACGCATCTGCATCGAGGAGACCCGAGATGAGCACCATCCCCTTCCGCCGGCAGCAGCGCGAGAAGCCCCCGGAGATGCCGGCCGGCGACATCGAGCTGCAGGAGCCGCCGTCGCTGCCCGAGCTGCAGCCGAAGGACCCGCTCGCGATGCTGATGATGGTGCCGATGATGCTCATCAGCGGCGTCATGATGCTCGTCTTCCTCGGCCAGCGGAACCCGGCGCTCGCCGTCGGGCTGTTCCTCGGCATGCTCGTGCTCGCGATCCTCATGGTGCTCGTGCAGCTCACCCGCGCCGCCGCCGAGCGCCGCAACACGGTGCGCGGCGACCGCCGCGACTTCATGCGCTACCTCGGGCAGGTGCGCGGCAAGGTGCGCGGCGCCGCCGCCCAGCAGCGTGCGTCGCTGACGTGGCGGCATCCCCACCCGGCGTCGCTCGCGAACGTCGCGATGACGGCGCGGCTCTGGGAGCGCCGCGGCAGCCACGGCGACTTCGGCGAGGTGCGCATCGGCACCGGTTCGCACAGCCTCAGCCAGCGCATCACCCCGCTCTCGACCAAGCCGATCGCCGATCTCGAGCCGCTCTCGGCGCGAGCCCTGCGCCGATTCATCGCCGTGCACGGCTCGGTGCCCGACCTGCCGGTGTCGCTGTTCATCCGCCGGCTCGCCGACATCCGCCTCACGGGCGACGAGGATGCGGCGCGCGCCATGGTGCGCGCGATGATCGCCCAGGCGGTCACCGCGCACGCGCCCGACGAGCTGCGCGTCGCCGTCTGCACGACGCCCGAGCGCGCCGCCGACTGGGACTGGGTGAAGTGGCTGCCGCACGCGCAGCATCCCGACCTGCAGGACGGCGCGGGATCGACCCGGCTGTTCGGCGTCGACGTGCCCGCGTTCGTCGACCTGCTCGACGGCGATCTGAACGGCCGCTCGCGCTTCGAGCCGGGCGCCGCGCCGACCGCCGACGAGCCGTACCACCTGGTCGTGTTCGACGGCGTCGCGCCGCCGACCGGATCGCGCATCGCCTCGGCGGGCTACCGGTGCACGACGACGCTGACGCTCGGCGTCGCCGTCGACGAGACCGACACCTCGGGTCTGCTGCTCGACGTGCAGCCCGACACCGTGCACCTGCTGCGCACCGACCGCACCGAGGGCGTGCAGCGCACGCCGATGTGCGCGCCCGACGGCCTGAGCGTGGCCGCGGCGACGGCGCTCGTGCGCGTCATCGCGCCGTACCGCATCGGCGGTCGCACGGCGGATGCGAGCGAGCCGATGGTCTCCGACTTCGAGCTGCCGACGCTGCTCGGCATCGAGGATGTCGACCAGTGGTCGCCCGTCGGCTTCCTGCGGGAGGATCTCGACCGGTCGCGGCTGCGCATCCCTCTCGGCGTCGACGAGCGCGGCAACCCGGTCGACCTCGACATCAAGGAGGCGGCGCAGGGCGGCATGGGCCCGCACGGCCTGCTCATCGGCGCCACCGGCTCGGGCAAGAGCGAGCTGCTGCGCACGCTCGTGCTCGGCATGGCGATGACGCACTCCTCCGAGACGCTGAACTTCGTGCTCGTCGACTTCAAGGGCGGCGCGACGTTCCTCGGCCTCGACGAGCTGCCGCACGTGTCGGCGCTCATCACGAACCTCGCCGACGAGGCGACGCTCGTCACCCGCATGCAGGATGCGCTCGCCGGCGAGCTGAACCGGCGCCAGGAGTACCTGCGCGCCGCCGGCAACTACTCCTCGCTGCTCGAGCACGAGAAGGCCCGCCTCGCGGGCGCCCCGCTCGAGGCGATGCCGACCCTGTTCGTGATCGTCGACGAGTTCAGCGAGCTGCTCGCCTCGAACCCCGACTTCGCCGAGCTGTTCGTCATGATCGGCCGCCTCGGCCGCTCGCTCGGCGTGCACCTGCTGCTCGCATCCCAGCGCCTCGAAGACGGCCGCATGACGAAGCTCGAGAGCCACCTCTCGTATCGCATCGGCCTGCGCACCTTCTCGGCGATGGAGAGCCGCAGCGTCATCGGCGTGCCGGATGCGCACTCCCTGCCGAACGCCCCCGGCAACGGCTACCTGCGCAGCGACGTCGCGACCCTGACCCGCTTCAAGGCCGCCTACGTGTCGGGCACCTATCGTCGGCGCACGCGCGAGCAGCGGCAGGAGGAGGTGCGCCAGCAGGTCGTCGTGTTCGGCGCGTCGCCGGTCGTGCCGCCCGCGCCGACCGAGGTCGACGGGGTTCCGCTCGGGCCCGACGACGCGATCGTCGCGCCCGCGCCGGCCTCCGAGGCGCCGAGCCCGGCGCCGACCGCCGACGAGACCGTCATGACGATGATCGTCGACAAGCTCGTCGGCTACGGCCCGCCCGCGCACCAGGTCTGGCTGCCGCCGCTCGGCGCGCCGCCGACGCTCGACCAGCTGCTGCCGCCCCTGCTGCCCGATCCCGACCGCGGCCTGCACGCCATCGGCTGGACCGGCACCGGGCACCTCAGCGTGCCGATCGGCGTGGTCGACAAGCCCTACGAGCAGACGCGCGAGCTGTACGAGATCGACCTCTCGGGCGCCGGCGGCAACGTCGGCATCGCCGGCGGGCCGCAGTCGGGCAAGACGGCGCTGCTGCGCACCATGGTCAGCGGGCTCGCGCTCACCCACACGCCCAGCGAGGTGCAGTTCTACTGCATCGACTTCGGCGGCGGCGGGCTCTCGACGCTCGAGGGGCTGCCGCACGTCGGCAGCGTCGCGACGCGGCGCAACGCCGAGCAGGTATCGCGCACGATCGCCGAGGTGCGCACGCTGATGCGCGACCGCGAGCAGCTCTTCACCGACGAGTCGCTCGAGGGCATGGCCGAGTACCGCGACCGCCGCGCGGCGGGCGAGCTCGCCGAGCAGCGCTTCGGCGACGTCTTCCTCGTCGTCGACGGCTGGGCCGCCCTGCGCGCGGAGTTCGAGGAGCACGACATCGCCCTGCGCGAGATCGCCCGACAGGGCCTCGCCTACGGCGTGCACGTGATGATCTCGACCAGCCGCTGGACCGACGTGCACAGCTCGCTGCGCGACCAGCTCGGCACCCGCGTCGAGCTCAAGCTCGGCGACCCGATCGACTCGGTGCACGGCATGCGCAAGGCCGCCACGGTCCCTCAGCTGCCCGGTCGCGGCATCACCTCCGAGGGGATGCACTTCCTCGCGGGCGTGCCGCGCATCGACGGGCTCACCACCGTCGACGGACTCGCCGCCGCATCCCGCGACCTCGGCGACGCCGTGCTCGAGGCCTGGAGCGGCCCCGTCGCCCCCGAGGTTCGCATGCTGCCGGCCGTGCTCGACGCCGCGCTGCTGCCCGCGCCCACGGCGCCCGGACCGCGCGTCGCGCTCGGTCACGGCGAGCAGGATCTCGAGCCCGTCTGGCACGACTTCGGCGCGAAGCCGCACCTCAGCATCGTCGGCGACTCCGCCAGCGGAAAGACCGGGGCGCTGCGCCTGCTCGCGAGCGGCGTCGTCGCCGCCTACTCGCCCGACGACGCCCGCATCACGGTCATCGATCCGCGCCGCGGCGTCGTCGAATCGGTGCCCGAGCAGTACCAGTTCGCCACCGCGTTCTCGACGTCGGCGACCGAGCAGGTCGTCGCCCAGGTCGTGGCCGAGCTGCGGCAGCGCGTGCCCAGCGCCGACATCACCCCGGCCCAGCTGCGCCGCCGCGACTGGTGGAGCGGACCCGAGCACTTCGTGTTCGTCGACGACTACGACCTGATGCTGGGCACGATGGGCGGCCCCCTGGCGCCGCTCGTCGAGCTCATCCCGCAGGCCGGCGACATCGGCCTGCACCTCATCCTCGCGCGCGCCGGCGCCGGGTCGAGCCGCACGGCGATGGATGCGGTCATCCGCCGACTGCACGAGTCGAACACGCCCGAGCTCACCCTGTCACTGCCCCCGTCGGAGCCGCTCACCTTCACGCCCGGCCGCGGCAAGCCGCTGCCTCCCGGACGCGCCGCGCTGCTCACCCGCCGCGGCGGCGTCGGGCTGCAGATCGGCTGGACGGAGCCGCCGGAATGAGCGGGCGGCGGCGCGGGCGCGGCGAGTTCGGCGGGCGCCACGAGTTCGACGTGGATGCGCGCGGCACGGTGCGTGCGCGGAACTCGGATGCAGCGCGAACGGGCCGCGTCTCCCCGTCGCCGCGAGGCGTCGCGGTGCGCCCGGCCGACGGCGCCGAGGTGCGGAGACGTGAGAACGCGGGGCTCCGCGTCGCGCCGTCGAGTCGAGGCCGCCGGCGCCGCGGCGGGATCGCCGCCGCAGCGCTGCTCGGGGTCGTGGCGAGCGTGCTGCTGCCCGTCGTGGCGGCGCCGGAGCCCGCGCGCGCCGCATCCTGCGCGACCTCGTCCGGGTCGCCCGTGATCGAGGCGGCCTCGTGGGGGCAGCAGCGCATGGGCGCCGAGCGCGCGTGGCCGCGCACTCGCGGCGACGTCGTCGTCGCGGTGATCGACACCGGCGTCAGCGCGAACTCGGCGTCGCTGCAGGGCGCCGTGCTGCCCGGCACCGACCTCGCCGGCGGCACCGGCGACGTCGACTGCTACGGTCGCGGCACGTTCATCGGCTCGCTCATCGCCGGCCGTCCCGTCGACGGCACCGACTTCGTCGGCGTCGCCCCGGCGGCGACGATCCTGCCGGTGCGCGTGACCAGCAACCCCGACGACTACTCGCTCGCGGCCGCCCTTCCCGGGCTGCTGGCCCAGGGCATCCAGGCCGCCGTCGCCGGCGGAGCCCGCGTGATCGCGATCCCGCTGACATCGGCGACGACCTCGCCCGAGCTCGAGCAGGCCGTGCAGGCCGCCGTCGCCGCCGACGTGGTCGTCGTCGCCGCGGCGAGCGCTCCGACGACCGACGCGGCCGCCTACCCGGCGGCGCTCGACGGCGTGCTGTCGGTCGCCCCGCTCGACCAGAAGGGCGCCGCCGACCCCGCCAAGCTCGGCGCAGCCCCCGACCTCGCCGCCCCCTCCAGCGGGCTCGTGGGCGCCGTGCCCGACGGCGCGGGCCACGTCACGGGCGACGAGCCCGACCTCGCCGTGGCCTACGCAGCCGGCTCCGCCGCGCTCGTGCGCGCCGAGTTCCCCGCCCTCACCGCGGCGGAGGTCGGAGCGCGCCTGATGGCGACCGCCGACGCCTCCACCGCACCGCTCGCAAAGGATGCCGAGAGCGACCCGTCGCTCGGGCACGGCGTCGTCGATCCGGTCGCCGCCGTCTCGCGCCTCGACCCCGAGAAGGTCGTGACCGCGTCGGGCGCGACGCCGACGCTCAACCTGCCGCCCGAGCCCGACGAGCGCCCGAGCGACATGGCCCTCATGATCGGCATGGGCCTCCTCGCGCTCGTGGCGGCGACCCTCGGCCCGCTGCTCGGCCTCGTCGCGGTGCGCCGCCGCCGGGAGTCCGCCGCGGCCGAGTGACGCGCTGCGACGCGGGTACTGGTCGGCCGGCGGGCGGATACTGCTCGGCGGGCGGGGTGGTAACGCCGGTGGGCGTGGTGCAGCGGCTCGCCAGTATCGGCGTCTCGGGTTTCGGATGGATGCGCTGGTCGAGCCCCGGTGCGGCTCGGGCTGTCTCCTCGTCTGAGACGGCGCACGGCGAGCGGCGTCCGGCGTGCGGCGTCCGGCGGGCGGCGTTCGGCGCGCGGTCTCACGTCGTGAGACGCCGGGTGGGGTGCGCGCGCGCCGTCTGCCTACCGTTCGACACGCCCCGACGCCGCGGCTCTCTCGCCGGGTGAGTCGGATCTCCCGCGTGCCGCGGAACGTCCCCGGCCGCCGCGATCCGGCGCGCCCGGATGTCGGCTCGTGCGCACCCCGCGCACCGAGTCGCCGCTCGACCGGACCGCGGCATCCGCGGGGCTCATCGAGTCGAGGAGGACCCATGACCAGCACCCCCGCCCCCAGCATCCCGGCCGTCAGCAGCGACCGCGGCGGCGCGCCTCGCGTCGCGATCGTCACCGGAGCCGCCCGCGGCATCGGCAAGGCCATCGCCGAACGCCTCGGCGCCGACGGACTCCACGTCGTCGTCGCCGACCTGCCCGGCGCCCGCGCGGGCATCGACGAGACGGTCGCCGGCATCCAGGCCGCGGGCGGTCGCGCCAGCGGACACGAGGTGGATGTCGTCGACGAGTCGTCGGTCGAGGCGCTCGTCGCCGCCGCGGTCGCCGACGGCGGCCAGCTCGACGTCTTCGTCGCGAACGCCGGCATCGCGCAGGTCGAGCCGCTGCTCGACTACGAGGAGAAGGACTTCCAGAAGATCTTCGACGTCAACGTCACCGGCGTCTTCAACTCGTACCGGCAGGCGGCGAAGCAGTTCATCCGGCAGGGCGAGGGCGGCAAGATCGTCGGCGCCGCATCCATCGTCGCGTTCCGTCCGTTCGCGCTGCTCGGGCCGTACTCGGCCACGAAGTGGGCCGTGCGCGGGCTCACCCAGGCCGCCGCGATGGAGTGGGCCGAGCACGGCATCACCGTCAACGCCTACGGTCCCGGCATCGTCGGCACGGCGATGTGGGACCTCATCGACGAGAAGCTCGCCGCGCAGCAGGGGCTGGCGAAGGGCGAGGCGCTCGCCGAGAACGCGCGCTCGATCCTGCTCGGCCGGGTGAGCGTTCCCGAGGACGTCGCGAAGCTCGTCTCCTTTCTCTCGTCGCCCGACTCGGACTACGTGACCGGGCAGACCTACCTGGTGGATGGCGGCATCCAGTTCTCCTGATGGGGTGCTGACGGCGGCCGGTCGCCGAGGTCGCCCGGTCGCCGCGTGCACGGAGGCGTCTGAGCCGGGACGTCGCGACGCACTGCGTCGCGAGTCCCGGTCTCAGACGCTTCCGTGCTGGTGAGGGCGCCGGGCGCGACGGGGCGGGACCCTGCTCGCGATCGGGCAAGACCGGGACGGGACACCGCGCAACCGCATCGGATGTCGGGAACGGGGCTCGCCCGGGAGGCAACCGAGACGCATACTTAGCCGCGTGGCTCAGTATTCGGCGATCGATGAGGCGGAGGCCGACGTCGTCTTCGCGGCGCTCGCCGATCCGACCCGCCGAGCCGTCGTCGCGCGGCTGGGTCGCGGCGAGGCCGGGGTGAGCGTGCTCGCGGCCGGCTTCGACATGGCGCTGCCGTCATTCCTCAAGCACGTGCGGGCGCTCGAGCGCGCCGGACTCGTCACGACGGTCAAGCGCGGACGCGTGCGCACCTGCCGACTCGACCGCGAACGTCTCGCGGTGGTCGACGGCTGGCTGGCGGATCAGCGCGCGATCTGGGAGCAGCGCGCCGACCGGCTGGAGCAGTTCCTCGCCGGCGAGGGCGCGGCATCCACCGACCCGGCTCGCCTCGACGGGGCTCTGGGCCCGGCGATCGCGACCCCGGCATCCGCGACCCCCGCACCTGCCACGCGACGGCCGCCGACCCCCCGGACGGCATCACACCCGAAGGAGACCCACGATGAGCGATGACATGACCGACACGATCGGGGCCGGCTCCGGCGGTCACGTCGGCCCGGCGATCGACCCCGAGCTCGACCTCACGCTCGAGCGGGTGATCCGGGCGCCGCGCGAGGCGGTGTTCCGGGCCTGGACCGACCCCGAGCGCTTCGCGCAGTGGTTCCTGCCGGCGCCGATGCGGCTGCGCGTCGAGCGCTTCGAGCCGATCGCCGGCGGCGCGCTCGTGACGAGCATGAGCGACGACGGCGAGACGTGGATGCCGCACCTCGACGCGCTGTTCCTGCGAGTCGACGCGGGCGAGCGCATCGTCTTCACGAACGCGATCTCGGCCGACCTGCGCCCGCAGGATGCGCAGCCGGTGCCGATGGCGGCCGAGATCGTGCTCGCCGCGCATCCCGAAGGAACCGACTACCGCGCGACCGTGCGGCACCGCGCGCCCGCCGACCGGGACCGCCACGCCGAGCTCGGCTTCGCGGAGGGCTGGGGCGCCGTCACCGCGCAGCTCGCGGCGCTCGTCGAGGGCTGACCCCGCGCGTCGTGGGCTCACACCGAGCGCGGCGGCGCCGGCGCTGCAAGCTCCGCCGCCGCACGCCGTTGCGGATGGGGACGGGTTCTCAGCCGGAGGTGAGCTCGGTGGTGCCGCCCACCCGAAACCGTGTGCGCCGTGATGCGGACGCGGTTCCGCCAGCGCGCGCGTGAGTTGCGACGAGGCGCCGCAGGCCCGGTTCAGGCGTCGAAGATCTGGCCGATCGGCTCGCGCTTCTCGGCCTGGAACGCGTCTTCGGCACGGCCGAGCGCCCAGTACGCCGACAGCGACAGCAGTGCGCGGTCGACGCCCCACTCGCCGTTGATCAGGCGGCGCAGCTCCTTCATCGCGCCGCGCTCGCCGTGGGCGAAGACCTCGACGGGTCCCGTCGGGGCGGGCAGGGCGCGGGCCGCGGCGACGAGCAGCTCGCCGGCCGTCGCGGCGGGGGCCGCCGCATCCGTGTCATCGAGCCGGTGCAGCCAGGTCAGGTCGACGCCCTCCGGGTGAGTGAGCGGCAGCTCCTCGGCCGCCGAGTCGACCTCGATGATCGCGGTGCCGTGCGCGTCGGCCGGCAGCGCCTCGAGGGCCGCGGCGATCGCCGGGATCGCGGAGTCATCACCGAGATACAGGCGCGGCAGCGTCGCGTCGTCGGAGGGGGCGAACGCGCCGCCGGGGGTCGACGCCGAGACCACGTCGCCGGGCTGAGCGGCGAGCGCCCACGGCCCCGCGACGCCCTCGTCGCCGTGCACGACGAAGTCGATCGCGAGGGTCGCGGCCGCCGCATCCACCTCGCGGATCGTGTAGGTGCGACGCACCGGCAGGTCCTCGAGCGGCAGGCGCTCGCGCAGCACCTCGAGGTCATAGGGCGGCTCGAGGCCGAGCTCGGGCTTCGCGAAGAGCAGCTTCGCGTAGGTGTCGGTCGCGGTGAGGCGGGCGGGATCGGCGGCCGCGATCCACGCGGCGACACCCTCGCCGCCGAAGCGGAGGCGCACCAGGTGCGGGCTGAGCCGCTCGCTGCTCGTCACGGCGAGGGCGTGCTGCGAGCCGCGCGGGCGCACCGGGGCGGCGGAGGTGCCGGCGGGCGTCGCGGTGTCGGCGGGCGTGCGGGGCGGGGGAGTCGTGGAGCTCATCGGGTCTTCCGGTCGAGGGCGGCGGCCGCGCGGTGGCGAAGGTCGGCGCAGTAAGGATGCCCTAACATCCTCGCGGGTCGACCTCGGTGCGCGCTGGGCCGGCGTCGATCTCCCGCCGATCCGGTGCTCGGATGCGGGGGGGTGGTCGGCGGAAGGACCCGGTTCGCCCGGCCGGCTCAGGAATCGCTGTCGTCGGAGTCGCGCGGCTCCTCGACCCAGCTCCAGCGCTTGCGCTTGCGCGGCTCGCCGCCGCGAGCGGCGTCGCTCGGCGGGTTCTGGGCGTCGGCCTCGGGGTGCGGGGTCGGCGTCGCGAACGGCGTCGGGGGCGCCGGCTGCGGCGTCGCGCTCGGGGATGCCGGGGTCGGGGATGCCGGGTTCGGGGCCGAGGAGTCGGGTGAGCTCGCATCGCCGCGCGGGGTGTGCGCATCCAGCTGGGCCGCGCGCGGGAGGTCGAGCGGGTTCGGAGTCGGGCTCGGCGCGGCGGCCGGCGTCGCCTCGGGGCCCGGGTCGGCATCCGGCGCGGAGGCGACGGGATGCGCGGGCGACGCCCCGGCGGGAGCCGCGTTCGGCGCCCCCGTACTGGGAGCCCAGCTGTGAGTCCCCGCGCCCGGCGCGGCGCCGCCCGGCGCCCCGCCACCCGCAGCCCACCCGGTCCCGGTGCCGCCGGCGGCATCCGTCGCTCCGGGCGCATAGCCGACACCGCCGGGCGGCGTCGGCTGCCCGGGCTGCCAGCCCCACGACCGGAACCATCCGGCGGCCAGGGCGCGCAGCACGATGCCGACCCCGAGGTACATCGCGCCGAGTGCGAAGCAGAAGTGCGGCAGGTAGTTGAGGGCGCCGGCCGCGAAGCCGATGATCCCGAAGATCATGTCGATGATGCCGAGGCCGCCGGGCAGCCGAATGCCGCCGCCGTCGTATCCATACAGCTGGCTGAAGCGCACGACGGCCGACGCGACGAAGCCGACGATGAGGAAGGCGATGCCGCGGCGCGTGTAGCGGTGCGCGACGGAGGCCGGGTCGGCGACGGACGTCATGGAGCTCCTCGGCGTGTGGGGAATGCTCACACAGCCTGGACGACGCCTGTCGCCGCCGATAGCCCGCACCCGGGGGTCGCGGGTCGCGTCGCGGGTCGCGGGTCGCGGGTCGCGGCGGGGCGCGGGGCTCAGGGCGACGTGCCGGGCGGTCCCGCCTACTCCGTGTGCGACCCGTGGAACCGCGTGACCTTCGGGCGCAGCACCCGGATGACGATGCTCGCGCCGATGAACGCGGCGCCGAGCGGCACGCTGAGTCCGAGCAGCGACTGCACGCTGCCCAGCACGGTGACCGCGCCGACCGCACCGGAGAAGTACGGATAGAGCAGGCCGGCGGCGACGTCGGCGAAGCGGCCGAGCAGCCATCCGCCGGCCATGAGGGCGATGCCGGCGATCAGCAGCTTGCGCGCGGTGCGGCTGGCGGCGGTCTCGGTATCGACCACGCGGGCCTCCTCAGTGGTGAGCGCGACCGGATGCGGGCGCGGCGAGCGTTCCTCATCCATCCTCGCCGCCGAGGGTGAACGACGAGGGAACCGCGCCGCGCGAAGCGGCGTCGCGACGCCGCGCCGGCGACCTCAGCGCGGATCGAGCCGCAGTGTGACCTCGTGCGCGTTCGCCCCGACGACGGTGTCGACGATGTTCTTCGCATAGCGGGCGTACTTCGCCCGGTAGACCTCGTCGAGGGCGCTGTTCACCGCATCCGCCGCGTCGATGCCGGTGAAGGTCACCTGCTGATCGACGCCGCCGAAGCGCACCTGCCCGGTGCCCGAGGCGAGGGCACGGCGGAACCAGCCGTTGTCGCGGCCGTAAGCCGAGCGCACGAAGATCGCATCGCCCGAGCGCACCGCCCAGATCGTGACGAAGGGACGCAGCGAGCCGTCGCCGCGGTGGGAGGAGATCTCGAGCTCGTCCTCGGCATCGAGCGTGGCGAGCTGCTGCGGGGTCCAGTCGGTCATGCTCCGATCCTGCCCCCGCACGCCCACATCCCGCCGACCTTCTCCCGAGTTGCCCACTTCCGCGATACCCGCCGCGCGACATGCCGCGGAAGTGGGCAAGTCGGGAACAGGAACGGGTCAGTGCGCGCCGGTGACCCACATGATGCCGAGGCTCGTGAGGGTGACGAGCGCCCAGAGCGCGCCGCCGAGGGCGAGGGGGCGCCAGCCCGAGCGGCGGATCGCGGCGATGTCGGTCGACAGCCCGATCGCGCTGAGCGCCATCGCGATGAGGAAGACGGATGCGGCGCTCAGCCCCGGCTTCGCCTCGGCCGGGATCACGCCGAGCGAGCCGACGATCGCGACGACCACGAAGCCGATGAGGAACCATGGGATGAGCCTGAGCACTCCGAGCGGGGTCAGGCGCGGGGGAGCGGGGCGCGCCGCCTCCTCCGCCTCGGAGAGCTGAGGGTGGCCAGGAATGCCCGCCTCGACCGGCGTGTCGCGTGCATTCGTGGCCACCCGCGAGCCTTCGAGACCGGCCCGCCGCCGCCCGACGAGCACCGCCAGTCCGATCGTGATCGGGATGATCATGAGCGTGCGCACGAGCTTCACGACGACCGCGAAGTTCGCGGCGCCGTGTCCGTAGACGGCGGCGGTCGCGACGACCGAGGAGGTGTCGTTGACGGCGGTTCCGGCGAAGAGGCCGAAGGCGTGCGGAGAGAGCCCGAGCGCGTGCCCGATGATCGGGAAGACGATCACGGCGCTGATGTTGAACAGGAAGATCGTCGACACCGCGTAGGCGACCTCGGCGCTGACGGCCCCGATCACGGGCGAGACGGCGGCGATCGCCGAGGCGCCGCAGATGCCGGTGCCGACGCCGATGAGGGTGCGCAGGTCGCCGATCACGCCGAGCGCGCGTCCGATCAGCCAAGCCCCGACGAGGCACACGATGAGCGAGCCGAGCATGACGGGCAGCGATTCGAGCCCGACGGCGGCGATCTGCCCGAGCGAGAGCTGCGCGCCGAGCAGCACGACCGCGACCTGCAGCAGTCGCTTCGACGTGAACTGGATGCCCGGCTTGAGCACCGCGCCCGGCTTGCGGATCAGCGCGATCACGACGCCGATCACGATGCCGGGAACCGCGCTGCCGACGAGCGGCACGACCGACCCGATCAGCGTCGCGACGACGGCGATCACGGCGCAGACGAGGATGCCGGGCGCGAGCCGCATCCACCGGCGGGGAAGGGAGTCGGCGGCATCGGTCACAGGGCCACCTTGCCGCAGATCCCGTCGCGACAGAGTCTCAGCTCTGCGAAATGCGCAAGCACGTAACTGCGACACCACGGGTTTCGAGGCGATCGGCAGGAGACGGGCCGTGAACGACGCCCCAACATTGACCTCACGCCGCCCCACCGGGGCAGCCCACTCCCGCAGCGGATCGGCATCCGCCGCGGAGCCACCACGCCAGCCCAGTGCCGGGCGCGATCCGAAGGAGCCGCGATGTCGAGAACTCGCCGCGACAACCTCGCCGGAGCGCTGATGATGGTGCCGGCGTCGATCGTGATCCTCGTGCTCGTGATCGTGCCGATGGCCATCATCGCCCGCGACAGCTTCGCCGTCAGCGACCCGCTCGGCGGCAACCTGGGCGGCTTCACGCTCGAGAACTACGCGAAGCTGCTCGACCCCGTCTACGCGAAGACGATGGGATACAGCCTCGGCATGGCCGTGCTCAACGCGGTCGTCTGCACGGTCGTCGGCTACATCGTCGCGTACTACATCGCGACCCGGCCGGCCCGGCGTCAGCCGCTGCTCCTGCTGCTGGTGATCATCCCTTTCCTCACCGACTTCCTGGTGCGCACCTTCTCGTGGATCACGCTGCTCGGCTCGGGCGGCCCGATCATCGGCCTCGCCAAGGCGGTCGGCATCCCCGCCACCTCGCTCGTGCCTTCGCAGACCGCGGTCGTGCTCTCGCTGCTCTACGCCTTCCTGCCGGTCGCGGTGTTCCCGATCTACGCCTCGATGCGCGCCATCGACCCGTCGCTGCGCGAGGCGGCCGCCGACCTCGGCGCCGGCTGGTGGCAGACCCACGCCCGCGTCTACGTGCCGCTGAGCGCATCCGGTCTGGCCTCGTCGGTCATGCTCACCTTCGTTCCGACGCTCGGGGTGTTCGTCATCCCGGTGCTGCTCGGCGGCGGCAAGGACCCGCTGGTCGGCAACCTCATCGTCACCCTGTTCACCGAGTTCCGGAACGAGCCGCTCGGCGCCGCCCTCTCGATGGTCGTGCTGGTGCTCATGCTCGTCACGGTCGCCCTCGCCGGCATCGTCACCCGGGTCGTCACGAAGAAGCGGAGCGCCTGATGGATCGCGTCGTCGCCTGGGCCTCTCGACTGGTCTTCGTCTTCCTCTACCTGCCGATCGCGGCGCTGATCGTCTACTCGCTCAACGCCTCCGACGTGAACTACCGCTGGGAGGGCGTGAGCCTGCGCTGGTACGCGGAGCTGTTCGCCGACCGGATGCTGCTCGAGACGCTGCGCACGAGCCTGATCGTCGGTCTGCTGGCGGCTCTGCTCGCGACCGCGCTCGGCTTCCTCAGCTCGATGGCGCTCGTGCGCTTCCGGGTGAAGGGGCGCGGGGCGTTCCTCGGCGCGATCCTGATCCCGCTGATCGTGCCCGAGATCGTGCTCGGCGTCTCGCTGCTGACCGTGTTCAGCACGACGGGCGTGCCGGCCGGCTTCCTCACCCTCGTGCTCGGTCACACCGTCATCACGCTGCCGCTCGCGACGCTCGTGCAGATGGGCGCCATGAGCTCGCTCGACCCGAGCCTGCCTGAGGCGGCCGCCGACCTCGGCGCCGGCGCGTTCACGACCTTCCGCCGGGTGACGTTCCCGCTGCTGCGGCCCGCGATCCTCGCCGCGTTCCTGCTCAGCTTCGCGACCTCCTTCGGCAACATCGTCATCTCGACCTTCACCTCCGGCGTCGGCACCACGACGCTGCCGCTGCGCATCTACAGCCAGCTGAAGACCGGACTCACACCCGAGCTCAACGCCCTCGGAACGCTGCTCGTCGTGCTGACCCTCGCGATCATCCTGATCGTCGGCGTCGGCCAGCTGCGGCGCATCCTCGCCGGCGGCCCGAACCCGAACTGAGCCGCCCAGACCTGACCTGCCCGCATCCACAGCACCCGCTCCACAGCACCCAGCACCGCACCTGCTCCACACCACCCGAATCCCTCTTGAGAGGACACAGCAATGAAGAGCAAGGCCCTCGCCGCTGTCGGCGTCACCGTCGTCGCCGCCCTCGCGCTCGCCGGATGCTCCGCCGGCGGATCGTCGTCATCCGGCTCGAGCACCAAGCTGCACATCTACGCCTGGTCGGGCGAGATCCCCGACTCGGTCATCCAGGGCTTCGAGAAGGAGACCGGCATCACCGTCTCGGTCGACAACTTCGACAGCAACGAGACGATGATCTCCAAGCTCGCCGCGGGCAACTCCGGCTACGACGTCGTCGAGCCCAGCCAGTACGCGGTGCCGCTCATGGTGCAGCGCGACCTGCTCGCGAAGATCGACAAGTCGAAGCTCGAGGGCTTCGACAACATCGCCGAGAAGTTCGTGAACCCCTCGTTCGACAAGAACAACGAGCACAGCATCCCGTGGGTGTGGGGCACCACCGGCATCCTCTACAACGAGGACTGCACCGGCGCCCCCGTCACGGGCTGGAAGGACCTCTGGAACGAGAAGTACAAGGGCAAGATCTACATGCTCGACAACATGCTCTCGGCCTACATCGGCGGCATGCAGGTGAAGGGGCTCAGCGCGACCTCGACCAAGAAGGACGAGATCGAGAAGGGCACGCAGGCGCTCATCGAGCAGAAGCCGCTGCTCGCCGGCTACAACAGCGACAACTACGCCGACCTCGTCGCGACCGGCGACGCCTGCATCGCCGAGGCCTACAGCGGAACCGCCGCGGCCAAGGCCGTCGCGTCGAACCCGAGCGTGCACTACATCATCCCCGAGGAGGGCGGCACGCTCTGGACCGACAGCTTCTCGATCGCGAAGAACGCGCCGAACGAGGATGCGGCCTACAAGTGGCTGAACTACACGCTGAAGCCCGAGGTCGCCGCGAAGCTGACCGACGACGGCGCCTCGGCCAGTGCCAATGAGGCCGCACTGAAGCTCGTCAAGGACCAGACGCAGGTCACGAACCCGGCGATCTACGCGCCGGCCGACAGCCTGAAGAAGTCGGAGTTCATCGTCGACCCGGGCAAGGCCCTCGCCTACTACCAGGACGGCTGGACGCGCGTCCGCGCCAGCTGATCGGCGTCCGCGGCTCGGTCTCACCTGATCCGAGACCGAGCCGCGGCACCCGCCCCGCGCGACAGTCCGCCGAGCGCACGGGCCTCATCCCACACCCCGAACCACCCCGCACAGGGAGCAGCACAGATGACCGAGACACCGGCCCCCGTCGCCGTGCGACTGCGCGGCATCACCAAGACCTTCGGGTCGAACACGGTGGTGCGCCCGCTCGACCTCGACATCCGCGACGGCGAGTTCTTCAGCATCCTCGGACCGTCCGGATGCGGCAAGACGACGCTCATGCGCATGATCACCGGCTTCGAGTCGCCGACTGACGGCTCGGTCGAGCTCGCCGGACGCGACGTGTCGAAGGTGCCCACGCGCGACCGCGACCTGAACATGCTGTTCCAAAGCTATGCGCTGTTCCCGCACCTCTCCGTCTACGAGAACGTCGCCTTCGAGCTGCGCGTGCGTCGCACCGCGAAGGCCGAGCTCGACACCCGGGTGCGCGAGGCGCTGCAGCTCGTGCGCCTCGCCGACTTCGGCGACCGCAAGCCCAACGAGCTCAGCGGCGGTCAGCGTCAGCGCGTCGCGCTCGCCCGCGCCGTCGTCGGCCGCCCCGCCGTGGTGCTGCTCGACGAGCCGCTCGGCGCGCTCGACCAGAAGCTGCGCAAGGAGATGCAGTTCGAGCTCAAGCGCATGCAGCGCGAGGTCGGCATCACCTTCATCTACGTCACGCACGACCAGGAGGAGGCGCTGACGATGAGCGACCGCATCGCGGTCATGTCCGAGGGGCGCGTGCTGCAGGTCGCCTCGCCGATCGACATCTACGACGCTCCCGCCTCGCGCTTCGTCGCCGGCTTCATCGGCAGCTGCAACCTCATCCCCGCCCGCCTCGAAGCGGGTCGCGCGATCCCCTCGGGCGCCGGTGCCGGCGCCGGGGCGATCCCGGCCGACACGGCGGATGCGGCGGCCCGCGGCCTCCGGGACGGCGCGGAGGTCGTCGTGGCGGTGCGCCCCGAGCGCGTGACCCTGCACGCCGACCCCGCCGCGGCTCCCGCCGGCGCGGTGCGCGGCATCATCTCGGCCCGCGTCTTCCTCGGCGACGAGTGGACGGTGCACGTGGATGCGCAGGGCCTCACCCTGACGGTGCAGGTGCCCTCGGGCGAGGCCGGGGCGGAGCTCGCAGCTCTCGCCGACGGCGCCCCGGTGGCCGTGTCGTGGACGACCGCGGCCGGCCGCATCCTGCCCGCCGCCGACCAGCCCCCCGCCGACCAGCCCCCCGCCGACCAGCCCCCCGCCGACCAGTCCGCCGCCGGCCAGCCCTCCGCGGACCCGACCTCGACGGAGGCAGCAGCATGACCGCATCGAACCCCGCCCTGCGCGTCGCCGTCGCGCAGCTCGCGCCGACGACCGACGCCGGGGTCAACCGCGACCGCATCGTCGAGCTCGTCGAGGCCGCGCACGAGCGCGGCGCCCGCCTCGTGGTGCTGCCCGAGGAGGCGATGCTGCTCGCCGGCGAGCTCGACGAGTCGGTGCGCGCCGACACCGTCGCCCGCGACTGGCCCCTCTTCCTCGGCCTGCTCTCGCGCCTCGCGCTCGAGAACGGCACCTGGATCATCGCCGGCGGCTACGAGCCGAGCGGCGACGCCGAGCACCCGGCCCGCCCGCACAACAGCATCGCCGTCGTGAACCCGCGCGGCGAGCTCGTCGACGTGTACCGCAAGCTGCACCTCTACGACGCCTTCAGCTACCGCGAGAGCGACTACGTCACGGGCGGCACCGAGCTGCCGCCGGTCGTGCTGATCGAGGGCGTCGCCGTCGGCCTCGTCAACTGCTACGACATCCGCTTCCCCGAGCTGAGCCGCGACCTCGTCTCGCGCGGCGCCGACGTGCTCGCGGTCTCGGCCGCCTGGGTCGCCGGTCCCCGCAAAGAGGATCACTGGACGACGCTCGTGCGCGCCCGCGCGATCGAGAACACCTGCTGGGTCGTCGCCGCATCCACCAGCGTGCCCGACTGCGTCGGCACGAGCATGATCGTCGACCCGCTCGGCATCGTGCGCGCCGAGCTGCCGCCCCGCGGCGACGAGCTCGCCGTCATCGACGTGACCCTCGACCGCATCGCCGAGGTGCGCGAGACCCTGCCCTCCCTCGCCAACCGCCGACTCGACACCCGGGTCACCGTTCAGGAGAACTTCGCGTGAGCCTCACCATCGACCCCGCCGGCGCCCCGCTCGACCCCGAGCTGGTCGAGAAGCTCGGCCGCGTCTCGTTCCCGACCATCGGGCACTACCTCGAAGAGGGCTTCGCCGCCCCTGAGATCCGCCGCCAGTCGGGCGAGGGCAAGGTCGTCGGCCGCGCCGTCACGCTGCGCCTGACGGGTCAGGACTCGACGCTGCTGCACCATGCCGCCGGCGCCGCCGAGCCCGGCGACGTGTTCGTGATCGACATGGGCGGAGATGCGCGCCACGCGCCCGTCGGCGAGGTGCTCGCCGAGGTGCTGCACCACCGCGGCGCCGCCGGCGTGATCGTGGATGGCGTCGTCACGGACATCGACGAGATCGCCCGCACCGGCCTGCCCGTCTACGCCCGCGGACTCAGCGTGCTGACCACCAAGCTGCTCGGCCTCGACGCGGGCGGCATCAACGTGCCCGTCAGCGTCGGCGGCGTCAGCGTGCAGCCCGGCGATGTCGTGCTCGCCGACCGCAACGGGGTGCTGTTCGGCAGCCCCGCCGTCATGGCCGCGATCATCGACACCGCCCTCGACGACGACGCCGAAGAGCCCGGCTTCGTGCGGGAGGTGCTCGGCGGAGTCCCGCTCGGCACCGCCTCCGGCGCGACCGAGCTCGTCGAGAAGGTGCTCGCGGCGCGCGGCTGAGCCGCCGCATCCGCGCTCGCCGCACTCCCCGCCCGACCCCTCCAGCTCCTCCGATCGGACATCCCATGCTCATCAAGGCCGCCATCAACGGCGGGCGCTCGCGCGACGAGCACCCCGCCATTCCGCTGACCCCCGCCGAGATCGCCGTCGCGGCGGCGGATGCGGTCGCCGCCGGCGCCGACGTCGTGCACGCCCACGCGCGCACCGCCGACGGCTCGCAGACCATCCACCCCGACGAGATCGGCGCGATGGTGCGAGCGGTGCGCGAGGGCGCGCCCGGCGTGATCGTCGGCACCACGACCGGCCTCTGGACCTGCTCGGGTCACGCCGAGCGCATGGAGCTGCTGGCCGCCTGGCCCGCGGATGCGCTGCCCGACTTCGCGAGCGTCGCCTTCTGCGAAGAGGGCGCCGCCGAAGCGGCCGAGCTCGTGCTCGAGCGCGGCATGGTGCTCGAGAGCGCCGTCTGGTCGATGGATGACGTGCCCGCCCTGCTGGCCGCGTCGACCCTTCACCAGAACGTGCGCATCCTCATCGAGCCGGAAGACGAGGACGTCGAGGTCGCGGTCGACCACGCCCGCCGCATCGCCGCCGCGCTGCGCGACGCCGGCGTGACGGCGCCCCTGCTGTATCACGGCTACGACGAGACGGCCTGGCCGCTCGTGCGGGCCGCGATCGACGACGGCCACGAGACCCGGGTCGGCTTCGAGGACATGCTCGTGCTCGACGAGGATGCGCCGGCCGCCGACACGGCCGCGATGGTGCGCCTCGCCCGCGAGCTCGAGGGCGCCGCGCGCTTCGCGGGCGCCCGCGCAGAGGCGTCGGGGGCTCGCGCCTGAGGCCGCACACAGCACGTCGCACCGCCCGTGCAGGGTGCGGGCGACGCGGGCGCCTCGTGGAGAGGGGTGGCCCGATGGAGCGCCGGTCGCGTGGTGGCGACCGGCGCTCTGCTGTGTCGCGACGGCCGAGCGCCGAGCGATTCCGGACCGCGCTCCGAACACCCTCACGCAAGGAGCGGGCGTCGTGCGGATCGCAGGTTCCACGACGCCCGCGCCCCGCGCATCCGTCGACACGCCCGGCACCGGCTCGATCCGCCGCCGACTCGCCTCGGCACCGGAACGCGGGGGCGTGCCGGGGTGACGCGCGGGGGAGAATGAGGCGATGACTGCGGATCCGATCGACCGACGGCTCGTCGAGCTGCTCGGCGAGGACGGCCGTCGCGCCTTCACCGAGATCGCGCAGCAGCTCGGCGTCTCGGAGGCGACCGTGCGGGCCCGCGTGCAGCGCCTCACGACCGACGGCACTCTGCGCATCGTCGCGCTCTGCAACCCGCTGACCCTCGGTCACCAGTCGTTGCGCCTGCTCATCAGCGTGCGCGGGCTCACCCCGCGCAGCGTCGCCCGGTCCCTCGTCGGCGCCCCCATGATCGGCAGCGTCGCCCTCGTCTCCGGCGCCCACGACATCTACCTCGAGGGCACCCCGCGCGACCTGGGCCAGCTCGCCGACCTGCTCGACGACATCCGCCGCACCCCCGGCGTCGCGCGCATCGACCAGTACGTCATGACCCGGCTCTACAAGGACTACTCGTGGACGGGCCTGCGCGACCAGTCGGGCGAGCGCGCCCTCGGCGGCTCGGGTCAGCCCGAGGCCTGACCCCGCCCCGCCCTTCTCCGCGAAAGTACGCACTCTGCGCGTCCGCCGCGGCGTGTCGGGCTGCAAAGCACGTCCTCTCGCGGAGACCCGCTCAGGCGCCCGTCACGCTGCCGGGATGCGGACGGGTCGGCCGGTTCACCGGGTCGCGGAATCCGGCCCAGACGTACTCGTCTTTGAGCACCTCCATGACGGTCGCCGTCTCGATCGCGTCGATGCCCTGCACGCGACGCACCGTCTCGGTCAGGAATCGGCCGAGGTCGTCGCTCGTCTCGAAGCGCACATCCGCGATGAGGTCGAACGAGCCGATGCAGGTTCCGACGTACTTCACCTCGGGGAACGCGGAGAGCGCCCGGGCGACGCTATCGGCGGTCGCACCGCGCACCCGGATCGACAGGTGCGCCTCGACCCAGCCCATCTTGGTCGGGTTCGGCATCCCCACCACCTGCACGACGCCGAGCGACAGCAGCCGCTTGTAGCGGGCGCGCACACTGCCCTCCGAGAGCCCGACGTAGCGGCCGATCTCACCGAAGCTGCGGCGGCCGTCGATGCGCAGCTGATCGATGATCTTGCGATCGATCACGTCGATGGCATCGAGCTCCATCCGGCGATTCTCCCACCGGGTCCCGCCGACGAGAACACCCGTTGCGCTCACTCACGATTGACGACGCGAGAGGGTACACAGACGAGCGGAGTGATGTCCCGGCGGATGAGTCGGAGCTCACCCGCCCCAAAGCGAGGGGTTTGGGGAAACTGACGCGGATCCGCGCCGTACTGTGAAGCGATCACAGCACTGACACACCCTCAAATCAGAAGGATCCTGCTTCGATGTCTATGAAGAAGACCCTCGCGACGATTGCGCTCCTCGGAGCGGTCGCGCTCGCACTCTCCGGCTGCGCCACCAGCTCCGGGAGCCAGAACGTTCCGGCCGGCTCATCCGGAAAATCAGGATCCTCGTCCAGTTCTTCAGCTGCCAAACCGGTCGGCTCGCTCCCGTGGAACGCGGGAGGCTTCCTCGGCGGCAACGCGACTCCTACCGTCGCCGATGGAGAGAAGGGGAAGGTCAGCGTCGTGTCGCAGGGCGTTCTCGAATCCGACGGCTTCGGCAGCGGAACGCTCTTGATCGCGTTCCGCAACAACACCGACAAGGCCGTGTCCCACGTCGACTTCACCGGCACCGCTAACGCCGGAGGCAAGATCGTCGCCAGCGGTGAGAGCCAGGGAACCATCCCGGCCCAGGTGCAGCCGGGTGAGGCGGGATTCTCGTTCATCTACTTCAGCGACGTCGCCTCGATCCCGGCCGACGGAGTCGAGTACAAGTTCAAGGCATCGACCTCCGCCGCCGACACCTCGTCGTACAACACCGCGCCGCTGACTGTCACACAGGCTGACAACAACGGCACCGCGATCATCGGCGGTGCCGAGAACAAGACCAAGAAGCCGCTGACTGGGCCGTACTCGGTCGAGGTGTACTGCCTCAACGGCAATGATCTGGCGAAGCAGATCGGCACGTTCGCTACCGAAGACGGTGACATCGAAGCGGGCGATTCCGTCTCGTTCAGCGTTGATCTCTACGGCGGGACGTGCGACTCGTTCGTGCTCGGGGTCTCGGGCTACTTCCAGTGACCTACTGCGGCGACCGGCGACCGGCGATAGTCAGTCGGTCGCCGCATCGCTGAAATCGCGCTCAGGCGAAGCTGCGCGCCCCGATCACGGCGAGCAGCGCCAGCTTCTCGGCGCTCGGCGAGCCCGGCGTCGCCGTGAAGACGAGCAGCGTCTGGCCGCTCTCCGGGTCGACGAGGGTCTGGCAGTCGAGCTCCAGCTCGCCGACCTCGGGATGCGCGAAGCGCTTGTGCCGCGGATGCTTGAGCCGCACGTCGTGCCGCGCCCAGACCTCGGCGAACTCCGGGCTCGACGCGAGCAGCGCATCCACCACCGCCGTCGCCCGCGCTCGGGTCGCGGGCGTGGAGTAGGCGGAGCGCAGCTCGGCCGTGAACACGGCGCCGTGCTCGGGCTGGTCGTCGGCCGGGTACACGTCGCGCGTCGCGCGGTCGGTGTACCAGCGGTAGACGTTGACCCGCGAGAGCCCGGTGTAGCCGGCGTGGTCGCCGAGCAGCGCCCGCGCGAGGGGGGTCTGCACGAGCGTCTCGCCGAGGTCGCTGAGCACCATCGCGGGGGTGTCGCCGAGCCGGTCGAGGATGCGCTGCATGCCCGGCGAGATGTGCTCGGCGGCGCGCCCCGGCTCGGGTGCCGCGTGGCCGGCGAGGCGGAAGAGGTGGGCGCGCTCGTCGACGGTGAGGCGCAGGCCGCGGGCGATCGCGCCGAGCATCTGCTCGGAGGGCTGAGGCCCGCGCTGCTGCTCGAGGCGGCTCCAGTAGTCGGTCGACATGCCGCTGAGCTGCGCGATCTCCTCGCGCCGCAGTCCGCCCGTGCGCCGGCGCGGTCCGCGCGGCAGGCCGACGTCCTCCGGCTGCAGCGCCTCGCGGCGGCTGCGCAGGAAGTCGGCGAGCTGAACGCGGTCCATGCGCCCATCCTGCCCCCGCGTCGTCGGCCCTGCCAGGGATCGCCGATCCGTGGATGAGCGCGCCCTGGAGGGTGCTGCGAGCACGGCGCACGATGGAGCCATGACCGAGAAGATCACCCTCATCACCGGCGGCGGACGTGGCCTGGGCCGCTCCGCCGCGCTCGCCCTCGCCGACGCCGGGCACGACGTCGTCATCACCTACCGCTCCTCCGCGTCGTCGGCCGAGGAGACGGTCGCCGCGATCCAGGCGAAGGGCCGCAAGGCCGTCGCGCTGCAGCTCGACACGACCGAGTTCGACGCGTTCCCCGCCTTCGTCGACCAGCTGCGTGCGGCGCTCGCCGACACCTGGGGCCGCGACAGCTTCGACCACCTCTTCAACAACGCCGGCGTCGGAGTGCTCACTCCGGTCGGCCAGACCACCGCCGAGCAGATCGACGAACTGCTGAACACGAACCTCAAGGGCGTCGTGCTGTTCACCGAGGCGGTGCTGCCGCTGCTCGCCGACGGCGGTCGCATCCTCAACGTCTCGAGCGGTCTCGTGCGCTACACCGCCGGCTCGCCCTACGCCGTCTACGCCGCCACGAAGGGCGCGATCGAGGTCTACTCGCGCTACCTCGCGGCCGGTCTCGGCGCCCGCGGCATCGCCGTGAACACCCTCGCGCCCGGCGCGACCGCGACCGAGTTCGGCGGCGGCTACCTGCAGAGCGACGAGTTCCAGCAGAACGTGTCGAAGGTCACCGCGCTCGGACGCGGCGGTCAGCCCGACGACATCGCGGATGCGGTCGTCACCCTGCTCTCGCCCGGCGCGCGCTGGATCAACGCCCAGCGCGTCGAGGCCTCCGGCGGCGCGTACCTCTGATCGCCGCTCGATCCTGAACGTCGGCTCGCTCCCGCGCCTCCACCCGACAGCGGGCGGAGGCGCGGGAGTAGCGTCGCCCGCGTGACCGTGCTGCTCGCCCTCATCGCGAACGTGCTCGTGGCCGCGGCGAAGACCGTCGCGGCGGTGTTCACCGGATCGGCGGCGATGTTCGCCGAGGCCGCGCACTCCTGGGCGGATGCGGGCAACGAGATCTTCCTGCTGTTCGCCGACCGGGCGGCGGTGCGTCCGCGCGACAAGGACCACCCGCTCGGCTTCGGCCGCGACGCCTGGCTGTGGTCGCTGTTCGCCGCGATCGGCGTGTTCGCGGTCGGCGCGACGGTGTCGGTGTTCCACGGCATCACCCAGCTGCTCGACCCCGAGGCCGAGCCGGCCGGCGACTACGTCATCAACTACATCGTGCTCGGCGTCGCCTTCGTGCTCGAGGGCACGTCATTCCTGCAGTCGATCCGGCAGGGCCGCAAGCGCGCCCGCGAGACCGGACGCGAGTTCCTGCCCTACGTGCTCGGCAGCTCCGAGTCGACGCTGCGCGCGGTCTTCGCCGAAGACGGCGCGGCGCTCATCGGCATCCTGCTCGCCGTCGGCGGCATCGCCCTGCACCAGGCGACCGGTATCGCCGCCTTCGACGCGGTCGCCAGCATCCTCATCGGCCTGCTGCTCGCGGTCGTCGCGATCTTCCTCATCGACCGCAACCGCCGCTTCCTCATCGGCGGCGCGCAGGGCGGAAAGCTGCGCGACTGGATCGTCGAGCTGCTCGAGGCCCGCCCCGAGATCGACCACGTCACCTACCTGCACGTCGAGATCGTCGGGCCGAACCGGCTCTTCGTGGTCGGCGCCGTCGACCTGCTCGGCGACAAACCCGAGCACACCGTCGCCGACCAGCTGCGGGCGATCGAGGATGCGCTCGAGGCCGAGGAGATCATCCAGACGGTCGTGCTGACGGTCGCCTCCTACCGCGAGCCGAGCATCCACGACCCGGATGCGCTGCTCGACGGCGACCCCGAGGCGCGCCCCTCCTCGTGACCCGAGTTGCCCACTTCGGTCGGGTTCGGGGCTCGCGACCCGGCAGAACTCGGCAACTCGTGTTCCGCCCGCGGCATCTGACGCGATCCACGGGCGACACCTGAACAGCGCGCACCCGCGCCCGCGCGATAACACCTGAGCGCGACCTGCGCGAGTTGTGTCAGCGCTGTCAGCCTATGGCAGAGTGCCATCCCGGCGCTGTTCCGGACACCGTTCCGAACACGCTGCGACCACCCCCGCGATGAGCGACCCACGGCCCTCCTGCCACAGGTTGCGAAGCGCCGCCCACCGGCGGAGGTTCTCGCTCCCGATCGATGACGAATCCGGAGAGGACCCGCATGGCATCCGCGCCTGCAGCACTCGCCCTGAGCCACACCGCCCTGAACCCGGGCGCCGTGCACACCGCCACCCAGGGCATCCGCCTCGACCTCAGCTGGGTCGACTACCTGATGCTGATCATCTACTTCGCGGTCGTGATCGGCATCGGCCTGATCGCCCGCAAGCGGGTCAAGTCGAGCGTCGACTTCTTCCTCTCCGGCCGCTCGATGCCCGCGTGGATCACCGGCCTCGCCTTCGTCAGCGCCAACCTCGGCGCCACCGAGATCCTCGGGATGGCGGCGAACGGCGCGCAGATCGGCATGTCGACGCTGCACTACTACCTCATCGGCGCGGTGCCGGCGATGGTGTTCCTCGGCCTCGTGATGATGCCCTTCTACTACGCGTCGAAGGTGCGCAGCGTGCCCGAGTTCATGCTGCGCCGCTTCGGCAAGGCGCCGCACCTGGTGAACTCGCTCGCCTTCGCCGTCTCGAACGTGCTCATCGCCGGCATCAACCTGTTCGCGATGGCGCTCGTGATCGAGGCGATGCTGGGCTGGTCGCAGTGGGTCGCCATCCTCGTCTCGGCCGCCTTCGTGCTGGTCTACATCACCCTCGGCGGGCTCTCGAGCGCGATCTACAACGAGGTCATGCAGTTCTTCGTGATCATCGCCGGACTCGTGCCGCTGACGATCGTCGGCCTCAACCGCGTGCACGGCTGGAACGGCCTGGTGGATGCGCTGAACAAGACCGAGAGCGCGAAGCTGCTGCACACCTGGGTCGGCACCGGCTTCGGCGACGAGTCGAACCCGATCGGCGCGAACTGGCTCGCGATCGTCCTGGGACTCGGATTCGTGCTGAGCTTCGGCTACTGGACGACGAACTTCACCGAGGTGCAGCGCGCCTTCAGTGCGAAGAACATGTCGGCCGCGCGGCGCACGCCGCTGATCGGCGCGTTCCCGAAGCTGCTCATCCCGTTTATCGTCGTCATCCCGGGCCTCATCGGCGCGGCGACGATCGGCAACCTGCTCGCCGACCCCGACTCGGGCGTGACCTACAACGAGGTCATCCCGAAGCTCATGCAGATGTACCTGCCGACCGGTGTGCTCGGCATTGCGGTCACGGGACTCATGGCCTCGTTCATGGCGGGCATGGCGGCCAACGTGTCGAGCTTCAACACGGTCTTCACCTGGGACATCTGGCAGCGCTACATCAAGAAGGACATGCCCGACGAGCACTACCTCAAGGTGGGCCGCTGGGTGACCGTGATCGGCGTGATCATCGGCGTCGGCACCGCGTTCATCGCGGCCGGGGCGCAGAACATCATGACCTACATGCAGACGCTGTTCTCGTTCTTCAACGCGCCCCTGTTCGGCGTCTTCATCCTGGGTCTGCTGTGGAAGAGGATGACGCCGAAGGCGGCGCTCTGGTCGTACATCGCGGGCATCATCGCGCCGACGATCGTCTTCATCGCCTACCAGGTGAGCGTCGCGAACAAGGCCCCGATCTTCGCCACCGCCACGTCGGAGACGCTCTACGGCGCGATCATCTCCTTCGCCACGGTGCTCGTCTTCGCGGTCGTCATCAGCCTCGTCACGAAGCCGAAGCCGGTCTCCGAGCTCACGGGCCTCGTCTACGGCGTCGGCAAGATCGACGTCACCAAGGACCATGTCGCGGGCGATACCAAGTGGTACCGCTCGCCGGCCCTGCTCGGAACCGTGGCCCTCGCCGGCTGCGTCGCCCTCTACCTGCCGTTCCTCTGATCCGGCGCCCCGGATCGAGATAGGAGTCACTCATGAGTGAGAACAAGTCCAGCGGCTCGGAGAACACCGACCGCACCCTCGGCACCGACCGCACCCTCACCGCCGAGCAGGAGGAGCTGGTCAAGTCGACCCGGCGCTTCGACCTGCGTCGCATCCTCGGCGCCCTGTTCGTCGTCTACGGCCTCATCGTCGGCATCACCGGCCTCGTCACGGTCGGCGCGACGGATGAGCTGAAGCGCACCGGCGGCATCGCCATCAACCTGTGGACCGGCGCGGCGATGCTCGTGCTCGGCATCCTCTTCTTCGTCTGGGACCGGTTCTCGCCGGTGCCTGCCGAGGACATCGTCAAGAGCGACGAGCAGGAGGAAGAGGAGCGCAAGGTCGGCGAGGCCAAGGCCGACGCCTGACGTCTGACGCGCACCGGTCCTCTCGCGCCCGCCGCAACCCCGAGTTGCCCGCTTCCGCGGCATGTCATCCACGACAGGCCGCCGAAGTGGGCAACTCGCGTCTCCGGGGCGACGGGATGCGCGGCACGCAGCGCCCGGGCGCGCTACGGCGTCGGCTGGCGCGCGTCGTAGGCGCGGAACGACGGCTGCAGCCGCAGCAGCACCGCGATGAGCCCGATGATGATGAGCCCTCCGAGCAGCGGCGGGAACCACAGCGCCACCGCCGTCGCGAACACGCCCACGTAGAGGTCGCCGACGCGCGGGCCGCCGGTCACGACGACCGTGAACACGCCCTGCAGGCGTCCGCGCATCGAGTCGGGCGACGCCATCAGCATCATCGTCGAGCGGAAGATCGCGCTGAACTCGTCGCTCACGCCCATGCCGACCAGCGCGAGCGTCGCGAGGACGAGCGCGATCCAGTTCACCTGATCCAGGCCCGGCCCGACCTTCCCGAACCAGCCGGTCGCCATCGCGGCGAGCACGAGTCCGAAGCCCGCGACGAAGGCGCCGTAGACGGTGATCGCGCGCCCGACGGCGCGGCCGTGGTGGTGGATGTGCGCCACCGGTCCGCTGAACACGCTCGCCAGGAACGCGCCCACCGCCATCCCGGCCGTCAGCACGCCGACCGTGATCGGGCCCCCGCCGATCAGCACCGCGCCGACCGCCGGGAACACCGTGTGCGGGCGGCCGAAGGTCATCGCGACGATGTCGACGAGGAACGAGAGGCGGATGTTCGGCGCCGTGCGCAGGAACCGCACGCCCTCGACGAGCGAGGCGAAGCCGGGCCGCTCGACCTTGCCGAGCGGCGGCAGCTTCGGCAGCGTCAGGATGCCGGCGAACCCGGCGAGGAAGAGCACGGCATCCACCGCGAAGGTCCACGGGAAGCCGACCGCCGCGACGAGGATGCCCGCGACGGCGGGGCCGACCATCACCATGACGCCGATCGAGATGCCGTTGAGTGCGGCGGCGCGGGCGACCATGTCGTCGGGCAGGATGCGCGGGGTCACCGCCATGCGGGTCGTGCCCGAGATGGTCGCCGCGACCGCGTTGACGGTCGTGATGACGTAGAGCGGCCAGACGGCGACGGTGCGGTCGTGGTCGACGGCGACGGCATCCACCACCGCGATCACGATGAGCGCGAGCGTCGACAGCCAGCCGGCGAGCGCGCTGACGATCAGCACGAGCCGCCGGTCGAAGGCGTCGGCGAGCATGCCGCCCCAGAGCCCCGCGACGATCATCGGGGCGAGCGAGATGATGCCGACCAGCGACACCGCGAAGGTCTTCGCCTCGGCGCTGCCCGGCGTGATGTCGTAGATCAGCAGACCGACGGCGACGATCGTGAGCTGCGCGCCGATGCCCGAGATGGCGCCGCCGATCCAGATGCGGGCGAAGGCCGGCGAGGCCTTGAGCGGGCTCAGGTCGACGAATCGGCGCTTCTTGGCGGCCTGCTCGGTGCCGGGCGCGGCCTGCGGGGCGGCCGGCTCGGCGGCGCGGTCGTTCCGCGGGGCGGTCTGTCCGGCGCCGGCGGCGGTGCTCGCCGGCTGGTTCTGCGGCTGCTCCGACGCGGATGCGGTGCTGTTCTCGTCGGGCTCGCTCACTGCCCCGAGCGTAGTGCCGCGAACGTGCACCCACTGCAGGGTCGGGAGTCGCGGCGTCACGCGCTCGGCGCGCGACGGCGGGCGCGCGTACTCTCGGGGGCTGGAGGTTCCGCCCGCCCATGTGCCGTCTGCTCGCCTACGCCGCACCCCGCCCTGTCACCGCGCAGGAGGTGCTCGGACGCGACCAGAGCGCCGTCTTCCAGGACATGGCGCTGCTGCATCGCGACGGCTGGGGCACGGTCTGGCTGGATGCCGGCGGCGTGCACGAGCACCGGGACCCGCAGCCGCACGACGCGGGCGACGACGCCGCAGCCGCGGACGACGACGCCGACGATTCGCGCACCGCATCCGCCCCCGTCCGCCTGCGCCGCCAGGCGTCCGACCGCAGCGGTCTCGGCGACGCCGAGCTGACCGCCGCGCTCGCCGACGACCCCGCGACGGCCCGCCTGCTGCATCTGCGCCTCGCGACCGACGGGATGGTGTGCTCGCCGCAGAACACGCATCCCTTCGTGATCGACGGCCTCGCCTTCGCGCACAACGGCTCGCTCACCCCGGTCGAGCGCTTCGAGGATCTGGTCGCGCCCGAGCTGCGCGGCGACATCGAGGGCGAGACCGACAGCGAGCGCTTCTTCGCGGCGATCCGCACCCGCCTGCTCGCCGGCGACGGCCTGCGCGAGGCGGTCGTGGCGACGGTGGCCGAGCTGCGGTCGCGGTTCCCGCGCGCGAGCCTCAATGCGATCCTGCTCACCCCGACGCACCTGGTCGCGGTGCACGCGAGCGAGAGCAGCGGCATCCCGCGCGTCGAGCTCGCGGCGACCGGCGTGCCCGAGGCCGACCTGCCGTTCGAGAGCCTCAGCGCCTACTACCTGATGCGCTACCGCCGCGACGCCGACGGCACGACGGTCTTCGCGTCGTCGGGGCTCGACGTCGCCGACTGGGAGCCCGTGCCGCCCGAGTCGGTGGCGGTCGTCGACTTGGCTACCCTGGACCTGGATGTCGTGCCGCTGTCAGCGGCCGTGGGTGCGGAGGCGAAGTGAACGGGTTCCTGAAGTTCTGTGCGGTGGTCGGCACCGGCATCGTGCTGGTGATCGGCGCTGCTGTGACGGTCGCGGCCGTCGCCCTGGGCGTCGCCAGCGTCATCAGCATCTCGACGGGCGCCTCGCTCTGATCGTCGCGCCGGTCGTGTCGAGCTCGCCGCGGCGGGCGGCGCGCGGCCGGGTTCGCCGCTCATGACGGCGCCGCGGATGCACGCCGACGAGGTCGACATCCGTCTCGACGATGTGCGCCGCGCCCTCGACGCGCAGCATCCGCGCTTCCGCGATCTTCCGCTCGCGCCCCTCGCGGGCGGCGGCACGATCAACCGGGTCTTCCGCCTCGGCGACGAGCTCGTCGTGCGCGTGCCGCTCATCGAATGGGGTGCGGCGGATGCGGAGCGCGAGTCGCGCATCCTGCCTCACCTGCACGGCGCGCTGCCGCTGCGCACGCCCGAGCTCGTCGCGCTCGGTCGCCCCGCGCCGGGGCTGCCGTGGGCGTGGAACGTGCTCGACTGGATCCCGGGCCGCTCGCTCAGCGCGCACCTCGGCTCGGGTGCGGAGCCGGCTCGATCGTCGACCGGCCCGGCGCGGGATGCCGCGGCCGACGAACGGCGGGGCGGTGAGCTCGGCGCGGCGCTCGCCGCGCTGCACGCACTGCCGGTCGACGACGCGCAGCGCCACGGCGACGAGGGCGCTTCGTCCGGCATCCCGCTCTCGACCTCAGGCGGCGACCCCGTGGCCGAACGCGACACGATGCTCGCCGGTCTCCGCTCGGCCGCGGGCCTGATCGACGTCGCCGCGGCGGTCGACCGGCTGAAGCGCGACCTCGCGCATCCGCTGACGCCGGAGTTCGGCGTCGCCGGCACGACCGGCGTCTCGGGCTCGCCGCGGCGTCCGCTGGTCTGGACGCACGCCGACCCGCTGCCCGGCAACATCCTCGTCGGCGATGCCGGCGGCCCGATCACCGCTGTCATCGACTGGAGCGGCGGCGGGCTCGGCGACCCGACCCATGATCTCGTGGCCGGCTGGTGGACTCTCGGCCCCGCCGGGCGTCGGGCTTTCCGTGCCGCGCTCGATCCGTCCGACGACGACTGGCACCTCGCCCGCCTGCGCGCCTGGCGCAAGGCGGCCGCCGCGGTCGGCTACTACGCCGGCACGAGCCCGATCTTCACCGCCGATGCCCGTCGCGCGATCGAGCACCTGGTCGCCGACGCCGACTGAGCGATACCTGTACCCCGAACGCGGACTCGCGGCGGACGCCTCCGGTTCGGAAGGATCGTCAAGTTGTCGCCGCACCCGAAACGGCGACGGAAGGAACACCGTGAACACCACGATCGCCATGTCCACCGTGCCCGCTTCGCTCGACGCGCTGATGCACATCGAGGGCGCCCGCGCCGTCGCGCTCGTCGACAGCGACACCGGGATGCTGCTCGGCGGCCTGGGCGGACTCGGCGGCGGATTCGACCTCGAGGTCGCAGCCGCCGGCAACACCGAGCTGCTGCGCGCGAAGGCCCGCACCGCCCGCGCGCTCGGTCTGCCCGACGCGATCGACGACGTGCTCATCACGATGACGAGCCAGTTCCACGTGCTCATGCCGCTGCGCCACGCGCCCGAGGTCTTCATCTACCTCGTGCTCGACCGCGAGCGCGCGAACCTCGCCATGGCCCGCCTCAAGACCCGCGAGATCGAGAAGCAGCTGGTGCTCTGAGCTGGGCCGAACGGCACTGAGCTGAGCTGCGCCGGCAGGGCAGGACTGAGTCGGGTCGACCCGGCGCCGGTCGCTCAGCCGTGCTCAGCCTTGCAGCTCGATCGCCGTGAGCGGCAGCCCGCTCAGGCGACCGGCGCCTCGAAGGGCGAGGTGCCGACCGGACCACGTCCGTCATCCGCCTCGCCGTCGCCCCGCCGCCGAGACGTGCTGACGACCGCGCCGATGCTCGCCGCGATCACGAGGCCGATGCCGACAAGGTCGAGCGGATGCACGGCCTGGCCGAGCAGCAGGAGCCCAGCCGACGCGGCGAGCCCCGGCGCGAGGCTCATCAGCACGCCGAACGTCGCCTCGCTGAGCCGGCGCAGCGCGATCATCTCGAGGCCGTAGGGGATCGCCGACGACAGCAGCGCGACCGCGAAGCCGAGGCCGAGGTGCACCGGGTCGACGAGCGACGCGCCCGCGCTGACGATGCCGCCCGGCAGGCTCAGCACGGCGCCGATCGCCATCGCGATCGCGAGGCCGTCGAGGCGGGCGAAGCGGCGCCCGGTCTCGGCCGAGGCGAGGATGTAGCCGATCCAGCACGCCGCGGCGACGAGTGCGAGCGCGACGCCGAGCGGTTCGAGCCGGCCGAGATCGACGCCGCCGAGCACGATCACGCCGATCACCGCGAGGCCGGCGCAGAGGAAGGCGAGCGGCGTGCGCCCCGCGATGACCGACAGCGTCAGCGGGCCGAGCACCTCGATCGTGACGGCGATGCCGAGCGGGATGCGCTCGATGGAGAGGTAGAAGGCGCTGTTCATCGCCGCGATCGCGACGCCGAAGAGCACGGCCGTCATCCAATCGCGTCGGGTGCGCCCGCCGAGCTTCGGCCGCGCGACGAGCAGCAGCACGAGCGCCGAGAACACGAGGCGCAGCGTGACCATGCCGGGCGCCCCCACCGACGGGAACAGCAGCACCGCGATCGAGGCGCCCACCTCCTGGCAGGCGAGCCCGATCACGACCAGTCCTGCGGCGGTCGGCGGCGCGCTCGTCCAGGAGGGCAGCGCGCGGGTCACCGGGTCAGTCTTCCGCACGGCTGGCAGTCGCGTCGCCGGACGGCGTGGCCGGATGGGCGTGGCCGGATGTCGGGCGCGGGTGGCGGGAAAGCGCGCGACGACGAGAAGGTGACGTTCCTACGCTGACGGCATGAGCGCATCCACCACCGCGACGCCGACCGCGACCGGTATCGAGCCGGCCGCCGGCCTCGACCCCACCGGTCTCCACCCCGCTGCGCGCGCCGCCGCGATCGAGCACTTCGTCGCCAAGCTGCGCTACGAGACCGACCCGAGCGACGTCGCCGCCGCGATCACCGCGGGAGAGCGCTTCGTGCTCGTCGACACCCGCGGGCACGCCGCCTGGCACCAGGGGCGGGTGCCGGGCGCCATCCACCTGCCCACCGCCGAGATCGACGACCGGGCGCCGCGCGAGATCCCGCTCGATCTGCCCGTCGTCGTCTACTGCTGGAGCCCCGGATGCAACGGCAGCACCAAGGCGGCCCTGCGATTCAGCCGTCTCGGCTACGCCGTGCGCGAGATGATCGGCGGCTTCGAGTACTGGGCGAAGGAGGGTCTGGGCGTCGAAGACGATGACGGCGCGCTGAACATCCCCCTCGACATCTTGACGGCACCCCGCCCCGGGGTGGACGGTGTCATCAGCTGCGAGTGCTGATGCTCCTCTGACGGGTGTCGGATCACCGGCTGCGTCATCCGCATCACCGATTCACGCCTCATCTCAACAGGCTCCACAGACAACCGCCGCCGCGCTCCGCGGGTCGCCGTGCAGGGACGACTCGGGATGCGCGGCGGCGGTTCCTTCGTTCGGGCGCGGTCGGCGCTCCGGTTCCGGAGTTCGGCTCCGGCTCCGTCTCCGTCGATCGGCGCGCACGGCATCGGCCCAGCAGATGCGCGATGTCGCGAGGGGCGACGGCGCGGCCGCTGGGCCGACGAGGTGCTGGTGAGCTGCCGCTCAGCCGGCGGGGGTGCCCGCCGACTCGAGCGCCGGCTCGGCGGCGTCCGCCTTGGAGCCGCGCGCAACCGCGGAGCCATCCGCAGCCACGGCGCCTGCCGCCGCAGTCCCGGCCGCCGCGGCCGCGACCCGGCGCCCGGCCGGCAGCAGCAGCGCGAGCACCGCGGCTCCGAGCAGCACCGCGGCGCCGGTGATGACCGCCGGCTGGGCCGCGGCGACGTAGCCGGTCGGCGTGAGCTCGCCGCCCGCGCCGGTGAAGATCGCGGTCAGCACCGCGATGCCGAGCGCGACGCCGATCTCGCGCATCGTCGAGTTGACGCCCGAGGCCTTGGCGTGGTCGGCATCCACCAGCGTCGAGAGCAGCGCGGTCGACGAGGGCGCGAAGACGAGGGCCATGCCGACGCCGGCGATGATGAACGGCGCCACCAGGTCGACGTAGGGCACGGTCGCGCTCATCACCGCCGCGATCCAGAACAGCCCGATCGCCTGCAGCACCATGCCGGCCGTGATGAGGGCGCGGGTGCCGATGCGCCCGCCGAAGATGCCGGCGAGCGGCGCGACGATGACCGGCGCGAGCGTCCACGGGGTGGTCTGCAGCGCGGCCTCGAAGGGGCTCGAGCCCTGAACGACCTGCAGGAACTGGATGAGGATGAACACCGCCCCCATCGAACCGAAGCTGAACGCGAAGCCGACCACGTTGACCACCGAGAACGAGCGGTCGCGGAACAGCCGCAGCGGCATCATCGGCGCGACCGCGAGGCGCTGGCGCACCAGGAACGCGATCAGCAGACCGCCCGCCAGCACGAGCTCGGCGATGACCCCGAGCGAGTCCCAGCCGTCGTCGTTGCCGCGCACGATCGCGTGCACCAGGGCGAGCACGCCGACTCCGGCGAGCAGCACGCCGGGGATGTCGAGGCGCTCGCGGCGACCGCGCACCTCGTTCAGCACGATCAGGGCGAGGGGGATGCTGATGATCGCGACGGGCACGTTGATCCAGAAGATCGCCTGCCAGTTCCAGCCCTCCATCACGGCGCCGCCGACGAGCGGCCCGAGGGCGACGCCGAGGCCGCTGACGCCGCCCCAGATGCCGATCGCGAGCGGACGGCGCTCGGGCCGCACGGCGCCGGCGACGAGCGCGAGCGAGAGCGGCATGACGGCCGCGCCGCCGAAGCCCTGGATGGCTCGGGCGACGATGAGCTGCCACGGCTCGGTGCTCAGCGCGGCGAGGGCCGAGCCGATGCCGAACACGGCGACGCCGATGAGGAAGATGCGGCGTCGGCCGAGCCGGTCGCCGAGCGCCGAGGCGAGAAGGATCGTGCCCGCGAAGGCGAGCGTGTAGGCGTTGACGAACCACTGCAGCTGCTCGACGCTGGCGCCGAGCTTCTCGTGCAGCACGGGCAGCGCGTTGGTCATGACGAGGTTGTCGAGGGTCGCCATGAACATCGGCAGGGATGCGGCGATCAGCACGAGCCCGAAGGGGCGCGCGCGGCGAGTGCGCGGGGTCGACGGGGCGCTGCCGGTGGTGCCGGATGCGGCGCCCGGCGCGCTGTCGAGGGTGTCGGTGGACATCGTTTCTCCTGAGTCGAGAGGGAGTGTCGAGTGGATGTGGGGTGCGGCCGGCTGCGCATCCGGTCGTGGTGGTCGGTCAGATGATCGATCGAGAACCTGCGGCTTCTGAGACATCCGCATTGGTTGTAATCAACTGATTACTCGCAACGTAGTAAACGTTTGATAACCTTGTCAACATGAGCCCGCGAACCTCCGCACGAACTGCCAGCTCCGTGGCCGCGAGCCCGGATTCCGCGGAGGCGACCGCCCCGATCTCTGCCCCGACCTCCGGCTCTGGCGGCGGCCGCATGAGCTCGGAGGAGCGCCGCGCGCAGATCCTCGCCGCCTCGATCGCCGTGTTCGGCGCGAAGGGCTACGACGGCGCCACGACCGACGATCTCGCGCAGGCCGCCGGCGTCAGCCAGGCCTACGTGGTGCGCATGTTCGGCTCGAAGCAGGGCCTGTTCCTCGCAGCCTTCGAGGCCGTCGCCCAGCGCCTCGAGACCGACTTCCGCGCGGCGCTCGCCGAGGCCGACGCGACGCTGCCGTCCGGCGCCGACGCGGCGCAGCGCATCCACGCCCGCAAAGAGGCGATGAGCGTCGCCTACCTGCGCCTGCTCGGCGAGCGCGGGTTGCACCTGACGATGCTGCAGGCGTTCCTGCGCGGCGGAGACCCCGTGATCGGGCCCGTCGCGCGAGCGTCGTTCGGCCGCATCTGGCGCTTCATCCGCGAGGAGGCGGGCTTCGACGCCGAGTTCGGCAAGGAGTTCCTCTCCTACGGCATGCTGCTCAACACCCTGATCGGGCTGCGGATGCTCGACAGCGACGGCAGCGGACCCGCCGACGAGCTGCTCGCGATGTGCTTCCCCGACCTCGACGCCGTCGCCGGCGTCGTGCCGCGCGCCGACGAGCGCTGGTAGGCGCTGCGCTCTCTCCTTGGGGTCACGAGCGCACCGCGCCGCACCACCCGGATCCCGCGCGGAGCGTCCCGCTCTCAGAATCGATCGGTCGCAAACTGTCGGAATGAGCGGCCCATAGCGACACTTCGCGACCGATCGATCCCGGGCCCGGGTGGGCGCTCCCGCCCCAGCGCGACCTGAGCGTGCCCCGAGCAGCGAGCCCGATCCGGGCGCCCGCCGCTCCGACGCTGACACGATGGCGCCATGTCGCGCATCGTGGCGGTCGCCCCGGTTCTGCCCGCCCACTCGGCGGCGCAGTCCGAGATCACGGCTGAGCTCGTGCGCGCGATCGGACTCGACGATCCGGTGCTGCGTACCGAGAGGGCCGTGTTCGAGCGGATGCACGCCGGCACCGGCATCCGCACCCGCCACACGGTGCTGCCGATCGAGCGCTACGCCGACCTCGGCGGCTTCGACGCCACGAACCGGGTCTGGCTGGATGCGGGCGCCGAGCTGGGCGAACGCGCCGTGCGGGCGGCGCTCGCCGACGCGGGGCTCGAGCCGACCGACGTCGACCACTTCTTCTTCACCTCGGTGACCGGTGCGGCCGCCCCGTCGATCGACGCGGTGCTCGCGGGGCGTCTCGGGTTCCGCCGCGACTTGAAGCGCATCCCCTCGTTCGGGCTCGGCTGCGTCGCCGGAGCCGCCGGACTCGCCCGTGCCCACGACTACCTGGCCGGGCATCCCGAGGGCGTCGCGGTCGTGCTCGCCGTCGAGCTGTGCTCGCTCACCCTGCAGCGCGACGACCGCAGCGTCGCGAACGCGGTCGCGACGGGGTTGTTCGGAGACGGAGCCGCGGCCGTCGTGCTGGTGGGGGATGCGTGGGCGCCGGCAGCGCCGGCATCCATCCGATCCGCCGTCGACGCGACGCCGCCCGCGACCGTGCCGACGATCGTCGACTCGCTCAGCTCGCTCTACCCCGACAGTGAGGGCGTGCTCGGCTTCGAGCTGGGCGGCACCGGCTTCCGCATCGTGCTGACCGCCGAGGTCGCGGGCGCGATCGACGCGAACTTCGCCGCCGACGTGGATGCGCTGCTCGGCCGCAACGGCCTCGCGCGCTCCGATGTCTCGACCTGGGTCGCCCATGCCGGCGGACCCCGCGTGCTCGAGGCCTTCGCCCACGCGCTCACCCTGCCCGACGGCGCCCTCGACACGGCCTGGTCATCGCTGCGCGAGACCGGCAACCTCTCGTCGGCATCGGTGCTGCACGTGCTCGCGCGCACCCCCGCGCAGCCGGCCGGCACGGTCGGACTGCTGTTCGCGCTCGGCCCCGGCGTCACGAGCGAGATCGTGCTGCTGCGCTGGGATGCGGCTCCGCGCGGGCGGAGCGCACCGTCGGAGACGACGGACGCGACCGAGGCCGCGGCGGCGGCAGGAGTGCTCGCGTGACCAGCCTCATCCTCTTCACCGTCTTCGTCGTCGCGACCGGCGTCGAGCGCCTCAACGAGCTGCGGGTGTCGACGCGCAACGCCGCCGCCGCCCTCGCGCGAGGCGGGGTCGAGCACGGGCGCCGGCACTTCCCGTGGATGGTCGCCCTGCACACGGCGCTACTCGTCGGCGCGGTCGTCGAGGTGTGGGCGCTCGGCCGGCCGTTCATCCCCGCGCTCGGCTGGCCGATGCTCGTCATCGCCGTCGCCTGCCAGGCCGCACGGCTGTGGATCATCGCCAGCCTCGGCCCGCAGTGGAACACCCGCGTGATCGTCGTGCCCGGCGCCGGCCGCGTGACCCGCGGGCCGTACCGCTGGGCGTGGCTGCCGCATCCCAACTACCTCGTCGTCGTGATCGAGGGCATCGCGTTGCCGCTCGTGCACACCGCGTGGATCACCGCGATCGCCTTCACCGTGCTCAACGCGGTGCTGCTGCTCGGCTTCCGCATCCCGGTCGAGGATCGCGCGCTGCGGGCGCTCGCGGCGGGAGGCGGGGGTCCCGTCGATCCCGCGACCCCGCTTGCCCCGACGTCTCAATCGATCGGTCGCAAACTGTCGCCTGAGCCCGCCCCAGGCGACAGTTTGCGACCGATCGATCCTTCCCGGCCGGATGCGGCAGGCTCGGAGCGATGAGCGAGACGGATGTCGAGCGGGTTCCGGAGCCGGATGAGGCCGGCGCTCGATCGCGCGCTCGGGAGGCTGCGGGCCGCGCGGGCAGCGTCGCGCTCGGCGCCGCGCGGACGGCGGGTCGGCGGGTCGCCGAGGCCGCGGGGGCCGGCGGAGACCCTGATGCCGATGTCGATCACGGGCGAGCTGCGCTCGACCCGAGCGCCGACGTCGATGTGCTCGTGGTGGGCGGCGGTCCGGTCGGACTCGTCGCCGCGATCGAGGCGCGCCTCGCCGGGCTGACCGTCGCGATCGCGGAGCCGCGCGGCGCCCGAGGCGGCGTCGGCGCGGCGTCCGACGCCGACCGACCCGCGGCGCCCGCGGGTGCCGGGGCCCTCGATGCCGATCCGATGGCGGCGACGGACACCGGTGGGCCGCCCCCGACGCCACCCGGATCGCCGCCCGCATCCCTGCCCGCCGAGATCGTGTCGGATCTCGGCGTCACCGGCGCCGGCGATCCCATCGACAAGGCCTGCGGCGAGGGGCTCATGCCGGGCGCGCTCCCGCTGCTCGGACGCCTCGGCGTCGCCCCGCACGGCCTTGCCCTGCGCGGCGTGCGCTACTCCGACGGCATCCGCTCGGTCGAGCACCGCTTCCGCGAGGGCGCCGCGGTCGGCCTCGGCGTGCGCCGCACCGAGCTGCATCGCGCCCTCGCCGAGCGCGCCGCCGGGCTCGGCGTCACGCGCATCGCGGCGAAGGTGGATGCGCTGGCTCAGGACTCGACGGGCGTCACCGCCGCCGGCATCCGCGCCAGCTGGCTCGTGGCCGCCGACGGACTGCACTCGACGATCGCCCGCGAGGTCGGGCTCGCGCGTCCGGCTCCTCGGCGGCGTCGCCGCTACGGGCTGCGACGGCACGCGCGCGTCACCCCGTGGAGCGAGCTCATCGAGGTGCACTGGACCCCGCGCGCCGAGATCTACGTCACGCCCGTCGACGACCGGCTCGTCGGCATCGCCGTGCTCGCGCGGCAGGGCGTCGGCTTCGACGAGGCGCTCGCCGAGGCGCCCGAGCTCGTCGCCCGTCTCGGCGACGTCGAGTGGGCCGACGAGGTCATGGGGGCCGGGCCGTTCCGGCAGCGTACGCGGCGACGTGTCGCCGGGCGGGTGCTGCTCGTCGGCGACGCCTCCGGCTACGTGGATGCGATCACCGGCGAGGGCCTGCGCCTCGGCTTCGACCAGGCGCGCGCGGCCGTGAAGCGCATCCGGTCGGGCGATGCGGTGCACTACGAGGCGGACTGGTTCCACGTGACGCGCGCCTTCCGTCGCGTCACCGGACTGCTCGCCTGGGCCGCGACCGTGCCGGCGCTGCGGCGGCGCATCGTGCCGCTCGCCGCATCCCGCCCCGCCTGGTTCGGACGCGTCGTCGACCGCCTCGCCCGCTGACGGCATCCCGCCCTGCCACTGCCGCCATCCCCGCCCTGCCGCTGCCGCCGACCGCCTTTCCCGCTGGCGACGCCCAGACGCCGCCCCCGTTCCCGGAGGTAGTCCTCGCCCGCTCCGGCGATCTTGCCGCCCGCTCCTCGCCGGCCGCCGACCGGGGCCGCGGCTTCCCAATTCAGGATCGGATCCGGCGCAATTCAGGATCAGTCCGCGATTCGTCCCTGAAAACGGTTGAATCCACCGTCCGATCCTGAATTGCGAAGGCGACAGGAGCTGGCTGGCCCGCGAGACAGGTGGGCAGGTCAGCGGTGGGTCGCGGCAGGCAGGTAGTCGGTCGGGGATGGATGGCGACCGATCGACGGGTCAGCGGTCGATGCCGGCGAGCAAGCCGGTCAGGGCGTCGCGCACCCCGGTGAGCTGCTCGACGCTCATGCCGAGGCTCTCGACGACGCGCCCCGGAACCTTCTCGGCTTTCCGACGCAGCGCGACCCCCGCATCCGTCAGCGACACCGCGAGCGCCCGTTCATCGGCGGGGTCGCGGCGGCGCTCGACGAGTCCGGCCTGCTCGAGGCGCTTGACGAGCGGGCTCAGCGTCGCCGACTCGAGCCGCAGCGTGGAGGCGAGGTCGCGCAGGGTGCGGGGGCTGCGCTCCCAGAGCGCGAGCATGACGAGGTACTGCGGATGCGTGAGTCCGAGCGGCTCGAGCGCCGGACCGTAGACGGCGACCACGCTGCGCGCCGCGGCGACGAGCGCGAAGCAGAGCTGGCGGTCGAGCGTGAGCGGGTCGTCGAACTCGGCCGGGGCGACGTTCGCCGCACCGGTGGCGCCAGCGGGGCTCGACTGCGACGAGGTGGATGCTGCGCTCGCCGATGAGGACGAGGTCACAGCCGTCGCGGTCGTCTCATCAGGTGTCGCGGCATCCACATCCGTCAGCATAGTGCGCGAATCATTAGTACACTAACGATCATGGCCAAGGGAAAGCGCTGGTGGGATCGCCTGAACAAGGCGCTGTACCCGTACCTCGGCCCGGCGCAGCTCGGGCCGGGTCGCGGCGGTGAGCGCACCGACGCGCCGCCGCCCGCGATGTGCCCGCTCTGCGGTCAGGCCATGGCGACGCACGAGATCGAGCGCTCGACCGACGGTCACACGCCGACGCGGCTGCACTGCCCGACGCCGAGCGCGTCGTCCGCCTCGTCGGCCGCCTGACGCGAGCGGGAGCTCAGGCCGCGCGATCCTCGACGAGTCCGAGGGCCGAGAGCAGGGCATCCGCGTCGTCCGCCACCGCGACGGCGCCCGCCTGCTCGGCCGGAGCTCCGTAGCCCCAGGTGACGAGGATCGTCGGAACGCCGTGCGCGGCCGCGCCCTCGATGTCGTGCGAGCGGTCGCCGACGAGCACGGGACGGCTCACGTCGAAGCCGTCGGCGGTGAGGCGGCGCAGGGCCTCCTCCACCACATCCGCCTTCGCGCTGCGCGTCTCGTCTTCGCTCGCGCCGGCGATCTCGTCGAAGAGGTCGGTGATGCCGAAGCCGTCGAGGATCGCGCGGGCCGGCCCCTCGGGCTTCGACGTCGCGAGCGACAGCGGCAGGCCGGCGGCCTTGATCGCGCGCAGCACGCGCTCGACGCCGGGGAAGATCGTCGCGTCGTTCACGCCGTGCGCCACGTAGTGCGGGCGGTAGATCGCGAGGGCGTCGCGGGCGCCCGCCTCGTCCAGCCCCATGTACTCGCGAAACGAGTCGAGGATGGGCGGACCCACCCACTTCATCAGCTCGGCCGGCGTCGGCACGGGGCGGCCGAGCTGCTCGTAGGTCCAGGCGAGCGAGGCGGTGATGCCGGGGGCCGAGTCGGCGATCGTGCCGTCGAGGTCGAACAGCACGGCGGAGTACGGGGAGATGCTCATATCCCGCCCAGGCTAGGCCCGCCAGGTGAACGCTTCCCGCCCCCGTGCGGGGCGGGGATGCGGGCGGGCACGTGGATGTCGGCGCTGGCGTGCCCTGCCGACGATGCCCGATTCGCCCCGCCGCTGACGTGACTGCAAGGATGGGCGGCGCGTTCGCGGCGGCAGCCCGACGGCATCCACCTGGCACCATCCCCGCCTCGACATCGGCCCCCGCATCGGCGACGAGCGTCCGTGGCGGGGCCCGGCGCCGGCATCCGCTCGGCTCGCGCCCCGCGCGACCCCGCCCCGCGAACGCCCCACCCCGACCCTGCACGGAAGGCGGATGACATGGCGTGGCGCGTGAAATCGGTGGAGGCCTCAGTCGCCGACTCGGACGACGGCGAGCGCAGTCTCAAGCGCAGCCTCGGCACCTGGGATCTGGCGCTGATGGGCGTCGCGGTCGCGGTCGGCGCGGGCATCTTCAGCGTCGGCGCGCAGGCCGCGGCGAGCTTCGCCGGACCGAGCGTGATCATCAGCTTCGTGCTCGCCGCCATCACCTGCGGCCTGGCGATCATGTGCTACGCCGAGTTCGCCTCGACGGTGCCGGTCGCCGGCAGCGCGTACACCTTCACCTACGCGACGCTCGGCGAGCCGATCGCGTGGATCATCGCCTGGGATCTGATCCTCGAGATGTTCACCGCCGCGGCCGTGCTCGCGAAGTACTGGGGCGTGTACCTCGCCGAGGCGCTGAAGTCGATCGGGCTGCCGTTCGCCTCCACGTTCAAGATCGGCGATCTCGAGGTGAGCTGGCCGGCCTTCGTCGTCGTCGCCGTGTTCACGGCGCTGCTCGCGCTCGGCACGAAGCTCACGACCCGCGTCGGCGCCGTGTTCACGGTCATCAAGGTCGCGATCGTCATCTTCGTGATCGTGGTCGGCTTCTTCTTCGTCAAGGCCGCCAACTACAGCCCGTTCATCCCGCCGGCGAAGCCCACCGAGGGCGGCAGCGGGGATGTCTGGACCCAGTCGCTGTTCTCCTTCGTCAGCGGCTCGGCGCCCGCGCAGTACGGCGTCTTCGGTCTGCTGGCTGCGGCATCCCTCGTCTTCTTCGCCTTCATCGGCTTCGACGTGGTCGCGACGAGCGCCGAGGAGGTGAAGAAGCCGCAGCGCACCCTGCCGCGCGGCATCTTCCTGGGGCTCGGCATCGTGAGCCTGCTGTACGTGCTCGTGTCGATCGTGCTGACCGGCATGGTGCCCTACACCGAGCTGGCGAAGTCGGATGCGCCGTCGCTCGCGACGGCTTTCCAGCTCGTCGGCCAGCCGTGGGCCGCCGCGGTGATCTCCTTCGGCGCCCTCGCCGGACTCACGACCGTGATCATGGTGCTGCTGCTCGGCCTCTCGCGCATCGTCTTCGCGCTCAGCCGCGACGGACTGTTGCCGCGCTGGCTGTCGAAGACCTCGTCGCGCAAGACGCCGGTGCGCACGATCGTGATCGGCGGCGCCCTCGTCGCCCTCACTGCCGCGTTCTTCGACGTGGGGCTGCTCGAGGAGATGATCAACATCGGCACGCTCTCCGCGTTCGTGCTGGTGAGCATCGCCGTGATCGTGCTGCGTCGCACGCGGCCCGATCTGACGCGCGGCTTCCGGGTGCCGCTGTCGCCGGTGCTGCCCATCCTCTCGGCCGCCCTGTGCCTGTGGCTCATGTTCAACCTGACCACGCTGACCTGGGTGCGGTTCCTGATCTGGCTCGTCGTCGGGCTCGTGGTCTACGTGCTCTACGGCCGCCGCAAGTCGCGCGTCGGCGCGGAGCTGCGGGCGGCCGGTCTGCGCGCGGAGGCGTCGCCGAAGCTCGACTGAGGTCGCGGAGCCGGTGGATGCCGGGCCCGGCTTCGGGGTCGGCCGCGAGCCGGCGCTGAGCTCGGCTCGGCCGGTCTCGGTTCGGCGCCGCTACCAGCCGAGCGAGCCGGGGATCCCCTTGAAGGGGCCCACCACATCCGAGGTGATCCAGCCGCCGTAGAAGCCGCCGGGCTGGGAGATGACGCGCTCGCCGTCGACCATGCACGCCTCCATGGCCTCGGGGTAGATGGCGAGGCGGTCGGCGAGGATCTCGTAGCCGGGGAACGGGTTCGGGTAGTTCCACGCGGCGCGCTCGGCGGTGACGCCGCCGGCGGTGAGGCTGAAGTAGCGCGCGGATCCCTTGAACTCGCACATCGACGCCCCCGCCGCTGGCTGCACGACGCCGTCGGCGACATCGGCGAACCGCACGTAGAAGACGGGCGGATGGCTCGTCTCGAGCACCCGGACGACGTCGCGCGTGTCGACGATCCGCTCGCCGCCGAGGTCGATCGTCACACGCCGGTCGACGTGCTCGACGCGAGGCGGACGGGGGTAGTCCCACACCGACTCCTGGCCGGGTCCGGGCTTCTCGGGGACGGGGCGGCGCATCCCCTCAGGCTACGCGCGCGGGTCGCCGACGGGCCGCGCGGTCAGGTCGGACGCAGGGTTCGGCAGAACGCTCAGAACAGCCGGGCGAGGTGGTCGTCGAGTCCACGCATCGCGTCGTAGTCGAGCACGAGGCAGCGGATGCCGCGGTCTTCCGCGAGCACGCGCGCCTGCGGCTTGATCTCCTGCGCGGCGAAGACGCCGGCGACGGGCGCGAGCAGCGGGTCGCGGTTCATCAGCTCGAGGTAGCGGGTGAGCTGCTCGACCCCGTCGATGTCGCCGCGGCGCTTGATCTCGACCGCGACCGACTTGCCCGCGGCATCCCGGGCGAGGATGTCGACCGGCCCGATCGCCGTCATGTACTCGCGGCGCACGAGCGTGTGGCCCTCGCCGAGCAGCTCGATCTGGTCGGCGAGCAGGCGCTGCAGGTCGGCCTCGACGCCGTCCTTCTGCAGGCCGGGGTCGACGCCGAGCTCGTGCTGCGAGTCGTGCAGGATCTCATGGATCGAGATCACCAGCAGGTCGGCGGTCTTCGCGTGGGTGACCCGCCAGATCTCGCTGACGCCGGCGGCGGCGCGCTCCTCATCCACCTCGTCGATGGTGAGGGCGCACGGCGGGCTCATCCAGTTCAGCGGCTTGTAGCTCAGCGAGTCGGAGTGCACGAGCACGCTGCCATCGCTCTTCAGCAGCAGCAGGCGGGTCGCGAGGGGGAGGTGGGCGCTGAGTCGGCCGGCGTAGTCGACCGAGCAGCGGGCAACGACGAGACGCACCCGACGAGTCTAGGTCGGCGGATGCGGCACGGCGCACGCCGGGAGCACCGGGAGCACGGTGCTCAGCTGTAGCGGCCCACCGCCACGCGCTTCTGCTCGACTCCGGTGAAGCGCGGGCCGCCGAAGCCGGCGAGAGCGCGCGCGACCGGGTCGATGAACCCGAAGCGGTCGTCGCCGAGCGCGCCGGCCTTCGCGATCGGGAGCTTGTGCGTGTACGGCTCCTGCTCGTCGTTCGTGACGAGGAACTTCATGTCGGGCCGGTCGGTGAAGCCCGGGGTGGTTCCGGCGAGGCGGATGCGGATGATCGATCGCCCGCGGAACCGGCTCGGCACCGGCGGGGCACCCGGCCCGTCAAAGCCGGACGACGTGATCGAGATGCCGACGTAGGCGATCTCGTGCCAGGCGATGCGCACCGTCTTCCCCTGCAGCGTCGCCTGGATGCCGTCGGGTCCGATGGCGAGCCCGGCGCCGCGGATGTTGCGCACGCCCATCAGGCACAGCACGCCGAAGAGTCCGACGAGCACTCCGACGATCGTCAGGGCGACCCAGCTCGGGTCGTTCTTCACCAGGTCGAGCACGATCTGCACGGCGCAGAGTGCGACGACGACGAGACATCCGATGCCGACGCCCTTGACGAGCCCAGCGCCTCCGCCGAACGACATGCTGATCGGCTGCGGAGGGCCGGCGGGCGGCTGTGCGGCCGGCAGCGGCGCGGCCTGCGGCGGCCAGACCTGCTGCTGTGCGCCGGGCTGGGGTGCGCCGTGTTGCTGTGACCAGCTCTGCTGCGGCGGCGGGACCTGCTGTGGCCGCGCCTGCTGCGGTGTCGGCTGCTGCCCGAGCTGCCCCTGCCAGTTCTGCTGGATGCCCCGGTTCGGCTGCGGGGACCAGCTCTGCCCGGGTGCGGCCTGCCCGGGTGCGGACTGCGGTGTCCGGGCCTGCTGCTGCGCCATCCACTGCTGCTGCGCATCCCGCTGCTGCTGCGCCGCCGGGTCCCAGGCCTGCTGCGGACCGCCGTTCTGAGCCTCCGGCGTCCACGGCGAAGGCTGCTGCGACTGCCCTCCGCCGGGCGGGACCTGCTGCGGATCGGGCTGACGCCCGTACTCCGGGTTGACGGGCTGGCCGGGCTGCTGCGGGGGCAGGGACACGGTGTTCGGCTCTCTCGAAGTGGATGCCGGCTCGCCGCCGGGCGCGCCCCATCACAGCACGCGTCGACGCGCGCCGGAAGCGCCGCGCCGCGACGCCGCGCGCATCCGCTGTGCTTTCGTCGGCTTCGCGCGCGGCTCTTCCGGCCGATCCGTCGCCCGATCGTCGACGCAACTCAGGAGATCCGTCGTCAGACGGGGCGCTGGCCTCCTCTGCGCGCAGATCTCCTGAGTTACGTCAGGGTCAGGACGCCGCGCCGCCCGATCCGGAGCTGCCCGTACCCGATGCCGTGCCGGAGCTGCCCGTACCCGATGCCGTGCCAGAGCTGCCGGATTCCGCAGCATCCGTCCCCGCGACCTTGCCGGCCCGCGCCCGCACGCCCGACTCGCGGGCGGCGGGGGAGGCGATCGCGGCGATCACGATGAGTCCGACGACGAGCAGCAGCGCGTTGAGCAGTCCGATCGAGTCGCCGATGATGCCGATGACCGGCGGGCCGACGAGGAACGCGAAGTAGCCGACGGTCGCGACCGCGCTCACGCGAGCCGCCGCCTTCTTCGGGTCGTCGGCGGCCGCCGACATCCCGAGCGGGAATCCGAGCGAGGCGCCGATGCCCCAGAGCACGATGCCGACGATCGTCGTGACCGGGTTGTCGATGAGGATGACCGTCACCAGTCCGACGATCGCGAGCACGGCCGAGCCGATCAGCGCGGGCACGCGGCCGATGCGGTTGACGACGATCGTGCCGCCGACACGTCCGATCGTCATCGCGACGGTGAAGATCGTGAACATCGCGGCGCCTTCGGCGTGATCGAGTCCGCGGTCGTCGACCATCGCGAGCGCGAGCCAGTCGTTGGCGCTGCCCTCGGCGAAGGCCATGCCGAGCAGGATGAGACCGATCGCGAGGGTGCGCGGTTCGAGCCAGATCGAGAGGCGGTCGCGCAGAGTCGACTTCTCGGTCGGCTCGCCCGTCGGGTCCTCATGGTGCTTCGGGATGAAGCGCGGCAGGATCAGCCCCGCGATCGCGACGATGACCGCCGCGACGCTGAGGTGCACCGACAGCACGACGTCGAACTGCGCGACGAGCGCGGCCACACCGCCGCCGGTGACGGTGCCGAGGCTCCAGGCGGCGTGCATGAGCGGCAGCAGGGTGCGCTTCTCGCGGTGCTCGATGAGCGATCCCTCGACGTTCATGCCGACGTCGCAGATGGACGAGCTGAAGCCGAAGATCAGCAGGCCGACGAACGCGATCGGGAAGCTGTGCAGCGCCTCGGCGCCGAGCCCGATCACGACGAGGCCGACGGCCTGGATGACGAGGGCCGCGTGCAGCGAGCGGCGTCCGCCCAGCAGGGCGAGCACGTGGCTCGACGAGAGCAGGCCGATGATCGCGCCGGCGCTGAGGCCGGCGATGAGCACGCCCACGCGCGCGGGGTCGATGCCGAGGTCGTCGCGCACGGCGGGGATGCGCGCCACCCAGGTGGCCATCGCGAAGCCGTTCGCCGCGAAGATCGCGAAGGTCGCGTTGCGCCAGGCGGGCACGCGGGGCTTCGCGGTGGTGGATGCGGCGGTGCCGGCGGATGCGGCGGCGCCCGGGTTCGATGCGGCGGTGGGGTCGGTCATGAGCTGCTCCGGCGGAGGTCGTTCTCGGTCGGTGGATCGGAGTGGTCGTGCGGCGGGGGACTCGCCTGCCGTGACTCATCGGATGGTCGGCGCGGGCGGTGCCGCGGTCCGGGTCGTGCTTGTCGAATCGTTTCGATCGAATCGTTTCGAGTACAGTAACAGCCTATGAGCGAAACGGCGACGGGCGGAGCGAGCGGGCGCGACGCGCGCATCCGGCTCAGCGACGTCGCCGCGCGCGCCGGCGTCTCGAATTCGACCGCCTCGCTCGTGCTCAACGGCAGCGGGCCGGCCAGCGCATCCACCCGCCAGCGCGTGCTCGATGCCGCCGCCGAGCTGGGGTACGCCGGCCCCGACCCCCGCGCCCGCGGACTGCGGCAGGGCCGCTCGGGCATCGTCGCGGTCGTGACCGAGGATGCGCTCGGCGACGCCTTCCGCGACCCGATCAACCTCGCCCAGCTCGACGGCCTGGCCGACGGCCTCGGCGACGGAGGGCCCTCGCTGCTGATCATCCCCGGCGCCGCCGACGACCCGGCTCGCGTCAGCTCGTCGCCCTTCGACGCCGCCGTGCTGGTCGGCTGCGGCGTCGGCATCCTCGACACCCTCGAGCTGCTGCGCCGACGCCGCGTGCCGGTGATCGGACTCGAGGCACCGCACGCCGACGGCGTCGCCGCGATCGACCTCGACAACGTGGAGGGCGCGCGCGCCCTCGCCGAGCACCTGCGCGAGCTCGGCCATCACCGCGTCGGCATCGTCACCCTGCCGCTCGGGTCGCGCCGCACGAGCGGCCCGCTCACGCCCGAGCTCGAGGCGGCCGCTACGGCGCCGTCGACGAGCGAGCGTCTCGACGGGGTGCGGCAGGTGTTCCCGGACGCGCCGGGCTGGATCGCGAGCGCCAGCTCGATCGCCGCGGGGTACGAGGCGGGGGCGGCGCTGCTCGACGGGCGCGGTGCCGAGGGAGTGACCGACGCGGACGGCGCGACGCTCGCCGACGACGCGACTGGCGCGGACGGCGCGAAAGCTGCATCCACTCGCCCGACCGCGATCCTCGCCCAGAGCGACCTCATCGCGATCGGCGTGATCCGAGCCGCGGAGGAGCGCGGGCTCCGCGTGCCCGACGATCTCAGCGTGACCGGCTTCGATGGCATCCGCGTCGACGGGCTCACCGATCACGACCTGACGACGATGGTGCAGCCGGCGCGCGCGAAGGGAGAGGCGGCCGGACGCGCGGTGCTCGCCGCGCTCGCCGACCCCGAAGCGCCCGCGCCGGATCCGGTGCTCTTCCGCACGACGCTGCACCGCGGCGCCACCACGGCGCGCGCGGGAGCCTGACCGCGCGTCGGGGCGTCCGATCGGGTGGCGGACTCGTCGTCGGCGAGCCGCAGCGAGCTCTTCACCCCGAGCCCGGTCTGCTCGGGCTCGCAATTCAGGATCCGGAGCTTCGCAATTCAGGATCCGGCGGCGAAGGGGCCCGAAAACATGGTCGGATCGGCGGCTGATCCTGAATGAGGTCGGTTCGGATCCTGAATTGCGAGGGGGAGCGGGTGTCCGCGGTGGAGGATCGGGGCGAAGACGGGGCGGGTGAGGGGGAGAAGGCGAGGCTGGACCGCATGCCGCCCGGCGCCCTCAGGCGTGGCCGAGCCGCACCCATCCGCCGCCGCGGATGCGCCAGCCGAGCGTCGCGAGCCGGGCGAGCATGTAGCCGACCTGCAGGGTCAGCTGCACGCCGACGACCGCGCCGGCAGCGGAGAGCGGCAGCACGGTGACGAGCACGAGCAGCGGGATCGCGACGACCAGGTTGAGCAGGCCCGCGAGCGCGAGGTAGCGGCCGTCGCCGGCGCCGATGAGGATGCCGTCGAGCGCGAACACGGCGCCCGCGAACGGCAGGCCCACCGCCATCGCGAGCAGCCCGCCGGGGATCGCCGCGAGCACCTCTGCGTCGCTCGTGAAGACCCGGCCGAGCACCGGGCTGACCGCCGCGATGAGGATGCCGAAGCCCAGCCCGCCGACGACCGACAGCTCGATCAGGCGGCGCAGGATCGCGCGCGCTCGCGCCTCGTCCGACGCCCCGAGCGCGTGCCCGATCATGGCCTGCCCGGCGATCGCCAGCGCATCCAGGGCGAGCGCGATGATGCTGAACAGCGTCGCCAGCACCTGCGTCGCGGCGAGCGCCGTCGTGCCGTGCGCGGTCGCGGCGACGACCGTGCCGACGATCGCGATGCGCAGCGACAGCGTGCGCAGGAACAGCCAGCCGCCGGCGCTCGCCGAGGCGAGCACACCGCCCCGCCCGGGCAGCAGCGGCACGCCGACGCGCCGCGCGTGCTTGGCCGCGATCACGACGCAGGCGATCGCCATGCCGAGCTGCGCCAGCACCGTTCCGACCGCCGAGCCGACGAGGCCCCAGCCGACGCCGTAGATCAGCAGCGCGTTGAGCAGCGCGTTCGCGCCGAAGCCCGCGACGGCGATCACGAGCGGCGTGCGCGTGTCCTGCAGCCCGCGGAAGAGCCCGGTCGCCGCGACCACCACGAGCATCGGCGGCAGACCCCAGACGGCGACGCGCAGATAGGTGGATGCGGCGCTCGCCACGGTCGGATCGGCCCCGAACCAGCCGGTCACCGCATCCGCCCCTACGCTGCCGAGCACGACCAGTGCGACGCCGACGCCGAGCGCCAGCCAGAGCCCGTCGATGCCGGCGCGGAGGGCGCCCGGCTCGTCGCCCGCGCCGAGCCGCCGCGCGACGGCGGGCGTGGTCGCGTAGGCGAGGAAGACGAGCAGGCCGACCGCAGTCTGCAGCACGGTTCCGGCGAGGCCCAGCGCGGCGAGAGGCGTCGCGCCGAGGTGCCCGACGAGCGCGGTGTCGGTCGCGAGGAACAGCGGCTCGGCCACGAGCGCGCCGAGCGCCGGGATCGAGAGGCGCCCGATCTCGCGGTCGTGCGGGGTGCGCAGCGCGAGGAGGCGTCGTCGCGGGTCCGGGCTGTTCACGCATCCACGCTAGGCCCGCCCGGCGACACCGCTGCGTCGGCCGCGCACGGCGTCGCGCAGGGAAACTCCTGGGCGGCGTGACGGTCGGCACGGCTAGCGTGGCCGCATGACCGACGCCGCGCTGCCCTCGGGGATCGAGCTCGAGGAGCTCGACCCCGCCACCCGCCCGCAAGACGACCTCTTCCGTCACGTGAACGGCCGGTGGCTCGACCGCACCGAGATCCCCAGCGACAAGGCGCGCTACGGCACCTTCTACCAGCTGGCCGAGCAGGCCGAGGAGTCGGTGCGCGACATCATCCAGGAGGCCGCGCAGGCCGAGCCGGGCACCGAGCACCGCAAGTTCGGCGACCTGTTCACGAGCTTCCTCGACACCGACCGCATCGAGGCGCTCGGCGTCGAGCCGATCCGCCCGCTGCTGGCGGAGGTCGCCGACATCGCCGGCATCGCGGCGTTCCTTCCGGCCCTCGGCCGCTTCGAGCGCGGAGGAGTCGGCGGCGTGCTCGGCGCCTACGTCGACAACGATCCGGGCGACCCGTCGCGCTACGTCGTGAACCTCGTGCAGTCGGGGCTCGGGCTGCCCGATGAGAGCTACTACCGCGAGGCGAAGTTCGCCGAGCTGCGCGAGAAGTACGTCGCGTTCCTCGAGCGCATCCTGGGTCTCGCCGGGCTCGACGGCGACGGTGAGCACAGCGCCGCCGCGCGCGCCGCCCGCATCCTCGCGCTCGAGACCGACCTCGCCGCCGCGCACTGGGACAAGGTCGCCAGCCGCGACGCCGAGAAGACCTACAACCTGCGCACCTGGGCCGAGCTCGAGCAGGCCGCGCCCGGCGCCGACCTGGCCGGCTGGCTGCACGGACTCGACGCGCCCGACGCCGCCTTCGCCGAGGTCGTGCTGCACCAGCCGAGCTACCTCGAGGCGCTGCCCGCCCTGCTCGTCGCCGACCGTCTCGACGCCTGGAAGGACTGGCTCGGCTGGCAGATCGTGCGCGCCTTCGCGCCGTACCTGTCGACCGAGGTCGTGCAGGCGAACTTCGACTTCTACGGCACGGCGCTCACCGGCGCCCCCGAGATCCGCGCCCGCTGGAAGCGCGGCGTCAGCTTCGTCGAGGGCGCGATGGGCGAGGCCGTGGGCAAGGTCTACGTCGACCGGCACTTCCCGCCGACGGCGAAGCAGGGCATGGATGCGCTCGTCGCGAAGCTCGTCGAGGCCTACCGCGACAGCATCCAGAACCTCGAGTGGATGACCCCCGCGACCCGCGAGCGCGCTCTCGAGAAGCTGGAGAAGTTCACGCCGAAGATCGGCTTCCCCGACCGCTGGCGCGACTACTCGAGCCTCGAGGTCTCGGCGGATGACCTGATCGGCAACGTGCGGGCCGCGAACGAGTTCGAGTTCCAGCGCGAGCTCGGCAAGATCGGCAAGCCGCTCGACCGCGACGAGTGGTTCATGACGCCGCAGACGATCAACGCGTACTACAACCCCGGGTTCAACGAGATCGTGTTCCCGGCGGCGATCCTGCAGTACCCCTTCTTCGACGAGACGCGGGATGCGGCGGCCAACTACGGCGCGATCGGCGCCGTCATCGGCCACGAGATCGGACACGGATTCGACGACCAGGGCTCGCGCTTCGACGGCGACGGCCGCCTCACCGACTGGTGGACGGCCGAGGACCGCGCCGCGTTCGAGCAGCGCACGGGCTCGCTCATCGCGCAGTACGACGCGCTCGTGCCGCCGCAGCTCGCGGGCGACGCGGCGGGCTCCAGCGACGGGGCGGACGCGGCCGACGGCGACGCCGCCGAGACCAACCACGTCAACGGCGCTCTCACGATCGGCGAGAACATCGGCGACCTCGGCGGGCTCGGCATCGCCTGGAAGGCCTACCTGCTCTCGCTCGACGGCCAGCAGCCTCCGGTCATCGACGGACTCACCGGTGCGCAGCGCTTCTTCCTCAGCTGGTCGCAGGCCTGGCGCACGAAGCTGCGCGACGCGGAGGCGCTGCGCCTGCTGTCGATCGATCCGCATTCGCCCGCGGAGTTCCGCTGCAACCAGATCGTCCGTAACATCGACGTGTTCTACTCGGCTTTCGACGTCACGTCGGATGACGACCTCTGGCTGGACCCGGAAGACAGAGTCACGATTTGGTAGACACGGTTGCCGCTCGCGGGCGGCGGGAGCGCTCTCGCGCCCGTCGTGCGCCGCGGCACCGTGCCCCCGTGGCCGCCGAGAACTTCATCGGCACCTTCACCGGCCTCGGCGATCTCGCCTACGAGGGCGCCCGCGTCTCGGCGTCGGTCGTCGACCTCGACAGCGGGCGTCCGCTGGTCGCGATCGACGACCGCATCGTGCTGCCGACGGCCGGCATCGGCAAGGTGCTGCTCCTCATCGAGGTGTCGGCCCGGCTGACGCAGCGCGACTTCTCGGGCTACGGCATCCTCGACAAGAGCCACAAGGATGCCGTCGGCGGCCGCGGCGTCTGGCAGCACCTGCAGGCCCCGTCGCTTCCGGTCGCCGACCTCGCGTCGCTCGTCGGCGCGACCAGCGACAACGTCGCCACGAACGCCCTGCTGCGCGAGGTCGGCCTGCCGGCCGTGCGGCGTCGCGCCGAGGCGCTCGGCCTGTCGCGCACGGCGATGCTCGACATCGTGCGGGCGACGCGCGGGCCGGATGACGCGCCCCAGCTCTCCGTCGGCTCGACCGCCGAGCTCGCCGGCCTCTTCGGCGCCCTCGCGCGCGGCGAGGTCGTCGACTCGCTGACGTCGTCGCGGGTGCTCGGCTGGCTCTCGCTCGGCAGCGACTTCTCGATGGTCGCGAGCGCCTTCGGCCTCGATCCGCTGGCGCACCGCGCGACGGATCACGGCATCCTGCTCGTCAACAAGACCGGAGTGGACGAGGGCGTGCGCGCCGAGGTCGGCGTGCTGCGCGGGCCGCGCACGGCGGTCTGCTACTCGGTGACGATCCAGTTCAACGACGCCAACGTGTGGTCGCGCCTGCGCGTGCTCGACACGATGCGCACGATCGGCTTCGACCTGCTCGAGTACGTGCACTGACGCTGCCCGGCTGGCCCGCGGTCGGCGTCACGGCGCCGCGGGTGTACGCGGTTTCGGATGGACGAGGATCCGACCGTCGTCGAGCCCCGGCAGGGCCCTCTATCCGAAACCGGATACCGCGTTCCCCGTTCCGCCGGGCGGATGCGGCGGACGGCCGGGGCGCCCCTACGCCCGGCGGGCGAGGAACGCGCGCAGCTGACGCAGGCTCAGGCCCGGCAGATAGCAGCCCGCGATGGCGAGTCCGAGAGCGGGCAGGCCCGCCGCATCCTGGTAGCTCAGGTGCATGGTGCGCTCGGCGGCGCCGAACTTGCGCTTGAAGCGCAGCAGCGAGCGGAAGCCGTACATCGGCTCGAGCGTGCGCGCGACGAGCCCGAGCACCGCGCCGAGCACCGGGGCTCCCGCCTCGTCGGGGGAGGACGCGAGGGGCGAGCCCGACAGGCTCACCTCGGTGACGCCCGACTCGCGGAAGTGCGTGACCGCCTCGGCGATGAGGAACTCCATGACGCCGTTCGGGCTCTCGGGGGCGCGGCGCATGACGTCGAGCGTGCGTCCGGTGATGATGCCGTTCGAGCGCACCGGCAGCCAGCTGGTGACGCCGAGCACCGCATCCTCATTATCGAGCGCGACGCCGAGCAGAACATCGGGGTCGCGCATCTCGTCGACGCCGCCGAGCGTGAAGCCGAGCTCGGGCAGGTCCTTCTCGGCGACCCACTCCTCGGAGAGGGCGTCGATGCGCGAGGCGATCGGCAGCGGCAGCTCGGCCCACGTCGACCAGTTCACGCGCAGGCCGGTGCGGGCGGCGCGGTTGACCGAGGTGCGCACGTCGTTCATCTTCTTGCCGGCGGTCGTGAACACGGCCGGGTCGATCACGGCCTCCTCGGCGACGGGCATCGAGTGCCAGCCGCGGCGGGCGAGCACGGCGCGCCAGTCGTCGTGGATGGAGTAGAACGCGGGCGTCCACGCCTGCGCGTCGCAGTGCGCGAGGAATCCGGCGATCACGGCATCCCGGTGCGCGTCGTCCTGCACGGCGCCGAGCGGATCGGAGAGCGTGACGGCGTGCCCGGCGACGACGCGGTAGGCGATGCCGGTGGCGCCGTCGGGCGCGACCCAGAGCCGGTTGCCGGCCCAGGTCGACATGAAGCCGAGCGAGCCGGACCCGGCGGCGAGCAGGGAGCGGATGCGGTCGGCGTCCGTCGCCTCGACCGGCAGGCCGCGGCGTCCGGTGAGCAGGAGCAGCAGCGCGAGCACGACGACCACCCAGAACAGCGGCCCGACGCCCGAGTAGACGAGGTGCCCGAGCGGGGAGTGCGGCAGCAGGCTGGGCCGGTCGTGGCGCAGGAAGAGCGCGGGCACGAAACGGTCGGGCAGCTCCTGCAGAACGCGCAGCACGGTCGGATGCGGACGGAACGCGCCCGGTACCGTCACCGCGACGAGCGCGAACAGCCCGGCGCTGACGACGAATCCGCCGACCACGAGGCCGACGCTGCGCAGCACACGCCGCCGGTCGGTGGCGACCGGGAACACGCGCAGGTTGAGCAGCAGGCCGACGGCGAGCAGCGCGGGCACGACCGTGCTGATCGCGCGCCAGACGTCGAGTTCCCAGAGGTGGCTGGCACCCGCATCCCGGCCCCAGTCGGGGTCGGTCGCCGGCAGCACGCCGAAGTAGACGAAGCCGGCGACCGCGGCGGCGGCGCAGGCGAGCGCGAGCACGACGGCGGCGATGCGGCGGCCGGCGACGAGTCCGCGCGCGGCGATGAGCATGAGCGCGAGCGGCAGCAGCGAGACGAGCATCGGGCCGGGGCCGACGACGCGCACGCTGGCCAGCTCGCTGAGCCCGTCGCCGAAGTCGTCGAGGTCGCGCGGATGCAGCGGCCCGAGGTCGGCGACGGCGATGCCGAGCGGCGAGAGCACGCCGTAGCGGGTCGCGACGAGCACGGTCAGCAGGGGACCGAAGGCGAGCACGACCGTCGCGAGGGCGAACAGCGTGCGGGTCTCGTGGCGCGAGCGGCGCTGGCGCGGGCGGGCGCCCTGCACCAGCCGCCCGCCGAGCAGGCCGAGCAGCACGGCCGCGAGCAGCCCGATCGCCGCGGGCTGACCCGAGTAGAGCAGCACCGCCGCGGTCGCCGCGATCAGCAGCACGCGCACGCGGCCCGACCAGCGGGCGCTCGCGACCGAGGTGGCCCACGCCGTCGCGCCGAGCAGAGGGATGAGCGGGTCGAGCGCGATTCCGCGGGCGGCCCATGACGACCAGGAGCCGTGCATCCAGAGTCCGCTGAGGGCGACGCCCAGGCCGAGCGCGGTCGCCGGGATGCCGGTCGCGAGCAGCGCGACGAGGGCCCGACGGGTGCCGAGGGCGCGCTCCGCCCAGCCGAGGCCGAGGATCGCGACGGCGAGCGCGACCGCGAACTGGTGGGCGTCGCCGATGACCGAGAGCGCGGCGGTCCACGCCCACCAGGGCGCCGGCCGGTCGCCGTCGAAGACCTGGTCGATGCCGGCGCTGAGAGCGTGGTGCGGGCCCGGCAGCGCGGTGATGAGCGCGGCGACGAGCAGCAGCCCGGCGACGACGAGCGTCAGCGGACGCGCGCGCACGGCGTCGGCGATCGCCCCGCGGCTGAGGCGCAGCAGCGGGTGCTGCGGCGGGGTGGATGCGCCGGGTGCGGCGGATCCGCTGGGCGCAGGCGGCACGCCGGCTCCCGTTACCGTTCCCGTGCTCTCGTTCTCGTCGCTCACGCCGCCCCCAGCCCGAGGTGCTGCCCGATGATCGGCAGCCCGTGTCCGACCGACCAGCGTACGGTCGTCCAGTCGTGGGAGGTACCCGGCGAGGTCAGGCGGGTGACCGACATCCCGGCCGCCTTCGCCGCCGCGGCCATCTGCGTGACGCCGGGGCCGTAGCGCGCATCCAGCTCGCCGGAGGAGAAGACGGCGGTCGTGCCGGGGTAGGGCGCGCGGGCGGCGAGCACCGTCATCGGCAGCGCGGCACGGTAGGCGGCCGCGTCGCCGTGGAAGCCGACCGCGATCGTGTTCGCGACACTCGTGTTGAACGGGGCGACCTGACCGGAGATGTCGAGCAGCGAGCCGAAGATCTCGGGGTGCTGCGAGCCGAGCTGGATGGTGCAGGTGCCGCCCTGCGAGAAGCCGCCGAGCGCCCAGGCGCCGTTCGCGTTCTGCACGTCGAGGTGCGTGAGGATCCAGTGCGGAACATCGACGGTCAGGTAGGTCGCCGAGTCGCCGAGCGAGGAGTCGAGGCACATCGGGTTGTTCTCGGGGCGGGAGAGCTGGTCGGGCACGACGATGATCGGCGCGAGTCCGTCGTGGTGGCTGGCGTAGCCGTCGGCGATGCGGCGCAGCCCGCCCGCTTGCACCATGTTGTCGGGCCCGCCGGGCTGGCCGGCGAGCATGATGAGCACCGGCAGCGCGGTCTCGGGTGAGGCGATCGCGCGCGGCGGCAGGTAGACGTAGGCGTGCCGGGCGGCGAAGTGCGAGGTCGTGGCCGGGATGGTGACGGTTCCGATCACGCCGTTGCGCGGCTGATCGTCGGGTGCGGCGACGCTCGTGAGGTCGTCGGCGTCGCCGTCGAGGGGCTCGGTTCCGCCGGGGGCGTGCTGCTGCTGCGCGGCGAGCAGCGAGGCCGGCAGGGGCGCGTCGGCGGCCTTGCCGAGGATCGAGCCGATCGACGGGTACTGGCCGAAGTCGGCGTTGACGCCGAGCGCTCCGACCGTGACGGCGAGGATGACGCCGAGCGAGGCCACGACCCGCCCGGCGGCGGGGGAGAGCACGATCGTGGCGGTGAAGGCGGCGACGCCGGCGAAGGCGGCCGCGACCCAGGCGCGCGAGACCGGGCTGAGTGACACCTCGAGCAGCTGCAGCTGGTCGGAGAGCAGCCAGCAGAGGGTGACGCCGATCCCGGCTCCGAGCGCGGCCGCGGCGAGCACGATGACGGCGCGCAGCGGGCGCGAGGTGCGGCGGCTGCGGATGCCGCGCGCGGAGCGGGGCGTGCCGTCAGCGTGGTCGGAGCCGTCGGAACGGGCCGAGTGGATGCGGCGCCCGCGCAGCGTCAGCGCGACCGCGACGATGAGAGCGAGCACCGCGAGGCCGCCGACGATCCAGGGCAGCGGGCCGTCGATGATGACGACCGATTGCAGCCAGTCGGGCAGGTGGGATCGCAGCCAGGCGCGCATGAGCAGGGTCCGGTTCTCGAGGCGGAGGGGTCAGCGGGTGGTTCCCGAGTCCCCGGGGTGTGTCGTGAGTTGCCCGCTTCCGCGGTATCCGTCGCGCGACAGGCCGCGGAAGTGGGCAACTCGGGAACGGGGAGGTGGGGCGGGGACGGGCGGGTCGGGGCGACGGGGATGCGGCGAGTGAGTCAGAGGGGGGCGGATGCGGATGCGGATGCGGATGCGTCGGCGATGGTGCCGCGCGCCGGCGCGAACACCCAGAGCCGGTAGAGCGCGAAGCGCAGCAGCGTTCCGAGCCCGAGTCCGATGAAGTTCGCCGACAGGTTGTCGGCGAGGGCGGACGTGAAGTGCATCAGGTCGTGGCTGACGAACAGGCACAGCAGCGAGATGCCGCTGCCCAGCAGGCTCGCGACGACGAAGCGCGCGGCCTCGCCGGCGACCGCGGTGCCGGCGCCGCCGCTCGCACCGCTGCCGACGGCCCCTGCCCGCTCGTGGGCGGCGCTGCGCTCGGCGGCACGGGCCCGGCGTTCGGCGCCGAAGGTCCAGAAGCGGTTGCCGATCCAGTTGACCGCGATGGCGAGGCTGACCGAGATCGCCTTGGCCCAGAGAGCGCCGCCGGCGACGTGCGCCGGGTCGAGCACGGTCGCCCGCAGCAGGTTGAACACGCCGATGTCGATCACGAAGCCGACGCCGCCGACCGCGAGGAACGACAGCCCCTGCTTCACGAGCCGGCGCAGCGGAGAGCCGTCGAACCAGGCGGAGAGCGCGCCCAGGGCGCGGCCGGCGCGGGCGGCGTGCTCGGTCGGGTCGACGACCGGCAGGGATGCCGTGACCGGCCCGGCGCCGCGGGAGAGCGTCTCAGACATGCGCGGTCCGCCCGGTCAGGGCGGAGGCCCCCGCCGGCGTCGCACTCGCGACGGCACCCGCGCTCGCGGCGGCACCCGCGCCCGCGGCGGCACCCGCATCCGAACCCGCCTCCGCGCTCTCGGCCTGCGCGAGCTGCGCGATCGCGACGTGAGCGGCCGCGGAATCGGCCGAACCGCCGACCACGACCGTGCGTCGCGCATCCACCCCGGCGCGGTACCGCGCCCAGCGCCCCGGCAGAGCTTCGAGCCCCCACACGGTCACGCGCCACATGGCCTCGAGCACGATGCGGGTGCTCATCTTCGAGGTGCCGAGGGTGCGATCGGCGAAGGTGATCGGCACCTCGACGATGCGCAGCCCGGCCTTGACGGCGTTGAACAGCAGCTCGATCTGGAAGCTGTAGCCGGCGCTCTGCGTGCCCTCCGGCCCGATCTCGCGCAGGGCGGCGGCGCGGTAGGCGCGGTAGCCGCCGGTGACGTCGCGCTGGCGGATGCCGAGGGCGAGCCGGGCGTACGCCGATCCGCCCTTCGAGATGAACCGGCGCGAGAGCGGCCAGCCCTCGACGGCGCCGCCGGTGACCCAGCGCGAGCCGAGCGCGACGTCGGCGCCGCGCTCGAGGGCGTCGAGCAGGCGGGGCAGCTGTTCCGGACGGTGCGAGCCGTCGGCATCCATCTCGACCAGCACGTCGAAGCCGTTGCGCTGACCCCACGAGAACGCGGCCGTGTAGGCGGCGCCGAGACCCTGCTTCGCGGTGCGGTGCAGCACGTGCACGCGCGTGTCGGCGAGCGCGAGGCGGTCGGCGATCATGCCGGTGCCGTCGGGCGAGTCGTCGTCGGCGATGAGGATGTGCGCGGCAGGCACCGCGGTGAGGGTGCGGCGCACGATGTCGGCGATGTTCTCGGCCTCGTCGTAGGTCGGGATGCAGATGAGGGTCGTCATGACGGGTCCTTCTCGAGGCGGATGAGCACGGTGCGGTGCACGGGGATGGTCTGGGTCTCGATGTAGCCGAGACGGTGGAGCTCGGTCAGGTCGGGCGAGCCGCTGCCCTTGACCTCGACGGCCCAGACGACGCGGTGGGCGGCGAGGCGGTCGGCGACGTCGTCGACCGGCCAGACGGAGTCCCAGATGCCGGCCTTCTGGTCGAAGGGGGTGCGCAGGGCGACATCGTCGAGCTGCTTCGTGAGCTGCGGGTAGAGGTGCAGGATCACGCGCGGGCGCTGCGAGGGCTTGACGGTCTGGTCGAAGATCACGGCGTCGCCGGCGGCGGCGTGGGTCGCGAGCGCCTCGGCCGTCTGCCGGAAGTCGGCGCCGCCCTTGCCGTAGGGGGAGCGCTGGGCGAGGTAGGCGGGGGCGGCGGCGCCGAGCAGGGCGACGCCGACGGCGGCGGCCGCGACCACGGCGACGACCCGGCGGGGTGCGCGTCGGGCGGCGAGGGCGCTGAGCATCCGCACTCCGGCGACGGCGCCGAAGGCCATCACGAGGGCGAGCGCGGGCATCGACATCGCCAGGTAGCGCTGGTTGTAGATGGGCTGCGCGACGGCGGAGACGGCGAGCACGATGAGGGTCGGTCCGGCCATCCACACGCCGATCGCGGCGAGACGGTAGCGCTGCTCGCGGTGGACGCGGGCGGCGCCGATCACGGCCAGCGCGACGAGGCCCCAGCCGATGACGGCCACGGGGATCGTGATGAACCACTGCGAGACGAGCACGTTGTCGGGCGTCGCGTAGCCGCGGGCGGCGAGGAAGCCGACCTGGTGGCGCTGGGTGAAGGTGACGATCGCGATGGGAGTGATCGCGGCGAGAACGACGGCGCCGGCGGTGAGCCAGCGGCGCCACGCCGGGCGCGGCACGCGCAGCGCGAGCAGCAGGGCGGCGTGGCCGACGGCGACCATCGCGAGGAAGACGAAGAGGTGGATGGCGAGCACCCAGCCGACGATGTAGAGCACCCACAGCGCGCGGGTGCGACGGCGGGCGCGGTCGGGAGCCCCGGCTGCGCGCATCCGGCTGTCGCGTCGGCCGAGGATCGCGACCAGCAGCACCGTCAGCCAGACCGCGGCGGCGACGCCGAAGGCGTAGGAGCGGCCCTCGATCGCCAGGCGGCTGAACTCGGGGATGATCGCGAGCATCGCCCCGGCCGTGACGCCGACGGCGGAGCCGAACAGCTTGCGGCCGAGCACCACGACGCCGGCGACCGCGACGGCCGAGACGACGACGCTGGGGAGGCGCACGGCGAACTCGCTGTCGCCGACGAGGCCGATCCAGAAGTGCACCAGCAGGTAGTAGAGCCCGTGCACGGCGTCGATGGCCGTGAGCTCGCTCAGGAGGCTCGGGATGCTGCGCTGCGCCGACATGACGCTCGCCGCCTCGTCGCCCCAGAACGACGGGGTGCCCGAGTGCCACAGCCCGACGGCGAGGGCGCCGGCCGCGACGGCGAGCGGCGCGGCGGCGCGCGAGGTGAGGATGCGGGCGGCGAGGATGCGGGCGGTGAGGATGCGGGCGGCGAGACGCACGCGTGAGCGATTCGCGTCGGTCTCGCCGCCCGCGGGGACGGCGACCGGCGCCGTGCCCGGGAGCACGCGGGCGGCGGCGCGGGCGGCGTCGGCAGGGGATGCCGTTCCGCTCGGGTCGGAGCCCACGATCGGGGTGTTCACGGTGCTGGTCACGACGGCGATGCTGTGACCGTCGTCTGGGTCTCGCCTTCGGTGAGCGGCCCTCGCGCCTGAGAGGGCTGACAGGAAATCCCGGGCCCCTGCAATCCCGGGGCAGGGCTCTCTGAGAGCTCGTTCACGAACCGGCTCGCGGGGCGCATCCGACCCTCGCATCGCGCCTCCGGTCGGCGAAGATGAGGGCATGAGGATGCTCGTGGTCGACGACGAGGCCGAGATGGCCGAGCTGCTCGCGCGCGGGCTCGGGGCCGAGGGGCACGACGTCGTCGTCGCGCACGACGGCATCGGCGCACTCGCGGCGCTCGCCGAGGGCGGCGTCGAGTTCGCCGTGCTCGACGTCAACCTGCCCGGCATGTCGGGCTTCGAGCTGTGCCGCCGGGTCAAGGAGGTCGACCCGTCGATCGCGGTCGTGCTGCTGACGGCGCGGGATGCGGTCGACGACCGGGTGCGCGGCCTCGACTCGGGCGCCGACGACTACCTCACCAAGCCCTTCGCCTTCGCCGAGCTGGCGGCCCGCATCCGCGCCGTGCGCCGCCGCGACGCGCTCGCGACGCCGGTGCGGCTCGAGGTCGGCGACGTCGTGCTCGACCTGCCTCGGCTGCGCGTGCAGGTCTCCGGAACCGAGCTGCGGCTGAGCCGCACCGAGTTCGACGTGCTGCGCACCCTCGCCGGCCGCGCCGGCGAGACCGTGACCCGTGCCGAGCTGCTCGCCGAGGTCTGGGACGCCGACGGGCACATCGATCCGAACGTCGTCGACCAGTACGTCTCCTACCTGCGGCGCAAGCTGTCGGCGGCCGGGGCGGGCATCCGCATCCAGACCGTGCGCGGGGTCGGGTTCACGGTGTCGGCGGAGTCGCCGGAGCCGGTGTGAGCGAGTCGCGCGACGGGAACGGATCGGGCGGGTCGGGCGCCGGCGGTGTCGACGCCGCGCTCGCCGCGCCGGGCGCCCCCGGCCCCGCATCCGCCCCGCTCGCTCCTCCCCGGCTGAAGCCGCGCCGGCGTCGCCGCCGGGTGACGATCCGCGCCCGCATCGCCCTCGGCTCGCTGCTCATCGCCGTGCTCATCGCGGTTCCCGCGGCGCTGCTGATCGACGCGCAGCTGCAGCACATCGTGCGGCTCGGCACCGCCGATGGGCTGGCGGGGGATGCGGGCGAGTACGTCGACGACATCGAGTCGGGTGACACCGCGCTCGAGAAGCCGCCCGTCTGGCAGTGGGTGGCCGTGGTGCGGCCCGACGGCAGCACCGCGATCTCGAGCCTGCCGAAGCCGCTGCGCCCCCTGCTGCCCGACCTCGTGCACGACGACGCGGATGACGTGACCCGCGACGGCGGCGTGCGCGAGACCCGGGTGGACGACACCTCCTATGTGACGCTCGCCCTGACCGCCGACGGCACGGGCGGCACCTGGACGATCGTCGCCGCCGACGACACCTCGAGCGAGGATGCCGAGCTCGGCCCGATGCGCCTGCTGCTGCTGGCGATCGTGATCGTGCTCGTCGCGGGTGTCGGCGCGACAGGCTGGCTGCTCACGCGGTTCTCGCTGCGCCCGGTGCAGGATCTGCAGCAGACCGCCGAACGGCTCAGCGTCGGCCGCAGCGGCGAGCTGCTGCCGGTCGGCGCCGTCGACGATGAGATCTCGCGGCTCGCTCGCACCCTCAACCGGCTGATCGAGCGGATGCGCGCCGCCACCAATCGTGAACGTCAGCTCGTCTCCGACGCGAGCCACGAGCTGCGCACCCCCGTCGCGGTACTGCGCACCCGGCTCGAGCTGGCGGCGACGGCTGATGTCGACGCTGCGACGCTGCGCCGCGACCTCGAGGCGGCTCAGCGCGACGCCGAGCGGCTGAGCACGCTCGTGACCTCGCTGCTCGAGCTGTCGACGATCGAGGCGCGCGGCGACCAGCCGCGTGGCGCCGTGCACGCGACGATCGGCGACCTGCACGACGAGGTGGCGGCCGCCGTCGACCGGGCCGCGTTCCGGGCGAGCACGGTCGAGGTGGATGTGGCGCTCGACTCCGCCGTCGAACCCGCCGTCTCGCCGCGGGCGACCGTCGCCCTCGCCGCGGAGGACGCGGGGCGCATCGTCGACAACCTCGTCGGCAACGCGGTGCGGGCGCTCGAGGAGCGGGCGGGGGTGTCGGGCGGTGCGCCCGGCGGCGCGCCCGCGGGCGATCCGAGCTCGCCGGGCGAGCCCCAGCGCATCCTCGTCGCCCTCGCCGTCGGCCCCGAACGCGCCGAGCTGCGGGTCGTCGATCAGGCGGGCGGGCTTCCGCCCGAGCTCGAGCGCAGCGCCCTGCAGCGCTTCACCCGCGGCCCGAAGGCGCGCTCGGGAACCGGCGCCGGCCTCGGCCTGCCGATCGTCGCCGCGCTCGTGTCGGCGGCCTCGGGAGAGCTGCGGCTCGACAGTCGGCGCGGCGAAGGGCTGACGGTCGTCGTGACCCTGCCGGTCACGGCGCCCGAGTAGCGCGGTCCGCGACGTACCCCGCGAGGGATCGGACCGTCGGCTGTCCGACTCTTGTCGGCTGACGCGCCCTCCTGCTAGCGTCGTCCGCACGAGCGGATGAATCGTTTCAAAAGGTCGACCACCACCCCCGACCGCGACGACCGAGCCGCTTCCTCGGCGTGCGCGACGATGCGCCCGCGACCCGATCGACGATGATTGGAACTCCTTCGTGACCCATCGCCAGAGTCCGCCGCGCCGCCGTGTCCCGGTCGCGCCGACCCGCACGATCACCGCACTGCTCGTGACCGCATCCCTCGCTCTCACCTCGCTCGGCGGAGCCGCCGCGGCCTCCGCCGAACCGGCCGCGCCCGCCGTCGCGCTCGAGCGGCTGCAGGTCGAGCACAGCACCGAGCCGATCGGGGTCGACCTCGCGCATCCCCGCCTGTCGTGGGTCATCGCCGCGCCGAGCGCGCGCGACGTCGTGCAGCAGTCGTACCGCGTCGTGGTCGACGGGCCCTCGGGCGTCGCCTGGGATTCCGGCGTCGTCGCCAGCTCGGCCAGCACCGAGATCGCCTACGCCGGCGCCGCGCTCGACGCCGCCACCCGCTACGACTGGAGCGTCGAGGTCGTCACCTCGGCCGGCTCCGCCCGGGGCGAGTCGACCTTCCGCACCGGCCTGCACGATGACGCCGACTGGGGCGGCGCCGACTGGATCGGCAACCCGCGCACCCCGAAGTCCGATCGGGTCACGGTCGACGGCGCGAACTGGATCTGGACGCCCGAGGCGGCCGGCAACCCGCCGGCGGAAGACCGAGCCTTCCGCCGCACCCTGACCTCGCCGAACGGCCGCGACGCCGTCTCGGCCGAGATCGTGATCACCGCCGACGACTCGTACACGCTCTGGGTCGACGGAACGCAGGTCGGCGCCACCGAGCCGGTCGAGAACGGCTGGCAGCAGTCGCGCTCGTACCCGGTCGACCTGAAGAAGACCGGCAGCGTCGTCGCGGTGCGCACCACCAACGGCCCGAACTCGCCCGCCGGGCTCATCGCCGCCATCCGCGTCACCTACGACGACGGCTCGACCGCCGACATCATGACGGATGCGAGCTGGCGCGGAAGCAAGCAGATCCCCGCCGGCTTCGAGAAGCCGGGCTTCGACGATGCCGACTGGGCCGCCGTGAACGTGATCGCCCCCTACGGGCAGGGCGCCTGGGGCTCGGGCGTGCGAGCCCCCGCCGACCCGGCCGCGCCGGCTCCGCTGCTGCGCACCGAGTTCGTCCTCGACGGCACCCCCGCGAACGCGACGCTGTTCTTCGCGGCGGGCGGCTACGCCGACTTCCGGCTCAACGGCGCCCCGGCGAGCGACCACCTGCTCGCCCCCGGCTTCACCGACTACGACGACACCGTGCAGTACGACGCGATCGACGTGACCGAGCAGCTCGTCGCCGGGCGCAACGCCCTGTCCGTCGAGCTCGGTCGCGGCTTCTACGGCATGACCGGCGGCAACGTCTGGAACTGGGACTCGCCCACCTGGCACGACGAGCCGACCGTGCGGGCGGTGCTGCGCATCCAGAACGCCGACGGCTCGACCCAGGATGTCGTGACGGACGACAGCTGGCGCCGCCACGACGGCCCCACCCGCTTCGACGACCTCTACGGCGGCGAGCTCTACGACGCGCGCACCGAGCTGCCCGGCGCCGACACCGCCGGCTACGACGACGGCGCGTGGAAGAAGGCCGCGAAGGTCGCCGGGCCGAAGGGCGAGCTCGTTCACCAGCGCCAGCAGCCCATCCGCGTCACCGAGGAGCTGCCTGCCGCGTCGATGACGCAGCCGAAGCCCGGCATCTGGGTCGTGAAGTTCCCGCGCGTGCTCGCCGGCAACGTGAAGATCGCCGCCGAGGCGCCCGCCGGAACGCAGCTCGAGCTGCGCTACGCCGAGAAGCTGCGCGCCGACGGCACCGTCAATCAGGACAACAACGGCGGCTTCGCGGCCGGGTTCCAGACCGACCGCTACGTCTTCGCCGGCGCCCGCCCCGAGACCTGGGCGGCGCGCTTCTCGTACAAGGGATTCCAGTACGTGCAGGTCACCGGATGGCCCGGCTCCGAGCAGCCGCCGCTGAGCGCCTTCACGGCGCAGCTGCTGCACAGTGACACGGCCGTCACGAGCACCTTCGACTCGGGCAGCGCGACCATGAACGGCACCCACCAGGCCGTCGTGAACACGCTGCTCAACAACCTGCACGGCATCCCGACCGACACCCCCATGTTCGAGAAGAACGGCTGGACCGGCGACGCGGCGGTGGGAGCCGAGATGTTCCTCATGAACCTCGACTCGCAGGAGCTCTTCGCCAAGTGGATGCGCGACGTCGACGAGTCGCGCCTGCCCGACGGCTCGCCGATGGTCATCGCGCCGTCGTCGAAGAACTGGGGCGACTGGGGGGTGGTGCCGCCGTGGCACATGGCCTTCCTCGAGGTGCCGTGGCAGCTGAACCGCTACGGCGGCGACCGTCAGGTGCTCACCGGGCTCTACGACGACATGAAGAAGTACGTCGACCTGGAGTACTCGCGCTCGCCCGGTGGTCTCGCGAACTCGCGGCTCGGCGACTGGGTCGCGCCCGAGGCGAGTCCGGCCGGCGGCGACCCGCAGGAGGACAAGCGCGTGTCGGCGACCGCGACGCTCTACCGCATGCTGACGCTCATGGGCCGCATGGCCGACCTGACCGGGCACGCCGCCGACGCGGCGACCTTCCAGGAGCGGGCCGGGGTCGTGCAGAAGGCCTTCGACCACGAGTTCTGGGATGCCGCGGCCGGGTACTACCGCGGCGTCGGCGACAACGGCTACCGCCAGACGCACAACGTGCTCGCGGTCGCCTACGGCCTGCCGCTCAGCGCCGAGCAGGCGCAGAAGGCGGCCGACAGCATCGCCGTCGACGTGCGCGCTCGCGGCATGCACCTCAACACCGGCGTGCTCGGCACGAAGAACCTGCTGCCTGTGTTGACCGACTACGGCCACGCGGATGTCGCCTACGCCCTCGCCGAGCAGACGTCGTACCCGAGCTGGGGCTACATGCTCGCGAACGGCGCGACGACGATGTGGGAGCACTGGTCGACCGACGCCCGCTCGCTGGGGCACTACTTCCTCGGCACCGCCGACGACTGGTTCTTCCACGACGTGGCCGGCATCACGCCCGGCGACGAGACGGGATGGCGCGACCTCTCCATCGCGCCGAAGGTCACCCGCACGGGCCTCGACCACGCGAGCGCATCGCTGCAGACCCCGTTCGGCACGGTCGCGTCGTCGTGGAAGGTCGGCGCCGACGGGCTCACGCTCGACGCCCGGGTGCCGGTCGGGTCGACCGCGACGGTGCGCATCCCGGCCTCCGGCCTCGCCGCGGTGACCGAGAGCGGCACTCCGGTGGCGGATGCGGCGGGCGTGCGCGCCGCGGCCATGGACGGCGGCGACCTCGTGCTGCAGGTCGGCTCGGGCTCGTACTCCTTCCACGTCGCCGAGAACCGCGGTCTGGCGATCGCCTCGGCGACCGCGACCCCGTCGTCGATCGAGCCCGGATCGCCCACGAGCGTCACCGCGGTCGTGCGCAACGACGGCGTCGCCAGCGCCACGGGCCGGCTCGAGATCGACGCGCCCGAGGGCTGGACCGTCGGCACGGGCGCGACCGTGACGCTCGCGCCGGGGGAGTCGCGCGAGCTGCGTCTGCCGGTGCTGTCGCCGGTGGATGCGCCGGTCGCCAGCCGCCAGGTCGCGCTGACGACGCGCTTCGCCACCGCCGACGGGCTGCCGCCGCAGAGGGACGTCGCGGTGACGGTCGCGATCGCGGCCGGCGCCGACGGGGCGCTCGACCACGTCGACCTCGGCGATGACGCCTCCGAGCAGGCGCACGCGCTCACCGCATCCGCGAGCTCGGGCACGAACACCGAAGCCGGGCTGACCCGCCGCTACGCCGGGCACCTGGCCGACTTCTCGCAGTTCGCGTTCGACCTGGCGGCGAAGGCCGGGCAGCCGCTGCTGCTGCGCTCGATCGAGACCTACGACCGCTCGCAGACGAAGCGGTACCGCATCCTCGTCGACGGCGAAGCGGTGCACACGCGGCAGAACGCCCGCGCGACGGGCGCCGGGACCGAGACCTTCCAGGTGCTGGTGCCGGCGGATCGCGTGAAGGGCGACACGGTGCGGGTGACCTTCCAGAACCTCGACGACCACAGCTACTACGACCCGTCGATCGCCGACGTGTGGTCGCTGCCGGCGCCGGTGGATGCGTCCGCGCCCGTCGTGAGCTCGTCGACCACGCCCGCGGCGCCCGACGGCGAGGCCGGCTGGTTCCGCACGACGCCGGTCACGGTGGCGATCGCGGGCGATGACGACCGCCCGGGCGACGTGGCGCTGCGGGTCGGCGTCGACGGCGCTGGGGCGTCGGACTACAGCGACCCCATCGTGTTCGACGCCGACGGTCGGCACACGCTCGACATCACGGCGACGGACGCCGCGGGCAACACGGCCGAGCAGCGCCTCGAGGTGCCGATCGACGGCACCGCGCCGGTCACCACGGCGACCGTGTCGACGGGGTCGCCCGTCGCGGCGCGGACCGCGCGGGCGGCGGGTGCGTCGGGGGCTGCGGGCGCTGCCGGAGATGCGGGCGTCTCGGCGATGGCCGCCGTCGCGCCGGCCGCCGACGCCGCCTCCGCGGTCGTCGACCTGGCCGCGGCCGACGCCACCTCGGGCGTCGCCTCCACCTGGTACCGCATCGCGGGCGGCACCTGGACGCCGGGCGTGCGCGCGGTCGTGACGACGTCGGGCGACAGCCTGGTCGAGTTCCGGTCGGTGGATGCGGCGGGCAACGTCGAGACGGCCGGCTCGGTCACCGTGCGGGTCGTCGTGCCGACCGACCCGGGCGGCCCCGGTCTGCCGGGTCAGCCCGGTGGTCCCGGCGACCCGGGCACCGCGCCCGGCGGCGTCGGGTCGGAAGCGGGCGGCGTCGGCTCGGGATCGGCTGCCGGCTCCGGTCGCATCGGGGGACTCGCGGCATCCGGCGTCGACAGCCCGCCGCTCGGCCTCGGGCTCGGCCTGCTCGCGCTCGGCCTGATGGCCGTGCTGCGGTCGCGGGTGCGCCGCCGCGCGCGCGTCACGGCGTGATCCGCTGAGCGATCGCGAAGCCCCGTGGGCCGCCCAGTCGGGTGGCTCGCGGGGTCACGTGCGCCGCGGTCGCGGCTCGGGCTCGCGCGGCTGGCCTCGGCTCGGGCTCGGGCTCGGGTTCAGGGCAGCGGGTCGCCGGCGAGCAGCGCCCAGATGCCGGTGTCGGCCCAGTTCCCGTCGGAGTCGCGGAAGTTCTGACGGAAGCGCGCCTCCTCCCGCATCCCGAGCCGTGCGCAGAGCCGGGTGGATGCGGTGTTGAGCGGATCGAGCTCGGCGACGATGCGGTGCGCCCCGGCCTCGAGGGCGGCATCCCGCACAGCCCGCGCCGTCTCGCCCGCGAGGCCGAGCCCGGCGACGGCCGGATGCAGCACCCAGCCCAGCTCGACCTCGGCGAGCTCGGTCGACTTCAGCACGAGGTGCTGCTCGCCGACCACGGCGCCGGCGTCGGCGATCGTGCGCCCGTCGTCGCCGTGCAGCGCGGCGAGCAGCTCGATGCCGAGCACGACGCGGTCCTCGTCGGCGGCGACGGTGTCGACGTCGACGAAGCGGGCGACGAACTGCTCCACCTGCTCCGGCGTGCGCGGCGCATAGGGCAGGTAGCGGCACGTCTCGGCGTCGCCCTGCCAGGCGACTAGCGCATCCCCGTCGTCGACCCGCAGCGGACGCAGCCGCGTGCGCGCGGTCACCAGCTCGGGAACACGGATGCGCAGGCTCACGTCGCTGACGCTACCCCGCGCCGCCCTGCGGGCGGATCTGACAGCATCGACGGCATGCCGGGGTTCCATCACGTCGAGGTCTGGGTCGTCGACGTCGAGGCAGTGGGGCCGGCCTGGTCTTGGCTGCTCGGGCGACTCGGATTCGCGCTCGAAGCCGAATGGCCGGGCGGGATGTCGTGGGCCGCCTGCGGCGCCTACCTCACGCTGACGACGTCGCCGAACCTGTCGGCATCCGGCCACGACCGCCGTGCGCCGGGCGTCAACCACCTCGCATTCCACGGCGGCGCTGCGGATGCCGTCGACGCGCTCATGTCTGAGGCACCTGCCCGCGGATGGACGCCGCTGTATGCCGAGCGCTACCCGCACGCCGGCGGACCCGATCACTACGCGGGCTGGCTCGAGAACGCTGACGGCTTCAAGGTCGAGGTCGTCGCGGAGCGTTGACGTCGACGGGCGCGCCCCGCGCAGGCTTAGGCGTTGCGGCGCAGGTTCCGGTGGAACTCGTCGTCCGGCATGCCGGCGGCGTGTCCGGATGCGGCCGCAGCGTCTACGACCTCGGCGCCCGCGGCGCGACGCAGCGGGCTGACCGGGGCGGTGCTCGCCGCATCCTCGATCGTGACGCCGAAGAGGGCCTCGAGTCCGGCGGCGAACTCGGCGCCGCGGCCCTCGGCCGTCAGCTCGCGGGCGCGCACCGAGGGGGTGTGCAGCAGCACGCCGGCCAGGTGGCGCAGGGCCTCGACGGTCTTCGCGGTTCCGGCCGGGTCGCCGTTGCCGCGCGACTCGGCGCGGGCGATCTCCTCGTCGAGGGCGTCGAAGACGTGCTTGCGCAGCGCCACGATCGCCGGGGCGGCGGTCTGCTCGGCGGCGAAGGCGGATGCGGCCGAGCCGACCAGGTCGCGCGCGGTCTCGCTGAGTCCCATCTCGGGCAGCGGCGCGTGCAGGGCGATGATCTCGAGGTCGAGCAGCTCGACGCCGGGCAGGCGTCCGACAGCCGGGTCGACGTTGCGCGGCAGGCCCAGGTCGATCACGAGGCGGCGGCTGTCGTCGGTGATGTCGGCGGGGGCGACGGCGTAGCGGGCGGTGCAGGTGATGACCACATCCGCCGCGGCGATGCCGTCGCGCAGCTCGCTGACGGCGCGCACGCCGTACTTCGTGGCGAACATCTGGGCGCGGCCGGTGGCCGAGTAGACGCTGATGTCGACGGCGCCGCGGTCGTGCAGCGCGGCGATCGTGGTGGCGGCGTAGCTGCCGGTGCCGACGACGAGCACGCGGGCCCGCGTCCAGTCGGTCACGCGGCTCGTCGCGAGCTCGAGCGCGAGGCGGGCGATCGAGCGGCCGGCCCCGCCGAGGTCGGTGGCGCCGCGCACGGCGCGCGAGGTGGCGGCGGCGCGCTGGAAGAGACGGTCGAGGGTGCTGGTCGAGGTGTGCTCGGTGCGGGCCTGGTCGTAGCTGCGGCGCACCTGGCCGGCGATCTCGTCCTCGCCGACGACGACCGACTCGAGGCCCGAGGCGACCGCGAAGAGGTGACGGGTCACGTCGTCGGCGGTCTTGACGTCGGCGGCCTCGAGCAGCTCGGCGCCGCTCACCCCGCCCGCGCGGCTCATGACGGCGACGGTGCGCTCGACCGCGGCATCCGCATCCACGCCGTCGACATCGAGGTAGGCCTCGAAGCGGTTGCAGGTCGCGACCACGACAGCGCCCTGGATGCCGGCCTCGGCCGAGATGAGCTCGGTCACCGCCCCCGGCGCACCGACAGACAGTCGGTCGAGGAGGTCGAACCCCGCATTGCGGTGGTTCGCCGTGAGGCAGACGAGCACGTGTCTCATGGTAAAACCGCGTGCGCGCACCGTATAGAAAGGGCACCCTTACCGGCAAGGATGCTCAGTTCTCGGGCGAGCGCATGGCCCCGATCCGCCCGAGCGGGCCCGCAGGCGCGCGGTGGGAGGATGGGCGCGTGAGTCTGAGCGCCGAGCATCCCCTCGTCGACGGCCGCACCACGCGCTCTCCGCTGGTGCGCGCCCTGCGCGGCGACCGACCCGAGCGCACCCCCGTGTGGTTCATGCGCCAGGCCGGCCGAAGCCTGCCCGAGTACCGCGAGCTGCGGGTGAGCACGAAGATGCTCGACGCCTGCCTCGACCCCGCGCTGGCGAGCGAGATCACGCTGCAGCCGGTGCGACGGCACGGGGTGGATGCGGCGGTCTTCTTCAGCGACATCGTCGTGCCGGTGCTGCTGGCCGGCGTCGGCGTCGAGATCGTGCCCGGTCGCGGCCCGGTGATCGACGAGCCCATCCGCACCGCCTCCGACGTGCTCAAGCTGCGCCCGATCGAGCCGTCCGCGCTCGACCCGATCCGCGAGGCCGTGAAGCTCACGGTCGCCGAGCTCGGCGAGACCCCGCTGATCGGCTTCGCCGGCGCTCCGTTCACCCTCGCGAGCTACCTCGTCGAGGGCGGGCCGTCGAAGGATCAGGGCCGCGCCCGCGCTCTCATGTACTCCGACCCGCACGCCTGGGCGACGCTGCTCAACTGGTGCGCCGACGTGTCGGGCGAGTTCCTGCGCGCCCAGGTCGAGTCGGGCGCGAGCGCCGTGCAGCTGTTCGACTCCTGGGTGGGCTCGCTGTCGCGCCGCGACTACCAGCGCCGTGTCGCGCCGCACTCCGAGCGCGCCTTCTCGCACCTGCGCGGCATCGCCGACGCCGACGACCGCACGGTGCCGAAGATCCACTTCGGCCTCGGCGGCGGCGAGTTCCTCGACGTGATGCGCGACATCGGCGCGGATGCGATCGGCGTCGACTGGCGCATCCCGCTCGACGAGGCGAACCGTCGACTCGGCGGTACGACGCCGCTGCAGGGCAACATCGACTCGGCCCTGCTCGGGGCGCCCTGGTCGACGCTGCGCTCGCACGTCGACGAGGTCGTCGACCGCGGACTCGCCGCACCCGCGCACGTCGTCAACCTGGGCCACGGCGTGCCGCCGGAGACCGACCCCGACGTGCTGACCCGCATCGTGCGCGTCGTGCACGGCGAGGAGTGACCCGCCCGTGACCGACCGCGCGCAGCGCCCCGAGGACTACGCCACGACCTACGTGATCGGCGCGGGCGTCGGCGGGCTCGTGCTCGCGTGGGAGCTCGCCCGCCGCGGGCGTCCCGTGGTCGTGCTCGAGGCGTCGGATCGCGCTGGCGGTCAGCTCGCCCGGCAGACCGTGGCGGGGCTCGACCTCGATGCGGCCGCCGAGTCGTTCGCGACCCGCGGCGGCACCGTCGCGACCCTGGTCGGCGAGCTCGGGCTGGCGGATGACGTGGTCACCCCCGCCGAGACCCCGGCCTGGCTGCACCGTGCTGACGGCTCGTCGACGCCGCTGCCCGCGACGAGCATCCTCGGCATCCCCGGCGTGCCGATGGCGGCCGACGTGATCGCCGCGGTCGGCGGCGGCGGCGCGTGGCGTGCGCAGCTCGACTCGCTCATCCCGGGTCTCGTCGCCGCGAAGTCGACGACGCTCGGCGAGCTGGTGCGACGGCGGATGGGCGTCGGCGTGCTCGAGGGACTGGTCGCGCCGGTCGTGCGCGGCGTGCACTCGATGCACCCCGACGAGCTGCCGATCGACCGTGCCGCACCGGGCCTGATCGGGGCCATGCGTCGGGAGGGCTCGCTGGCCCGGGCGGTGCAGAGCCTGCGTGAGCGGGCCCCCGCCGGCTCCCAGGTCGCCGGGCTCCGCGGCGGCGTGCACCGCATCGTGGATGCGCTGGTCGCCGAGATCGAGCGCTTCGGCGGCGAGGTGCGCACCGGCGTGCGCGTGGCGAGCATCGAACCGGCGCAGGCCGATGCCCATGTCGAGTTGCCCGCTTCTGCCGGGTTGGACGCTCGGAACCCGGCAGAAGCGGGCAACTCGGTGATCACCACCGAGGCAGGGGAGCGCTTCGAGGGGCAGGTCGTGCTCGCGACGCCCGCACTGCTGCCCGCCGAAGCGCGCCCCGAGAGTCGCGAGATCACGCTCGTCACCCTCGTGGTCGATGCGCCCGGGCTCGACTCGGCCCCGCGGGGGACCGGCGTGCTGGTCGCCGCCGACGCCCCCGGCGTCGTCGCCCGCGCGCTCACGCACGCGACCGCGAAGTGGGCCTGGCTCGCCGAGGCGGGCGCCGCATCCGCACCCGGTCGCAGCCGTCACGTGCTGCGTCTCAGCTACGACGAGCGCCCCGCCGACCCCGCCGCGCAGGCGCTGGCCGACGCGAGCGCGCTCACCGGCGTGCCCCTCGCCGACCCCGTCGGCACGGCCATCGCGACCTGGAGCCGGGCGTCACGTGCGGTTCATGCCGTTGACGGAATGCACCTGGTGGGAGAGGCTGGATCCGGCACCGGGCTGGCCGCGGTCGTGGCCGGAGCCCGGGAGCAGGCTGGACGCCTCCTGGGATCGTCCGGGGACGACAGCGCCCCTGCCTAGGCTGGGAAACCGGCCACGAGCCGAACCCGAACCACCGATATCCGGATCGCACCGGAGGGAAACGGAGCACCGCATGAAGGGCAAGATCCTGTTCATCGCCGGTCTCGGCGTGGGCTACGTGCTCGGCACGAAGGCCGGGCGCGAGCGCTACGAGCAGATCGCCGCCGTCGCGGGCCGCTTCTGGGGCAGCCCCCTCGTGCAGAAGCAGGTCGACACCGTCGAGGGCTTCGTGCGCGACAAGGCGCCCGACGTCGCGGAGTTCGCCGGCGAGACCGTGAAGAAGGTCGTCGGCGCCGCCACCGGTCGCGGCTCGACCGCCGCCAAGCGCTCGGCCGCCGCGAAGAAGGCCGCGGCGACCCGCCGGGCCAACGCCGCGCGCAGCCAGAGCGATGACTGACCCGGGCCGCACCCCGGGCGACCGCGCCTCCGGCCTGCCCGGCACCGAGCGCACCGCCGGCTCCTCGACCGGGCCGGGCGCCGGCATCCCCCGCGGCGACGCGGATGTGCGCGCCGGCAAGCTGCCGAAGCCGCCGCGCAAGCCCTCGCTCGTCGAACTCGTCAGCGGCCTTCCCGGTCAGGTGACCGACCTGGTCCACCACGAGATCGAGCTCGTCAAGGCCGAGATGATCGGCAAGCTCAAGGCGCTCGGCATCGGCGGCGGCCTCATCCTCGGCGCCGTCGGCATCCTGCTCTTCATGCTCGGTGTGCTGCTGACGGCCGCCGTGCTCGGGCTCAGCGAGACCGGGCTGCCGGGATGGGCGTCGGCGCTCATCGTCGCCGGCGTGCTGCTGATCGCCGCGGCGATCGTCGCGCTGATCGGCTGGCGCAAGCTCAAGGGCGGGCTGCCGCCCGTTCCCACCGAGGCCATCGACAGCCTGCAGCGCGACCTGCGCGTCGTGAAGGGCATCGGCCGGCCGGACCAGCGCGCCTGACCTGCCCGGTCTGACAGCGCCGCCACGACATCCACGACATCAGGAGAACCCCATGAGCAGCACCGACGACGCCCGCGCCGCCGCCGCCAAGGCCCGCGCCGACCTCGAGCAGACCCTCGACGCGATCGAAGACAAGCTCAACGTGCCCAAGCGCATCGGCGAGGTCACCAAGAAGGCCGAGGTCGCCTACCGCGACAACCCGCTGCCCTTCGTCATCGGCGGCGCCGTCGCGGCGATCACCACGGTCGGCCTGATCGCCTGGGGCATCTTCGGCAGCAAGCGCGACTGAGTCGTCGGGCGGTCGAGCCCCGACGCAGGTTCCACCCTGTTCAGCGTGGGATGATGGGGGCCATGTCGACTGACGCTCCCGAACGGCTCGGCTACGCCCTCTGGGCCGTGTTCCGCCGGGGAGACGCACCGCTCCCCACCCGCTCCACCGTCGAGGAGGCCCTGCCTCACCTCGACCGCCTCGGGGTCGAACTCCGCGGCCTCTACGACGCCTCCGGCATCCGCGCCGACGCCGACCTGATCATCTGGCTGACCGGCGAGAAGCCCGAGAACGTGCAGGAGGCGCTGCGCGCGCTGCGCCGCACCGACCCGATCTCGTCGCTCGTGCCGACCTGGAACGCCCTCGGCGTGCATCGCGAGGCCGAGTTCACGCGCAATCACTCGCCCGCCTTCATGAAGGGCTTGCCGCCCAAGCAGTGGCTCACCGTCTACCCCTTCGTGCGCAGCTACGACTGGTACCTGCTGCCCGACGACGAGCGCCGCCAGATGCTCAGCGACCACGGCCGCAAGGGCGCCGAGTACGCCGAGGTGCAGCCGAACACGGTCGCGAGCTTCGCGCTCGGCGACTACGAGTGGATCCTGGGCCTCGAGGCCGACGAGCTGGTCTCGCTGGTCGACCTGATGCGCCACCTGCGCCAGACCGAGGCGCGCCGCCACGTGCGGGAAGAGGTGCCGTTCTACACGGGCCGCCTCATCGCGCCGAACGAGATCCTGGCGGTGTTCGCGTGAGCATCACGAACAACGGCGTCGCGGCTCCCGGCGACGGCGCAGCGGCGGTCGACGGGCTCCCCGTCCCCTACGCCACCGAGGCCGCCGCCTGCGGCCCCGAGCACGTGGTCGAGCCGGTCGCCTACGACGCGATCCTGCTCGCCGGCTTCGGCGGACCGGAGGGGCAGGACGACGTCATCCCCTTCCTGCGCAACGTCACCCGCGGCCGCGGCATCCCCGACGAGCGTCTCGAGGAGGTCGCGCACCACTATCGCCACTTCGGCGGCGTGAGCCCGATCAACGACCAGAACCGCGCGCTCAAGGCCGCGCTCGAAGACGAGCTCGCCCGCCGCGGCATCCAGCTGCCTGTCATCTGGGGCAACCGCAACTGGGACCCGTACATGGCGGATGCGGTGACCGAGGCCGCCGACCGCGGCTTCAGCAAGCTGATCGCCGTCGCGACGAGCGCCTACAGCTCGTTCTCGAGCTGCCGCCAGTACCGCGAGGACTTCGCCCGCACGCTCGACGAGACCGGGCTGGGCGACCGCATCCAGATCGACAAGGTGCGTCAGTTCTTCGACCACCCCGGCTTCGTCGCCCCCTTCGAGGAGGGCGTGCGCGACGCGCTGACCGATCTGCTCGGCCGCGGCATCGCCCGCGAGCAGATCCGGGTCATGTTCTCGACCCACAGCATCCCCACCGACGACGCCGTGCGCTCGGGCCCGCGCGATCGCGACTTCGGCGACGGCGGCGCCTACGCGGCGCAGCACCTCGCGGTCGCCGAGTACGTGATGCAGCAGGTCGGCGAGCCCGACGTGCCGTGGTCGCTCGTCTACCAGTCGCGCTCGGGGCCGCCCACGCAGCCCTGGCTCGAGCCCGACATCAACGACGCGATCGAGCAGGCGGCGGGCGAGGATGCGAAGGCCGTCGTGATCGTGCCGCTCGGCTTCGTCAGCGACCACATGGAGGTGCTCTGGGATCTCGACACCGAGGCGATGGAGACCGCCGAGGAGCACGGCATGGTCGCCTTGCGCACCCCGACGCCGGGCGTCGACCCGGCGTACGTGTCGGGCCTGATCGACCTGGTCATGGAGCGCGTGAACGGCACCCCGGTCGCCGAGCGCCCCTCGGTCACCGAGCTCGGGCCGTGGTTCGACGTGTGCCGGCCCGGCTGCTGCGAGAACGTGCGCGCGGGCTTCAAGCCGGCCGCCGCAGGGATCGCGCCGTGACCCTCCGCATCGGAACCCGCGGCAGCGCCCTCGCCCTGGCCCAGTCGGGGCAGGTGGCGACGCGTCTCGGCGACGCGCAGCTCGTGCCCATCTCGTCGGAGGGCGACCGCACGCAGGCCGCAGGCACCCCGCTGGCGCAGCTCGGCGGCACCGGCGTCTTCGTGACCAACCTGCGCCAGGCGCTGCTGGCGGGCGAGGTGGATGTCATCGTCCACTCCCTGAAAGATCTGCCGACCGCGCCGGCCGAGGGCCTCGAGATCGCGGCGATCCCGAAGCGCGCCGACGCCCGCGACGCCTTCATCGGCCGCGACGGCGTGAAGCTCGCCGACCTGCCGGCCGGAGCGCGCGTCGGCACCGGCTCGCCGCGCCGCCGCGCCCAGCTCGCCTCCGTGCGACCCGACATCGAGGTCGTCGACATCCGCGGGAACATCGACACGCGCCTCGCGCGCGTCGGCGCCGACGATCCGGAGCGGAACCTCGACGCGATCGTGCTCGCCGTCGCCGGGCTCGAGCGCCTCGACCGTCTGCACCCGGTGAGCGAGCTGCTCAGCATCAGCGACTGGCCGACCGCTCCCGGGCAGGGCGCGCTCGCCGTCGAGGTGCGTGCGGGCGAGGGCCACAAGGTCGCGAAGCTCGACCACCGCCCGTCGCGCCTGGCCGTCGAGGCCGAGCGCACCGTGCTCGCCGCGCTCGAGGCCGGATGCGCGGCGCCGGTCGGCGCGCACGCCATCCTCGAAGACGGCCTGCTCTTCCTCTCGGCGCGGGTCTACTCGCTCGACGGCACGCAGCACCTCACCGCCTCGCACGCCGCCTACCCCGAAGACGAGAAGGATCCGGCCGCCGTGCTCGGCCGACTCGTCGCCGAGGATCTGCTGGAGCAGGGCGCCGCCGACCTCGCGCCGTTGGGCGCCTCGGGCGCGCTGCACGGCGACGGCGACATCGCCGACGGAGGTTCCGCGTCGTGACCGACAAGGTGCTCAGCGGCTGGCGCGTGCTCGTGCCGCGCGGCGGCAAGTGGGGCGACGGCGTCTCGGCCGAGCTGCGCACCCACGGCGCGATCCCGGTGATCGCCCCGCTCATCAACTTCGCCAGCACCGACGACCCCGACCGCCTCTCGGCCGCCCTCGGCGAGCTCGAGCTCGGCCGCTTCGACTGGCTCGTCGTCACGAGCGCGACGACCGTGGACGTGCTGGTGAGCCAGCGCATCCGGGTGCCCGAGATCACCCGGGTCGCGGCGGTCGGCGAGACGACCGCCGCCGCGCTCGCGCTCGCCGGCTACACGGTCGACTTCGTGCCCGACAGCGACAACTCCGCGCGCGGGCTCGTGAAGGAGTGGCCGCAGAGCGACATCCACGGCCGCGTTCTCATCCCGCAGTCCGACATCGCCGAGCCGACCCTGGTCGCCGGGCTGTCGAAGCTGGGCTTCGCGGTCGAATTCGTCAGCGCCTACCGCACGGTCGGCATCCCGGTCGCGGATGCGGTCAAGCAGGAGGTCGCCGCGGGCGGCATCCAGGCCGTGCTCGTGAGCTCCGGCTCGGTCGCCCGCCAGGTGGCCGAGCAGCTGACCCCGCTGCCTGACAGCGTCATCGTCGCCTGCATCGGCCCGCGCACGGCGTTCGACGCCCGCGCCGCCGGCCTGCCGGTGCATATCATCGCCGAGGAGCGCAGCGCCCGCTCGCTCATCGACGCCCTTCTCGACTACGCGGAGAACGGATGACCGAGCCCGCCTTCCCGCGCGTGCGCCCTCGGCGCCTGCGCGCCACCCCCGCCCTGCGCCGCGCGACGGCCGAGGCCCGCCTGCACCCGGCGCAGCTGACCCTGCCGCTGTTCGTCGGCGAGGGGCTGACCGAGCCGAAGCCGATCAGCTCGATGCCCGGCGTCGTGCAGCACAGCCTCGACTCGCTGCGCGCCGAGATCGGCCGCGCGGCCGAGGCCGGCATCGGCGGCGTCATGCTCTTCGGCATCCCCGAGCACAAGGATGCCGAGGGCTCCGGCGCGACCGACCCCGACGGCATCCTCAACGTCGCGACCCGACTCGCGGTCGCCGAGGCCGGCGACGCGCTCGTCGTGCAGACCGACCTCTGCCTCGACGAGTTCACCGATCACGGCCACTGCGGCGTGCTGGATGCCGAGGGTCGCGTCGACAACGACGCCAGCCTCGAGCGCTACCGCGACATGGCGATCGCCCAGGCCGAGTCCGGGTCGCAGATGCTGGGCCTCAGCGCGATGATGGACGGCCAGGTCGCCGCCGCGCGCGGCGCCCTCGACGCCGCCGGCCGCGATGACGTCGCCCTGCTCGCCTACACGGCCAAGTACGCCTCGGCGTTCTACGGCCCGTTCCGCGAGGCGGTGCAGTCGTCGCTGCAGGGCGACCGCCGCACGTATCAGCTCGATCCCGCCAACCGCCGCGAGGGCCTGCGCGAGACGCTGCTCGACGTGGAGGAGGGCGCCGACATCGTCATGGTCAAGCCCGCGATGTCGTACCTGGATGTGCTGGCCGACACGGCCGCGGCATCCCCGGTTCCGGTCTGGGCGTACCAGGTCAGCGGCGAGTACGCGATGATCGAGGCCGCCGCCGCGAACGGCTGGATCGACCGCGAGCGCGCGATCCTCGAGAGCCTCGTCGGCCTGCGTCGTGCGGGCGCCGAGGGGCTGCTCACCTACTGGGCGATCGAGGTGGCCGACTGGCTGCGCGGGCGCCCCAGCGCATCCGGGGTGCTCCCGGTCGGCGCGTACTAGAACTCCCCGCCGCGGGCGATGCCTCGCGCGCTGCCCGGCGATGCCGTGGCACGGATCGGAAGGAGCCCGAGATGGGCGACAACAGCCAGCAGTTCTCCCGCGCGAAGGGCGTCATCCCGGGCGGTGTGAACTCGCCGGTGCGCGCGTTCCGCTCGGTCGGCGGCACCCCGCGCTTCCTCGTCGGCGCGCGTGGGCCGTTCGTGACCGACGTCGAGGGTCGCGAGTACGTCGACCTGGTCTGCTCCTGGGGCCCGGCGCTGCTCGGGCACGCGCACCCGAGCGTCGTGAAGGCGGTGCAGGATGCCGCCGCGCGCGGCCTGTCGTTCGGCGCCTCCACGCCCGCCGAGACCGAGCTGGCCGAACTCGTGCGCGAGCGCACGACGATCGACGGCACGCGCCTGTTCGACCGCATCCGCATGGTGTCGACCGGCACCGAGGCGACCATGACCGCGATCCGCCTCGCGCGCGGCGCGACCGGCCGCGACGTCATCATCAAGTTCGCCGGGCACTACCACGGCCACTCCGACGGCCTGCTGGCGGATGCCGGCTCGGGCGTCGCGACGCTCGGCCTGCCCGGCTCGGCCGGCGTACCCGCCGAGGTCGCCGGGCTCACGCTCGTGCTGCCCTACAACGACCTCGACGCGGTGCGCGCGGCGTTCCTCGCGCATCCCGGCCGCATCGCCGGTGTCATCACCGAGGCCGCCGGCGCGAACGCGGGCGTGCTCGCCCCCGAGCGCGGCTTCAACCGCGCCCTCGCCGCCCTCGCGCACGAGAACGGTGCGCTCATCATCGTGGATGAGGTGCTCACCGGATTCCGCGTCGGCCCGGCCGGCTGGTGGGGCCTCGAGGCCGCGCGCGTCGTGCCGGACGGCGCCGGCTGGACGCCCGACCTGGTCACCTTCGGCAAGGTCATCGGCGGCGGCATGCCGCTCGCCGCGGTCGCCGGCCGCGCCGAGGTCATGGACCTGCTCGCGCCGCTCGGCCCCGTCTACCAGGCCGGCACGCTGAGCGGGAACCCGGTCGCGGTCGCCGCGGGCATCGCGACCCTGCGCGCGGCCGACGCCGCCGTCTACGAGCGGGTGGATGCGGCCGCCGACACCGTCGCCTCGGCTCTCACCGCCGCGCTGTCGGCGGCCGGCGTCGAGCACGTGCTCTCGCGGGCCGGCAGCCTGTTCTCGGTCGCGTTCCGCGCGGATGCCGTGCGCGACTACGACGACGCTCGCGCGCAGGAGGGCTGGCGCTACGGCCCCTTCTTCTCGTCGATGCTCGAGCAGGGCGTCAACCTGCCGCCGAGCGTCTTCGAGGCCTGGTTCCTCTCGGCCGCGCACGACGACGCAGCGCTCGACCGCATCCTCGCCGCCCTGCCGGTCGCCGCGCGCGCCGCCGCGGAGGCGGAGGCCCCGCAGGGCTGACGCGGCACGCATCGCCCGGGGCGAGAGCGGTCACGACCCCGAAGGGACGCGGCCGCTCTCGCTGCGAGGTCGATCAGCTGCGCGTGAAGGCGACGCCGCCGTTCGCGTCAGAGCGGGCCGTCGCGAACTGGAACCTCTGGGTGCAGGTCCCCGAAGGATCGCAGGACTGCGCGCCGGCGGGCCAGCCCATCCACGTCGCTTCGGCGCCGTACCTGTACCAGGCGCCGATGATCGCGCCGTAGGGGGTGAACTGGGCGCCGCCGCCGTTCGAGTGCGTGATGACGCCGCCGTCGAAGTGCTGGGCGAAACCGCCGCCGTTGACGGTCGAATACCGCGTTCCCGCGAGCGGGGCACCCAGCACGTTCAGTCCGCCTTGCTGGCGCCAGACGGCCGCGATTCCGCCGTAAGTCGCGAAGGCGCCGCTCTTGCTCTCGAACACGATCGCGCTGCCGAAGCCCTGCTGGCAGACGCCCGAGGCGCAGGAGCGCTCAGTGCTCGGCCAGCCGAAACCCTTCTGCTCTCCCGCGGCCGACCAGACCTGCTGGCCGGCTCCCCACGGCACCACGACGGCGCCGTAGGCCGCGCTCACCGTGAGGATGCCTCCGACGAAGCTCTGAGCGTAGCCGACGTCTGGCGCGCCGGAACCCCGCAACGCGCTCACGGGGGCTCCGAGGGATCCGTTGAGGCCGCCGCGGTCGTTCCACTCGGTGACGAAGCCGCCGCTGATGAGCTGAGCGCCGTAGACGGTGCTGCCGACGACCCCCGACGTGAAACTCTGTGCGCAGCTGGATGCGACGCAGTCGCGCGGACCGGTCGGCCAGCCGAGCGCTGCGGGGCCGCGCGACAGCCAGAAGTCGAGCGACGGCCCGGCGGGGATCACCTGGTTGAGTCCGGCCGCGCTGATGACGACGGCCCCGCCTTCGAATCGCTGCCACCAGCCGACGCCACCGACGCCCGACGAGTAATTGAGATCGCCGACAGCGGGGCCGAGGGCGCCGGTCACGCCGCCGTAGTAGGCCCACCATCCGCGGATCTGATCCCAGACGATGTGCTCGCCGAACTGGGGTGAGCTCGAGACCGCCCCGGCTTCGAAGTCTTGAGCGCAACGCCAACCCGGTCCGCAGATCTGCTCCTGTGTCGGCGGACCCAGCGGGCCGCGGACGCCCCCGGCACGCTGGTACGCGGTGCCGATGGTGTTCTTTCCGACGAAGGCGAAGACGCCGGAGCGATGTCCGTAGACGGTCCCGTTCTGGAACTCCTGATACCTCACCAAGCCCCAGTCGGTAGTGACCGAAGTCTCGTAACCGGTCATCCGTCCTGTCGGGATGAAGTCGCGATCGACCGCGTACTGACCCGGCGACGTCGAGTCGCCGTAGGTGGGGCGGAAGTAGCCGACGAGCAGCGTGATGTAGGTGGTGCCGTCGGTCGCGGTGGTGACGCCGATCCCGGCATGGGTGATCGCCCGCTGCGTCATCGCCGCGTACGCGCTGTCGTCCTGGCCGTCGACCGACCACGCGTGCACGACCTCGGAGTCGTTGGGGCCGGCGCTGCTCGCCTCCCCGCTGATCCAGTACGGCGAGATGTTCGATGTGAAGGGCCGAATCGATGTTCCGGTCTTCGCCCGCTCCAGGTTCCGGTTGGTGGCGATCGCCATCATCGTGTCGTTCGACTTCAGCTCGGTGAGGCCGAGTCCGCGACGCAGGGTGTTGACGTCGGCGAGCACCCGGAGAACCGGCGCTGACGTCGACTCCGGCGTCGCCGCCGCGGCCGGTTGTGCCGTGAGAACGCCGGCGATCACGGCTGCCGCGGTCGCCAGCATCGCCACGGCGGAGGTGAGACGCCCGCGTCGCGATAGTGCGACAGGCGTGCGGACGAAGATGGTGCTCACGGCGTGTTCCTTCTGACGCGTGGTCAGCTGTGCGGGGTTCCGTTTCTGCGCGTCGAGCGAAAGTAACCGAGAACGCGAATGGGCGGCCTCCCCCCGTTCGGGGAGGCCGCCCATTCGCGGCGTCGACGGTGGTCAGCTGCGGGTGAAGGCGACTCCGCCGTTGGCGTCGGAGCGGGCGGTGGCGTTCTGGAACTTCTGGGTGCAGTTGCGGTTGGTGTCGCAGGTCTGCGGGCCGGCGGGCCAGCCCATCCAGGTCGCTTCGGCGCCGTACTTGTACCAGGCGCCGACGATGGCGCCGTAGGGGGTGTACTGGGGGCCGCCGGCGTTGGAGTGGGTGATGATGCCGCCGTCGAAGTGCTGGGCGAAGCCGCCGCCGTTGTCGGTGGAGTAGCGGGTGCCGCCGACGGGGGCGCCGAGGGTGGTCATGCCGCCCTGCTGGCGCCAGATGGCGGCGATGCCGCCGTAGGTTGCGAAGGCGCCGTTCTTGCTCTCGAAGATGATCGCGCTGCCGAAGCCCTGCTGGCAGACGCCCGAGGCGCAGGTGCGGTCGGTGCTGGGCCAGCCGAAGCCGTTCTGCTCGCCCGCGGCCGACCAGATCTGCTGACCCGGACCCCACGGCACGATCCGTGCACCCGACGCCGAGCTCACCGTCAGCGTGCCGCCGGCGAAGCCCTGAGCCCAGCCCAGGTTCGGAGCGGCCGAGCCGCGGAGGCCGCTGACCGGTGCGCCGAGCGCGCCGTTGATCCCACCCCGGTTCGCCCACTCGGAGACGAAGCCGCCGCTGATCAGCTGGGCGCCGTAGACCGAGCTGGCGATCACGCCGCCCGAGAACTGCTGCGCGCATCCCGAGCCGCCGCAGGAGTAGCCGCCGGTCGGCCAGCCCAGGCCGCTCGCGCCGCCGCCGCTGGCGAGCCAGAAGCTGAGCACCGTCGAGTACGGCAAGAACTGGGTTCCGCCGGCGGCGCTCAGCACGACATAGCCGCCCTGGAACGCCTGATACCAGCCGGCCCCCGCCGGACCCTGCGCGTAGCCCTGGTCGCCGGCGGCCGGGCCGAGCGAGCCGCCGATGCCGCCCGAGGCGAGCCAGTAGTCGCGCAGACCGCTCCAGATGTAGCGGGTGCCGAACGAGGGGGATGTCGAGATCGTCGCGCCGGTGAACGACTGGGCGCAGCGGTACTCGGTCGTGCAGGTCTGCTCGCCCGAGGGCCAGCCGAGCGAGCCGCCCGGGCCTCCCGCGTTGACGTAGGCGGCGAGGTAGCCGTTGTTGGCGACGAAGAAGGTGCCGGGAGGGCCGACGAAGATGTGGCCGCCGGCGAACGCCTGGTACCAGCCGTTCGCGACGGTGACCGGGCTGCCGGTCGCGCGGCCGACGACGCCGCTCGCGCCGCCCTTCGCATCCCAGTAGCTCTTCAGCCGGTCGTCGACCGGGTAGACGACGGTGCCCGGGTACTTGGCGAAGTTCTGCGTGTAGTAGAGCGAGCCGTCGGCGGCCTCGGCGACGCCGATGCCGATGTCGGTGTAGTCGCCGACCATGTTCTTGTAGTGGCCGGGCGAGTTCCTCCAGGCCGTCGTGACCTCGGTGTAGCGGTAGCCGTAGGCGACGTTCTCGCCGGCGGCGCGCCATCCACCGGGGATCTGCGAGGCGTAGTTGGGGTTGTGGCTCATGACGCCGGCGGCGGCCTGCTGGCGCGACCAGTTCTCGGCGACGACGTTGATCGACGAGTTGAGCACCAGGGGAGCGGCGCCGACGCTCGCGCGGATCGCGTTCGTCTCATCCAGGATGCGCTGGATGATCTGCTCCTTGGGAACGGGCAGGGCGGCGTTCGCGGGAGCCGCGACGAGCAGACCCGCGACGAGAGCGGCCAGGCCGATCAGCGCGGCGGCGGCCGTCGTGGTCCAGCGGCGTCGACCCTCGCGGGTCGGATGGATCGGTCGTGCTTCGATGACTGCGCTCACGCGTTCCCCCCGGAAGGCGCGGTGTCCGTCCCGACTTCGCGAATCCCCCCGGCTCGCGTCGCGCCGTTGTCGACAGTATCGACCGGGCCTCTGCGGGGGCGTCCCCCCGTTCGGGGTATTCGGAGGTTGTGCGCGTGTCGGAGTTCGAGACCTGCGGATCCGGGCGTATAAGCGGCGGTTCGCGACGGATCTGTGCGTCAGGCGGCGAGCGGCTCGTCAGCCGGCCGCGTCAGGCGGCGAGCGAGACCAGCGTCAGCACGAGTGCGATCAGCGGCGCGACGCCCTGGATCGCCGCGGAGCGGGCCAGCTTCGGGTTCGAGGTGATCAGCACGACCGCCGCGAGCACCATGCTCGCGAGTGACGCGATGAGCACCGCCAGCCCCGCCTGCTCGGCCGAGCTCGACGCGATCAGCACGATGCCGACCCCGATTCCGATCGCGAGGAACAGGTTGTAGAAGCCCTGGTTGAACGCCATCGGCTTGACCGTGTCGGCCTCCGCCTGGCTGCCGAGGCCGAACAGCCGCCAGGTCTTCTCGCGCGACCAGGCGACGCTCTCGAGGAAGAAGATGTAGACGTGGATGAGCGCCGCGATGCCGGCGAACACCGACCCCGCGATGAGCAGGCCGCTCACGCGTCGGCTCCGCTCTCGGGGGCGGACGTCGGCTCGGCGTCGACGACGTCGTCGACGGGGGATGCGGTGGTGGCGTTCACGGCGACCACCGTACGCCCGCGAGTGCCCCCGGCGAGGATGCGCGCGCCCGCATCCACCACCTCGTCGAGCGTGATCTCGCTCGTCAGCCGGTCGATCAGCGCCGGGTCGAGGTCGCGGGCGAGGCGCTCCCAGACCCGGGCGCGCTCATCCGCGCCGGCCTCGACCGAGTTGATGCCGAGCAGGCCGACCCCGCGCAGGATGAAGGGGTGCACGCTCGTGTGCAGCTCGGCGCTCTGCACCAGCCCGAACGCGGCGACCGCCCCGCCGTGCCGGGTCTGCGCGAGCAGGTTGTGCAGGGTCGCGCCGCCGATGCCGTCGACCGCTCCGGCCCAGCGCTCCTTCTGCAGCGGCTTGCCCGCCTCGGCGAGCTCGGTCCGGTCGACGAAGTCGCTCGCGCCGAGCTCGCGGAGCCAATCGTGCGCGTCGGGGCTGCCGGTGACGGCGACGACCTCGCGGCCGGCGGCGGCGAGCAGGGCCACGGCGATCGAGCCGGCCCCGCCGCTCGCGCCGGTCACGGCGACCGGGCCGTCGGGGATGCCGCGGTCCTCCAGGGCGAGCACGGCCTGCGCCGCGGTGAATCCGGCGGTGCCGATCGCGGCCGCACGACGCGCGCCGAGCTGGGGCGGCACCACGACCGCGAGCGCACCGTCGAGGCGAGCGCGGTCGGCGTAGCCGCCGTTGCGGGTCTCGCCCAGGCCCGCCCCGGTCAGCACGACCTCCGTGCCGGGCCGGAAGCGCGCATCCGCCGACTCGATCACCCGGCCGACGACGTCGATGCCCGGGATGAGCGGCGAGACGCGCACGACGCCGGGATTGCCCGCGAGCGCGAGACCGTCTTTGAAGTTGAGGCTCGAGAAGAGCACCTCGACGAGGGTGTCGCCCTCGCCGAGCTCGTCGTCGCTCACGTCGACGAACCGCGGACCGGTCGTGCCGTCGCCGTTGTCGCCGCCCTTGGTCACCTGGATCGCGCGCACCATGCGCCCGACCCTACGCGGCGGGCCGAGTCGCGCGCCGCAGCGGAAGCTCGCTCAGCCGAAGAGGACGGCGGCCTCGTCGTAGCGCGACTGCGGCACCGTCTTGAGGCGGCCGAGCGCGTCTTCGAAGGGCACGTGCACGATCTGGGTGCCGCGCAGCGCGACCATGCGGCCCCAGCGCTGCTCGAGCACCGCATCCACCGCCGCCATGCCGTAGCGGGTGGCGAGCACGCGGTCGTAGGCCGAGGGCGTTCCGCCGCGCTGGATGTGACCCAGCGTCGTCGAGCGGGTCTCGATGCCGGTGCGGGCCTCGATCTCGGGGGCGAGGATGTCGCCGATGCCACCCAGGCGCGGGCGGCCGAAGGCGTCGAGTCCGCGCTCGGAGTGGGCATCATCCATGCTGTCGAGCTTGAAGCCCTCGGCGACGACGATCAGCGGCGCACGGCCGCGGTCGGCGGCGGCGCGCACCCACTCGGTGATCTCGTCCATGCTCGTCTTGCGCTCGGGGATGAGGATCGCGTGCGCGCCCGCGGCCATGCCCGAGTGCAGCGCGATCCAGCCGACGTGGCGGCCCATGACCTCGGCGACCATGCAGCGCCCGTGCGAGTCGCCGGTCGTGCGCAGGCGGTCCATCGCCTCGGTCGCGATCTGCACGGCGGTGTCGAAGCCGAAGGTGTAGTCGGTGGCGCTGAGGTCGTTGTCGACCGTCTTGGGCACGCCGACGATGTTGATGCCGGCATCCGTCAGCCGCTTCGCCGCGGCCAGGGTGCCCTCGCCGCCAATGGCGATGAGCGAGTCGATGCCCTGCTCCTCCATCATCGCGGCGATGTTCTCGGGCCCGCCGTCGCCCTCGAAGGGGTTCGTGCGCGAGGTGCCGATGATGGTGCCGCCCTGCTTCGAGATGCCCATCACCTGGGGGCGGCCGAGGGGGACGGTGTCGCCGTCGACGACGCCCTTCCAGCCGTTCTTGAAGCCGACGAACTCGAGGTCGTGCTGGGTGATCCCCTTGAGGACAGCCCCGCGGATGACCGCGTTGAGGCCGGGGCAGTCGCCGCCGCTGGTCAGGATGCCGATGCTCACGGGTACATCCTGCCGCCTCGTGCACGTTCGTGCGATTCCGGGGCGGGTGGTTGCGGGCGGCGCGGGCCGGGCGGGTCGCGGCCGGCGTCGGCGGGCGGGGTTAGGGTCGCCGCGTGAGCGAGTGGATGGGGCGGGTCGCGTGAGCGCCGTCGAGGTGCCCGGTGCGCCCACGCCCACGCCCGCATCCGCGGTTCCGCTCTCGACGCGGTACGCCCCGCCGCATCCGATCGATCTGCGGCGCACGCTCGGCACGATCGCCCAGTTCGGCAGCGACCCTGCGTCGCGGCGGGAGGGCGAGGCGCACTGGCTCGTGTTCCGCGCGCCCGCGGAGCGAGCCACGGCTCCGACGGCCGACGACGGCGCTCCCGTCACCCTCCGCCTGCGCGTGGACGCCGCCGCCGCGAGCGTGCACGCCGACGCCTGGGGGCCGGGCGCCGCGTGGGCGATCGAGCGGGTTCCGGCGCTGCTCGGCGCCGACGACGACCTCGACGGATTCGATGCCGAGCGGCATCCGCTCATCGCCGAGCTGCACCGACGTGCACCGGGCCTGCGCCTCGCGCGCACCGGGCAGGTCCTGGCGGCGCTGCTGCCGGCGATCTTCTTCCAGAAGGTGACCGGGCAGGAGGCCTCGCGGTCGTGGCGCACCCTGGTGGCCCGCCATGGCGAGCCGGCTCCGGGGCCGGCGCCGCGCGGCATGCACGTGCTGCCAACGGTCGCGGCGTGGCGTCGCATCCCGTCGTGGGAGTGGCACCGCGCCGGCGTCACCCCGCAGCGCCGCGACACGATCCAGCGCGCGCTCGCCGTCGCGACCGGACTCGAGCGCGGCGGCGATCAGCCGGTCGCCGAGGCGCAGCGCCGCCTGCGCACCGTTCCGGGCATCGGCGTGTGGACTACTGCTGAGACCGTGCAGCGCAGCCACGGCGCCCCCGACGCGGTGAGCTTCGGCGACTTCCACACCTGCAAGAACGTCGGCTGGGCGCTCACCGGCGCACGCGTCGACGACGACGGGATGCGCGAGCTGCTGGAGCCGTGGCGCGGTCACCGGCAGCGGGTGGTGCGCCTGATCGAGGGATCCGGCATCGGCTACGAGCGCCGCGGGCCGCGCCTCACGATCCCCGACCACCGCGCCCGCTGACTCGCTGCGGGCCGAGCTGCTCGGGCGTCGAGCATCCGGCCCCGACGTCCACGCGGGCGACCGTTCTCATCCGCAACCGCCGTGGCGGTTCGCAATTCAGGATCGACGGGCTCGCAATTCAGGATCCGACCGCGCGGACCGGGTGAAACGGCGCCGGATCCGGGCTCCGATCCTGAATTGCGTCGGTTCGGATCCTGAATTGCGAGGGGAGGTCGCTTCGGGGGATCGTGACGGAGGGACCCGGCGATCGTGGCTGGAGCGGGGCCCCGGGCGGCCGGACGCGCGCCCGCGGTCAGGTATGCAGGGCCGCCAACACCTCGGGCGCCTCGAGCCAGCCCTCGCGGTCGAGGAAGTGCCCGCCGCCGGGCACGACGATCGGCTGGACGCCGAGGCGCGCCGCGATGCGCTCGCTGTAGGGCGGCGGCACGATCGCGTCGTCGTCGGAGTGGATGCTGCGGATCGCCCCGGCGACCTCGCGGATGCGCGCGATGTCGGCATCCTTCGGCACCTCGGCGAGGTAGCCGTCGAGCTCGGGGATCGTGTCGAGCTGCTCGCCGAAGCCCGCGACGAGCAGGATGCCGCCGAGGCGCGCGTCGGCGGGCAGGCTCGCGGCCCAGCGCAACGCGGTGATGGAGCCGAGGCTGTGGCCGATGACCCAGAGGCCCGGCTCCGCGCCGGTGACCGCCGCGCCGGCGTCCGCGCTCGCGCCGCCGCGGATCGTGTCGGCGACCGCCGCATCCCAGTCGGCGCGCACCGGGTTCTGCGGATCCGGCAGCTCGACGACGTCGACGCGCCCGCCGAGCTCGGCCGCGCGCTCCGCGAGCCAGGGGAACCAGTGGGCGCGGGTGTTCGCCTGGTAGCCGTGGACGACGACGATGCGCTTCGGGAAGGTCACGCCTCGACGCTAGCGACGCGCCCTGCCCGCGCGCCCGAACCGCGTCGCCGCGCGTCATCTCCCGACCCGGTATCCCCGCGCGCTCCCCGCCTGGCGTCGCCGAGATGTCGCGAATGCCCGCGACACGCCGCGAGCGCGAGACGTTCGAGACATCTCGGCGAGTCGACCGCGCCCCGGCTGGCCGGTCCCGCGCACCGGGCCGCGCGCATCCACCCCGTGCTTGTCGCGGATCGACAACGGGATCGCCGATCCGTCGTGGAAGGGATACCGTCGGCGGGTGAATCTCTGGTTCCGGCTGCTGCGTCTGCGGCTCACGATGAAGCGTCGCTCCCGACTGACGGCCTTCGATGTGGGTCGCATCCGGATGCGCGTCTGGCCTCGCGACCTCGACCAGCTCGGGCACATGAACAACGGCGTGTACCTGACGATCATGGATCTCGGCCGCTACGACCTGAACCTGCGCTCCGGGCTCTGGCCGGCGCTCATGAAGGCCGGCATCTACCCGGTCGTCGGCGCGCAGACCATCACCTACCGCCGTTCGCTCAAGCCCTGGCAGCTCTTCGACCTCGAGACGCGGCTCATCGGCTTCGACGACCGCAGCGTCTACTGCGAGCAGCGATTCGTCGTAGATGGCGAGATCTGCGCGCAGGCGGTCGTGCGGGCGCGCTTCCTCCAGCGCACCGGCGGCACGGTCAGCATGGATGAGCTGGGCGCGGCCCTCGGCGAGGACGTGCACAGCCTGCCGGCGCCCGAGTGGGCGATCCGCTGGGCCGCCGACACGGCGCTGCCGTCGAACCGTCGGCCTGCGCCGAGCGTCTGGGCCTGAGAGTCGGGGCTTGACCGCGGCGGGACTGCGCCGGGCCCGATCCGCCCCGCGCTTCCACCCGGCCCGCGAGTAACCGGGCGTCACAGGGAATGCCTGATCACCCGCCGGTGGTTACCCTCCGGAGGTCGGCGCTCCGCACGAAGCCGGCCGTCACACCACAGCGCGCTCGCCTCGGACCCACTCGGTCCAGGACCCGAGCACACCCACGACATCCGGAGTTCCCCATGCGCACCCGCATCCGCGTCCGCCACCTGCTCGTCGCCGCCACGGCGACCGCCGCCCTGCTGCTCGCGGGCTGCTCGACCGCCGGATCCGGCTCGGGCGACAGCGCCGGCGCCTCCGCCTCGCCGAAGGCCGGCCGCTCGCTCGAGCAGGTGCAGAAGGCCGGCGAGCTGGTCATCGCCACCGAGGGCACCTACCGCCCCTTCAGCTACCACGAGAGCGGCTCGGGCCCGCTGACCGGCTACGACGTCGAGGTCGCGACCGCCGTCGCCGAGAAGCTCGGCGTGAAGGCAAAGTTCCAGGAGACGCAGTTCGACGCGATCTTCGCCGGTCTGGATGCGGGCCGCTTCGACGTGATCGCGAACCAGATCTCGGTCAACGCCGAGCGCGAGAAGAAGTACGACTTCAGCACCCCCTACTCGGTGTCGCCCGGCGCGGTCATCGTGCGCAGCGACAGCGACATCACCGGTCTCGCCGACCTCAAGGGCAAGACGACCGCCCAGTCGCTGACCAGCAACTGGTACCAGGTCGCGCAGGATGCCGGCGCGAACGTCGAGCAGGTCGAGGGCTGGGCGCAGGCGCTCGAGCTGCTCAAGCAGAGCCGCGTCGACGCGACCGTCAATGACAAGCTGACCTTCCTCGACGCGAAGAAGAACGGCGAGACGGATGGGCTGAAGATCGCCGCCGACACCGACGACGTCTCGAAGAGCGCGATCACGCTGCGCAAGGGCAGCGACACCCTGACCGCCGCGATCGACAAGGCGCTGGCTGAGCTGGCCGCCGACGGCACGCTCGCGAAGCTCGGCGAGAAGTACTTCGGGCAGGACATCAGCAAGTAAGGCCCCGCGAGGCCCGGCTTCTCCGAGAGGATGAGCCGGGCCTCGTTAGTCTGACCACACCGCCGACCGAGGCGGCCCGGCGCCGAGACCTCGACCGCCGCGGCCTGCCCCGGCACCGGCCCTGGCACGACTCAGCCGAACCGACGCCGCGAACCGAAGGGAGCATCCATGGACTGGAACCTGCTCGTCAGCTCTCTCGGTCCGCTCTGGGGCGGGGCGCTGCTCGGCACGATCCCGCTCTCGCTCGCGTCGTTCGCGCTGGGCCTCGTGCTCGCGCTGCTGCTCGCCCTCGCGCGCATGTCGAGCATCGTGCCCCTCGCGGCACTCGCCCGGCTGATCATCTCGATCGTGCGCGGCACCCCGATGCTCGTGCAGCTGTTCGTGATCTTCTACGGCCTGCCCTCGATCGGCGTCGTGCTGCCGCCGTGGCCGAGCGCGATCATCGCCCTGTCGATCAACGTGGGCGGCTACGCGGCCGAGGTGATCCGAGCCGCGATCCTGTCGGTTCCGGCCGGGCAGTGGGAGGCCGGGTACACGGTCGGGATGTCGCGAGTCACGACCCTGCGCCGGGTGATCCTGCCGCAGGCGGCGCGCGTCTCGGTGCCGCCGCTGTCGAACACCTTCATCAGCCTCGTGAAGGACACCTCGCTCGCGGCGACGATCCTGGTGACGGAGCTGTTCCGCGAGGCGCAGCGCATCGCCGCCTTCAGCAACGAGTTCATGCTGATCTACATCGAGGCGGCCGCGATCTACTGGATCATCTGCCTCGTGCTGTCGACCGCGCAGGGACGCATCGAGAAGAGGCTGGATCGCTATGTCGCCCACGCCTGACTCCGGCGCCGCCCCGCTGCTGCGCACGACCGGCCTGCGCAAGTCGTTCGGGTCGCTCGAGGTGCTGAAGGGCATCGACCTGGCCGTGCCGCGCGGCCGTGTGCTCGTGCTGATCGGGCCGTCCGGCTCGGGCAAGACGACCGTGCTGCGTTCGCTGAACGCGCTCGAAGTGCCGGATGCGGGCGTGCTCGAGCTGGAAGGCCAGGCGCTCGATTTCGCGGCCCCGGCCTCCAAGAAGGAGCGCCGGCGGCAGCGGGAGACCCTGCGCGATGCGTCGGGCATGGTGTTCCAGCACTACAACCTGTTCCCGCACCGCACGGTGCTGCAGAACGTGACCGAGGGCCCGATCGTCGTGCAGGGGCGTCCGCGCGCGGACGTCGAGGCGGAGGCGCTCGAGCTGCTCGAGCGCGTCGGGCTCGGCGACAAGCGCGACGCCTACCCCTTCCAGCTCTCGGGCGGGCAGCAGCAGCGCGTCGGCATCGTGCGCGCGCTCGCGCTCAAGCCGAAGCTGCTGCTCTTCGACGAGCCGACCAGCGCGCTCGACCCCGAGATCGTCGGCGACGTGCTGGTGATCATGAAGCAGCTCGCCGAGGAGGGCTGGACGATGGTCGTCGTCACGCACGAGCTCGGCTTCGCCCGCGAGGTGGCGGATGAGGTGCTCTTCCTCGACGGCGGCGTGATCGTCGAGCGCGGCGCGCCCGAGCAGCTGCTGCGCGATCCGCAGCAGCCCCGCACGCGCGCCTTTCTCGACCGGCTGCTGCGCCCGCTCGACTGACCCGGCGCCGCATTCGCGCCTGCCTGGCCGCGCGCCGAGCATCCGCCGCTCCGCGACGCGAGCGCCAGGGGATGCGCGGGCCCGCGGGATACCCTCGAATCCATGTCGAGTCCCGCCCCCCAGGGAGTCGCCCCCGATCCGGCGAACCAGGCTCTGCCGACCGCCGACGAGGTCGTCGCCCTCGTGCAGCGCTGGCTCGATGCGAGCCGCGACGCCGCCGCCGATCCGAAGAACGACAAGCACGCGGCCCGCCTCGCCGGGTTGCTGAAGGATCCGGACGGCCTCGGCTTCACCCTCGGCTTCGTCGACCGGGTCGTGCGCCCCGAAGACCTGCGCGTCGCGGGCCGCGAGCTCGAGACGCTCTCGCACGACATCCCCGCGTTCCTGCCCTGGTATCAGCGCGCCGCCGTCAGCGTCGGCGGCGCCTTCGCCCCATTGCTGCCGTGGCCGATCATCCCCATCGCCCGCCGGGTGCTGCGCGGAATGGTCGGGCACCTCGTGATCGATGCGACGCCGAAGTCGCTCGACAAGGTCATCCACGAGCTGCGCGCGGACGGCACCCGCCTCAACATCAACCTGCTCGGCGAGGCCGTGCTGGGCGAGAGGGAGGCGGATGCGCGCCTCACCGGCACGATCGACCTGCTCGGCCGCGACGACGTCGACTACGTCTCGGTCAAGGTCTCGGCCGTCGCCAGCCAGCTGTCGATGTGGGGCTTCGACGAGACCGTCGACCGGGTCGTCGCGCGCCTGAACCCGCTCTACGGCGCGGCGGTGCGCAGCGCATCCCCCAAGTTCATCAACCTCGACATGGAGGAGTACCGCGATCTCGACCTGACGATCGCGGTGTTCACGCGCCTGCTCGAGCAGCCCGGCATGCAGCGCTTCGAGGCGGGCATCGTGCTGCAGGCCTACCTGCCCGACTCGCTCGCCGCCCTGCAGCAGCTCAGCGCCTGGGCTCGGGCGCGGGTCGCCGCCGGCGGGGCGCCGATCAAGGTGCGCATCGTCAAGGGCGCGAACCTGGCGATGGAGCAGGTGGATGCGCGCATCCACGGCTGGCCGCAGGCGACCTGGGGCTCCAAGCAGCACACCGACACCCACTACAAGCGGATGCTGACCTGGGCGCTGACGCCCGAGCGCTCCGCGGCGGTGCGCATCGGCGTCGCCGGGCACAACCTCTTCGACGTCGCCTTCGCGCACCTGCTCGCCGAGCGGCGCGGAGTGAGCGACCGCGTCGACTTCGAGATGCTGCTCGGCATGGCGACCGCGCAGGCGCAGGCCGTGCGCCAGGACGTCGGCGACCTGCTGCTCTACACGCCCGTCGTCGACCCGGCCCAGTTCGACTCGGCCATCAGCTACCTCGTGCGCCGCCTCGAGGAGAACGCCTCGCCCGAGAACTTCATGGCGTCGGTGTTCGAGCTCGACAGCTCGGCCGAGGCCTTCGGGCGCGAGGAGACGCGCTTCCGCACCTCGCTCGCCGCGCTGCATCCGACGCTGGATGCGGTGCCGCGCCCGAGCCGCACGCAGGATCGCTCGCACCCCGTGATCCCGTCGACGCCCGAGGCGTTCCGCAACGAGCCCGACACCGATCCGGCGCTCGCCGCCAACCGCGACTGGGGCCGCTCGGTGCTCGCCCGCGCTCGTGACTCCCGGCTCGGCGTCGACACGATCGAGGCCGCCCGCCTGACCGGATCGCAGCAGCTCGAGGAGCTGCTCGTCGCCGCCCGCTCGGCCGGCCACCGCTGGGGCGCGACCCCGGCATCCACGCGCGCCGACGCGCTCGAGCGCATCGGCGAGGTGCTCGTCGCGATGCGCGGCCGCCTGATCGAGGTCATGGCGAGCGAGACCGGCAAGACGATCGCCGAGGCGGATGTCGAGGTCAGCGAGGCGATCGACTTCGCCCGCTGGTACGCGGCGCGCGCCCGCGAGCTCGGCGCGGTCGACGGCGCTCGGCACGTTCCCGACGTGGTGACGCTCGCGGCGCCGCCGTGGAACTTCCCGCTCGCGATCCCGACCGGCTCGGTGCTCGCGCCGCTCGCCGCCGGCAGCGCGGTCGTGCTCAAGCCCGCACCGCAGGCCCGCCGCACCGGTGCGGTGCTCGCCGAGGCGATCTGGGAGGCCGGCATCCCGCGCGACCTGCTCAGCCTCGTCGACCTGGATGAGGAGCGCTTCGGCCGCTCGCTCGTGACCGCTCCCGAGATCGACCGCGTCATCCTCACCGGCTCGATCGAGACGGCGGAGCTGTTCCGCTCGTGGCGGCCCAACCTGCCGATCGTCGCCGAGACGAGCGGCAAGAACGCGATCGTCATCACGCCGTCGGCCGACCTCGACCTCGCCGTCGGCGACCTCGTGAAGAGCGCCTTCGGCCATGCCGGGCAGAAGTGCTCGGCGGCATCGCTCGGCATCCTCGTCGGCTCGGTCGCGACGTCGCCGCGCTTCCTGCGGCAGCTCGAGGATGCGGTGCGCAGCCTCGTCGTCGGCCCCGGCACCGACCCGTCGACGAGCGTCGGCCCGGTCATCGAGCCGGTGTCGGGCAAGCTCGAGCGCGCCCTCACGACGCTCGCGCCGGGGGAGTCGTGGCTGGTCGAGCCGAAGCAGCTGGACGACGAGGGGCGCCTCTGGTCGCCCGGCGTGCGCACCGGCGTCAAGCCCGGCAGCGAGTTCCACCTCACCGAGTACTTCGGGCCCGTGCTCGGGCTCATGGCCGCATCGTCGCTCGACGAGGCGATCAGCTGGCAGAACGCGACCGACTACGGGTTGACGGCGGGCATCCACTCGCTCGAGCCGGCCGAGGTGGATGCCTGGCTCGAGGGCGTGCAGGCCGGCAACCTCTACGTGAACCGCGGCATCACCGGGGCGATCGTGCGGCGGCAGCCCTTCGGCGGCTGGAAGCGCTCGCGCGTCGGCACCGGCGCGAAGGCGGGCGGGCCGAACATGCTGCTGGGGCTGGGTTCGTGGGTGCCGGCGGGTTCCGGTGATGGTGCCGCGGCGGGCACGGGTGGTGCTGCAGGGTCGGACGCGGCGGCTCGCGCGGACGGGGCCGACAGCGGAGCAATGGATGCGACGGGTCGCGCGGCGAGCGGCGGCGCGGGCGGGGCGGATGGCGCGTCGGGTGCGACGCCCGGCTCGCGTGAGCCAGGAGCGCTGACTCTGATCGTCAACAGCCGGCTGACTCGGGGGAGCGCGGGCGGCGGCGTCGTGCCGGCCGCGGATTCCGCGGATTCTGCCTCAGGCGCTCGATCCGGTGTCGGTGCCGGCGCGGCTGATGGCGAGGGTGCTGGTGCTGGTGCTGGTGCTGGTGCTGGTGCGGGTGCGCCCGGCGAAGGCGACGTGCCCACGCCCGTGCGCGGCGAGAGCCTCGCGACGCCGATCGGCGGACCGACCGCCGTGCGCCGCAACCGCGTCGACGACTCGCTCTCGCTCGACGGACTCGACGAGCGCGTGCGCGCCGCGATCGAGGGCGCCCAGTCGGGCCTCGACTACGACGGCTTCGCACTCGTGCGCCGCGCGGCGCTGAGCGACCAGGCCGCGTGGGATGCCGAGTTCGGCGGAGCCCGCGACTCGGCCCGGCTCGGCGTCGAGCGCAACGTGCTGCGGTACCGCCCGACGCCCGTCGTCATCCGCCTCGCCGAAGGCGGTTCGCTCGCCGAGGCCGTGCGCGTGATCGTCGCCGGCGTGCGCGCCCGCTCGCGCCTCACGATCAGCTCGGCCGTGCCGCTGCCGAGCGGGCTGCGTCCGCTCATCACCGGCGACGCCCCGCTGCTGCGGGTCGACCAGGTGATCACCGAGACGGATGCCGCCTTCGCCGGCCGGCTCGCGACGCAGGTCGACCAGGCGCGGGGGATGCGCATCCGCCTCATCGCCGGAGCCGACGGCGCCGCCGCGCTCGGCGCTGTGTCAGCGCAAGGCGGTGCCGTGGCGGCGCAGCTTGGTGCTGGTGCTGGTGTCGGCAGCCCCGCCCGTCCCGCCGCCTCGAGCTCGGCATCCCGCACCGCCGTCGCGAACGCGCTCGGCACGGCGCTCGGCGGCTCGCCCGACGTGGCGATCTGGTCGGGGCCGGTCACGACCGCGGGACGCATCGAGCTGCTGCCGTTCCTGCTCGAACAGGCGGTCTCGATCACGGCGCACCGCTTCGGGACCCCCGCCCCCGGCATGGCCGCACTGCAGCTCTGACCCGCGGCGCCGTCCGGCCGAGCCGGCGACCCACGAGCCGACGTCCGCGACCCGTCTTCGGCGACCCGCAATCCTCGGTGATCGGTCGCCAACTGAAACCGCCGGCCGGATAGCGACAGTTAGCGACCGATCAACTGTCGGCAGCGCGAGCCCGTTGCCGAACGCGGGTGTCCTTGGTGGATGCGCGGGGCTCGGCCACGCGGGTCGAGCCGCGCGGGCGGTTCAGGCTCCGCCGAGGGCGGCGCGGGCGAGTTCGAGCGCGCGCACCGGATCGCCGCCGAGGGCGCGCACCCGGTCGGCGAAGCCGCGGGCGGCCTGCTCGATCTCGCGGTCGGCGCTGTCGGGCGACCAGGCGACCACCGTGCCGTTGCGTCCGCGGGTCTCGATCACGCCCGAGGCCTCGAGCTCGCGGTAGCAGCGGGCGACCGTGTTCGGCGCGATGCCGAGGTCTTCGGCGAGGCGCCGCACGGTAGGAAGCCGGGCCCCGGCGGTCAGCTCCCCGGAGGTGATCTGCGACATGAGCTGCAGCCGCAGCTGCTCGAAAGGCGGCACGGCCGACCGCGGGTCGATGCCCAACATCACCGTCCTCCTTCGCTGCGTTCGCCGTGGTCAGGGGCGCCTGAGCCTAGCGCCGCCGCGGCGCCCTCGACGGCCACACCTGTCGTGGTGCCGGCGGCGTGGCCGGAGCCGCCCGATACCGTCGCCGCGGCCCCCGCGCCGACCGGGGCGAGGCCCTCATCCGCTCGCGACGAGGCGAGGCTGGTCGCCGTCGCGAGCGCCGCGTTCTGCGCCACGACCTCCGGCCAGAGCCGACGCAGGAAGTGCGTCTGCGGGTTGCCCTTGCCCCAGACGAAGATCAGCACGATCACACCCAGCGCGGCGAGCAGTGCGATCACGACGAGGGCGGTGACGCCGCCGATCCATCCCGGCCAGCCGCCCAGCTCGATCACTCGCGGTAGGACGAAGGTGCAGCCGAGCAGCGAGTAGTAGCCGAGCATCCCCGGCGCCGTCGCGAGCTGGGTCAGCTGCGCCGAGCGCAGGGCGTCGTTCCAGGCGAGCTCGGCGGGGGAGGCGGAGGGCTGCCGGGCGCCGACGATGCGGCGTCCGAAGATCTCGAAGACGATGAGGGCGACGACGCCGATCACGCCGGTGCCGATGAGCGGAAGGGCCGCCGGGAGCGTGGCGGGCTGCGCGACCGTGAGGGCCGCGAGCAGCGCAGCGAGCACGCCGCCGCCGATTGTGCCGATGCGCAGCAGCGCGAGCTGTGCGCGGGGGATGTAGTCGTCGAGGCCGACGGCCGTCGAGCGGGCGAAGCGCACCTCGTCGCCGAGGTCGTCGCGCACGGTGATCGCCGCGCCGGCGACGACGATGCCGACCGCGACCAGGCCGACGCCGACTCCCGGCCAGACGCCCAGCGCGGCGTTGTCGCCCGTGCCGAACCCGCGACCGCCCCACGGGTCACCGCCGCTCGCCACGCTGACGGCGTAGCCCACGGGGGCCGAGGCGACGGCGGCCAGCAGCAGTCCGATCGCGCCGGCGCGGCTGAAGCGGGCGAGGCGCGCCTCGATGAAGGTGCTGAGCTGCGACGGGATCGCGAGACCGATCTGGCGGGCGAGGGTGTCGGCGCGGCGGGCGCGACCGGCCGGGGTCGCCGAGCGGATGAGGAACATGACCCCGGCGATGGCGACGGCGATCGAGAAGCCGACGATCCAGATCATCGGGTGCCGCCCTCATCGTTCGTGCCGGCGCTCTCGCCGGCGGCTGCTGCGACCGGAGCGGCGCTCGGAGCCCCGGCGCTCGCCGCCGCTGCCGCCGCGCGCCCGCCCGGGGTGCGCGCGGCCGCGTTCTGCGCCGCGACCTCGGGCCAGAGTCGGCGCAGGAAGTGCGTGAGCGGGCTGCCGTGGCGGTACTGCACAGCTGCCAGCACGATGAGCGCGACGATCACGATGAGGAACACCCCGAACGCGATGCCGGCACCGAGCTGCCCGGGAAGCGCCGATGTGCTGCCCGGTACGACGAGCACGAGCAGCGCGCCGAAGGCCGAGAACGTGCCCATCATCGACGGCACGAGCATCAGGTCGCGGATGCCGAGGGTGCGCAGGGCGTCGTTCCAGGCCAGCTCGGCGGGCGAGCCGGCCGGCTGCGGGGCGTCGACGAGGCGGCGGGCGATGACCTCGAAGGCCACCGCGGCGACGAGCCCGACGAGTCCGGTGGCGATGAAGGCCCCCGAAGTCGTCAGCAACGTGGGCTGCAGGGCGACGGCGAAGATCCCGACGAGCGCGCCGAGCAGGCCGAGCGCGACGACCGCGCGCTGGAAGTTCAGCTCGAACGGCGCCACGTAGTCGTCGAGTCGCACCTCGGTCGAGCGGGCGACGCGCATCCCCTCGCCCGGACGCTCGCGCAGCACGAGCGCGGCGACCGCGGCCACGACGCTGGCGACGAGCGCGAAGACGCCGGCAGCGGGCACCAGGTGCGCCCAGCGGGACTCGCCTTCCGGCGTGAGCAGGGCGACCGGCACGGCGGCGACGGCGCCGAGCAGCACGCCGACGCCGGCGGCGCGTCCGCGGCGGGCGAGGCGGCGCTCGATGAGCTGCTGCATCTGCGGCGGGATGGCGAGCCCGAGTCGGCGCGCGTAGGCGTCGGCGTTGCGGGCGCGCCCGGCGGCGGTCGCGGGGAAGACGATGAGGAGGAGGCCGGCGGCCACGGCCAGGGCGGCGAGGAACCAGATCATGGTGATGCTCCTGTCGGGGGTCGAGGGGACGGTGCGGTCGAGGGTCGGTATTCGGGGGAGGGGATGTCCAGCGGAGAGAGCTCAGCCGCGCAGCTCGTTCGCGGCGGCGACATCGGGCCAGAGTCGGCGGATGACGTGGCGCTGGAGGCTGCGGCTGCGGGCGACGTTGCCGGCGATGACGACGAGCGCGATCCAGCCCGTGTTGATGAGCGAGATGCGCCAGTCCCAGTGGCCGGCGGCGTCGGAGAACACCGCGACGGCGCAGCCGACGACCACGTAGCCGGCCGAGAACGCCGTGTAGTCGGCGATGTCGCGCAGGTCGGCGGCGCGCTGGGCGTCGCTCCAGGCGAGCTCGGCGGCCGAGCCGGCGTGCTGCGGGCGGCGCACGATGCGGCGGCCGACGGTCTCGAACAGCACGAGGCCGAGCACCGAGAGCGCGGAGGTGATGACGACGATGGCGAGGGCCGGCATCCGCTCGGGCACGGCCGCGATCGCGGCCACGACGGCGATCACCGCGAGCGGCACGAGCACCCGTACGGCGGCGCGCTCGAGCGGCGAGACGTAGTCGCCCAGCTCGGTCTCGGCGGCCCGCGCGTACCGCACCTCCTCGGCGTCGAGGGGGCGGGGGCTCAGCAGGCCGGCGAAGGTCTGCACGGCGGTGACCGTGGCGATCATGGCGCCGATTCCGAGAAGCAGCGTGAGGAATCCGTCGCTGTCGCTGGTCGGCGTGGCCAGCAGCACGATCGCGACCGCGAGCACCGCGCCGACGACCATGGCGATGCCGAGCCGGCGCTGGCGGCCGACGACCTGCTTCTCGACCGTCCCGCGCAGCTCGGCCGGGTAGCCGAGGCCGACGTCGCGCACGAAGCGGTTGACGAGATAGCGGCGGTAGGCGGGGGTCGCCGAGCCGATGACGAAGACGAGTCCGCCGATCGCGATCGCGGTCGCGGCGATGCCGACGAGGATGCGCTGATCCATCGTGTCCTCCTTTGTCCTTCTTCTGTATCAACGTACTGCTACAAAAATGAGGACACAAGGCTTTGTGGCGATACAACTGATTTCGTCGTCGAGTGCCAGTTCGGCGCACGGATCGAGCGCTTCGCGAGCGTAACTCGGCGAGAATCGTGCAGCTTCACCCCCCGAAGGGGGTCGTGTCCTCCATAAGGAGGACATTGCATACTTGTGCATGGAAGCCGAGGTGGCCCGAGCACCGCGGAGATCCTTCCGATCACGTCGAGCGACTCGCGGAGTGCACGTCCCAGCACCCCGCGAGCTCCGTGACCGGCCGCGCCCTGGCGCGCGCCCGGCCCGACGAGCTGCGCTGAGAAGCCAGGGTGACCCCGACGCCCCGGCCCGGCAGCTCGCTCGGGCGGATGCGCACCCGCGCACCCGTGCCCGCGCATCCCCGCCCAGAGGCCCCCGCGGGCGGGTGCTCAGGCGGGCGAGTGCGACTCCAGGAAGCGGTAGACCTCGGTCGTGTCGACGCCCGTGAAGGTGCCGGTCGGCATCGCCGCGAGCAGCGAGCTGTTGAGCCGCGCGCTCGGCCAGGCCTTCGTCTCCCAGCGCGAGGTGAGCTCGGCCGGCGGCTGGCGGCAGCACGACGGGTCGGGGCATCCACTCGTCTTGCGCACCGTGGTGTCGCGCCCGCGGAACCACTTCACGTGCGCGAACGGCGTGCCGACGCTCACCGAGAACGACCCGCCCGAGCCCGACTGGATGCTCGAGGTGCACCAGTACGTGCCGTTGGGCTTGTCGGTGTACTGGTGGTACGGGCTGAAGCGGTCCTCGACGTCGAAGACCTGCCGCGCGCTCCAGAAGCGGCAGACGTACTGACCCTCGACCGCGCCGAGCGCATCCGTCGGGAAGGCGGCGCCGTCGTTCTCATAGGCCTTCGAGATCGCGCCCGAGCTGTGCACCTTGAGGAAGTGCACGGGGATGCCCAGGTGCCGCGTCGCGAGGTTCGTGAAGCGGTGCGCGGCCGTCTCGTAGCTGGTGGCGAAGGCATCCCGCAGGTCTTCGACCGAGAGCGAGCGCTCCTCCTTCGCCGTGGTCAGCAGCGGCACCGCGCTCGCCTCGGGGATGAGCAGCGCGCCGGCGAGGTAGTTCGTCTCGACCCGCTGCCGCAGCAGCTCGGCGTAGTCGCGAGGCTCGGGCTTGCCGAGCACATGCGCGGCGAGCGCCTGCAGCAGGGTCGTGCGCGGGTCGGCGCTCTGCCGGGTGCCGAGATAGATGCGGTGGTTCTCGAGGTCGGTGACGCTGCGGGTGGATGCGGGCAGGTCGCTGACGTGGTGCAGCGTGAAGCCGAGGTGGGCGGCCAGCTCGCCGGCCGTGCGCTGCGACAGCGGTCCGCCGGCGTGGCCGACCGCCTCCAGCAGCTCGGCGGCGCGCGCCTCGAGCTCGGGGAAGTGGTTGCCGAGCCTGCGCTGCTCGGCACGCAGCTCGCCGTTGGCCCGCCGCGCCTCCTCCGGGGTGGCGGCGCGCTGCTCGTGCACGCGCTGCAGCTCGTCGTGCAGGCCGAGGATCGTCTCGATCGCGGCGTCGCTGAGCGACTTGCGGATCGGCAGCGCGGCGAGCCCGAGCGAGCCGAACAGCGGCCCGCGCTGCGCCCGCTCGAGCGCGATCTCGAGGGCCGCTCGGCGCGTCGGCGGCTCGGGGCTGAGCAGCTCGTCGAGCGAGGCGCCGAGTGCGCGGGCCAGCCGCTGCAGCTCGGCGAGGCGCAGTTCGCGCTTGCCGTTCTCGATGACCGAGAGCTGCGAGGGGGCGCGGTCGATCGCGGTCGCGAGCTGCTCCAGCGTCATCCCGCGCGCGAGGCGGGTGTCGCGGATGCGGCGGCCGATCGTCAGCGAATCGAGCATGTCGTCATCGTGCGTCGATGAACTCGTCGTCGAGGTCATGCCGCGACCCTGCCACTGCGGCCTTCTTCTCGCAATCAGAAATCGCGTTCTTTTTCTTGCGGTGGATGCGGCGAAGACCGGTTGCGCGGGTCGCAGAGTCGAGGTCAGCAGCACACCAGACCGACCCGGCGCCGACGCCGGGCAGCAAGGAGACGACGATGACTGAGAACAGCATCCGCCCCGGCGACCAGACCCAGACCGCGGCCGAGCTCGAGACCCAGTGGAAGACGGATGCGCGCTGGAGCGGCATCCAGCGCGACTACTCCGCCGAGGACGTCATCGAGCTGCGCGGCCCGGTGCGCGAGCAGCGCACGCTCGCCCAGCGCGGCGCCGAGAAGCTGTGGGAGCAGATCCAGGCCAACGGCGAGAATCCTGACGAGTGGACCTACGCCCTCGGCGCCCTCACCGGCAACCAGGCCGTGCAGCAGGTGCGCGCCGGGCTCAAGGCCATCTACCTCTCCGGCTGGCAGGTCGCCGCCGACGCCAACCTCAGCGGCCAGACCTACCCCGACCAGAGCCTCTACCCGGCGAACTCGGTTCCCGCCGTCGTGCGCCGCATCAACAACGCGCTGCTGCGCGCCGCGCAGGTCGAGCAGGGCGGAACCGGCCCGGATGCCGCGCGCGACTGGATGGCGCCGATCGTCGCCGACGCCGAGGCCGGCTTCGGCGGCCCGCTCAACGCCTACGAGCTCATGCACCAGATGATCGAGGCCGGCGCCGCCGGCGTGCACTGGGAGGACCAGCTCGCCAGTGAGAAGAAGTGCGGGCACATGGGCGGCAAGGTGCTCGTGCCGACGAGCCAGCACATCCGCACCCTCAATGCGGCCCGCCTCGCGGCCGACGTCGCCGGCACCCCGACGATCGTGATCGCCCGCACCGACTCGCTCGCCGCGACGCTGCTGACCAGCGACCACGACGAGCGCGACCGCCCGTTCCTCACCGGAACCCGCACCGCCGAGGGCTTCTACGAGGTCGAGAACGGCATCGGACCGGTGCTCGCCCGCGGCCACGCCTACGCGCCCTACGCCGACCTGCTCTGGGTCGAGTCGGCGGAGCCCGACCTCGAGCTCGCGCGCACCTTCGCCGAGAGCATCCACGCCGAGTTCCCCGGCAAGAAGCTCGCCTACAACTGCTCGCCCAGCTTCAACTGGAAGCGCCACCTCGACGACGACACCATCGCGAGTTTCCAGCGCGAGCTGTCGGCGATGGGCTACGCCTTCCAGTTCATCACCCTGGCCGGCTTCCACTCCGTCAACCACGGGATGTTCGAGCTCGCCTCCGGCTACCGCGACCGCCAGATGAGCGCGTACGTGGAGCTGCAGGAGGCCGAGTTCGCGGCCGAGGCTCGCGGCTACACCGCGACCAAACACCAGCGGGAGGTGGGCACCGGCTACTTCGACCGCGTCTCCACCGCCCTCAACCCCGACTCGGCCACCCTCGCCCTCGTCGGCTCCACCGAGACCGCGCAGTTCCACTGAGCCGCGCATCCACCCTGAAGGAGACGATCATGACCACCTCGCGCATCGAGGTGCTCGGGCCCCAGCACGAGCGCTTCGACGAGATCCTGACCCCGGAGGCCCTGCGCTTCCTCACCCTGCTGCACGATGCCTTCGCCGGCCGCCGACACGAGCGCCTGGCCGAGCGGATGCGCACCCGCAGCGACATCGACAACGGCCGCGACCTGCGCTTCCTCGAGTCGACCCGGGCGATCCGGGAGGACCCGACCTGGCGCGTCGCCGGAGCCGGCCCGCGCCTGCACGACCGCCGCGTCGAGATCACCGGACCCACCGATCGCAAGATGACGATCAACGCGCTCAACTCGGGCGCGAAGGTCTGGCTCGCCGACCAGGAGGACGCCACGAGCCCCACCTGGTTCAACGTGATCAACGGCCAGCTGAGCCTGCGCGACGCGATCCGCCGCCAGATCGACTTCACCTCGGCCGAGGGCAAGAGCTACGCGCTGCGCCCGGATGCCGAGACGCCGACGATCGTGATGCGTCCGCGCGGCTGGCACCTGGCCGAGAAGCACCTGCGCTACATCGACCGCACCGGGCAGGCCTCGCCGGCATCCGGCTCGCTCGTCGACTTCGGGCTGTACTTCTTCCACAACGCCGCCGAGCTGATCGCCCGGGGTCGCGGGCCGTACTTCTACCTCGCGAAGACCGAGAACCACCTCGAGGCGCGGCTGTGGGATGACGTGTTCACCCTCGCGGAGGGCGAGCTCGGCATCGAGCACGGCACGATCCGCGCAACCGTGCTGATCGAGACGATCACGGCGGCGTTCGAGATGGAGGAGATCCTCTACGAGCTGCGCGACCACTGCGCCGGACTCAACGCCGGTCGCTGGGACTACATCTTCTCGATCATCAAGAACTTCCGCGGCCGCGGGGCGACGTTCACCCTGCCCGACCGCTCGAAGGTCACCATGACGGTGCCGTTCATGCGGGCCTACACCGAGCTGCTCGTCGCCACCTGCCACCGGCGCGGGGCGCACGCGATCGGCGGCATGAGCGCCTTCATCCCCAACCGACGGGATGCCGAGGCGACCGCGCGTGCCCTCGACGCGGTCGCGGCCGACAAGAGCCGCGAGGCCGGCGACGGCTTCGACGGCACCTGGGTCGCGCATCCCGACCTCGTGGCGACGGCGCAGGCCGAGTTCGACGCGGTGCTCGGCGAGCGCCCGAACCAGCTCGACCGCCAGCGCCCCGACGTGCGGGTGACCGCCGCCGACCTGACCGACGTGCGCTCGCTCGACGCGGCCGTGACCGACGCCGGCGTCGCCGCGAACGTGTCGATCGCCCTGCGCTACCTCGAGTCGTGGCTTCGCGGCGTCGGCGCCGCGGCGATCGACGGCCTCATGGAAGACGCGGCGACGGCCGAGATCAGCCGCTCGCAGCTGTGGCAGTGGATCCGTCAGGGCATCGTGACAGCGGAGGGCACCCGGGTGACCCGCGAGCACGTGGGCGGGCTGCTGGATGCGGCGCTCGCGTCGCACTCGGCGTCGGCGTCGGCGTCGGCCGGCGGATCGGACGGGTCGCGCTGGGAGGAGGCCGCGCAGGTCGTGCGCGAGGTCACGCTCAGCGACGACTTCCCGACCTTCCTGACGATCCCCGCCTACACGCAGTTCCTCATCGAGCCGGAGGCGCGCGGTCCGCGCTCGTCCGACTCGGCGGCGGTGCGGCGCGCGGCGCAGGCCGAGGAGCTCGTCGGATCCGAGGCGGCGGCGTGATGCGCGTGCTGCTGCTCGGAGCCCCCGGCTCGGGCAAGGGCACCCAGGGGCCGCGCCTCGCGCGCCTCCTGGGTGCGCCCCACGTCGCGCTCGGCGACCTGCTGCGGGTCGAGGCCTCCACGGGAACCGGGATGGGCGCGCACCTCGCCCAGATCATGGGCCGCGGCGAGCTGGTGCCCGACGAGCTGATCACCCCGCTCGTCACCGGAGCCCTCCGTGCCTCGCTCGGCGGCTTCGTGCTCGACGGCTACCCGCGCACGATCGCGCAGGCGCGCATCCTCGACGAGTTCCTGGTCCGCCGGGCGGCGGGAGTGGATGCGGTGCTGCGGTTCCGCATCCCCGAGGCCCAGCTGGTCGAGCGGCTGCTCAGCCGGGGCCGCGCCGACGACGCCCCCGAGACGGTGCGCGCCCGGCTCGCCGTCTGGTCCGCTCACGAGGCGGAGCTGGTGGAGCACTACCGCGGCGCGATCGTCGAGCTGGATGCGTCGGGCGATCCCGACGAGGTCTTCGAGCGGGCCGCTGACGCTCTGCGTGAGCACGCGGCGCTCGCCGCCTGAGAGGAGCCGCGCCGGTCAGCCGTCCAGCCGGCCGTGCCACGCTGACCGCGGCCGTCGACCCGCATCCGGAGAGCCCCCGGAGGGTCGGCGGCCGCGGTCAGCGTGCAGGGGATGCTGCGGCGCGGCGTCGTGCCTCAGCCGAGCAGGCCGAGCTGGCTCAGGGCGAGCAGACCGCCGCCGATCATGAGCGCGCCGAGCGAGACCGCGACGACGGCGCGGAGGCCGCGATTGCGGGTCCACGGGGCCAGGCCGATCGTGCCGGCGCCGATGATGCCGGCGACGACCATCGCCACGCCCGGCACGTCGAGCAGGCTGGGTGCGGGGCCGGCCGTGCAGCCGAGCGCGTCGGGCACGCAGCCCGGCTCGAAGGCGTGGATGTAGGCGAAGCACCATACGAGCGCGGCGACGAGGATCGACCACACCAGGTGGCCGTAGCGCAGCGGCGGAACCGGCGGTGCGGGCGGCAGCGGCACGACGTCGACGGCGTGGTCGAGGGCGCTGTCGAGCGTGGCGGTCGCGGTGGATGCGCGGCGTGCGCCGTGTGCGACGGCGGCGCCGATCTCGGCGCCGGCGAGGAAGGCCAGGTCGGCGTCGGTCAGCGCGCTGTCGAACGCCATGGTGTCGATCGTGACGGTGTCGTGCGCGCTGCCGTCCCTCACGGCGGCGTGGTGCTCGACGAGGGCGCCCGAATCGCTCTCGGCGGTGCTGCTGGTCGTGCTGGTCGTGCTGGCGGTGCTGGTCGTGCGGTGCGCGACGTGGTTCCCCCGAACCCCGGTCGTGCTGGCCTTGCTGCGGTCGTCTGGGCTGGTGACGTCCATGGTCGAGTCCCCTATCTCTCGGCCCCTCCGGGATAACCCTCACCCGGATGTACGTACAGCTGAATCCCCAGCCCTGGGGCGGACTCGACGGTCTGTCGGCACGTGTCCCCCTCGCACCCGGGCGCACCCGGCGCGAAGCGGGCATCCGACGGCCGCGTGGTCGTGGAGTCGTCGCGTCGAGATCGCCCGCGCGGTCGGAGGGGATCGCGGTGTCCGTGCGCGCCGACCTGCCTTCTCGGCCGGTATCGCTCGCGATCGCGACCGGATCCGCACCTCACCCCCGCGTGCCCGCTCGGACTCAGGCGGTCGAGGCGGATGCGCGGGCCAGATCGGCGAGGCGCGCGGCGGCCGCGCCGAGCGGCCGCTCCCGGGCGGTCGCGACGCTCACGCGCAGCGCGAAGTCCGCATCCTGCAGCGCGATCCAGTGCACCGCCGCGTCGTCCTCGACCAGATAGCGCGGCACGAAGCCGACGCCGAGTCCGTTGCGGATGAGCGCGAGCACGTCGTTCATGTCGCTCGTCTCGAACTGCACCTCGCGCCGCAGCCCGCGGCGGCGCAGCTCGACCTCGACGAGCTCGCGCGAGCCGAAGCCGCGGATGAAGTCGACCGACCGCAGCCCGACCGTGTCGGCGAAGCGGATGCGCCTGCGGCCGTCGAGCTCGTGCCCGCGCGGCACCGCGAGACCGAGCGGCGACTCGGCGAGCACGTGCACGTCGAGCCGCGGCTGGTCGACGGCGGTCGCCGAGAGGAAGGCGACGTCGAAGTCGCCCGCGAGCAGCCCTTCGGCGAGCCCGGCCGTCCCGGTCGGCGCGGGGGTCAGCCGCAGCGCGACGCCCGGGTGGTCGACGGTGAAGCGGCCGAGCAGCGCCGGGATGTCGAAGAGCGTCACGTTGGTCATGTAGCCGATGCGCACGGTGCCCGAGAGTCCGCCGCCGACGGCCTCGACCACATCCCGCGCGCTCTGGAAGGAGTCGAGGATGCCCGTCGCGTGGGGCAGCAGCGCCCGACCCGCGGCCGTCGGCTGCACGCGTCGGGTGGTGCGCTCGAACAGGCGCTCGCCGAGGTCGGCTTCGAGCGCGGCGACGGTGGCCGAGACCGCCGACTGCACGAGGTGCAGCTCGGCGGCGGCGCGGGTGAAGCTGCCGGTGCGGGCGACGGCGGCGAAGACCTCGAGCTGGCGGCGATCCATGGGAGCGAGTCTCACAGCAATTGATCGTGGATGCTGCTGAATCAGATCGAAACTGAGCGTTGGACTTGCGCAATCGAGGAGAGGATCTTGGCTTCGTGCCTACCGAGTCCCTCGACCTCACCCGCCCGCTTCCCGACGGAGCGACCCTCGCGCCGGACGACTTCGCCGCGCCCGCATCCGCTTCGCCTGCCGCACCCGCTCCGGCCTTCCGCACGCCCCGCCCCGGCAAGGTCTCGCACGGAACCGGCTTCTGGCTCGGAGCGGTCACGTTCCTCGTGATCATGGCCTACACGACCGTGCCGACGACCCTCTGGTCGCTGTACCAGCAGCGCGACGGCTTCACGACCTTCTCGATCACGATCGCCTTCGCCGCCTACGCGGCCGGCGTCGTCGTCAGCCTCTTCCTCGCCGGGCACCTGGGCGACACGCTCGGCCGGCGCCGGCTGCTCATCCCGGCGATCGTGCTCGAGCTCGTCTCGGCCGGCATCTTCCTCGTCTGGCCCGATCTCGCCGGGCTCATCACGGCGCGCGTCGTCTCGGGTCTGGGCATCGGCATGGCGACCGCGACCATGACCGCGCACCTGCTCGACCTGCACCTCGGCTCGCGCCCCGACGCGAGCCCGGTGCGCGGCCAGATCGTCTCCGGCGTCGCCAACCTCGGCGGCTTCGGCGTCGGCGCGGTCGTGGCCGGGATGCTGGCCCAGTGGGCTCCGGGTCCGCTCGTCACGCCGTTCGTCGTCTTCGTCGTGCTGCTGCTGCTCGCCCTGGTCGCCGTGGCCGTCGTGCCCGAGACGGCGCGCATCCCGCACATCCGCGAGCCCTACCGCCCGCAGCGCGTGCGCGTTCCCGCCGGAAGCCGCGGACGCTTCCTGCTCGCCGGCGGCATCGCCTTCGCCGGCTTCGCGGTGCTCGGCCTGTTCACCTCGCTCGTGCCCTCGTTCGTCGGCGGTGAGCTGCACATCGCCTCGCGGGCCGCATCCGGCGCCGTCGTGTTCGCGGCCTTCGCGGCGGCCGCGCTCGCGCAGGTCGCGGTGCGTCCGCTCGGCCTGCGCGCCCAGGTCGGCCTCGGCGTCGCGCTGTTCGTCGTCGGGCTCGCGGTGCTCACGACGGTCGTCGCGACGGGCGGCTCGCTCGTCGCGTTCCTCGTCGGCGGCGTCATCGGCGGCGCCGGCTCGGGCGTGCTGTTCAAGTCGGCGCTCGCCGTGGCCGGATCGCTGGCGGATGCGGCGCACCGCGGCGAGGTGCTCGCCGGCATCTTCCTGCTCGGCTACATCGGCCTGACGATCCCGGTCGTCGGCATCGGCGTTGCGACGCTGTCGGTCTCGCTCGTCGCGGCGCTCACGGGCTTCGCGGCGGTCATCAGCGTGATCGCACTCGCGACAGGCATCCCGCTGGTCGTGGCGCTGGGTCGGGCGGCGCGCGTCAGCGCCTGACCCGTCCCGCGGCCTGCGCCGTCCGGATCTGGGCTAGTGGCCCTCGGGGCGCGGGAGGTTGTCGCGGGCCCAGTCACCGAGCTGGTCGAGCACGGGCACGAGACGGCAGCCGGCCTCGGTGAGGCGGTAGGTGACCGACACGGGCGGGCCCGCATCCACCTGGCGCTCGATCAGGCCGAGTGAGGTCAGGTCGCCGAGGCGGTCGCTGAGCATCGAGTCGCTGATCGCGCCGATGCCGCGGCGCAGCTCGGCGAAGCCGAGCGTCTGGTGGCCGAGCACCGCGAGGATCATGCCGTTCCAGCGCTTGCCGAGAACGCCGAAGGCGCTCACGAGCGCCGCGTCGCAGCGCTGCACATCGCCGGTCTCGCGCAGCGTCTCGAGGCCGGATGCGGGGGCGGTTGCGTCATCGACCCCGGCGGCCGCGGCGCTGTGCGCGCTCGCGGATCGGGTCGTCGACGTGGTGGCCATGCGCCGAGTGTACCTGTGCTACCGTTCCGCGAGTCGCTAGTTTTTCAGAAGCGACACCGGGAAACGAAGCGCACGCGGCAGGCCGCCCGGCGCACGAGCCGATCGAGGAGATCACCCCCATGTCCCTGTTCCGACTGGACGCCAGCATTCGCACCGAGGGCTCCGCGAGCCGCGCGCTCGGCGACATCGTCGAGGCCGAGTGGCGCCGCGAGCACCCCGACGCGACCGTCACCACCCGCCACATCGGCGTCGATCCGGTGCCCGCCACCGCCTGGTCGAACGCGGTGACCGCATCGTGGACCCCCGAGGAGGCGCGCACCGCCGAGCAGAACGAGGCCGTCGCGCTTGCCGCCGAGATCGTCGACGAGCTCGTCGACGCCGAGGCGCTGCTCTTCGCCGTTCCGCTGTACAACTTCGGCCCTTCGCAGCACTTCAAGACCTGGGTCGACCTGGCCATCGCCGACCCGCGCCTCGGGCCGGGCAGCGAGCTGCTCAAGGGCAAGCCCGCCGTCGTCGCCACGGTTCTCGGCGGCAACTACAGCGAGGGCACCCCGCGTGCCGGCTGGGACCACTCCACCGGATGGATCGAGCGCGTGCTCGGCGACGTCTGGGGTCTCGACCTCCAGGTCGTGCAGCGCGAGTTCACCCTCGTCGGCGTCAACCCCGCCCTCGACCAGTTCACCGACCTCGCCAAGGACCTCGCCGACCGCGCCGAGGCGAAGGCGGCCGAGCACGGCCGGTTCCTCGCGGCACGCACCGCGGAGCGTCTCGCGGCCTGAGCCCCGCATCGGGATTCGCACCCGCGATCCCGTTCTCCGTGAGAGTACGCACTTTGCGCCGCGACACGCCGCGTCCGGCCCGCAGACTGCGTACTCTCGCGGAGCCTCGCGGTGAGGTGCTTTCTAGTCCACCTCGCGGTGGACCAACCTCGACATGACGATGGCCGAGCGGGTGTGGTCGACGGTCGGGGCGATGCGCACCTTCTCGAGCGCGTCTTCGAGCGAGGCGATGTCGCGCGAGCGGATGCGCACGATCGCGTCGGCATCGCCGCTGACGGTCGCCGCATCCACGACCTCGGGCACGGCCGAGAGGATGCGCCGCAGCTCGGCCGGAGCCACGGTGCCGCGGCAGAACAGCTCGACGTAGGCCTCGGTTCCGAGTCCGTCGACGGCCGGGTCGACCTGGATCGTGAACGACTGGATGACGCCGTCGACCACGAGCCGGTCGACGCGCCGCTTCACCGCGGACGCCGAGAGGCCCACCTTCTGGCCGATGTCGCCGTACCCGGCGCGGGCGTTCTGTCGCAGCAGATCGATGATCCCGTAGTCGAGGTTGTCCACCGGGACACCCTACGTCGGGCCTCGCGCGGGGCCCGCCCGGCCCGGCGCGCACGACCGTTCCGCGCGCCGCGTCCCGGCAGGGCTCCGCGAGAGTACGTGGATTGCGGGGCGACACGCCGTCGCGCGACGGCGAAGTGCGTACTTTCGCGGAGAAGCTTCGGGACTGTCGGGTCAGACGGAGGCGGAGGCGTCGGCAGCAGAGCGGCGCCGGTGACCGAAGGCCTTCGTGCGCAGGGCGCCGGTGGCGGGGTCGGCATCCACGTCGATGCGGATGCCGTAGACCTCGCTGAGCAGTTCGCCGCGCAGCACCTCGGCGGCGGCGCCGTCGGCGACGACCCGGCCCTCGCTGAGCAGCACGAGCCGGTCGGCCACGACAGCGGCCTGGTCGAGGTCGTGCAGCACGATGCCGACCGTGATGCCGTGCTCGTCGGCGAGCTCGCGCACGAGGTCGATCGTCTCCACCTGGTAGCGCAGGTCGAGGTGATTGGTGGGCTCGTCGAGCAGCAGCACGCCGGTGCGCTGGGCGAGGCTCGTCGCGAGCCAGACGCGCTGCAGCTGGCCGCCGGAGAGCTCGTCGACGCCCGCATCGGCGATGCCGGTCAGCCCGGTGAGTTCGAGCGCCTCCTGCACGGCGGCGGCGCCCTCGGGGTCGGCGGAGCGGATGCGCCCGCGGTGCGGATGCCGCCCGAACTCGACGACCTCGCGCACGCTCAGCCCCGACGGAGCCGGTCGCGACTGCGAGAGCAGCGTGAGGGTGCGCGCGAACTCGCGGCGGGCGAGCGTGTCGAGGGCGCGGCCGTCGTCGAGCGTCATCGCGCCGTGCGTCGGCGCGTGCAGGCGGGCGAGCGCGCGCAGCACGGTCGACTTGCCGCTGCCGTTCGGTCCGATGAGCGCGGTGACCTGCCCGGCCTCGAGGCGCAGGGCGACGTCGTGCACGATCTCGGTGCGTCCGTAGCCGAGGCGCAAGCCCGTCGCGTCGATGCCGAGCCCGGCGCCGGCCCGCCCGGGTGCGTCGGGCGATCGCACCGGGTCGACCGGGTCGACGGATGCGGTGGTCGCGGCCGGGTTCGAGAGGGCCACCCGTCGAGGTTAGTCAACCCTTACCTGGCTGGCGACCGGATGCTGTCTCACCTCGTGAGAACCGGGCGCGGATTCCCTGGCGGCTCCCGGGCGCGCCCGCCAGGATGTGCGCATGCCGAGCAACGCCGCCGGCCCCACCGGCCTGACCGTCAACCCGAAGCCCGCCCGACTCCGCGATGCCGCCGTGCGAGAACCCGCCCGCGAGCGTCGCGCATCCGAGCCCGATCCGACGGCGACGCCGGTCGACGACGTCGCTGCCGATGCCCCCGCCGAGGTCGTCTCGATCCGACCCGAGAGCGACGCAGGCGGCGTCAGCGCGATCCGCAAGACCTTCGCCGCCCTCGAGTTCATCGCCGAACGCGGCGGCGCGAGCGCCCGCGAGGTGTCGCAGGCGCTCGGCATGCCGATGCCGACCGTCTACCGCATCCTCGGCAGCCTGGTCGACAGCGACTACCTCGTGCACCTGAAGAGCGACCGCCGCTTCGAGCTCGGCTACAAGCTGCACCGGCTCGGCGTCTCGCTGCACCGCCAGGTCGGAGTTCCGGCCCAGGTGAAGACCGAGATCGCGCGTCTGCACGAGCGCGCGCAGACCGCCGCCTACTTCGCCGTCTACCGTGGCCCGGACGTGATCGTCGCCTTCGTCGACGACTGCCCCGACCACCGCCGTCTGCAGCCGCTCAACTTCGGCATGCACGAGGCCTCGCACGCGACCGCCTACGGCAAGATCATGCTCGCCGGCATGACCGACGCCCAGCGCGACAGCTACCTCGAGGTGCATCCGCTGACCCCGTTCACGCCGACGACGATCGTCGACCGGGCCGAGCTGGATGCGCGCCTCGACGAGGTCGCGCTCGCCGGCATCGCCTGGGAGCACGAGGAGTTCGTGCCCGGCATGACGTGCGCCGCGATCGCCGTGCGCGACGCCTCGGGCATGATCGTCGGCTCGGCCGCGATCTCGGCGGCATCGACCGACGTCGTGGGCCGCGAGGCGGAGCTCGAGGATGCGCTGCGCCGCACCGCGTCGCAGCTCTCGCGCTGGTTCCGCACCGGCTCGGCCGCCCTCGCGCACTGACGGGTCGCCGGGTCGACTGCACAGTGTCGGCTGAGGCGCGATGCGGTGGCGCACTGTGCCATCGCGGGGCCGCTGAGCCGACATCGTGCGGGGGACCCGGCGGCGAACCGGGCACAGCAGGGGTGGGGCCCCGGAGCCGCAGCTCCGGGGCCCCACCCCTGATCCGGTTGCGACGACCCGCGAGGGTCGTGCGAGTCCGGCTTACTTCGCCTCCCACCACGGGGCGATGACCGCGCGGGCCAGCGTGTGACCCGAGAGGTTGAAGCCCAGGAACGCCGGGGTCGCACCGTGGTCGAGGCCGAGGCTCTCGACATCCACCGCGTGCACGGCCACGAAGTACTGGTGCTTGCCGCTGCCGGCCGGCGGGGCCGCGCCGAGGTAGCGCTGCAGCGAGGCGTCGTTGTTCAGCTGCCAGGCGCCCGGGGGCAGCTGGGCTCCGGTGTCGTCGCCGGCTCCGGCCGCGAGCGAGGTCGTCGTGGCAGGGATGTCGGCGACGGCCCAGTGCCAGAAGCCGCTGCCGGTCGGGGCGGTGGGGTCGTAGACGGTGACGACGAAGCTCTTCGTCTCGGCCGGGAATCCCGACCAGCTCAGCTGCGGCGAGGTGTCGCTGCCGCCGGCGCCGAAGATGCCCGACACCTGGGCGGCGGGCAGCTCCTGCCCGTCGGCGACGTCGGTGCTGGTCAGCTCGAAGCTCGGCACCTCGGCGATCTGGTCGTAGGGGCTGGAGGTGAGGGTGGATGCCATGGCTGGTTCCGGTCCTTTCGTTCGGTTCTGCGGTCGTTCGGTTCGTGAGGTCGGTGAGTCAGGGGTTCGAGGTCGCTCAGATGCCGCCCGACTCCAGCTGCTTCGCGATGTAGTCGGCCTGCCGGATGGCGAGGGCGACGATCGTGAGGGTCGGGTTCGCCGCGGCGGAGGTGGTGAACACCGAGCCGTCGCTGATGAACAGGTTCGGCACGTCGTGCGAGCGGCCCCACGCATCCACGACCCCGTCTTCGGGCCGGGCGCTCATGCGCGCGGTGCCCATGTTGTGGGTCGAGGGATACGGCGGGGTGCGCCAGGTGCGCGTCGCGCCGACGGCGTCGTAGAGGTTCTCGGCGTGCGCGTAGGCGTACTCGCGCATCGCCTTGTCGTTCGGGTGGTCGTCGTAGTGCACGTGCGCGACCGGCAGGCCGTGCTCGTCGAGGGCCGCCGGGTTGAGGGTGACGCGGTTGGTCTCCTGCGGCAGGTCCTCGCCGACGATCCACATTCCGGCGGTGCGGGCGTAGCCGTCGAGGAACGAGGTGAAGTCGCGCCCCCATGATCCGGGCGTGAGGAACTTCGCCAGGAACGCCGGCCCGAGCGAGATCGTCTCCATGTAGTACCCGCCCGAGAAGCCGCGGCCGGTGTCGTGGCGCGACTCGTCGGCGATGATGCCGGCCATCGTCTCGCCGCGGTACATGCGCACCTCGTCGTCGAACTGGGCGTACACCGAGCCGGTCAGGTGGCGCGTGTAGTTGCGGCCGACCTGGCCCGACGAGTTCGCGAGCCCGTCGGGGAACAGCGCGCTCGCGCTGAGCAGCAGCAGGCGCGCGGTCTCGATCGAGTTGCCGGCGACGGCGACGAGCTTGGCCCGCTGCCGGTGCAGGGCGCCGGACTTGTCGAGGTAGAGCACCGCATCCACTCGGCCGTGGCTGTCGTGAGTGATCTGCGCGACGTGGCTGTCGGGGCGCAGATCGAGCAGACCCGTCTCCTGGGCGCGCGGGATCTCGCGCACCAGCGTCGACCACTTGGATCTGTTCTTGTCGCCCTGGAAGTTGAAGCCGTCCTGGATGCTGGCGGGCCGGCCGTCGTACTCCTCGGCGTTCGTCGCATAGGGCCCCGTCGCGTAGTGCTTGTAGCCCACGCGCTCGGCGCCGTTCGCGAACACCTTGTAGTTGTTGTTCGCGGGCAGGGGCTTGCGGCCGTGGCGGTGGGTGGATCCCATCGCCTTCTCGGCCTCGTCGTACCAGGGCGCCAGGTCGGTCAGGTCGATCGGCCAGTCGAGCAGCGAGGCGCCGTCGATGTGGCCGTAGGCGGTGCGCGCCTTGAACTCGTGCGCCTTGAAGCGCGGCGTCGCGCCCGACCAGTGCGTGGTCGTGCCGCCGACGGCCTTGACGATCCAGGCGGGCAGGTTCGGGAAGTCCTGGGCGACCTTCCACGAGCCCGAGTCGGTGCGGTCGCTCGGCCAGGCCATCTGGCCGAAGGCCTCCCACTCGTCGTTCGTGTAGTTGTCGTTCGTCAGGTGCGGGCCGGCCTCGAGCACGACCACGGGGATGCCCCGCTTCGTGAGCTCGTAGGCGAGCGTTCCGCCGCCCGCACCGGATCCGACGATGACGACGGCCTCGTCGTCGTGGCTGATCGCGCTCATATCTGGGCCACCTTCTTGGTCGTGTCGAAGCTCACCTGCAGTCCGGGCACCGGCGGCACGTACTCGACGAGCTCGTCGTCGCCGGCGTACTCCTCGATGCGCGGCTCGGGCAGCCAGTCGAGGTCGTCGAAGCCGCGGTTCACGTAGCCGCCCTTGTCGAAGCTGGGGCCCTCGTAGCCGAGGTGCTGCCACACCTCCGGGTCGCTGTAGAAGCTGACGACGGCGCTGGTCAGCACCGCCTGGAAGAACTCGGTCTGCTCGAGGTGACGCAGGATGCCGCTCAGCGCATCCACGTCGATCGCCTCGACGTCGCCGCCGGTGAGCTGCTGCAGGCTGCGCAGCCCCTCGGCGACGACGGCGGCGCGGCGCGGCGAGGTGGCCGCGGCCTGGTCGCGCAGGGCCTCGGCGCTGCGCAGATAGGGGGCGTCGGGGATGCCGTCGTGCGGGAACACGGCCCGGATGACGCGGGCCAGCTTCCGCAATGCGACGGGGTCGAGCGCGGTCGGGTCGGACATGTCGATCTCCTTCGATCGGGGGTCGTTCGCGGGGTGGTGCGGGAGGCGCGCAGGCTGGTGCGCAGCGTGCGGCGCGAGGGTGGCGCGAGACCGCTCAGAGCCGCTCGGGCACGAGGATGCCGCGGCCGACGAGGCGGCCCGCATCCAGGTCGGCGATCGCATCGTGCGCGGCGGCGAGGTCGTAGACCTGCGTGTGCAGCGTGACCTTGCCCTGAGCCGTGAGGGTCATCAGCTCGACCAGGTCGTTGTAGGTGCCGACGAGGTTGCCGATGATGTTGATCTCGCGCGAGATGATCTCGATCGTGTCGCGCTCGATGCGGCCGCCGTAGCCGATCACGTACTGGTCGCCCTGGTTGCGGATCAGCTCCGACGCCTGGTTCTCGGTGCCGTGCTCGCCCACGTAGTCGAAGAGCACGTGCGCGCCGCCGCCGGTCACGTCCTGCACCTCCGCCGCGACGGCGGTCGGCTCGGTCGCGAGCACGGTGTGGTGGGCGCCGAGCTTCGTCGCCAGCTCGAGGGCCTCCTCCGAGCGGTCGACGACCGTGATCTCGGCGGACGTGATCGCGGCGAGCGCCTGGATGCCGATGTGGCCGAGACCGCCGGCGCCGACCACGACGGCGTGGGTGCCCGGGAAGAGGCGATCGGCCGACTTGCGCACCGCGTGGTAGGCGGTGAGGCCCGCATCCGCGAGCGCCGCGATGTCCTTCGGCTCGAGGCTCGGGTCGAGCTTCACGACCGCGCGGGCGTTCGTCTTGAGCAGCTGCGCCCATCCGCCGTCGACGTTGATGCCGGGGAAGGTCGCGTTCTCGCAGTGCGAGTCCTGGCCGACGCGGCAGGCGGCGCAGAGGCCGCAGCTCGTCAGCGGGTGCATGATCACGGTGTCGCCGGGGGCGACGTTGGTGACGGCGCTGCCGACCTCGCGCACCCGGCCGGCGTTCTCGTGCCCGAGCACGTAGGGCAGGTCGGGGTGCTGGATCGGCTCCCACTGGCCCTCGATGATGTGCAGGTCGGTGCGGCACAGGCCGGCGGCGCCGACATCCACGATCACGTCCCAGGGGCCGGTGATCGTCGGTTCGGGGATGCTGTCGAGCGTCGGGAGCTCGTTGTAGCTGTGGAGTCGGACGGCCTTCATGGTCGGCGCCTTTCTGCTCGCGTCGTCGGGAACTGCGACGAGCTTGCGTCGGGGCGCACGGGTGCGGCGAGGGGGCGTCTCACATGGTGAAAACGGCCGGGGTGGCGCCCTGCGGACGCGGCGTCAGCGGGGGAGGAGGTACCCGCGCAGGAAGTCGTCGAAGGCCGTCTCGAGGTCGAAGTCCGGGTCGAGCAGCCACTGCTGCTGCAGGCCGTCCATGACGGCGGGGATGACGCGCGAGGCCTGCACGACATCCAGATCGCCGCGGATCGTGCCGTCTTCCTGACCGGCGACGAGCGCGGGGATGACGCCGCGCGCGTTCTCGGCGTAGCGGATGCGGAACGCGGCGTGCGCGGGGTGCTCGTCGTCGGTCGCCTCGGCCGACACGATCGTGTAGAGCGACGAGAGTCCGGGTTCGGCGCGCACGGCGCCCATCACGGCGCGGAACTGCTCGATGAGATTGCGTTCGCTGACGTCGCCGGCGGCCGTGCGCACCCGCTCGTCGCGCTCGTCGAGCACCGCCTGGAACAGCGACTCCTTGTCGCCGAAGTGGTGCAGGATGCCGGGCACCGTCATCCCCACGCCGCGCGCGATCTCCCTCAGCGAGCCGGAGTGGAAGCCGCGGCGGGCGAACACGTGCACGGCCTGGTCGAGGATCTGCCGCCGGCGCTCCTCGGTCTTGCGGTACGGGCCGCGCGGGCCGCGGGGGTGCGCGGGAGCGGACTCGGCGGTCGGCTCGACGGTCGGCTCGGAGGCCGCGCTGCCCGCGCGCTCCGCTCCGCTCTCTCCCGTGTCGTCCACGCCCATATGATGACGCATCCCTCGCCCGTCGCTCACCCCCGCGCATCCTGTGCCCGGGCTGAATCCCTACAGGGTGTCAGGTATTCGCGCTAGGGTCGAGAGCATGAGCACCGACGGCGCCGTCACCTTCCCTCCCGGCTTCCTGTGGGGAGCATCCACCGCCGCCCACCAGGTCGAGGGCAACAACCTCAACTCCGACTGGTGGTACCGCGAGCACGGGCACTTCGGCGCCCCCGTCGCCGAGCCGAGCCTCGACGCCGCCGACAGCTACCACCGCTACCCCGAGGACATGCGCCTGCTGGCGGATGCCGGGCTCACCTCCTACCGCTTCAGCGTCGAGTGGGCGCGCATCGAGCCCGAGCCCGGCGTCATCAGCCGCGCCGAGATCGACCACTACCGCCGAATGGTCGGCACCGCCCGCGAGCTCGGACTCGAGCCGATGGTCACGCTGCACCACTTCACCAACCCGATCTGGCACGGACGCAACGGCGGATGGGCGGCCGACGACGCCGTCGACCGCTTCGTCCGCTACGTCGAGGCCGTGCTGCCGGTGCTCGACGACGTGTCGCTGGTCTGCACGATCAACGAGCCGAACATGGTGTCGGTGCTCGCCGATCCCACCGTCGCCTTCCCCGGGGCCGGCCTGCCGCCGGGCGTGCCCGGCGTGACCGAGAAGCTCATCGAGGGCCACCACCGCGCCGTCGAGATCGTGCGCGGATACGGCGCGAAGGCCGGCTGGACCGTCGCCACCCAGGCCTACCAGCCCGATCCCGGTGCCGAGGCCGTGCGCGACGAGTACGCCTGGTCGCGCGAAGACGTCTTCATCGACGCCGCCAAGAACGACGACTGGATCGGCATCCAGGCCTACACGCGCACCCGCATCGCCGCCGACGGACCCGTGCCGTGGCCGGCCGAAGTCGAGAAGACGCTGACCGGCTGGGAGTACTACCCGCCGGCGATCGGCGACGGCATCGCCAACTCGCGCCGCTGGGCGCCCGGCGTGCCCGTCTACATCACCGAGAACGGCATCGCCACGGCCGACGACAGCCGCCGCATCGACTACACGCGCGGTGCGCTGACCGCCGTGCGCGAGCAGATGGATGCCGGCAGCGAGGTGCGCGGGTACCTGCACTGGAGCGCGCTCGACAACTACGAGTGGGGCACCTACAAGGCGACCTTCGGCCTCATCGGCTGGGACCGGGAGACGTTCGAGCGCACGCCGAAGCCGTCGCTCGCCTGGCTCGGCGAGGTCGCGAAGGCGCAGGCGCTGCCGGTCGACTGACGTTCGACCGCATCCTCTCGACGGGCTCGGCGCTGCGGCGCCGGGCCCGCTCGACGTGCACATCCGACCGCGTGCGACACCCCCGAACTCCGGCGACGCGCACGCCCGATAGGGTTGCTCGGGCTTCTATCCGAGAGGGATGCGCAACACATGTCGATCTTCGTCTGGGTGATCTCCGGACTCCTGTGCCTGGCCTACCTCGCCGCCGGCGGCTTCAAGACCTTCGGACCCGACGCGCGCATCTACGCCGCCTTCCCGTGGGCGAAGCAGGTCGGCATGGCCAGCACCCGCATCATCGGCGCGCTCGAACTGCTCGGCGCGCTCGGCCTGATCCTGCCGGTGCTGCTCGGCATGGCGCAGATCCTCACCCCGATCGCCGCCCTCGGGCTCGTCGCGGTGCAGATCGCCGCCATGACCTTCCACATCCAGCGCCGCGAGTTCCAGGCCCTGCCGGTGAACGTCGTCATGCTGCTGCTCGCCGCGGTCATCGCGGTGCTGCGCTTTCTCGGGTACTGACGCCGCGCCGTCTCCTGCCCGGCGGGCGTCGCGCGAACTAGCGTGAGGGTATGACGCGGGATGCCGAGACCTCCGTTCTGACCGACGAGCTGCTGCAGCGCATCCGCTCGCGCGCCGCCGGCTACGACCGCGACAACGCCTTCTTCGCCGAGGACCTCGACGAGCTGCGCGAGGCGGGCTACCTGCGTCCGCGCTCGCTGCTCGCGACGATCCGCGACCAGCGTCGGCTCGGCGCGCACGCCCCGGCGACCGCCCTCGCGATCAACATGCACCTGGTGTGGACGGGCGTCGCCCGCATCCTCGCCGCCCGCGGAGATCGCAGCCTCGACTGGGTGCTGGCGGAGGCCGAGGCCGGCGAGCTGTTCGCCTTCGCGATCAGCGAGCCCGGCAACGACCTCGTGCTGTGGGACTCGGCGACGCGGGCGGAGCCGGTGGTGGGCTCGGTCACGTCGGCGGGCGAGGGCGGATGGGCGTTCACCGGCACCAAGGTCTTCACCTCGCTCGCGCCCGCGTGGACCCGGCTCGGCGTCTTCGGCCGGGCGGAGGAGGCGCCGGGCGGCGACTGGCCCGACGGCGGAACGGGTCCGCGCCTCGTGCACGGCTTCCTCACTCGCGACACCCCCGGCTGGCGGCACCTCGACGACTGGGACACCCTCGGCATGCGCGCCACGCAGAGCCGCACGACCGTGCTCGAGGGCGCCGTCGTTCCGCCGGAGCGGGTGTCGCGCATCCTGCCGGTCGGGCCGAATCCCGACCCCTTCGTCTTCGCCGTGTTCGCGAGCTTCCTGCTGTCGATCGGCTCGGTCTACGCCGGGATCGCCGACCGCGCGCTCGAGCTCGGCGTCGAGGCGGTGCAGCGCCGCACGAGCCGCCGCACCGGGCTCGCGCTCTCGCAGGATCCCGACCTGCGCTGGCGGCTGGCGGATGCAGCGCTCGCCCTCGACGCGTTGCGCCCTGACCTCGAGACGCTCGCGGCCGACGTCGACGGGCTCGTCGATCACGGGGCGCAGTGGTTCCGCCGGCTGACCGGGGCGAAGCACCGCGCGACCGAGACGGCGCGGGTCGTCGTCGATCACGCGCTACGCGTCGCGGGCGGTTCCGGCTACGCGGCGGGTGGCGAGCTCGCGCGACTGCAGCGCGACGTGCTCGCCGGCATCTACCACCCGAGCGACCCCGAGTCGGTGCGCCAGACGGTCGCCGCGAACCTGCTCGGACCGCTGGAACCGTAGGCGGGTCGGTGCGTGCGGCGCGCGCGGCGTCGCGGAGTCGCGGCGCAGTGGTGCGGCAGTGGCACCGGATCCGCGCCGCCCGCGCTCCCGCTGCTGCCCTGGTGCGGCACCCGTCGTCGTGACGATGAGGTGATCGGTCCGGGGGCTCAGCCGACCGGCGTGACGCGCGCGACCGGGATGGCCCGGTCGGTCTTCTTCTCGTATTCGCCGAAGCCGGGCGAGCGCCGCACGATCTCGGCGTAGGCCGCATCCCGCTCCGCGCTGTCGAGAACCGTCGCCCGCGCATCCACCGTCTGCACCGCGCCGTCGCGGCCGAACTCGACGCGCACGTCGGGGTTCGCGGTGAGGTTGTGGAACCAGGCGGGATGCGCGTCGGCCCCCGCTGCGGACGCGACGACCAGCCAGCCGGCGTCGGCGGCCGAGTCGTCGACACCGCCCGCGGTCGCGTCGAAGGAGTCGGCCGGGAACGCCGCGACCGGATGCACGCGGGCCTCGCCCGAGCGCGCGCCGACGGTGTGCAGCAGCACGAGTCCGTCGCCGAAGCCGTAGGTGGAGACGTGACCGCCGTTCGCGCGGAACTCGTCGATGATGCCGTCGTTGAAGCTCACGGGCCCACTCTGGCACTCCGGCCGCGCGGGCCGCTGGGCGCGGAATCCTGCGCGCGACGGCCGACGGTGCGGTCTCGAGCCCGGGCGCAGCGCGCCGGGGTCGAGCTCGCCGCTGCCGCTCTAGCGGGGCGCCGATACTGATCGGGGAGGCGCGGATACTGCCTTGGCGAGACGGGGATACTGCTCTGGCGAGACGGGGATACTGCTCTGGCGAGACGGGGCCTAGCGGGCGGGCGCCAACCGTGCTCGCACGGGACGCGAATACTGCTCTGACAGGACGCGGATACTGCTCCGGCAGGGGTCCGACGCCGCAGGCGCGGTCGCTGACGCCGCTCGCCAGTATCCGCGACCGACGCCGGTCGCTCGCCAGTATCCGCGGCGGACCGGGGCCACTCACCAGAATCCGCGGCGGACCCGCGCCGACGGGCCCGCGTCAGCTCCCCGGCATCCACCCCTCTTCGCGCAGCCAGCGCTCGCACGCCTCCGTCCAGTGCACCGCGTCGCCGGCGAAGCGCTCGCCGGTGCCGAGTCCGATGCCGTGCGGTCCGTGCGGGTAGACGTGCAGCGCGTGCGGCACCCCGGCGGCGGCGAGCGCCCGACCCAGGCGGTACGAGTGCCCGACCGGAACCACCGCATCCTCGGCCGTGTGCCAGACGAACGCGGGTGGGGCGCCCGGCGTCACCAGCTTCTCGAGCGAGGTGGATGCGCGCAGCTCGTCCGAGGCATCCGGCCCGAGCAGCTCGCGGCGCGAGCCGCCGTGCGTCTTCGTGACCATCGACACGACCGGGTAGCTGAGGATCGCGAAGTCGGGCCTCCCCAGCGGCGACGGGTCGGAACCGGCGCCCGGACCGTCGAGCGGCGCGTAGGCCGCGTGCCCTGCGGCGTGCCCGCCGGCCGAGAAGCCGAGCACACCGACCCGCTCGACCTTCGACTCGCGCACGCGGCGGATCTCGGCGCGCACCGCATCCAGCACGCCCGGATGCCGCGTCGACACCGGGTACAGGAACACCGACGCCGGCATGCCGATGCCCGCCAGCCAGTCGACGACCGGCTGCCCTTCGTGCGGGGCGTGGTGCGCGTAGCCGCCGCCGGGCAGCACGATGACGTGGGTCGAGGGAGTCGAGGTCGCGGCCATCGACCCAGTCTGGCGCTGCGGTCGTGGTGCGAGCTGGGTCAGCGTGCTGCCGGCGCGGCGCGGCGCGGCGCGTGCGGCGCGGTGCCGGCGCGGCGCGGTGCGGCGGGGTGCGGGGCGGCGCGTGGATCGCGCAGACCGGCCGTCGACGTGGGTGGCGAGACCGCGCGCGGCGGCAGGCGCAGGCCGACGCGCGGCGGCCTGCTCGCGGCTGGGCTGCTCGCGATCGCCCGGGCCGGGGCGTCAGGGGGTGAACATCTCTCCGAAACCTGCCCGGCGGCGCCACGCGCGTGGGAAGGTGAGCGCATGAGCCCCCGGCCCGTCCTGTTCATCGGCGACAGCATCACCGACGCGGGCCGCCGAGACGAGCCTGAAGGGCTCGGCGACGGATGGGTGCGACGCGTGCACGAGGTGCTGCGCGAGCGCGGAGACGACCGGCCGGTGCTCAACCGCGGCGTGAGCGGAGACCGCGTGATCGACCTCGCGCATCGCTGGCAGTCCGACGCGATCGAGCCCGACCCCGAGCTGCTCACGGTCTACGTCGGCGTCAACGACACCTGGCGGCGCTTCGACAGCGGGCTCGAGACCTCCGCCGGCGAGTTCGAGTCGGTCTACGCGGGCCTGCTGCGCGACTCGATCGCCCACGGGCATCCCGCGCTGGTGCTCGTCGAGCCGTTCCTCGTGCCGGTCACGCCCGAGCAGGAGGAGTGGATGCCCGACCTCGACGGCAAGCGCGACGCCGTCGACCGGCTCGCCGGCGAGTTCGACGCGGTTTTCGTGCCGCTGCAGGCGGTGCTCGGCGTTGCCGCGCGCGTGCACGGTCCGGAGGCGATCGCGGCGGACGGCGTGCACCCGACCGCCCTCGGCGCCGAGCTGATCGCCGAGGCGTGGCTCGCCGCGGTCGGCATGGGGCCGCGCGCCGCCGACTGACGGGGCGGCACTCGACGGCGGACCCGGCACCACGCTCGGCGGCGCACCGCCTCCGCGCATGCGAGCGTGAATAGGCTTCACGCGTGAAGATCGCGGTGCTCGGCGGGCTGCGCATCGAGCACGCCGGCGCCGCGGTGACCGTGTCGGGGTCGATGCAGCTCGCGCTGCTGTTCCGGCTGGCCGCGGATGCCGGCACGGCCGTCAGCTACCGCGCGCTCGCCGAGGACCTCTGGCCGATCGACACCCCCGAGAATCCGCGCGGCGCCCTGCAGTCGATCGTGTCGCGGCTGCGCACGCAGCTGCCCGCCGCATCCATCGAGTCGACGACCGGCGGGTACCGGCTCGCGCTCGCCCGGGCGGATGTCGACGCCCTCGTCTTCCAGGATCTGGTCGCCGCCGCGGTCGCTGCGCCCGATCCCGCCGACACCGTGCGGCTCGCATCCGCGGCTCTCGCGCTCTGGCGGGGCGAGCCGTGGCTGCCGACGCCCGACTTCGACTGGTTCGCGCGCGATCTGCTCGCCGATCGCACCACCGCGCTCGAGCTCGGCGGGCGGATGCCGGGAGCGATCCCGGCCGGGGTGGATGCGGCGCTCGCGCCGGTCCCGCCCGCTTCGTCCGGCGCCGGCGTGCACGGAGACGTTCCAGAACGGGTGCCGGCGCGCAGTGCTGGACGCGCCCCGGTCTCCGACGCGTCCGTGCCCGACGCCGCGCCCGCCTCTGCCGCGCCTGCCGCGCCCCGGGCCGCCGCGCCCCGGGCCGCCGCGACCCCGGCTGCCGCACCCCTCCCGCTCATCCCGACCCCGCTCACCCCGCTGATCGGGCGCGACGCCGAGCTCGTCTCCGTCGCCGCGCAGCTCGCGGCGAATCGGCTGGTGACGATCGTCGGTCCGGGCGGCGCGGGCAAGACCCGGCTCGCGATCGAGGCGGCACGGGCGCACACCGCGGGATCGGCATCGGCATCGGCCGCGGCATCCGCATCCGGCCCCGGTCCGACCGCGCTGGTCGTCGAGCTCGCCCCGGTGTCGGCCCCCGACATCTGGCCCGCGATCCTCGCCGCGACCGGCCGCGATCTGCGCAGCGCCGAGAACCAGCCCGACACGACGCCGACCCGCGACCGCGTGCGCCAGGCGCTCACCGGGCGTCCGACGCTACTCGTGCTCGACAACACCGAGCACCTGCTGGATGTGGCGGCCGAGGCCGCGATCACGCTGCTGTCGGCGCTGCCCGAGCTGCGCATCCTCGTCACCAGCCGTGAGCCGCTCGGCGCTCCGGGGGAGGCGTTCGTGACGCTGGGGCCGCTCGCGCATCCCGATGCGGCCCGCCTCGCCGGCGAGCTCGCGAGCGACCCGGGTCGGCTGCGTGAGTTCCCGGCGATCGACCTCTTCCGGCAGCGCGCCCGGGCCGCGCGCGGGGCCGAGCTCGACCCGGCCGAACTCGCCGTCGCCGCGCGCGTCTGCCTGCACCTCGACGGGCTGCCGCTCGCCCTCGAGCTCGCGGCCGCGAAGCTGCGCACGATGACCGTCGACGAGGTGCTCGCCGGTCTCGAAGACCGGTTCGCGCTGCTCTCCGGCCCCGGACGCGGCGCCCTGCCGCGCCACCAGACGCTCCGCGCCGCGATCGACTGGAGCTGGAGCCTGCTCGACGACGACGAGCGTCGCGCGCTGACGCTGCTCGCGGTGTTCCCGGCGGGACTCGCGGTGGTGGATGCGCGGGCCGCGGTGAGCGGGTCGGCGACCGACTCCGCGTCCGCGGCATCCGACGCCCTCGCCCTCCCCGCCCCCGCCGTCTTCGACGCCCTCGTCGACAAGTCGCTCGTGCAGCGGGCCCGCGGGCGGTTCCGCACGCTCGAGACGATCCGCGAATACGGTCTCGCGCATCTCGTCGACGAGGGCCGCGAGCGTGCGGCGCGGGACGCTCAGGCCGCGTTCGCGCTCGATGCGGCGGCGGCCCACGATTCCCTGCTGCGGGGTCCGCGCATCCTCGAGACCATCGCGTGGTTCGACGCCGAGCACGACAACCTGATCGGCGCGCTGCGGCATCTCGTCGCGACCGAGCAGGCCGAGGCGGCGGTCGAGCTGCTCGGCGCCTGCAGCTGGTACTGGATGATGCGCGACCGCAACGCCGAGGCGGCCGAGTGGATGACCTCCGTCGCCCCGCTCGCCGCCCGGGTCGAGGGCGAGCTCGCGACGATCGTCGCCGCGGCCGGGCGGGTGATCGAGGTGTTCCTGAAGCTCGGCCCGACGGAGGAGCCGGATGTGATCGCCGCGCTGCTCGGTGCGCTGGGCCCGGCGGCCGAGCTGCGCCCGCACGCCGGTCAGTCGCCGGTCGTGCAGGTGGTCGCGTCGTTCATCCTCATGCTCAGTCGCATCGAGCCCGGGTCGGAGTGGCGCACCGAGCTGCGCGGCATCGACGGCGACGAGCTCGGACTCGACCCCTGGCCGACCGCGCTGCTGCTCGTCGTCGACGCCTCGCTCGCGCACAACCGCGGCGACGTCGACCAGCTCGGCCGCGTGACCGAGCGGGCGCTCGGCATGCTCAGCGAGATCGGCGACCTGTGGTCGATCGCGGTGGCGCAGCAGATGCGCGCCGAGTGGCTCGCGCTGGTCGGGCGTCTCGACGAGGCGCTCGAGGTGACGGATGCGTCGACCGAGAACCTGCGCCGCATCACCTCGGAGGCCGACCTGGCGCAGCAGCAGGATCTGGCCGTGCGCATCCTCGCTCGTCAGGGCCGACTCGATGAGGCCCGGGTCCGCGCCGAGCAGGTGCTCGACGAGACGCTCGCCGGCGGGGTGCGGCGCGCGATCACGCAGGCTGCGGCGTCGGCGACGATCGCCGCGGCGCAGCAGGGGGATGCGGTCGCGGCCGCCGCCTTCGCCGCCCACCTCGACGACGAGAGCGACGAGACCCTGGCCCCGTTCGCGCAGCTGGCCGCGGCGAAGTCGGTCGCCCGCACGCACCTCACGCTGCTGCAGGGCGATGTCGCCGCGGCCGATGACCACGCACGCGCTGCGCTGCGCTCGGCGCTCGACAGCCGCGACCTGCCCGTGATCGCCCAGACCGCCGTCGCGGTCGCCCGGGTCTGTCTGGCCCGCGGCGACGCGGAGCTCGCGTCCCGCCTGCTGCTGGCGGCGGATGCGGCGCGCGGCATCCCCGACGAGCTCGACCCCTGGGTGCGCGAGGTGCGCGCGGCCCTCCGCGAGCGTGGCCTCGAGCCGCCCGCCGGTGCGCTCGCGGATCCCGCCGACCCCGCCGCGGCGTCGGCCGCCGCCGTCGATCCGGCCGCGCTGCGCGCTGCTGCCGCCCGCGAGCTCACGTGCCTCCCCGAATTGCTCGCCCCCTGACCCGACCCGGCCCGGCCGTGCCCGTACCCACCTCGCCGGTCGCCCTCGCACCGCTCGAGGTCCCGCTCGCGATCGAGTGGCCAGAGATGCACACGACCCGCCGCATCCGACCCGCATTTCTGGCCACTCGATGGCCTGGCTGCGTCGTGGCCCGTTCCGGGGACTCGCCTCGGGCGGATGCGCGGGGTAGCGTCGCTCGACCGACTCGCGTGGCGGGTTGCGAGAGGACCCGATGGACGAGCTGAACGACGAGACGATCGCCCACCTGAAATGGGTGCAGGCGTTGACCGCCGACGCGCGATCCGAGATGGAGAAGCAGATCCTCGCCGAGCTCGCAGCGGTCGGCATCGTCGACCCGATCCGCGGTGACCGGGACCCGCTCCTCCAGAACATCGGCAACACTCGCCTGCTCGCGATCCGCTCGATCGATGTGGTGGCACCGTGGCTTCTCCGCGCCGTCGACGAGCAGGACGAGGTCGCTGGTGCGATCGTGTTGCTTCTTCAATGGGCACCACCGCGGCGCGCCCCGGAGATCTTCGACCTGCTCGTCGAAGCGTGGGATCGGTTGGGCCCGACCGTGAAGCGAAGCGGGGCCGCGCTGACCCGTGAGAGCGTCGGATCTTCGCTCTATCGCCTCGCGCCCGACTCGCGCTTCGCCCGCCTTCTCGAGCTCATCCAGGCTCCCGACACCGGCATCGACGCCTACTTCCTCTACGGGGCCCTGGGCCGTATGAAGAGCCACCGAGCGGAGGCGATCGACGTCCTCGTCGCCGCCTGCGCGACCGCGGAGTTCCGCTGGATCGCGCTCGATGCGCTCGCAAAGCTGCGCGCCGAGGAGGCGCGGCCCGAGTTCGAGCGTGACGTCCGCGAGGGGGACTGGGAGGAGCGCCGCCGAGCGAAGCGCGCCCTCGCGCGCATCGACAAGGTTGCGGCGCGCGGCGCGTGACCGGCCGCGTACCGCGCCACCGTTCCGACAGCGATCTGCGCCAGCTGCGGGAAGGAATGCGCGCGCTGGCGAGTGAACTCGGGTGGAGCCACAGTGAGGATGTCGCTGACGGCTGGGGACTGACCGAGGTGCCACTGGTGCAGATCGAGGTGTCGAGGATCCGGTCGATCAGGCTCTGGCTCGGCGGTGATGAGATCTACCTCGAGGCGCGCGGCGCGGGGCGGAACGGTCAGGGCATCGAGCTCTCGGAGAGCGTCGCCGACGCATCCGTCGAACTGATCCTCGAACTGGCCCGGGCCCTCGCGGTGCAGCCGTGGGATGGATCCGCAGGACAGTCGGCAGTGCGCGTCAAGGATCGGCACTACCTCTTCTTCGTGGACGAAGCGTCCATCCCGGTCGACGCCGATGACCTCTGGGCGGCCTCGGCAGATAGTACGTCGGGACCGGCGGAACTCCCGCTCAGAACTCGGGTGGTCTTCAATGCGAAGCTGCTGGTCGTCTTGGCGCTGATCTGGATCGCCGTGATCGCCTACGTCTTCATCCGGGTCTGGTCCGACGGTGGGCCGGAGCGAGGGTCGGTCGGAGCCGAAGTGCCCGAGGGCATCTGGTGGACGCTGGGCGGCGGGGCTGTGGCGATACTCACGGTCTGGGGCCTGATCGAAGTGCTTCTGACGATTCGCCGGCGAGCTCGGGAGTGGACGACGTCGACTCGACGGTGAGGGGTCGCAAGACGCGTCAGGGGCAGCCGAAACGGCGACTCCTGACGCGATTCGCGACCCCTCACGAGATCCGGCGTCACACCTTCCGGCGGTAGGCCCACATCGCGAGCGGGAAGAACACCGCGACCAGGGCGACGCACCAGCCGAGCACCCAGAGCAGCTCGGTTCCGAGCGACGAGCCAGGGGCCATGTACTGCGTGCCCGAGAGCAGCCCGCGCATCGCCTCGATCACGTGGGTGACGGGGTTGACCGCGACCCACCCCTGCAGCCAGCTCGGCAGGGTGGAGGCCGGCACGAAGGTCGACGAGCCGAAGGTCAGCGGGAAGGTGATGAGGAATGAGAGGCCCTGCACCGCGCCCGACGACCGGGCGAGCATGCCGATGAACACCGACACCCAGCACAGGCAGACCGCGAAGAGCACCATCAGCAGGATGCCGCCCGCCGCCGACAGCGGATCGGTGTGGAAGCGGAAGCCGATCAGCACGCCGAACAGCAGCGTCACGCCGACGGCGATCGCGTGCCGCACGATGTCGCCGAGCACGGCCCCGAACAGGGGAGCGGAGCGGGCGATCGGCAGCGAGCGGAAGCGGTCGAAGACGCCCTTCTCGATGTCGGTGTTGAGGTTCACGCCGATCGTGAGCGAGGTGAACATGACCGTCTGCACGATGATGCCGGGCAGCACGAACGGCAGGTAGTTGCTGGTGTTGCCGGCGATCGCGCCGCCGAAGACGAACACGAACAGCACCGTCATGATGATCGGCTGCAGCGTCACGTCGAGGAACTGCTCCGGCTTGCGGAACATCTTCGTGACCGAGCGCTGCGCCAGGATGAGCGAGTCGCGCATCACGCGGCCTCCCCTTCGTTCGTGGTGGTCGAGATGTCGCCGGCGTCGCCCGCCGACTCGAGCGAGCTGGTGGATGCGGGGCCGGTCGAGCCTGCCGAGCCGGCCGAGCCGCCCTGCCCCCGCTGGCCGGTGAGCGAGTAGAAGACCTCGTCGAGGCTCGGCAGCCGCAGCGAGAACTCGACGACCGGCACCCCCTCGGCGGCGAGCGCCTGCACGGTCGCAGGCAGCACCGCATCCCCGCTGACCGGAACCGACACGAGGTCGCCGCCGATCATCTCGGGCTCGCGGGTGCCGACGCGGGCGAGCACCTGCTGCGCGGCGGCGAGGTCGGCCGGATGCGCGACGCGCACCTCGAGCGTCTGCCCGCCGACCTGGCGCTTGAGGCCCTGCGGGGTGTCGTGGGCGATGACGCGGCCGTGGTCGATCACGGTGATCTCCTCGGCGAGGGCGTCGGCCTCCTCCAGGTACTGCGTCGTGAGCAGCACCGTGGTGCCCTGCTTCACGAGCACGCGCACCATGTCCCACACGTCGTCGCGCTTGGCGGGGTCGAGTCCGGTGGTGGGCTCGTCGAGGTAGACGACGCTGGGCCGGCCGATGAGGGAGGCGGCGAGGTCGAGGCGTCGCCGCATCCCGCCCGAGTAGGTCTTCGAGGTGCGGCCGCCGGCCTCGGTCAGGTCGAACTCGGTCAGCAGCTCGTCGGCGCGGGCGCGCGCGGCGCGGCGGTCGAGGCCGAGCAGCCGGCCGATCATCACGAGGTTCTGCAGGCCGGTGAGGTCTTCATCCACGCTGGCGTACTGGCCGGTGAGGCCGATCGCGCGGCGCACCTCCTTGGGCTCGCGCACGACGTCGTGGCCGGCGACGCGGGCGGTGCCCTCGTCGGGGCGCAGCAGGGTGGCGAGGATGCGGACGGCGGTGGTCTTGCCGGCGCCGTTCGGTCCGAGCACGCCGAGCACGCGCCCCTCGTCGACCTCGAGGTCGATGCCGGCGAGGGCCTGCGTCGTTCCGAAGCGCTTGGTGAGGCCGTGAGCCTCGATTGCCTTGGTCATGGCGACAGCGTGCTCCGGGGGCGCTGTCACCCCGCTGTCACGCGCTGTCAGCGCCTGTCAGGTCCCGCTCCCGAGACCTGACGGCGCTGCGCCGGCGGCCGTCAGTCGTGCTTCGGCAGCTCCTGCACGGCCCACGAGTTGCCGTCGGGGTCGCTGAAGAAGACGAAGCGGCCCCAGCCGAGATCCTCCACACCGCGAGCTTCGACGCCGCGCGCGGTCAGATCGGCGAGCGCCTGGTCGGCCGAGTCGACGACGACCTGCAGCGCGTGCAGGGAGCCGGGCTGCATCTCGCTCACGCCGCGGCCGAAGGCGATCGACGCCGCCGAGCCGGGCGGAGTGACCTGGATGAAGTGGGTCTTCTCATCCACTTCGACATCCCAGTCGACGCTCCAGCCGAGTGTCGTGCCGTAGAACTCGCGGGAGCGGTTCAGATCGGCGACCGGGACCTGGATCAGTTCGATGCGGTACTCCACCATGGCGACCTCCTCGTCGTGCTGCGCACGCTACGCGCGACCGCCGACATCCGGCGGGCGGAGACTCACACCGGCGAACGGGCGACCGTACCTCGATTGTCGGGTCCGCCGAACGGAGGACAGTACCCGTACCCCCGAGAACTGGGGACACGTCACGGGGTGAAAGGTGCTCGAAACCGATGTCGTGCGCCCATAGGCTCGAGACGCGCGGTGGGGGACCGCACTCCGAACGGCTCCCCGACGCCCTGTGCCGCCGGGTCTCGTCTCGAATCGAGAGCCGCCAGCGTTCGGGAACCTGCCTCGACAGCGGGTCCGCGTCTGACTGACCCGAACACGTCTGAGGACTCTGCTGCCATGCCGTCTGCCCGGAAGCTCTTCCGCCCCCTGCGCACCGCGACCGTCGCTCTGGTGACCACCGCTCTCGCCGCGAGCGCGCTCGTCGTCGTCGGCGCGGCCTCGCCCGCTGCCGCGGCGGACCCGCTCAAGTGCGATCAGAACACCATCTACGCCAACGGCGGCTCGCCCGCCGGTCTCTACGCGATCGACGTCACGTCGGGCGCGGCGACCGCTGTGAACACGATGAGCAACGCAGGGAACGCCCTCGGCATCACCAAGGGCGGCGCTGAGGCATTCGGGTCGTCAGGTTCGGGCAGCATCATCCGCTACACGCGCAGCTCCGACTCGTCGGTGACGATCGCCCGCGCGGCCTCCGATAACTACGGCCCGGCGCGCGGCGCCATCAACCCGGTCAACGGGCTCTACTACTACGCCCAGGGCTCGACGGCCGACGCCAAGATCTCCGCCTACGACCCGAGCAAGACCGGAACCGCCGCGCTCATCGGGCAGGTCGGGACCATGACCGGTCTCGCCGCCGGAAACGGCGACTTCGCGTTCAGCTCGACGGGTGTGCTCTTCATCGCCGACAAGAACTTCGTCCGCCGCATCGACACCGTTCCGACCACGGCGGGAACGGCCTCGATCTCCAGCGCGCTGGTGGCGACGCTGCCGACGACCGTCAACAGCCCCGGCATCGCGTTCTCAGCCGACGGCTACCTGTTCGTGTCGAGCGGCGCGGCCATCTACAAGATCAACCCCTCGACGGGCCAGCAGGTCGGCTCGACGATCACGATGAAGAACGGCACGACCGACTACTCGCCTCTCGACTTCGCCTCGTGCAACTACGCCAACACGACGCAGGCGACCGCCACCATCGGCACTCGCGCCAAGGACGGCGACCAGTTCACGCTGACGCTGACCACCCCCGACGTGTCGAACGCGCCGGTCTCCCAGAGCACCGCGACGTCGCCGGCGAGCCCGACCACCGGCGCGACCTCCGTCACCGCCGGGCCGGCTCTCGCCGTGAAGGACGGGGTCTACACCTCGACCCTCAGCGCCGGCAACGGCACCACGAACCTCAACGACTACAACGTCATCTGGAGCGCCACGAAGGCCGACGGCACCGTCATCTCCTCCGGTTCCGGACCGACCGCGACCTACACCTACCCCGCGGGCGCCGCGAACGGCGACGGCACCGACATGACCGTCAAGTACACGGTCGCGCCGAAGGCCGCCGCGAAGGACGACACCGGCACCACCCCCGCCGAGACGAAGCTCACGGTCGCAGCCGCGGATGGTCTGCTCAAGAACGACGCCCCGGGCGTGCGCGTGACCGAGTACTCGCAGCCGGCCCCGGGCCAGGGCAGCGTGACCGTCGCCTCCGACGGCTCGTACGTCTACACCCCGCCGACCGGCTTCTCGGGCTCGACCTCGTTCACCTACACGGTGAAGGACGCGACGGGCGCCTCCGCCACCGCGACGGTGCGCATCACCGTGACCCCGGTCGCCACCGCTGACAACCTCGTCACCCCGGCGCAGAAGGGGAAGCCCGCGACGGTCAGCCCGCTGACGAACGACAAGGGCGACTTCGGCCCGGATGCGGTCAAGCTCGTCGGCCCGAACGGCACCGAGGTCACCACCCTCACCGTCGCCGGCGGCACGTGGACGGTCGCGGACAACCAGATCACCTTCACCCCGGAGAGCCCCGACTACTCGGGCGACCCGGCGCCGGTGAGCTACACGGTCACCGACAAGAGCGGCCAGAAGTCGTCGCCCGCGACGGTGACGGTCGGCTACGACGTCGCCGCGGCCGATGACACCGTCACCGGCAAGACCCCCGGCCAGGCCGTGAGCGTGGACGTGCTCGCGAACGACTCCACCAACCTCACCGCCGCCAGCGTCAAGCTGGTCGGCGCCGACGCGAACGGCACGATCGTCGTGGCGAACCAGGGCACCTGGTCGGTCTCGGCCGGCAAGGTCGTCTTCACGCCGATCACGGCTGACTACACCGGCAACCCGACGCCCGTGAAGTACACCGCCGCGAACGCGGCTGGCACGACGACCCAGCCCGCCACCGTGACCATCGGCTACACCGCATCCGCCAAGAACGACCTCGTCGACGGCAAGGCGCTCACGACCGCCGTCACGGTGGATGTCGTCGCGAACGACTCGCAGAACGTCGACAAGACGAAGGTCACGATCGACACCGCCCTCGGCGACGGACGCACCCTCGATGTGACCGGCGGCCAGTGGACCGTGAACCCGGACTCGGGTGCGATCACCTTCACCCCGACCGCCGGCTACACCGGTGACCCGGCCCCGATCACCTACTCGGTGCTCGACACGCTCGGCAACAAGGTCAGCGCGACCGTCACGGTGCGCTACGTCGTCGCCGCGAAGGACGACACGAAGACGGGCGTCGCCCAGAACACGAACGCGGTCGTGGATGTGCTCGCGAACGACTCGCAGAACATCGACAAGACCAAGGTCACGATCGTCGATCCGGCGAACCCCGGCACCCCGGTCACCACGCTGACCGTGGCGAACCAGGGCACCTGGACCGTCAGCGCGACGACCGGCGAGATCACCTTCGCGCCGAACAGCGGCTACACCGGCAACCCGAGCCCGATCACCTACGCGGTGACCGACGGCCACGGCGCCACCGCCACCGCGAAGGCCACCGTCACCTACGAGGTGAAGTCGGCCGCCGATGAGAGCCTGAACAACGAGCAGAACAGCACCGTGAAGGTGGATGTGCTCGCGAACGACTCGAAGAACCTCGTGCCGACCAGCGTGACGATCGTCGGGGCCACGGGCGCCGGCAAGTCGCTGAGCGTCGCGGGCGGCGTCTGGACGGTCGACCCGACCACCGGCGAGATCTCGTTCAAGCCGGAGACCGGCTTCACCGGCAACCCCGCCGCGATCAAGTACACGGCGAACGACGGCACCGGTCAGTCCATCCCCGCCACCTCGGTGACGGTCGGCTACGTGCCGAACGCGACGAACGACCTCGTCGAGGGCGCGGAGCCGAAGCAGCCGGTGGATGTCGCGGTGCTGTCGAACGACTCCGCGAACCTGACGCCCGGCTCGGTCAAGATCGTCGACTCGGCGAACTCCGGAGCCCTGGTGACGACGCTGCCCGTCGCGGACGGCGAGTGGAAGGTCGACACCGCGACCGGTCACATCGTCTACAGCCCGAAGCCCGGCAACACGGCGAACCCGGCGACGATCACCTATCAGGCGAACGACGACCACGGGAACACCAAGTCGGCCACCGTCACGGTGCGCTTCTCGGTGACCGCCGCTGACGACAGCAAGCCGGCCCAGGCGCAGAACTCGACCGTCGTGGTCGACGTGGTCGCCAACGACTCGGCGAACGTCGTGCCCTCCTCGGTGAAGATCATCGACCCGGCCGATCCGACCGGCGCCACGACCACGACGAGTCTCGCCGTGACCGGCCAGGGTGTCTGGACGGTCGCATCCGGGACCGGTGCGATCAGCTTCAAGCCCGAGGACGGCTACACCGGCAACCCGACCCCGATCAGCTACGTGGTCGGCGACGGCCACGGCGCGACCGACACCGCGAAGGTCACCGTGACCTACGTGGTCAGCTCGGCCGCTGACGAGAAGCTCGACCAGCCGCGCGGCAGCGACGTTGTCGTCATGGTGCTCGGCAACGACTCGAAGAACCTCAAGCCCGACTCCGTGCGCATCATCGACCCGGCGAACGCGTCGACGCCGACCGAGCGACTCGTGGTCACGGGCCAGGGCGTCTGGCAGGTCGATCCGACCAACGGCGGGATCGTCTTCTTCCCCGAGACCGACTACACCGGCGACCCGACTCCGATCGAGTACACGGCGGACGACGGCACCGGCCAGAGCATCTCGGCGACGAAGGTCACCGTGACCTATCAGCCGGCCGCGCAGAACGACGTCGCCGCCGGCAAGAAGCCCGGCGACGCGGTCACGGTCGACGTGCTCGGCAACGACACGCAGAACCTGCTGCCCGGCTCGGTGCGCATCCTGCCCGACCCGTCGAACACGACGAACGCGGTCGACGCGCTGACCGTCGCGGGCGGCGAGTGGACCGTGAACACCGCGACCGGCGAGATCACCTTCACGCCGGTCGACGGCTTCACCGGCAACCCGGCGTCGATCACCTACCAGGCGAAGACCGCGAGCGGCGAGACCGTGACGGCGACCGTCGCGGTGCGCTACACGGTCGCGGCGAAGGCCGACGACAAGCGCGGCCAGACCGCCGGCGAGACCGTGTCGCTCGACGTGCTCGCCAACGACTCGGCGAACCTGCTGCCGAGCACGGTGAAGATCGACACCGCTCCCGGCGACGGCCGTACCCTCGTGGTCGCCGGCCAGGGCACCTGGACGGTGGCGGAGTCGACCGGCGTCATCTCGTTCAAGCCCGAGGACGGCTTCACCGGCAACCCGGCCGCGATCTCGTACACGGCCGGTGACGGCTTCGGCTCGACCGCCTCGGCGGCCGTGCTGGTGACCTACGAGGTCAAGGCCGTCGCCGACAGCAGCCCCGCCAACGAGCTGCGCAAGCCGGTGACGGTGGATGTGCTCGCCAACGACTCGAAGAACCTGAAGCCGGCGACGGTCAAGATCGTCGACCCCGCCCACCCGGGCAGCCCGGTCACGACCCTCGTGGTCGACGGCCAGGGCACCTGGACGGTCTCCCTGTCCGACGGCAAGATCACCTTCGCTCCGGTCGACGGCTACGTCGGCAACCCGACCCCGATCAGCTACGTCGCCGGCGACGGCACCGGTCAGAGCATCCCGGCGACCACGGTCACGGTGACGTTCCAGGCGCAGGCCGCGAACGACGCGAAGGCCGACCAGGAGATCGGCAAGCCGGTCACGGTCGACGTCGTCGCGAACGACGCGGGCAGCTTCGGCTCGACCCCCGACGTGAAGCTGATCGGCGCCGAGGACGCGCTCGTCACCTCGCTGCAGGTGCCGAACCAGGGCACGTGGACGGTGAACTCGGCCGGCCAGGTCGTCTTCACCCCGGTCGACGGCTTCGAGGGCGACCCGAGCAGCGTGACCTACCGCGTCACCGACACGAGCGGCCTCACCTCCGACGCCACGGTCACCGTCAGCTACAAGCCGGTCGCGGTCGCCGACACGGTCGACGCCCCCGGCCTGGGTCTCAAGACCAAGGTGGATGTGCTCGCCAACGACAAGGGTCAGATCGACCCGGCCTCGGTCGCGATCGTCGGCGCTCCCGGCGACGGCAAGACCCTCGTGGTCGCCGACCAGGGCACCTGGACGGTCGACGCCGATGGCGTGATCACCTTCGAGCCGATCGAGGGCTTCGCCTCCGACCCGACGTCGATCACCTACGAGGCCGTGGGCAACCACAGCACGGTGATCAGCGGATCGGTCAGCGTGAACTACGCCCCGGTCGCGGTCGACGACGTGAAGAACGGCGGCAAGCTCGGTCAGCCCTCCACCGTGGATGTGCTCGCCAACGACAAGGGCGCGTTCGTCGCCGCCTCGGTCGTGCTGGTCGGCGCCCCCGGTGACGGCAAGACCCTCGTGGTCGCCGGCCAGGGCACCTGGACCGTCGACGCCGTCACGGGCGCCGTGACCTTCACCCCGCTCGCCGGCTACACCGGCAACCCGACCGCGGTGAAGTACACGGTCACCGATGTCGACGGCGACACCGCCACGGCATCCGTCTCGGTCACCTACCTGCCGGTCGCCTCGGCCGACGTGTCGAAGAGCAACAAGCCGGGCCAGCCGGTCACTGTCAACGTGCTCGGCAACGACGGCGGCGCCTTCGACCCGACCTCGGTGCGCATCGTCGACCCGAAGACCGGCGAGCTGGTGCGCAGCTACGGCGTGCTCGGCGAGGGCATCTGGTCGGTCGACCCGGTCACCGGTGCGATCACCTTCACGCCCGCCGCCGGCTTCACCGGGACCCCCGCGCCGATCACCTACCAGGTGACCGACCTCGAGGGGAACACGACCCGGGCGACCCTGAGCGTGCAGTACGCCCCGGTGCCCCCGGCGCTCGCCGCGACCGGTGTCGAGGGTGTCGTGGGCGGGCTGCTCGCCCTGCTCCTGCTGCTCAGCGGAGCCTGCGCGATGCTCGTCGCGCGACGCCGGAAGCTCACCGCCTGAGCGACAGGTGACGTCGAGATGACGTGAGGGGGTGCGGCCGGATGACCCGGTCGCACCCCCTCCGTCGTCCTGCCCCGTGAACCCCGGGCGGCCCCACCACTCCGTCATCCGACCGCAACCGCGCGTTCACCCGTCGCCCGCCGCGGCGTCTCGTCGGCTTCCTACCTTGGCCCGAACAGGCCCCGGGGGAGGTGCGCACGATGACGGTCATCGCAGTCATTCCTGCGCGCGGCGGCTCCAAGGGCGTGCCCGGCAAGAACCTGCGCCCGGTCGGCGGCGTGCCGCTCGTGGCGCGCAGCGTGATCGCCGCGCTCGGCGTCGAGGCGATCGACCAGGTCGTCGTCTCCACCGACTCCGCCGAGATCGCCGCCGTCGCCCGCGAGGCGGGTGCGTCGATCGTCGACCGCCCCGCCGAGATCTCCGGCGACACGGCCGGCAGCGAGTCGGCCCTGCTGCACGCGCTCGGCGAGGTCGACCCGCGCGAGCGCGCGCACATCCTCGTCTTCATCCAGGCCACCTCGCCGTTCATCGACACGGTCGCGCTCGCCGAGGCCGTGCGCCGTGTGGCCGACGGCGACGAGGATGCGGTGTTCTCGGCCGTCGAGGACTGGACCTTCCTGTGGCGGGTCGGCGAGTCCGGCGCCGAAGGGCTCGGGCACGACGCCGCCGTGCGTCCCCGCCGCCAGGACCGCGAGGCCGCCTACGCCGAGACCGGCGCCTTCTACGTCATGCGCGCCCCCGGCTTCCGCGCCGCGCGTCATCGCTTCTTCGGCCGGGTCGGGCTCGCACTGGTCGACCCGCGCACCGCGATCGAGATCGACACCGAAGACGAGCTCGAGATGGCCGAAGCCCTCGCCTCGGTGCTCGACGCCGACGCGCCCGGTGAGGCCGGAGCCGCACTGCGGTCGGCAGCGCTGCGCGGTCGCGGCGCCGCGGGCGACGGCGACAGCGACGGCGTTGACTCCGGCGCTCCGTCCACCTCCGCGCTCGCCGCCGCCCCGACCACGCGCGCCGCCGATGTCGCGGCGCCCGCGCGATCCGCCAGCCGCTTCGCCCCGCCGGTCACGCCCATCCCCGTCGACGCCGTCGTCGCCGACTTCGGCGAGGTCGCCGTCGACGCGCGCGTCGTGCTCTGCGACGACCTCGACGACTACGTGCCCGCCGACCGCGCCGACGGCCGCGGCGTGCAGCAGCTGCGCGACGCCGGTGTTCCGATGCTGCTGCTCTCCGAGCAGGTGCGCCGGGTCACCGAGGCGCGCGCCGAGCGCACGCACGTCGACCTCATCCACGGCAGCGACGACCCCGCCGCGGCCCTGCTCTGGTGGGCCGAGCAGAACCGGGTCGAGCTCGACCGGGTCGCCTACCTCGGCACGTCGCTCGCCGACCTCGAGTGCCTGCGCCTCGTCGGCTGGCCCGTCGCGACCTCCGACGCGGAGCCCGAGGTGCTCGCCGTCGCGCGCGTCGTGCTCGACGCGCCGCAGGGCCAGGGCGCCGTGCGCGAACTCGCCGACCGCGTGCTCGAGGCGCGGCGCACATCCACCCCTTCACGAGGCGACGCAGGGCGGGACCCGCGTCACCTCGACACGCATGAGTCCCGCAACCCCCCTGAGAGGCAGGAATCGCATGACCGTCGAAATCGGATCGCAGCCCATCGGTGACGGAGCGCCCGTCTACGTCATCGCCGAGATCGGACTGAACCACAACGGCTCGGTCGAGAACGCCAAGAAGCTCATCGACGTCGCCGCCCACGCCGGCGCGCAGGCCGTGAAGTTCCAGAAGCGCACGCCCGAGATCAGCACCCCCGAGCACATGAAGTCGACCCCGCGCGAGACGCCGTGGGGCACCATGACCTACCTCGAGTACCGCTACAAGGTCGAGTTCGACCGCGAGCAGTACATCGAGATCGGCGACTACGCCACGATGCGCGGACTCGACTGGTTCGCGTCGCCGTGGGACGAGCCCTCGGTCGACTTCCTCGAGGACATCAACGTCGTCGCCCACAAGGTCGCCTCGGCGTCGGTCACCGACCTGGGCATGCTGCAGCGCCTGCGCGAGACCGGCAAGCCGATCATCCTCTCGACCGGCATGTCGACGCTCGAGCAGATCGACCGCGCGGTCGCGACCCTCGGCATCGACAACCTGGTCATCCTGCACGCGACCTCGACCTACCCGCTGCCGGCGGAGGAGGCGAACCTGCGCATGATCACCACGCTCAAGCACCGCTACCCCGGAGTGCCGATCGGCTACTCGGGTCACGAGACCGGCCTGCAGATCTCGCTCGCCGCGGTCGCCATGGGCGCCGTCATGGTCGAGCGCCACATCACGCTCGACCGCGCCATGTGGGGCAGCGATCACGCCGCCTCGCTCGAGCCGCAGGGCCTCGAGCGTCTCGTGCGCGACATCCGCGTGATCGAGGAGGCGCTGGGCGACGGCGTCAAGCGCGTCATGCCCGGCGAGTTCGCGCCGCAGGCGAAGCTGCGTCGCGTCGGCGCGTGAGCGACGCTGTCGGCGTCGCCGGCGCATCCACCCCCACCGGGAAGGTTGCGCCGGCGCGCCGCCGCCTGCTCGCGATCGCCGACTCCGACTCCTACGTGAAGTGGGGTGCGTCGCTCGTCGACCGCCTGTCGGATGAGACCTGGGACATCGACTTCCTCGTGCTGCGCTCGCCGCTGCAGCCGAGCGCGACCCAGCTCGTCGCGGCGGTCGCCGACACCCGCTGGGCGGCGACCCCGCCCGAGGTCATCGACTTCGCCGACTTCGCGCAGCGCGTCGCCGACCTCGACCCGGATGCGGTGCTGCTCGCGACGCGCGGCCCCGTCGTCAAGGTCATGCTGCGCGCGGCCCTCGCGGTCGCCCGCCGTCGCCCGATCTTCGTCACCGGGCTGCCCGGCATCTCGATCCCCGCGACCCGCAAGGCCATCGCCTACCGCTCGCAGAGCGACCTGATGGTGCTGCACAGCGAGCGCGAGATCCGCGACTTCGGCAAGCTCGCCGACAAGATGACGGTGCCGCAGCGCTTCGGCCTCGCGAGCCTGCCGTTCTTTCCGCCGGCCGACGACATCGCCGAGGCGGGCGTGCCCGGCGGCCCGATCGTCTTCGCCTCGCAGGCCAAGGTGCCCGCCGACCGCGAAGACCGGGTGCAGCTGCTCGGATGGCTCGCCGAGACCGCGCGCCGCAACCCCGGCCAGAAGGTCGTCATCAAGGTGCGCGCCGCCGCCGGCGAGGCGCAGACCCACGCCGAGCAGTGGGACTACAGCGACCTGATGCGCGAGCTGCCCGGCGGGGCGCCGTCGAACCTGGTCGTCGAGGGCGGCGCCATGTCGAAGCACCTCGCCACCGCATCCGGTCTCGTCACCGTCAGCTCGACGGCCGCGATCGAGGCCATCGGACTCGGCGTGCCGGTGCTGCTGCTCGACGACTTCGGCGTCAGCAAGAAGCTGATCAACAAGGTGTTCGTCGGCTCGGGCGTGCTCGCGCCGGCCAGCGAGATGATCGCGGGGCGCTTCCGTCGTCCGCACCCGGAATGGCTCGACGACAACTACTTCCACCCGGCGTCGAGCGACGACTGGGAGAAGCGGCTGCTCAAGCTGATCCGCAAGCGCGACAACGAGAAGCTCAAGGTGCACACGCAGCACGCCGGCACCACCGGAGGAACGCTTCGCGAGGCCTGGGACCGCAAGCGCGCCCTCGGCAGCTACGACCGCACCCTCTCGGGCTACGTCGCGCTGCTCGTCGGCTCGCCCTTCGCGTTCGCACTGCGTTGCCTCGGCTGGGGCAAGCGCCGGGCGAAGCGGGTGCTGAAGAAGGTGCGGCGGATGCTGCGCCCGAACGGCGTCGGCGCCGCGGTTCCGGTGGATGCGACCGTGCTGCCCGGCGGTGCTGGTGCGGCGGCTTCGGCGTCGGGAGCGCCGGGAGCGCCGGCGCAGCCGCTGCTCGTCGCGGTCGACCTGCCGCCGTCGCGGGAGCCGCGCATCGCCCTCACCTCGGCGCCCGTCGCCGACGTGGCTCCGATCGCGGCCGCGCATCCCGCCGACGACGCGGAGCGCCGCACGGCCTGAGCGCGCTCCGCTCCTCGCGCACGTCATCGAGTTCCCCACTCCTACCGGGTTCGCGGGCCCTATCCCGGCGGAAGTGGGCAACTCGGCGTAGGCCGACATCTCGTGGCACCCGAGTTGCCCGCTTCCGCGGCTTGTCGCCTCACGGATGCGGCGGAAGCGGGCAAGTCGGTGTCGCCGCGCGAGTTCCCTGCGGGCTGGGGATCGCGAGTTGCCCGTTTCTGCCGGGTTCGGGGCCCGCAACCCAGCCGAACTGGGCAACTCGCGCTAGACGGGGAGCGCGTCGAGCCAGCGTGCGAAGGCGCGGCGGGCGGCCTCGGCCAGCGCCGGGCCGTGCTCGCGCGCCTGCGCGCGCAGCTCGTGCGGGTCGATGCCGTGGGCTGCGAGCTCACCGCTGTGTCCGATGAGCCACTGCTCGAGGCGGGCGGGATCGGTCTCGAGGTGGAACTGCAGCCCGAGCACGGTCGCTCCGAGCGCGAAGGCCTGGTTGGGGAAGCCCGGGGTCGCGGCGAGATGGTCGGCGCCGGCCGGGATCGCGAAGGCGTCGCCGTGCCAGTGCAGCACGGGCGCGTCGGCGACCTCACCGAGCGGTCCGGCCGCGCCCTCGGTCGTCAGCGTCAGTGGGCCGTAGCCGATCTCGACGCGCCCGGTCGGACGCACCTCGGCATCCAGCGCGGCCGCCATCAGCTGCGCGCCGAGGCAGATGCCGAGCGTCGGGCGCGGGGTGGCGGAGGCGGATGCGGCGAGCGGGTCGGCATCGCCCATGCTCAGCCGGGCGCGCAGCAACGCGATCTCCTCGCCGAGCACCGGGTAGGTCGCGACGTCGCCGACCCCGACGGGGCCGCCGAGCACGATCAGCAGATCCACGTCGGCGGCGGCCGCCAGGTCGTCGACGCCGGCATCGAGCACGGTCAGGTCGTAGCCGCGGTCGACGAGCAGCGGCTCGAGTAGTCCGAGGTCTTCGAAGGCGACGTGACGCAGCGCGACGGCGGTGCGTCGGGCGGGCGGTCGGATGCTCGGCGAGATTGGCATAGGCCAATGTTACGATGCCGGAGTCCGCGCCGCGCGGGCCGGTCGCGAGGCGCTGGACTGCGAGCCTGTGGACCGCGAATCGGCGGGGCATGAGGCGACGAGAGGAGGCGCGGTGATGGCGAGATCCGGCATCCCGGATGCGGCCCCCTCGAGCGCCGCGATCCGCGGCACGACCGCCGAGGAGATCTCCGACAGCATCCGCGACCTCGTCGACGCGGGCGATCTGCTTCCCGGGGCGGCGCTCCCGCCGGTCCGGGCCCTGGCCGAGACGCTCGGCGTGAACCGCAACACCGTCGTCGCCGCCTACCGGCGACTCGCGCTCGCCGGCGTCGTCGTCACCGCCGGGCGCGGCGGCACTTCGGTCGCGCATCCGATCGCGCTGCCCGAGGAGGGCGCGCAGCGAGGTCCCGCCGCCTCGGCCGAGGTGCCTCACCCGCGCGGCTCGCGCGACGTGTGCGACATCGGGCACGGCAACCCCGACCCCCGTCTGCTGCCCGACCTGCTGGCCGCCGCGGCGCGTCTCGCCGCCGGGCCGACCGCCGCATCCGCTCCCGTCGTCTACGGCGCCCCGGCCCTCGATCCCGCGCTCGAGTCCTGGGCCCGCCCCGGCCTCGCCGACGACCGTCCCGAGCATCCCGACTTCTGCCTGACCGTCGCGAGCGGCGCCGTGGATGCGGTCGAGCGGCTGCTCGCCCAGCACCTCACGCAGGGCGACGCGGTCGCCCTTGAAGACCCGTGCTTCCTGGCGAGCATCGCCACCTCGCGGCAGCTCGGCCACCGGATCGTGCCGGTGCCGGTCGACGCCGAGGGGATGACGCCCGACGGTCTCGAGCGCGCGCTCGCCGAGGGGGTGCGGGCGGTCGTGCTCACGCCGCGGGCGCACAACCCGACCGGCGCGAGCCTCAGCGCGGCTCGCGCTGACGCGCTGCGCTCGATCCTCACCGGGTATCCGCGCGTGCTCGTGATCGAAGACGACCACTTCTCCGAGCTCGCGACGACGCCGTACCGCACGGTCGTGCCTCGTGGGCACCCCCGGTGGGCGCTCGTGCGCTCGGTGTCGAAGTTCCTCGGGCCCGACCTGCGCCTCGCGGTCGTCGCCGCCGACCCCGCCACGGGCGAGCGCCTCGGCGCCCGGCTCAGCGGCGGCACCACCTGGGTGAGCCACCTGCTGCAGCGGCTCGCGGCATCCCTCGCGACGGATGCCGGGGTGCGCTGGCAGGTCTCGACGGCCCGCGACCACTACCGCGCCCGCAACCTGCGGGCAGCCGAGGTGCTGATGGACGCACTCGCGGCGGCGCCCCTGCGCGCCATCGTGCCGGATGCCCGCGTGCGCGCCGGCGACGGCCTCAACGTGTGGGTCGATCTGGCCCTGGCCCCGGGCGAGAAACCATCTCAAGGAGTTGCTGTAACGGATGAGGCGGATGAGGCTCGTCCGTCCCACGAGTCACAGCAACTCCGTGAGATCGTCACGGGAACTGGTGGCGCGCGCACCCCGCCGACCGGCGCCGCCGTCACCGCGGCCCTGCGCGAGCGCGGGTGGCGCGCCCGCCTCGGCGCCGATTTCGCCCTGGATGCGACCACCGGCATCCACGCGATCCGCCTCACCGCCCACGAGCTCGACGACGCGCAGCTGGCGGCGCTCGCCGCCGACCTGGCGGACGCCGTGCGCTCCGCGAGCGGCGCGACCCCGCCATCCGCGATCACCGCACCCAGCACTCCCACGACCACCGCACCCCGCGGCTCGACCACCCCTTCGAGAGGAGACGTCGCATGACGATCACCGACCCCGCCAGCTCCACCATGAGCACCGCCGGCAGCACCGCACCCGGCAGCATCCCCGCCGTCGACCGCCCCATCCTGCGCACCGAGATCCCCGGCCCGCGCAGCCGCGCGCTGCACGAGCGCCGCCTGGCCGTCGTGCCGCGTGGCGCCGCGTGGACCCTGCCCGTCTACATCGACCACGCCGACGGCGCCTGGATCGTGGATGTCGACGGCAACCGCCTGCTCGACCTCGGCGCCGGCATCGGCGTCACCACGATCGGCCACGCGAACGCCGGGGTCGCGGATGCGGCGAGCGAGCAGCTGCGCAAGGTCACCCACACGCTCTTCACGATCACGCCCTACGAGGGCTACGTGCGCCTGGCCGAGCTGCTCGCCGAGCGCACCCCCGGCGATTTCGCGAAGAAGACCCTGCTGGTGAACTCGGGCGCCGAGGCGGTCGAGAACGCGGTGAAGATCGCCCGTCGCTACACCGGGCGCCGCGCCGTCGCCGCGCTCGACCACGCCTTCCACGGGCGCACGAATCTGACGAGCGCCATGAACCACAAGGCCGCGCCCTACGCGAGCGGGTTCGGGCCGCTCGCGCCCGACATCCACCGGGTTCCGAACAGCTACCCCTTCCGCGACGGGCTCACCGGCGCCGAGGCGGCCGCCCGCACGATCGCCTACCTCGAGCAGCGCATCGGCGTGCGCGACCTCGCCGCGCTCGTGGCCGAGCCGATCCAGGGCGAGGGCGGCTTCATCGTGCCGGCCGAGGGCTACCTCACCGCGCTGCAGCGCTGGGCGACCGAGAACGGCGTCGTCTTCGTCGCCGACGAGGTGCAGTCGGGCATGGGCCGCACCGGAACCTGGTTCGCGAGCGAGCTGTTCGGCCTCGAGCCCGACCTCGTCACGACCGCGAAGGGCATCGCCGGCGGGCTGCCGCTGGCCGGCGTCACCGGACGCGCCGAGATCATGGATGCCGCCGACCCGGGCGGACTCGGCGGCACCTTCGGCGGCAACCCGGTCTCGATCGCGGCCGCGCTGTCGGTGTTCGAGCAGCTCGCGACCGGCGAGCCGCTCGCGGCCGCGAACCGCATCGGCGAGGTGCTGACGAACGGGCTTCGGGCGCTGGCCGCGAAGCACGACGTCATCGGCGATGTGCGCGGGCACGGCGCGATGATCGCCTTCGAGCTGACGTCGCCCGGAACCACCGCGCCCGTCACCGGACTCGCCGCCGCGATCTCCGAGTTCGCCGGGCAGCGCGGCGTGCTGCTGCTGACCGCCGGCAGCGACGGCAACGTCATCCGCTTCCTGCCCCCGCTCGCCGTCACCGACGGCCAGCTCGCCTACGCCCTCGAGGTCATCGACGAGGCGCTCGCCGCACTGAGCTGACCCGCCGGGATGTGCGGGCTCGGGCGAGGTCGTGAGTTGCCCGCTTCGGTCGGGTTCGGGCTCCGTATCCCGGCCGAACCGGGCAACTCAGCGCCTGTCGGGATCCGCCCGAGGAGCAGACTGGGACGGATGCTCCAGCTCACCCTGCCCATGACCCTGTCCGCCCGCGACACCGAGGTGGAGGTGCGCCGCGCGACATCCGCCGACGCGCCCGCGATCATCGCGCTGCTCGCCGACGACGCGATCAGCGCCTCGCGTGGTGACATCGCCGCCGATGAGGATGCGCCCGCCTACCTCGCCGCGCTCGAGCAGATTCTCGCCGACCCGGCCAACGACCTGGTCGTGACGATCGACCACGGCGCCCGCGGCCACTCGAGCGACACTGCCGACGAACCGCAGCACACCGTTGTCGGCACGCTGCAGCTCACCCGCATCCCGGGAATGGCCCGCCGCGGCGCGACCCGCCTGACGGTCGAGGCGGTGCGGGTGCGCGGCGATCGCCGCTCGTCTGGCATCGGCGGAGCGCTGATGCGCTGGGTCGTCGAGCAGGCGGCACCCGACCTCGGCGTCGTGCTCGTGCAGCTCACCTCGCACGTCGACCGCGTGGATGCGCACCGCTTCTACGAGCGCCTCGGCTTCGAGCGCTCGCACGCCGGTTTCACGATCTCGATCCCCGCACGCTGAGAGCCCCCGGCTGGTTTGTCCGGGAGCCGGCCGATCGGTCAGCCCCGCCCCGCCCCAACTTCGATCGGTCGCAAATCGTCGCCTGGAGTGGACCTCAGACGACAGTTTGCGACCGATCGATCGCTGTGAGTCGGGAGAAAGAGGGGAGCAGTCGGCGAAGCTCGGGAGCCGGCCGAGCCGGCAGCCCGGCCCCGCTCAGCTCGGCCCAGCTCAGAACAGCGGGTGACCCTCGCCGACCTGGATGGTGGGGCCGAGTGCCGCGGCGGCGCGCAGCAGCGACTTCGGCCGGTAGCGGCGGGCGGTGACGGTGGAGGCGCAGGCGCCGGCTTCCGAGTACTCGGCGACCACCGCATCCACCCGCTTGCCGAGGATGCTGACGTAGCCGTCCCAGACGAGCACCGCGCGGTCGAAGCCGCCGGCCGTGGCGCGCAGGAAGTAGCGGGCGGCCGAGGCGCTCTGGCCGACGGTGGGGCTGTCGAAGCGGTGCACGGTGCGTTCGCCGGCGCGCTCGGTGATGACGAACGGCGCGATGCCGGCCTTCGCGGCGACCGCAGAGCCGGAGGCGGCCAGCGCCTCGCCGAGCCCCTGCTCGAGTGCGAACTCGGAGAGCTCGAGCACGGAGACGGGGGCGGTCATGGTCACGCTCACAAGCTACGGAGGGCAGACCGCCGCGCCCAGTCCCCAGCTCGGGGTTCACCCTGACGCGGGTGGTCGTGGGGGTCTAGACAGGCCGGGTGTCCGCGAGGGTCTCTCGACTGTGATTCCGGGGTGCGGCGCCGACGGTCGTCGCTACCCTGGCCGCATGGCGCAGGTCGTGATCTCCGGTCATCGTGAGCAGCTCGCCACCCGTCGAGCGGCGCTCTCCGATGCGATCCACGGCGCCGTCATGGCGGCCCTCGACTACCCGGCCGAGAAGCGGTTCCACCGCTTCGTCGGGCTCGAGCCCGACGACTTCATCCACCCGCACGATCGCGGTCTCGACTACACGATCATCGAGATCTCGCTGTTCGAGGGGCGGTCGGATGCGGCGAAGCGCCAGCTGATCCGCGAGCTGTTCGCGCGCATCCACGCCGAGGTCGGCATCGACCCGCACAGCGTCGAGATCACGCTGACCGAGACGCCCAAGGCGAACTGGGGGATCCGCGGGCAGGTCGCCAGCGATCTCGAGCTCGGCTACCGCGTCGACGTCTGACCGGGCGCGGCCGACAGCGCCGGGCGCACGAAGAACCCGCCCCGACCCCGATCCGAAACACCCTCGCAATACGCCCCTGCGTAGTGTCGGGTCATGGGAGACCTGTTCGACGGCTACGCAGCCAGCACGGCCGGCGCCCCCGGCACGCGACGCCGCGGCAGCGGCGGCAGCGGCAGCGGCGGCAGCGGCGGGGCCGTCGCCTTCGACGAGATGTTCGCGCCGGAGGGCGGTGCGCGCGAGGCCTACCGCGACATCCACGACGCGCTCGCGCGCATGACGCAGGAGGAGCTGCGCGGACGCACGAGCGCCCTCGCCTCCTCCTACCTCGCGCAGGGCGTGACCTTCGACTTCGCCGGCGAGGAGCGGCCGTTCCCGCTCGACGCGGTGCCGCGGGTGATCGACCAGTCCGAGTGGGCGGGCGTCGAGGCCGGCGTGAAGCAGCGGGTGCGGGCGCTCGAGGCCTTCCTCGCCGACGTCTACGGGGCGCAGGATGCGGTGCGCGACGGCGTCATCCCGGCGCGGCTGATCAGCTCGTCGAGTCACTTCCATCGCGAGGCGGCGGGCGTGGTGGCGGCGAACGGCGTGCGCATCCAGGTCTCGGGCGTCGACCTCATCCGCGACGAGCAGGGCAACTGGCGGGTGCTCGAGGACAACGTGCGGGTGCCGTCGGGGGTCAGCTACGTGATCTCGAACCGCCGGGTGATGGCGCAGACCCTGCCCGAGCTGTTCGTGTCGATGCGGGTGCGGCCGGTCGGCGGCTACCCGCAGAAGCTGCTGCACGCGCTGCGCGCGGCGGCGCCGGAGGGCGTTGACGATCCCACGATCGTGGTGCTGACCCCGGGGGTGTTCAACTCGGCGTACTTCGAGCACACTCTGCTCGCCCGCCTGATGGGCGTCGAGCTGGTCGAGGGGCGCGACCTGTTCTGCTCGGGCGGGCGGGTGTTCATGCGCACGACGGCCGGGCCGACCCGCGTCGACGTGATCTACCGGCGGGTGGATGACGAGTTCCTCGACCCGCTGCAGTTCCGCGCCGACTCGATGCTCGGCTCACCCGGGCTCATGCTCGCGGCGCGCCTCGGCAACGTGACGATCGCGAACGCGGTCGGCAACGGCGTCGCCGATGACAAGCTCGTCTACACCTACATGCCCGACCTCATCCGCTACTACCTGGGCGAGGATCCGAAGCTCGAGAACGTGCGCACCTGGCGGCTGGAGGCGCCGGGCGCGCTCGAGGAGGTGCTCGACCGCCTCGACGAGCTGGTCGTGAAGCCGGTCGACGGCTCGGGCGGCAAGGGCCTCGTCGTGGGGCCCGACGCGAGTCGCGCCGAGCTCGACGACCTCGCGACCCGCCTGCGCGCCGATCCGCGCGGCTGGATCGCGCAGCCGGTCGTGCAGCTCTCGACCATCCCGACCCTCGTCGACGACGGGATGCGCCCCCGTCACGCCGACCTGCGGCCCTTCGCGGTCAACGACGGCTCGGATGTCTGGGTGCTGCCGGGCGGCCTCACCCGTGTCGCTCTGCCGGAGGGGCAGCTGGTGGTCAACAGCTCGCAGGGCGGCGGCTCGAAGGACACCTGGGTGGTCGGTCCCGACACGGCGTGGCAGAGCTCGGCGACGCCGCGGGAGCGCGACGTGCAGACGCTCGTGGCCGAGCAGGCGTCGATCACGCAGGCGATCCCGGTGATCACCGCGGAGCTGGCCGCGTCGCATGGCGCGCAGGCCCTGCCCGATCACGTGGCCGAGCATCCGCACGATCAGAACCCCGACGACGCGCCCCGCCACGACCAGCAGCAGCAACAGCAGCAGGCGCGGCACCAGCAGCAGGCGTGGTCGAGCGCCGGGGAGGTGAGTGCGCCATGATGCTCTCCCGCATCGCCGAGAGCCTGTTCTGGATCGGCCGCTACATCGAGCGCGCCGACGGCACCGCGCGCATCCTCGACGTGCACCTGCAGCTGCTGCTCGAGGACCCGTGGATCGAAGAGGACACCGCCTGCCGGTCGCTGCTCAGCGTCATGGGCGTCGCCGTCGACCCGGCCGTGCCGGTCACCCGCGGCGACGTGCTCTCGATCCTGGCCGTCGACCGCACCCAGCCGGCCGCGATCGCCTACTCGCTGCAGGCCGCGCGCGAGAACGCCCGGCGTGCCCGCGAGGTCGTCTCGACCGAGCTGTGGGAGGTGCTGAACACGACCCGGGCGCGGATGCCGCGGCGCATCCCCGGCGACAAGGTGCACGAGTTCTTCGCCTGGGTGCGCGAGCGCAGCGCCCTCGCGGTCGGCATCGTCGAGACCGGCACGAGCCGCGACGAGGCGTGGAGCGTGTTCACGCTGGGCCGGTCGATCGAGCGCGCCGACATGACCGCGCGGCTGCTGGCGACCCGCAGCCTGACCGAGGCGTCGGGGCCGTCGTGGACGACCATCCTGCGTTCCGTCGGCGCCTACGAGGCCTACCTGCGCACCTACCGCGGGGTGCCGAGCGCGCGCAATGCGGCCGAGTTCCTGCTGCTCGACCGGCTGTTCCCGCGCAGCATCCTGTTCTCGGTCAGCCGTGCCGAGCAGTGCCTGCGCGAGCTCGAGCCCGAGGTACGCCGCGTCGGCGTGCCCGATTCGGCGCAGCGGCTGCTGGGGCAGATCCGCAGCGAACTCGAGTTCCGGCCGATCAGCGACATCATCGCCGACCTGCCGCGGCACATGGATGACGTGCAGTCGGCGACGAGCGCGGCGAGCGAGGCGGTGCGGCAGCGCTACTTCCCGACGAACGCGGCGCCGGTGTGGGTGGGAGACAACACGTGAAGCGACACCGCATCCGTCACCAGACCGGCTTCCGCTACGCGGGCGAGGCGTCGGCGTCGTACAACGAGGCGCGCATGCTGCCCGCCGCGGGCGGCGACCAGCTCGTGCTCTCCTCGCACCTCGAGATCACGCCGCTCTCATCGTCGAGCACCTACACCGACTACTGGGGTTCGCGGGTGACCTCGTTCGAGGTGCTCGCGGCGCATCGCGAGCTGACCCTGACGGCGACGAGCCTGGTCGAGGTGCGGCCGCGCGAGCATCCGCACCGCGACCTCGACTGGCCTGCGCTGGCCGCCGCGGTCGAGACGCGCACCGAGTACGTCGATCAGCTGGGCCAGACCGACCGCACGCGTCCGCCGGCGGAGGTCGTCGACCTGGCGCGGGGTCTGGCGGATGCCGCGTCGGCGCCCGGCGAGGCCGCGCTGGCGATCGGCCGCGCGATCGGCGAGCGCATCGAGTACATGCCCGGAGTGACGGCCGTGACGACCACGGCCGAGGAGGCCTGGAGCGAGCAGAAGGGCGTCTGCCAGGACATCGCGCAGCTCGCGATCGGCGCCCTGCGCGCGGTCGGCATCCCGGCCCGCTACGTCAGCGGCTACCTGCATCCTGTGTCGGATGCGCAGATCGGCGAGACCGTCACGGGCGAGTCGCACGCCTGGGTCGAATGGTGGTGCGGCGGATGGCGCGGCTTCGACCCGACGAACCTCATCGACATCGGCGACCGGCACGTCACGGTCGCTCGCGGGCGCGATTACGGGGATGTGCCGCCGCTGCGCGGCGTCTTCGCCGGCCCCTCGTCGAGCGCGATGTTCGTCACGGTCGAGATCACCCGGGAGGCGTGATGCTGCTCTCGTGGCGCGCGCCGGTGGACGATGCGGAGCTGTCGCGGCTGCACGCGGAGGCGTTCGCGCACGCCGCGTCGGTGGAACCGTGGGCGCAGCGCCTCGAGCGGCACTCGATCGGCTGGGCCACGGCGCGGCAGAACGGGGCGCTCGTCGGCTTCGTGAACGTCGTCGGCGATGGCGGAGCCCACGCCTTCCTCATCGACACGGTCGTCGCGCCGGCCTTGCAGGGCGGCGGCATCGGCCGGCAGCTCGTCGCACTCGCCGTCGCCGAGACCCGCGCGACCGGTGCCGCCTGGCTGCACGTCGACTTCGAGTCGCGCCTCGAGGGCTTCTACCGCCAGGCCGGATTCGGCCCGACGCACGCCGGCCTCATCGCTCTCGCCTGACCCGGTCGTGACGGATCGTGCGGCGCACCGCGGCCGCCGATCGGGGGCCGCCACGACCGCGAGCGGCTCAGCGCCCGTCGACCTCGACCGTTCCGAGAACCTCGGGCACGATCGCGCCGGCGGTCTGCGCAGCGAGCCACGCGGTGAACGCCGCGGTGTCGCCGACCCGCACGGTGATCGCGGCGAGCCGCCCGTAGTCGACCCCGAGCACGGTGACGCCGGCGCCCGTCCCGCCGCCCGCGCCGCCGGCTCCGCTCGCCGCGCCCGACCGCAGCGCGTGCTCCAGCCGCCCTGCGTCCGCATGCGGCACCGCGAATCGCAGCTCGGTCTGGCGGATGCGCGCGAGCACGCCCACGGCATCCACCGCCTCCGACACGGCCTGCGAGTAGGCGCGCACGAGCCCGCCCGCGCCGAGCTTCACGCCCCCGAACCAGCGCGTCACGACCGCGGCCACCTCGGTCAGCTCGCGCCGCAGCAGCACCTCGAGCATCGGGACGCCGGCCGTGCCGCCGGGCTCGCCGTCATCCGAGGAGCGCTGCACGTCGCCGATGCGGAACGCCGTGCAGTGGTGGTTCGCCTCGGGGGATGCGCGCCGCACCTCGGCGATCACGGCGGCGGCCGCGTCGGCATCCGACACCCGCACGAGCGTGGTTCGGAACCGCGAGCGCTGGATCTCGATCTCGTGCTCGCCGTCGCGCGCGATGACGCTGAGCGGGGCGGCCGAGGTCACCCGGCCAGCCTAGGAGCGCCGTCGCGCGTCGGGACTCAGGGCCTCTCGACGACGAGGTACCTGCCCACGCGATGCTGCCCGGCGGTGAGAGGCGCGTGGTCGGCGTCGCGGTAGAGCGTCGCGATCGTGCCATCGGCGATGGTGACCGTCACGGTGTCGTTGCCGGCGCATCCGACGATCACGTCGGCAGCGTCGTCGTCGCCGGATGCGTCATCGTCACCGGCCGCCGCACCGGCCCCGGTGATCGCCAGGCAGAACCCGGGCGGCTCATCCGCTGCCCCCGCGACGACGAAGAAGCGGTGGCCGTCGCGGCTGCCGAGCAGCCGGCTCGAGTCGGGTTCGTAGGAGAGCTCGGCATCGGGGTCCGCATCGGCCGAGACCGGCAGCGAGTCGGCGGCGGTGCGCTTCGCGCCGAGAGCGGGATGCGCGTCGGCGGCGGTCGCGCATCCGCTGAGCGCCAGCGTCACGCCGGCCGCGCAGGCGAGGGCGGCGACGGCGACAAACCGGGGAGTCCTCATGTCCGGGACGGTACTCCTCGGCGGGCACGAAGTCACCCGCCTGCCGACTGTTCACGCCGTCGGGGCTGACAGCCGCGCATCCGCCCGCCAGGATGAGCGCATGAGCCGCAGCATCTTCGTCAACCTGCCCGTGCGCGACCTGCCCGCCTCGACGGCGTTCTTCGAGAAGCTCGGCTTCGAGAAGAACCCGCAGTTCAGCGACGAGAACGCGAGCAGCATCGTGTTCGGCGAGAACGTCTTCGCGATGCTGCTGACGCACGACTACTTCGCGACCTTCTCGGCCAAGCCGATCGCCGATGCCCGCGCCGAGACCGCCGCGACCCTCGCCCTGTCGGCCGACAGCCGCGAGGAGGTCGACCGCATCGCCGACGCCGCGCTCGCGCAGGGCGTCGCCGAGCCGAAGGAGGCCCAGGACCACGGCTTCATGTACGGCCGCAGCTTCAACGACCTCGACGGCCACCACTGGGAGGTCGTCTGGATGGACCCGGCCGCCCTCGCCCAGTCCTGACGCTCAGGCCGCCGCAGGCGCCCTCGCTTCGCCGCAGGGTCGCATCCACGACGTGATCGGTCGCCAACTGTCGCCCAACCTCGCGGTTGGCGACAGTTCGCGACCGATCGACGGCTCTCGGATGGACGAGAGGCGCGGGGCGGGAGGCGCGCTCAGGCCGCGGCGGGCACCTTCGCCGAGACGGCGTCGAGACGAGCGACCTCGTCGGCGCTGAGGTCGAGGGATGCCGAGGCGAGGAGCGCCGGCAGCTGCTCGACCGAGCGGGCCGAGGCGATCGGCGCCACGACCTCGGGCTTGGCGCGCAGCCAGGCGAGCGCGACGCTAGCGAGCTCGGCGCCGTGGTCGCCCGCGATCGCGGCGACCTCGTCGACGACGGCGAGGCCGGCATCCGAGAAGTAGCCCGAGACCTGGCCTTCGCGCTGAGCTCCGGCGAAGTCCTCCTTCGTGCGGTACTTGCCGGTGAGGAACCCGGCGGCGAGGGCGAAGTAGGGCACCACGCCGAGCCCGGCCTCGCGGGCGACCGGCGCGAGCGTCGACTCGTAGGGCTCGCGCGCGACGAGGTTGTAGTGCGGCTGCAGCGCGACAGGCGCCGCGAATCCGTTCTCCGCGGCGATGCGGACCCACTCGCGGATGCGCTCGGGGCTGTAGTTCGACACGGCCGTGTAGCGCACGAGGCCGTCCTTCACGAGCTGGTCGAAGGCGGCGACGGTCTCCTCGAGCGGCACCGAGGCGTCGTCGAAGTGGGCCCAGTAGAGGTCGATGCGGTCGGTGCCGAGGCGCTCGAGCGAGGCGCGGGCGGCCGCGGCGACGTTCGCGCCGGCGAGTCCCTTGAACTCGGGATGCTGCGACACCTTGGTCGCGATCACGACATCGTCACGACGACCCGACTTCGCGAGCCACGAGCCGATCACCCGCTCGGAGTCGCCGCCCGTGTTGCCGGGCACCCAGGCCGAGTAGCCGTCGGCCGTGTCGATGAAGTTCCCTCCCCCGGCCACGTAGGCGTCGAGCACGTCGTGCGAGGTGCTCTCGTCGGCCGTCCAGCCGAACACGTTGCCGCCGAGGGCGAGGGGGAAGACGTCGAGGTCGCTGCTGCCGAGACGGGGCATGGATGAGGTCCTTTCGAGGGCTGCGGTCAGGCGGATGCGCCGAAGTCGAGTCGGCCGCATCCCGTCACCTCGAGCTTGCTCGCGTCGTCCGGGCTCGCGCTGGCCGGAGCCGGCGGATTGCGTCAGATGACAGGGAGCGCTCAGGCGACGCTGCCGGATCAGGTGACGCGGAATGATCAGCGCCGCTTGCTTGTTAGCATGTCCGAACAAAGTTGGAAAGGACTCCCGCCATGCCTCTCGTGCGCATCGACGTCAACGCCATCCGCCCGGCCGCCGAGGTCCGCGCAATCTCCGACGCCATCCACACCGCGATCGTCGAGGTCTACGGCATCCCCGAGCGCGACCGCTTCCATGTGATCAGCGAGCACAGCGCGGGGCAGATCATCGCCGAGGATGCGGGGCTCGGCTTCGAGCGCACCTCCGGCGTCGTGATCATCCAGATCTTCACCCAGCGCGGCCGCAGCGATGAGACGAAGCAGCGCCTCTACGCGACGATCAACGACCGGCTCGCGGCCGTCGGCGTCGTCGGCGAGGACGTCTTCATCGGCTACGTCGAGAACGGCCCGCAGGACTGGTCGTTCGGCTTCGGCCGCGCGCAGTACGTCACCGGCGAGCTCGGCGTCCCCGCGCTCTGAAGCCGCACCCGGCGGGCCCCGCTAGCTCGACCGCTGCGACTCCGCCTCGACGACCGCGATCTCCGTCGTCGCCGTCTCGACGTCGCGCCCGTCGCCGCGCCAGCGCACGGCGATGTTGAAGCGGGAGGCGCGATCCCAGTTCACCCGCAGATCCTTGGCCCGGCGCATCCACCACAGCGCGACGATCACGGCGGCGAACCCGGATGCGGCGGCCACGCCGAGCGCCCAGCGCGGCCCGAAGGCGTTCGCGACCCAGCCGACGAGCGGCGCGCCGATCGGGGTGCCGCCGGCGAAGATCGCCATGTAGAGCGCCATGACGCGGCCGCGCATGATCGGCGAGGTGGTCGTCTGCACGTAGGCGTTCGCGCTCGTCATGAGCGTGATCGAGCTGAGTCCGACCGTGATGAGCACCGCGGCGAAGGCCCAGTAGTTGGGCATGAGCGCGGCGACCGTGCAGGTCACGCCGAAGCCGAGCGAGGCGATCACGGCGTAGCGCAGCCGCGGTCGGTCGCGGCGGGCCGAGAGCAGGGCGCCGGTCACCGAGCCGATCGCGAGGATCGACGAGAGCAGGCCGAAGGCATCAGCTCCCGCCCCGAACTCGACGCTCGCCATGGTCGAGGTGAAGATCGGGAAGTTCAGGCCGAAGGTGCCGACGAGGAAGATCATGGCGAACACCACGAGGATGTCAGGGCGCCCTCGCACGTAGCGGAAGCCGTCGCGGATCTGCCCGCGTCGGGCGGCGGCGCGCTTGGCCGGCCGCAGCTGGTCGGTGCGCAGCAGGGCGATCGCCAGCAGGGTCGCGGCGAAGGTGCCGGCATTGAGCAGGAACACCCAGCCCGAGCCGATGAGGGCGATGAGCACGCCCGCGACGGCCGGGCCGATCATCCGCGCGCCGTTGAACGACGCCGAGTTGAGGGCCACCGCGTTCGGCAGCTGGTCGTCGCCGACGAGCTCGCTCACGAAGGTCTGGCGGGCGGGCGCGTCGATCGCGGCGACCACGCCGAGGCCGAAGGCGAAGGAGTAGACCATCCAGAGCTGCGCGACGCCGAAGACGGTGATGAGGCCGAGGCCCAGCGCGAGCAGACCCATGAGCGCCTGCGTCACGAACAGCAGTCGGCGCCGGTCGAAGCGGTCGGCGATGAGTCCCGACACCGGCACGAGCAGCAGCTGCGGGCCGAACTGCAGCGCCATCGTCACGCCGACGGCGGCCGCGTCATGGTCGGTGAGCTTGGTGAGCACGATCCAGTCCTGGGCCGTGCGCTGCATCCACGTTCCGACGTTCGACACCATCGCGCCGCCGAACCACAGGCGGTAGTTCGCGACGCCGAGCGACCGGAACATCGAGCTCATGAGTCGCTGAGGCGGCGCAGGAGGGGGGTCACCTCCTGCAGGAGCCGTCGTTCCTGAGGGTCGAGCAGGGCCAGTCGCTGCGTGAACCAGGCGGCTCGCAGGCGGCGGGTCTCGGTGATGATGGCGACGCCGGCGTCGGTGAGGCGGATGCGCACCCGGCGCGCGTCGTCGGGGTCGGGATTGCGGGTGATCCACCCGGCTTCCTCGAGTCCGTTGATCGTGCGGTTGATCGACGGGGGGGTGACGCCCTCGTGCTCGGCGAGCTGACCGGGGGTGCGGTCGCCGTGCTTCTCGAGCTGGAACAGCACGCCCAGCTGCGCATCGCTGATTCCGTCGGCGGCGCGGTGAACGCGGATGCGGCGGGAGAGCCGCTGGATGATCATCCGCAGCTCGTCGGGGTCGGTCTCGGCGCCCGGATCAGTGAGTTCTACCATCGATCGTTAGCCTAGCTCATTAGCTTTGCTAAATATCGGGCGCGCCCGCCATTCCTCCTTCTCCGTCCCGCGGCCCGCTCCTAGGATGAGCGAGACGGGGAGGCCTCATGCCGCGATTCACGGTCGACCGGATCGACGACAGCTACGTCGACGAGCGCGGCGTCACCATCCACTTCTCCGTCTGGAAGGCGATCTCGCCCACCGCGATCGTGCAGCTCGCCCACGGCGTCGGCGAGCACGGACTGCGCTACGAGCAGACCGCGCAAGACCTGGTGAACGCCGGCTTCACCGTCTACGCCGACGACCATCGCGGCCACGGCCGCACCGGACTCGGCCAGCACGCCGGCGATCACGGCCGACTCGGGCGTCTCGGCGTCGGCGGACTGAGGGCGACGGTGGATGCGCTGCGCCAGTTCACCGGCATCATCCGCGAGCAGAACCCCGGCATCCCGCTCGTGCTGCTCGGCCACAGCTGGGGCTCTCTGATGGCGCAGATGATCATCGCCGACACGGCCGGCGACTACGACGCGGTCATCCTCAGCGGCACCGCGTTCCGCACCTTGCGCGACATGAACGGCGGCGACCTGGCGAAGCGCTTCGCGAGCGAGGGCCCGAACGGCTGGCTCAGCCGCGACCCCGCGATCCAGCAGGCCTTCGCCGACGACCCGCTCACCACGAACGCCAGTGTGCTGAAGCTCTTCGGCTTCCGCGACGCGATGCGCCTGCTCGGCACCCCGAAGGCGAAGCTGCCGAAGGATGTGCCGCTGCTCATCGTGATCGGATCCGACGACACCCTCGGCGGCCCGGCGAGCGTCGAGAAGCTCGCGACCGCGTACCGCGAGCGCGGCGGGCTGACGGATGTCACCGTCACGATCTGGGACGGCGCGCGCCACGAGGTGCTCAACGAGACCAACCGACTCGAGGTCATCGCGGGCATGGCCGCGTGGATGAACGCCCGCCTGCGCTACCAGCCGCCCGCGCGCCGCCGCCGCTGACCGATCGCCCAGACCGGCGCATCCGCGCACCCGGACCGGCGCATGCACCCGCCCGCGAAATAAGCTCGTCGCGTGCACGGTGAGTTCAAGGTCCCTGGCGGCAAGCTCGTGGTGGTCGACCTCGAGGCGGTCGACGACAAGATCGCCGACTTCCGCCTCGCGGGCGACTTCTTCCTCGAACCGGATGACGCGATCCACGCGATCGACGCCGCGGTGAACGGGCTGCCGGCGACGAGCGACCAGAAGACGATCGCCGCGGCCGTGCGCGCGGCGCTGCCGGAGGGCGCGATCCTGCTCGGCTTCCAGCCCGAGTCGGTCGCCACCGCCGTGCGCCGCGCCCTGCAGACCGCCACCGGCTGGGACGACTACGAGTGGGAGCTCGTCTACCCCGGCCCGCTGGACGCGAACACCCACCTCGCGCTCGACCAGGTGCTCACCGAGGAGGTCGCCGCCGGTCGTCGCAAGCCGACGCTGCGCTTCTGGGAGTGGGCGGAGAACGCGGTCATCATCGGCAGCTTCCAGTCGGTGCGCAACGAGGTCGACCCCGAGCAGGCCGAGGCCGAGGGCTTCCACGTGGTGCGCCGCATCTCGGGCGGCGGCGCGATGTTCGTCGAACCGGGCAACGCGATCACCTACTCGATCTACGCGCCCGCCGAGCTCGTGTCGGGCATGACCTTCGCCGACAGCTACGCCTTCCTCGACGAGTGGGTCATCCAGGCACTGCAGAGCCTGGGGGTGGATGCGAGCTACCAGCCCCTCAACGACATCACCTCGCCCTCGGGCAAGATCGGCGGCGCCGCGCAGAAGCGCCTCGGCGCCGGCGGCGTGCTGCACCACGTCACCATGAGCTACGACATGGACGGCGAGAAGATGGCGCGCGTGCTGCGCATCGGCCGCGAGAAGCTCAGCGACAAGGGCATCGCGAGCGCGGCGAAGCGCGTCGACCCGCTGCGCAGTCAGACCGGGCTTCCGCGCGAGCAGGTCATCGAGCGGATGATCGACACCTTCCGCACGCAGCACGGCCTCACCGAGGGCGAGATCACGCCCGAGGAGTACGCCGCCGCGGCGAAGCTCGTCGACGAGAAGTTCTCCACCGAGGAGTGGCTGAACCGCGTGCCGTGACCGGACCCGCGCATTCGCGCATCCCCGCCGCCTCCTCCGCTGAGGGGTCGCAAAGGCCCCGCAATCGGGCCGATCCGGGCGGATCCCGGGGTCTTTGCGACCCCTCACGGATCAAGGCGGGCGCGCGTTCAGGGCGAGCACTGAGACCTATCCTCCGGAAGGAGGATGCCCGGGGTGGAACGCCCGACCTACTGTCACTGCATGGACTGGGTGATCTTCTTCGGCATCGTCGCCGTCGCGGTGCCCGTGCTCGTCATCGCGCAGCGTCGCGGCTGGATCGAGCTGCGGGGCGTCGAGCGCCCGAGCGGCTCGGTCGGCGTCTTCGCCGTCGCCGACGAGCTCTTCGCCCCGACCCGCACCGAGTCGGCCGCCGAGCTCGAGGCGCAGACCCGCATCGGCGCCCCCGCCCCGGTCGCCGGCGACCCGCTGCGGCCCGGCTCGGCGCTCGCCGGAGCTGCTCCCGCGCACAGCCCGGTGCATATCCCCGTGCACATCCCTGTCGCCCCCTTCCCGCTCCCGGCCCCTGCGCCGGCGCTGCGCATCTCGCCCGCCTCCGCCGAGCTCCCCGCCTCGGCGACGGTGCTCGCCCCCGAAGACCTGCCCGCGCCGACTGTCGGCGCGATCCCCTCCGCTGTCCCCGCAGTCGCACCGCGCCGGCGCCCCGAGCCTCTGCTCACCGGCGCGGTGCGCATCCAGCTCGACCTGCCGTCGCCTCCGACTCGTCCCGTCGGGCGGCACGCGGCCTGACCCGGCCGTCCCGCCGGTTCCCGCTTCGGGAGCGCGTCGCCGAATCCCCCCAGATTTCGCGGCGATGCGCTCCCGAACACCTCCGCCCCGAGCCAGCGCTCGCGCGCGCCGCGATCTACTCTTGCCGCATGGCCGAGACCACGAAGATCCAGATGTTCGGTGCCGACTGGTGCAGCGACTGCCGCCGTTCGAAGGCGCTGCTCGACCGGGTCGGCGCCGACTACGAGTACATCGACATCGAGAAGGTGGATGGCGGGCCCGAGCGCGCGCAGGAGATCAGCGGGCGCATGAACATCCCCGTCGTGGTGTTCCCCGACGGCACCCACCAGGTCGAGCCGAGCGACAAGGACCTGCAGGCGAAGCTCGACGAGCTCGCCGCCGTCTGACCCTCGCTCCCGGCGCTGACGCGTCGGGCTGATCGGCTACCGCTCGAGCAGTTCCGCATAGTCGGGATGCTTCTCGATCCACGCCGCCACGAAGGGGCACTGCGCGACGACGCGGTCGGTGGATCCGTCGCGGATCGCGTCGAGCGTTCCGCGCACGAGCATCGACCCGAGCCCGTGCTCCTGGATGTCGGGGTCGATCTCGGTGTGCGTCAGCGTGATCACGTCGCCGGTCTGCCGGTAGGCGACGAAGCCGATGTCGTCGCCGTCCTGCGTGAGCGCGAAGCGGTCGTCGTCGGGGCGGCGGATCACCTGGTAGTCGGTCACGCTGCGACGCTACGCCCGCCCCGAGCTGGGGGTGAGGGTGAGGGGTCAACGTGGAGGATGCGGGCGCGCCCCGTCACTACGATGACCCGGTGAGCAACGTGCTGTCGCAGCCCGAGGAGCCGCCGCGCCGTCCGCGCGACCGGGCTCCGCGCCCCTCGGCGAAGGTGATCCGCCGGCGCCGCATCCTCGTGATCGCGGGAGCGGTCGTCGTCGTCGTGGCGCTCGTCGCCGGTCTCGTGATCGCGCTCACCCCGCACGACGACCGGAACGCCGCGAACGGATCGGCGTCGCCGAAGCCCAGCACCTCGTCGAGCGCGAGTGCGACCCCGAGCAGCTCGCCCAGCGCATCCACGCCGCCGAGCCCGCCCGGCTTCGACAAGACGCAGTTCTCGATCGATGACCCGGCGAGCATCTGGGTCGTCAGCGACAAGCTGCGCCCGCTGAACCCGGTCGACTACGCGCCCGCCGACCTGACGGCGATGCAGATCCCGACCACCTGGGGTGCGGTGCCGTACCTGCGCAAGCCCGCGGCGGATGCGCTGACGGCGATGACGCAGCAGTACACGGCCGAGACCGGGCTGAGCATCCAGATCCAGAGCGACTACCGCAGCTACCAGTCGCAGGTGAAGGTCTACAACGGCTGGGTCGCCTCGAAGGGTCAGGCGGCCGCCGACCTGACGAGCGCGCGCCCCGGCTTCAGCGAGCACCAGACCGGGCTCGCCGTCGACCTCGTCGGCGTTCCGGCGAAGTGCGGGCTCAACGCCTGCTTCGGCGACACCCCGCAGGGCATCTGGCTGGCGACGAACGCCTACAAGTGGGGCTTCATCCTGCGCTACCCGAAAGACCTCACCCCGGTGACCGGCTTCGAGTACGAGCCGTGGCACTTCCGCTACGTCGGCGTCGAGCTCGCGACCGAGATGCACGACACCGGAGTGCAGACCCTCGAGCAGTTCTTCGGCCTGCCCGCCGCCCCCGACTACGCGCCGTAGCTGCACCGTCTCCTCGCGATGACGATCTGGATCGAGCGCGCACGGGTGGGCCGGCCCGACTCGGCGGCTGTGCTCGCCGTCGTCGCCGGGAACCGCGCCTGGGTCTATTCGCCTGAGTACGGTCTGCTGTCGCCCCGGGGTCTGAGCCGCGGCGCGGGGTACGAACTCATCTTCGGCGAGAACTCGCTCTCTCCGGATGGCCGGTTCCTGTCGTACGAGGAGCACCACAGGAACGGGTTCTTCGAGAGGGTTGACCAGGTGCGTTACGACGTGGCGGCCGGGGCGGCCGAAGTCGGTGAACGGTGGCCGCATTTCGAAGACGGTGCCTCTTCGGTGCGCATGCGCCACGTCGTCGACACGGGAACGCACCCGACGAGGACCATCTACGAGTTGCGTGATGGCAGCTGCGCCCGCACATTGCCGATCGAAGATCTATGTCATTCGAACTGGACCGGGTCACCGCTGCAGTTCTCGCCGGATCGGCGGCGCATCGCTGTTTCGGCGCAGGCGGGCCCCGGAGAGCAGTGCGTCGTCGTGCTCGACCTCGATACCGACGAGGTCCGGCGGTACCCGGGCGTCATGCTCGCGAGCTCTGGCGCCTGGAACCCCGACACCGGGCGCCTCCTGGTGGCCGAAGTGAGTAGCGCGGACAGTTTCGCGCTCGACCTCGTCACCGGCGAGCGGGCTCCGGTCCGCTCCCGCATCCATTACGACGGTCGCGGACATTTCCCGTCGGTGATCGGCTGGCTCACCGCGCGAACGGTCCTGTTCTATCGAGCCATTCCGAGCATCCGACGCATCAAGATCGCATCCTTCGATCTCGACACCGGAGTCGAGTCGCAGCTTCTCGAACTGCCGATGACCGCAGGGGCGATGTCACTTCTCGGGGTGTTCATGGCGCCCCGGCTGTTCCTGCAGAATCCGTCGCTGCTGGACTGAGGCAGCATGCCTCGTCACTGCCGAGTCGAGTCCCGGTCGCGGAGGTCAGATCTCGCGGGCGTTGCGCTCGAGGTCGCCGGTCGGCCAGGCGGTGAGCGGGGCGCGGATCGGGCGGATGAAGAACGGGCCGTCGAAGGTCTCGCGCCGGTTCCACAGGTCGATCGCGTGCAGGCGGTTCGGCGCGACGTGCCAGCCGACGGCCTCGTAGAACGGGATCTTGCTGTCGCCGGTGGTCAGCGTGCCGAAGTCGACGCCGAGGTCGGTGAGCACCGCATCCGTCTGGCGCATCAGCCGCCGGCCGAGGCCCGCGCCCTGACGGTCGGGGGAGACGCCGACCAGGCCGACGTCGCCGACGAGAACGGATGCGCCGCTCTCGCGGGCACGGATGAAGCGGCGCGCGATCCCGATGTGGGCGAGCAGCTCGCCGGCGGTCTCGCCCTGAGGGCCGCCGCCGTCAGGGCTGCCGCCGTCGGCGAAGCCGAGCAGCCGCAGCTCGGGTCGGGACCCGGCCCACGCCGCCTGAACCCCGCCCGGATGATTCGGGAAGACCCGCTTCAGGAACTCGTGGATGCGGTCGAGCTCGGCGTCGTCGAGCTGCGTCTCCCAGCGGATCACCCAGCGCAACGGCACGGCTACGGCGCCGGCACCACCGGCACCACCGGCACCGCCGGACCCGCCGGCGTCCGGCAGCCGCTCGTGGATCACGCCGTCGTGACTCACGAACCCGCCGTCGTCAGCAGCACCGCCAACGGCGGCACCGTCGCCAGCAGCTCCGCCGCCCGAGCTCACGCCCCGAGCGCCCGATCGACGATCGTCTTCGCCTCGGCCTGCACCTCGGCGAGGTGCTCCGGCCCGCGGAACGACTCGGCGTAGATCTTGTAGACGTCTTCGGTGCCCGAGGGGCGTGCGGCGAACCAGGCGTGCTCGGTCTGCACTTTGACGCCGCCGATCGCGGCGCCGTTGCCGGGCGCCTCCGAGAGGCGGGCGGTGATCGGGTCGCCGGCGAGGGTGTCGGCGGTGATGTCGGCGCCGCTGAGCTTGCCGAGGCGCGCCTTCTGCTCCTTGGATGCCGCGGCATCTACGCGGGCGTAGGCGGGAGCGCCGAACTGATCGGTCAGCTCGGCGTACAGCTGCGAGGGCGACTTGCCCGTGACGGCCGTGATCTCGCTGGCGAGCAGGGCGAGCAGGATGCCGTCTTTGTCGGTCGTCCAGGCCGAGCCGTCGAACTCGAGGAAGCTGGCGCCGGCGCTCTCCTCGCCGCCGAAGCCGACGCTGCCGTCGACGAGGCCGGGCACGAACCACTTGAAGCCGACCGGCACCTCCCACAGGCGGCGGCCGAGCGACGCGGCGACGCGGTCGATCATCGAGCTGGAGACGAGCGTCTTGCCGATCGCGGCATCCGCACGCCAGTCGGGACGGTGCGCGTAGAGGTACTGGATCGCGACGGCGAGGTAGTGGTTCGGGTTCATCAGGCCGGCGTCGGGGGTGACGATGCCGTGGCGATCGGCGTCGGCGTCGTTGCCGGTGAGCACGGCGTAGTCGGCGCGGTGCTGCAGCACGGATGCCATGGCCGAGGGGGATGACGGATCCATGCGGATCTTGCCGTCCCAGTCGAGCGTCATGAATCGCCAGGTCGGGTCGACGACCGGGTTGACGACGGTGAGGTCGAGGCCGTGCTTCTCGGCGATGAGCGCCCAATAGTTCACGCTCGCGCCGCCGAGCGGGTCGGCGCCGATGTGCAGACCCGAGCCCCGGATCGCGGCGACGTCGATGATGTTCGCCAGGTCGGCGACGTACTCGCCGCGGAAGTCGTAGCCGTCGACGCTGCTCGGCTCGACGCGCTTCACGTCGCGCAGGCCGTTCGCGATGTGCTCGTTGGCGCGGCCCGCGATCCAGCCGGTCGCATCCGAGTCGGCCGGTCCGCCGTGCGGCGGGTTGTACTTGAAGCCGCCGTCGCGGGGCGGGTTGTGGCTCGGGGTGATGACGATGCCGTCGGCGAGGCCCGGGGTGATGGTGGTGCCGTTCGAGCCGAGAGCCCGGTTGTATCGGATGATCGCCCGGCTCAGCGCGGGGGTCGGCACCCAGTCGTCGTTCGCGTCGGCGAGGGCGTGCACGCCGTTCGCGGCGAGCACCTCGAGCGCGGTCTTCTCGGCCGGCCGCGAGAGGCCGTGGGTGTCGCTGCCGATGAAGAGCGGACCGTCGATGCCCTGCTCGGTGCGGTAGTCGACGATCGCCTGCGTGATCGCGGCGATGTGCGTCTCGTTGAAGGCGGTGTCGAGGCTCGACCCGCGATGGCCGCTCGTGCCGAAGGCGACCTTCTGGGCCGGGTCGGCGACGTCGGGCACCCCCGTGTAGTAGGCCTCGACGAGCTCGCGCACGTCGATGAGGTCGGATTCCTGGGCGGGGGAGCCGGCGCGGTCCGTCATGGGGTCAGTCTGGCATCGCGGGCGGCAGATGTCGCGGGTGATCAGGCGGCGTAGATGCGGCGCCCGCGGAGGCGGGCCGGGGGCCGCGCGGAGTGGAGCCGGCGGTTCGGCCCGAGGTTCTGACCGGGGTTCGAGCCGGGAGTCGAGCCGACGGCCGTCCGCGGCCGGATGTACCCCGCGCGGGGGCAGAAAACCGACCGAAAGTGAGGGATTCGTCCCCCGAACGCGGACGCGCGGGCGCTCAGTGCGTCCCCTTAGCCTCGAACGCAGGAGTCCGGGGGGACTCTCGAGGGAGTCTTCGATGAGCGACGAGCGTCAGCAGGCCGGCTGGTACCCGGATCCGAGCGGAGCGCGCCAGCTGCGCTGGTGGAACGGCAAGGCCTTCACCGACCTGGTCTCGGATGCCGAAGACGAGGAGCAGAACGAGGTCGCCGACGCGCTGCTCATCCCCGCGCCGATCGAGCCGGTGATCGCCGCGTCGGTGGCCGCTGAGCCAGCCGACGTCGCGCCGGTCGCGGCTCCCGCGCCGCTCACCGCCCCCGCTCCGGCCGCCACCCCGGCTCCGGTCGCCGAGCCGGCCGCGACCTTCCGCGCGCCCGAGGTGCCGCTCGAGCCCACGCCCCTGCCGCTCGGACTCGACCTGCCCGCACCGTCGGCATCCGAGCGCTTCGGCGGCGGACTCCACGACTCGCTCGACACCGCCGCGCTCGCCGACTTCGAGGCGCAGCTCGCGGCCGACTTCTCGGCCGAGGCGCCCGTCGCGCCCGCCGAGGCGCAGGCCGCACAGATCGGCGACGCCACCGCATCCGCTCTCTCCGGCGCGAACCTCGACGACGTCTTCGACGCGAGCTTCGGCTCCGCGTCGGCCGCGGGTGCGCTGACCCTCGACGAGGAGATCGCGCAGCTGCTCGACCCCGCCCGCCGTCGCTGAGGTCACGAAGCCGCGGAGCCGCTGAGCCGCTGAGCTCCTCGCGTCGCTAGGCTTCGGGGCATGCCCGCCCAGCCCGACGCGTCTGCGATCTACAGCTACCTGGGCCCCGTCGGCACCTTCACCTGGACGGCCCTGAATCAGGCGCCCGACGCCGCAGGCCACGAGTGGCGCAGCGTCAACAACGTCGGCGAGGCGCTGGATGACGTGATCAGCGGCCGCAGCGTCGGCGCGATGATCGCGATCGAGAACAGCGTCGAGGGCGGGGTGAGCGCGACGCAGGATGCGCTGGCGTCGATCCCGGGGCTGCGCATCACCGGCGAGTACCTGGTGCGGGTCGACTTCGACCTCGTCGCCCGGCCCGGAACGGCGCTCGCCGACGTGACGACGGTCGCCGCGCATCCGGTCGCCTACGCGCAGACGCACCTGTGGCTCGACAAGACCGTTCCGACGCACGCGCACCTGCCCGCGACCTCGAACGTCGCCGCGCCCACCGCGCTGCTCGGCGACTCGCCCGCCGATGCGGCCGTCGCGCCGCACGGCATCACCCAGCACCTCGCGCTCGAGACCCTCGCCGAGCACATCGGCGACAACACGAACGCCGTGACGCGCTTCGTGATGGTCAGTCGCTCGGGCCGCATCCCCGAGCGCACCGGAGCCGACAAGACGAGCATCATCGTCGAGCTGCCGAGCGACGCCGCCGGAAGCCTGCTCGACATGCTCGAGCAGTTCGCCACCCGCGGCGTGAACATGAGCCTGCTCGAGTCGCGCCCCATCGGCGACGAGCTCGGCCGCTACCGCTTCGTCATCGACCTCGACGGTCACGTGCACGACGAGCGGGTCGCGGATGCGCTGCTCGGCCTCAAGCGCTTCAGCCCGCGCGTGACCTTCCTCGGCTCCTACCCGCGCGCCGACCGCAAGCCGGTCGTGCCCGAGAACCGCTACCGCGACGAGGTGTTCATCGAAGCGCGGGACTGGCTGCGCGGCATCCTCTCGGGCGAGCCGGACGCGGGCGACGTGGACGCGGGAGTCGCCCCGGGCCAGCACGGAGCCGCCGATCAGGGGCCTCAGGCAGGCTGACCCGATGAGCGTCGACCCCCGCTACGCCGCGCGCTTCCAGCGCGGATTCGACCCGAGCGAGCACGGGGCGGGGGATGCGGCGGGTGCGCCGAGCGCGGCGCCCGCGACGCCCGCGACGTCGGGTGCGACCCACGCCATCGGGTCGCCGCCGGCGGCCTCACCCTTCGCGCGCGGGTCGGTGACGCCCGGTGCATCGCCGCAGTCGGCCTCCCCGTTCTCGCGCGACGCCGCGACGCCGCGCGCTGCGCAGCCGTCCTCCGCCTCGCCGTTCTCGCGCGATGCGGCGGGCCCGCCGCCCGCGGCGCCGGCATCCGCTTCGCCCTACTCGCGCACCGGATCAGCGGCCGGAGGCGCCGTAGCTCCGGCTCCGGCTCCGGCCTCGTCGGAGACCGCTGCTCCGGCGGCATATCCGCCTGAGTCGTGGTCGCGCCAGGCGTCGGTCGACGACCCTCAGCCGCGTGCCGCAGCGACCTTCGACGCTGCGTCGTCGTCGTCGTCGACGACGACGACGACGTCGGCCGGCCCGCGCGCATCCCAGCCCGTGCGCCTGGGGCCGAACGGCGAGCGCCTCGCGCCGTCGGTCGCGCCGGATGACGACCCGGCCGCGCGCTACGCCGAGATCGCCGACGAGCTGACCGACGACGAGCTGCGCGAGCTCGGACTGGTGCAGCGTCGTCGCCCCAACCCCTGGATCATCCTGCTCGCCGTGGTCTCGCTCGTCGCGCTCGTCGCCGCGGTCGCGCTCTCGATGAGCACCTACGAGATGCAGGCCGACGGATACGGAACCGGGTTCGACTCCGATCGCGGTGCCGCCGACCAGGCGTGGTTCTTCTTCCTGCAGCAGGCGGGGCAGATGCTCGCCGCGCCGCTCTACTTCCTCGGCATCCTCGGCACGGTCGTCACGACCGTGCTCCTGCTGATCCTGCGGCAGCGGCGCTGATGACGACGTCACGATTCCGACAGCGCGCGGCATTCGCCGTCGGCTGGGTCGCCTTCGCCGTCACCACGGTCGCGATGCTCGGCGCGCTCTGGTTCGACTGGCAGAGCCTGTACTGGTCGGCGCAGTCGGCGGTCGACCCGAACTCCTTCGCCGACGGGATGCGCTTCTGGGCTCTCTACTCGGCGGTCAGCCCGGCGCGTCAGGCGGTCGCCGCTCTCGCGCCGATCCTGCTGGTCACGTTGCTCGCCGCGCACGCGGTGCAATGGCGCCTGTTGCGCGTGCAGCCTCCGACACGTCGGCGTGCGGCCGGCGACGAGGACGTCGGCTAGGCGCGGACCGCCGACTCCGGCTGGTCGGTGCTGAGCCGGTGCCCCGCGGGCAGCCGCACCTCGAGGGCGAGCGGATCGACCGTCGTGCGGAACGCGACCACCTCGCCGAACAGGTCGCCGTCGAGCTCGAACTCGTCGGGCTTCTCGATGCGCACCGTGAACTGCTTGCCCTTGAGGTAGCGCAGCGTGCGCACCTCCTTGGTGAGCGACATGAGCTTGCGGCCGGCCTGGCTGCGGCGCAGCACGCCGTTCTCCCACACGATCTTCGTCCAGATCTGCAGCCAGCCGAAGAAGCCCTCGGGCCGCAGTGCGACGATGTCGAAGTCGCCGTCGTCGACCGCCGCCTCGGGCAGCAGCAGGATGTTGCCGGGCAGTGAACCGCAGTTGCCGACGAGCAGGGTGTGCACGCTCATCGAGCCGGCCGGTCCGTCATCCAGCTCGTAGCGGATGCGCAGCCGGTCGCGGTCGCGCAGCGAGCGCACGATCGCATCCACGTAGGCGATCCAGCCGACCTTCTTCTTCAGCTCGGCGTTCGTGTTCACGACCATCTGCGCGTCGATGCCGATGCCGGCCATGACGAGGAAGGCGTGCTCTTCGCGCGAGCCGTCCTCGCGCTCGAGGCGTGCGACTCCGAGGTCGATCTTGCGGTCCTCCCCGGTGAACGCGGTCTCGATCGAGCCCTCGACGTGCGCCAGGTTCAGGTCGAGGTTGCGGGCGAGCAGGTTGCCGGTGCCGCTGGGCAGCAGCGCGAGAGCAGTGTCGGTGCCGCGCAGCGCTTCGGCGACCGCGCGCACGGTGCCATCGCCACCCGCGGCGATCACGACCTCGACGCCCTCGGCGACGGCCTGACGGGTCGGACCCTGACCGGGATCCTCGACGCTGGTCTCGAGCCAGAGCGTCTCGCCCCAGCCGTGCTCGGCTTCGGCGGCGGCGATCGCGGTGCGCAGGCGCTGCTCGTCCACCTTGATCGGGTTGAAGACGATGGCGGCGCGGCGGGACTTCGGGGCGTCGGAGGGGGCCGTCATGGCTCAAAAGTAGGGCACCCATGCCGCGCCGGGCATGCGCACGAGGCGGAGGCTCAGCTAAGGCGGCGTGAATAGACTGAGCGCGTGATCGATCCCCAGCTGCTGCGTGATGACCCCGAGCTGGTGAAGGAGTCGCAGCGCTCTCGCGGAGCCAGCGTCGAACTCGTCGACGAGGCCGTCGCCGCGGATGCCGCCCGTCGGGCCGCGATCACCTCCTTCGAGTCGCTGCGCGCCGAGCAGAACGCCTTCGGCAAGACCGTCGCGAAGGCCCCCAAAGACGAGAAGGTCGCGCTCGTCGCGCAGGCCCAGGAGCTGGCCGCGCAGGTCAAGGCCGCGCAGGCGCAGGTGACCGAGGCCGAGGCCGACTTCACCCGCATCGTCGGCTCGCTCGGCAACATCCCCATCGCGGGCGTTCCCGCCGGCGGCGAGGACGACTACACGGTGCTGCGCGAGGTCGGCGAGATCCCGACCTTCGACTTCCCGGTGCGCGACCACCTCGAGATCGGCGAGAAGCTCGACGCGATCGACATGGACCGCGGCGTCAAGGTGTCGGGCGCCCGCTTCTACTTCCTCAAGGGCGTCGGCGCGCGCCTCGAGTACGCACTGCTCAGCTACGGCCTGCAGACCGCGCTCGACGAGGGCTTCATCCCGATGATCCCGCCGACGCTCGTGCGGCCCGAGATCATGCAGGGCACCGGCTTCCTCGGCGCCCACGCCGACGAGATCTACCGTCTCGAGGCCGACGACCTCTACCTCACCGGCACCAGCGAGGTCGCCCTCGCCGGGTACCACAAAGACGAGATCCTCGACCTGACGAACGGGCCGCTGCGCTACGCCGGCTGGTCGACCTGCTACCGCCGTGAGGCCGGATCGCACGGCAAGGACAACCGCGGCATCATCCGCGTGCACCAGTTCCAGAAGCTGGAGATGTTCGTCTACATCAGGCCCGAGGACGCCGAGGCCGAGCACGCTCGTCTCGTCGCCGCGCAGGAGCGCATGCTGCAGTCGCTGGGGCTCAGCTACCGCGTGATCGACACCGCCGCCGGCGACCTCGGCTCGAGCGCCGCTCGCAAGTACGACGTCGAGGCGTGGGTGCCCACGCAGGACAAGTTCCGCGAGCTCACCTCCACCTCGAACTGCACGACGTTCCAGGCGCGCCGCCTCGACATCCGTCAGCGCGGCGAGGACGGCAAGACGGCGCCCGTCGCGACGCTCAACGGAACCCTCGCGACGACCCGCTGGCTCGTCGCGCTGCTCGAGACGCACCAGCGCGAAGACGGCTCGGTGTGGGTGCCCGAGCCGCTGCGGCCCTGGCTCGGCGGACTCGAGATCCTCGAGCCCGTCCGATGAGCTCGGCGGCGAGCTCGGCTGACGCCGACATCGAGCTGGATGCGGCCGGTTCGCCGGGTGCGCCGGCACCCGCTGACGGCGCGGAGCGCTGGCTCGTCGCGCTCGATGTCGACGGCACGATCCTCGGCGAAGACGGCTCGCTCGCGCCCGAGGTCGTGGCCGAGATCGCCCGCGTCGTCGCCGCCGGACACGAGGTCATGCTCGCGACCGGACGCAGCGCATCCATGACCCTGCCGATCGTCGAACGGCTCGGCATCGCGCCCGAGTTCCTGGTGTGCGCGAACGGCGCGCTCGTGCTGCGCCGTGATCCCTCCGCGCCCGTCGGCTACAGCCGCATGCACGTCGAGACCTTCGCGCCGCGTCAGGTGCTGACGACGATCGGCGACAACCTCGAGAACGCGAGCTACGCGGTCGAGGACTCCGACGGGGTGTTCCACTACACGGGCGCGTTCCCCGAGGGGGTGCTGCTGCCGTCGAGCATCGAGACGCCGTTCGAGGGGCTGCTCGACCTCGAGTCGACGCGCGTCGTCGTGCTCTCGCCGGGCCACGACACCGAGGACTTCCTGCGCGTCGTCGACAGCATGGGCCTGCACCAGGTCAGCTACAACATCGGCTGGACGGCCTGGCTCGACATCGCGCCAGAGGGCGTCAACAAGGCGACCGGGCTCGAGCACGTGATCGCGGCGACGCCGTTCCCGGTGACGACGAACCTGCTCGTCGCCGGCGACGGACGCAACGACATCGACATGCTCGAGTGGGCGGGCGCCCGCGGCGCCGTCGCGATCGCGATGGGCCAGGCGCCCGACGAGGTCAAGGACGCGGCGACCGAGATCACCTACCCGGTCGAGCAGCACGGCCTCGCGCGCGCCCTCGCGGCGCACTTCCCGGGCTGAGCTCCTCGTAGCGCGGTCTCGCGACCCGCGCATCCGACGTCGCGCTGAGCGGGCGCTCGCGGCGGCCGTGTCAGCGCGGATGCCGGGGCGGCGGCGCGAGGAGCGCTCGCGCCGCCGCGGTTCCGGGCAGCTCGTGCCCGGGGTTCGGCTGGACGGTCATGGGATGCGACCGATCAGCGGGTGTAGAGCGCGTACCGCAGGCGGTCGGCCTCAGCACGCTCGAGCTGTGACTGACGCAGCTCGATGGGGTTCGCCCGCCACGGCGTGCGGTCGCGCAGCACGAGGGGCCGACGGCTCCAGGTGATCAGCGCGAGACCGAGGCGCAGGGCGAGGCGGTCGATCAGGCCGCGATGGCGGCGCAGCTCCGGCGCGGTGAGCGTCGGGCGCTGGGCCGTGTGCTGCTCGGCCGAGACGGGCGAGGCGAGCGGTTGCGGCGGGTGGGCGGTGGTCTGAGCGGCGTGCGCCTCGGCGCTGAGCTGCTCGGTGGTGGTGTCGCGGTCGGTGGTCGACGCGGACAGGGTGGTGTGCACGAGTGTGTCCTCACAGATCGGCCCGGCGGCGTGCATCCTCGTGGGCTGCGACGGTCGTCGAGTCGGATGTCGCGGCGTGATGCCGCGGGAAGCCGCGCGTCGGCGATGGCCGAGCGGCGGCGGGGGACCGTCCACGGGCGAGCGGATGCTCGATCCCGGGTCGGGAGGCGGGGCGAGGTGCGCCGTGATCGCGAGGGTCGTCGCCGGCCGGGCGTCGCGTGGGAGTGCGGACGGACGGTCGGCGTCGATCGTCAGGATCGACGGGGCGTCGGCTTCGTGGGCATCGCCACCGCGGAGAGCGGGGCGGTCTGTGCCCCTTAGTGCTGTCCGGCGGTGAGGACGCCGACGAAGCCAGCGCGCTGTGCTGCGATTGCAGTGCGGTTCGGCATGAGAACGAACATGGCTGGCTCCTTTCGTGAGTCGGTATCGGTTGCCCACCGTAGCCAGGGTCGGGAGGCGGGCACAACCCCTGCGCGGCGCGTCGCGCGACTTCCGGTGCTGACGCCGCCTCAGTGGATGGATGCGCGCAAGCTTGCATGCAAGGCGTAGAGTCGGGCGCATGGCCGAGTCGAAGACCGCATCCCCGCCCCCGTCGGAGACGGAGGGCAGCGCCGCCGACCGCGCCTACGCCGCGACGAAAGACGCGATCATCCGCGGCGAGCTCGAGTCGGGCGCCCTGCTCAGCGAGGCCGTGATCGCCGGCGAGCTCGGCATCTCGCGCACCCCGGTGCACGAGGCGTTCCTGCGGCTCGCGGCGGAGGGGCTGCTCATCCTCGCCTCCCGTCGCGGAGCGGTCGTGCGCCCGCTGTCGCCGAGCGAGGCGGATGACGTGCTCGAGATGCGCGAGGCCATCGAGGCCAGTTGCGCGGCACGGGTGATCGCGGGCGACCGCGTCGCCGAGGTGCTGCCCGAGCTGAAGGCGCTGCTCGCCGAGCAGCAGGCGGCCGTCGATGCCGACGACCTCGACCGCTTCATCGACGCCGATGACCGCCTGCACGCCGCGGTGATCGCGGCGGCGCGCAACCCCGTCGCATCCCAGTTCGCCGGTCTGCTGCGCGATCGGCAGCATCGGATGCGCAACCTGCTGATCCGGGTGAAGTCGGGTCAGATGGCGGCGGCGCTCAAGGACCACACGAAGCTCGTACGCGCGATCGAGAAGCGCGACGCGGCCGCATACGCCGCGACGCTGCGCACGCACGTCGACCGCAACCGGGGCGTGCTGTGAGCGGGATGCTGACGCCGGTCGACGGGAACGACCTGGCGGCGGGTGAGGGCGCCGACGGCGCGTCGGGCGCAGCTCATCCCGTCCCCTCGTCCCGCCCGACCCGCCGCCCCTGGCCGCTGCTCTGGGGAGCGATGTTCGCCTGCTCGTGGGGCGGCAACCAGTTCAGCCCGCTGCTGCTGCTCTACGTGCACGAGCAGCACTTCAGCGAGGTCGCCGTGACGGTGCTGCTCGGCGTCTACGTGCTCGGGCTGATCCCGGCGCTGCTGCTGGCCGGGTCGCTGAGCGACCGGCACGGGCGGCGTCCGGTGGTGATCGTCGGCGTGATCGCGGCGCTGATCGGCAGCGGACTGCTCGCACTCGGCGGGCTCGGCTTCGGCTGGCTCATGGCCGGGCGGCTGCTCAGCGGCGTCACGGTCGGCGTGGCGATGTCGGCGGGCATCAGCTGGATGAAGGAGCTGTCGCAGGCGCCCCACGATCCGGGCGCGGATGCGGCGTCCGGTGCCCGCCGCGGGTCGCTCGCCTTCACGCTCGGCTCGGCCGCGGGCGCTCTCGTCGCCGGAGTGCTGGCTCAGTGGGGTCCGATCCCGACGGTGCTGCCCTTCGTCATCCACCTCGTGGTGGCCGTGCCGTTCCTCGTGCTCGTGACGCGCCTGCCGGAAACGGCGGTCGGCGCGATCGGCGTCGGCGGCGCTCTCGGCTCCGGTAGTGCGGGCGTCGGGTCGGATGTGCGCGGTGTCGGCGGCCCGTGGTGGGCTCAGCTGCGCATCCCGGCCGCGTCGCATAAGCGCTTCGTGCGGGTCGTCGCTGTCGCGGCGCCGTGGATCTTCGCGGCCGCGGCGATGGGCTACGGCTACCTTCCGACGCGGCTCGCCGACCAGACGGCGCCGTTCGGCATCGCCTACGCGACTGCCGCGACCGTGATCGCGCTGGGGGCGTCGAGCCTCATCCAGCCGGTGGCCCGCCGCGTGCACTCGCTCGAGTCGGCACGCGGCCTCGGCGTGGGCACCCTCGGCATCGCCGTCGGACTCGTGCTCGTGACGATCGCGATCGTGATCGGCTCGCCGGTGCTCGGCCTCGTCGCGAACGCGGTGCTGGGATGCGGCTTCGGCATCTCGCTCGTCAGCGGACTGCTCGAGGTGCAGCGCATCGCCGGCGCCCGCGACCTCGCCGGACTCACCGGCGTCTTCTACGCCCTCGCCTACGCCGGCTTCCTGCTGCCGACGGCGATCTCGGCACTCGCCCTCGTCATCCCGGCGATCGACCTGCTCGTCGCCGTCGTCGCGCTGGCGGCGCTCGCGATCGTCGTCGTGCGCCTGTCGTCGCGACGGCACCTGCCGGAGGGGTAGGGGCGATCGGCGGCGGTCTTCGGTAGCGTCGAGGCGTCCGGACGACCGGCCCGCGACGACATCGATGACCGTGATGACCTGCTCGACGACGAGCGAGGAGAAGCGCATGGCACTCTCGGCCGACGACCTCGACCCGGCGATCTGGAACGATGACGCCGCCCGCGACTACCGCCGCGGCGTGGCATGGATGTACGAACCCGAGGTGCTCGATCCCGCCGTCGACGCCCTGGCGACGTTGGCCGGCGACGGTCCGGCACTCGAGTTCGCGATCGGCACCGGACGCGTCGGGCTCGCCCTGCAGCAGCGCGGAGTCGAGGTGCACGGCATCGAGTTCTCGCAGCCGATGGTCGACGAGCTGCGGCGCCAGCCAGACGGTGACCGCATCCCCGTCGTCGTCGGCGACATGGCCTCGGCGACGACGACTGCCCGCGCGCCGGGCGGATTCGCGCTGGTCTACCTGGTGTTCAACACGATCTCGAATCTGCTGACGCAGGAGCAGCAGGTCGCCTGCTTCCGCAACGCCGCCGCGCACCTCGCGCCGGGTGGGGCCTTCGCGATCGAGACCTTCGTGCCCGAGCTGCGGCGCCTCGGCGTCGGCGAGCGCTTCCTCGCCTTCGACGTCTCCGACGAGCACCTCGGCTTCGACGAGTACGACACCGTCAGCCAGCTGCTGGTCTCGCACCACGTGGACGTGCGCCCGGGACACGAGGGCGTTTTCCGCTCGCCGCACCGCTACGCCTGGCCGAGCGAGCTCGACCTCATGGCGCAGCTCGCCGGCCTGACGTCCGAGTCGCGCTGGGCCGACTGGACGGGCGCGGAGTTCACCGCCGAGAGCGCTTCGCACGTGTCGGTGTGGCGCAAGCCCGCCTGAGCGGGGTCGTGGTCGGCGTCGACGCATGCGGTTCGCGGCGTGCCGCGAGCGGTGGATGCGCGGCTCACGCCGGGCGGCATCCGGTAGCCTCATCGCACCTGGAGGGCTGTCCGAGCGGCCGAAGGATCCGGTCTTGAAAACCGGCAGACAGAAATGTCTCGGGGGTTCGAATCCCCCGCCCTCCGCCATTGATCGCGCCCCTCCGACGCCCCCATCCGATCGGAAGGATCGCGCGCTCTCGGCGCGAGACGTCCGGGGGCAGCGACGCTAGCGGGGCCGGGTTGCCCCGACGACGATCGCGACAGCGCCGACGCCGATCGCCGCCAGCCCGATCACCAGCGCCGGTTTCCATTCCAGAAGGGCCCCGCCACCGAGCATCATCAGTCCCGCGGCGACGAACAGCATTCCGCTGGTCAGAAGTCGGCGTCGCAGGCTCATGGTCTGAGTATGGCTCGCCGCGCGCTCGATCGATGGAAGCGGAAGCTGGCAGGATCGGCCTTCTATGCTCGGCATCCTTCGGCGGCGCGGCGTGCCCGCTCTCGTTGTCACCTCGCTGATCGGACGGCTGCCGACGGCGATGAGCGCTCTCGCGCTCGTGCGGCTCGTCGTCGACACGGGCGGGGACTACACCTCGGCCTCGGCGCTCACCGCGACGTTCGTGATCGCGGGCACGATCGGGCAGCCGTTCCTCGGGCGCATCATCGACCGTGCCGGGCACCGCGCGCTCGTGCTGCTGCTCTCGGTGGTCGTGACCACGGTCGGGTTCGTGATTGCGGTGCTGACCGTGCAGAGCGCGCCGGCCGCCGCGTTCGTCGCCGTGGCGGTCGCGGGGTTCTCGACGCCGCCGATCGAGTCGACGCTGCGCAGTCTGTGGCCCGCGCTGTTCCCCGACGCGACGCAGCGCGCATCCGCCTACGCGCTCGACGCCGCCGCCGTCGAGATGCTGTTCATCATCGGACCGCTGCTCACCGCGACCGGCATCGCCGTGTTCGGCGCGCAGGTCAATGTGCTCGCGATGGCCGGCGTCGGACTGGTCGGCGGGATCGCGTACGCGGCGCGGTCGGTCGTGCGGCATCCGGGCGAGGTGGATGCGCGGGCCGGCGCGGTTGCGGATTCGAACGACGGCGCGAGGGCCGACGCGGGCGCCGACCTGCACTTCGGCGTGAGTGCGGGAGTGGACGCGGGCGCCGAGCCCGGAGCAGGAGCCGCCCTCGACACCTCGGCCACCTTGGGCTCAGCCCCGGCCCACCACGGCACCCCGCTCGCGTCCCGCCCCTTCGTGCGCCTGCTCATCCTCACGCTCACGGCCGCGATCCCCGTCGGAGCACTGACGCTCACCGCGACCGCGTACGGGTCGCACGCGCGCAACGCCGACTTCGGACCGGTCGCGCTCGCCGCCAACGCGGCGGGCGCGCTCGTCGGGGCGCTGCTGATCGCGCGCTTCCCGCTGCGGCGTACGCCGGTGCGGGCCGCGGCTCCGTTCGCCGTGATCCTCGGCGCGCTCTACCTCCCGACCGCCGCCGCGGGTGCGCCGCCCGCGCTCTGGATCGCGCTGGCGTTCATCGCCGGACTCTCGCTGCCGCCCCTGCTGACGCAGATCTTCGCCCTCACGCCCGAACTCGTGCAGTCGCGTCACGCGAACGAGGCCAACGCCTGGATCGTGAGCGTCTTCGCGGTCGGTATCGCCGCCGGCACGGTGCTCGGCGGGATCACGGTGGATGCGCTGGGCGCGTCGGCCGGCATCCTCACTACCGTGCTCGTCGCCTCGGCCCTCGCGATCGCGGGCGGACTGCAGGCCGGATGGGGTGCGGTCGCGCCGCGCGCGGCGGCATCCACGTCCGCGCGCGACTGACGGGTCAGCGCCGACCTACGACGGCGACGACCCTGCCCGCCCCGATCTCAGTGCTTCGCGCCGGTGCCGAGCAGCACGCCGCCGAGGCCGATCGTCATGACGCCGCCGGTTCCGCGGATGGTCGCGAGGCGGCGCGGCGAGCGGGCGAACCAGTTACGGGCGGTGCCGGCGAGCAGCGCCCACACGAGGTCGGAGGCGAGTCCGATCGACACGAAGATCGCGCCGAAGACGAGCATCTGGATCGGCACGTCGCCGCGGCCGACATCCACGAACTGCGGCAGCGCGGCCGCGAGGAAGACGATCGTCTTGGGGTTCGTCGCGCCGACCACGATGCCGTGGCCGATGAGGCGCCGGCGCGAGACCCGCGTCGCTTCGGCGGCGCCGTCGATCGGGGCCTTGCGGTGGCGGATCGCCTGCACGCCGAGGTACATGAGGTAGCCGGCGCCGATGATCTTGATGACCGTGAACGCGATCTCGGATGCGGTGATCACCGCGCCCAGCCCGAAGGCGACGGCGAACACGAGCGGGAGCACGCCGATCCCGTTGCCGAGCACGCTGAGGGCCCCGCCCGTCCGCCCGTGCACGAGCGAGCGCCCGATCACGAACAGCACGCTCGGGCCGGGGATCACGATCAGCACGAGCGCCGCCAGGGCGAAGGCGGCGAGGTGATCGGATGCGGGCATGCGGTCACCCTAGACCCGGATTCGGGCGGCTGGCACCCTGGGATGACGACGACCGGAGGACCTCGTGCGTGATCTCGTCTACTTCATCGCCGCATCCATCGACGGCTTCATCGCCGCGCCCGACGGCGACTTCTCGCGCTTCCCGACGCAGCCCGACACCCTCGCGGCGCTGTTCGAGCGCTACCCCGAGACCTGCCCGACGCACGTGCGCGCCGCGCTCGGCGTCACGGGGGAGCCGCGCCGCTTCGACACGGTGATCATGGGCAGCGGCACCTTCGCTCCGGGGCTGGATGCGGGGCTCACCGGCGGCGCCTATCCGCACCTGCGGCAGATCGTCGTCACGCATCGCGAGTTCGATCCGGCCGACGGAGTCGAGACGATCGCGGGTGACGGCGCATCGCTCGCCGCGCAGGTCGCCGAGCTCAAGGCCGAGCCCGGCACTGACATCTGGCTCGCCGGCGGCGGCGACCTCGCCGCGCAACTGATCGACCAGATCGACGAACTGCAGGTGAAAGTGAATCCGATCGTGCTCGGCGGCGGCATCCCGCTGTTCGGGCGCCGGGCCGGGGCGGGCGGAGTCCGTGCCACAGCCGCCCAGATCACCCGCGACCTCGCGCTCGTCGGCAGCGAGACGCTGCCGGGCGGCGTCGTGCTGAACACCTACCGCTGATGCCGGCGGACGCTCCACCGAGTCGGCCGCTCTCGGCGCAGACCCTTCCCGAATCCGACCGGCGGCGCCTCGCGCTCTGGACGGCCGACTGCGTCGAGCGGGTGCTGCGGCTGTTCGAGGCGGAGGCGCCGCACGAGCCGCGACCGCGCGACGGGCTGGCTCGGGTGCGCGCCTACGGGCGGGGCGAGCTGGATACGGCGGGCGAGATCCGGCGTCGTTTCGAGGCGGGGCGGGCGGCCGGCGTCGTCAGCGCTCCGGCCGCGGTCGCCGCCGCGCGCGCCGTCGGGCAGGCGACCGGCATCGCGCATATGGGCGCGCACGCCCTCGGCGCCGCCGCCTATGCGGTGCGCGCGGTGCGCCTCGGCGCGGACTCCGCGACGGACGATCCGCAGCGCGCCGCCGACGCCGAGATCGCGTGGCAGATCGCCCACCTCACTGCCGAGGCGCGGGATGCGCTGCGTCGGCTTCCCGCGCTCGGCGCCGACCCGGCGGGGCCGCTCGGATCCGGGCTGCTCGCTCGCGGCGATCTCGGCGACACGATCCGGGCGCTGCAGGCCCGGATCGCATCCAGCTGAACGGTCCCGGCTCGACCTCGCCCCGACGCGACGTGCGCTCGCGCCGCGCCCGCGCCCTCTCGCATCACGCGCAGGACGCGGCGACCGCTCGTCAGACCTGTGCCGCGCCCTCCGCGACTCCCGCCTCCGCATCCCGCGCCGCCACGAACGCCGCCACCGCGCGGTCGATGTCGCCCTGCGAGTGCGAGGCCGAGAGCTGCACGCGGATGCGCGCGGTGCCGCGCGGCACGACCGGGAACGAGAACGCCGTCACGTAGACGCCGAGGTCGAGCATGCGGTGCGCGATGCGGGCCGTGAGGGCGGCGTCGCCGAACATGACGGGCACGATCGGATGCTCGCCCGGCTGCAGCTCGAAGCCGGCGTCGGTCATGGCCGCGCGGAAGGCCGCCGCGTTCCTGCGCAGCCGCTCGCGCGCATCCTGCGAGCCCTCGATCACGTCGAGGGCGGCGAGGGTTCCGGCGACGATGACCGGGGCGACGCTGTTCGAGAACAGGTACGGGCGCGAGCGCTGGCGCAGCAGGTCGACGATCTCGCGGTGCGCGGCGACGTACCCGCCCGAGGCGCCGCCGAGCGCCTTGCCGAAGGTGCCGGTGAGGATGTCGACGCGGTCCTGCACCCCGCACAGCTCGGGGGTTCCGCGGCCCGACTCGCCGATGAAGCCGACCGCGTGCGAGTCGTCGACGAAGACGAGCGCGTCGTAGCGATCGGCCAGGTCGCAGATCGCCTCGAGCGGGGCGATGTAGCCGTCCATCGAGAAGACGCCGTCGGTCACGATCACCCGGAAGCGCGCATCCGCGGCCGCCACCAGCTGCGCCTCGAGGTCGGCCATGTCGCGGTTGCGGTAGCGCAGCCGGCGCGCCTTCGAGAGGCGGATGCCGTCGATGATCGAGGCATGGTTCAGCTCGTCGGAGATGATCGCGTCGTCGGCGCCGAACAGCGTCTCGAAGACGCCGCCGTTCGCGTCGAAGCACGACGAGAAGAGGATCGCGTCGTCGGTTCCGAGGAACCCGGCGACCCGCCGTTCGAGCTCGCGGTGCTGGGTCTGCGTTCCGCAGATGAAGCGCACGCTCGCGAGCCCGTAGCCCCAGGTGTCGAGGGCGTCGTGCGCGGCGCTGACGAGCGTCGCGTCGTCGGCCAGGCCGAGGTAGTTGTTGGCGCAGAAGTTGAGCACATCCTGCCCGTCGGCGTGGATGCGGGCGCTCTGCGGCCCGGAGATCTCGCGCTCGTGCTTCGTCAGCCCGGCGGCCTCGATCTCGTCGAGCTGCCCGGCGAGGTGGCTGCGGAATGCGGTGTACATCAGAGCTCCGTCCAATCGAGAACGACCTTGCCGCCGGACCCGGCGGAGGCGGCCGCGAATCCGGCCTTCCAGTCGCGGGCGGGGATGACCTCGGTGATGACCGAGCCGATCGCCGCCCGCAGCGCGCTCGAGGTCTGCAGCATCGCCGACATGGCGTTCCAGGTCTCGAACATCTCGCGGCCGTAGATGCCCTTCACGACCAGCATGTGGGTGACGACCTTGGCCCAGTCGATCGCGAACGGCGCGCTGGGCAGGCCGAGCATCGCGATGCGGCCGCCGTGGTTCATGTTGTCGATCATCTCCGGCAGCGAGCTCGGGGCGCCGCTCATCTCGAGCCCGACGTCGAAGCCCTCGCGCATGCCGAGCGCGGTCTGCGCCTCGTGGATGCGCCGGGCCGACACGTCGACCACGTCATCCGCGCCGATCCCCTTCGCGAGGGCGAGCCGCGCCGGGCTGATGTCGGTGCCGACGATGAAGCGGGCGCCGACGTGCCGGGCGATCGTGATCGCCATCAGGCCGATCGGGCCGCATCCGGTGATCAGCACATCCTCGCCGACCAGCCGGTAGGCGAGGGTCGTGTGCACGGCGTTGCCGAGCGGGTCGAAGATCGCGCCGAGCTCGGGCGAGATGTCGCCCTGGTGCACCCAGACGTTGCTGGCCGGGATGGTGAGATACTCGGCGAAGGCGCCGTCGCGCTGCACGCCGAGGCCGACGGTGCGGATGCACATCTGCCTCCGCCCGGCGCGGCAGTTGCGGCAGGTGCCGCAGACGATGTGACCTTCGCCCGACACCCGGTCGCCGATGTTCACGTCGCGCACGAGCTCGCCGGTCGCGACGACCTCGCCGTAGAACTCGTGGCCGGGGATGAGCGGAGCCGCGATGGTCGAGGCGGCCCAGTCGTCCCAGTGGTCGATGTGCAGGTCGGTGCCGCAGATGCCGGTGCGCAGCACGCGGATCACGACATCCTCGGGGCCGGCGACCGGATCCGGCACCGTCACCCAGTCCAACCCCGCACCGGGCGCCGTCTTCTGCAGAGCGCGCATGCGCCCTGTCTAATCGCGTCGATAGCGCAGAACAACGGCACGGTTCTTCATCGATCGTGAAGCAGATGCTTCACTGTCCGACGTGGAGATCCATCAACTGCGACTGCTCCGCGAGCTCGCCCACCTGGGCAGCGTGAGCGCGGTGGCCGCCGCCTCCGGCGTCTCGCCCTCGGCCGTATCGCAGCAGCTCGCCGCCCTGCAGCGGGGCTTCCGCACCCCGCTCACGCGCAAGCAGGGCCGCTCGCTCGTGCTGACGGATGCCGGACTCGCGCTCGTGCGAGCCGGCGACGGCGTGCTGGATGCGGTCGCCGCGGCCCGCGCCGCCGTCGACGACTACGAGAGCGACGAGCGCGGCGTCGTGCGGCTCAGCGGCTTCCACAGTGCCGGGCAGGTGATCTTCGGCAGCCTCATCGCCGAACTGGCTGCGAGCGGCGGGCCCGAGGTGCGCTTCACCGATGAGGACGTCGCCCAAGACGACTTCCCGGCGCTCGCCGCCCGCTACGACCTCGTGCTCGCGCACCGGCTCGACCACAGTCCGCCCTGGCCCGACGACGGCGTGCGCGTGATCACGCTCGTCCACGAGCCGCTGGATGTGGCGCTGCCGGCATCCCATCGCCTCGCCCGCGCGTCGCGTCTGCGCCCCGCGGATCTCATCGGCGAGCGCTGGGTCAGCAGCCGCGCCGGGTTCTCGCCCGACGACGTGCTGCGGGCCGTCGCCGCCTCGGCGGAGCGCAGCATCGACATCGTGCACCGCGTCAACGACTGGAGCACGGTCGCGTCGATCGTCTCCACGGGCGACGCGCTCGGACTGCTGCCGCGCTACACGGGCAGCCTCGCGCACGTCGACGGGGTCGTCACCCGGCCGCTCGTCGGCGTCGGCACGACCCGCTCGATCGACGTGCTCGCGCGCCCCGAGATCCTGCGGCGGCGCGCGGTGCGCTCGGTCGTCGAGTCGCTGCGGCGGGTGATGGACGCGCTGGCGGCGGGCGGCGACTGAGGCGGAGAGAGCGGCTGACGACGGGCGGGTGACGGCGACGGCGCTCGCCGCAGCCCAGCGCCGCACCCGCTCGTCGAACTAGCGTCGGGGCATGCGCGCGATCGTCTACACGTCCACCGGCGACTCCTCCGTTCTGAACCTCGTCGAGCGCGAGGAGGCGCATGCCGGGCCCGGCCAGGTGCGGGTGCGCATCCACGTCAGCGGCGTGAACCCGACCGACTGGAAGCGCCGCGCGGCCCAGACCGCTCCGGCGACCGGCGGCGCGGACGACGCCGACGCCCCGGCGATCGTGCCGAACCAGGATGGCGCGGGCGTGATCGACGAGGTCGGCGACGGCGTCGAGGGGTTCGCGGTGGGTGATCGCGTGTGGCTGTTCCTCGCGCAGCACGAATCGGACGACGGCACCGCGCAGGATGCCGCCGTCGTCGAGGCGTGGAAGGCCGTGAAGCTGCCCGACGGCGTCAGCTTCGACGTCGGCGCGAGCCTCGGCGTGCCCGCGATGACCGCGCACCGCGCCCTGACCGTGCACGAAGACGGACCGCGGCGTCTCGCGCCGGGCTCCCTCGACGGACGCACGGTGCTCGTCACCGGCGGCGCCGGCGCGGTCGGCCACGCCGCCATCCAGCTCGCCCGCTGGGCCGGCGCGACCGTGATCACGACGATCTCGAGCGACGCCAAGGCCGCCCTCGCGACCGCCGCCGGCGCCCACTTCGCGATCGACTACACGCAGGGCGACCCGGCCGCGGCGATCCGCGAGCTCGCGCCCGACGGCGTCGACATCGTGGTCGACGTCGACTTCATCCGCAACGTCGGGCTCGTGGCGGCCGTCGTCGCGACCCGCGGCTCGGTGGCGATCTACGCGAACAGCGGCAGCGACATCCAGATCCCGATCCGCGAGTGGATGGGGCTCAACGCCCGCCTGCAGTTCGTGCTGCTCTACACGGTCGGCGACGAGGCGCTGCAGGCGGGCGTCGAGGACGTGACGGCCGCCGCCGCGGACGGCGCCCTCGAGGTCGGCGACGCGACGGGACTGCCGCTGACCCGCTTCCCCCTCGCCGAGACCGCCGCTGCGCACGACGCCGTCGAGTCGGGCACCGTCGGCAAGGTGCTGATCGACGTCACCGCGGGCTGACGGCTCGCCCGGGGACGTCGTCGGGCACCCGGGTCGGACGCGCGGATGGGCGTCGTCGGCGAGGACACCGCGCGGCTGACGCGCGGGCGAGAGTGGGCAGAGGGCCGCCCGGCGTGCGAGCACCGGCTGAGTCAGTGCGAGTCGGTCTCGAGCTGACGCCTCTCGGGCGGCGCGGGGGCGGATGATCCGGCGCCCAGGAGCGTCGTCGAAAGTCGTTCCCAGAGCCCGGTCGGTGGGCGATTCGGCCGCCGGAGCCGACCCCCACCAATGTCGGTGGTCGGGGTCACCATGAGGGTATGGAGAAGCCCCCGCTCGAATTCGCTGCCGGCGTCGTCGACGCCGCGCTGAGTGAGCTGGCGGGCGACGCCGAGGGGATCGTCGGCCTGCTCGCCGCAGCCCAGGTGGCCGAGACCCGGATGCTCGCGCGGGCCGGGCAGATCGCCGCGGCCGAGGCGGTGGGGCAGCGCGCGGGCGTGCGTGCGCATGACATGGCGCTGCGTTCCATCGCGGCCGAGCTTGCCGGCGTGTTCCGCGTGACCGATCGAACGATGCAGGGGCGCATCGGCGACGCGCAGGAGATCGTCGAGAAGTACCCGGTCGCGCTGTCCGCGTGGGAATCGGGGTTCATCACGCGGGGGCACGTGAACGTGATCGTCGACGCCGGACGGATCGTGGGCGACGAACGCCGCGCCGAGTACGAGCGCGAGGCGATCGACCGCTGCCTCCGCGACACCCCGAACCGGGTCAGGGCCGGGCTCGAGCTCTACGCCGAGAAGCTCACCGAGCGCTCGTTCACCGAACGACACGAGGAGGCGGCCCGTCGGCGGGCAGTGCGTCTCATCCCCGGACGCGACGGGATGTGCGACGTCATCGCCACAGTTCCTGCGGTGATCGGCGACGGCATCCTCGATCGACTCACGCGGATGGCGCACGTCGTGATCGACGCCGGCGACCGTCGCGGCATCGACGAGGTGCGAGCCGACGTCTTCGCCGACCTGCTGCTCGCCGGCGCCCCGCAGCTCGACCCGACCGCACACGGTGACGCCGACGGTGTCGGCGCCCTCGGTGCGATCCGCGCCCACGTGCAGGTCGTGGTGCCGGCGTCCGCGCTCGTCGGACTCGGCGACGATCCCGCCGATCTCGTCGGACGCTCGCCGGTCGACGCCGACACCGCACGCCGGCTCGCCGGAAGCGCACCGTCGTTGTCGCGCATCCTCACCGATCCGGTCACCGGCGGCGTGCTCGTCACCGATCGCTACCGGCCGACCACCGATCAGCGTCGCCACCTGCGCGTGCGCGACCAGCACTGCCGCTTCCCCGGATGCCGCCTGGCCGCGATCCGCTGCGAGATCGACCACACGATCGACCACGTCCTCGGCGGACCGACCACGGTCGGCAACCTCGCCCATCTCTGCCAGCGGCACCACTCGATGAAGCAGTTCACCCGATGGAGAGTGCGGCAACGCGGCGGCGGGGTGCTCGAATGGACCTCGCCCACCGGACGGATCTACCGCGAGGATGCGCCGACGGCGCCGGTCGCATTCGCTGGCTCCGATGAGCCCGCGCCGCGCGCATCCAGCACGATCGAGATCCCCCGGTCGGGCCTGCCGGATGCGCCCGATCCGCCCGACGCTCTCGATCCGCCCAGCGCTCTCGATCCACCCGGTGAAACCCGACACTTCGATAAGGTCGACGTGTTCGGGGTGCCCGACGAGCATCCCGAGATCCCGGTCGAGATGCTTGCCGAGCTATTCGACTTCGGCGACGTGCCGTCTGATCAGCTGCTGGCCGAACTGCTCGAGATCGAGCGAGCCCTGCTCGACCCGGCCCCGTTCTGACCTGCGCCGTGCGCTCCGCGCGAATCGTCGGTGAGTGATCTCGCGTCGTGCCGCATCGTCAGCGCGCCCCGCCCCGTGCGCGCCACAGCGGCACGAGATCGCGCTGGAGACGCCGCGTCGGTTGGCACTCGCCTTCGCGAGCCCTCGGTGAGCTCTTCCGTCGAGCCCCAGTCCCGACCTCAGCCGAGCATGATCGCGGCGAGCAGGATCGCGCCGCTGGAGATGAACAGCGCCGTGCCGAACTGCATCGTGCGCGACTTGTTGTTGCTCGCCACCTTCACGCTGACCTCGAGGATCGGGCATCCCGACCAGCCGATGAGGCCGACGGCGAGAGTCATGATGACGACCCCGATCCACCAGATGCCCTGCAGCACGCCGGGGAGCTGATCCGGACGCCAGCCGCTCGCGAGCAGCGGACCCATCGTCGCGCCGATCGACAGCACGACCGCGGCGAACCAGATCGTGCCGGTCCACATGATGCGCTGGACGTTCGGCTCCGGCTCCATCAGCGTGTTCGGAATCGGACGCTCCGCACCAGGGGACGCGCCGATCCGAGTTCCGTCGGCCTGCTGCGTCATCCCCGGTTCGTCATTCACGAATCAGGTCTAGCACCGTGGCCGTACTCACGCTGGCTGCACAAGGGATGCCGATGCGGCACACAGCTTCACGGGCCGAGACGGCTTCCGCGCTCGGGTCGCGGGAGCCGCCCGACCGCGGGCCCCAGAGGGACGGCGCTACGCGCTCGCGAGCGTCTTCGCCATCTCCTCCGCCGACTGGCCGCCACGGCGCAGCACGAGCCCGACCACGACGAGCGCGAGCAGGGTCAGCACGAACATGACCGCCGACACCGCCGCGATCTCGGGCCGCAGCCCGACCCGCAGCGCGCTGAAGATGTAGACCGGCCACGGGGTCGCCCCAGGCACCTGCACGAAGCTCGACACGATCGTGTTGTCGAGGCTCAGCGTGAATGACATGAGCGCGCCGGCCCAGATCGCCGGGCTCGCGACCGGCAGCGTGATCTGGAAGAAGCGACGCAGCGGCGGCGCGTACAGGTCGGCCGCGGCCTCCTCGAGCGACTCGTCCATGCCGTGCATCCGCGCCCGCACGATGAACGTGACCACCGCGACCGACAGCACGCTGTGCGCGACCACGAGCCGCACCATGCCGTTGCTGAACGGGGCGATGCCGAAGTCGGTGCCGAGGCTGACGAACCAGGGGAGCATCGACACCGCATCCACGATCTCGGGCGTGAACAGCGTGATCGTCAGCAGGCCGGTCGCCCAGAGCACCCACTTCGCCTTCACCTTCGAGCGGGCCAGCGCGAGGCCGCCGAGGGTGCCGAGGATAGTCGACAGCACGGCCGCGCCGAGCGCCGCCTGCAGCGAGGTGATGACCGAGGCGCGCAGCACCGGGTTCTCCCACGCGGCGCCGTAAGCGTCGAAGCCGAAGCCCTGCCAGGTCGCCAGCAGGCGGCCCGTGTTGAAGGAGTAGGCGATGATCACGATGATCGGGATGAACAGGAACGCGAAGACCAGAACGCCCCACACCGTCAGCCCGACGCTCACGCCGTCGCGGCGACGCCGGTTCGCGACCCTCGGTACGGGCCGATCATCCACCGCGCTCATGCCGCACCTCCCGTCAGCACGACGCGTCGCGCTCGGCGTATCGCGAACCTGACCACCAGCGCGATGACGGCGACCAGAGCCACCGTGATCGCCGTGAACAGCATCAGCAGCACCGCCATCGCCGAGCCGAGCGCCCAGTTCTGAGCGGTGTTGAACTGGCTCGCGACGAGCTGGCCGATCATGTTGCCCTGCGCGCCGCCGAGCACGGATGCCGTCACGTAGTCGCCCATGAGCGGGATGAACACGAGCAGCGCCCCGCTCGCGATGCCCGGCGCCGCGAGCGGCAGCGTCACCTGGAACAGGGTGCGGATGCGGTTCGCCCCCAGATCGGCGCTGGCCTCCCGCAGCGAGGTGCCCGCCCGATCCATCGCCACGTACAGCGGCAGGATCATCAGCGGCAGGTAGTTGTAGACGACGCCGATCTGCACGGCCGTCGGCGTGTAGAGCACGTCGAGCTTGTCGAGGCCGAGGCCCTGCAGCGCCGACGACACGAAGCCCTGCGGCGACAGCACGATCTGCCAGCCGAGCGTGCGCACGAGGAAGTTCGTCCAGAACGGCACGAGCACGAGGGCCAGCGCGAGCGCGCGGTACTGCGGCTTCAGCTTGACCGCGAGCCAGTAGGCGAAGGGGATGGCGATGATCAGGCAGATGACCGTGCCGACGACGCCGATGCGCAGCGTGTTGAGGAACGTGCCGAGGAAGGTCGGATCGAGCGCCTCGGCGTAGCGGTCGAACGACAGCTTGTCGTTGGCGTGCGCCGAGAACAGGTCGGGCTTGTAGCCGAAGCTGTACCAGAGCACGAGCGCGATCGGCACGATGAAGAAGAACAGCACGAACGCCCAGGTCGGGAAGCCGGCGACGGTCGTGCCGCTGAGGCGCTGACGGATGCGGGCGCCGCCGCGCCCGGCGCCCCGCCCGCCCGCGCTCGCGCCCGGCTCCTGCGCCAGCGTCATGATCTCGGTGGTGGTCATCAGCTGCCCGCCTTCGCCATCATCCGGTTCATGATCGAGGTCAGCCGCTCGGTCGCGTCCGTCACGAGCGAGGGCGTGAGCCGCTTCTCGACCTCCTCGGTCAGGAACACCAGGTCGGGGAAGTCGTAGTCGCGCTTCCGCGCCAGTTCCTCCTGTCCCCTCAGTCCGGTCGAGTAGCCGATGTAGTCGAGCTCGCGGTAGGCGACCTCCGGCTCGAGCATCGAGTCGATGAAGGCATACGCCGAGTCGGGATGCTGCGCGCCGGTCGTGATCGCCCAGCAGTCCATCCAGAGGTTCGCGGTCGGGGTCGGGAAGACGAACTTCCAGTTCTTCGGCGGCTTCTCGGTCGCGAGGAAGGCCTGCCGCACATCGCCGTTGAAGGCCTGGATGAGCGAGAAGGTCTCCTGCGGGATGCCGCTCTGCGCGGCACTCGAGTTGAAGGCCTTCACGTGCGGCGCGAGCGTGTTGACCATGTACTTCTCGCAGGCGTCGAGGTCGGACTCCTTCGTCGTGTTCGGGTCGATCCCGTTCGCGGCGAACCAGATGCAGCTCACCTCCCACGGGTCTTCGAGGAGTGCCGTGTTGTGGCTCGCGGTGGTCTCGGCGACGTCGAGGAAGTCCTGCCACGAGGTCATCTCGCGGTCGATCACCTCGGTGTTGTAGGCGTACCCGGTGGTGCCGAAGTCCTTGCAGACCGTGTAGACGTTGCCCGGATCCCACGACTGGTCGCGGTAGGCGGGCAGCAGGTTGTCGAAGTTCTTCAGCTTCGACAGGTCGAGCTTCTGCACGAGCTTGTTCTTCGCCAGCAGCGGCACGTAGACGCCGGTCGGCACGATGATGTCGTAGCCGCTCGTGCCGCGCGTCGCGCCGAGCTTGGAGATCATCTCCTCGTTCGAGCCGTAGCTGTCGATCTGCACGGTCACGCCGTTCTTGCGCTGGAACGCCGAGATGTTGCGCGGGTCGTCGTAGTCACCCCAGCTGTAGACGTTGAGCTGGCTCTCGAGCTCGCCGTCGAGGGGCGCGGATGCCGCCAGGCCGGTCTCGCGGGCGCACGCGGCGAGCGTGAGTGCGGTGGCGCTCACGGCGAAGCCGCTGAGCAGGGCGCGTCGGGTGATCTGCGCGGAGGCGGCGCGGGGGATGAGCGCGCGCACCTCGGCACCCGCTTCCCTCGCCCGACCGCCGCGCAGGAACCCGCCGAAGTCGGGCCGTCCCGATCCGCCGAACGGGCCGGGCATCAGGCCGCCGCCTGCTCGGCCGGGAAGGCGCGCAGGGCCGCCGCATCCCAGTGGAACCAGACCTGGTCGCCGGTGCTGAGGCTCTCGGCACGCGCCGGGTCGACGCGCGAGATCAGTTCGAGGCCGCTCGGCGTCGTCACGACGTACTGGATGGCGTCGCCGAGGAACGAGATGCCCGCGACGGTCGCGGGCAGCGCGGCGCTCGCCGGACGCGTCGCCGTGACCGTGACGGCCTCGGCGCGGATCGTCGCCGTCACGCGGGTGCCGGATGCGGGGGCGGGCGCCGCCGAGCCGACGTCGCCGAGCCGGCCGAGCGGGCCGTCGGCGGCGAGCAGCGTGCCATCCGCCTGCACGGTCGCCTCGATGAAGTTCTGCTTGCCGATGAACCCCGCGACGAAGGCGTTCGCCGGCTCGAGGTAGACCTGCTCGGTCGAGCCGATCTGCTGGATCGCGCCGCCCTGCATGACCACGATGCGGTCGCTCATCGACAGCGCCTCCTGCTGGTCGTGGGTCACGAAGACGAAGGTCGTGCCGAGCTGCTGCTGCAGCAGCTTCAGCTCGATCTGCATCTCCTCGCGCAGCTTGCGGTCGAGGGCCGACATCGGCTCGTCGAGCAGCAGCACGCGGGGGCGGTTGACGAGCGCACGGGCGAGGGCGACCCGCTGCTGCTGGCCACCCGACAGCTTGAGCGGACTGCGGTCGGCGAAGTCGCGCATCCGCACCATGTCCAGCGCCTCGGCCACCCGGGCGCCGATCTCGCTGCGCGGGGTGCCCTTCTGCCGCAGCCCGTAGGCGACGTTCTCGGCGACCGTCATGTGCGGGAACAGCGCGTAGCTCTGGAAGACCGTGTTGACCGGGCGCTTGTAAGGCGCCGTGTTCAGCACGCTCGTGCCGCCGACGAGGATGTCGCCGGAGTCGGGATGCTCGAAGCCGGCGATCATGCGCAGCAGCGTCGTCTTGCCGCAGCCGGAGGGGCCGAGCAGGGAGAGGAACTCGCCGCTGTGCACATCGAGGTCGACACCCCCGATCGCGACGTTGCCGCCGAAGGTCTTCACGATGCCGCGCAGCTCGACGCTGCCGTTCACGGCGGATGCATCGGGGGACTGAGCTGTCACACGAACTCCCTTGCTCGCCGTCTGGTGGGGCGACGATATACCGCTCGCGCGACGGAATCGAGAGTTGCGACGGGATTCCGACAGAGGTATACGAAAGGATGCGCGCGGTTGAGCAACGGAATCCGTCGACATTCGCGAGTCTCACCGAGCGATCCCCGCGCCGGCGTCACTGGGTGCCGCTACCGTGCAGGCCATGCAGATCCAGTTCATCGCGGGCTACGGCCCGATCGGACCCGACCCGGCGGCGACACGGCGATTCTGGGGCGACGTGATCGGCCTCGAACTCGACGAGATCGCGCCCGACTACTTCCACGCCCGCGACCTCGACGGGGCGAAGGTGTTCGGGCTGTGGCCGCTGAGCCAGGCGGCCGAGGCCACGTTCGGCACCGCCGAGTGGCCCGCTGATCTCCCCGTTCCGCAGTCGTGGATCGAATTCGAGCTCGAGTCGCCCGAGGCCGTCGCGGCGGGCGCCGCCGAGCTCGCGGAGAAGGGGCAGCGCATCCTCGTCGGACCGAAGGTCGAGCCGTGGGGTCAGTCGACGGCGCGGCTGCTGAGTCCCGAGGGCATCCTCGTCGGGCTCTCGTATCTGCCGTCGTTCCACGAGAGCTGAGTCGCCGAGCAGGCGTCAGGGGCTGCGCACCTCGGCGCCCGGTGGCCGCTACGCGCCGGCGATCTCGACCATCATCGCGACCCGCTCGCGCAGGCGCGCGGCCAGGTCGTCGGCCGAGGAGACCGCCGGCTCGTGGATGGTCTCGAACAGCCCCGCGAACACCAGCGCGACGGCGAGACGCCCGCGCCGCTCGCCGAGGCGATCGACAGCCGCGTCGCTGATCGCGGTGCGCAGCTGCGACATCCATTTGTGGATCGCCGGCGACACCTCGGGCCGCTCGCGCCCCAGCTCCTTCACCCGCGCCGTGTCCGGCGGCAGGTCGATCGTCGCCGCGAGCAGATCGCAGAGGTCGTTCACCGCGCCATGCTCCGCCCCGCGGGCCGCGAAGCGCGCGAAGGCCTCATCGTGGATGCGCGGCTCGCGCAGCCCGAGCGCCGCATCCGCCTTCGACGCGAAGTAGTTGAAGAAGGTGCGCGGCGAGACCTCGGCGACCTCGCAGATCTCCTCGATCGTGACGCCGTCGAGGCCGCGCTCGAGCACGAGCGACCGCGCGGCCTCGTGCAGCGCCATCCAGGTGCGCGCTTTCTTCCGCTCGCGCAGCGAGACCTCTTCGGTGTCGCCGGCGAGGATCAGCGCCGCCGTGTCGAGCGGCACCGCCTCGCGCACCGCCGACGTGGTCGGGGAGGTCTCGCCGCGCACGCCGATCACCGCTGCACGACGGGGATCGAGCCGGTCATCGGCGCGACGAAGGAACCCGACTCGTTGGCGGCCAGCACGGCCTCCTGCTCGAGCTCCTCGGTCGCCTCGCGGTGCTTGTCGGCGCGCTCCTGCAGGGCCGAGCGCTGACGCAGCGGCGGCACCTTGAAGAACCAGGTGAGGATGAACGCGAGCACGATCACGCCGAAGCCGACCCAGAACACGATCACGGCCGAGTCGTTGAATCCGCCGAGGAACGGGCGCGTCAGACGCGGGTCGGCGCCCTTGAGGAACGAGGTGTCGCTCGAGCTCGAGTCGGAGCTCGACGAGGCGGTGTCGGCCTTCGCGAGCTGGTCGTGGATCTTCGGCTCGAGCTGCGCGACGTAGAAGTCGCGCTGCGCCTTGTCCGACCAGTCGACCGCGACCTTGCCGTCGATCACCGAGGCGTGCGCCTTGTCGGCGACCCCGGCGAGAACGAGCGCCTCGGGTGCGCCGGGTGCTGCGGCGAGCGCCTGCTGCGTGCCCGCATCCAGCTGTGCCTGAATGCCCTGCTTCGCCGGATCGACGACCTTGTTCCAGATCTGCTTCATGACGGCCGCGTTCTCGCTCGCGTCGGCGACCTTCGGGTCGAGCGCGGCGCTGAGACCGGCGGTCAGGGTCTTCTCGTTCGACAGCGAGCTCGCGATGTTGCCCGGCAGCGCCGAGAACAGCACCGACAGCAGCACGGCGACGCCGAGCGTTCCGCCGATCTGACGGAAGAACGTCGCCGAGCTCGTCGCCACGCCCATGTCGCGCGGCTCGACCGAGCCCTGCGCGGCGAAGGTGAGCGTCTGCATGAGCTGGCCGAGGCCCAGGCCGATCACGAACATCGCGATGAGCAGGAACCAGAGCGGGCGGTCGATGTTCATGAAGGTCAGCAGGATGTAGCCGACCGCGGTGAAGGCGGTTCCGGTGATCGGGAAGGCGCGGTACTTGCCGATGCGCGAGATCAGCTGACCCGACACGATCGAGGCGACCATGAGGCCGAGCACGAGCGGCAGGGTGGCGAAGCCGGCGGCCGTCGGGTCGAGCCCGACGACGATCTGCAGGTAGAGCGGCAGCGTCAGCATGGCGCCGAACATCGCGAAGCCGACGAGGAAGCCGAGCAGCGCCGCCATCGAGAAGGTGCCCGAGCGGAAGAGCTTCATCGGCAGGATGGCGTCATCCTTCATCCGCGTCTCGATGACGACGAAGGCGACGAGTCCGACGGCGCCGATCACGTAGCAGGCGATCGATCCGATCGAACCCCAGCCCCAGGTGCGGCCCTGCTCGGCGACGAGCAGCAGCGGCACGAGCGCGACGATGATCGCCGTCGCGCCCCACCAGTCGATGCGCGGCGCGGTGGCGCGGTCGTGCACCTTGGGCAGGTGCAGGAAGCGGATCACCATGATCAGCGCGATGACGCCGATCGGCACGTTGATCAGCAGCACCCAGCGCCATCCGGTGATGAAGAGGATCTGGTCGGCGCCCGCGAGGAGTCCGCCGAGCAGCGGCCCGATGACGGAGGCGATGCCGAACACCGCGAGGAAGTAGCCCTGATACTTGGCGCGTTCGCGCGGGGCGAGGATGTCGCCGAGGATCGCGAGCGGCAGCGACATGAGCGCGCCGGCGCCGATGCCCTGGATCGCGCGGAAGCCGGCGAGCATGAGCATCGAGGTCGACATCGACGACAGCACGGCGCCGGCGATGAAGACGCTGATGCCGAAGATGAACAGCGGACGACGGCCGAAGATGTCGCTGAGCTTGCCGTAGATCGGCGTCGCGATCGTCGACGTGATCAGGTACGCCGTCGTGACCCAGGCCTGCTGGTCGAGGCCCTTGAGATCGTCGCCGATCGTGCGGATCGCCGTGCCGAACACGGTCTGGCCGAGCGAGGAGAGGAACATGCCGGCGAGTAGGCCGTAGATCACGAACAGGATCTCGCGGTGGCTCATGAGGGTGCCGCCCGCGCCTCCTCCTCCGCTCGGGGTGGTCGAGCGGGGTGGTGAGCTGACGGCAGCCGAGGACATGCGCTTCCTAACGTGGTGCAGCGGGTGGGGCGTCGCGCGCCGGAACCCGGGTGGTGGGGAGGGGTGACGCCGACGCTGGCGACGAGCTTGCATGTACTGCAAACTTTTAGACCGTGCAAGATTATTCCCGCGACGGGTGTCGCGCAAGCCGAAGGGGGCAGCGCTGCTGCCATCTGTTGAGATGAGGGTGTGGGTTCTTCTCCGACGCGCACGCTGCAGGTCGCTCTCAACGGACCGCGGCCGCACCCGCGCATGCCGAGGACGCCTGACGAGATCGCCGACGATGCCGCGGCCGCGGTGCTCGCCGGCGCGACGTCGATCCACCTGCACGCCTTCGACGACGACGGGCGCGAGACCTTCGAGGCGCGCCACGTCGCCGCGACGTTGCGAGCGGTGAGGCGGGTCGCGCCGACGGTGCCGCTGAACATGACGACCTTCGCCGAGATCGAGCCGGATCCGCGGGCCCGACTGCGGGCGATCTCGGAGTGGACCGAGCTGCCCGACCTGATCCCGGTCAACCTCGGCGAGTCGGGGGTCGATGACATCGCCGCCCTGCTCGCCCGTCGGGGCGTCGGGCTCGAGGCGTGCCTGCTCTCGGTGGACGCCGCGCGCGAGTTCGCGGCGCGGCCGTCGGCTCATCCCTGGCGCCGGGTGTTCGTCGAGCCCGTCGCCGAGCGGGTCGAGGATGCGCTCGGCGAGTCGCTCGAGATCGAGCGACTGCTCGCCGAGGTCGGCGTCGGCCTCGAGCAGGTGCATCACGGCGCCGGGCCGACCGCCTGGGCGGTGCTCGAGTCGGCCGTGCACCGCGGGCACGGCATCCGGATCGGCCTGGAGGATGTGTATCGCCTGCCGAGCGGCGAGGTCGCGCCGGGCAACGCGGAGCTGGTGCGAGCGGAGGCGGACGTGCTCGGCGGGCGCTGAGGGCCGGCGCGCGCTGAGGGCCGGCGAGGGGCACGGGACGCGGGCGCTCCCTGCCCGCGCGTGGGCGCTACGCGGTGGGCGCCCCGCTCGGGGTGTCGCGCAGCGACCGCACCATGCTCTGCAGCGCCCGGAATGCCGTCGCCTGCTCGGCCTCGCTCATGCCGGCGAGCATCCGCGACTCGACCCCGCGCACTGCGGCGCTCGCGGCGGCCAGCTTGCGCCGGCCGAGCGCGGTCAGCTCCGTCGGCAGCGCCTTCCCGACGGTCGCCTCGGTCGCGCGCGTGACCTGGCCCTCGCGTTCGAGCGACTGCAGCAGCACGTTCATCGACTGCCGGGTGACGAAGGCGCCGCGGGCGAGCTCGGAGTTCGAGAGCCCGGGGCGCTGGGCGAGCAGCTCGAGGCAGGAGTAGTGCGTCACGGTCATGCCGAGCGGGCGCAGCACGTCCTCCATCGCTGCGCGCAGCGCGCTCGAGGCCTCCTTGAGCAGGTAGCCGAGCGAGCTCTCGAGCTGGATGCGGTCATCGCCTTGCGCCATGTCAGTAGTCTGACATACAGTTCTCGCGTGTCAGCTATCTGACACGCGAATCGATCAGCTCAAGGAGCCACCATGCCCGCCACCGGACCCGACTTCCTCTCCCTGCAGGTGCGCGACCTCACCGCGTCGCAGGCGTTCTACGAGAAGTACCTCGGCCTCGAACGCGCGCCCGCCGGCCCGCCGCACGCCGTCGTCTTCACGACGCAGCCGATCGCCTTCGCCCTGCGCGACATCGTCGAGGGCACCGACCTGGCCGCCGCGCCGCATCCCGGCATCGGCGCCGCCATCTGGCTGCACGCCACCGAGGTGCAGGCGATCCACGACGCGCTCGCCGCCGACGGCCACGAGATCGTCGCTGCCCCGATCGACGGCCCCTTCGGCCGCACCTTCACCTTCGCCGACCCCGACGGCTACCGCATCACGCTGCACGACCGGGCGTGAGCGCCGCGCCGGTGTCGCGGCGGCGGATGCCCGTCGCCGTGAACACCGCGAGTGCGACGAGCACGCCGCCGATCGTCAGCGTCATCGCCGTCCAGCCGAGCTGCTGGAAGACCAGGCCGAGCGCCCATCCGCCGACGCCCGATCCCAGGTAGAAGGCGATGTTGTAGAGCGCGCTCGCCTGGCTGCGGTGGTCGTGATCGGCGCGGCGCCCGGTCGCGGCGACCGCCGAGGCGTGGGCGAGGAACTGCCCGCCGGTGAACAGCACCAGCCCGACGACGATGATCGCGACGCTGTCGAAGCCCATGAGCGCGAGGCCCGCCATGAGCGCCGCGAGCCCGACGAGGATGATGCGCTCGGCCCCGACGCGCGGCAGCCACTTGCCGGCGAGCCGCGAGGTGACCGTGCCGGCGCCGTAGGCGAGGAACAGCAGCGACACCCAGCCCGGGTCGAGGTGGAACGGCGCCGCCTCGAGCCGGAACGCGAGGAAGTTGTAGACGGCGACGAAGCATCCGGTCAGCAGGAGCGCCTGCACGTCGAGCCGCAGCAGGGTGAACCGCAGAGCACGGCGGATGCGCTGCCGCTGCGTCAGGTGCGCGAACGAGGTGGATGCGGCGCCGCCCTGCGTCGCCTCGGCGGCGACCGGCTGCGCCACGAGCGGGCGGGTGACGGGCGGCGTGGCGGGGGAGGTGGGCGCGAGCAGGATGAACACCAGCGCGGCGACGAGGCTGACGGCGCCGACGACGAGCAGGGCGCCGCGCCATCCCAGCGGCTCGCCGAGCGGACCCGCGATGAGACGGCCGGCGGCGCCGCCGATCGTCGTGCCCGAGATGTAGACGGCGGCCGCGGCAGCCGCGCGGCGGGCCGTGAGGTTCTCGTGCACGTACGACACGGCGAGCACGGGCACGGCGCCGAGCACGGCTCCGCTGAGCAGGCGCAGGCCGACGAGGGTGCCGAGGTCGGGCACGGCGCAGGCGGCGAGCCCGAGCACGACGGCGCCGAGCACCGCGATGCGCATCGACAGCAGCCGGCCGATGCGGTCGGCGATGCCGGCCCAGCCGAGCACGCCGAGCGCGAGCCCGGTGGTCGCGGCCGAGACGGTGAGCGCCGCATCCGCCGGTGTGACCTTCAGGTCGCGGGCCAGCTCGGGCAGCACGCCCTGCACGGCGTAGAGCTCGGCGAAGGTGGCGATGCCGGCCGCGAGCAGCGCGAGCATCATGCGGCGGTAGCGGCGGCGGGCGGCGCGCTCCTCGGGGCTGGCGCCATCGCCCATCGTGCGCTGGATGGGCACGGAGTCGGTCGCGGGGGCGGAGGGCACGTTCTGCGACGGTAGTCACGCGCTGGGTGCATGACTAATGCGAATCAGGTCACGAGTCATATCCTCAGTGCATGGATGCTCGTGACATGCGAACCCTGCTCGGCGACGTGCAGGTGCTCGTCGAGCTGGCCCACACCGGAACCGTCACCGGCGCCGCCGACGAGCTCGGCATCCCGCAGCCCTCGGCCAGCCGCGCGCTCACCCGTCTCGCCGAGAGGGTCGGCGCCCCGCTCACCGCCCGTCGCGGGCGCGGCGTCGAGCTGACCGAAGCCGGCCGCGCCCTCGCCGACGCCGGAGCCGACGCTCTCGAGCTGTTGCACGACGGCGTCGCCGCGGCCCGCAGCGCGGCCGAGCCGGCCGAGGCGCTCGTGCGCGTCGCCTATCAGACGGCCCTCGGCGAGACCTTCCTGCCGCGGGCGCTCGCCCGGCACCGGCAGCGGCGTCCCGGGGTGCGGTTCCGACTCATCCACGGGGCGCGCGAGAGCCTGCTCGAGGCGGTGCGCCGCGGCGAGGCCGACCTCGCCGTCGTCGCCGACCCGCCGCACGAACCCGGGCTGCGCACCGAGCCGCTCTACTCCGAGCCGCTGTTCCTGGTCGTGCCGCGCGGGCATCCGCTCGCCTCCCTCGACCGCCCGGCTCGTCCGGCCGACTTCGCGGGCGAGGAGATGATCGCGCTCGGACGCGGCTTCGGCCTGCACGAGTCGATCCGTCGCATCACGGGCGAGCACGCCGCGGCCGGCGCCTACGAGGTCGACGACTACCGGGTGGCGCGCGGACTCGCGGCCGCCGGGGCGGGCGTCACGATCCTGCCGGCCGGCTCCGGCGACGACGGCGCCGTCGAGGTTCCGATCGACCACCCGGATGCGCGCCGGGTGATCGGCGCGGTCACCGCCGCCGACTCCGACCCGGCGGTCGACGACCTCGTGCAGTCGCTGCATGCGATCGCGCGCTACCGCTGGCGGCCGGGCCGCTGACTTCACCTGAGAAGGCTGATGTCTCCTGAGAAGGCTGATGTCTCCTGAGAAGGCTGAACTCCCGTGAGAACGCCGACGTCTCCTGAGAAGATCATCTCGTGAGCGCGCCGATCGTCGTCATGGGCGTGAGCGGCTCGGGCAAGAGCACGGTCGGCGCCGAGCTGGCTGCGGCGCTCGGGGTCGCCTTCGTCGATGGGGATGCGCTGCATCCGCCCGTCAACATCGCCAAGATGGCGGCCGGCATCCCGCTCGATGATGCGGATCGGGCGCCCTGGCTGACGGCCGTCGGCACGACGCTCGCGCACGGTGAGCCGGCCGGTGTCGTCGTCGCCTGCTCGGCGCTGCGCCGGGTCTACCGGGATCGGCTGCGCGAACTCGCGCCGGCGCTGCGCGTGGTCTACCTGTTCGGCGATCCGGCGCTGCTGCACGCGCGGATCGCCGCGCGTCGCGGGCACTTCATGCCGCCCGCGCTGCTCGACTCCCAGCTCGCGGCGCTCGAGCCGCCGACGCCGGACGAGCGGGCGATCGCCCTGGATGTGGCCTATCCGATCCCGGGTCTGATCGCCGAGGCGCTGCGCTGGCTGGGCCCGTCGCGGGCCTGATCCGCCGCGGTCGTCAGCCCTCGGGATGCCCGGGCTGACCGGCTCTTTCAGCCGCCGAGGAGATTCAGGAAAAAACTTTGTGCTTACATACTGTCATGGGTAGTATGAACCGCACCGAGTCTCCGAGCAGAGAGTTGTACGACGTCGTATGACCGCCAACCGATCCTCCACCACCTTCGACCTGATCTCCATCGGTCGCGTGGGTGTCGACATCTACCCGCTGCAGACGGGCGTCGGCCTCGAGCACGTCTCGACCTTCGGCAAGTACCTCGGGGGCAGCGCGACCAACGTCGCCATCGCCGCCGCGCGTCACGGCCGCAGCACCTCGGTCATCACCCGCACCGGTGACGACCCCTTCGGCCGCTTCGTCAACACCGAGCTGCAGCGCCTCGGCGTCGACCCGGTGTTCGTCTCGCCGGTCGCCGGGCTCAACACCCCGGTCACCTTCTGCGAGATCTTCCCGCCCGACGACTTCCCGCTCTACTTCTACCGCGACCCGATCGCGCCCGACCTGGTCATCAAGGGCGGCGAGCTCGACCTCGACGCCATCCACCGGGCCCGTGTCTTCTGGGCGACGGTCACCGGCCTGTCGCGCGAGCCCAGCCGCAGCGCGCACTTCGCCGCGTGGGAGGCCCGCCAGCGCAAGCCGCTGACGATCCTCGACCTCGACTACCGGCCGATGTTCTGGCCCACCGGCGAAGACGCGACCAAGCAGGTCGAGCGCGCCCTCGAACACGTCACGGTCGCCGTCGGCAACCGCGAGGAGTGCGAGATCGCCGTCGGCGAGACCGACCCGCACCGGGCGGCGGATGCGCTGCTCGAGCGCGGCGTCGAGCTCGCGATCGTGAAGCAGGGCCCCAAGGGCGTGCTCGCGAAGACCCGTGACGAGACCGTCGAGGTCGCCCCCTACTTCGTGGATGTCGTCAACGGCCTCGGCGCCGGCGACAGCTTCGGCGGCGCGCTCGTGCACGGCCTGCTCGAGGGCTGGGACCTGGAGCGCATCCTGCGCTTCGCGAACGTCGCCGGCGCCATCGTCGCCGGTCGCCTCGAGTGCTCCACCGCGATGCCGACGACCGCCGAGGTCGACGCGATCCTCGCCGGGGTGACCCGATGACCGACCTCGACTTCGACCGCCTGCGCGATCTGCGGGCCACCGACCCCGAGGCCGTCTCGCGCGCCTTCGCGACGCGTCGCCGCCGCGAGCTGCTCGAGGGCGACGGCAAGCTCTTCATCGTCGCCGCCGACCACCCCGCCCGCGGCGCCCTCGGCGTCGGCAGCGACCCGCTCGCGATGGCCGACCGCTACGAGCTGCTCACCAACATGGCGATCGCGCTCGAGAACCCGGCCGTCGACGGCGTGCTCGGCACGCCCGACGTGCTCGACGACCTCGCGCTGCTCGGCCTGCTCGACGGCAAGATCGCCGTCGGCTCGATGAACCGCGGCGGCCTGCGCGGCGCCAGCTTCGAGATGGACGACCGCTTCACCGGCCACGACGTGCCGGCGATGGTCGCCGCCGGCCTCGATTTCGCGAAGCTGCTGGTGCGCGTCAACCTGACCGACCCCGGCACGGTCGCGACCCTCGAGGCCACGGCCCGCGCGGTCGACGCCGCCGCGGCCGCGAAGCTGCCGATCATGCTCGAGCCCTTCCTCAGCCGCTGGGTCGACGGCCGCATCGTCAACCAGCTGGATGCGGAGGCCGTCATCAACTCGGTCGCCATCGCGTCCGGCCTCGGCAACACGAGCGCCTACTCCTGGCTGAAGATCCCGGTCGTGCCCGACATGGAGCGCGTCATGGCGGCGACCACGCTGCCGACGCTGCTGCTCGGCGGCGACCCCGAGGGCGACCGCGACGAGACCTACGCCAGCTGGGAGCGCGCGCTCGCGCTGCCGGGTGTGCGCGGCCTGGTGCTCGGCCGCACGATGCTCTACCCCGGCGACGGCGACGTCGCGACCGCCGTGGCTCACGCCGCGTCGCTCGTGCACGGCGTGCGCGTCTGATCTGCCACCACTCTTCTGTTCCACCCCGTATCTGAGGAAGTCATGTCCGAGAACCTGCCCATCGTCCAGCACTGGATCAACGGTGCGATCAGCGAGTCGAAGTCGGGTCGCACCGCCCCCGTCTTCGACCCCGCCCTCGGCAAGCAGACCAAGTCGGTCGCGCTCGCCGACCAGGCCGAGATCGACGCCACGATCGCGGCCGCCCAGGCCGCGTTCCCGGCCTGGCGCGACCTGTCGCTGGCCAAGCGTCAGACGATCGTCTTCAAGTTCCGCGAGCTGCTCGCCGGCCGTTCGCGTGAGCTCGCCGAGATCATCACCTCCGAGCACGGCAAGGTCGTCTCCGACGCCGCCGGCGAGGTCGCGCGTGGCCTCGAGGTCGTCGACCTCGCGACGGGGTTCCCGCACCTGATCAAGGGCGGCTACTCCTCGAACGTCTCGACGGGTGTGGATGTGTACTCGATCAAGCAGCCCCTCGGTGTCGTCGGGATCATCTCGCCCTTCAACTTCCCGGCGATGGTGCCGCTGTGGTTCTTCCCGATCGCGATCGCGGCGGGCAACACGGTGATCCTGAAGCCCAGCGAGAAGGACCCGTCGGCGGCGCTGTGGCTGGCGGAGCTGTGGAAGGAAGCCGGCCTGCCGGACGGCGTCTTCAACGTGCTCCAGGGTGACAAGCTCGCCGTCGACGGCCTGCTGAACGCCCCCGAGGTGCGCTCGATCTCGTTCGTCGGCTCGACCCCGATCGCGCAGTACATCTACGAGACCGCGGCGAAGAACGGCAAGCGCGTGCAGGCCCTCGGCGGTGCGAAGAACCACATGCTGGTCCTCCCGGATGCCGACCTCGACCTCGTCGCCGACTCCGCGATCAACGCCGGCTTCGGCTCCGCGGGTGAGCGGTGCATGGCGGTCTCGGTCCTCCTGGCCGTGGAGCCCGTCGCGGATGACCTGATCGAGAAGATCACCGAGCGCATCTCGAAGCTGCGCATCGGCGACGGCCGCCGCGAGCCCGACATGGGCCCGCTGGTCACCGAGGCGCACCGCGACAAGGTCGCCGGCTACATTGAGATCGCCGAGCAGGATGGCGCGAAGGTCGTCGTCGACGGCCGCGGCATCGAGGTCGACGGCGAGGCCGACGGCTTCTGGCTCGGACCGACCCTGCTCGACAACGTGCCCACCACGAGCCGCGCCTACACCGAGGAGATCTTCGGGCCGGTGCTCAGCGTCGTGCGCGTGCAGTCGTACGAGGAGGGCGTCGAGCTCATCAACTCGGGCCAGTTCGGCAACGGCACCGCGATCTTCACCAACGACGGCGGCGCCGCCCGCCGCTTCCAGACCGAGATCCAGGTCGGCATGATCGGCATCAACGTGCCGATCCCCGTGCCGGTGGCGTACTACTCCTTCGGCGGCTGGAAGGACTCGCTGTTCGGTGCGAACAAGGCCTACGGCCCCGCCGGCTTCGACTTCTTCACCCAGGAGAAGGCCATCACGAGCCGCTGGCTCGACCCGTCGCACGGCGGCATCAACCTCGGCTTCCCCCAGAACTGAGAGAAGACCGAACAGGACGGCGCGGGGTCCGCATCGGGCCCCGCGCATCCACCACCAGCACGACCAAGCACTTCAGGAGCACCACATGACCGGCAGCACCCGCTGGCTCCACCGACGCGGCGACCTCGCGCGCGACGGCTGGGAGTCGGTCGTCGACGACACCCTTCCCGGCTGGCAGCACACCGGCCTGCGGATCGGCGTGCTCGACGGCTCCACAGCGCTGGAGCTGCCCGCTGGTGCCCTCGAGCGGATGGTGGTTCCGCTCGAGGGCACCCTCACCGTCACGCATGACGGCGGCGAGGATGCGGAGGGCCCGACCGGTGCGCAGAACACCATCGAGCTCGCCCACCGCATCGGCGTCTTCCACGGCCCCGGCGACGTCGTCTACCTCGGCGTCGGCGTGACCGCGTCGATCAGCGGCACCGGCCGCGTCGCCGTCGCCGAGGCGCCCGCGACCGAGCAGATCCCGGTGCAGGTCATCCGCGCCGCCGACGTGCCCGTCGAGCAGCGCGGCGCCGGAGCATCCAGCCGCCAGGTGCACAACTTCGGCGTTCCCGGGGGCCTGCGCGCGCAGAAGCTCATCGTGTGCGAGGTGATCACGCCCAGCGAGAACTGGTCGTCGTTCCCCGCGCACAAGCACGACCAGGCGATCCCCGGGGTGGAGTCGCGACTCGAGGAGATCTACTACTTCGAGTCCGACGTCGCCCGCGGCCTCGCCCGTCCCGAGCAGTCCGATCCCTTCGGTCTGTTCGCGGCCTACAGCTCACCCGCTGGTGAGATCGACATCGCCGGACTCGTGCGCACCGGCGATGTCGCCCTCGTCCCCTACGGCTACCACGGCCCCGCCGCCGCAGCCCCGGGCTACGACCTCTACTACTTCAACGTCATGGCCGGCCCCGACCCGGAGCGCGTCTGGAACATCACCGACGACCCGGCCCACGGATGGATCCGCGGCACCTGGGACGGCCAGGAGCGCGACAACCGCCTGCCCTACACGAGCGCCTCCGTCGGCGACGAGCCCGGCGCGGCCGGCGCCGCCGACAGCACGACCACCACCAGCACCACGGAGAACGGACTCTGATGAGCACGACCCCCGCCCGCGGCGAGACCCGCCGCATGACCGTCAGCCAGGCGCTCCTCGAGTTCCTGGCCAACCAGTGGACCGTCGACGTCGACGCCGACGGCGACGAGATCCGCGAGCGCACGATCCCCGCCGTCTTCGGCATCTTCGGCCACGGCAACGTCGCTGGCATCGGCCAGGCGCTCAAGCAGCTCAACGTCGAGCAGCCCGACCTGCTGCCCTACCTGCAGGCGCGCAACGAGCAGGCGATGGTGCACCAGAGCGTCGGCTACGCCCGCATCCATCGCCGTCGCGGCACCTACGCGAGCGCCGCGAGCGTCGGCCCGGGCGCCGCGAACCTGCTGACCGGCGCGGCCCTCGCCACGACCAACCGGATGCCCGCGCTGCTGCTGCCCAGCGACACCTTCGCGACCCGCGTCGCCGACCCGGTGTTGCAGCAGATCGAGGCGCCGCACGACACGAGCATCACCGTCAACGACGCCTTCCGCCCGCTGTCGCGCTTCTTCGACCGCGTCGACCGCCCCGAGAAGCTGTTCTCGATCGCGCTGCAGGCCATCCGCGTGCTCACCGACCCGGTCGAGACCGGCGCCGTCACGATCGCGCTGCCGGAGGACGTGCAGGCCGAAGAGCTCGACGTGCCCGTCGAGTTCCTGCAGCCGCGCGAGTGGCACATCCGCCGTCCGCTGCCCGAGGCCGGCCCGCTGGCCCGCGCGGTCGCCGCGATCAAGGCCGCGAAGAACCCGATCGTCGTCGCCGGCGGCGGCGTCATCTACTCCGGGGCCGAGCAGGCGCTGCAGGCGCTCGTCGAGGCCACCGGCATCCCCGTCGGCACCTCGCAGGCCGGCGGCGGCGTGCTGAACTGGGATCACCCGCAGTACCTCGGCGGCATCGGCGCGACCGGCACGGCCGCCGCGAACCGCATCGCGGCGACCGCCGACGTCGTCATCGGCATCGGCACCCGCTACAGCGACTTCACGACCGCCAGTCGCACGGTGTTCCAGAACCCCGATGTCGTTTTCGTCAACGTCAACGTCGCGAGCTTCGACGCCTACAAGCACGGCTCGCAGCTGCCGATCATCGCCGACGCGCGCGAGGCGCTCCGCGCGCTCGCCCGCGAGCTCGAGGGGTACACCGTGCCCGCCGAGCTCGCCGAGCGCATCCGGACCGAGAACGCGCAGTGGGATGCGGCCGTCGACGCCGCCTTCCAGCCCAGCGGTCTCGACCTGCCCGGCCAGCCCGAGATCATCGGCGCCGTGCAGAAGGCCTCCGACCCGCAGGACGTCATCGTGCAGGCGGCCGGCTCGCTGCCCGGCGACCTGCACAAGCTGTGGCGCGTGCGCGACCCGCTCGGCTACCACGTCGAGTACGCCTTCTCGTGCATGGGCTACGAGATCGCGGGCGGCCTCGGCGTCAAGCGCGGCGCCCTCGCCGCCGGCGAGGACCGCGATGTCATCGTCATGGTCGGCGACGGCTCGTACCTCATGCTGCACACCGAGCTCGTGACCGCGGTCGCCGAGGGCATCAAGATCATCGTCGTGCTCATCCAGAATCACGGCTACGCCTCGATCGGCCACCTCTCGGAGACGGTCGGATCGGAGCGCTTCGGCACCTGGTACCGCGAGTACGACCCGGCGACCCGCAACTTCCAGGGCGAGCAGATCCTGCCGATCGACCTCGCCATGAACGCGCGCAGCTACGGCGTCGACACGATCGAGATCGAGCCCGGCGCGGATGCGATCGACAAGCTCGGCGAGGCCCTCGCGACCGCGAAGGCGAGCGAGCGCTCGACCTTCATCCACATCAACTCGAACCCGCTCATCTACGCGCCCGACGGCGAGGGCTGGTGGGATGTGCCGGTCGCCGAGGTCTCGACGATCGAGAGCACGCAGGCCGCCCGCGCCGAGTACGTCGAGCAGCAGAAGCTGCAGCGCCCGCTGCTCGGCTGAGCAGCGCCACCGCACCGAGTTCCACAGCACGACCGCCGCCGCCGGGACCACCATCCCGGCGGCGGTTCCACCAGCACCACCCACCACAGCACCACCCACTCGCAGAAGAGAAAGACGCTGACGTCAATGTCCGACACCAAGGCCATCCGCATCGGAACCGCCCCCGACAGCTGGGGCGTCTGGTACCCCGAGCACCCGCGCCAGATCCCGTGGCAGCGCTTCCTCGACGAGGTGCAGAAGGCCGGCTACACCTGGATCGAGCTGGGCCCCTACGGCTACCTGCCGACCGACCCGGCGCAGCTGCGTGACGAGCTGGATGCGCGCGGCCTGAAGGTCTCGGCCGGCACCGTCTTCACCGGCTTCCACAAGGGCGACGAGCAGTGGCAGCGCGCCTGGGATCAGGCCGTGCAGGTCGCCGGCCTGACCGCGGCCGTCGGCGGCGAGCACATCGTCGTCATCCCCGACATGTGGCGCAGCGACCTCGACGGCACCGCCGTCGAGCCGCGCACCCTCACCCCCGAGCAGTGGGACAAGCTCGCCGCCGGCCAGGAGCGCCTCGGCAAGGCCCTGCTCGAGGAGTACGGCGTGAAGCAGCAGTTCCACTCGCACGCCGACAGTCACGTCGGCACCTACACCGAGGTCGTGCGCCTGCTCGATCTGACCGACCCGCAGTACCTCAACCTCTGCCTCGACACGGGCCACTTCGCCTACTACGGCGGCGACAACCTCCGTCTCATCGGCGAGCGCCCCGGCCGCATCGGCTACCTGCACCTGAAGCAGATCGACCCCGACTACCGCTTCGAGGTGCTGAAGAACGACATCCCCTTCGCCGACTCGGCCAGCCGCGTCATGGTCGAGCCTCCGGCGGGCGAGCCGCAGTTCGCGCCGATCATCGAGGCCGTCGCCGCGCTCGACCCCGAGATCTTCGCGATCGTCGAGCAGGACATGCCCGGCGTCGACATCGACCTGCCCCTGGGCATCGCCACCCGCACTCACCAGCACATCTTCAGCTGCACCCGCGCAGCCCGCGCCAACTGACGTCGCGACAGAGAACAGGACAGAAGCCATGACCAGCAAGGATCTCCGCGTCGCCGTCGTCGGCGCCGGCATGATGGGCGCCGACCACATCAAGCGCATCTCGCACCGCATCTCGGGTGCCGAGGTCGTCACCGTCGTCGAGCCCGACGAGGCCCGCGCGAAGGCGGCCGTCGCCGACCTGCCCGAGGCGACCACGCGCACCCGCATCGAAGACGCCCTCGAGAAGGACGACCTGGATGCGGTGCTCATCGCCACGCCCGGCCCGTTCCACGAGCCGGTGCTCTACCCGGCGCTCGAGGCGGGTGTCAGCATCCTCTGCGAGAAGCCGCTGACCCCCGACACCGAGACGAGCCTCAAGGTGCTCGAGGCCGAGCAGAAGCTCGACCGCCCGCACATCCAGGTCGGCTTCATGCGCCGCTTCGACGAGGAGTACCAGGCGCTGCGCCAGCTCATCGCCTCGAAGGAGCTCGGCGAGCTGCTGCTCGTCAAGGCCGCGCACCGCAACCCCTCCACCCCGCCGCAGTACACCGAGTCGATGCTCATCACCGACTCGGTCGTGCACGAGTTCGACGTGCTGCCGTGGGTCACGGGCGAGACGCTGAAGGCCGTCGAGGTGCGCAAGCTCAAGGTGAACCGCAACGCGACCATCCAGGAGCCGCAGCTCGTCTACCTGGAGTTCGAGTCGGGCACCGTCGCCGAGGTCGAGATCAACGTCAACATGAAGTTCGGCTACCAGGTCACGACCGAGGCCGTCTTCGAGAACGGCGTCGCCGAGATCGGCAAGACCGCTGGGCTGAAGCAGTGGCACGAGGGCCGCTGGGGCGGCAAGGAGCACGAGAGCTTCGTGACCCGCTTCGTTCACGCCTACGACGAGCAGGTGCAGCGCTGGGTGGATGCCGCCCGCCGCGGCACGATCGACGGCCCCTCGGCGTGGGAGGGCTACCTCGTGGCCGCCGCCTGCGAGGCCGGCGTGACGGCGCAGCAGACCGGCGAGCGCGTCGCCGTCGAGACGATCGCCAAGCCGGCGTTCTACAACTGATCGACCGCATCCGGAGCCCTTGGAGAACCCCATGGTGAAGATCGCCTACGACCCCACCCCGCTGCACTCCGAGTTCGAGTTCCTCGAGTTCCCCCGCGTGACCGCGGAGCTGGGCTTCGAGTGGATCCAGCTCACGCCGCACCCCGATTTCCTCCCCTTCTTCCACCACCCGCGCGTCGACCGCGAGCTGATCGCCGCGGTGAAGAAGTCGGTGACGGATGCCGGCATCGGCATCTCGTCGCTGCTGCCGGTGCACCGCATCTCGTGGCCCGACGAGCAGCAGCGCCTCGCCGCGGTGCGCAACTTCACGCGCATCATCGAGATCGCCGCCGAGCTCGACGTGCGCGTCATCAACACCGAGTTCTCGGGGCGCCCCGAGCGCGAGGAGGACAGCGAGGCGGGCTTCTACGCGACGATGGAGGTGCTGCTGCCGCTGCTCGAGCGCGAGGGCATCACGCTCAACATCGACCCGCACCCCGACGACTTCGTCGAGAACGGCGTCGAGGCGCTGCGCATCATCCGCGGGCTCGACAGCGATCGGGTCGGGTTCGTCTACGTGGGCTCGCACACCTTCCACTACGGCGACGAGATCACCCGCATCGTCGACACGGCCGGTGCCAAGCTCAACGTCGCCTACGCGGCCGACAGCTTCGACCACCACCGCTCGCACGGTCTGCGCTACATCTCGAACCCGCCCGGCAACGCCGTGCGCATCCACCAGCACCTCAACATCGGCGACGGGGATGTGAACTGGGGCGAGTACTTCGGCGAACTGAACCGGGTCGGCTTCCTCGACCGCGACGACACGATCCTCGTGTCGAACGTGTTCGCCGAGGACGAGGACTGGCGCGGCTCGGCGAAGCACCAGCTCGAGACGATCCACGCGGGGATCGCGGCCGCGAAGCAGGGCTGACTCCCGCGGCGACTGAGCACCCGCGACACGATCGACGCGGCGACTGCGGGAGAATGGATGCGATGCGCCTCTTCCGTCGTCGCCGCGTCGATGTCGGCCGCTACGAGCCGCTCGAGCCCACCGCACCCGCTCCCGTCGAGCGGGTCGTCGACGAGGGCGTGCTCATCGCCGAGACGGCGGTGCGGATGTCGGTGAAGAACGCGGTCATCCTCAGCGCCCTGCGCGACCGGCTCGACCTCGATCGCGACTCGCTCGCCCGGCACGCCGCCGACGAGCTGCGCGCCGCCGCGAGCCGCGAGCTCGAATCGCTCGAGCGCGTACAGCGTCTCGCCGAAGAGCGGAAGGACCAGCCGAAGCCGAAGTACGTCGGCGACGACGCGAACCTGCCCCGCGAGCCGATCGATGCGATCGCCGAGCGCGTGCGACCCGTTCTGGCCGCGCGGCTGCGTGCCCTCGCCGACGACCCGGAGCACCTCGGCGACCTGGTCGAGCGCGCCCGCACCGAGGCGTGGGCCGAGATCGCCCAGTCGTTCGAGCGCCGTGCCGCCGCGCTCGCCCGCGCCGACCAGCAGCAGGGCGACGACTACGAGCTGCGCCGCGCCGACCGGCTCGCCGCGTTCCTCGAGCTCGACCTCGGCCCGGGGCTGGACGCCGCGGGGGAGTGATCCTGGCGTCGACCTACCGGTCGACCAGTGTCACCTCGAACGAGTAGAGGTCGGGCCGGTAGGAGTGGTGACCGAACTCGACGACGCGAGCGTTGTCGTCGTAGGCGGTGCGATCCATCGTCAGCACCGCGGAGTGCTTCTCGAGCTCGAGCAGCTTCGCCTCCTCGCCCGTCGCCGAGCGGGCGCCGATGCGCTGGCGGGCGACGCGGATCGAGACCCCGCGACCGCGCAGCAGCTGGTACAGGCCGTGCTCGGTCAGCTGGTCGGCGGTGATGTCGGTGAAGTCCTCCGGCAGGTAGTTCTCCATCAGCGCGAGCGGCACATCGTCGGCGAGGCGCACCCGACGCAGGTGCAGCACGTTCGCGCCCTCGGCGACGGCCAGACGCTCGGCGATGGCCGCATCCGCCGCGACGACCTCGTGCAGCAGCAGGTCGGTGCGCGGAGTGCGCGACGACGCCGCCAGGTCCTCGAAGAGGCTCGACAGCTCGACCTTGCGGGTCACGCCGCCGTGCACGACCTGCGTGCCGATGCCGCGCCGGCGCACGAGCAGGCCCTTGTCGACGAGCTCCTGGATGGCGCGGCGGATGGTCGGGCGCGACAGTCCGAGGCGCTCGGCGAGCGCGATCTCGTTGTCGATGCGGGATCCGGCCGACACGGTTCCATCGGAGATCGCCCGCTCGATGCGGCTGGCGACCTGGTAGTAGAGCGGGACGGGTCCCGAACGATCCATGTCGAGGAACAGCGACGCCGGGAGAGTCGGCTCTGCATCCATGCAGCGGCCCTCGCCTTCGGGTCGTGGGTTTGTGGGGACATTATCACTTGAGCGCGCTACTTCGGCCCGGCGCGCGGGGCTCCCGACCCGCGGATCCCCGCCGCGGACTTCCCCTTCAGGTCAGTTTGTTAGAACATAAGAACAAGACCTGTTCGAATCGGAGCACCCCATGACTCTCACCGCGTCGCCGACGACGTCCACCGACCACCTGCTTCCCCTCGCGCGCGCCGCGGCGACGACGCCGACCGCGCTGTGGAACGACTCCGCCGACCCGGACGAGCTGCGCCGCTCGATCGAGTTCGGCGCCGTCGGCGCCACGTGCAACCCCGTCATCGCCTACACCGCGATCAACGCGCACCCGGATGTCTGGGGTCCGCGCCTGCAGCAGCTCGCCGACGAGAACCCCACCGCCGGCGAGAGCGAGCTCGGCTGGCTCGCGGTCGAGTGGCTGTCGAAGGACGCCGCGCAGCAGCTGCTCCCCGCCTTCGAGGCGAGCGGCGGCCGCAACGGACGCCTCTCGGTGCAGACCGACCCGCGCTTCCACCGCGACGCGAAGGCCCTCGCCGACCAGGCCGTGCACTTCTCGCAGCTCGCGCCGAACATCATCGTCAAGATCCCGGCGACCGAGATCGGCATCCAGGCCATCGAAGATGCCGCCTACCGCGGCGTCAGCATCAACGCCACCGTCTCGTTCACCGTGCCGCAGGCCGTCGCCGTCGGCGAGGCGCTCGAGCGCGCTCTCGATCGTCGCGCCGCCGAGGGCCTGGAGGAGAAGGAGTTCGGCCACGTCGTCACGATCATGGGCGGCCGCCTCGACGACTGGCTCAAGTACACGGTGCAGCGCGACCGCATCCTCATCGACCCCGGCCACCTCGAGTGGGCCGGCGTCGCGGCGCTGAAGAACGCCTACCGCATCTTCCGCGAGCGCGGCTTCCGCTCGCGCATCCTCTCGGCCGCGTTCCGCAACCACCTGCAGTGGTCGGAGCTCGTCGGCGGCGACCTCGTCGTCTCGCCGCCGTTCGACTGGCAGGCTCGCATCAACGAGAACCCGCTGAGCGCCGAGTCGCGCATCGACGTGCCCGTCGACCCCGCGATCATCGCCGAGCTGCTCGAGCGCGTGCCCGACTTCCGCCGCGCCTACGAGCCCGACGGGATGACGGCGAGCGAGTTCGCGGCGTTCGGCGCCTCGGCCCGCACGCTGCGCCAGTTCCTCGACGCCGACGCGCAGCTCGATGCGCTCGTGCGCGACGTGCTCGTGCCGGCGCCGCGGTGAGCCAGCCCGCTCCGGCATCCGTCGGAATCGACGCCGTGCCCGAGCCCGCCGGCTCGGGCACGGCGCCCGGCGATGAGGAGATCACCTTCCGCACCCGCAAGTGGGTGCGGCCCGAAGACCTCAACGCCAACGGCACCCTCTTCGGCGGCAGCCTGCTGCGCTGGATCGACGAGGAGGCGACGATCTACGCGATCCTGCAGCTGGGCAACCACCAGGTCGTCACGAAGTACATGTCCGAGATCGAGTTCGTCGCCTCGGCCCGCCAGGGCGACATCATCGAGATGGGACTGCGGGCGACCGCCTTCGGCCGCACCTCCCTGACGATGCGCGCCGAGGTGCGCAACATGATCACGCGGTGCAGCATCCTCACCGTCGACCGGATCGTGTTCGTCGGCCTCGGGGCCGACGGCCGCCCGACCCCGCACGGCTACACGACGATCACCTTCGACCGCGACCGCATCCCGGCCGGGGCCGCACAGCCGGACTGACCTCGTGCAGCTCGACTGAGCCGAGCCTTCGGCGGCGCCGGAGTAGTCTCGCTCCGGCGCCGCCGCTCCCCGGTGCCCCGCACGCCGAGGAGGCCCGCATGATCCGTCTCGCCACGATCGGCACCAGCCAGATCACCCGCACTCTCGCCCGCGACGTCGCCGGCGTCGCCGGCATCCGCGTCACGCACGTCGTCTCGCGCGACGTCGCCCGCGCGCAGGACTTCGCCGCCGAGCTGGCCGAGCTCGCCCCCGCCGAGGCGGCGCCGCAGTCGACGGGCGACCTGGATGCGCTGCTGCGCTCGGGCGACATCGACGCGGTCTACATCGCGAGCCCCAACAGCGTGCACGCCGGCCAGGTGCGGGCGGCGATCCGCGCCGGCATCCACGTGCTGGTCGAGAAGCCTGCCGTCACCACGGCCGCCGAGTGGCGTGAGCTCAGCGCCGCGGCCCGCACCGCCGGCGTCGTGCTGATCGAGGGCATCCGCACCGCCTACGACCCCGGCCTGCAGGCCGTGCGCGACCTGCTGCCCCAGCTCGGCGCCGTGCGCCGCGTCTCGTTCGGCTACGAGTCGGTGTCGAGCCGCTACGGCAAGGTGCTGGCCGGCGAGCGGATCAACATGTTCGACCCCGAGCTCGCCGGCGGCGTGCTCTACGACCTCGGCGTCTACGCGGCGCATCCGCTGATCGCCCTGTTCGGTCTGCCGCTCGAGGTGCGCGGCTCGAAGGTGCAGGTCGCCGTGCGCGACGACAGCCCCGGCGTCGACGGCGCCGGCGTCGCGATCGCGAGCTACGACGGCTTCGACGCCGACCTCAGCTACTCGAAGATCAGCACCTCGACGCGTCCCAGCGAGATCCGCGGCGAGCTGGGCACGCTGCAGATCGACCACATCGCCAGTCCGCGCGTGCTGACGCTGCAGCCCGCCGGCGGCGACGAGATCGTGCACGAGCTGCCCATCGACGGGCCGCAGCACGCCCTCACCGGCGAGATCGAGCGCTTCGTCGAGCTCGTGCAGGGCGGCGATGCGTCCGCGGCCGAGCCGGATCAGCTCGCCACCGAGCAGACCCTGCGTCTCATGGATGCGATCCGCGCCTCCTGGGGCGCCGGAGCCGTCGCGCTCTGAGTTCGTCGCCGGACAGCTCGATCAGTCGCGCTGCACCGTCAGGCCCAGCCACCGCGCGAAGCGGTCGAGCTCCGACTCGACCGCGGCGCGCACGGCGGTCGCGAAGGGCTCGTCTTCGTGGATCGCGTGCACCCGCAGCAGACCGGCGTCGCGATCGGCGTGCGCATCCACTTTGCCGACCAGCCGGTCGCCGCGCAGGATCGGCAGAGCGAACGCGCCCCAGCGGCGGGTGCGCTTCGGCTTGTACATCTCGAGCGTGTAGTCGAACTCGAACAGGCGCGCGACGCGCTCGCGGTCGCTGAGCAGCCGGTCGAACGGCGACAGCAGCACGGTGCGCTCGGCAGGGTCGTCACCGGCCGCGCCGAGCCTGTCGTCGCGCAGCCGCTCCAGCAGCTCGGCATCCACGCGCCAGCGCCCCGGCGCGCCCTCGATCGCGGCGAGCTCGCCGACCTCGCGGTGGAAGCCGTGCAGCTCGCTCGGCACGATCGCCACGCTGTCGCGGGCGACGCCGAAGGCGCGCAGCAGCTGGGCGCTGCGGATGCGGCGGGCCTCATCGACGGGCACCTCCGGCGTCGGCGGGAACACGTTCTGCGCGAGATCCCACACGCGCAGCCGCCCGATCCGGCCCACCACCGCGAGCTCGCCGGCGCCGTGCAGGCACTCGAGCATCTTGGTGACGTTGCGGTCGTTGGTCCACCCCGACGACGGCCACGGCACGAGCGACTCGTCCGGCACGTCGCGGGAGGTCAGCGGACCCTGATCGCCGATGCGGTCGAGGATGCTCTGCCGGAACCCGTCGTTCGCCTCCACCCAGCCGCGAGCGCCCGTGCGGTCGAGCCAGTCGCGCATGCCCGCCAGGAACAGCCCGAGGTCGCGCATGGGCCGCAGAACCCAGGTGCGCTCGAAGAGCCGGCCGTTCGCGAGCGCCCGGGCGAGGCCGTCGGCGTGCGCGCCCGGGCCCAGACGCGTGAACGCGACGTGCTCGGCGGCCGGGGCGACGATGCTCGTCAGCTCGACCCGCAGCCCCGCGACCGCGGCGGCGACGTCGGGCAGGTCGGCGACGGCGGCGTCGTCGCCTGGCGTCGCATCGAGCCGAGCCGCGTGGACCGCCAGGCGCCGAGCCTCCTGGCGAGTGAGCTGCAGGACCATGACGCGACGCTACGCCGGGCCGCCGACACCCGCACTCTCAGGGCTTTCGAGGGTGCGCGGGTATCATCGAGCACTTGCCCTGCGCCGCGCGTCGCACTCTGCACGCCGGTTCGCGGATGCCCGATCACCGCATCCGCCGCACGCGCCACCAGCGCACCGCCCAGCCGACCGACTGAGAGGACCATCGCCATGAGCGAGCCCCGCCGCGACCGGAGCACCGGCTCCGCCGCCGACGCGCCCGCGACGGCCATGAACCACGGCCGACTCCGCCGCTCCCGCCTCGGCAGGAGCATCGCCGCCTTCACCGCCATCTCGCTCGCGGTCGTCATGGTCGCCGGCGTCTCGCTCGCCGCGATCGCGTTCTGGCGCATCCAGAGCAACGTCGCCGCCAACGCCGTCGACATCGGCGACAAGGGGGCGAAGCTGCCGCAGATCGGCGACTTCAAGGGCGGCTTCAACATCATGCTCGTCGGCGTCGACAACGATCCCTCGCAGGGCAGCGCCTACGGCAAGCGCGACAGCACGCTCAACGACGTCAACATCCTGCTGCACGTCTCCGCCGACCACACCTCGGCGACGGCCGTGAGCCTGCCGCGCGACCTGATCGTGCCGATCCCGTCGTGCACCTCCGAAGACGGCAAGACGAAGAGCTCGGCCATGTCGGCGCGCCCGATCAACGAGGCCTACTACTACGGCGGACTCAAGTGCGTCACCGACACCGTCTCCGACCTGACGGGCCTCGACATCCCCTTCGCCGCGGTCATCACCTTCCAGGGCGTGATCGACATGTCCGACATCGTCGGCGGCGTCGAGGTCTGCGTCGACGGCCCCGTGCACGACAAGTACACGGGCCTCACCTTCCCGGCGGCGGGCAAGTACACGATCCAGGGCGTGCAGGCGCAGCAGTTCGTGCGCACCCGTCACGGCGTCGGCGACGGCAGCGACCTGGGCCGCATCAGCTCGCAGCAGGTGTTCATGTCGGGTCTGGCCCGCAAGCTCACCAGCGAGGGCACCCTGAGCGATCTCGGCAAGCTGTACCAGATCGCCGAGGGCGCCTCCGAGCACATGAAGCTGTCGACCTCGCTCGCGCAGCTCGACACGATGGTGTCGATCGCGAAGGCGATGCGCAACATCCCGCTCGACCGCATCAACTTCATCCAGTACCCGGGCGACACCGGCGGCACCGGTCTCTACGCGGGCAAGGTGCAGCCGAACAAGTACCAGGCCAAGCTGCTCTTCGATGCGCTGAAGGCCGACCGCCCGGTTCAGCTCGACGCCGACTCGCTCGACACCGGCTTCGACGGCTCGGTCGCCGACCCCGACACCCCGACCACGCCGGGCACCACCCCGCCGGCGTCGACCGATCCCTCGGCTCCCGCCTCGGGCGCTCCGAGCGGCGACGCCTCCGACGGCCCGGCGATCCTCACCGGCATCAAGGGCCAGTCGGCGGCGCAGCAGACCTGCAGTCACGCCAACAACTGACCCTCGTGGCGGCCCGATGAGCGGGCCGGCGATGGCGCCCGGATGCGGGCGTTCATCTCCGGCCGCATCGTGCGGTTATGATGGCCGAGGCGATTCGCCAGGAGACGTCGCATAGTCCGGTCGAGTGCACCACCCTGCTAAGGTGGAGTCCCCGCAAGGGGACCGCGGGTTCAAATCCCGCCGTCTCCGCACAGACCATCGAAACCCCCTGCCGAGCAGGGGGTTTCGTCGTCTCATCAGCAGACCGCGTCTCACGCGACGGGCAGCGACAGCGGCGCTGGCGCGACGACGCCCCGGGGTGCCAGATCGACCCGTCGTGCGCCGCAGCTCGCGCAGCGCACGTAGCTGACGATCCCGTCGCTGGTCGAGTGCGCCGACTCCGTCGACCAGCCGTGCTCGTGCGGACGAACGGGGGCAGGGGATGCTGCGGGCTGCGCGGCGAGGGGGATGGCTGCGGTGTCGGTGGTGCTCATGGCTCCACCGTGCTGTCATGGTCTTGTGCATCTCAACCCTTACGGCGAGTACGCGGTGCTGCTCGCCGCATCCCTCGCCGACGACTGGCCCGACGACGTCGCCGGCATCGAGCGCCGCACGCGCGACTTCGGCATGACCATGGAGTTCGGCGTGGCCGCGGCCGAGCACCCGCGCACTCGACGCGTGATCGACGACTGGCTGCGGGTGGTGGATGCGCCGAGCGAGTCCGAGCGCGCCGCCGAGCTGAACGCGCAGATGGCGGCGCTCGCTGCGTATCCCCGTCTCACCGATCACGATGGCGAGGGCTGGCACCTGCACTACCGCGACCTCGACCAGTCGCTCTCGCACGTGCTCGGCGCCGTCATCGCGGTCGGCACGGCGCTGCACCTCACGACGCGCGGCATGCAGCGCCTCGGGCGCTGCGCCGCCGGCGACGACCCGGGCGACGACTGCCGCAACGTGGTCGTCGACGTCACCCGCAACGGCCGCCAGCGCTACTGCTCGGTGCGCTGCGCGAACCGCGCGGCGGTGCGACGGCACCGGGCTCGCGCGGGTCGCGCCGGCGCCCTCGGGTGATGCCCGCTCCTGTTCGAATCGGGGCGTTTCGACGCCCGACCCTGAGCGTTCGCGCCCGCTCGTGCCCGCTTGGACACTGCTTGCCGAGTGATCCTCCGCAGATCCTGAAGAAGTTTCCGCGACCCCTGGACAGGGGGTGAGGCCAGGCGTACATTCCGACCAAACGGTTTGATCGCCAGGGGGGTGGATGACCGTGGATCAGGGATGCGCCTCACCAGCGCTGCACAGCACGGGGGCCCCGCACGGGGTGCTCCGCACGGTGCTTCTCGCCCTCCTGGCCATCGCCGGAGCGGTGCTCGGCGTTCTGCTGAGCTCGACCGCTGCCCAGGCGGATGAGGCCGTTCCGGCCCCACCGCCTGCCGCGCCGGCCGCTCCCGCGACCTCCTCGTCGCCGGGGCTGCTCGGCGCCGTCGGGGGGCTTCTCACCGCGGTCGTCGAGCCCGTCGGGCAGACGCTGCACAACGTCGTCGGCGCCCTCACCCCGACCTCACCCGCACCGGCTCCCGCGGCTCCCGCGCCGGTCACCCCGGCGGCTCCGGTCGCACCCGCGGCACCCGCCGCGCCGGTCGTTCCCGCGGCCCCGGCGACTCCCGCCGCACCGGCCGCGACGCCCGTCGTTCCGGCTCAGAACGGCCCCGCGACCACCGCGCTCGACGCCGCATCGACCCTCGCCGGGCAGGGCACCGCGGCCGCCGATCAGGCGCTCGCCGCCGCCGCCTCCGGCATACCGGCGCTCGCGCCGATCACGACTCCCGTCGCCGACCTCGTCGACGGCGTTCCCACGCTCCTCTCGAGCCAGCTCACGGGCCGTCTCGTCGGCCCGCTGGCCGGGGCGCTCGACTCGACCCTGACCGGTCTGCCGCTGCTCGGCGGAACCGTGCAGGGCCTGCTCGGATGCGCGCCGATCAGCTCGATCACGACGCCCGTCACGGGCCTCCTCGACGGCGTCACGGCCGATGTCGGAACGCTCGTGCAGCCTGTGCTCGCGCCCGTCGCCGAGGTCGTCCGCGACGTCGGCGGGGGTGGCGTCGCGCTGCCGGCCGTGCCGGGACTGCCCGGCGCCGGCGGAACCGCGGTTCCGGCCGAGCCCGCGAGCCCGGCGCCCGCCGTCGACACGGCCACCCCGGCCGCCGCCTCCGTGAGCGGCGCGACGAACCTGAAGCTCGCGCCAGTCTCCGCGGCCGCAGCCGGATCCGGCGCCGCCGACGCACCGCTGCTCGACCCGGCCGGCCTCGACATCCACGGCTCGCCCGCCGCCCTTCCCGGCGGCTCGGGCAGCGTCACCGTCTCGGCTGCCGGCGGCGCCTCCGCCGCGACGATCGCCGACTTCTCCGCTTCGGCCCGACTGGTCCTCCTCGACCTCGGCGCCCGCTACCTCGACGACGACGACCTCCCGTCGACGCCGAACTTCGACACCGACTCCTCGCCCGACTGATACCCGGCGGCAGCCGCGCCACGTCCCACTCTTCGCGGCACGCGTCCCCTCATCAGTCATGCACGGAACCCCTCATCTGGGATGCGGGTTCCGGCTAGGCAAGGAGCTGTATCTCCATGAACAGAATCGTCTCGAGAGGGCTCATGGGAGTCCTCTTCACCGGAGGCCTGATGGCCCTCGGCTGCGGCGTCGCGAACGCCGCGGAACAGCCCTCCACCGACGGCACGGGCAGTGTCGCCGGCGGAACGCAGGCCCTGATCAACGTCGATCTGCCGATCGATCTCTCGGGCCTCTCCCTCTCCGTGCTCGGCGACTCGTCGTCGACCGGATCCACCAGCGCCCCGGCAGCTCCGGCGGCCCCGGCGGACCCCGCTCCGGCTGACCCGGCTCCGGCCGCTGACCCGGCCCCGGCCGCTCCGGCGCCCGCCGCCCCGGTCACCTCCGGCAGCGACTCGCTGCTCGGCGGAACGCAGGCGCTCGTCAACGTGGGCGTGCCGATCACCGTCTCGGGCAACAGCATCAGCCTCGTCGGCGACTCCGCCTCGAGCGCCGCCAGCACGGTCCCCGCACCCGCCCCGGTTCCGGCCGCGGCGAGCACGGACGGCAGTGACGGAGCCGCGTCGGGAACCCAGGCGCTCGTCGGTCTGAACGTGCCGATCACCGTCTCGGGCAACGCGATCAGCCTGCTCGGCGACACCGCATCCACCGGCTCGACCACGGGCGCGGGATCGGCTCCGGCGGCGGGCGAGCCCGCTGACGCGAGCGGCACCGCGGCCGGCTCGGCCCCGACGACCTCCGGATCGGACGGCATCGCGGGCGGCACGCAGGTCGTGCCGAACGTCGCCGCGCCGGTCACGGTCGGCAGCAACGCGATCAGCCTGCTCGGCGACAGCGCCGCCAGCGGTTCGGCGACCTCGGTCGGCTCCACGACCGCGGGATCCGGCGCAGACACCGCCGCGGCTCCGTCCACTTCGGGTGTGGACGGCATCGCGGGCGGCACGCAGATCGTGCCGAACGTCGCCGCTCCGGTGACCGTCGGCGGCAACGCGATCAGCCTGCTGGGTGACAGCAGCACGAGCGGCTCGACGGTCGGCTCCACGACCGCCGGCGCCGGGTCGGGCACGGCCGCCCCGACCACCTCGGGCTCGGACGGCATCGCGGGCGGCACGCAGGTCGCGCCGGACGTCGCCGCTCCGGTCACGGTCGGCGGCAACGCCATCAGCCTGCTGGGCGACAGCACCGCGACCGACTCGTCGACCGCGGTCGGCACCGGATCGGGATCGGATGCGGCTGACGCGACCGGCAACGCCGGTGGCGCGGTCAGCACCTCGGGTGACGACGGCATCCTCTCCGGCACGCAGATCGCCGGCGACGTCGCGGCTCCCGTGACGGTCGGCGGCAACGCGATCAGCGTTCTCGGCGACAGCGCCACGAGCGGTTCGACGGTCGGCTCCACGACCGCCGGCGCCGGATCGGGAGCGGCCTCGGCCGGCCCGGCCACCTCGGGTGCCGACGGCACTGCTTCGGGAACCCAGGTCGCGCCGAACGTGGCCGCCCCGGTGACCCTCGGCGGCAACGCGATCAGCGTCCTCGGCGACAGCGCGGTGACCGACTCGGCCACGACGGTCGGCACGGGCTCCGGCTCGGGCGCGACCGACGGAACCGACACGACGGCCGGCACCGGCGCATCCACCTCGGGTGACGACGGCCTCCTTTCCGGCACGCAGGTCGCCGGCGACGTCGCGGCTCCCGTGACGGTCGGCGGCAACGCGATCAGCGTTCTCGGCGACAGCGCCACGAGCGGCTCGACGGTGGCCAACACGACGGGAACCGGCACCGCCGGAACCGCGGGTGAGGGCACCGGTTCCGCCGGCGGCCCGACCACCTCGGGCTCGGACGGAACCGCCTCGGGCACGCAGGTCGTGCCGGAGGTCGGCCTGCCGATCACCGCAGGCGGCAACGCGATCAGCGTCGTCGGCGACAGCACCTCGACCGGCTCGGACGTGACCGGCGGCATCCCCGCCGGTGACGGCAGCACCGAGGGCGCGACCACCGACGGCACCGACGGTGTCGCTGGCGGAACGCAGATCGCGCCGTTCGTGCGATTCCCCATCCTGATCGGCGGCAACGCCATCTCGGTCGTCGGCGACTCCACCACGGAGGACACCACGACGACGACCCCCGGCGTTCCGGTGATCCGCATCCCCGTCATCCCGACGGACCCGACGGACCCGGGCACCCCGGTCGATCCGGGAACCCCGACGGTTCCCGGTGACGGCGGCAACGGCGGCGGCAACGGCGACGGATCCGGCAACGGCGGCGGCATCGTCGCCCAGGCCGACGGCGGCGTGCGTCAGCTCGCCTCCACCGGCGTCAGCGGATCCGAGATCGCCCTGACCGCGGTGGCCCTGCTGCTCGGTCTCGGCACGATCCTGCTGATGGTGGGCATCGCCCGCCGTCGCAGCGCCTGATCCGAGCGGATGCCGGGTCGGCCGCGCGGGGGTCTCCCCTCGTGTCGGCCGGCCGGCATCCCTCACCGCAGACACACCACGTCGCGGGCCATCGCGCCCGTGACGTGGTTGCTCGCCCGACCGCCTGGGAGTGGTCGGGTCAGTCGCGGCGACGGATCTGAGGGGACTCCAGCCGCGGCTTCGGGGGAGCGCCGCCGGGCAACACGGAGCGGGTCGACGATCGGCCCGTGAGCCCGGCGGCGCACTCGGAACCACGACGAGCACTCGGGGGAGTGCGAGTCATCCGAATCCCACGCGCTCGGGGGAGTGCATCCATCGGCACCGCAGCTCCGCTCGGGGGAGCGGATGCGGCGCCGCCCGCGCTCGGGGGAGCGCACGAAGAGGATCTGTGGAAAGGGCATCCGGCGGCGCGCCGCACGCGAAGAGGGCATTCGCGGCGCGTCGGCCGGACCCCTCCCCGCAGATCGGGATCGGCCGGGTCGACCGGATGCGCGGGGGCGCGACGGTCGGCTCGGCCGATCGGCGTGCCGCCTTGTCGCTGCGCGCGCGGCGCTCGTCGTCGCGCGCGCAGCCTCGGTGGCCCTCGGGAGAGCGGATGCGTCACTCGGGCACTTCGTATACGATCTGTAATACGAAATCGAGCGAAGGGGCTCCGGGATGAGTGCGACGTCAGATCAGACGATCGGCAGCGGCGAGAGCGCGCCGGATGCCAGCGCGGCCGACGCCGACGCGCCTGCGGTCGACACGGTCGATCCCCGCTTCGCCAGTCTGCCGCAGCGGCCCGGCAAGATCATCGCCGTCCACCTCAGCTACTCCTCGCGGGCCGATCAGCGCGGCCGCCGCCCCGCCGATCCCTCCTACTTCCTCAAGCCGTCGAGCTCGGTCGCCGCCTCGGGCAGCGCGATCGAGCGTCCTGCCGGCACCGAGCTGCTCGCCTTCGAAGGCGAGGTCGCGCTCGTGGTCGGCACCGAGGCCCGCGACCTGAGGCTCGAGAACGCCTGGGCGCACATCGGCTGGATCACCGCCTCGAACGACTTCGGCGTCTACGACCTGCGCGGCAACGACAAGGGCTCGAACGTGCGGTCGAAGGGGCGCGACGGCTTCACCCCGATCGGCCCCGAGCTGATCGACGCCCGCGCGGTCGACCCCGCCGCCCTGCGCGTGCGCACCTGGGTCGACGGCGAACTGGCGCAAGACGACACGACCGTCGACCTGCTCTTTCCGCTCACCCAGATCGTGGCCGACCTCTCGCAGCACCTCACGCTCGAGGTCGGCGACGTCATCCTCACCGGAACCCCCGCCGGCTCGTCGGTCGTCGCACCCGGTCAGGTCGTCGAGGTCGAGGTGGATGCGCCGGGCGCGCCCGGCTCGCCGAGCAGCGGCCGGCTGGTCACCCGAGTCGTCGCGGGCACGCACGAGTTCGACGCGAGCCTCGGCTCGCTCCCCGCGGTCGATGACACGCAGCGTGCCGAGGCCTGGGGTTCGCGGGAGGCTGCCGGGCTGCCGGCCGAGCAGCCGGCCCCCGCGACGGCGGGCGCCGAGGCGAGCGCCGCATCCGCTCGCCCGACCCTCGACCCCAGCCTGCGCGAGCGCCTCGAGCGCACCCCCGTCGCGGCCCTGTCGGGCCAGCTGCGCCAGCGCGGGCTGAACAACGTCACGATCGACGGGGTGCGTCCGCTGCACCCCGGCGCGAAGCTCGTCGGAGTCGCGACGACGCTGCGCTTCGTGCCGAATCGCGAAGACCTCTTCGCCAGCCACGGCGGCGGCCAGAACGCGCAGAAGCGCGCCTTCGACGCCGTCGGCGCGGGCGAGGTCATCGTCATCGAGGCGCGCGGCGAGGCCGGCTCGGGCACTCTCGGCGACATCCTCGCGATCCGCGCGCACGCCCGCGGCGCCGCCGGCATCGTGACCGACGGCGGCGTGCGCGACATCGACGCCGTCACGGCGGTGGGCATCCCGGTCTACACGCGCGGCGCGCATCCCGCCGTGCTCGGCCGCAAACACGTGCCGTGGGATGTCGACATCACGATCGGGGTCGGCGGCACGACCGTGCAGCCCGGCGATGTGATCGTCGGCGACGCTGACGGCGTGATCGTCATCCCGCCCGCTCTCGTCGAGGAGGTCGTGGATGCGGCCCTCGCGCAGGAGGACGAAGACGCCTGGATCGCGGCGCGCGTCGCCGAGGGGCATCCCGTCGAGGGCCTCTTCCCCATGAACGCGGACTGGCGCGCGAAGTACGACGCCGCCGTTCTCCGCGAGAGTACGCACTTTGCGCCCGCCGAGACCGCGGATGCACCGCAAAGTGCGTACTTTCGCGGAGCCCCCGAGAACGGAGACGCCCGATGAACAGCGCAGCCCCCGCCGAGGTCGGCAAGTCGGAGACCGCCTACCGCTGGCTGCACGAGCGCATCTCCCGTCACGAGTACGGCCCCGGCTACCGTCTCGTGCTCGCGCCGATCGCCGACGAGCTCGGCATGAGCGTCGTGCCCGTGCGCGAGGCGATCCGCCGGCTCGAGGCCGAGGGCCTCGTGACCTTCGAGCGCAACGTCGGCGCTCGCGTCGCGGTCGTCGACGAGAGCGAGTACGTGCACACGATGCAGACGCTCGGACTCGTCGAGGGCGCCGCGACCTCGCTCTCCGCGCCGAGCCTGACGAGCGCCGACCTCGACCGCGCCGCCGAGGTCAACGACCGCATGCGCCACCTGCTCGACCACTTCGACGCGCACACCTTCACCGTGCTCAACCAGCAGTTCCACTCGGTGCTGTTCGAGCCCTGCCCGAACCCGCACATCCTCGACCTCGTGCACCGCGGCTGGTCGCGGCTGTCGGGCATCCGCGACTCGACCTTCGCCTTCGTGCCCGGTCGCGCGCAGCACTCCGTCGACGAGCACGAGGTGATCCTCGACCTCATCCGGCAGGGGGCGGATGCGCTCGAGATCGAGCTCGCCGCCCGCAACCACCGCTGGAAGACCCTCGACGCCTACCTCGCGGCCCGCCGGGCCGCCCACTGATTCGTCTCACCCGCCAGGAGCTCTCATGACCGACACCGCATCCGCCACGACCTTCGTGCACGTTCCCGCCGACCTGCCGACGCGCATCCAGCACTACATCGACGGATCGTTCGTCGACAGCGTCGACGGCGACACCTTCGACGTGCTCGACCCGGTCACGAACGAGACCTACCTGCAGGCCGCCGCCGGCAAGAAGGCCGACATCGATCTCGCGGTCGCCGCCGCGCGCCGTGCTTTCGTCGAGGGCCCGTGGCCGAGGATGCTGCCGCGGGAGCGTGCGAAGGTGCTGCACAAGATCGCCGACCTCGTCGAGTCGCGGGATGCCCGCCTCGCTGAGCTGGAGAGCTACGACTCCGGCCTGCCGATCACCCAGGCGCTCGGCCAGGCGCGTCGCGCGGCCGAGAACTTCCGCTTCTTCGCCGACCTGATCGTCGCCCAGGCCGACGACACCTACAAGGTGCCCGGTCGCCAGATCAACTACGTCAACCGCAAGCCGATCGGCGTCGCCGGGCTCATCACGCCCTGGAACACGCCCTTCATGCTCGAGTCGTGGAAGCTGGCCCCGGCGCTCGCCACCGGCAACACGGTCGTGCTGAAGCCGGCCGAGTTCACGCCGCTGTCGGCATCCCTCTGGGCCGGCATCTTCGAGGAGGCCGGGCTGCCGCAGGGCGTGTTCAACCTCGTCAACGGCCTCGGCGAGGATGCGGGCGACGCCCTCGTCAAGCACCCCGACGTGCCGCTCATCTCGTTCACGGGCGAGTCGAGCACCGGGCAGCTGATCTTCGGCAACGCCGCCCCGTTCCTCAAGGGCCTCTCGATGGAGCTCGGCGGCAAGAGCCCCGCCGTCGTGTTCGCCGATGCCGACCTCGACGCCGCGATCGACGCGACCATCTTCGGCGTCTTCTCGCTCAACGGCGAACGCTGCACGGCCGGCTCGCGCATCCTCGTCGAGCGCCCCGTCTACGACGAGTTCGTCGAGCGCTACGCCGCGCAGGCGAAGCGCGTGAAGGTCGGCCACCCGCAGGACCCGACGACCGAGGTCGGCGCGCTCGTGCACCCCGAGCACTACGACAAGGTCGTCAGCTACATCGAGATCGGCAAGACCGAGGGCCGCCTCGTCGCCGGCGGCGGACGCCCCGCGGGCTTCGAGACCGGCAACTACGTCGAGCCGACCGTCTTCGCCGACGTCGACAAGGATGCGCGCATCTTCCAGGAGGAGATCTTCGGCCCGGTCGTCGCGATCACCCCCTTCGACACCGAGGAGGAGGCGCTCGAGCTGGCGAACGGCGTCAAGTACGGGCTCGCCGCCTACATCTGGACCAACGACCTCAAGCGGGCGCACAACTTCTCGCAGGCCGTCGAGGCCGGCATGGTCTGGCTCAACTCGAACAACGTGCGCGACCTGCGCACCCCCTTCGGCGGCGTCAAGGCCTCCGGCCTCGGGCACGAGGGCGGCTACCGCTCGATCGACTTCTACACCGACCAGCAGGCCGTGCACATCACGCTCGGCAAGGTGCACAACCCCACCTTCGGCAAGCAGAGCGACGCTGCTCACTGAGCGGCGCATCCGGCCTCCCACCTCGAACCACCCCGACCCAAGGACTCACCGATGAGCAACCACGCGGGCAAGACCCTCACCTCCTCCGGCTTCTACGTCAGCCAGGAGGCGCCCATCCACTCCGAGAACCCGATCGCGATCCCGACCGCGGAGGCGCCCGACATCCTGCGCTGCGCGTACATGGAGCTCGTCGTCACCGACCTCGCCGCGTCGCGCGAGTTCTACGTCGACATCCTCGGCCTGCACGTCACCGAAGAAGACGACCAGGCGATCTACCTGCGCTCGACCGAGGAGTTCATCCACCACAACCTGGTGCTGCGCCTCGGCCCCGTCGCCGCGGTCGCCGCGTTCTCGTATCGGGTGCGCACCCCCGAGGATCTCGACCGCGCCGTCGCGTTCTACACCGAGCTGGGATGCCGGGTCGAGCGCCGCGAGGGTGGCTTCACGAAGGGCATCGGCGACTCGGTGCGCGTGACCGACCCGCTCGGTTTCCCCTACGAGTTCTTCCACGCCACCGAGCACGTCGAGCGGCTGTCGTGGCGCTACGACCTGCAGATCCCGGGCGAGCTCGTGCGGCTCGACCACTTCAACCAGATCACGCCGGATGTGCCGCGCGCGGTCGGCTTCATGCAGAGCCTCGGCTTCCGCGTGACAGAAGACATCCAAGACGGCGAGGGCGTCGTCTACGCGGCGTGGATGCGGCGCAAGCCCACCGTGCACGACACCGCCATGACCGGCGGCGACGGCCCGCGCATGCACCATGTCTGCTTCGCGACGCACGAGAAGCACAACATCCTCGCCATCTGCGACAAGCTCGGCGCCCTGCGCCGCTCGGACGCGATCGAGCGCGGGCCCGGCCGCCACGGCGTGAGCAACGCGTTCTACCTCTACCTGCGCGACCCCGACGGGCACCGCGTCGAGGTGTACACGCAGGACTACTACACGGGCGACCCCGACAACCCGGTCGTCACCTGGGATGTGCACGACAACCAGCGCCGCGACTGGTGGGGCAACCCGGTCGTGCCGAGCTGGTACACCGACGGCTCGCTCGTGCTCGATCTCGATGGCGAACCGCAGCCGGTCATCGCCCGCTCCGACAGCTCGGAGATGGCGGTCACGATCGGCGCCGACGGCTTCTCGTACACGCGGGCCGGCGACGAGAAGGATGCGCTGCCGGTGTGGAAGCAGGGGGAGGGGGCGGGCGCCGCGGCGGTCTCGGGCTCGGACTCCGCTCCCGCAGCTCCGGCTGCGCCCCAGGAGTTCAAGCTCGGGAACCAGCTCTGACATGGCCGGCGCGCTGAACCCCGAGACGCTCGCGCAGATCGCCGACGAGCTGGCCGCCGCCGAGCGCGACCACACGCTCATCCCGCGCATCACGGCCCGCTGGCCCGAGGCGACGATCGACGACGCCTACGCGATCCAGGGTGCCTGGCGCGACGGACGCCTCGCCGCCGGACGCCGCCTCGTCGGACGCAAGATCGGCCTCACCTCGAAGGCGATGCAGGCCGCGACCGGCATCACCGAGCCCGACTACGGCGTCATGTTCGACGACACGGTCTGGCAGAGCGGGTCGGTCGTCCCCTTCGACGACTTCTCGAACGTGCGCATCGAGGTCGAGCTGGCCTTCGTGCTGAAGGCGCCGCTCGAGGGGCCGGATGTCACGCTCTTCGACGTGCTGCGCGCGACCGAGTACGTGACCCCGGCGCTCGAGGTGCTCAACTCGCACATCGAGCTCGAGGAGCGCACGATCGTCGACACGATCAGCGACAACGCGGCCTACGGCGGGCTCGTGCTCGGCGGCGCTCCGGTCGCGCCGGACGCGGTCGACCTGCGCTGGGTCTCGGCGCTGCTGTTCCGCAACGAGACGATCGAGGAGACCGGCGTCGCCGCGGGCGTGCTCGGGCATCCGGCCTCGGGCGTAGCGTGGCTCGCGAACAAGCTGCACCAGCACGGAGCGCGCCTCGAGGCGGGCGAGATCATCCTGGCCGGGTCGTTCACCCGGCCGGTGTGGATCTCGCGCGGCGACAGCGTGCTCGCCGACTACGGACCCCTGGGGACGATCTCATGCCGCTTCCTCTGACCTCGCTTCCCGCGACCTTCCGCGAGCGGCTGGCTTCGGCTTCGACTTCGGCTTCGGCCGGCTCGGCCGGCTCGGCCGGCTCGGCTGGCGACGGTCGTGCGCTCGCGGGCATCTGGGTCTGCTCCGGCAGCCCGCTCGTCGCCGAGATCTGCGCCGGATCCGGTCTCGACTGGACGCTCATCGACATGGAGCACTCGCCCAACGGCCTCGAGTCGGTCGTGGCGCAGCTGCACGCGGTCAGCGCGTATCCGATCACCCCGGTCGTGCGCGTGCCCGCACTCGATCCGGTCGTGATCAAGCAGGTGCTCGATCTCGGCGCGCAGAACGTGCTCGTGCCGATGATCTCGACGCCGGCCGAGGCCGCGCGGGCCGTCGCGGCCGTGCGCTACCCGCCCCGCGGCATCCGCGGTGTCGGCAGCGCGCTCGCCCGCTCGGCCCGCTGGAACCGCGTCGACGACTACCTGCAGAACGGCGACGAGCACGTGTCGCTGTTCGTGCAGATCGAGACGGCGGCGGGCGTGGATGCGGCGGCCGAGATCGCCGCGGTCGACGGCGTCGACGGCGTCTTCGTCGGGCCCAGCGACCTCGCCGCGTCGCTCGGTCTGCTCGGCCAGCAGACGCATCCGGATGTCGTCGCCGCGGTGACGCGGACGTTCGACGCCGTGCGCGCGGCCGGCAAGCCGGTCGGCGTGAACGCCTTCGTGCCCGAGCAGGCGCAGGACTACGTGGATGCGGGCGCGAGCTTCGTTCTCGTCGGCGCCGACACGGCGCTGCTCGCCCGCGCCTCCGAGGCGCTCGCCGCGCGCTGGTCGCCCGCCGGCGGCGGCGACGCCGCTTCCCGCGCGTCGTACTGAGCGACGCATCTCGCGATCGATGTCCGAGAGACGCTGCTGAACGCTCACTGCGACCTTCTGGGGCGAATCGACGACGCCTCGTGCCGTGTCAGCGCTGGTGAGCGGGCGATATGGACGCGACGCCCTTGTCGGACCTCCACCCGGTGATGAGCGCGGCATCTGTCAGCCTCTGCAAGAACTCCAACGGGGGAGCGGGCTCGAGGATCACGGTTGGGGAAGTGGCGGACGCCAGCTCAGACCAGGGCGCGCCCAGGGCCGACAGGCCTTCGAGCAGACGCGCATCAGATGTCGTCGCTGCCAGATAGAGCAGGGCGTCACGCCCTCCCGACGAGGCAGCGAGCAGACGGGCTTCGGAATCCAAGCTGGGTGACGTTGGCCAATCGCGCGCGGCCCGGAGAAGCGAATCCGCGCTCTCCATGTCAAGGGGCGCGGCGATCACGCCGACGTGCTCCATGAGTGGTCTGCGTAATCTCCGCCAGTTCGATGTCAGCAATCATGGTCAGGAGATCGGCCGGCGCCAGCTCGAACTCTTGCGGAGACCGTGCGAACGTCGTTGATCTCGCCAGGAAGGTGCGGCGGGACTCAGCGTCCGGAAGACCCGCGAAGCTTTTCGCCCCGTCGTCGAGTTGGCCGGTGGCGAGCAGCTCGTCGACGATCTCCGCCGCTTCAGAGGCGATCTCAGCACCTCGAATCGGGATGCCGGAACGTATGCCGAGAAGTGCGACGACTCGTTCGTGCGGTGTGAGCCGACCGCTGTTCAGGACACGAACGGCGAAAGCGTGGCGCGCGGTTGCGCCGACCTCCTCGATATCGAGCGGCCGAGTGGCCCGCAGCCGCTGTGCGAGAAGCTCGTCGACGCCATACCGGGTCGAGTAAGCCATCCAGTTGGAAAGCGTCTCGTTGACCCGCCCAGCAGACAATAGCTCCGACCACGAGGAGGGGACGGCGGCCTCGAGTTCGTGAAGCCTCGCTGCCGGGTCGGCCTTGAGCAGCAGCGGAAGCACCGCCGCGGGAATGATCGTCGTGATCCTCTCTGCCCATCCGTCGAGCGGTTCTTGGGCGATCGTAGGCACGGATGAAGGCAGAACATCGAGGTACTCGGCTCAGCGCGTGATCAGCTGGACCGACAGCTCAGTCGAACGAAAAGGAAGTAGATCGAGCGACCAAAGGGACGTATCCGCGCCAAAAGCCGTCGTGAAGTTCTCGACCGTGAAGTCGAAGCCACCGGATCCCGCGACGATCTGGCGAAGCGGGATCGACAGGTCGGCGAGACGAGGCACGGTCGTCCCCGACGCCCGCAGGAAGCGGGCGAGTGCAGGTGCCTGCGAAGGCTCGTGGTCGCGCAGCGCGCGTAGCTGACCGATGCTGGTCTCCAGCGTGGATCGGACGGCCGGTCCCACGCTGTAATGGCTCTCTTCGCTGAGTGCGCGCAATCCCAGATCCAGCAACGTGTTGATCTGCGCGGGCGGCAGGTCTCCGGATGCGGCTACGAACTCGAAGAACTCCGGCCATCGCGGCACAAGCAACTCGATAAGCCGGGGCAGTCGAGACCCGCGGAGCAGGTATGCCCTCAGGAACGCGTGGCCATCCTCTGCGTCCGACGTAATCCGCTGCAGGACCGGATCCAATCGCGCGTCGTCGAGAAGCGCGTCGACAAGGGCGATGTTGAGTGCGCTGCGGGTGCTCAGCAACTGGGGCCCCACTTCTCGCAACAGTGCTTCCGCGCCCTCGCGGCCATTCAGCGGAGCATCGAAATCGACGATGCCGGGCTGCGCCACATGCATCGCGAAGTTCAGCACGGCCGGAGCGGAGGATGCGCCGAAGTAGCGCGACGCGTACAGGCTGAAGTTCTGGTCGATGAAGCCGCCGATTATCAGGTCGACAGCTAGCGGAGACGGGAGCGCCGAAGCAATCGAGCTTTCCAAGTTCGCCGATCCGACTACCCCATCGATCCTGAGCAGCTCGGCGAGACTGGCTGATGCGACCCGATCGCGCTGCGTGTCGATCGCGGAGACTTCGTCGGCGGGTTGCTGAAGTCGACCCGGGATGACCCGGCGGAGCTCGGTGACCGTGACGCCCAAGATCGCTTCGAGGTCGTCGGCGGTCACATGAGCGATCTGCCCTTCGACATCGACGAAGAGACCTTCAGGCGCCTGAGCGAGATGCCACCAGAACATCAGGCCGGTCGCATCGTCACGCGAGTACGCGATGTCGCCGATCACGAGGGTGAATGACGGTTGCATTTCGCCTCGAGCAATGCGGAACGCCCGGTCGAGTCCAGAAAGAAGAGATGCGCCGAGCGCGGCTGACTGCGCATGACGGTCGCTCTCATAGCTGCCCCGCGAAGCGATGCGTCGGGCGCGATCGTCGAGTTCTTCGACGGTCGCCCTGATGGCTTCGCGACGGAGTGCCTCGACCGCGTCCAGGCAGCTGTCGCCTGATCGAATGCGTTCGAATTCTGCGGGATGCACGGCCTTGAACGCCATGAGTGCGAGGAGGGAGTCGTCGCGCAAGCGCAGGGGATTGCCGACGGTGCGAGCGGCCGCGAACACCTCGAATTCGTAGCAGATCGACCGAATCACCCTCATGTCTTGGATATACGTCGCAACCAGGGCGACGACTTCTACTGGCAATGAGACGCCCTGACGGCGGAGCTCGCGCTCCCAGAGGTCGAGTGCTGTGCGTCGTGTCGCGAACGGCACGACCGGGATGATCAGGTCGAAGAACTTTGCGCGCATGGACGCTGCACGCATCATCTGGTTCTCACCGGGGTCGCCTGCCGGGGTCGAATGGATCTCGAAGAGGCTGTCTCGCAGGGCGTATACGAACCGGAGAGGGCTCGTGATCTGCTCCGACGCGTTGAGCAACCCGTTCAGGTCGCGAAGCTCCTCGAAAATCTCGATTGCATCGAAGCGGTCTAGGTCCTCGAAGACGACCAATGTGTAGGCATGGCTGGCGAAGAAGTGGATGATCTCGTCCAGATGATGGTCGAAATAGCCCTCATCGGCTCCAGTCAGTTCGATCTTGGTCTTGCCAGACGAGAGTGCCGCTATCCGCACGCGGTTGTGGAAGAGGACTTGCACCGCGAAGGCGAGCGCGCCGACCACGGCGAAGGCGGAGATCCCAACGGCGGTTAACTTGATCGGGGATCCAGCTGCGAACGCTTCAAGACGCGACGAAGCCCCGGTGAAGAACGCGATCAGCAGCACGACGATGCTGGTCAGGGCAGCGAGGATGACGGCTCGCCATTGGTTGATCGTCTCCGAGCGACGAAACTGAGACGAACCGAGTACCGCCGGGCGGCGCACGTAGAGCAGGTGCTTGACGATCTCCTTCTGCAGCTCGTTCGACGTCTCGGCCTTTGCCGCGGCGGTGTCCGGTGAGGCGCTACCCCGTACGAACGAGCTGACCGAGATGCGCAGTGCCTGCTTCTTTGGGTATTCGGCGACAACTTGGTTGATCACGCTGCTCTTGCCGGAACCGTAGGACCCGGTCAGAGCGATATTGCGGGCCGGGGAATCTGGCCGAAGCGCCTGGGCGAGCCGCTCGACATACCCACGATGCTCGGACTCGACGAAATCCGCCGTGAGATACGGCGCATCTGGCCGGGTATCGGGCGACTTCACGTTCGCATTGTGGCAGGCGGCACAACGTCTCGCGCCGGCAAATTCTGGATCGTTTCGATTACACCTCTCCAGACCGTCGTGAGAGGAGGACGCTGGTGCCGATCTGCGGAGTTCCACGCACGCAGAGCCCGTGCGACGCTCGTCATATCCAATAGAGGAGTCGCGATGACGCACTACCTGATCTCGTTCCCCGGCTCGGCGATGCAGATCGCCGAGGAGGACTTCCCGACCGTGGTCGAGGAGTCGCATGCCGCGGTCGCCGCGGCGCGGGAGGCGGGTGTGCTCGTCTTCGCCGGCGGGCTGGATGAGGCGTCGCTGCTCGTGCGCGTCGCCGCCGACGGCAGCGAGCAGCTGGGCGCCTACCCGCAGACCGGATCCCTCGCCGGCGGGTTCACGGTGATCGACGTGCCGACCCGAGAGGATGCGGTGGCCTGGGCCGCGCGCATCGCCGCCGCCTGCCGCTGCGACCAGGAGCTGCGCGTCTTCGCCGACGGCTCCGCGACCTGAGGCGCGCAGCGCCTTCCTCCCAGACCTCAGACGCGGTTCCTGTCTCGCTCGCGCACGCGCGGGGCGGTCGCGCCCAGCGCGCATCCACGGCAGGGCGGGAGGATCGGGGCATGACGCTCTTCGACGTGGAACCCCGCACCCTCCCGATCGCCGGTGACGGCCCCTCGGCCACAGCCGAGCGCTTCCCGGTGCGGCGCGTCTACTGCGTCGGGCAGAACTATGCCGACCACGCGCGCGAGATGGGCTCCGACCCCGACCGTCAGGCGCCGTTCTTCTTCAGCAAGCCCGCGGATGCCGTCTATGCAGCGAGCGAGGGCATCCCCGCCGCCGAGGGCTTCGACGGCGTCGAGGCGGGCACGGCGCCGTACCCGCCCCTGACCGCCGACTTCCACTTCGAGGCCGAGCTGGTCGTCGCGATCGGCGCCGTCGCGGATGCGGTCACGCCGGAGTCGGCGCTCGACGTCGTGTGGGGCTACACGGTCGGCGTCGACCTGACCCGTCGCGACGTGCAGGGCCAGGCGAAGACGAGCGGGCGGCCGTGGGATCTCGCGAAGGGCTTCGACGCGTCCGGTCCGGTCGGCGAGCTGATGTCGGTCGAGCGCATCGGGCAGCACCCGGTGAGCGGACGCATCCACCTCGACGTCGACGGCGCGACCCGCCAGGACGGCGACCTCGACCAGCTCATCTGGAGCGTGCCCGAGCTCATCTCCCGCCTCTCGCAGGAGGTCGTGCTGCGCCCCGGCGACCTGATCTTCACGGGCACCCCGGCCGGCGTCGGCCCGCTTGAGCGCGGTCAGGGCGTGCGGGCCGAGGTCGCCGGCGTCGGGGCGCTCGAGTTCCGCGTGGTCTGAGCCGCCTCACTCACCAGGGGACGACGCCCGCATCCTCGAAGAAGCCGCCGCGCGGGCCGTCGTCGGGCAGCGTCGCCAGGCGGACCGCGGTCGCGGCGCCCTGCTCGGGCGTGCGGTCGCCGGCGAAACCGTTGAAGTCGGTCGCGACGAGTCCGGGGCAGGCGGCGTTGACGATGATGGGCGTGTTCTCGAACTCTCGGGCGTACTGCACCGTGAGCGAGTTGAGGAACGTCTTCGTCGGCGAGTAGAGCGCCATGATCGGGCCGGGGCGGCGCTCGAGCGAGCCCATGCTGCTCGAGGCGTTGACGATGCGCGGATGCGGCGCTCGCCGCAGCAGCGGCAGCACCGCGTTGGTCACGCGGATCACGCCGTAGACGTTGACGTCGACGACGCCGCGCAGCTGATCGAGGTCGACCGCGGTCGGGTCCTGCTGCCAGGTCGTCGGGTCGAAGGGACCCGAGATGCCGGCGTTGTTGACGAGCACGTCGAGGCGGCCGAAGCGCTGCTCGATCTCGGCGGCCGCGGCGGCGACGCTCTGGTCGTCGGTCACGTCGAGGCGCACGCCCTCGGCATCCAGCCCGCGCTCGCGCAGCCGGGCGACCGCCGCGTCGCGGGCCGCGTCGTCGCGGGCGCCGACGATCACGCGCAGCCCCTGGTGGCCGAGACCCTCGGCGATCGCGAAGCCGATGCCCTTGTTGGCGCCGGTGACCAGGGCGACGCGGGCGTCGGCGGTGGATGCGTCGGATGCACCGGTGGCGCCGGGCGAGTCAGCGGCGGGGGAGCTGGACGCGGATGCTGCGGGGGACGGGTTCGTGCTGTCGTTCATGCGCTCATGCTCTGCCCGGCGGGCGTCCCGCGTCCAAGACCGATCGAGTGCGCGCCCATACCCCACGGGTATCGACCCGGCGCGGAGCCGGTCGCCGGGGCTAGCCTCACGGCGTGCACGATCTGGAGACCCGCGAGCTGCGCTACTTCGTCGCCGTGGCCGAGGAGCTGAATGTCACGCGCGCCGCCGAGCGACTCGGCATCGCGCAGCCGCCGCTGTCGCGGGCGATCCGCCAGCTCGAGCAGCGGCTCGAGGTGCAGCTGATCGACCGGGCTCCGGGCGGCATCCGCCTCACGCCGGCCGGCGAGGTGCTGCTGCGCGAGGCCCGAGCGGCACTGCAGGCCGTCGGAGCCGCGGCGCTGCGCACCCGGCGGGCCGGACGCGAGGCCGAGACCGGCGACCGCGTGCTGACCCTCGCGACCAAGGCGGGCTCGTCGCACGAGCTGCTGCAGGCGATCCTCGACGCGAACGAGGCCGCGGGGCAGACTCGCATCGAGGTGCTGCTCTGCGAGATCGGCGAGCAGGCGACGCTGCTGCGCGAGGGCGAGGCGGATGTCGCGATCATGCACCGGCCGTTCGACGACCTGGCCGGGTTCGAGACCGCCGACCTGCTGACCGAGCCGCAGGTCGCGATCGTGCCGAGCTCGCATCCGCTCGCCGCCCGCAGCGAGGTCACGCGCGAGGAGGTCGCGAACGTGCCCGGGCTGCCGATCGCCCGGTGGCCGCGGCTCGACGGCACCTACCCCGAGGGGGACGGCCCCGAGGTGCGCTCGCAGACGCAGCTCGCCCAGCTCGTCGCGCTCGGACGCACGCTGCTCGTCATCCCGCGCTCGAGCCGCGCGTGGCAGTGGCCCGAGCACACGGCCGTGCCGGTGGTGGATGCGCCGCACTCGACGACCCTGCTCGCCTGGCCGCACGGGCGCGGCTCGGCCGACGTCGACCGGCTGGTCGCGACGGCCGAGCGGGTCGCCGGGCTCGCGGTCGCGCTCGGCTGAGCGGATCGCGAGGAAGTCCCCAGCGGCCGGCTCGCCTACACGTCGCTCGTGACGAGGTCGTCGCCGACGCGCTCCGGCGCGGACGCCGGGCGCTCGGTCGCCCCGGCGACGACCGGCGCCGCGATCGGGTACGCCCGCCACGACCCCGACGCGGGGCGCGCCCCGGCGAGGTGCTCGGCGATGCGCACGACCTGGTGGCTGTAGCCGAACTCGTTGTCGTACCAGACGTAGACGACGATGTGACGGCCGTCGGCGACCGTGGCGAGCCCGTCGACGATGCCGGTTTGGCGCGCGCCCAGGAAGTCGGTCGACACCGCATCCGGGCTCTCGACGTAGCCGACCTGACGGCGCAGCGGCGAGCGCACCGAGGTGACGCGGATCAGGTCGTTGATCTCGGCCGCAGTCACCTCGCGCGACAGCTCGAGGTTGAGGATCACGATCGACACGTCGGGCGTGGGCACGCGGATGGCGTTGCCGGTCAGCTTGCCCTCGAACTTCGGCAGCGCCTTCGCGACGGCCTTCGCGGCACCGGTCTCGGTGATGACCATGTTGAGCCCGGCGGCGCGGCCGCGGCGATCGGCCTTGTGGAAGTTGTCGATGAGGTTCTGGTCGTTCGTGAACGAGTGGATCGTCTCGATGTGCCCGCGCTCCACGCCGAAGGCGTCGTCGAGCACCTTGAGCACCGGGGTCACCGCGTTGGTCGTGCACGAGGCGGCCGACACGATCTGCGCCTCCCCGATGCTGTCGCTGTTGACCCCGTGCACGATGTTCGGCAGGTCGCCCTTGCCCGGTGCGGTCAGCAGCACGCGGGCGATGCCGGGCCGCTCGAGGTGCTGGCGCAGGCCCGCCTCGTCGCGCCAGCGGCCCGTGTTGTCGATGAGGATCGCATCCGAGATGCCGTGGGCGCTGTAGTCGACCTCGCGCGGGTCGTCGGCGTAGATGACCTGGATGAGCGTGCCGTTCGCGAGGATTGTCTCCGCGTCGTGGTCGACCGAGATCGTGCCCTCGAAGGGGCCGTGGATGCTGTCGCGGCGCAGCAGGCTGGCGCGCTTCACGAGGTCGTCGTCCGAGCCGCGGCGCACGACGATCGCGCGCAGGCGGGGTCCGCCGCCGCTGCCGGCGTGGTTGATGAGGATGCGGGCCACCAGGCGCCCGATGCGTCCGAAGCCGTAGAGCACGACATCCCGCCCGGCCGTCTGCGCGACGAGCTCGTCGGCGCTCGGGGCGGGCAGCTCGCGCTCGAGGAACTCGGCGAGCGTCAGCTGCGGCTCGGCGACACGCGCCTCGCGGTGGTCGGCGAGCAGGGCGGCCAGGTCGACCGAGAGCCCGCGGGTTCCGGCCTCGAGCAGCGCCTCGGCGAGCTCGACGGTCCGGTCGATGGGGATCTGGAACGCGTCGGCGTGCCGCCCGAAGCGGTGCGCCTTGACGACGTCGATCGCCGAGAGGTTGATCAGCCGGCGCCCGTAGAGCGAGGTGACGACGCCGCGCTCGCGGTGCAGTCGGCCGAGCAGGGGGATGAGGCGCTCGGCCTGCGACTGGGTGTCGGCCCAGGAGATGAGGGCCTCGTGACGGGCGGAGGGAGTGGAACGCTGCATGACGGTGGGTACGCCTTCGGGGTCGGTGGGATCGTGTCCCGGCCCCGCGGTGGCGACGCGGCCGTGTGCGTCCATTGTGACCGAGCCGCGGCATCCGCCGCCACCCGACGTCGTCCGGCTCACTCTGCCTGGGCGTTCACCCGACGTTATTCGTAACGACTCAAAACATCGGGCTAGGGTCGACGGCATGGACGACCTCGCAGTTCACGCCGAGCCGGCGGTCGACGCCGACGCGGCGGCGCTGCGATCGGCCGGGCTCAAGGTCACCCGCGGCCGGCTGGCCGCTCTGCGCCTGCTGCAGCGCATGCCGCACAGCGACGCCGAGACCATCCACCGCCACGCGGCGGCCGACGAGCCCACCCTCTCGGTGCAGTCGATGCACAACGTGCTGACCGACCTCACCAGGGCCGGACTTCTGCGTCGCATCGAACCGGAGCGCTCCGCCGCTCTGTACGAGCGCCGCGTGGGCGACAACCACCACCACGTGGTCTGTCGCACGTGCGGCAAGGTCGCCGACGTCGACTGCGTCGTCGGGCACGCCCCGTGCCTGGCGCCCAGCGACGCCGGGGGCTTCGCCATCGACACCGCCGAGGTCGTCTTCTGGGGGCTGTGCGCCGACTGCCGGTGACGGCACGTGCCGGTGAGTCCGCACCGGTTCGCGCCGCGATCGACGAAGGGATGCGCATCCCCACCGCCCCTGCCGGGTTCGGCCGGCAGGAGCTCGCTCCGAATGAAACGAGAGACACACGTGACCGACGCGAAGACCACGACCAACTCCGGCGCCCCCGTCGCCAGTGACCAGCACTCCCAGTCCGTCGGGCCGGACGGCGCGATCGCGCTGACCGACCACTACCTGGTCGAGAAGCTCGCCCAGTTCAACCGCGAGCGCGTGCCCGAGCGCGTGGTGCACGCCAAGGGCGGCGGCGCCTTCGGCACCCTGCAGGTCACCCACGACGTGTCGCAGTACACGCACGCGGCCCTGTTCCAGCCCGAGGTCGAGACCGAGCTGCTCATCCGCTTCTCCACCGTCGCCGGCGAGCAGGGCAGCCCCGACACGTGGCGCGACCCCCGCGGATTCGCGATCAAGTTCTACACGAGCGAGGGCAACTACGACCTCGTCGGCAACAACACCCCCGTCTTCTTCATCAGAGACGGCATCAAGTTCCCCGACTTCATCCGCTCGCAGAAGCGCCTGCCCGGCAGCCACCTGCGCGACAACGACATGCAGTGGGACTTCTGGACGCTGCAGCCCGAGAGCGCGCACCAGGTCACCTGGCTGATGGGCGACCGCGGCCTGCCGAAGAGCTGGCGCCACATGGACGGCTTCGGCTCGCACACCTACCAGTGGATCAACGCCGCCGGCGAGCGCTTCTGGGTCAAGTACCACTTCCGCACGAAGCAGGGCAACGAGTTCCTGCCGCAGGCCGAGGCCGACCGTCTCGCCGGCTCGGACGCCGACCTGCACATCCGCGACCTCTACGACTCGATCGAGAACGGCGACTTCCCGCAGTGGGATCTCAGCGTTCAGGTCATGCCCTACGACGAGGCCGCCGGCTACCGCTTCAACCCCTTCGACCTCACCAAGGTGTGGCCCAAGAGCGACTACCCGCTCATCCCGGTCGGAACGGTCACGCTGAACCGCAACCCCGAGAACTACTTCGCCGAGATCGAGCAGGCCGCCTTCGCGCCGTCGAACTTCGTTCCCGGCATCGCGGCCAGCCCCGACAAGATGCTGCAGGCCCGCATCTTCAGCTACGCGGATGCGCACCGCTACCGCGTGGGCACCAACCACGCGCAGCTGCCGGTCAACGCCCCGAAGAACGAGGCGCACAGCTACTCGAAGGACGGCGCCTCGCGCTTCGGCTTTGAGCACCCCAGCGTGCCGGTCTACGCGCCGAACTCCTTCGGCGGACCGCACGCCGACCCGGCCGCCCACGGCGACGACCGCGGCTGGCAGAACGACGGCGAGCTCGTGCGCTCGGCCGCGACCCTGCACGCCGAGGACGACGACTTCGGCCAGGCCCGCACCCTCGTCAACGAGGTGCTGGATGACGCGGCCCGCGAGCGCCTCGTCGGCAACATCGCCGGGCACGTCGGCAAGACGACGATCCCCGACATCCGCGAGCGCGCCCTGCAGTACTGGGACTCGGTGGATGCGGAGCTCGGCCGCCGCGTGCGCGAGGCCGTCTCGCCGATCGAGAACCCGCGCGAGACCCTCGTGCCGGCTCCGGTGCCGACCCCCGCGGGTCCCGCCCAGGGCTGACGCCCCCGGCTCCTTCGTGAGTTGCCCACTTCCGCGGTATCGCCTACGCGACAAGCCGCGGAAGTGGGCAACTCGCGTCTCCCCGAGCAGAGTTGCCCACTTCGGTCGGGCTCTCACCTTGGAACCCGGCGGAACTGGGCAACTCGCCGCTGTTTGCCGGGACGGTCAGGCGCGGAGGGGGCGCGGGGTGCGCGGGGGAGCGGGCGCGAGCACGTGGTCGGCGAGGCCGTAGGCCTGGGCTGCGGCGGCCGTGAAGACACGGTCGTGGTCGGTGTCGGCGCGCAGCGTCTCGACGGTCTGGCCCGTGTGGTCGGCGAGGATCTGCTCCATCTCCCCGCGCTGGCGCACCACCTCATCCGCCGCGAGGATCAGGTCGGGGATCGCCCCGCGCCCCTGCGCCGCCGGCTGGTGCAGCACGATCCGCGCGTGCGGCAGCACCGCCCGCTTGCCGGCCGCGCCCGCTGCCAGCAGCGCAGCGCCCACGCCGACGGCCTGGCCCACGCAGGTCGTCGCGACATCCGGCTGGATGAAGCGCATCGTGTCGTAGATCGCGAGCATCGCGCTCGGGTCGCCGCCCTCGCAGTTGATGTAGAGCTGGATGTCGGTGTCGGTGCTGTCGGACGCGAGGTGCAGCAGCTGCGCGATGAGCGCGTTCGCGACGCCCGCGTCGATGCCGGTGCCGAGGTAGATGATGCGCTCGGTGAGCAGGTGCGAGTAGACGTCCATGATGCGGTCGCCGCGCGCATCCCGGGCGATGACGTTGGGGATCGTGTAGCTGCTCATCGGGCGACCTCCGCACGGAACCCGGTGACGGCGGCGCGGTCGCGCTCGCCGGGACGGAACTCGTCGAAGCGGGTCACGATCTTGTCGATGAAGCCGTAGTCGAGCGCCTCCTGCGCCGTGTACCAGTGGTCGTGCAGCGAGTCGTCGAACACGCGCTCGCGCGGCTGGCCGGTGTCATCGCTGATGAGTCCGAGCACCGTGTCGCGGGTGTGGCGCAGATCGTGGGCCTGCAGCTCGACGTCGACCGCGGCGCCGCCGATGCCCGACGAGCCCTGGTGCAGCAGCACGCGGGCGTGCGGCAGGGCGCGCCGCTTGCCCTTCGTGCCGGCCGAGAGCAGGAACTGCCCCGCGCTGTAGGCGATGCCGAGCACGAGCGTCGACACGTCGTTCGGGATGGCGCGCATGACGTCGCGGATCGCCAGCATCGACGGCACCGAGCCGCCGGGCGAGTGGATCCAGAGGTCGATGTCGCGCGTCTCGCTCTCGGTCGCGAGCGCGATCAGCTGGGTCGCGAGCAGGGTGCCGTTGTCGTCGTCGAGCACGCCGTCGAGCACGAGCACGCGCCGCTCGTAGAGCTCGCGCCGCACACCCTGGTCGAAGACGGGGATCTTGTTCTCGGTCATGTCTACACCGTGCGCTCGCCGCGGCTCGGGCGGCGCGGAATCTGCCGTGCGCAGATCTGCTGTGGGCAGAGCGGACGCCGCGGCCGGGTGCGCGAGGCGGATGCGCGGGGTGAGCATGTCAGCGGGATCACCCTCGGGTGATGCCCGGGTTAACCCCGAGATGCCCGACAAGTGTGGCCCGAAATGGGGGCAATTGACGCGTTGTCAATAAAGAGGGGCCGACTTAGCGTGGATGTGCGCGGTCCCGAAAACCGCGCTCGGCCCGCGAACCCTTGGCGGGCAACCACCACTCGAACCGCTCGCGTCGCCCGAACGACCGCGACCTCCGCGTGCCGCGCCACCCTGCGCTACGCGCGCTCCGCGTCGTGCCGTCGATCGACCCATCCGCGAGCGCCTGAACCCGAAGCAGGACTCCGCCATGCGCAACAAGAAGAAGATCGCCGCCCTCGCGATCGCCGCCGCCCTCGTCGTCGGAACCGGCACCGCCGCGTTCGCGTACTGGACCACGACCGGATCCGGCACCGGCAGCGCCTCCACCGGCACCAGCGGCACGGTCACGATCGCCCAGACCAGCACGCACGCGAACCTCGCGCCCGGAGCTGCAGCGCAGACGATCTCCGGCACCGTGAGCAACCCCGCGGCCGCCAGCTCGTCGGTGTACGTCACCAAGGTGACCGTCTCGATCAGCTCGGTCACCAAGGCCGCGAACGTCTCCGGCACCTGCGACGCCACCGACTACACCCTCAGCAACGCCGACATGACCGTCGGCTCCGACATCGCGAAGGGCGCGAGCGCCAACTTCACCGGCGCCACCATCGCCTTCAAGAACAAGGCCGAGAACCAGGACGCCTGCAAGGGCGCGACGGTCAACTTCTCGTACGCCGCCAGCTGACCTGATCCGCTGACGATCGGCCGTCGAGGAGCCCTCTCCGCGGCCGATCCGGCAGCGCGTCGTTGCACCTGACGTCGCACTCGCCGCATCTGCGCTCGGCCGCCTCCGCCATCTCCCGTCACGTTCGACGTGGCGCGTCACGCGGCGCAGCCGAGGCGCGCATCCTCCCGCTCCGTGCTCCCCGCGCGGCGCGGGCCGGCCGACTCCCGATAGGCCCATGTCCTCCACCGCACCCTCGAGCGAGCCCGGCGACCCCGTCGTCGGCGCCGCCGACGGCACGCCGAGCGTGACCGACACCGCGACCGCGCCCCGGCGGCGCCGTCGCGTGGTCGCCGTCGCGCTGCCGCTGCTGATCGTCGTGGTGCTGGTGTGGCTGGCGTCGTGCGCGGCACTCAGCCTGACCTCGTCGAAGCAGCCGATCGGCGCCGGCGGCTCGGGTGGCGGACGTGCTGTCAGCTCCGACGCCTTCGCCGCCGGCTTCTCGGTCACGGGCGACGTCACGGTCGAGATCCGACCCGGCGTGGATGCTCCCATCGATGTGCGGGTCGAGAACCCGTACTCCGGGGCGCTGCGCGTCTCGGGCGTGCGGGTCGAGATCACCGGGGTCCAGACCACCGGGGTCGCGCCCGGCGTCGGCGCGGGGGCGCCGGATCCGGACGCGGGGGCGTCCGCCGGCGCGACTCCCGGTACCGCCGTCGACGGCGGGCGCGCGAGCGCGAGCGGATGCTCGGCCGCCGACTTCACCGTGGTGCAGTCGACGGCCGGGCTGCGGATCCCGGAGGGGGAGACCCGTTCGCTCTCGCAGCTCGACGTGCCCGTCGCCGACTGGCCGCGCATCGCCCTCGCCTCGGCGGAGCGCGCGCCCGACGCCTGCCGCGGCGTCACCCTGACCCTCGCCTTCCGCGCCGACGGGGAGGTGCGCTGATGCGCCCCCGCGCCGCCCGCCGCGCCCTCCCGACGGCGGCTCTCGTGCTCGCCCTCCTGGCCGTCGGCGGCGCCGCCTGGGCGTTCTTCACCGGAGCCGGCACCGGATCCGCGGCCGCATCCAGCTCGACCGGCAGCGCGGTGACCCTCACGACGGCGACCGTCACCACCGACCTGCTGCCCGGCGGCACGACCGCGCTCGCCCTCACCGCCGCCTCGGACGGCGGCACGGCGCGCATCCCCTCGCTCGTGCTCGACGGCGCCGCCGCCTCCGCGATCACCGTGGATGCGCAGCACAGCGCCGCCTGCCCCGCGAGCTGGTTCGCCTACACGGCGCAGAGCACCGGCTGGACCGTGCCCGCCGCTCCCGCGACGCTCGACATCACCCTGCCCGCCGCCCTCGCGCTCGCCGCCGACGCCCCGAGCGCCTGCCAGGGCGCGACCGTGACGGTCAAGCTGAAGGCGGGGTCGTGATGACACGCCGATCGATCTCCTCGCGCGGGCGCTCCGTCCTCGCCGCCGCCGGCATCGTCGCCGCGATGATGCTCGGCGCGATCGCCGTGCCCGGCATCGCGAGCGGGTTCTGGACGCCGACGTCGAGCTCGGGATCCGCCGCCGCGACGGCCGCGACCCTCGGCACGGGCGCGAAGCCGACCGTCTCGGCGTCCGCGCAGAGCGTGACCGTGAGCTGGACCGGATCCACCCCCGCCGACGGCTACGTCGTGACCCGCTACGGATCGGGTGGAACGCTGCAGACGATCCTCGCCGGCTGCGCGGGCACGATCACCGCGACCACCTGCACCGAGTCGGGCGTGCCCGCGGGCTCGTGGCAGTACACGGTGACGCCGCGCTACAAGAACTGGGTCGGCGTCGAGGGCGCGAAGAGCTCGATCGTCACGACCGCGGCCGCCGACACGACCCCGCCGGTGCACTCCTTCAGCCTCGGCTCCGTCACGGGCGCTGCCCTCGGCTCCGGCACGACGGCGAACACGATCTACTACCGCGGCGTCGTCGCCGGCTCCTTCACCCTGGTGGATGCGCTCAGCGACACCGGCTCGGGGCCCGCATCCATCTCGACCGGTCAGATCATGGGCACCGGCTTCACGCACAGCCAGTCGAACGTGACGAGCGGCCCGCCGTACACCTCGGCGCCCGTCTCGTGGACGGCCGGCACCACGGCGAGCCCGACGTGGGGCGTCGACGGATTCGACAAGGCGGGCAACCGCGCGCCCGCGACGCTCACCTTCGTCAACGACTCCGCTGCGCCGACCGGCGGTGCGATCTCCTACGCGAACGGCGTGACGCGCGCCTCGACCGTGGCCGTGCAGATCACCGCGGTCACGGACGGCAGCGGTTCGGGCCTCGCGACGCGCACCCTGCAGCAGAACATCGGGACCCTGACGGGCACGACCTGCTCGGCCTGGGGCGGATGGGACACGGCGCTCAGCTACACCGGTGACAACGCCTTCAGCTACGACATGTCGGTCACGACCGGCCGCTGCTACCAGTTCCGTTTCGTGGGCGTCGATCGGGTCGGCAACACCCTCACCACCACGAGCACCGCGGTGGTCAAGGCGACCGGCGCCTACGCGGCGACCGTGCTGTCGACCTCCGGTCTGCTGAGCCTGTGGCGTCTCGACGACAGCGGCAGCACGAGCTTCGCCGACAGCGCGGGCAGCAACACCGGCACCTACACCGGCACGACCGCGACGACGCCCGGCGCGACCGCCGATGGCGACGCCGGCCGCTCCTTCGCCGGCGGAGGCACCGGCACGGTCGCCCGCACGATCGCCGACGACTTCACGATCGAGTTCTGGATGAGGTTCTCGGGTGGCGTCGCCGGCTCGGGCAGCCAGTGGTTCAACGGCATCGGCCTCGTCGACGCCGAGACGCCGGGCATCGCGAACGACTTCGGCGTGGCGATCCTGCCGGGCGGCAGGATCGGCGCGGGCATCGGCGGCGGCTCGGTCAGCACCGGCGGCACCGGAGTCGACGTGACCGTGCCGAGCGCCTTCGCGGTCAACGACGGCGCGTGGCACCACGTCGTGATGACCCGCATCAAGTCGACCGGCGCGATCGCGCTGTACATCGACGGTGCCCTCTCGGGCTCGGCGACCGGATCCACCTCCTCACTCACCGCGAGCAATGTGCTCTCGATCGCGCAGCTGCAGACGAAGGTCAACGGCACCTTCACCGGCTCGCTCGACGACATCGCGATCTACAGCCGGGCGCTCACGGCGACCGAGGTGTCGTCGCACTATTCCGCCCGCTGAGCCAGCATTTGTGCTGACAAAGTCGCTAGCGTGGATGCGCGGCCTCGACACGACGACGCGGCCGCACTCTCGCACCGCGCGGCGCCGGCATCCCGAATCGGACCGGACCCGCGCATCCACGTCAAGGAGGACCCATGAGCGACGCGCTCGCGCCCCGCACCCTGAACGACGGCCACAGCATCCCCGCGATCGGGTTCGGCAGCTACCCGCACCACGGCGAGGACAGCGACGAGATGGTCACCAACGCGCTCGACCTCGGCTACCGCCTGATCGACACCGCCCTGCGCTACGAGAACGAGGTCGAGGTCGGCGCCGCGATCCGCCGCAGCTCCGTTCCGCGCGACGAGATCGTCGTCACCTCGAAGCTCGCCGGCCGCCACCACGGCGCCGCGGAGGCGCGCGATGGTGTCGCCCAGTCGCTCAAGAACCTCGGGCTCGAGACGATCGACCTGTTCCTCATCCACTGGCCGCTGCCGAAGCAGGGCAAGTTCGTCGACACCTGGAAGACGCTCGTCGAGCTGCGCGACGAGGGCAAGCTGCGCTCGATCGGCGTCTCGAACTTCACGCCGCAGCACCTCGAGCAGATCATCGACGCGACCGGCGTCGTGCCGGCCGTCAACCAGGTCGAGCTGCACCCCGCGTTCACGCAGGTGGAGCTGCGCAAGGTGCACGACGAGCTCGGCATCGTGACCGAGGCGTGGAGTCCGCTCGGCCGCGGCACGGGCCTGCTCGACGAGCCCGTCATCCGCGACGCCGCCGAGAAGTACGGGGTGACGACCGGGCAGATCGCGCTGCGCTGGCACGTGCAGCAGGGCATCGTGCCGATCCCGATGTCGTCGAACCCGGTGCGCCGCGCCGCGAACCTCGAGCTCGCCGGCTTCGAGCTGACGGATGACGAGGTCGCCGCGATCTCGGCTCTCGACCGCGGCCGCATCTGGGGCCAGGACCCGGACGAGCACGAGGAGTTCTGACCCTCGGTCTCGTCCTGGTCTCCACGAGGCCCGGCGTCTGACGCGGATACTGGCGAGCGGCGCATCCGGAACCCTGGGCGGGCGCGGGTGGGCGTCTCGCCAGTATCGCGTGGCGTCGCGCCAGTATCCCAGGGTGCGGATCTCAGAGCAGCGGCGGCTCCGGCTCCTCCTCGCGGTCCATGACCACGAGGTTCGGCATGGTCGTGGTGATGAGCGAGCCGTCGGTGCGCTGCATCCCCTCGAGGTCGCTCGTCGACGGCTCGCCGGTGAGCAGCGCGCCGTGGTGCTCGAGCGACACCGTGACCGGGGCGTCGGCGCGCACCGAGACGGCGGTGCCGCGCACGAAGACATCGGCGCCGCGGCCGGTCTCGACCGTGAAGGAGATCTCCGAACGGGCGACGCGCACGCGCAGCCGCGAGCCGCGCAGTGTCAGCGGGAACTCGATCGCCTCCCACTCGACCGGCAGGCGCGGGTCGAACGAGATGCGCCCCGCGTGGTCGCGCATCCCCGCGAAGCCGTAGACGAGCGCCGTCCACACCCCGCCGGTCGAGGCGACGTGGATGCCGTCGCTCGTGTTGCGGTGCAGGTCGGCGAGGTCGACGAACGCGGCCGAGTAGAAGTAGCGCAGCGCGAGGGCGTTGTAGCCGACCTCCGCAGCGACGGCCGACTGCACGACCGCCGACAGCGTCGAGTCGCCGGTCGTGAGCGCGTCGTAGTACTCGAAGTCGCGGCGCTTCTCGTCGGCCGTGAACTCGTGACCCTGCAGCAGCAGGGCGAGCACGACATCCGCCTGCTTCAGCACCTGGTGGCGGTAGATCACCAGCGGGTGGAAGTGCAGCAGCAGCGGCCGCTGCGAGTCGGGGGTGTTGTCGAGATCCCAGACCTCCTTCTCGAGGAAGGCCTGGTCTTGGGGGTGGATGCGCATGCCGGCGTCGTAGGGGATGTGCATCGCGTCGGCGGCCGCATCCCAGTCGAGCACCTCGTGCTCGCCCAGCCCGAGCCGCGCGACCATGCGCGCGTAGGCGTCGACGTCGGTCGCCTTGAGCCGGGCGACGGCGGCGACGGCGTCGCGGAGGTTCGCCCGCGCCATGACGTTCGTGTACAGGTTGTCGTTGACGACGGTCGTGTACTCGTCCGGTCCGGTGACGCCGTGGATGTGGAACGCGGTGTCGCCGTTGCTGCGCCAGAAGCCGAGATCGGCCCAGAGGCGGGCGGTCTCGACGAGGATGTCGACGGCGCCGGCCGCGAGGAAGTCCTCATCCCCGGTGGCCGACACGTACTGCTGCAGCGCATGCGCGATGTCGGCATCGATGTGGTACTGCGCCGTGCCGGCCGCGTAGTACGCGCTCGACTCGAGGCCGTTGATGGTGCGCCACGGGAACAGCGCGCCCTTCTGGTTCATCTCGGCGGCGCGGTCGCGGGCGGCCGGCAGCATCCCCTCGCGGAAGCGCAGCGCGTTGCGCGCCGCGATCGGGCGCGTGTAGCTGAGGAAGGGGAGCACGTAGACCTCGGTGTCCCAGAAGTAGTGCCCGCCGTAGCCGGATCCGCTGACGCCCTTCGCGGCGATGCCGCCGCCGTCCGTGCGGGCGCTGGCCTGGATGAGCTGGAACATGTTCCAGCGCGTGGCCTGCTGGATGTCGGGCGCACCCTCGACGACGACGTCGGAGTTCTGCCAGAAGTCGGCCAGCCAGCCCTGCTGCGCGGCGTAGTGCTGCTCGAGGCTGAGCTCGTTCGCGCGGTCGAGGGTGCGGTCGCAGCGGTCGGCGAGCTCGCGCACGGGAACGCCGCGCGAGGAGTGGTAGGTGATGCGCTTCTCGAGCTTGACCGGCACGTTCGCCTTCGCCCGCACCCGGAAGACCTGCTTGGCGATGTCGTCGCTGATCGTCGACGAATGATCCCAGTCGTTCTCGGTGACGAGCACGTGATCCATGGCGGCGGCGATCGTCATGCCCGAGTTGGTGGTGCGGTAGCCGAGCAGCGAGCGGTGCTCCTGCTCGCGCGCGAGGCGCGGCTGCAGCACGCGCTCGGTGAACGCCTCGCCCTTGCGCGGGTCGAAGGCGGTCGCCGCGGCGGCGCCGTTGTGGAACTCGTCGACGCCGTCCTGCCGGTTCAGCAGCTGGCTCGACAGCAGCACGGCGGCATCCGCGTCCAGCAGCGTCACCTCGTACTCGACGATCGCGAGGTGGCGCTCGGTGAACGACACCATGCGGCTCGAGCGGATGCGCACGCGCTTGCCGGTGGGGGTGCGCCAGATCAGCTCGCGGGTGAGTCGGCCGTCGCGGAAGTCGAGGCGGCGGCTGTAGCGGTCGAGGTCGGCCTCGGTGAGGATGAACGGCTCGTCGTCGACGTAGAGGCGCACGACCTTCGCGTCGGGCACGTTGACGATGGTCTGGCCGACGCGCGCGAAGCCGAAAGCCTCCTCGGCGTGACGGATCGGCCAGGTCTCGTGGAAGCCGTTGATGAAGCTGCCGTGCGTCTCGGCGTCGCGGCCCTCGTCGAGGTTGCCGCGCAGGCCGAGGTAGCCGTTGCCGACCGCGAAGAGCGTCTCGGTGCGGCCCTGGATGCGCGGGTCGAAACTGGTCTCGACGAGCGCCCAGTCGTCGAGGGGGAAGCGCCCGCGGTCGAGCGGGTCGTGAGGCTCGGTGAGCTGCATCAGGCGTTCTCTCCGTGGATGGTCGGGCTGCAGTGGAAGGGGTTCGGAGACCCCGAGAGAAAGTAGTTCATCGAAGTTCTTCGCCCGAATCGGCACCGCCGGCCGGAACCGCGGCGACGTCGGCGGCGAGCTCGCCCAAGTCGGCGACGACGAGGTCGGCGCCATGCTCGAGCAGCGCCTCGGCTCCGACGCCGCGGTCGACGCCGAGAACGAGCCCGAAGTCGCCGGCGCGGCCGGCCTGCACGCCCGACTCGGCGTCTTCGACGACGACGCAGTCGGCCGCGGTGAGTCCGAGCCGCTCGGCTCCGGCGAGGTAGGTGTCGGGGGCCGGCTTGCCGGGCAGCCCCTCGCGGGCGGCGACGGCTCCGTCGACGACGATCTCGAAGCGGTCGGCGATACCGGCGGCGGCGAGCACGGCGGGGGCGTTGCGCGAGCTGGAGACGACGGCGACCTGGTAGCCGGAGGCCTGCACCGCATCCAGGAAGGCGATCGAACCGGGGTAGGCGGTGACGCCGTGCTCGGTCAGCTCGGCCGTGAAGAGCGCGTTCTTGCGGTTGCCGAGACCGCCGACGGTCTCGAGCTCGGGGGCGTCGTCGACCGTGCCCTCGGGCAGTTCGATGCCGCGCGAGGCGAGCAGGTCGCGCACGCCGTCGAAGCGCGGCTTGCCGTCGATGTGCCGGAAGTAGTCGGCCTCCGTGTACGGCGCGGCTCCGCGCGCATCCAGCTCGGCCGTGAACAGCCGCGACCAGGCGCGGCGATGCACCTCGGCCGTCGGCGTGAGCACGCCGTCCAGGTCGAAGAGGAAGGCACGCACGGAAGCCAGGCGCGAGCGGAACATGAGACCCCTTTGTGGTGGATTCGCGTCCGCTCGTCACGCGTCCGCACGTCGAGCGTAGAACCGTCAGGGGGTCGGATGCACGTCCCCTGTGCGGTGAACACTCGGACGGGGCACGCGGCGCATCATGTGCTCATGGCACACAACGCAAGCGGCAACCAGTCCGGCGACTCGGCACAGACCTGGGATTCGGTGAACTCGGGCCAGTCGGACGATATCGAGAGCAGCCTCACCGGGCAGGGCACGAGCGACCGCGAGATGGTCGCCGACACCCAGCGCGACGAGGCGGACGAGCGCGAGAGCGACACCCCCGAGATCAGCTGAGGGCGGATCCCGCCCGCACCGACGACAGCGCGCATCCCCGCACCGCGGAGTCTTCTCCGGTGCGGGAATGCGCGCTCGCGTCGTCCTGCGGCGTCAGCTCGCGGTGGTGTCCGCCTCCGCGTTCGCGTCGGCGCCCGCCTCCGCGTCGCCGCCCTGCTCGGCGCGCACGTCGAGCGCCCAGATCACGCCGAAGCGGTCGCGCAGCTGGCCGGCGAGCGGCGACCAGGCCGACGCCCCGAGCGGCTGGCGGATCTCGGCTCCGTCGACCAGGCCGTTCCAGATCGCGGTGATCTCGTCGGCGTCGTCGCCGCTGAGGTAGACGTAGAACGCGTTCTCGCCCTGGTCGTAGCCCTGGTGCGGCCAGACGTCGAAGGCCATGACGCGCACGCCGCTCGAGGTCTCGACCTGGCCCCAGACGATGCGGTCGGCCCACGCCGGATCCTGCGAGGCGCCCATCTGGCCGTAGGTCATCATCGCCGGCGCGACGCCGAGGGCGGTGCCGTAGAACTCGAGGGCAGCACGGGCGTCGCCGTCGAAGTTGAGGTGCGGGGTGGTCGTGATCGACATGTCGTCTCCTTGGGGTGTGACCTTGTTGAGGTGACTCTCTCCGCAGATCAGGCCAGATCCTGACCGCTACTTCGGCGAGAATCGAGAACATGACCGATCCCTCGTCGCGGATGCTCGAACTGCTCTCGCTGCTGCAGGTGCGCCGCGAGTGGGCGGGCGAGGTGCTCGCGGAGCGGCTGAACGTGAGCCCGCGCACGGTGCGCCGCGACGTCGACCGCCTGCGTGAGCTCGGCTACCGGGTCGAGGCGGCGCGCGGTCCGGCCGGCGGCTACCGGCTCGAGGCCGGATCCGACCTGCCGCCGCTGCTCTTCGACGACGAGCAGGCGATCGCCGTCGCGCTCGCGCTGGCCGTCGCGCCCGCCTCCGGCGCCGACATCGCCGAGGCCGCGACCCGGGCGCTCGCCACCGTCCGGCAGGTGATGCCGGCGCGGTTGCGTGGTCGGGTGGATGCCGTCGCGGTCACGCCGACGACCGCCGGCACGGCTGTCGACCCGGATGTGCTGGTGGCCGTCAGCGAGGCGACCCGTGCACATGAGGTGCTGCGCTTCGACTACGGCTCGGCGTGGGGCGAGGCCGCCGACCGCCCCGCGCGCCGGGTCGAGCCGCACGCCGTCGTCGCGCGGAACGGGCGCTGGTACCTGCTCGCCTGGAACGCCGAGGTCGGAGAGGCCGGCGACTGGTCGACATACCGCATCGACCGGATGCATCCGCGCGCGCCCACGCGGCTGCGTTTCACGCCGCGCGCGATCCCCGGCGGCGATCCGGTCGCGTTCCTCGCGGCGCGGTTCCGCGGATCGAACGTGGAGGCGGGGGCGGGCTCTGGTGCGACCTCCGGCTGGCCCTGCGTCGGCACGGTCGAGATCGCGGCGCCCGCGCGGCGGATCGCGCCGTTCGTCGGGGCCGACAGCGGCGGCGGCATCGGCGGGAGCGCTGGCGGCGACGCCGACACCGTGCTCGTCGAGATCGACGCCGAGACCTCGCGGCTCACGCTCGGCTCCTGGTCGTGGCGCGCGCTCGCGGCGCGGTTCGCGGGGCTGGATGCCGAGTTCCGCATCCAGGGCCCCGCCGAGCTGAGCGCGGCCGCGCGCGAGCTCGCTGCTCGACTGGCTTCCGCTGCTCCGGCGGGCTAGAAGCGCTCGGGACCGGCGGCGGCGGCCGGCTGCACGCGCAGCCAGGCGAGATGCCGCGGCTCGAGCACGATCCCGCCGCCGAGGCTCACGACGCGGCTCGTGATGAGCTCGGTCGCGATCGGCGCGAACCCGCTGAGCACCTCGGCGCTGATCTCCGCATCCTCGTCGCCGAAGTTCGCGAGCACCAGCACGGTCGAGCCGGTCGCATCCGAGCCGTCGCCGGCACCGTCGCCGAGGGCGGATGCCGAGTCCGCCGTGCGCTGGAACGCCAGCACGTGCGGCGAGCGCGCGTCGAAGGGCAGCAGCGTCGTGCCGGCCAGCTCGGGCGTCGCCTGGCGCACCTCGATGAGCCGGCGCATCCAGCGGTGCAGCCAGCCGGCGACCGTGCGCTCGTCGTCGCGGCTCGCGTAGGCCTCGGCCGGGTACTCGGGCCGGTTGACCCAGCGGCTGTCGCGCGCGCGCTCGGGATCGTCGGCGTAGCTGTAGTCGTTGAGCTGCCCGACCTCGTCGCCGAGGTAGATCAGCGGCACGCCGCCGGTGCTGAACGCGATCGAGTGCGCGAGCACGACGCGCTGCACGCCCGCCGGGTCGCGGGCCTCGACGCCGGCGAGGGAGGCGGTGGTGCCGGCCACGCGGGCATCCCCGGTGCGCGGGTTCTCCTGAAAGAGCACTCCCCGCGCGAAGCTGCCCTCGAAGCGGCCGGAGTAGAACTCGTTGAGGAAGCGGCGGTGGGCGCCGGCGTCGATGCCGAGCTCGGCCGCATCCTCGTCGGCGAAGGTCCAGCCGATGTCGTCGTGTCCGCGCACGTAGTTGACCCACGCCGTGCCGTCGGGCAGCGTGTGCCGGCGCTCGAGCGCCTGGCGCAGCAGCCGCGGGTCGCGCGTCGCGAGCGCCTCCCAGGTCAGCGCCATCTGCAGCGGGTTGTAGCTGAGGCGGGCCTCGTCGGTCGAGATGTAGTCGACGACCTCGTCGGGATGCACGATCGCCTCCGACAGGAACACCACGCCCGGCGCGGCGATCGCGAGCACCGCGTTGAAGGCCTGCAGCAGCAGGTGCGCTTCGGGCAGCGACTCGCTCGGCGTGCCGAGCTGCTTCCAGATGAAGGCGACCGCATCCATGCGCAGCACGTCGACGCCGAGGTTCGCGAGAAACAGCATCTCGCCCGCCATGGCACGGAACACGGTGGGGTTCGCGTAGTTGAGGTCCCACTGGTAGTGGTGGAACGTCGACCAGATCCAGCGGCCGTCGGGCAGCTGGATGAAGCTGCCGGGGTGGTCGTCGGGGAAGATCTCGCGCACCGTCTGCTCGTAGCGATCGGGCAGCTCGCGGTCGGGGAAGATCAGGTAGAAGTCCTCGTAGCCGGGCTCGCCGGCCACGGCCTTCCGCGCCCACTCGTGGTCGCTCGCGGTGTGGTTGAAGACGAAATCGAGCACGAGCGACAGGCCCGCCTCGTGCAACTCGGTCGCCGTCTGGCGCAGGTCGGCGATCGTGCCGAGCGCGGGATCGACCTCGCGGTAGCTGCTGACCGCGTAGCCGCCGTCGTCATCCCCCTCGGGCGTGCGGAACAGCGGCATGAGGTGCAGCCAGCCGAGCCCCAGATCCTTCAGGTCGGGGATGCGGGCGCGCATCCCCGCCAGGTCGCTGGCGTAGCGGTCGACGTAGGCGACGCCGCCGACGAGCCGGTTGTCGGCGAACCACGGCTGCTTCGGGGCGCCGGACGTGACGCTGAGGGTGTCGGAGGTGCCGCTGTCGGCGTGCGACTCGGAGGGCAGCTCGCGCTCGGCGTCGCGATCGCGCAGGGGCTGGGCGCGCGCATCCCAGCTCTCGCCGGCGATGAGGATCGTGTCGCGCAGCGCCTCGAAGCCGTCGGCGCGGTCGCCGTAGAGGCGGAAGAAGAGGGCGTGCAGGCGCGGGAAATGCTCGTCGAGGCGGCGATCGAACTCGCGGTCGCCGCCGAGCAGCGCATCGCGGATCGTGTCGAGGTCGCGGGCGGCATCGGCGTTCAGTGCGGGCATGTCGATCCTCCTTCCGGCACCGTCGTCGGTGTGCTCAGCCTAAGTCTCAGGCGTAGCGCAACCCGTCCGGCGGGCCGGGGGTGGTGGATGCGGGTGCTCGGCTGGTAGGGGAGGGTTGCGTCGCGCTCGCGCCCGGCCCGGGTCGCGCGGGTAGCGTCATCCGCATGACCTACGTCGCTCATCCCGACCGCTACGACTCGATGCCGTACCGCCGCACCGGACGCTCCGGTCTCGACCTGCCGCTGCTGTCGCTCGGCTACTGGCACAACTTCGGCGACGACCGCGCGTTCGAGTCGCAGCGCGCGATCGCCCGCCGCGCCTTCGACCTCGGCATCACGCACCACGACCTGGCGAACAACTACGGCCCGCCCTACGGCGCCGCCGAGGTCAACTTCGGCCGTCTGATGCGCGAGGACTTCAAGCCCTACCGCGACGAGATGGTCATCTCGACGAAGGCCGGCTGGGACATGTGGCCCGGCCCGTACGGTCAGGGCGGCGGCTCGCGCAAGTACGTGCTCGCCTCGCTCGACCAGTCGCTCGAGCGCATGGGGCTCGACTACGTCGACATCTTCTACTCGCACCGACTCGACGCCTCCACCCCGCTCGAGGAGACGATGGGCGCGCTGCACACCGCGGTGCAGCAGGGCAAGGCGCTCTACGTGGGCATCTCGTCGTACGACGCGGAGCGCACCCGGCAGGCGGCGGCGATCCTGCGCGAGCTCGGCACCCCGCTGCTCATCCACCAGCCCTCGTACTCGATGCTGAACCGCTGGATCGAGACCGAGGGCCTGCTGGATGCGGCGGCCGAGGTCGGCGCGGGCGTCATCGGCTTCACCGCCCTCGCGCAGGGCCTGCTGACCGGCAAGTACCTCGACGGCGTGCCCGCCGACTCCCGCGCCGCCGCGGACAAGTCGCTGGATGCTGGGTCGATCACGCCGGAGCTGGTCGAGCGTCTTCGCGCCTTGGATGCGATCGCCTCGCGTCGCGGCCAGTCGCTCGCGCAGCTCGCCCTCGCGTGGGCGCTGCGCGACGAGCGCGTCACCTCGCTCGTGGTCGGCGCCTCCCGCGTGGAGCAGCTGGAGCAGAACGTCGCCGCCCTGCAGAACCTGACGTTCACGGATGCGGAGCTCGCCGAGATCGACGCCTTCGCCGGCGACACGGCCGGCGTCGACCTCTGGTCGGGCGCCCGCGTCGGCGACGTCTGAGGCCGCCCCTCTCGCTTCTCGCTCGCTCGGTTGTCTCGCGCGTCTCGCGCCGTCGAGCGGCCAGAGATGCAGATCACGCCCGGCGTGTCATCCGCATCTCTGGCCACTCGACGCGCCCGGCTCGTCGCGCGCTCGCCGGAGTGGTCACGAGCACCCCTCCGGCGCTGTTATAGTCGTCAGGTTGCTTCGCGGCTCCGGCCGAGAGGGACATGCGCCCGTAGCTCAACGGATAGAGCATCTGACTACGGATCAGAAGGTTGGGGGTTCGAATCCCTCCGGGCGCACAGAGAAACCCCTGGTCCGCCGGGGGTTTTCGCGTATCTCTACGCGACACACGGTAGGGCCGCTCCGGAATAGCTCCGGACTACTTGGCCGCGTTCGGCGCGGTATTCGCTGGCGCTGATTGAAGTGCTGTCGTGTCGGACCGCACCTCTTGCGCGGTCCACTCGCTGTCGAACTTGAGCTCCGAGCACTCGCGGTGAATCGCGGCGGCGTCGCCGACGATCAGGGTGACCGGAAGTTGAGTCCACCGACTCGAACTCTCAGAACGGTCCATTGCGTCTTCCCAGAGGCTCCCGAGATTCACTTCCTCTCGGTAGATGTCAGGGAGGGGGGCGCCTACCGACCACAGCGTGATTGCGGCTCTCTCGGATTCGGCCAGGGTTGCTGTGACCTCTAGGCTGGCCTGTGCCTCGTACTCCTGCTGCGTGAGGTTCGCGCTTTCGTCTCTCGCCAGGCGCAACGCCTCGTCTGAAAGCTCCAGCGATCGACGGAGCCCGGTTGGGGCTACCGCGAACGTCATCGAGCTGAGATACGGAGCGTTCCGGGTGGTCAATCGCAGGGCAGCTCCATAGGAGAGGCCTTCTCGTCTCAGGAGTGCCGAGAGCGAACTTGGATGGCGCGCGACACGTTGTTCCAGAGCGCTTGCCATCACCCAGGACGCACTGCCGTAGTTGCTCGGTCCGACCCCGAGACGCAGCACATGCGCGAGATTCCCTGCGCCGCTGTCGATGAGTCCGAGGAACGGCCGCGACGGGGATCCGTAGACCGGCGCGGCGAGGTCAGGCAGTGCCCCGGGGAAGTAGCCCCTCGGCCCGATCTGGGTGCGACGCCCCGAGGCGAAGGTTACGACCTCCCTATTTGGTCGGATCGACAGAGTCCTTCGCGAGTTTGAGTCTGCCGTTTCGACGATGCGGCGTCCAATCTCTTGCGCAGCACGGAGCGGATCTCTCGGGGCAGAGTCGTTCGAGCGAATGTCGAGGTCGGCCACAGCGATTGGCGGTGGTGTGAAGTCGACCAACACCCGGCGTAGTTCTTCCTGATGGTCGGCGGGGACTGTGAACGCCAAACCGAGACGGTCCGGTTCTTCGACGAGCGAGCGATGGGCACCGAGGGCCTCGAGCCGTCGGTCGAGAGGCGCCGATGGATTGAACGGGCGAGTCAGGTATCGGCCGATCGCGGGTCGAAGGCGGACGTCGAGATCATCCGCGTCAAGGATTTCGATGCTGACAACCGATGTCGCGGTCAATAGTTGTTCCGCCATGCGATTAGCACCTATTCGGAGCGGGACGTTGAGATTGTCCCCGCCGCTAGATGCCATGGACGTGTACCGCCGAGATCAAATCGGAGAATGCTTCGGGTATCGGGGGGCGCGGCATGACCAGTTCCTCGACGCTACCTTCACCTGTCCAGTTCTTTTGGACGAAGTCGATCGCGCCGCTCGGCGTGGAGACCGAACGGAGGTTCGCAGTGCGTCCGTGCGCCCTCCACGCGTTCGCGCGGTGGTGGGCTGACGAGGCAAGTCGTCGGGCTGCTTCGCGGAACGAATCGGAGACGCGACGCGGTTCGTGGTCGACGGTTAGACGCAGTTGAATGTGTCCGAGGCTTCGAGCGCGCCAATGCGATTGAGCCGTGAACCTGAGCTCGTCAATGGCGACGCCGCAATCGTCGAGATGTCTCTGGAAATCGGAAAGCTCCGGGCTGAACGCGGCGCTGAGTAGTCCAGCTGACAGGGTCGCCGGCAACGGCGATGCCAGCGCTTGGGGCATGGTGAAGTAAGCGTCGAACGCGAGCCTGCCGGGCCGCGGCTTCTCGTGATGTAGTGCTTCGGCGGGGCGCCGTTCGAGCGGCGGAGCCGAAGGCGGAAGCCAGCCGCTGGCCCCTTCGCCGATGAGGCGTTCGATGAGATGACGCCGGTCGCTTCCCGAATGGAGGACCACAATCACCGGCGGGGGAGATGCCTGCTCGGGTTCGGGAACGAAGCGCAGATCTTCGTAACCGAGGTTGGATACATCTGTCGGCGTCCCAGCTGGGGGCCTCACGTATGGAGAGTCCGTTCCGAACAAGTGCCTGAATCCGGCCTCGGTTGAGGTCGGCCGGGAGTGCGCGAGTTCGGCGAGGACCACTCTTCGCTGCTCCTCGATCAGTGCGTTCGGAGCATCGGCGCACCTGGCCGTCAACTCCGACAGCGAGGCGACGGCATCGAGCCCTGTGCGTCGCTCTGCGGCAAAGATCATGGTGTCGCGGCGAGTACTCGCCGCGGTCAGCCGATCCGAACGAGCTGACATCCCGGTCAGCACATGCTCGCGAACATGCGCGAGGCCATGATGGCCCAGGGGGTCATCCACGGAGCCGTGATGGATCAGCAATCCCGCGTGGACCGCCGGGCTCGACTCGCGTTCGACCGAGACGACGACGGTGCCTTGGGCCGTCTTCAACGCGGTGATTTCCACCGGGCACCCCTATTGTGAGCACGGGGTGCGGCATCTAGTGGGTGCCGCACCCCGCTTCGTACTGCTTAGTAGCAGTGGTTGCGGCTCTCCCAGCTGCTCGTCCACGCCGAGCAGTGATCGAAGCTGGCCCAGCTGAACTGGGCCTCGTTCATGTCGGCTTCTTCCTCGACGGCGACCGTCTGGAGCTCAAGGATCTTCTGCATTTCTTTCACCTCCTCTGGAGATCGTTTGGGTTCCCCGTCGCGTTCGCGTCGGGAAGTCTCATAGGTCAAGTAGTTGCGCGCTTCCGCGCTCCTGCAGATCGAGCGCGTGCAGGATGCCGGCGCCGCCTGTAGCGACATCCGTTGTGATGCGCAGCCCGCTGTCTCCCGCGAAGACGATTCCTGACTCCGAACGGATGGCGAAGAGCGCGAGATTTCTGGCCAGGACCTCGGGGCCGTCGAGCGGAACGTCAAGGAAACGCTGAAGGCCCAGTCGGCCGACTGCGAGGCCTGCGGCTCCTTCGAACAATCCCGGGAAGACAGTGAGAAGGGGTCGTGTCGCGTTGAGCAACGCGGGCGCGGCCTCAACGATCGTCGGGTCGAGATCCGCGCGCTCGAGCCTCTCGAGAACAACGCCGAACCCGGCGCTTCCGCTCGCGAGGTAAGGGATCGAGCGATTTCCTTCTCGCAACTGCAGCGTGACGGATGTCGGGTCGTAGTCGTACCCGGCGAGCTCTTCGAGGAGCGCGCGGTTGCACGCGTCGAGCGCTCGGGAGTCGCCGAACAGCGTCCATGCGCGGCTCATCAACCACGCGACACCCAGATGCCCGTACAGAAGGCCCGACGTGAAGTGCTCGGGCCGGTTGCCCTTGTTGGTGCGGTTCTTTCCCCGTGGTGCGAATAGGCCGGGTGAATCGACATACTCCGTAGCGATCGACATCACAGCATCCTTGGATGCCGCCTCTTGATCCGGATCCAGAACGCCCTCTCGGGCCATGCCGATGAGAGCGAGTAGCGTGCCCGGGCGACCGTCGTAGAGACGGCGCCCGGGTGCCGAGATCATTCGATCGAAATCGCTCGCCGCGAGCACGAACTCGGCCGGCTGAGCGCGGAACTTCGCCCAGATGTCTCCAGCGTTACCGTCGAAGAGACCGTGTCTCGCAGGCGCCCCTTCTCGCTCCGTGATGCGCTTGATCAACGCCTTCGTGTAGCCAGAGAGATCATGCGCGGAACGGGAGGTGCGCGCGGTGAACACGGTGACGAGACCGGCCGCACCGTAGCTCAGCCCGAGGCCTCGGTGGGGAAGGCCATGCGGGTGCGAGCTGGAGGCCGGATCATCCGAGCGGGCGCGAGTCTCGGCGAGACCGCTCGCGACCGACTCTGCCCACGAACTCGGTTCGTCCGAGGTCGCGAGGGCGCTCAGACGCCAGTGATCAGTCGATTCCGCCCGATCGGTGGGCGCCCCTACGTGCGCGCGGCGGTCGAGCTCCGCCAGCAGTGCCAGCAGGGAATCGACGGCAGCGATCCTCAGGCCGCTCCGTCGCAGGTGCTCCGAGAGGAAACGCCGCGTTTGGAACGAGTAGTCGGTCACGAGTTCCGACTGCACGATCAACGGAACGGTGACGAACGCCAGAATCTGCCGTGCGCCGTACCAGTCGATCTGCTCGGGCGTACGCAGGCCCGGCGCCCTGAAACCTGATCCGGCGATCACATGCTCACGTTCGCCGGAACTTGTTCGAGCTGCGCACTCGAAGTCGATCAGGGCCACCGAGAGATCCTCGGCGACAAGGATGTTGTCAGGGTGTACGTCCTGATGTGCCCACCCTGCCCCGTGCATCTGCTCGAGCGCTTTGATCAGGTTCTGTGCGACGAGGAGCGCGCCGCTGAAGTAGCGTTCGAAGTCGTCGGCGCCGGACGCGTAAGCCGGATAGTTGCCGATCACCCATTTGCGAAGAACTAGCCCTGGGCGCTCGTCGAGGGCGACGAAGTCGTTCTCCCAGAGTCGCCCGCGCCACCGAACAGTCGGGACCGCTTCTACTTCGGAGAGTTCGGCAAGGGCGTCGGCCTCATTGGCGAGTCTGTCGCTCGCTGAGCGTCCCATGAAGTCGTGCCCGCTGTGGGCGCGCGCCTCTTTGATGATCACGGGGCGGTCGGCGTGACTACCCCGATAGGTGCCGCCCGCCGTAGAGAACTTCACGGCGCGACTGATCTCGAATGGAAGCTCGATGTCGTCGGAGTTGCTGCGAGCGAGCCAGGCCTCGATGAACGGTGGGTTCTCGAGCCATTCCGGAACATGGAACGCGACAGTGCGCTCATCGGCTTCCCGACTCCCGTCGGCGCCGTTCAGGTAGGCGACGAGACCAAGAGGCGTCTCCTCCGCATCTCGCGGCACGAAAACTCCGTAGCGGAGGTAGACGGGCGACGAGGCCCATCGACGGTCGCTGAGGATGTACGGGCCGCTCTGCCCCGCTAGAGCGGACTCCAGTCCAATCAGCATCGACTCGAGCTGAGCTTCGGTCGGATAGCAGGTGACGAACTTGCCAGCATGCTGACGCGGCGTCGTCTTGCCATTGCGAGCGAGCAATCGCCCCTCGGTCGACAGGTGTTTGAACGGAACACCTTCGCGGAAACAGAACTCCGCGACCAGATCGAGAGTTCGTCGCGCATCAGAGGGGGTCGTCGAGACGTGGATCTTCCAGCCCTGGGTCGGTAGGACGGCGCTGGGGTTCACCAGGTGCGTCCACTCGAAACCCGTCTCGCGGCGCCATCCGGCCGGAACCTGCAGCTCGAACTCCGGGGTCGTGTCGACAGCCAGATCCGGCTCCCGGAAGAAGAAGGGGTCGACGCCGGCGTAGATCTCGAGCTGTCCGTCCACAGGCTTCTCCCCTCGTTTCGTTCTGCTGCGCCCCGTGTCTTCGGGTGACCTCGGAGACCATATCCACGAATCAGAGTTTTTGTCTATACTCGCCGTGACCTTCAGTAGACAGAACTTTCCGCTCCCCCGTACGGGGGCAGAAGAATGGGGCTTTGCATGGCGGCGGAAGAGTCGGCTGACGAGTCGAAAGTCGCCGTCGGGGGCCGCTCTGGGTTGCGCGATCTGTGGCCCTTCGTGGCCTCCCATCGGCTTGCGCTCGGCTTCGGCGCGCTGCTCTCGCTTGCCTCCGCCGGGCTCTCCGTGGCGCAGCCGCTCATGGTTCAGCGGCTTGTCGATGCGGTGTCTCGGTCGCAGCCGCTGGTCTGGCTGGTCGTCGCGCTCGTCGCCGTGACGCTCGGAGAGGCGATCGCAACCGCGGTTAGATCGTGGGTGCTTCAGCGCACGGGTGAGCGAGTCGTGTTCGGCATACGAAAAGCTCTCATCGACAAGGTTTTCTCGATGCCGATCGCCGTTCACGATCGGCGGAGCGCGGGTGATACCGCGTCGCGGTTGACTGGCGATACGGCGGTGATCCGTTCGATGGTGACGGCCGGCTTGTTCGAGCTCGCGTCCTCCGCAGTGATGTTCATCGGAGCTGTTGTCCTGATGATCCTGATGGATCCGTTGCTCTTCGGGATCATTCTCATTGCCATCGCAGTCGGTGCCACTGGCGTGCTCGTTGCAGGACGCCGACTCCGCCAGCTCAGCTTCGGGGCGCAGACCTCGCTCGGCTCGCTGACTGCGGATGTCGTGCGGGGTATTTCTGGGATCCGTACGATCCGGGCATCGAACGCCGGTGATCGTGAAGCGGGTCGAGTGATCGCTCAGGCCAGCGGGGTTCTCGACGCGGGACTTCGCATCGCCCGTCTAGCGTCGCTGATACGTCCACTGATGTCCCTGTGCATCCAGGGCGCCTTCGTCATCGTCTTGGCAGTTGGGGGCGCCCGGGTCGCCGACGGCTCGATGACCCTCGGCAACCTCGTGGCGTTCATCCTCTATCTCTTCCTGTTGATCCAGCCCATCTCGCAGGCATCGGGCGTCTTCACCGAGTACCAGGCGGCAATGGCGTCCCTCGACCGCGTGAAAGGCGTGCTGGCAATCCCCAGCGAAGCGTCGGGTGGCGAGAAGCCGACCGCGTCCTGGGAAATCGAGACCGGCACGAACGTGCCGCTGCTGGAGTTCGACGATGTCGTGTTCTCATATGGCGAGGTACCCGTCCTGGATCGAGTGTCATTCGCGGTCCGTCGCGGAAGCAGAAGTGCGATCGTTGGCCCATCCGGGGCCGGCAAATCGACCGTGCTCGCACTGCTGGAGCGCTTCTACGAACCTGACAGCGGGGAAATACGAATCGACGGCGAAGCGCTCCGCGGCCTCGACCGCGACGCTATCCGCGCCCGAATCGGCTTCGTTGAACAGGATTCGCCCGCGCTGGCTGGCACACTCGCGGACAATCTCCGGCTCGGCGCGAATCACGCGACCGACGACCAGTTGCTCGACACGCTCGAGCGGGTTGGTCTGTCATCTCTCGTTCCGCAGGGTGCGCGTGACCTCGATCGGGATGTCGGCGATTCCGGAGTGATGCTGTCCGGAGGGCAAAGGCAGAGAATCGCTTGGGCTCGAATGCTCCTCAAGGACCCCGAGATACTCCTGCTCGACGAGCCCACCTCGAGCGTCGATGCCCGGACAGAGGCGGCACTGCAGCGTCTTCTCGACGAAGAGTCGCGGCACCGCACGGTGGTGGTCGTCGCTCATCGCCTCGCGACCATCAGCAAGTCCGATCAGATCATCGTCGTCGATGGTGGCCGGGTTGTCGCGGTCGGCGATCACGCGACATTGCTCGATTCCAGTGAAATCTATGCTGACTACGCCGCTAAACAGGCCTTGGCGGTGTGATCCAGATGCAGCTCTCGATCACAGTGCCCGGTCAGATCAACGAGGCGGGTGCGGTCCGCTCGACGGTGTCGCTCGTCAACAAGTCGCCGGCGGCGCGTCTCTGGATCGGGCAGTCGTTCCTCCTCGACGGAATGCAGACTCTCGCCTACGTCGCGGGGACAGGGGCGAGTTGTCCGGTCGGTGTCGGGGTCTCCTTGGCGGCTATGCGCTCACCGTACGAATCGGCCCTCCAGGTGCGAACGCTCGCTGCGCTGTCCGGCCAGCCGGTGTCGGCAGGATTCGGAGCGGCCCAGCCTGGATTTGTACGAGCCGTCTCTGGTGAGGAGTGGAGCGCGCCGGGTCAGGCCCTCCTCGACTATGCAGCGGCCGTGAAAGACGCGTTCGATCCCTCGGCCCAGCCTCGGGATAGTGCCCGATTCACCTCACCCGCATTGCCGCCGCTCGCGGATGCACCCGCGATCGAGGTGGGGGTCGGAGCCGTCCGCCCGTGGCTTTTCTCGCGCGGGCTACAACAAGCTGACTTCGTCGCCACTTGGTTGGCGCCGTCCCACTACGTCGCCACCCAACTCGAACAAACATCGGCCTCTCGCGCCCGCCTAGTCTGCATCGCCCCATTGGCTGTCAGTCGGATTGGCCGCAGCATCATGGTCATCGCTCGTGAAGCCGTAGGCCATCACATTCGACAACCGCACTACGCCGAGATGCTCAGCCACTCTGGCTTGCTACGGGAGTCGGAGGAATCGACGGTGAAGTCGCTCCTGGATAGTGGCACCGTCCTCAACGGCCATCTCGCCTCGGTGATCGACCAGCTTCGGACGCTCGAGACGGCTGGAGTCGACGAGGTCGTTCTCGACGCCACGGCAGTGAGGTCGCTCCGTTCGCACGACGAAGCGCTGGATGACTATGAGGCAGTGCTCAACGCCTGGAGCAATCGAAAGGGATCCCCTGAATGACTGTGATCGAGGCTTCGGCCCTGACGAAAAACTTCCCCCGCCCCGGCGGAGGGATCTCGACAGTTCTCTCCGGCATCGACCTCGCTATCGCAGAGTCTGAGCGTGTCGCGATCGTAGGCGCATCCGGGTCGGGGAAGTCGACCTTGCTGAACTGCCTGAGCGGTCTGGAACCGGTGACCAGCGGTGTCGTCCGCCTTCTCGGCAACGACCTGACTTCGATCAGAAGCAGCGCGATGGCTCGTCTGTATCGAGAGCAGGTCGGCTTCGTGTTCCAGCAGTACAACCTCGTCGCGGCGCTGAGCGCCTTCGAGAATGTCGCTCTCCCGTTGCGGCTCGGCCGGAAGAAGGTGGATTCTGCGTTCGTGCAGGAATCGCTTCGTCGGCTCGGGCTTGCCGATCGCATCCGATCGCGCCCTGCTCAGCTGTCGGGTGGAGAGCAGCAGCGCGTCGCGATCGCGCGCGCCATGGTCACCGATCCGCGCATCATCTTCGCGGATGAGCCGACCGGAGCTCTCGACACGCAGAACGGCGAGCTCGTGATGAGCGCCCTGGAGGCAGTCAAGCAGCGAGGCACTGCGCTGGTGTATGTGACCCACGATCCGGTGTTGGCGGCGCGCGCTGATCGAGTCGTCCTCGTGCGCGACGGGCGTGTCGTGAGCGAGACGACCGGCACGACCGCGGAGCAGATCGTCGAGTCGCTGCGGAACGCGGAGACGAGGTCGTGATCCGACTCTTGTGGGCCTCCATCGTGCGAGAGCCTCGCGCAACGATCGGGCCGGGGATCGTGTTCTTCGCATCGGGCGCCTTCGTCGCGCTCTGCCTCTACATCGTCGTCTCGGCCGCATCGCCGGAGGGTCAGGAGGCGCTTCGAGCCGGCCCCCCGGGAAGCCAGTCCGTCGTCGCGCAGATTGCGATCTTCCTGATGGCTCTCGGCATCGGCGTCCCGACCTGCTTCGTCATCGCGACCGTCGCGACGACAGCGCTGACGCAAGAACGCCCTCGGCTCGCAGCGTGGCGGTTGGCGGGGGCATCGCCGTCGCAGGTCAAGCTGATTGTGCTCGGCCGACTCATCTGCACAGCGATCGTCTTCGCCGTCGTCGGGGCCGTTCTCTCGGCACCGCTCGCGCAGGTCGCGATCGACTTCCTTCTCTCGGTGACGACTGTCGGCGTTCCCCTCCCGGCGCACGTCGATGCTGGTGCCGGCGCGGTGGCCGTCGCGATCGTGGCCTTACTGGCGGTCGTGGGCGGCATCCGACCTGCTGTCCTCGCCGGACGTGTGCCCCCGGTCGAAGCCGTCCGCGAGCGTCGCGAGGCATCGCGTCGTCTCGGGGTCGGACAGTGGATCCTGGCTGGCATCGTCGTCGCTGCAGCGGTATTTCTCGCTTCGGGTGTCGTCGCGCAGCGCACGCCCGGCGCGGCGTCCACGCTCGCTCTCGGGCTGGCTTTCGCTGTAGCCCTGGGGCTGGCGCTTCTCGCTCCCGTGTACGTTGGACCGCTCCTCGCGCTCTGGAGCCGACTGGTGCCGGCCTCCGCCATCCCGGCATGGTGGCTGGCCCGAGCGAGCGCATTGCAGAGGCTCACGACGACATCGGCATCCGTCGCGCCACTCACCATCGCCATGATCGTGCTCGGCACCTACTTCAGCGCATCGCTCACCTGGGAGCTCGCAACCGACTCTCGCCAGCAGGCCGCCGTCAACGCGCAGCAGGGCCTCGTGCTCTTTGCTCCCGGCGCTGCAATCGCGATCCTGGGCAGCGCCGTCGTGTTGTTCGCTATCGGGGGGAACCGCGCTCGGGAGCGGGCACAGTATCGAACTGTCGGCGCGACGACGCTAGTGCTGGCCGCCGCGGCACTGATCGAGGCGGCGATGTACGTGGTCACCGCGACGATCGTGTCGGTGATCGCCATCCTCGGCATCGTCCAGCTATTCGTCGCGGGCCTCGCTGCCGCTAACATCGCCGCGAGCATCCATCTCGACTGGACGGCGCTGGGCGCCTGCATTCTCGTCGGGTTCATCGCGATCGGCGCGACCACAGTGCTGCCGGTATTCAGCGGTACTCGAGACGGCGACGCCGCGGCTCTCGTCAGAGACGCATGACCGGCGGGGTCCACGTTGCCGGCCGGGATTCGAGCCGATTCCAGAAGGTTGGGGTTGAATCCCTCCGGGTGCACAGCAAACCCCCGCTCAGGCGGGGGTTTTCTCGGTTTCGAACGACGTGCTGCAGCCCGACGTGCACCGCGTCGGCGGCATCACCGAGCTGCGCCGGATCGCGCAGATGGCCTCGGGTGCCGGCATCGACGTCATCCCGCACGTCTACTCACAGGCGACTCTGCACGTCGTGCTCTCGCAGCCCAACTGCGGCTGGATCGAGCACCTCACCAACCCCAGCTACTGGGGCCTCCAGCGAGTGTCGCCGCTGTTCCTCGGGGAGTCGCCCGTCGAAGACGGCGTGCCGGCGCTGCCGACGGCGCCCGGTATCGGCCTCACCATCAACACGGATGCGGTGCCCGAGCTGGCCGACTGGAACTGACCGGCGGTCGCCGACGAACCCGCCGGCCCGCATCCGCTCGTGGTGGTCGGATGCGGGCCGGCGCTCTGCGGCCGGACCGTGTCTCTCAGCCTCGACCCGGCAAGCCGAGGTGTGCGCGCAGAGTGTCTGCCTCGTAATCGCGGCGGAAGACGCCCCGTTTCTGCAGTAGGGGGACGACCCCGTCGAGGAACGCGCTGGCGTTGGCGACGGCAGGGATCACCACGAAGCCATCGGCGGCGCCGCTCGCGTGCCATTCCTGAAGCAGGTCGGCTACCGATTCCGGGGTGCCGACGACGATCTTGTGGCCTGCGGAGATGACCTGCTCCTCGACGAGCTGACGCACCGTGTAGCCGTGCGCGAGCGCGAGGCGTCGGAAGAGCGCCGGACCGCTCTGACGTCGACCCAGGGCCCTCTCGTCGAAGGCGAGCCGCTCGGCCGGGATGCGCTCGTCGAGTCCGATGCCCGACAGGTCGACGAAGCCCATGACCTTCTCAAGATCGGCGCGCCCGGCCTCCGCGTCGATGAGATCTCGCAGTTCGCGGTTCAGTGCCGCTGCTTCGCGTTCGGTCTCGGCGACGATCGTCTTGATGCCCGGCAGCACGACGAGGTCGTCGGCGGAGCGGCCGGCGGCGACGGCCAGTTCGCGGATGTCGGAGCGGAACTCACGAGCCTGGTCTGCTGACTGCGCCGCCGTGAAGATCAACTCGGCGAAGCCGGCGGCGAAGGCTCGTCCGGGCCCGGACGCGCCGGCCTGGACGAGCACGGGCTCGCCCTGCGGGCTTCGCGGGATGTCGAGGGGACCCTCGACCTGGAAGAACCGTCCGCGGTGATCGAGACGATGCACCCTGTCGGGGTCTGCGAACACGCCCGCCCGACGGTCGACGCGCCAGGCGTCGCGCTCCCAACCCGACCAGAGTCCGCGCGCGACGTCGACGAACTCGGCCGCACGCGCGTAGCGCTCTTCCTGGGAGGGCAGCTCATCGAGCCGGAAGTTGCGCTCGCCGAACGCGGAGGTGACGACGTTCCATCCGACGCGCCCGCCGCTGAGGTGGTCGAGTGTGGCGAAGGTGCGGGCCACGTTGTATGGCTCAGAGAAGCTCGTCGAGACAGTGCCGACCACGCCGATGTGTCGGGTGACGGCCGCGACGGCAGAGAGCAGGGTGGTCGGCTCGATGCCGATGCCGATGCCGATGCCGATGCCGATGCCGGCGGTGTGGCGGATGCGGTCGGGGTTGAGGTAGGGCACGTCGGCGCGGAAGACCGCGTCGATCTTGTGCTATTCGGCGAGCTTCGCTACCGAGGCGTAATAGTCGAGGGGAACACTTCCGATGAGCACGGCGCCGGTAGGCGGCTCGAACGTCAGGCTGAGGATGGCATCGACCTGTCCGGTTGCGGCGCCGTGCTCCAGCTCATGGGACTTGCCCAGGGCGAGGGTGAAGCGGCGCTCCACCACCCGGTTGCGATCTCGGACAATGCCTCGCGGGGGAACTCGTTGATCACGAAGTCGGTCACTTCCCATGTCGGCATGGAGTCGGCGCGCGTGTGGAACTGTCCGAGCGTCTCGTCGGTGAGTGCGACGAGTGCGACCGCGCGGTGCAGGAATCGCTCCCCAGCCTCGCTGATCGAGGTTCCGTCGGGGCGGCGTTCCAGAAGGGTCACTCCGAGTCGACGTTCCAGTGCGGCGATATGCGCGCTCGCAGTGGACTGGCTCAGATGCTCGCGCCGAGCTGCGCGAGTGAAACTCCCTGTCTCGGTCACGGCGATGAAGCTGCGGAGATGCTCAGTGTCCAGGGGGGGGGGGGGGGGGCGGTCATCAGGCGGACACTAGAGAGATTCGAAACCGCGATGGTGGGGTGCCGTCACACGCGGAAACAGGTGTCCGCTGCGGTCGGTCGAGCCCATCATTCGGAGCCGAGATGTGCGAGGAGTCGATCGCGGGCGTGCTCGAGGTGCTCACGCCCGAGTCGATCGGCCAGATCGGCATCGCCCGCGCGGATCGCCTTGAGCACTCCGCGATGCTCGCGCTCGATCACGGCGGGGTCGAGCAGGTGATGCACCTGCACCTGCGCCAGGCACAGGCGCATCTGGTTGATCAGCTTGTCGTGGATGGCCGAGAGGCCGGCGCTTCCCAGCAGATCGACGAGCTCTCGATGAAACCGCACGTCAGCATCCACCAGCTCGATCAGATCGCCCCGCGCGGTGGCGGTGTGAAGGCGCGTGATCTCGCTCTCGGCGCGTGCGTAGTCGTGGTCCTGCTCGGTCAGACGGCGATACGCCGACGATTCGATGACCGCCCGCGAGAGGTACATGTCGTGCAGCGTCTCGGCACGCAGTGTGAGCACTCGCGCCGCGTGATGGGCGGTGCGCTCCAGTAGTCCCTCGCCGATCAGTCGTTCGACCGCGACGCGGGCGCTGGGGCGTGAGACGCCGAACTGCTGGGCGACGACCGCTTCGGCGACCCGATCTCCGGCCGCGATCTGCTGCGTGAGGATGCGCTCGCGCAGCGCATTCGTGAGCGAGTCGGCGACCGACACCACGGCGAGCTGGTTGTCCTCCATGGCCTCAGGATAGACAGAATCGCCACTTGTGTAATGACTGCACACATGTATTACATTCTTGCTTACTGGCTCGACGGGGAGGAATGGGATGCGCGTGCTGATCGCGATGGACAAGTTCAAGGGCACAGCCACTGCTGCCGAGGCCGGCGAATCGGTTGCCCGTGGACTGATCACAGCGGTCCCTTCGCTGAAGGTCGAGGTCATGGCTCTGGCCGATGGTGGCGATGGCACGCTCGCGGCACTCCTCGGCGCGGGATACGAACGCGTCGACATCGACGTGCCCGATGCCCGTGGCGTCGTCGAGAGTGCGCCGGTCGCGCATCGTAAGACCGAATGGATCATCGAGGTCGCTGCCATCTGCGGCCTCGGTGCCGCTCGACCGACACCCCGGATGGCGGAGACGGCTGACTCAAGCGGCATCGGGGCCGCGATCGAGGCGTCGCTTGACCGGGGAGCGACCGAGATCCGCGTCGGACTCGGCGGCACGGCGACCAGCGATGGCGGCGCCGGGATGCTCCGCCGCCTCGGCGTCCGATTCCGTGACGCGCAGGGCGGCGACATCCCGCCGGGCGCAGCCGCTCTGCGGCAGCTGGCCTCGATCGACTGGTCGGGTCTCGACCCTCGTCTGGCAACCGCCAGGATCATCGGCCTCTGCGACGTCACCTCTCCGCTGCTCGGTCCGACCGGCGCAGCAGCAGTCTTCGGGCCGCAGAAGGGCGCCGATGCGACGACCGTGGACCGGATCGAGAAGGGCCTCACCCGCCTTGCGGCGGTCTCGGCCGAGAACCGGCCTCCGGCGGGGCCACTCGATGCTGCGACCGCCGGCGCCGGTGCCGCTGGAGGGCTCGGGTGGGCGCTCCTCGCGATCGGCGGTGCGCTGGTCAGCGGCGGCGAGCTCATCGCTCAGACGCTCCAACTCGACCGGTCGGTCGAGGTCGCCGATCTCGTCGTCACGGGTGAGGGGCGTCTCGACCCACAGTCGCTTTCCGGCAAGGCTCCCGCGATCGTCGCCGCGTCTGCGCGGCGAGCGCGGGTCCCGGTCGTCGCGGTCGTCGGCCAGGACCAGCTCGGCGACGACGCGCTCGCGCTCGGACTCACCCACGTCATCGCGCTGGCGGATCTCGCCGCGGGAACCGATCGCGACCCGGCCCTGACCCTCCGCACTCTCGAACTCGCCGGCACTCAGCTCGCCACCCGGCTGCGCCTCGCAGGTGCGGCATCAGCGGCAAATCGCTGACCACGAACCACCCGATCATCGAAAGGACGACGATGTCACTCAAGGATCTCCGCCGCAGCTTCCGCGGCCCGGAGGCGTCGATCGACGACCAGGTCGAGAGCTACTCGACCTCGCGCGTTCCCGCATCCCAGCGCTGGCCCATCCCCGCGATCAGCCTCGTGCTGCTCGGCAACGCGACCGCCATGTTCTTCTTCTCGTTCGGCGCCCAGCAGCTGTTCGCGGTCGGCTGGCCTCTCATGCTGCTGCCGATCGGCTACTTCTTCATCGGCGCGCTCGTCATCGGCGCTCTCACCATGCGCATGGCCAGCCGAGAGGGACTCTCGCAGGGGCTCCTCTCGCGCGGGCTCGGCTTCGGCGCGCGCGGCGCCGCGGTGACCTCGTTCATCTACGCGGTCAACTTCGTCTTCTACTTCCTGTTCGAGGGCACGATCGTCTCGCACGCGATCGCCTACTCGCTCGGCATCGACATCGGATCGATCGGCGGGATCGTGATCTTCGCGCTCGTCGGTCTGGTCACGATCGCGCTCGTCTGGCGCGGCATGTACGCCATGTCGGTCATCCAGACCTGGGGCTTCCCGATCTTCGTGCTGCTGCTCATCTGGGCGATCGTCGCGATGGCGAATCAGCCGGGTGGCGGCGCGGCGTTCGACTGGGGGCCGATCGGCGTCGGCGGAGGCGCCGGCCTCGCCGCGGCCATGAGCCTCGCCAACGGCCAGATGATCTTCCAGGGCCTCATGGCCACCGACTACGGCCGCTTCGCCGCGCAGAAGATCCGATACCGCGGCACCGGCGCGATCATGCTGCTCGAGCTCATCCCGATGTTCGCCGTCATCGGCCTCGGCGCCTTCTTCGGGGCAGGTCTGGTCGGCGCGTTCGGTGCTGAGAAGGCTCAGGACCCGGGCTTCGTCTTCGTGCACCTGATGGGAATCGGCGGCGTGATCTTCGTCGTCATCACGCAGATCCGCATCAACGTGATGAACCTCTACGGCGGCTCGATCACCCTCGCCGCCGGCTTCGATGTGATCGCCCACTTCCGCCCGGGCCGGCCTTGGTGGATGTTCGGCGTCTGGCTCGTCGGCGTGGTCTGCTACGCCTTCAACGTGATCAACCACCTCGGCACCTTCCTCGCCATCACCGGTGTGCTCACCAACACCTGGGTGCTGGTGCTCCTGGCCGACTACTTCGTCTGCCGTCGACTGCTGAAGCTGGGGCGCACGCACGACATCGAGTACGAGGAGGGGAACGTGCGCGCTTGGAACCCGTGCGGTCTCGTCTCGCTGGGTGTAGCCGTGGCCGTCGGGGCGGCGGGGATCGTCGGTGTCTATCCCCTGGAGTACGCGTCGTTCGTCGCGATGATCGTGGGCCCGGTGCTGCACGTGATCCTCACGGCGGCCACTGGCGGCCGGTTCTATCGGCCGAAGGCGGGAGCGTCGATCGCCGAGGAGGTCGCCCGATGATCCGAACCGCAGCCGCGGGAGTGCCGCAGTCGGTCTGGTCGCCGTCGTGGAGCTGCGACTCCGCGGTGGCCACCCCTGCCGGTTCGGCCACTGGCGTGACGATCTTCGGCAAGAACAGCGATCGCCCCGCCGGCGAGGCGCAGCCGCTGCGGCAGCGTGCCGCCCGCCCCGAGGCCGGCAGCACGGTGCGACTCGCGCAGATCGAGATCGATGATGCGCCCGCTTTCGCGCACCTCGGATCCGCCCCGTTCTGGTGCTGGGGATACGAGTCGGGCGTGAACGAGCACCGGGTCGCCATCGGCAATGAAGCCCTGTTCACCCGTCCTTTGCGCGCAGCCGTCGACGCGGCCGGACGAGGGCAGGAGCCCGAGCCCGGAATCCTGGGCATGGAACTGGTGCGACTCGGGCTCGAACGGGCGGCGACCGCGCACGAGGCGGTCGCCGTGATCACGGGTCTGCTCGAGCGCCACGGGCAGTGGGGTTCCGGCAAGTTCGGCGAGAGCGCCGCGACCGGCGCCTACGACAACTCCTTCCTCATCGCCGACCCGAACGAGGCCTGGATCGTCGAGACGGCCGGTCGAGAGTGGGCCGCGCGACGTGCGGGCGCTGTCGACAGCATCAGCAACGAGCCGTCGATCCGCACCGCCGCCGACCTGCTGAGCGACGGAGCGACGGACCTCGCGCGCGGATTCGGCTGGGCGGAGCCGACTCCTCTCGACTTCGCCGCGGCATTCGCCGATCCGTTGGTTCCGTTGCAGGTCTCGCACATCCGCCGGGCACGTTCCGCCGAGCTGCTCGAACGCGGACGCGCGGCTGGCGGCGTGGACCTGGCGGGGATGCGGGGCGTGCTGCGCGACCACCTCGAGGACTCGTTCCTCGGCGGGCCGTACTTTGACGCCGCGAACCCCGACTTCCTCACCCTGTGCATGCACGAGGCGCCATCAGGATTCACCTGGGGCAACACCGCCTCATCGATGATCGCCGAGCTCAGCACCGATCCGGCCGATCTCGGCGTCGTCTGGTGGGGCGCCGTCACGCCGTGCACGACCGCCTACGTGCCGGTGTTCCCGGCGGCGGTCCTCCCGCCCGACCTCACGACGCCCGCCGCGCGGCCGGCTGCGCCGCCGTCGACCTTCGGGCAGGACCGCTTCGACCCGGCGTCGTTCTGGTGGCGCACGCAACGAGCACTCGACTCGGCCCGTGCCTCCGGGCACTTCGCCGAGGTGCAGGCGGCATTGCGCGCGCGGCTCACGCCGGTCGAGGCTGAACTCGAGGCCAGGGTCGCCGAGCTCCGGGAGCTGTGGCGCGACGAGCCCGGCGCCGCCCCGCTGGTCGAACGGGCGGCGACGCTGACGGCCGATGCCGTCGCCTCGATCGACCGCGAGACCGAGGCGGGTCTGCGCGACGCGGGTGCCGAGTCGCGAGTCGACTCGCGCTGGTACTGACCCGCGGCATCAAACGGAACCCGCTCTGTCGCGGTGGTAACGACAGAGCGGGTTCTTCTCTCAGCGTCGTCGCATCGCGCTTCTCAGTGCTCGCGCCCTAGCCGTGGCTGCGGGCAGCGAGTAGAACGGGGACGTGTCGACGCAGGCGGATCGCCCGGTCGCGATCGCGGGGCCGCGCGGTCGGCTCGTCGCCGTGCGGCGACCGCGCGCGGTCACCGCGGCCGCGCTGCTCGTCACGGTCGGGGCGGTGATCGCGGCGGTGTCGCTGCTGCTCGACGCGCTCGGCGGTACCGCCACCTTCGTCACGCATCCCGTGAGCGTGATCGCGCAGGGCGGGTCGGCCGTCGGCGTGGCCCTGCTGGCCGCGCGCCGTGCCGGCCTGGGCGACCGTCGGGGCGGCTGGTGGATGCTCGCGCTCGCCGCCGCGCTGCTCGGCTACCTCGCGCTCGGCGCCGTCGCGACGCGCACCGCCGCATCCGCGTCGCCGGCCGTGGTCGCCGTCGTCGTCGGGCTGTGGAGCGTGTGGTGGGCCGTTCCGTCGACGCTCGTGCAGCTCGCCGCGCTCGACGCCGCCGGGCTCCGTCGACGGTCGACCGCGGCGATCGGCGCCCTCGTCGCGCTCATGATCGGCCTGGCCGCGTTCGTCACCGACTCGGTCGCCCCCTTCGCCGGAGTCGCCCCCGCCGCGCCCGGCGCCTGGCGCTCGAGCGGACTGCTGGATGCGTTGACGATCGTGCAGGGCGTGATCGCGCTGGCGATCCCGGTCGGGCTCGCGGTGCGGGCCGTGCGGCTGCGGCGCGTGGTCGATGTCGGGGCTGCCGCGCGACGCCGCCCACGCGACGCCGGGATGCGGTCGCACTCCGCCGCGCTGCTGCTCGCGGCCGCGGCGGCCATCCCGCCCCTGCTCGTCGTCGTCTGCATCGGGCTCGCGATCGCGCGCGACCCGGGCGCCGTCGACCCGGCCGTCGGCAGCGTCGGCTATCTCGTCGCGCTGTCGACCGGATGCCTGCTGGCCGCCGGCTGCCTCGGGGCGGTGCGTCCGGCATCCCCCGCCGTGGTCGGCCGCCTGATCGCCGGCGTGCTCGGCGGCTACGCGCTCGTCGCGCTCGTGATCGCCGCGACGCTGCTCGGGTCTGCTCTCGCCCCGGCCGGACCGCTCGCGGTCGCCCTCGTCGGAATCGTCGCCACCGCGCTCGCCGCGGCCGCCTGGTGGATCGCCTGGCGTCGCCTGCTCGCCGGGATCGCCGCGAACGAACCCGCGCCGGCGAGCGCGCCGCGCTTCGCGATGCTCAGCCCGCGCGAGCACGAGGTGCTGGCGCTGCTCGCCGACGGCGCGCGCGATGCCGAGATCGCCGCGAGACTCCACCTCTCGGAGCGCACGGTCGAGTCGCACCTGAACCGCGTCTTCGCGAAGCTCGGGCTCGACGCGGCCGACGGGCGCAACCGGCGCATCCTCGCCGTGCGGGCCTGGGCCGAATCGGGGGCTCCGGCGCCGCCGGCGAACGGATTACGGGAAAAGCCGGATACCGCGGCGGGGCCCATCGGTCGAGCGTAGGGGCGGCGGGAGAGCCCCGCCTCCGACCGAAAGGCCCCCGATGTCGTCGACAGCCCCCGCGTCAGCGAACAGCCTCGCAGCGACCTCCGCGTCCTCAGCCCCCGGCACCCGCATCGACACCGATCCCGACACCGACGCGATCGGGGGAGTCGATCCGTCGGCGGCGGAATCCCCGTCGCATCCGCAGCCGAACGCACCTCGCACAGCCCTCCCACTGGGCCGCGCGCGCATCCCCGTCGCCGTGGCGCTGCTCGCCGCCGGGGTGGTGACCTTTCTCGTGATCGACCCCCTGCTCGCCTGGGACGAGCAGAACCCGTGGCTCGGCCGCGGCCGCCTGTTCCTCTATTTCACGACGCAGTCGAACGCGCTCGCCGTCGCCGCCTACGCGGCCTTCGGCGTCGCTCTGCTGCGCGGCCGACGACCCGGCCGCGCGCTCGAGCTGCTGCGCGGACTCGCGACCGTCGACATGGCGATCACCGGCATCGTGCACGGACTCGTGCTCGCCGATCCGTCCGCACCGTGGAGCTTCTCGGAGTTCGTGCTGCACCAGGCCGGCCCGATCCTCATCGCGCTGTGGTGGATCGCTCTGCCGCCGAGCCCGCGGCTGTCGTTCGCGGCCGTTCCGCTGTGGCTCGCGCATCCGCTGATCTGGACCGCCGGCGCCCTCACCTACCGCGCCGAGTCGAGCGATGGATGGGCGCCCTACTTCTTCCTCGACCCGACCCAGGTCGACGGCTGGGGCGGGGTCGCGACCTTCGTGGCCGTGATCCTCGTCGCGCACGCCGTGCTCGGCGCCGGCGCGGTGCTCGTGTCGCGGGCGCCGTGGGCACGGCGCGGCTGACGGGAGTCGGTGACCGTGAGCGGGTCCGCGCTGCCCCTCACCGCACGAGCAGGTACAGCGCCCCGACCACGGTGAGCACCAGCACGATGCGGGTGAACTGGGTCTGGGTGAGGCGGCGGGCCAGCCAGCGGCCGCCGAGGGCTCCGAGCAGCACGGCGGGGGCGAGGCAGAGCACGAGCAGCGCCGACTGCCAGCTCAGCAGGCCGAGTCCGATCACGATGGGCAGCTTCGCCAGGTTCACGCAGGCGAAGAACCAGGCGGAGGTTCCGAGGAAGGTCAGCACGTCGAAGCGCAGCGCCAGGAAGTAGAGCGACATCACCGGGCCGCCCGCGTTCGCGACCATCGTCGTGAAGCCGCCGAGGGCGCCGAAGGCGATCGCCTCGGCGCGGCGGGCGCGGGATGCGGTCGCAAGAGTGGTGCCGGAGGCGGAGGCCCCGACGCCCGACGAGCCGACGGCCGAGGAGCCGCCTGCAACGCCGGACGCGGCGCCGCCGGCCGCAGCGAGCGCGACGCGCGACCGCCGCCGCGACCACAGCGTGATCGCCACGAGCAGCAGCAGGATGACACCGATCACCTTGCGGGCGATGCCGTCATCCACCAGGAGCAGGAAGATCGCGCCGAGCGCGATGCCGGCGACGACCATCGGGATCAGGCGCACCAGCAGCCGCCACTCGGCGTGACGACGGTAGCTGAGCAGCGCGGTCACGTCGCCGACGATCAAGAGCAGCAGCAGGCACGCGGTCGCCTCGCGGGCGGGGACGACGGCGGCGAAGATCGCGACGGCGACGGTCGTGGCTCCGGAGGTCGCGGTCTTCGCGATGCCGACGACGAGGGCGGCGACGACGAGCAGGGCCCACGCGGCCGGCGCCAGATGCTCCACCGTTCCGCCTTCCCTGCCGTCGCCGCGATCGACCCCGCACAACTCTGGCACCCGGCTCGGGCATGCTGGCACCGATCAGCACTCGCGTCAACCGGTTGCCAACTACCCGTGACGCGACCTCAGTGCCAGCGCGGTTTGTCTTGCGCTGTCAGTGATCATCGCCCCGATCACATTTTGGCAACCGCTTGCACAACTCGGATCACCGCCCTACAGTGATGGCCACGGCCACCCGAGAGGGGTGGTATCCCCGATGCCGTGGAAAGCGATGTGAGGCGACGATGACGACCCCGACCTGGACGCTCTCGGGCTTCGGCGATGAGATCGACCCGGACCCGGCCATCCAGGTCGCCGTTCTCAAGGCGCTCGGCGCGAACCACATCGAGGTGCGCAGCGCCTGGGGCGTCAACGTGGTCGACCTCGACGACGAGCAGCTCGCCGCGCTCGCCGACATCCTGAAGAACGCCGGCATGGGCGTCAGCGCGATCGCCTCGCCGATCGGCAAGGTCGACATCGCCCTCGACCCCGAGCTCGAGGTCGCCCGACTGCGCCGCATCATCCGCGTCGCGCAGGCGCTCGGCACCGACCGCATCCGCATCTTCTCCTTCTTCCGCGCCGAGGGCGTGAGCGTCGACGAGATCCGCGAGCCGGTCATCCACGCGCTCACGCTGCTCGCCGCCGAGGCCGCGTCGGCCGGCGTCGTGCTGCTGCACGAGAACGAGAAGGCCATCTACGGCGACACCCCCGAGCGCGTGCTCGACCTGGTCACGGCCGTCGACTCGCCCGCCCTGCGCCTCGCCTGGGACAGCGCCAACTTCGTGCAGGTCGGCGTCGCCCACCCGCACGACGACGGCTTCGAGCAGCTCGCGCCCTACATCGACTACCTGCAGGTGAAGGATGCGCTGACCGCCACCGGCGAGGTCGTGCCGGCTGGGCAGGGCGACGGCCAGGTCGCCGACACGATCCGCGCCCTGCGCGACCGCGGCTACAGCGGCTTCGCCTCGCTCGAGCCGCACCTCGCGGCCGCGCACGAGCTCGGCGGCTTCTCGGGTCCGACCGCGTTCGGGGAGGCCGGGCGCGCGCTCGCCAAGATCCTCGACGCCGAGGGGATCGCGACACGATGAGTGACATGAGCGACAGCACCGCCCTCGTCCGCGCCGCCGTCATCGGCTGCGGCGACATCTCAGCCGTTCACCTCGCCGCGATCGCCGCGCGCCCCGGCACGCGTCTCGTCGCGATCGCCGACACCGACGTGGGTCGCCGCGAGGCCGCATCCGCGACCCACGCCGTGCCCGGATTCGCCACGCTCACCGAGCTGCTGGATGCGATCGAGGTCGACGTCGTGCACATCACGACCCCGCACTCCGAGCACGCCCCGCTCGCGATCGAGGCGCTCGGCCGCGGCGTGAACGTGCTGCTCGAGAAGCCCTTCGCGCACAGCCTCGAGGCCGGCCGCGCACTGGCCGACGCCGTAGCCGCGCCCGGCGCCGGAAAGCTCGCCCTCTGCTTCCAGAACCGCTACAACACCCCGGTGCGCGCGCTGTTCGATCGCCTGCGCTCGGGCGACCTGGGCGAAATCCGCGGCGCCGTCGGAACCGTGCTCTGGCACCGCACCGCCGACTACTACCGCAACCGCCCGTGGCGCGGCACCTGGTCGGGTGGCGGCGGCGGACTGCTGATGAACCAGGCCATCCACACCCTCGACCTGCTGCAGTGGATGCTCGGCCCCGTCGAGCAGGTCAGCGGCAGCGCATCCACCCGCTCGCTCGCCGACGTGATCGAGGTCGAGGACACCGCCGAGATGCTGCTCACCCACGCCGGGGGAGCGCAGAGCGTATTCTTCGCGACGCTCGCCAACAGCCGCAACGCGCCCATCGAGATCCAGCTCGAGACCGAGCACGCCGTCGCGACCCTGCGCGGAGACCTCACGATCGAGTGGGCCGACGGCCGCGTCGAGACCGTCACCGAGCCGGTCACCGCGACCGGCGAGCGCTCGTACTGGGGCGTCTCGCACGAGCTGCTGATCGACCACTTCCACTCGACCCTCGCCGACCCCGAGCCGTTCTGGATCGGCGTCGACGCCGGCCTCGACACCCTCACCACCATCAACGCGGTCTACGACGCCTCGTTCCCCGATCGAGCCGCCCGCACCGCAGTCAAGGAGACAGCAGAATGACCGACCAGGTCCGCCTCGGCATCGTGGGCTACGGCGCCCAGGGCTCGATGTACGCGAAGCTCATCCGCGACGGCGCGGTGCCGAGCATGACGATCGGCGCGATCGCCGACATCGACGCCGACAAGCGCGCGAAGGCCGCCGAGGCCAACCCGGGCGTGGCGATCCACGAGAGCTTCGACGCGCTCGTCGCGAGCGGCGACGTGGATGCGGTCATCACCACCGTTCCGCACTTCCTGCACCCCGAGATGGGCATCGCCGCCCTCAACGCGGGGCTGCACGCCCTCGTCGAGAAGCCGGCCGGCGTCTACACGAAGCAGGTCGCCGAGCTCAACGCGGTCGCCGCCTCCAAGCCCGAGCTGACCTTCGCGATCATGTTCAACCAGCGCAACAACCCGCTGTACCGCCGCCTCAAGGAGATCGTCGACGCGGGCGAGATCGGCGACATCCTGCGCACCAACTGGCTCATCACGAACTGGTGGCGTCCGCAGGGCTACTACGACCAGAGCGAGTGGCGCGCCACCTGGGGCGGCGAGGGCGGCGGCGTGCTCGTCAACCAGGCGCCGCACCAGCTCGACCTCTGGCAGTGGATCTGCGGCGTGCCCAAGTCGGTGTTCGCCAAGGCCGCCTTCGGCTACCGCCGCGAGATCGCCGTCGAAGACGAGGTCACCGCGCTGATCGACTACGGCAACGGCGCCACCGGCGTCTTCGTCACCGCGACGCACGACATCGTCGGAACCGACCGCTTCGAGATCCTCGGAACCCAGGGCAAGATCGTCGTCGAGGGCAGCAAGACCGCCACCGTGACCCGCCTGAACAAGCCCGAGATCGAGCTCAGCGCCGGCATGGACATGAGCGACGTCATGCGCCTCTTCATGGGCGAGTTCGACCCGGCCGAGCTCTACACGACCGAGGTCATCGAGTTCGAGTCCGCCTGGGGCGGCCAGCACGCCGGCGTGCTCGAGAACTTCGCGCAGGCCATCCTCACCGGCGCCGAGCTGCTCGCACCGGGCAGCGAGGGCATCAACGGGGTGCGACTGGCGAACGCCATCCACCTCTCCGCCTGGACCGGACGCGAGGTCGACCTCGACTCCGACCCCGACGTGTACCTGGATGCGCTCAACGAGCACATCGCCGAGGAAGGGAAGTTCCCGACCCGGGCCTGAGCTGACGAGCGGGTCGCGACACCGCGGCCCGCTCCACTCCCCGAACGCGCCGCGACCGGCCCGTGACACCGCACGGACCCGGTCACGGTGATCCGTCGCGCCCCGGCGCGATCAACCGCACCACCAGAACGCATCACCCGAACACGGAACGACAGCACCACCTGCACAGCACCACACGAACACCGCACCACCGCCATCCCGGCACCCCTGCACTGCACTCGACGACGAGATACACACAGGAGAGACGATGAAGTTTCGCAAGATCGTGACGGGCATCTCCGTCACCGCCGTCGCGGCGCTCGCCCTCGCGGGCTGCGCCCCCGGAGGCTCCGGCGACAGCTCGGGCGCATCCACCGACCAGATCCTCACGATCGGCGCGCTCGGCGACATCACCGACTGGGATCCCGCCCAGGCGCACGTCGGCCACGCGCTCCAGCCCTACCAGGCGCCCTACGACACGCTCATCCTGCGCGAGCCCGACGGCAAGCTGTCGCCGATGCTCGCCACCAAGTGGAGCTACGACGACAGCCTCACCAAGCTGACCGTCGACCTGCGCGACGACGTGACCTTCAGCGACGGTGCGAAGTTCGACGCGGATGCCGTGGTCGCCAACTTCACGCACTTCCAGAAGGAGAACGGCCGCCAGGCCGCCCAACTGGTGAACCTCGACAAGGCCGTCGCCACCGACGAGGACACCGTCGAGATCACCCTCAAGCAGGCCGACCCGGCCTTCACCTACTTCCTCAGCCAGGCCGCCGGCCTGATGGGCAGCCCGAAGGCGCTCGACGGGGACGGGATCGGTGCCGACCCGGTCGGCACCGGACCCTACGTGATGGACAAGAAGGCCTCGGTGGCCGGATCGCAGTACGTCTTCACGAAGCGCAAGGGCTACTGGAACCCCGACCTGCAGAAGTTCGGCGGCGTGACCTTCAAGATCCTCATCGACGTGACCGCCCGCACCAACGCGCTCGTCTCCGGCCAGGTCAACGCGACCCTGCTGGACGCCCGCAGCGCCGCGCAGGCCGAGGGCGCCGGCTTCACGCTGACCAAGTCGCAGGTCGACTGGGGCGGACTCCTGCTGCTCGACCGCGACGGGAAGCTGCTGCCCGAGCTCGGTGACGTTCGCGTGCGCCAGGCGATCAACTACGCGCTCGACCGCAAGGCCCTCGTGAAGTCGCTGCAGGTCGGCTACGGCACCCCGACCGCTCAGGCCTTCGGCCCGGCATCCGGCGCCTACGACAAGTCGCTCGACAACGCCTACCCCTACGACCCCGCCAAGGCGAAGAAGCTCCTCGCCGAGGCCGGCTACGCCGACGGCTTCACGCTGACCGTGCCCGGTGTCGCGTCGTTCGAGACGATCTTCGCCGCCGTCGGCCAGCAGCTCTCCGAGGTCGGCATCACGCTGAAGGCCGACCCGGTGCCCGACCAGGAGATCGTCAACAAGATCGCCGGCGGGTCGTACCCGGCCGCCTACTTCCAGCTCTTCCAGGGCGAGGCGTGGGTCGCGATCAACCAGATCATCTCGACCAACGCGCTCTACAACAGCCTCGACAGCACGACGCCCGAGCTGCAGAAGCTCATCGACGAGGTGCAGGCCGCGCCGAGTGCGAAGGAGGGCGACGCGGCGGCGAAGAAGATCAACGAGCTCGTGGTCGATCAGGCCTGGTTCGCACCGCTCTACCGCCTCGACCAGCTCTACTTCACCGACAAGACGGTGACGGTCGTCGCGCAGACGCAGATGGCGATCCCGTCCATCTACAACTACGCCCCCGCCGGGGCCAAGTAGGTCCGATCCGCATCGCGGGGGCGAGGATGCCTCCTCGCCCCCGCACCGGATCCTCGACGAAGGAGTCGACATGCTCAGCTTCACGCTCCGCCGCCTCGGCGCCGGCGCGGTGCTGCTCGTGGTGATCAGCGCGCTCGCCTACGTGCTGATGTTCGCCTCGGGCACCAACATCGCCCGCAACATCCTCGGCGAGACCGCGACCGAGGATCAGGTCGCCCTCAAGCAGCAGCAGCTCGGGCTCGACCAGCCGCTCTGGCAGCGCTACCTCGGCTGGGCCGGGTCGGCGCTCACCGGCAGCCTCGGCCGCTCGTGGTTCGGCTCCGAGCCGGTCGCGCAGACCATCGCCACGCGCCTGCCCGTCACGCTGACGCTCGTGCTCACCGCGATCGTGCTGACCGCGATCATCGCCCTCGCGCTCGGCGTGCTCGCCGCGACGAAGCGCGGCTGGGTCGACAAGCTGCTGCAGGTCTCGGTGGTCGTCGGGGATGCGATCCCCGGCTTCGTGCTGGCGATCATCCTCGCCTTCGTCTTCGCCATCCAGCTCAAGCTCGTCCCGGCGGTCAGCACGATCACGCCGAACGCGCCCGCGAGCGCGTGGCTGCTGTCGCTGACCCTGCCGGTGCTCGCGATCGTGATCAACGCGGTCACCTCCAGCGCGCAGCAGATCCGCAGCGCCGTCATCCGCCAGTACGAGCGCGACTCGATCCGCACCCTGCGCAGCCGCGGGCTCGGCGAGGGGGAGATCCTCTTCAAGCACGTGCTGCGCGGAGCCTCGCCCGCCGGACTCACCGTGCTGAGCCTGCAGTTCATCGGCATGCTCGGCGGCGCCGTGATCATCGAGAAGCTCTTCGCCATCCCCGGCATCGGCAACCTGGCCGTCACGGCCACCCAGCTCGGCGACGTGCCCGTGGTGATGGGCGTCGTGCTCTACACGGTCGTGATCGTCGTCATCGTGAACCTGCTGGTCGATCTGCTGAACGGCTGGCTCAACCCGAAGGTGCGTGTCGCATGACCTCCGCCACCCGCAGCGCCGGACAGACCGGCGACGTCGTCCGGCCGAACACGCTGCGCCGCCTGCTGCGCAACCCGCTCGGCCTGATCTCGATCATCGTGCTCGGCATCCTGCTGATCGTCGCGATCATCGGCCCGTGGATCGCGCCCTACAGCCAGACCCACGCCGACATCGCGGCGTCGCTCGCCGGGCCCTCGGCCGACCACCTGCTGGGCACCGACTCTCCCGGTCGCGACGTGCTCAGCCGACTGCTCTTCGGCACGCAGCTGACGATCTTCTCCGGCCTGCTCTGCGCAGCCGTCGCGATCGCGATCGGCCTGCCCTCGGGCCTGCTCGCCGGCTACTACGGCGGCTGGTTCGACTCGGTCGCCGGCTGGGCCGGCAACATGCTCATGAGCCTGCCCGGCATCGTCGTGCTGCTCGCGGTGCGCGCCGCCCTCGGGCCGTCGGTGTGGATCAGCATGATCATCTTCGGCGTGCTGCTCAGCCCCGGCTACTTCCGGCTGACGCGCACGGCCGTGCAGTCGGTGCGCAACGAGCTGTACGTGGATGCGGCCCGCGTCGCGGGCCTCTCCGACGGCCGCATCATCGCGCGGCACATCTTCTCGGTCGTGCGGGCGCCCATCATCATCCAGACCGCCATCGTCACCGGCGTCGCCATCTCGATCCAGGCGGGCCTGCAGTTCCTCGGGCTCGGCGACCCCGGCGAGGCCAGCTGGGGTGCGATGGTCAACGAGGGCTTCAAGAACATCTACGTCGCCCCGGGGCTGATCGTGGCGCCGATCGTCATGATCGGCCTGACGATCGGCGCGCTCGTGCTGCTCGCCAACGCGCTGCGGGATGCGCTCGAAGACGGACAGAAGGTGTCGCGCAAGCGGCGGCTCACCGACATCGCGACCGGCGCCGTGACCCTGGCGATGCCGGTCGTGAAGACGGGCGGCTCGGCCGAGCGCGCGGCGGCGCCGGCTCGCGGCAAGCGCGCCGCGGCGACCGTCGAGGCCGGCACCGAGCACCACCTCGTCAAGGTCACCGGCCTCGGCGTCGGGTACCCGCAGGCCGACGGCAGCACGAAGCACGTCGTCGACGACGTGAGCTTCCACGTCGACCGCGGCGAGGTGCTCGGCATCGTCGGCGAATCGGGATCGGGCAAGTCGCAGACCGCCTTCTCGATCCTCGGGCTGCTGCCCGACAACGCCGAGATCATCGCCGGCAGCATCCAGTTCGACGGCAGGTACACGGTCGAGCCGGGCGACACGAAGGTCGACCAGGCGCGGGTGCGGCCGCTGCGCGGCAAGCGCATCGCCTACATCCCGCAGGAGCCGATGTCGAACCTCGACCCGAACTTCACGATCGGGCACCAGCTCTCGCGCCCGCTGCGTGTGGTGATGGGGATGTCGAAGGCAGCCGCGAAGGCGCGCGCGATCGAGCTGCTCGGCCTGGTCGGCATCGTCGACCCGGTGCGCACCTACGACCTGCACCCGCACGAGATCTCGGGCGGCATGGCGCAGCGCGTGCTCATCGCCGGCGCCATCAGCTGCGAGCCCGACCTGATCATCGCCGACGAGCCGACCACAGCCCTCGACGTGACCGTGCAGGCCGAGGTGCTCGACCTGCTGCGCGGACTGCAGAAGCGCATCGGCATGGGCATCGTGCTCGTGACGCACAACTTCGGCGTCGTCGCCGACCTCGCCGACCGGGTGCTCGTCATGCAGTCGGGCCACGTCGTCGAGAGCGGCGAGGTGCGGCAGATCCTGCGCGACCCGCAGAACCCCTACACGCGGATGCTGCTCAGCGCCATGCTCGAAGGGAAAGAGCCCATGACGATGCTCACCGAGGTCGGCCGCGAGCGGGCGGGGGTCCGCGCATGAGCGCGGCGCAGCCGCTGCTGACCGTCGACCAGCTCGAGGTCGCCTACCCCGGCCGCGGATTCCGGGCGAAGCCCGCCCGCATCCTCAAGGGCGTCTCGATCGAGATCGGCGCCGGCCGCACGCTCGGCCTCGTCGGCGAATCCGGCTCGGGCAAGACCACCCTCGGTCGGGCCCTGCTCGGGCTCGCGCCGGTCACGGGCGGTCGCATCACCTTCGACGGCAAGGACGCGACGCACGTGTCGCGAGCCGAGCGCAAGCGGCTCAGCCGCGACATGCAGGTCGTCTTCCAAGACCCGTACACCTCGCTCAACCCGGCGATGGAAGTCGGCGCGATCCTCGCCGAGCCGCTCGTCGTGCAGGGCATCGGAGGAGTGGACGCGAAGAAGCGCATCGCCGAGCTGCTCGACCAGGTCGGGCTGCCGAGCGACAGCATCCACCGTCTGCCGCGCGAGTTCTCGGGCGGACAGCGGCAGCGCGTCGCGATCGCCCGCGCCCTCGCGCTGCGGCCCAAGCTGATCGTCTGCGACGAGCCCGTCAGCGCCCTCGACCTGTCGACGCAGGCGCGCGTGCTCGACCTGTTCCTCGCGATCCAGCAGGAGACCGGGGTGTCGTACCTCTTCATCTCGCACGACCTCGACGTGGTGCGCCACATCAGTCACGAGGTCTCGGTGCTGTTCCGCGGCGACATCGTCGAGCACGGGCCGGCCGAGCAGGTGACGCGCGACCCGCAGCATCCGTACACGAAGCGGCTGCTGCTGGCCTCGCCGGTGCCCGACCCCGATCGCCAGGCCGTGCGCCGTCGCGAGCGGCGCGAGCTCATCGACGCGGAGGCGGCGGAGGCGGCGGAGGCGGCGGACGCGGCCGGGTCCGCGGGAGCGTCGGCGGAGTCGTCGACCGGCGCCGGCGCGGCCACAGCGGATGCCCGCCCGAGCGAGAGCGAGCGCTCGGATGCTCTCCGAGGCTGAGGGGGGCTCTGCCAGTACACCGGTCGCGCCCGACTCCGCGGATAGCATGGGGCGTTCGCGCCCGGAGCGGAAAGGGGGGCGCATGTCGAACGCCGACGGCCCGCGCCGAGGACCCGGATCCGCCCCGACGATCTACGACGTCGCGAAGCTCGCCGGGGTCAACCCCTCGACCGTCTCGCGCGCGCTCAACTCGCCCGGGCGCATCAACGCCAAGACCGAAGCCCGCGTCCGTGCCGCCGCCGAAGAGCTGCGCTATCGCCTCAACCCGATGGCGCGCGCCCTTCCGACCGGCAAGACCGGCACGCTCGGGCTCATCCTCAGCGACATCACGAACCCGATGATCGCGGGCATCGTGCGGGGAGCCCAGCAGGCCGCGGCCGAGCACGGCTACACCCTGGTGCTCGCCGAATCGCAGGAGGACAGCGAGCTCGAGAGCACCGCGGCCGATCGCATCCTGCGCAGTGTCGACGGCGTCGTGCTCGCGGCGAGCCGCCTCGACGACGCGCAGATCCAGCAGTTCGCCGACGAGCGCCCGCTCGTGCTCATCAACCGCGACTCCGATGGCGTCGACTCGGTCATCGGCGACGTCGAGCCCGGCATCGACGAGGCCGTCGCGCACCTGCACCTGCTCGGGCACGATCGCATCGTCTACCTGTCGGGTCCGACCCAGTCGTGGATGAGTCGGCACCGCGCCGAGGTCATCCAGGCGGTGGGTGCGCGCCGCGGCGTCGCGATCGACGTGGTCGGCCCGAATCGGCCGACGCTCGACATCGGGCCCGAGGCGCTGCCGCGACTCGTGGCCGCCGGGGCGACCGCCGTCATGGCCTACAACGACGTCATGGCGATCGGGCTCATCCGCGCGGCCGGACACCAGGGGATGGTCATCCCCGACGACCTCAGCATCGTCGGCTTCGACGACGTCTTCGGCGCCGACTTCACCTCGCCGCCGCTGACGACCGTGCAGATGCCGCTGCTCAACCTGGGCGACCTCGCGGTGCGCCGACTGCTCGCGAAGATCGACGGCGACACGGCCGCGCCGAAGATCGAGCCGCCCGTGTCGCGGCTCATCATCCGCGGCTCCTCGGGGCGCGCCCGCGTCTGAGCTGCGCCGGGTGCGCCGTCATCGCGCCCGCTGCATCCGCATCCTCACCGCACGCGAAAGGGGCGGCGACCATGTGGTCGCCGCCCCTTCGTGCGCGTCGGGATGGCCCGACGCGGCGGGTCAGAACAGGTCGCCGAAGCCCAGCTCGACCAGGTTGTCGTGCGAGGTCTGCAGGCAGTCGAAGACGTCGCGGCCGTAGAGCTGGTCCTGCTCGACGAGCAGGTACTCGGCGCCGGCGGCGATGCTCGCGGGGATGACGCCCTTCCAGTCGAGGTTGCCCTCGCCGACCTCGGCGAACTGCACCGAGGAGGTGAAGTAGCCCATGAAGCCCGCGTGGTCGCCCTTCTCGAGCAGCTCGAACGCCTCGCTCGGCAGCTGGCCGATGCGGTAGTCCTTGAGGTGCACCATCTTGACGCGGCCGGCGAAGCGCTCGATCGTGCGCTGGGGGTCGACTCCGCCACGCTGCAGCCAGTGCGCATCCAGTTCGATGCCGACGGTGGGGGAGCGGTCGGCGATGATGTCGAGGGCGTAGCGCCCGTCGTACTTCGCGAACTCGACGTGGTGGTTGTGGTAGTAGAGGTGCAGCCCCTGCTCTTCGAGGCGCTGCGCGTAGCTCTCGGCGGCGTCGCAGAAGCCGTGCAGGCTGTCGAGGTCGGCGAGCGCCGTGAGGGGCATCATGCCCATGCGCACCATGCTCGCGCCGAGGCGCTTCGTGTCGGCGACGATCTTGTCGAAGTCGGTCTCGAGGGCGTCGTTGGCGGCGGTCGACTTGTCGAGGCTGGCCGAGGTGGACGAGAACTCGAACCCGAGCTCGTCGCGGGCGCGCACCAGTTCGTCGATGTTCTCGGTCGTCATGGGGATCTGCGAGATCTCGATCGCGCGGTAGCCGATCTCGCGCACGCGCTGCAGCGTCGCGAACGCCCCTCGCTCTTCGATGCTGCCCTTGAGCATCATCGCCTGAACTCCGATCACTGCCACGTCGGCCTCCTCGCCATGTCGTGCCTGCGCACGCCGCGGTGGTGCGGCGTCGCAGGGCCAGTCTGGACCCGTCGTCATCATTTTGGCAACCGGTTGACAAAATCGACGGGACTGCGCTTCACTTCAACCGTGCCGATGACGCTGCGACTCGATCCCGACCGACTGCTCCCCGCCGACCCCGCGACGCGCGAGGTGGCCCGCAGTCTCTACGCGTCGACGGCCGAGCTGCCGATCGTCTCGCCGCACGGCCACGTCGACCCGCGGCTGATCTTCGACGACCAGCCCTTCCCGAACCCGGCCGAGCTGTTCATCCGCTACGACCACTACGTCACGCGGCTCATGCACGCCGCCGGCGTCGAGCTGGCCGACCTCGGCATCCCCGCCGCCGACGGCCGCCCGATCGCCGAGCCGCGCCAGGTGTGGCGCATCTTCTGCACGCACTGGGGCCTCTACGCCGGCACCGCCTCGGGCTACTGGCTGCAGCACACCTTCTCGACGCTGTTCGACATCGACGAGCACCCCTCGGCCGAGAACGCCGATGCGCTCTACGACCGCATCCAGGCCGCGCTCGAGACGCCCGAGTTCCGCCCGCGCGCGCTGTTCGCCCGCTTCGGCATCGAGGTGCTCGCCACCACCGACGACCCGCTCGACGACCTCGCCGTGCACGCCGCGCTCGCCGCCGACCCGACCTTCACCGGCCGCGTCGTGCCGACGTTCCGCCCCGACGGCTACATCAACCCGCTCGCGCCGGGCTATGCCGAGAACGTGCGCGCCCTCGCCGCCTGGGGCGACTACGCGGTCGACGACTACGCCGGCTACCTGCGCGCGCTCGAGCACCGCCGCCGCCACTTCGTCGAGCACGGCGCCGTCTCCGCCGACTTCGGCGTGCCGCAGCCCTACACGGTCGACCTCGGCGTCGAGCGCGCCGCGGCTCTCTACGCCGAGGCCGTCTCCGGCTCGATCTCCGCGGCGGATGCGCGCGAGCTGCTCGGCCACATGCTGCTCGAGTCGGCCCGCATGAGCGTCGACGACGGACTCGTGATGACCATCCATCCGGGCGTCTTCCGCAACCACTCCAGCTCGACCTTCCAGGCGTATGGCCCCGACACCGGCCACGACATCCCGGTCGCCGTCGAGTACGTCGAGAACCTGCGGCCGCTGCTCGAGCGCTACGGCAACCACGCCGACCTGCACCTCGTGCTCTTCGCGATCGACGAGACCGTCTACTCGCGCGAGATCGCGCCGCTCGCCGGCTTCTACCGCTCGGTGTACGTCGGCGCGCCCTGGTGGTTCATCGACGCGCCGGATGCGGTGCTGCGCTTCCGCGCGGCCGTCACCGAGACCGCGGGCTTCTCGCGCGGCTCGGGCTTCATCGACGACACCCGCGCCTTCCTCTCCATCCCGGCCCGGCACGACATGTCGCGCCGCCTCGACGCCGCCTTCCTCGCGCGTCTCGTGGTCGAGGGCCGCATCGACCGCGCCGCGGCCGAGCAGATCGCGGGCGACCTCGTCGTCGCCCAGCCGACGAAGGTGTTCAAGCTGTGACCGACACGACCACCGAGGCGTCCGTCGCATCCGCCTCCGCCGCATCCGGCCCCGCGCTTTCGCGGGCTGCGCTCGCCGCCGCCGGTCAGCCGCTGCCCGCCGCGCCCGTGCGCCTCGTGCACCTCGGCCTCGGCGCCTTCCACCGCGCCCACCAGGCTTGGTACACGGCGCACGCCGATGACGCCGCCGACTGGGGCATCGCCGCCTTCACCGGCCGCAGCCCCGACGCGGCCGACCAGCTGCGCCCGCAGGACGGCCTGTTCACGCTCATCGTGCGCGACGAGCGCGACGACCGCGCCGAGATCGTGCCGAGCATCGTCGAGGCGGTGTCGGGGGACGACGTGAGTCGTCTGGTCGAGCTGCTCAGCGCGCCGTCCACCGCCGTCGTGACGCTGACGATCACCGAGCCCGGCTATCGCAGCCGGCCCGACGGCTCGCCCGACCTCGACGACCCGGCCGTGGCCTCCGACCTCGTCGAGCTGCGCGGCGGCGGGCGCCCCGCCACCACCATCGGCCGCCTGGTCGCCGGGCTGGATGCGCGCCGCTGGGCCGGCGCCGCGCCGATCGCGATCGTGCCCTGCGACAACATCCCCGACAACGGCCGCTTCGTGCGCGCCGCCGTCGTGGGCCTCGCCGAGGCCGCCGGGCTGTCGGAGACGGCCGCCTGGATCCGCGACGAGGTCTCGTTCGTCGCCACCTCGATCGACCGGATCACACCGCGCTCGACCCCCGACGACCGGGCGGCCGCCGAGATCCTCACCGGCTGGGTGGATGCCGCGCCGGTCGTGACCGAGCCCTTCCGCGACTGGGTGCTCGAGGGCGACTTCCCCGCGGGTCGCCCGCAGTGGGAGAGCGCCGGCGCCCGCTTCGTCGACGACATCGAGCCCTTCGAGCGCCGCAAGCTGTGGCTGCTCAACGGCGCGCACAGCCTGCTCGCCTACGCCGGGCTTCTGCGCGGTCACGAGACCGTCGCCCAGGCGGTCGGCGACCCCGAGTTGCGCGCTCAGGTCGAGGCGTTCTGGGACGCGGCGTGCCGCCACCTGCCCGACGGACTCGACCTGCCCGCCTACCGCGCGGCCCTGCTCGAGCGCTTCGACAACGCCCGCATCGAGCACCGCCTGGCCCAGATCGGGCAGGAGGGCTCGGCGAAGCTGCGCGTGCGCGCGGTTCCGGTGCTGCTCGCCGAGCGGGCGGCCGGGCGGGATGGTGCGGCCGCGATCGCCGCGCTCGTCGCCTGGGCGGCGCTGCAGCTCGACGGTGCGGCTCCGCCGGACGCTGCCGAGGAGGCGATCGCCGCGGCGCGCGCCGCCGACGAGCCGGTGACCGAGCTGCTGCGACTGCTCGATCCGGCGCTCGCCGACGACCCCGCGATCGTCGCGGCGGTCGCCGCGGGCGTGGCCGCGGGCCGCGGGTCTGCCGGTCACGACGCCGCCGACCGTGAGGTCGCCGGAGCCTGAGCCGACGCGGATGCGCCCTGGCGCGCATCCGCGTCTTCTTCCTTCATCTGGCAACCGCTTGCCAAAATCCACCGATTCTGATTCACTCGACACGTCTTCCGACACGGGATCACCCGACCCCACGCGATGACGCGGACGCAATGGCGCGAAAGGGAACGACAGCAATGACCACCACCACCGAGCCGGCCACCACCGGCCAGGCGGCACCCCGCCGGCTCAGCGCGCTCACGCTCGCCGGCTACGGCGCCGGAGACGCCGCGAACAACCTCGCCTTCACCACGGCGACGATGTTCCTGCTCGTCTACTACACCGACGTCGCCGGCATCGGCGCGGCCGCCGCCGGGACCCTGCTGCTCGTCGTGCGCATCTTCGACGCCTTCGCCGACGTGTTCGCCGGCCGCATCGTCGACCGCACCTTCTCGAAGCGCTTCGGCAAGTTCCGCCCGTTCCTGCTGTTCGGCTCGCTGCCGCTGCTCGTGCTGAGCTTCCTCACGTTCAACGTGCCGCAGATCGGCGAGACGGGCATGCTGATCTACGCCTACCTCACCTACGCGGCGCTCGGCCTGGCGTACAGCCTCGTCAACATCCCCTACGGCTCGCTCGCCGGCGCGATCACCCAGACCTCCAAGGAGCGCGCGAAGCTCTCCAGCGCCCGCACGATCGGAGCAGCCGTCGTCGGCGCCTTCCTCGGCGTCGCGATCGCCCCGCTCATCACACCCGAGAACGACCTGCAGTCGATCTTCACCTTCATGACGCTCGGCTTCATCGTCGTCGGCTTCGCGCTCTACCTCTTCACCTTCTTCACCGCGAAGGAGACGGTGCGCCGCGACGTCGCCCGCATCAGCGCCAAGCAGAGCTTCGCCGTCATCAAGAGCAACGTGCCGCTCGGCCTGCTCTGCGCCGCCTCGTTCGTCTTCCTGACCGGGATGCTCGCCATGAGCAGCGTGCAGCTCTACTACCTGCGTGATGTGCTGCACGCCATCGGCCTCTACCCGGTCATCGCCGTCGTGCAGATCGGCGGCACCCTCGGCATCGGCGTCATCATGCCGACGATCGTGCGCCGACTCGGCAAGCGCACGGCCTTCCTCGTCGGCGCGGTGATCGTCATCACCGGCGGCGCCGTCGCCTTCTTCTCGCCCGCCTCGGCCGGCGTGACCGGCTTCATCGGACTGCTCATCTCGACGCTCGGCGTCTCGTTCGTCGGCATGCTGCTGTGGGCCCTCGAGGCCGACACGGTCGAGTACGGCCAGTGGAAGACCGGCGTGCGCGGCGAGGGGATCATCTACGCGGTCTTCTCCTTCACCCGCAAGACCGGCCAGGCGGTCGGCGGTGCGCTCGCGGCCTACGCACTCGCCATCGGCGGCTACGCCGCCGGCGCCGCGCAGCAGAGCGAGGGCGCCGAAGTGGCCATCCGCTTCGCCGTGGGCGCCATCCCCGCCGTCGCCGGCATCCTCGCCTTCCTCATCATGTTCTTCTACCCGCTCACCGACGCTCGCCACCGCGAGATCGTCGCCGAGATCGACGAGCGCGGGCACGTCAGCGACCCGTCGCTCTCGACCGCTGCGTTCGTGGCCGGATCGGACGACGCGGGCCTGGGCGCCCTCGGCGACCGCCGCGCATCCGCCGCCGACGGTCCGACCGACGACGGCCCCGACGACACCGCATCCCCCTCGACCGACAAGGAGCCCCGTTCGTGAAGATCGAATCCGCCGAGGTGCTGGTCTCCAGCCCCGGCCGCAACTTCGTCACCCTGCGCATCACCACCGACACCGGTGTGACCGGCCTCGGCGACGCGACCGTCAACGGGCGTGAGCTCTCGGTCGCCTCGTACCTCGCCGACCACATCGTGCCGCTGCTGATCGGCCTCGACGCCCACCGCATCGAAGACACCTGGCAGTACCTCTACCGGGGCGCCTACTGGCGCCGCGGGCCCATCACGATGGCCGCGATCGCCGCCGTCGACACCGCCCTCTGGGACATCAAGGCGAAGGTCGCCGGCCTGCCGCTCTACCAGCTGCTCGGCGGCCGCAGCCGCGAGGGGCTGCTCTGCTACGGCCACGCCTCCGGCGCCGAGCTGCCCGAGCTGTTCGACTCGATCCGCCACCACCAGGAGGAGGGCTACCGCGCCATCCGCGTGCAGACCGGCGTGCCCGGCCTGCCCAGCGTCTACGGCGTCGCCTCCAGCGCCAACGCGGCCACCACGGCCGACGGCGTCACGAGCCGCTACGACCACGAGCCGGCCCGCCCCGGTGCGAAGCCGGTCGAGGAGTCGTGGGACACGCGGGCGTACATCCGCCACATCCCGACCGTCTTCGAAGCCGTGCGCAACGAGTTCGGCCCCGAGCTGCCGCTGCTGCACGACGCCCACCACCGCCTCACCCCGATCGAGGCGGCGAAGGTCGGCAAGAGCCTCGAGCCCTACGACCTGTTCTGGCTCGAGGACGTGACACCGGCCGAGAACCAGGCCGTGCTGCGCCGCGTGCGCGAGCACACCACGACGCCGCTCGCGATCGGCGAGGTCTTCAACACGATCTTCGACTACAAGGACCTCTTCGAAGAGCAGCTCATCGACTACGTGCGCAGCCCTGTCACCCACGCGGGCGGCATCACGGGCCTCCGCCGCATCTTCGACTACGCGGCGGTCTACCAGATCCGCTCGGGCGTGCACGGACCCACCGACGTCTCGCCGGTCGGCCTCGCCGCCGCCATCCACCTCGGCATCGCGATCCCGAACTTCGGCATCCAGGAGTACATGAAGCACTCGGAGGCGACGCACGAGCTGTTCCGCCCCGGCTACACCTTCGAAGACGGCCTGCTGAAGCCGAGCGAGACCCCCGGACTCGGCGTCGACTACGACGACGAGGTCGGCGCCGCGCACGCCTACGCGCCGGCGTACCTGCCGGTCAACCGCCTGCTCGACGGGTCGATGCACAACTGGTGAGCGGATGCGGGGCGCGGCCGAGCCGGACCACCGGCGGCTCGGCCGCTCCCTCGTCCACCCCGTTCGCCTCCACCCCTTCGCAACTCAGGAGAATCGGGCCGACCGGCCGGTTTCCCGGCGTCTCGAGCCGTTTCTCCTGAGTTGCGTGACCCGAGCCTGCCGGCCGCAGCGGGCGGGCGATCGACCCATCCACCGCACCCCTGACAGTCAGGAGCTGACGTGACGAACACCGCGGAATCCGCGAACCCCGTGACGCCGTCGATCGTCGTGATGGGCGTGCAGGGCTCGGGCAAGTCGACCGTCGGCCGGCTGCTGGCCGAGCGGATCGGAGTCGAGTTCCTCGACGGCGACGACCTGCATCCCGCCGCCAACAAGGCGAAGATGGCCGGCGGCGAGTCGCTGACCGACGAGGATCGGGTGCCCTGGCTGAAGGCGATCGGCGAGCGACTGACATCGGCGCGGGAGGATGGCCGCACGATCGTCGTCGCCTGCTCGGCGCTCAAGCGCTGGTATCGCGAGCTGCTGCGCGCGAGCGACGACGGGCTCGCGTTCCTCTGCCTCGACGGCGACGCCGCGCTCGTCGCCGAGCGGCTCTCGCACCGCAACCACGAGTTCATGCCCGCGACCTTGCTCGCGAGCCAGTTCGCGACGCTCGAGCCGCTCGCCGCGTGGGAGGCCGGCGTCACGGTGCCGGTCACGCTCGCGCCCGCCGAGATCGTCGAGCGTGCCGCGGCCGAGTTCGCCGCGCGCTGAGCGCTCCCGCCCGCCGGCTCCGGCCGCGGAGCGTCGATCCAGGTGGCGCAATTCAGGAGGATCCGCGCCTCACGACCGGGCCGGATCGAGTCGATTCTCCTGAGTTGCGACAGGGATGCAGCACAGCGTTCGCGCCGCACGTCTGGCTGCGGTGACCTGCTCAGAAGCCCGCCGCGCCGAAGTCAGTCGCGCTGAAGCCCGCCGCCCCGCCGCCGGGCGACCGTCAGCCTGAGGGGGCCGCGGTCGCCGGCGGGGCGGTGTTCAGCAGGATGCGATCCGCGGCCTGACGGATCACACCATGTCGCGTGCATCCGCATCCGCATCCGCATCCGACCGGACGGGCCGGGCGCGCGATCCGTCTGCGGTCCGCTGCGATACAGCGAGTCGAGTGCGGTCAGCTCCCGGAGCGCTTCGCCCCGATCGAGCGACGCACGAACCCGATCGCGGCCGTGGCGATCACGAGCACGATGCCGATGATGCCGAGCCACACCAGGCCCTTGATGGCGAACCCGACGATCGCGAGGATCACCCAGAGCGCGATGAGGACGATGACCAGAGTGAGCATGCCCCGACGCTACGCCCGCTCAGGAGCGCGTCGGCCCGCATCGGGCCGGTGCACGGCGCGCGTACAGGTGCATCGTGTCCCGGCTCAACCCTCCAGCACGCGCGGGCGGTCGACGAACTCGATCACGACGCCGTTCGGGTCGGTGATCGATCCGACGCGGCCGACGCCGCCGGCCGCCGGGCGCGACGGTCCGTCGGGCTCGCCGCCGGCGGCGACGAGCCGGGCGAGTGCCGCATCCACGTCGTCGACCGCGAGCGCGATGTGGTGCAGCCGGGCGCCGTCGTGCACCGTCGGCAGCAACTCGACCACGTCCTCCGCGTGGTGCAGGTAGGTGAGCGTGGTGTCGAGCGCGGGGATCGGGGTCTAGCGGGCGACGGCCATGCCGAGCCCGTCGCGGTAGAAGGCGAGCGAGCGGTCGTGGTCGTCGGCCTGCAGGGCGAAGTGGTCGATCGCGTGGATGTGCGGATGCGGCGTCGTGCCGCTGCGCAACGGCAGGTCGCGCTGCAGCAGCTCGATCGCGACCCCGTCGGGGTCGAGCACGAGCGCCTGACGCCCCACGCCCGAGCCGGTGGCGCGCGGCTCGACGGTGACCGTCGCGCCGGCGTCGCGCAGCCGATCCACGTCGCCGTCGAGGTCGTCGCTGAGGTAGCCGAGGTGGTTCGCCCCGGCGGGCGCGGTGCCGGCGGCGAACTCGATCAGCTCGACCAGCCCCTGCGCGAGCTGCAGGTAGGCGATGCGCATGCCCGCCGCGGCGACCTCGGCGCTCCACACGGGCTGGGCGCCGAGCAGGTCGACGTAGAAGGCGACCGAGCGGTCGAGGTCGTCGGTCACGATGCCGAGATGGTTCAGTTCGTAGATCACAGGTGCTCCTCGTCGAGTCGGGTGATGGGGTGGATCGGTGACGGTCCGGTCGGTCAGGTGAGGGGACGCGGGATGTCGACCGGCAGCCCGGTGGCCGCCGACCGGTAGATGGCGTCGATCACGGTCAGCGTGTCGACGGCGTCGGCGATCGTGACCCGGTGGCGTCGGCCGAGGCGGATGTCGTCGGCCAGCGCCGTGTACTGGCGGGCGTGACCCGAGGCATCCACCGTGGCGTCGCGGCTCAGCTCGGGGTCGGGGGCGTCGATCTGGTTGGCCGTGCCGTGCAGGCCCATGTCGCCGACGTCCGCGGCGTTGCCGTTGTCGCGGCCGCTGCCGTCGTCGGATGTCCTGGCGAGGTGCAGGTAGCGCAGGTCGCCGTGCTCGATGACGGCGCTGCCGCGGGTGCCCATGATCTGCAGTCGCGCGGCGAGCCCGGGGTAGGCGGCGGTGGTGGCGTGCACGGTCGCGAGCGCCCCCGACTCGAACTCGACGAGCGCCGTCAGCGTGTCCTCGACCTCGATGCGCTCGTGGGCGAGCACCGCGCTGCGTGCCGTGACGCGGCGGGCGGGGCCGAGCATCCAGAGCAGCAGGTCGAGGGTGTGGATGCCCTGGTTCATGAGGGCGCCCCCGCCGTCCTGTGCCCAGGTGCCGCGCCACTCGGCGCTGTCGTAGTAGCGCTGGCTGCGCCACCAGCCGACCGAGGCGACCGCCGAGGTCAGTGCGCCGAATCCGCCGTCGTCGAGGTGCGCGCGTACGCGGTCGGCGGCGGGGCTGTAGCGCTGCTGGCTGACCGCGGCGGCGACGAGACCGTGCTGCGCCGCGGCGCGAGCGGCGGTCTCGACGAGCGGCCGGGCCCGGTGCGGATCGATGTCGACGGGTTTCTCGATGAGCACGTGGCGACCCGCCTCGAGCGCGCGCATGCCGAGCTCGACATGGGTGCCGGTGGGCGTCGCGATGGCGACGAGACCGACGCGGGGGTCGCTCAGCGCGTCGTCGATCGTCATCGCGGCGACCGGCTCGATCGCCCAGTCGGAATCGAGCCCGTTGTCGCGCAGGAACCGCGCCGCGCTGTCGCGGGTGCGTGCGGCCACGCCGACCAGCTCGAGGGACGGCACCGCGCGCACGGCGCGGATGTGGGTCAGGGCGATGGCGCCGGCTCCGATGATCGCGACACCCCGGCGTCCGGGGGCGGCGGAGGCGGATTCCGTCATCGGGTATTCCTCGGGTGAATGCTGGCAAACGATTGCATGATTGCGCGCGCAAGGCGATTGTGCGCGATCCCACCAAACTATTGCCGGGTCTGTTCGATTGGCAAGCGCTTGCCAAATCCGACGCGCTCCGCACTCGCGCAGTCGCGCCCGCGCCGTGGCGGCGCCGGCATCCCCGCGCGCCGGTATGGCTCCATAACGGATGCCGATGCTCGGCCGGTCGGCGGCGGATCTACCGTGGCTCGAAAGCGCCCGAGGCGCTCGCACCACAGCACCCGATCGCGGGTGGAAGAGCGCCGGCGATGGGGTCGCGCGCGGAATCCGCACCGCGAATCCGAAGCCCTCGAACTCTCGACGGAGACCACATGACGACCACGGAGACACCCAGGAAGACGCCGGCGAAGGCTGCGTTCGCCGCCTGGATCGGCACGATGCTCGAGTACTACGACTTCGCCGTCTACGGCACGTCGGCGGCGCTCGTGCTGAACATCCTGTTCTTCTCGCCCGAGCTGCCCGAGGGCATCAGCGTGCTGCTCTCGCTGGTCACCTTCGCGGTGGGCTACGCGGTGCGTCCGCTCGGCTCGCTCATCCTGGGACCGCTCGGCGACCGCTTCGGCCGCAAGTTCGTCATGATGCTCTCGCTGTTCGGCATCGGCGGCTGCACCTTCCTCGTCGGCTGCCTGCCGACCTACGCGCAGATCGGCGTCGCCGCCCCGATCCTGCTCGTGCTGCTGCGCGTCATCCAGGGCCTCTGCCTCTCGGGCGAGCAGGCCAGCGCGATCTCGATGAGCCTCGAGCACGCCTCCGAGAAGCGCCGCGGCTTCCTCACCAGCTTCACCACCCTGGGCGCCTCCTCGGGCACCCTGCTCACCCTGCTGATCTTCATCCCGATCACCGCGATGCCGCAGGACATCCTGCTGAGCTGGGGATGGCGTCTGCCGTTCTGGTTCTCGGGCATCGTCGTCGTCGTGGCCTACATCATCCGCCGCAACGTCGAGGAGCCGCCGAAGTTCCTCGAGACCAAGTCGCTCAACATCACGGTCTCGCCGCTGCGCCAGGTGCTGCAGTTCCACTGGCGCGCGGTGCTGCGCATCGTCTTCTGCGCCCTGATCGCGGGCACCAGCTACATGACGCAGACCTTCTCGATCGCCTTCGCCACCTCGGGATACAAGCTCGACAAGCCGACGATGCTGCTGGCCACGACCGCCTCGGCGATCGTCGCGATCATGCTGACCCCGGTCGCCGGGTTCCTGACCGACAAGGTCGGGCGCAAGCCGATGTTCCTGATCGGCACGCTCGGCGCGGGCCTGACGATGTTCCCGTTCCTCTGGTCGATCACGACCGGCAACTGGGCCCTGATCTTCCTGTTCGGCATCATCAACTACTCGCTCTTCTACTCGATGGTCAACGCGACCTGGCCGTCGTTCTACTCGGAGATGTTCCCCTCGCGGGTGCGCGTCTCGGGCATGGCGCTGGGCACGCAGATCGGCTTCGCGATCTCGGGTGCCGCCGGGCCGGTGCTCGCCACGGCGCTCGCCGGCGAGGACCTGCGCGGCTGGGTCGGCCCGTCGCTCGTCGCGGCCGCCTTCATGGTGCTCGCCTTCGTCGGCGGTCTCACCGCGAAGGAGACGCGCAAGCACACCCTCGATGAGCTCGACGACCTGCACCAGAGCGATAAGGAGAAGGAGCTCATCGCGAGCGCCAGCTCGCCCGCGTCGACGCCGCTCGGCGCCGCGGCGGCCGCGAAGGCGGGCATCACCGACTAGTCGTCGAGGGCGGGATGCGCTGAAACCGCCGCCTCTGCGAGAGCCGGCCCGATTCGAGTGAATCGGGCCGGCTTCGGCGTGCGGCCGGAGTCAGAGGCCGCGGGGCTGCAGGGGCTCAGAGACCGCGGAGGTGCGGCAGCACCTCGGCGCCGAGCAGCTCGACCAGGTCGAGGTCCTGCGCCAGCCGCGTCTGCAGGTAGATGCGGGTGGCGCCGAGCTCGCGGATGCGGGCGATCTTCTCGAGCGCCTCGGCGACTGTGCCCGAGACGGTGTTCTCGCGGAACGCGACCGGGTCGAGCCCGCGCGACTCGACGCGGCGGGCGTAGTCGCGTTCGTCCGTGCCGACGATCGTCGCGAGCGCGACCGAGTAGACGAGCGAGTCGGGGTCGCGGTCGATCTTCTCGGCGGCGCGGCGCACGGCGGCGAAGCGATCGGCGATCACCGCCTCGGGCTGGAAGCCGATGTTGAACTCGCTCGCGTACTCGGCCGCGAGGCGCGGCGTGCGCGCCTTTCCGCCGCCGCCGATGATGATCGGCACCGGGTTCTGCGTCGGCTTCGGCAGGGCGGGGGAGTCGCTCAGGGTCCAGTGCTCGCCGGCGTAGGAGAAGCGCTCGCCGACCGGCGTCGACCAGAGGCCGGTGATGATCTGCAGCTGCTCCTCGAAGCGCGCGAAGCGGTCGTCGGGGAAGGGCAGGCCGTAGGCCTCGTGCTCTTCGCGGAACCAGCCCGTGCCGAGGCCGAGCTCGACGCGCCCGCCCGACATCTCATCCACCTGGGCGACCGTGATCGCCATCGGGCCGGGCGCGCGGAAGGTCGCCGCGGAGACGAGCGTGCCGAGGCGGATGCTGCTGGTCTCGCGGGCGAGCCCGGCGAGCGTGATCCACGAGTCGGTCGGGCCGGGCAGGCCGTCCTGCCCCGGCATCGCGAGGTAGTGGTCGGAGCGGAAGAAGCCGTCGAAGCCGAGCCGCTCGGCGGTCTGCGCGCAGGCGAGCTGGGTGGCGTAGTCGGCGCCCTGCTGGGGCTCGATGAAGATGCGGGCGTCCATGGTTCCTCCGTGCGCCGCGGCGGCGCGGGTCGGCGATCGGCGGTCGGCAGTCGAGGTCGGGGAGTGCGAGCGGGATGCGGGTGCGGCACCCGCGGGCCGCGCGCGTCAGTCGGAGTCGAGCGAGAGCTCGAGCACCCGGTGCAGGTGCGCGGCCATGGCGGCGTCGGCGGCCGCGACGTCGCCGGCCGCGATGGCGGCGGCGATGGCGCGGTGCTCGGCGATGGCGGCGTCGGCGTCGGTGACGCCGAGGCGCACCGACTGGCGCACGCGCTGCGCCTGCGCGTCGATCGTGTGCGCGAGGCGCACCAGGTAGCGGTTGCGGCTGCCGTCGAAGATCGCGTCGTGGAAGGCGTGGTCGATGCGCAGGTACTCGCGCCAGGCGAGCCCGTCGGCGGCGTCGAGTCCGGCGGCGGCGCGCTCCTGCTGGGCCGTCAGCTCGTCGAGACGGGCGGCGAGCTCCGGGTCGGCGGCGGCCGCGGCGCGGCGGGCCGCGGCGACCTCGAGCACGCTGCGCGCATCCACCAGCTCGGCCAGTTCGTCATGGCGGAGGCGGGCGGCGACGGCGAAGCCCTTGTTGGCGACGTGCTCGACGAGCCCGGTCGACTCGAGTTGCACGAGCGCCTCGCGCACGGGCGTCGGAGAGACGCCGAGCTGCTGGGCGATCGCGTCGACGCGCAGGGCGCTGCCCTCGGCGATGGCGCCGGTGACGAGCAGCTCGAGCACGGCCTCGTGCACTTCTTCGCGCAGCCCGGCGCGGCGGCGCAGCGGGCGGGTCTGGGCGAGGCCGCCGGCTGCCGTGACCTCGCTCATGGCCTCAGCGTACTGAGTGGGCACCGCTCAGCTCCGCACCGGCACGGCCTCGGGGTTGACGATCGTGGCGGGCGCCTCGCCGCGGGCGATGGCGAGCACCGAGTCGATCACGCTGCGCGAGACGGCCTGGGCGAAGGCGTCGGTCCAGCACAGGGCGTGCGGGGCGAGGATGACGTCGTCGCGCCCGATGAGCGGGCTCGAGGTCGGCAGCGGCTCGGCCTCGAAGACGTCGAGGGCGGCGCCCGCGATGCCGCCCTGCTCGAGGGCGCGCACGAGCGCGGTCTCGTCGACGACGGAGCCGCGGGCGACGTTGATGAGCTGGGCGTGCGCGGGCATGAGCGCGAGCTCACGCTCGCCGATGAGGTGGGCGGTGCCGGCGTTGCCGGCGACCGTGACGATCACGTAGTCGCTGGTGGCGAGCAGCTCGTCGAAGCCGACGAGGGGGATGCCGAGCTCAGCCGCCTCGGCGCTGCGGTCGCTGCGGTTCCAGGCGACGGTCTCGACGCCGAGCGCGCTGACGAGGCGGGCGGTCTCGCTGCCGATGCCGCCGAATCCGATGACGCCGACGCGGCGGCCGGTGAGGCCGCGGCCGTGCCAGTGGTGGCGCTCGCCCCAGCGCCCGTCGCGCACCAGGTGGTCTTTGACGACGAGGTTGTGGGCGGCGGCGAAGAGCAGCGCGACGGCGGCGTCGGCGACGGGGCGGCGCACGGCCTCGGAGGTGTTGGTGACGGCGACGCCGTTCGCGGTGGCGGCGTCGATGTCGATCGCGTCGAAGCCGGCGCCGAAGCGGGCGGCGTGCTTGAGGCGGCCGTCGCCGGGCAGCGAGGCGGCGGTGAGCTTCTCGCCGCCGAGCACGATCACGGCGTCGACGCCGTCGAGCTGGTCGGCGCGCAGCTCGGCGACGTCGTCGGCGAGCACCTGCCACTCGATGCCCTCGGCGTCGAGTCGGTCGAGACCGAGGTCGCCGAAGATCGTCGTCCCGTGGTCGTCGGCCATGCCGCGCGTGATGGCCACTCGGTAGGTCATGTCGCTCCCTCGAAATCCGATATTCAATAGGATACGCATGCCGGCAGCGGCGTCAGCGCGGCGGCGTCAGCGCTGCCGTCTCCAGCGCAGCCGGCATCACCCCTCGGGCTCAGGGATGTTCGCCCTAGGGCTGCTCGCCCTCGTGGGCCGCGCCCATCGTCACGAACTCGTGCAGCACATCCGTCACCGCGATGATCGCCGGCGACCGCGGCTCCTCGTCGCGCGTCGCGACCGTGAACGACGACATGATCGTCGGCTCGACGATGCGGCGGATCGCGAACTCGCCGCCCGCGAACATCGCCTCCGCGGCCGGGCGGGGCAGCACCGTCACACCCAGTCCGAGCGAGATCGCCTCGCCGAGCGGGCGCATGTGCTCGAGCTCGACCACGACGTCGAGCTCCATGCTGTTCTGCCGGAACGCCGACTCGAGCAGCCGGCGCAGTGTGTGCGAGCGCGGCGGCAGCAGGAACTGCAGCGGGCCCAGGGCCGACAGCGGCACCTCCTCGGCGCTCGCGCCCGGAACCGGCATCTCGGCCGGCGTCACCAGGCACAGCTCGTCGTGCGACACCCGGTCGAAGCGCACGCCCTTCACCGGGCCCGGATCGAAGATCAGCGCCGCATCCAGCTGACCCATGCGGATCGCCTGGCTGTGCACCACCGTCAGCGTCTCGACCAGACGGATCACGATGCGCGGATAGCGGGAACGGATCGCCTGCAGGATCGGCACCATGAGCATCGACCCGATGCTGAACGTCGCTAGGCCGATCATGACCGTGCCCGAGGGGGTGTCGGAGTCGGTGTCGAGCTCCTTGCGCACGGTCGACTCGAGTCGCAGGGCGTCGAGGGCGTAGCGGTACACGGCCTGGCCGGCCGCCGTCGGCTCGACGCCCTTGCGGCTGCGCACCAGCAGTTGGTGCCCGAACTCGTTCTCGAGCGACGCCACGTGCTGGCTCAGCGCGGGCTGCGCCAGGTGGAGCATCTCGGCCGCGCGGGTGATCGTGCCCGCGTCGACGATCGTCACGAAGTACTGCAGGCGACGCGTGTCCATGCAGGGGATGGTAGCCCCGCCGCGGCCGCCCGCCGGGACCGCGGCGCGCATCCATATCCACGCTCTATGCGTCCATCCCGAAGGGGTATTGGCCGGGCTCCGACCGCCGCGCCTAGCGTCGCTGATGTCGGCGGAAGGTGTCCGTCGACGGGGAGGAGCAGGCTCATGGCTGCAGCGATCGACCTCGTCGCCGATCTCGGCGAGGGCTACGGCTCGTACACGATGGCCGACGACGAGGGCCTGCTCGAGATCCTCACCTCGGCGAACATCGCCTGCGGCTTCCACGCCGGCGACCCGCGCATCATGGACCGCACGGTGCGGATGTGCGCCGAGCGCGGCGTCGGCATCGGCGCGCACCCCAGCTTCCCCGACCTCAACGGCTTCGGCCGTCGCGCGATGGACCTCACGGCCGAGGAGGTGCGCACCGACATCCTGTTCCAGCTCGGCGCCCTCGCGGCGTTCGCCACCGCCCACGGCACGAAGGTCAGCCACCTCTGCCCGCACGGCCGCCTCGGCAACCTCGTCATCACCCGCGCCGACTACGCCGCCGCGATGACCGACGCCGTCGCGCAGTTCGACCCCTCGATCGTCGTCGTGACGCAGGCCGGCGAGGTCGTGACGGCGGCCGCCGAGCGGGGGCTCACGATCGCCATGGTCGCCGCGATCGACCGCAACTACGAAGACGACGGCACGCTGACGCCGCGCAAGGAGGCCGACGCGGTCATCCACGACCCCGACGTGATCGTCGCGCGCACGCTGCGCATGGTCACCGAGGGCACGGTCGTCGCGCGCTCGGGCAAGGTGCTGCCGATCGAGATCGACTCGGTGCTGCTGCACGGCGACGGCCCCGACTCGCTCGCGCTGGCGCGCCGCATCCGCGACGAGCTCGTCGCCGCCGGCGTGACCCTCGCCCCGCTCGCCGAGATCGTCAAGGGACGCTGACATGCGGGTATCGCTGTCGCCGAGCGGGGAGGGCGCGCTGCGTCTGACCGTCGCCGACGCAGATGCCGAGACCGCCTGGCAGACCGTGCACCGCGTCGCCGACTGGATGACCGACCGCCCGCTGCCGGGCGTGCACGGCGCGGTCGCGACCTACGAGTCGATGCTCGTCGAGTTCGACCCGATGGTGCAGTCGTTCGAGGCGCTGGAGCCGCTGCTGCAGCTCATGGCGCGCGACGCGCTGCGCGACGCCCCGGTCGACGCGCATCCGCGCCGCCGCTTCGAGCTGCCTGTCGTCTACGGCGGCGAGCACGGGCCGGATCTCGCGTTCGTGGCCGACTTCCTCGGCATCTCCGAGGCGGAGGTCGTGGCGCTGCACACGGCCGAGGAGCGCGTCGTGCGCTGCCTCGGCGGGCCCGCCGCCTCGTGCATGATCGACGGCCCCGACTTCGCGAAGCCGATCCCGCGCCTCGCCGACCCGCGCCTCGAGGTGCCGCCGAACGCCATCTCGGTCGCCGGCGTGCAGGGCGTGCTCGGGCCGGTACGCGCGCCGAGCGGATGGCGGCTCATCGGCCTCTCGCCGGTGAGCGTCATGGACATCACGAGCCCGCGTCTCGTGCCCTACCGCCCCGGCGACTCGATCCGCTTCCGCGCCATCGCCGCCGAGCAGTGGGGCGACTACGAGGGCACGTTCCTCGCCGATCACGTGATCGACGACGACGACGCCGGCGACCGCGCCGTCTCGGACGCCGGCTCCGCCGCGGCGCCGGTCGCGCTGCGCTCCGACCTGGGGATGGCGTCATGAAGGTGCTCGAGGCCGGACACGCGGTCGTCACCGACCTGGGCCGCTTCGAGGGCCCGGCCCTCGGCTTCTCGGTCAACGGCGCGCTCGACCAGGCCTCGGCGAAGCTGGCGAACATCCTCGTCGGCAACCCGGAGTCGGCGCCGCTCATCGAGATCACGGCCAGCCTGCTGACGGTGCGCCTCGACCGCCGCGCGGTCGTCGCCGTGACCGGTGCGCCGGTCGAGCTGCGGGTGGATGGGCAGCCGCATCCGGCACTGACGCCGCTCAGCCTGCCCGCCGGAGCCGAGATCGCCATCACGATCACCGGACCCGGCCTGCGCAGCTACCTCGCCGTGCACGGCTCGGTCGAGGTGCCGACGCTACTCGGCAGCGTCGCGCCCGACAGCATGATCGGCTTCGGAACCCGGCTCGTCGCCGGAGCCGACCTGCCGCAGCTCGTCGAGGCGCCCGCGCTCGGCAACCCGCACCTGCGCGTGCCGCTCATCCACCTCGGGCTCCGCGGTCCCGCGGTGCCGAGCGAGCCCGTCATCGACGTCACCGACGGCCCCGACCGCGAGGAGTTCGGAGCCAGCGCCGAGAAGCTGTTCGCGGCTCCGTTCACCGTCGACCCGCGCAGCAACCACGTCGGACTGCGCCTCACCGGCGCGACCCCGCAGCGCGAGACCGCCAGCGAGGTGCTCTCGCGCGGGGTGCCCGTCGGCGCCGTCGAGGTGCCCTCCGACAGCCAGCTGCTCGTGCTGCACCGCGGCCGCGGCGTGACCGCCGGCTACCCCGTGCTCGCCGTGCTCACGACCGGCGCCCTCGACCTTATGGCGCAGGTGCGCCCCGGCCAGACCGTGCGCTTCCGTCGGGTCAGCGTCGCGCGTGCGCGCGATGAGCACCGCCGTCGCGAGCTCGCCCTCGGTCACGCGCGCGATCGCGTGCAGACGGCGCTCGTCGAGCACGGGCTCGAGCTGCCCGGTCGCACCGCGACCGACCCGGCCCGCACCGGCCTCGGCGTCGCCTCCGACTCGGGCGCCTTCGACGGCGCCGAGCTCACCACCGACTTCGACTTCGCCTCCGACACCGCGGCCCGTGTCGGGGCGCACCGCGCCTGATCGCGGCCGCACCGCATCCCGCCACAGATAACAAGGAGAACCGCATGATCCACGTCCGCACCAAGTTCGACCGCCCTGACCCCGAGCTGGTCGCCGCGATCGGCAAGTTCTCGTCGGCCACCATCCACGAGGCGCAGGGTCGCAAGGGCGCGATCTCGTACAAGATCAAGCCCATCGACAACAGCATGGAGTTCTGCGGCCCCGCCGTGACCGTGCAGGCCCAGCCGGGCGACAACATCATGGTGCAGGTCGGCATCAGCTACGCCCAGAAGGGCGACGTCGTCATCGTCACCGCGGGCGAGCTCGCCCACTCGGGCGGCTTCGGCGACGTGATCGCCACCGCCTCGCACGCCAAGGGCCTCGCCGCCTTCGTGACCGACTCGGGCATCCGCGACAGCGCCGACATCCGCAAGCTCGGCTTCCCCGTCTTCTCGGGTTCGATCAGCATCGAGGGCACCGTCAAGGAGACCCTCGGACCGGTGAACTACCCGATCGCGATCGGCGGCCAGATCGTCGAGCCCGGCGACATCATCAAGGGCGACGCGGATGGCGTCGTCGTCGTGAAGCCGGAGGAGGCGGCCGAGGTCGCGCGCCTCTGCCAGGAGCGCGAAGACCACGAGGCGAACATCCGCGCCGAGCACCGCAAGCAGGAGCGCATGCTCATCGAGATCCACGGGCTCACCGAGAAGCTCAAGGCCAAGGGCCTCATCGTCGAGGAGTGATCCTCGGCAGGGGATGCGTCGGTGTGACGTCGCCGCATCCCGCTCCGTTCCTGCGCACCATCGAAGCACCGGGAGAGACATGACCGACAGCTCCACCGCCCTGACCGCGCGGCGCGCCCGCGTCGCCGCCGAACTCGACCACGCCGGCCGTGGCGCCGTCGTCGCCGAGTCGCCCGCGGCGATCGCCTTCCTGACCGAGGTGGATGTGCGCGGCTTCTCCGGGCGCGGTCCGGTCGCGGTGGCGCGGCGCGACGGCAGCGTCGCGCTGGTCGCCTCGCTTGCCGACCGCCCGCTCATCGAGGGCGCCGGCTACGACGGCGAGGTGCGCTACTGGACGCTCGGCCGCACCGCCGAGCGCACCCGGCTGCGCGAGATCGTCGCCGCGGCCGCACCCGATGCGGTCACGCCGGGCGCCCCGACCGACACCGAGCTGCTGGATGCGGCCATGCGCACGCGCGACGCCGACGAGATCGTCCGCCTGCGCGAGGCCGCGAACCTCGCCGACATCGGCTACACGGCGATCGTCGACCGCATGACGCGCGACCTGCGCAGCCTTGAGATCGTGCGCAACGTCGACCGCTCGCTGCGCTCGGCGGGCGGCGGCGGATGGTGGTCGCCGCTCGAGCGCGCCGAGGGCGCCAGCGTCATGACGCACTACCCGGTGCAGTCGATCGCGGTGCTGCTCGGCCGCGGCGTCGAGCCCGGCGTGCTCGATGTCGCGTCGACGCTGCCCTTCGCGCTCTACCCGCTGTCGCGCGGCTACGCCGGCGCCGCGGGCACCACGATCGTGCTCTCGGCGCCGAGCGCCGAGCTGCGTTCGCAGGCCGAGGCGCTGGGCGCCGGAGTACAGGCGGCGCTCGCCGCGCTCGCGCCGGGCGTCACCGGCGGCCAGGTGCACGCCGCCTTCGCCGCCGCGCTCGGCGGCACCGTCCCGCTCGCCGACGTCGACCCGCTGCTCGGCTACTCGATCGGCACCGGCATGGGCGGCGTGCTCATCGATGCGCACTCGCGCGACGAGCTGCAGCCCGACGAGGCCATCAGCATCCGCGCCGCCCTCCCCGGCGTCGGCGGATCGGGCATCGCCTTCCAGACCACGGCGCTCATCACCGAGTCGGGCGCCGAGGTGCTGAACCGCGTGCCGATGCGCCTCATCGAGCTGTACTGACCGGCGCCCGCCACATCCGAGAGGACCGATCGTGACTTCCGTTCCCACGACCACGCTCGCCGCCGGCGCCGTCATGCCGCTCGTCGGCTTCGGCACGCACCCGCTGCGCGGCGACGCCGCCCGCGACGCCGTGCTGACCGCGCTCGAGGTCGGCTACCGCAGCGTCGACACCGCCACGCGCTACCGCAACGAGGATGCGGTGGGCGCCGCCCTCGCCGCGACGAGCGTTCCGCGCGACGAGATCTTCGTCACCACGAAGCTGCCGCCGGATGCGGTCGGCCTCGAACGCGAGCACCTCGACGCGAGCCTGCAGGCGCTCGGCGTCGATCAGATCGACCTGTGGCTCATGCACTGGCCGCCCGGCGGCACCGCCGGCGTCGGCACCTTCCGCCGCATGGTCGAGGCGCGCGAGCAGGGCCTCGTGAAGGCGATCGGCGTCAGCAACTACCGCCTCGCCCTGATGGACGAGCTGAAGGACGCCACCGGGCACTACCCCGAGGTCGTGCAGCTGCAGTGGAGCCCGGTGCACTTCAGCCCGCGCTTCCTCGAGAAGTGCGCCGAGCGCGGCATCGTCGTCGGCGCGCACAGCCCCTTCCGCAGCGCGCGCCTCGACGACCCGGTGCTCACCCGCATCGCCGACGCGCACGGTGTGACCGTGAACCAGGTCATCGTGCGCTGGAACGTGCAGCACGGTGTCGCCGTGGTGCCGAAGTCGGCCAACCGCGAGCGGATGGCGACGAACCTCGACGTGCTCGGCTTCGAGCTGAGCGACGACGAACTGGCCGCGATCGACGGCCTCAGCGAGCTGGAGTGACGATGACCTCGGAGGCGGCCGTCGCCGCCGTGCTCGGACTCGGCCCCATGGGACGGCCGATCGCCGAGCACCTGGCGGCGCGGTTCGCGACCGAGGTCTGGAATCGCACTCCGCAGGTCGCGGCGGAGCTCGCGGATCGGGCGCGCGTGGTGGCGCGCCCGGACGCGATTTCCGCCGCGGCCGTCTTCGCCTGCCTGCCCGACATCGATCAGCTCGATCAGGTCGCGCCGGATGCGGTGCTGACCGCCTGGCGGGCGAACGGCGTCGAGCGGGTCGTGGTGCTCAGCACGACCTCGCCCGCGAAGGTGCGGGGCTTCGCGGCGCGGGCCGCCGCATCCGGTCTGGCCGTCGTGGATGCGCCGATGAGCGGCGGCGACGCCGGGGCGCGCGAGGCGCGGCTGAGCCTCATGGTCGGCGGTGACGCCGCCGAGCTGGAGGCCGTGCGCCCGCTGCTCGAGACCTTCGCGACGACCATCCGCCACCTCGGCCCGGTCGGGGCGGGTGCGGCGGGCAAGCTCGCCAACCAGCTCGTCGTCGCCGGAACCCTGGCGGCGCTCGCCGAGGCCCTCGATCTCGCGCGCCGGGCCGACGTCGACGACGTCGCGCTCGTCGACCTGCTGCGCGGCGGACTCGCCTCCAGCGCCGTGCTCGACCTCAAGGCCGACAAGCTGCTCGGGCGCCACTACGAGCTCGGTGGCAGCACCGCCAACCAGGTCAAGGACCTCGTCTACGCGACCGGGCTCGCCGACGAGCTGGGCGCCGAGCTGCGCCTGTCGCGGGCCGCGCTCGACCTCTACCGGCGTGCCGTGGACGCGGGCTTCGGCCAGCAGGATCACGCCGCCGTGCAGGAGATCCTGCGCCGCGACTGACCTCGCGCTTCTCCGCGAAAGTACGCACTTTGCGCGCCTGCGGGGGCTCCGGTGGGCGCAAAGCACGTACTCTCGCGGAGACCTGGGGGCCGGATGCGCCGCGAGGGAGAGCGCTCAGCCGAGCAGGCCGCGGTCTCGGAACCACTGCAGGCTCGCGACCGTCTCGACGGCCGGGTGGTACTCGAGGCTGACCCAGCCGGCGTAGTCCGAGTCGCCGACGACCTGGAAGAAGCGGTCGAAGTCGACGGCGCCCGAGCCCGGCTCGTGGCGGCCGGGCACATCCGAGATCTGGATGTGGCGGATCACCGACGCGAGGTGCGCATCCAGCTGTTCGACGACGTCTTCGCCGGCGCGCACCGAGTGGAACACGTCGTACTGGATGCCGGCCGACGGCCGGTCGAGCTCGGCCAGCAGTTCGGCGGTCGCGGTGGTCGTGCCGAGGTAGGCGCCGGGCACCTCGGTGCGGCTGATCGGCTCGACGACGAGCGCCGTGCCAGCCGCCTCGAGGGCGGTCGCGGCGGAGCGCAGGTTGGCGATCAGGGTCGCCCGGGCCTCGTCGGTCTCGGGCGCCGGGCCCGAGGGCGTGTTGACGCGGTAGGGCTTCAGCCGCTCGGCCGAGGCGACACCGCGGGCCAGGTCGCCGGCGAACTCCGCCTCGCGTCCGGTCTGCGCGACGTAGCCGCGCTCGCCCGCCTCGTAGTCGCCGACCGGCAGGTTGAACAGCACCAGCTCGAGGCCGTTGCGCCGCAGCGCCTCCGCGATCGCGTCGTGGTCGTGACGGTACGGGAAGAAGAACTCGACCCCCGTGAAACCGGCCTCGGCGGCGCGGTCGAAGCGCTCGAGGAAGGGGTGCTCGCGGAAGAGCATGGTCAGGTTCGCGGCGATGCGGGTCACCCTCCCGACGCTAGGCGCGGCGCCCGCGACCTCGTCTCGCGGCTTCGCTATGCCGCCATAGCGAACGCCGATGCTCCAGCCGATGACGCGGCCCGAGCCGCTCCCTACCGTGAGATCGAGAGACCGCGAGGGCGTCGAGCCCACGACACACAGAGGTGGACATCCATGGACGAGCGGAAGCTGGCTCAGCGCGTGCTGCGCATCGAGGAGTCGCCGAGCGGGGCCGCCGCCGAGCGCGTGCGCCGCCTGCGCGCCGAGGGGCACCGCATCCTCAGCCTCACCGTCGGCGAGCCCGACTTCGACACGCCCCGCAACGTCAAGGACGCGGCGATCGCCGCGATCGAGGCCGGCGACACGAAGTACACCTCGGGCAACGGCACCGCCCCGCTCAAGAAGGCGATCCTCGACCGGGTCGAGCGCCGCACCGGCCAGCGCTACACGGATGCGCAGCTCGCGGTCGGCGTCGGCGGCAAGCAGGTCATCTTCACGGCTCTGCAGGCCACGCTCGACGCGGGCGACGAGGTCATCATCCCGGCGCCCTACTGGGTCTCGTACCCCGACATGGTGCGTGCCAACGAGGGCGAGCCGGTGATCATCGAGACCACCGAACAGCACGGCTTCCGCATCCAGCCCGAGCAGCTGCGCGCCGCGCTGACCGAGCGCACCCGCTGGATCATCCTCAACGCCCCCAGCAACCCGACCGGCGCCGTCTACTCGGCCGAGCAGCTGCGCGCCCTCGCCGAGGTGCTCGCCGACTTCCCCGGCGTCGAGGTGCTGACCGACGAGATCTACGACGAGATCTACTACGGCGACGACCGCGTCGTCTCGATCGTCGAGGCCGCCCCCGAGCTGCGCGAGCGCGTGCTCGTCGTCAACGGCGTCTCGAAGACCTACGCGATGACCGGATGGCGCGTCGGCTACGGCGTCGGCCCCGAGTACCTGGTGCGCGAGATCAACAAGCTGCACTCGCAGACCACCTCGAGCACCGCCTCCATCAGCCAGGCCGCCGCCGCCGAGGCGCTCGCCGGCGACCAGTCGGCCGTGCCGGCGATGGTCGAGGTCTACCGCAGTCGCCGCGACCTCGTCGTCGAGGGCATCAACTCGATCGAGGGACTCAGCACGCTGTCGCCCGACGGCGCCTTCTACCTCTATGTCAACTGCGCCGGACTGCTCGGCCGCACCACCCCGTCGGGCTCGGTGCTCGAGAACGACGAGGACGTGACGCTCTACCTGCTCGACGAGGCGAAGGTCGCCGTCGTGCACGGCGCCGCCTACGGTCTGTCGCCGTTCTTCCGCATCTCCTTCGCGACCGACGAGGCCACGCTCACCGAGGCCGTCGAGGCGATCCGCGGCGCCGTCGCGAAGCTCGCCTGAGCCGCGGACGACGCAGCCGACGCACCGCGCACGCCCCGACCCGACATCCCCGACGACGAGGACGACATGACCGACAGCAGCACGACCCCCCACGGCACCGCGATCATCACCGGCGCCGGCTCCGAGCGCGGCATCGGCCGCGAGCTCGCGAACCGGCTCGCCCCGGCGGGCTGGTCGCTCGCCCTGCTCGATCGGGATGCCGACGCGGTCGCGGCGCTCGCCGCCGAGCTGGCCGAGGCCCACGGCATCCAGGCCCTCGGCCTCGCCGCCGACGTGGCCGACCCGGCCAGCGTCGACGCCGCGATCACCGAGGTCGAGGCGAAGCTGCCGGCCGTGCAGGCGCTCGTCAACATCGCCGGCATCAGCTCGCCCATCCCCTTCCTCGAGCTCGACCTGGCGACCTGGGAGCGCGTGCTGCGCGTCAACGCGACCGGCACCTTCGTCGTCACCCAGCGCGTCATGCCGGGGCTCGTCGAACGGAAGTACGGCCGCGTCGTCAACCTCGGCTCGACCGCGATGCAGAACGGCGGCGGCACCTACAGCAAGTCGTCGTACGCCGCGTCGAAGGGCGCCGTGGATGCGTTCAGCCGCGCCGTCGCGCTCGAGATGGCGCCGCACGGGGTCACCGTCAACGTGGTCGCCCCGGCGACGATCGACACCGACATCATGGGCGGCCGCATCACCGACGACCGCGCCCCGCAGTTCCTGGCGCAGCTGCCGGTCGGCCGCCTCGGCACGACCCGCGAGGTCGCCGCGCTGATCGACTTCCTCATCGGCGAGGAGGCCGGCTACATCACCGGCGCGACCTACAACATCAACGGAGGCATCCGCATTGGCTGACACCGACGCCGCCGCGCCGCCCGTCACCCGCCCGTCGCTCGCCGTCGACCCCGGGTTCGCGTCGCCGCACACTCCCGAGGACTGGCCGATCGCGGCCGCGATGCTGCAGTTCGCCGGCACGACCGCCGGCGGCAGCCCGGTCACCGGGCAGCCCGCCGAGGTGTGGCGCGCTCTGCTGCAGCCCGCCGTCGACGCCGGCTACACGGCGATCGAGCTGGCCAGCAACTGGGTGCGCGCGGGAGATCTCGACAGCGCCCGTCGCGCCGAGCTGAAGGACGTGCTGGCGGATGCCGGGCTCGCCCCGGTCTCGGTCGCGGTGCCGCGCGAGAGCATCCTCAACCGCGACGCCGACAAGGCCGCCGCCGCCCTCGCGTTCTCGCACCGCTCGATCGACGCGGCCGCCGAGCTCGGCGCCCCGATCGTCTGCTTCGGGCTGCACGACGTGCTCACCCCCGAGCAGAAGGCCGTGCAGTGGTTCTGGACCGTGCCTGGCGACCCCGGCCCCGCCGACGCCGAGACCCGCGCGAAGGCGATCCGCGAGTACCGCGAACTCGCCGACCACGCCGAATCGCTCGGCCTCGAGATCTCGATCGAGATGTACGAGGAGGGCTTCCTCAGCTCGGGCGCCGCCTCGGTCGACTTCCTCGACGAGATCGGCTCCTCGGCCGCCGGGCTCAACCCCGACCTCGGCAACCTCGTGCGCCACCAGGGCCCGATCGAGCCCTGGGAGCACACCGCCGCTCAGGTGCTGCCGCGCACCAACTACTGGCACGTGAAGAACTACTCGCGCCTCGAGAACCCGGCCGCCGGGGTCGTGCTCACGCATCCCTCGACCCTCGCCACCGGGATCATCGACTACCGCCGGGGGGTGCACTACGCGATCGCGCACGGCTTCTCCGGCGCCTTCGTCGTCGAGCACTACGGCGGCGACGGACTCAGCGTCGGCGCCGAGAACGAGCGCTATCTGCGCTCGATCCTGCCGCGCTGATCGAGCGCATCCGCACCCATTGCATCCACCTCATCACCGAGAACCACCGGAGCACCGCATGAGCGTCCCCGCCTATCCCGCCACCGCCTTCCCCGACGAGCGCACCGCGATCGTCACCGGCGCCGCCAGCGAGCGCGGCATCGGCCGCGGCATCGCCCTGCGCCTCGCCCTCGAGGGCTGGGCCGTCGCCGTCGTCGACCTCGACAAGGAGGCCAGCAAGGCCGTCGCCGACGACATCTCGCGCAGCACCGGCGCCGTCGCCGCGGGCTTCGGCGCCGACATCTCGAACGCCGACTCGGTGGATGCGGCGCTCGCCGACATCCAGGCGACGCTGCCCCAGGTCGTCGGCCTGGTCAACAACGCCGGCGTCAGCTCGCCGGTGCCGTTCCTCGAGGTGAGCCGCGAGGAGTGGAACCGGGTCGTCGACATCAACCTCACCGGCACCTTCCACGTCACGCAGGGTGCCGCGCGCATCATGGCCGCGAACAGCGTCGGCCGCATCGTCAACATCTCCTCCGCCTCCGCCCAGCGCGGGGGAGGGGTGTACGGCCGCGCCGCGTACTCCGCGTCGAAGGCCGCGCTGCTCGGCCTCGCGCGCACCCTCGCCCGCGAGCTCGGCCCGCACGGCATCACCGCCAACTCGGTCTCGCCGGGGTCGATCGACACCGACATCATGGGCGGCCGTCTCAGCGACGAGCGCAAGACGCAGCTGCTGCAGGAGCTGCCGGTGGGCCGCGTCGGAACCGTGGATGACGTGGCCGCGGTCGTCGCCTTCCTGCTGCGCGAAGAGGCCGGCTACCTCACGGGCGTCACCTACGACGTCAACGGCGGATCGCACATCGCATGAGCGCCGACGTCGTGAACCCCGCCGCGAAGCCGGCCGACGAGCTCGGCTTCTCCGTCGACCTGACCGGCCGCACGGCCGTCGTCACCGGCGCGAGCGGCGGCCTCGGCCGCGCGATCGCCGAGCTGCTGCTGAAGAACGGCGCGAGCGTCATCGGCCTGCAGCGGCGCACCGACGTGGGTCTCGAGGGCGACTACACGGCGGTCGCCGTCGACCTCGCCGACGCGGCGTCGATCGCGGGCGCGGTCGACGGCATCCTCGCCGAGCGCGAGGTGCACATCCTCGTCAACAACGCCGGCATCAACATCCGCCACCGCTTCGAGGAGTTCCCGCTCGACGACTTCGACCGCGTCATGCAGGTGAACCTGCGCGCCGTCGTCGAGCTGACCCAGCTCTTCGCCCGGCCGATGCTCGAACGCGGCACCGGCACGATCATCAACATCGCCTCGATGCTCTCGTTCACCGGCGGCTACACGGCCGCCGCCTACGCGACCTCGAAGGGCGCCGTCGGCCAGCTCACCAAGACGCTGTCGAACGAGTGGGCCGCCCGCGGCGTGCGCGTCAACGCGATCGCGCCCGGCTTCATCGACACCGAGATGAACACCGCCCTGCGTGCGGACGAGGTGCGCGACCGGCAGATCCGCGAGCGCATCCCCTACGGACGCTGGGGTCGCGCCGACGACATCGCCGGCGCCGCGCTATTCCTCGCCTCGCCCGCCGCCGAGTACGTGCACGGCGTCGTGCTGCCGGTCGACGGCGGCTACCTCGGACGCTGACGCGCCCCGCGTCGCACCGCATCCCGCATCCGCAACCCGTCGAAGACACCAGGAGTGAACCCATGAGAGCAGTCGTCGCCCGCGGCGCCGGAGACCTCGTCGTCACCGAGCTGCCCGCGCCCGAGGTCGCCGCCGACCGCCTGCTGGTGCGCATCGTCTACGGCGGAATCTGCGGCTCCGACCTGCACTACGCCAAGGACGGCCGCAACGGCGCCTACGAGATCCGCGAGCCGCTCGTGCTCGGGCACGAGGTCGTCGGCGTCGTCGAGAGCGTCGGGGCGGATGCGGTCACCCCGCAGAAGGTCGGCGACCGCGTCGCCATCCACCCGGCCACCCCGCCGCCCCCGCCCGGCGGCGTCGAGGGCGCCGGCGTGAACACGCAGCCCGGCGGCACCTACCTCGGCAGCGCCTCGACGTGGCCGCACACGCAGGGCGGCTTCACCGAGCTGCTCGAGGTGCTGCCCGACCAGCTGCGCGCGCTGCCCGACGAGCTGCCGCTGCGGCGTGCGGCCCTGGCCGAGCCGCTCTCGGTCGCGTTGCACGGCGTGCGCCGGCTGGGCTCGGTCGTGGAGGGCGCGAAGGTGCTCGTCAGCGGCGCCGGGCCGATCGGCAGCCTCGCCGTCGCCGCGCTGAAGCGCGCGGGCGCCGCCCACGTGACCGCCGCCGATCTGCAGCGCGCCCCGCTCGAGGTGGCGCGCCGGGTCGGTGCGGATGCGGTGGTGCAGCTCGGCGTCGACCCCGAGCCGGAGCCGGGCTCCTTCGACGTCGTGGTCGAGGCCGCGGGCGTCGTGCCGTCGCTCGTCTCGGCGCTGGAGCGCGTGCGCGTCGGCGGCACGGTGCTGCAGCTCGGCATGCTGCCCGCCGGTCCGCTGTCGGTGCCGATCGCGGGCCTGATCGCCCGCGAGATCACCCTGCTCGGCTCGCAGCGCTTCGACATCGAGCTGGATGACGCGGTGCGGATGCTCGCCGAGCACCCCGAGCTGGATGCGGTGGTGAGCGACGAGTTCACGCTCGACGAGGTGACGGAGGCCTTCGCCCGGGCCGCCGATTCCTCGCGCTCGTGCAAGGTGCTGCTGCGCATCGGCGACGCGGAGTAGCGATGGCTCCGGCCGTCGTGGTGACGACGCCGCGGCGGTCGGGTCTTGTCTCTCGATAAGAGATTCAACAGAATATAGAATGTTGCATCCGGGAAACGGCCCGGAAACACAGCGCTTTTAGCTTCGACGAAGACGACGAAGGGAACCCCATGACCACCGAGACCACCCCGCCCCCGGCATCCGCCGCCGGCGCGACCGTGCCCGCCGAGCGCACCCGGATCGAAGGGAAGTCGGTCATCGCCGGACTCTCCGGCATCTTCGTGGAGCTCTACGACAACGCGATCTACGGCTTCCTCGCCGGCACGCTCGCGCTCGTGTTCTTCCCCGCCGACAACGCCGGCACCGGGCTGTTCCTCACGCTCGTCGCTTTCGGCATCCCCTTCTTCATCCGCCCCCTGGGCGCCGCCGTCGGCGGCCACTGGGGCGACCGCATCGGCCGCCGCAAGGTGCTGATCTTCCTCGTCACCACCATGAGCGTCGCCACCGGCGCGATCGGCCTGCTGCCGGGCGCCGCCCAGATCGGCATCATCGCCCCCATCGCGCTGGTGCTGCTGCGCTTCGTGCAGGGCTTCTCGATGGGCGCCGAGACCGGCAACGCCAACTCGTACCTCAGCGAGAACGCGCCGCACGGCAAGCGCGGCCAGGTCGTCAGCTACGCCAACGCCGCCACCTTCCTGGCGATGATGGTCGGCACCTTCTTCGCCGCCGGCCTCATGGCCGGACTCGGCCAGGAGACCATGACCGAGTGGGGATGGCGCCTGCCCTTCCTCGTCGCGCTGCCGCTCGGCCTCGTCGCCCTCTGGGTGCGCATGAGCGCCGGCGAGAGCCCCGAGTTCGAGAAGGTCGAGACCAAGAACCTCGTCGTCACGAACCCGCTCAAGGAGGCCTTCCTCGACAAGGCCGGCCGCCGCGGCATGCTTCTCACGATCCTGCTGCCGCTCTTCAACAGCTCGGGCTACTTCATCCTCTTCATCTACATGCCGAGCTTCATGACCTCGCAGCTGAAGTTCGAGTCGGTGCAGGCGCTCACCATCACCGGCCTCGCCCTGCTCGTCGGCGCGCCGTTCTCGCTGCTCGCCGGCCGTCTCTCCGACCGCTTCGGCCGCCGGCCGCTGCTCGCCGGGTCGTCGTTCGCGATGGTCGTGCTCGGCCTGCCCTGCTACTGGCTGCTGACTCAGGGATCGTTCGCGACCGCCCTCATCGGCACGGTCATCATGTCGATCGTCTTCGCCGGCACCTTCGGCGTCGTGCAGAGCACCATGACCGAGCTGTTCCCCACCCGCTTCCGCACCGCCGCCTACGGCTTCGGCTACAACATCGGCACCGCGATCTTCGGCGGAGCGGCCCCGGCCCTCATCGCGGGACTCATCGCCGCCACCGGCAGCATCTGGGTGCCCGCCTTCTACCTGATCGTGACCTCGCTGGTCGCGGGCATCACCGCCCTGCGCATCCGCGAGACCGCGTTCACGCCCCTTCCCGAGTGACCCCTCGGCCCGGTGCGCCCGGGCCACGAACCGCCGCGCCGAGGGCGCAGCGCTGAAACGGAGCAAGCAGTGAGCACCGGCGACGCCTGCGTGATCGGAATCGACTACGGAACCCTGTCGGGGCGCGCACTCGTCGTGCGCGTCTCCGACGGTGCCGAGCTCGGCTCGGCCGTGCACGAGTACCGCCACGGCGTGCTCGACACGGCCCTGCCGAGCGGACGTCGTCTGCCGCCCGACTGGGCGCTGCAGGTGCCCGACGACTACCGCGAGGTGCTGCGGGTCGCCGTGCCCGCGGCGATCGCCGACGCCGGCATCGACCCGGCGCAGGTGATCGGCGTCGCGACCGACTTCACCGCATCCACGCCGCTGCCGGTGGATGCGGACGGCACCCCGCTCAACGAGCTCGACGGCCTCGCCGACGAGCCGCACGCCTACGTGAAGCTCTGGAAGCACCACGCCGCCGGCGCGCAGGCCGACCGCATCAACGCGCTCGCCCGCGAGCGCGGCGAGACCTGGCTGGCGCGCTACGGCGGGTTCCTCAGCTCGGAGTGGGAGCTCGCGAAGGCGCTGCAGCTGCTCGACGAGGCGCCCGAGCTCTACGCCCGCATGCGCTGGTTCGTCGAGGCCGCCGACTGGATCGTCTGGCAGCTCACCGGCGTCTACACCCGCAACGCCTGCACGGCCGGGTACAAGGGTGTGCTGCAGGACGGCGCCTACCCCTCGCGCGACTACCTCGGCGCCCTCGATGAGCGCTTCGCCGACTTCGCCGACACCAAGCTGGATGCGCCGATCGGCCGCCTCGGGCAGGCGGCCGGCACGCTGACCGCCGAGGCCGCCGCCTGGACCGGGCTGCCCGTCGGCATCCCCGTCGCCGTCGGCAACGTGGATGCGCACGTCACCGCCCCGGCCGCGCAGTCGACCCGGCCCGGCCAGCTCGTCGCCATCATGGGCACCTCGACCTGCCACGTCATGTCGGGATCGACGCTCGCCGAGGTGCCGGGCATGTGCGGCGTCGTCGACGGCGGCATCATCGACGGGCTCTACGGCTACGAGGCCGGGCAGTCGGGCGTCGGCGACATCTTCGCCTGGTTCGTGCAGAACGCGGTGCCCGCGGCGCTGACCGAGCAGGCCGCGGCCGCCGGCGCGAGCATCCACCAGCTGCTGACCGACCTCGGTGCGGAGGCGCCGGTCGGCGCGCACGGGCTCGTCGCCCTCGACTGGCAGAGCGGCAACCGCTCGGTGCTCGTCGACCACGAGCTCTCGGGCGTCTTCGTCGGGCTCACGCTCGCGACCACCCCGGTCGAGATGTACCGCGCGCTGCTCGAGTCGACCGCGTTCGGCACCCGGCGCATCGTCGAGGCCTTCGGCGAGTCCGGCGTGCCCGTCAACGAGTTCGTCGCGGCCGGCGGACTCATCCGCAACGCGACGCTCATGCAGATCTACAGCGACGTGCTGCGGATGCCGATCTCGATCATCGGCAGCGAGCAAGGTCCGGCGCTCGGCTCGGCGATCCACGCGGCCGTCGCCGCGGGCGCCTATCCGGATGTCGCGGCCGCCGCGGCGGCGATGGGCCGCGTCGAGCGGGCCGTCTACACGCCCGACCCCGCTCGCGCCGATGCCTACGACCGCCTGTACACGCACTACCGCCGCCTGCACGACCTGCTCGGCGACACGGAGAAGGGCATCATGCACGACCTCAAGCGGATGCGACGGGAGGTGCTGGCGTGAGCGGCGCGGCATCCACGACGGCGGCCTCGGCGGGGGCCTCGGTGCCTGCCGCCGATCTCGATCTCGACGCGCCCGGCCTCGCCGACGCGATCGCGCGCGTGCGCGCCGATGTCGCCCGACTGCACGACGAGCTCGTGCGCTACCGCCTCGTCGTCTGGACCGGCGGCAACGTCTCCGGCCGCGTGCCCGGCGCCGACCTGTTCGTGATCAAGCCGTCCGGCGTCGACTACGACGACCTGAGCCCGGAGAGCATGATCCTCTGTGACCTCGACGGCCACGTCATCCCGGGCACGCCCGGCAGCGAGCGCAGCCCCTCCAGCGACACCGCCGCGCACGCCTACGTCTACCGCAACATGCCCGACGTCGGCGGGGTCGTGCACACGCACTCGGCCTACGCGACCGCCTGGGCGGCGCGCGCCGAGCCCATCCCGTGCGTCATCACCGGCATGGCCGACGAGTTCGGCGGCGAGATCCCGGTCGGCCCCTTCGCGATCATCGGCGACGACTCGATCGGCCGCGGCATCGTGCAGACGCTCTCGGGTCACCGCAGCCGCGCCGTGCTGATGCAGAACCACGGCCCCTTCACGATCGGGAAGGATGCGCGCGACGCGGTCAAGGCGGCCGTCATGCTCGAGGCCACGGCCGAGACCGTGCACCTCGCGCGGCAGCTCGGCGAGCCGATCGTCATCCCCGACGAGCACGTGGACGCGCTGTTCCAGCGCTACCAGAACGTGTACGGGCAGCGCGCATGAACGGCGACACCCGGGCGTCGCGGCCCGTCGGACCCGTCGTCGTGATGGGCGTCAGCGGCAGCGGCAAATCGACCGTCGGGGTCGACCTGGCGACGGCGCTCGGCGTGCCCTTCGTCGACGGCGACGCCCTGCACCCGGCCGCGAACATCGCCAAGATGGCCGCCGGCATCCCGCTCGACGACGCCGACCGGGCGCCCTGGCTGACCGCGGTCGGCGAGGCGCTCGCCGATGGCGCCGCGGCGCACGGCGGCATCGTGATCGCCTGCTCGGCACTGCGCCGCGCGTACCGCGATCGCCTGCGCGCCCTCGCGCCCGGCCTCGTCTTCGTGCACCTCACCGGATCGCGTGAGCTGCTCGCCGCGCGCCTCGCCGGCCGCAGTCACGAGTTCATGCCCTCGACCCTGCTCGACTCGCAGCTCGCGACCCTCGAGCCGCTCGAGCGCGACGAGGCGAGCATCGCGCTCGACGTCGGCGAGCGCGTCGACGACCTGGTCGCGTCGGCCGCGCGCGGGCTGCGCGGAGTGCGCGCGGCGTCGCCGTCGGCCGCGGCTGCGGCCGCGGCGCTCCCGGCTGCGACGCCCGCCGCGACTCGCCCCTGACCTTCTCTCCCCGACCTCACGATCCACCGGAGCACCCCATGACCTCCCTCTTCGACCTCACCGGCCGCCGCGCCCTCGTCACCGGCTCGAGCCGCGGCATCGGCCTCGCCCTCGCGACCGGCCTCGCCGAGAACGGCGCCGACGTCGTGCTGCACGGCCGTGACCAGACCGCCCTCGCCAACGCCGCCGCGACGCTCGAGCGCGTCTCCGGCCGCGCCCCGCGCACGATCGCCTTCGACGTGACCGACGCCGACGAGGTGGATGCGGCCATCACCGAGCTCGAGGCCGAGGCCCCGATCGATGTGCTGGTCAACAACGCCGGCATCCAGCGGCGTGCGCCGATCGCCGAGTTCGACCTCGGCGACTGGAACGACCTCGTCGCCACGAACCTGACGAGTGCGTTCCTCACCGCGCGGCGCGTGAGTCGGGAGATGATCGGCCGCGGCGCCGGCAAGATCGTCAACATCGGCTCGGTGCAGTCGCAGCTGGGCCGGGCGAACATCGCGCCCTACGCGGCGACCAAGGGCGGCATCGCCATGCTGACCAAGGGACTCTGTGCCGACCTCGGTCCGCACGGCATCCAGGTCAACGCCCTCGCCCCCGGCTACTTCGCGACCGAGCTGACGAAGGCCCTCGTCGACGACGCCGACTTCAGCGACTGGGTCGCCAAGCGCACCCCCGCCGGGCGCTGGGGCCGCACGGAGGAGCTCGTCGGAACCCTCGTGTTCCTCTCCTCCGGCGCCTCCGACTTCGTCAACGGCCAGGTCGTGTTCGTCGACGGCGGCATGACCGCGGTCGTCTGACCCGGATGACGCCGAAGGGCCGGATCCGCTGCGGCGGTTCCGGCCCTTCTCGTTCACCCGAGTGCGGTGCGGGTCAGTAGAACTCGACCGTGTCGACCCGGTTGATGAGCTCCTCGCCGTCGAGCAGCCGCGTCGCGTTGCGCGCGAAGAGCTCGGCGATGCGGCGGTCCTCGTCGGCGTCGAGGCCGGCGGTGTGCGGGCTGATGAGCGCGTTCGGCAGGTCCCACAGCGGGCTGTCCGTCGCGAGCGGCTCGACCGCCGCCACATCGAGCGCGGCGAAGCCGACCTGACCCGAGCGCAGCGCCTCGATCAGCGCGGGCTCGTCGATCACGGTGCCGCGACCGACGCTCACCAGCGTGAGACCCGGGCGGGCCGCCGCGAGCACCTCGGCGTTCAGCAGCCCCTCGGTCGCCGCCGTGCCCGGCAGCGTCGTGACGAGCGCGTCGATCGTGGGCATGACCTCGAGCAGGTCGTCGGGGTGCACGATCGACGCGACGCCCTCCGGGCGCTCGGGGCGACGGCTCAGGCCGATCACCTCGACGTCGAGCGCGGCGAGCTTCTTCGCCACGACCGCGCCGATGCCGCCGAGACCGGCCACGAGCACGCGCTGCGCGCTGATCTGGCCCATGAGCCAGCGTCCGCTCCAGTCGTGGGCACGCTGCTGCTGCAGCAGGCGGGGCAGCGACTTCGCGCCGGCGAGCACGCCGAAGACGGCGAACTCCGCGAGCGGTCCGCCGTGCACGCCGGCCGAGGTGCTGAAGGCGACGCGCGCGAGCTGGTCGGCATCCAGGCCCGCGGCCTTCACCTGACCGCCGCCGCCGGCCGCCATGGTGTGCACCCAGCGCAGGCGCGGGTTCGCGGCGACCGCACGGGCGAGCGCGGCGGGGTCGACGTCGGGGATGCCGTAGAGCGCATCCGCCCCGTCGATCAGCGCGTCGAGCTCGGCCTGCTGCTCGGGACTGCGCGCGAAGCCGGGAGCCGGCGAGAAGTCGGCCGGCCAGCGCATCTCGTGCACCAGCTCGGGCCGGTGCACGAGCTCGATGCGCGGCTCGAGGCGGGTCAGCAGCTCGGCGTTGTCGGCCGAGAGCGGCGCCGCGACGACGACGCGGAGGCGGTCGGAGCCCAGTGCGGCTGAACCCGGTCGGTCAGAGCTCACTCGGCGCGCCGATCGAAGGTGAGGCCGCCCGGAACCTGGAACGTCGGCATGATCTCGATCAGCCCGAGGTTCGCATGGCGCGGCGCGGCGATCGCGTAGTCGATGGCGCCGACGATGTCGGCCGTGGTGAGCGACTCGTAGCCCTCGTAGTAGGTCTCCCACGCCTCCTTCATCGCCTCGGGGCTGCCGCCGAGGTTGCGGCCGAAGATCTCGGTCTCGACGCGGCCGGGGCTGACCTCGGTGACGCGGATGCGCTTGCCGAGGGTGTCGTTGCGCAGCTGACGCGAGATCTGGTGCACGGCCGCCTTGGTCGCGTGATACGCGGTGTGGCCGAAGAAGTTGTAGTGCCCGGCGATGCTGGAGATGTTGACGATGTGGCCCAGGTCGCGCTCGACCATGCCCGGAACCAGCAGGCGGCTGAGGTGCAGCACGGCGCGCAGGTTCACATCCACCATCGCGTCGACCGTGTGGCGCTCGACGTCGAGGATGTTGCCGGGCGCGCTCACGCCGGCGTTGTTCACGAGCACGTCGATCTCGAGGTCGCCGAGCTCGCGCTCGATCGCGTCGGTGTCGGTCAGGTCGACGGCGTGCACGATCGCCCCGGTCTCGGCGGCGAGCTCGGCGAGGCGGGCGGCGTCGCGCGCGACGGCGTGCACGGTCAGGCCGCGCTCGGTGAACTGGCGCACGACGGCGGCGCCCATTCCGGTCGAGGCTCCGGTGACGAGGGCGGTCGAGTAGTCGCTGTAGGTCATGTTCCTTCTCTCCTGACGGAGCCCGCGACCGTGTGCTCGGCGACGGCTCGTCGGGTCGGCAGGCTGCCTTCGCACCGTAAGTTCGCGCGCGGGCCGTCGACAACGACCGCATCGCTCGGATGCCATACCGGATCCTTATGCCCGGGTCGGGGCGGATGCGCGCGGCGGTCAGAGCGCGCGCAGCGGCTCCCGGGATCCGGGCGTCTCCGCGTGACCGGCGCCGAGCTCGGCGGCGACCCGGCGCAGCGCCGCCACGACCGTGACGTAGCGCTCGCTCGACTCCCGCATCCGGTCGGGCAGCACCTCGACGAGGGCGACGCCGAGCACCAGGGGTGAGCGCGCCGCCTCCGCTCCCGAGCCGGCCGACACCGACACCGGCACCGGCACCGGCACGGCGACGCCGAAGACGCTGGGATGCGTCGCCGCGCGATCGAGCGCGTAGCCGCGCTGCCGCGTCGCCCGCACCTCGGCGAGCACCGCCGCCGCGGCGTCGCCGTAGCGCTCCGCGATCTCGGCGTCGTCGAGCTGCGCCAGCAGCGCCAGCCCGACCGCGGTGGTCTCGGCCGGGCGCCGGTCGCCCGGGGCGGCGCTCGAGGCGAAGGGCTCGCGTCCGTCGTGCCGGGCCAGGAACCGCGCCGTGCGGCCGTCGAGCTCGGCGAGCTGCACGAGCTGGTGCGCGAGCTCGTCGTCGCCGCGCACGGTCGGGCCGAAGACGTCGAGGAGGTCGGATGAGGCGCTCATGTCAGCCGATCGTGGCACCGGCGCGGTCCGCGCATCCACACGGATTCGTTCTCCCGCGATAGCGAAACCGGGGGCACGGGCGGCTCGGAGCTCCGGTCACGATGTCAGCGACTGCTGCTTCGCCGACGAAGGGATCCGGTGCCCGAGATGCACACGACGACGGCGCCCCACGGCAGCGCCCGCCGCTTCCGCGAGGGATGCCGCTCGCGCAGCGCCTGCCCGCACTCCGGCTCGGAGCGGTACCTCACCTGCGCCGAGGCGTACACGGCCGCGGCGGGGCGCGCCGACCTCGCCGCCCTGCCCGACACCACGCGACTGCCGCGGGGCGACGCGCCCGCCGAGACCGTCCGCAGCGAGGCGGCGCTCGTGCACGGCACCCCCTTCGGCTTCCGCCGCGGATGCGCGCATCCGCTCGACTGCCCGCACTTCGACACGGCGCTGCCGACCTGTCTCGAGGCGCAACGCGCCTACCGGAGCGGCTACCGCCGACGTCGCGCCGACGGGCGGATCGAGCACGGCAGCTGGCGCGGCTACGTCGCCGGATGCCGCGACGAGCAGCGCTGCGTCGAGATCCAGGGCGGCGGTCTGAGCTGCGCCGAGCACCGCCGGCGCCGGCGTCGGCGTCTCGCTCGCGAGCGCGGCGTCGTCGAGCGAGCGCAGCTGCTCGATGCCGGCGACTGCGTGCGGGCGATCGGACGTCTCGTGCGCGAAGGGCATTCGCTGCGAGCTCTCGCCCCGCGGCTCGGCGTCGGCTCGTCGACGCTCAGCCGTCTTCTCGTCGCCGCCGACCGGGGCGATGCGGCACGGGCCACGGCGCCGACCCTGACGCGGATGCGGGCGGCGCTCGCCGACCTGACCGTCGAGGCGACGGCGGACTCGGCACCCGCGGAATCGGCGCCCGCGCGTCGTGGTGCTGGCGCGGCCGTGCTCGCAGACGGCAGGCTGGCCGGATGAGCCTCGTCGCCGGAGTCGACTCCTCGACCCAGAGCTGCAAGATCGTCGTGCGCGACGCCGAGACCGGGGCCGTCGTGCGCACCGGCCGCGCCGTGCATCCTGAGGGCACCGAGGTGCATCCGGATGCGTGGTGGCAGGCGCTGCTCGCCGCGGTCGCCGATGCCGGCGGTCTGGATGACGTCGTGGCGATCTCGGTCGGAGCGCAGCAGCACGGCATGGTGGTGCTGGATGCGGCGGGCGAGGTCATCCGCCCGGCGCTGCTCTGGAACGACACGCGTTCGGCCGAGGCGGCCTCCGACCTGATCGCCGAGTTCGGCGCCGAGGAACTGGCGCGGCGCACGGGCTCGGTTCCCGTCGCGTCGTTCACGGCGACGAAGCTGCGCTGGCTGCGCGACGCCGAGCCCGAGAACGCGGCCCGCGTCGCCGCGGTCGCCCTGCCGCACGACTGGCTGAGCTGGCGGCTGCGCGGCTTCGGTCCGGCGACGGCCGCCCACCTCGGCGACGACCCCGCGGGCCTGGCCGACCTCACGACCGACCGCTCGGATGCGAGCGGCACCGGCTACTGGTCTCCTGTCACCGACGACTGGGACCGCGAGCTGCTGACCGCGGCCCTCGGGCACGATGCGGTCCTGCCGCGCGTGCTCGGGCCCGGCGAGCACGCGGGCACGACCGGAACGCATCCGGGCATCCCGGGCGGACTGCTCGTCGGTCCGGGAGCCGGCGACAACGCGGGCGCCGCGCTCGGCCTCGACGCGCGGCCCGGCGACGTGGTCGTCTCGCTCGGCACGAGCGGCACCGTCTTCGCGGTCACCGACACCGTCGTGACCGACCGGAGCGGCACGGTCGCGGGCTTCGCGGATGCCGCGGGCGCCTTCCTGCCGCTGGTCGCGACCCTCAACGCGGCGCGGGTACTGGATGCGGTCGCCCGGGTGCTGGGTGTGGATCACGCCGAGCTCGGCCGCCTCGCTCTGGCCGCCGAGCCGGGCTCGGGCGGACTCGTGCTGCAGCCCTGGTTCGAGGGCGAACGCACCCCGAACCTGCCGGATGCGACGGCGTCGCTGTTCGGCATGACGCTGGCCGCGACGACCCGCGAGAACCTCGCCCGCGCCGCGATCGAGGGCATGCTCTGCGGACTGGCCGAGGGGCTGGATGCCGTGCTCGCGCAGGGTGTCGACGCTCACCGCATCCTGCTGATCGGCGGCGCCGCGCAGAGCGACGCGGTCGCGCAGATCGCGGCCGAGGTCTTCGGCCGTCCGGTCGTCGTGCCGACCCCGGGGGAGTACGTCGCCGCGGGCGCCGCCGTGCAGGCCGCGTGGGCGCTCACCGGAGCCCGCCCGACGTGGACGCCCGAGGTCACGACGACGGTCGACGCCGCCCACGCCCCGATCATCCGCGAGCAGTACGCCGCCCACCGCGGCTGAGTCGCTGGGCCGCTGAGTCCCAGCGCCGCTGAGCCGCTGAGCCGCGGGGACCATGGGCGACCGGCTCCAGTCAGTCCACGGAGCCACCGTCGATCGCGGGGGTGGGCCCGTGGTCCCGACGTGATCGCGGCCGCTTGACCCTGCCCCGAGGGCACGGCCTGGGATGAGGATGTCGCCTCATCCGGGGCGGATCCTCACGTCGGAAGGCAGGACCATGAAGGCGCTCCGCGGCGTTCTCACTCTTCTCACGGTGCTCGGCGGTCTGGTGACCGTCTCGTTCACCGTCAACTCGCTCAACCCGCGCGCCTTCGGCTGGCTGCCGGATGCCGTCCACGGCTTCATGTCCGACTACGACTGGGTGCGCTGGGTCGCCGCGGGCGTTCTCGTGCTGTCGGTGCTGCTCAACCTCGCACTCGAGAGCGCGAGCAAGCGCGCGGTGGATGCGGGCGAGCAGCGTCGCTGATTGCGGCCCTGTGCGCGGCAGACGCGGCTGGACGCGCCGCTCCTCGCGGATGTCCGGCGCGGAGGCCGCGAGCACAGCGTCGGCTGAGCTCGCACACCGCCGCGCAGCGCGTCGTGGTGCCCCGCTCGACCCGACGCTGTGCATCGAGCGTGGCCGGCCGAGCGCGGGCGAGCAGTGTCGCTGGGCCTCAGCCCTCCGCGCGATCGTGCAGCACGCCGGCGAGCTTGCCGAGGGCGGCGGTCGCGGTCACGAGGGCGGCGCGCTCCTCGGCGCTGAGCACGGTGTGCGCGGCCCCGTGCAGCGCGGTCGAGCGGCGCACCCGCAGCTCGCGGATCATCGCCGAACCGGCCGGCGTCGCGGCGATCAGCAGGCCGCGCGCATCCGCCGGGTCGGGGGAGCGGGTCGCGAGTCCCTGCTTCTCCAGCTCGGCGACGGTCGCGCTCATGGTCTGATGCCGCACCCGGCGCCGTCGCGCGAGCGTCGCGATGCTCTGCGGACCGTCGCGCTCGAGGAAGCCGAGGGCCTCGATCTGACCGTCGGGCGTCGTCTCGGTGCGGCGGATCGCGCGGACGCTCTCGCCGATCGCGGCCCGGAAGGCGTTCGCCTGCTCGAGGCTGAAGCCGCCGGCGCCCGCGTCCGCTCGCTCGTCCATCCGCCCATCCTGACTCATCTCACATTTATACAGGCGGACTGTATATAGTGCGAGCCATGGAACTCACCAAGCACACCCACGCCACCATCGTGCTGAGCGACAGCGACCGCAGCCTCGTCATCGACCCGGGCGCCTACACGCCGAATTCGGCCGACCTCGTCGCCGCGACGACCGCCGTGCTGATCACCCACGATCACCCCGACCACTACGACGCCGGCATCCTCACCGCGGCCCTGGCCGCCCAGCCCGAGCTGCGCGTCTGGGCGCCCGCGAACGTCGCCGCCGAGCTCACGGCCGCGGGCGCTGACGCCGACCGCGTCACCGCCGTCGGCGCCGGAGACGGCTTCGAGGCCGCCGGATTCCCGGTCGAGGTCGTCGGCGGAACGCACGCCGTCATCCACTCCGACATCCCCGAGATGAGCAACGTCGGCTACCTCATCGCCGGCGACGTCTACCACCCGGGCGACGCGTACTTCGTGCCCGAGCAGAAGGTCACGACGCTGCTCGTGCCGACCTCGGGGCCGTGGGCGAAGCTCGGTGAGCTCGTCGACTTCGTGCGCGCCGTGAAGCCGGTGCGCGCCATCCAGATCCACGACCTCATGCTCAGCGACGCCGGCAAGGGCTCCTCCGCCCAGTTCGCGCAGCAGCTCACCGGCATCGAGCTCGTCACCCTCGCCGACGGGCAGAGCATCACGCTCTGAGCCGTCGCGCCGTCGCCGCGTCAGCGCGTGCCGCCGCCGACCGTCTCGCAGGCCTCGTGGATCAGCGCGCGGATGCGGTCGTCGAACTGCTCGAGCTCGCGCAGCGAGTAGCGGTGCATCGTGATCTTCTTCGTCGTGGCGAAGGCGGTGCGCGGCTTCGGGTCGTCGACCTCGCGCAGCAGTTCGATCCCGAGCTCGAGGTAGTGGCTCTTGATGTACGCGGAGGTGAAGGAGCGCCGGCGGGCGTAGGTCACATCCGCCGAGTGGATGCGCTCCTCGACTCCGTCGAGCGAACGACAGAACTCGCGGAACGCGCTGAGCTTCGCGAGATCGTCGTCGTCGAGCCCGCGCGTCAGCTCACTCCAGGTTCCGTCGACCATCGTCTGCTCCTCCCGGGGGGTTCGAGGTTCGTGCGAAATGGCCGGAACGGCGGTGCCATAGCGGCCATATCGCTCGAACCTCGTGGGTCAGGGCAGCGTGTGCCCCGCCGCGGTGAAGAGGCGGTACCACTCCTCGCGGCTGAGGTCGACGCCGCCGCCCGCGGCCGAGTCGATGACGCGGCGCGGGTTGGTGGTGCCGAGCACCGTCTGGATGTTCGCCGGGTGGCGGGTGATCCAGGCGACGGCGATGCCGGTCGACGTGACGCCGTGCGCGGCCGCGATCTCGTCGAGCGCGTCGTTGAGGTCGGCGTAGTTCTCGCGGTCGCCGATGAAGACGCCGTCGAAGAAGCCCTTCTGGAAGGGCGACCACGCCTGCAGCGTGATGTCGTTGAGGCGAGCGTGATCGAGCATCCCGTTGTCGCGGTCGATCGACTGGTCGAGCTTCACCATGTTCGCGGCGATGCCCGACGCGATGATCGGCGCGTGCGTGATGCTCAGCTGCACCTGGTTGTAGTCGAGCGAGACGTTCAGTGAGCGCTTCAACAGGTCGATCTGCAGCGGGGTGTGGTTCGAGACGCCGAAGCTCTTCACCTTGCCGCTCTGCTTGAGGGTGTCGAAGGCGGCGGCGACCTCGTCGGGCTCGACGAGCGTGTCGGGGCGGTGCAGCAGCAGCGAGTCGAGGTAGTCGGTGTTCAGTGCGGCGAGCGACTCGTCGACGGTGGTGAGGATGTGCTCGCGCGAGAAGTCGAACATCCCGGGCCGGATGCCCACCTTGCTCTGGATGATCACCTTGTCGCGGTCGGCGGCGCTCACCGCACCCGAGTCGCCGAAGCGCTGCTCGCACTGGTGGCGCGAGCTGCCGTAGATGTCGGCGTGGTCGAGCATGTTGATGCCGCTGTCGAGGGCGGTGCGCACCAGCGTGCGGATCTGCTCGTCGTCGAGCTCGCTGATGCGCATGAGGCCGAGCACGACGGTGGATGCCGGCTGGGCCAGGTTGGGCAGGTCGAGGGTCTTCATGCGCCCATCCTGTCGGCCCGGCACCCGCCGGCGCCGGTCCTCGGAGGTTCTCGCCAGGCCGGCGGCGCTCACCACCCCGTCGTCAGCACCCGGTCGAGCATGTCGACGAAGTAGTCGGCTGATTCGGGCGTGAGGCAGAGCGGGGGCTTGATCTTCAGCACGTTCTGGAAGTCGCCGGTCGGCTGCATGATCACGCCCAGCTCGAGCAGGCGGTCGCAGATCGCGGCCGTCTCCTCGGTCGCCGGCTCGAGGGTCTCGCGCGAGCGCACGAACTCGAGGCCGAGGTAGAGGTCCGAGCCGTGCACGGGGCCGACGATCTCGTGCGTCGAGGCGAGCGCCCGCAGCCGTGATGCGAGGTGCGCGCCGACGACCCGCGCGTTCTCCTGCAGTCCCTCGCTCTGGATGATGTCGAGCACCGTCATCCCGATCACCGACGACACCGGCGACCCGCCCGTCGACGAGAAGAAGTAGCCGCCGGTGCGGTACCGGTCGGCGACGGCCTTCGACGTGACGACGATGCCGATGGGATGCCCGTTGCCGACCGACTTGGCGACCGCGACGATGTCGGGCACCACATCCTGCTGCTCGAAGCCCCAGAACCACTCGCCGAGGCGGCCGAATCCGACCTGCACCTCGTCGGCGATCGCGAGTCCGCCCTCGGCGCGGACGGCCGCGTAGACCTCGCGCAGGTAGCCGTCGGGCAGGGCGACGCCGCCGGCGTTGCCGAAGTAGGTCTCGGCGATGAATCCGGCCGGGGCGTGACCGGATGCGGCGATCTGGCGGATGCGCTCGACCGCCTCCGGTGCGTACCGGACGGCGTCGGAGGCGCGATGCGTTCCGCGGAAGCTGTTCGCCGCATCCACCGTGTGAACCCAGTCGGGACGCGTCGCGAGCGCGTTCGGGTTGTCGGCGATCGAGGTCGAGACGGCATCGCTCGCGTAGGTCCAGCCGTGGTAGGCCTCGCGCATCGCGATCACATCGCGGCGTCCGGTCGCGGCCATCGCGAGGCGGATCGCGAGGTCGGTCGCCTCCGAACCCGAGTTGACGAAGAACACCGTGTCGAGCTCGTCGGGCAGCGTCGCCGCGACCCGCTCGCCGTAGTCGACGATCGCGTCGTAGTTGAAGCGAGAGTTCGTGTTGAGCAGCTCGAACTGCCGGCTCGCGGCCGCGGTGATGCGCGGATGCGCGTGCCCGACCGAGGTCACGTTGTTGACCATGTCGAGGTAGACGCGGGCGTCGGTGTCGACGAGCAGCTCGCGCCAGCCGCGCTCGATCTGCGGCGGACGCGCGTAGTAGTGCTCCTGCACCTCGGCCAGCACGTGCTCGCGGCGGTCGAGGGTCGTGGCGTCGCGGGCGGATGCCGACGTGGCGGCGAGCTCGTCGAGTCGCGCGCGCACCGGCTCGGCGAGCGCGAAGGCGGTCGTCGGGTCGCCGACGAGGGCGCCCCAGCCGACCAGGTAGCCGGGCTCGACGAGCGCCGGGATGGATGCGGACGCATCCGCCCAGCACAGCGTCGCGGTGACCTCGCCGCCCGGCACGACGAGGTCGTCGGCGGCGACCGGCGCCGCGTCGCCGGAGTCGGTGATGACGGGGGATCCGACGGGGTCGGCGGCGTCGCCGGCGCCGGCCGGGGCGGCGGCAGCGGGCGCGCCGAGCGCCGCGCTCGCGAGCGACAGGGTCACGCCGCCGGTCGTCAGCTCGATCGCGCCGGGCACGGCACGGGCGACGATGTGCTCGGGCAGGTCGCGCAGCACGAGGTTGCGACTCAGCCAGAGCAGCGCTCCGGTCGGCGCGGTCGCGGGGGCGTTCGGTGTGCGCAGGGGAGCGCCGGCCAGACGCGGCCGACCGGCCGGGACGAGCACGGCGCCGACGGCGCTGGCGCGGGCGCGTGCACCGATCGCACTCGCGCCGCCCGTCGCACCGCCGCTCATGCCGCACGACGACCCGGCGGCGCTCGCCGCATCCGCTCGTCCGTCGCGCACCGCCGCCGCGATCCCGCGCAGCAGCGCGCCGTCGTGCGTGAATGCGCCGCGGTCGTTGAGGGCGCCGGTGGTGCCGGCATCCAGCACGACGACGGCCTCGCCAGGCGGCACGAGCGAGAACAGCTCGGCCGCGGGCCAGCCGGGCGCCGGCGCGAGCGGCAGCCCGAGCGCGTGTCGGATCGTGCGCGCCATGACCGGCAGCGGCACCGACAGCGCCTGCGACAGGATGCGGTGCTCGCGATCGAGCGCCCCGCTCGCGTAGGCGTTGTCGTCGTCGAGGCGCACCTGCGCGCGTCCGCTCAGCACGAGCACGGCGCCGCGCAGCACGACGAGCGGCCAGAGCGCATCCGCCTCGTCGTCGCTCAGGGGGCTCAGCTCATGGAACGCCCGGATCGCCGGCAGCGCCGACAGCGGCGTGGCCCCGTCGTGGTGCAGCAGCGATGACACGGTCGTGGCGAGCTCGCCGATCGACCACGAGTCGAGCACGTCGCCGAAGTCGATGATCGCGTCGGGCAGGGCGCCGGGCGCATCCGGCCGAAGGATGTTGTCGTCGGTCACGTCGAAGTGGCCGAGCTGGCGGGGCAGCCGGTCGGCGAGCGGCGCGAGCGCGACGGCGGCGTCGCGGGTCGCGGCGAGCACCTCGGCGCGCACGGTCTCGTCGGGTTCGGCGGGAGCGAGGGTCTCGATCACCCGGGTCGCGTGGCGCAGATCCCACTGCAGCACGCGCGCGGAGGCGGGGTGCTCGAGGCCGGCGAGCGCGAGCTGCACGCGCGCGGCGAGCTCGCCCATGCGGGCGGCGGTGCGCGGGTTCAGGTAGTCGGATCCGGTCAGCGTCGACCCGGCGACGAACTCGATCACGCGGGCGTTGAGTCGGCCCTGGCTCGTCTCCCACCAGCCGGCGCAGTCGCCCGCCGGTCCGCGCACGAGCCGGGGGATGCGCAGCTCGGGGGTCGCCGACGCGACCCGCTCGGCGGCGAGGGTCTGCAGCTCGATCTCGGCGTCGCTGAACACCGGGTTGCTGAGCTTGAGCACGCCGAGCGGATGGGCTGCGTCTCCGACATCGGCGGCGTCACTCGCCCAGACCAGGAAGTTCTGGTCTTGCTGGCTGCCGAGCGACTCGACCCGCGCATCCAGACCGAACTCGCTGCGCAGCAGCCGCTCCGCCTCCTCCGCCGAGATCGTCGGCGTCGCGAGCTCGACGTGCGCGAAGTAGTCGAAGAGGGGCGTGCTCATGCGCCCATCCTGGCGGCTCGGGGCGACTCGATCGGTAACGGTCTGTGCTCAGAGGGATCGAGGCGGAGCTTGTCTTCGCCGTTCTCGGACACCGTCACGGCGGCGAGGGGACCAGGCCCGGTCACCATGAAGTCCGCCGCACCCGCGGCACCGCGCGGAAGGTGAAGCAGGGCGGGCCGACTCTCGGCACCCCGATGCTCATCGTCGAGTCGATCGATCTCGTGGAGATCGAGGCATTCCTCCGCCGTGAGGTCGCGCGAATCGAGTCGAAGGACCTGCCGATGCTTCTGAGAGATCTGAGCTGGATCGGACTCCACTGCTGACCTCGTTCGTCGATGAACCCGCGCGAACCCTTATGACGAGACGGTAGGTTCCTTCCGAGCCCGCCCTAGGCGCGTCTACCCGGTAAGGATGCGCCCAGCCCGCAGTCGGAGGGGGAGGTCGCCCGTTCGAGCCGGGCCGGGTCCGGGAGTCTCACCGCGCTGCGGGCGCGATCGGGGGCTCCGCCTCGCGGCAGCGCGGGGACGGCGCGACGCGGCCTACGCTGGCGGGCGTGAGCCCACGTCGTCTCGCGCCGGGTCAGGTCGCGCGCATCCACGTCCACGACATCGCGAGCGGGGCGGATGCGGTGGTGCACGAGAGCCGCGAGGTGCTGTTCGAGGCGCCGAACTGGAGCGCCGAAGCGGACGGCGGCGTCCTGCTGCTCAACGGCGACGGCGTGCTCTGGTCGCTGGCGCCCGAGCCCGGCGCCGAGCCGCGGCGGATCGCGCACGAGACCCTGCCGCCGATCAACAACGACCACGTGCTCGACCCGCGCGGCGGCGCGATCTTCCTCTCGGCCGACGACGGGCACATCCACCGCGCGCCGATCGCGGGCGGGCGCGCCGAGCGCGTGACGAGCGAGCCGGGCATGCACCACTTCCTGCACGGCGTCAGCCCCGACGGCGAGCGGCTGGCGTTCGTGCGGATGCGCGACTTCAGCGAACCGGGACGCCTCGCGATCGTCAGTCGGAACGGCGGCGCCACGACGATCGTCGACACCGGCCCCGGTCACATCGACGGCCCGGAGTGGTCGCCCGACGGTGCGTGGATGTTCTTCAACACCGAGCGCTGGGCGAAGCGACCGGGGCATGCGCAGCTCGCGCGCATCCCCGACCCGCTCGCGTTCGGCGAACCCGGTGCAAGTCTTGACCTCACGGTTGGCCCGAATGAGGTCCAGCATCTCCTTAGGACGGAGACGGTCGACTGGTTCCCGCACCTCGCCCCCGACGGCCGGCACGCCGTCTACCTCGAGTTCCCGCCCGGCACGACCGGGCATCCCGCCGACCTCGAGGTCGCGCTGGTCGTCGTCGACACCGCCGACTGGGCGACGCCGCTCGAGCGCATCCCGCTGCCGGGAGGTCAGGGCACGATCAACGTGCCCAGCTGGGCGCCCGACGCGCGTCGCTTCGCCTACGTCAGCTACCCCTTCGCGGGCTGATCCTCGTCATCCTCGATCGCCAGCTTGTTGAATCCGGTCACGGGCTGGTTCTCGTCGAAGCCCTGCGGCTGGCGGCGGAAGCCGCGCGTGATGATGAGCAGCCAGATGAAGCCGATCGCCGCCCAGATCACGCCGGCGATGAGCGCGTCGGCGTGCAGCTGCGTCCAGAGGATGCCGGTGAGCACCATCGCGATCCCCGGCAGCACGATGTTGGTGAACACCTGGCGTGCCCCCTCGACCTGCTTCTTGCGGATCGCGAAGTGGAAGATCACCGACAGGTTGACCGCGGTGAAGGCGATCAGGGCGCCGAAGTTGATGAACGCCGAGACGAGCTCGAGGTCGAGGCTGATCGCGAGCAGGCAGACCACGCCGACGAGCACGACGTTGAAGATGGGGGTGTGCGTGCGCGCGCTGACCCGGCCGAAGACGGCCTTCGGCAGCACGTTGTTGCGGCCCATCACGAGCAGCATGCGGGCGACGCTCGCGTGCGAGGCGAGGCCGGATGCGACGGCCGCGACGAAGCCGGCGCCCACGAAGAACGCCTGGAAGACCGGGCCGCCGACGATGAGTCCGATCTGCGGCAGCGGGTCGTCGGTGAACTCGCCGAAGGGCTCGTTGTCGGGGAAGCGCAGCTGCGTGAAGTACGACGCCACCAGGAAGATGAGGCCGCCGAGCAGCACCGTCAGCAAGATCGCCTTCGGCATGATCTTGGTGCTCTTCGCCTCTTCGGTGTACATCGTCACCGCGTCGAATCCGATGAACGAGAAGCACACGACGGTGGCTCCGGTGAGCAGCGGTCCGAGCGAGACGCCGTCGTGCGAGAACGGCGTCGAGCTCACGATGGTGCCGGCGCCCTCGCCGTTCGTGAGCTGTCCGACCACGATCACGACGAACACGATCATCACGACGAGCGCGGCGACGAGCAGCACCATGTTGACGTTCGACGTGCTGCGCATCGAGTAGGCGATGATCCCGGTCGCGACGACGGCGTAGATCACGACCGTCAGCCAGGCGGGGAAGTCGGGCCAGAGCTGCTCGACGTAGAGGCGGATGATGAGCGCGTTCACCATGGGCAGCAGCAGGTAGTCGAGCAGCGACGACCAGCCGACCATGAAGCCGATGTTCGGGTGGATCGACTCCCGCACGTAGGTGAAGGCCGAGCCGGCGCTGGGGAAGACCCGCACCATCTTCCCGTAGCTGATCGCCGTCAGCAGCATGATCACGAGCGCGATCACGTACGACGAGGGCACGGCGCCGTTCGTCTGCTTCGACACGATGCCGAAAGTGTCGAAGACGACGGTCGGGGTCATGTAGCCGAGGCCGAGCCCGACGATCGCGAAGAGCCCGAGGCTCCGTTTCAGGGTGGGGCCGGACTGCGTGGCTGCGGGTGCGCTCACTATCAGAGCTCCTCTCGGGTGGCGGGCCGACGTCCGAGGGGTCCGGGCGGCGGTGCGAGAACTCGCCGCACGCTACCGAGGCGCGCGATCACGAGGCGACGGACATTCTGTCCTGGTTTCGACATCCATTCGACGTTGTGTCCGGATGACGCGTCGGGCACCGCCCTGAGCTACAGGCGTAGTGTTGCCTGACGTGGATATCAGCGACTACAAGATCATCGTCACGGGCGGCGCGAGCGGCATGGGCGCGGCGACCGTGCGCACCTACGTCGCGGCGGGCGCCGACGTCGTCAGCATGGATGTGAGCGAGGAGGCAGGCCGTCGGGTCGCCGCCGACGCGACCGAGAACGGCCCCGGAACCGCCACGTTCATGACGGTCGACATCTCCGACAAGGAGTCCGTCGACAGCGCCTTCGACCAGGCCGTCATCAAGCTCGGCGGCCTCGACGCCGTCGCGCACCCCGCCGCCATCCAGCGCTCCGGCGACGCCGCGAACGTCACCGTCGCCGACTGGGATGCGATGTTCGCGGTGGATGTGCGCGGCACCATGCTCGTCAACCAGGCCGCCTACCGCCATATGGCTCCGCAGCGACGCGGCTCGATCATCAACTTCGGCTCCATCTCGGGCCTGCGCCCCGAGCCGGTCGCCCCCGCCTACTCGGCCGCCAAGGGAGCCGTGCACTCGTGGACGCGCACCGCCGCGGCCGCCTGGGGCAATGACGGCGTGCGCGTCAACGCGATCCTGCCCGCGATCGCGACCCCGATGTACGACGCCGCGATCGCCCGCCTCGACGAGGCCGGCCGCACCGCGAACTTCTGGCAGAACGAGCAGTCGATCGCCCTCGGCCAGAAGTACGGCGACCCGGACCGCGACCTCGGCCCGGTCATGGTCTTCCTCGCCAGCGAATCGTCGCGCTTCATCACCGGCCAGCTGCTGCCCGTCGACGGCGGCCAGGCCTCGGTGCGCTAAGCGCCCGCCCGCTGATCGCGCGGCGCCGACCGCCGACCCCGGTCGGCGCGCGCTGAGACTCGCCAGGGGCGACCGGCACCTATCCGTGCGCAACGCCGCCGCCCCTGGCGCGCATCCCGTCGTGTCGGCGGTGGGAGTATGGCTCACGTGACGACCCCCGCCTCCCGCGCCTCCCGCTCCGGCAGCGACGCCGCCGACCGCGCCGAGCCGCGCGCCCTGCGCACGCGCATCGCCGTGCTCGACGTCGTGCGCGAGGCCTTCGGCGAGATGGCGCTCGGCGAGCTGACGGTCGCCGAGATCTGCCGCCGCGCCGGCATCCACCGCGTCACTTTCTACGGCCACTGGAAAGACGTGGATGCGGCGGCCGCCGACGCGCTCACCGAGGTGATCGACGGCATCAGCGCGATCGACGAGCAGGCCATCGCCGACGCGGCCGACACCCGCTCGCTCGCGGCCCTCTACGAGGATGCCCAGCACGAGCTGCTCGTCGAGTTCGCCGACCACCGCGACGCCTACCGGCAGATGGCCGAGTCGCCGCTGTTCGGGCGCAAGCTGCGCGAGAAGCTCGGGCACCGCGCCGAGCTCGCGATCGCCGCGCTCGTGCGCACCGGCGTCGAGGTGCCCGGCGTCGCGTCGGGCATCGCCGCCGCGCAGCTCTCCGGCGGCATCACCGCGGCGACGCTGCTCTGGCTGCGCTCGGATGCGCCGGACGCTCCCGCCGACCTCGCCGCGACCGCCGCCGAGCTCAACGCCCAGCTGCCCGTGTGGTGGCCGCGCGGCTGAGCCAGCGCCCTCGCCCGCACCCTCGCGGTCAGCGCGCGAACGGCCCCGACAGCACCGCCCACTGCAGCAGCATGATCGTCTTCGCGTCGAGGATGCCGGTGCCGATCTGCGCGAGTGCGTCGTCGATGTCGAGCTCGACCAGATCGATGCGCTCGCCCTCCTCGGCGACCCCGCCACCTGCTGAGACGCGGGTCGCGGCCGAGTAGGGCGCGGCGAAGAAGTGCACCCGCTCGGTCACCGATCCGGGGCTCATGTAGATCGACCAGAGCGCCTGCGGGGCGCCGACGGCGTGGCCGGTCTCCTCCTCGGCTTCGCGGCGGATCGCATCCTCGGGTCCGTCGTCGTCGAGCAGTCCGGCCGGCGCCTCGAGCAGCAGGCCGTCGGGATGCGCGTTGACATAGGCGGGGTAGCGGAACTGCCGCGTCAGCAGCACGGTGCGCCGTTCGGCGTCGTAGAGCAGGATCGTGGCGCCGTCGCCGCGGTCGTAGGTCTCGCGGGTCTGCGTGCTCCAGCTGCCGTCGGCGTCGCGCACCTCGAGGGTGGTGCGCCGCAGCACGTGCCAGGCGCTCGCGATCAGCTCGACGTCGCGCACGACGACGTCCGGATTGCCGGCGAGGTCGCGGCCGACCTGGTCGAGGCCGGTGCGGCCGCGGGCGTCGGGTTCGTCGATGCCGAGGGTCATGCGGCGAGCGTAGGCGGTGGATGCGACCGTCAGGCGCTCGGCAGTTGGAAGATGCGCTCGGTCGCGAGCTCGGCGCCGATCGCGTCGCGAGCGTGTGCGGCCTCGGCGAGCTCCGCGTAGTCGGCCGAGACCTGGTCGACGTCGACGAGATCCATGACCCGCTCGACCCGCACCCGGAAGGCGAGCCCATCGACGCTCTCGCCGATGAACTTGATCAGCAGCGGGCTGTTCGAGCGACGCACGAAGAGGTCGAAGGTCGGGAACACCAGCGACCGCAGCGTCTCCACATCCCGTTTCACGATGCCGGTGCGGATGCGCTTGATGTCCTTCTCGATCTGCTTGACGTCGGCGTCGTCGAGATTGAGCGTGCCGAGGCGCACACCGCCGCCGTAGATCGCGCCGAGCGCGTGCATCGCGTCGATCGCGTCGGCCGCGGTCGGGCTGGCGACGCGGGTGAAGCGGTTGGGCTCCATCTCGATCAGTCCCCGGCGGGCGAGCTCGTTGATGGCGTCGCGGATGGGCGTGCGCGAGACGCCGAGCCACGACTGCAGCTCCTTGTCGTTGAGCGATTCGCCGGGCTGCAGGGTGCCGTCCATGATCGCGTCGCGCAGGCGCTCGAGCACGACGTCGCGCAGCAGATGGCGCTGGGCGGACGTGGCGGTGGCGTCGCTGGGGATCGGCATCGATGCTCCTGACCGGTCAGTCTGAAATTCTGACCTTCCGGCATTCTGTCCGGCATCCGGGATGGGCGCAACGGTCGGCGTCGGCGCGGCCGGCGGCGGATGCCGGTGTGCCGGGCCGCGACCCCCGTCGCGGTCCGGCATCCCCGAGAGGCCGGACCCGCCCCGCGGGAGAACCGGAACGGGCCCGACCGGATCCGCTGACACGCGGGAGAAGCGGTCATCCGGACCCGACCCGGATCGCGGACGCGGGGAGACGCGTCGGATCCGGGGATCGGCGGATCGACGTCGTCGTCGTTCGAGATTCGGCGCGCAGCGTGCTGCGCGGTTCGGCGCCGGCGGCGTGCTGCCGGCGTGGTGGTTCGACGTCCGCGGGGCCTAGGGGGTCGCGCCCGCGGACGCCGGGTCAATCGGCCAGCTCGAGAGCGGCGGTCGGCGGCGCGGGGCGGATGCCCGTGCGGGGCCGGCGCCCGATGCCGAAGGCCGCGTAGGCGAGCGCCGCCATCGCGAGCCCGCCGAGCATGGCGACGCCGGTGAGGTGAGCCGGGTCGGAGAAGGCGGCGGTCTGACTGGCGGCCGCGGTGACGGCGGTCGCGCCGGCTGCGACGACCGCGGATGCGGCGTGCGCCTCGCTGAGATCGATGAGTGCGAAGACCACGCCGAGCGCGATCGTCAGCACGACGGCGATCGTCACGATCACGGCGGTGCGTCGGGTGCTGCGCTGGGCCATCGGGCTCCTCGTCTCCGCCCGGACGATCCGGGCTCACGGATAAAATATCAGAACACCGCCAAAACACAATACTGAAATTTCGAATCGCAGAGACGCGCGATGACTGACAGAAGTCTGCGAGTCTGACCGATCGGTCAGGCGCTGACCGATCGGTCAGTTAGCGTCGCCGGGTGACCACCGCCCTCGAACTGCAGACCATCGCGCTGCGCGAGTTCACCTCCGCCGGATACGCGGGCACCAGCATCCAGCGCATCGCCGATCTGGCGGGCGTCTCGAAGGCCGCCGTGCTCTACCACTTCGCGTCGAAGGAGGAGCTGCTGACCGCCGCGATCGAGCCGGCGCTCGACGAGATCGAGATCGTGCTGCAACGGCTGCACGGCGCCGGCGACCAGGGCGACGACGAGGGCGTGCGCGCGTTCGTCACCGAGTTCGTCGACTTCCTGCTGCGGCGTCCGCTCGAGGTGCACCTCTTCATCAACCAGTCGCGCTCGCTGCGCGACATCCCCGCGATCGCCCGTGCCGAGGGATTCATGACCGGCATCGCCCAGTACTGCCAGCAGCGGCTCGACGATCCCGAAGACCGCGTGCGCGTCGCGATCGCGCTCGCCGGCTCGGCCTACGCGATCGCCGCCTCGCGCGACTACGGGCCGTTCGACGGGGATGCGGCCGCGGCCTCTGCGACCGGCTCCGCATCCGACGGCGCGACCGATGCATCCGCCGTGCTCATCAACCCCACCGGCTTCGAGGGTGAAGCCGTGCGCACCTCGCTCATCCAGGTGATGACCGAGATCCTCGCCCCCACCCCGATCGCCCGACGGAGCTGAACCCATGGCCACCCTGCTCTACCGCCTCGGCCGCGCCTCGTACCGGCGCCCGCTGCTGGTGCTCGTCATCTGGCTGCTCGTCATGGGCGGCGCGCTCGGCGCCGGCCTCGGCCTCGGCGGCAAGACCGACGAGTCGTTCTCGATCCCCGGAACCGAGGCGCAGAACGCGATCGACCGACTGGATGCGGTGTTCCCCCAGGCGGGCGGCGCGAGCGGCCAGGCGGTCGTCTCCGACGCCGACGGGCTCGAGTCGGGCGCCGCGAAGACCGCCGTCGAGGATCTCGCGAAGCAGCTCGGCGAGGTGAAGGGCATCGCGCAGGCCGTGAGCCCCTTCAGCGAGTACGCCTCGGGTGCGATCAGCGACGACGGCACGACGGCGCTCATCCAGCTGCAGTTCGACGGGCCGCAGGCCGAGATCGAGAAGTCGACCCTGACGAAGCTGATCGACCTCGGGGATGCGGCGAAGAGCGACGGGCTCACGGTCGACTTCGGCGGCCAGGCCTTCCAGGACCAGACCGTGTCGATCAGCCCGACCGAGGGCCTCGGCGTGCTGTTCGCGGCGGTCGTGCTGTTCGTGACCTTCGGCTCGTTCCTCGCCGCGGGGCTGCCGCTGCTCACCGCCTTCGCCGGGCTCGGCGTCTCGATGGGCGGCATCCTCACGGTCGCGGCGTTCGCGCCCGTGTCGAGCGCGGGCCCGATGCTCGGGCTCATGATCGGCCTCGCGGTCGGCATCGACTACGCGCTGTTCATCGTGTCGCGGCATCGGCAGCAGCTGGCGCGCGGCATGGATCCGGAGGAGTCGGCGGCGACCGCCGTCGCCACGGCGGGCAGCGCTGTCGTCTTCGCGGGCCTCACCGTCGTGATCGCGCTCGCCGGCCTGCTCGTGGTCGGCATCCCCTTCCTCGCGGTCATGGGCATCGGCGCCGCGGCGGCGGTCGTCACGGCGATGCTCGCGGCGCTCACGCTGCTGCCGGCCATCCTCGGCTTCGCGAAGGGGCGGCTCGCCCCGAAGCCGGGCTCGCGCACGGCGCTGCGGCTCATCGGCGACCCGGCCGACCACGCGCACCACGGGGCCCACGAGAGTGCGGCTCCGGCGGATGCGGTGAGCGCGTCCGGTACGGAGGGGGCGCACGCCGCGTCAGACCCGGCGGCCGACGACGCATCCGCCGACACGAAGCCCGCCCGCGCCCCGCGCCGCCCGCTCGGCGAGCGCTGGGTGCGCTTGGTGACGAAGGTGCCCGCGCTCGCGATCGTGCTGGTCGTCGGCATCCTCGGCACCGCCGCGATCCCCGCCGCCGACCTGCAGCTCGCACTGCCGAACGCCGGGCACGATCCGAAGGACACGACGTCGCGTCAGGCCTACGACACCGTCACCGAGAAGTTCGGCGCCGGCAAGAACGGCCCGCTCGTGGTCGTGCTCGACATCACCCAGACGAACGACCCGATCAACGACCTGAAGAAGATCGGCGACCGCCTGGCGAAGGTGAAGGGCGTCGACAGCGTCGGCACCGGGGTGCCGAACCAGACCGTCGACACCGGCATCATCCAGCTCACCCCGACCACCGGGCCCGACGACAAGCGCACCTCCGAGCTCGTGCAGCGCCTGCGCGATCTCGCCCCCGAGATCGAGAAGAAGTACGGCATGCCGATGCAGGTCAGCGGGGCGACCGCGGTTCAGATCGACGTCTCGAACCGGCTCGACAGCGCGCTGCTGCCCTTCGGCATCCTCGTGGTCGGACTCTCGGTCGTGCTGCTGGCGATCGTGTTCCGCTCGATCGTCGTGCCGCTGAAGGCCGCTGCCGGGTTCCTGCTCTCGGTGCTCGCCGCGTTCGGCGTGGTCGTGGCCGTCTTCCAGTGGGGATGGGGCGCCGAGCTGCTGCACGCCGAGCCGGGGCCGATCCTCAGCTTCATGCCGGTGCTGCTCATGGCGATCCTGTTCGGGCTCGCGATGGACTACGAGGTGTTCCTCGTCTCGGGCATGCGCGAGGACTACGTGCACGGCTCGGTCGGCAAGCCGGATGCTGAGCGCAAGCAGATCGCGAAGCGCGCCGTCGTCACCGGGTTCCGCGGCGCCGCCCGCGTGGTGACGGCCGCGGCGCTCATCATGTTCTTCGTCTTCGCGGCCTTCGTGCCCGAGGGGATGGGCGTGATCAAGGTCATCGCGCTGGGGCTCGCGGTCGGCATCGCCGTCGACGCCTTCCTCATCCGCATGACGCTCGTGCCGGCGATCATGGCGATCGCGCACCGGCACGCCTGGTACCTGCCGAAGTGGCTCGACCGCATCCTGCCCGACGTCGACATCGAGGGTGCGAGCCTGGCCGTGCACCGCGCCGACGCCCGCTGGGCCGAGGGCCGGGAGTGGGCGATCGAGCTGGATGCGCTGGTCGCCGCCCCGGCGTCGCAGCCGGAGGCCGGGCGCGACGTCGTCACCGCGAGCACCGATCTGAGCGATCACGGCGAGCACGCCGGCGACCGCCCGGTGACGCCGCCGGTGTCGCTGACGGTGCCGCGCGGCGGGATCGCCGTCGTCGCGGGCGAGGATGCGCGGCGTCGCCTGCTCGCCGCGACCGTCGCCGGACGCGTGCCGGCCGTCGCGGGCCGCGCGCTCGTGGCCGGCAGGACCCTGCCGACCGAGGCCGCCGACGTCGCCCGCCGCGTCGCGCTCGGCGATCTCGCGGCCGCCCGGCTCGAGGCCAACGCGACCGTCGGCGAGCTGATCGGCGACCGCATCGCGCTCGCCCCGCGTCGCCGTGGCGCCGGCTCGGTGCGCCGCCGCACGGCCGACGCCATCGCCCGCCTCGGCGCCGCCGGCACGACCGTGCACGACGCCGACCGGCTCAGCGGGCTCGACCCCGAGCAGCGGGCCGACGTGCTCGCCGCCGCCGCGCTCGCCGAGGGCACGCCGGTCGTGCTGCTCGACGTGGGCGACCTCGACGACGCCGCGGCCACCCGGGTCGCGCTCGTCGCGGCGACCCTCGCCGACCCCGACACGACGCTCGTGCTCGGCGTGCGGCCCGGCATCCGCCTCGCCCTGCTCGGGCGCACCGCACGACCCGTCGTCGAACTCGATCTCAGCTCGGAAGGAGCCCTGCGATGAGCCGGCCCGATCTCACCTCCTCGCCCTTCGAGAGCGACCCCGCCCGCGGACGCCGGCGCGGCCGCGTCGCGCTGCTCGTCGTCGCGGCCCTCGTGCCCGTCGCGCTGACCGCGCTCTTCGTCTCGGCGCTCGGCATCGGCGGGGTCGGGGGCGACGGGTCCGACGACTCCGCCGGCGCGAAGACCAGCAGCGCGAAGAACGACTCTGCGCGCATCCCCGCCGCGATCGTGAACGACGACGAGATGGTCACCACGACCGCCGCCGACGGCACCGACACCCCGGTGCTCGCCGGGCGCCTGCTCGTCACGCAGCTGACCGACCCCGACTCGGATGCGACGGCCGGCATCCGCTGGACCGTCACCAACGACAGCGACGCGAAGAAGATGCTCGCCGACGGCGACGTGCAGGCCGTGCTGACCATCCCGAAGGGCTTCTCGAAGGCCGTCGTGTCGCTCTCGAGCGGCACCCCGACGGTCGCACCGCTGAAGCTGCGCACCGACGACGCGCACTCGTACCTCGCCGGCGGCATCGCCGGGCAGGTCGGCGACGGGCTCGCCTCGGCGCTCGGCACCCAGCTGACCGAGCAGTACATCCAGGGCCTCTACGCGAGCGTCGGCTCGCTCGGCACCGGGCTTCAGCAGTCGGCCGACGGCGCGAAGAAGATCGCCGACGGCGCCGGAACCGCGAAGAGCGGCGCCGACCAGTTCGCCGCCGGACTCGCGCAGTACACGACCGGCGTGAGCCAGCTCTCGACCGGGCTCGGCAAGCTCAAGACCGGCGCCTCGGGCCTGTCGTCGGGTGTCAGCCAGTACACCGGCGGCGTCACGCAGCTGTCGCAGGCGCTCACCGCGGCGAACGCGCAGCTGCAGGCGAACCCGCTCGACCCGACCGCGCGGGCGACCGTGGATGCGCTCACCGGCCAGCTCGCTCAGCTCGCCGCCGGCGGCGGCCAGCTCGCGAGCGGCGCATCCCAGCTCTCGTCCGGCGTCGGCCAGAGCGCCACCGGGGCGGCGCAGCTCGCCCGCGGCGGCGGCTCGCTGAACGACGGCGCCACCGGCATCGCGGGCGGCATCGCCCAGCTGCAGACCGGGGCGCAGCAGCTCAGCGACGGGCTCGCCGACGGCGCCGCGAAGATCCCCGCGAGCGACTCGACGCAGGCGAAGAACAGCTCGAAGGTCGCTGCCAGCCCGGTGAAGGTCACCGTCTCGCGCGACCACGAGGTCAGCGCGGCCTCACAGATCGTCGCGACCACGGCCATCCCGCTCGCGCTCTGGATGGGCGCGCTGGTTCTGCTGCTCGTCGGCCCGCTCCTCGGCCGCCGACTGCTCGCCAGCTCGGCCCCGGTCACCCGCGTCGCCGGCGCGCTGCTGTCGAAGCCGCTCGTCGTCGCGCTCGTGCAGGGCGCGACCGTCGCGGTGCTGCTGCACGCGGCACTCGGCGTGGCGTGGGATCGCCTCGGCGCGACCCTGCCGCTGCTGCTCGTGACCGCGGTCGCCTTCGCGGCGCTGCACGGCCTGCTGTCGGCGCGCTTCGGCCGCGCGGGCGGCGTGATCTCGCTCGTGCTGCTCGCCATCCAGCTCGCCTCGACCGCCGGACTCTGGCCGGTGCAGGCGCTCGGCCAGCCGTTCCAGACGCTCAGCCCGTACCTGCCGTTCAGTGCGGCCGTGTCGGCGCTGCAGTCGGCGATCGCCGGCGGCCCGACCGCCCCGATCGCCGGTGCCCTCGCCGTGCTCGTCGCCCTCGCGGTGCTGTCGCTCGCCCTCACGCCCCTGGCCGTGCGCGCCCGACGCCGCCGCGCGATCCTCGCCCTGGTGTAGTCCCGCGCGCGATCTCCGCCGCCCGCCTTTCCGAGTTGCCCGCTTCCGCGGCGTGTCGCGTCGTCGATGCCGCGGAAGCGGGCGACTCGGGGCGTCCGGCGGGCCCGCATCCGCACGTCCTCTCACATGTTGAGAGGCAGACAGCGTGCGGATGCCGACGGTCACTAGCGTCGCGATCGGTGAGGCCGCGCATCCCCTCGCGCGGCCCGGAACGCCCGATCGCAAGGAGAGAACCATGGCCGACGCGCTGCCCGTGCGCACCATCATCAGCCCCGCCCGCTACGTGCAGGGTCGGGGCGCCATCGCCCGACTCGGCGACTTCCTCGCGCCGATCGGATCGCAGCCGCTTCTCGTGACCGACGACGTCGTCTGGGGCTTCCTCGGCCACGACGTCGAGGCGTCGCTGCAGGCCGCGGGGCTGCCGATCGATCGCGAGAAGTTCGGCGGCGTGCCGACGGCCAAGGAGATCGACCGCCTCGTGCAGGTCATCAACGACCGGAGCGCGGATGTGGTGGTCGCCGTCGGCGGCGGCAGCACGATCGACGCGGTCAAGGCCGCCGGCTTCCTCGCCGGCATCCGCTGGGTCACCGTGCCCTCGGTCGCCTCGACGGATGCGCCCACCTCGGCCCTCTCGGTCGTCTACACCGAGGCCGGCGAGTTCGAGGAGTACCGCTTCTTCCCGCGCAACCCCGACCTCGTGCTCGTCGACACGCAGGTCGTCGCGAACGCCCCCGCGGCCTTCCTCGCGGCGGGCGTCGGCGACGCGCTCGCGACCTGGCTCGAGGCGCGCGCGACCGCCGCCTCCGGCTCGAACACGATGGCCGGCGGCATCCCGACCCAGGCCGGCACGGCGCTCGCCCGCCTCAGCTGGGACGTGCTGTGGGAGTACGCGCTGCCCGCGCTCGACGCGGTGCGCATCCACCAGGTCACGCCCGCCGTCGAGAAGGTCGTCGAGGCGAACACCCTGCTCTCGGGCCTCGGTTTCGAGTCGGGCGGACTCGCGGCCGCTCACGCGATCCACAACGGACTCACCGCCGTGCCGCAGACGCACGGCCTCGCGCACGGCCAGAAGGTGAACATCGGCTCGCTCACCCAGCTCGTGCTCGAGGGCGCGCCGACGAGCGAGATCCGTGACTTCGTCGAGTTCACGACGCGCGTCGGCCTGCCGACCACGCTGACCGAAGTGGGGCTGAAGCCCGAGGATGCGGATGAGCTCGCCGCGATCGCCGCCGCCGCGACCGTCGAGGGCGAGACCATCCACGCCATGCCGTTCGCGGTGAGCCCCGGCGAGCTGGTCAGCGCGCTCGCGTCGATCGAGGGCTTCAGTCGCCGCGTGCGCGCCGAGGCCGGGCTGCCCGAGCCGGTGGAGTTCCACGCGAAGCACTGACCCGCTGACGCGAGCCGCGAGGGTGGCCACGAATGCACGCGACACGCCGCATCCGGCGAGCATTCGTGGCCACCCTCGAGGGGATCGATCCGCTCGGGCCGGGTGCCGGCGGGGGTGGATGCGCGGGCCTCGGATGCGGGCCGCGAGGGCATCCGCGCGTAACCTTCCCGAGTGCGGTGCGACTACTTCGATGCAGGGCTGTGCCGCGCGTGCACCCTCATGGGCGTGCCCTACGCGCAGCAGCTCGCCGACAAGCAGCGCGCCGCCGAGCAGACGCTCGCCGCGCATCCCGGTCTGACCTGGCTCGACCCGGTAGCGAGCCCCGAGAGCGGCTACCGCAACAAGGCCAAGATGGTCGTCGGCGGCACGTCGGCGCGGCCGACCCTCGGCATCCTGGATGCGGCCCAGCGCGGCGTCGACCTGCGCGGCTGCGGCATCCACGACCCGCGGCTGACCGAGGTCATGCCGGCGCTCGCCGACTTCGTCGGAACCGCCGGGCTCGCGCCCTACGACGTGCCCACCCGTCGCGGCGAGCTGAAGCTGCTGCTCGTGACCGTCTCGCCCGACGGAGAGCTGCTGCTGCGCTTCGTGCTGCGCTCGCAGGAGTCGCTCGCGCGCATCCGCAAGCATCTGCCGACCCTGCGCGCCGAGCTGCCGCAGCTGCGCGTCGTGTCGGCGAACCTGCTGCCCGAGCACCGGGCCGCGATCGAGGGCGAGACCGAGATCCTGCTCGGTGACGAGCAGATCCTTCCGATGCGGCTCGGCGCGCTCGAGCTGCACCTGCGGCCGCAGGGCTTCTTCCAGACCAACTCGCACGTCGCCGAGCGCCTCTACGCGCACGCGGGGGAGTGGATCGCCGACCTCGACCCGGCGAGCGTGTGGGACCTCTACTGCGGTGTCGGCGGCTTCGCGCTGAGCGCGGCGCTCGCCGGGCGGGATGCGGTGTCGGCGGATGCGGCCGGCTCGTCGCGCGACGTCGTCGGCATCGAGGTCAGCGCCGAGGCGATCGCGGCCGCGCGCTCGGCGGCGACCGCGAGCGGAATCGACGGGGTGCGCTTCGAGGCGGCAGACGCGACGACCTGGGCTCCGGGTTCGGCGGACGCCGACACGGGTGCGCCCGCCGACACGGGTGCGCTCGCCGAGACGGCTCCGGGGGCGCCCGCATCCACCTCGCTCGAGCCCTCACTGACCCCGCCCGAGACCGTGATCGTCAACCCGCCGCGGCGCGGCATCGGCCCGCTCGCCGACTGGCTCGAGCGCACGCCCGAGGTGCGCTCGGTCGTCTACTCCAGCTGCAACGTCGACTCGCTCGCCCGCGACCTGGCGGCGATGCCGTCGTTCACGGCGCGCGAGGGCCGGGTGCTCGACATGTTCCCGCAGACCCCGCACTCCGAGGTGCTGGTGCGTCTCGAGCGCTGACCGGCTCCGCCGGGCGAGCTGTTACGCCACGTTGCGGTCGTGCCCGGCGCCGCCTGCGCGCGCCGTTAGCGTCGGAGCGATGCCCGCACCCGACGACGCCACCACGCCCGCGCCGCCCGCCGCAGCGGCACCCGCCGCCGCACCCGCCCACGACGACACGATCGTGGGCCTCGCGACCGAGACCCGCCGCTTCGCTCCGACGCCCGAGTTCGCCGCCGCCGCGAACGTGACCGCGGCCGACGCGGCCGCGTTGCGGGCGTTCCACGCCGCCGACCCGGTCGGCTTCTGGGAGCAGCACGCGCGCCGCCTCGACTGGCACACCCCGTGGACGACCGCGCACCGTCACGAGCCGACTGACGGCGACAGCATCCCGAGCACCGGCTGGTTCGAGGGCGGGCGCCTCAACGTCGCCGTCAACGCGGTCGACCGGCACGTTGATGCCGGCCACGGCGACCGCATCGCCTTCCACTTCGAGGGCGAGCCGGGCGACCGCCGCAGCCTCACCTACGCCGAGCTGCAGCGCGAGGTCGCGAAGGCAGCCAACGCCCTCACGGCTCTCGGCGTCGACAAGGGCGACCGCGTCGTCGTCTACCTGCCGGTGCTGCTCGAGACGGTCATCATCACGCTCGCGATCGCCCGCATCGGCGCGATCCACTCGCTCGTCTTCGGCGGCTTCTCGGCGGATGCGCTGCGCTTCCGCGTGGAGGACACGGCGGCGAAGCTGGTGGTCACGACCGACGGGCAGTTCCGCCGCGGCACGGCTGTTCCGGTGAAGGCGGCGGTGGATGCGGCCGTCGCCGGGATCGACTCGGTCGAGCACGTCCTCGTCGTCCGCCGCACGGGCGAAGCCACCGCCACTCCCGCCGCCACTCCCGGCGCCGAGGCCGGCGGCATCCCCTGGACCGAGGGCCGCGACGTCTGGTGGCACGACACCGTCGACGTCGCCGACGACATCCACGAGCCGGAGTTCTTCGACGCCGAGACGCCGCTGTTCATCATCTACACGAGCGGCACGACGGGGAAGCCGAAGGGGCTCGTTCACACGAGCGGCGGCTACCTCACCCACGCGAGCTGGACGTTCTGGTCGGTCTTCGACGCGAAGCCCGAGACCGATGTCTACTGGTGCACCGCCGACCTCGCCTGGGTCACCGCCCACAGCTACGTGCTCTACGGGCCGCTCACTAACGGCGTCACGAGCGTCATCTTCGAGGGCACCCCCGACACCCCGCACCGCGAGCGGCACCTCGAGATCATCGAGCGCTATGGCGTCACGACCTACTACACGGCGCCGACGCTCATCCGCACCTTCATGACCTGGTTCCCGGAGGGGCTGCCCGCCGACCGCGACCTCGGCAGCATCCGCCTGCTCGGCTCGGTCGGCGAGGCGATCAACCCCGAGGCGTGGGTGTGGTTCCGCGAGCGGTTCGGCGGCGGCCACGCGCCCATCGTCGACACCTGGTGGCAGTCGGAGACGGGCGCCGCGATCCAGGCGCCGCTGCCCGGCGTCGACGTGCTGAAGCCCGGCTCGTCGCTGCGCGCGCTGCCCGGCTTCAGCACGAAGATCGTGGATGCGAGCGGCGCCGAGGTGCCGCGCGGATCCGGCGGCCTGCTCGTGGTCGAGGGCACCTGGCCCGGCATGTCGCGCACGGTGTGGGGCGATCCCGAGCGCTACCGCGACTCCTACTGGGCGCGCTTCGCCGAGCACGGCTTCTTCCTCTCCGGCGACGGCGCGAAATACGACGCCGACGGGGACGTGTGGGTGCTCGGCCGCGTCGACGACGTCATCAACGTCTCGGGCCACCGCCTCTCGACGATCGAGATCGAGTCGGCGCTCGTCGCGCATCCGCGGGTCGGCGAGGCCGCGGTCGTCGGGGTCGCCGACGAGCTCACGGGCGAGGCGATCGCCGCCTTCGTGATCGCCAACGGGGATGCCGACCCCGCCGACTTGCGCGCGCACGTGCGCCGGGCGATCGGCCCGGTCGCGACGCCGAAGCACCTCTTCCTCGTGCCCGACCTGCCGAAGACGCGCAGCGGCAAGATCATGCGCCGCCTGCTCGTCGACATCGCCGACGGACGCCCGCTCGGCGACACGACCTCGCTGCAGGACGAGACCGCGCCGGCGCGCATCCAGGAGGTCGTCGCCGCGAGCCGGTGACCTCGGGCGAGGCCGCGAGAGGCGGCGACGATCGGGCTCCCGGCGTCCATCCGACGGCGGTCGACACGCGACGTCGCACTGTGTCGCCGTGTTGCGCGACGATTCGACGGCGGGCAGGCGGCGCACGACCATAGGCGCATGACCTCTCCCGACACCACCGGCAGTCAGCGTCAGATCCGCTTCAACGCCTTCGACATGAACTGCGTCGCGCATCAGTCGTCCGGACTCTGGCGTCATCCCGACGACCGCTCCGACACCTACAACACCCTCGAGTACTGGACCGAGCTGGCGAAACTGCTCGAGAAGGGCACCTTCGACGGCATCTTCATCGCGGATGTGCTCGGCACCTACGACGTCTACGGATCGAGCAACGAGGCCGCGATCCGCAACGGCGCCCAGGTTCCCGTCAACGACCCGCTGCTGCTCGTCAGCGCGATGGCGCTCGTCACCGAGCACCTCGGCTTCGGGGTCACCGCCGGCACCGCCTACGAGCACCCCTACCCCTTCGCCCGCCGCCTGACGACGCTCGACCACCTCACCAAGGGTCGGGTCGGCTGGAACGTCGTCACCGGCTACCTGCCGAGCGCGGCCCGCAACATGGGGCACGACGACCAGCTCGAGCACGACGACCGCTACGACCACGCCGACGAGTACCTCGAGGTGCTCTACAAGCTGTGGGAGGGCTCGTGGGAAGACGATGCCGTCGTCAAGGATCGCGAGCGCGGCATCTTCACCGACCCGGCGAAGGTGCACGAGATCGGCCACCAGGGCAAGCACTTCACGGTGCCCGGCATCCACATCTCCGAGCCGTCGCCGCAGCGCACCCCGGTGATCTACCAGGCTGGAGCCTCCTCGCGCGGCATCGGCTTCGCCGCCGGCAACGCCGAGGCGATCTTCGTCGCCGCGCCCTCCAAGGAGGTGCTGCGCGGAACCGTGTCGAAGATCCGCGACGCCCTCGAGGCCGCCGGCCGCGACCGCTACTCGGCGAAGATCTACACGCTGCTGACCGTCATCACCGACGCGACCGCCGATAAGGCCCAGGCGAAGCTCGAGGACTACCTGCAGTACACGAGCGCCGAGGGCGCCCTGACCTTCATGTCGGGGTGGATGGGTGTCGACCTCTCGCAGTACGAGCTGGATGAGCCGGTCGGCAACGTCAAGTCGAATGCGATCCAGTCGGTGCTGACCAACCTGCAGGCCGAGAAGGACCTCGGCCGCGAGTGGACCGTCGGCGACCTCGCCCGCCAGGGCGCGATCGGCGGACTCGGGCCGTTCATCGTCGGCTCGGGCGAGCAGATCGCCGACGAGCTGCAGTCGTGGGTCGACGAGACCGACGTCGACGGCTTCAACCTCGCCTACGCCATCACGCCCGGGACCTTCGAGGACATCGTCGAGCACGTCATCCCGATCCTGCGCGAGCGCGGCGTCTACCCGACCGAGTACCAGCCGGGCACCCTGCGCCAGAAGCTGCACGGCCGCGGCGACCGGCTGCCCGACGAGCACAAGGGAGCTTCGTTCCGCCACCGCGCGAGCGATGCCCCGACCTCCGACGGCGACCTGGATGCGGCGGCCGAGCCGGTCGCCGCGCAGGCCTGACCCTCATCCGCGCGGCCCGGCCGCACCCGACCCACCAGGAGCGCACCATGTCCGGTCTGAAGATCGTCGCCGTGAGCGGAAGCCCGACGGCGCCGTCGCGCACGACGGCGCTCGTCGACGACGTGGCGCGCAACGTCGCCGAGCAGGTCGACGGCGAGGCGCGGCTCATCGAGCTCGCTCCGCTGCTCGGCGGCCTCGGTGCGGCGGTGTGGCGTGACCAGCTCGACCCGGTCGTGCAGGAGGCGCTGGATGCGGTGGAGCAGGCCGATGTGCTCGTCGTCGGCTCGCCCGCCTACCGGGCCAGCTACACCGGCCTGTTCAAGCTGTTCTTCGACCACATCGGGCAGTACGCCCTCGTCGACAAGCCCGTGCTGCTGACCGCGACCGGCGGCAGCGACCGGCACGCCCTGCTCGTCGAGCACCAGATGCGCCCGCTGTTCGGCTTCTTCCAGGCCCACACGCTGCCGCTCGGCATCTTCGCCAGCGAGGCCGACTTCGAGAACTACCAGGTGACGAGCGCCGACCTGCGCGCCCGCATCGACCTGTCGATTCGCCGCGCGCTGCCGTTCATCCGCGCGGGAGCCGCCGACCGCGACGCCCTCGCCGGAGCCTCCCGAGCCGACGCCTTCTGACCGCCCCCGCCTCACGGAGGGTGTCAGAGCCAGCGCGTCAGAGGTAGCGCGAGAGGAACGCGCGCAGCAGGTCGTGCGAGGCGCTGACGTCCTCACGTCCCGCGCGCTCGAGCACCGCATCCAGCTCTTCCGGTGCGAAGTAGCCGTTCTCGCGGTAGATGCCTACCCGGTAGGCGAGGTCGTCGAACGCCAGCTCGGGGTGGAACTGCGTCGCGTACTGGTGCTCGCCCACCCGGAACGCCTGCACCGGCGCGTTCTCGCCCGTGGCGAGCAGCACGGCGTGCGCGGGCAGCGCGCTGATCGCCTCCTTGTGGCCGACGTAGGAGTGGAACACCTCGGGCATCGTGCCGAACACCGGGTCGGCGCGGCCGGCGTCGGTGAGGCGGATGGGGATCGCGGCCACATCCTCGCCGTACTGCCGGTCGATCACGGCGCCCTCGTGCAGGCCGAGCGTGCCGACGCCGTAGCAGGCGCCGAAGAAGGGGATGTCGCGGTCGAGCACCCGGTCGAGCATCCGCTGCAGCTCGGCTTCGACGCGCTTCTGCGTCGCGCTCTTCTCGTCGTCGGGGTCGGTGACCGTGAAGGGACTGCCGGTGACGACGACCGCGGCGAAGTCGGCGGCGTCGAGCGTGTCGAGGCTGGCGAGGTCGGCGCGGTGGTGGTGGATGCGCTCGGTGGGCACGCCGCCGAAGCGGGAGATCGCGCGCACCTCCGCCGCGAGCGCGGTCTCGTCGTCGCGCGAGGTGATGACGAGCACGGAGGACATGCGCCGAGCCTAGGACGCACGGCGTCGCGGGGCGCCTCGGGGCGACGCGCGGCGCAACACACGCGGTGCCGCCGCCGGTGCCGGTGTCAGTGGTGCCGTCAGTGCCGCCGCCGCACTGTCACCCGAGTGAGGGGCACCGCGGAAACAGTGCGATAACAGTGCCGCGATCAGGGTCTGCACCCCTCGACCGAGCGTTCTGCCGTCGGGTAATATCACGAGGCTTGCGTCATCCGCGCAGAACCCGCCGCCTCCCACGAAGAAGAGCATGGCCGACGATTCGATCTCCCTGAGCCGCGATGCGGCTGCCCGCCCCGACGGCCCGTCGTGGTGGTACCCCGGTGCCCCGACCGGCCGCGCTGCCGCCGCCGACGAAGGCCGTGAAGTCGAGGGATCCGCGCGGTACGCTCGCGGCATGGATGCTCGGGCGGTCGCCTCCGAGCTCACCGCACGTCTGGCGCAGCTCGGCATCGGGCACACCGTCGAGGTCGTGCAGGGGGCTCAGGCCGACGGCGTGCTCGTGCGCAGCCCCTACGCCGAGCCGGTGACGGTGGTCGAGAACGACAGCCGCTTCACCCTCGTCGCCCGCGGCTCCGACGGCGGCGCGAAGCTGGTCGACACCGAGCTCGCCGCCGAGGCGCCGGTCGAGCTGCTCGCGCTGTACCTCGCGTTCCACTCGCTCTGGGCGATGAAGCGCACCGTCGACCGCCACGGCCCCGAGGCCGTCGCCCGTCGCATGCCGAACCTGCTCACTCACCAGCAGCTGGTGATCACCTTCATCGCGGCGTCGCTCACCTCGCCCGAGGACGGCATCCGCACCTACGCCACCGGTCTGATGACCACGGCGACCAACATGCTCCGCGCCTGACCGACGCCCGAGTGATGTGTTGTCCGACCCTCTGAGCCGCTGGCGAGCTGGATTCCTCGAATCCGCACGCCGCGACTGGACTCGCCGCCGACCGCCGCTGATCGGCCTGATCAGCGGTGTCGTCATCGTGGCGTTGTCGACCCTCGTCACCGGCGGTCGATCCTGGATCAGCTCGCTCGTATTCATCGCCGTGATGGTCGCGTTCTGGATCGGCGGACGCGCTCTCGCGCGAAAGCTCGATCGGGGCGAGACGGACGACCGCGGCGAGCGCGACTATCCCGAGGGCTCGGGTTCGGCAATGGGCGCGGCCCCGGCGATCGTTCCCGCCGCGCCGCCGACCGCTGTTCGCGCTGCGGCACCGCCGCTCTCCGCCTACCAACGGCCTGCCGCGCCACCGGCCGCCGCGGTCGCACCCATCCCGGAGATGACCAGTTCACCGTGGGCGAAGCACCCACGACCGACGCAGGACTGACGGCCTCGACGACGCGGGCAGTCGCAGAACGCGAGAAGAGCCCCGCGACCGTGAGGTCCGGGGCTCTTCTCGTGTGCGGATGCGACGCGCGCGTCAGGCCGCGGCCGGCTCCGGCGTCGGCTCGAGGTCCTCGGCGGTGATGCCGCGCGCCTCGAGCGAGTTCTCGACGATCATGAGGCCGTCGAGACCGGGCAGGCGGGCGATGTGCGTGTCGATGCCGCGCACGAGCTTGCGGCCCTCGGAGCCCTGGAACAGGTGACCCATGACGTGCTTGACCTCGTCGGGCTCGGCGATCGTCGAGCCGACCGGGCCCCAGAACTTGCGCAGCGCGAAGCGGGCGATCACGCGGGCCTTCTTGCTCTTCGCGAGGCGCTCGCGGGCCTGGGTGGCGTAGAAGGCGACGTGCTTGGTCTCCTGCTGTGCGATGCGCTTCAGCAGCTCGGCGAGCACCGGGTGCTCCGAGCCCTCGAGCGCGGCGAGGCGGTGGTAAGCGGCGTTGGCCGACCACTCGTTCGCGGCGCCCCACGCCATGTGCACGGCGGCGAAGTCGAGGCCGATGAGGTTCGAGCCGAACGACTGCTTGATCGGGTCGAGGCGGTCCTTGAAGCCGAGCTTGAGGCGCTTGGCCTTGAGGGCGCTGTAGTCGACGTGGATGTCGTGGCGCTCGAGCACCGCGGCGAGGGCCTCGCCGTGCCAGAACTCCTCGCGGTTCCACATCGTCATGAAGGCCGCGATCTCGGGCTCCTTGTGCGACGGCGTGGTGAGCATGTCGCGCAGGTAGCAGACCGTGTGGTACTCGACGTCGCACATGTAGCGCAGGCTGCGCAGCGTGTGCTGGGGGAGGGGGTTGCGCTCGAACTCGTCGAAGTCGAGGTCGCCCCAGCCGACGGCGTCGCTGGCGCGGGTGTACTTGACGATGTCGAAAGCCATGCGCGGTGCGCGGACCCTACTCGGGGGTCCGCTCTCCTTCCTCGGCGGGCGAAGTCTCGGATGCAGCCTCCGCCGGTGCGGCGGGAGCTGCGGATGCGGCCGGAGCCGCGGCGGGCGTCGCAGCGGATGCGGTCGATGCCGAAGCCATCACATCACGACTGGCCTCGGAACCGCCCGACTTCCACTTGACGATCCTCCATGCTCTTCGGAGCGCCTCGCGGGAGAGTTCGGCGTCGGGGTTCACGGCGGTGACGTTGCCGACGAGCCCGAGCCATCCGAGGTCGGAGTGGTTGTCGCCGTAGCCGTACGACTGGCTGAGGTTGATGCCGTGCTCGTCGGCGTAGCGACGCAGCCAGGCGCCGCGCGCCTCATCCACCAGCGGGGGCTTCGCCAGGTAGCCGGTGAGCACGCCGTTGCGGGAGTGCATGGTCGAGCCGACGACCTCGTCGAAGAGGTGCTCGAGGGGGGCGGCGAGCAGGCCGATCGAGCCGGTGACGAGCACGGTGCGGTGCCCGGCGGCGCGGTGCTCCTTGATGCGGGCGATCGCGTCGGCGCTGGTGTGGCGGCGCATGGTGTCGGCGTAGCCGCGGCGCACGATCTTCTCGAGGCGCTCGACGGGCATGCCCGAGTAGCGGCGCAGGAAGGCGCGGATGAACTCGCCGCGGTCGCGGCGCTCGGCGCGCAGGTAGCCGGGAACCGAGCCGAGCAGGCGGGCGACCTCGCCGGGCCAGGCGGCCTTGCGGAAGCCGGAGGAGCGCACCCAGAGGTACTGCTCGACGATGTTCGAGTCGACGACGGTGCCCTCGAGATCGAACACGGCGACGACGTCGCTGCGCTCGGGGAGCGCCTTCGGGGTCTGCGGGCGGTTCGCGATGCGCGTGGCCGCCTGCTTGCGCCGGCGGTAGGCGTTCGTCATCTCGGTGATCGCCGGGAAGTGCACGTTCTGCAGGTAGTCGTCCCAGTCGATCCGCTCGACGTCGAAGCCGCGGTCGTCGCGCAGCTTCGCCGGCAGGGCGGCGTTGAGGGCGCGGGTGTTGCGGTCGTCGAAGATGATCTCCGACTGCACGTAGGCGCGGTACAGGTCGGTGAAGTTCTGCAGCGTCTCGATGCCGGCCTTGGTCTTGGCCAGCTCGGCCTGCCATTCGCGGGTGCGGTCGGTCGAGGGGATGCGCGAGATCGCGAGCTCCTGCAGGCCGGTCCAGCGCTTGGCGAGGGCGAGGTCGCGGGCGACCTTGCGCTCGCCGGGGAACTTCCAGTTCGGCACGACGACGTGGCCGTCGCCCTTCGGCATGGGGTGCTCGGTGTAGTACCGGCGCACGTTGTCGAACATGCGGTGGAACGGGATCGGGTTCGAGGCGCCCGAGGCGACGTGGAAGTACTCCGGCTCGCTCTTGGAGGCGGGGTTCGCGGCGGCGGCGATGATCGCGTTGACCACGAAGTCGACCGGGATGAGGTCGAGGATGCTGTCGGGCAGACCCGGGAACTCGGGCAGCTGGCCGCGGCCGTAGGCGAGGATCAGCGGGTCGGCGACCTTGAAGCCGTCGATCCAGCCCGGGAAGGGGTGCTGGAAGGCGCTCTCGATGATCGTGGGGCGCACGATCGAGAGGGTGTGGCCGGCCTTGCCCCACATGGTCTCGGCGGCGCGCTCGGCGAAGGCCTTGGTGAGCGTGTAGACGTCGGTCCAGCCGAGGCTCTGGGCGCGCATCCGGCCTGCGGAGACGAGCTCGTCGTTGACCCACCCGACACGGGAGGCCTCGGCGGCGGCGGCGACGGCCTGGGGACCCTGCTTGCCGTGCTTGGCGCGCGCGGCGGCGATGAACTTCTGCAGAACCTCGGGGCGGCGCGAGGCGAGCTCGACCTCCTGCGCGGTCTGGCGGGCGGCCTCGAACTCGGCGCGCCAGTCGACGTCGTGCACGAGGCTGGCCTCGGGGGCGATGCCCTTGCGCAGGCCGCCGACGTAGCAGGTGGAGACGTGCACGACGTGCGGGTCGCTGCCGCTGGCGAGCACGGCCTCGTAGAGGCCGATGGCGCCGCCGACGTTGTCTTCGAAGGCGCGCTGGATGGGCGGGTCGAACGACACCGACGCGGCCGAATGGATGACGACATCCAGATCGGAGGGCAGCTGCGGGATCGAGGTGAGCCCGCCATCCACCACCGTGATGCGCGAGGCGAAGGCCTCGGCCGCGGCCTCCTCGCCGACGGCCTCGCGCCACTTCGAGAAGACGGGCTTCTTGAGCAGCTGGCGCACGCGGTGCTCGGCGCTCTGCGAGCCCTTGCCGCGGATCAGGACCGAGACCCGGGTATCGGGATGCTGCGACAGCAGCCGCTCGAGCACCGCCTGTCCTACGAAACCGGTCGCGCCGGTGAGGAAGACGTGCGCGGAGCCGAGATCGGTCTTGGCGCGTTTCGGGGTCACGGAACCAACTTTGCTTCGATGGAGCTGCCGACGGCGGTCATGCCGGGCAGCGCGGAGATGAGGGCGCCGATGCCGCGAGCCTCCTCGCGGCCCTCCGCGCCGCCGAACACGATGCGCTCGAAGAAGCTGCGCTCTTCGGCGGGCCGCTCGACGGCGCCGATGGGCCACGCCGTTCCGAGCAGCTCCTTGCGCGACAGGCGCCGAGCCTTCGGCGATGCCGCGAGGCGACGCTCCGCCTCCTCCTGGAAGAAGCGGAGGTGGCGGTCCTTCACCTGCAGCGCGGTGTCGACGACCGAGGAGAGGGTGCCGGCGATGGTCGAGAGGCGACGGTAGGCGGCCTGCGTGATCCACTCGTCGGCGAGGCCGGCGGTGACGTGGGCGGCGACGATCTGCGGGCCGGCGAAGTTCGCCGAGATCGCCCGGCGGATGGTGCCGCGGCGGTCGCGACGCTCGCTGGCGGTGAGGCGGTGGTGGCCCTCGTCGGCCGGCAGATCCTCTTCGGCGCGGCTGGCTTCGAGCACGGCGTCGAGGGCGTCGGCGAGCCAGAACTTCTCGTAGGCCCAGGTGCTGAGGAAGGCGGTCACCCGCGCGTCCTTGTGGGTCGCGGTGACGAGCAGGTTGCGCATGCGGGCCATCGTCGAGCGCTCCAGGTCGCGCAGCACGCGCACCAGGCGGGCGACGTCGGGCTCGAGCCCGTGCTCCTCGAACTCGCTGAGGTCGATCTCGTCGCGGTGATAGCCCTTGGCTGTGCGAGCGAACTCGCTGACGTCGAACACCGTCGTCGCGGGGGCGACGGTCGTCGCCTCGTCGTTGGTGGTCATGAATCCGTCCGCTTTCCCGCGCGCAGGCGCGTACTCACGCAATTGGCCCGACCCGTATCGTAACGGTCATGGTCACTGCTCTGGTCACCGGCGGCACCTCCGGAATCGGAGCCGCCTTCGCTCGCGCCCTCGCCCGCCGGGGTTCCGACCTCGTTCTCGTCGCGCGCGATGCCACGCGCCTGGAGGAGATGGCGGACGAGCTGCGCGCTCTCGGGCGGCAGGTGGAGGTGCTGCCCGCCGACCTCTCGAACCGCGCCGACGTCGACCGCGTCGCCGCGCGTCTGGAGGATGCGGAGCGCCCGATCGAGGTGCTGGTCAACAACGCCGGCTTCAGCGTGCACACCGCGCTCACGTCGCGCTCGGTCGAGGATCACGACCGCGCGTTCGAGGTGATGGTGCGCGCCGTCCTGGTGCTCGGCGGCGCTGCCGGGCGGGCGATGCGCGCACGCGGTCACGGCCGCATCCTCAACGTCTCGAGCACGGCCGGCTTCGTCACGATGGGCGGCTACAGCGCGATCAAGGCGTGGGTCACCAGCTACACCGAGGGGCTCGCGAACGAGCTGCACGGCACCGGCGTGACCGTCACGGCCCTCTGCCCCGGATGGGTTCATACCGAATTCCATTCTCGTGCGGGCATCGCCAAGTCCAGCATTCCGAACTTCCTCTGGCTCGACGCCGAACCCCTGGTGGAGACGGCTCTGCGCGACGCCGCACGCGGTCGGGTGATCTCTCTGCCGAGTGTTCGGTACCGCCTGCTCATCTGGTTCGCCCGGCACCTGCCGAAGAGCACGATCCGCGCGGTCTCGCGGAAGATTTCGTCCGGACGCCGCGATAGTCTGAAGGAATGACCGCAGGCGGATGCGTCCGCCCCGCAGTCGAGAGAGGACGCCGATGGCAGCGATGAAGCGCGATCGCTTCACCTCGCGACCCCAGGCCGCGGCCCGGTTCGTGGCGCAGCGCCTCATCCTCAAGCCGGTCGTCTGGACTGTGACCGATGTGACGGTCATCGGCCGCGAGAAGGTCAAGAAGCTCGACGGTTCGTTCGTCGTCGTCGCGAACCACTCCAGCCACCTGGATGCCCCGCTCATCATGGGCGGTCTGCCCTGGAAGCAGGCGCGCACCCTCTCGACCGGCGTCGCCGCCGACTACTTCTTCGACGTGTGGTGGCGTCGCGGCCTCACGAAGCTCTTCTTCAACGCCTTCGCCGTGGAGCGCGCCGGCGGCCAGCGCCGCGGCGAGAGCGCCAAGGTGCTCGTGCAGCGCGGCGTCTCGCTGCTGGTCTTCCCCGAGGCGACCCGCTCGCGTGATGGCGGCCGCACGCTCGGCGCCTTCAACCCGGGCGCCGCGGCGATCGCCCGCTCGGTGGGCGCGCCCTGCGTGCCGATCGCGCTCATCGGCGCCGGCCTCGCGCATCCTCGCGGCTCGAAGTGGCCGGGTCCCGGCCGCATGCCGGTCGGCGTCGTGATCGGCGATCCGATGACCCCGATCGGCGACGAGAGCGCCGCCGACTTCATGGAGCGCGTGCGCGACGAGATCGCCCGCATGATCGTCGCCGAGCGCGACGGCGTGCTCGGTGAAGAGGTCGCGACCGAGCTGCACGGCATCGCCCCCGGCGTCGCGCCGATCGCGCCGCCGCCGAGGCCGGCCAAGAAGCCCCAGGCCGCCAAGAAGCCCAAGACCGCCGGGATCCTGCGCCGGAAGGCGGGCGCCGCGAGCGCCGCTCCCGCGCCGCAGGCTCCCGAGACCCCGACCTCCGAGACACCCGAAGGGACCGCTCGATGACCGACGTCAAGCACATGAAGTGGTGGGGATGGGGCGTCGACGGCGTCGCGTTCCACCACGAGGACAAGCCCGGCTTCGCGCCCTTCGTGAAGAAGGCCGTCGGCCTCGACCTGTGGACGGCCGAGCGCACCGAGAAGCCCGACTTCGCCGATGTGCAGGTCGCCGAGCCGATCGCCCCGGCCGCGCTGCTCGCCGAGCTGAAGACGGCGGTCGGCGACGAGAACGTCACCACCGACAAGCTCGAGCGCGTCGTGCACACCTTCGGCAAGAGCCTGCGCGACCTGGTGCGCATCCGCGCCCTCAAGATCGACCGCGCGCCCGACATCGTGGTCTACCCGGCCGACGAGGATGCGGTGGCCGGCGTCGTGAAGGCCGCGGTCGCGGCCGGCGCGGTGCTGATCCCCTTCGGCGGCGGCAGCAACATCGCCGGCAGTCTCGAGCCGCACGCGGATGAGACGCGTCCGGTCATCTCGGTCGACCTGGGCCGTCTGCGCCTGCTGCTCGACATCGACGAGGACTCGGGGCTCGCTCGCATCCAGGCCGGCGCCCTCGGGCCCGACCTCGAGGCGCAGCTCGCCGAGCGCGGCTGGACCCTCGGGCACTTCCCCGACAGCTTCACCCACTCGACCCTCGGCGGCTGGATCGCCACCCGCTCGAGCGGCATGCAGTCGGACAAGTACGGCGACATCGCCGACATCGTGCGCGGCTTCCGCGTCGTGCGCCCGAACGGCACCCTCGTCATCCGCCCGATCCCGAGCGCGTCGACCGGGCCGAGCGTGCGCGAGATGGTCGTCGGCAGCGAGGGTCGGCTCGGCATCATCACCGAGGCGACCGTGCAGGTGCACCGCATCCCCGAGAAGCGCGTCATCCACGCCTACTTCTTCAAGAACTGGGATCACGCCATCAAGGCCATGCAGGAGATCTCGGAGAGCGACGCCTCGCCGAGCATCACCCGCGTCTCCGACGGCAACGAGTCGGGCTTCTCCCTCGCGACGAGCAAGGAGTCGAAGGGCGTCTCGAAGTTCGTGCAGGACTCGCTGTTCTCGTTCCTCGAGGGCCGCGGCTGGAAGCCGGGCGAGATCTGCCTGTCGTTCATCGGCTTCGAGGGCTCGCCCGACCACGTCAAGCGCACCAAGGCGATCGTCGACAAGATCGTCAAGCGCAACTCGGGCCTCGGCGTCGGCACCGGACCGGGCGTGCTCTACGACCAGAAGAAGTTCGACACCCCGTACCTGCGCGACTTCCTGCTCGACATGGGCGCCGCGGGCGACGTGTCGGAGACGGCGGCGCCGTGGTCGAAGCTCATCGGCGTGCACGACGCGGTCTACGCGGCGGCGAACGCGGCCTACGAGCAGATCGGCCGCCAGGGCTGGATCATGTCGCACCTCTCGCACTCGTACCACTCGGGCGCGTGCCTCTACTTCACCTTCGCCTTCGTGATGGGCGACGAGGACCCGCTGGGCGAGTACGACATCGTCAAGGGCGCGATCCAGCAGGCGTTCATCGACGCCGGCGGCACGATCTCGCACCACCATGGCGTCGGCCTCGAGCACGCGCCGTGGCTCGAGCAGGACATCTCGACCGAGGGCGTGGCCGTCATGAGCGGCCTGTTCTCGTCGGCCGACCCCGACGGACTGTTCAACCCGCGCAAGATCATCGTCTGATCCACGTGGTGACCTCGCGAGCCCGCTGCCGGATGCGCTCCGGCGGCGGGCTCGCGGCGTCTTCGGGCCCGGTCCCCTGCATGGGGGACAAATCGGGGTGCAGATTCCGGCGCGCACACTGTGCCCCGAGGGTCTCCGCCCGCTACCGTGAGTCCTGATGCTTCCCTTCTCACCCCTGACTCACCCTCAGCAATGACGCGCCGGGTGATCGCGGTCGGCGATGTCAATCACGACATCCTCGTCTCACCGCACCACGCAGTCCGGCCGGCGTCGGACACCCCGTCGACCGTGCGCTTCCGCCCCGGCGGCAGCGCCGCGAACACGGCGGCCTGGCTCGCCTCCTCCGGCGTCGCCGTCGACCTCGTCGGCGCGATCGGGTCGAGCGACTACGACCGCTACGTCGCCGAGCTGGAGGACTGCGGCGTCACCGCGCACCTGCAGCGCGAGATCGGCGTGACCACCGGCACGATCATCATCATCGTCTCGCCCCGCGGCGACGACCCGACGATGTTCACCGAACGCGGCGCGAACGCCCTGCTCTCGCCCGCCGCCGTCACGCCCGAGCTGCTGTCGACCGCCGCCGCCGTGCACCTGAGCGCCTACAGCTTCGTCGACGGCTTCGGCGTGGCCGGCGCCCGCGACGTGATCGACCGCGCGAACGCCGCCGGCGTGCCCGTCGTCGTCAACCCGAGCTCTGCCGACTACATCCGCGACTTCGGGGTCGAGGCCTTCCGCACGGCCGCGCGCGGCGCCTCAGTGATCTTCCCCAACCTCGAAGAGGGCGAGCTGCTCACCGGCGAGACCAGCCCCGAGCGGATGATCGCCGCCTTCCACGAGCTGGCCGAGACGGTCGTGCTGACCCTCGGTCCCGACGGCGCGATGGGGCAGCACCGCTCGGGCGCGCCCGTCGTGCGGGTTCCGGCGCCCAAGGTGCGCGTGGTCGACCCGACCGGCGCCGGCGACGCCTTCGCGGCCGGCTTCCTGACCTCCTGGATCGAGCGGCCCGACCTCGAGTCGGCGATGGTCTCGGCGGTGCAGCTCGCGTCGCGCGCGATCATGCTGATCGGCGGCCGGCCGGGCATCTGAGGCGCTTCCCGCGCCGCGCTTCGTCCGGCCTCGCGCGCGGTCGGTCGCAGAAACCTGTCCGAATAACCCCTGAATGACCCCCGTTCGGGGGTCAGGATTCCCCTAGGGTGTCCCTCGGCGGCAACGGAGCCGCCGGCAGAGACCGTGCTGCCACGGGAGGGGAGACCTCGTGAGAGACACCACCATCCACAGATCAGCGAGCCGAACCGGGCGCGCGGGTCGCGCATCCCAGGCCCGCGGACTCGCCGTGATCGCGGCCGCCGCGGTCGGACTCGGCGGGGCTCTGACCCCCGCGCTGTCGGCCCAGGCGCTCGACACCAGCGATACGCCCGACTTCGGCAGCAGCGTCAAGATCTACGACCCGTCGACGCCGACGTCGACGATCCAGGCGGATGTCGACGCCGCCTTCAACGCGCAGCTGCTCAACTCGGGCGCCCAGTTCGGCGAGCAGCGCTACACCTTCCTGTTCAAGCCCGGCGACTACGACCGAGTGTGGGCCAACCTCGGCTTCTACACGGCTGTCGCCGGGCTCGGCAAGAACCCCGACGACGTCACCATCCACGGCGCCGTCAACGTCGACTCCGGCTGGAACGCCGGCGACGAGAAGAACGCCACCCAGAACTTCTGGCGCTCGGTCGAGAACCTCGCGATCGTGCCCGAGGGCGGAACCGACCGCTGGGCCGTGTCGCAGGCTGCGCCGATGCGCCGTGTGCACATTCAGGGCAACCTGACGATGGGCCCCTCGAACCAGGACGGCGGCCAGGGCTACTCCTCGGGCGGCTACATCGCCGACAGCAAGGTCGACGGCACCGTCAGCTCGGGTTCGCAGCAGCAGTGGTACACCCGCAACTCCTCGCTCGGCGCGTGGGAGGGCGGCAACTGGAACATGACGTTCTCGGGCGTCGACGGTGCCCCCGGCAACGACTTCGACCGCAGCTACACGACGCTCGACACGACGCCCACCACGCGCGAGAAGCCGTACCTCTACATCGACGGCGACGGCAAGTACCACGTCTTCGTGCCGTCGCTCTCGCGCGATTCGCGCGGCACGACCTGGCCGAACACGCCCGGCACCGACTTGCCGATGCGCGACTTCTACGTCGCCCACCCGGGCGACAGCGCCGGCACGCTGAACCAGGCGCTCGAGCAGGGGCTCAACCTGTTCTTCACGCCCGGCACCTACCCGCTCGACGCGCCGCTGAACGTCACGCGCGCCGGCACCGTCGTCACCGGCATCGGCTTCCCGACGCTGACCCCGACGAACGGCAACGCGGTGCTGACCTCGGCCGACGTCTCCGGCGTCAACGTGTCGAACCTGGTCGTGGATGCGGGAACGCAGAACAGCGACGTGCTGATCCGCCTCGGCGAGACCGGCTCGCACAACGACCACTCGGGTGACCCGCAGAGCATCCAGGACGTCTTCGTGCGCATCGGCTCGAGCATCCAGGGCAACGCCACCACGACGCTGCAGGTCAACGCCGACGACACGATCGTCGACCACATCTGGGCCTGGCGCGCGGATCACGGCGGCGCCCCGACCGGCTGGGATGTCAACAAGGGCGCGACCGGCGTCGAGGTCAACGGCGACGACGTGCTCGCGACCGGACTGTTCGTCGAGCACTACCAGAAGCACGAGGTGATCTGGAACGGCAACGGCGGCAAGACCGTGTTCTTCCAGAACGAGCTGCCCTACGACGTGCCCGACAACGCCTCCTGGCAGAGCCCGACCGGCGCCGGCTACGCGGCCTACAAGGTCGCCGACGGCGTGAGCTCGCACGAGATCTGGGGAGCGGGCGTCTACTCGTTCTTCAACGTGAACCCCTCGGTCGTCGCCGACCGCGGATTCGAGTTCCCCGACAACGGCGGCGTGCGCGGCCACGGTCTGTTCACCGTCTCGCTCGGTGACGTGGGCACGATCAACCACGTCGTCAACAACACGGGCGGACCGGTTCCGAACCCGGCGGGCAACACCTCGCCGAGCCGGGTCGCGAACTACCCGGGCTGATCCCGACCGGATGCGGCGCGCCCGCATCCGTCGCACCTGATCGCGCCCTCGTCGGCTCACGCCGGCGGGGGCGCGATGGTGTTCGGGCCGCGCGGCTGTGCGTGCGACCCCGCGCGGTCAGCTGTTGCGGAGGTGCTGGTACGCGTCGAGGGCGGCCTGACGGCTCTGCTTGAGGTCGACGATCGGCTCGGGGTACTCGTCCGTGCCGAGCTCGGGCACCCAGCGCTTCACGTAGCGATCGTGCTTGTCGAACTTCTCGCGCTGCAGCTCGGGATTGAAGACGCGGAAGTACGGCGCCGCATCCGCCCCGCTGCCCGCGACCCACTGCCAGTTGCCCGGATTGCTGGCCTCGTCGGCATCCACCAGGGTGTCCCAGAACCACGCCTCGCCCACGCGCCAGTCGACGAGCAGGTTCTTCACGAGGAAGCTGGCCGTGACCATGCGCACGCGGTTGTGCATCACGCCCGTGTGCCAGAGCTCGCGCATGCCGGCGTCGACGAGGGGGATGCCGGTGCGCCCCTGCTTCCAGGCGTCGAGCTCGGCGTTGTGCGGCTTCTCCCAGGGGAAGGCATCCCACTCGGGCCGGTAGCTCTCGGTGTGCAGCTTCGGCTGCTGGAACAGGATGCCGTGGTTGAACTCGCGCCAGCCGACCTCGCTGAGGAACTTGGCGCGGTTGCGCAGCGCGCCGCCGTCGAGGGGGCCGTGCAGGCGATCCCAGATCTGGATGGGGCTGATCTCGCCGAAGCGCAGGTGCGGGCTCAGGCCGCTCGTCGCCTCGACCGCCGGCTCGTCGCGGCGGTGGTAGTCGGCGAGGCGGTCTTCGACGAACTCCTCGAGCCGGTGGCGTGCGCCGAGCTCGCCCGGCTCCCACGTCTCGCGCAGGCCGCCGGCCCAGTCGGGATGCGTCGGCAGCAGGCCCCAGTCGTCGAGGCGGTCGCCGTCGGCGCGGCGTCCCTCGATCTCGCGCGGCTCGGGGACGGCATCGCGGAACGGCCGCTCCTGCGCGGCCTTCCAGAACGGGGTGAACACCTTGAACGGCTCGCCCTGGCCGGTCGTGACCTCCCAGGGCTCGACCAGCAGGTTCGCCGAGAAGCTGGCGACCTCGATGCCGTCGTCGCGCAGGCGGGTCTTCAGCCGGGCGTCGATCTCGCGGGCGGCGCCGTAGCGGCGGTTCCAGAAGACGGCCTCGGCGTGCGTCTCGGCGACGACCGCGGGGATGACCTCTTCGGCCTTGCCTCGGCGCAGCACGAGCGACCCGCCGCGCTCCTCGAGCCGCTGCTGCAGGGCCGTCAGGCTCTCGTGGAGCCACCACTTCGTCGCGCCGCCGAGCGGCCGGATCTCGCGGCTCTCCTCGTCGAGCAGATACAGCACGACGACGGGGCGGTCGCCGTCGACCGCGGCGCGCAGCGCCGGGTTGTCGGCCAGGCGCAGATCGTCGCGCAGCCAGACGAGGGCGGGATGCCGCGGGCTCACGCGGCTCCGGTGGTGCTGCCCGAGTCGGTGCTGCTCGCATCCGACCCGCCGGTCAGGTCGTCGAGGTCGCACGCCTTGTCTCCGTTGGCGACATCCACATCCGGCGGCGGCGGGAGGCGATCGAGATCGGCCGGGTTGCCGGGGTAGCTCGCACCGCGCAGCTTGTCGCTGAGGCGGCGCAGCTGGGCGAGCTCGTCGTCGTCGAGCGACGACAGCATCCGGTCGGCGATGTCGCGCCCGTGCTCGGTGCCGACCTTGCGGAACAGCGCGTAGCCGTCGTCGGTGAGGGTCGCGATCGTGCCGCGCGCGTCATCCGGATCGGAGCACTTGCTGACGAGCCCGCGGGCGACGAGGCGGTCGATCAGCCGGCTGACGCTCGGCTGGGTCAGCAGCATGTGGCGGTTGAGGTCGCGGATGCGCAGGGCGCGGCCGGGGGCGCGGGAGAGCGTGAACAGCACGTCGTACTCGGTGAAGCTCACACCCTCGGGGAAGCGGGCGCGGATGTGGCGCAGCACGCTCACCTGGGCCCGGTACAGCGATTCCCAGGCGGCGACCGCGTCGGTGCGGCGGGTGGCGGCCTGCGGTAGCGATCGCCCCTTCTCGGAGGCGGCGACCGCGTCGGTGCGGCGCGTGGCGGCCTGCGGTAGCGATCGCCCCTTCTCGGAGGCGGCGACCGCGTCGGTGCGGCGGGTGGCGGCCTGCGGTAGCGATCGCCCCTTCTCGGAGGCGGCGACCGCGTCGGTGCGGCGCGTCGCTGCGCCCGCCGAGGTGGGTTCGGGTCGCTCGGTCATGCGACAACACTAGGGCGGCCCGCCGACGCGTGTTGCGCAGAGCCTGCGGGGTCAGGGCTGACGCGGAGGATGCGGCGGGGCGAACGGGCCCGGACATGATTCGAGGGCCGGTTCCAGAGGCGTGGAACCGGCCCTCTTCCCTTGCACCAAGAGTGCCCTGCAATCACATTCGTCCCGGTCGCCACAGCAAACAACCGGAACTCCTGCAATGTATAACGGCGAGGTAACGGCGCGCTAGTTATCGGAACGTTATTTTTGCTGGACGTTCGCCGAGCGTTGTTCCGGCGCCGTCGATGAGCCTCGCGCGGGGCCCGGATCGCCGCCGCCGCGCACCGGATCGCGGGCGATCCGACGCCGCGCTTGCCTTCTCACTGGTGTGAAGGTTGCACGCTGATCCGGCGCCGCGATCGCGGCGTGCTGATCCGAGGCGGAAGCGCACTCACGAGGTGCCCGCCCGACGAAAGAAGACATCGCCATGACATCCACCCACGACGTCGTCTCGGGTACCCCGACGACCGAGCGCCTGCCCATCGCGGCGCTCGCCGCGCTGTTCACCGCCGGCTTCATCACCACCCTCACCGAGGCTCTGCCCGCGGGCGTCCTGCCCCAGATGAGCCACGCGCTCGCTGTGAGCGAGTCGGTCGGCGGCCAGACCGTCACCATCTACGCGGTCGCGACCATGCTGACCGCCATCCCGCTGTCGATCGTGACCAGCTCCTGGCCCCGGCGGCGCCTCCTCGTGATCGCGCTGATCGGATTCCTCGTGGCGAACCTCGTCACCGCGATCTCGCTCGACTACACGGTCACGATGATCGCCCGCTTCATCGCCGGCGCCGCCTCGGGTGTGACCTGGAGCATCCTCGGCGGATACGCGCAGAAGCTCGTCGGCCCGGCGCTGAAAGGGCGGGCGATGGCCGTCGCCTTCGCCGGCACGCCCGTCGCGCTCTCGCTCGGCGTGCCGGTCGGCGCCTTCCTGGGCCAGGTCGTCGGCTGGCAGCTGACCTTCGGCATCATCACCGCGCTGTCGGCGCTGCTCATCGGCTGGTCGCTGTGGAAGCTGCCGGACTTCCCCGGCCAGAAGCTCGCCGAGCGGCTTCCGGTGCTGCACCTGCTGCGCCTGAAGGGTCTGCGCACGATCCTCGTCGTCACGGGCCTCTACGTGCTGGCGCACACCGTGCTCTACACCTACATCGCTCCCGTGCTCGCGGGCGTGGGGCTCGAGGCCCAGGTGCAGTGGATCCTGCTCGACTTCGGCATCGCGTCGATCCTGAGCATCTGGCTCACCGGCGTCTTCGTCGACCGGCACCACCGTCGGCTCGTGATCCTCAGCACCGTGCTCTTCGCCGTCGCGGCCACGGCGCTCTCGCTGGACGCATCCAGCCCGATCGTCGACTACATCGCGGTCGGGTTCTGGGGTCTCGCCTTCGGCGGTGCGGCGACGCTGTTCCAGTCGGCGCTCATGGCGGCCTCGGGGGATCACGCCGACGCGGCCCAGCCGCTGCAGGTGACCATGTGGAACGCCGGCATCGGACTCGGCGGGCTGATCGGCGGCGTGCTGCTCGCCGGGTTCGGCACCGAGTCCATCCTGGTCGCCGTCGCGCTGATGGTCGCTGCGACGGTGCTGATCGTCGTCGTCGCGCGACGACACGCATTCCCGCACCGGCGCTGACGACGACGCTGACGACGACGTCGGGGAGCGCGTCAGGCCTTCGCGACCGTGTCCAGGTAGCCGTCCAGGGCCTCGAGGTTCTGCGACAGCAGCTGCACGCGCTCGCGCAGGCGGTCGCGCTCCTCGGCGATCCGGCTGACGAAGGCGGGGTCGTCGTAGCGGCAGCTCGCCGCCTCCGACAGGCAGGGCAGCACGTCGCGGATGATCTCGGTGGTCAGTCCGGCACCCAGCAGCCCGCGGATCTGCTGCACGCGCAGCACCATCGTGTCGTCGTAATCGCGGTACCCGTTCGCCGCCCGCTGGGGCAGCAGCAGGCCCTGCTCCTCGTAATACCGCAGCAGTCGCGGCGCCACGCCCACCAGGTCGGAGAGCTCCTTGATCTTCATCGTCGCCGCTCCCATCCTGACCTTCACATGAGTGTCAAGGTCGGAGTCTACGTCGACCGTGCCGTCCGCGCCGGGGTCGGTGGCGACGTCCACCGGGGTCGGGCGTCGCGCGGCGCTCAGCTCCCGTCCTCGCGCGAGAGCAGCGTGTCGATCGCGAGGCGCTTCTGGTCGGCGGAGAGCTCGACCTCGCGCAGGTCGAGCACGGTCGCGCCGGATCGCCGCCCCGCGTCGCCGAGCACGGTCGCCCAGTACTCGGCCTCGCCGCTCGACCCGAACCGCAGGAAGTCGCCGACCTCGGTGCGGTAGGCCTCGACGCAGGGCAGATCCCGGGTGCACAGCTCGGCGGTGGCCTCGACCGGATCGATGGATGCCGACGACGCGAGCAGGCTCGCGACGTCGCGGCTGTCGCGTAGGCCCGGCAGGGCCAGGGCTGCGGCGAGGATCGCGAGGGCGATGACTCCGGCGGCGATCAGCAGGGCTCGGCGCGGTGCACGGGTGCGCGCGGACTGGGATCCGGCCGTCGCGTCGCTCACGGGCCCTCCTTGTCGGTGACGAATGCTCCGATCAGTTCCGCACGCGGGCCGGTCGATCGCAAGGCGGCACGGGAGCTTCTCAGCGGGTCTCACTCCCGCCAGAGCTCGCCCTCCTCGCTCGCGACGACGGCGTCGATCGCGGCGAAGAAGCGCTCGATCGCGGGGGAGTCGGCGCCGCGGCGGCGTGACTCGGCGAAGTCGGCGGAGCTCTGCCACACGATCAGGTCGAGCCATTCGGTCTCGCTCACGCGCGCGAGCTCGGCGCTGACGAAGCCGGGGCGCTCGCGGAAGGCGGCCAGCATCCCGGCGCGGGCATCCTGCAGCTCGGCGGACTTCTCGGCGGCGACAGTGAGGCGGGTGATCTCGATGACGGGCATGGATGCGGCTCCTCGGGGATCGGCGGAATGGTGGTTCACGAGCCGACGGTAGCGGTGACCGGTGACGCGGAGAGGAGCGCGCCCGCCGATGTCGGTGGCCGCTCTTAGCTTGTGAATGTCTCAGGTACTGAGGTGAAGAACATACGGAACGAGGGAGAAGACGATGGCGAATGAGACGACCCTGACGATCGTGGGCAACCTGACCGAGGCGCCCGAGCTGCGGTTCACGCAGGCCGGCGCGGCGGTCGCGAGCTTCACGGTGGCGAGCACCGAGCGACTGCTCGACCGCGACAGCGGGCAGTGGCGTGACGGCGACGCGCTGTTCCTGCGCTGCACCGCCTGGCGCGACCTGGCGCAGAATGCGAGCGCCTCGCTCGAGAAGGGCTCGCGCGTGTTCGTGAGCGGCCGACTCAAGCAGCGCAGCTACCAGGACCGCGAGGGAGTGACCCGCACCGTGATCGAGCTCGAGGTGGATGAGGTGGGCCCGTCGCTGCGCTACGCCACCGCGCGCGTGGAGAAGGCGGGGCGGCGGGAGGCTGCCTCCGCAGGAGCGAGCGCGGGTGCGGGCGCTGTCGGGGCATCGGGGGAGCTCACGCGCGCGGCGCGAGACGGCGGCGTCGCCGACGAGACGCCGTTCTGAGCCGATCCGACCGGTGTCGCGGGTCCATCCCCGTGGCACCGGCGGTCCGACGTGACTCAGTCGGCGAAGCGCTTCACCGCGGTCGGGTGGATGGCGATGCGCACCAGCTCGGAGCGCAGCCACTCGTCGACCACGGCGGCGTGCGCCGCATCCAGCTCCTCGCCCCAGTAGCGGTGGGCGAGCTTCGCGGCGAGCTCGCTCGCTCCCTCGTCGTGCAGCGTCACGTCACCCTCGACGGCGACCCAGTGCTCGGGCTCGCCGATCGGCGTGGCCACCACGGCGGTCGCGCGCGGAACCGCGCGAAGCCGCGCGACGCGGGCCGTCGTCGGCGTCGAGAAGATCTGGATGTCGCCCTCGGGCGTCAGGTCGAACCAGACCGGCCGCGGCGCCGGCAGGCGGTCGGGCTTTGCCACCGTGGCGACGTAGGCGTGCAGCGGGCGGGAGAGCAGGGCGCGATCTGCGTCGGTCAGCATGGCTCCACGGTAGGCGGAGCCGGTGACGGTCACCAGAAGTTGGCGTTGCTGTCGGGCGTGGTGCGGGAGCGGTAGGTGATGCGGCCTTCGCGGCGCAGCCGGCGGACGCGACGGCCGAGCAGCGCGCCCAGCGTCAGCAGCAAGGCGATGGCCGCCAGCGGGATGACGATCGCCAAGGCGAGGGAGATCTCTTCCGCGCTCCAGTCCATGCCGTGATCACAGCACAGTCAGCCCGGCGACGCGAGTGTCGGATCGGCGAGGTCGACGACCAGCGGATGCGCGGCATCCGCCGCCGGATCGAGCCAGACGTCCGCACGGGCGCCTTCGCCGGGCACCTGCGGCTGCAGCAGCGGGCTCGCGCCGCGCGGCGACGTCCAGCGCGCCAGCACCGGGTCACGGCCGAGCACCGCCACGCGCACCGTGAATCCGAGCACGGCGCCGTCGTCGCCGAGGGCCACGTGCCGTTCCTCGACGAAGCCGGGCTGCGCGACGATACGCGGTCGGGCGGTGCGCCACTGGTCCGCTGCCCGTCGCTCGGCGCGGGCGACGTGGCCGGTCGCGACGAACGCCGCCCAGCCGGCGACGACCAGGACGAGCAGGAAGAGGGTGAACAGCAGTGAGAACCAGAGCCCCGGGCCGGGGAAGATCCAGAGCGTCGCGACGCCCGACAGGCCCGCCGCAGTGAAGATCGCGCCGATCACCGCCACGACCGCGCGCGCGCCGCCGCGCAGTCGGGGCGGAGCGGGCAGCTCGGCCGGCGGGATGCTCGCGTCGTCGCGCCGCGTGAGCAGGCGCACGACGTGACCCGGCAGTGGTTCGGCGACGCGGTCGGGCACGGCGTGAGCCTACTCAGCGCGCGCGTCGTTCGAGCGTGACCGGCCTGCGCGGCGGCTCGGCTCAGCCGATCGCGTCCTCCGAGGTCCCGACGCCGGTGCGCGCGTAGCGGCGGGCTCCGGCCTCGACGCCGACGAAGCGGAACGGGCCCGTCGTGACCTCCGGGTTCTGGCGCGCCTCGCTCGTGGTCGTGGTCGCGGCGTGCAGCTCACGGTAGTCGTCGACCGAGATCGGCACGCGCGCATCCAGCAGGCCGGCGACCTGACCGGCGCGACGCAGCGCGCGGTACCCCGGCTTCACGATGCCGGTCAGCAGCTCGCCGACGCTGCCCGAGCCGTAGCTGAACAGGGCGAGACGGCGCCCCTCGAGGTCGTCGTCGAGGTCGAGCAGGGCCGCGAGGGCGAGGAAGACCGAGGCCGTGTACGAGTTGCCGGTGCGCCGGTTGTAGGTGAAGCCGGTAGCCAACTCGGTCTCATCGAACTCGGCGCCGACGTGCTTCGACCAGGCGCGGTGCGCCTTGAGTGCCATCTTCGTGAAGGGCTGGTGGTGCAGCCAGCGGTCGATGTCGGCCGGGGCGATGCCGCCGCGCTCGGCGAGGTCGTCCCACGAGCCGAGCAGCGCATCCACGTAGGCGGTGACCGACAGGCGACCGTCGACGAGGGCGGTCGAGCGGTCGTTCGGGCGCCAGAAGTCGTCGACGTCGGCCGAGAACAGACCGGATGCCGGCTCGATCTCGATCAGGTCGGGATCGGCGGCGACGAGGAACGCGACTGCGCCGGCGCCCTGCGTGGGCTCGGCGGCCGAGTCGAGGTCGTAGCGGGCGACGTCGCTCGCGATCACGAGCACGCGCTCACGAGGGTCGCGGGCGACGATGCCGAGCGCGGCGACGAGCGCGGCGGTGCCGCCATAGCAGGCCTGCTTCAGCTCGACCGCGCGGGCGGTCGAGGGCAGACCCAGCAGCCCGTGCGCGACGACCGCGGCCGACTTCGACTGGTCGACGCCCGACTCCGTCGCGAAGAGCACGGTGCGGATGCCGTCGGTTCCGTGCCGCTCGATCAGCGGCAGCGCGGCGGCGGCGCCCATCGTGACGATGTCCTCGTCGGCGGCGGGCATGCTGAAGGCGTCCTGCCCGAGGCCGACGTGGTACTTCGCCGGGTCGACGCCGTTGCGGGCCGCCAGGTCGTCGAGGTCGAGCACGTGGTGACCCGTCGCGACCGCGAGGTCATGGATGCCGACGCGCACGCCCGCCCCGCCGCTCACGCCTTGCTCCCGCCGCGACGCGCAGCGCCGCGCTCCATGGCGACGTGTGCCGCCATGAGCTCGCCGGGGTTGGTCTGGGCCGCGAGCAGCGAGATCTCGCCGCAGAGCACGCTCGCGGCGATGAGGGCAGCGAGGCGGCGGGCGTTCGCACCCGGTTCGCGCTCCTCGCGGCATCCCAGCCGGTCGAGGGCGGCGTTCACGCCGGGCAGGTGCTTGCCGTTGCCGACCGTGCCGACGATGAGATGCGGCAGCGTGGTCGAGAAGTAGAGGTCGCCGTCGCGGTTCTCGGCGTAGGTGATGCCCTGCGAGCCCTCGACGATGTTCGCCGCATCCTGACCCGTCGCCAGGTAGAAGGCGAGCAGCATGTTCGCGTAGTGCGCGTTGGCCGAGCGCAGCGCGCCCGCGATGGTCGAGCCGACGAGGTTCTTGCCGGTGTTGAGGTCGACGATGCGCTGGGTCGAGCTGCGCAGCGTGCTCTCGACGAGCGCGGCCGGGATGAGCATCTCGGCGACGACGCTGCGTCCGCGCCCGAGGATGCCGTTGACCGCGGTCGCCTTCTTGTCGCTGCAGTAGTTGCCCGAGATCGAGCCGTACTCCAGCTCGGGGTGCCAGGCGAGGACCGTGCTCAGCAGCGCCTCGGAGGCGGCGGTGACCATGTTGTGCCCGGACGCGTCGCCGGTGGTGAAGGCGAAGCGCAGGAACAGCAGGTCGCCCACGATCTCCGGGTGGATCTCGACGAGCTGGGCGAAGCGGCTCTGCGCGGCGACGACCGCGGCGAGTTCGTCGAAGCGCTGCTGCACGTCGATGCTCGCGAGGTGCGCGGCGCCGGCGCCCCGGGCGCGCAGCAGGACCGAGCGCGTCATCCGCTCGCCGACGACCGTGGCGACGATGCCGCCCTCGATCTGGCGCGACAGGCGCGCGCCGCGGCCGACCGACGGCCACAGCGGCGACTCGTAGGTCGCCAGCGGCACCTCGATCTCGCCCTCGACGGCGTTGCCGCTCACACGGATCGGGCCGACCCAGCGGGTCGGGATGGGGGTGACGCGCTCGTCGTACTCGGCGGGGGTGCCGGATTCGGGGGTGGCGCTCGCAGCGTCAGTGGTCATCGACGGATCCTTCCGGGGGATGCACGGAGAGAGTGAGATGGCGGATGTCGTGCGACTCCCACGAGCGCAGCATCCGGGTCAGGTCGGCGTCGGCGGGCGCGAGCACGATGCCGCAGTCGCCGCCGCCGGCGCCGGAGGGCTTGCCGGCCGCGCCCGCGGCCTCGGCCGTGTCGCAGAGCCGGGCGAGCCGGTCGGTCTCGATCAGGGTGCCCGACTGCGCGCCGAGGCGCTGCAGCAGGCGGCGGGCGCGGCGCAGCGCGTCGAGCGTCAGGTCGTCGTCGCCGTCGTCGAGGCCGGTGACGAGGTCGTCGACGCAGCCCCGGCTCTCGAGCAGGAACGCCGGGTAGTCGACCCCCGAGTCGCGTCGGCTGCGTCGCACGCCGCCGACGAGACGCTCGGTCGACGCGGGCGAGCCGGTCCAGCCGACGAGCAGGCGCAGGCCGTGCGGCGGCGCGAGCCGGGCGACGTCGAAGCCCTCCCAGCCGTCGCCGCTCAGCACCTCGCGCAGCGGGCGGTCGTCGAGCTGGGCGCGCAGGGTCGCGCGGTTCGGCGCGCTGTAGCGGATCCAGCCGCCGAAGGTGCTGGCCGCGACATCTCCGCCCGAGGCGTTCGGGCTGACCTGGATCGTGGCGAGCAGCGCGAGCTTGAAGCGCTCGCGGGCGGTGAGGCCGAGCTCGTAAAAGCGGTCGAGGGCGTGCACGGTCGCGACGGTGACGGCGGCGGAGGAGCCGAGGCCGAACTTGCGGCCGCTCGCGTCATCCAGCTCGCTCGCGATGCGCAGGTCGTAGAAGCGGGCCGGGATGCCGAGCTCGCCGCGCAGCTGCTCGACCGTGCCGATCACGGCCATGACGTAGTCGTAGGGGTGGTGCTCGCGGTCGATCGTGAGTCCGGAGTCGCCACGCGTCCAGGTGAGCGGGATGAGGCCGTACTCGGGCGAGTGCACGCTGCCGGCCGCGTGGCCGACGCTCTCGCTGAGGGTGACGGTGAGGTAGCGGTCGACGGCGATGAGCACCGAGGGCTGCCCGGGCTCGACGACGGCGTACTCCCCGGCGATGAAGAGCTTGCCGGGGGCGCGGGTCTCGATCGTGCCGGGCGTCACGCGGTGGCGCTTTCGTCGCTGCCGGCGCCGACGAGGTACGCGCCCGGTCCCGGCAGCGCGATGACCGGCTCGGCGATGCCGGCCTCGGCGGAGAGCGTCGCGGCGACCGCGGCGGCGTCCTCGGGGCGGGTCAGCACGACGACGTTCGGGCCGGCGTCGGCGGTCGAGTACGCCTCGAGGCCGTGCGCGCGCATCCCGGCGACGACGTCGAAGACGCGCGTGGAGGCGGCGGTGAGGTAGCGGATGGGTGGCTCTGAGCCCTGGATCACGGCGTGCATGCGCAGCGCGTTGCTCTCGGTCAGCTCGCCGATGCGCGTGAAGTCGCCCGCCGCGCAGGCCGCGACCATGAGCTCGAGGCTCGCGGCCGTCGAAGGGATCCACGCCGGGAAGAACGGCGAGGTCGCGATCGTGCGGCGCATCGCCTCGCGGCTCGAGATCGGCTTCTCGCCCGCATCCACCGTCGCGATGACCATGGCGAGCGGGGGAGCGGCGACGGTCTCGCTGAATGAGGCGGCGTCGTCGCCGGCGTGCCAGATGGCGACGCCGCCGGGGATGCTGCGCGACGCCGAACCGGACCCGCGGCGGGCGAGACGGCTGAGATCGCGGGTGTCGAGGTCGAGGCCGTAGGCGGCGGCCGCGGCGGTCGCCAGAGCAGCGAAGCCGGAGGCCGAGCTCGCGAGCCCGGCTCCGGTCGGCACGGTGTTCTCGCTCACGACCGCGGCCGGGCGGGTGTCGCCGGCGAACTCGCGCACGAGGTCGAGGAACTTCGTCACGCGGGCCAGCTCGCCCTCGGTCGCCGGGCGGCCGTTGAGCTGCAGGGTGTCGCGGTCGGCGCTCTCGGCGGCGCCGGTGCCGGCTGCCGCATCCTCGCCGACCGCAGCGCCCTCGCCGACCGCAGCGCCCTCGCCGACCGCAGCGCCCTCGCCGACCGTCACCGTCGTGCGCGTCGGGAACACGTCGAGCGTCATCGACAGACTGCCCGTGGCCGGCAGCGACAGGGTCTCGTCGGCCTTGCCCCAGTACTTGATGAGCGCGATGTTGGGATGCGCGATGGCCGTGGCGCTGGTCATCTCTCGTCCTCCGGATCGGGCGTGGTCGTGGGTGCGGCGGGTGACGTGGCGCGTTCGGCTGCGTCGACCGAGGTGTTCGGCGCGGCGCCCTCGGCCGGGGTGGCCGGCAGCCGCACGGTCCAGGTGGATGCCGCTCCCGCGGCCTGCAGGGCCGCCGCCAGCTCCGTCGCGTGCGCGGCGTCCGCGGCGAGGGCCAGCAGGCAGCCGCCGCGTCCGCCGCCCGTCAGTTTCGCACCGAGTGCCCCGGCCGCGCGCGCCGTGTCGGCGAGACGATCGAGCTCGGACGAGCTGACGTCGAGCTGACGCAGCTCAGCGTGCACGGCGTCGAGCGTCGCGCCGAGGCCGATCGCGTCGCCCGAGGCGAGCAGTCCACGGCCGGCGCCGGTAAGCGCGGCGATGCGTCCCACGGGACCCTCGACCGCGTCGGGGTCGGCCGCGTGCCGCGCGCGCACGGCGCCGACGGCCTCGCGCGTGCCGCTGGCGATGCCGGTGTCGGCGATCACGAAGGTCAGCTCGGCGCCGACGGCGGTGGGGCGGCCGACGCCGTGGTCGAACCAGATCGGCGCGGTGCTGATGGTCGTGCGCGCATCCAGCCCGCTCGCGGTGCCGTGGGCGATGCGCTCGCTGGCCTGAACGAGCTCGAAGCGGGTCTCGGGATCGAGCGTCGCGCCGAGCGCGGCGGCGACCGCGTCGACGACGGCGCCCGCGACGGCGGCGCTCGAACCGAGACCGCGGGCGACGGGGATGGCGCTGTCGATGCGGAGGTGCAGCGGCGGGAGCTCCGGGATGGTGGGCTCGGCGGTCTTCGCTGCGGCGCGGGCGGTGCGGGCCGCGCGGGCGGTGCGGACTGCGCGGGCCGACGGCGCCGTGCCGCCGGCAGCGGAGGAGTCGTCGGAGCTCGTCGACAGCGCGACCAGCGTGCTTCGCAGCGCCGCGATCACGGGCTCGAGCCGCTCGGGAGCCTCGGCAAGCGGCCCGGTGAACACGCTCGACTCGACGAGCGGCTGCGCGCCCGGCCCGAGCGGGGTCACTGTTGCGACGACGCCGAGCTCGGCGACCGGCAGGGCGATCGCGGGAGCGCCGTAGAGCACGGTGTGCTCGCCGAGCAGGATCGTCTTGCCGTGCGTGCGGGCCGACGCGGGGGTCAGGACGGGGGCGGGTGTCGTCGGTGCTGCGCCGCTCGCCGCCGTTCCCGAATCGGGAGTCGAACCCGTGGCCGCCGACGCTGCCGCATCCGGAGTCGACCCCGTCGGCGCCGACGCCTCGGATCCCGTCGAGGCGGGCGAGGATGCGGTGTCGGCCGCGCCGGAGTCGGCGCCGCGCAGGTCGGAGATGTCGTGCATGGCGGGTTAGGCCAGCCTAAACCTCCGCGGTTCGCTCACGCCGCGCGGTCATCCCGCGCTCAGGAAGCGTGCGGTCTGACGGGCGCACAGCCGCGCCTGGTTCCGCCGGCGAGGCGCCCGCCTCACTTCGTGTCGCGCGCATCCCAGGCGTACCAGTGATCGTCGGCGCTGAAGACCTTCCAGTTGCCGCACTCGAAGCCGCGCGCCGGAACGTCATCCGGCCACCAGGAGGCATCGCCGTCGGGGTCGCCGCTGAGGTCGGCCGCGTGGCAGTAGTTCGCCGTGATGCCGCCGGGGCTGTCGAAGCGGAACCACGCGCCGGTCGTCTGCAGGTCGTAGCGCAGGCGGATGTCGCTCGCGTCTTCGGGCAGCAGCGCCGGCATCCGGAACGACTCGTCGCTCTTCAACGCCGTCGGCATGTCATGGAAGGCGACGCTCTCGCGGCCGTGCGGCCCGGTGATGTCGATGCCCGAGCAGGCGGCCAGGCCGAGGGAGGCGGCGACGCCGACCGCGAGCAGTCCGCCGGCGGTGAGGATCAGGCGACGCGGGGAGGGGGAGGTGGTCATGCCTCCACTTCAGCCGCCCGCGCGCTCCGCGGCGTCGGCCCCGAGGCGGCTCGGCGTCGCCCAGACGGACGATCCTGCCTCATCCTCGAGGAGGGCACGGCGCATCGCGCGAGGGACCGCCCCGCCCGCATCCCGACCACCGATTCGCCCGTGACGGGTGACTATCTCAAGGAGTTGCTGTAACTCGTGTGGCCGGTGTTGCTCACGCGTCACTCCGGTGACAGCAACTCCTTGAGACGGTTCGGGAACGGGGAGTGGCGGCCGGCAGATCGGGCGGGCCCGACGACCCGGCCGCAGCGACCCGGCCGAACCGGCCCGGCTCAGGGCAGCAGCACGAGCTTCCCGCGCACGTGGCCCGCCTCGCTCTCGCGGTGCGCCTCGGCGGCCTCCGCGAGCGGGTAGGTGCGGGCGATCTCGACGTCGAAGCCGCCCTCGGCGGCCAGCTGGGCCGCGAGCACGACGCCGGCGAGACGCAGCGCGTTCTCCTCCTCGGTGAGCGGGATGGCGCTGCCGCCGCTCCAGGCGCGGATGCCCCAGCCGGGCGCGTCGGCGCCGCGCACGATCGTGGCGATGTGCTCGCGGTCGGCGACGAGGTCGAGCGACACCTCGATCGCCTCGTCGGTGCCCACCGCATCCAGCGCGTGCGTCACGCCCTGTGGAGCGGCCGCGCGCACGCGGTCGGCGAGGCCGTCGCCGTAGGCCACGGGGATCGCGCCGAGCGCCGTCAGCCGCTCGTGGTTGCGCTCGCTCGCGGTCGCGATGACGGTCGCCCCGGCGCGCACGGCGAATTGGATGGCGGCCTGTCCGACCGCACCCGCGCCGCCGTGCAGCAGCAGGGTGTCGCCCTCGGCGACGCCGAGCGAGGCGACGGCCTGGTAGGCGGTGCCGGTCGGGATGCCGAGCGCCGCCGCGTGCGTCCAGTCGAGTTCGGCGGGCTTCGCGAAGGTCTTGGGGCCGGCCTTGGCGACGATCTCGGTCGCGTAGGCGCCGGCCGCGCTGAGCACGATGACCTCGTCGCCGACCGCGTGACCGTCGACACCCGCGCCGACGGCGGTGACGACGCCGGCCGCGTCGCTGCCGATGCGGCGGGCGCTGCCGTCGGTCGGGGCCGGGCGCATGCCCGAGCGCAGCTTCCAGTCGATCGGGTTCACCCCGGCGGCGCGCACCGCGACCACGATCTGACCCTCGCCGGGCGTCGCATCCTCGATCTCGACGTACTCGAGAACCTCGGGTCCGCCGTTCGTGCGGTAGACGATCGCGTGGGCCATGTTCGCTCCTTCATCGAGGCGGTGCGGGTCGGCTCCACTCTCTCGCACCCGCTCGCGGCGGCGCAGGGCGGATCGGCGCGCAGGACGCGCTACGCGACATCCGTGCGTCGGCGCCCGTCGGTCGGGATGAGGCCGACCGCGGCGACGCGCGGTCTCGGCTCAGCGCGCCGCGATCGGCAGCGGCTCGCCATCGGTCGACGCGATCACGACGATCGTGGCGCCGTCGACGCTGCGCAGCTCGGCGTGCTCGCCGGCATCCCACAGGATCGCTCCGCCGGCGGCGACCTCAGTGCCCTCCGGCCCGGCGATGACATCGCCGGCCACGACGATCGACAGGCGCTCGCCCGGCTCGACCGCGCCCGACCAGCTGCCGCCGGCCTCCAGGCGCACGAGGCGGGTGCGGGTGCCGGTCTCGGCGAGACGGCCCTCCTGCACCCCCTGGGCTCCCGGATGGATGCTGTCGCGCTCGAGCAGGTCGTGAAGGCGGATGAGTCGCACCCGACGATGCTAGCCGCGGTCGCGAGCGCTCAGAAGATACTTCGAAGACACCGCTCTGGGGTGAGAGCTCAAAAAATGTCGGGCGACGGCGTCGACGCCCAGCGGATCGCGACGTCGGCGTGACGGTCGAAGCGGTAGCCCGATCCGCGCACGGTGCGCACGATGTCCTCGAAGGCGCCGAGCTTCGAGCGCAGGCGACGCACGTGCACGTCGATCGTGCGCTCGTTCGGCACATCCTCGTCCGAGCCCTCCGACCAGAGGCTGGTCAGGATCTCGGCGCGCTCGACCGTGCGGCCCTCGCGCAGCACGAGGAACTGCAGCAGCTCGAACTCCTTGTAGGTGAGCGGGGCGGTCTCGCCGTCGAGCACGACGCGCTTGCGCGAGATGTCGATCACGACGCCGCTGCGCGGCTCGGGCGCGGCCTCCGGCTCGGGGCGCACCTTCTGCTGGGCCGACGGGTCCTGCAAGGCGCGACGCACCACATCCACGTCGCGTCCGCCGGCGCCGGCCGGGGCGAGGGCGACGGCCGCATAGGCCTCGGCCTCGGGGGCGATCTCGCCCAGCAGACCCTTGATGGCGCGAACGACGGCGCCGAGGTCGGTGCCGGCGGCGAGGGCCTTGGCCTCGTCGAGGCCGATGTAGAGCGCGAAGCCGCGGGCCTCGGTGCCCTCGGGAACGGCGCGGACGCGCGACGGGGCGCTGACGGTCGGCTCGGCGACCGGGCGGGGCACGGCGCGGAGGCGGGGAGCGGCGGAGGTGGTGCGGAAGTCGTCGAGAGCGGCGATGGACATGGTGTCGAATCCTTCGGATGCCTGGGGCCCCGTCGGGGTGTCGATGTCAGACATGGGCCTCAGTGAGTGTGCGGTGCGAGTGTGGGGAACGGGTTCGCTCGGAGAGCGGAGAACCCGGGGGTCCCGGTGCCGGCTGTCTCGCTGCTGAGGCGGACGCTCGGGGGCGCTGCGCTCGGAAGCAGGGAGACGGTCATCGGCGGGACCCGGCGAGGAGGTCGCTGGTCAGGCACACATTCGACAGCACATGACCGCACGCACCGGCATCATCATGCCGGCATCCCCCGAGGCCTCGCGGGAGGTCAGGGTGTGCACGTTCGCGGTCATGAACGCAAGTTTCATGCACTCACGCAACATTCGTCAACACCCGACGTTATGAGAGAGCGTCGGAGGCGTCACAGAGCGTCACACACGGTCGCCGGAGGTGTCGCCGACGGCTCAGCGGTAGCGCATCTCCCGCACGAAGATCCAGATCAGCCAGAGGCCGCCGGTGAGGAGCGTGGCGGCGCAGTCGAGCAGGAACTTCAGGAGGTTGTAGCGCGGGGCGCTGGTGCGGCGGGCCATCGGCTCAGACGACGCCGTACAGGCGGTCGCCCGCGTCGCCGAGGCCGGGGATGATGAACCCGTTCTCGTCGAGGTGCGAGTCGACGGCGCCGAGCACGACCGTCACATCGCGGCCCGCGGTGGCCTCTTCGACGGCCTTGAGGCCCTCGGGGGCGGCGAGCAGGCAGACGGCGGTGACATCCTTCGCGCCGCGCGCCAGCAGGTAGTCGATCGCGGCGATGAGCGATCCGCCGGTGGCGAGCATCGGGTCGAGCACGAAGCACTGACGGTCGCTGAGGTCGTCCGGCAGGCGCTCGGCGTAGATGTCGGGCTGCAGGGTCTCTTCGTTGCGCACCATGCCGAGGAAGCCGACCTCGGCGGTGGGCAGCAGCTTGACCATGCCCTCGAGCATGCCGAGACCGGCGCGCAGGATCGGCACGACGAGCGGACGCGGCGTCGCGATCGCGAGGCCGGTGGTCTCGGCGACCGGGGTGGTCACGGGCACCTCGACGACGTGGACGTCGCGGGTCGCCTCGTAGGCGAGCAGCGTCACGAGCTCTTCGGCCAGCGCGCGGAAGGTCGGCGAGGGCGTCTCCCGGTCCCGCAGCACGGTGAGCTTGTGGGTGATCAGAGGGTGGTCGGCGACGTGCACTCGCATAGGCTCAGGCTACCCGCCGCCGGAGACCTCCGGCACCGGCGACGACACGCTGCCGCGGTTGCCCGCCGCCCGCCGACCGCCGGTCGGTGCGAGACGCGGGCGAGGAGCGCGCGTGGATCCATCCCTCACCGTCTGGGAGCCGTGGATGCGCCGCGCCCTCGACGAGGCGGCTGCGGCCGAGCGGCACGGCGACGTGCCGGTGGGCGCGGTGCTGCTCGACGGCGCCGGGGAGCTGCTCGCGACGGGACGCAACGAGCGCGAGCTCACGAACGATCCGACCGCGCACGCCGAGGTGGTCGCGATCCGGACGGCCGCCGCGCTGCGCGAGGACTGGCACCTCGAGGACGCGACGCTCGTCGTCACCCTCGAGCCGTGCGTGCTGTGCGCGGGCGCGATCGTCGCGGCGCGCATCCCCCGGGTCGTTTTCGGAGCCTGGGATGCGAAGGCCGGCGCGGCCGGCAGCGTGCACGAGCTGCTGCGCGATCGGCGTCAGAACCACCGGGTCGAGGTGCTGCCCGGTGTGCTCGAGCGGGAGTGCGGCGACGTGCTCGAGCGGTTCTTCAGCGCGAAACGCTGAGCGACGAGGCTCAGCCGGTCTGACCGCGCGAGCAGGTCTGCTGCGCTGCCGACTGACCGGTGACGCTCGTCGGCAGGGCGACGGGGGCGTTCGGGTCGCTCGAGACCTCATCGGCCGGCGAGCCCGAGGCCGCGCCCGACGGGGCGCCGGAGGCGGGGGCGCTCGCGGCGTCGGAGGGAGCACCGCTCGCGGCACCGGTGTCGACGGCCGCGCCGCCGAGCTTGCCTGCGGTGACCGCCTGGTCGGCGCCGATCGCATCCGTCAGGATCTTCGCGTCGCGCTTGTTGCCGATCGTCACGCTGATGCCGTTGATGTAGGTCGGCGTCGACGGGTACTGCACGAAGGTGATGCGGTCGGCCGGGATGTCCTTGAGGGCGACCGCGATCGAGATCATGGTCTCGCTGTTGGCGAGCTCGGTGCTGAGCTGCATGTTGTCGGCGGCGGCCGTGGCGAGGTTGTAGAGCGTCGCCGGGTTGGTGAGGGTGTCGGCGCTCTTGATCTTGCGGATCAGCGCCGACATGAACACCTGCTGGTTGCCGATGCGCATCAGGTCGCTGCCGTCGGGCAGGCCGTGACGGGTGCGCAGGAACGCGAGCGCCTGCGAGCCCTGGATGGTGCTCTCGCCGGCCGGCAGGTCGAGGCCCGACTTCGGGTCGTCGATCTTGGTGGCGAGGCAGACCTGCACGCCGCCGACCGCATCCGACATGGCGACGACGCCGTCGAACTCGATCTTCGCGGCGTAGTCGACCGGCAGCCCCGTGAGCCCGGTGACGGCGGCGGCGACGCAGCCGAGGCCGCCGCGGGAGAGCGCCTCGTTGAACTTGACCTGACTGACCGCCGGGGCCTTGGAGCCGTTCTCGCGGGTGCAGGCGGCCTGCGGTCCGTAGAGGTCGCGCGGGATGCTCAGCGCGGTGACCGAGTGCGACACCGGCGAGATGTGCACGAGGATCGTGACGTCGTTGAGGTTCTCGCCGCGATCGCCGTAGGTGCTGTTGCCGCCGCCGGAGTCGCTGCCGACGAGCAGCAGGTTCACGGCGCCCTTGATCGCGCCGACCTTCGGCGGCTTCTGCCCCTCCTGGGTGATGCTGACGGCATTCTTCTGGATCGTGTTGCTGACCCGGTAGAACGCGAAGGCGGCGACGCTGCCGGCGCTGATCACGCCGACCGCGAGGGTCAGCGCGAGCAGGCTCGCGATCGTGCGGGCCGCTCCGCGACGCCGCTGCCGGCCATGCCGGGCGAGAGGGGTCGGGGGCGCGATCTCGTCGTCTCGTCTGCCGGCCACGGGGGAGACCGTAACAACGCGCATCCGGATGAGCCCTGGGAACGCGCCGGTTTCCGGGGTCGCGCCCCGCGCACTGGGGGCGCGGGCTCGCGCTCGGCCCCGCATCGCCGCGGGTGCGCGGCGGGCGCCGTCAGTCGGCCGACTTGATGATGATGCGGTCGGTCGAGGGCGCATCCGCCGCCGACGGGATGTAGATGTCGGGCTCGATGTAGATCACGCGCGCGTGCGGCACGGCCTCGCGGATGTCGGACTCGATCGTGTTGATCGCCGAGGCGATCTCGGGCAGTCGCGTCGCCCGCGGCAGCGCGACCTTCGCCGCGACGAGCAGCTCGTCGGGCCCGAGGTAGAGCGTCTTCATGTGGATGAGCGCCTCGACCTGGCGGTGCGCGTTGAACGCGTCGCGGATGCGCGTCACATCCTCGGGGCTCGCCCCCTCGCCGATGAGCAGGCTCTTCGTCTCGATGCCGAGGATGATCGCCACGACCACCAGCAGCAGGCCGATCAGCAGGGTGCCGATCGCATCGAAGACGCCGTTGCCGGTGAGCGCGGTGAGTCCGACACCGAGGCCGGCGAAGACGAGGCCGGTGAGAGCCGCCGTGTCTTCGAGCAGCACGACCGGGAGCTCGGGAGCCTTCGCCCGGCGCACGAACTGCACCCAGCTGCCGTCGCCCTTGAACGGGCGCGACTCGACGATCGCGGTGCGCAGCGAGAAGCCCTCGAGCACGATCGCGATGCCGAGCACGAGCAGGGGCAGCCACGCGTTCTCGAGCGGGTGCGGGTGCTGCAGCTTCTCGATGCCCTCGTAGATCGAGAACACCCCGCCGATGGTGAACAGGATGATCGAGACGACGAAGGCGTACAGGTAGCGGGCGCGCCCGTAGCCGAAGGGGTGCTCGGCATCCGCCTTCTTCTTCGCGCGGCGGCCGCCGACCAGCAGCAGCACCTGGTTGGCGGTGTCGGCGAGGGAGTGCACGCTCTCGGCGAGCATCGAGCTCGAGCCCGAGAAGAGGAAGGCGACGAACTTGGTGATCGCGATCCCGAGGTTCGCCCCCATCGCCGCCAGGATCGCCTTGTTGCCACCGCTCGCACTCACGCCGCGCACCTCGTCTCGTCGGGGACAGTGCCCCAAACCTACACTTGCGAGGGTGACTGACCTGCCTGCCATCGCCATCCTCGGAGCCGGATCGATGGGAGGGGCGATCCTCAGCGGATTGCGCTCTCCTGACGTGCATGTCGACGGCGGCATCCGCGTCACGAACCGCACCGTCGCCAAGGCGGATGCGCTCGCCGGCGAGGGCGTCATGTCGTATGCGCTCGAGCGCGACGCCGACGGCAGCGCCCGCGCGCTGGACGGCGCGAAGATCGTGCTGATCGGCGTGAAGCCCTACATGGTGGCCGACCTGCTCGACGACATCCGCCCGCACCTCGAGCCCGACGCGATCGTCGTCAGCCTCGCCGCGGGCGTCACCGCGGCGTCGATGGAGGAGCGCATCCCCAACGTGGTCGTGCGCTCGATGCCGAACACCCCGTCGACCGTCGGCCTCGGCGTGACCGGCGTCGCCGGCGGCTCGCGCGCCTCCGACGACGACGTCGCGCTGGTCGCCCGCCTGTTCGAGACGGTCGGCTCGGTGGTCGTCGTCGACGAGGACCAGATCGCGGCCCTCTCGACGATCTCGGGATCGGGCCCCGCCTTCGTGTTCCTCTTCATCGAGAAGTACATCGAGGTCGCCCAGCGCCTCGGCTTCAGCGCCGAGCAGGCGACCACCATGGTCGAGGGCACCTTCCGCGGCGCGAGCGAGCTGCTCGCCGTCGCGCCGGACGACGTGGATGCGGCCGAGCTGCGCCGCCGGGTCACGAGCCCGAAGGGCACGACCGAGAAGGCCGTCGAGGTGCTCGAGACGGGCGACCTGGCCGACCTGTTCTTCCGCGCCTCCCAGGCCGCGATCCAGCGCACGCAGGAGATCGCCGAGGGCCGCTGACCCGCGCGGGCCTGGCCCGATCCGGTCAGGATGCGACGCTGGTCAGGTCGCCTGGGCGAAGCGCTCGATGTCCTTCGAGTTGCCGCTGGCGATGATCAGGTCGTGGTTCGAGATGACCGTGTCGGCGGTCGCGTAGGTGAAGTCCTTGCCCGGGCTCTTCACGCCGACGACCGTCACGCCGAACTTGCGGCGCACCTGCGAGTCGGCGAGCGTCATGCCGCGGATCGGCTTCGGCGGGTACATCTTCACGACCGCGAAGTCGTCGTCGAACTCGATGAAGTCGATCATGCGCCCGTTGACCAGGTGCGCGACGCGCTCGCCGGCCTCGGCCTCCGGGTAGATCACGTGGTTCGCGCCGATGCGCGACAGGATCTTGCCGTGCGACTGGCTGATCGCCTTCGCCCAGATCTGCGGGATCTTGAGGTCGACCAGGTTCGCCGTGATGAGCACGCTCGCCTCGATCGACGAGCCGACCGCGACGACCGCGATCGAGAACTCCTGCGCGCCGATCTGCCGCAGCGCGTCGATCGAGCGGGCGTCGGCCTGCACCGCGTGGGTGACGCGCTCCGACCACTTCTGCACGAGCGTCGCATCCTCGTCGACGACGAGCACGTCGCGGTCGAGGCGCGAGAGCTGACCGGCGGTCGCGGCGCCGAAGCGGCCGAGCCCGATCACCAGCACGGGGGCATCCGCTGCGATCTTGTCAACCAACGATGGGCCTCTCTTCCGGTCGCTTGTAGAGGCGTCGCCGGGTCGACGACGCGAGCGCGGCGGCCAGCGTGACCGTGCCGATGCGCCCGAAGAACATGGTGCCCGCCAGGATCCACTGTGCCGGTTCCGAGGCGGATTGCGTGAAGCCCGACGACAGCCCGCAGGTGGCGAAGGCGCTGATGGCGTCGAACAGGATGTAGTCGAGCCGTTCATCCGGCGTGATCCAGAGCAGCAGCACGGTCGACACCGCGACTGTCGTCGCGCCCCACAGCACGACGCTGACGGCGAGTCGCAGCACGTCCGGCGGGATGCGGCGCTCGAAGGCCTCCATGTCGTCCACGCCCTTGGCCTCGGCGAAGGCGGCGAGGAAGAGGATCGCGAGCGTCGTCACCTTGATGCCGCCGGCGGTCGAGGCCGAGCCGCCGCCGACGAACATCAGCATGTCGACGACCATGAGGCTCGAGCCGTCGAACTGGTGCATGTCGAGGGTCGCGAAGCCGCCCGATCTCGCCATCGAGGAGATGAAGAAGCTCTGCAGGATGCGCTGGCCCGGGTCCATCCCCTTCATCGACGACGGGTTGTCGTATTCGAGGAAGAAGAACAGGATCGCGCCGCCGATGAGCAGCACGAGCGAGGTGACGATCGTCAGCTTCACGTGCAGCGACCAGCGCTTCGGGCGCCGGATGTTGCGGGCGAGCACGTAGATCACCGGGAAGCCGATCGCCCCCAGGAAGACGCCGATCATCAGCACCGTGAGGAACCACGGATCGGTCTCGTAGGGCGTGAGCCCCTCGGCGGTCGGCACGAAGCCGGTGTTCGTGAACGCCATCGCGGAGTAGTAGATCGACTGCCAGGCGGCGCTGAGCGGATCGACCCCCTGGATGAGCATGCGCGGGAACAGCAGCGCGGCCACGCCCAGCTCGATCACCAGCACGCTCGTCGCGACCGTGCGCAGCAGCTGGCCGGTCTCGCCGAGGCGCACCGCCTGACCCTCGGAGATCGGTCCCTTGCGCATGCGCAGCGGGTTCGCGTCCCCGGCCGCGAGCAGCCGCGTGCGCAGGCCGAGCTTGCGGCTGATCACCAGGCCGAGGATCGACGCGAGCGTCAGCACGCCGATGCCGCCGATCTCGACGCCGACGAAGATCACCGCGTGGCCGAAGCCCGACCAGTAGGTGGCCATGTCGACGGTCGCGAGCCCCGTCACGCAGATCACCGAGACCGCGGTGAACACCGCGTCGATGAGCGGCGGGGTCTCGCCCGAGGTCGTCGAGATCGGCAGCAGGAAGAGCCCGGTGAAGATCAGCACGAGGATGCCGAACACGGTGATCGCGAACCGCGCCGGCGTCGACGCCGCGAAGTCCTCGACGCCTTCCCGCAGACGGACCAGCAGGGGGTCGCGCTGCACGGGCTTCGCGCGCATCCGGACTCCCTGTTCTCGCACCGACCGGGCGTCTCCCGGCGACGCGGGCCATGGTATCCCCGAGGGATGCCCGACTAGGTTTGAGGAATGGCGGACATCTTCGACGTGGTGGCGGATCCCACGCGGCGGCAGCTGCTCAGCCGGCTGCTGCAGCTGGCCCCGCGACCGGGCGTCGCCGGCGAGATCAGTGTCGGACAGCTGGTGACCGAGCTCGGCATCAGCCAGCCCACCGTGTCGAAGCACCTCAAGACGCTGCGCGAGCACGGGCTCGTCACCGTGCGCGAGGAGGGGCAGCACCGCTACTACCGCCTCGACCCGGCCCCGCTCATCGAGGTCGAGGAGTTCATCGGCCGCTTCGCAGAGCTGGCCGGCTACTCCGCCGCCGACCGCGAGCCGGATCCGCTGGCCGCCGTGCACGCGGCCTGGGCCGGCACCGAGGTCGGCAGCCGACTCGGCCGTGTCGCCGCGACCACCGCCTTCGGGGCGCGCTCGGCGATCCAAGGGGCGCAGGAGCGCCTCGGCGAGGCGCTGCCCTGGGCGAAGCGCGGCTGAGCCGCCCCGCCAGGTCGCCGCCGGAGTCGCTGAACGCGGCACTCGCACTGGGGTCGGATGCACACAGCCGGCACTGAGGGAAGGCCTAGACGCGCATCCTCATCAGCCCCTATGCTCACGGTCGAGCACTCCAGTCACACTGGTCACAGCGTGCTCGTGCTCCGGGTGCGCCGCACTCACGGGGGCTCGATCGACCGGAACCACAGGGGCTCGAATGGCAGGGGATCTCTCCGACGTGCGCTTCCTCACCGTCGCCGAAGTGGCGGAGATGATGCGCGTGTCGAACATGACCGTCTACCGCATGGTGCACGCGGGCGAACTGCCCGCCGTGCGCTTCGGACGGTCGTACCGCATCCCCGAGTCGGCGGTCTCGTCGGCGATCGGCCTCGGCGACAGCCAGGTCGGCTGACCTGATCGGCTGCCCGGTCACAGCTCCCCGCCACCTCGGCTAGAATGTCGCGGTTGGCTTTTTTCCGAGGTTCGGTACGGACCTGGATGTCCGCGACCGAACGATTCGAGGTGAACTATGGGTTCCGTCATCAAGAAGCGCCGCAAGCGCATGGCGAAGAAGAAGCACCGCAAGCTGCTTCGCAAGACGCGTCACCAGCGTCGCAACAAGAAGTGACGACTGACTGAAGTCGTGAGGGCGTCGGACCGCAGGGTCCGGCGCCCTTCTTCGTACCTGGCGGTGTGGGACGGATCGCGCAACGACCGACGAGGTCGAGACGGCCGGGTCAGTCGGCGGGGTCGGGCGCCGGCGCCTCGCCGGTCGAGCGGTTCTGCAGCGGTGCGGTCGCGCTCGCACGACGGGCGCTCTTGCGCACCGCGCGGGCCTCGCGCTTCACCCGCTTCTGCGCCTCGCGCAGGCTCGAGCGCTGGAGCTGCATGACCGGCCACGCGTTCTCGTCGGCGTGACGGTGCAGCGCCGCATCCGGGTTCACGACGATGCGGTTGCCGACGAGCTCGAGCAGCGGCAGATCGTTGCGGCTGTCGGAGTAGGCCCAGCAGTCGGCGAGGTCGGCGCCGATCGCTCCGGCCAGCTCGCGTGCGGCGACGGCCTTGCGCTCGCCGTGCATGACGTGGCCGACGAGGCGGCCCGTGTACTGCCCGTCGACGACCTCGACGCGGGTGCCCAGGGCTCCGGTGAGTCCGAGTCGGCGGGCGATCACGTCGCCCACCTCCCACGGCGTCGCGGAGATGAGCCAGACCTCGTGGCCCTTGGCGATGTGGGCCTGCGCGAGGGCGACGGTCTCCGGCCAGAGGCGGGGATTGATCCGGTCCTCCCAGATCGACTCGGCGAGGTGCGCGATCTCGTCCGGCGTCTTGCCGGCGACGAGCTCGAGCGCCCGCTCGCGGGCCGAGGCGAGGTGCGCGTCGTTCTCGCCGACGCGGGTGAAGCGCACCTGGTGCCAGACGAAGGGGGCGATGTCGCGCCAGGTGATCACCTTGCGGCGGAACGCCTCGACACCCACGTGGAAGAGACTCGTGCCCCGCATCAGCGTGTTGTCGACATCGAAGAAGGCGACGATCGGGCGGTCGCTCGAGGGCTCTGCGCCAGCCGTCGAGGTCGCTCCGGTCTCGTCGCTCATCGTCGGCCTAGTCTAGGCGGGTGACGCGTCTGACCCTCATCCGCAAGCCCGGATGTCACCTCTGCGACGACGCCCGTTCGGTCATCGACCAGGTGCTGCCCGAGTTCCCCGGGGTCGAGATCGGCGAGCTGTCGATCCTCGACGACCCGGAGCTGATGGAGAAGCACGTCGAGGAGATCCCGGTCGTGCTGATCGACGATCGCGTGCACACGATCTGGCGAGTCGACGCCGAGCGTCTGCGCACGGCTCTGGCGGCGGCGACCCGCTGATCCTGTCGGCACGTCTGCTGACCGCAGCACCCGTGAACGGGGGAGTGGACCGGGGTAGACCGATCGGGTGACCATGATGCGGTCATCCGATCGGAGGGGGAATCCGGATGCTTCGCTCACGTCTGCTCGCCGGGGTCGGTCTCGGCCTCGGCATCCTGCTCGCGATCGCCGGGCTCGCCGTCACGCTGTCGCTCGTCGGCATCGGCATCTGGCTCGAGACGCCCGCGGCGCCGAAGCCGGATGTCACGACCGCGACGATCGGCCTCGTGCTCGTCGGCCTGTCGGGCTACGCCGTCTTCCGCGGCGGGTGGCTCATGCTCAAGGCCGCACGCACGGCCCTGCGCACGCCGCTGGCCGACTAGGGTCGCGAGGCCACGCCGCGCGGCGGGGCCGCTCTCAGCCGAGCCCGCTGACCAGCAGGCTCACGCCCAGCGCCACGATCACCGTGTTGAAGGTGAACGACAGGATGCTGTGCAGCGTCACGATCTTGCGCATCGCGGTCGTGCGCACCTGCACGTCGCTGCCGGCGAAGGTCGTCGAGATCTGCGCCGCGAAGTAGATGAAGTCGGCGAAGCGCGGCTCGCGGTCGCCGGGGAAGTGCAGTCCGCCGCCCTCCGCGTAGGCCCGGGCGTAGCGCACCGCGTACGAGACGATATTCACGGCGAAGCTCGTCGCCACCGTGAGCACTCCGCCGATCAGCAGCAGCCCGGGTGAGTCGACGATGCCGCCGAGGAGAGCGATCGTGAGCAGCCCGGCGAGGGTCGTGACCGTGCCTCCGCCGGCCCAGTAGATCGCGCCGCCGCCGTTCACTCCCCACCACAGCCGCCACAGGCGCCCGGGCCGCGGGTTGGTGGAGCGCAGCATCGACACGAGCGAGCCCGACGACGCGCGCGAGAACGCGGTGAACGCGAGCGCGATCATCACGATCGCCATGACGGCCCAGAACGCCAGGATGATCATGAGCGAGAACGCGACAGGGTCGCTGCGGGTGAGGCCTGTCCTGCTGAGCAGCAGGCTGATCGGGATCGAGAGCGCGAACATGGCGCCGAGCGAGATGTAGTGCCGCACGACGTCGGAGGCGAGAACGGGATGGTCGCGCTTCCGTCGGGCCATCCGACGAGTGTAGGGAAGAGGGATGCCGACGTCGGCGGCGCACAGGGCGACGCCAGGTTCGCGTCGGGCGCGGCCGGGCGCGCCGCCGGACGTGCGGCCTAGCGTGGGGGGCATGACCGAATCGCAGACTCCGCTGCCGTACCGTCCCGCATCCACCTCCTCCCGCCCGCCGCTAGCGATCGTCGGCGCGCGCGTCGTGCCGGTCACCGCGGATCCGATCGAGAACGGCACGGTCGTCGTCGAGGGCGGGCGCATCACCGCGATCGGCGCGGCCGCCGAGGTCGTCGTGCCCGAGGGCGCGACGGTGGTGGATGCGGCCGGGCGCTGGCTCGTGCCCGGTTTCATCGAGGCGCACGGCCACGTGGGCATCCACGAGGAGGGCGTCGGCGTCGAGGGCAACGACACCAACGAGATGACCAACCCGAACACGGCCGGCGTGCGGGCGATCGACGCGATCGACATCGACGACGAGGGATTCCGCGACGCGCTGCGCGGCGGCATCACGAGCATCGTCGTGAAGCCCGGCAGCGGCAACGTCATCGGCGGGCGCACGGTCGCGATCAAGAGCTGGGGCGGCCGCACGATCGACGAGCAGCTGCTGCGGCCCGAAGTGAGCGTGAAGTCGGCGCTCGGCGAGAACCCGAAGCGCGTCTACGCCGGCAAGTCGCAGACGCCGTCGACCCGCCTCGGCGTCGCCTACGTGCTGCGTCAGGCCTTCGAGGATGCGCGGCACTACGCCGCGACCCGAGCCGAGGCGGCGACGGAGGGCAAGGCCTTCAAGCGCGACCTCGCCCTCGAGACCCTCGCCGCCGTGCTCGACGGCGAGCTCGTCTGGGATCAGCACGTGCACCGTCACGACGACATCGCCACGGCCATCCGCCTCGCCGAGGAGTTCGGCTACAAGCTCGTCGTCAACCACGGCACCGAGGGCGACAAGGTCGCCGACGTGCTGGCCGAGAAGGGCATCCCGGTCATCTTCGGCCCGATGTTCACCAGCCGCTCGAAGGTCGAGCTGAAGGATCGCGCGATCAAGAACCTCGCCGCGCTCGCCCGCGCCGGCGTGCAGGTCGCGATCACGACCGACCACCCGGTCGTGCCGATCGACTTCCTCGTGCACCAGGCCTCGCTCGCCGTGAAGGAGGGCCTGCCGGCGCAGACCGCGCTCGAGGCGCTCACGATCAACCCGGCGCGCATCCTCGGACTCGACGACCGCGTCGGCGCGCTCTCGGTGGGGCTGGACGGCGATCTCGTGCTCTGGTCGGGCGACCCGCTCGACGTGAACTCGCGCGCCGAGCACGTCTTCGTCGAGGGCGTCGAGGTCTACGCCTGGGATGCCGAGCTCGGCTCCGGGCGCACGGTCGAGCGCGCGGAGCGCTTCGCCGGCTGAGCCTGCTGCCGCATCCGTCGTCGCGGAACGACGAAGCCCCTCGCCGATCAGATCGGCGAGGGGCTTCGTTCGTGCAGGTCGTGTGCCTTACGGCTCCAGGCGGTTCGGACCGCGGAAGAGGTAGATGACCTCGCGGATCGACGGCAGGCCGAGCAGCAGCATGATGACGCGGGCCAGGCCCATGCCGAAGCCGCCGTGCGGGGGCACGCCGTGGCGGAAGAAGTCGAGGTAGAACTCGAGCTCCTCCGGGTCGAGGCCCTTCTCCTTCGCCTGCTCGATCAGCACATCCACGCGGTGCTCGCGCTGCGCGCCCGTCGAGATCTCGGCGCCGTTGTAGATGAGGTCGTAGCTCTTCGTGATCGAGCCGTCGCCCTCGTGACGCTGGTGGTAGAAGGGGCGGATGCTCGAGTCGTAGTCGGTGACGAAGACGAAGTCGGAGCCGTGGTTGGCCTTCACCCACTCGCTGATGCGACGCTCGGCCTCGGGGTCGAGGTCGCCATCGGCGCGCGGGATCTCGTAGCCGCCCTCGGCGACGATGCGGCGCACCTCGGCGAGCGGGATGCGCGGGAACGGCGCCGTCGGCACCTCGAACTCCACGCCGAAGGCCGCCGTGATGGCCTCGCCGTACTTCTCCTTGACCGCGGTCAGGCCGGCGATGAGCAGCTGCTCGTGCACCTGCATGACGTCTTCGTGCGAGTCGATCCAGCTGAACTCGCTGTCGACGCTGATGAACTCGGTCGCGTGGCGGCTCGTGAACGATGGGTCGGCCCGGAACGCCGGCGCGATCTCGAACACCTTGCCGAAGCCGGCCGGCTGCGCCATCTGCTTGAAGAACTGCGGGCTCTGCGCGAGGTAGGCCTTGGTCTCGAAGTAGCCGACCTCGAACAGCTCGGCGCGGCTCTCGGACGCGCTGGCCATGAGCTTCGGGGTGTGGATCTCGATGAAGTCGTTGTCGATCCACCAGGTGCGCAGCGCGTGCTCGAAGGTCGTCTGCACGCGGGCGATCAGGTTCTGCTCGGGGCGGCGCAGGTCGAGGAAGCGCCAGTCGAGGCGCTTGTCGATCGACGAGTCGGCCGTGACGGGCGGCTCGGGGAAGGCGGCGCCGGCGACATCCACCGACCCGATCTTGACCTCGAGCCCGCCGAGCTTGACGCGCTCGTCGGCCTTGAGCTCGCCCTCGACCGACAGGAAGGTGCCGTGGGTGAGGGCGGAGATCTGCGCGGCGATCGGGTCGTCGACGGGGTTCTCGCCCACGTCGGTGCGCGGGTGCACGAGCTGCACGGCGCCGGTCTCATCGCGCAGCACGATGAACTGCACCTTCTTCTGATCGCGCACCGTCTCGACCCATCCGGCCACACGGACCGGTCCGTCGGGGGTGTCGGCGAGCTTCTGGACGAGAGTGCGTTCGGTCACGGGGGCCGAGTCTACTGAGCGCGCGCGCCTCGCGCGTCGGCGGGCGCTGTGCGGCGCGCGTCAGGCGGAGGCGTCGGCGTCAGCGTCCGCGTCAGGCGGAGGCGTCGGCGGCGACGTGCGCGAGACGCTCGACGAACTCGTCGGCCATGCCGGCCTTGCGGCGCAGCTCGGCCTGGCGCTCGCGGGCGTCGTCGAGCCAGGCGGCGAGCGCGGCGGGGCGACCCGGCGCATCCGTCTCGTCGACGACGGCGAGCAGCTCGCCCATCTGCTCGAGGCTGTAGCCGAGCGGCTTCATGCGCCGGATGAGCAGCAGTCGCTCGAGGTCAGCGTCGGTGTACTCGCGGAACCCGCCGACGGTGCGGCCGCTCGGCACGAGCAGCCCGATCTCGTCCCAGTGCCGCAGGGAGCGCAGCGAGAGTCCGTTCGCCTCGGCGACCTCGCCGATGCGGTAGGCGCGCGGGGCGGGGGATGCGGCGGGCGCGGCGGGCGCGGCGGCTGCGCTCGCCGCGCCGGGCACGACGGAGTCCGCATCCGGCTCGGTGTGCTCGCTCATGTTCAAACCTGACGTTACGTGAGGGTAGGGTGGATGCGCGGCGCAACGGAGCGCGGCCCATCCGCCGTCACCGTACCGAACGGAATCCTCGTGCCCGTCGCCCCCGCCGGAGTCCTCGCCGCCCTGCGCTCGCCGCGCCTGCTCACCCGCGAGGCACTCGCCGGCCTCGTGACCGCGTTCGCGCTGATCCCCGAGGCGATCTCCTTCGCGATCGTCGCCGGCGTCGACCCGCGCGTCGGCCTGTTCGCGAGCTTCACCACGGCCGTCGCGATCTCGATCGTCGGCGGGCGCCCCGCGATGATCTCGGCCGCCGCCGGGTCGGTCGCCCTCGTCATGGCGCCGCTCGTCGCCTCGCACGGGCTCGACTACCTGATCGCGGCCGTGCTGCTCGGCGGCGTCATCCAGGTCGCGGTCGGGCTCGCCGGCTTCGCCAAGATCATGCGCTTCGTGCCGCGCAGCGTCATGGTCGGCTTCGTCAACGCGCTCGCGATCCTGATCTTCCTGGCGCAGCTGCGGCACCTCATCGACGTGCCGTGGGCGGTCTATCCGCTCGTCGCGGTCGGCGTCGCGCTCATCGTGCTGCTGCCGAAGCTCACGCGGGCCGTGCCGTCGCCGCTCATCGCGATCGTGGCGATCACCGCGACCGTGATGATCGCGGGCATCCACGTGCCGACCGTCGGCGACGAGGGCGCGCTGCCCGAGGGGCTGCCGCTGCCCGGACTGCCGCAGGTGCCGCTCACCCTCGAGACCCTCGGCGTGATCGCGCCCTACGCGCTCGGCATGGCCGCCGTCGGCCTGCTCGAGTCGCTGCTGACCGCGCGCCTCGTCGACGAGATCACCGAGACGCGCTCGTCGTCGACCCGCGAGGCCTGGGGCCAGGGCGTCGCGAACCTCATCACGGGCGTCTTCGGCGGCATGGGCACCTGCGCGATGATCGGCCAGACGATGATCAACGTGAAGACCGCGGGCGCGCGCACCCGCCTCTCGACCTTCTTCGCCGGCGTCTTCCTGCTCGTGCTGGTCGTCGCGCTCGGCGGCATCGTCGGGCAGATCCCGATGGCGGCGCTCGTCGCCGTCATGATCATGGTCTCGGCGACCACCTTCGACTGGCACAGCATCCGCCCGAAGGTGCTGAAGCGGATGCCGCTCGGCGAGACCCTGGTGATGGTCACGACCGTGGTCGTGGTCGTCGCGACGAACAACCTCGCGATCGGCGTGGGCGTCGGCGTGCTCGCCGCGGCGCTGATCTTCGCCCGCCGGGTGGCGCGCTTCGCGACCGTGCACCGCGACGCCCCGGAGCCCTCGGGCGACGGCGTGCTCGTGCGCTACCGCGTCGAGGGCGAGCTGTTCTTCGCGTCGAGCAGCGACCTCGTCACCCGCTTCGACTACGCCGCCGACCAGGTGGCGGTCGGGGCGAGCGAGCGTGCGGCCGACGGGGCGGTGATCGACGGGGCCGTCGAGATCGACCTCTCCGGCTCGCACATCTGGGATGCCTCGACCGTGGTAGCGCTCGACGCGGTCGCCCAGCGCTACCGCTCGCACGGCATCGAGCCGCGCGTCGTCGGGCTCAACGCCCCGAGCGCCGCGTTGCGCGAGCGCCTCGGCGGCGTGCTCGCGGGGCACTGAGGTCGCGTCGGATGAGCCATAGCGGATGCACGGTCGGGCGTCCAGTGCGGAACGCGTAGGATTCCGGCGTGCCCGCCGACCGCATCCACCTCGTTCGCCATGGTGAGGTGCACAATCCCGAGCGCGTGCTCTACGGCCGGCTGCCCGGCTACCGGCTGAGCGAGCTGGGGGAGCGGATGGCCGATGCCGCCGCCGCGTCACACGCCGACCACCCGCCGGTGAGGCTCTTCGCGAGCCCGCTGCAGCGCACGCAGGAGAGCGCCGCGCCGTGGGCCGAGCGCTACGGCCTCGAGATCGTCGACAACGCCGACCTCATCGAGCCGGCCAACCGCTTCGAGGGCACGAACGTGCGCACCGCGATCCGCGACCCGCGCAGCTGGCCCTGGCTGGTCAACCCCTGGCGTCCGAGCTGGGGCGAGGCCTTCACGTCGATCGCCGCGCGCATGATGCGCGCCGTCGACACCGCCTGGAACTCGGTCGACTCCGGCGAGGTCGTGCTCGTCAGCCACCAGCTGCCGATCTGGATGGTCGCCCGCACCGTCGCCGGCCAGCGCCTCGCCCACGACCCGCGCGCCCGACGCTGCACCCTCTCGAGCATCACCAGCCTCGAGAAGCGCGACGGCCGCTTCGTGGAAGTCGACTATCAGGAACCCGCGCGAGACTTGCTGGCGCAGTCGACCGATCTGGGAGCCGTGTGAACGCCCGAACCAGCCCCGCCGCCGCGACCCGCTCCGCAGCGGATCGCTCCGTTGCGACCGGCCGCCCCGCGACCGGCCGCCGCCGCATCCTCGTCGCCGTTCCGGCGCTCGCCGCGGCCGCTGCGCTCGTGCTCGCCGGCTGCACCGCGCAGGGCGACAGCCTGTCGAAGCAGTACCGCGAGAACGCGGGCAAGAACTACGTCTCCTCCGACGGTTCGACGCAGACCTTCAGCCCCGACAAGCGCAAGGACGCGGTCGTCTACCAGGGCACGACCCCCGACGGCGACACCATCACCTCGAAGAGCCTCGAGGGCAAGGTCGCAGTGCTGAACTTCTGGTACGCCTCCTGCGGACCGTGCCGCATCGAGGCGCCCGACCTGAAGAAGCTGTCGGATGACTACGGCGACACGGTCTCGTTCCTCGGCGTGAACGTGCGCGACGACGGTGCGACCGCCCAGACTTTCGAGAAGAAGTACGAGCTCGCCTACCCGACCCTGCTCGACGCGGGCGACAACGAGGTGCAGCTCGCCTTCGCCGGCTCGGTTTCGGCGAACGCCGTGCCGACGACCCTCGTGATCGACCAGCAGGGGCGCGTGGCCGCCCGCTTCAGCGGACGCATCCAGAGCCCCGACGTGCTCAAGCAGATCATCGACGACACCGTCGCCGAGGCGAAGTAGTGGGCTCTCCCGGCGAGATCGTCTACAGCGGCGGTCTCTGGCTCGCCCTGCCGATCGCACTCGCCGCGGGCCTCATCTCCTTCCTCTCGCCGTGCGTGCTGCCGCTGGTGCCGGGCTACCTCGGCTTCGTCAGCGGCGTGACGAGCGGCAAGCCGCAGACGCGCAAGCGGATGGTGGCGGGCGCCGGGCTGTTCGTGCTCGGCTTCTCGGTCGTCTTCCTGCTCGCGTTCCTCGTGCTCGGCTCCTTCGGCACGTTCCTGCTGCGCTGGCAGGACGTCATCCTGCGCGTCGCCGGCGTCGTGGTGATCCTGCTCGGCATCGTCTTCATCGGGCAGATCAGCTTCCTGCAGCGCTCCATCAAGTCGACCTGGCAGCCGCGCACCGGCCTCATCGGCGCCCCGCTGCTCGGCGTCGTCTTCGCCGTCGGCTGGACCCCGTGCATCGGGCCGACCCTCGTCGCCGCCCAGTCGCTGGCGCTGAACACCGGGGATGTCGGGCGTTCGCTGCTCATCGGCGTCGCCTACTGCATCGGGCTGGGCCTGCCGTTCCTGCTCGTCGCGCTCGGCTTCGGCTGGGTCGGATCGAGCGTGCGCTGGGTGCGCCGCCACATCCGCCTGGTCAACATCATCGGAGGGCTGCTGCTCATCGCGATCGGACTGCTCATGGTGACCGGACTGTGGCTGCAGTTCACGACGAGCCTGGGGGCGGTGATCGACGACTATGTCCCCACGCTCTGAGGATGATCGGCCTGAGGATGACGTCACGCGCGACGCGAAGAAGACGCGCAAGTCCGCCGGCCGGTCGAGCGCCGACCCGCTGCGCCCGTCCGACTACATCGGCAGCGACGACGAGGCGCTCACGCGCCCCGAGCGCACCCCGCGTGCCGGCAAGGGCGGCGCGGATGCGGGCAGCGACGCCCCGACCGCCGCCAAGCTCAACCCGCTCGAGTGGATCCGCTTCTTCTGGCGTCAGCTCACGAGCATGCGCACGGCCCTCGTGCTGCTGCTCCTGCTCGCGCTCGCCGCGGTGCCCGGCTCGCTCGTGCCGCAGAACAGCGCCGACCCGAACGGCGTCATCCAGTACAAGACCCAGAACCCCGAGGCGTTCAAGATCCTCGACGCGCTGCAGGTCTTCGACACCTACACGTCGTTCTGGTTCTCGGCCATCTACCTGCTGCTGTTCGTCTCGCTGATCGGCTGCATCATCCCGCGCACGACGCACCACCTGAAGGCGCTGCGCACCAAGCCCCCGACCACGCCGGCGCGGCTCTCGCGTCTCGCCGCGCATCTGCAGACGACGGCGGATGCGACGCCCGAGACCGCGATCGACGAGGCCGCGAAGCTGCTCAAGCGCCAGGGCTACCGGGTCGAGCGCTACGACCGCCGCGGGCGCGTCAGCGTCTCGGCCGAGCGCGGCTACCTGCGCGAGACCGGCAACCTGATCTTCCACACCGGCCTGCTGCTGATCCTGCTGCTGGTCGCCGTCGGCGGCGGCTTCATCTACACGGGCGAGAAGCTGCTCGTGCAGGGGCAGAGCTTCACCAACACGCTCTCGAGCTACGACACCTGGAGCCCCGGCCGCTTCTTCGACGAGTCGCAGCTGAACCCCTACTCGCTGCGTCTCGACGGCTTCGACGACAAGTACTCGGTCGACAAGCTCACCGGGGTGTCGCATCCCGAGGACTACACGGCGAAGGTCAGCACCCGCTCGCTCGACGGCACCTGGACCAAGCAGGAGATCAAGGTCAACGAGCCGCTCGCGGTCGGCGGCACCCAGGTCTACCTGCTCGGCAACGGCTACGCGCCGGTGCTCAAGGTGACGGATGCCGACGGGAACGTCGTGTTCGACGACGCCGTGCCGTTCCGCAGCCAGGACACGAACCTCACCGGCCTCGGCGTGCTCAAGGTGCCCGACGGGCTGAAGAAGCAGGCCGGCTTCATCGGCTTCTTCTACCCGACGCCGCTCGAGACGAAGACCGGCGGCTTCCAGTCGGTCTACCCCGGCACGAGCTCGGCGAGTCTCGTGAGCCTGCAGATGTACGTCGGCGACCTCGGGCTCGACACCGGCGCCCCCGTGAACGCCTACGACCTCGACCTCGACAAGCTCACCCAGGTGGCCGGCCGCGACTCCGACACCGACACCCTCCAGATGCGCCTGGGCGAGAAGGCGACCCTGCCCGAGGGCCTCGGCACGATCGAGTTCACCGGCATCAAGCGCTACATCGGCGTCTCGATCCACCACGACCCCGTGCAGGGCTTCGTGCTCGCGCTCGCCGTGATCTCGATCCTCGGCCTGCTGATCAGCCTCTTCATCCCGCGCCGCCGGGTGTGGGTGGCGGCGACGGCCGACGAGGGCGGCGGTGCGGTGCTCGAGTACGCGGCGCTCGCCCGCGGCGACGACCCGCGCCTCGACGACGCCGTGCTCGAGATCGAGAAGCAGCTCGCGAAGCGGCTGCGCGCCCGGGCCCGTGAAGCCGCTTCCGAGTCGTCCTCGTGACGGTCGGCGCGCACAGGGCGCGGGCGTAGGATCACGCCCGTGGATTCCGACTCCCTCGCGACGCTCTCGCTCGTCGCCGTGTACTCCGCGATCGCGGTGTACGTGCTCGCGTTCATCGCCTTCGTGCTCGACCTCTCGGCCCGCAGCGCCCAGGCGCAGCGCCTCGAGTCCGAGCGGGCGGTCCGCGCCGCCGACGCGGTCGGAGCGGATGCACGCAGCGGCCAGCTGGCGAAGGCCGGCGCCGCCGTGCGCGGGGCCGCCGCGAGCGCGACCGCCACGACCGCCGCCGTGCTCGACCGGGCATCCGCCGCCGGCCGCGGACGCGTCTCGGACGCCGACGACGACGAGGTCAACATCGGCAGCCGCTGGCAGCGCACCGGCCTCGCCCTGACGGTGATCGCCTGGCTCATCCACATCGCCGCGATCGTGATGCGCGGTCTCGCCGCCGGTCGCGTGCCGTGGGCGAACATGTTCGAATTCGCGATGACCGGCACCGGCGTCGTCGTCACCGTCTTCCTCGCCGTGCAGCTCTGGCGCGACCTGCGCTTCCTCGGCGCCTACGTCACCGGCATCGTCGCCCTGCTGCTCGGCCTCGCGACCGTCAACTTCTACGTCGCCGTCACCCCGCTGCCGCCGCCCCTGCAGTCGGCCTGGCTCGTCATCCACGTCTTCGTCGCCACCCTCGGCACCGGCTTCTTCGCCGTCGGGGCGGGGCTGTCGCTGCTGCAGCTCATGCAGGTGAAGCGCGAGGAGGGAGGCGCGAAGCGCATCGGCTTCCTGCGCACGCTGCCCTCGTCGGAGGCGCTCGAGAGCATGGCCTACCGCGTGATCGTGGTCGGCTTCGCGTTCTGGACCTTCACCCTCATCGCCGGCGCGATCTGGGCCGAGCGCGCCTGGGGCCGCTACTGGGGCTGGGACACGAAGGAGGTCTGGACCTTCGTGATCTGGGTCGTCTTCGCCGGCTACATCCACGCCCGCGCGACGAAGGGATGGCGCGGGTCCCGCGCCGCGTACCTCGCGATCATCGGCTTCGCGGCGGTGCTGTTCAACTTCACGATCGTGAACCTGTTCTTCAAGGGCCTGCACTCGTACTCGGGGCTCGACACCGGCATGTGAGCGTGGTCCGGGCGGTGCGAGCCGCTCGGGGCCGCGGGGTCGTCTTCGGGCTCCTTCGCACGCGACCTCGTGTGCGGTCGCGTGCACGCCACCTCGGGCGCGGGGACGGGACGTCGTCGCGTCAGCTGGCGCGGTGCCGTGCCGTTCGCCGGACTGTCAGTGCGACGGCTTGTCGCTGAGGTCGTCGTGCGGGGCGAGCAGCCGGATCTGGTGCTCGCGCAGGCTGCGCACGAGCGCCCGCACGCACAGCACGAGCGCCGCGATGCCGGCCGCGGCGAGCACGATCCCGTAACCGCCGCCGGTCGCCGTCAGGGCGACGCCGCCGACGACCGCGAGAGCGCTCGCCAGCAGCACCAGCAACGGGAGCAGGTCGCCCCTCACGCGCGGCCTTCGCCCTGACGCGGATACTGCTCAGCCGACGCTGCGCGCTGCGGGTGACCGCGGTGATCCGCCTCGGCAGTATCCGCGGCGATCTCGCCAGTATCCGCGGAGGACGCGGCGACGGCGCGGCGCTCGAGCTCGGCGTGGCAGCGGGCGAGGCGGGCGCGCCACCAGGCGTCGCGCTCGGGGGCGGCGGCGTGCGCATCCACCAGGCCGGCATCGACGTCGACCCGGCGCACCGGGATCGAACCGCCCTCGGCGCGCAGCGGATCGCGCGTCACGTCGGCGGCGAGCAGGGATGCGGTGCCGAGTCCGCAGTCGAAGTCGAGCTCGGGCAGGGCGGCGGCCAGGTGGGCGCCCATCGCGAGCCCGACGCTCGTGTCGAGGGCGCTCGAGACGACGGCCGGAACGCCGGCCTCGGCCACGATCCGCAGCGCCGCCCGCACGCCGCCGAGCGGCTGCGCCTTCACCACGACGAGGTCGGCGGCGCCCTCGCGCACGACCGCGATCGGATCCTCGGCCTTGCGCACGCTCTCGTCGGCGGCGATCGGCAGATCCCAGTCGTGCAGGCGCGAACGCAGCTCGGCCAGCTCGGGCACGGTCGCGCAGGGCTGCTCGAGGTACTCCAGGTCGAAGGGGGCCAGCTCGTGCGCCGCGTGCTCCGCCTCGTCGATGTTCCAGCCGCCGTTGGCATCCAGGCGGATGCGACCCTCCGGCCCGATCGCGGCGCGCACGGCGCGCACTCGGGCGACGTCGTCGGCGAGCGTCTGGCCGCGCTCGGCGACCTTGACCTTGACCGTGCGGCAGCCGTCGTAGCGGGCGAGCACCTCGGCGACGCGGTCGGCGTCGACGGCGGGCATCGTCGCGTTGACGGGGATGCGGTCGCGGCGCAGCACGAGCAGGTCGGGGTCGCCGGCGCCGACGTCGGACCAGCCGAAGTCGAGGGCGGCGGCCAGCCAGGTCGCGGCCTCGGCGTCGTCGTACTCGGCGAAGGGCGAGAACTCGGTCCAGCCGACGGGTCCGCGCAGCAGCAGCGCCTCGCGCACGTCGATGCCACGGAAGCGGGTCGCGAGCGGCAGCGCCACGACCCGCGCCACGCTGAGCAGCTCGTCGAGCGGCGGGAGCGCGGACGGCGCGGGGAGCGCGGCGGGCCCGGACTGCACGGCATCGGACATGCGAGTCAGTGTGCCACGCGCCCCGCTTCGCCGGGCCCGCATCCGCCCTCTCGCGTGAGCGCGCGAGGGTGGCCAGGAAGTGCACGCCTCGGCGGCGTGTCGCGTGCAGTTCGTGGCCACCCTCGGGAAGCGGGTTCGCGGGGTGGCCAGAGAATGCACGCCTGGGCGGCGTGTCGCGTGCACTTCGTGGCCACCCTCGGGAGGGAGTCCGTCGGGCGGCCAGGGGGGGCATGCGGGACGGAGGGGTGAACGGATGTGCGCGCCAGAGAGGGCTCCGGGCGACGGAAGTAGGGTGGATGCGATGAGCGATCAGCAGTCGAACGCGCCGGCGCCGCAGCCCGGCCACGAGCGCTACGCCGCTCCGCAGTTCACCGGGCCGCAGCCGCCGGTGGGCCCCGATGGGACGCCCCTGGTGCCGCCGAGCACCGAGCAGGGCGCCCCGGTTCAGCAGGCCCCGCAGTCAACCTGGGGCCAGCAGCCGGCGCAGGCCCAGCAGGCCGCGTGGGGCCAGCCTGTTCCGCCGTCGGCTCCGCAGCAGCCGACTGTGCAGTCCGCGCCGGCTCCGCAGCCCGGCGCTCAGCCCCCGTTCCCGGCAACGCACGCGCAGTCGATGTCGCCCGTTCAGCCGGGGCAGTCCGCGCCGCCTGCTCAGCCGGGGCAGTCCGCGTCGTCGGTTCAGCCGGCACAGCCGGAGCACCCGGCCTTCCCGCCCGCGCCGCAGTTCGCCGCGTCCCCGGCGGCGAGTCAGTTCCCGCAACAGCCGGCCCCTCAGCATCCCGTCGCGCAGCATCCGTACTCCCCGCAGCCGACCCCGCAGTCGGCGCCGCAGCCGACCGGAGCCCCCGCGACGCCCGCCCGCGGCGTCACCGCGGTCGCGCCGCAGGGATTCGGAGCGCAGTCGACCACCCCGGCGCCGCACGCCGCTCCGGCGGCATCGCCGGCGCCGCTGCTGCAGGCGACGCCGCAGTTCACCGGGCCGCAGCCGTCGGTCGCCGCGGGGTCGGCCGACGCCCCGAGCGCCGCCGACGCCGCGAAGTCCTCCGCTAAGCCGAAGCGCGCGACCGGCGTGATCGCGATCCTGTTCGTCGTCGCGATGGGGATCGCCACGGTGATCGGCATCGGCGTCGCCGCCGAGTCGGCCACGGGAGCGATCATCTGCTCGATCATCGCGATCGGATGCGGCGTCGCCGCCCTCGCGGTCGGACTGACCGCCACGATCCTCGGCCGGGGGCGCGCCCTCGGCGTCCTCGCGATGATCCTCGGCGTGGTGCTGAACCCGCCGATCGTCGCGTTCGTCACGAACCTGGGGAGCTGATGAACGACACCACCGAGCCGGACGCCGGCCGATCGAACGCCGACGCCCGAGCGACGCGCGTCGTCTCCGACCTCTTCGACGCGGAGCTGTGGCGCGAGGTCGACGGCTTCGGCGACCTGACCGACATCACCTACCACCACGACACGACCGGACGCATCGCCCGCGTCGCCTTCGACCGGCCCGAGGTGCGCAACGCCTTCAGGCCGCACACGGTCGACGAACTCGCCGCCGCGCTCGACGACGCGCGCCAGAACCCGCGCATCGGCGTCGTGCTGATCACCGGCAACGGGCCGAGCCCGAAAGACGGCGGCTGGGCGTTCTGCTCCGGGGGCGACCAGCGCATCCGCGGCCGCGACGGCTACAAGTACTCCGATCAAGAGGCCGCCGTCACGCCCGAGGGGCGCGCCCGCGCCGGACGCCTGCACATCCTCGAGGTGCAGCGCCTCATCCGGTTCATGCCGAAGGTCGTCATCGCGGTCGTGCCCGGCTGGGCTGCCGGCGGCGGCCACTCGCTGCACGTGGTCTGCGATCTCACGATCGCGAGCCGGGAACACGGCCTCTTCAAGCAGACGGACGCGGATGTCGGCAGCTTCGACGCGGGCTACGGCAGCGCGTATTTCGCGAAGCAGGTCGGGCAGAAGTTCGCCCGCGAGGTGTTCTTCCTGGCGGAGACCTACGACGCGCAGCGCGCGCTCGAGATGGGCGCTGTGAACAAGGTCGTGCCGCATGCCGAGCTCGAGTCGACCGCCGTCGAGTGGGCGCGCACGATCCTCGGCAAGAGCCCGACCGCGATCCGCATGCTCAAGTTCGCGATGAACGCGACCGACGACGGCATGGTCGGGCAGCAGATCTTCGCCGGCGAGACCACCCGCCTCGCCTACGGCACCGACGAGGCCGTCGAGGGCCGCGACTCCTTCCTCGAGAAGCGGGAGCCCGACTGGGCGCCCTTCCCGTGGCACTACTGAGTTCGCTCCGCGGGGTGCGCCCGTGACCCGCCCGCTGCAGGTTCTCGAACACGGCGCCGACGTCTTCGCGGCGCTGCGGGCGGCGCTCTCGGGCGGCCCCGCGATTCTGCCCCTGGCCGCCGGCGAGCGCGCCGACGGGCCCGCGCTCGCCGACCTGCCGGCCGAGGTCGAGCAGAAGGTCGCACTCGTCGTGCAGACGAGCGGATCGACCGGGCGCCCGAAGCGCGTCGCGCTCTCGGCGGATGCGATCCTCGCGAACGCGGGCGCCAGCCAGGCCGCGCTCGGCGGGCCGGGCCAGTGGATCCTCGCCCTGCCGACGCACTACATCGCCGGGCTCAACGTGCTGAGCCGTTCCCTCGCAGCCGGCACCGAGCCGGTGACCGTGCCGGGTGAGCACTTCACCGCGGCCGGCTTCGTCGCGGCGGCCCGCGAGCTGAGCATCCCCGAGCGCTTCGTCGCGCTCGTGCCCGCGCAGCTGCAGACGCTGCTCGACGACCGGGAGGCGCTCGCCGAGCTGCGCCGCTTCCAGCGCGTGCTCGTCGGCGGCCAGGCGACCCCGCGCGCCCTGCTGGAGCGGGCCGAGGATGCCGGCGTCGCCGTCTCGCGCAGCTACGGCTCGAGCGAGACGAGCGGCGGCTGCGTCTACGACGGCGTGCCGATCGGCACGACGACCGTGCGGATCAGGGACGGCGAGGTGCAGCTCGGCGGGCCGAGTCTGGCCGAGGGCTACCTCGGCGACCCCGAGCTGACGGCCGACCGCTTCGTCACCGACGAGGGGCAGCGCTGGTACCGCACGGACGACGGCGGCCGGTTCGACCCGGACGAGAGCATCGACGCCGGCCCCGACGCGGTCGCGACCCGGCTCGTCGTGATCGGGCGGCTCGACGACGTGTTCATCTCCGGGGGCATCAAGGTGTCGCTGGGCGCGATCGAGCGCGTGCTGCGCGAGCTGCCGGGTCTGACGGATGCGGTGGTCGTCGCCGGCCCCGACGAGCGCTGGGGCGAGGTGCCGGTGGTGTTCACGGCCACGGCATTCGACGGGTCCACCGGCTTCACCGCGGACGACTCGCATCGGGCGATCGCCGAGGTCGGTACGCGTCTCGGCGCGGCGGCGCGACCGCGGGGAATCCTCTCGCTGGATGCCCTGCCGCTGCTCGCGAGCGGCAAGCCCGATCGGGTGGCCCTGCGCCGGAGGCTCGCCCGTCCGAGCTGAACGGTGCCGTCATCGCCCTGGCGGGCGCGGCGCCGCCTACGGAGCGGCTGCCCAGGTCGCGCGCTGCGGGCGGCAGAGCGCCGCACGATCTCGGCAGGGCCGCGGAATATCGTGCGGCGAGTGCAGGATCGCCGCAGGATCCTGCACCGAGCCCGGGCCGGAGCTCGACGGGGCTCATCGACGCACGCCCTAGGATTCCCCTCGTGGCACGACCGAAGCAGCAGCGCATCGACCCCCGCAAGCTCGACGACGCGATGAGCGACTCGTCGTCGGACACGGCGAAGACCGCGAAGACCCCGGTCCCGAAGGGCAGCGCGTCGACCGCGAAGAAGGGCGGCGCGACGCCGAAGGCGAACGGCGGCGTCACGAAGACCCGCCGCACCGCCGCCGGCCCGGCCTCGGCCGCCGCGCGCGCCGGTCGCGCCGAGAACAAGGAGGCGCGCGGCGGCGTCACGGCCGCCGCCCCGCGCCCGGGCCGCAGCGGACGCCCCGGCGGTCCGCTGCCCGGCGCCCCCTCGGCGCGCAAGGCCACGGTCGGCGACTGGATCAGCGGCGCCCGCCCGCAGACCCTCGCCCTCGCGATCGCCCCCGTCGCGCTCGGCACCGCGATCGCCGGGCTCACGGCCGGCGGATGGTCGCAGCACTGGGTGCGCGCCCTCGCCTGCCTCGTCGTCGCGCTCGCGCTGCAGATCGGCGTGAACTACGCCAACGACTACTCCGACGGCGTGCGCGGCACCGACGCGGTGCGCCAGGGCCCCGCCCGCCTGGTCGGCTCGGGCCGGGCGAAGCCGCGCACGGTGCGCAACGTCGCCTTCGTGTTCTTCGGCATCGCGGGTCTCGCGGGGCTGTTCCTGACCTGGCGCAGCGGCCAGTGGTGGCTGCTCGCGGTCGGCGCGGTCTGCATCCTCGCCGCCTGGTTCTACACGGGTGGCAAACGCCCCTACGGCTACAACGCGCTGGGCGAGCTGTTCGTGTTCGTGTTCTTCGGCCTGGTCGCGACGGTCGGCACGATGTTCGTGCAGGTCGGCACGGTCGTGCCCGAGGCCTGGATCGCCGGCGTCGCGGCGGGCCTGTTCGCCTGCGCCGTGCTCATGGTCAACAACCTGCGCGACCGCGAGCAGGATGCGAAGGCCGGCAAGCGCACACTGTCGGTGCTGATCGGCGACCTGCCCTCGCGCATCGCCTTCGCAGTGCTGCTGCTGGCGCCGTTCGGCATCAACGTGTTCTTCCTGCTGCTCTTCGACAACGCGCTCTACGTGTTCTTCGTGCTGATCGCGGCCGTGCCGGCCGTGCTCATCACGCTGACGGCGAAGACGTCGAAGGAGCTGGTGCTGGCGCTGCGGCTCAGCGTGCTGAGCTCACTCGCCTTCGGTCTGGCGCTGGCCGCGGCCATCGCCTTCTGACGCGGGGGCGGACGGCGCCACCGTGTCGCCCGCATCCTCGGCGTCTTCGACCGACTCGTCGGTCGTGCGCCGCGGCTTGCGGTTGGCGAGCTGCGTCGCCACCTCGTCGCGCTGCCCGCGGAAGAAGATGAAGCCGACGCAGAAGCCGACGACGGCGGCGATGAGCCCGGCCCAGACGTAGTGGAAGCCGAGCAGCAGCAGCACGGCGAAGACGAGGGCGAAGACGCCGACGCGGATGAGGGCGTAGCGCAACCAGGCGGGCATCCCCCCAGTGTAGGAACCCGCGGCAGGGAGTCCGCCCGACGCCCACGCGCCGGCCGGCCTGCCTGCACGCCGGGCCTGCCCGGACTCGGCTCCCATGCCCGGCGCGTAGGATGCGCTTCATGGCTAGGTTCGCGGTGATCTACACGGTCGTCACCATCGCCGCGGTGATCGTGTCGATCGTCGACATCGCCCGCATCGAAGATCACCGTGTCAAGCACCTGCCGAAGCTCGGATGGATCATCATCGTGGTCGTGCTGCAGCTGATCGGCGCCGTGCTGTGGTTCGCGCTCGGCCGTGAGCGCTCGTCGGAGAGCGCCGCCCGGCAGGCCCGCGAGGCCGGTCACCCGGTCGGAACCGGGTCGCTGCGTCTCGGCCGCCCGGTCGCCCCCGACGACGATCCCGACTTCCTGCTGCAGCTGCGCAAGGAGCGTGAGCAGGAGGAACGCATCCGCAAGCTCGAGGAGAAGCTCGCCGAGCTCGACGATGACAGCAAGCCCCAGGACTGACGCCCCGGCGAGCGCGTTCGCGGCACGATTCCTGCGGGGCCTGATCGGCCTCGGCGTGCGCGATCTGGTGCTCTGCCCGGGTTCGCGCTCGCAGGCGCTGGCGCTCGCCGCCGCCGAGTTCGAGCGCGCCGGTGCGCTCACCCTGCACGTGCGCATCGACGAGCGCGGCGCCGGCTTCCTCGCGCTGGGGCTCGCCGTCGAGACCGGGCGCCCGGTGCCCGTCGTCATGACGAGCGGCACCGCCGTCGCCGAACTTCATCCCGCCGTGCTCGAGGCCTCGCACTCCGGTGTCGCGCTGCTCGTGCTCAGCGCCGATCGCCCCGCCGAGCTGCGCGGCCGCGGCTCGAACCAGACCACCGTGCAGCCGGGCATGTTCGGCGGCGCCGTGCGCGCCGAGTGGGACGTGCCGGCCCCCGACGCGTCGACCGACATCGCCGGCGAGGTGGATGCGCTGGTCGCCGAGATCGCGGAGGTGCTCGCTGCGCCGCTCGGCGGGGCGACGGTCGAGGGCACGACGTTCGCCGGCGCCGCGGCCGCCGGTCCGGGCCCGCTGCACGTGAACCTGCAGTTCCGCGAGCCGCTCTCCGGCGCGCTGCCGGCCGAGGAGCTGCGGCTGCTGCGTGAACTGGCGGCCGCATCGGATACGGCGGAGTCCGCGGCTCGCGCCGACGCCGCGGCGCCGACCGCATCGACCGACCGGGCGCCCCTCGTACTGCGCCCCGAGCCCGGCACCGTCGTGATCGCCGGAGCGCGCGCGGGGGAGCGGGCCGAGCGCCTCGCCCGCGAGCTCGGCGCCCCGCTGCTGGCCGAGGTGTCGAGCGGCGCCCGCTTCGGCCCCAACGCCGTGCCCGCCTACCGCGCGCTGCTCGACGAGCCGGGCTTCGGCGACGAGATCCGCCGGGCGATCGTGCTCGGCCAGCCGACGCTGAGCCGCCAGGTGCCCGCGTTGCTCGGGCGTGCCGACGTCGAGACGATCGTCGTGCGCGCCGCCGGGCGCGACGCCTACGACCCGCACGGCACCGCCCGCATCCTCGACGGCTCCGCCGACATCGTCGTCGAGGGCGAGCTGCCCGCCGACACCCGCGCCTGGATCGGGCGCTGGGTTTTCGCGTCGCGTGCGCTGCTCGAGCAGCGAGCCGAGGAGGCCGGAGCCGTCGACCCGCCGGCCGCGATCGACAGCACCGACTACCGCGAGCGCGCGGCGTTCGCCCGCTCGCAGCTCGAGCGGATGCGCCGCCCCGTCACCCGCGACGAGCTCGTCGGCGCGGTGTGGGCGGCGACCTGGCCGCACGATCGCCTGGTGCTCGCGGCGTCGCGCCTCATCCGCGTCGCCGACGACACCGTTCCGGGACGCCGCATCCGGGTGCACGCGAACCGCGGACTCGCCGGCATCGACGGCACGATCGCGACCGCGCTCGGCATCGCCACGGCATCGCAGCGCCGACCGCGCGGCGCCGGCGCCGACGATCCGACAGCGCCCGGAGCTCGCGCGGCCGCCGGCACGACCCGGCTGATCATCGGCGACCTCGCTCTGCTGCACGACGCCGGATCGCTGGCGCTGCCGGCGGGCGAGCCGCACCCGCGCATCCAGGTCATCGTCGGCGACGACGGCGGTGGCACGATCTTCGACGGACTCGAGGTCGCGCAGAGCGCCGATGCGCAGCTCTTCGACCGGGTGCAGCTGACCCCGCAGCCGGTCGATCTCGAGGCGCTCGCCCGCGCCTACGGCTGGGAGTTCCGCCGCGTCGCGAATCGGGGCGAGCTGGATGAGGCGTTCACCGCGTCGTCCGGCCCGGCGCTGATCGCGGTCCCGCTGACGCGCTGACGCTGTCGGTCCGGCCGGGCGCTGATACGACATACCGTTCGGTCTACTGCAAGCGCAGAACCCGTACCCCGACGCTCGGCCCTGCACTAGACGTTTCACGCCCCGAATTCGACCCCAACCCGATTCGCCATCGGCTCCGAATGTCCTCGTTCTGCTGATTTCCCAGTGCGGAACGCCTGTTCTCCGACGCCTGACGCGCAACTCCAGGTGCTGTCGGCATTCCGTACCCCATTCGTACCCCGATTGTGTCGAAAGTCCCCCTGCATGGGGACTACGTCGCGTACCCCGGTCGCTCGCACACTGGATAAAACGTTTGCGGAGCGCTACCCGATTCGAGCCGCAAGCGACCGGACGCTCGGGCGGTGACCCGAAACCATCCCCGAGCGTCCGGATCGATCAGGACCCGACACCGAAAGCACGCCATGCACGCCCTCCGCCGCATCCCGCTCTCCCGTCGCGCCCGCACGCTGACCGCCGCGATCGTCGCCGGCGTCGTCGCGCTCGCCGCCGTGATCGTCGCCGTCAGCCCCGCGCACGCCGCCGGCACCCCGCTGCTCACCGACACGTTCACCACGAACACCGTCGCGAACCCCTACTACGTCGAGGGCGGCAGCTACACCCCCTGCCTCACCGTCGCGGGTGCGCCGAGCGCGCAGACCCCGGCCAGCTGCGCCGTCGGCCCCAACGACGCCAGCGGCACCGGCGCGCTGCGTCTGACCACGAACACGGGCAACCTGTCGAGCTACTTCCTCTACAACAGCCCGCTGCCCTCGCGCGCCGGCCTCGACATCCAGTTCACGCAGTACCAGTACGGCGGCAACGGCGCCGACGGCATCTCGTTCTTCCTCACCGACGGCCAGTACCAGCTGACCAGCGTCGGCCCGGTCGGCGGCTCGCTCGGCTACAACACCCGCAGCGGCGTTCCCGGACTCGCGCACGCGCTGCTCGGCATCGGCCTGGATGCGTGGGGCAACTACCCGGTCGAGACGAACGACACCCGCGCCGCCAGCACCTGCAACCAGAGCTACATCCCCGCGAAGAACGCCTCCGGCGGCAATGACGTCGTCAAGAACATCCTCGCCGTGCGCGGACCCGCGGGCGACGTGACCGCGGCCGGCGGCTCGACCACCGGCTACTGCCTGCTCGCCCCGCGCGTGCAGCTCTCGTCGATCGCCGGCGCCCCGCTCGCGACGACCGCCGCGCAGACCCCGAAGCCCACCACCCGCGGCACCGGCGTGCCCGTGCGCATCACGGTCGACCCGCCGAACGTCACCGACCCGAAGGTGCGCGTCTACTGGAACTACAGCGCCGCCTCGACCACCCCGACCATCGAGGTGCCCGAGCCGGCGGAGCTGCTCGCCGCCTCCACCTTCAAGTTCGGCTGGGCCTCGTCGACCGGCGGCTCGAACGACGTGCACGAGGTCAACGCCCTCAGCATCTCGACGATCAACCCGATCCAGCCCGGCGTCACCCCGACGGTGTCGGCGCCGACCACCGCGGTCGCCGCGAACGGCACCACCACGAGCGCGGCGAGCGCGGCCCTGAAGTTCGCCTCGACCGACGGCCCCGCCACGAGCCCCGTCTCGGTGACCGTGTCGCTCGACTCCGGCGCCTTCGCCGGCGCGCCCACCGGAACCCGCTGGAGCTGCCCGACGCCCGCCGCCGGCGCGACCTCGATCGTCTGCAACTTCACGCCCGACACCGCGCTCGACGTGCCCGGCACGACCAGCCCGGCGCTGAGCATCCCCGTCACCTCGACCAAGAGCGGCGCCGTCAAGGTCTCCGCCGTCGTCGCGGCGACGAACAACACGGTGACGGATGCGAACCAGCGCACCGCCAGCGCGAACGTGCCCTTCGCCCCGGTCGCGAAGAACGTCTCGGGCACCGGCGTCGCCGCCGCGACGAACCCCGCCGCCGTGTCGCTGACCGCGTCGACAACGTCGAGCGCGACCACCGGCACCACCTCCTACGCCGTCGCCACCGGCCCGGCCCACGGCACGGTCGTCGTGACCGGCAGCACCCTGAAGTACACGCCCGCCGACGGCTACAGCGGCGCCGACAGCTTCACCTACACGGCCACCGCCGACGGCCAGACCAGCGCGCCGGCGACCGCGAGCGTCACGATCACGCCGACGAACGCCGCGACCAGCGCCAGCACCTCGGCGGGCACGGCCGTCAGCGTCGACCTCGCCGCGCTCAGCGCCGGCTCGTCGCTCAGCTACGCCACGCGCAACCCCTCGGCCGGCGTCGGCCAGCTGCAGGTCACTGCCGGCGGCCTCGCCACCGTCACCCCGGCCGCCGGATTCTCGGGTGACGCGACCTTCCAGTACCAGGTCACCGACGCACCGGCGGGCGGCGTCAGCGGCTGGAAGACCGTCACCGTGCACGTCGCGCCGATCACCGCCGACGTCGCCCAGACCGGCACCCTGAACGCCGCCGGGGATGCGACCCTCGTCACCGCCGCGCCCGTCACCACCGCGGCCGGCACGAAGACCTTCGCCCTCGTCGCGGGCAGTGCCTCCACCGGCGCCCACGGCACGTTCTCGATCGACTCGGCGACCGGCAAGGTCACCTACGTCGCCGCGAACGGCGAGAGCGGCGTCGTCTCGGTGCGCTACACCGTGGCCGCCGACGGCGGCGCGAGCAGCGAGCACACCGCGACCTTCACCGTGCGTCCCTACGCGGCCGGCGTCAGCGCATCCACCCCGGCGGATGCGGCGATCGACCTGCCGAAGCCCGCCCAGAAGGGCAGCGACCTGCACTGGGCCATCACGACCGACCCGACCCACGGCACCGCCACGGTCGACTCGACGACCGGCGTCGTGCACTACGTGCCGGCCGCCGGGTACTCCGGCCCCGACAGCCTCGTGCTCACCCCGACCAGCGGCAGCGGCGCGAGCGCCGTCGCCGGCGACCCGGTCACCGCGAGCATCACGGTCACCCCGATCGCCCGCCCGGTGAGCAGCAGCACCGTCGCCTCGGCCACGCCGAGCGCCGTCGACATCGCGATCGACGCCACCGGCGGCACCTCGGCCTCGCCGCTCACCGTCAGCGCGACCACCTCGGATGCGCGCATCGCCTCGGTCTCGGTCGTGAACGGCGCCGTGCGCATCACCCCGGCCTCCGGCGCGAGCGGCAAGCTCGTCGCGAACTACACGGTCAGCGACGGCACCAGCACCGCCACCTCCACGGCGACGCTGAACGTGACCCCGGTCGCGACCGCCGCCGAGCTCAGCCTCGACAACGGAACCGGCGCGAGCTTCGGCCTGCCCGCCCCGACCGGCACCGGCCCCGTCACCTACACGCTCGTCTCGGGCAGCGTGGGCACGATCAGCGGCTCGAGCCTCGTCGTGCCGACGCAGCCCGCCGGCACCAGCGGAACCCGCACCGCGACCTACACGGTCACGACCGACGGCCTCACCAGCGCCCCGGCCACGATCACCGTGCACGTGCTGCCCACCGCGCAGTCGACCACCGTGTCGACCGACGCCGGCCAGGCCGTCACGACCGACCTGAGCGCGCTCAGCGCCGGCACCGATCTGCACTGGACCGTCACCCAGCCCCCCACCGGCACCGGCTCGGTCACCGTCACCTCGGCCGGCGTCGCCACCTTCACCCCAGCGACCGGCTACACCGGCACGACCAGCTACACCTTCACGCCGGTGGATGCGCAGGGGAATGCCGCCGCGCAGCCCGCGACCGTCACGGTCAAGGTCGTGCCCGTGCTCGCGGACCTCGCCGCGTCGACCACGCTCGATCAGGACGGCACCGCCACGGTCAGCGCGCAGCCGGCGACCCAGCCCGGCTCGCCCGTCTACGAGCTCGTCGGCGGCGCCACCTTCGGCGACGCCTCCATCGACGCGGCCACCGGCAAGATCACGCTGAACGTGACCGACGGCCACTCGGGCGTCTCGACGGTCGACTACCGCGTCACCTCGGGCGGCCAGACCAGCGCCACCCACCACGCCGTCTTCACGGTGCGCCCGAGCGCGCAGAACGTGAGCGGAACGACCACCGCCGGCACCCCGAACGGCGTCGCTGTCGACCTGCCCGCCCCGGCGAAGCAGGGTACAGATGTGCGCTTCGCGATCACCGCGGGCCCCGCCCACGGCACCGCCACGGTGAACGCGACCACCGGCGTCGTGCACTACGTGCCCGCCGACGGCTGGTCGGGCGCCGACAGCGTCACGCTCAGCGTCACCAGCGGCACCGGATCCTCCGCCGTCGCCGGAGCGCCGATCACCGCCGCGGTCACGACGAAGCCCGTCGCCCGCGACGTGCAGCAGGACGCCACGGCCACCGTCGCCGCTCAGACCGTCGCGGTCGCCGCCGACGCGACCGGAACCGGCCTGACCGTCGTGCCCGCCGCATCCACCGACCCCCGCGTCACCGGCGTGACCGTCGCCGACGGCGCCCTGCGGATCGCCCTCGCCCCCGGCGCCGCCGGCACCATCGCGGTCGACTACACCGTCGCCGACGGCACCAGCTCGAGCGCGACGGCCACCGCCACGCTGCACGTCGCCCCGGCCGCCTCTGCCGACGAGCTCGCCGTCGACTCGGGCGCCAGCGCCACGCGTCAGCTGCCCGCCGCCACCGGCACCGCGCCGAGCTACCGCCTCGACGAGGGCTTCGGCGACGGCATCCTCGCCACCGTCAGCGGCGCCGGCGCGCTCACCGTGCACACCACCTCCGGCCAGAGCGGCACCTTCACGGGCTCGTACATCGCGACCAGCGACGGCGTCGACAGCGCCCCGCAGACCATCACGCTGCACGTGCTGCCCACTGGCGCCGACACGACCCAGACCACGGCCGCGGGTCAGGACTCCGCGCCGCTCGACCTCGGCGCGCTCTCGAAGGGCACGAGCCTGCACTGGGAGATCACCCAGCCCGCCGCCGGCGGCACCGTGACGATCGACCAGAGCACCGGCAAGGCCGTCTTCCACCCCGCGAGCGGCTTCGCCGGCACCACGAGCTGGACTTACGTGCCGGTGGATGCGCAGGGCAACCGCGCCGCCGCCCCGCTGACCGTCGACGTGACCGTGGTCCCGACCGCTGGTGACGCCGCCGCGACGACGAGCCTCGACCAGCACGGCGACGCCACGGTCACGGCCACCCCGACCGGACTCGGCACGAACGACGACGGCGCCAAGCACTACGCCCTCGTCGCGGGCAGCGGCCCCGCGAAGGGCACGGCGTCGATCGGCGCGACCACCGGCACGATCAGCTACACCGCGGCGAACGGCGTCTCCGGCGTCTTCACCGTGAAGTACACGGTCACCGAGGGCGGCGTCACCAGCGCCGAGCACACCGCGACCATCACCGTGCGCCCCTACGCCGCCGGCGTCACCGGCAGCACCACGGTGAACCAGTCGGTCGAGCTGGATGCGCCGGTCGCCGTCGGCTCGCAGCCCTTCGTGTGGAGTGTGCAGACCGGTCCGCAGCACGGCGCCGTCACCTCGCTCGACGCCGCCACCGGGCAGGTCGTCTACACGCCCGCCGACGGCTACGCCGGCGACGACGCGATCGTGCTCCAGCTGGCCGACGCCCGCGGTGCGAGCACCACGGTCGCCCTGACGGTGCACGTGCACCCAGTCGCCGCCGCCGTCAGCGCGTCGACCTCCGCCTCCGCCGACCCGCAGCCGATCCGCATCCCGCTGGCCGGCTCCGGCACGATCGACCACTACGAGATCACCACGCCGCTCGCGGCCGACCTCGGCACCGCGGTCATCGACGGAACCGATCTGGTCATCACCCCGGCCACCGGCGTCAGCGGCAAGCTCCCCGTGGGCTACCGCGGCGCGACCGCCGACGGCAACGCCAGCGCTCCCGCCACCGCGACCCTCACTGTCGCGCCGGTCGCGCAGGGCGGTGCGATCACCGTCGCCAGCGGCGGCACCAGCTCGGCCGAGCTCGGCGCGCCCGTCGGCAGCGGACCGCTCACGGTCGCCGTCAGCTCGCCGCTGTCCGCCGGCATCCACTCGGCCAGCGTCGACCCGGCCACCGGCCGCGTCACGGTCACGACGGATGACGACTTCAGCGGCACCGCCTCCTTCACCTACACGGTGACGAGCGGCAGCGGCGCGGGCGCCGTCACGAGCGCCCCGGCGACCGTGACCGTCACGGTCGACCCGACCCTCGTGCCCGTCGCCCCGGCGACGACCACCGCCACGGCCCCCGGCGGCAGCGCGCACCCCGTGCACGCCACGCCGAAGGCCACGGGCAGCGGTCCGCGCACCTGGGCTCTCGGCAGCGACGTGCCCCCGGCGAGCTCCGGCGCGACCGAGATCGACCCGGCCACCGGCGAGATCGTCTTCGCCCCGGCCACCGGCTTCAGCGGACCCGTCGACATCCCCTTCACCGTCACCGACGGCAACGGGGTCGCGAAGAGCGGCGTGTTCCACGTCGACGTCGACCCGCTCGCGGCGCCGACCTCCGACGCCGGCCGCTCCCGCGGCGTCGCGGGCGCCACGCAGACGCTGACGCCCGCCGCCCCGGTCGGCACCGCGCCGTTCACCTACCGCATCAGCACGCCGCCCACCGCCCAGCAGGGCACCGCCACGATCGACCCCGCCACCGGCGTGATCACCTTCGTGCCCGCCGCCGGGTTCGTCGGCGACGCCGCGGTCTTCTACGAGGTCGTGGATGCGAACGGGCTGGTCAGCGACCCCGCGGTCGTGATCTTCACGGTCGACCCGGCGGCTCCGGCCGGCGGCGACACCGGGCTCGGCGGAGGCGCGGGCTCGGGCTCGGCGGTCGGCGGCTCCGGCACGACCCGCGGCTCGGGCGTGGCCTCCCTCGCCCACACCGGTGTCGACGGCATCCTGCCCCTGGCGCTCGGCCTGCTCGGCCTGTTCGCCGGACTCGCGATGGTGCTGCTCGCGGTGCGTCGCCGCAGCCTCTCCGCCGGCGAGGAGGCGTGACGCGCTGACCTCCGGAGCGCCGCCCGTCGGCGCTCCGGACCCAGACCGCGGGCCGGACGGATCGTCCCCAGACCGGCCGCCCGCAACCGGCTCCGCATCTATTCGGTGTGATGCGGAGCCGCAGGAAGCCCCTCCCCGCGTGCGTTTCGGGCCGCGGAGAGGGGCTTCCCCTTGCGCGGGCCGTGAGCCCTCGGCGCCCGCCCGGCCGCATCCGAGGCGCGCGATAGGTTCGGGGCATGGCGCTCGAGATCCGTCCGACCGTGGAGGACGACTGGTCTGAGGTGCGCGATCTGCGACTCGAGATGCTCGCCGACACCCCCATCGCCTTCGAAGAGCACCTCGAGGCGGCCGAGCGTCGCAGCGAGGAGGAGTGGCGGATGCGCGCCGCCCGCGGCTCCAGCGGCCTGAACGCCGTCACCTACGCCGCCATTCTCGACGGCCGCTGGGTCGGCACGATGGGCGTCTACGTGCCCGCCGGCGGCAAGCTGCCCTTCCTCGTCGCCGTCTACGTCACCCCGCGCGAGCGCGGCCGCGGGCGCGGTGTGACGGATGCGCTGCTCGCCGCCTGCGAGGACTGGGCCCGCCAGCGCGCCGACACCCTCGTGCTCGAGGTGCACGACGGCAACCGCCGCGCCCGCCGCTACTACGAGCAGCGCGGATGGGTGCCCACCGGCCGCACCCGCCCCTACCCCTTCGACCCGAGCGCGAAGGAGATCGAGATGGTCAAGCGGATCTGAGCGCGGCTAGCTCGATCGAGCACCTCGTCGTCTTCGAATCTCCAGTTCCAAGCTCGACTGAAAGCCAGACGCGGCGAGTGTCGCGACGTCGTGAGCGTTTCGACGTGGTCATCAGCGGACGGAGGTCCGACGTAAAGGCAAACCACGATTCGGATTCCCCAGGTGGGATCCTCATAGGCAAATCGGGTCCGAGAGCGCGTGAGGCATTGAACGTGAGGGCGACCGGCGCTCCTTCCACGTGGACCGAGTAGGCGTCGATTCGAACCGGCGCACGACCGACATTCGTCACCGATACACCGACGACCTCGCGTCCGTTGAACCCGGGAACTATCGCCCGACTGAGGTCGATCGGCTGACGGTCACGCTTGACTGCCCCGTGCAGTGTCGCCGAATGGTCCCTTGCTCCGTGCAAGAGGCGCAAGCGGACCCGCCTGCCGTCCAGGTGCCAGGTCGCGATCTGCCAACCCAGTGAGATTGCCGCCAGCAGAGCCCCGATCACGGCGAGCGCAAGCGCGAACTTGTCGTTCACTTCACCAGGATCCGGTGACGAAGTACCGAAGCTTTGCCCACCACCACCCGATGAGCAGCCACCAGATTCCGCGCGCAAGTAGTGCAATCAACGTCCAAGCAGCCTCGGCGATCTTGGCGGCAGCCAGGCGGAGGAATGCGATCGCCGATGCTACGAGGAGCGCGGCTATGGCGGCGCCCGCTATTTGATCGAAACTCATTCTCAGATGGTATGAACGACCACTGACATCTAGGCGATGCGGGAGGACGCCGCTACCGTGACGGCATGACGTCTGAGCTCGACACCCAGCTGCTGCGCGCATCCCACCCGCTCGATCTGTCGGCGATCGACACGAGCTCGACGCCCGGCTTCGACGGCGGCAAGAAGAAGGGCCGCGAGGCCCTGGCGGCGGGGGAGACCCGCCTCGCCGAGCTGCAGGAGAAGCTCTTCGCCGAGTCGACGGCCGACGGCACCCGCAGCGTGCTGCTCGTGCTGCAGGCCATGGACACCGCCGGCAAGGGCGGCATCGTCAGTCACGTCGTCGGCGCCGTCGACCCGCAGGGCGTCGCGCTGCACGCCTTCAAGTCGCCCACCGATGAGGAGAAGGCGCACGACTTCCTCTGGCGCATCCGCAAGGTGCTGCCGAAGGCGGGCCGCATCGGCGTCTTCGACCGCTCGCACTACGAGGACGTGCTCATCCACCGGGTGCGCGGATTCTCGACGCCCGAGGTCATCGAAGAGCGCTACGGCATCATCCGCGACTTCGAGCAGGAGCTGGTGGATGCCGGCACCACCGTCATCAAGGTCATGCTGCACATCAGCGCCGACGAGCAGAAGCAGCGCCTGACCGACCGGCTCGCCGACCCGGCGAAGCACTGGAAGTTCAACCCCGGCGACCTCGACGAGCGGGCCTTCTGGCCGCAGTACATGGAGGCGTACCAGATCGCCCTCGACCGCACGGATGCCGACACCGCGCCCTGGTACGTCATCCCCGCCGACCACAAGTGGTTCGCGCGACTGGCCGTGCAGACGCTGCTGATCGAGGCGCTCGAGAAGCTCGACCTCGACTGGCCGACCGCCGACTACGACGTCGAGGCCGAGAAGGCGCGCCTCGCCGCGAGCTGAGACGCACCGAGGGCGCGTCTCGCCCGGAGAGGCTGATCAGCCGAAGGCCTCGACGATCGGACGGAACTTCAGCGTCGTCTCGGCGAGCTCGCGCTCGGGGTCGCTCTCCGCGACGATGCCGGCGCCCGCGTAGGCCGTGATCGTGCGGTCGGCGGCGATCTCGGCCGAGCGCAGCGCGATCGCCCACTTGCCGTCGCCGTCGGCGTTGACCCAGCCGACCGGTCCGCCCCAGCGCTGCCGGTCGAACGGCTCCAGCGAGCCGATCTCGGCCAGCGCGGCCTCGCGCGGGGTTCCCGCGACGGCGGCGGTCGGATGCAGCTCGCACACCAGGTCGAGGGCGGTCGAGCCATCAGCGAGGGTGCCCTCGACGTCGCTCGCGAGGTGCCACAGGTTCGGCAGCTTCAGGGTGAACGGCAGCTCGCTCGCGACGAGCGACGGCGTGTGCGGTCGCAGCGAGTCGAGCACGCTCTGCACGGCGAAGCGGTGCTCGTCGAGGTCTTTCTGCGAGGTCGCGAGGGCGAGGGCCGCGGCGTGGTCGCTCTCGGCGTCCGCCCCGCGTCCGACGCTGCCGGCGAGCACGCGCGCGCTCACGGTGCCGCGCTTGACGCGCACGAGGGTCTCGGGGCTCGAGCCGATCAGCCCGTCGACGGCGAAGGTCCAGGTGTCGGGGTAGCCGAGCGCCAGCTCGGTCAGCACCCGCCGCAGATCGGCGCCCTCGGGCAGGCGGCCCACCTTGTCGCGCGCGATGACGGCCTTGCTGAGCCCCTCATCCGACTGGATGCGCTGCACGGCCGTCGCGACCGCGTCGCGGTAGGCGTCGGGGCCGAGAGCGCCCGGCTTGAACAGCAGCCGGTACTCGGCGCCGAGCGGGGTCGCGCCGACCGTGTCGGCTGCGCCGTCGATGCGGGTCACCCAGCTGACGCCGTCGCGGCGGCCGAGGATGACGCGGGGCACGATCAGCACGCTCGTGCGCGCGCTCTCGTCGGCGAAGCTGAAGGCGCCGAAGGCGATGAGGCCCGAGCCGGAGAGCCGCACGGGGTCGGTGATGGTCGCGGCGGCGACGATGCGCTTCCAGGCCGCGGCGGCGTCGCGGATGCGGTCGGGCCCGCTGAACTCCAGACGCAGCGCTTCGCCCAGCCCGGCGACGCCGTCGCCGCGGCGGATGAACACGAGCGGCTTCACGCCGTCGAGCAGCGGCAGCAGCGAGGGGAACTGGGCGACCGGGGTCGTCTCGACCCGGAGAGCAGGAACAGACACCGCGGGATCGGTCACTCCCCGAGCCTACGCCCGCGCCGCAGCCCGGACCGCTGCCGCCCGCGCCCCCGAGCGAGGGTGCACGTCCGTGCACCCCTGTCCACCCTGGCAACGGGGCCAGATACGGGGTCGCGCGCCCAAGTAGGATGGACGATCGTGAGTCGAGCCGATCTGAGCAAGAACCCCGACGAGGTGTCGGGCATGTTCTCGAAGGTCGCCAAGGGCTACGACCGCACCAACGCGCTCATGTCGTTCGGCAACGACGCCCTGTGGCGCGTCGCCACCCAGAAGGCCGTCGACCCGAAGCCGGGCGAGCGCATCCTCGACATCGCCGCCGGCACCGGCACGTCGTCGGCCAGCTTCGCCCGCACCGGCGCCACCGTCATCGCCGCCGACTTCTCGCCCGGCATGATCGAGGAGGGGCGCCGTCGCCACCCCGAGATCGAGTTCGTCGAGGCCGACGCGACGAAGCTGCCCTTCGGCGACGACGAGTTCGACGCCGTGACGATCAGCTTCGGGCTGCGCAACGTCGAGCACCCCGAGGTCGCGCTCGCCGAGATGTACCGCGTGCTCAAGCCCGGCGGCCGCCTCGTGATCTGCGAGTTCTCGACGCCGCCGCTCGCCATCATGCGACTCGGCTACGACATCTACATGAAGCGGTTCGCGCCGACCATCGCGCGACTCGCGAGCTCCAACCCGGAGGCCTACCTGTACCTCCGCGAGTCGATCGAGGAGTGGCCCGACCAGGGCACGCTCAGCGGGATGATCCGGGGCGTCGGCTTCACCCGCGTCGCCTACCGCAACCTCACGGGCGGCGTCGTCGCGCTGCACCGCGGCCGCAAGCCCGTCGACCCGGCCGTGCGCGCCTCCGCCGCGCGCCGCCGGGCGAGCCGACAGCGCGCCGGCACCGAATCATGATCGTGCGTGACGTGCGCCGCCCCGCCGGGGCGACCGCGTCGCGCCCCGAGTCAACCGAAGGCCTGAAGTGAACCCCACGCCCGTCGCCCGCCGTCGCGGCCTGAGCGCGTCGCTCGGCCTCGGCGAGAAGCTGTTCTCGTCGGCCGAGGAGCGCCGCTTCGCGACCGCGATCGAGAAGGGCCTCGAGCAGGTCGAGCAGGGCCTCGCCGAGCAGTTCGGCTACTCCGACGCGCTCGCCGACACCACCAGCCGCTACCTCTTCGAGGCCGGCGGCAAGCGCATCCGCCCCACCCTGGCTCTGCTCACCGCGCAGCTCGGCGAGGGCACGACGGATGACGTGCTCACCGGAGCGAAGGCCGTCGAGATCACGCACCTCGCCTCGCTGTACCACGACGACGTCATGGACGACGCCGACCTGCGCCGCGGCGTACCCAGCGCGCAGACCGTGTGGGGCAACTCGGTCGCGATCCTCACCGGCGACCTGCTCTTCGCCCGCGCCGCCGCCCTCGTCGCCGAGCTCGGCACCGAGACGGTGAAGCTGCAGGCCCAGACCTTCGAGCGCCTCTGCCTCGGCCAGCTGCACGAGACCGTCGGACCTCAGGGCGACGAGGATGCGGTGGCCCACTACATCCAGGTGCTCGCCGACAAGACGGGCTCGCTCATCGCCGCCGCCGCCGAGATCGGCGTGCTGCACAGCGGAGCGCCTCAGGAGTACCGCCCGGCGGTCACCGAGTTCGGCGAGCGCATCGGCGTCGCGTTCCAGCTGATCGACGACGTCATCGACCTCTCGGCCGAGACGGGCCAGACCGGCAAGAGCGCGGGCACCGACCTGCGCGCCGGCGTGTCCACGCTGCCGCTGCTCTACCTGCGTCGCGAGGCGCAGACGGATGCGGCATCGGCCGAGCTGCTCGCGCGCATCGAGCAGTCCGCCGCCGACGAGAGCGACGCCGCCGGCGCCGCCTTCGCCGCGGCGATCGCGGAGCTGCGCGACCACCGCGTCACCGCCCAGACCCGCGCCGAGGCGCAGCGCTGGGCCGACGACGCCGTGGCCGCGCTCGCTCCCCTGCCCGAGGGGCCCGTCAAGAAGGCCCTGACGAAGTTCGCCGAAGCGGTGGTGACGCGCTCGAACTGAGCTGCGCGCCGCATCCGCTTATCGCCGACCCACCCAGAGAAGAGACACCACCGTGCCCAAGCTCCGCCTCGCCGTCGTCGGCGCCGGCCCTGCCGGGATCTACGCCTCCGACATCCTGCTCAAGCACGAGCGCGCCTTCGACGTGTCGATCGACCTCTTCGATCACCTGCCGGCGCCCTACGGTCTGGTGCGCTATGGCGTCGCCCCCGACCACCCGCGCATCAAGGGCATCATCAACGCGCTGCGCGACGTGCTCGACCGCGGCGACATCCGCATCTTCGGCAACGTGCGCTTCGGCGTCGACATCACCCTCGACGACCTCAAGAAGCACTACAACGCCGTCATCTTCGCGACCGGCGCCGTCAAGGATGCGCCGCTCGACATCCCCGGCATCGACGCCGAGGGCAGCTACGGCGCCGCCGAGTTCGTGAGCTGGTTCGACGGCCACCCGGATGTGCCGCGCGAGTGGCCGCTCGAGGCGCAGTCGCTGGCCGTGATCGGCAACGGCAACGTCGCGCTGGATGTGGCGCGCATGCTCGCGAAGCACCCCGAGGACCTGCTGCCGACCGAGATCCCCGCGAACGTCTACGAGGGTCTGAAGAAGTCGCCGATCACCGACGTGCACGTCTTCGGCCGCCGCGGACCCACGCAGGTGAAGTTCACCCCGCTGGAGCTGCGCGAGCTCGGCGAGCTGCGCGACGTCGACATGATCGTGCACGAGGAGGACTTCGACTACGACGAGGCCTCCGAGGCGGCGCTCAAGACCAACAAGCAGGTCATGGTCATCGACAAGGTGCTGAAGCAGTGGCGTCAGCGCGAGGTCGGGCAGGCATCCCGCCGACTGCACCTGCACTTCTTCGCGAAGCCGCTCGAGGTCGTCGCCGACTCCGACGGCCGCGTCGCGTCGTTCAAGTACGAGCGCACCGAGCCGGACGGCGCGGGCGGCGTGCGCGGAACCGGCGAGATCCGCGAGGTGCCCATCCAGGCGCTCTACCGCGCTGTCGGCTACTTCGGCTCGGAGCTCGACGGCGTGCCCTTCGACGCCGAGCGCGGCGTGATCCCGAACCACGAGGGTCAGGCGCTCGACGAGCACAACGAGATCGTGCCCGGCGTCTACGCCACCGGCTGGATCAAGCGCGGTCCCGTCGGCCTCATCGGTCACACCAAGTCGGATGCGATGGAGACCGTCTCTCACCTGGTCAACGACCAGGCGTCGTGGTGGACCCCCGAGTCGCCGTCGGAGGAGAGCGTCGTCGAGCTGCTCGACGCACGCGGCATCCAGTACACCGACCTCGACGGCTGGCACCGCCTCGACGAGCACGAGATCGCGCTCGGCGCCCCCGAGGAGCGCGCCCGCATCAAGGTCGTGCCGCGCGACGAGATGGTGAAGATCTCGCGCGGGGAGTGACCCCGTTCGTCGACTGACGTGACCTCGGGCCCGGTGCGGCGCTTCGGCGCCGGCCGGGCCTGTTTCCGTCCCCGGTCGTCGGGAATCGGCGTCGAGGCCGTCGCGGATCTGGGTCGGATACTGGCCGACGACGCTGCGGATACTGGCGAGCGGGCGGGGCAGGTGCGCCGGAGGGGTCGCCTGGTGTGTGGGCCAGTATCCGCGGACGGGAGGACGCCCCGTCAAGGCTGCGGATACTGGCGAGCGGGCGGAGCAGGTGCGCCGGAGGGGTCGCCTGGTGTGTGGGCCAGTATCCGCGCCGATGGGAGGCGGACCGGATCAGCGGCGACCGACCGGGAGGGCGACTGCGGCGGTGCACCGGGACCGGATGAGGTCGGCGGCGACGGGGAAATGGTCGCTCGGCCAGATGGTGCCGGCCGCGGGGCCGGAGTCGGCCTCGGCGTGGGCGTCGAGGGTCGCCGTGGCGGTGACGGTGAAGCCGCGCTGCAGGATCCAGTCGATGCGACCCTCGCCGGTCGGCGGCTCGGCGTCGCCGGTGAAGCCGTGGAAGGTGCCGTCAGGGCCGGCGTGCGTCGCCGGGGCGGGCGCGAGGCGCGCATCCTCGAAGCCGATCTCGGACGTCAGCGCGGCGTGCACCGCGCCGTCGGGCTGCACGTTCATGTCGCCGAGCAGCACGATCGGGATGCCCGCGGCGGCCGCGGCGGGCGACGCGGCAATCGCGCTCAGCCGTTCGCCGATGAGCTGCGCCGAGCGGAGGCGCGCGGGCTCGTCCTCGGCACGGTAGGGAAGGTGCGTGACAGCGACGAGGAACTCCGCCGGATCGCGAGTCGCGCCGCCGCGGTTGCCGTCGGCGCTGCGGTCTGCGCCGCTGTCGCCCGCGGCGAGACTGTCGCGGAACCGCGCCCAGGTCACCATGCGCGGGTAGAGGTTGCCCCAGGTGATGCTGCCGGGGGCATCCGGCGTGTCCGACAGCCAGAAGTCGCCGCCGTCGAGAAGCTCGACGCGCTCGGAGCGGTAGAGCAGGCCGACGTGCTCGTCGTCGTGGCCGCCGTGGCGGTCGCGCCCGAACCAGGCCGTGCCGGGCATCCAGCTCAGCAGGTCGAGCGCGGGCCCGCTGCGCAGCTCCTGCACGCCGATCACGTGTGCACCGCTCTCGCGCAGCACCCGGGCGAGCAGCTCGCCGCGGGCTGCCCACGACGCCGTGCCCTCGTCGACCGGGATGCGCACATTCGCGGTCGCGACCCGCAGCGGTGGGGCACTGGTCGGAGCGCCCGAAGCGGCGGCGGCCGGGGCGGCGGCTGCAGCAGGGACGGCGGAGGTCGCGGGCGCGGCTGCGGCGGAGGCCTCGGGCTGAGCGGTCATCGAATCGAGCTTAGGCAGACGGGTTCCGGTGAAGCGAGGAGGCTCGGGCGCTGTGCACGGAAGCGGTTCAGCAGGGTCGCGGACGCACAATGCGGCTCGGGTGCGTTGCTCAGCCGCTTCCGTGCACAGCAGTGTCCGCGGCCGACGGGCGACGGGGCGGACCGCGGGCAGCGGATGGCTGGCGCCATCTCCTGAGGCGGCGCAGGATGGGCGGCATGACCGCCTCGCGACGTCGCTCCGCTCGTCTCGGCCGTGGTGCCCTCGCGTCGGGCCGCCGCGCGCGGAAGCGGATCGGAACGACCGACGACAGGGGATCGATGGGTTCGACGGGGAGCATCGGGTCGATCGGATCGATCGGATCGGTGGGCAGCATCGGATCGATCGGATCGATCGGCAGTCTGGGATCGATCGGCAGCATCGGGTCGGCGGGATCGATCGGCTCCGTCGGCAGCATCGGCTCGCTGTTCAGCGTCGGGTCGATCGGGGCGATCCTCGCCGTCGGGTCGATCGGCGGCATCCTCGTGATCGGGGCGATCGGCGGGCTCGGGCTGCGTGCGATCGCCCGCCGCGGCCGTCGGCTCACGGCGGAGCGCGACGGATGAGTCGTTCCCCGGTGGCGGGCTGAGCTGCCCGCCGCAGCCGCGTCAGCCGCGCCGCTCGCGCTGCAGCGCCGCTCGCGCTGCCGCGCCGTCACCCCTACTGGGGCGCGAGCGCGGAGGATGCGCGGCGTAGCGTCACCGCGTGACCTGGCAGTTCGGAGCGCATCCTGACGACGCCGCGCGCGCCGCCGCTGCGGCACCCGCGGGTCAGGACGACGACCCGCCCGTCGGCATCCCCGGCCGCCCGCCGCTGCGCCGCCCGGCGCTCGTGCTGCGCCCGCGCGCCGACACCCGCGACGCCGTCATCCTCGAGCTGCTGCCGCTGCTCGCCCCCGTGCTCGCGATCGTCGCGACCCAGGCGATGGTGCCGTGGAGCATCCCGCTTCTGCTCGCCTGCATCGCGGTCACCTGCGTCGCCCAGTTCGTGATCGCGAGCCGTGACGCGGCGCTGCTGCGGGTGCGCGGCTTCGTCGGAACGGCTCCCTCGGCGCTCGCCCTCGTGAGCCCGATCCTCTACCTCGCGCTGCGCGGCCGGGTCTGCTCGCAGCACGATCGCACCGCCTACGCCCCGGTGCCGTGGGCGATCGCCTCGACCGTCGTCGCGGTGCTGCTGCTCATCGGAACCGCGTGGTTCGAGTCGAGCGTCGACGCCTCGATCGGCGGGATGCTCACCGGGCTCTTCTGACCCGATCGGCCCGCGCCGACCCGCGTCCCGCCTCGCCCACCCGAGGTCAGCTGGCTGAGGGGTCGCCCGGCCCAGGGAACCTCTCAGCGGATGCCGCGCCGCGCCAGCATCCGCCGCCGCATCCGCACCAGCACCGTCGTGAGCGCGCCGATGCCGACCGACACGAGAGCGCACGCGATGATGGCGGCGATCAGCAGCAGGATCGTCACGCCGAGGCCTACTGCAGCGCCGCGGTGAGGCGGGCGAAGTTGTCGAGCACGCGGTGGCGCAGCGGCCGCGCCATCCACTCGTCGAGGGTGATCTCGCGGCTGTGCGCGCGGTAGTCGTCTTCGACGGCGCGCAGGCGCTGCGTGTAGTCGCGGTCGCGGATCATGACCGAGATCTCGAGGTCGAGGGTGAACGAGCGCATGTCCATGTTGCTCGAGCCGATGACCGACACCTCGTCGTCGATGGTCATGTGCTTGGCGTGCAGGATGGTCGGCGCGGCGTAGAGGAAGATGCGCACGCCCGCGCGCAGCAGCGCCTCGTAGTAGCTGCGCTGCGCGTGGAACACGAAGAACTGATCGCCGATCTCCGACACGAACAGCTGCACCTCGACGCCCGACTGCGCGGCGGTCGTGATGGCGTAGAGCATGGAGTCGTCGGGTACGAAGTAGGGGCTGACGACGATGGCCTTGTGCTTCGCCGCGTAGAGCAGCGAGTTGAACAGGCGCAGGTTGTTCTCGCCGGGGAAGCCGGGTCCGCTCGGCACGACCTGGCAGTCCATTGGGCCGTGCACCGTGTCGCGGGCGTCGGCCGCCTCGCGCTCGAGCAGCACATCCGTCTCGCTGTACCAGTCGGTCACGAAGAGCGCGTCGATTCCGGCGACGATCGGCCCTTCGAAGCGCGACATGAAGTCTTTCCAGTGCAGGCCGCGGCGGTGGTTCTTGCGCACTTGGTAGGGGGTCTCGATCACGTTCTGCGAGCCGGTCCAGCCGATCTCGCCGTCGATCACGAGCAGCTTGCGGTGGTTGCGCAGGTCGGGCCGGCGCCAGTGCCCCTTGAGCGGCTGCACGGGCAGCATGAGGTGCCAGTCGGCGCCCATCGCGGTCAGGCGCCGCTTGGTGCGGCCGAACCCGGGGTACTTGAAGTTGCCCAGGTGGTCGAGCAGCACCCGCACCTTCACGCCGCGTGCCACCGCATCCTCGAGCGCCTGGAAGAAGGGCTCGGTCGTGCTGTCGAGGCTGAGGATGTAGAACTCGCAGTGGATGAGGTGGCGCGCCCGCCCGATGTCCTCCGTCATCGCGGCGAGCGAGCGGGCGTTGTCGTCGAACAGCTCGGCCCGGTTGCCGCCGACCAGCGGCATCGCTCCGAGGGTGCGGTTGAGCTCGACGATCGGCCCGAGCCACGGCGGCCAGGGGTCGCTCTCGGTGACCTTCTCGATGCCCTCGGTCTGCTCGACGATGTACTGGTTGATCTCGCGCTGCTTCTGCCGGCGACGGCGGGGCAGCCGGTGCGAGCCGAACAGCAGGAAGATCAGGATGCCGATGTACGGCAGCAGCGAGATCGCCAGCAGCCAGGCCATCGCCGTCTGGGGTCGGCGGTTGCGCGGGATCACGACGAGCGCCGCGATGCGCGCCCCCAGGTCGATGAGGATGAGCGCGATCAGCACGAGCAGCGTGATCCATCCGACCAGACCCTCGCGCATGACTGAACTCTAGAGGGCGGCTCGGACACGGCCGGTGCGGCACCAGGCCGCGTCCAGCGCGTGGCGGTGCCGGCGCCGGGACCCGCCCGACGTCAGGCGCCGCCGACCGCGGTCGTCGGCACGGCGAAGAAGTCGCGCTCGTGCTGCATCGACCGGGCGAAGGCCGTGCGCATCCGCCCGCGCTCCGCCGCCCCGGTCGCGGCGGCGGCCCGGTCGGCGATCGCGATCGCCTCGGCCGTCGCCGCCGCGAAGGTCGGATCACCGTAGGCGCCGAGCCAGTCGCCGAAGGGATGCCCCTCGCGATTCGCCTCGGCGAGCCGGATGCCGACGTCGCTGTAGAGCCAGAAGCAGGGCAGCAGGGCCGCGACGAGCTCGCCGTAGGAGTCGGCCGAGGCCGCGAGGTGATTCACATAGGCGAGGGTCGTCGCGCTCGGCTCGGGGTGCGCATCCGGGTCGTCGCCGAGGCGGGCGCGGTGCAGCGACGCCTCCTCCTCGAGCGCGGATGCGGCGCTGCGCGCCCAGAACACCTGCTCGTCGGCGGTCGGCGCCAGCGCGCTCGCGCGCGCCAGCACGCGGGCGTACCGCCCCAGGTAGAGCGCGTCCTGCGCCAGGTACCAGCGGAACGCGCGCTCGTCGAGCGTGCCGTCGCGCAGCCCGACGAGGAAGTCGAGCGCGTCGACCTCGGCGCGCAGGGCGGCGGTGGCGGTCCACTGCTGGGCGGCCCAGTCGAGCGGATCGGCGTCGATGTCGGCGTCCGCGTCCGCAACCGCCCGCAGCGCCGCGCGCGTCGCGTGGAAGTGGTCGAGCGGCCCGTTGCCCTCGCCCACCTGCAGCGCCGCTCCGTGTTCGAGCGCGCCGGTCAGCCAGTCCTTCGCCGCACGCAGCGCCGCGACCCAGTCGACCTCCGTGCCGGGCGCGAGCCGCAGCTGCTCGGCCGCCAGCGTCGCCATGGCCGACGAGAGCGAGCATCCGGTTCCGTGCGTGTTCGTCGTCGCGACCCGTCGCCCGGGCACCTCGCCGACGGCGGATGCGGTGACGATCGCATCCGGGCAGTCCTCGCCGTCGAGGTGGCCGCCCTTGAGCAGCACGGTCGTGCCGGTCGTCGTCGCGAGGTGACGCGCCTGCGTGACCGCCTCGGCCCAGGTGCGGGCGCGGGCGACGCGGGCGCTGTCGGTGCTCACGAGCACGGCGAGCTCGGCGAGGTTCGGCGTGATCAGGTCGACCTGTCGGCAGAGCTCGCGCACGGCCCGCTCCGCGGCGGCGTCGAGCAGGCGGTCGCCGCTCGTCGCGACCATGACCGGGTCGAGCACGACGACCGGCGGACGCACCGGGCCCAGCCACTCGCTCACCGCGTCGATCAGCGGGGTCGAGTGCAGCATCCCGAGCTTCACGGCGTCGATCGCGACGTCGTCGCTGACCGCATCCAGCTGCTCGACCAGGAAGCCGACGTCGGGCACGTGAACACCGCGCACTCCGCGCGTGTTCTGCGCGACGAGCGCGGTGACGACGGCCATGCCGTAGCCGCCGAGTGCGCCGATCGTCTTCAGGTCGGCCTGGATGCCGGCGCCGCCGGTCGGGTCGGTTCCGGCGATGCTCAGCACGCGCGGGGCGGACGGGGCAGGGGCAGCGTGGACCGGGGCGGCGGTCATCGTTCGATCCCGACCGCGTCGGCGATCGCCCGCGCCGCGCTCGCCGGATCGTCGGCGGCGCAGATGCGCGACACGACCGCGACCCCGGCCGCGCCCGCCGCGGTGAGCGAGCCCGCATCCACCTCGGTCACACCGCCGATCGCGACGCAGGGTAGCGGTGCGACCGCGGCCAGTGCGCGGAAGCCCTCGACGCCGAGTGCCGGCGGATGCCCCGGCTTCGTCGCGGTCGGGTGGATGACGCCCACGCCCAGGTAGTCGAGCGTGCCGGCGGGCAGGGCGGCCGCGGCGGCAAAGTGATCGGCGGTGTCGGCGGTCCAGCCGACGAGGGCCTCCGTCCCGAGCAGTCGACGCGCGGTGGTCGGCGGCACGTCGCTCTGGCCGAGGTGCACGCCGGCGACGCGGAGCCCCGCATCCCGCCCGGCGAGGGCGACGTCGAGACGGTCGTTCACGATGAGGGCCGCGCGGCCGCCGATCACCGCGTCCAGCTCGCCGAGCAGGCCGAGCTGCTCGCGGGCGCTGGCGCCCTTGGCCCGCAGCTGCACGACGCCGGCGCCCGCGTCGACCGCGGCGCCGACCGCGCGCAGCAGTCGCTGCCGCTCGACGCGCTCGTCGGTCACGAGCTGCAGGCGCAGGTCCCACCCACTCACAGCGTCACCTCCGCCGCGACCTCGGCGGTCACGTCCGCCGCGGTGCGCACGAGCCTCGACTCGGCCAGCTCGAGATCGCGCGGCTCGAGCGCCGCCAGCTCGTCGAGGAACGCCGTCGCGAACGATCCGGGCCCGGTCGCCCGGGCAGCCGCGCGCTCGGCCGCGATCGCGTGCACGAGCGACGCGGCGACCGCAGCAGACAGCGCATCCGTCACGCCCAGGAAGGCCGCCATCGTCGCGCCCAGTGAGCATCCGCCGCCCGTCACCTTCGTCAGCAGCACGTCGCCGCCGGGCACGCGCACGATCTCGCGGCCGTCGGTGACGAGGTCGATCTCGCCCGACACCGCGACGACGCTGCCGGTCGCGAGGGCGAGGTGGATGGCGGCGGCGCGCGCCGCATCCGGACCGTCGACCGAGTCGACCCCGCGCCCGCCCGCGCCGGCTCCGGCGAGCGACAGGACCTCGGACGCGTTGCCGCGGATGATCGCCGGCCGCGACTCGAGCAGCTCGTGCGCGAGCGCCGTGCGCACCGGCAGCGCGCCGACCGCGACCGGGTCGAGCACCCAGCGCCGGGTCGCCGCGACGACCTCGCGGGCGCCGTCGGCCTGCACCGGCGTCGGGGTGCCGAGGTTCACCAGGCTGCCGTCGGCGACTCCCGCGAACACCCCCGCCTCGCCCGGCAGGTCGCTCATCGCGGGCGCGGCGCCGAGCGCGAGCAGCACGTTGGCGGTGAAGTTCGTGACCACGGCGTTCGTGACGCACTGCACCAGCGGCGCGCGCTCACGCAGCGCCAGCAGGGCCGCGTGCGGCGGCAGGGTCGATGACAGAACAGCGTTCATCGCTGACAATCCCTTCGCGAGAATGACCTCGAGCAGGTTCGGCGGGTGTGATCTCAGCCGCGGATGCGGCACCCCGAGTCGAGAGCGACGCTAGCCGCGCGCCAGCGGTGAACACAAGCTGGGACGCGCGCGTCGCGCGGCGCGCGCGTTGACGTCGGTCGGGGCGTCGCGTCGTCGCGCGAGCGGCTGCGGCTGCGGCTGCGGCTGCGGGCGCGAGCGTGAGCGCGGGCGTGAGCGTGGGCGAGCGCGGGTGCGAAGCGCGCGCGGCACGTGCGCGCCGATGTGTCCCGCGATGCGGGACGCGAGATACGGGTGCGGGTGCGAGCGCGGGCGCCCTCACCGGTCAGCGGTTCAGCACAGTGTCGGCCGTGGTGAACGTGCGCCGCAGAATGGTGCACGGCCGCGCTGCTCAGCCGACGCTGTGCGTGGCGTGGCGTGGCGTGGCGCGGCGAGCGCGCCGTGGGCGCGTCAGCCCCGCTGCGCGGCCGCCAGCCCGAGCTTGCGCGCGTAGAGGGCGGCGCCGACCGAGGGGTCGTGCAGCGGGGCTCGCAGGTCGAACGGAACTCCGGTCGCCGCGAGCTGCTGCGCGAAGCCGTCGAGGAATCCCGGAGCCGAGAACACCCCGCCCGAGTACGACACGGCGATCGTCTCGTCGTCGGGCGCCTCCAGCCCGACGCGGGTCGCGGTGACCAGTGCGACCAGTTCGCCCTGCGCGTCGTGCAGGATCCGCAGTGCCGCCGCATCCCCGGCGTCCGCCGCCGCGGTCGCGACCTTCGACAGATCGGCGATGCGCCCGCGCTCAGCCGACCAGTCGTCGACGACGACGCCGATCGCATCCAGGTCGTCGGTCACGCCGAGGCGTTCGCGCATGAGCTCGTGCAACGGACCCCGGGGGAGTCGCCCGTCGGCCATGCGGCTGAAGGCGCCGAGCGCGCGGGTCGCGATCCAGTAGGCCGAGCCCTCGTCGCCGAAGAGCTCGCTCCAGCCGCCGACGCGGTGCCCGCGGCCGGCGCGCTCGCCGTAGGCGATCGACCCGGTGCCGGCGACGACGTTGATGCCGTCGGCGCCGCCGAGTGAGCCGGCCCATCCGCTGATCATGTCGTTGCCCGAGCGCACGCGGTCATGCCCGAGGATGCGGCGGGGGATCGCGTCGAGCACGGGCACGTCGGCGCTCGCCTCGCCGTAGCCGGGGATCGCGTAGAACACGAAGTCGAGGTCGGCCGCCACGATGCCGCTCTGCGCGGTGATGTCGGCGAGCCCCTCGGCGAGAACGTCGCCGACGAGGTCGATGCCGCGCTCCGAGCCGAAGTAGTAGCTGGTGCGCTGGCGTGACTCCGCGAGCGTCGCCCCGTTCTCGTCGATCAGCAGGAACGCGGTCTTCGTGCCGCCGCCGTCGATGCCGAGATAACGCGCCATGGGCTCAGCCTCACGGTCGGGTCGTGTGCTCGGCAATGTTCTGCGCGAAACGCGCACTGTTTTCGGCCGAAACGCGCAGAAGGCGGGTGGATGCGCGGTCGGGCCGCGAACATCCACCCGCCTCCGACGACGGGGTGCGCTGGGTCAGCGCATGTTGACGAACTGCAGGGCGACGTCGAGGTCCTTGCCCTTGAGCAGCGCGATGACCGACTGGAGGTCGTCGCGGCTCTTCGACTGCACGCGCAGTTCGTCGCCCTGGATCTGGCTCTTGACGCTCTTCGGCGCCTCGTCGCGGATGATCTTCGAGATCTTCTTCGCATCCTCGCTCGAGATGCCGTTCTTCAGCCCGACCTCGATGCGGTACTCCTTGCCGCTCGCGTAGGGGTCGCCCTCGTCGAGCGAGCGGATGCCGATGCCGCGCTTGATGAACTTCGCCTCGAGAACCTCGAGCACGGCCTTCACGCGCTCTTCGGCGCTCGCCTTGAGCAGGATCTTCTCCTCGCCCGACCACTCGATCGACGCACCGACGCCCTTGAAGTCGTAGCGCTGCGCGATCTCCTTCTGCGCCTGCCCGACCGCGTTCTGGGCCTCCATGTGGTCGACCTTGCTCACGATGTCGAAAGAGGAATCAGCCATGCGCCCCATGGTAGAGCCGACCGGGGATGTCGTCCTCGCCGCCGCCCCTGCTGCCGCTGCTGCCGCCGCCCTCGAACGGGTGCGCGGCCGTGGTCATCGGCACCCCTCGCGACCTAGTATTCTGTTCGAGCGCGTTCGGTCGGTGACGACACGGGTCGGGAGCGCCTCGGCGGGTTACCCAAGCGGCCAAAGGGATCTGACTGTAAATCAGACTGCACTGCATTCGGGGGTTCGAATCCCTCACCCGCCACCAGCAAGGCCCCGGTTCGCCGGGGCCTTCGTCGTCTCCGGATGCGTGTCACACGCACGAAACGCGCGCGCGGCCAGGATGGGCGGGTGAGCAGCGTGCCCCTCGAGATCCGTGTCGACGACCTCAGCGGCGGCGCGACGCGTGAGCTGATCGAATTCCATCTGGCTGGGATGCATGACGGCTCGCCGACCGAGAGCATCCACGCCCTCGACCTCGACGGGCTGCGTGCTCCCGGCATGACGGTCTGGTCGGCCTGGTCAGGGGAGCGGATCGCGGGGATCGGCGCGCTCAAGCGCTTCGGCGGCGCCGATGGGAGCGAGGATCGTGGCGAGCTCAAGTCGATGCGGGTCGCCGACGACTTCCGCGGAACAGGCGTCGGCCGCGCGATCCTGCGCCACATCGTCGCCGAGGCGCAGGCGTGCGGCACCCGCAGCCTGTGGCTCGAGACCGGCGCCGGCGAGAGCTTCGTGCCCGCGCACCGCCTCTACGCGAGCGAGGGCTTCGTCGACTGCGGGCCCTTCGCCGACTACCGCCCCGACCCGCTGTCGATCTTCATGACCCGCGAACTCTGATCGCGGCAAACCCGACCACGCGCCGTCGCCGCCGACCCGCCGCTTTCGGGGGAGTGGTTGCGGGGAGTGCACGTGCCTCAGAATCAGCGGATGCGCTCCTGGACCGACACCTTCATCCCGCCCCTGCCGGCGCGGGCCTACTGGGTGGTCCGCGCGCTCGGTCCGCTCTGGGCGCTGATGTGGATGGGCGGCGGAGCCGGGGTGCTCATCACCGCGATCCTGCTCGCCGCCGCGCGCGAGAATCCGAAGGATCCGCCGCCCTTCGCGCCCGGCAACGAGATCGTCATCCCTCCAGCCCTCGCCTTGATCGGGCTGGTGATGCAGGTGCTGCTGCTGCGGGAGAACCCCGACGTGCACACCGACACCGGTCTCGGCATCCAGCGCCGGCAGATCGTCTCGCAGCTCGGCGGGAGCATGCGCGCGCAGACCCTGCTCGCGGCACCGCTCATGGGGATTCTCGTCGCGTTCGCGGCGTTCGCCTTCCTCACTCCCTTCGTCGACGAGCTCTCCGGCTCGAAGAACTGGACTTTCGCCCAATGGCTTCTGGGCGTGGCGATGTGCACGGTCATCGGAGCTCCCGGTGCTCTGCTGCTCGTCGTGACGCTGCGCGCGCCATGGTTCGGCGCCGAACTCACCCGTGACACCCTCATCCTCCGCGGGGGACTGCGCACCCGGCGGATCGCGCGCGACGACGTCGAGTCGGTGCAGAGCCACCCCGCGAACGGGCTGCTGCTCATGTTCCTGAAGCTGAGCGACCGCCCGGTTCTCGAGGTGAGAGTGCGTGGTCGCAGGCGGCCGATTCGCCTCTCCGCGACGGCGCAGAGCGGCAACATCGTGCCGCGCTCGGTGCGCACCATCAAGGAATGGCTGACGGGGCAGCCGCGTCTCGTCCCGTCGGAGCTGCCTCGGCATCGCGCCGCGGACGACAAACCGACGTTCCACTGAGCGGGCCGGTCAGCCGCCGCTCGCGCGCAGGTGCTCGTCGAGGGTGCGGAAGACGGTGTCGTCGCCGCCCTCCCAGGCCGGGCGCGGATCCGGCTGGCCGGGCACGGGTTCGTAGAGCCACCACAGGTTGCCCCACGGGTCGAGCAGGCGCGCGAGCGTGAGCGATCCGTAGAACGGAGTCGGCGGCGTCACGACCGTCGCGCCGTGCGGCTCGGCACGCGTGATGACCTCCGAGGCGTCGTCGATCCAGAGCTGCAGCAGCCCCGGGCGTGGCGGCCAGCCGGGTTGTCGGTCGGCGAGCAGCAGCAGTGCGTCGCCGAGTCGCAGCTCGGCGTGGATGAGCAGCCCGCCCGGCGTCGCGGTGCGAGCCTGCTCGACCTCGTGCGCGCCGAAGACGGCGGTGGCGAAGCCGATGAACCCGTGTGCGTCGTCGAGTAGCACGAAGGGGTTGAGGGAGGTGCCTCGTCCGGTGATCCGGTCGCCGGAGAGCGTGATCTCGGCCATGCGCCCAGGCTCGCGCGCACCACCGACACCGCGGGCGGCACCTCGCGATCCGAGGAGATTCGTCGCTCTCGTAGTCCGACGCGGCGACCTCTCGACATGCAGATAGTCGAGCGCTCGGATCTCTCGATGAGGGGGTAGTCCGACCGGTCGATCACTCCGACGCGGATCTTGCTGTAGTGGCAAGAATGCTTGCTGATCGGATGCGGTCGGCGCACGGTGGTCGGGTGAATCCTCCCGAGAGCCCGATCGCCGCCAGCCCTGACCGCATCCCGACCGCCGCCCCGGCGCCGCTCGCGCGCGACGTCGCCCCGCTGGCCGACGCCGACGCCGCCGAGCGCTGGGATGCCGTCGTGATCGGCGGCGGGGCCGCCGGACTCAACGCGGCGCTCATGCTCGTGCGCTCGCGCCGACGGGTGCTCGTCGTCGACGCCGGAGCCCCGCGCAACCGCTTCGCCGACGGCGTGCACGGGCTGATCGGACGCGAGGGCGTGAACCCGCTCGACCTCGTCGCCCAGGGTCGAACCGAGATCGAGAGCTACGGCGGGGTCGTTCGCGCGGGAGGGGTGACGGCGGTCAGCGGCAGTGACGGCGACTTCGTGGTCGAGGCTCACGCCGTCGACGACGCGGGTTCCGCCGACGCGGGCGCGGCGTCATCCACCGCTCCGATCCGTCTCGCGGCCCGGCAGATCGTCGTCGCGACCGGTGTGAGCGACGCGCTGCCCGACATCCCCGGCATCGCCGAGCAGTGGGGCCGCGGCGTCGTGCACTGCCCGTACTGCCACGGCTGGGAGGTGCGCGACCAGCGCATCGCCGTGCTCGCCGAGGTGCCCGCGGCGGCCGTGCACCAGGCGCAGCTGTTCCGGCAGCTGAGCGCCGACGTGGTGGTACTGCAGCACAGCTCGGCGCCCTTCGACGAGGTGGATGCGCGGGGTCTCGCCGCGCGCGGCATCCGCGTCGTGCCGGGCGAGGTCGTCGAGCTCGTGAGCGATGGCGGTGCGGATGCGGCGAGCCCGGATGCCCGAGTCATCGGAGCGCGTCTCGCCGACGGGGCGCTCGTGTCGTTCGACGCACTCGTGGTGGCGTCGGTGCCGGTCGCGCACCTCGACTTCCTCGCGCCGCTCGGTCTGCGCGCCGAGACGCACCCGATGGGCCGCGGCGAGCAGCTGCCGGCGACGCCCTTCGGCGTGACGGCGGTTCCGGGTGTCTGGGTCGCCGGCAACGCGACCGACATCATGGCGCAGGTCGGCGCGGCTGCCTCCGCCGGCGCGATGGTCGGGGCGCAGGTCAACGCGGCGCTCGTGGCGACCGAGGTGCGCGAGGCGGTCGAGCGGGCGGAGGTCTGACGCGCTCAGGCCTCGGGCGTCGCCGCCTCGGCGTCGTCCGGCCCGCCGGAGCCGTCCGCGTCGCTCGACGGAGCCGGCACCGGCACCGCGGCCGCGACCGGAGGCACCCCGTGCACGCGGCGGCCCTCCGCGTCGAACAGCCCCAGGAACTCGACCGTCTCGCCGTCGGCGCTGCCCAGCCAGTGGGGGGTGCGGCAGTCGAACTCGGCCGCCTCGCCCGAGCCGAGCACGAACTCCTCGTCGTCGAGCACGAGCCGCAGGTGACCCTGCAGCACGTAGAGCCACTCCCATCCGTGATGCTCGCGGTGCTTCTCGACCTCGCGGGCGGTGGCACCGGGCAGCACGAACTTGACCGCCTGCACGCCGTTCGCGCCGCGGCCGAGCGGCAGGATCGTGCGGCCGCCGTGTCGCACGGGGCGGATGTGGATGCGCGGATCGCCGGTCGGCGGCGCCCCCACCAGATCGTCGAGCGGCACCCCGTACTCCCGCGCGAGCGGCAGCAGCAGCTCGAGCGCGGGGCGTCGCGATCCGGATTCCAGCCGCGAGAGCGTGCTGGTCGAGATGGAGGTCGCCGCGGAGACGTCGGCGAGCGTGAGGTTGCGGTTGACGCGGAGTCGGCGCAGGCGCTCGCCCACTCCCGCGAGGGTGCGTTCGATGGGCTCGTCCGCCATAGCCCCACCCTGCCACCGTGCACCGCATCCCGTCACGGTTCCCGGCGAGCCGTGACCTGGCGTGACTCGCTCGTGGACGACAGCGCCGGGCCCGAGCCCCCGCCCGACGCGTAGCGTGGAGGGATGGTCGACGAAGCCCAGCCCCGTGACCCGACTCCCGCCGATCTCACGAACATGACCGACCGGCAGACCCTGCCGGATCGCGAGTACATCGCCGAGCAGACGGCCGCGGTGAGCGAGCCCGCGCCGCCCGCGATCGTCGCCCACAGCGACTTCGATCCCGACGACGTCGACTGGCTCGTGCCGGCGCAGCCCGAGCACGTGATCATCGCCGAGCCCGATCCGGCGTGGCCGGAGCGGTTCCGCGGACTGGAGGCGCGCATCCGCGACGCCCTCGGCGAGGCCGCGCTCGCGATCGAGCACGTCGGCTCGACCTCGGTGCCGGGGATGCCGGCGAAGCCGATCATCGACATCGATCTGACGGTCGCCGACAGCCGCGACGAGGGCGCCTACGCCGCCGCGCTGGAGGATGCCGGGTTCGTGTTCGTGCTGCGCGAGCGCAACTGGCACGAGCACCGGCTGTTCACTAACGCGGAGCCACGGGCGAACATCCACGTCTGGGGATCCGATCAGGCCGAGGCGGTGCGGCATCGGATGCTGCGCGACTGGCTCACCGAGCACGCCGACGACCGCGAGCTGTACGCGACGGCGAAGCGCGCGGCCGCCGCGCCGACGGCGGACGATCCCGAACTCGTGCAGGCGTACAACCAGCGCAAGGAGCCGGTGATCCGCGAGATCCTCGACCGGATGTTCCGGGCGCACGGGCTGCTCTGAGCCGAGCCGGGGCCGTCAACCACGCGCGTCGGCTCGCCGCGCACGGAACCGGCGCCCGTGGTTGGCTGAGTGCATGACCGATCCCGCCGCATCCGCAGATCCCGCCGAGCTGCTCGCCCTGGCGCGCGACATCGCGCTCGAGGCCGGCGCGCTCGCCGCACTCCGCCGGGCCGAGGGCGTCGAGGTCGCCGCCGCGAAGTCGAGCCCGGTCGACATCGTCACGGCCGCCGACCGCGAGGTCGAGCAGCTCATCCGCACCCGCATCGGAGCGGCGCGACCCGACGATGCGATCCTCGGCGAAGAAGGCGGCACCGCCGCCGGGCGCTCGGGACTCACCTGGGTCGTCGACCCGATCGACGGCACCGTCAACTTCCTCTACGGCATCCCGCACTACGCCGTCAGCATCGCCGTCGTCAGCTCGCCCGACGGCGGTCCGGCCGACGCGCAGACCTGGACGGCCCTCGCCGGCGTCGTCTACTCGCCGGGCGAGGGCGAGCTGTTCACGGCGCAGCGCGGCGGGGGAGCGCACCTCGAGGTGCGCCCGCGCGAGGGGGTGGATGCGCCGCTCGCGCCGGGGGCATCCGGTCTGATGCGCGAGCTGGCGGTGCGGCCGGCGGCGCCGCTCGGGCAGGTGCTGCTCGCGACGGGCTTCAGCTACGACGCCGAGCTGCGGGCGCACCAGGCGTCGGCGCTCACGGCGCTCATGCCGCACCTGCGCGACCTGCGCCGCATGGGGGCGGCCGCGCTCGATCTCGTGGCGCTCGCCGCGGGGCGTGTGGATGCGTATGTCGAGCGGCAGACGAACGCCTGGGACTTCGCGGCCGGCGTGCTCATCGCCCGCGAGGCGGGGGCCGCCGTCGTCGGGCATGACGGCGCCGAGCCGGACACCCGGCTGGTGCTCGGCGGGCATCCCGACCTGGTCGCGCAGCTCGCGCCGCTGGTCGCCGACGTCGGGTACTGAGCCGCCGGCCGATCCGCCTCGGCCCGGCGAGCGCTCGCGGGAGCGCGGTGCGGATGCGCGTGGAACCCGAGCGAGGGGTGGCGGCATCCGCCTCGCGCTTCTACACTTTCGGGGTACATCGCGCATCCGAACCCGAGTCCGGGCGCGCGTCATCGGCTCGGCTGAGCCGCTCATGACCTGGAGTTCCACGATGACCGCTGACCCCGTGGTCATCCTGTCGAGCCCGGGCATCACGCTCGCCACAGCCGCGTCGACCCTCAGCGAGGGCGTCTGATATGCGCCCCGCCGCCTCCGACAGCTCTGCTCCGACCCGCCGTGATCTGCGGGCCCGTCAGCAGACCGCCGAGGCGGCCCGCCGCGCCGAGCGCAGCCGCGCCGAGCGCACCCGCCCTGCCCGTCCGGGTGCGACGCGCGGCACCGCCGTCGCGGCGCGCGTCCCCCTGACCCAGCGCCCCCGTCAGCGCGGCGGACTCGGCGTCGTGCATCGCGGTCTCGGCCGCCAGGTGCTGTCGGTCGCCGTGCTCGTCGCCGTCTTCGCCCTCGTCGTCTCGGTCTCGGTTCCGGCATCCGTGTTCGGCACCCCCAGCGCGAACGCCGCCACGACCGGCGCGCCCCTCGTCGGCAGCGCCGCCGACACCCAGAGCTTCCAGGTCTCGGCCGCGGCCGCCGCCGATGACACCAGCCGCGACGCCTACGGCGCCACCAGCCAGGCCGAGTTCGCCGCCGCGGCCGCCGCCATCCAGCGCGCCGCCGCCGCGAAGGCCGCGAAGGCGACCACCGCGCAGTACGCGAACACCTGGAACCCCGGCATCGGTCCGGTGCGCTGGCCCTACGAGGTCATGCCCAAACTCGGCCCCGGCTTCGGCGCCCCCGCGACCTGCTCGACCTGCATGTCGGTGCACCAGGGCCAGGACTACCTCGCCCACGAGGGCACGCCGATGTACAGCATCGCCACCGGCGTCGTCACGAAGAAGCAGCAGGACAGCTACGGCTGGGGCAACCACCTCGTCATCACGTCGACCGTGAACGGGCAGACGGTGTCGTTCCTCTACGCGCACACGCAGACCGGCTCGATCGCCGTCAACGTCGGCGACACCGTGCAGGTGGGCCAGTTCATCGCGCTCACCGGCTCGACCGGGTCGGTCACTGCCCCGCACCTGCACCTCGAGCTGCAGCTCAACGGCACCAAGGTCAACCCGCACACCTGGCTGCAGGCGAACGTCACGGGCTGACGCCCGCATCCCTTGAGTTGGATGCGGCTGCCCCTCCACCGGCCCTGCGCGCGGGCGCTGAACTCGCGGTGGGATACTTGTCGAGATGAAGTTCTCCGACCTTGCTCGGAGCCTCGTCGCCGTCAACCCATCGCCGCGTCGCTGGCCAGTCGCCATCCAGGCGGGGTTGTCGATGCTCATCCCGGTCACCGTGTTCGCGCTCGCCGGGCAGCTGTCGCTGGGTGCGGCCGCGAGTCTCGGGGCGTTCACCGCGATCTACGCCGGCTCGCTGCCCCGACGCCACCGGATGCGCACGATCGCGTTCGTGGCGCTGGGTCTGGTCGCGTCGGCGACGCTGGGTGTGCTGCTGTCGTTCGACGACGTGCTGTCGGTGATCGGCGTGGTCGTGGTGACGATCGCGGCGGCGTACCTGTGCTCGGCGACGCGGCTGGGCCCGCCCGGTCCGCTGTTCTTCACCCTGGTCTACGGGGTGGCCGCGCAGTCGGCGCGTCCGGTGGCCCTGGGCGGCGGCGGTCGCGACGGCCTGCTGGTGATCGGGCTGGTGGCGCTGGGATGCGCGATCTCGTGGGTCATCGCGGCGATCGTCATGCGGGTGCCGCGGGTGAAGTGGCAGACGGGTCCGATCCCGGTGGTGCGGCTGCCGCGGCTGCGGGCTCGGGCGGATCGCGTGGAGGTGCTGCGTCAGGTGCTGGCGGGCACGATCGCGACGCTCGTGACGATCCCCTTCGACCTGTCGCACGCCTACTGGTCGGCGGGGTCGGCGCTCGCGGTGCTGGCGATCGCCCGGGGCAGCAGTGTGACCCTGTCGCGGGCTGTGCACCGCGTGCTGGGCACCCTCGTGGGTGGCGCGCTGTTCGTCGGCATTGCAGCGCTGCACCTCGACACGATCGGGGTGCCGCCGGGCCTGCTCCTGGCGCTGCTGCTGGGCGTGCTGCAGGGCTGCGTCGAACTCGTCGTGGTGCGCCACTACGCGCTCGCGCTCGTGATGATCACGCCGCTGGTGCTGCTGATCGCGCACGCGGCGCATCCCTCCGACCCGGTGCCGATCGCGCTGCAGCGTCTCGCCGAGACGGTCGTGGGCGCGGCGGTGGCGGTGCTCGTCGGACTCGCGACGCGGCCGCTCGCGAACCGCGCCGCCGCCGCGGACGCATCCCCTCGCTGACCCACCTCCCGCCGTATCGAGCGCGCATCGCGGGGAGCGCTGACACAGAAAGGGACGGCGCCCGCACACGTGGTGCGGACGCCGTCCGGGGCCCTCAGCTCAGCTCACCCGAAGAAACCGGTTGAGGGCGGGAGGAGTGCTGGTGGTGTCAGCCCTCCTCGGTCATGCCGGCGACGTCGTCACCGCGACGGCGGCGGCGCAGCAGCCATCCGCCGGCGACGATGGCCAGCACGCCCGCGCCGATCGCGCCGAGCGCGAGCGCTCCGACCGGCTGGGCTCCGTCGACACCGGTCGCTGCGAGGCCGCGGTATGCGCCCGGCAGGATCGGGGCCTGGCCGTCGGCCTGCGGCACCGTGGCGGCCACAGTCAGCGGCGTCGTGGCGCTGAGCCCCGACTCGAGACCGAGCACCTCGATGGTGTGCTGTCCGACCGGCGTGTCAGCGGGGATGCTGACCGTCGCGCCATCGAGCACGCCATCGGCGTTGGCCTGGAACTCGCCCAGCACGACCGGGTCGGAGTGCAGGATGACCCGCACCCGCTCGCTCTTGCCGAAGCCGCTGATCGAGATCTGGAACGAGCCACCCGCGCGGATGATCTGCACCGAGATGCTGACCGAGCACGTTCCGCCCTCGGGCGGGGTCGTGGTCTTCGCGGTGACCTTCAAGCTGCCGCTCACGGCGACCTTCGACACCGAGCCGAGAGCAGACACCGGGTAGGTGGTGCCCACGGCGGCGTCAGCCGGAATCGTGAGGGTCGCGGTGATCTCGCCCTTGTCGTTCGCCTTCACCGTGACGCCGGCGTCGGAGCTCGAGAGCGTGACCTTCACATCCTCGCCGGCGGCGAAGCCGCTGCCGGTGACGGTGACCGTGTCGCCCGCGTGTGCTTCGGAGGGCACCTGGATGCTCGGCGTGTAGTGCACCGGGTCGGTGACCTCGACCGTGGTGGTCGTGGTCGCGCTGCGGATGCCGTCATCCACCGTGACCGTGACCGTGTACTTCCCGGCCGCGGCGTAGGTGTGGGTTCCGGCGATCGACGCTCCGCCCTCCGCGGCGGTGACGGCGCCGGCGGTGACGCCGGTTCCGTCGCCCCAGTTCACGGTGGCGGTGCTCGACGCACCGGCGTGGCCGCCGGTCGCCGTGGCGAGAGTCGCCGTGAACTCGGTGCCGCTCGTCTGGCCCGCGACGGTCGACCCGATCGCCGCGAGCGGCGCCGTCTCAGCCGTGCGCGTGCCGTTCGAGGCGATCGCGAAGATGTGCAGGCGTCCGTCGGGCTTCGCCGAGCCGGGCTCCTTGGGCAGGGTCACCGAGGCGACCGTCTTGCCGACGGGGATGGTGAACGGCGCCGTCGCGTAGATCGCCGCCACAGCCGTGTCGGTGTTGGAGGCGCCCTGAGTGCGGCCCTCCGACTTCGCCACGATCGTGTTGCCGAACTGCGGGGTCGCCGCGGCCGCGGTCCAGTCGCCCAGGGCGATGGTCAGCGGGTCGGACGATCCGTCGGTGTAGTTCACCTTGCCGTCGGTGCGCGACAGGTTCTTCTCCGTCGCGGTGCCGATGAACGACAGGCTCGTCGCTCCGGTGCCCGCGTCGAACGCGATCGTCTGACCGCGGCCGGTGGCGTTGTCGGGCTGACCGGCCGGGATCGCCGGCAGGTCGAAGGTGAGGTCGCTGTTGGGGACCTTCACCGTGGTGCCCTGCACGAAGCCGTTCGCGGCGAGCTTCGAGCGGACGAAGCCCGCACCGAGCGTGTCGCAGTTCGCGGCCGTTCCCGCCTTGCCGTCCACGGGCGTGTCGCCGATGCAGACGCTGTCGAGCGCTCCCGTGAAGGAGGCGTCGCGCGTGATGGTGATCGTGGCCGTCGTGGTGGCCTGGTTCATCTCCTCACCGACGGTGACCTGCGCCGTGTAGACGCCGGCCTTGTCGAAGGTGTGGGGCGAGGTGATCTGCCATCCGCCGAGCGGCGCCTTGGTGAGCGTCGCCTTCTGCGCTGCCTTGCCGTCCTTGAAGTCGACGGTCGCGGTGTACGCCGCGGCGTCGGCCGACTTGCCACCCGAGAGGGTCGCGAGCGGGGCGGTGATGGTGGCGCCGACGGTGCCGGTGATGCCGGGTGCGGCGTCGAGGCGGAACTCGCCCGAGGCGGCGGCCGGGTCGGCGAGCAGCTCGATCTCGGCGAGAGTGGCGGGCTTGCCGTCGCTCGTGGCCGTGATGTGCAGGCGGTAGTGGTCGTAGGCGGCCGGGGCCGACTTCGATCCGGGATCTCCGGCCGAGGGGATCACGAAGGGACGCGTCTGCGTCGCCCAGGCGAACTTCTCGTTCGAGCGCTCATCCAGCTTCAGCCAGGTCTGTCCGTCGCTGGAGCCCTCGAGGGTCCAGGCGGTCGGGGTCGACCCGGTGGCGCCGTTCGTCAGCGTGTACGAGGTCAGCTGCACGGGGCCGCTGGCCGAGGTCCACTCGATCGACGGCGTGGCGGAGTTGAAGGTCGCCGACGAACGGGAGTTGTCGTCGGTGAGGTTCTTCGCATCCGTCTCGTCGGAGACCTTGGTGGTGCCGAAGCCGGTCTTCGTGGCGTCGACGTGCGGAACGCGCGCGCTCTGGTCGGAGGTGCGCTTGCCCCAGTCGCTGGGCGAGGCGCCCATGTCGAAGTTCAGCGTGCCGCCCTGGTTGAGCGTGGTCGTCGGGATGACGGCCGAGTTCAGCGCGCTGCCGTTGAAGGTCGCCGACTGGATGTAGAGGTTCTTCTCGCTGTTCTTCGGGGCGTTGATCACCAGGCTCTTGTTGTTCGCCAGGTGCACCGTCGCCTTGGTGAAGATCGGCGATCCGATCACGTACTCGCCCGAGCCGACGGCCTCCGGATAGAAGCCGAGCGCCGAGAAGATGTACCAGGCGCTGGTCTCGCCGTTGTCCTCATCGCCCGGGTAGCCCTGGCCGATGTCGCTGCCGACGAAGAGACGCTGGGTGATCTCGCGCACGACCTTCTGCGACTTGGCCGGGTCGCCGGCCGCGGCGTAGAGGTACGGGATGTGGTGCGAGACCTGGTTGCTCATGCCCAGCTGGCCCATGCGCACGTCGCGCGCCTCGAGCATCTCGTGGATGACCCCGCCGTAGCCGCCGGGGGTGTCCGCCTTCTCCGGGGTGGAGAAGAACTGGTCGAGCTTCGCGTCGAGGCCGGCGGTGCCGCCGTAGAGCGCGGCGAGGCCGTCGATGTCGAACGGGGCGTGGAACGCGAAGTTCCAGCCGTCGCTCTCGGTGAACGCGTCACCCCACGACTTCGGGTCGAACTTGTCGCTCGGGATGTGCCAGCTTCCGTCGGCGTTCTTGGCCTGGAAGAAGTCGGCGTCCTTGTCGAACAGGTTGACGTAGCTCCACGAGCGGGCGAGGAAGTACTCCGACTCCTCCTTCAGCGTCTGACGACGCGACTCCGGCGTGGCCGGGTCGTCGGCGAGCTTCGCCGCCATCCGCCCGATGCCGTAGTCGTTCGTACCGCCCTCGAGACCCCACGAGACGCTCTCGCCGGTGGATGCCGAGGTGTAGCCGAGGAAGGTGGAGGTGTCGAGACCCTTGCGCCCGACGGCGCTCGAGGTCGGCAGCACGGTCGCGTTCTTCAGCGCGGCGTCGTAGGCCTCGAGCGCGGTCTTCGTGTCGAGCGCGCCGTTGAGGTACGCGTCGGCGAAGGCCACATCCGAGCTGGTGCCGGTCATGAGGTCGGCGTAGCCGGGCGACGACCAGCGCGCGACCCAGCCGGAGTCGCGGTACTGCTGCACGAATCCGTCGACGAGCTCCTGCTCCATCTGCGGGTAGAGCAGCGAGTAGGCGGGCCACACGGTGCGGTAGGTGTCCCAGAAGCCGTTGTTGACGTAGACCTTGCCGTCCTTGATCTGGGCGTTGGTCGTCGTCGCCGTGGCCTCGCCCTGCTTGGGTGCGACCGGGCTGGCGTACTGGTACTTCGGCGCCGCGGCCGTTCCCGTGTTCTCGAACTGCGAGTTCGGGTACAGGTTCAGGCGGTAGAGGTTCGAGTACAGGTTCTGGTTCTGCACGTCGGTGGCGCCCTCGACGGTGATGACACCGAGACGGGCGTTCCACTGGGCCTCAGCGGCCTTCTGCACCTGGTCGAAGCTCTTGCCGGTCACCTCGAGGTCGAGGTTCTTCTGGGCCTGGGCCTGCGAGATGAACGACGTCGCGATGCGCAGCGTCACGACCTTGGTGCTGGTCGTGTCGAACGCGGCGTAGCGGGCGGAGGTGCTGCGGTCGCCGCTCGCGGTGCCGACGCCCGTGGGCGCGGCGTCGAACTGGCCGGAGATGAACATCCGGCTGCGTCCGGCGCTGAGGCCGCTGCCGCCGTCGACCCATCCGGTGACCTTGCCGGCGGCATCCACGTTCAGACCCGAGAGCGAGTTCGACGCGACCTTGTCGAGCAGCACGCTGCCCGTGTTGCCGGTGAACGAGAAGCGGTAGACGCCACCGTGGTCGGTCGGGGTGACCTCGGCGATCATGCCGTTCGTGAACTTCACGCTGTAGAGGTCGGGGCGGGCGATCTCGGTGCCGTGGCTGAACTCGAGCTGACGCGCGGTCAGGGTCGAGCTCGGCGTGGCCGAGGTGCCGGGCATGACGGCGAGCTGGTTGCGGTCGCCCATCCAGGGGCTCGGCTCGTGCGAGATGCCGATGCCCTGCAGACGCGGCAGGTTGTTCGCGGTGTTGTCGCTCGCGTAGTTGTAGAGCCACGAGTCGGTGTTCGCGTTCGTCATCGGCGTGAAGAAGTTGAAGCCGTTCGGAACCGCGGTGGCGGGGATGTTGTTGCCGCGCGAGAAGCCGCCGCTCGAGAGCGTGCCGCGGCGGGTGTCGACCCAGTTCACGAGGCTCGAGCCGTCGACGGCGACCTTCGGGGCGAGGGTGATGTCGTCGACCCAGCCCGAGAAGCCGTGGCCGCTCTGGCCGTTCGGGTCGTCGTAGGCGAAGAGGATCTTGTCGATCACCTTGCCCTGCAGGCCCTTCAGGTCGATCTTGACCGAGTTCCACTGGCTGGCGTAGAGCGCCTTGCTGGTGCCCTGCTCGCGCGCGGAGGCGCCGAAGCCGTTGCCGTCGAGCAGGCCCTTCTTCGACAGGCGCGAGCCGTCGGAGAAGACCAGGTCGATCGCGGCGTAGGTGGCCGAGTAGGTGAGCGCGTCGTCCAGCACGGGCAGGATCTTGTAGCTCAGCTGCGTGTCGGATCCGACCGTGAGGTTCAGCTTGTCGAACAGCACGTTCTGCGCCGTCGTCTCGCCGTTCGCGACCGGGCTGCCGCCGTAGCGCAGCGCCTTGAGTCCGCTGAAGCCGGCGTTGGGCTTGATGTTGTAGGCCGAGACCGGGCCGTTGCCGACGGTGGTGACCATCGGCGTAGGCGGCGGGGTCTGCTGGGTCGAGTCGAGGATGTCCCAGTCGGAGAGCTGGATCAGCCCGCCGCTGCCGTTGGCCGTGATGTTGAGGCGGTACCAGCTGTAGCTGACCGGGGTGCTGAGCTTGTAGCTGTTCTTCACCAGGCGGCCCGACCAGGTCTGGTTCGCGCGGGTGTCGACGTCGGTCCAGGTGCTGCCGTCGTTCGATCCCTGAACGGTGAAGTTCTTGGGGTCGCGCTCGGGGGCGTCGCCGCCGCTGGTGATCGTGTACGAGTCGATCTGCTGCGCGCTCGAGAGCTGGTAGCGCAGCCAGCCGGTGCTCTGGAACGCGAGCCACTTGGTGCTGCTCGAGCCGTCAGCGGCGTTCGCGGCGACCTCGCCAGGGGGGTTCTCGGCCGAGGCGTCGGCCTTGGTGACCGTGGCGAGCTTGCTGCCCTTGCCGAAGGTCGATCCCGAGATGTTCGTCTGGTCGCCCCACGGGGTGCTGGCCTGCGGCTGCGGGTCGGCCTGCTCGAACGAGGAGAGGAACAGCGGCGTTCCGGCGGCGGCGACGGCCGGGGTCGGGGCGACGAGCGCGAGACCGGATGCGGCGGTCGCGACGGCGGCGACGAGCGCGATCGCGGCGACCGGGCTGAGGCGCGGGGTCAGGGTGACGGCGTCGGCGTGGCCGGCGGTGTCGGCGACGCTCGCCGCGGCGGAGGCGCCGAGGCCTCCGGGCGGTGTGGCGCCGCGTGAGCGGTGGACGGTGCGGGCACGCCGTGGCGTGAGCGCAGAGAAGATCGACGGCATTGTCTGGCTCCGGGTGTTTCGGGGGGTGGAGTGCGCCGTCTGGTGATGACAGCGCTGTCACAGGTGAGTCTGTGGGGAACCTGACAACGCTGTCAAGCCGTTGCCGCGTGTTCTGCCGTTAACGCATCCGTCGCCGGTGGTTCAGGGGTCGGCGTGGCGGCTCAGCACTCCACGACGTTGACGGCGAGACCGCCTTCGCTCGTCTCCTTGTACTTCGTCGACATGTCGGCGCCCGTCTGCCGCATCGTCTCGACCACCGTGTCGAGCGAGACGTGGTGCGTGCCGTCGCCGCGCAGCGCCAGTCGCGCCGCCGTCACTGCGGTGGATGCGGCGATCGCGTTGCGCTCGATGCAGGGGATCTGCACGAGGCCGCCGACCGGGTCGCAGGTGAGGCCCAGGTGGTGCTCCATCGCGATCTCGGCCGCGTTCTCGACCTGCGCGGGCGTGCCGCCGAGCACGGCCGTGAGCCCGCCGGCCGCCATGGCGCTCGCCGACCCGACCTCCGCCTGGCATCCGCCCTCGGCTCCCGAGATCGAGGCGTTCGCGCGGAACAGCGAGCCGAGCGCCGTCGCCGTCAGCAGGAACTCGCGCAGGCCCGCCCGCGCCTCCTCGTCGGTGTCGCGCGTGCAGAGGAAGTCGAGCCAGTAGCGGGCGACCGCGGGCAGGATGCCGGCCGCGCCGTTCGTCGGCGCCGTCACGACGCGACCGCCCGCGGCGTTCTGCTCGTTGACCGCGAGGGCGTAGATGCCGAGCCAGTCGCCGGGCAGCGCCGTCGTCGGCTCGGCCTCGAGCTGGCCGCGGATCGCGGCCGCGCGTCGGCGCACCTTCAGCTCGCCGGGCAGCAGGCCGTCGTGGTGCAAGCCCGCGTCGATGCACTCGGTCATGGCCGTCCAGATGGCGTCGAGCCCCGCATCCAGCTCGGCCTCGCTGCGGCCGGGATGCGTCTCGAGCTCGGAGCGGCGTGCCAGCTCGGCGATCGTGGCGCCCTCGGCGGCGCACAGGGCGAGCAGCTGATCGGCGGTGCGGAAGGCGGTGGGAGCGGATGCGGCCGCGGCGGCGGTGCTCGCCTCGCTGCCGCCGTCCGCTCCGTCCTCTTCGCCATCGCGGCGGATGAACCCGCCGCCCACCGAGAAGTAGGTCTCGCGCGCGAGCTCCCCGCCGTCGGCATCGAGGGCGACGAAGGTCAGCGCGTTGGGGTGCCCGGGCAGCCGGGTGAACGGCGAGAAGGTCACGTCGGCGCGGGCGAAGGCGATCGGCCGGCTGCCGCCGAGCAGCAGCTCGTCGCCGTCGTGCCATCCGCTCCAGGCGGCGCGCACGGCATCCGGGTCGACGGTCTCGGGCTCGGCCCCGGTGAGTCCGGCGACGATCGCGTCGGGCGTGCCGTGGCCGATGCCGGTCGCGCCGAGCGAGCCGAACAGCTCGACCGTGACGCGGGCGGCGCCGTCGAGCGTGCCGGCGGTGCGCATCCGCTCGATGAGGTCGCGGGCGGCGCGCATCGGGCCGACCGTGTGCGAGCTCGACGGGCCGATGCCGATCGAGAACAGCTCGAGGGCCGAGACGTAGGCGCTCGCGTGCGTGCCAGCCGAGCCGGACGAGCCGGACGAGCCCGACGAGCCGGACGCGCCCGACGCGCGGGCCGTGCCGCTGTCCGTCGCTGCCGAGAACGGAGCCGGGATCCGGCGCAGGCTCGGCGTCGGCAGGGGAGTGCTGGTCGCGGGAGCAGATGCGGGAGCGGATGCGCTGCTGCGGTGCATGACGGTGCCTCGTCGCCGGACGCCGCAGGGTTGCGCGACACTGTGACGCGGCGACCACTCCGGCGGGGCGGCCGCGACGGCGGCGGCGCTGGTGGCGTCGTCGCACGGGCAGATTACCCGCCCGGGCGGTGCGCGGATCGTGTCAGCGGGTCGATCCGGATGCGCGGATCGGCCCGCCGCGCACGATCGGAGCGCCGGTCGACGCGCCGGGCACTCAGCGAGTCCGGTGACAGCGTTGTCACCGCGGTGGCAGACTTGGCGCCGCCCGGTGTCGAGAGTGACTCATCCTCGGATGCGTCGACGCGGCCCGGTGGCGGCGCGAGCATCGCGTCGAATGGATCGAGAGAAGGACCACCGTGGGTATTCCCGCCTCGGGCGCGACGACGCTCGCCGACGTGGCCGCACGGGCGGGCGTGAGCCTGAAGACGGCGTCGCGCGCCGTCAACGGCGAGCAGCATGTGCGCGAGGAGACCCGCGCGAAGGTGCTCGCCGCGGCGAGCGATCTCGGCTTCCAGCTCAACTCCTCGGCCAGCCTGCTGGCGCGCGGAATCGCCTCCAGCTTCGTCGGCGTCGTCACCGGCGACCTCGCCAACCCCTTCTACGCCGTGCTCGCGCAGGGCGCGGCGAGCGAGCTGCGCGCGCACCAGCTCAGCGTCACCCTCGGCAGCTCCGACGAGTCGGCCGCGCAGGAGGAGGTGCTCGTCGACGAGCTCGCCCGCCGCTCGGTGCGCGCCGTCATCGCGGCCTCGGCGATGACCTCGCATGCGCCCTACGCGGCACTGCAGCGGCGCGGGGTGCCGGTCGTCTTCGTCGACCGTGCGCCGACCGACCTCGACGCCGACTCGATCGTGCTCGACAACGTCGGCGGCGCCCGCGCGGCCGCCGAGCACCTGCTCGCCGGCGGTCACCGCCGCATCGCCTTTCTCGGCGACTTCGAGCGCCTGCCCACCTACCGCGAGCGTCTCGACGGCTTCACGGCGACGATGGATGCGGCGACCGGGTCCGCGGCGACGGCCCCCTCGGTCGCGTCCGACTGGCGCGAGCTCGTGCGCGAGGGCGCCCACGACCCGGAGGTCGCCGCGCGTGTGACCGGCGAGCTGCTCGACGCCGCGCATCCGCCGACCGCGATCTTCGCCAGCAACAACCGCGCGACGCTCGGCGTGCTGCGCGAGCTGGCCCGCCGCGGCGACACGACGACGGCGCTCGTCGGCTTCGATGACTTCGACCTGGCCGAGGTGCTCGGCGTGACGGTCGTCGCGCACGACGCCCGCGCGATGGGCGCCCAGGCGGCGCGGCTCGTGGTCGAGCGGCTCGCCGATCCGCGCCGCGACACCGAGCTGGTGCGCCTGCCGACCCGGCTCGTGACGCGCGGCTCGGGCGAGCGCCCGCCGCGCGCCTGATCGCGCCGTCCCGCGCACCGCATCCCACGTCCTGCGTTCAGCGCACCTGGCGCCCCGCATCTCGCGCCCCCGCGTCAGCGACGGTGCTCGCTGCCCCGGATACGCGAGTTGCCCGCTTCCGCGGTGTCGTGGGGGACATCCCGCGGAAGCGGGCAACTCGGGAGACCTTCCCGCGGCGGAGGTGCCGCGAGGAGGTGGACCGGCGGAGGGCGGCCGCGGCGAAGCGCAGCCGGCCGCCCGAGCCGGCCGGGGGACTACTTCGCGTCGAGCGGCAGCAGGATGTTCTTCACGTCCTCGTTCGTGGCCAGGAACTCCTGCACGGCCGGGTCCTTGAACGCCTTGATCAGTTGCTGGATGTTCTTGCTCTTGAGGTACTTCGTGCCGACCGTCAGCTGTCCGGCGAACTCGTCCGGCGCCGCGGGGGCGAAGATCTGCTTCTCGATCGGGATGCCGGCGGCGAGGTAGTACTCGGTGTAGCCGACGGCCGCGTCGAGGTCGGGCAGCGACCGCGACTGGGCGGCGAAGTCGAGCAGCGTGAACTTCAGGTGCTTCGGGTTCGTCGCGATGTCGTTCTGCGTGGCCTTCGCCTTGTCGACGCCGTCCTTGAGCGTGATGAGCCCGGCGCGCTCGAGGATCCACAGCCCCTGGGCCTCGTTGGCCGGGTCGGAGTAGAGCGAGATGTTCGCGCCGTCGGGGATCTCGTCGACCGAGCCGTACTTGTCGCTCCAGAGTCCGAAGCCCCAGCGGAACACGGGCGTCGCCGCCGTCTCCTCGAAGTCGGGGTTCGCCTCGAGCACCTGGCTGAGCCAGAGCTTGTGCTGGTAGACGGTCGCGGCGACCTCGCCCTCGCTGACGGCGCGGTTGAGGGTGGTGCTGTCGCTGAGCCCCTTGAACTCGACCTTGATGCCGTACTTCGGGGCGACCTTCTCGCCGACGAACTTCACCAGCGCCTCCTCGGTCGCGTTGCCCTCGGCTGTCACGACGGTGAGGGTGGCGCCGTCGGTGTCGTTGGCGGAGGCCGGGGCGGCGAAGCGGGGCACGACGATCGCGGCGGCGACGCCGAGCACGACGACGGCGGCGCCGGTGATCCACGGCCAGCGGCGGCGCTTCTTCACGGTGAAGCCGTGGTCGGCGGGGGCGGTCGTGGCGGACGGAGCGGCTGCGGAGTCGGCCGCCGGGGCGGTGTTCTCTGAGTCGGACATGGGTGATCTCTCCTGGGTGCTGTGCAGGGGTGCGGGTGGGATGCGGGATCGAGGCGCGCTAGGCCGCGACGGCGACGCGCTCGGCGCGCGCGCTGCGGCGACGATCGCGCGAGGCGGGGGTCAGCGCGCGGGTGACGCGGTCGCCGAGCAGCTGGGTGGCGGCGACGGTGGCGACGAGGATCACGATGGTCGCGATCATCACGGCGTGGTCGAAGCGCTGGTAGCCGTAGGTGACGGCGACGTGGCCGATGCCGCCGGCGCCGATCGTGCCGGCGATCGCCGAGTACTCGATCATCGCGATCGTGTTGATCGTGAGCCCGCCGATGATCGACGGCACGGCCTCGGCGAGCTGGGCGGTGACGATGGCCTGCCCGGTGGAGGCGCCCGACGCGATCGCGACCTTGGCGTAGTCGCGGGGCACACCGCGCAGCGAGTTCTCGACGATGCGCGTGAAGAAGGCGATGCCGGCGATCGACATCGGCACGACGGCGGCGGGGATGCCGATGTTGGTGCCGGTCAGCAGCCGGGTGAACGGGATGATCGACGCCATCAGAACGAGGAACGGCAGCGAGCGCCCGACGCTGATGACCCAGCTGAGCACCTGGTGTCCGACGCGGTGCGGGAAGAGCCCGTCGGGCCCGAGGTTGTGCACGACCGCGCCGAGCGGCACCCCGACGACCACGACGATCGCCATGGTGACGCCGACCATGATGAGCGTGTCGCCGAGGGCGGGCAGCACGAGGGCGGGGATGTCGGGCAGCGGCACGAGGTTGCTGCCGCGGACGGGGCCCTGCAGCCCGGCGAGGGCGGCGAGCACGGGGGATGCGGCGCTCATGCGCGGGCTCCGATCAGCTCGGGGAGGTCGTCGGGGGAGGCGGGTCGCGCGGCGCCGTCGCGGTCGTCGAGCGGCGGGATCGCCGCCCCGCGCACCGCGAGGCCGAGCTCGCGCAGCGCGCTGTCGACGCCCGCCGCATCCACGGTCTGGGGGATGCCGAGGGTCGCCCGCCCGATGGCGGCGCCGTCGATCTGCTCCACGCTCGCGCCGAGCAGCGCGACGGGTGCATCGAGGCGGGCGGCCAGCCGCAGGATCCAGTCGCCGGGCACGTCGCCGGTGTAGGCGACCGACCACACGCGGTCGCCGGCGGCGGCGGGGAGCGCGAGCGGCTCGGGGCGCAGCTGGGCGCCGAGGGCGGAGTCGGGGTCGCGCAGCAGCGCGGTCAGCTCGCCCTGCTCGACGATGCGGCCGTGGTCGAGGCGCGCGACCGAGTCGGCGACCTGCAGCACGGTGTCCATCTCGTGGGTGATGAACAGGATCGACAGGCCGAGGTCGTCGCGCAGCTCGCGCAGCAGGCGCACGATCGACGCGGTCGAGTCGGGGTCGAGGCCGGAGGTGGCCTCGTCGCTCAGCAGCACGCTGGGGCGCAAGGCGAGCGCGCGGGCGATCCCGACGCGCTGCCGCTGGCCGCCGGAGAGCTGGTGCGGGTAGTGCTGGGCCTTGTCGGCGAGGCCGACGCGGTCGAGCAGCTCGGCGACGCGGGCTCGGGTCTCGGCCTTCGTCACGCCGAGGTACTGCAGCGGCAGGGCGACGTTGTCGGCGGCGGTTCGGCGCGAGAACAGTCCGTCCTGCTGGAAGATCGTGCCGATGCGCCGGCGGGCGACCCGCAGGTCTTGAGCGCCAAGGGCGGTGAGGTCGTCGCCGTTGACGACGACGCGGCCCGAGGTCGGCTTCTCGAGCAGGGTCACGCACTGGGCGAGCGTCGACTTGCCGGCGCCGGAGGGGCCGACGACGGCGAAGACGCGGCCGGTGTCGACGGCGAGGTCGAGCCGGTCGAGCACGGTGACGGCATCGGGTGCGGTGCCGTACACCTTGCTGAGCTGGTCGAGGCGGATCATGCGGCGACGATAGGCGGATGCGGGGCTGCCGCCGGTGACACGTGTCGGCATGCGACGACACGTGACGTCGGGTGTCGTCACGTGACGATCTGCGCGACAGCTGTCGGCGATCGGATCAGGGATCCGGTGCCGAACCCGGCCGTTCACCCGGGCGCGAGAGGATGGGCGGATGACTGAGACGCTGCTCGTCGCCGGCGCCACCGGCGGCACCGGAGGGGCCCTCCTGGCGTCGATCGCCGCGGGCGCGGGTGGCGCGGTTCCCGCCGGGATCCGCGCGATGACGCGCTCGACCCGCACCGCGCTGCCGGCCGGCGCCGAGCGGGTGATCGCCGACCTCGACGACGCGGAGTCGCTGCGTCGCGCCCTCGACGGCGTGCAGGGCGTCTACCTGGCGTCGCCCTCGACCGAGCGCGCGCAGGAGCAGCAGCTGCGGTTCACCGAGCTCGCCGCGGCCGCCGGGGTGAAGCACCTGGTGCTGCTCTCGCAGCTGGGCGCCGACGCCGATTCCCCCGCCCGCTGCCTCCGCTTCCACGCTGCGGTCGAGCGCGGCCTCGCCGAATCGGGCATCGCCGCGACGGTGCTGAGGTCGAACTTCTTCATGCAGAGCCTGCTCGCCGTCGCCTCGCTCGTGCGTGATCGGGGTCTGCTCGCGGCGCCGCTCGGCGCGGCCCGCGTCAGCGCGATCGACGTGCGCGACATCGGAGCTGTCGCCGCGACGGCGCTGCTGAGCGGGCGCCCGCTCGGCACCCTGACGCTGACCGGCCCCGAGGCGCTCGGCTTCGGGCAGGTGGCGGCGCAGCTGGGGGCGGCGATAGGACGGAGCGACGTGCGCTTCCTCGATGCGCCACCGGCCGTCTTCGCCGCCGCGCTGCGCTCCTTCATGCCGGCGTGGCAGGTCGACGCGACCCTCGAGGACTTCCGGTTCTACGCCACCGGCGCCGCGGCCGGGGTGAGCGACGGGGTGCAGCGCGTGCTCGGGCACGGGCCGCTGCCGTTCACGGCGTTCGCCCGCGACTACGCGCCGCTGTTCCGCTAGTCGTCAGCGGCCGCGCCGGTCGACGCGCGCGCCACGAGCTCGGGCGTGAACTCGATGCGCTGGCGGTCGACGGCGGGATCCTCGCCCTCGGCCAGCAGCAGCTTGACGGCGGTCTCGCCGATGAGCCGGCTCGGCTGCCGCACCGAGGAGATCGGCACGACCGCGGCGGTCGTGAAGTCGATGTCGTCGAAGCCGATGAGCGCCACGTCGTCGGGCACGCGCACGCGGCCCTGCATGACGAGGGCCTGGAGCAGACCCATCGCGAGCAGGTCGTTCGCCGCGAAGACGGCGTCGGGTCGGCGGCCGGCGGGGCGGGCGGCGAGCTGCTCGCCGATGCGGCGGCCCTCGAGCACCGTGAGCCCGTGGGTGGTGAGCACCTCGAGCGCGGCGTCGGGGCTGGCGTCGATCGCGCGCTGGGCGCCCTCGAGGCGGTCGGTGACCTGGCGGATTGCGAAGGGCCCGCCGACGTAGGCGATGCGGCGGCGCCCCTGCGCGATGAGGTGCTCGACGGCGACGCGCCCGCCCTCGACGTCGTCGACCGAGACGGAGCTCGTGGTCTCGTCGGCGCTGACGCGGTCGACGAGAACGGCGGGCGTACCGCGTTCGCGCAGGCGCTGCAGTCGCGGGCCCACATCGCCGACGGGCGAGATCAGCACGCCGAAGACGCGCTGCTCTTCGAAGAGGTCGAGGTAGGTCGATTCGCGCTCGGGGTTCTCGTCGCTGTTGCCGAGCAGCACGCTGAGCCCGGCGGCCGCGGCGGCGTCCTCGGCGCCGAGGGCGACGTCGGTGAAGAAGGGGTTGCGCACGTCGAGCACGACGAGGCCGAGCGTGGTACTGCGGCCGGCACGCAGCTGGCGGGCGGCGTCGTTGCGCACGAAGCCGAGGTCGCGGATGGCGTCGGTCACCTTGCGTCGCGCCGCCTCGCTGACGCGCTCGGGGTGATTGAGCACGTTCGAGACCGTGCCCACCGAGACGCCCGCGTGCTGGGCTACCTCTTTCACGCTCACGGTCATGCGCTCAGACTAGAGCCCATCCGCCCGGAATGAATCGTGCGAATCACAGATCGGCATCGGCGGGTTGCGCTCGATGGCGAGCTCGCTCTACAGTGGCACGACACCGCATCTGAATCGTTTCAAAACTACGAAGCGAGACGACGAGACCCTCGACGAGGAGGCCGGTCGTGCCCGACGACATCCCACCCGCCGCGCCCGCGACCGGCAGCACGCCGTCAGCCGGCGGCCCGAGCGGATCCGCCGCGAGCGCCGCCGACGGCACCGTCGCCACCGGCCGCCCCGCCGCGCTCGAGCTGCGCGACATCTCCAAGGCCTTCGGCCAGGTGATCGCCCTGCGCTCGGGAACGCTGCGACTCGAGTCGGGCAGCATCCACGCGCTCATCGGCGAGAACGGCGCCGGCAAATCGACGCTCGTCAAGATCATCGCCGGTCTCTACCAGCGCGACGCCGGCGAGTTCCTGCTCGGCGGCGAGACCGTCGACTTCCGCACGACGGCCGAGTCGAAGGCCGCCGGCATCGCCGTGATCTACCAGGAGCCCACGCTCTTCCCCGACCTCAGCGTCACCGAGAACATCTTCATGGGGCGTCAGCCGCTCAAGGGCCTGCGCCGCATCGACCGCGCGGCCATGCGCGAGCAGGCGCTCGGTCTGTTCCAGCGGCTCGGCGTGCGCATCCACCCCGACCGTCCGGCTCGCGGCCTCTCGATCGCCGACCAGCAGATCATCGAGATCGCCAAGGCCATCTCGCTCGACGCCCGCGTGCTCGTCATGGACGAGCCGACCGCCGCGCTCAGCGGCGTCGAGGTCGACCGGCTCTTCGCCGTCGCCCGCGCGCTGCGCGACGAGGGCCGGGCGCTGCTGTTCATCTCGCACCGCTTCGACGAGGTGTTCGCGCTCTGCGACACCGTCACCGTCATGCGCGACGGCGCCTACATCGCCACCCAGCCGATCGCCGAGACCGACACCGCGACCCTCGTGCGGCAGATGGTCGGCCGGGATGTCGCCGAGCTGTTCCCGAAGCAGGAGGCCGTGATCGGCGACGAGCTGCTGCGGGTCGAGGGCCTCACCTCGCCGCTGTTCGCCGACGTCGACCTCAGTGTGCGCTCGGGCGAGATCGTCGGGCTCGCCGGCCTCGTCGGAGCCGGACGCAGCGAGGTCGTGCGCGCCGTCTTCGGCGTCGACCGCTACGACTCGGGCACCGTCACCGTCGAGGGCAGGCCGCTCGCGCCGCACGACCCGACCGCCGCCATGCGCGCCGGGCTCGCGCTCGTGCCCGAGGACCGCCGGGCCCAGGGGCTCGTGCTCGGCACGACCGTGGCCCGCAACCTGACCATGGCGATCCGCTCGAAGCTCACGAAGGCCGGCATCCTCACCCGGGCCGCCGAGAACCAGGCCGCCCGCGTCTGGGCCAGCCGGCTCGAGGTGAAGTCGAGCGCGCTCGACGCCGAAGTCGGCACCTTCAGCGGCGGCAACCAGCAGAAGGTGGTGCTGGCCAAGTGGCTGGCCACGAACCCCAAGGTGCTCATCGTCGACGAGCCCACCCGCGGCATCGACGTCGGCACCAAGAGCGAGGTGCACCGCCTGCTCAGCGAGCTCGCCGGGCAGGGGCTCGGCATCCTCATGATCTCGTCCGAGCTGCCGGAGGTGCTCGGCATGGCCGACCGCGTGATCGTCATGCGCGAGGGCCGCGTCACGGCCGAGCTGAGTCGAGCGGATGCGAACCCCGAGACGGTCATGAGCGCCGCGACCGGAGCGGAGGCCGCCGCGTGAGCGCCGCACCCACCGTCACCGCCTCCTTCGCCCGCCGCGGCGTGCTGGGCCGCCTCAGCGCGCTCGCCGCCGCCCGCGAGACCGGCATCTTCCTCGCACTGGTGCTCGTGCTCGTCGTCACGACGGCGAAGAGCCCGAGCTTCCTGTTCAGCGCCGACGGCTTCCGCGACCTGCTGCTGACCCCGTCGACCCTCGTGCTCATCGCCGTCGGCCAGGCGATCGTCATCATCACCCGCAACGTCGACCTCTCGGTCGGCTCGATCATCGGCTTGACCGCCTACCTGACCGGCGTGCTGTTCAAGTACAACCCCGGGCTGCCCATCCCCGTCGTCATGCTGCTGGCCGTGCTGTTCGGCGCGGGCCTCGGTCTCGTCAACGGCCTGCTCGTCTCGGTCGCCAAGGTGCCGTCGCTCGTCATCACCCTCGGAACGCTGTATGCCTATCGCGGCATCAACGTCGTCTGGACCGGCAGCAACCGCATCAACGCCTCCGACATGCCCCGCGACTTCCTCGCGATCGGCACCGCGAAGCTGTGGGTGCTGCCCGTCATCACCCTCGTCGCGGTCGTCGTGCTCGTGATCGCCGCCCTGGTGCTGCGCAGCTCGCGCAGCGGTCGCGAGCTCTACGCGATCGGCTCCGACCCCGACGCCGCGCACCTCTACGGCCTCAAGGTCGGGCGCCGCGTGCTGTGGGCCTTCGTCGCCAGCGGCACCCTCGCCGGGCTCGCCGGTGTGCTCTACACGGCCCGCTACGGCACGGTCGACTCGCAGGCCGGCTACGGCCTCGAGCTGCAGGCCGTCGGCGCGGCCGTCATCGGCGGCGTCGCGATCTTCGGCGGCAGCGGCTCGGTCGGCGGCGCCGCCCTCGGCGCGGTGCTGCTGCTCACGATCAACCGGGCGCTGCCGGTGCTCGGCATCCCTGACTTCTGGCAGGGCGCCGTCGTCGGCGTGCTGATCATCGCGGCGATCATCCTCGACCGCCTGCTCGCCCTGCGACAAGCCAGAAAGCTCACGGTCATGGAGGACTCGGCAGCATGAGCACCACCGCATCCGCCGCCGGCTCGACCGGCGAGACCCGGGCCTACCGCGACTACGGCCGCCCGCTGTGGCGCCGCGTGCTGCTCTCGCGCGAGGCCGCCGTGATCGCGCTGCTGATCCTCGTCTGGATCGTCGGCTACACGCAGGTGCCGCACTTCGCCGCGCCGATCACACTGACCTTCCTGCTGCAGGACATGGCGCCCGTGCTGCTCATCGCCCTGCCGATGACGCTCATCATCATCACCGGCGAGATCGACCTCTCGGTCGCGAGCGTGATGGGGCTCTCGAGCGCGCTGATCGGCATCCTCACCCAGCAAGGATGGGCCTTCGGCGCCGCGTTCCTGGTCGCCCTGGTCGTCGGCCTCGTCGCCGGACTCGTCAACGGAGTGCTCGTCACGGTCGTCGGCCTGCCCTCGCTCGCCGTCACGATCGGCACGCTCGCGCTCTACCGCGGCATCGCGCAGGGGATGCTCGGCTCGAAGGCGATCACCGACTTCCCGTCGGAGTGGACCGCGCTCGCGACCGGCAACATCCCCGGCACCCCGCTGCCGATCGTCACCGTGCTGATCGTCGTGCTCGCCCTCGTCTTCGGGCTGCTGCTGCACTTCACCCCCTTCGGCCGCGGCGTCTACGCGATCGGGCTCAGCGCGGATGCGGCCGCCTTCTCGGGCGTGCGCATCACCCGCACCAAGATCATCGTCTTCGCCCTCGCCGGACTCGTCTCGGCCGTCGCCGGGGCGTACTACACGCTGCGCTTCGGCAGCGCCCGCGGCGACAACGCCACGGGCCTCGAGCTCTCGGTCATCGCGGCCGTGCTGCTCGGCGGCGTCTCGATCTTCGGCGGCAAGGGCGCCCTGCCCGGCGTGCTCGCCGGAGCCCTCCTCATCGGAGCGATCGCCAGCGCGCTGCGCCTCGCCGGCATCACCTCCGACGTCATCAACGTGGTCACCGGAGTGCTGCTCGTGCTCTCCGTCGTGATCGCCGGTCTGCTCGGCAAGCTGCGCTTCCGCCGGCTTCGCGTCGTGAAGAGCTGACCGACAGCGGTACCCAGCACCACCCACCACCTGCACCACACATCCACTCGAGAGGACCACTGATGCTCCCCACCAGCACCCGCAGCCTGCGCATCGCCGGCGTCGCCGTGCTCGCCTCGGCCGCCCTGCTGCTCACCGGCTGCGCCGCCTCCACCGGCGGCTCCGGCGGATCGGGCGACGGCTCGAAGAACTACCAGATCACCTTCCTGCCCAAGAACCTCGGCAACGCCTACTTCGACACCTCCGACGCCGGCGGCGAGAAGGCGATCAAGGAGTTCAAGGGCACCTACGCCGAGGTCGGCCCCGCGAAGGCCTCGCCCGACGCGCAGGTGAGCTACATCAACACGCTCACCCAGAAGCAGGTCGGCGCGATCGTCATGTCGGCGAACGACCAGAAGGCGCCGTGCGACGCGATCAAGCAGGCCCGCGACGCCGGCGTCAAGGTCGTCACCTTCGACTCCGACACCAGCGCCGACTGCCGCGACCTGTTCATCAACCAGGCCACCGCCGAGGGCATCGCGAAGGTGCAGGTCGACCTGATCACCAAGCAGATCGGCGACAGCGGCGAGATCGCCGTGCTGTCGGCCGCGGCCAACGCCACGAACCAGAACGAGTGGATCGACCTCATGAAGAAGGACCTCGAGGCGAACCACCCGAACGTCAAGCTCGTGGATGTCGTCTACGGCGACGACGACGACCAGACCTCGTTCGACAAGACGGCGGGTCTGCTGCAGTCGCACCCGAACCTCAAGGGCATCGTCTCGCCGACCACCGTCGGCATCGCCGCCGCCGCGCGTTACCTCTCGACCTCGTCGTTCAAGGGCACCGTCAAGCTGACCGGTCTCGGCACGCCGAACCAGATGCGCGAGTACGTGACCGACGGCACCGTCGAGGAGTTCGCCCTGTGGAACCCGGGTGACCTCGGCTACCTCGCGGCCTACGCGGCGAAGGCGCTCATCGACGGCGACATCACCGGCAAGGAGGGCGACAGCTTCAAGGCCGGCGACCTCGGCGAGTACAAGGTCGGCAAGGACGGCACCGTGCTGCTCGGCGACCCCTTCGTCTTCACGAAGGACAACATCGGCGAGTTCAAGTTCTGAGCCGCTGACCGACCCGGTGGCCCGGGCCTCTCGCGCCCGGGCCGCCCATCCACCCGACTGTCCTTCCACCCGACCGCATCCCCGCACCGACCGGAGGAGAGCACCATGACCCGCGTCTGCTTCCGCCTGCGCGTGCGACCCGAGCTCGTCGACGAGTACCGCGAGCGCCACCGCGCCGTGCCCGACGAGATGCTGCGCGAGATCGCCGCCTCGGGCCGCCGCGACTACACGATCTTCCTCGCCGACGACGGCGAGCTGGTGGGCGTCTTCACGGTCGACGACCTCGCCGCCTCCACCGCCTACCTCGCCGCCTCGCCCATCGCCACCGCGTGGGAGGCCGAGTCGGCCCGCTTCTTCCTCGACCTCGACGGCCGCCCCGACCAGGGGATGCGCGTGCTCGACGAGGTCTTCTCCCTCGACGACCAGCTGACCAGGAGCACCGCCTCATGACCGACTTCTCTGACATCGCCCCGCGGCTCGCGGAGCAGGCGATCGAGCTGCCCTCGTGGGCGTTCGGCAACTCGGGCACGCGGTTCAAGGTCTTCGCGCAGCCGGGCGTTCCGCGTGATCCCTTCGAGAAGATCAGCGACGCCGCCCAGGTGCACAAGCTCACCGGGCTCGCGCCGAAGGTCGCGCTGCACATCCCGTGGGACAAGGTCGACGACTTCGGCGCCCTCGCCCGTCACGCCGCCGACGAGGGCGTCGCCCTCGGCACGGTGAACTCGAACACCTTCCAAGACGACGACTACAAGCTCGGCAGCGTCACCCACCGTGACGACCGCATCCGCCAGAAGGCGATCGACCACCACTTCGAGTGCATCGACGTGATGAACGAGACCGGCTCGCGCGACCTGAAGATCTGGCTCGCCGACGGCACGAACTACCCGGGTCAGGATGACGTGCGCGGCCGCCAGGACCGCCTCGCCGACTCGCTGCGGCAGATCTACGACCGTCTCGGCGACGACCAGCGCCTCGTGCTGGAGTACAAGTTCTTCGAGCCGGCGTTCTATCACACCGATGTTCCCGACTGGGGGACCAGCTATGCGCAGGTGAGCGCGCTCGGGCCGAAGGCGATGGTCTGCCTCGACACGGGTCACCACGCGCCCGGCACCAACATCGAGTTCATCGTCATGCAGCTGCTGCGGCTCGGCAAGCTCGGCTCTTTCGACTTCAACTCGCGCTTCTACGCCGACGACGACCTCATCGTCGGGGCGGCGGACCCGTTCCAGCTGTTCCGCATCCTCGTCGAGGTCATCCGCGGCGGCGGCTACGGCGCCGACTCGGATGTCGCGTTCATGCTCGACCAGTGCCACAACGTCGAGGACAAGATCCCCGGCCAGATCCGCAGCGTGCTCAACGTGCAGGAGATGACGGCGCGCGCGCTGCTCGTCGACCGTGCCGCGCTCGACACCGCGCAGGCGGCGGGCGACGTGCTGGGCGCCCACGGCATCCTCATGGACGCCTTCTACACGGATGTGCGCCCGGCACTCGCCGAGTGGCGTGAGTCGCGCGGCCTGCCGGCCGACCCGATGCGCGCCTACGCCGAGTCGGGCTACGGTGCGGGCATCGCGGCGTCGCGCGTCGGCGGCGAGCAGGCGGGATGGGGCGCGTGAGCGGCGGCGTCATCGGCGCAGACGCCGGCGCGGCGAGCGGCGCGACGGGCGGCTCGGTGAAAAGCGAGCTCGTCGCGCGCTCGAACCGTCTCGGCTCCGACCCGCGCATCACGAACTACGCCGGCGGCAACACCTCGGCGAAGGGCGTCGAGACCGACCCCGTCACGGGTGAGCCGGTCGAGCTGCTCTGGGTGAAGGGATCCGGGGGAGACCTGGGCACCCTCACCGAGTCGGGCCTGGCGGTGCTGCGCCTCGACCGGCTGCGCGCGCTGACCGGCGTCTACCCGGGCGTCGATCGCGAAGACGAGATGGTCGCCGCCTTCGACTACTGCCTGCACGGCAAGGGCGGCGCGGCGCCGTCGATCGACACGGCCATGCACGGTCTGGTGGATGCGGCGCATGTCGACCACCTGCACCCCGACGCCGGCATCGCCTTCGCGACCGCGACCGACGGCCCGGCGCTCACGGCGGCGGCCTTCGGCGGCCGCGTGGCCTGGGTGCCGTGGCGTCGTCCCGGATTCCAGCTCGGGCTCGACATCGCCGCGATCAAGGCCGCGAACCCGGATGCGGTGGGCTGCATCCTCGGCGGCCACGGCATCACCGCCTGGGGCGACACGAGCGACGAGGCGGAGGAGCGCTCGCGCTGGATCATCGACACGGCCGAGGCGTACCTCGCCGAGCACGGCTCGGCCGAGCCCTTCGGCCCGGCGCGCGACGGTTTCGGGGCTCTTCCCGAGGCGGAGCGCCACGCGAAGGCGGCGGCGCTCGCCGCGACCATCCGCGGTCTCGCCTCACACGACAAGCCGATGGTCGGCCACTTCGCCGACGCGGACGTCGTGCTCGACTTCCTCGCCGGTGCGAAGGCGCCCGCGCTCGCGGCGCTCGGCACCAGCTGCCCCGACCACTTCCTGCGCACCAAGGTGAAGCCGCTCCTCCTCGACCTGCCGGCGGACGCGTCCATCGAGGACTCCATCGCGCGCCTGAAGGAGCTGCACGAGGCCTACCGGGCCGACTACAGCGCCTACTACGACGCCCATGCGACGCCCGAGAGCCCCGCGATGCGCGGCGCCGACCCGGCGATCGTGCTCGTGCCCGGCGTCGGCATGTTCAGCTACGGCGCGAACAAGCAGACCGCCCGCGTCGCGGGCGAGTTCTACGTCAACGCGATCAACGTCATGCGCGGCGCCGAGTCGGTGTCGACCTACACGCCGATCGACGACGGCGAGAAGTTCCGCATCGAGTACTGGGCGCTCGAGGAGGCGAAGCTGCAGCGCATGCCGAAGCCGAAGACCCACCAGGGCCGGGTGGCCTTCGTGACCGGCGCGGCATCCGGCATCGGCAAGGCCATCGCGACCCGGCTCGCCGCCGAGGGCGCCTGCGTCGTCGTCGCCGACCTCGATCTCGAGAAGGCCCGGGCGGCCGCGGCTGAGCTGGGCGGCACGGATGTCGCGATCGGCGTCGCTGCGAACGTCGCCGACGCCGCCGGCGTGCAGGCCGCGATCGATCAGACCCTGCTCGCCTTCGGCGGCATCGACCTCGTCGTGAACAACGCCGGGCTCTCGCTGTCGAAGCCGCTGCTCGAGACCACCGAGAAGGACTGGGATCTGCAGCACGACGTCATGGCGAAGGGCTCGTTCCTGGTCTCGAAGGCGGCCGCGAAGGCGCTCATCGAGCAGGGGATGGGCGGCGACGTGATCTACATCTCGTCGAAGAACTCCGTCTTCGCCGGCCCGAACAACATCGCCTACTCGGCGACGAAGGCCGACCAGGCGCACCAGGTGCGGCTGCTCGCGGTCGAGCTCGGCGAGCACGGCATCCGCGTCAACGGCATCAACCCCGACGGGGTCGTGCGCGGCTCGGGCATCTTCGCCTCGGGCTGGGGCGCCAACCGCGCCGCGACGTACGGCGTCGCGGAGGAGGACCTCGGCCAGTTCTACGCGAACCGCACGATCCTCAAGCGCGAGGTCGTTCCCGAGAACGTCGCCGACGCGGTGTTCGTGCTGACCGGGCCCGAGCTCTCGCGCACGACCGGACTGCACATCCCCGTCGACTCGGGCGTCGCCGCGGCGTTCCTGCGATGAGCGGTCGATCCGGCGCCGTCGCCGCCGTCGACCTCGGGGCGACCTCGGGTCGCGTCGTCGTCGGCCGCGTCGACGGCGCCGGATCGTCGGCGCGCGTGCACCTCGACGAGGTCGCGCGCTTCGAGAACCGCCCGGTGCGCACCCTCGACGGGCTGCACTGGTCGGTGCTCGAGCTGTACCGGGATGCGGTCGAGGGCCTCGCCGCGGCCGCCCGCGTCGCGCCCGACCTGGCCGGGATCGGCATCGACTCGTGGGCGGTCGATTACGCGTTGCTGCGCGGCGGCCGGATGCTGTCGACGCCCTACGCCTACCGCGACGAGCGCACGGCCGCCGCGGTTCCTCGCGTGCACGCCCGTGTCGCCGCCGACGAGCTCTACGCCCGCAACGGCCTGCAGCATCTCGACTTCACGACCCTGTTCCAACTCGACGCCGACCGCGAGGCCGGCGTGCTCGACCTCGCCGACCGGCTGCTGCTGCTGCCGGATCTGCTCGCCCACTGGCTGACCGGGGCGGAGGTCGCCGAGCGCACGAACGCGTCGACGACGGGGCTGCTCGGGGTCGGGCGAGGCGGTGCCGACGGCGCCGGCGGAGTCGGTGAGGTCGCGGGCAGCACCGCCGCCGACTGGGATCGCGACCTGGCCGTGCGCCTCGGCATCCCGCCGCGCATCCTGCCGCCCCTGGTGGATGCCGGCACCGAGCTCGGCGCGCTCACCGCGACGGCCGCGCGCGGGGTGGGCGACACGCGCGCCCGCGTGATCGCGGTCGGCTCGCACGACACCGCCTCGGCGATCGTGTCCGTGCCCGCGACCGAGCCCGGCTTCGCCTACATCTCGAGCGGCACCTGGTCGCTCGTCGGCGTCGAGACCGAGCGCCCGGTCGTGACCGAGGAGGCCCGCCGGGCCGGGTTCACGAACGAGGGCGGCGTGGATGGGCGCACCCGGTTCCTGCACAACGTCATGGGGCTCTGGCTGCTGACCGAGAGCCTCCGCGAGTGGGAGCGGGAGGACGGCGGCGCGCGCCCCGACCTCGGCGCGCTCCTGGCGGCCGCGGCCGAGGTGCCCGCCGGCGCCGTCGCCGAGTTCGACGCCGACGACCCCGCGTTCACGGCACCCGGCGACATGCCGGTCCGCATCGCCGCCTGGCTCACCGCCCACGACCGTCCCGTGCCGGCCACCCGGCCCGAGCTCGTGCGCTCGATCCTCGCCTCGCTCGCCACCGCATCCGCCCGCGCCGTGCACGAGGCCGCGCGCCTCAGCGGCCAGCCGGTGCGGGTCGTGCACATCGTCGGCGGCGGCAGCCGCAACGCGCTGCTCTGCCAGCTCACGGCCGACGCGACCGGCCTGCCGGTCGTCGCCGGTCCGGCCGAGGCGACCGCCCTCGGCAACGTGCTCGTGCAGGCCCGCGCCCTCGGGCTCGTGCACGGCGACCTCGAGGCGCTGCGCGCGCTCGTGATCGCGTCGAGCGAGCTCACGACCTATCGTCCTCGTACCACCCACTGAAGGATCCGCATCCATGGTCTCCCGCCAGTTCCCGCGCCCCGCCGAGCTGTTCGAGCTGATGAAGTTCAAGAAGCCCGAGCTGGATGGACGCAAGCGCCGCCTCGATTCGGCGCTGACGATCGAGGACCTGCGGCGCATCGCGAAGCGCCGCACGCCCACGGCGGCGTTCGACTACACCGATGGCGCGGCCGAGGGCGAGCTGTCGCTGCGGCGGGCACGCCAGGCGTTCCGGGATGTGGAGTTCCACCCGAGCGTGCTGCGCGACGTCTCGCAGGTCGACACGAGCTGCGAGATCTGGGGCGGGCCGTCGGCGCTGCCCTTCGGCATCGCGCCGACCGGCTTCACGCGCCTGATGCAGACCGAGGGCGAGATCGCCGGGGCCGGCGCGGCGGAGGCGGCCGGCATCCCCTTCACCCTGTCCACGCTCGGCACGACCTCGATCGAGGGCGTGAAGGCGGCGAACCCGACGGGCCGCAACTGGTTCCAGCTCTACGTCATGCGCGAGCGCGAGATCAGCTACGAGCTCGTGCGGCGCGCGGATGCGGCGGGTTTCGACACCCTGTTCTTCACCGTCGACACCCCGGTCGCCGGCGCGCGCCTGCGCGACAAGCGCAACGGCTTCTCGATCCCGCCGCAGCTGACGCCGGGCACGATCATCGACGCGCTGCCGCGACCGTGGTGGTGGATCGACTTCCTCACCACCCCGAAGCTCGAGTTCGCCTCGCTCACCTCGACCGGCGGCACGGTCGGCGAGCTGCTCGACTCGGCCATGGATCCGACGATCTCCTTCGAGGACCTCGACGTGATCCGCTCGCTGTGGAGCGGCAACATCGTCGTCAAGGGCGTGCAGAGCGTCGCGGATGCGCGGGCTCTCGCCGACCGCGGCGTCGACGGCGTCGTGCTCTCGAACCACGGCGGGCGTCAGCTCGACCGGGCGCCGATCCCGTTCCACCTGCTGCCCGATGTGGTCCGCGAGGTCGGCGCCGACACCACGGTCGCCCTCGACACCGGCATCATGAACGGCGCCGACATCGTCTCGGCGGTCGCGCTGGGGGCTCGCTTCACGCTCATCGGACGCGCTTATCTCTACGGCCTCATGGCCGGCGGACGCCAGGGCGTCGATCGCACGGTCGAGATCCTGCGCAGCGAGATCGAGCGCACCATGAAGCTGCTCGGCGTCGCCTCACTCGCCGAGCTCGAGCCCCGCCACGTCACCCAGCTCGAGCGTCTCGTGCCGCGGCCCCGCGCCTGACGGCGTCGACGGCGCGGCTGGTGACCTCGACGGGGCGGCTGGGTAGCCTCCCGGCATGAGCGACGAGAGCGTGCCGGCGGACCGGGCGGACGGGCCGGATCGGGCGGAGGGGACGCCGGCGACCGGCGAGGTCTTCGCCGTCGAGGGCGTCGAGAAGACGCGAGAGCGGCGGCCGGTCGCCGCGCCGCCCGAATACACGGCGCTGCGGGTCGCCGAGCCGCCCGCCCTCGACGGGCGCCTCGCCGCGCCGTGCTGGCAGCGTGCCCCGCGCTCGCCGCGGTTCGTCGACCTCGTGAGCGGCGCATCCACTGCTCTCGCGACCGAGGCGGCGATCCTCTGGGACGACGGGAACCTCTACGTCGGCTGCTGGGTCGAGCAGCCGGAGGTCACGGCGACGCTGACCGAGCGCGACAGCGAGATCTGGCGCGACGACGACGTCGAGCTGTTCATCGCGGGGCCGGACGCGGCGGGTGACGGCGCCGACGTCGATGTCGCCGTCGGTCGCGGCGCCTACTACGAGCTCGAGGTCAACGCGTTCAACACGATCTACGAGGTGCTGTTCGCCTGGGGACGTTCGCGCACGCCGTTCGGCGCCGACGCGCCGCCCGAGCTGCACGCTGATCACCCGCAGGCGGTCGCCTTCGACGGCGTCGGCTACGCGCATCCCGGCGGGCTGCGCACCGGATTCTGGGGCTGGGACCTGCCCGGGCTGCGCACCGCCGTGCACGTCGACGGCACGCTCAACGATCCGAGCACGGTCGATCGCGGCTGGACGGTCGAGATCGCGGTGCCGTGGTCGTCACTCGAGGTGCTGGCGCGGGCGGATGCTGTTGCCGGCGCGTCCTCATCCGCTGCGTCCGCGTCCGCTGCGTCCGCGTCCGCTGCGTCCGCGTCCGCTGCGTCCGCGTCCGCTGCGTCCGCGTCTGGTGCCGCCGCATCCGACCCGCGCTTCGCCGTGCCGCCGAACCCGGGTGACACCTGGCGCATCGAGGTGTCGCGGTTCAATGTCGCGAAGCACGGCGCCGACGACTCCGGCGGGTGGTCGTGGAGCCCGCACGGCGTCTGGGACTCGCATCTGCCCGAGCTCTTCCCCCGCGTGCGCTTCAGCGCCGACGAGGTCTGATCCGCTCCTGTCCGCCGGCGGGCGTTGCATCCGGGCCGCAACCGCCGTGCAACCCCGGCCTGCCTAGCGTCGGCGGTGCCGCATCCCCCTTCGACGCGGCGCCACCACGACAAGGAAGTCTGGAGAGTCGATGTCGACCACCATCCCTGCCCCCGCCGCCCAGCGCGGAGTCGTTCCCACCGGCACGATGCGCGCCGCCGTCGTCACCGCGCCCGGTGCGCCGCTGACGATCGCCGACGTGCCGATCCCGACCCCCGGGCCGCACCAGGCGCTCGTCAAGGTGCACACGACCGGCGTCTGCCACACCGACCTGCACGCCGCCAAGGGCGACTGGCCGGTCGCGCCGAAGGGCGACCTCATCCCCGGCCACGAGGGCTACGGCGAGGTGGTCGCACTCGGCGACGACGTGACCCTGCTCGAGGTCGGGCAGATCGTCGGCAACGCCTGGCTCTGGTCGGCGTGCGGCAACTGCCAGTACTGCCGCACCGGCTGGGAGACCCTCTGCGAAGAGCAGCAGAACGGCGGCTACAGCGTCGACGGCAGCTTCGGTGAGTACATGCTGGTGGATGAGAAGTTCGCCGCGCGCATCCCCGCCGGAGCCGACCCGGTCGAGGTCGCCCCGGTGCTCTGCGCGGGCGTCACCGTCTACAAGGGCCTCAAGATGACCGGAGCCCGCCCGGGCGAGTGGGTGGTCATCTCGGGCATCGGCGGGCTCGGCCACATCGCCGTGCAGTACGCCGTCGCGATGGGCCTGCGCGTCGCCGCGGTCGACATCGACGACGCCAAGCTGGCCCTCGCGAAGAAGCACGGCGCCGAGCTGGTCGTCAACGCGGCCGAGCACGACCCGGCCGAGTACATCCAGGCGCACACCGGCGGCGCCCACGGCGTGCTCGTCACGGCCGTGCACCCCAAGGCCTTCGGCCAGGCTCTCGGTGTCGCGCGCCGCGGCGCGACCATCGTCTTCAACGGACTGCCCCCGGGCGACTTCCCGGCGAACATCTTCGACATCGTGCTGCGCGCCATCACGATCCGCGGCTCCATCGTCGGCACCCGTCAGGATCTCGCCGAGGCGCTCGAGTTCTACGCCCAGGGCAAGATCCACCCGACCGTCGCCGTCGAGTCGATCGACGACATCAACGACATCTTCGAGCGGATGGAGCGCGGGCAGATCGACGGCCGCATCGTGATGCGCTTTGACGGGCCGTCGGCCGCCTGAGCCGCGGCATCGGGTGGTCGCGTCGGGTCCGCAGGCTGACGCGACCACCGGTGGCGAGAGGATGCGCATCCTCTCGCCACCCCACGACCGGGCCGGGCGGCTCATCACGCCCGGCCCGTACCCGAGCCCGCGCCGCGCGCCATCGAGATGTCGCGAGCATTCGCCGCCACTCGTGGCGTCGCGCGGCGAGCGGGATGCGAGTCGGGATGCGGCGGCTCAGCCCTCGCCCGACGCCCGCCGGTCGAGCAGCGGCGCGACGCGCAGCGGCAGCGCCTCGGTCAACACGATCGCCGTGCTCGAGCGCAGCACTCCGGGGGTCTCGAGCATCGCGTTCGTGACACGGTAGAGGTCGGCGGTGTCGCGCGCGACCACCCGCACCAGCGCATCCGCCCGCCCGGAGGTCGCGTTGATCTCGATGACCTCAGGGATGCTCGCCAGCTCGGTCAGCGCCGGCTGCGCGTTGCCCTGGCTCACCACGACCTCGACGAAGGCGACCAGGTCGTAGCCGAGGGCGCGCGGATCGACGCGCGAGCCGGGGGAGGTGAGCACCCCGTCGCGCTGCAGCCGGGCGAGCCGCGCGGCGACCGTGTTGCGGGCGACGCCGAGCGTCGCGGAGAGCGCGACCGTCGTCGCCGCGGGGTCGTCGTCGAGGGCGCGCAGGATGCGGGCGTCGAGCTGATCGATGCGGTCCATGTGCGCATTCTGCTTAGTCAGCGAAGGCAGATCAAGCAGATCGATGTATCGAGGTCGGATCGGTAGAGCTCCACGCGCATCTGCGCCGATGATCGTGACGTGACCCTCCGCATCCCGTTCCCGCGCCGGGCCACCCCCGCGATCCCTGCCGCTGCTGCGTCGGCTCTCGATCCTGCCCGCCCGCACCTCTCGGGACCGGGCCATCCCGACCCGGCACCGCATCCCGAACCGGCCCTGCATCCCGAACCGGCCCCGGCCATCCCGATCCCGCACGGCCGCGTCGAAGACGTCGCGGGGCTCCTCGTCGGCGTCGTGCTCGTCTCTCTCGGACTCTTCGTGCTCAAGGCCGGCGGCGTCGTCACCGGCGGCACCGCGGGCATCGCCCTGACGATCAGCTACGCGACGGGATGGTCGTTCCCGCTGCTGTTCGCACTGGTCAACCTCCCGTTCCTGGCGTTGGCGATCGGCCGCCGCGGCTGGAGCTTCACCCTCCGCTCGTTGCTCTGCATCGTCGGAGTCTCGCTCGGAGCCGCCGGTCACGCGCTGCTCTGGCCGCCGGTCGAGCTGCCGCCGATCTACGCCGCGATCGCGGGCAACGTGCTGTGCGGCATGGGAGTGCTGGCGCTGTTCCGGCACCGGTCGAGCGTGGGCGGCTTCGGCATCCTGGCGCTGATCCTGCAAGACCGCTTCGGCTGGCGCGCCGGCTGGCTCATGCTGGCGATGGATGCGGTCGTCCTCGTCGTCGCCCTCACCGTGCTGCCGCCGCTCGTCTTCGCGGTCTCGGTCGCCGGAGCCATCGTGCTCAACGGCATCGTCGCCCTCAACCACCGGCCGGGCCGCTACACCGGAGCCTGAGAGCCCGCGCGTCGTCGCGCTTCGCGGCGCCCGAGGTCCGAGGGATCAGCGCGCGAGCGTCGGGTGGCCAAAGATTGCACGCTTCTGCGGCGTGTCGCGTGTGATTTGTGGCCACCCTCGAGGTGCGGCGTCGGGATGGGCTCGCGGGGTGGCCAGAGAGTGCACGCTTCTGCGGCGTGTCGCGTGTGATTTGTGGCCACCCTCGATCTCCGGCGCTCGACGATCGGCGCCCGGTATACAGAGAGTGTCGGGACCGCGACGAAGAGTCGACAAGATGCGCGCTCGGGATACACGGGCGTAGGGTGGCCCCGATGCGTGCGAGCGAGGCGGCCTACGAGCGACTGCGGGATGACATCGTCACCTGGCGCCGTCGGCCCGGCTCCGTGCTGAGCGAGATCGACCTCGCCGCCGAGCTCGGCGTCTCCCGCACGCCGTTGCGTTCCGCCCTCGCCCGCCTCGCGATGGAGGGACTCGTCGACACCTCCCGCCGCACCGCCGTCGTCTCCGCGGTCTCGGCCGACGGCGTGCGCGAGCAGTTCGAGGTGCGCGAGCCGCTCGAGGTGCAGGCCGGCCGCCTCGCTGCCCGCCGCGGCGATCCGGCCGTCTTCGCGGCGCTCGCCGCGCGCTTCGCCGCCGCCGCATCCACGCTCGACGAGGGCGGCATCGACGCGTACTACGCCGTCGTCGCCGACTTCGACGAGGCTGTGGCGGATGCGGTGGGCAACTCGGCCCTGCGCGCCGCGCTCGCCGGCATCCGCACGCACCTCCAGCGCGCCCGCCGCAACGCGGCCGACGACGCCGACCGGCTGCTACGCGCGGCCGACGAGCACCGACTGATCTGCGCGGCGATCCGCGACCGCGACGAGGTGCTCGCCGCCTCCGCGACGACCGTGCACCTGCGGGCTTCGCTCGCCCACCTTCTCGACACGCTCGACCGCGCAGAGTCGGCTGCCGCCGCGTCCGCGGCTGCCGCCGCTGCCGCCGCCAGCACGCCCGGCCACGCGTCCGCCGCCGTCGCATCCCTCTCACCCAGCCCCGAGAAAGGCCGCCCATGAACCTGCACCCCCTGCGCGTCTACCGCAGCGAGGAGCCGCTGCCCCGCGAAGAGCAGCTGGCGTGGAAGGTCGCCGAGGTCGCCGCCGACCCGGTCGCCGTCGAGCCGGAGGTGGTCGACATGATCATCAACCGCGTGATCGACAACGCGGCCGTCGCGACCGCGAGCCTGGGCCGCGCGCCCGTCGTCGCCGCACGCGGGCAGGCCGAGGCCAACCCGAAGACCCCCGGCGCGACGGTGTTCGGCATCGACCCGACCGGCGCCGGAACCGGCATCGGCAGCAGCAACAGCGGAGCCCGCTTCAGCCCCGAGTGGGCCGCCTTCGCGAACGGCGTGGCCGTGCGCGAGCTCGACTTCCACGACACCTTCCTCGCCGCCGACTACTCGCACCCGGGCGACAACATCCCGCCGATCCTCGCCGTCGCGCAGCACACCGGTCAGGATGGCGCGGCCTTCGTGCGCGGCGCCGCGACCGGATACGAGATCCAGGTCGACCTGGTGAAGGCGATCAGCCTGCACAAGCACAAGATCGACCACGTCGCGCACCTCGGCCCGAGCGCCGCGGCCGGCATCGGAACCCTGCTCGGCCTCGACCCGGCCGTGATCTACCAGGCGATCGGCCAGGCCCTGCACACGACCACGGCGACCCGACAGTCGCGCAAGGGCGAGATCTCCACCTGGAAGGCCTACGCGCCCGCCTTCGCCGGCAAGATGGCGATCGAGGCCGTCGATCGGGCGCTGCGCGGCCAGACCAGTCCGAGCCCGATCTGGGAGGGCGAAGACGGCGTCATCGCCTGGCTGCTCGACGGGCCGGATGCGCGCTACGAGGTTCCGCTTCCGGCCGCTGGCGAGGCGAAGCGCGGCATCCTCGACACGTACACGAAGGAGCACTCGGCCGAGTACCAGGCGCAGGCCTGGATCGACCTGGCGCGCAAGCTCGGCGCCGAGCATCCCGAGCTGCGCGACCCGGCGAACGTGGCGAGCATCCTCATCGCCACCAGCCACCACACGCACTACGTGATCGGCTCGGGCGCGAACGACCCGCAGAAGTACGACCCGACCGCGAGCCGCGAGACGCTCGACCACTCGGTGCCGTACATCTTCGCCGTCGCCCTGCAGGACGGCACGTGGCACCACGCCGACTCCTACGCCCCCGAGCGGGCCGCCCGCCCCGACACGGTCGCGCTGTGGCACAAGATCACGACGGCCGAGGATGCGGAGTGGACGCGCCGGTACCACTCGATCGACCCGGCCGAGAAGGCCTTCGGCGGTCGCGTCGAGATCGAGCTCGCGGATGGACGCCGCATCGTCGACGAGATCGCGGTGGCGGATGCGCATCCGCTCGGCGCCCGGCCCTTCGCCCGCGCCGATTACGTGCGCAAGTTCCGCGAGCTGGCCGAGCCGGTGCTCGCGGGCGCCGAGATCGAGCGCTTCCTGGCGCTGGCCGAGCGCCTGCCCGAACTGACCGCCGCCGAGCTCGGCGGGCTCACCGTCAGTGTCACCGAGGGCGCCCCGATCGGCGCTCTGCCCGCCTCCCCGAAGGGACTGTTCTGATGCTGCAGTCGACCCTGCCGCCGCACGAGAAGCGCGCCGCCTTCCGCGAGGCGCTCGCGAGCGGCAAGCTGCTGCGCCTGCCCGGCGCCTTCAACCCGCTGAGCGCGCAGCTGATCCAGGAGAAGGGTTTCGAGGGCGTCTACGTCTCGGGCGCCGTGCTCAGCGCCGACCTCGGCCTGCCCGACATCGGGCTGACCACGCTCACCGAGGTGTCGCAGCGCGCCGGCCAGATCGCCCGCGTGACCGACCTGCCGACGCTGGTGGATGCCGACACCGGCTTCGGCGAGCCGATGAACGTCGCGCGAACGGTGCAGCTGATGGAGGATGCGGGCGTCGCCGGCATCCACATCGAAGACCAGGTCAACCCGAAGCGCTGCGGGCACCTCGACGGCAAGGAGGTCGTGGACGAGTCGACCGCGCTGAAGCGCATCGCCGCCGCGGCCGCCGGGCGGCGTGACGCGAACTTCCTGATCATGGCGCGCACCGACATCCGCGGCGTCGCCGGCGGAGAGCAGGGCCTGCGCGACGCCGTCGACCGGGCAAAGGCGCTGGTGGATGCGGGCGCCGACGCGATCTTCCCCGAGGCGATGGCGACCCTCGAGGAGTTCGCCGCGATCCGCGCCGCCGTCGACGTGCCCGTGCTGGCGAACATGACCGAGTTCGGCAAGAGCGAGCTCTTCACCGTGTCGCAGCTCGAGAGTGTCGGCGTGAACCTCGTGATCTTCCCGGTGTCGCTCCTGCGTCTCGCGATGGGCGCCGCCGAGCGCGGCCTCGACGCGCTCGGCACCGAGGGGTCGCTGCAGAGCCAGGTGCCGAGCATGCAGACCCGCGCGCGGCTCTACGAGCTCGTCGACTACTCCGGCTACTCGGAGTTCGACGCGGGCATCTTCACCTTCGACCTCGGCAACAACCGACAGAGCTGAGGATGCGCAGTGCCGGGCTGAGCGCCGGGCGAGAGCCGCGCATCCATCCTGTGAACCGGGCGCCCGCGGGCGCACACTGACCTCACCCCCTCAACCGCCGCCCGCACCGGGCGCATCCGCCTCTCGAGGCGCCGCGAAGGAGCGACATGACCGACACCGACATCAAGAAGGGCCTCGCGGGCGTCGTGGTCGACACGACCTCGATCTCGAAGGTCAACCCGGAGACGAACTCGCTGCTGTACCGCGGCTATCCGGTGCAGGAGCTCGCCGCATCCCTGTCGTACGAGCAGGTGGCCTGGCTGATCTGGCACGGCGAGCTGCCGACCGAGGCCGAGCTGGCGGAGTTCACGGCGCGCGAGCGGGCCGGCCGCGCCCTGGCCGACAACGTGAAGGCGGCGATCGACCTGACGCCGACGAGCTCGCACCCGATGGATGTCGTGCGCACCGCCGTCAGCGTGCTCGGCGCGAACGACCCGCAGACCGACGACTCGAGTCGCGAGGCGAACCTGGCGAAGTCGGAGCGGCTGTTCGCGGCGATCCCCGCGATCGTCGCCTACGACCAGCGCCGCCGCCACGGGCTCGACGTGGTCGCCCCGCGCGACGACCTCGACTACTCGCGCAACTTCCTCTGGATGACCTTCGGCGATGAGCCGAGCGACGCGGCCGCCGAGGTGTTCCGGGTCTCGATGGTGCTCTACGCCGAGCACTCCTTCAACGCCTCGACTTTCACCGCGCGGGTGGTCACGTCGACGCTCGCCGACCTGCACTCGGCCGTCGTCGCGGCGATCGGCGCGCTCAAGGGTCCGCTGCACGGCGGTGCGAACGAGGCCGTCATGGACGTCTTCGACGAGATCGGCTCGGCCGACGGCGCCGAGGCGTGGCTGGATGCGGCGCTCGCCGAGAAGCGCAAGATCATGGGCTTCGGCCACCGCGTCTACAAGAACGGCGACTCGCGCGTGCCGACGATGCAGGCCGCGTTCGAGAAGCTCGTCGAGTCGGGCGAGTTCCGGGGTGTCGGCGGCGCCGAGGTCTCCGCCGGTCGCGGACCCGATCTCGTCGCGCTCTACCACCGCCTCGCCGACGCGATGGAGGCGAAGAAGAGCATCAAGCCGAACCTCGACTACCCGAGCGGCCCGGCCTACCACCTGCTCGGCTTCGACACGAAGACGTTCACGCCGCTGTTCGTCGCCTCGCGCGTCGTCGGCTGGACCGCCCACGTCATGGAGCAGCTCGAGGCGAACGCACTCATCCGCCCGCTCTCCGAGTACGTCGGCCCCGACGAGCGGCACCTCCAGAACTGAGTTCTCGGGAACCGACGAAGGGCCGCCGATCGCGATGATCGGCGGCCCTTGTCGTGTCAGGCGGACGCGGGATGCGGAACGCGGATGCGGCTCAGGCCGCGTCGAGGTCGGTCGCGAGCAGATCGCGCAGCTCGGCGAGCACCTCGTCTTCGCGCTCGCCGGTGACGTCGAGCTCGACCTCGGCGCCGTGTCCGGCTCCCAGGGTGAGCAGCGCGATCAGGCTCGCGGCGTTCACCGCGGGCTTGTCGCCGGCGGTCAGCCGGATCGTGACGGCGTGGCCGGTCCTGGCGACGGTCTGGGCGAACAGCGAGGCGGGGCGGGCGTGCAGTCCGGACGCGGAGGCGACGACGACGGTCGCAGTGGCGGTCATGCGCGGGCCTCGATCGCCTCGCGCACGGTCGCGACGACGTTCTCGACCGTCATGCCGCGCGCGGCGAGGGCGTCGGCGGCGGGTGCCGAGAGGCCGAAGCCGTCGATGCTCAGGATGCGACCGTGCGGGCCGGCGACGTCGTGCCAGCCGAAGGAGGTCGCGGCCTCGACCACGACGCGCACGTCGAGCTCGGCCGGCAGCACGGCGGCGCGATAGTCCGCATCCTGCTCGGCGAACCACTCGCGCGAGGGCATCGAGACGACGCGCACCTGCACGCCGTCGGCGGCGAGCTGCTCGGCGGCGCCGAGCGCGAGGCTGACCTCCGAGCCGGTGGCGACGATCAGCGCGGCCGGCGCGGCGGCATCCCGCACGACGTAGGCGCCGCGGCGCACGCCCTCGGCGACGACATCGGCGGGCGTCGCGGCGACCTCGATCGGCTGGCGGGCGAGCACGAGTCCGGCCGGGCCGCGGCGCTGCAGGATGGCGAGCCAGGCGGCGGCGGTCTCGGCGGCGTCGGCAGGGCGCACGACGCTGAAGCCGGGCATGGCGCGCAGCGCGGCGAGGTGCTCGATCGGCTGGTGGGTGGGCCCGTCGGAGCCGAGGGCGACCGAGTCGTGGCTCCACAGGTAGGTGACCGGCAGGCCCATGAGGCTGGCGAGCCGGATCGCGGGGCGCTGGTAGTCGCTGAACACCAGGAAGGTGCCCGCGAAGTGGCGCTGCCCCGAGACGAGCGTGATGCCGTTCATCGCGGCGGCCATGGCGTGCTCGCGCACACCCCAGTGCACGTTGCGGCCGGCCGGGCTGGCCGGCAGGAAGGAGCCGCCGCCGTGGATCGCGGTGCGGTTGGGCTCGGCGAGGTCGGCCGATCCGCCCCACAGCTCGGGCATGACCTCGGCGAGCGCCTGGATGATCTTGCCGGAGGCGTCGCGGGTGGCGAGCGCCTCACCGGGCTGCCAGGTCGGGAGCGCGGCCTCGAGCCCCTCGGGCAGCAGGCCCGACTGGGCGCGGGCGAGCTGCGCGGCGGCCTCGGGGTGGGCGGCGCTCCAGGCGTCGAAGCGCTGCTGCCACTCGGCGTGCTGCGCGGCGCCGCGGGTCAGCGCGGTGCGGGTCGCGGCGAGTACCTCGTCGGCGACCTCGAACGGCCCGGTCGTGACGCCGAGAACCTCGCGCATCGCGGCCGCCTCGGCCTGGCCGAGCGGGGCGCCGTGGGATGCGGCGGTGCCGACGGCGTTCGGGGCGGGCCAGGCGATCTGCGATTTCAGCACCACCAGGCGCGGCCGCCCGGTGCGCGGGGCGGCGAGCGCCGCATCCAGCGCGGGCACATCGACGTCGCCGTCGGCGGCGAGCTCGACGCGGTCGACCTCCCAGCCGTGGGCGCGGAAGCGCGCGGCGACGTCCTCCGAGCTCGACAGGGTGGTCGAGCCCTCGATCTGGATGTCGTTGTCGTCGTAGATCACGACGAGGTTGTCGAGGCGGTGGTGCCCGGCGAGCGCGGCGGCCTCGGCCGAGATGCCCTCCTGGATGTCGCCGTCGGAGGCGAGCACCCACACGGTGCGGTCGAACGGCGAGGTGCCGAGTGCGGCGTCGGCGTCGTAGCTCGCGCGCTCGTGCTTCATCGCCATGGCCATGCCGACGGCCGTGGCCAGTCCCTGGCCGAGCGGACCCGTCGTGGTCTCGACACCGGGCGTGTGGCCGTACTCGGGGTGCCCGGGAGTGAGCGAGTCGAGCGCGCGGAAGGAGCGCAGGTCGTCGAGCTCGAGGCCGTAACCGGTGAGGAAGAGCTGCGTGTACAGCAGGATGCTGGCGTGCCCGCACGAGAGCACGAAGCGGTCGCGGCCCGCCCAGTCGGGGTTCGCCGGGTCGTGGCGCAGGTGCTTCTGGAACAGCAGCTCGGCGACGGGCGCGAGGGCGATCGCGGTGCCGGGGTGTCCGGATCCGGCGGCCTCGACGGCGTCGAGCGCGAGCAGGCGGGCGGTGGTCACGGTGTCGACGTCGCGGGCGACGACGGCATCCGTGCCGGCGGCGTCGGTGGTCGGGGCGGCGGGGACGGCGGTGCTCATGCGTTCTCTCCTCGGCATCGTCGACCTCGGTGTTGTCGACAGCGGCGACGATAGTGTAATAATCATGTCGTCATAACGAATCAGGACGAAACTGATCCAATGTGACGGCACCCGACACCCGCGGCACGGCCGCAGGGCACCCGAACTCGACGAGGAGGCGCCGATGCCCATCGCCAACGGCACGAGCAAGTACGTGGCCGTGCGCGAGCACCTGCTCACGCGCATCCGCGACCTCGAGGTCGGCACGCGCCTGCCCGCCGAGCCGGTGCTCTGCGACGAGTACGGCGTCAGCCGCATCACCCTCCGCCACGCAGTCGACGGCCTCATCGCCGACGGCTTCCTCGTGCGCGAGCAGGGCCGCGGCACCTTCGTCTCCGCACCGCGCTACGCCTCCCGCTACCCCGAGCGCTTCGCCGACCAGGTCAGCGGGTTCCACACACAGCAGAGCCGCGAGGGGCACGCCGTGCACACCCGCGTGATCGGCTTCGAGGATGCGGCGGCCGGCGCCTTCAGCTCCGACAAGCTCGCCGTCAACAGCGCCGACCGCGTCGCCCGCCTCACCCGCCTGCGCTACGTCAACGACGCCCTGCACCACCTCGCCGTGACCGACCTGCCGCTCGAACGCTTCCCCGGCATCCTCGACGCCGACTTCACCGACGGCTCGCTCTTCGACTACCTGCGCGGCGCCGGCGTGACCCTCGCCCGCAACGAGGTCGTCGTCTCGCTCGACACCGCCGACACCGCCCTCGCCCAGCACCTCGGCGTCGAGGTCGGCGAGAAGGTGCTGCGCGTCGACTCCACCGTCTACGACTCCGATGACGTCGCCGTCTCGTACGGCACCTCGCACTTCACCCCCCAGAACAGCGAGATCGCCTTCGGCCTGCACGGCTGATGGCGACCACGACGACCCGCCTCACGAACATCCACCGTCAAGAAGGCCCCATGCTGAGCGACCACCTCACCCCCGAGCGCATCCTCTTCGCCGACGACGTCGACGGCTGGCGCGACGCCGTCCAGCGCGTCGCCGCGCCGCTGCTCGCCGACGGCTCGATCGAGCCCGGCTACGTGCAGGCCATGCTCGACTCGATCGCCGCCGGCGGCACCTACATCGACCTCGGCTTCGGCATCGCTCTCGCGCACGCCCGCCCCGAAGCGGGCGTCAACCGCACCGGACTCAGCTCCCTGCGCGTGCGGCCCGCCGTGCTGCTCAACGACGAGGCCGCGCATCCCATCGACCTCTTCCTGTGCCTGGCGGCCTCCGACCCGACCGGACACCTGGAGACCATGCAGGAGCTCGCCGGCCTGCTCACCGACGCCGAGCAGCGCGACGCGCTGCTCGCGGCCACCACCCCCGCCGAGGTCTCGGCGGTCATCGATCAGAACGGAAACGAAGGATGAAGTTCCTCGCGGTCTGCAGCACAGGGCTGGGCTCCAGCTTCATGGTGCACATGAACATCGAGAAGGCGCTCAAGCAGCTCGGAGTCACCGGGGTCGACGTCGACCACGCCGACCTCGGCTCGGTCGCGAAGGGCGACGCGGATGCCGTCTTCGTCGGCGCCGACCTCGCCGAAGCCGCGGCCGGTCTGGGCGACGTGGTGGTGCTGAACAGCATCATCGACCAGAACGAGCTCACCGAGAAGGTGCGTGCCGCGGCCGAGCGTCACGGAATCGCCGTCGGGGGTGCCGAGTGAACCCCGTCGTCGACGGCATCCTCTCCGTCTTCCTCGATCTGTTCCGTCAGCCGGCGATCATCGTCGCGCTGATCTCGCTCGTCGGCCTCGCCGTGCAGCGCAAGTCGTTCAGCGACGTGCTCAAGGGCACCGTGCGAACCCTCGTCGGATTCCTCGTGCTCGCCGCGGGCGCCGGGGTCGTCGTCGGCTCGCTCGGCTTCTTCGGCGAGATGTTCCAGCACGCCTTCAACGTGCAGGGCGTCGTGCCGAACAACGAGGCCATCGTCGGCCAGGTGCTGCTGAAGTACGGCTCGGCAGCCGCGCTGATCTTCTTCTTCGGCATGATCGTGAACATCGCCCTCGCGGCGCTGACTCGCTTCAAGTTCATCTACCTCTCGGGTCACGTCGCCTTCTACATCGCGGCGATGATCGCCGTCATCCTCGGCGTCGCCGGCTTCGACACCTGGGCCGTGGTGCTCTGGGGCTCGCTCGCGCAGGGCGTCTACATGACCCTCTCTCCGGCGCTCATCCAGCCGTTCATGCGCAAGGTCACCGGCAACGACGACGTCGCGCTCGGCCACACCGGCGGCGTCGGCATCGCGCTCAGCGGCCTCGTCGCGACGGTCACCCGCGGCAAGGGGAACTCGAAGTCGACCGAGGACATCAAGTTCCCGAACGGCCTCGGCTTCCTGCGCGACACCACCGTGATCGTGGCCCTCTCGATGGCCGTCATCTACGTGATCGTCGGGCTCTTCGCCGGCGCTCCGTACATCGAGGACAAGCTCAGCGACGGCCAGAACTTCCTCGTCTTCCTGCTCATGCAGGCGGCGACGTTCTCGGCGGGCGTGTTCATCATCCTCGCCGGCGTGCGCGTGGTGCTCGCCGAGATCATCCCCGCGTTCAAGGGCATCTCCGACCGACTGGTCAAGAACGCGAAGCCGGCCCTGGATGTGCCGATCGTCTTCCCGTTCGCGCCGAACGCGGTGCTCATCGGCTTTCTCTCGAGCTTCGTCGGCGGCATCGTCGGCCTGGTCGCGATGGTCTTCATGGGCGGCGCGATCATCGTGCCCGGCGTCGTGGCGCACTTCATGACCGGCGCCGCCTCGGGCGTCATCGGCAACGCCGCGGGCGGTCGTCGCGGGGCGATGCTCGGCGCCTTCGCCAACGGCCTCGCGATCACCTTCCTGCCGCTGCTGCTGCTGCCGGTGCTCGGTGAGATCGGCTTCGCGAACTCCACGTTCTCCGACGCCGACTACGGCATCGTCGGCCTGTTCCTCGGCTGGCTCTCGGTCGGCGGCGGGCAGATCGCCGTCATCGCCGGCATCCTGGTGTCGATCGTGGCGATGTTCGTCGCGACCTTCGCGCTGCGCGGACGCGACCGTCGTCGCGCCGCCGTCGCGGCGACGGACGACGCGGCCGAGTCGGAGTCGATCTCGGCGAAGTGATCTGAGAAGCGGACGGCGGCGCTGCGCGACCTCGGTCGCCCGGTGCCGCCGTTCCGCGTGGAAGCCCGAGCCGAGTCGCGTCGCGCCACGTGGTGACGCGAGCTGAGCGGCACGAAACGGATGCCGGCCCCGGCCGGCCAGAAGGAGGAACCATGGTGCGCATCCCGGTCGAGGGCGTGCTGTTCGACTGCGACGGCGTGCTCGTCGACTCGCTCGAGTCGGCTGCGCGCGCCTGGGGAATCTGGGCGGCCCGCTGGGCGCCCGCCTTCGACTTCCGCCGCGACATCGTGCACGGCGTCCGCGCCGTCGACACGGTGCGCAGCCTCGTGGCCGCCGACGACGTCGAGCGTGCCAACGCCGAGCTCGAGCGCCTCGAGGTCGAGCACGTCGACGGAACCCGGGCGATCCCGGGCGCCGTCGAGCTCACGGACGCGCTGCCGCAGGGCCTCTGGACCGTCGTCACCTCGGGTGCCCGCGAGCTCGCCGCCCGCCGCCTGGCCTCCGCCGGCGTCGCCCGGCCCGACGGGATCGTCGCTGCTGAGGACGTCGCCCGGGGCAAGCCCGATCCGGAGCCGTACCGCCGCGGTGCCGAGCTGATCGAGCGCGATCCGGCCCGCTGTGTCGTGTTCGAGGATGCGCCGGCCGGCATCGCCGCCGCCCGCGCGGCCGGCGTCGGCACCGTCATCGGCGTCGGCCTCCCGGCCGGCGCGGGGTCGCCCGACCTGCTCGTCGCCGACCTGCGCGCCGTGAGCTGGGTCGACGGCGCCCTCGTGGTCGCCCCGCTCGAGCCGGCGCCCGCCGCCTGAGCCGACCGGCGCCGCACCTGCGTGCGCGGTTTCGGACGAGGATGGTCGCCGATCCCCACCGCGGCTCCGTGGATGCGCGCATCCGAAACCGCGCACGCGGCCCGCACCGGCCGCGGCGTGCGGTGCGGTGCGGTGCGGTGCCGCGATCCCGCGCTGCGCAACGTCGACGTGTGCAGTTTCGCACGGAGCCGGCCGCTGAGCCCGGCCGCGGCTTGACGGTCCTCTGCATCCGCAACCGCGTACCCGGCCCGGCCGCACCTCGCATCGCCGAGCGTGCGATTCTCGCCGAACGGGCGTACCGTGACCTCTCGTGAAGAACGGGAACACGACGCCCCGCGGGCGTGAGGAGGTCGCTGGCGCGCTCTGCGCCGGCACCAGGTAGACGCGGTCGCTCGACCCCGCGCATCCACCTCATCTCCTCGTCCGGCTCCGCTTCACGACGGCTCGCATCCTCATCTCTCCCGCGCGACCACCTCGCGTCGCGCCGCAGCTCGCGGATGCCCGCTGCTCTCGTGCGCGCACAGCGTCGCCCGCGTGTCGTCGCCGGACTCCGTTCACGCCCGCGCGCCCCGGCGCGCGGCGGATCCGAAAGGCTTCACGCCCATGCTCCCCATCGATGAGAAGGCCCTCCGCGCCTCCTTCGTCAACGCCTCCCGCAAGGAGGTCAGCTCACTGACCCTGCCCGAGCTCGACGAGATCGACTTCGGTCAGCTCGACTACCTCGGCTGGCGCGATCGCAAGCTCGCCCGCCGTGCCTACCTGGTGCTGTCGGTGCCGGATGACACGGCCCCCGACGGGCAGGGACTGGTCGGCGTGCTGCTACGCCAGGCCGACGCCGCACCGCGCTCGCGCGCGCAGTGCTCGTGGTGCCAGGACGTGCGCCTGCCGAACGACGTCGTCTTCTTCAGCGCCAAGCGCGCCGGCGCCGCCGGCCGCAAGGGCGACACCCTCGGCACCCTGCTCTGCTCGGAGTTCGAGTGCTCGGCGAACGTGCGCACCCCGCCGCCGCCGGCCTACATCGGCTACGACATCGAGGCCGCCAGGCAGGAGCGGATGCTGCGCCTGGCCGAGCACGCGGCGAACTTCGCCCGGGCGGTCACCGCCGAGGCCTGATGCGCGCTGCGCGGCGGCCTCGGTATGGCGGCGCGTCGCGCTGAGGTGCGCCGAGCGGGTCGCGTTCCGCTGAACGCAGGTCGTGGGGGGTCGACGGCACAGCGTCGGCTCTGCACGATCACCACGTCGCAGTGTGACGCCGGGCTCCCGCTGGGCCGACGCTGAGCGCGCGGGCGCGGGCTACGCGCTCGCGCCCCGGCGCAGGCCGCGCACGACGAGCGCCGCGCATCCCAGCACCACGACGGCCGTGCCGATGAGCGCGGCCGGGAACGAGACGAGCGGCGCGAGCACCGCCAGGATCGCCGGCAGGAAGAAGCCGGCGTAGGTGAGGGAGTAGTAGACGGCGGTGAGCCCGGCGAGGTCGTGGGGCGTCGCCATGTTCTGCACGGCGGCGAGACCGAAGACCATGCAGAGCCCATAGCCGGCGCCGAAGAGCGGCGCCGCGACGAGTACCGCGGGGATCGAACCGGTGACGGCCGCGCGGATCACCAGCACCGCGCCGATCGCGATGAGCGCCATGCCGATCACGCCGTGGCGCTCGCGGGTGAGGCGGGCGATCGGCGCCGAGAGCAGCTGCACGACCGTGCCCGCGCTGAGGGTGACGACGGTGGCGAGGGTCGCGAAGCCGACGCGCAGCTCGCCGGTCTGATCCGCGACGAGGTTCGGTCCGACCGCGAAGGCGAGCGCCGGTGCCGCGAACACCCACGGCGCGAGCGGCAGCACGGTGCGCACGAAGCGACGGCGAGCATGACGGGGGATGCGCAGATCGCCGAGCAGCGAGCGCACGGCCGGGTCGGGCATCCGCGTCTCCGGAGCCCGCAGCAGCACGACGCCGGCGAGGATCGTCGCCGCGATCTGCACGACGTAGGGCAGCACGGTCGGCAGCGGAGCCCACTGCGCCAGCACCCCGCCGATCCCGGCGCCGCCGCCGAATCCGGCCGTCAGCGACAGCGCCGCACGGCGGGCGCCCGACGACGAGCGGCCGGAGGCGACCGACAGCTCTTTGATCCAGCTGCTGCCGACGACCATGCCGACCGCGACGCTGACGCCGCAGACGAGGCGGCCGACGCTCATTCCGACCACGCTCGAGCTGGCGGTGGCGAGGATGACGCTGCCGATCACGCCGATCACCAGCCCGCCGAGCATGACCGGCTTGCGGCCCCAGCGGTCGCTCCACGCACCCGACAGGGCGAAGCCGGGCACCAGGCCGATCACGTAGAACGCGAGGAAGAGGTCGACCTCGACGGTCGAGTAGCCGTAGACGCGCTCGTAGAGTTGCATGAGCGGCACGAAGTGGTTGCCGCCCCAGGCGAGAGCGATGACGATGGGCGCGACTCGGAGCCAGCCGCCGGGGTGCCGCGCGTCGATCACAGCGCCAGCCCGATGACGATGGGCGCGACGCGGAGCCAGCCGCCGGGGTGCCGCGCGTCGATCACAGCGCCAGCCCGACGACGATGGGCGCGACGCGGAGCCAGCTGTTCGGCATCGATGCCCCGCCGGTTGCGACGGGTCCGTCGCCGGAACCTGTCGCTGCGCTCACCGTCCGAGCCTAGGGCGGCATCGGTTGCGCTCGCGTTGCGCGCGGCGGGCCGATCGCGGGGGAGTGGACCGGTCCGCGCGCCCTTGACACGGTCCACATCGCGAGCATACTTAACACATTCGTTAAATGAGGACGCGATGACCGACGATGCACTCAGCGGCACCTTCGCCGCTCTCGCCGATCCGACCCGGCGCGCGATGCTCGCGCGCCTCGTCGAGGGCGAGGCGACCGTGACCGAGCTCGCCGCCCCGCACGACATCAGCCTGCCCGCGATCTCGCGGCACCTGAAGGTGCTCGAGCGCGCCGGCCTCATCAGCCGCGGACGCGACGCCCGCTGGCGCCCCTGCCGCCTCGAGCCGGCCGCGCTCGCCGACGCCGACGCGTGGATGGAGCCGTACCGGCGCTTCTTCGGGTCCCGCCTCGCGCGACTCGACGCTCAGCTGCGGGCATCCACCTCAACCACCGCGAAGGAGCAGTGACATGTCCGACCAGACCCCCGCATCCACCGCCGAGCGCCGTGGCTTCACGCTCACCTGGCGCTTCCCGGTGCCGCGCGAGCGCGTCTTCCGCGCCTGGACCGACCCGGCCCACCTCGACTGGTTCTTCAATGATCAGCAACCGCGGCCGTCTGAGCCGATCGAGGTCGACCTGCGGGTCGGCGGCGCCTGGCGGCAGCTGATGATCATCGACGCCGACACGCGCTACGTGACCGGCGGCGTCTACCGCGAGATCGTGCCCGACGAGCGGCTCGTGTTCGTCTTCGGCGCGGTCGGCGGATGGCCCGAGCTCGCCGGCCCCGCGATCGACGACGCCCCGGTCACGACGCTGACCTTCGCCGACGCGGAGGTCGAGGGGGTGACGGGCACCCTGCTCACGCTCGACGTCGACTTCCCCGTGCATATGGACGAGCACGTGGCGCGCGACCTGCTGAGTGCGATGCGACCCGGATGGCAGCAGACCGTCGCCCGGCTGGTCGCCGAGGTCGGCGGTGCCGAGGTCGGTGCCGCGGAGTCGAGCTAGGCGGGCGACCCGAGCGAGGTGGATGCTCCCGCCGGCTCCCGGTGCAGCAGCCGGCGGCGTCGCATCCACAGCTCCAGCGGCACGGTCACGAGCGGCGGAACCGCCGCGGCCAGCGCGAGCAGCGTGACCCACCAGCGCCAGCGGAACGCGATCGCGCACACGATCGAGAGTGCCCCGTAGACGAGGAACGCCCCGCCGTGCGCCGTGCCGAAGACGGTCACGACGTGGTCGGTCGTCTCGGTCACGTACTTGAGGAACATGCCGACGAGCAGGCCCGCCCAGGTCACGGCCTCGAGCGTCGCGATCGCGATGAAGACGCGGCCGAGGCGGCTGACCCGCGCGGGCGAATTGCCCGGGGCGACGAGCCGGCTCAGCGCACCGCGGGGCGTGCCGTCGGGCGGCGGCGCGGTCGAGGTGGATGTCGTGTCGGGAGCTGCGGGTGAGGTCACCGGCGCGGTCCTTTCCGGGAGGGCGTCAGGCGGCGCATCCACGCTACCGACGCCCCCTGGGAGCTCCCGCCGCGTCGACCTGCATCGCGTGCACCCCGCACTCATCGCACTCCCGAGTTGCCCAGTTCCGCGGGATCCCGAGGCCGGCACGCCGCGGAAGTGGGCAACTCAGGATCACCCGGGTCATGGATGCCGTCGAGTTGCCCAGTTCGCCCGGGTTACGACAGCCCGACCCGACCGAAGTGGGCAACTCGGGGAGCATGCGGGGCGGAGTCGCGTCGCGGGGAGCGCCGCGCAGGGTGCAGCGCAGGGGGTCAGGCCCCGGCGGCCGCCGCGTCGAGCGCCCGCGTCAGGTCGGCCGCGAGGTCGTCGATGTGCTCGATGCCGACCGAGATGCGCACGAGCCCCTCGGGGATCGTCGCGACCTCGCCCGACCAGCGGCGGCGGCGCTCGAGGGTGGTCTCGACTCCGCCGAGGCTGGTCGCGAAGCGGGCCAGGCGTGCGGCGGCGACGAAGCGCTCGGCGGTCGCGGAATCCGCGAAGACCGGGGCGATGATCGCGCCGAAGCCCGGGTAGCGCAGCTCGGTCAGCGCAGGGTGGCTCGCGAGTCGCGAGACGAGGGCGGCCGCGTTCTCCGACGCGCGCTCGACGCGCAGCGCCAGCGTGCGCAGGCCGCGCAGCACGAGGTAGACCTCCATCGGGCCGGCCGTCGCACCGAGGATGGTGCGGCGGCTCACGAGCTTCGCCTTCAGCTCGGCGTCGCGCACGACAAGCGCGCCGAGCACGGCGTCGCTGTGGCCGGAGAGGAACTTGGTGGCCGAGTGCAGCACCACGTCGGCGCCGAGCTCGAGCGGACGCTGCAGGATCGGCGTCGCGAAGGTGTTGTCGACGACGGTCAGCACGCCCTTCGCGTGGGCGGCGGCGAGCAGCGTCGCCAGGTCGGCGACCTCGAGGGCGGGGTTGGTGGGCGACTCGATCCAGAGCACGGAGGCGTCGTCGAGCTCGGCGATCACCGCATCCGTGTCGGAGATGTCGACGTAGACCCGGGTCAGCGCGCCGCGCTCCTGACCCTCGTCGAGCTGCGTGAGCGAGCCGAGGTAGGCGTGCGTCGGGGCGACGACCTTGGTGCCGACCGGCAGGGTCGCGAGCACCGCGTTGGTGGCGGCCATGCCCGAGGCGAAGACGAGCGCGTCGCCGCCCTCGAGAGCGCCGATGGCGTCTTCGAGCGCCGTCCAGGTCGGGTTGCCGAAGCGGCCGTACTCGAGGTCGCCGCCCCCGACGAAGGTCGAGGCGAAGACGACGGGGGTGTTGAGCGGCGCGTCGGCGACCGGCTCGGGGCGCCCGGCCACGACGGCGGCGGTGGCGGGGTGCAGGGGTTCGGCGGCTGAGGTGCTCATCGGGTCAACTCTGGCACCTCGCGGGCGTCGCGCCGTACACGGGGAGCGGTCCGCTTCGGCGGTCGTGGCTCGCCGACGCCTGCGGCCGCCGCGCGGGGTATCGCGGCTCGACGGGTCGAGACGGGCTCAGTAGGCCGGGCGCACCCAGCTGAGCGAGGTGAGGTCGAGGCGACGACGCACGGCCTCGAGCAGCGACTGCACGGGCACGAGGTCGAGGTCGGGCATCCACGAGCGGTCGGCGGTGGATGCGGCGGTGCCGCTCACGACCGGGACCGCGGCGGTGCCGGCACCGCCGACTGAACCGGGGGTTGCGTCCGCCGAAGCGGTGTCGCTCGCGATGGTCGCGCCGAGGCGCTGCAGCGCCTCCATGATCGGCGCGATCACGTCGCGACCGTCGTCGTCGGGCTGCCAGCGGTGACGCTCGATGAGGCCGCGCACGCGGGCGCCGGCGGTGCTGAGCGCCGACGACAGCTCCACCATGCCGATCGCGAGGAAGCGGGCGCGGTCGCCGCTCGCGTCGATCTCGAAGCGGTGGGCGCCGGTGGCGGGGGAGGTGCTCGCCGGGGTGACGTGATCGACCGAGGCGGTCGCCGCATCCGCCGGCACTCCGGCCTCGGCTCGGGCGACCGTGTCGAAGCGGGCGCCGAGCGCGACCATGTAGTCGACCACGTCGCGCACGATGCGCTGGGCGGTGGTCAGGTCGTCGGCGTCGGCGCGGTCGGCGTCGAGGCGCGCGACGATCGCGAAGGTCGAAGAGCTCACGTCACCTGCTTCTGCGTTCGGGCGAGGAAATATCGGGTCGCGCACGCGAGAGGGCGCACCGGTCGCACGATACTCCTTCGAGACCCGGTGCCGCATCGACGGCTGTCGCGGTCGTCCGTCGAGCCCGCCCCTCGAAGCGCCGACGCGCCGGTACCAGACCGCGCTGTCGTGCCCCGATCGCGGGCTTGGTGGCGAGGTGCCGGTCGGGGGATGATCCTCCGTCGGCCGCGTGCGCATCCGCTTTGACCGGCATGTGTAGTCTGTACGTACAAGCCGTACAAGGATGCGGTTTCCTCGCAATCAAGGGAGATGCTTCATGACCGAGCGCTCGGGCAACGCTGCCGCGCGACTCCTCGACCGGGTGGGGATCCCGGCGCCGCTGTTCCTCGGCTTCGTCGGCGTGCTGCTGTTCATGATCGGCGACGGCGTCGAGTCGAACTACCTCTCGACGTTCCTGGCCGAGCAGCCGGGGCTCTCCGAGAACGCGGCCGCCATCACGATCAGCCTCTACGGCATCTTCGTCGCGATCGGGTCGTGGTTCGCCGGAACCCTGTCGAGCATCCTCGGCCCGCGCCGCGTCATGCTGATCGGCGGCATCGCCTGGGTCGTGCTCGAGATCGTGTTCCTCGCGGTCGGCATCGGCGCGCACGTGACCTGGCTCGCGATCGTCGCCTACGCCCTGCGCGGCATCGGGTACCCCTTCTTCGCCTACGCCTTCCTGGTGTGGCTGAACACGGCGACGCCGGCGCACCAGCGCGGTTCGAGCGTCGGATGGTTCTGGTTCGTCTTCGGCGCCGGCCTGCCCACGATCGGCTCGCTCGTCGCCAGCTGGACGATCCCGCACATCGGCGAGACGGGCACCTTCTGGCTCGCGACGGTCATCGTCGCCGCCGGTCTGCTGATCGCCTTCTTCGGCGTGCGCGACCTGCGTCACGCCGGCCCGACCCAGCCGGATTCGGCCGGGGCGATGTCGGAGCTCGCGAAGGGCCTCACGATCCTCTGGCGCGACAAGCGCGTCGCGGCCGGCGCCTTCGTGCGCCTCGTGAACACGACGCCGAACTTCGCGCTCTTCGTGGTCGCGCCGTTCTTCTTCGTCAAGCAGGTCGGCTTCACGCAGGAGAACTACCTGCTGATCGTGACGATCGTCTACACCGCGAACATCTTCGCGAACCTGTTCTTCGGCATCATCGGCGACCGCTTCGGCTGGAAGCGCACGGTCACCTGGTTCGGCTGCGTCATGTGCGCCGTCGGCGTGCTGGCGCTCTACTACGTGCCGCTCGCGATCGGACCGAACTTCTGGGTCACCGTGATCTGCTGGGCCGTCTTCGGCATCGGCCTGGCCGGCTTCGTGCCGCTGACCGCCCTCGTGCCCTCGATGGTCAAGGTCGAGGACCGGGGCAGCGCCCTCGCCGTCTACACCCTCGCCGCTGGCCTCTCGGCCTTCGTCGGCCCGGCGCTCGTCGCCCTGCTCGGCGGCGTGGCGAACATCACGGCGCTCATCTGGGTGTTCGCGGGCCTCTACGTGGTCGGCGCGATCGTCACCCTGGTACTGCGCACCGACCAGGACCCGGGCCAGGCCAAGCGCCTCGGCGCGCCGGTCGTGAAGGACCTCACCTCGGCGTGAGAACCCGGGCGTCCGACGCCCTGAAGCAAGGCCGGAACGTCCGGCGGTCGTGTGGCGCGACCGCCGGACGTTCTGCATTTCCGGCGGCTGCTCGGCCACGGTTCGGTCACGAACTGGGGTAGACCGCACTGCCTGTCTTGCACGGATGTGCAGATGCTGTACTTTCTGTACGGACAAGACGTACAGACCGCGCGGTGTTGCCGGCTCAACGGAGATCGCGTACGTGTCTTGCTACTTCAGAGAGGAAGTCTGCAATGCGAATCACGGCAATCACGGGGGCGGCAGTCCTGGGCGTCGGCGCTCTCCTGCTGGCCGGCTGCTCGACGGGAGCCGCCGCCGGCGGCGACGCCAAGCCGGCCGACACCCAGCTGAGCTACTCCCAGCCGCACACCGACCCGTTCCAGAACGCCGAGAACGTCGGCTCGATGGAGCGCTTCAAGAAGCTCGGCTACGCGACGATCCCGGCGACCAACGCCGACCGCGACCCCGCGCAGCAGATCACCGACATCCAGACGCTCATCAACAAGGGCGCCAAGGGCCTCGTGATCTCCGTCGGCGACGCCGACGCGATCGTTCCCGCGATCGAGTACGCGAACGACCAGAACGTGCCGATCGTCGCGATCGACGAGGCGCCCGCCTCGGGCAACATCGCGATGATCGTGCGCGCCGACAACGTGCACATGGGCGAGCTCGCCTGCGAGGAGATGGGCAAGCGCGTCAAGGCCGGATCGGCCGTGATCACCCTCGACGGCGACCCCGTCACCTCCAACGGCCGTGACCGCACCAACGGCTTCAACGATTGCATGAAGAAGAAGTACCCCGACGTGAAGCTCGTCAACGTCGCCACCGAGTGGGACCCGGCCAAGGCCGCGACCGGCATCGAGACGGCGCTCAACCAGTACGACAACATCGCGGGCATCTACAACCAGAGCGACGCGACCTTCTTCCCGACGATCCTCGACACGCTCAAGTCGCTCGGCAAGCTCGTGCCGGTCGGCGAGGAGGGCCACATCGTGCAGGTCTCCGTCGATGCGAGCCCGATGGCGATGACGGCCATCCGCGACGGCTACCTCGACGCCGCCGTCGCGCAGCCGATGACCGACTACATCGACTACGGCGCCGACTACCTCGTTCGCGCGATCAAGGGCGAGAAGTTCAAGGAAGGCAAGACCGACCACGGCAGCGTCATCGAGAAGCGCAAGGGCAACCTCGTCGACCTGCTCCCGACGCCCGTCGTGACTAAGGACAACGTCGAGGACCCGGAGCTCTGGGGCAACAAGAAGTTCGCCCTCGAGGCCTTCGGCGCCTCGAAGTAACCTCCGACCGGAAGCGAGACGGAGACGTCATGACGACCCCATCCACCACCGTGCCCGCGATCCAGATCGATCGCGTCAGCAAGACCTACGGTGCGACGAAGGCGCTGCAGGACGTCTCCGTCTCGATCCTCCCGGGCCAGGTGCACGGGCTGATCGGGCGCAACGGCGCCGGAAAGTCCACGCTGCTGCGCATGATCACCGGGCTCGAGACGCCCGACACGGGAGCCGTGCGCTTCTTCGGCGAGGATGCGCCGCCCGCCGCCGACGCCAAGGCCTGGCAGCAGCGCGTCGCCTGCGTCTACCAGCGCCCCTCGGTGTTCACGAACCTCACGATCGCCGAGAACCTGTTCGCCGGGCGCCTGCCCGGCAACGGGCCGTCGGTGTCGTGGCGCACGATGCAGAACGAGGCGGAGCGCATCCTCGCCGAGTGGCGCATCGACCTCGACCCGCGCTCGCTGCTGTCGGATGCCCCGATCGAGGAACGCCAGATGCTCACGATCGCGAAGGCGCTCGACGCCGGCACCCGCATCGTGCTGCTCGACGAGCCCACGGTGCAGCTCGAGGGCTCGGCAATCCGCCGGCTCTTCGACAAGGTGCAGGAGCTGCAGCAGGACGGCGTCACTTTCGTCTTCGTCTCGCACTTCCTGCGCGAGGTCACGGCGATCTGCGACTCCGCCAGCGTGCTGCGCGACGGCAAGCTGCTCTGGTCGCGCACCGGCGACGACGTGAAGTCCGACGACCTGGTGGAGGCCCTGCTCGCGGGCCAGGAGCAGCGACGCCACCGGGTCGAGAGCGCTGCCGCGACGGCGACCGACACGGCGCCGGCGCTCGAGCTGCGCTCGGCCACCGAGAAGGGCGGCGCGTTCACGGACGTGTCGTTCCGCGTCGCGCCGGGCGAGCTCGTCGCCATCGGCGGCGTCGGCGGATCGGGCAAGTACTCGGTCGGCGAGGCCATCGCCGGTCTGCGCCGACTCGGCTCGGGATCGGTGCTCGCCGACGGCGAGGTCATCCCCACCGGCAAGGTCAAGGCCAGTCAGAAGGCGGGCGTCGGCTTCGTGCCCGCCGACCGTCATAAGGACGGCTACGTGCCCCAGCTCAGCGTCGCCGAGAACATGACCATGGGCGTCATGGACCGGCTCGCGCCGGCGGGCTTCTTCTCGCCGCGCAAGCAGAACGAGATGTCGCGCACCCTCATCCAGGACGTCGCGCTCGTTCCGCCGAACCCCGCCCTCGCGGTCTCCGGTCTCAGCGGCGGCAACCAGCAGAAGGTCGTGCTCGCCCGCGCGCTCGCCCGCGATCCGCGCGTGCTCGTGCTGATCTCACCGACCGCCGGCGTCGACATCGCCGCGAAGGACGCGATCTACGCGCTCATCCTGCGCGCCCTCGCCGACGGTGTCGCCGTCGTGCTCATCTCCGACGACGTCGAGGAGCTGCTCGTCAGCTCGCGCGTCCTCATCATGCGCGAGGGCCGCATCGCGGCCGAGCTCGCCGAACCCACCGAAGAAGACATCGTTCGAGCCATCGAAGGCCTGGAGTGAACCCCGTGAACAGCGCACGCACCACCGTCATCACCGTCCCGTCAGGGCGCAGTCCGTTCCTCGGATCCGTCGTGCGCAACGTGCGCGAGCTCAGCGTCCTGCCCGGCCTGATCATCGTCGCCGTCATCGGCGCGATCGTGAGCCCGGCGTTCCTCACGGCGCCGAACCTCACGCTGATCCTGCGTCAGTCGGCCGAGCTCGGCATCGTCGTGATCGGCCTGACCTTCATCCTGCTGACCGGCAAGCTCGACATCTCGCTCGAGTCGACCGTCGGCCTGGCGCCGATGGTCGCCGCCTGGCTGCTGATCCCGGCCGCGATGGGCGGACTCGGCACGATGATCAACCCTTTCGTGGCGATCCTGCTCACGCTCGTGATCGGCGCGCTCATCGGCCTCTTCAACGGCCTGCTCGTGGTGAAGGTGAAACTCGATCCCTTCATCGTCAGTCTCGCGATGCTGATCCTGCTGCGCGGCATCACGCTCGGCGTCAGCCAGGGCAAGACACTCGCAGGGCTGCCCGACGCCTTCCGCTACATCGGCTCGGCCCGCTGGTTCGGCGTCCCGGCCGCGATCTGGGTCACCGGAATCCTGTTCGTGATCGCCGCGCTCGTGCTGCGCTACACCGCCTGGGGTCGCGCGCTGTACGCCATCGGCGGCAACGCCGACGCTGCCCGTGCCGCGGGCATCCGGGTGGATGCGGTGCTCATCACCACCTTCATCGTCGCCAGCACCTTGGCTTCCTTCGCCGGCCTGATGCTCGCCGGGCGCCTCGCCTCGGTCACGAGCGGAATGGGTCAGAACCTGATCTTCAGCGCGCTCGCCGCTGCCGTGATCGGCGGAGTGCAGCTGACCGGTGGTCAGGGCCGCATCGTCGGCGCGCTGCTGGGTGTGCTGCTGCTCGGGACCCTGACGAACGTGCTCACCCTCGCGGGCGTGCCGACCTTCTGGATCAACGCGGTCTACGGCGGAGTCATCCTGCTCGCGCTCTTCGTCGGCCGTTTCGGCGCCCGCCCGAGCCGAACCTGACCCGGTGGGTCGGCGCTGCCGCGCGCCGCCGGCCCACCGTGCCCACGCCGAGCTCAGGCCGTGGGCGCTCCTCAAGACCAGAACGAACTGAACCGCCAGAACTGAAAGGGAGGACAGCATGTCCGACTTCCGTGAGACCAGCGCCGCCGTCGTCGCCGAGCTCGGCGAGGTGTTCCGCCGCGTGCCGCTCGACCAGATCGAGGCCGCGCTCGACGCGCTCGAGAAGCACCAGCGCATCTTCGTGCTCGGCATCGGCCGCGAGGGCCTCGGCTCGAAGGCCTTCGCGATGCGCCTGACCCACTTCGGCAAGACCGTGCACTGGGGCTGGGATGACACGACGCCGGCAGTGACGGCCGACGACCTGTTCATCATGCCGACGGGCCCGTCGAACATCCCGCACCTGCACTACATCGCCGAGCAGGTGAAGAAGACGGGCGCGACGCTGCTGGTCGCGACCGCGGTGCCCGACGGCCCGACCGCGAAGCTCGCCGACATCGTGCTCACGATCCCCGCGCACACCTACGGCGCCGACGACCCGAGCGGTCTCGTGCCGACGATCCAGCCCATGGGCAGCCTGTTCGAGCAGTCGCTCTGGATCTTCTGGGACGTGCTCTACTTCCAGCTCGTTCAGCGCACCGGCGCGAAGTTCGAGGATCTGGTCGCCCGCCACCGCAACTTCGAGTAAGCGGCGCACCCTCTCGCCCGTCGGCGGCGGCGCGCGGCTCATCACGCGCGCTCACCACCCGTCGCCGGCGGGCGATCCCCAGATCTCTTGTCGTACGTCTTGTACGTACAGACGGTACAGTTAGCCCGAAGCGCCGCGAGCGGCGATCCCACAGCGAAAGGACCCCCATGCCTCTGGTCAGCGGAATCGAGGTCGTGAACGAGTGCGTCTCGCGCGGTCTCGTCGCGGGAGCGTTCAACACCACCAACATCGAGACGACCATGGGCATCGTCGACGCCATCGAGAAGGTCGGCGTGCCGACCTTCATCCAGGTCGCCCCCACCAACGTCGCGCTCTCGGGCTACGAGTACATCTACGACATGGTCGCCCGCCGCCTGAAGGACACGAAGGTGCCCGTCGCGCTGCACCTCGACCACGGCAAGTCGATCGACGCCGTCGAGAAGGCGCTCGCCGCCGACTTCACGTCGATCATGATCGACGACTCCGAGGCCTCCTTCGACGACAACGTCGCCACCTCGAAGATCGCCCGCTCGCTCTGCGGCCCCGGCATCGCGCTCGAGGCCGAGCTCGGCAGCATCGGCGGCAAGGAGGACGACGTCGCCCCCGAGCGCGCCAGTATGACCCAGCCGGGCGAGGCGAAGGCCTTCGTGGATGCCGTGGGCAACGACATCCTCGCCGTCTCCGTCGGCAACGTGCACGGCTACGCCCCCAACGCGCACATCGACTTCGACCTGCTCGACGAGGTGCGCCACGCGAGCCCCGTGCCGCTGTGCATCCACGGCGGATCGGGCCTGCCGGCGGAGGAGTTCGGCCGCCTGCACGAGTTCGGCGTCGTCAAGGTCAACATCGCCAGCGACCTGCGCAACGCGATGATCCGCAGCTTCGGCGAGGCCTACAACGCCAACAACAACGAGAACTCGCTGATCCGGGTCTCGAAGGGCGCGGTCGTCGCGATCTCGGAGGTCGTCGAGCGCCGCATCCGCCAGTTCAACCCCTCCGTGGCGTAAGCCGCAGAACCCACCAGCCGCAGAACCAGAAGGACAGGATCGCCGTGCTCACCACGATCGCGGTCGACGTCGGCACCACCAGTGTGAAGCTCGGGCTCTTCGATCCCGAGGGGGTGGCGACGGTCTCGACCTCGCAGCCCACCCCGACCGTGCGCGACGCCGACGGCGAGGTCTACGACCTCGACGCGATGGCGACGATGATCGGCGACTTCATCCACGGTCTCGACGCCGACCAGCGTGCCGCGGTCGAGCGCGTGGCGATCACCGGCGTGGGGGAGTCGGGCGGACTCGTTCTGCCCGACATCTCCCTCGCCTCGCCGATGATCCTCTGGCACGACCAGCGCGGCCTGCCGCTGCTGGCGGGGCTGGATGCGATGGACCGCACCCGCGCCTACCGCACGACCGGCCTGCCGGTGAGCGGCAACTACGGGCTGTCGAAGATCGCCTGGGCGCTGCGCGCCGCCGGCCCCGCCGCGCGCGGAGCCCAGTGGCTCAACATCGCCGAGTACATCGCCGCCCGGCTCACGGGCGTGCGCTGGTCGGAGTACTCGCTCGCCAGCCGCACCCTCGCGCTCGACCTGGCGACCGCCTCCTGGTCGCAGGATGTCGCGGGATTGCTCGGCGTGCACGTCGAGGTGCTGCCGGAGCTGCGGCGCGCGGGCGACGGCGTGCCGATGCGCCCCGCGTGCGCCCGCGGCTTCGGCCTCGGACCGGGCGTCATGGTGCACGTCGCCGGGCACGACCACATGGTCGGCGCGGTCGGCGCCGAGCTCGCGCACGGCGAGCTGCTCAACTCGACCGGCACGACCGAGGGGCTGCTGTTCCTGCGCGACGAGCCGACCGTCGACGAGCACGCCGAGCGCTCGAAGCTCGCGAACGGCATCGGCGTGACGGGCGACGACTTCACGCTCTTCGCCTCGATCCCGACCGGCGGCTCGGCCTTCGCGACGCTGCAGTCGATGCTCGGAATGGATGCGACATCCCTCGCCGCGCTCTGCGACGAGCTGCACGCCGAGTGGGTCGCCGGCCGCATCGACCTCGACCGCGTACCGCTCGTGCTGCCGCAGTTCCGCGGCAGCCCCAGCCCCGCGAAGAACCCGCGGGCCCGTGGCGCGATCGCCGGGCTCTCCACCGACACCACCCGCGCCGAGCTCGTCTTCGGCGCCTTCCTCGGCATGGCGTGGCAGTTCGCCGACGTGCTCGAGCTGTTCCGCATCCAGCCCGACCGGGTGAAGGTGATCGGCCCCGCCAGCCGCAACCCGCTCTGGCTGCAGCTCAAGGCCGATCTGCTCGGCGTTCCGCTCAGCGTCTCGAGCCACCACGAGGTCGTCTCGCGCGGCGCGCAGCTGCTCGCCTCGGGCGAGACCGGCGCGTGGGACGACTGCGACCCCGTCGACGTGCCGGCGGATGCCGCGCGTCACGCCGCGCTCACCGCCTGGGCCGACGCCGCGCGGCCCGTCTGGGAGCACCTGAAGGCGCTGCCCGCATGAGCGCGCATCCGACCGACGCTGCGCCTCGGAGCGCTCTGCCCCATGGTGCTCTGCCCCACTGCGCTCTGACCCACCACTGCACGACACGAACGGAGACCGAGCGATGAAGCTCGTCGCGGGGATCGACTCCTCCACCCAGAACTGCAAGGTCACCGTGCGCGACCTCGACACCGGCGCCGCCGTGCGCGAGGGCAAGGCCTCGCACCCCTCCGGCACGATCATCGACCCGAACCGCTGGTGGGATGCGCTGCTCACGGCCGTGCGCCGCGCCGGCGGGCTGGATGACGTGATCGCCGTCTCGGTGAGCGGCCAGCAGCACACGCCGATCTTCCTCGACGAGACGGGCGAGGTCGTCGCCGATTCGCCTCAGTGGAACGACACCGGCTCGCACCCGCACATGATGGCGCTCAACGCCGAGCTGGGGCGCGACGAGTGGATCCGCCGCACCGGACTGCCGCTCACGCTCTCCGACACGGCGCCGAAGCTGCGCTACATGCGCGACCTGCACCCCGAGGCCGTCGCGCGCACCGCCGCGGTCGCGATCGTGCACGACTGGCTGACCTGGCGGCTGCGCGGCTTCGGCCCCGGATCGGGGCGCGCCGGCCTCGACGAGCTCGTCACCGACCGCTCGGAGGCGAGCGGCACCGGCTACTGGTCGCCCGAGACCGACGAGTACACGATGGATCTCTTCGAGCACGCCCTCGGCCGCACGGCGATCCTGCCGCGCGTGCTCGGCCCGCTCGACCGCGCCGGCGTGACCGGTGCGGGCATCCCCGGCATCCCGGCGGGCATCCCCGTCGGCATCGGCAGCGGCGACAACGCCGCCGCGTCGCTCGCGCTCGGCCTGCAGCCCGGCGAGGCCGTGCTCTCGCTCGGCACCTCGGGCGTCGTCTACGCCCGCGCCGCCCGCCCGGTGCACGACTACGCCGGCTACGTCTGCAGCTACGCGGATGCGACCGGCGACCACCTGCCGCTCGTCGCCACCCTCAACGCGGCACGCAACTTCGAGCTCGCGACGAGCCTGCTCGGCTGCACCTTCGACGAGCTCAGCGACCTCGCACTCGCCGCCGCGCCCGGCGCCGGCGGGCTGACCCTGCTGCCGTACTTCGAGGGCGAGCGCACCCCCGACCTGCCGCACGCGCGTGGCTCGCTGCACGGCGCATCCCTCGCCAACTTCACCCGCGAGAACTTCGCCCGCTCGGTCATCGAGGGTACGCTCGCGAGCCAGGTCGCGATGCTGGATGCCCTGCACGCCTGCGACGTGCCGACGAACCGTCTGCTGCTCATCGGCGGGGCGGCGCAGAGCCCGGCGGTGCAGGCGATCCTCGGCGAGCTGGTCGACATCCCCGTCGCCGTGCCCGCACCCGATGAGTACGTGACGATGGGCGCCGCGATGCAGGCCGCCGCCGCGGCCGAAGGCGCCTTCCCCGCCTGGCGGGTCGCCGTCGACGAGCTCGCGGCCGTGCCGTTCGAGCCGCAGGTCGGCGCGCAATACGAGGCGGCGAAGACCGCGCTCGGCTACGTGGATGTGCTGGCAGCCCCCGCCGACGGGCCCGCCACGGGCGCCGCGAGCGTGACGGCGGGATCGCCGGCCGCCTGACCTCCGCCGGGCCGCTCCTTCGGGGGAGCGCGCCCGGGGGATCCCCGCGCCGTCGGGCCCGCTCTTCGGGGAGCGCGGCCCGGCGGCGCACCTCCGCCGAGCGGCCGCCCGATCCGACCCCGCGCATCCGCCCCGCGCCTCCGCTCGGCGGTATCGTCGCCTCGTGGGGAATGCGACGCGCACGGCGGTCGCCTGCGGCGTCGACATCGGCTCGACGAACGCGAAGGTCGTGCTGATCGACGCCGAGGGCGCGGTCGTCGCCCGTGTCATCCGCCCCACGCCGCGCGACGCCGACGGGCCGCTCATCGACGCCCGTGCCCTGCTCGCCGCGATCGAGCAGATGATCCTCAGCGCCTGCGGCGACCTCTACGAGGTGCACGCGGTCAGCACCGCGGGCATCGGCGAAGACGGCCTGTTGGTGGATGCGACGCTCACCCCGCTCACCCGGGCGCTCTCGTGGTTCGATCCGCGTCGGCAGACGGTGTTCCGCGACCTGCAGCCGCGCCTGCGCGGAACCGAGCCCTTCGACGCGGACAGCGACCCGGTGCGCACCTTCGTCGGCTGGGTGTGGGCGCGAGAGCAGCTCGGCGCGACGAGCGCGCACCGCTGGATCTCGCTCACCGACCTGCCGGCCGCGCACTGGTCGGGCCGTGCGTTCCTCAGCGACACGCTCGCCTCCCGCACGGGCGCCTGGCACGCGAGCGACCGCCGCTGGGATGCCGACCGCGTCACCTCCACGCTCGGCGACGTCGAGCTGCTGCCGCCCGTCGCCGCGACCGGCGAGATCGTCGGCCCGCTCGTCTCCGCACGTCTGCTCGAGGCCGGCGCGGTCTCCGCGGAGGCGATCACGGTCGTCGGCGGCCACGACCATCCCATCGCCGGCTGGGGTGTCGACCGCATGGTGCCGGGCGCCCTGCTCGACTCGATGGGCACGGCCGAGGTCGTTGTCGCCCAGACCGCCGCGCCGCCCGCCGACTACACGCGGCAGCCGGCGATCGAGATCGCCCCGGGCATCCGCAGCTCGGGCACGACCGTGCTGCGCGTCGAGGAGCTCGCACGCAACGTGCAGTGGGCTTCGCAGAACCCCGAGGTCGCGGGGCACATCCGCGGCCTGCTCGACGGCAGCGCGCAGCCGCTGCCGGTGCTCGACTCCGGATGGTTCGTACCGGGTGCGCACGGCGGCGGCCAGCCCGCCTACGCGCTCGACGCCCCGGCCGATCCGCGTGCCCGCGCCTCGGCCGTGCTGGGCGCGCTCGCGATCGCCGGACGCGAGGCCGTCGAGGCGGTGCGCCGCGGCGGCGCCGGCGACGGCGAGGTGCGGCTGGCGGGCGGATGGGCGCGCTCACCCGGCTGGATCGACATCAAGAACGCGGTCAACGGCTACCGCGCGGCGCCCGTGCTCGAGCCGCAGGTGACCGCCGTCGGCGCGGCGCTGCTCGCTGCGGAGGCCCTGGGCTGGACGCCCGACCCGGCGCGCGCGCTCGGCGGCTTCGCGGCCGACCTGCTCGGCTGAGCGACCCCGCGACGCGCGTGCTCGGGCACCGGCGTCGCGGTGATCGCGACCGCCCTCAGCTCGCGCTGACGCTGACCTCGAGCGGGATGATGTCGGTCAGCACCCAGGTCTCGTAGTAGTCGAAGCGGGTGCCCCGCGCATCCCACGACAGCGAGCGCACGCGCAGCACCGGCTGGTCGGCGTCGATCTGCAGGTGCGCGGCGACGGCTTCGGTGGGGCGCATGGCGCGGATGACGCGCTTGGCTCCGTTCGAGACGAAGCCGGCACGGCGCAGGGTCTCGTTGAGCGATCCGGTGCCGTCCATCACGCCGGTGTCGGCCGAGACCGTCTCGCCCACGCTCTTCGGGAACCAGTTCGTGCTGAACATCGCGACCTTGCCGTCGAGTGAGCGCACACGCTGCAGCGCGAAGACCTGCGCGTCGTCAGCCAGCTCGAGAGCCTCGGCGACGTGCTGGGCCGGGGCGGCGAGCCGCGCATCCACCACCTGGGTCGTCACGCCGGTCTGGCCCTGGCGCACCTGCGATTCGAGGAATCCCTCTTCGACGGTCCAGCCGGTCGACTGCTCGGGGGATGACGCGAAGACGCCGCGGCGGGCGACGCGGCGCGCGAAGCCCTCGCTCTCGAGCTTCGACATGGTCTGGCGCACGGTCGCGCGCGAGAGGCCGTACTCGCGGCACAGCTCCATCTCGCTGGGCAGCCGCTCGTCGGCGGGGATGTCGCCGGAGAGGATCTGGTCGCGCAGGATCACGAACAGCTGCTCGTAGTACGCGACAGGAGAGTCGCGTTCGATCGTCTGCGCCACTGCATCCCCCGTCCGTTTCGGGAAGCGTACAGGCTGGCCGTCTGGTTTTGTCGGTACGTCGTGTACGGACACGCGGGCGGGTTAGCGTGCCGACATGGATGCGCACGAGCGGCCGGTCGACGGTCACCCCGAGGACGCCGTCGCCGACGGCCGCCCCGAGACCGAGAACCAGCGCTTCGACCGCAACTGGGGCGAGCTGCTGCAGGAGCTGCGGGTCACCCAGACGGGCACGCAGATCCTCACCGGCTTCCTGCTGACGCTGGCCTTCCAGCCCCGCTTTGCCGAGCTCGACGACTACCAGCGCACGCTCTACCTGGTTCTCGTCGCGGTCGCCGTGCTGGCGACGATCCTCGCGCTCGCGCCGGTCGGCCTGCACCGAGCGCTGTTCCGGCACCAGGTGAAGGGGCGCATCGTGCGCGTCACCGATCAGCTGCTGCGAGTGACCCTGGTCGCCGTCGCGCTCGTGCTGACCGGCACGGCGTCGCTGATGGCGGATGTCGTGCTCGGTCGCGCGGCGGGACTCGTCGCCGGAGCGGTCGCGCTGGTGATCATCGCCCTGCTGTGGCTCGCCCTGCCGCTGTCGGCGCGTCGGGCCGCCCGTCGGCTGCCGGAGTCGCCGACCCGCTGAGCGACGGCGCGAAGCGGTCGATCACGAGGATGACGGCCGTCAGCACCACGGCGAAGGCGACGACCGCGAGCGCGCCGAGCGCGGCGGTGCCCGCACCGACCTGGTTCACGTCGAGGAAGGGGTACGGGTACCAGTCCGTGATCGCGCCGCGGGTGAACGTGAAGGCGAGCCACACGGCCGGCCAGATGAAGGCGAGGGCGGCGATCCGGATGCTCCACCAGCGGCGCGGCCCGAACACCAGCCAGGCGAGCGCGAACAGCACCGGCGACACGTTGTGGAACAGCGCCGTCGCGACGACGGCCTCATCGCGCAGCTGCAGTCCCGGCGCGAGGACGAACCCGAACACCGAGCCGGTGACGACGATGCTGAGCAGCGCATCCAGGTGCAGCAGCCGCCACCCGCGGCCGGCGCCAGGGCGGGTGTCGCGGCCGAGCGCGGCGCCGATCGCCGCCACGAGCACGAGCACGTTGCTGAGGATCGTGAAGAAGCTGAACAGGCGCGCGAAGCGCTCGGCGACCGGGATGCTCGAGCCGCTCTCGCCCGAGTTCGCGTCCGCCCCGCCGGTGAACAGCAGATAGAACTGCAGCCCGAACGCGACGAGCACGACGACGGCGATCACCGCGTAGCTCGCGCGGCGCGTGATCTCGACACGGCCGAGCGGCGCGGATGCGGTGGGCGGGGTCGTCACGCGCCCACGGTAGCGCCGACTCGCGAATCCGCCTCTTGCGCATCCGCTATTCAGCGTTACTATCTAGTGGTACTCACTGGTGCTGAATAGCAGCGACGCTGAGTAGCGGCAGCAGGAGTCACCGAACAGAAGGAGAGCCGATGCCGAAGCAGATCACCGAGATGCTCAAGGGCACGCTCGAAGGCATCGTGCTCGCGATCCTCGCCGGGCGGGCCGCCTACGGCTACGAGATCACCGCCTGGCTGCGCGAGCAGGGCTTCACCGAGATCGCCGAGGGCACCGTCTACGCCCTGCTGCTGCGCATCGAGCAGCGCGGACTCGTCGACGTCGAGAAGGTGCCCAGCGAGAAGGGGCCGCCGCGCAAGGTCTTCACCCTCAACGCCGCCGGGCGCGACTACCTCGACGAGTTCTGGCGCAACTGGGGCTTCCTCGCCGAGCGGCTCGAGCAGCTGCGCGGCGCCGCACCGACCGGCACTGCTGCACCGACCGGCACTGCCGCACCGACCAGCACCGCCGGATCCACCACCACCGGCACCACCACCGAAGGAGACTGACCATGGCCAAGAACCTCATCGAGCTCGTCGTCGGCGACCTCGCCGACAAGAAGAGCTACCGCGAGTACAAGACCCGCGTGAAGGCCCTGCCGAGCGGATACCGCGAGGCCGAGGCCGCCGTCTCGCGCTACGTCATGAACCTCGGCCCCAACGAAGACGGCGCCACGCTCGTGCGCATGCTCGGCGACCTGGCCGAGCTGTTCGAGCAGGCCGTCGCCGACGGCACGACCGTGCGCGAGCTGGTCGGCGCCGAGCCGGTCGAGTTCGCCGAGGCCTTCATGGCGAACTACGACGGCGGCAGCTGGATCGGCAAGGAGCGGGCGCAGCTCGCCAAGTCGATCGACGACGCCGCCGGGGATGCGGGGGAGGCGAGGGAGCCGTGAACGCGGCATCGACAGCGACGGCGCCCGCGAGCGCCGCATCCGCTGCACTCGATCCAGCGATCGAGATCATCGGGCTCGCCAAGTCGTACAAGCAGAACGCCGTGCTCACCGGCGTCGACCTGACGGTCGGCCGCGGCGAGATCTTCGCCCTGCTCGGCAGCAACGGCGCCGGCAAGACGACGCTGATCCGAATCCTCTCCACCCTGCTGAAGGCGGATGCGGGCCGCGCGACCGTTGCCGGCATCGACGTCGCGGCGCATCCGGCCGCGGTGCGCGAGGTGATCAGCCTGACCGGGCAGTTCGCCGCCGTCGACGAGAAGCTGAGCGGACGCGAGAACCTCGCGCTCGTCGCCCGGCTGCGGCACCTGTCGAAGCCCGGCGAGGTCGCCGACGCCCTGCTCGCCCGTTTCGCCCTCACCGAGGCGGGCGGCCGCGCCGCCGCGACCTACTCGGGCGGCATGCGCCGCCGTCTCGACATCGCGATGAGCCTGATCGGAGATCCGGCCGTGATCTTCCTCGACGAGCCCACCACCGGGCTCGACCCCGAGGCCCGGCGCGAGGTGTGGGCGACCGTGAAGCAGCTCGCCGCCGGCGGCACCACCGTGCTGCTCACCACCCAGTACCTCGACGAGGCCGAGCAGCTGGCCGACCGCATCGCGATCCTGCACGAGGGCCGCATCCTCGTGAACGGCACCCTCGCCGAGCTGAAGCGGATGCTGCCGCCGGCGAAGGTCGAGTACGTCGAGAAGCAGCCCACCCTCGACGACGTGTTCTTCGCCCTCACCGGGAAGGGGCAGAGCCGATGACCGCCCATGCCCTGCGCGACACCGCAGCCCTGACCGGGCGCTCCCTCACGCACATCCTGCGCAGCCCCGACACGATCATCACGACCGCGCTCATGCCGATCGCGTTCCTGCTGCTGTTCGTCTTCGTCTTCGGCGGCGCGATCGACACCGGGGCGGGCGCGGGGGCCGGCGGCTACGTCGACTACCTGCTGCCCGGCATCCTGCTCATCACGGTCGCCTCGGGCATCTCCTACACGGCGTATCGGCTGTTCCTCGACATGCAGGGCGGCATCGTCGAGCGCTTCCGCTCGATGCCGATCGCCCGCTCGGCGGTGCTGTGGGCGCACGTGCTCACCTCGATCGTGGCGAATCTGGTGTCGCTCGCGATCGTCACGGGCGTGGCGCTGCTCATGGGCTTCCGCAGCGAGGCGGGCGTCGGCGGCTGGCTGGCCGTCGCCGGCATCCTCGTGCTGTTCACGCTGGCGCTGACCTGGCTGGCCGTGATCCCCGGCCTGACCGCGAAGTCGGTGGATGGGGCGAGCGCCTTCTCCTACCCGCTGATCTTCCTGCCGTTCCTCAGCTCGGCGTTCGTGCCGACCGCATCCATGCCGGGCCCGGTCGCCTGGTTCGCCGAGCACCAGCCGGTGACGTCGATCGTGAACTCGCTGCGGGCGCTGTTCGCCGGGCGTCCGGTCGGCGGCGAGCTCGGGATCGCGCTGGGCTGGTGCGTCGCGCTGCTGCTCGTCGCGTACGTGATCGCGAACCTGATCTACCGGCGGCGGCTCGGCTGAGCAGCCGCGCGCATCGGGCGCGGTGCGACACACTGGGGGCGACGGCGCGAGGATGCGCCGTCGCCCTCTCGTGAACGGAGCCCGACCGACATGACCGCGACACCCGAACCGAGCGCGACGCTCTTCTCCGGCGGCACGATCTGGAGCGCCGGTGCGCCCGACGCGGAGGCACTGCTCGTCGTCGACGGGCTCGTCGCGGCGATCGGGGCCGAGGCCGTCGCCGCGCATCCGGTCGTGGTCGCGGCGGAGGCCGGCTCGGAGGACGGCATCGACATCGAGCGCGTCGACCTCGCCGACGGCTTCCTCGCCCCGTCGTTCGGCGACGGCCACGCGCATCCTCTCTTCGGCGGACTCGAGAACGCCGGACCCCGCATCCGCGGCCTCGGCAGCATCGACGCGATCGTGGCCGAGGTGCGGCGCTTCGCCGACGCGAACCCGGTGGCCGCAGCCGACGGCGCCCCGGTCGACCCGGCGAACCCCGACGGCTGGATCGTCGGCGCGAGCTACGACGGCAGCCTCGCGCCAGGCGGCCTCTTCGACGCCCGCTGGCTCGACGCGGCCGTGCCCGACCGTCCGGTGGTGCTGCGCGCCTGGGACTACCACACGGTCTGGTGCAACTCGCGGGCTCTCGAACTCGCCGGCATCGACACCGAGACCCCCGAGCCGGCGATCGGCGAGATCCCGCGGCGCGACGACGGCTCTCCGCTCGGGGTGCTGCGCGAGTGGGGCGCGGTCGATCTGGTCATGGCCGTCTGCCCGCCGCTCTCGGAGGAGGTGCGGCTGCGCGCGCTGGCGGATGCGGTCGCCTACTTCCGCGAGAACGGCGTCACCTGGGTGCAAGACGCCTGGGTCGATCCGGCGGATGCGCGCACCTACGTCGAGGCGTCGCGTCGCGGTCTGCTCGGGGTGCGCTTCAACCTCGCCTTCTACGCGGATCCGCGCCACTTCGCGAGCCAGTTCGGCGGCTTCCTCGCGGTCCGCGCCGAGATCGAGGCCCTCGGTGACGACCGGCTCACCGCGCACACCGTCAAGTTCTTCGCCGACGGGGTCATCGAGAACGAGACCGGCGCCCTGCTGCAGCCGTACTGCTCGGGCGCCCACGATCACGGCATGCAGGTGTGGGATGCCGATCAGCTCGCCGAGGCGGTGCGCATCGTCGACGAGGCGGGCTTCCAGGTGCACATCCACGCGATCGGGGATGCGGCGGTGCGGATGGCGCTCGACGCACTCGAGGCGGCGGCGCGCGAGAACGGACCGCGGGGTGCTCGCGACGGCGACGCGGCTGGCGCGTCGGGGTCGGTCGGCCCGGCTTCCGAGCGCCGCCATGTGATCGCGCACGCCCAGCTCGTCGACGACGCCGACCTCGATCGCTTCCGCGCGCTCGGCGTCACCGCGAACATGCAGCCGCTGTGGGCGCAGCTGGACGCGCTAATGACCGAGCTGACCATCCCGCGCCTGGGCGAGCTGCGCGCCGAACGGCAGTACCGCATGCGCACCCTCATCGACGGAGGCGGCCATCTCTCCTTCGGCTCCGACTGGCCGTGCTCGTCGGGCGACCCGCGCGAGGGGCTCGCGGTCGCCGTGAGCCGGCAGACCGACGACGGCGTGCCCGCCGAAGGCTGGACCCCGCACGAGCTGCTCACCGGCGATGAGGCCCTGACCGCCTACACGGCCGCCGTCGCGCACCAGGCCTTCGCCGATCTGACCGCGGCGCCGTGGGGCCGCATCGAGGTCGGCGCCCGTGCCGACCTGGTGTGGCTGGATGTCGACCCGCGCTCGGCGGGCGCCGCCGGCATCCGCGCCTCCCGTATCCGCGCCAGCTACCTCGACGGCGTCGCCTGGCGCGGCTGAATCGGGCGACTCCCGATCGATCCGGGTGGCCCTCGCGCCCCCAGGATCGACGCGGTCCTCCCTGTCTGCGGCGAGCGGGCGTGGGATGAGGTCGTGCGGTCGACGGATCGGCCGCCGGAGGAGGACATCCCATGGACATCAGCTCGCGCACCGCGTGGATCGTCGGCGGCACCTCGGGCATCGGGCTCGGCCTGGCGCGTCGACTCGTCGCGGCCGGCAGCACGGTCGTCGTCGGCGGACGCGACACCACCAAGGTGGCTGCGCTCGCCGCGGCGCACCCCGACGACGCCGATCTCGCGCGCATCGAGACCATCGAGGTCGACGTCGTCGACCCCGCCTCGATCGCCCGCGCCCGCGACGAGGTGCTCGCCGCACATCCGGATCTCGACCTCGTGGTCACGATGTCGGGCGTCATGCTGATCGAGGATCTGCGCGACCCCGCCCACGCGGATGCCGCCGAGACGACCGTCGCGGTCAACCTGCTCGGCACGATCCGCGTGATCGACGCCGTCACCCCGCATCTGCTCGCGCGCGGCGCCGGCGACATCGTCACCGTCAGCTCGGGCATCGCGTTCCTGCCGTTCCCGCTCATGGCGACCTACGGCGCCACGAAGGCCGGCGTGCACGCCTACAGCGAGGCGCTGCGGGCGCAGCTCGCCGGAACCGGTGTGAACGTCACCGAGCTCGTGCCGCCGTCAGTCGCGACCGTGCCCGAGGCGCTCGAGCTCAACCCGGCCGCGCTGCCGCTCGACGACTACCTGGATGAGACGCTCGCCCTGCTCGCGCAGGAGCCGACGCCGAACCAGATCCTGGTGCAGAAGGTGCAGATGCACCGCTGGGCCGAGCGCGAGGGCAGCTACGACGAACTCGTCGCCGCCCGATCCGCTGCACTCGCGTCGCTGCCCGGCCGCTGAGCCCCGGTTCGTCGACACCCCCGGCCGGGGGTTTCGACGTCGGCTCGCGAGTGTTCTACACTCGCTCGCCGTGGGCATGAAATGGCTCGGTCGGCCGCGCGAGAAGCTGCTGCGTCGACTGGTGTTCTCGGCGAAGGAGCGCTGCGACTGCGGCGCGGGCCTCGCCTACGACCGCCGCGCGCGCGACACGGCCTGGGATTGCAGCGCGATCCTGCTCGGCGACGCCCTGCTGGTCGCGGGGGAGCGCGGGGTCGCCGATCACCGCGTGCCGTGCTCGTTCTTCGAGGTGCTGTCGGAGCGCAGCCCCGCCGCCGACGGCGCGACCACGCGTCCCGTCACCGCCGTCTGAGCGGCGGTTGCGACACGGCACAGGTGCCGCGATGACAGCGAGCGGATGCGCGTTCAGTGCACGAGCGCGGTGACGACCATCAGCATCCCGGCCACCACGACCGCGAGCCCGCCGACGATCGTGCCGATCAGCGGGCGCACGAGGTAGGGACTCGCACCGGTCTCGTGCCGGCGCAGCGCGATGAACCCGACGATGACGGCCGCGAGCGCCGGCGGCAGCGAGAGCGCGTCGCCGATGATCGGCACCGCGAGCATGATCGCGGCCAGCACTGCCAGGCTCAGCGACCAGACTCCGAGCACGTCGTGACGCGGGCGCGCCTGCGGGGACGGCTGCTCGGGCGCGAACCATTCCGACGGCGGCTCATCGCTCGGTCGCGGCTCGGGCATCGTCTCTCGTCGCTCGTGTCGTGCGGCCGCGTCGCGCGGCCTGCGCCCACGCTAGCGGGGGACCGGACAGCCGGCCGAGGGAAATCGCACGGCACAAAGCGAAAGCCCCCGGGTGACCGGGGGCTTTGCGTGGAAGTGGCTCCGACCGGCGTCGATCCGGTGACCTTCCGATTTTCAGTCGCAACTGGCTGCCTCCGTGAGAGCAGCGGGAGAGCGAGAGGCCCGGTTTTCCAGTGGACTGCCGGTGGTGTGATCAGGCTGTCGATCGTTCGCGTGCCCACGATTGTGGGCAAAGCGTGGGCGCGGGCGATCGGGCGAGGTCAGAAAGAGACCCGCCTAGGGGGTCACTTCTCGACCTGCTGGCGGGTCAGTTTCTGACCGGCTAGGGGGTCAGTTTGTGACCCTCGCTCCTTTAAAGAACAGGAAGGATCAGGAAGACCAGTAAGAAGCAGGTCGAGACGCTCGAGCCGGAGGTCGCTCAGACCGTGCGCAGCAGATCGGCGATCTTGTCGAGCGACCCCGGCACGAGCGCGTAGTAGGCCCAGGTGCCGCGCTTCGAGCGGGTGAGGAAGCCCGCCTCCGTCAGCACCTTGAGGTGATGCGAGACGGTGGGCTGAGACAGACCGAGCGGCTCCTGCAGGTCGCAGACGCATGCCTCCTGGCCGACGTGCGACGCGACGATCGAGACGATCCGCACGCGGGTCGGGTCGGCTAGCGCCTTCAGGGTGCGAGCGACGGTCTCGGCGCCGGCGGGATCGATCGCCTCCTTCGTGAGAGGCGCGCAGCAGGCGGCGGCCGAGACGTCGGTCAGCGGGATGAGCTCGGCGGTCGGCATGGACCCATCATGCGACGTTTCATCGATGAATGTCTATATTGACGAGTATCGATGTTTAAGGTCACACTGACGCTGACCGATCGTCTGGAGGATCCGATGTCCGAGAAGCCCACCGTCCTGTTCGTGTGCGTGCACAACGCCGGCCGTTCGCAGATGGCCGCCGGGTGGCTGCGTGAGCTAGCCGGGAACCGCGTCGAGGTGCTGTCGGCAGGCAGCGAGCCCGCCGACAAGCTGAACCCGATGGCCGTGGCCGCGATGTCCGAGGTCGGCATCGACATCGCCACTGCCGAGCCCAAGATCCTCACCGTGGATGCCGTCCGCGAGTCCGACGTCGTCATCACGATGGGCTGCGGCGACACCTGCCCGATCTTCCCCGGCAAGCGCTACGAGGACTGGGAGCTCACCGACCCGGCCGGCAAGTCCCTCGACGACGTCCGCCCCATCCGCGACGAGATCCGCGGCCGCATCGAGGCGCTCATCGCCGAGATCGTCCCGGCCGACGAGGCGACCGCATGACCAGCACCGCCGACGCATCTGCGGCGGCGATTGCGGACCACCGCGAGACCAGCCTCCCCGTCGTCATCATCGGAGCAGGCCCAGTCGGGTTGGCCGCCGCCGCCCAGCTGCTCGAACGCGGCATCGAGCCGCTCGTTCTCGAGCAAGGTGACCGCGCCGGAGCTGCGATCAGCGAATGGGGCCACATCCGGCTGTTCTCGCCGTGGCGGCACGTCACCGACGCCGCCTCGGTGCGGCTGCTCGAGGCGCAGGGCTGGACGCCGCAGCACCCCGACGCGCTGCCGACCGGGCACGAGCTCGTGAAGCACTACCTCGCGCCGCTCGCTGCGACCCCGCAGCTGGAGTCGCGCATCCGCTACGGGGTCACCGTCGAGAACGTCGCGCGCGACGGCATGGATCGCACCCGGACCGCCGGGCGCGACTCGACGCCGTTCCTCGTCCGCTTCGACTCCAGCGGTGACGAGGACGAGATCCGCGCGAGGGCCGTCATCGACGCCTCCGGCACCTTCTCGACCCCGAACCCGGTGACCACATCCGGACTCGCCGCACGACATGGCGCCGAGGTCGCCGACCGGGTCACCCACGGACTTCCCGACGTGCTTGGCCGCGACCGCGCGCAGTTCGCCGGGCGCCGCGTCGCTGTCGTCGGGGCGGGGCACTCGGCTGCCAACACACTCATCGCGCTGCGCCGCCTCGCCGAGCAGGAGCCCGGCACGACCATCACCTGGGCGATCCGCTCGGCCAACCCGCACCGCGTCTTCGGATCCGACGACGACCAGCTGCCCGGCCGCGCGTCACTCGGCGCCGCCACCCGATCCCTCGTCGACGACGGCGCCGTCTCCCTGATCGATCAGTTCCTGATCGACGACGTCGAGCCGCGCGATGACGCCGTGGCGCTGGTCGGCACCCGAGCCGGACGGCCGATCGCCGTCGACGCCGACGTGATCGTCGTCGCGACCGGATTCCGGCCCGACCTCGACGGACTCCGCGAGATCCGACTCCGCCTCGATGACGTCGTCGAGGCACCGGAGAAGCTGGCCCCGCTCATCGACCCGAACGAGCACTCCTGCGGCTCCGTGCCGCCGCACGGCGTCGACGAGCTCAGCCACCCCGAGAAGGGCTTCTGGCTGGCCGGCATGAAGTCCTACGGCCGCGCACCCACGTTCCTGCTGCTCACCGGCTACGAGCAGGTGCGCTCGATCGCCGACGAGCTCGCCGGCCGCCACGACGAGGCCCGCCGCATCGAGCTCGTGCTCCCTGAAACCGGCGTCTGCTCGACCGACCTCGCCGCCAGCTCCTGCTGCGTCGTGTCGGCCGTCAGCGAGCGAGCCGCCGGCCCTGGCTTGACGTTGACCGCAAAGCCCGCCTCCTGCTGCTGATGCGGATCCGCCCCATGGTCGAGAGCGACTGGGACGCCGTCCACGAGATCTATCGTGCGGGCATCTCCACCGGCAACGCGACCTTCGAGTCCGAGCCGCCCACCTGGCAACAGTTCGACGCCTCGCGTCGGAGGGAGCTCAGGCTCGTCGCCACCGACGAGAGTGGCGGCGTCGTCGGCTGGGCGGCGGTGTCGAGCGTCTCGGCCAGGTCGGTCTACGCCGGCGTCGTCGAGCACTCCGTCTACGTGCACCCCGACCGCGCGGCCCGGGGCATCGGCCGTGCTCTCATCGACCAACTCGTCGCGCAGGCGCCGGATGCGGGGGTCTGGACGATCCAGTCGAGCATCTTCCCCGAGAACACCGCCAGCATCCGACTCCACGCGAACGCCGGATTCCGAACTGTCGGATCGCGGGAACGCATCGCGCTCATGACCTACGGCCCGCACGAGGGGCAGTGGCGCGACACGATCCTCATCGAATGGCGCGCTCGAGCCGACCACTGAGTCTTGATCCGGCTGCGGGAGCTGCGCTCCCTTGCCGCTCGACACGGTGGGGACTCGGTCAGCCGACCACGATCTCGGAGGCAGAAGCGGAGCTTCTGTGCCCGGGAGATCGTTCGCTTGACCATGCGCCGGCCGCGAAGGGGTGAACGAACGGATGCAGGTGGTTTCGCCCTGATCTGCCGCGCCTGCCGTCCTTCGGCCGCATCCCAACCTCTGCCACTCCACTGCTCTTCGTTTGTGAATTGACAGAGGTTGGGATGTGCGCAGGCGCGGCAGATCAGGGCGAGAGAACTAGTTGGTGTCGAGTGGTGGGCGTGGTCGACGAGTTACGTGCACTCCGAGAGCGCGACGGAGGATTTTGCCAGCTCGACGTGCACGGCGCGGTGCGGCATCGATGAGAAAGATGACGTCGAGGAGAAACAGGCCAAATATGAGCCCAGCTCCACCGAGCAGCCAAGGAGACAAGTCGTTGAATTGGGCGAACTGTGGGGTGCGCAAGCTGAATGCCATACCGGTGCCAAGTAGGACCGGCGTCGAAACCAGCAGCCCGACAGTGATGCCAGGTCTTGCCCACCACTTCCGCGAGCGTTTCGCGAACTCGTCCTGGTAGTAGAGGACCTCGGTGTCGAGGGGCTGATTGCGTACTTCAAGGCCCGGGTCCCCATCGACCAAGAGTCTGAAGCCAACTGCGAAGTCGCGTCTTAAGGATCCTGGCCCGATGCGAAGGGTCGCGTCTGAAGCAAGGTCGACGGGGAGTTGCTCCGCGCCGTGCCTGTCGTCGCGAATTACCTCGACGATCTTGCACCCCAGTGCGGCTTCAAGAGGTTTGCCGTCGAACGCGTCCGTCCAGATGTCTCGCGACCCAGCTGACCAAACGAAGAGCGTCACGACGCTTGGGGCGGACAACGCAACTCCGTCGTGAGTCAGTTGAATCGATGTCAGTGCATCCTTCGGGCCGATGCTCGCAATCGGGTCGGGCTCGAGCCACACCCAGAGTTCGTGGTCAGCCTGCGTATCACGCCACCACCTGGCCAAACGGTCCGCGATGACGCCAAGCGCGGCACCAAGGACCAACAACCCAACGTCCCACCAACCGAACACAGTGTGAGCATTGCAGTCTTTGAGGCTTGTCAAAGGTTTGGCTCGCTATTCAACTACTTGTGGCGTCAGTGGCGGTGGATAGCGTCGCCTCATGGGGTCAATCGCCGCGTACGAGACGTCAGCCGGCCGTCGCTACCGGGTTCGCTACCGGACGCCCGACCGGCGGCAGACGGACAAGCGCGGGTTCCGCACCAAGCGCGACGCCGAGGACTTCCTTGCGACGGTCGAGGTCTCCAAGATCCGCGGCGAGTGGGTCGACCCGACGCGGGCGCGCATCACGATCGCTGAGTGGGCGCCTCAGTGGTACGCGGCGCAGCTGCAGCTGAAAGCGACGACGCTCTCCGGCTACAGGCTCTCGCTCGACCGCCACGTCGTGCCGCGGTGGGGCAACTACCGGCTCGCCGACGTCGGCCACGCCGACGTGCAGTCGTGGGTCACCGAGCTGTCGCAGACTCTCGCGGCATCGACTGTGCGCCAGATCTTCCTCGTGATGTCCGGGCTCATGAAGTACGCGATCCGCGACGGCCGGATGAACCGCAACCCCTGCGACGGAGTGCGGCTGCCCCGTGCGAAGGCCAAGGCTCGCGGCTACCTCACTCATGAGCAGGTCGGAGCGCTCGCTCGAGCCTGCGGGCCGGAGTACGGCGACATCGTGCTGTTCCTCGCCTACACGGGCCTCAGATGGGGCGAGATGGCCGCGCTGAAGGTCGGGCGGCTGGACATGCTGCGGAGGCGCATGGAGGTCGCCGAGGGCGTCACAGCGCCGCGCGGCGAGCTCGTCTGGAGCACGCCCAAGTCGCATGCGAGCCGATCGGTGCCGTTCCCGGCGTTTCTGACGTCGGCGATCGCGGCACGCTGCGTCGGACGGCGACGCGATGAGCTCGTGTTCGTCGGGCCCGACGGGGGAGTGCTCCGCAGCAACAACTTCCGCCGTCGTCAGTTCGCGGATGCGGTCACCGCCTGCAAAGAGTCCGACGCCGATTTCCCGAGCCTGACGCTGCACGACCTGCGCCACACGGCCGCGAGCCTCGCGATCTCCGCCGGCGCGAACGTGAAGGCGGTGCAGCGGATGCTCGGCCACGCCAGCGCCGCGATGACGCTCGACGTCTACGCCGACCTGTTCGACGACGATCTCGACTCGGTCGCGATGGCGCTCGATTCCCGAGCTGCGGCAGCCGGCGTCACCGCCGTGCTCTGACCACGAGCGAGAGCGACGAGGGCTGTTCGCCCACGAGCGTGGGCATTTCGTGGGCACCGATGGTTATCCACAGCCTAGAGACGCAGCGGGAAAGCAAAAACCCCCGGCATGACCGGGGGTTTTGTCTGTGGCTCCGACCGGCGTCGATCCGGTGACCTTCCGATTTTCAGTCGGACGCTCTACCAACTGAGCTACAGAGCCTCGGACTCGCATGGAGTCCGGATGGTGAGAAGCCCCTCGTGAAGAGGGGCTTCGCATCCGCGACCCTGACGGGACTTGAACCCGCGACCTCCGCCGTGACAGGGCGGCACGCTAACCAACTGCGCTACAGGGCCTTGCGTATTGAGTTGTTCCGGTTGCTGTTCCTGACGGAACCCACTCGTGACCCCAACGGGATTCGAACCCGTGCTGCCGCCGTGAAAGGGCGGTGTCCTAGGCCACTAAACGATGGGGCCGTGCAGCACGGACGCGATCTGTCGAGACAGGCGGCGAACCGAACGGCAACCGAGCAGTAACTATAGGTCGCCCCGGGGCAAAACGCGAATCGAGCGCCACTCGCGCGAACCCGGGCGTGTCGAGGGGGCGTCGCGGCCCGGAACTCGGGGCCGATGCGATGCTGCGGCGAACCGGCGAGAGCGCCGCGACCGGCACCTCGACGGAGTCGGATGGCGTCACGACACGGCCCCAGTCCGGGGGTAGACATCGCGGCGATGCGATCGGTCGCATTCCGCGGCACTCGGGCGGATGTCCCCGGAGTCTCCGGGATCGCGGCGTAGTTTCAACTCGACATTGAGGCTTTGCTCCCGACGGGCGGGCCCATCCGTCGTGCCTGCAGGGTCTGGTCTGACGCCGACTCCTGTTGTTACTGTGATTGATGTTGTCAATGTGAATAGCGCGAAGAGGGCGCGATGACAGCGATTCGGGGACACATGCACGACAAGACCGGTCAGGGGATGACCGTGAGCTGGCGGGGACGCGCACTGCGCGGCCTCGCTGTCGTGACCGCACTGGCCGTGCTGCCGGTCATCGCCATCACGGCGCCGGCCGCACCGGCCTACGCCGCGAGCTATCCGAGCTGGCAGGACGTGCAGAGCGCCGTCGCCAACGTGAACGCCGCGCAGAACCTCGCCAACCAGGTCGCCGCGCAGATCGCCGCCCTCACCGCCGAGGTCGCGCGCACGCAGCAGGTCTCGCAGGAGAAGGGCGAGGCCTACGGCAAGGCGCAGGACGCCTACGACGAGCAGGTGCTCAAGACCCAGAAGCTGCAGGATCAGGCGAATGCCGCCAAATCCGAGGCGGACAAGGCCAAGGGCGTCGCCGACCGTCTCATCGCCGAGCTCGCCAAGCCGGGCGGCGGCAACCTCACCACCAGCCTGATCGCGAAGCCGGGCAAGGCATCCGACCTGCTGAAGAAGTGGGGCACGATGTCGAAGCTGACGGAGAGCTCGAAGAGCATCTTCGACCGCGCATCGCAGCTGCAGGGCACCGCGCAGGCGCTGACCGACCAGGCCGGCGAGGCGCAGAAGGAGCTCGACACCCGCAAGCAGGCCGCCGAGGCCGCCTTCAAGGAGGCGCAGGATGCGGCCGTCGCGGCCGGCGCCGCCCTCGACGCCGAGAACGCGCACAAGACGCAGCTCGAGGCCCAGCTCGTCGTGCTCAAGGAGCAGCGCGCCGCCACCGAGGCCGACTACCAGAAGGGTCTCGCCGCGCAGTACGGCGCCGGCGCCGCCGGTGAGGTCGGTCCCAACGGCTACGCGCGCCCCGCCGCCGGCCCGATCACCTCGAGCTATGGCAAGCGCTACCACCCGATCTACCACGTCTGGAAGCTGCACAGCGGCACCGACATCGGCGCCGGCTGCGGCGCCCCGATCTACGCCACCCACGCCGGCACCGTCACCTACTCCGGCTGGTTCAGCGACCTCGGCAACTACATCACCATCGACCACGGCGACGGCACGTCGAGCGGCTACGGCCACATCGTCAACGGCGGTCTGCTCGTGCGCGTCGGCCAGCAGGTCGCCCCGGGTCAGCAGATCGCCCGCGTCGGCAGCACCGGCGGATCGACCGGCTGCCACCTGCACTTCATGATCCGCATCAATGGAAACCTCACCGACCCCGTGCCTTTCATGCGCTCGCAGGGAAGCCCGATCGGCTGATGACCTCGAGAAGGGACGGCGAACGGAGCCGATGAATGAACGCAGACGCCTGTGGGGGGCGGCAGCTGCTCTCGTCGTCGTCGCCCTGATCGTCGGGCTCGAGACACCGGGGGTCGCCAACGCCGACCCCAGCTATCCCACCTGGGATGACGTGAAGCGCGCCCAGGGGAACGAGGCGGCCAAGAAGGCCGAGATCGACAAGATCCAGAAGCTCGTCACCGGGCTCGAGAGCCAGACCGCCGATCTCGGCAAGAAGGCCTCGGTCGCGGCCGAGAACGTGCTGCAGGCGCAGGCGGCGCTCGACGCGGCGCAGCGCAAGGAGGACACGCTCACCGCGCAGGCGAAGAAGGCGGCCGAGACGGCCGACGCCTCGGGCCTGCGCGCCAAGCGCCTGCTGGCGCAGATGGCGCGCCAGGGCGGTGGCGACCTGACCCTCGCCCTGCTGCAGGGCGACGCGGAGGACACCGACAAGGCGCTCTACAAGCTCGGCATCATGACCCGTCTCTCCGACTCCTCGCGCGGGGTGTTCGAGCAGGCCGAGTACGACCGCAAGAACGCGGCTTCGCTGAGCGACGACGCGGCCGCGGCGAAGAAGGCGCGCGACGCCAAGAAGAAGGCGGCGCAGACCACCCTCGACGCCGCCAAGCAGGCGCAGGCCTCGGTGCAGGCGCAGCTCGCCGCGCAGGACCAGACGGCATCCACTCTCAACTCGCAGCTCGCGTCGCTGAAGAACACGACGGCGGATGTCGAGAAGGAGTACCAGGCGGGTCTCGCCTGGGAGCGCGCGCAGGAGGCCGCGAAGACTCCGCCGCCCCCGCCGCCCTCGGGCAACACCGGCTCGCCCTCGAACCCGCCGGTCACCCCGACGACGCCGGTTCCGCCGCCCGTCGCGGGCGTGGTCGACACGGCGATCGCCTACGCGAAGGCGCAGATCGGCGAGCCCTACGTGCTCGGCGGCGCCGGACCCAGCACCTGGGACTGCTCGGGGCTCACGATGATGTCGTACTCGGCGTCCGGCGTCTCGATCGGCGGCCACGGCTCGAACCTGCAGTACAACTACCTCGCCGCGAAGGGGCGTCTCGTGACGCTCGCGAACATGCAGGCCGGTGACCTGCTCTTCTACTCCGACGGCGGCGCCGTGGGCGGATCGAAGTACCACGTGACGATGTACATCGGCGGCGGCCAGATGATCGAGGCGGCCTACCCGGGCACCACGGTGCGCATCAAGGCCGTGCGCTACGGCGACCTGGTGCCGTACGCGGGGCGTCCGACCGGCTGACCCCGCGATCGTCGTCGGCCGCGTCGCACCCAGCGGACATGACATGACGAAGGGCCCCGGGATGAGCATCCCGGGGCCCTTCGCTCTGCCGGCGGACCGACGCTGAGCGAGTCGGCTCAGTGCGAGCCGGGCACGTAGGCGGCGATGCCGGCCTCGATGATCTTCTCCGCCTCGGCGGTGTCGCCCCAGCCCTCGGTCTTGACCCACTTGCCGGGCTCGAGGTCCTTGTAGTGCTCGAAGAAGTGCTCGATCTCCTTGCGGGTGTACTCCGGGATGTCGTTCACGTCCTGGATGTGCGACCAGCGCGGGTCCTTCGCGGGCACGGCGATGACCTTGGCGTCGCTGCCGCCGTCATCCGTCATGTTGAAGACGCCGACGGGGCGCACCTTCACGCCGACGCCCGGGAACAGCGGGTAGTCGAGCAGCACGAGCACGTCGACGGGGTCGCCGTCGAGGCCGAGGGTGTTCTCGAAGAAGCCGTAGTCGGTGGGGTAGACGAAGCCCGTGAAGAGCACGCGGTCGAGGAACACGCGACCGGTCTCGTGGTCGACCTCGTACTTGTTGCGGCTGCCCTTGGGGATCTCGATGACGGCGTCGTAAGCGGCCATGTCGGGGGTTCTCCTCGTTGATCGGATGCGGGTCTCAGAACACGGCACCGGATGCGGCGGCGCGAGACACCCCATAACGTTATCCGGTGCCCGATCGACCCCGGCTGACCCCCGCCATCGCCGACACCCGGCGGGCGGTGCGCGAGTCGTTCGCGGGACTGCCGGCCGACGCGCTCGTGCTCGTCGCGCTGAGCGGCGGACCGGATTCCCTCGCGCTCGCCGCCGCGACCGCCTTCGAGGCGCCCCGCGCGGGACTCCGCGGCGGCGCCGTCGTCATCGACCACGGGCTGCAGGAGGGATCCGCGACGATCGCCGCCGGGGCAGCCGAGACCGCGCGCGCGCTCGGCCTGCATCCCGTCGAGGTCGTGGCCGTCGAGGTCGCAGCGCGCGGCGACGCCGCACACGAGGGGCCGGAGGCGGCCGCCCGCGACGCCCGCTACGCCGCCCTCGTCGCGACGGCGCGCGCGACCGGCGCCGCCGCCGTGCTGCTCGGGCACACCCTCGACGACCAGGCCGAGACCGTGCTGCTCGGGCTCGCGCGCGGGTCGGGGGCGACGAGCATCCGCGGGATGGCCGCCGTGAGCGGACCCGCCGTCGGCGGATCCGGGCTCTATCGTCGGCCGCTGCTGGGGCTGCGCCGCGCATCCACCCTCGCCGCCTGCGCCGACGCCGGGCTCGACCCGTGGACCGACCCGCACAACGTCGATCCGGCGTACGCCCGGGTGCGGGTGCGGCAGAGCGTGCTGCCCGTGCTCGAGACCGAGCTCGGTCCGGGTGTCGCCGAGGCCCTCGCCCGCACCGCCGCCCAGGCCGCCGAAGACGCGGATGCGCTCGACGCGATGGCCGAGGAGGTCGCCGAAGACGTCGTCGAGCTCGAGGAGGCCGGGGTCTCGCTCAGCGTGAGCGCGCTCGCGGCGAACCCGGCGGCGCTGCGGCAGCGGCTCATCCGGCTCGTCGCGAACTCGGAGTTCCACGTCGCGCTGAGTCGCACGCAGACGCTCGAGGTCGCCCGCCTCGTGACCGACTGGCATGGCCAGGGGCCGATCGACCTGCCCGGATTCACCGCCGAGCGGCGCGGCGGGCGCCTCCACCTCATCTCGACGCGCGCCGGCGAGCTGACCGGTCAGAAGCCCCCGCACGACCACTGACCCGGAGGCCGCGCCGACCCGATTAGGCTCGGCGCATGGAGACCTCCGACGTCGCGAACGATCTGGCCGACATCCTCGTCACCGAGGAGGAGATCCACGCCAAGCTGGCCGAGCTGAGCCGGCAGATCGAGGCCGACTACGCGGACCGCGAGATCCTTCTCGTCGGCGTGCTGCGCGGCGCAGTCATGGTCATGGCCGACCTCGCACGCGAGCTGCGCGCCCACGTCGAGATGGACTGGATGGCCGTCTCCTCCTACGGCTCGGGCACCAAGTCGAGCGGCGTCGTGCGCATCCTCAAAGACCTCGACAGCGACCTGACCGGCCGCCACGTGCTCATCGTCGAGGACATCATCGACTCGGGCCTCACGCTCTCCTGGCTGCTCGAGAACCTGCGCAGCCGCGGCGCCGCGAGCGTCGAGATCTGCGCGCTGCTGCGCAAGCCCGACGCGGCCAAGGTCGAGGTGCCGGTCAAGTACATCGGCTTCGACATCCCCAACGACTTCGTCGTCGGCTACGGCCTCGACTACGCCGAGAAGTACCGCAACCTGCGCGCTGTCGCGGTGCTCGCACCGCACGTCTACAGCTGACCTCGCGGGGGTCCCGTCACGCTCAGCGGGATGCGGGTGCGCCTCCGGCGAACATGCAGGGCTCGCAAAGAGACAGAGCGTTACTCTGACTTCCACGTATTCCTAGGAAGGATGCGGGCACGGCCCGCACAAGCATGGACTTCAAGCGCATCTTCCGCGGGCCGCTGATCTGGGTCGCGATCGCGGTCATCCTCGGCCTCGTCGGATTCAGCTTCCTGAGCAGCCAGGGCTACCGGGACATCCCCACGCAGGACGGCATGAGCCTCCTCAAGGGCAGCGACGTCAAGGAGGTGAAGATCACCGACGGCGAGCAGCGCGTCGACCTGATCCTCAAGAAGGCGTACACCAAGGACAAGACCGACTACGGCACCCAGGTGCGCTTCAACTACGTCGAGGCCCGCGCGGAGGACGTGAAGACCGCGGTCGACGACTCCGGCGCGAAGTACACCGACGACGTGCCGACGACCAACTGGTTCATGAGCATGCTCGGCATCCTGCTGCCGTTCCTCATCATCGGCGTGATCTTCTGGTTCCTGCTCTCGAGCATGCAGGGCGGCGGCAACCGCGTCATGCAGTTCGGCAAGTCGAAGGCGAAGCTGGTCTCGAAGGAGAGCCCGAAGGTCACCTTCGACGACGTCGCCGGCAGCGACGAGGCCGTCGAGGAGCTGCACGAGATCAAGGACTTCCTCAAGGACCCGGCCAAGTTCCAGGCCGTCGGCGCGCGCATCCCCAAGGGCGTGCTGCTCTACGGCCCTCCCGGAACCGGCAAGACCCTACTCGCCCGCGCCGTCGCCGGCGAAGCCGGGGTGCCGTTCTACTCGATCTCGGGTTCCGACTTCGTGGAGATGTTCGTGGGTGTCGGCGCGAGCCGCGTGCGCGACCTGTTCGAGCAGGCGAAGCAGAACTCGCCGGCCATCATCTTCGTCGACGAGATCGACGCGGTCGGCCGCCACCGCGGCGCCGGTCTCGGCGGCGGTCACGACGAGCGCGAGCAGACGCTGAACCAGCTGCTCGTCGAGATGGACGGCTTCGACGTCAAGACCAACGTCATCCTCATCGCGGCGACGAACCGCCCCGACATCCTCGACCCGGCGCTGCTGCGTCCGGGCCGCTTCGACCGCCAGATCGGCGTGGATGCGCCCGACCTCAAGGGCCGCGAGAAGATCCTGTCGGTGCACGCCAAGGGCAAGCCGATGGCGAAGGGCGTCAACCTCGAGGTGCTCGCCCGCAAGACGCCCGGCTTCACCGGCGCCGACCTGGCGAACGTGCTCAACGAGGCCGCGCTGCTCACCGCGCGCAGCTCGGCGCAGCTCATCGACAACCGGGCCCTGGATGAGGCGGTCGACCGCGTCATGGCCGGTCCGCAGCGTCGCACCCGCGTGATGAACGACAAGGAGAAGCTCATCACGGCGTACCACGAGGGCGGCCACGCTCTCGCGGCGGCCTCGATGCGCCACACCGACCCGGTCACGAAGGTCACGATCCTGCCGCGCGGACGCGCCCTCGGCTACACGATGGTGCTGCCGCTGGAGGACAAGTACTCGGTCACCCGCAACGAGCTGCTCGACCAGCTGACCTACGCGATGGGCGGCCGCGTCGCCGAGGAGATCGTCTTCCACGACCCGACCACGGGCGCGTCGAACGACATCGAGAAGGCGACCAGCATCGCCCGCAAGATGGTCACCGAGTACGGCATGTCGGCCGACATCGGCGCCGTCAAGCTGGGCCAGTCGCAGGGCGAGGTCTTCCTCGGCCGCGACATGGGGCACCAGCGCGACTACTCCGAGGACATCGCCGAGAAGGTGGATGCCGAGGTGCGCACCATCATCGAGGCGGCCCACGACGAGGCCTGGCAGGTCCTCAACGACAACCGCGACATCCTCGACAACCTCGCCCGCGAGCTGCTCGAGAAGGAGACGCTCGATCACGACCAGCTGGCCGAGATCTTCTCCGATGTGCGCAAGTTGCCCGAGCGCCCGCTCTGGCTGTCGTCGTCGAACCGCCCGCTGAGCGACCTGCCGCCGATCGAGATGCCGAGCAAGGCGCCGGTCGACCCGGAGGCCGTGGACGGCGGCGTCGACAGCGGCGAGCCGAGCCCGGCGAAGCCGGCACGCGCCCCGCGCCCCTCGGGCAACCCGGGCCTCTCGCCCGCCTGAGCGCGATGACGGACGACACCGGGCGCAGCGTGGCGGCCGACCAGGCCGCCGCGCCCGGTGTCGCGCCTGTCCCGGCTTCGTCCGCTCCGCGGCGCCGACCGGTCACGGTGCCGCAGATCATGGGCGTGCTCAACGTCACGCCCGACTCCTTCAGCGACGGCGGCGAGTGGTCGGAGACCCGCGCCGCGATCGAACGCGGTGGCCTGCTGTTCGAGCAGGGCGCCACGATCATCGACATCGGCGGCGAGTCGACCCGGCCCGGCGCGACGCGCGTCGACCCGGAAGAGGAGCGCCGGCGCATCCTTCCGGTGATCCGCGAGTTGAGCGACCGGCGCATCCCCGTCAGCGTCGACACCGTCAACGCCCGCACGGCCGCCGAGGCGATCACCGCCGGCGCCGTGATCGTCAACGACATCTCCGGCGGCCTGGCCGACCCGGGCATGGCGGAGGTCGTCGCCGACGCGGGCGTGCACTTCGTCGTGATGCACTGGCGCGGCGGGGCGGATGCGCCCACCGAGTACCGTGACGCGGTCGCCGAGGTGCGCGCCGAGCTGAAGCAGCGCATCGCCGAGCTCGCGGTCGCCGGCGTCGCCCTCGATCGCATGATCCTCGACCCCGGCATCGGCTTCGGTCACACGCCCGAGCAGAACTGGCAGCTGCTGCGCGGCATACCCGAGCTCGCCTCGCTCGGGCACGGCGTGCTCGCCGCGGTATCGCGCAAGCGCTTCATCGGCGGGGTGCTGCCCGAGACCGCGAGCGTGCTCGACCGCGACCTGCCGACCGCCGTGACCAGCGCGCTCGCCGCCGAGAGCGGAGCCTGGGCGGTGCGTGTGCACGACGTGCCCTCGACCCGCACCGCGCTGACGACCTGGGCGGCGTGGCGTGACGGCGGCGTCATCGACCGCGAGGAGCAGTGATGCCGACCACCGCACCCCAGGACGGCGAGCTCGGCCCGCTGCCGCTCGACCGCATCCGCGTCACCGGACTGAAGGCCTTCGCCCACCACGGCGTCTTCGACCACGAGCGCGAGAACGGCCAGCTCTTCGTCATCGACGTCGAGGTGCGGCTGCCGCTCGGCCCCGCCGCCGGCGGCGACGACCTCGCCAGCACCGTGCACTACGGCGAGCTGAGCGAGCAGGTCGTCGCGGCGGTGGAGCGCGACCCGGTCGACCTGATCGAGACCGTCGCCGAGCGCATCGCCGCGGTCGCCCTGAGCTGGCCGGCCGTGCGCGAGACGACCATCACCGTGCACAAGCCGAGCGCCCCGATCACGGTGCCCTTCGACGACGTGAGCGTGACGATCACGCGACGCCCGGCCTCCGCCTCCGCCTCGGCATCCGCATCCGCCTCGGAAGGAACCGCATGACCGACGTGCCCCGCACCGCCGTGATCGCCCTCGGCGCCAACCTCGGCGAGCGTGAGACGACGATCCGCCAGGCGGTCGCCGAGCTCGAGGCCACCGAGCAGATCGACGTGCTCGCCGTGTCGCCGCTCTACGACTCGGTCGCCCTCACGCTGCAGGGTCGCGACGAGTCGAAGCCGGGCTACCTCAACGGCGTCGCGCTCGTGACGACCACGCTCGACCCCGAGACGCTGCTCGCCGTGCTGCAGGGCATCGAGACCGCGCACGGGCGCGAGCGCGTCGAGCGCTGGGGCGATCGCACGCTCGACCTCGACATCGTCGACTTCGCCGGGATGACCCGCGACTCCGACCTGCTGACGCTGCCGCATCCGCGCGCCGTCGAGCGCGATTTCGTGCTGCGCCCCTGGCTCGACGTCGATCCGGATGCGCAGCTCGTCGGCGAGGGCCGCGTCGCCGACCTGCTGGCCCGCCTCGACCGGAGCCGCTGAGCATGGGACGAACCACCGCGGGCACGCTCATCGTGCTCGGCGTGATCGGCGGCGTGGCGACCTTCCTGCTGCAGACCGCCGTCACCTCCGCCGGCGCCGCGCGCTACGAGCCCGCCGTCAGCCTGCCGATCGCGATCGTCGTCATCGCCGCGATCGTGATCATCCTCGCGGTGCCGATCTACCGCACCACGCGCGGCCACAGCCCGCGCCCGGTCGACCCCATCCTCGCCACCCGCGTCGCCCTGCTCGCGAAGTCGAGCTCGCTCGCCGGCGCCCTGCTCGTCGGCGCCGCGCTCGGGCTGGTCGGCTACCTGCTCACCCGCTCGGTGGCCGGGGTAGGGTCGATGCTCATGGCGTTCGCCGCCCTGGGCGGCGCGATCATCCTCCTCGTGGCGGGGCTCGTAGCCGAGTTCCTCTGCACGGTGCCCCCGCACGATGACGACGATCACGACCACGACCCTCCGGGCAGCGTGCGCTCCTAGGGACGCGACCCCGCCGGAGCTGTCGGCCGGCCGCAGCGAGAGGATGCCGTGAGCGACACCCCCGAGAACCCCGGCCCCGCGCCGGCGCCCGGTGCGACGGTGGATGAGCGCCGGCTCGAGCCCGTCGCCGGCGAGTGGCGTCGCGTGTCGCCGAAGTACCTGCGCTACGACCTGGTGTCGACCGCGATCTGGACGGTGATCTTCACCGTCGCCGTGACGCTGCCGTGGCTGCTCAGCGGGCAGCGCATCTGGGGGCTGCTGCTCATCCCCATCGCCGTCTTCATCACGATGGTGCTCGTGCTCGCGTTCACGCCCCGGCGCGTGCGGGCGATCGGCTATCAGCTGCGCGACGACGACCTCGTGCTGCGCAAGGGCATCCTCTTCCACCGCACGGTCGCCGTGCCCTACGGGCGCATGCAGCTCGTCGACGTCACGCGCGGACCCATCGAGCGCGCGCTCGGACTCAGCCAGCTCAAGCTCGTCACGGCCGCCGCGGCGAGCAACGTGCTCATCCCCGGTCTCGCCGAGGCCGACGCGGATGCGCTGCGCGACCACCTCGTCGAGCTCGCCGAGACCCGCCGGGCCTGCCTGTGACCGACGGGCCTGTGACTGACGGGCCGGGCGGAGTCGGGCCGGGCGCCGTCGTGCCCGATGGCGAGCTCGCCGACGACGAGTGGCACCGCCTGCATCCGGCCACCCCGCTGCTGCGCGGCGGACTGCTGCTGATCGCGATCGGCGGCTTCCTCTTCGCGCAGTTCCGCGAGCGGCTGCTCGACTTCGTGATCGGCGTCGCCGACGGACGCGGCCAGCGGGGCGGCGGCGGACGCGACCGCGACCCCGTCGACTGGCTGATCAACTCGGGCTACGTGCCGCTCGCGCTCGGGGCGCTCGTGCTGCTGGTGCTCATCGTCATCCTGCTGTTCTGGCTGTCGTGGCGCATGCACACCTACCGTGTCACCGCCGAGCTCGTCGAGGTGCGCAGCGGCGTGCTGTTCCGCACCCACCGCAAGGCGCGACTCGACCGCATCCAGGGCGTCGACATCTCCCGGCCCGTGCTCGCCCGCCTGCTCGGCGCGGCGAAGTTCGAGGTGCAGGTCGCCGGCGACGACGCCAACGTGAAGCTCGACTACCTGCGGTCGCGGGATGCGGATGAGCTGCGTCTCGAGATCCTGCGGCTCGCCTCGGGCGTGCAGGCGGCGAAGCGGGCGACGGGCGCTGCCGGCGGCGGGGTCGGCGGTGCGGCGGCGGGGGCTGCCGGCGCGGGAGCCGCGAGCGGCGTCGCCGGGGCACCGGGTGCACCCGCGACCGCGAGCGCCCGGCTCTCCGGTTTCGTGGACGACCGCGTGCAGGACTTCCTCGCGCCCGAACTCGACCCGAACGCGGCGCCGCCGCAGTCGGTCGTCGAGATGTCGGCCAAGCGCCTCATCGGCTCGACGATCGTCAGCGACGCGACGCTCTGGCTGCTCGTGCTCATCGCCGGCAGCATCGTGACCGTCGCGCTGAGCGGTGAGTTCTGGATCCTGTTCACCGCCGTGCCGCTGGTGCTCGGATTCGGGTCGTACCAGGTGCGCAAGGTGATCAAGTTCCTGCGCTACACGATCGCGTCGACCGAGCACGGCATCCGCGTCGGCTACGGCGTGCTCGCCACCGCCAACGAGACGATCCCGCCCGGGCGCATCCACTCGATCTCGGTCAACCAGTCGCTGATCTGGCGGCCGTTCGGCTGGTGGCACATCCGCATCAACCGTGCTGCGCGCTCGGGGCACGGCGGCAACGGCGACGGCCAGCAGCAGCAGAACGCGATCGTGCTGCCCGTCGGCAGCCGTGACGACGCCCTGCGGGTGCTGCACCTGCTGCTGCCCGGCCACGACGCCGACGAGCTGCTGCCGGTGCTCGCGAGCGGCTTCGGCCGCGATCGCGGCGCCGGCGACTTCACGACCTCGCCGCGGCGTGCAGCCGTGCTGCGCTGGTTCTCGTGGCGGCGCAACGGCTTCGGCTACCTCTCGGATGCGGTGCTGCTGCGCCGCGGAGCGATCTGGCGCGAGCTCGTCGTCGTGCCCTTCGCGCGCGTGCAGAGCGTCGCCGCATCCCAGGGCCCGCTCACGCGGGCGCTGCGCCTCGGCGTCGTCGACGTGCACACCGTGCAGGGCCCGATCTCGGCCCGGCTCGGCGCGCTCGACGTGCGGGATGCCGAGAGCCTGTTCGCCCACGTCGCCGCCTCGGTCGTGACGGCGGCGGCCGGCGACACCTCGCACCGCTGGGGCGTCGCCGCCGCGACGGGTGCCCCGCCGCTCGTGATCGACCGTGTTGCCGCGGTGGCGGACCCTGCGCACCCCGATGCCCGGGGTGTCGCTTCACCCCCGTCATCGACGGCATCCTCGCCCGCGACCCCTTCGCAATTCAGGACCGAAGCGGGCGCAATTCAGGATGCGGCAGCCGATTCGGGCGGAAATTCCCCTGAACAGGCTTCCGATCCTGAATCGCGAGACTCCGGAGCAGACGAGGACGAGCGGGAGGAGCGCGCGTGAGCGGCATCGGAACCCCGCCCGACCGCCGGTCGGGACGCCTCGGCGTGGGCATCGTCGGCGCCGGCCGCGTCGGCCCCGTGCTCGGCGCGGCGCTCGGCGGCGCCGGTCACGCGATCGTCGGCATCAGCGCGGTCTCGCAGGAGAGCCGGGATCGGGCGGATGCGCTGCTTCCGGGCGTGCCGGTGCTGCCGGTTCCCGAGGTGGTCGAGCGCAGCGAGCTCGTGATCCTCGCCGTTCCCGAAGACCAGCTGCCCGAGCTCGTCGCCGGGCTCGCCGCGACCGGCAGCTGGCAGCCGGGGCAGCTCGTGCTGCACACCGCGCCCGGTCACGGCACCGCGGTGCTGGCGCCCGCGATGGCGGCCGGTGCGATCCCGCTGGCGCTGCATCCGGCGATGGCGTTCACCGGCACCAGCCTCGATCTCGCTCGACTGCAGGAGAGCTGGGCCGCCGTCACGGCGCCCGCGCCCGTGCTGCCGATCGCGCAGGCGCTCGCCGTCGAGATGGGTGCCGAGCCCGTCGTCGTGCCGGAGCAGGATCGACCCGCCTACGCCGAGGCGATCGCCACCGCATCCTCGTTCTCGACCGCGATCGTGCAGCAGTCGATCGGCCTGCTGCGCGGCATCGGCATCGACGAGGCCGGGCGTCTGCTGGGCCCGCTCGTGCGCTCCGCCGTGGATAACGCCCTGCGCGGCGCGGCTCCGGCTCCGGTCGAACCGCCGCTCGACTGAGTCGTGACGCGGGCGTGATCCGAGCTTCCGCGGGTCAGGCGAGCAGGCCGCGCAGGTCGTCGGCGGTGAAGGGTGCGGAGAACAGCTCGCCGTCGTCGACGACCTCGTCGAAGAGTCGGCGCTTCGCCGCGCCGAGCGCGAGCACCTTCTCTTCGATCGTGTCGTTCGCGACGATCCGGTAGACGTTGACCGGCTTCGTCTGGCCGATGCGGTGGGTGCGGTCGATCGCCTGCTCTTCGGCGGCGGGATTCCACCACGGGTCGAGCAGGAAGACGTAGTCGGCCTCGGTCAGCGTGAGCCCGAAGCCGCCGGCGCGCAGGCTGATCAGGAACACGGGGGCGTCGCCCTCGCGGAAGCGGCGGATGACGTCCTCTCGCCGCAGCGTCGATCCGTCGAGCTGCTCGGTCGCGATGCCCGCGGCCTCGAGCCGCGCGCGCACGAGCGACAGGTACGAGGTGAACTGGCTGAAGACGAGGGCGCGGTGCCCCTCCGACCGCAGCTCGTCGAGCTGCTCGACCAGCGCATCCAGCTTCGCCGAGGGGATGCCGGCCCCGGCTCCGGCGGACCCTGGCCGGGTGGCAGCGATCGAAGCCGCGCGCTCCGCGGCCCTCTCCGCGTCGGCACCGAACGGCGGCGGCTGGGGTGCCTCATCCACCGCTCCGAGCTCGTCGTCGATGAGCCGCGGGTCGAGCGCGAGCAGCCGCAGCAGCGTGAGCGAGCGGAAGACGATGAAGCGGTTGCGGTCGAGATCGTCGACGAGTCCGAGCAGCTTCTGCCGCTCGCGCTGCAGGTAGCGGTCGTAGATCGCGCGGTGCTCGGGCGCGAGATCGACGCCGATAGCCTGCTCCTGCTTGGGCGGCAGCTCGCTCGCGACCGCCGCCTTGGTGCGACGCAGCAGCAGCGGGCGGATGCGGTGGCGCAGCTCGTCGATCCGCTCGCTCTTGGCGACCTTGATGTAGCGCTGATCGAAGCGGATGCGCGACGGGAACAGCCCGGGCGCGACGAGCCGGAACAGCGCCCACACGTCGAGCAGGCTGTTCTCGAGCGGGGTGCCCGTGATCGCGTAGCGCACGGGGGCGTCGAGGTCGGCGACGGTCTGGTGGATCTGCGACGCCGGGTTCTTCACGAACTGCGCCTCGTCGAGCCAGACGGCGCTCCAGCGGCGGGTCGTGAGGCGCGGCGCGCGGCGTCGGTCGGGCGCCCCGGGATGCACGGCGCCGCCCCCGTCGAGGCGCAGCACCGCGTAGGTCGTGACGACCACATCCACGTCGTCGGGCAGCGGCGATCGCGTGCTGTCGACGATCGCGACGCGCAGGGTCGGGGCGAAGCGGGCGAGCTCGGCGGCCCAGGTGCCGACGACCGACGACGGCGCGACGACGAGGTGCGGGGGAGCGGCGGATGCGGCGGTCGAGGCGGCGTCGGTGCTCCTGCCGTCGCCGGCGCCGTCGGTGCCCTCGGCGTCCGAGCGCGCGTGCACCATGAGCGCGATCGTCTGCACGGTCTTGCCGAGCCCCATGTCGTCGGCGAGCACGCCGCCGAGCCGGTGCTGCCAGAGGTGCGCGAGCCAGCGGAATCCGTCGAGCTGGTAGGGCCGCAGCTCGGCCGCGAGCGCGGCCGGGGGATCGATCGGCGGAGGCGCGGTGCGCAGCGCGGCGGCGGTCGCGCGCCAGTCGAGCGCGGCCGGCTGCTCGTCGGCGAGGTCTTCGAAGGGCTCGAGCAGGGTCGCGCGGTAGCGGCTGAGGCGCGGCCCGGTCTCCCACTCATCCAGCTCGGCGCCCTCGTCGATGAGCTCGCGCAGCCGATCGAAGACGGGCTGTTCGAGGTCGAGGTAGCTCTTGTCGACCATGAGCATCTTCGTGCGGCCCTTGCTCAGCGCGGCGAAGAGCTTCGCGAGCGGCACCGTGTAGTCGCCGACCGTGACGACGAAGCCGAGATCGAGCCAGTCGTGGTGCTCGCTCTCGACCGCGGTGAGCTTGAGCTCGGGCGTCTCGGTGCGCTTGCGGTAGGCGGGGCGGGTTCCTGTCTCGATCACGCGGATGCCGTCGAGCTTCAGCAGCGGAATGCGCTCGGCCGTGAACTCGGCGGCGTCGACGCCGCGGAGCAGCGGCGGCACCTCGGCCGGAACCGGAGCGCTCGCGGGGTCGCGCGGTTCGCGCAGCTCGCCGAACCAGGTCTCCCAGCGGGTGACGATGCGGTCGCGCGCGCCGTGCTCGACGATCAGCACGGCCTCGTCGCGCAGGTCGGGCAGGGTGAGGCCGACGCCCTCGACGGCGACCCGGCGGGCGAGTCGAGGGAAGTAGGCGCGCCAGAACTCATCGGCGTCGGCGGCGGGGATGCGCACAGCGCCGCTGCGCAGCGCCTCGGCGGCGCCGGCGGGAGAGCGGCCGGGCGAGCGGTGCGGCGCCGGGACATCGGCGCCGACGGGCGCAGGGTTCGCGTCGACCGCGAACGGCGCCAGCAGCACGTTCGCCAGCGCGGGGGCCTTGCCGCTCTTCGCGGGCGTGCGCCCCGCATCCCAGACGTAGAGGCCCTGCTCGCCGAGCAGCCCGCTCGGCGCGACCTCGGCGCCGTCGACCCGGGCGACGGGATGCACGATCACGCCGGTCGCGGCGCCGCTCGCGCCGTCAGCGTCGCCGCGCGCCGAGGAGGCGCTCGCACCCCGAGCATCCCGGTCGGGCAGCAGCTCGACCACGACCGCGGCGCCGCCCGCGAGCCGCACCTCGCCGTCGCCGCCGCGCACGCCGCCGGCGAAGCGGATGCCGAGCTGCTGCGCCTCGGCGAGCAGCGGCCAGAGCACGGGGCCGGCGAGGTCGTCGAGGTACAGCCAGTCGGGTTCGTGGGCGCGGTAGCCGTCGGAGCCGGCCCGGTGCAGCGCCGCGAACTGCCCGAACCAGCGCACCTGCGCAGGGTCGAGTCGCAGCCGCTCGACCGTGAAGCCGAGCGAGCCCCAGCCGACGGACCCGGTCGTCCAGTTGCCGGTCGCGCTGCGCAGTGCGGGCCGCACGGCGAGCCGGTGCTCGCGCCCGGGCTCGAGCGCCGCGGCGGGCTCGGCCTTCGGCGCCGTCCACTGACTGCCGGTGCGCGTGATCGCCCGCAGCTGGAACAGCAGCGCGAGCTCGGCGTTCGGCGGCGGCAGGATGCTCGGCCCGGCCGGCCCGGATCCGGTCGAACCGGGGGCGCCCGCGCCGGATCCACCGGAGCCCGTGACGCCGCCACCGCCCCGCCCGAGCCGCGCGCGCCAGTCGGCGGAGGGCTCGGGATCGATCACGCCTTCATGCTGACACGCGCCGCCGACGTCGACGGTCGCCAGGTCGGCCGTATCTCACGTCGTGGACACCGCTGTCCCGCTCGCCTCATCTCCGTGATCCCGCTCATAGGCGCGCACGCGTCGCAGCTGGCGCAGCGAGATGACGATGAGGGCGATCCACACCGCGCCCAGGAGGCACACCAGGCCGACGTGGACGCGCACGTCGAATCCGCCGCCGCCGACGATGTTCGAGACCTGCGTCAACAGCAGACCCGTGTACAGCAGCGAGATCCCGACGAGATTCAGCGGAATCGTGGTCGTCAGCATCAGTGCCGTCCGTGCCGCTGCCGCCCGGTCTCCGTCGTCGAGCGGCTCCTGCTTGCCCTGCACGACGACGCGGCCGATCCGACGTGCCCTCTCCAGGTCTCCGCCGGTGATGTCGCGGGCTCGTCGCGAGATGCGGATGGATGCCAGGATCCAGGCGATCGCCGCGACGAGCACGGGAAGCGCGGCCACCTCGATCGGATCCAGCCCTCCGTCGTCGCCGAGCGCGAAGCGCAGCACGAGAGCGAGCACGAGCATCGCCAGCAGGGCGGCGACGAACGCGATCGTCGTGATCGTCACGACCCTCCGCACCTCACCGCGGGCGACCGGCACGTACTCGTCGGCGTCGGAACGGAGCCGGTCCGCACGGCGGCGGACCAGCTCGCCCAGCGGCTCGGCGGCGGCGACGAGCGCCAGCGGCAGCAGCGCCGCGATGGCGATCGCCCACCATGCCGATCCGAGGAGGACGCCGCCGACGAGCACCAGAGCAGAGCCTGCTCCGCTCAGCGTCCACGACAGGATGCGCGCGCGCCGACGCGCGCGAGAGGGCCGCCCGGCGACCCGCCACCAGGCCGCGATCGACCCCAGTGTGATCGCTCCCGCCATGCCGAATCCACCGCCGAAGCTGGACAGCGTCAGCGGGAGCGGACTTGCATCGGCGATCGATGCGAAACCGTGAGGAGTCGAGATCAGGAGCAGCACCCAGCCGCCGATCATCAGCCACGGCGTCAGCACGACCATCAGCACATAGGCGAGAACGCGCACCGCTCCTCCTCATCCCGGGCCGGAGCGAGCCCTCGTCGACTGCGGGGCACGCTACGCGCGAAGCTGACGCGAACTCGCCTGCTCCCAGGCGACTACCATCGTTCCCCGTGTCCGCCGCATCCGACCGCCCCGAGGTGATCGAGTCGATCGCCGCGCTGCGCGAGCGCTTCCCAGCCGGCACGGTCGCCCTCGTTCCGACCATGGGCGCCCTGCACGCGGGGCATGTCGCGCTCGTGGATCACGCTGCCGCGCTCGCGCGCGAGACCGGCGGCGAGGTGGTCGTCTCGATCTTCGTGAACCCGCTGCAGTTCGGGCCGAATGAGGATCTCGCGCGGTACCCACGTGACCTCGACGCCGACCTCGACACGCTCGCCGGGCACGGCGTCGCCGCCGTCTTCCACCCGAGCGTCGAGGAGATGTACCCGCAGGGTCCGTCGCAGACGCGTGTGACTGCCGGCGAGGTCGGCGGCCTCTGGGAGGGCGCGAGCCGCCCCGGCCACTTCGACGGGATGCTGACCGTCGTCGCGAAGCTGCTCGGCATCGTCCGCCCCGCCGCCGCCGTCTTCGGGCAGAAGGACGCGCAGCAGCTCTTCCTCGTGCAGCGCATGGTGCGCGACCTCGACATCCCGAGCCGCATCGTCGGCGTCGACACGGTGCGGGCGGATGACGGACTCGCGCTCTCCAGCCGCAACCGCTACCTCGGCGACGACGAGCGCATCGCCGCGCGCGTGCTGAGCGCGGCGCTCGCCGCGGCCCGCGCGACCGCCGCCGGCGCGACCGCGGCCGGCGATGGAGCCGCGCCCGCATCCGCCGTGCGCGCCGCCGCCGAGGCCGTGATCACGGACGAGCCGCTCGCCGCCCTCGACTACCTTGGGATCGTCGACCCGGCCACGTTCCATCCGGTCGACGACGAGTTCCGGGGCGAGGCCCGCGTCATCATCGCGGCGAAGGTCGGCCCGGCCCGTCTGATCGACAACGGAACCCTCGACCTCCGCCCCGGCGCCACCGACTGAACCGCCCGCACCTGAACCGCCCGCGACCTGAACTGAGAGACATGACCTCCGAGCGCGACGCCCAGCCCACCGCATCCACGCCCGCCGCGGGCGCGAGCGACGTGAAGCCCGGTGCCGACAAGTCGAAGCAGCAGGCCGCGAAGGCCGCCGCGAACACTGCCGCGCCCGAGGTCGACGCCCCGGAGACCAGCGCCGAGGAGGTCGCCGAGCAGAAGGCCGTGCGCCTCGCCAAGCGCGAGCGCCTCATCGCCGAGGGCGACGAGGCCTACCCGGTGAGCCTGCCGATCACGACCACGATCCCCGAGCTGCGGGCGCGCTTCGGCGACCTCGAGGCGGATGCCGCCTCGGGCGAGCAGGTCGGCGTCGCCGGCCGCGTCGTGCACCTGCGCAACACCGGCAAGCTCTGCTTCGCGGCCCTGCAGTCGGGCGACGGCAGCCGCATCCAGGCCATGATCTCGCTCGCCGAGGTCGGCGAGGAGTCGCTGCAGCGCTGGAAGGAGCTCGTCGATCTCGGCGACCACCTCTTCGTCGCCGGCGAGGTCATCTCGAGCCGCCGCGGCGAGCTCAGCATCATGGCGACCGAGTGGCGCATCGCATCGAAGGCGATCCTGCCGCTGCCGAACCTGCACTCCGAGCTGAGCGAGGAGACGCGGGTGCGCCAGCGCTACCTCGACCTGATCGGCCGCGAGCAGGCGCGCCAGGTCGTGCAGACCCGCGCGACGGTCATGAAGAGCCTGCGCAGCACCTTCGACGCCCGCGGCTACACCGAGGTCGAGACCCCGATGCTGCAGACGATCCACGGCGGCGCGAGCGCGCGTCCGTTCTCGACGCACTCGAACGCCTTCGACACCGAGCTGTTCCTGCGCATCGCGCCCGAGCTGTACCTCAAGCGCGCGGCGGTCGGCGGCATCGATCACGTCTACGAGATCAACCGCAACTTCCGCAACGAGGGCGCCGACTCGACCCACAGCCCCGAGTTCGCGATGCTCGAGGCGTACCAGGCCTACGGCGACTACGAGTCGATCGCCGAGCTCACCCAGACGCTGATCCAGGATGCGGCGCGCGCCGTGTTCGGCTCGACGACGGTGATCCTGCACGACGGCACCGAGTTCGACCTCGGCGGCGAGTGGCGCCGCATCCGCATGTACGACTCGCTGAGCGAGAACGCTGGCGTCGAGATCACGCCGCAGACGAGCGTCGACGAGCTGGCGAAGCTGGCCGAGAAGCTGGATGTCGAGGTCAAGACCCCGACGCACGGCAAGTACGTCGAGGAGCTGTGGGAGCACTTCGCGAAGGACGACCTCGTGCAGCCCACCTTCGTCATGGACTTCCCGCTCGACACCTCCCCGCTCGTGCGCGAGCACCGCACGACGCCCGGCGTCGTCGAGAAGTGGGACCTCTACACGCGCGGCTTCGAGCTGGCCACCGGCTACTCCGAGCTGGTCGACCCGGTCATCCAGCGCGAGCGCTTCGTCGAGCAGGCCAAGCAGGCGGCGCGCGGCGACGACGAGGCGATGCGTCTCGACGAGGAGTTCCTGCGCGCGATGGAGCACGGCATGCCCCCGATGGGCGGCATGGGCATGGGCATCGACCGCCTGCTGATGGCGCTGACCGGACTCGGCATCCGCGAGACGATCCTCTTCCCGCTGGTCAAGTAGGGCCGCGGGCAGGTCGGCCCGGCGGGCGGGCAGGGCTCCCCGTCGTGGGCGGCGCATCCGCCCCGGCAGAATGAGCGGCACATGAGCATCTCGTCTGCCCAGCTGGCGCGCGATCGCGCCGTCGGCCGCATCGCCGCCGTCGCGTTCGCGGTGGTGGTCGGATGCGGCGTGCTGGTCGGTCCGATCGGCTCGACGATCGGCGGCGTGGCCGGGCTGGGGCCGCTGCCGTGGCCGTTCTTCCTGGCGGTCGCCCTCTCCTTCGGCGTGCTGACGGTCGTGACCTGGGCGCCGGGCCGCCGCAACGTGGGAACGCGGGCGCAGGGGCGCGTGCTGCTCGGCATCTCGCCGGGCCTGGTCGCCTTCGCCGCGGTGAGCTGGGGTCTGATCTGCTTCCTCACCGCCGGGCGCGTGCCGATCGGCGTCTCGGGTTCGCCCTACGCGGTGACGGCGCTGATCGGTCTGGGCATCGGCATCCTCGCCGGCGCGCGCACGAAGTCGCCCACGCCCAAGCCGCCGCCTCCCGTTCGGCGTCGCGTGCTGACGAAGCTGCCGCGCTTCGCCTTCGATCGCTTCACGGTTCCGACGGCCGGCTTCTCGCTCGACGCCCCGGCCGAGTGGATCGAGGTGCAGCGACTCGCCCGCCCCGAGCCGTGGGTCGCGCACGTCGTCGGCGAGATCGAGCAGGCGCAGCCGGCGGGGTTCACCGACGCCGAGCGTGCCGCCGTCACCGCGGCACTCGCGGCGGCGTGCGCGCGGTGCGCGGCCGAGGGGGTCGACGGCTTCCTCGCCTTCGCCGGCTGGGATGCGCCCGTGCTCGTCACGGCTCGCCGCGTGGCGGGGGAGCAGCGCCGAGGACTGGATCCGGCCGGATGGGTGGAGGCGGCGGCCGGTCGCGCGCCCGGTCGCGTGAACTCCTTCACGACCCGCAGCGGCATCCGCGGTGTCTCCTCGTATCGCTCGGTGCCGCCGCACCCGGCGCCCGCCGCGCCGGCGACACCCGACGTGCCGATAGCGTCGCCGGCGCGGGCGGACTTCGCCTTCCAGGTCGACGACGAGATCTACGCGCTGAGCCTCGTCGCCGAGAGCCGTGCACAGCTGAACGAGGTGCTCGACGACGTGAGACGGCTCGTGCGCTGCGTCGATCACGGCTCGGTCGCGACGCAGCGCGGGGCGGCGCGCGCGCCGAAGCGCGCCTCCAGGCCGCGGCGGAAGCCGGGTGCCGAGCCGTCGTCCTGACCCCGAGTGTGGCGCGGCGACGCGCATCCGCCCGGTTAGGGTTGCGGGGTGAGCGATCTGAACGGCCCGGGCGGCGGCAAGCAGCCGCAGAAGCCCTCGATGGCGCGCATCCTCATCTGGGTGGGCGTCGCCGCGGTCGCGGTCTGGCTCATCATCTCGGGCATCTCGGGCATGATCGCCCGCGGAGAGCTCTGAGATGGATCGCAAGAGCTCGCGCTTCATCGCGATCGCCGGTCTCGTCGTGATCATCGCGGTGGTGGCGGTCGCGTACGCGCTCGGCGTCGGGCGCTGAGCCGATCCGTCCGCTGAACTCGCCGGGGCGGCTGCGCGGTCCCGCTCGCCGTCGGGTCGGCGCGCATCCGGCCCGGGTTATCCTGAGCGCATGAGCCCCTGGAATACCGCGCTGCTGTCGATCCTGCCGACGCTCGTGGTCGGGGGCATCTTCTGGTTCACGATGCGCGCGATCTTCCGTGCCGACCGCACCGAGCGCAAGGTCTACAGCCGCATCGAAGCAGAGGAGCGCGCCAAGCTCGGCCTGCCGCCCGTCGCAGCCGGCGCCGAGAAGGTCGCCCCGCCCGCGAGCTGACCGCCCCGGTCGCGTTCCGTCGCCCGCCCGCCCGCCTTCTCCGCGACTCCGCGAAAGTACGCACTCTGCGGGCCTCAGGCGGCGTGTCGCGTCGCAATCCGCGTACTCTCGCGGAGTCCGCGATCAGCGGACGACGAGCAGTTCGCCCACCTCGCAGTCGAGCGCGTCGCAGATCGCCGTCAGGGTCGAGAAGCGGATCGCCCGGGCGCGGTCGTTCTTCAGCACGCTGAGATTCACGATCGAGACGCCGACGAGCTCGCTCAGGCGAGTGAGTGTCATCTCGCGCTCGGCGAGCAGCTCGTCGAGTCGGCAGTGGATGCGCCCCGCGTCGTCGTCGGGTCCGGCCGGCGCCATCAGACCGAATCCGTGCGGTCGCCCCGCGCGACGGCTGCCGTCATCAGACGAGCCCGTCCGTGTCGCGGCGCAGGCGCGTTCCGATGCGGATCGCCACGGCCGCCGCGAGCACGACGAAGCCCGCGCCGATGCCGCTCGGGTCGACCTCGAAGCCGGCGCGGATGCCGGGCACCGTGTCGCTCAGCTCGAACGCGGCCTGCATGCGCGCGAAGCCGCCGGCGGCGAGCGAGATCATCGAGCCGAAGACGAGGATGATGCCGGTCGCGAGGGCGGCGCGGAACAGCAGCCGGCTGAACGGCAGCGCCCGCCCGACGCTCCACAGCAGCAGCGCCGAGGCGAGGGCGACGGCGGTCGCGGTGAGCGCGCCGAAGCCGACGTCGAGGGCGTGCAGCGCATGCACGCCGCCGCTCAGGTCGGCGGTGTCGACGCTGATCTCGGTCGCGCGGGCGCCGCCGCTGAGCGGGCGCGAGGCGAGCAGCGGCAGGGTCGCGCTGCCGGTCGCGGCGGCGACGGTGTGCAGGATGCCGAAGGCGAGGTTGCCGGCGCCCACGACGACGGCGATTGCGGCGAGCACGCGCAGGGCCACGCGATCGGCGCGGTGCACGTCGCGGTCGCGGGGGTCTGCGGCGCGACCGGCGGGGGCCGGGGCCGGGGCGGAGGCGGAGGCGGACGCGGGCGTCGGGGATGCGGCGGCACCCATCAGACGAGCCCGTCGCTGTCGCGCTCGGCCCGCTCGGCGCGAGCCCGCTGCTCCTCGGCTTCCTGCTGCAGGCGGAGCCGCTCGGGGTCGATGCGCCGCGCGGCGCGCATGATCAGCGCGACGACCACGACGATCACGATCACGATCACCGCGAGCACGCCGACCACGAGCAGCAGGTGCCAGCCGATGAAGGCGTTTCCGAACATTCCCATGTCGACTCCCGTGTTTATCGATTGCCGATAACTTAACGACTGTCGATAAGTCGCGCAAGCCGCGCATCCGCTCGTCGCGACCCCGGGGCGACGCGGCGCGCAACCCGGTCACGCCCACGGCGAACAGGGGCAGGAAGGGCCGCACCCGCTGGTTACTCTCTTTCGTATCGGCGCCGCCTCCGTGTGCGGCGCCGGAGGAGTGGACATGTTCGAGAGATTCACCGACCGGGCCCGACGGGTCGTGGTGCTCGCCCAGGAAGAGGCGAAGCTTCTCAACCACAACTACATCGGCACCGAGCACATCCTTCTGGGCCTCATCCACGAGGGCGAAGGCGTCGCCGCGAAGGCACTCGAGAGCCTCGGCATCTCGCTGGATGCCGTGCGCGAGCAGGTGCAGGACATCATCGGCCAGGGTCAGCAGCAGCCGACCGGCCACATCCCCTTCACCCCGCGAGCCAAGAAGGTGCTCGAGCTGAGCCTGCGCGAGGCGCTGCAGCTCGGTCACAGCTACATCGGCACCGAGCACATCCTGCTCGGCCTCATCCGCGAAGGCGAGGGCGTCGCCGCCCAGGTGCTCGTCAAGCTCGGCGCCGACCTGAATCGCGTGCGCCAGCAGGTCATCCAGCTGCTCAGCGGCTACCAGGGCAAAGAGCAGGTCGCCGTCGGCGGCAACGACCAGGCCCCCGACAAGGGATCGCAGATCCTCGACCAGTTCGGGCGCAACTACACCCAGCTCGCGCGCGACGGCAAGCTCGACCCGGTCATCGGCCGCGAGAAGGAGATGGAGCGGGTCATGCAGATCCTCTCCCGCCGCTCGAAGAACAACCCCGTGCTGATCGGCGAGCCCGGCGTCGGCAAGACCGCCGTCGTCGAGGGCCTCGCCCAGGCGATCGTGCGCGGCGACGTGCCCGAGACGCTGAAGGACAAGCAGCTCTACACGCTCGACCTCGGCTCGCTCATCGCCGGATCCCGCTACCGCGGTGACTTCGAGGAGCGCCTCAAGAAGGTCACCAAGGAGATCCGCACCCGCGGCGACATCATCACCTTCATCGACGAGATCCACACGCTCGTCGGCGCGGGCGCCGCCGAGGGCGCGATCGACGCGGCCAGCATCCTCAAGCCGATGCTCGCCCGCGGCGAGCTGCAGACGATCGGCGCGACCACGCTCGACGAGTACCGCAAGCACTTCGAGAAGGATGCGGCCCTCGAGCGCCGCTTCCAGCCGGTGCGCGTCGAGGAGCCCTCGCTGCCGCACACGATCAACATCCTCAAGGGCCTGCGCGACAAGTACGAGGCCTTCCACAAGGTGTCGATCACGGATGGCGCGCTCGTCGCCGCCGCGAACCTCGCCGACCGCTACGTGCAGGACCGCTTCCTGCCCGACAAGGCCATCGACCTGATCGACGAGGCCGGCGCCCGCCTGCGCCTGTCGATCCTGTCGGCACCGCCGGAGCTGCGCGAGTTCGACGACAAGATCGCCGAGGTGCGCGTCGGCAAGGAGTCGGCGATCGAAGACCAGGACTTCGAGAAGGCCGCGAGCCTGCGCGACGAGGAGAAGAAGCTGCTCGGCGAGCGCCTCCGCCTCGAGAAGCAGTGGCGTTCGGGAGACGTGGCCGCGAGCGGCACCGTCGACGAGGGCGTCATCGCCGAGGTTCTGGCGAACGCGACCGGCATCCCCGTGTTCAAGCTCACGGAGGAGGAGTCGAGCCGCCTCATCTTCATGGAGAAGGCCCTGCACGAGCGGGTCATCGGCCAGGAGGAGGCCATCTCGGTTCTCGCCAAGACGATCCGCCGCACCCGCGCCGGACTCAAGGACCCGAAGCGCCCCTCGGGCTCGTTCATCTTCGCCGGCCCCACGGGCGTCGGAAAGACCGAGCTCGCCAAGGCGCTCGCCGAATTCCTCTTCGACGACGAGGGCGCGCTGATCTCGCTCGACATGTCGGAGTACGGCGAGAAGCACACCGTCTCGCGCCTGTTCGGAGCCCCTCCCGGCTTCGTCGGCTTCGAGGAGGGCGGCCAGCTCACCGAGAAGGTGCGCCGCAAGCCGTTCAGTGTGGTGCTCTTCGACGAGATCGAGAAGGCCCACCCCGACATCTTCAACTCGCTGCTCCAGATCCTGGAGGAGGGACGTCTGACGGATGGTCAGGGTCGCGTCGTCGACTTCAAGAACACCGTGATCATCATGACCACGAACCTCGGCACGAAGGACATCACCGGCGGTCCCGTCGGCTTCACGCTCGAGGGCAACACCGAGAACAGCTACCGGGCCATGCGCGCCAAGGTGGTCGAGGAGCTGAAGAAGCACTTCAAGCCGGAGTTCCTGAACCGCGTCGACGAGACGATCGTGTTCCCGCAGCTCTCGCAGGACGAGCTCAAGCAGATCGTCGGCCTCTTCATCAAGCGCCTGCAGGACCGCCTGCTCGACCGCGACATGACGATCGAGATCTCGGAGCCCGCGCGCGAGGAGCTCATCAAGATCGGATGGGACCCGACGCTCGGCGCCCGCCCGCTGCGCCGTGCGGTGCAGCACGAGATCGAGGACCGGCTCTCGGAGGAGATCCTGCACAACCGCCTCGTCGCGGGCGACCACGTGCAGGTCGACTGGGTCGACGGCGAGTTCACCTTCGCGACCGGGCGTCAGCCGGGCCGCGAGCTGACCGAGGCCGCTGCTGCGATCGAGGGCCCGTCCTCCTAGGCCGCGCCGCACATCCACTCCTGAGCTCCGGCTCGAACGAACGGGGCGGGGATCTTCGGATCCCCGCCCCGTCCGTCTGTTCGGGCGTCCCTCGCGCCGGTTCTAGGCTGGGTCGGTGCCCTCCGAGTTCCAGGTGCGCCGCGCGCGCACGAGCGACGTGCCCCGCATCCTCGAGCTGATCGAGCCGCTCGTGCAGTCGCGCATCCTGCTCGGCAAGGAGCGCGTCGTGCTCTACGAGGCGGTGCAGGAGTTCCGGGTCGTCGAGGCGGCCGATGGCGACCTGCTGGGATGCGGCGCGCTGCACGTCATGTGGGAGGACCTCGGCGAGGTGCGCACCCTCGCCGCCGCCGACGGCGTGCGCGGACGCGGCGTCGGCCATGCGCTGCTCGAGCGGCTCGAGACGGATGCGCGCGAGCTCGGCCTGACCCGGCTGTTCTGCCTGACCTTCGAGACCGAGTTCTTCCAGCGTCACGGCTACACCGAGATCGGCGAGGGCGTCGTGCCGCCCGAGGTCTACGCCGAGCTCGTGCGCTCGACCGACGACGGCGTCGCCGAGTTCCTCGACCTCGCCCGCGTGAAGCAGAACACGCTCGGCAACACCCGCATGCTCAAGTCGCTGGTCTGAGGGCCGCCAGCCTCCGCCGGGCGAGGCGTCGCGCCTGAAACCATCTCAAGGAGTTGCTGCAACCCGTGAGGCTGGAGAGCAACATCCGCCACATCAGTTACAGCAACTCCTTGAGATGGTGCGAACCGCGCGTGCCCTGCGGGGCTGGGCGAGCGGCGGGCTTACCCTGAGCGCATGTCGACGCCCGAGCACCCGCGTCCGCTGCCGCCGGAGGTCTACCGCCGTCGGCGTCTGCTGGTGTTCGGCGGGATCGCGGTCGTCATCATCGTCATCGCGCTGATCGTCTGGCCTCGCGGCAACGGCGACGCGGCCGGCGGCAAGAGCCCCTCGCCGTCGCCGACCGTCTCGAAGGGCCTCGGCGACCTGAACCCGAGCGGCAAGGCCTCCGGTGCCGCCGCCGCGACCTGCGCCCCCTCGGCGATCACGGTGACCGCTGTGCTCGACAAGACGAACTTCGCCGCCGACCAGCAGCCGCAGATGTCGATGCAGATCACCAACTCGAGCGCGAGCGCCTGCAGCGTGGATGTCGGCACGGCCGCGCAGGAGTTCACCATCACCTCGGGCGACGACCGCATCTGGGGTTCGAAGGACTGCCAGACCGACCCGACCAACGACGTGCGCACGATCGACGCCGGTCAGTCGCTGAGCACCGCGGCGCTCGCCTGGGAGCGCGTGCGCTCGGATCCCGCGACCTGCGACCAGACGAACCGCACCCCGGCGACCGGCGGCGGCGCGACCTACCGCCTGCAGGTCAAGCTCGGCCAGATCGAGTCGGAGCAGCTGCTCTTCGTGCTCGCCTGAGCGGCGACGTGCTCGCCTGAGGGTCTTCGCGCTCGCTGAGCGCAGGAGCGGCCTGAACGTGGCATCCTCACGTCCTGACTGACACCTGACGGTTCCGCGCCGTCCACTGTCCGTCATCTGTCGTTCATCTGACGCGGGCACTGTCGTCGCGAGCCACCCGGCCGCGACCCCGATCGCGCCCGGACGACTTCGACGCCCGACTCTGGTGCTGAACCCTGCTCATGGGTATGGTGCAGACCATGACAGCGCTGTCACCCGCTCCGGCGGGCGCGCGTCGCACCACCACCATCTCGGCGTCGCGCCCGTCGCGGCCTCACGAAGGAACCCCCGTGTCGCTCCAGCACGTCCTGCCCGCTCCCGCGCGCGCCCTCGCCGGCGTCGTCGCATTCGCGATCGCCGCCGGCGGCGCGCTCGCCGTCGGCCTGCCGGCTACCGCCGCTCAGGCCGCGCCGGCGCCGACCGACTACGCCTCCCTCGTCGACCCCTTCGTGTCGACCGCGGCCGACGACGGCAACGACCTGCCCGGCGCCCAGGCGCCCAACGGCCTCGCCAAGGTCAACCCGATGACGGTGCCGAACCGCAACCACTCGGGCTACGACTACACGCAGAGCAAGATCGCCGGGTTCACCAACACCAACCTCGACGGCGTGGGCGGATCGGGCGGCGGCGGCGACATCCTCGTCGTGCCGACCTCGGTCGACTACACCGCGCGCCCCAGCACCGGCTCGTACGCGCACAGCTTCTCGCACAGCGACGAGGAGGCCTCGCCCGGCTACTACCGGGTCGGCCTCGGCGCGATCGCCGGCAAGGACGGCGCCGTGACGACGCCCGGCGGCACCATCCAGTCGGAGCTGACCGCGACCACCCGCACCGGTCTGCACCGCTACGCCTTCCCGGCCGGGTCGACGCCCTCGCTCGTCGTCGACCTCGCGAACAACTACACGAGCCGCACGGCCTCGTCGCTCACCGTGACGAAGCTCGCCGACCAGCGCGCCGCGATCTCGGGCCGCATCGCGGGCTCGTTCAACGGCGCCGCCTACCAGCTCTACTACTACGCCGAGACGACGAAGCCGGTCACCGCGGTGCAGACCTGGGGCGCCGCCGGTGCAGCCCTCAGCTCCGCCACGACGCAGGACGGCGTCGACACCGGCGCCGTGCTGAAGTTCGCCACGGCGGATGCGGCCGACGTCGAGCTGCGCGTCACCCTCTCGCCGATCAGCGCTGACCAGGCCCGCATCGACCAGCAGGCCGAGATCGCCGGCGCCACCTTCGACCAGGTGCGCGCCGCCACCCGCGCCGTCTGGAACGGCCGCCTCGGCTCGGTCGACGTGACCGCCTCGACCACCAGCGACCCCGACGGCTCGCTCACGAAGCTCTTCTACACGCACCTGTACCGCATGTTCGCGCTGCCGATGAACGCGACCAGCACCTCGGGCACCTACCGCGGCGTCGACGGCGCCGTGCACCGCGCCGAGGGCTTCACCTACTACGACGCCTGGTCGTCGTGGGATGACTTCCGCAAGTACTCCGTCTTCGCCTACGTCGCCCCCGAGATGTACCGCGACATGGTGCAGTCGCTGATCTACCTCTTCGCCGACTCGGCCTCCAGCGGAACCGCGCTCAGCTCGGCCGTGCACTCGGTGCCGACCGTGCGGTGGGAGCGCTCGTCGGTCATCATCGCCGACGCGATCTCGAAGGGCTTCACCGGCTTCGACCGTCTCGGCGAGGCCTACCCCGCGATCGACACCCTCGTCGGCCGCTACACCGGCGCCCAGCTGCGCGCCGGCTACATCGCGAACGACCCCGGCAACAGCGTGCAGCGCGGCTACGACCAGTGGGCGCTCGCGATCATCGCCGACGCGCTCGGCCGCACGGATGACGCGGCGAAGCTGCGCGAGCAGGCCGCCCTGCCGATCGCGAACCTGATCAAGCCGGGCGCGTTCACCGCCGCCGACGGCACTCAGGCCGGTCTCCTCACCCCGCGTGACGCGAACGGCAACTGGACCAGCGTCGACTACGAGCGCTTCGAGGCCGCGAGCCTCTACCAGGGCACGCTCTGGCAGTACAACTGGTACGACGCCTACGACATGGACGGCCTCATCCAGGCCATGGGCGGCACCGATGCGACCCGCCTCGCGCTCGAGCACATGTTCGGCGAGGACCGACCGGACGACGGCAAGGGGATGCTGCATTCGAACGCCAACGAGATCGACCTGCAGGCGCCCTACCTGTTCAACTACGTGGGCGAGCCGAGCCTGACCCAGAAGTGGGTGCGCTCGATCTACACGAAGGAGACCTGGAACCGGTACATCGCGACCGGCAGCACGGGCGAGGCGCCGAGCGCGAATGGCGAGTTCACCCCGCCGATCAAGACCAAGGTCTACAAGCTCGACCCGGCCGGCTTCCTGCCGACCATGGACAACGACGCCGGCACCATGTCGACGATGTTCGTCGCCGCATCCATCGGCCTGTTCCCGGTCACCGCGGGCTCGTCGCAGTTCCAGATCGGCTCGCCGTTCTTCGACACGACCACGATCAACTACGCGAGCGGACGCAGCTTCAGCGTCAGCGCGAAGGGCGTCAGCGCCGACGACTACTACGTGCAGTCGGCCACGCTGAACGGCAAGCCCTTCGGCAACACCTGGCTCGACTATGCGGATGTCGTGGGCGGCGGCAGCCTGGAGTTCCAGATGGGCGCGAAGGCCTCGACCTGGGGCTCGAAGACCCAGCCGGCCTACTCGCTGAGCACGGCCGAGGAGGGCGGATCGCAGCCCGGCACGGCGACCGTCGCGGTCGACGCGAACACGGTGCAGGCGGCCGCGAACGGCGCCGTCGACGGCACCGTCACGATGACCCTGAGCGGGGGCCGCTTCGCCAGCGCCGCGGGCACGAGTCTCACCGGCTCGGGCGCCGCGACCGTCGCGGGCCTGCCCGCCGGTCTCGCCGCCGAGGTGACCGTCGCCGACGCGACGAGCGTGCGCATCCACGTCACCGGAACCGCGGCCGAGGCCGCGCGTTTCTCGATCGCCTTCGCCGACAGCGTCTTCGCCGACGGGCTGACTGCGCGTGAGGTCACCGGCCCCGGGCTCTCGAGCCGCGACCCGCTGATCGTCTCGGTCGCCTCGGCCGAGCGCGTCGCGCTGCAGCAGCTCATCGACCAGGCCGCTCTCGTGCGGCCCGGCAACTACTCGGCCGCGAGCTACCGCGCGCTGACCTCGGCGCTCGAGAACGCGCGCACCGTCGTCGACGCGGCCACCGCATCCACTGCCGATCTGCGTGCCGCCGCCGACCGCCTGAACGGCGCGATCGCCGGGCTCGCGCTCGACCAGGGCGCCTACCGCACCCTGCAGGCCGAGGCCTCCGACGCCTGGTCGGCCGGCCAGCTCAAGAACGAGAGCTTCCAGTCGGGCGGCAACCTCGGCGGCGTGACCACGGGCTCGTGGGTGCGCTACGACGACCTCGACTTCGCCGGGGCGTCGCCGCAGAGCGTCGCCATCCGCTACTCCAGCAGCGCCTCGAGCACGGGCGCGCCGAGCCGGGTGGATGTGCGCGCCGGCGACGCGAACGGACCGATCGTCGCGACCGCATCCCTGCCCGGCACGAACGGCTGGGGCAACTACACGACCGTGACCGTCGCGATCACCGACCCGGCCGCGCTCGCCGCCGCGAAGCAGGCGTCGTTCACCTTCACCGCGCCCTCGGGTCAGCAGTGGGTGTCGAACTTCGACTGGTTCCAGTTCTCGACCGACCCGGTCGGCGGAGCACCGGTGACCACGATCAAGCTCACCGCGCCGAACGCCACCGCGACCGGGGGCGGATCGCTCGCCCTCAACCTCGCGAACGGCAAGTTCGAGAACGTCACCAACGGCGCCTGGGCGCAGTGGAACGACGTCGAGCTCGGCTCGGGCGTCGTGAAGGTGTCGGTCGAGTACGACAAGCCGCAGTCGCGCGCCGCATCCGACTCGGCGATCGAGCTGCGCCTCGGCTCGCTGACCGGCGCCGTCGCGGCGAAGATCGCGCTGCCGTACACCGGCTCCGGCTGGGGCACGACCGGCACGGCGACCGCCGACCTCGACCCGGCGGTCTTCGCCGGCACGAAGAACGTGTTCGCGGTCTTCACCTCGACGACCCAGAACTCGAACCAGCCCTACGTCGCCAACGTCAACTCGTTCGAGCTCACCCCGAAGCCGGCATCCTCGTCGGTCGCGAACGAGCTCGAGGCCGAGAAGTGGGTGACCAAGAGCACCGCCGACCTCAAGAGCGAGAACAGCACCTGGAACAACGCCGGCCCGGTCACGAACCTCGGCGGCACCGCGAACGGCGCCTGGCTCGACTACGGCACGCTCGACTTCGGCGACAAGGCCGTGACCGCGATCACGGTGCGCTACGTCAACAACTCGAGCCGTGTCGGCGACAACACGTCGATCGACGTCGTGCTCGACGGCTACGACCCGGCGAAGCCCGGCACTCCCGCCGTCAACATCCCGCTGCCCGTCACCGGCTCGACCTGGCAGGCCGACGGCTCGGTCACCGCGAAGCTCGCGGCGCCGATCACCGGCAAGCACAGCGTGCAGCTCGTGTTCCACACCACTCCGGCCGCCAACCGGCCCTACGCCGGCAACGTCGACAAGCTCGTCTTCGAGCGCGGCGTCGTGACCACCGGCCTCGCAGCCGCCATCACGGCGACCGAGGGTCTCGCCGCCGACGGCGCGCGCTACTCGGTGATCGACTTCGCCGTGTTCCAGCGCGAGCTCGCCGCGGCGAAGAAGCTCCTCGCCGCGCCGACCACCCAGAGCGCCGTGGATGCCCAGGCCCGCAGCCTGCGCCTCGCCGCCGGTCAGCTCGTGCCGGTGTCGAGCATCCGACTGGATGACGCCATCGCCCAGGCGGCGGCGATCGACGCCGACCGCTACACGGCGGACTCGGCTGCTGCGCTGGCGACCGCTCTCGTCGCGGCGAAGCGCGTCGCGGCCGACACCGCGGCGAGCGACGCCGACCGTGACGCCGCCACCGCGGCGCTCACCGTTGCGCTCGCCGGGCTGGCCGTGAAGCCGGCCGCGGCCCCGGCCGCCCCGGTCGCCGCCTCGGCGGTCGTCGCCGACTCGAGCGTCACCGTGCGCTGGGCCGCCGTCGTCGACGCGATCACCCCGGTCACGAGCTACCTGGTCGAGCTCGACGACAGCCACCAGGTCACGGTGGAGGCGAGCCAGACCTCGGTCGTCTTCACCTGGCTGAAGGCGGGCGAGACGGTGCGAGCGCGGGTCACCGCGATCAACGCGGCCGGCGCCTCGACGCCGACCGAGTGGGCGACCCCCGTCGTGATCGGCGCCCCGGCTCCGGCGGCGAACCAGCCGCGCGTGGCTGCCGCCGGTGCGTCCGCTGCTGACGGCTCCGCCGCATCCGCCTCGCCGTTCGCGGCCAGCGCGCTCGCGGCTGGCTACAGCTCCGACGCCTGGCCCGCCACCGCGAACGGCAAGGACTACCTGGTCAACCTGCTCAGCGGCGTCAGCACGCTCGGCACCGACGTGCTCGGCACCAACAAGGCCCTGCCGAACTCGGCTGCGGTGACCGCCGCGAACGACCAGACGGCCATCCGCATCAACAACTCCGCCTCGACCGCGCAGGTGAAGAAGGCCGAGATCGACGCCGACAACAGCCCCACGGTCACCATGGCCGACGGCTTCGGATCGCGCCTCGGCTCGCTCTACCTGACCGCGCTCAACGGCGGCAAGCTGCCCAAGACCTCGGCGCTGTTCGGCCGGGTCACGCAGGGTCTCGACTCGACCGGCACGGCGAAGGACACCTACAACTACCTGCGCCCCTACGTGCGGCTGGGCTTCGTCGGCGACGGCGGACGCATCTACGAGTCGAGCAACGGCTCGTACGCGGGGCTCGCCGGCAACGGCTCGTTCCCGAGCGGACACACCTACTCGGGTTACGTCACCGGCACCCTGCTGGCGACCCTGCTGCCCGAGCTCGCGCCGCAGGTCCTCGCCCGCGCCTCGGAGTACGGCGACAACCGCATCGTGCTCGGCTTCCACTACCCGATCGATGTGATGGGCGGACGCATGGCCGCGCAGGCGACGATCGCGCACCGTTGGGCCGACCCCGAGTTCGCGGCGCTCATGACCGAGGCGCACCAGGAGCTCGAGAGCGTGCTCGGCGCCGCCTGCACCGACGGCGGCTTCGGCGACGATCTCAACGCCTGCGCCGGCGCGCTCTACAACGGCCTCGACGCCACCGCGGCGACGAAGCTCTACACCGAGCGCCTCAGCTACGGCCTGCCGCAGGACGGCGCCGCCGGGCAGAAGATCACGGTTCCGGATGACGCGGTCGCCCTGCTGGCCTCCTCGTTCCCCGAGCTGGACGACGCGCAGCGCCGCCAGATCCTCGAGCAGACCGCGCTCGACTCCGGCTACCCGCTCGACGTCACCGCGCAGGGCGATGCGAGCTGGCAGCGCATCGACCTGGCCCGCGCGATGACCGCGGAGTACACGCTCGACGCGGCCGGCAACGTGACCGTCGGCAACGGCGTCTCCGACACGGATGCGTCGATCGCGGCGGCGTCCGACCTCAAGGTCGCCGGTGTCACGCTCGACGGTTTCGACCCGAGCATCCGCACCTACGTCGTCGACTGGCCGACCGGGCACGCGCTGCCCGCCGTCTCGGCGAGCGCGAGCGTCGACGGCGCCTCGGTGTCGGTGACCTCGGGGGCTGCTCCGGTGGAGCGCTCGGCGGCGGGCTCGGCGGGATCGTCGGCGCGCACGCTGTTCGCGGCGGCGACCACCCAGGCGCTGCTGCAGGCTCCGCTCGCGGCGGCCACACACGCGCGCACTGTCACGGTCACCTCGGCCAACGGTCAGCACACCCAGCAGTACACGGTGCTGTTCACCATCACGGCCGACGACCACCTGCCGGCCGCGGTCGACCCCGGCGCGGGCGACCCGGGCGACGGCGGACCGGGCACGGGGGAGCCGGGCACCGGTACCCCGGGCACGGGGACGCCGGGCACCCCGGGCAGCGGCTCGGGTGGCACGGGCGCAGGCGCGGTGCAGCCCGCCGCGGGCGGACGCGGATCGGCGGCCGGCGACGACCTCGCCGCGACCGGCGTGAGCGGACTGCCGGAGGCTCTCGCCGCGGCGCTCCTGCTGCTCGCGGCCGGCGCCGGGCTGGTCGTGGCGCGCCGTCGCCGTGCGGCGCGCGCCGGGGCCTGACGCTCCGCACCTCCCGCGCTACCTCGGTTCCACTGCATATCGATCGGTCGCGAATCGTCGCCTCGGCCCCGCGCCGGGCGACGATCTGCGACCGATCGAGGTGCTTCGCGGGCGCGGCGGCGGCGGTGGTGACTGGCTCGGCCGGGGTGCGCCGGCCTAGAACTCGGGGATGTCGGGGCGCGGCTCGGCGACCGCGTTGCGGAAGGCGCGGCCCAGGGCATCCCGCAGCGGTCCGGCGGAGTTGTCGAGCAGGGTCGTGTAGCCGAGCCGGCGGCCCTCCGACACGCGCTGCTTCGCCGAGCTGACGGGGCGGATCTCGCCCGCGAGCGAGATCTCGCCGACGGCCGCGAGCTCGTGCGGCAGCGCCTTGTCGCGATAGGCGCTGGCGATGGCGAGCGCGATCGCCAGGTCGGCGCCGGGTTCGGTCAGGCGGATGCCGCCCACGGTCGACACGTAGACGTCGGCGGTCGAGAGCTTGAGTCCGCAGCGGCGCTCGAGCACTGCGAGCAGCATCGCGACGCGCGAGGCGTCGACGCCGTTGACGACGCGGCGCGGCTGCGGCGCCTGCGAGCCGACGATGAGCGCCTGCACCTCGACCGGGATCGCGCGACGCCCCTCGACGGCGATCGTCACGCAGGTTCCGCTGACGGGCGTCGCCGCGCGCGACAGGAACAGTCCCGAGGGATCCGGCACCTCGGCGATGCCGTCGCCGGTCATCTCGAAGCAGCCGACCTCGTCGGTCGGGCCGAAGCGGTTCTTCAGCGCGCGGATGAAGCGCAGCGCGGTCTGGCGGTCGCCCTCGAAGCTGCAGACCACATCCACCAGGTGCTCGAGCAGACGCGGACCCGCGATCGAGCCGTCTTTCGTCACGTGGCCGACGAGCAGCACCGGCAGGTCGCGCTCCTTGGCGACGCGGATGAGCGTGCCCGCGACCTCGCGCACCTGCGCCGGCTGGCCGGCCGCGCCGTCGCTCAGGGCCGACGACACCGTCTGCACCGAGTCGACGATGAGCAGCTGCGGCTTCACGGCATCCACCTGGCCGAGGATCGTCGCCAGGTCGGTCTCGCTCGCCAGGTAGAGCTCGTCGTGCAGCGCGTTCGTGCGCTCGGCGCGCAGGCGCACCTGCCCGGCCGACTCCTCGGCGCTCACATAGAGCACGCGCTGCCCGGCCCGTGCCGCGCGGGACGCGACCTCGAGCAGCAGGGTCGACTTGCCGACGCCGGGCTCGCCGCTCAGCAGGATCGCGGCGCCCGGCACGACGCCGCCGCCGAGCACGCGATCGAACTCGGCGATGCCGCTCGCCGAGCGCTGCACCTCGGCCGTGCCGAGCTGCGTGATCGGTCGCGCGACGCGAGCGTCGCTCACGCGAGCAGGCGCGACCGCGGCGCGCGGCGCATCCCGCTCGACGACCGTGCCCCAGGCCTGGCACTCCGGGCAGCGCCCCATCCACTTGGCTCCGCCCCAGCCGCACTCGGAGCAGACGTAGGCGGAGGGTGCTGCGGGGCGGGCCATGGTCTCAGGCTAGGCGGCACCGCCGACGTCGGGCGCGCACTCTGCACAGGAAGCGCGGACGCCGAGGAGGCCGCCGGCGTCGAGTGGGGCATCCACCTGCCGACGTCGACGGCCTCCTTCGCGTCGGGCGGCGCGGACCCCCGTCCGCCCGGCGCGCCCTCCCGATCCTCATCGGGGAGGGCTCCGCTTCCCGTTGGCCCTTCGTGTGCGACCGGCCGTGGGGGAGATGTGCCGACCGCACGCGCGCGGCTCGCGGGGAGCGGAAGTTCTTGAATTGTGGGGATGCCGCCGAGCCGGCGTCAGCTGTCGGAGGTGCCGGAGCTGCTCGAAGTCGACGAAGAAGAGCCGGAGCTGTCGGAGTCCGATCCGGAATCGTCGGAACCCGAACCCGAACCCGAACCCGAACCCGACCCCGACCCCGACCCCGAGTCGCTCTGGCCTGAGTCGCTCTGGCCCGATCCGCCCTGTCCGGAGTCGCTCTGTCCCGGGCCGCCCTGGCCGAAGCCGGGCCCTCCCTGTCCGGATCCCGGACCGAAGCCGTTCTGCGATCCGCTGGAACCATCGGAGCTCTGGCCGTCCGAACTCTGGCCGGAGCCGTCTGAACCGGAGCCCGATCCACCCGGACCGCCCTGCCCCTGGCCGCTGAAGCCGCCGTATCCGGTCGTCGAGTCGGGCCCGAACTGCCCGGCGTTCACGGCATCCACCCCGCGGGGCACGCCGTAGCCGATGAGGCCGCCCGCGACGCCGCCGACGACCAGTGCGATCGCTGCGGCGGCGGCCGGCACCCGGTAGCGCTTCGCCCTCGAGGAGAGCGTGAGCGTGGGGCCGGCCACCGCCTGCGGGAGCGGCGACGGCGCGCCGGGAGCTTCGGGCATCACGGTCGTCGGCTGCTCGGCGGCGTCGCCGGTCGGCTGGACGCCGTCCGTCGTCGCCGCCACCGAGCCGACCACCTGAGGTGCCTCGCTCTCCGGCGCTGCCCCGGTCGGCGGCTGCACTCCGCTCTCCGGGGCGGTGTCGCCCACCCGGACCTCGGGCTCGATGGCGGCGTCCTCGACCGGTTCACCATTCCGGCGGTCCTGCTCGTCCATGTCTGCCTCCGAGATCCTCGCCCGTCGATCGGGCATGTCCTGAAGGTAGGAAGCGAGTCTTTGCCGTTCCTATGCGCACGGTGCGCCGCCACCCGGAGGCTCGTGGGCAGAACCTCCATGGGTGGATGCACACCGGCGCGAGCCCACCCCTACGGCAGGTAGTACGTCGGGTTCGGCAGCTTCACCGCGGTGAGCGACGATCCGCCGAGCAGGTCGCTGAACTGGTCGCCGAAGTTCGCGACGATCGTGTACTTGCCGCCGTCACGCGACTGCACATGCGCGCGCGTCTGCGACTTGTACTCGACGGTCGTGCACTTCGCGGCGGCGCAGTGGATGTACGACGGCTGCTGCGAGGCGCCGACCCCGGTCCACTTCGTGTAGTAGTTCGCGGCCGCGAATCCGGAGTAGCCGACCTTCGCCAGGTTGGCGATCGTCGCATCCTTCTGGTCGTCGTTGCGGCCCGTCAGCCCGATGATCGTGCAGCCGGCCTTCTTCGCGATCGAGACGAGCGACTGCATGCTCGGCGTCGCCGGGAAGCGCTGCTCCTGCACCCAGACGTCCTGCTTCACCGGGTCGAAGACGAACTTCATGTCGGCGACCTCCATGTCGTAGGTCCACAGGGTGGTGTCGTCGGCATCCAGCACGATCGCCGGGTTCTTCTTCAGCTTCTTGCCGAGGTAGCAGGCGGCTGCGACGCGGGGGATCTGCTTCGACACGATCGAGCGCATCTCGCGGATGTAGGGCGAGTCGGTCGTGTTCGCGATGCCCGTGCCGGGGTCGCCGTAGTAGGCGTAGATGGTCGACTTGACGCTGTCGATGTTGGGGATGCCCTCACCGCCCTGCGTCGCACCGCTCGACCCATCCGCCGCCATCGTGAACTGCATGCGCGGGGCGAGCGCCGGCTCGGTCACGCCCGGCAGGTTCGCCGACGGGAGGTAGTAGGTCGGGTTCGGCAGCTTGAGCGCGCGCTGGGCGAAGCCGCCCTGCAGGTCGCTGAACTGGTCGCCGACGTTGAGCGTGATCGTGTAGCCGAGGTCCTGCTCGATGTGCTTGCGGGTGCCGGCCTTGTACTCGACCGTGGTGCACTTCGCGGTGGCGCAGCTGATGTAGTCGGGCTGGGTGGATGCGCCGACGCCGGTCCACTTCGTGAAGAAGTCCGCGGTGGTGAAGCCCTCGTAGCCGACCTTCGCGAGGTTGGCGACCGTGGCATCCTTCTGGTCGTCGTTGCGCCCGGTGAGGCCGAAGATCGTGAAGCCGAGATCTTTCGCGGCCTTCACGTAGGCCGTCATGCCCGGCGTCGCGGCGAAGCGCTCATCCTGCACCCACTCGTCCTGCTTCACGGGGTCGAAGACGAACTTCATGTCCGCGACCTCCATGTCGTAGGTCCAGAGCGTGGTGTCGTCGGCGTCGAACACGATCGCGGGCTTCTGGCCGGCGGCGATCGCGGCGTCGTAGGCGGGCTTGAGCTTCGCGGTCTCGGCGGCGGTGAGCGCATCCATCTCGCGGATGTAGGGCGAGTCGGTCTTGTTCGCGATGCCCGTGCCGGGGTCGCCGTAGTAGGTCGCGATGGTCTTCTTGACGACGTCGATGTTCGGGATGCCCTCGCCGCCCTGCGTCGTGCCGCTCGAGCCGTCGGGGTTCATCGTGAACTTCGTGCGCGGGGTGAGGGCGTGGTCGTCGACGCCCCAGCCCGCGGTGCCGGGCCAGGAGCTGCTGCCGGAGCCGTATCCGCCGCCTCCGCTCCCTCCGCCGTGGTCGGAGCCGTGCGCCTGCGCGGCGGTCGCGCCGGTGAGCGCGGCGCCGAGGCCGAGTGCGACGGCCGCGGCGACGGCGATGCCGCGGCGGGTGCGGCTCGGGCCGGTCGCGCCGCTCGCGGCGGCCTCGGTGGCGGATGAGTGGGATCGGACGAACGTCACGGAGCTCTCCCTGAGTCGACCCCGCGTGCGCACGGGGCTCTGCCGGTGATGTGGTGGGTGTGGTGTGACCGGCGTCCGACGGGCTCGCGCCGAGCGGGAAGTCGGGGCCGTGCAGCGGCGGCGGCATCGCTCGGGTGGCCCCCGAACGGGGGACGAATCGAACCTAGACCCGCGGGTGCGTCCGCGTCGAGGGGTGAGGGCTGCGACCGCGTGGTCACGACCACCCTCCGGTCTGGGCTAGACTCGTCGGCGGTACCGTGTCCGAGCGGCCGAAGGAGCATGTCTCGAAAACATGTGATGGTGCAAGCCATCCGTGGGTTCAAATCCCACCGGTACCGCCAGTCGAAGGCCCCGGGATCTCTGAGATCCCGGGGCCTTCGTCGTTCCCAGGGCATGAGCGCCGCGGTCGGCGCACGGCCGGGACGCGAGAGCGGCGCGGCTCAGGCCGCCAGGTAGCCCGCGAGCAGCCGGGTCTGCGCATCCCAACCGCCCTCGTTGCCCTCGCGCGCGGCCGTGCGCCGATCCTCGGGCAGGGCGTCGAAGCCGTTCTCGGTGAACGTGACGAGGGTGCCTTCCGCTGCCTCCTCGACGATCACTTCGACCGTGGTGGTCGCGTCCTCCCCGTCGATCGGATGCCAGCGGAAGGCGAAGCGCGACCGCGGCTCGATCGCGGTGACATGCAGCACGAGCGGCGCGCCCCGGTGGGGCTCCTGCGCGGCCGCGACCTCGGGGTCGACCGCGGTCGGGCGGATCCGACCGGTCGTGGTGGCGCCGACCTCGAACGGGCCGTCGAATTCGGCGCCGAACCAGGCGCCGAATGCCGCGGAGTCGACGATGGCGTCCCAGACCCGCTCGAGCGGCGCGTCGATCACGATCGAGGATGAGATGTCCGGCCCGTCGAGCAGGGACTTCAGGGCGTCGATGATGTGCCGTGAGCCGTCGGCGGTCTCCGAGCCCTCGCGGGTCTGCGCTCGTGCGCCTCGATGCACCAGCGTGACCCGGCATCCGGTCGCGGTCGGGGTGATGGTCCAGTGCAGGGATCCCTGATCGTCGGGCTCGCCGTACCAGGTGGCGACGAAGCTGTGGGCGAGACGGCGCGGCGGCTCGTGCTCCAGCACCTCGCCGGTGATCTGCACGTCACCGTCGCCGTCGACGAACTCGATGGGGGAGCCGACCTCCCAGGTCGTGCGGGGAGCCGTGCCGTAGTAGTACCGGTGCACCGTCTCGGGCTCGGTGAGCGCCGCCCACGCCGTCTCGGCGTCGGCGGCGACCTCGACCTCGTAGATGCGATCAGCGGTCATGGTGCTTCTCCTTCTCCAGGTCGGACTTGAGTGCGAGCAGGCCCGCGGAGGCGCGGGCGCCGAAGTCGTCGATCCAGCGCTCGGCGAGCTGCACGATCGGCACGGCGTTGAGGTGGCACCGGCGCACACGGCCCTGCTTCTGCGACACGATCAGGCCGGCGGACTCCAGCACGCCGACGTGCTTCAGCACTGCGTGCCGGCCGAGCGGTGCGAGAGCCTCGGTGAGCTCGCCGACGCTCTGCCCGTCGCGGAGCCGGAGGGCGTCGAGGATCCGGCGTCGCGAGGGATCCGCGATCGCCGCGATCACGAGGTCGGTGTCCACGCCGTCAAATTAGGTGACTGGTCAGTCACCTGTCAAGGTCGCGGAGCCGCTGTCCTGTCTCCTGCGATGCCGAGGGCGTCAGGGCGTCGGCGGTCGCCGGCTCACACCGTCAGCACCGCGTGGATGGTGGCGTCGACGCGTGCGCGACCGCCGAGCTCGGCGAGCTCGAGGGCGACGGCGGTGCCGGCGAGGGTCCATCCCGCTGCGCGGATGAGCCGGTGCGCGGCGGCGACGGTTCCTCCGGTGGCGAGCACGTCATCGACGACCAGCACGCGTGTTCCAGCCGGCAGCAGGTCGGCGCGCAGCTCGAGGACGTCGGTGCCGTACTCGAGCCCGTAGTCCTCCGAGAGCACCGGGCCCGGCAGCTTGCCGGCCTTGCGCACGAGCAGCATGCCGCGGCCGGTTCGGGCCGCGATCGCGGCGGCCAGGGGGAAGCCGCGCGCCTCGAGGCCGGCGACCACGTCGTAGGCGTCGCCGAACGGCGCAGCCAGCTCGTCGGCGAGCGCGGCGAGAGCGACGCCGTCGGCGAGCACCGGAGTCAGATCGCGGAACAGCACCCCCGGTTCGGGGAAGTCGGGGGTCTCGCGCATCAGGGCGCGCAGCAGGTCGGCGGCGGAGCTCATCCTCGCAGGCTAGGCGAGCTCCGCCGACACCTCCGAACGACGACCTGCCGTGCCGGCGTCAGACCAGCTTCTCGAAGACCATGGTCGCCTGGATCCGGTCGCCGCCGGCCAGCCCCTTGCTGCCGGAGGCGGCGGTCGTGATCGTGTGCAGGCGGTAGCCGAGCGAGGCCTGCGCGTTGATCGACTTCTCGAGCTCGGTGAGGTTGCCCGAGCCGGTGCCCCAGAATTTCTCCTTGAGCACGACCTGCAGCACGACGTAGCTCATGCCGTTCGCGGCGGGGCGCGGCTGGGCTCCGGCGACCGCCTCGGCGCGGATGTGGTCGACGAGCGCCGCCGGGCTGTCGACCGGGGGAGCGGGCTGGCGGGTCTCGGTCCACTGCTGGCCGTCCCACCAGCGCTGGGCGCCGGTGCCGTCGTCGTACCAGCCGGCTGCTGCGTTCGTCACTGCTGTCTCGTTCCTCGCGGGGCGCGGTCGGCCCGTTCGGCGTCACCGTACTGAGTCACGCTCGCCTCCGGGAGCGACCCGTTCGAGGGTGATGCCACGGCTCGACCGCGATGCCGATGCCGAGCGCGACGGCGACGAGCAGCACCGTGACGAGGGCCACTCGGTCGTCGGTCGCCATGTGCGCGAGGTGGGTCACGTGGTAGGCCGCGTGCAGGATGGCGAAGCCGCCCCAGGCGATGCCGAGCACCCGATAGAGCGCGCGCGAACGCCAGAACAGGGCGGCGACGCTGCCCGCGCCGAGCGCGAGGTACTGGGCGCCGTGGTCGCGGATGAGGTGCTCGTTGAAGGGGCCGTCTTGCGAGATCCACTCGCCGAGCACAGAGGGGAAGTGGTCGTAGAACTCGCGCGGCAGCAGATATGCCCAGACCCCGACGACGGCGGCGATCGCGATCGTGCCGATCAGGGAGACGAGCTGGATGCGGCCGATCGGCTCGCGCGCGGCGCGGGCCGGAGCCCCGGGCGCCGGAGCGGCAGCGCTCATCGGCGGTGCTCCGGCGCATCCAGCCACGCGTCGAAGGTCTGCGCGCCCACCCGCTGCGGCGCATCCGCAGCCGAGCCGCCGCGAAGCGCCCCCGAAGCCAGCCCGGCCCCGTATGCGCCCGGCATCCGCCAGTCGATGACCGGGCGGCGGATACCGTCGTGGGCGTGCATCCGGCGGATCATGCCGACGAGCGTCTCGTCGCGCGGGCCGATCAGGTCGGGCGCGCGTCCGCTCGGCCCCGCCTCGGCGAGCTCGACCAGGTGGACTCCGACCTCGCGGGCCGCGACCGGGCGGGTGAGGGTGCGCGGGGCGAGCACGATCGGACCGAGCGCTGCCCGCACGGCGATCTGCTCGGCGAATTCGTGGAACTGCGTCGTGCGCGCGATCGTGTGCGGCACGGGGCCCGCCGCCACCAGCCGCTCCTGGGCGAGCTTGCCGGCGTAGTAGGCGGTGTCGATCCCGTCGATGCCCACGATCGACAGCGCGAGGTGGTGACCGATGCCATGACGCTGCTCGGCGGCGAGCAGGTTGCGGGTCGTCGTGCTGAAGAACGCGACCGCCTTCCGCTGCGACAGCGTCGACGTCCCGAGCGCGTCGATCACGGCGGCGGACCCGTCGAGCGCGGCGTCGAGACCCTCGCCGCCGGCGACATCCACCCCCTCCCTGCGGCTGAGCAGGCGAACCTCGTGTCCGCGGGCGAGCGCGGCGCGGGTGATGTGGCGGCCGACGGTGCCGGTTGCCCCGGCGATGGCGATGATCATGCGAGCCTCTCCGGTCGGCGCCGTGCCGACCCGAAGGGATGACGATGCGGGCTCGCGGAATGTGAGGCCGGCGACGAGGTCAGTCGTCCATTGACCAGGCCGTGAGCTTCTCGGGGTTCAGCTGCATCCAGACGTCGGTGACCAGGCCGTCGTGCACGCGGAGGTTAGCCAGGCCGAGCAGCTGGCCGCCGTCGAGCAGGATGAGCGCCGTGCCGTCGCCCGTGCGCCGGAAGTCGACCGTGAGGTCGCTGCGCTTCGCGACCAGTCCGAGCAGGAAGCGGGCGACGTTGTCGGCGCCGATGACCGGCCGCCGCGCCGCCGAGACGATGCCGCCGCCGTCGGAGCGCAGCACCACCGTCGGGTCGAGAATCCGCATCAGCGCGTCGAGGTCACCGCTCGCGCACGCCGCGCTGAAGGCCGCGACGACGCGATCGTGTTCGTGACGCTCGCGCACGATCGTGCCCTCGTCGCGCACGCGGCGTCGCGCCGACGAGGCGAGCTGGCGCACGGCGGCGCTGCTGCGCCCGACGGTCTCGGCGATCTCGTCGAACGGCACCGCGAACACGTCGTGCAGCACGAACGCCACGCGCTCGGCCGGGGTCATGCTCTCCATCACGATGAGCAGCGCCGTGCTGACCTGCTCGTCGAGGGTGACCCGGTCGAGCGGATCGCGAGCGGCCTCCGGCGAGGTGGATGTCGAGATCCCGCTGAAGAGGTCGGCGGGCACCGGCTCGGGCAGCCACTCGCCCACGTAGCGCTCGCGTCGCGCGCGGGCGGAGCCGAGCACATCCAGGCACACCCGGCTCATCACGCGAGTCAGCCAGGCCGCGGGAACCCGCACGGCCGCCCGTTCGGCCTCGTCGAGCCGGTACCAGCGGGCGTAGGTCTCCTGCACGGCGTCCTCGGCCTCGGCGAGGGTGCCGAGCATCCGGTAGCCGATGGCGACCAGTCGCCGGCGCTCGGCGATCACGTCGGCGAGGGCGTGCGTCATGCCCGGGCAGCCTCGGTGTCGGTCGCTCCGTCGTAGCGCTCGCGGGCGGCTTCGACGTGGGGGAGGGTGGTGCTCGTCCACTGCAGCAGCGCATCCACCAGCTCGTTGAGGCTGTCGCCGATCGGCGAGATGCGGTACTCGACCGCGACGGGGCGCGCGGCGAGCACGACGCGCTCGATCATGCCGTTGCGCTCGAGGCGGCGCAGCGTCGCGGTGAGCGACTTCTGCCCGACGTCGGGGATGACGCGGCGCAGCTCGTTGAACCGCAGCGGACGCCCGCAGAGCTGATCGAGCACCTGCAACGACCACTTGTCGAGCACCTGGTCGAGCAGCTCGCGCTGCGGCGCGGTCACGTCGAGCAGGGCGGCGTCGGGCGAGCCGGTGTGCTTCATGACACCTAGTCTCGTTGAAGTTCCCTTCGTGCACCAGGTATCCCTGGGGTACTGGGTGCGTACCCCGACGTGCACCCCGGAAGGAGACTGCCATGACCGTCGAACTGATCACGCCCGAGGGGATGTTCCAGCCGGTTCCGTATCACCACGTCGCCATCGGCACGGGCTCGCGCCTCATCCAGATGGCCGGCCAGGTCGCCCGTGATGGCGCCGGCGGGCACGTCGCGACCGGCGACCTCGCGGGCCAGATCGCGCACGTGCTGCGCAGCGCCGGCCGAGGGCTCGCGGGAGCCGGGGCGACCTTCGCCGACGTCACGCGCCTGCGCTTCTACATCGTCGACTGGTCGCCGGCGAAGAGCGCGGCTTTCGGCGCCGGCCTCGCGGCGGTCGCCGCGGAGCTCGCGCTGCCCGAGCCGCTGCCGCCGATCACGCTCATCGGCGTGCAGGCCCTCTTCGAGCCCGATGCCCTGGTCGAGCTCGAGGTGGATGCGGTGCTCGCCTAGCGAGCGGCGAGCGGCGAGCGGCGTGCGGGCCGGTCGCGCCGTTTGTCGTTGGAGCGAGCTAGCCTCGCAATCATGAGCGTGAGTGAGCCGAGCCCGGAACGAGGCGACGTCGGCAAGGCGCTGTCGCAGTCGGGCTTTCTGCAGTTCCTCACTTCGGGCGTCGGCGTCCCGAAGGACCTGGCGATGAAGGTGTTCCCGGAGCTTTCAAGGCTTCTGGGGCGCGGAGCAGACGTCTTCGCAAAGCTTCATGGGGATGCGTCGAAGTCCAACGCGGAAAGTCAGGCGGCAGTAGCGGGGCAGGAGAAGTTCGTCGCCGAGGTTTACGCCGAACAGCTGCGTATTGAGAACCTCAGCGCGGAGGAGCGTGCGGCGCTCAACGAGAAGCTCGAGAACACCGCGACTCGCATGAACGCGAAAGACAGCGAGAACAAGAAGTTCATACTTTCATTGCTCCAGCTCGCGGGGACTGGAGTCGTTGCCGCCTTGGCGATCGCCGTAGTCGTGCTCAACAGTGATCCAGGCGCATCCGGCACGGAGTCGGACGCGAGCTAAGACCGTCTCGGCTGTCGAGGCGGTTCACGCCGAGGCCGCCTCAGAGCCGGTGCGGATGCGCACCTCGCGCTCCATCCGCTTCTCGTGACGGGCGCGACCCTTGATCGCCTCGGCCTCGCGCGTCTTCGGCGCGGTGTTCGTGACGAGCTGGTCGAGCATCCGCCGCGTGGCGAGAGCGATCTCGTCGATCGCCGCTTCGAAGGCGGGCGTGTTCGCTCGAGAGGGATGCGTCGATCCGCTCACCTTGCGCACGAACTGCAGCGCCGCCTCGCGCACCTCGTCGTCGGTCGTCGGCGGCTCGAAGTTATTAAGGCAGCGGATGTTGCGGCACATGCCGCGAGGGTAGCCCCGGCCCGCGGTGGTGTCACCAGCCCTGACGGAAGGCGAAGCGTCCGTCGACGAACACGTCGATGTACGACGCCCCGCCGTCGATCGGCTGCTGCGCGATGAACCGCACCGACACCATGTGCCGCTCCTGCAGGCCGACCTCGACGTCGAAGACGTTGGGCATCACGATCCCGAGGTTGCCGTCGGTCTTCAGCACGGGCGTGCCGTCGATGCTGATCGTGACCTTGTGCCGCAGGCCGACCATCTCCACGCCGACCTGATGCACCTCGGTGACGCCGACCGGGAACGTGAACGAGACCGCCATGACTGAGATTCCATCACGGCGGCGGGCCGCGGCGGGCTGGGTTCGTCGCGGCGCTGTCGCTGCGACCCTGCGGCGGTCAGGGGCGCAGCAGCACCTTGCCGACGCGACCCGGAGTGAAGGTCGCGCGCACCGCATCCCGGATCTCCTCCAGCGGATGGATCGCCGCGACCGGCAGAGTCAGCTTGCCCTCGGCGATGAGCCGGCCCAGGTCGCCGAACAGCTGTCCGCGGACGGCGGGATCCATGTCGCGGCTGACGCGGCTGCCCCAGAATCCGGAGATCGTCAGCTGCCGGAAGATGATCGGACCCGTCGGCAGAGCGACCTTGTCGGCATCCATCGCGCCGAACACGACCAGGTGGCCGTCGTCGCCGAGCACCGAGACCAGGTCCGATGTCGACTCGCCGCCGACCGAGTCGACCGCGGCGGCGATCGGGGCGCCGCCGGTGAGTGCGGCGACGCGGTCGCGCCAGTCGTCGGGGCTGCCCGAGCCGTCGGCCGCGCCGCCGTCGGTCGCGACGATGCCCGTGATGCCCTGGGCCGCGAGCTCGTCGACGGCGGCGGCGCGGCGCACGAGCCCGACGACGTGGATGCCGCGGTCGGCCGCGATCTGCGCCACCATCCGCCCGACGGCACCGTTCGCGGCGTTCTGGATGAGCCAGTCGCCCGCCTTCAGGTCGAGCGAGTGCAGCAGGCTGATCGCGCTGAACGGCATCGCGACGAGCTGCGCGGCGGCCTCGTCAGGCAGAGCGTCGTCGACGGGGATGAGCGCCTTCGTCGGGGCCAGGAACTGCTCGGCCCAGACGCCGAACACACCGCCCGCGGCGACGCGCTGGCCGACCGCGAGCCCGGTCACGCCCTCGCCGAGCGCCTCGATCACGCCGACCGCCTCGGTGCCCGACCCGGCAGGCAGCTCGGGCTTGAAGCCGTAGGTGCCGCGCACGGTCCACAGGTCATGGTTGTGGATCGTCGCGAGCAGCGTCCGCACGCGCACCTGGCCGGGGCCCGGCTCGGGCGTCGGACGCTCGGTGACCTCGAGCACCTCGTCGGGCTCAGCGAAACGGTCGTGGGTGATGGCGCGCATGGGGCTCCTCGTGATTCTCAGGGCACCGCCCATCCAACTCCCCGACCCTGGATGCGAGATCAGGCGGGCGCGCCGCCGGCCTCGCTCCAAGCGGGCTTGCCGCCCTCGGCGGTCGACGTGATGCTGCGGCCGATGATGAGGAAGCTCGCCTCGTCGGCGGCGACGGGCGCGTGCTGCACGCCCTGCGGCACGACGAAGAGCTGGCCCGGCTTCAGCGGAACCGCGCGCTCCTCGGGGTCGCGCAGCCGAACGATGAGTTCGCCGGTCAACACGAGGAAGACCTCGTCCTGGTCGTCGTGCTGGTGCCACTCGACCTCGCCGATGCCCTTGGCGACCTTGAACAGGCTGCCGTTCGCGCTCGCCACCACCTGCTGCGACCAGAACTCGTCGAGTCCCGTCGCCAGCGTCGCCAGATCGATCCCGTCGCTCATGCGCATCCTCTCGTCGTGGCCGGTGCGCCGCCCTGGTTCGGCGGCGCAGTCGTTCACCACCGAGCCTGGTGGATGCGCGCGCGGCACGTGCAGGCCAGTCGGATGTACTTGGCACACATGGAGACCGCTCTGTCGCCCCTCGCCTTGGGGGCGAGGAGTGGTCTCCTGCGCGACAGTCGTCGAAATACGCTCAAGCAGTGAATCGAGCCATCGTCGCGACTGTCGCCGCCGCTGCTGTCCTTCTCGCGCTTTCCGCGTGCACGTCGGGGCCGACTTCGGCGCCGATCAAACCTTCCGCTTCCACTTCCGCGAGCGCTCAGCCGACCGAGGCGGAGGGCTCGCGCGCCAATCCGCTGGCGATCGGACGGGAGGCCAAGTATTCGGACAAGTCGATGTGGAAGATCGGCGCATCCGGCGCGACTCTCGTTCGCCAGGGCTACATCGAGCTTCCGCTGCATCTCGGAATCGATTGGGACGCATGCCGCGAGTACAGCGGAGCCGAGCAGTGCGAGGCGGGAACCTCGCCGGCGGCGAGCCTGGCGGTGTCGTACGTGGCTGCCGATGGTTCGTCGTACAGCTCCGCGGACGACGCCTCGATCGACTGGCTCTCCGTTCCCGCATTGCTTTCGGGCGCTGACGACGTGTACCCGCCTCTGGCCGAGATGAGCACGTCGGTCATCGTGAGCGTGCCCGCCGACAAGATCGCGGGCGGAGTCTGGCGCATCGCGTCACAGGTCGCGTCGGGCGTGATCTTCGTCGAATCGGGTCTGTGAGCTGATCCGCACCCGCGTGCTCGCACGCGTAGGCGGGCTCAGCCGGCCGCCGGCGGGGCGAGCAGCGCGAGCGCGCCCGCGACGGCGGTGTCGGCGGTCGACTGGGATCCGGAGGCGCGGGCGAGCACGAAGGCGCCCTCGACGACGGACATGAGCGCGGCGGCGGTCGCGGCGGGGTCGAGGTCCGCACGCAGGGATCCATCGGCCTGGCCCTCGCGCACGGTCTGCTCGATCAGCTCGGCGACGTTGGCGAACGCGGAGCCGAGCGCGGCGTGCAGGGTCGGCTCGGCGATCACGCCCGCGTCGTAGGCGAAGCCGCCGATGCGGCAGCCGGCGAGGGCGTCGCCGGTCGACTTCAGGAACACGGCCAGGCGGTCGCGGCCCGTCGCGCCCGTGCCCGCGGCGGCCATGTCGGCGCGGAAGCCGTCGAGCAGCTCGCGGCCGTTGGCATCCACCACCTCGCGACCCAGATCGGATTTCGCGGGGAAGTGGTGGTAGAAGCTGCCCTGCCCGACGCCCGAGTCGGCCATCACCTGGCGCGGGCTGGTCGTCGAGTAGCCGTGCCGCCAGAACATCTGCTTCGCGGAGTCGACGATCTTCTGCCTGCTGTCCATGATCGACAGCCTAAACCTACCTCCAGGTTTGCAACATACCTAGAGGTATGTATGGTGATGGATGCGCGCACACCGAACACACGACAGCACGACACGAACCCACAAGGAGAACCCCGTGACCATCGCATCCACCGCGCCGACCAGCGCCGCGCCGAGCACCGCACCCGCGTACCCCGTCGTCGAGTACAAGACCGCCGACCTCGACGGACTCGAGATCTTCTACCGCGAGGCCGGCCCCGCCGACGCGCCCGTCGTGCTGCTGCTGCACGGCTTCCCGACGTCGTCGCACATGTTCCGCAACCTGATCCCGTATCTGGCCGACCGCTTCCACGTGATCGCGCCCGACCTGCCCGGCTACGGCCAGAGCGCCGCACCCGCGCACGCCGACTTCGACTACAGCTTCGACAGTGCGGCGGACGCGGTGCGCAAGCTGCTGACGAAGCTCGGCATCACCCGCTACGCCGTCAACGTCTTCGACTACGGCGCCCCGACCGCCTGGCGTCTCGCCCTCGCCGACCCCGACGCGATCACCGCCCTCATCGTGCAGAACGGCAACGCCTACGACGAGGGACTCGACAACGACTTCTGGGTGCCGATCAAGCGCTACTGGGCCGACCCCAGCAGCGAGAACCGGGATGCGCTGCGCGACCTCGTGAAGATCGACGCGACGCGCTTCCAGTACACCGACGGGATGGGTCACCCCGAGCGCATCTCGCCCGACAACTGGATCGCCGACCAGGCCCAGCTCGACCGCCGGGGCAACGACGAGATCCAGATGGACTACTTCCTCGACTACGGCACCAACCCGGGCCTGTACCCGGCCGTGCAGGAGTGGCTGCGCGCGAAGCAGCCGCCGACCCTGGTCGTCTGGGGCGAGAACGACGTGATCTTCCCGGCCGACGGTGCGCACCCCTACAAGCGCGACCTGACCGACATCGAGTTCCACCTCTTCGACAGCGGCCACTTCCTGCTCGAAGACCGGGCGAGCGAGGTCTTCCCGCTCATCCACGACTTCCTCGCGCGCAAGCTCGGCTGAGGTTCGTCGGGGCGAATGGGCGGTGCCGGCTGATCCGGTCGGCGCCGCCCAATAGATCCGGCCGCTCGGGGCGATCCGCACCCCGGGCGGCCGGACCTCGCTGTGTGCGGCGCGGTGTCGGCGCCGGATGCGAGCGTCGCGCGCTTCAGTGCGCGTCGACCAGCTCGCCGTCGGCGAAGCGCAGCCAGTGGCCGCCCACCGGCTCGGGGTCGGTATCCGGATCGCGCACGATCAGCGCCGAATCGTCATCGAGGAACCACAGCGGCACCGGGAACTTCGCTGCCGCCTCCGCCGCCCACTCGTCGGTCGCGTGCGGGAAGAAGTCGGCGCCGAGATGCGGCAGCAGCATCCAGTCGACGAGCGGCAGCGCAGGGCCGACGCCGCCGTCGATCTGGTCGAGGCCGAGCATCCGCACCTCCTCGTGATCGTCGAAAGCATCGACGACCTCCGCGTGCCGGCGCGAGAAGATCATCGATCCGGCGCTGAAGCCGACGTAGACCTTCTCGTCGAGCAGCTCGCGCAGCACCGGCGCGAGGCCCGAGGCGCGCCAGGCGTGCGCGAGCCAGTGGTTCGTGCCGCCGTAGCCGAAGATCACGTCCGCGTCGCGCAGCCGCTGCTCGATGCCCGAACTCGGGCCCGAGAACAGGGTGAGGATATCGAGCTCGGCCCATCCCAGCGCCTTCAGCTCATCGAGGTGCCCGAGCATCGTCGACTTGTCGCCCGGGAACGGCAGCATCGCGTCGATCACGACGACGATGCGGGATTCCGCGATCGGCTTGCCGAGCAGGCCGACGAGAGCGTCGAGCGTCGGCCCCTCGTGCACGAGTCCGGAGCAGAGCATCAGGCGCATGCACGGCATGGTCGCAGGCGGCCGCGCTGAGCGGAAGGGCTGGGCGCCGACGAGAGCCGGCCACAGAGGTGATCGGTCGCAAACTGTCGCCTCGTGAGTGGTTCAAGCGACAGTTTGCGACCGATCGATTGGCTGGCTTGCTAGGTCAGTTCAGGTCAGCCGACGCAGGCGGGCGGGATCAGCTGATCTCGTAGGTGTCGTCGGGCGTGTAGACGCTCCACTGCAGCGGGGTGTGCAGGTCGAGGTTGCCCTCGCGCAGGAACTTGCGCTGCATTCCGTCGACGCGTCCGGTGTTGGAGTGCGCCTCCTCGGCGCGCATCGCATCCGCGCGGGCGTCGAGGAAGGCATCCAGGTACGCCGTCTCGTCGCCGCCCTGCGACGGCGGGGTCGCGTGCTGCAGCGCCGTCGCGCGGATGCCGCCGAAGGCGAGGGCCTGCGAACCCGGCCCGTGCATCACGATCGCGTCGTAGTAGATGAACTGGCCCAGCGCGCCGAGTCCGTCGGCCTTGCCCTGGTTCACGGCCGGGTCGAAGTAGACGCGGTCGCGTTCGTGGTCCTGCGCGGCGGTGAACGCCGGGTCGTGGGCTGCCGACGCCCACGCGGCCTCGAACGGCGCCCCGAGTCCGGCGTGCGAGTCGCTGCCGTCGACGTCGATCAGCGCCGGAATGAACGGCTCCAGCGGATTGCCGGGCGCGACGGAGGCGTAGTACTGCACCAGTTCGAGCATGTCGTGCGTGCCCGAGGTGAAGCCGATGATGCCGCCCGTGTAGCCGCGGCCGTCGCCGATGTCCTCCAGGTAGGCGTACTGCGCCTTCCAGTCGAGCGACGAGTTCTCGGCGCTGGAGACCAGCTGCATCGCGATCTCCTTCTTCTCCGGACTCGCCAGGTCGGAGCCGGCCGCGAGCGACGGCGCCGCGACGACGCCCCCGATGACGACCGCGATCGCGGCCCCGGCGGCCAGGGCCGCCGCGCTGATGATGCGCTTCCTCATACCTGTTCCCTCTCTCTCGTCCCCGCGGCGGGCGCCGCGGAGGTCGTCGTGTCGGGTTGGGGTGCTGCGGGGTGGGGAGTCGTGGGGTGGGGTGACTCGGGTGCGGATGCAGAGGCGCCGGATGCGGAGGGTCGCGCCGCGCCGGCCGGCAGTCCCGCCGCGACCTCGCGCTCGAACCGCGCGAGCGCCTCGGGTGCGGCGCCGGCGGCCTCGAGCGCGGCGAGCCCGGCACCGAGCATCGGCGGGGCGGTGACCCAGGTCGGCGTCGCGTGCGGCGCGAGTCGGGCCAGCTCGCTCACGATGCGGGCCGTGAGCAGCGGATGCTGCGCGGCGAGCACGCCGCCGCCCAGCACGACGGGCACGTCCTTCTCGAGCAGTCCGAGCCGGCGCAGCGCGACGGTCGCCATGAGCACGATCTCGTCGGCCTGCTGATCGACGACGCCGCGGGCGACCTCGTCGCCGGCGCTCGCCGCGGTGAGCAGCACCGGGCTGAGCCGATTGATCGCCTCGCCGGGCAGGCGTCCGAAGTGGAAGGCCTCGGTGACCGCGCTCACCGAGGCGAGCCCGAGGGCGGCGGGGACCGCATCCACCAGACTCGTCGCCGGGCCGCGTCCGTCGGCGGCGCGGGCCGCGTGCCAGAGCGCGCGGTTGCCGAGGTACGAGCCGCCGCCCCAGTCGCCCGAGATGTCGCCGAGCGCGGGGAAGCGCGCGGTCGCCCCGTCGACGCGCACGGCGAGGGCGTTGATGCCGGTGCCGCAGACGACCACGGCGGCGTCGGGCGAGAGCGTGCCCGAGCGCAGCAACGCGAACAGGTCGTTGTCGACCACGGCGGGGGAGCCGTCGGCGTTCGACCAGTGGGCGAGCTCCCGGGCTCCCTCGTCGAGCTCCTCGGCGAGATCGAGCCCGGCGAGGTAGACGTGGGTGGCGACGATGCGGCGCTCGTCGAGGCCGACCACGTCGCCGGCCGCCGCCGTCAGCGCGGCCGAGCGCAGCGCATCCAGCGTCGGACGCGACGACGCCCAGGTCTTCGTCTGCGGGTTCGTGCCGTCGCCGCGGGCGTGTCCGACGACGCGGCCGTCGAGGTCGATCGCCACGACATCCGTCTTCGACCCGCCGCCGTCGACGGCGAGCACGATCGGCAGCGGGCCGTCGGCCGGCGACGGAGCGCTCACCGCGCCCACGGCAGCAGATCCTTGTTCGCGGCGAGCAGCAGGTCGGTCAGCTTCTCGGCCCGATCGACCTGGCCGACGAGCGGATGCGCCCACATCGCCCGCAGCACCCGGTCGCGTCCGCCGTGCACGGCCGCCTCGAGCGCGAGCCGCTCGTAGCCGGCGACATGGGCGACGAGGCCGGCCATGTCGGCATCCAGCGGAGCGACCGGCAGCGCGGTGATCGCGTCGCGTGTCACCCGTGCGGGCACCTCGATCACGTGGTCGTCGGGCAGGAAGTCGAAGACGCCGTCGTTGCGCACGTTCAGCGCCTGCACGTCGCCCTTGTCGCCGAGGATCGACGAGATGACGTCGATCGCGGCCTCGGAGTAGTACGCGCCGCCGCGCTGCTCGAGCTCGGCCGGCTTCTCGACCACGGCCGGGTCGGCGTAGCGCGCGAGCAGGGCGTTCTCGGTCTCGCGCACGGCCTCGGCGCGGGTGCGCGAGTGCTTCTGCTCGTCGAGCACGAGGTCGTGGTCGTAGAAGTAGCGCAGGTAGTAGGAGGGCACGGCCTGCTGCAGGCGCAGCAGCGTCGGCGACATCTCGACGCTCTCGGCCGTCTCGTCGAGACGCGCGCCGAGCAGCTCCGGCAGCACGTCGCGCTCGCTGCCGTCGTCGCCGCGCAGGTGCACGCCGCGCTCCCACGTGAGGTGGTTGAGGCCGACGTGGTCGAGGCGGATGCGGTCGGGCGCGACCCCGAACTGGCCGGCGAAGCGGCGCTGGAAGCCGATCGCGACGTTGCAGAGCCCGACGGCGCGATGGCCCGCCTCCAGCAGCGCCCGGGTGACGATGCCGACCGGGTTCGTGAAGTCGACGATCCAGGCGTCGGGCTTCGCGTGCCTCCGCACGAGCTCCGCCGCCTCGAGGATGACCGGCACGGTGCGCAGCGCCTTCGCGAAGCCGCCGGGGCCGGTCGTCTCCTGACCGATGCAGCAGACCTCGTGCGGCCAGGTCTCGTCCTGCTGGCGCGCATCCTGCCCGCCGATGCGCAGCTGGAACATGACCGCGTCGGCATCCGAGACCCCCGTGACCAGGTCATCGGTGACGTGGATCGTGCCGGGGTGGCCGGCGTGGGCGAACATCCGCTGAGCCACCCCGCCGACGAGCTCGCGGCGCCGCGGATCGGGGTCGATGAGCCAGAGCTCGTCGATCGGCAGCTGGTCGCGCAGGCGCGCGAAGCCGTCCACGAGCTCGGGGGTGTATGTGGATCCGCCACCGACGACAGCGAGTTTCATGCTGGTGCTATCCCTTCACGCCGGTGAGCGCGATGCCCTCGACGAATGCCTTCTGTGCGAAGAAGAAGATGACGACCACCGGGATCATGATCACGACGGTCATCGCCATCGTCATCGACCAGTCGGTGCCGTGCTGCCCGCGGAACGTCGCGAGCCCGTAGCTGACCGGCCAGGCGGCCGGGTTCTCTGACGTGTAGAGCAGTGGGCCGTAGTAGTCGTTCCACGAGTGGAAGAACAGGAAGATCGCGGCCGAGGCGATGCCGGGCCGCGCCATCGGCACGACCACCCGGGTCAGCACGCCCCACTCGCCGGCGCCGTCGAGGCGGGCGGCATCCCCGTACTCCTTGGGGATCGTGAGGAAGAACTGCCGCAGCAGGAAGATGCTGAACGCGTCGCCGAGCAGGTTCGGCAGGATGAGCGGCCACAGCGTGCCGGTCAGGTGCAGCTGCGACCACAGCACGTAGACGGGCACGGCGGTCACCTGCGGCGGCAGAAGCATCGCGACGATGATCGCCGTGAAGATGAGGTTCGCGCCCCGGAAGCGGATCTGCGCCAGCGCGTACGCCGCCGGCACGCTCGAGACGAGCATGAACACGGTCGCGAGCACGGCGTAGAGCGCCGCATTGCCGAACCATTGACCGAGCGGCAGCTCGGTGAAGACGCGGATGTAGCTGGAGAAGTCGACCGGGTTCGGCACGAGCGTCGCGGTGAGCGCCTGCTTGCTGCTCATGAGCGAGGTCGAGATCACGAACACGATGGGGGCGATCGTGAGCACGCCGATCGTCACGAGCAGGGTGTGCTCGGCGATCCAGGTGAGGAGGCGCGAGGGGCGTCGAGGGTTCAGTCCGATGGAGACGCTCATCGTCAGCTCTCCTCGGCGCGGAAGATCGAGATGCGGCGCATCGTCAGCACGAGCAGCACGGCTGTGATGACGAAGAGCACCACGGCCATCGCCGAGGCGTAGCCGAACTGGAAGCTCGTGAAGCCGCGCGTGTAGAGCAGCTGCGTGTAGGTGAGCAGCGAGGTGCCCGGATAGCCGAGCCCCGAGCCGGTGCCGCCGCCGACCGTGGCCTTGCCCGACGCGACCCCCGACGCGACGGCCGCCTCGGTGAAGTACTGCAGCGCCGCGATCACGCCGGTCACGACCGAGAAGCCGATCACCGGCGAGATCGTCGGCAGCGTGATGTGCCGCACCTGCTGGATGCCGTTCGCGCCATCCAGCGACGCCGCCTCGTAGAGGTCGCGAGGAACCTCGAGCAAGGCCGCCAGGAAGATGATCATCATGTCGCCCATGACCCAGACGCCGAGGATGACGAGCGACGGCTTCGACCAGTTCGGGTCGTTGAACCACAGCGGGCCCTGGATGCCGACGGCGCGCAGGATCTGGTTAACCGGTCCGGTTCCCGGGTTGAACAGGAACACGAAGGCGACCACGCTCGCGACCGGCGGCACGAGCGCCGGCAGGTAGAACAGGGTGCGCCAGAACCCGCTCGCCGCGCGCGCTCGGGCGAGCAGCCCCGCGACCAGCAGCGCGAACACGATGCGCACCGGAACCAGGATGACGACGAACCAGAGCGTGTTCGTCGCCGCCGCCGCGATCTGCGGATCCTGCGTGAACAGAAAGCGGTAGTTGAGCAGACCGACGAACTGGGGATCCTGCAGCTGGTTGTAGCGGGTGAAGGAGTAGACGATCGACGCGATCAGCGGGTAGACGAAGAAGATCGCGAGGCCGAGCAGCGCGGGCGCGAGCATGACCAGCGCGACGCGGCGGCGCCGGGCGTCGGGGCTCGTGCGGCGCCGGCGAGGCGCTGGCGCTGCCCCGCCGGCGATCGTCGCCGAGCTCACGGTCCCGCCAGCTGGTTCGCGGCGTCGATGTCGGCGTCGACCTTCTTGAGGATCTTCGTCAGGTCGCCGCCGTGCTCCTGGTAGTCGTTCCACGCATCCTGGAACGTCTTCAGGTAGGCGGCGCCGTCGGTTGTCGCCGGTGAGGTGATCGTGTGCTCGTTCGCGGCCGCGTCGATGAAGGTGCGGTAGTTCTCATCTACCTCGAGCTTCGACGAGGTGAGCGCCGAGGTCAGCGTCGGCGTGTTCTTGAGCCCGTTCGCGAGCGCGACCTGAGTGTCGGTGTCGGTCGCGAGGTACTTCAGCAGCGCCCAGGCCAGCTCGGGGTTCTTCGACCCCTTCGCGATGCCGGCGACGTTGCCCGCCACGTAGCTCGCGCCGTAGTGGCCGACGCCGTCGAGCACCGGCGTCGGGGCGGTGCCGTAGTCGAGGTCGGGCGCCTGGTCGGCGATGAACGCGCTGCGGTACTCGCCGTCGATCTGCATCGCGACCTGCCCGGTCTGGAAGGCGTTGTCAGCCGAGAACTCCTGACCGAGACCCGAGGTGAAGCTGCGCAGCTTGTCGTAGCCGATCTCGTCGACGAAGTCCTTCTGCCAGGTCAGCAGCTTCTTCCAGCCCCCGGACTTGCCGATCAGGCTGCTGCCGTCTTTCGCGAGCCACTGCCCGTCGATCATCGGCGACCAGTGCTCGGGCGAGTTCTCGTAGAAGTCGATGAGCGGATTGAAGCCGAGCGTCTTGATCGAGCCGTCGGCGTTGTAGGTGGTGAGCTTCAGCGCATCCGCCTTCAGCTCGTCGAGGGTCTTCGGCGGCTCGGTGATGCCGGCGGCCGCGAACTGGGCCTTGTTGTACATGAGCGCGCTGACGTCGGCGAGCACCGGCAGCGTGCAGCGTGTGCCCTGGTACTCGGTGTAGTCGCGCTCGGCCTTCGGGATGTCGTTCAGGTCGACCTTGTCGCGCTTCACATAGGGCCCGAGGTCGCGGAACGCGCCCGACGAGCAGAAGCTGCCGACGATCGCGGTCGTGTACGAGAGGCCGACGTCGATCGACTGGCCCGACGAGATCGCCTTCTGCAGCTTCTCGTCGTCTTGCCCGGCGTGGATCGTGACCGTCACATCCGGGTTCGCCTTCTCGAAGCCGTCGATCGCGGTCTGCACGACCTTCGCCTCGCGGTCGGTGAAGAAGTGCCAGAGCGAGACGGTGCCCTTCAGGTGCGTCGGGGCGGTCTTGTCGATCGTGCCGCTGCCGCCGCCCGAGGTGCAGCCGGCGATGAGGGTCGCGGTGGCCGCGGCCAGCGCGAGGGCCGCGACGAGCCGGCGCGGGGTGCGCGGGCGGTGCGGGGATGCGGAGCGGCGGGCGGGGGTGGCGCTGCGTGCGGGCATCTCGGTCTCGCTTTCGTCGGGGGAGCTGTGGTGGATGTGCTGGTGCGGCGGTGCTGGTGCGGCGGTGCTGGTGGGGCGGTGCTGGTGGGGTGGTGCTGGTGGGGCGGTGCGCGGTCCGGGCGCGCCGAGAAGGCGCGACCGAGGCCGCCGGGAGGATCACGCGGCGGTGGTGCGGTGGTGCGGTTGCGGGGTGAAGCGGTGGAGCTCGGTGTCTGGTGGGGCGCGGCGGTCGCTCTAGCCGGTCGAGCTCGTAGGTGCTGTCGGTGCTGTCGGTGCTGTCGGCGTTGCCGATGCGGTCGCGGCCGACTCGCCGTCGGTCGCGCGGGCCACGAGCGCCTCGCGCACGAGGTCGACGAGCACGAAGCCGGCGCCGCGCAGCGCCGGCGCGACCTCGACTCCGGGCGCGACGACCGCGGTCGACCAGCGGGTGCGCGTGCGCAGCCAGGCCGTGGTCGCGGCGGCGAGTGCGGCACCGCCGGCGACGCCGACGGGTCCGTGCACGATGACCGTCTCGGGGTCGGCCACCGCGAGCGCGGGCAGCACGTTGTGGCCGAGGCGCTCGCCGAGCGCGAGCAAGAAGGGATGCCGCTCCTCCAGGTGCGGCATCCGCTCCAGCACCGCCAGCCAGGCGTCGTGGTCGGGGGTCGGGAAATGGCCCGTGGCCGCCGCGGCAGCGGACGCGTTCGCGATCACGTCGTGGGCGAGCGCGAGCCGCACGACCGCATCCTCGCTGATCAGGTCGGCGACCGTGTCGGCGCCGGGCTCGAGCGCGAGGGCGTCGCGCGGAACGCTGAGGTAGCCGGTCTCGCCCGCGGCGCCCGAGGCGCCCGAGTGCACGCGCCCGCCGATGTCGAGGGCGAGCCCGATGCCCTCGGCGACCCAGAACAGCGCGAACGAGCTGCTCGCGCGGCCGACGCCGATGCGGCGCTCGGCGATCGCGGCGAGGTTCGCGTCGTTCTCGAGCACGACCCGCAGTCCGAGGGCGCTCGACAGGGTCTCGGCGACGCGGTCGCGCGGCCAGCCGCCCGGCACGTCGGTGAAGATCAGACTGTCGCTGGCGTGGTCGACCGAGGCCTGCACGCCCACCGCGGCGGCGGTGACACTCTCTGGATCGATCCCGGCAGCGTCGGCGGCGCGCGCGATCGCGGCCTCGATGATCTCGGCGGCGTCGGCGCGGGCCTCGTCGGGTGACATGCGGTAGGCGACGAGGGGATGCGCGGCGCCGGTCGCGTCGACGACGGTGGAGCGCACATCCACCAACTGGATGTCGATCGCGACGGCGATCGTCGAGCTGACGTCGACGGCGTAGAGCGCAGCGTTGGGTCCGCGGCGCCCACTGGGGGAGGCGGCGTCGACCTCGGTGATGACGCCCGCGGTCTCGAGCCGGCGGATGATCTCGGCGGCCGTCGGCTTGCTGAGTCCGGTGAGGCTCGCGATCTCGTTGCGGCTGAGGGGCCCGCGGTCGAGCAGCAGGGTGAGCGCGGTGCGGTCATTGAGCTGGCGCAGCAGGCGGGGCTGGCCGGGCTGGCCCGGCATCGGCGTCTGCGCTCCGTCGCTCATGCGGCGACAGTAACAGCCAACCTTGTTTATGGAAAGGGTTGTTTCTGGTTTTGCGGCGTCACCGCGTCTCCGCCGCTCGGCGACACCCGTAACGCAGGCTAGGCTCGATCGAAATGAGACTCGTTATCGATAACGAGCCGGACACCGAAAGGTCACCATGCCCCTCACCCGAACCCCGCGGCTGATCGGGGGTGCCGTCGGTCTCGCCGCTCTCGCCGGATCGCTGCTCACCCCGACCGCCGCGCTCGCCGCCGGGCCGCTCGCGCTCGACAGCGGTCACATCGACGCCTTCGCCGTCAGCGCCACCGGCGACGCCCTCTCGCTCGCCCTGCAGGAGGACGTGACCGGCAGCCACGTGAAGCACGTGCCTGAAGACGTGGTGCTCAAGGTCAAGCAATCGGCGTACACCGACCAGCTGCCGGCCGGCTACCCCGGCGCACCCAGCGGCTACGTGCTCCCGCTCAGCCAGAACGCCGACCTGATCTGGCCGGGCTGGGACACCAGCGGCACCCAGGGCGCCGCCTACTCAGATGTCACGATCGACATCGCGAAGGTCGAGGGTCCCGGCGACGTCTTCCTCTACGGTCTCGGCTCCTTCGGGGCGGTGACCCCGCTGCTCGAGGGCGGAAGCACCCAGCTGCCCGGCAGCATCCACGTGCCGAAACCCACGCACAGCCACGCGCAGTGGACCTTCACGAAGGCGGGCAGCTACCAGCTGACCGTCGCCGCCTCGGCGAAGAACGCCGACGGCACGAAGTCGATCGCGAGCGACACGCACGTCTACAGCTTCGAGGTCGGCGACACCGAGCCGCAGCCGACGACCGTGACGCTGAGCGGCGGCAAGACCAGCTACACCGCGGACGAGCAGATCTCGCTGACCGCGACCGTCGCACCGCCGTCAAGCCACGACCACTGGCACTGGTTCAGCCGTGCGCCGGGTGGTGAATGGGCCGTCGTTCCCGGCCAGGCCACCTCGTCCCTCGCCCTGACCGCCGCCGCCGACCTCGACGGCCACGAGCTCATCGCCCGCCTCTACGGCGACGACCACGCCGTGATCGCGGAATCGGCGCCCTTCGCCATCGCGATCACCGCCGCGCCGGCCCAGCCGAAGGTCGAGCTCGCCCCGCTGTCGGCTCACTACCACAGCGGCCACCCCGTCGATCTGACGGCGACGGCGACGGATGCCGCGGCCGACTCCAGCTACCGCTGGGAGATCCAGCGCGCCGACCAGAACGACTTCGCCGCGGTCGACGGAACCGCCGCCACGCTGCAGCTGACGGTCGAGCCCGCGCTCGCCGACGCCCGGGTGCGCGTCGTGCTCGTGCACGGCGGCGCCGATGTCGCCGTCTCCGAGCCGCGCACGATCGAGGTCGACGACCACGGTCAGGCGCCCGCTCGCACGATCGTCGTCTCGGGACTCGCCGCGAGCTACGCGGTGGATGCGCCCATCCGCCTCAGCGGCGCGCACGACCCGGCGACGGTGCTGAGCCGCTGGCAGTGGCTCGTGCAGCGCGCCGATGCGGTCGAGCCGACCGTCATCGACGGCCAGACCAGCGCTGACGCCGAATTCACCGCGACTCCCGACCTCGACGGCGCCACCGTGATCGCCCGTGTCGTCGGCGACGACGGCAGCGTCTACACCGAGTCGCAGCCGCTGCTGCTCACGGTCGGACACACGGCCGAGACGCCCGATACCGAGCTCGAGCTCATCGCCGACAAGACCGACTACAAGATCGGTCAGACGGCGAAGTTCACCACCAAGCAGACGCCCGCGACCGCCCTCAGCACCTACCAGTGGGTCTCGAAGGCGCCCGCCGCTGCCGAGTTCACGCCGATCGCCGGCGCGACGAAGGCCGACTTCAGCGTCAAGCCGACCCTCGCGCTGAACGGCACGCAGTACGCCGTGCGCCTGCTCGACGGCACGCGCATCCACGCCGAGTCGAAGCCCTTCACGCTGAAGGTGACCCAGCTGCCCGCGACGACCGTGCTCACGGTCACCGCCGACAAGGCCGCCTACGCGGTGGGCGACGCGGCGCAGTTCACCTCCGCGCAGAATCCGCAGACCAGCGATGAGCACTACCACTGGTACCTCAAGAAGGCGGGCGCCGCCGACTACGTCTGGGTCGACCAGTCGCGCGAGTCGACGCTCTCGCTGCCCGTCACGGCCGCCGAGGACGGCGCGTCACTGGTCATCCGCCTCTTCGATCACGACCACGCCGTGCTCGCCGAGTCGACGCCGGTCGTGCTGAAGGTGGATGCGGCGCCCGGTCAGCCGGTCGCGCCGAAGCTCAGCATCGGCGGGCTCGCCGCCGACGGCTACTACCCGGGCGACACGGCGGAGCTCGCTGTGACCGCCGAGCCGACGACCGAGCTCGACCACTGGCACTGGTTCATCCAGCGCGTCGGCGACGCCGACTACACGGTCGTTCCCGGATCGAGCACCGCGGCGACGCTGAAGCACACGGTCGCCGCGGTCGACGCCGGCGCCCGGGTCATCGCCCGCCTCTACGGTGACGACCACGCGGTCGTCGCCGAGTCGCAGCCTGTCACGCTGACCGTGCTCGACGGCCAGCGCAAGCCCGGGGCGACTCCGGTCGCGCGCACGGGAGCCGAGCTCGACGGCGTGGATGCGGGCGGCGTGACGCTGTCGGCGTCGAACGTCGCTGCCGGCTCGACCGTCACGATCGACCTCGGGGCGAAGGCCGCGGGCAGCTGGAACGCCGTCTGGCTGTTCTCGACGCCGCAGCTGCTCGGCGGCGACTGGACCGCCGCGAACGCCGACGGCCGTCTCGCCGTGACGATCCCGGCATCCACCCCCGCCGGCGCGCACCGTCTCGCGGTGTTCGACGCCGCCGGCGCGCTCGTCGGCTGGGCGGCCCTGCAGGTCGCGGCCACGCCCGCCGCTGCCGAGCAGGCGATCGCGACGGAAGCCGACCGTGCGGCCCTCGCGGCCACCGGCGTCACCGCCTCGCCGTACCTCGCCGCGGCACTGCTGCTCCTGCTCGCGGGAGCGGCCGCCGTGATCGTCGCGCGTCGTCGTCGCCTCGGCGGCAGCGCGCAGTGACGGCGCAGTGATGACACGGCGATGACGCACTGATCGCGACCGCGCCGAATCGGGCCGCGATCGCACCGGAGCCCCGGCCGTCGAGCGACGGCCGGGGCTGCGGTCTGTGCCGAGGCGGCCTTCCTGGGTGAGGCCTGGGCGAGACGCGGGTGAGCGGCGCCGCGCGACTACCTTCGCCTCGGGCCGTGCCGCACCCCGTCGTCGCTGCCCGTGAAGGAGCACCCATGAACCGCCCCGGAACCGTCACCGCCTCGCTCATCCTCTGGGTGCTGGCCGCCATCCTCGGCATCGTCGGCGCGATCATCGCCTTCATCGGGCTCGGCGCCTCGGGGGCCGCCGCCGCGGTCGGGGGATCGGGCGCGACCGGATTCCTCCTCGTCGGCGCCGTCGTCGCCCTCGTGATCGCGGTCGTGCAGATCGCCGTGCTCGTGAAGTTCGCGCAGGGGCGCAACTGGGCGCGCATCCTGCTCACCATCATCGGCGTGCTCGCGATCATCGGCGCGATCGGCAACGGCTCGAACGGCGAGGGCACCTCGTGGTTCACGCTCGCGTTCTACGTGCTCGCGATCGTGCTGGCCTACGTGGGCGGGGCGAACGAGTTCTTCCGGCGCGGGCGCCGCTGAGCGCGCGTCGCTGCGCGCTGCAGCGCATCGACTCACGCCGAAGGGCGGCTCCTGCATCCGCGGGGCCGCCCTTCGCCATCTCGCCGGCAGCCGTGGTCGCCCGCCCGACGCTCACGCCCCCGCGAACAGCAGCGTGAGCCCCGTGCCGACGGCGTTGTTGACCGCGTGCACGATCACGCCCGGCCACACCGACTTCGACCGCACGAACAGCACGCCGCTGACGGCGCCGACCGCGACGGCCGGGACGAGCGCGAGGTTCACGCCGTGCGCCAGCGCGAAGACGATCGTGCTCGCGATGACGCTCAGCACGGCGCCGTAGCGCTGCAGGGCGTTCGTCAGCACACCGCGGAACGCGAACTCCTCGCCGATCGGGGTGAGCACGGCGATGAAGAGCAGCTGCAGCACGAGACCGAGCGGGCCGGAGGTCGCGGCGGCGCCGTAGGAGCCCTGCACGTCGCCGCCGGTGCCGACGAGCGGCACGATCGCGATCGCGAGCAGTCGTCCGATCAGCACGGCGCCGAGACCGGCGCCGACGGCGATCAGCACCCAGCGCCCGCTCACCCGGCGCACGCCGAGGGCGCTCCAGCTGCGCAGGCGGATGACGGCCGCGGCCGCGAAGGCGAGCAGTCCCATCACGCCCGAGAGCGCCGCGAGCGCCAGACCGGTGACGGCTTCCGAGTCGCCGGTGACCGCCAGGATCGCCGGCGGCGCCAGCCAGAACACGAGAACGTAGACGGCGGCGGCGGCGAGGATCTCGGGCCAGCCGGGGCGAGTCGGGCGGCCGTTCATCCGGCCGGCGGGGTGGCGCTGCGCGTCGGCATCCGACGCGGTCGCGGTGCTCGTGGGTCGCGGTGTATCGGGTGAGGTCATGCATTCGAGCCTGTCGCTCGGCCCGCCCCCGGCGGCAGTGCTCGGATGCCACGTGCAGGAGTGACACCACGTCACTACCGGCGCCGCGCGTCAGAGGGAAACGTCGATGTCGAGGCCCGCGCCACATCCCGGCGCGGCCCGGAGAGGGAGACGACCCATGAGGACGAGACGACTGATCGCCCCCGTTGCCGCACTGGCGCTGATCGCGTCGGGCGCGCTCGCGAGCGCGCCCGCGCTGGCGCAGGACGCGCCGACGGCGGGAGCGCAGAGAACCGCGCCGGCAGGATCGCCGGCCACGGCATCCGCCGCCGCTGACGCCGCCGACACCGACCCGCTGCCGCCCGCGCCCGTCGCGCCGCCCGTCGGCGAGGGCGTGACGAGCGCCGAGAACGCCCGCGTGCCCGCCGGGGCGTCGTGGACGCAGCACTACTTCCCCTCCGCCGACGACAGCGGAACCCAGCTGCACGCCGACGTGCTCGTGCCCGAGGGACTCGCCGCCGACGCGAAGCTGACGCCGATCATCTCGGTCGGGCCGTACTTCTCGCACTCGGGCGCCCTCGCGGCGAACGAGTTCACGTCGGCCGGGCCGTCGGCGCGCTTCCAGGAGCTCATCACCGCCGGCGGCATGTTCGACCGCGGCTACGCGCTCGTGCTCGTCGACGCCCGCAACTTCGGTGGCTCGACCGGCTGCCAGGACGGCGGCGGACCGGGGGAGCGCGCCGATGTGAAGGCCGCGATCGAGTGGGCCGCATCCCAGTCGTGGTCGACCGGCAGGGTCGGCATGTACGGCAAGTCGTACGACGCGATCACCGGGCTCATCGGCAACAACCTGAAGCTGCCCGAGCTCGGCGCGGTCGTCGCGCAGGAGCCGATCTGGGATCTCGAGCGCAACCTCGCCTCCGGCGGCATCCCGCGCGCGACGCAGGTCAGCATCGCGAACTTCTACTCCGAGGCGGCCGGTCGTGTCGGGCTGCCGGACGACGACCCGTACTACCAGCAGATGGCGGCGAAGACCGATCCCTTCTGCTCGGTCGGCTACGTCGACAGCATGCGCTCCTCCGACCCCGCGTTCTGGGCCGAGCGCGACTTCGCCGAGCGCGCCAAGGGCACCGACACCCCCATCCTGCTGACGCAGGGCACGACCGAGTGGAACACCGAGGCCGAGGGGATGGCCGAGTTCCTCGAGAACCACCGCGGCATCGAGCGCGGCTGGATCGGCCCGTGGGATCACAAGAAGGGTGACGACGTCGCCGCCGACGGTTCGCTCGAGATGGGCCGCGCCGGCTGGTTCGACGAGGTCTTCGCCTTCTACGACGAGCACCTGAAAGGCGTGAAGCCCACGACGAAGGTGCCCGCCTTCGCCGTGCAGGACAGCTCGGGCGCCTGGCGCGGCCAGAAGACCTGGCCCGTCGTCGATCGCACCCAGACTGTGACCCTCGACGACGGACGGTACGTGGATGACGGCCTCGCCTGGCACGGCAAGGGCCGCACCGGCGACCGCGCCAACTCCTTCTCGACCTGGTCGGAGCCCGTGTCGGCGCCGACGCGCATCACCGGCACTCCGAGCATCGACCTCCGGCCCGATCAGCACGGCAATGCCTACGTGCGCCTCTACGACGTCGCACCCGACGGCATCGCCACGTGGTTCGACGAGCAGGCGAGCGCCCTGCGCCCCGGAAAGACGTCGATCGAGCTGCGGTCGACCGACTGGCTGCTCGCGAAGGGGCATCGACTCGCGGTCGAGATCGGCACGGTCGCCCCGGCCGGCGGCAATCTGCACCTGACCAACGACTGGCTCGACACCCCCAGCGGCGAGCGCATCCGCATCACCGGCGCGAAGCTGCACCTGCAGTTCGATGACCCGGCCGACGACGTGCCCACGCAGGGTGACCCGGCGTTCTACCTGCCGGGCTTCGTGCTGCTGCAGTCGGAGAAGCTGTCGCCGCAGCGGGCGGACTTCCGCCTGGATGCCCCGGCGAAGCCCGAGAGGGGCTGACCGCGCGGTGGTCTGAGCCGATCGGCTGGATGCCGGCGGGGCGTCGATCTCGAGGGATCGGCGCCCCGCTGTTGCGCGCCCGCGTGGTCGCGCAGCCGTCACCCGACCTCGTGACGCGGCGTCACTACCCGGCGGCTCCCGCGCCGAGAAGGGTGGAGGACATGAAGCTGCTCAACGCCATCCTGTCGCTCACCACCGCTCTCGGCGCCGCGCTGTGCGTGGCCTTCTTCGGCCTGCAGTACGGCCGCGGGCTGTTCACCGTGCTGCCCGCCGAGATCTCGGACTTCTTCGTCGAGAACGACTGGCTCAAGTGGTGGGCCTTCGGTCTCGTCGTCGTCAGCTTGCTGGTGAAACTCCCGGTGATCCAGGCGCTGAAGAAGCGCGGCGGAGAGAATCGAGCGTGATCTCCGACGTGCATGGCGACCCGGCGGTGCTGCGCCGGATGCGTCGCACGACCCTGCTGATCGCGATGATCGCGATCATGCCGATCGGCGTCGTCGTCGCCGTGATCAGCGCCGACAGCGCCTTCGAGGGCTGGATGCTCGCGCTCGGCCTGATCCTGTCGCTGCCGGTGTTCTTCATCTGGACGACCGACGGCATCGGCAAGGGCGGGGTGTTCGCCGCCGTGTTCTCGCTCGTGGTCTGGATCTCGTGCGCGCTGACCGGAGCGAGCCCGCTCGGGTTCTTCAGCGCGGCCCTGACGATCGGCCTGATCCTGCACCGCCTGCCCTGGCCCCGACTGCCGGCGACCCTGCTGCTCACCGGCGTGGTCGCGCTGTTCGGCGCGACCGTCTACCTGACGCAGCCGGCGTCGATCGAGCTGGCCGAGCGCTACATCCTCATGCCGTCCATCGGCACGCTCATCATCGTGGGCGTCGTCGCCCTGTGCGAGCGCGCCCTGCTGCTCGTGCACCAGGCCGAGCGGGCGAAGCAGGCCGAGGCGGCGCTCGCCGTCGAGCGTGAGCGGGTGCGCTTCGCCGGCGATCTGCACGACATCCAGGGCCACGCCCTGCACGTCGCCCGACTCAAGCTCGCGGTCGCCGAGCGCGTCATCGACAGCGATCCGGCGCGGGCGACCGCCGAGATCGGCGAGGTGCGCGCCCTCATCGGCGACACGATCGGGCGCACCCGCGAGCTCGCCTACGCGAGCCACGAGCTGAACCTGCCGGCCGAGCTGGAGAACACCCGCAACCTGGCCGAGGCCGCCGGCATCGCGGTCTCGATCGACGGGGATGCCGCGGCCTCGCGGGCAGCGCATCCGCTGCTGGCGCAGGTGCTGCGCGAGGCGACCACGAACCTGCTGCGCCACGCGCGGCCGATGACGCTGACCATCGCGGTCGCGCCCGGCGCGGTGCGGATCGAGAACGACGGCGTGGCCGCGCCCGTCGGCGAGGAGGATGCGGGCGAGCCGGACCAGCGCGAGCCTGCCCTGCGCGGGCTCGCCCGCCTGCGAGAGCGGCTCGAGGCGGAGGGCGGCTCGCTCGACATCGAGCGCGATCGCGGACGGTTCGTCGTGACGGCGACGGCGGGGTCCCCCGCGGATTCGGAGGAAGACGAGGCATGAGCGACCCCACGGCATCCGACCTCACGACACCCGACCCCACGGCATCCGACCCGGGCTCGCCCGACGCGCCCATCATGGTCGTGCTCGTCGACGACGAGCAGCTGCTGCGCTCGGCGCTGGCCACGCTGCTCCCGCTCGAGGGGCGCATCGAGGTGGTGGCGCAGGCCGAGGACGGCCGCGGTGCGATCGAGGCCGTGCGGAACCACCGGCCCGACGTGCTCGCGATCGATCTCGAGATGCCCGGCATGGACGGTCTCGAGGCCGTCGAGGCGATCGTCGCCGAGCGACCGCAGCAGAGCATCCTCATGCTCACCCGGCACGCGCGCCCGGGCGTGCTGCGGCGCGCGCTCAAGCTCGGCGTGCGCGGCTTCCTGAGCAAGTCGGCCGAGCCCGCCGAGATCGCCGAGGTCGTGCGCACCCTGCACGGCGGCGGACGCTGGATCGCCCACGAGGTGCTCGAAGCCTCGGTCGTCGACGACTGCCCGCTGACCGATCGCGAGCTGGATGCGCTGCGCGAGACCCGCGAGGGCTACTCCGTCGCGGTCATCGCCCGACGGCTGCACTTGGCCGGCGGCACCGTGCGCAACTACCTGTCGAGCGCGATGCAGAAGACCGGCACCTCGACCCGCCACGACGCGGCGCGGTTCGCCCGCGACCGCGGCTGGCTGTGAGCGCCGGACGCGCGAGCGCGAACTCCAGCACGAGAACGAGCACCAGCACGAGAACGAGCACCAGCACGACGAGAAGGACGAGCACGACATGACCGAGCAGCCCCACCCCGCCCGCCCGCTCTCCGATCTCGCCCGCGACCTCATCCACGGCGTCGCCGAGTTCGAGCCGACCGCTCGCGGCGTGCGCCTGCACCGGCTGCCGGCGAGCGCACGCCGTTTCGCCGATCCGCAGCTGCTCGCGATGGAGGCGCAGCCCTCCGGAGCGCGGCTCGCGACCGTCACGAGCGCGAGCTGGATCGAGCTGGTGGTGCACCCGAGCTTCGTCGCCTACCGCGGCGCCGACCGTCCGCGCGGGCGGGTGGATGTCGTGATCGACGGCGCGCGGGCCACGAGCGCCGAGCTCGCCGGCGGCGATGCGCTCGAGGTCGAGATCGCGACCGGATCGGCGACGCCCGTGCCGGGGGAGTCGCACACCCTGCGCTTCGAGCTGCCGGAGGGCGAGCACGTGGTCGAGCTCTGGCTGCCGTTCAACGAGGGCATCGAGCTGGTGGATGTGCGGGCGGATGCTCCGCTCGCGCCGGCGCCCGCATCCGGCCCGCTCTGGGTGCACCACGGCAGCTCGATCAGCCACGGGTCGAATGCGGCCGAGCCGACGGGCGTCTGGCCGGTCGTCGCGGCCCGGCGCGCGGGCGTGGAACTCCGCAGTCTCGGCTTCGGCGGCAGCGCGCTGGTCGACCCGTTCATGGCCCGGGTGATCCGCGATGCCCCCGCCGACGCGATCAGCATGAAGCTCGGCATCAACACGGTGAACCTCGACGGGATGCGGCTGCGCACCTTCGTGCCGGCCGTGCACGGGTTCCTCGACACGATCCGCGAGGGGCAGCCCGACACCCCGCTGCTGCTGGTGTCGCCGATCTTCTGCGGCATCCACGAAGACACTCCGGGGCCGTGCCTCATCGATCCGGCGACGCTCGGCGGCGGGCAGGTGAGGTTCCTCGCGAGCGGCGATCCGGCCGAGGTCGCGCGCGGGGCGCTGACGCTGCGGGTGATCCGGGATGCGCTGCGTGAGATCGTCGAGCAGCGCGCCGACGACGCGAACCTGGCCTACCTCGACGGGCTCGAGCTCTACAGCGAGGCGGATGCGGAGCGGCTGCCGCTGCCGGATGCCCTGCACCCGGGGCCCGAGGCGCACGCGCTGATCGGCGAGCGCTTCGCCGAGCGCGCCTTCGGCCCGGGCGGGGCGCTCGCCGCGGCGTTCTGACCGGCGTGAGCGCCGCTCAGTCGAGCGTGATCTCCGCCAGCCCGCTGAACGCGGCGAAGTAGGCGTCGAGCAGCGGACTGAGCTTCGAGCGCGGCGTGCGCGCCCACTCCTGCCAGGCGAGGTCGGCGGCCGAGACGGCGGCCGCGGCGAGGGCCCGGGCGGTGCGGTCGTCGCCGAGTCGCTCGCGCAGCGCATCGGCGAGGCTCGACTGCTCGTTGCGGCGCTCCCAGGCGAGGCGGCCCTTGAGCGCGGGCACGTCGGTGATCATGCGGATGCGCGCGCGGGTCACGTCACCGCGTTCCTCCGACGCGGCGACCATCGACTCGGCCGCGGCGCGCAGCAGCTGCCACGCGGTCATGCCGGGCTCGACGGGGGTCTCGGCGACGCGTCGGGCGTAGGCGCCGGCCGAGCCGCGGCTGGCGGAGACCACCGCATCCTCTTTCGACGCGAAGTAGCGGAAGAAGGTCGCGCGCGAGATGCCGATGCCGTGCGCGATCTCGTCGACCGTCACCTCGTCGAAGCCGTGCTCGGCGCAGAACGTGGCCGCGGCGTCGGCGAACTCGGCGCGGAGGATCTCGCGGCTGCGATCGCGTACCTCGTTGGCCATGACGTGGAGTCTACAAGGTGATACGGTGTCTGCTTGATGAGACGGCGTCTCACTATGACCCGACCCGAAGAAGAGGACGAACGACCGATGACCCAGACCCCGACCCAGGACATCCCCCTGGCCGCCGCCGACGGCGGCGGAGCGGACGGAGGCGCAGGTGCGAGCGCGCGTCAGCGCCACCCGGGCGCGATCCTCGCCGTGCTCGCTTTCGCGGGCCTCGGGGCGTCGTTCATGCAGACGATCCTCATCCCGATCCAGGGCGAGCTGCCGCGCCTGCTGAACACCACGAGCGACAACACGGCGTGGGTCATCACGGCCACGCTCGTCGCGGCCGCGGTCTGCACGCCGGTCGCCGGACGCCTCGGTGACATGTTCGGCAAGCGCCGCGTCGCGATGGCGCTCCTGCTGCTGCAGGCGATCGGCGCGATCGTCGCCGCGCTCTCGAACGACGTCGGCACCATGATCGTCGCCCGCGTGCTGCAGGGCATGGCGGCCGGCGTCATCCCGCTCGGCATCTCGATCCTGCGCGACGTGCTGCCGCCGCGGAAGCTCGGCTCGGGTATCGCCCTGGTCAGCGCCACGCTCGGCGTGGGCGGCGCGCTCGGTCTTCCGCTCAGCGCGGTCGTCGCCGAGAACCTCGACTGGCACGCGCTGTTCTGGGTCGCCGCCGGCATCGCGCTCCTCGCCTTCGCCGCGTACGCCGCGTTCGTGCCCGCGAGCGCGCAACGCACCCCCGGGCGCATCGACGTCGTCGGCATCATCGGCCTCGCCCTCGGTCTCGTGGGCGTGCTCATCGCCGTCTCGCGCGGCGGCGAATGGGGCTGGGGGGATGCGCGCACCCTGACCCTGCTGATCGGCGGCGTGGTCGTGCTGCTGATCTGGGGCGTGATCGAGCTGCGCGTGAAGGATCCGCTCGTCGACCTGCGCGTCAGCGTGCGCGGACCGGTGCTGCTCACGAACCTCGCCTCGGTCGCGATGGGCTTCGCGCTGTTCGCGTCGAACGTCGTGCTGCCGCAGTTGCTCGAGCTGCCGCGGGCGACCGGCATCGGACTGGGCCTGACCCTCACGGTCGCGGCGCTCATCCTCGCCCCCTCGGGCCTGGCGATGATGGCGATGTCGCCGGTCGCCGGCCGGGTCGAGCGCCGCTGGGGTCCGAAGCCGCTGCTCATCGTCGGCGCGGCCGTGCTCGCGCTGGCCTACGGTCTGGCGCTGCTTTTCCACGCCGAGGCGTGGCAGATCCTGCTGGTCAACATCGTGCTCGGCGTGGGCGTCGGCATGGGCTACGCGGCGATGCCCGCGCTCATCATGCAGGCTGTGCCCGCGCACGAGACCGGTGCGGCGAACGGACTCAACGCGCTCATGCGCTCGCTCGGCACGAGCATCGCCTCGGCCGTCGCCGGCGCCATCCTCGCCCAGTCGGTCACGACGGTCGGCGGGGTCACCGGGCCGAGCGAGGGCGGGTTCCTGCTCACGCTCGTGCTCGGACTCGGGGCGGCGGTGGTCTGCGTGATCGTCGCGGCGTTCATCCCGCGCCCGCGCGCCGACCAGAAGGGCTCGATCGAGCTCGGCTGAGTGGATGAGGCGGGTGCCCGCCTCGTCCGAGGACGCGCCGGGCACCCGCGTGGGTGCGCCGACGTCGCGCAGGTGGACGGCGCGGCGAGAAGCGCTCGCTCGCGGGTCGTGCGGTTCCGTGAGCGGCTGGTCGGGGCCGTGCTTCGGGCCGGCTGACACACTCGCGACCAGGGGCGACCAGGGGCGCGCTGGCGACGCGTTCGAGCGCGCGCGGTCGATCAGGAGGGTGCGGAGTCGAGTGCGATCCCGAGGTCGGTCTCGAGCAGCTCGAAGAAGCGGTCGATCGCGTCGGGGTCAGGGTCGATCGGGATGTGCAGGACCGCTGAGTCGGCCGCGATGCCGGGCGGTTCGGGCGGGGTGGGATTCTCGGGTGGGGTCGGCGGATCAGGCCAGTCGACGAGGTCGGATGGCTCGGGTGGGTCGGGTGGTCTCGGCGAGGTGGTCGTCGTCGTGGGATCGAATGTGACGCGCGGTGCGGGTGCGTTCTCGCGGTAGACGCGTCCCGTGTGCGAGGTCCACTCCAGCACCCCGCCGGGCAGCTGGCGCACCGTCCATCCGGTGAACTGCTTCATCGAGTGGTGCCGCTGGCAGAGGTGGGCGAGGTTGCTGAGCGCGGTGGGTCCGCCGAGGGCGTGGTCGAGGGTGTGATCCAGTTCGCAGCGGATGGCGGCCTGCCGGCATCCGGGGAAGCGGCAGTGCTGGTCGCGGGCGCGCAGGTGTCGACGCTGCGCCCAGCTCGGCCGGTAGGAGTCGACGGCGAACACGGTGCCTGAGACCGGATCGGTCAGCATGCGGGTGAGCGAGGGAGCGTTCTTCGCGAGCTCCCGGGCGGTGCCGGCGTCGATCGGGGAACGCCCGACCAGGTCGGCGGCCGACTCGTCGTAGCCGACCAGCGCGAGTGCCGGCACGACGACCTGCACCTGCGCGCGGATCGTGCCGAGTGCGCCCTCGCCGTCGCCGTAGCGAGTGGGATCGACGGCGGGAATACCGGCGAGGAGCAGATCGGCGAACACGTCGGTGCGGATCTGATCGATCCCCCGCTCATCGTCACCTGGGGAGATGTCTTTCACGGTCTGGCCCATGCGGGTGAGGCGGTCGAGGATCGCGTCGCCGATCACCATCGGGACGGTGGCGACGACGTCGCACATCCCGTCCCGCCCCGGGAACACGCGCACGCACCGCTCCCGCGCGGCCTCGTCGTGGCGTTCGGTGAGGCTGCGCTGGGCGAGCTGCTCGGCGTAGATCTCCAGACCGGCCCGGACCCGGTTCGGGGTATCAGCGAGGCTGCGGTCGATCGCTTCTGCTTCGAACTCGGCCCGTCGCTCGACGGGTACCGCCCGCCCGGCGGCGACGATGACGTTCATGTGCCCGCGGCTGATCAGCCCGGCTTCCCACGCGTCGACGGCGTCAGGGTAGAACTCGACCATCTCGCGGGCGTCGCCGATGCGACCCTGCACGACCCGGTCCGAGAGCCGCAGCACCCCGCCGAGCTCCGCGGCGACAGCCCGCAACGCCATGTCGTGCGCCTTCACGCTCGCGGCCGCACCCGCCGCCAGGGCTTCGGCGTAGAAGCCGGCGTCGGCGAGCATCCGCACCTCCGCGACCTGCGCCGCACACACTCGCGCCGACACGGTTCCGGCGCGCCCGACAAGGCCCTCGAGCGTGACCTCCCGAAGGTCGCCCGCACCCGCGAGACCACCACCGAGGTCATCGCCTCGCGGTGTCATCGGTGGCTTCTCCATACCCACACCATGACAGCCACCACTGACATCCACCGGTACCGGCCGCAGCATCAGAACCGCAGATCAGAAACACATGAGCCGCAGACTCCGACTGCATACGCCACCGACATCTCCACCTCCCCATCTGCGCCCGCTGTCGCCCGCGTGTGCCCGTAGCGAGATGCGCGAACCGCGCACATCCACACAACGAGCGGTACCCCGCCGCCACCGCCGAACCGAAGCGCCACCCGGCCGAACCGGACCGCCGCCACCTTCGTCGCCTACGCTGCCGTGCCGCAGTCGGCTCCGCCGCCACCGAGACGGACCGCGACCGAGCTGCAGCGAGCCGCCCCGCCCCGCCCTGCGCCGCACGATCCCGAACCGCACGCCCGACGCCGCGGAAGCTTCCGTGGCGTCTCGCCTCGACCGCTGGCCAACCGCAGACGTAGCGGCCTACCCTGGCCGCACATCCGCCCGTTCCGTCGGCCGTGACCTCACCGCGTGCCGCGCCGGGTGATCCGAGCGGCGAAGGAGCCGACATGAGCGAGATCGTGGTGCAGGAGTTCATGACCCTCGACGGCGTCATCCAGGGGCCGGGCGGCGACGGGGAGGACGAGGAGGGCGACTTCCCGTACAGCGGCTGGCAGATGGATTACGACGCGGATGCGGCGGACGGCAGCGGCGCCGATGACGCCGCGGACGGCGCCGCCGACGGCACCGCGGGCGATGAGGGCGACGGCCTGATCGCCGAGTGGGAGAGCCGCACCGGAGCGCTGCTGCTCGGTCGCAAGACCTACGACATCTGGGCGCGCGCCTGGGGCGTGTGGAGCGAAGACGAACCGGGACTGATGGGCGAGTTCACCCGTCGCTACAACCGCGTCACGAAGTTCGTCGCGTCATCCACGCTGACCGACCCGACCTGGAAGAACACGGTCGTCGTGCGCGACGTCGCGAGCGAGGTCTCCGCGCTGAAGCAGCGCACCGACATCGACGGCGAGATCCGCGTGTGGGGCAGCGCCGATCTCATCCGCTCGCTCGGCGAGCATGACCTCGTCGACGAGTACCGGCTGTCTACCCGCTCGTGCTCGGCACGGGCAAGAGGCTGTTCCCCGAGGGCTTCGCCCTCAGCCGCTTCAGCGTGGCCGAGACACGACCGCTCGCCTCGGGCGCGGTCGTCAACGTCTACCGGCGCGAGCGCGACTGACGCGGGCAGGGTCGGGTCGGCGTCCGGCACCTTGGGGCGGCGGATGCGGGCGGACGCCGGCGGATGCGGTCGGTCCGCCCGGCCGGGCGTGGCCTGCGCCGGCGTCACGGCGTCGGTCGGCGGTTCTACGCTCGCGACATGAGCGATGTCGACATGCATCCCGCTTCGGGCAGTGACTCCGCGGCGGGCTCGCGCTCGTCGGCCGACGCGGCGGTGGCCGTGCCGCTTCCTGCGGCGTCGACCGCACCGGTGCCGACCGCGCCGGTCGCCGATGCCGCCGTGCGTCTGGGCGTGCCGCTGCGCTGGGCGCCGCCCGCGCTGAGCCCCGTGCTGCTCGAGCGCCCCTTCACCGGACCGGCCGCGCCCGTGACCCACCTCGGCAGCGTCGACGTCATCCTCGAGGTGATCGACGACGCGCGCTCCGGCGACGTGCTCGTGATCGACAACGGAGGCCGCCCCGACGAATCGTGCATCGGCGACCTGATCGTGGCCGAGGCGGCGCATGCCGGCATCGCGGGCATCGTGCTGTGGGGACTGCACCGCGACACCGCCGAGCTGCGGCGGATTGGCCTGCCGGTGCACAGCCTCGGGGCTCTGCCCGCAGGGCCGCGCCGGGTGCCGCCCGCCGGCTCGGCGATGCGCGTGGCGAGCATCGACGGCGTGCTCCTGCACGGCGGCGAGATCGTGGTCGCCGATGACGACGGCGTGCTGTTCCTGCCGGCCGACCGCGCCGACGAGGTGCTCGCCGAGGCCCGGCGCATCCAGGCCGTCGAGTCGCGGCAGGCCGAGCTGATGCGGGGCGGGCGCTCACTGCGCGAGCAGCTCGACTTCGCCGCCTACCGCGCCGCGCAGCGCGCCGACCCCGCGCTCACGCTGCGCGCCTACCTGGCCGCACGCGGAGCGGCGGTCGAGACCTGAGCGGATGCCGCGGGTCGCGTCGTGCGCCGACACCGGCCCGGCCCGTGTCACCTGCGCGCGGTAGCGTCGAGACATGACCCCGCCCGAGGCCGTGCCCGACGCCGTGCCCTTCGACCTCCCGTCCGGAGAGCGCGCCGTCGCCGAGCTGCTGCGGGCCCTCGGGCAGGACCCCGCCGAGGAGCGCCTGCGCCGCACCCCGGAGCGCTTCGTGCAGATGCTGGCCAACGCGATCCAGCGCGATCCGCTGCCGCCGGTCTCCTTCATCGACGGACCGGCCTCGCGCGACCTCGTCGTCGTGCACGGCATCCCGTTCCGGTCGCTGTGCGAGCACCACCTGCTGCCGTTCCGCGGCGTCGCGCACGTCGGCTACCTGCCGGGCGAGCACCTCGTCGGCGTCTCGCTGCCGGTGCGCGTGGTCGAGCACTTCGCGCGCGGGCTGCAGCTGCAGGAGCGCCTGACCGAGCAGGTCGCCGACTGGCTGGATGCGAACCTCCAGGCCCGCGGCGTCGGCGTCGTGATCGAGGCCGAGCACCAGTGCATGTCGTTCCGCGGCATCGGCGACGCGGGCACGACCCTGCTGACGAGCGCGTTCCGCGGCGAGGTCACGTCGCTGCCGTCGCCGTTCGAGTCGATCGGGACAGCGGATGCCGCGTCCGCGTCGACCGCTGACTCCTCGCCGGCCGACGCCTCCGGCGCGGAGTGACCCCGGTGGGAGTTCAGCGCATCGGGCGACGCGAGTTCGACTTCGCGCGGCAGGTCGCGGTCATGGCCGTCATCAACCGCACCCCCGACTCCTTCTTCGACCAGGGCGCGACCTTCGCCCTCGATCGCGCCGTGACCGCCGCCGTGCGCGCGGCCGAGCAGGGCGCCGACTGGGTCGACATCGGCGGGGTGCCCTTCGGTCGCGGTCCCGCCGTCTCGACCGAGGAGGAGATCGATCGCGTCGCTCCGGTCATCGCGGGCGTCGCCGCCGAGACGGATGTCGTCATCTCGGTCGACACGAACAAGGCGGCCGTCGCGCGGGCCGCGATCGAGGCGGGCGCCGCCGTCATCAACGACACGAGCGGACTCGGTGATCCCGACATGGCGGCCGTCGTCGCCGACAGCGACGCGAATCTCGTCATCACGCACAGCGTCGGTCCGCCGCGCGAGGAGAAGCCGCCCGCGCACTACGGCGACGTCGTGGATGAGGTGCGCACCTTCCTGAGCGAGCGCGTCGCGCTGGCCGAGGCGGCCGGCATCCGCCGCGACCGGCTCATCGTCGATCCGGGCCACGACCTCGACAAGAACACGCTGCACTCGCTCGAGCTGACCCGGCGCATCCACGAGCTGACCGCCATCGACCTGCCGCTGCTCGTCGCCGTCTCGAACAAGGACTTCATCGGCGAGACGATCGACCGCGAGAAGAAGGACCGCCTCGCCGGCTCGCTCGCCGCGATGGTGGCCTGCATCCTCGGCGGCGCACGCATCGTGCGCATGCACGACGTCGAGGCGAGCATCGACGCGGTGCGCATGACCGAGGCGATCCTCGGGCTGCGCGCGCCGGTGCGGCTCGAGCACAATACGCATCCGACGCACAACGTCTGACGAGCGGAGGCTCCCGTGACGACCCGCCTCGACCGGCTCTGGCCCGATCCGCTCGACGGACTCGGCGACGACGATGTGCTCGCGACCTACGCGCCGCCGCTCGGGGAGAGCGCGTATCGGCCGGATGCGGGCGAGGTGGATGCGGGCGAAGTGGATGCGGGCGGCGCCGACGCGGGCGACGGCGCCTGGCTGCGCCTGAACTTCGTGTCGAGCCTCGACGGCGCCGCGACCCGTGAGGGGCTCTCCGGCGGACTCGGCCGCGGCGGCGACAAGCGGGTCTTCGACCTGCAGCGGCGCTGGGCCGACGTCGTGCTGGTCGGCGCCGGAACCGCCCGTGCCGAGGGCTACGGAGCGATGGTGCTCGACGACGACGCGGTCGCCTGGCGTCGTGCCCAGGGGCTCGCCCCGCATCCCGTGTTCGCTCTCGTCAGCGGCCGGCTCGATCTCGACCCGGCTTCGCCGATCTTCGCCGAGGCACCCGTGCGCCCGATCGTCTACACGGTCGCGAGCGCTCCGGCGGGCGCCCGCGCGGCGCTCGCGGCGGTCGCCGACGTGATGGATGCGGGCGACACGTCGGTCGACCCGGCCCGCCTGCGCGCCGAACTGGCGGCGCGCGGCCTGCGGCGCATCCACGCCGAGGGCGGACCGAGCCTCGCCGGCGCCTTCCTCACGGCGGGCGTCGTCGACGAGCTCTGCCTCACGATCGCGCCGACGCTCGAGGGCGGCCCCGCCGGCCGCATCGCCCACGCCGACGCGGCCGCCCCGACCGGGATGCGCCCGGCGTCGGTGCTGCTCTCCGGCGACGGCGAGCTGCTGCTGCGCCACGTGCGCGCCTGACCTCTCCGCCGAACGCGAGGTCTCGTTCGAGCGCGCGGCGTCGTCGCCCCGCGCTCGGAACGGAACCCCGCGCTCGCGTCCGTGCATCGTCGGCGGCTGCCGACAGGATGGGTGCATGGCGAAGAAGACCGACCCCGCCCCGCGCCTCGACCCGCTGCGTCTGCACGGGCTCGAGGAGGGGGACCCGACCGCGCTCGCCGCGGGTGAGTCGTACGAGGGCCTCCGCATCGCCGGCGCCGACCTCACCGAATGGGATCTCTCCGGCGCGACCTTCACCGAGTGCGAGCTCGTCGACTGGACCGTGCACGACACCGGCCTGCGCGCCATCCGCCTGCTCGAGACCCGCCTCGAACGGCTGAACGCTCCCGTGCTCGTCGCCCCGCGCGCGACCCTGCGCGACGTCGAGATCGACGGCTCGCGGCTCGGATCGGCCGAGCTCTACGACGCCGAGCTCGAGCGCGTCGTCGTGAGCGCCTCGAAGCTCGGCTGGCTGAATCTGCGGTCGTCGCGGCTGGAGGACGTGCTCTTCCGCGGCTGCCGCTTCGACGAGCTCGACCTCGGCGGCGCGACGCTCGCCCGCGTCGCCTTCGAGGACTGCACTGTCGACCGACTCGTGCTGCACGGCGCCCGCGCCACCCACCTCGACCTGCGCGGGCTCGAGGTGAGCGCGATCGACGGGATCGAGGGGATGCGCGGCGCCCGCATCGGCGAGGTGCAGGCCGCCGCCATGACCGGGCTCTTCGCGGCGCACCTCGGCATCGAGATCGCCGACTGAGCCGCGAGCGCCGTCGGGTGCGCGGCGTACCCTTCTGCCCACCGCATCCGCCGACGAAGGAGTCCGCATGGCCAGGATCAGCGTCACCGAGAGCGTCACCCTCGACGGGGTCATGCAGGGCCTCGGCCGCGCGGATGAGGACACCCGCGGCGGCTTCGACCGCGGCGGATGGGGCGACGGCTACCAAGACGAGGCGTCGATGCGCTTCATGGGCGAGGGCATGGCCGAGCAGGGCGTGATGCTCTTCGGCCGCCGCACCTACGACGACGTGCTCGGCCACTGGACCGCGGTCACCGAGTCGAATCCCTTCACCGAGCACCTCGTGAACGCGACCAAGTACGTCGTCTCCCGGTCGTCGCACACGCAGCTCGCCTACCCGAACTCGACCCTGCTCGCGGGCGACGCGGTCGAGACCGTCGGCCGGCTGAAGGGCGAGGTGGATGGCGCGATCTCGATCATCGGCAGCGGCGAACTCGTGCGCGCGCTGCACGCCGCCGGACTCGTCGACGAGTTCACGCTGCAGATCCACCCGATCGTGCTCGGCGCGGGCACGCGACTCTTCGCCGACGGCGACGCCGAGCGCGGCGCCGTCGCGCGGGCCGACCTCGTGCTCGAGCGCTCGGTCGTCACGTCGACCGGGCTGATCATCGCCCAGTACTCGGTGCGGCGCTGAGCGCGGATCGAGACCACCGTCGTGCGCATCATCCCGCTGCCCCCGGGGCGTCCCGATCTGATCGACGAGTCGGCGCGCGTGCTCGCGGCCGCCTTCGAGCGGGATCCGGTCGTCGCGCGGATCGTCCCCAGCAGCAGCAGCAGCAGCAGCAGCGGCAGCCGCAACGCCGCCGATCGTCGTGAGCGGATCGCCGCCTTCTTCGCCTGGGGGATGCGCTCGGTCGATGAGTCGGGCATCGACCTGGCCGTCGAGGGCGACCTCGACAGCGACACCATCGACAGCGAAATCGTCGGCGGGGCCGCGATCGGCCGCGTCCTCGGCGTCACGCTCTGGGAGGGGCCGGAGCATCGACCGCGTCCGCTCGGGGCCCTGCACGGGCTCCTCGCGGCCTGGCGGGCGATCGGCTTCCGCGGGCTGCGCGAGGACCGCGCCTACGAGGAGGCGAGCGCTCCACATCGCCCGACCGAGCCGCACTGGTATCTCGTCGACGTGGGGGTGCATCCGGATGCGGCCGGCCGCGGAATCGGCGCCGCGCTGCTCGCGCACGGCCTCGCCCGCGCCGACGCGGCGGGGCTGCCCGCCGCGCTCACGTCGACCTCGGCCGGAAGCCGCCGCCTCTATGAGCTGCAGGGCTTCGTCACGACGCACGAGACGACCACGGGCCCCTTCGCCGGTCTCACCTCGATGCGCCGCCCGCCCGCCGCGCGCTGATCGGGCCGCATTCGCCCGCCGCGCCCTGACCGTCGGGCGTCGGCACGCCACCGCCCTGCGCTAGCGTCGGAGCGTGCCGATCGACCTCACCGCAGCCGGGTTCCTCTTCGACATGGACGGCACGCTCGTCGACTCGCACGCGGTCGTCGAACGGCAGTGGGGTCGCCTCGCGGCCGACCACGGGCTCGACATCGACGAGATCCTCCGCGTCTCGCACGGCGTGCAGGCGATCGACACGATCCGCCGCTTCCTGCCAGACCTGAGTCCGGCCGAGCAGGCCGCCGTCGCCGATGACCTGGTCACGCGCGAGGAGGACGACATCGACGGCATCGTCGAGATCCCGGGCGCCGCCGCCTTCCTCGACGCGATCACCGCGGCCTTCGCCCCCGTCGCCCTGGTCACGAGCGCGCCCCGCAGCCTCGCGCTCGCGCGCCTCGCCGCGGCCGGCGTGAGCCGCCCGCGGGTCGTCGTCACCGCCGAGGACGTCGAGCGCGGCAAACCGAACCCCGACGCTTTCCTGCTGGCCGCCGAGCGACTCGGACTCGAGGCCACGAGCTGCGTCGCCTTCGAGGATGCGCCGGCCGGCATCGCCGCGGCCGTCGCCTCGGGTGCGCAGACGGTCGTGGTCGGCGGCGCCGAATCGGCCGAGACGCCGTCGCTCGACCGCATCACGGACTACCGCGGGCTCGTCGTCGACATCGCCGACGCCGGCGGCGCTCCCGTGTGGCGCATCACCGGAGCCTGATCGCGCTCGGGGTCCCGCGCCCGCGCTCCCGCTTCGGCTGACTGCCGCACCGCGCACTCGCCGTGCGCAGTCCGCGCACCCGAGCTGAGCGCGTCATCTCCGCGTCATCCAGCCCCCGGCATCCTCGGTTCACGGCAGGAGCATCCTGCCCCGACACCGGGAGATGACCGATGACACCGAAGACCCTCCGCCTCGGAGCGGCGGCGCTCGCCGCGGCGACCGCCGTCGCCGGCGTGGCCCTGGCGACCGTGAGCACGACGGCCGGCCCCGCGCCGGTCGCGCACGCCGCATCCACCACCAAGCTCTTCGTCGCGCCGACCGGCGCCGACACGAACGCCGGAACCGCGGCCGCGCCGCTGCGCACCCCGCAGAAGGCCGTCGACAAGCTCGGCGCCGCGGGCGGCACGGTCGAGCTGGCCGCCGGCACCTACGCGAAGCAGCGCATCGTGCTGAGCGGACGCAGCGGAGTGACCGTGCAGGCCGCGCCGGGCGCGAAGGTCGTGCTCGACGCGACCGGCCTGACCCCGGCCGCCGACACGACGGGCGTGGTCGATGTGCGCGACAGCTCCGACATCGTGATCCAGGGGCTGGATGTCACCGGCTTCCGCACGACGTCGCGCGGTCGCACGCCGGTGGGCATCTTCGTGGGCGGATCCGGCTCGAACATCACGGTCGCCGGCAACCACGTGCACCACCTCGGCAACGACAACCGCACGCAGGAGGCGGATGACGTGAACGCCCACGGCATCGCCGTCTACGGCACGAACGGCCAGAAGCCGATCACGAACCTGACGATCCGCGGCAACGAGGTCGACCATCTGGTGCTCGGCGCGAGCGAGTCGGTCGTCGTCAACGGCAACGTCGACGGCTGGACGATCGACCAGAACGACGTGCACGACAACAACAACATCGGCATCGACGCGATCGGCTACGAGAAGGTCGCGAAGAACCCGAGCTCGGCCGACGCCGACCGTGCGCGCAACGGCCGCATCACCGGCAACACCGTCACCCGCATCACCTCGGTCGGCAACCCGGCCTACGCTGGCGGCTGCGACTGCGCCGACGGCATCTACGTGGATGGCGGACGCGACATCGTGATCAGCGGCAACCGCGTCGACAGCGCCGAGATCGGCATCGAGGTCGCCTCGGAGCACAAGGGCGGCACGACGAACGGCATCCGCGTCGAGAGCAATACCGTCACCGGCAGCGCCTGGGTCGGCCTCGCGGTCGGCGGCTACTCGGCGACGAAGGGTGACGCCTACGACGTCACGGTGACCGGCAACACCTTCACCGGCAACAACCAGAACGACGACGGCTCGCCCGAGATCCTGCTGCAGAACATGGTTCACGACAGCCGCTTCACGGGCAACCGCATCACCGCGACCGGCGACAGCCCGGCGCTCGTCGGCCGCGTGAAGAACGCCGGCGGCGTCGCGAAGACCGCGAACGTCGTGTTCGACCGCAACGACTACGGCTCGCCCGTCGCCGCGACGCAGGTCGGCTTCAGCTGGAACGGCGCGGCCATCACCGGCTTCCCCACCTGGAAGACCCGCAGCGGGCAGGATGCGGCGAGCACCTACGCGGTGCGCTCCAACTGACCGAGATCCCGTGAGAGTACGCACTCTGCGCCCCGATACGCCGTCGGGAGTCCGCAGAGTGCGTACTCTCGCGGAGCCCGCCGCGGAGCCCGGCCCGCTGCGCGCGGATGCCATGATGAGCCGGTGCGGGTGCTGCTGCTGGAAGACGACGACGCCCTGCGCTCGAGCATCGCGAGCGTGCTGCGCTCGCGCGGCGATGCGGTCGACGAGGCCACGACCCTCGCTGAGGCCGACGAGCGGCTCTTCATCACCGACTACGACGTGGCCGTGCTCGACCGCACCGTGCCCGGCGGCGACTCGGCCGCGCTGGCCCGCCGCGCCCGCGCCGACGGCGTGACGACGCCCATCCTCTTCCTGACCGCGCTCGACGGGATCGAGCAGCGGGTCGCCGGGCTGGATGCGGGCGGCGACGACTATCTCGCCAAGCCCTTCGCGATGGCCGAGCTGCTGGCCCGGCTGCGTTCGCTCGGCCGCCGCAGCGCGAGCGTGCAGGCGCCGGTGCTGACGCTCGCCGACCTGGCCGTCGATCCCGCGCAGCTCACGGCGCAGCGCGGCGGACGAACGCTGACGCTCACGGCCAAGGAGCTCGCGATCCTCGTCTACCTGCTTCGGAACGCCGGCCGCGTCGTCTCGCGCACCGACCTGATCGAGCACTGCTGGGACGAGGACGCCGACCCGCGCTCGAACGTCGTCGACGTGCGGATGCGGCTGCTGCGGCAGAAGCTCGGCGAGCCCGCGCTCGTGCACACGGTGCGCGGGGCGGGATACGTGGCGCGCGAGCCGGATGCCGAGGATGCGCGGCCGGTCGTCGGCGGCGATCCGGGCACCGCGTGAGCGCCGCGTCCGCCTCCGGCCCCCGCGCCGCGCTTCAGCGCCTGAACCGCCGCCTCGCCGTGCTGTTCGCGGTGAGCGCGCTCGCCGGCGTCACGGCGTTCGCCGTGGTGCTCGTCGTCGTCGACACGCATGCCCGCGAGCGCGAGCTCGACAGCTTCCTGCAGGGCGAGGCCGGTCGGGCCGCGGGGCTCGTGTTCGGCACGAGCGCCGAGCCGGACACCAGCGCGCTGACCGACGACATGCTGTTCGACCGTCCCGATGGCGCGCGGCCGGCCCGGCTCGTCGTCTTCGCGCGCGGCGGCGATCCGCGCGAGGTGCTCGACTCCGACCCGGACCTCAGCTCAGACGACGATCCGACGGCCGGCGCCGCACGCCCGTCGACCGACGCCCTCATCCCGATCGCCCGCTTGTCGATGGACGACCCCGAGGAGAACGGCGTGCGCTCGACGCTCCCGCTCGGCGACGGAACCGTGCGCGCGATCGCGCTGCCCTGGTTCTCCGACGGCGACACCCGCGAGGTCGCCGGCGCCGTCGTCGCGGTCGCGCCCGCCGTCACCTGGACCAGCGGGCCGCTCCTCGTGCCGACCCTCGTGGGCGGCGGCGCACTGGTGATCTCGCTGGCGGTGGTCGGCGCGCTGATCACGCGGCGCAGCATCCGCCCGGCCGTGGATGCGGCGCAGCAGCGCGAGCGCTTCCTCGCGCTGGCGGCGCACGAGCTGCGCACTCCGCTGGCCCGGCTGCGCGCCGGGGCCGAGTCGCTCGACCGCGGCGACGGTCGTTCCTCGGCCGCGCCCGCGACCTCGCCCGCCGTGCGCGAGCTCGTCGCGATCGCCGACGGTGCGAGCCGCGTCATCGGCAACCTGCTGCTCGCGGCGCGCATCGATCAGTCGGAGGTGCCCGAGGTGCGCGAGCAGGTGCGCCTCGATCAGATCGCCGCCGATGCCGAGCACCTCGACCCGAACGTGATCGTCGACGTCGCCGAGCCGCTCACCGTGATCGGCGACCCCGACCTGCTGCGGCACCTCGTCGCCAACCTGGTCGAGAACGCGCGCCGGCACGGCACGGTGCCCGAGCGGGCCCCGCTGATCACGGTCGCGGCGTTCCGGCGCCCGACGGCGACGTGCGGCGACGGGGGTTCCGTCGGCGGCGCGGCCCCGAGCGTCGGCATGGCTTCGAGCGTCGGCCCGGATGCCGTCGTGCTTCAGGTGCGCGACCTCGGCCCCGGCTTCCCGCCGGGCCTCGACGTGACCCGCGAGTTCGTCACGAGCGGCAACGGCGGAACCGGTCTCGGCCTGTCGCTCGCCAGCTGGATCGCCCGCCGCCACGGCGCGACCCTCGCGATCGGCGCGAACGCCGTCGACGGCGTCGGCGGCCAGGTCGAGCTGGTGTTCCCGCCGGCTGCCGGGCCGGCCGCTGCCGACTAGCGAGCGCATAGCGCGCGGGCAGCCGAGCCGGCCCCGCACGGTGTCGGATCAGCAGCGCGCTCGCGTCGCATTGCGCCGCGATGGGACGTGTCGCCCGACGCTGTGCTCGTGATCGTGCTCGTGCTCGTGCTCGTGCTCGTGCTCGCCCTCGCGCTGCGCTCCCGCACCGCACCCGTGTCGCGCACAATCCGTCCCGCTCACACCCCGTTGATCCCGCCGCTGCGCGCGTGCTGCGCCAGGAACACCTGGTGCGCCGCGAACGCCGCCGCGCGCAGCGTGCGGTAGTAGCCGATGAGCTTGCGGTCGCCGCTCTGCTCGGCCCAGGTGACGGCGCGGTAGCCGACCTCGTCGCCGATGCGCAGCATCCGGATGATCGCGTAGTCGCGCACCTGCGACCGCATGACCCAGGTGCCGGGCTCGACCTCGTCGGCCGAGAGGATGGGGTGCCAGGCGGGGGAGTAGCCGGAGCGGGCGCGTGCCGCCGCATCCAGCCCGTCCTGCACGCTGCCGTTGAGAGCCACGGTGTTCCTCGGGTTCGGGCCCGCGCGGGTGCGCGGGGTCGGACAGGGGAGCGTCCGGCCACGCGTGATGCCTCGGATGCTACGCCCGCCCGACGACACCCGCGACCACCCGTTGCCCCGCTCCGTCCCGCCGCGGGAAGCTGGCCGCATGCCCGCGAAGCACACGACCGTCGACGGGTTCCGCGCCGCCCTCGAGCCGGACGACCGGGCTCGCTTCGAGGGGATGCGCGCGCTGCTCCTCGAGCTCGAGCCACGGCTGACCGAGACGATCAAGTGGAACGCGCCGAGCTTCGACCTCGACGGCCGCGACCGCCTGACCTTCAACGTGATGAACCGGCAGCGCGAGCTGCAGCTGCTGCTGCACCTCGGCGCGTCGCGCGCCGAGACCCGCGGCGGTGCGCCGATCGTCGACGACCCGGCCGGGCTGGTGCGCTGGCTCTCCGACATCCGCGGCGTGCTCGGGGTGCCCGACGCGGCCGCGCTCGCCGAGCGGCGCCGCGACTACGCCGATCTGATCACGCGCTGGATCGCGGTGCCGTAGGTCGGCCCGCCCCGACCTCCCGACTTCTGCCGGGCTCAGCCGAGTCCGACCGTCAGCCGTCTGGCCGCGCCGCGTCCCGCGCGCCGGATGTTCCCGCCCGCAGGGGCCTTGCATCTGCGCGAACAAGCGGCGGCGAGTGCCTTGTCGCCCGTCGCGGGCCGACGTTGACTCGCAGCAGCGCCGCGATCCGCGTCGTCCGCACGACCGGTCGCTGCGCCACCCGCATCGACACCGCACCACCTGACGCACCGCCGCGCCCGAAGGAGACCCGTCATGACCGACACCGCCACCTCACTGCTCGACGCCGTGACCGTCCCCGAGGCGGAGGGGCGCGCGATCCCGGATGCGGCGACGCGCGAGATCATCGGCTACGCCCCGAACCACACGGTCGACGACCTCGAGGCCGCGATCGTGCGCGCCCGCGTCGCCCAGCCGCCGTGGAACGCCCTCGGCCACGCCGAGCGAAGCCGTCTGCTGAACCTCGTCGCCGACGAGATCGAGGCGAACGCCGAAGAGCTCGCGCTCATCCTGTCGCGCGAGCAGGGCAAGCCGCTCGACGGACCGAACGCCCGCTTCGAAGTCGGCGCCTGCGCCGTCTGGACCCGCAACGCCGCCGACACCGTGCTCGAACCGGAGATCGTCTTCGAGGCAGGCGAGTCGCGCGCCGAGATCCACTACGACGCGCTCGGCGTCGTCGGTGCGATCGGCCCGTGGAACTGGCCGATGATGATCTCGGTCTGGCAGATCGCGCCGTCGCTGCGCATGGGCAACACGGTCATCGTGAAGCCCTCGGGCTTCACCCCGCTGTCGGTTCTCGCGCTGGTCGAGATCTTCAACCGGCACCTGCCGGCGGATGTGCTGACCGTGATCACGGGCGAGCGCGGCGTCGCGTCGCGGCTGGCCGCGCATCCTGACATCGACAAGATCATGTTCACCGGCTCGACCCCGACCGGCCGCAAGATCGTGGAGTCGTCGGCGAACAACCTCGCCCGCCTCACGCTCGAGCTCGGCGGCAACGACGCCGGGATCGTGCTGCCGGGCACGGATGTGAGAGCCCACGCCGAGAACCTGTTCTGGGGCGCGTTCATCAACGGCGGCCAGACCTGCGCGGCGCTCAAGCGCCTCTACGTGCACGACTCGGTGTACGAGGCGACGGTGGAGGCGCTCGGCGAGATCGCGCGCAGCATCCCCTTCGGCCGCGGCACCGACGCCGGCAACGTGATCGGGCCGCTGCAGAACGAGGGTCAGTTCGACATCGTCAAGCGGCTGGTGGATGAGGCGGCCGCGGCCGGCGGGCGCGTCGTCGCCGGCGGCGCCCCGGCTCCCGAGCACGGTCCGCTGTTCTTCCAGCCGACGATCGTCGCCGACGTCAGCGACGGCGTCGCGCTCGTCGACGAGGAGCAGTTCGGCCCGGCGCTGCCGATCATCCGCTTCAGCGATGTCGAGGATGCGATCCGCCGCGCCAACGACAGCGACGAGGGCCTCGGCGCCTCGGTCTGGTCGGACGACCGCGCCGCCGCCCTCGAGGTCGCGAAGCGGCTCGAGGCGGGCACGGTGTGGATCAACAGCCACGGCGGCCTCAACCCGCAGGTGCCCTTCGGCGGCACGAAGTCGTCGGGCTACGGCCAGGAGTTCGGCGTCGCCGGGCTCAAGGGCGTCGCGGCGCCGAAGGTCATCAGCTACTGACGCCGATCTCAGCTCGCGCGGCTGGGCGAAGGTGGTTCGCCCGGCCGCGCGGATGACGCCGCGCGGCGACGGAGTCCGACGGGCGACCGCGGATGACGCGACGCGGATTGTATGACAATCTTGCGGACGACGAGCAAGGAGGCTCCGTGACCCGCACCCCCGCATCCCCGCTGCGCGACCGCATCGCCCTCGTGACCGGCGCGACCGGAGGGATCGGCGCCGCGAGCGCCGCCGCTCTCGCCCGCGACGGCGCCCACGTCGTGCTCGCCGACCTCGACGTCGATGCGGGCGGCCGCCTCGTCGAGCAGCTCGGCGGTTCGGCGCGCGCGACCTTCCTGCGGGTCGACGTGACCGATCCGGGCTCGGTCGACGACGCCGTGGCCGAGATCGTGCGCCGCTTCGGCCGGCTCGACATCGCCCACAACAACGCCGGCGTGCAGTTCGCCGAGACCCTGCTCGCCGACACCCCTCTCGCGCAGTGGGACCGCATGATCGCCACGAACCTGTCGGGCGTCTTCTACTCGATGCGATCCGAGATCACGGCGATGCGCGCGTCGGGCGGCGGCAGCATCGTCAACACCGGCTCGGTGCTCAGCGTGCGGGCGATGAAGCTGCACGGGGCCTACACGGCGGCGAAGCACGGGGTGATCGGCCTCACCAAGTCGGCCGCGCTCGAGTACTCGGCCGACGGCATCCGGGTCAACGCGGTGCTGCCCGGGGTGATCGACACCCCGATGGTGGCCCACCTCGCCGCGACCCTGCCCGGTTATCTCGACGAGGTGACGTCGGGGCATCCGATCGGACGCATCGGCACGCCGAGCGAGATCGCGGAGGCCGTGGTGTGGCTCGCCTCGGATGCAGCGTCGTTCGTCACGGGCGCGTCGCTCGAGGCCGACGGCGGCTTCCTCGTCGCCTGAGCGGCGCTCGCGTCCACCGCGCCGCTGATACCGTGCGACCGTGACCTGGCCTCGTGCGTACTTCGCCGTCCAGGCACTGGCCGGCGCCCTCTGGTGGGTCGCGGTCTTCACGATCCCGTTCGTGCGCGAGGTGACGCTCGGCTCGCTCGACCCGGTCGCCGTCGCCGTGGCCGACATCCCGCTGTTCGTCGTCGCTTCGGCGCTCGCGGCCGGAGGTGTCCGCCTCGGCCGCCTGGGCCGGATCGCCGCCGTCATCGCGACCGCCTGGACGGCCGTCGTCGCCCTCGGCCTCGCTGTCTTCGCCACCGTCACGGCCGAGGCCGGCTGGGGCGTGCTGATCATGGCCGCCGCGACCGGCGGGTCGATCGTCGCGTTGACGGCGCTGCTGCTCGGCCGCATCCCGACGCGCTGGATCATCAGCGGACCCTTCGCGTTCCGCCCGCTGCGCCCCGACCTGCCCCTGGGCGTGACCGTCGCCCTGACGGTGGCGCAGATGGTCGTGTTCTGGGGCCTCTTCCTCATCGCCGGCCCGCTCGTGCTGCGAGCGCTCGAGCTGCGCTGGCAAGTGGATGCGACGCTGCCGCCGTCGGTCGCCCTCGGTGTCGCGGTGCTCGGCGCGGTCGTCTTCGTGCTCGCCTCGGCGCTCGGCATCTGGTCGGCGGCGACGATGGCGTTCCTCGGACGCGGCACCCCGCTGCCGACGGCGATGGCGTCCTCGCTCGTCGTCGCGGGGCCGTACCGTTTCGTGCGCAATCCGATGGCCGTCGCCGGCATCGCGCAGGGCGCCGCTGTCGGCCTCGCGCTCGGATCGTGGGTCGTCGTCGCCTACGCCGTCAGCGGCTCGCTGATCTGGAACTACGCGGTGCGCCCGCACGAGGAGGCCGACCTCGAATCGCGCTTCGGCGACGGCTTCCGCCGCTACCGTGCCGAGGTGCGCTGCTGGATCCCGCGGCTGCTCTGACCAGCCGAGCGCTCACTCCGTGTCGAGCACCTGCTCGGGCGCGGGGATGGGCGCGGCCGGCAGCTTGCGCACCTTCGCACGACGGCGGCGGCGCTCGGGGATCATCGAGCGCATCTCCTCGAGCTTGCCGAAGCAGAGCAGTCGGTCGCCGGCCTCGAGCGTGACGCGGTTGCGCGGGTTCGGGATGACCTGGGTCCCGCGGTGCAGGGTCAGCACCGTGATGTCGCGCTCCGACAGGCTCGACTCGCCGATCGTGCGCCCGACGAAGTCGCCGTGGTTGTGCACGAGCAGCTCGGCGACGCCGTAGCCGGTCGAGACGCTGAGGCGCTGACGCACGTCGATCTCGGGGAAGGCGACCTGGTTGGCGATGTAGTCGACGATCGCGCCGGCCACATCCAGCTGCGTCGCGGTCTCGATGCCCTGCAGGCCGGGCGAGGAGTTGACCTCCATGACCAGCGGGCCCTCTTCGCCTTCGAGCATGTCGACGCCGGCGACGCGCAGGCCCATGATCTGCGCCGAGCGCACGGCGGTCTGCTCGTACTCGGGTGAGAGCTCGACGCGCTCGACCGAGCCGCCGCGGTGCACGTTCGAACGGAACTCGTCGCCCTCGGCCCGGCGGCGCATCGCCGCGACGACCCGGTCGCCGACGACGAGCGCGCGGATGTCGCGGCCGCGGCTCTCGCTCACGAAGCGCTGGATGAGCACGTTCTGGTTGGTCGAGTGCAGCGTCTCGATGATCGCCTCGGCGACCTTCACCTCGGGGGCGAGGATGACGCCGATGCCCTGGGTGCCCTGCAGCAGCTTGATGACGACCGGGGCGCCGCCGACGCGCTCGATCGCCGGGCGCACATCCGCCCGGTTGCGCACGAAGGCGGTCGCCGGCATGCCGATGTTGTGGCGCGAGAGGATCTGCGTGGCCCGCAGCTTGTCGCGCGCGTTCGAGATGCCGTTGGCGGTGTTGGGCGTGTAGACGTCCATCTGCTCGAACTGGCGCACCACGGCGGTGCCGAAGTAGGTGATCGACGCCCCGATGCGCGGCAGGATCGCGTCGTAGTCGCTGAGCTGCCGGCCGCGGAACTGCAGGTCGGGCTCCTCGCCCGAGAGGTCGATCGCGAAGCGCAGCGTGTTGAGCACCTTCACCTCGTGGCCGCGCTGCTCGGCGGCGGCGCGCAGACGCTGGGTGGAGTAGGCGCGCGGGGCGCGCGACAGGATGGCGAGCTTCATCGACGAGACCGTTCGGTGGAGGGGCTGGTGCGTCGTGCTGCCGCCTTCGCGGCGAACACGGCTTCGTGCTGGGAGGATGGGACGGTGGGATCCCCTCATTCAAACACTGTCGCGGGCTGGCGCGAATGGGTGCAGCTGCCGGATGTCGGCGTCCCGTGGATCAAGGCGAAGCTCGACACCGGCGCGCAGACCTCCGCGATCCACGCCTACGACATCGAGCCCTTCGAGCGCGACGGCGCCGACTGGGTGCGCTTCACGATCCGTCCGTGGCAGCGGGCGACCGAGGGTGAGGTCGTGGTCGAGAGCCCGGTCGTCGACCGGCGTCGCGTGCGCAGCTCGTCGGGGCACGCGCAGGCGCGCTATGTGGTCGAGATGCGGCTGATCCTGGCCGGCCGCGAGGTGACGGTCGAGGTCACGCTGACGAACCGCGACCGGATGGGCTTCCGCATGCTGATCGGGCGCGAGGCGCTGCGCCAGGGCTTCCTGGTCGACTCGGACGCCTCGTATCTGGGCGGCAAGGCGCCCCGCGGGGCGCGTCGGCTCAATCGCGGCCTCGAGGGCTGATCTCCACCGTCAGTCGATCCGGGCCATAGCACGAGTTGACGGACTTGTCACCTGGTGTTCAGCCGCCCCCAAGCTGGGCGATACTGGCCTCGCGAGTCTCCAATCCGGGGCCCGCGAGACGGGAGAGTTCATGCCGTTCCGCACGAAGCCGCTGCTGGAGTCCTGGGTCGAGGAATTCGACGGGCTCGGCTACGGCGCGGACGAGCGCATCCGAGTGATCGAACAGGACGGCTCGGAGGGCGCCGACACGGGACTGATCACCGTGTCGCTCAACGACGCCTCGACGGTCATCTACCTGCAGCCGGTCGCGCCCGGCGATCCCCGGTGGGTCATCAACTTCGAGGGCCGCGACGATACGTTCGCGCTCACCCCTGCCGAGACCTCGCGTCTGTCTGCGGAGCTCGCGATGGTGTCGACGCTGTGCGCGTTCCTCGAGGCCAAATCGACGGCCTACATCCAGGCGCACACGGCCTAGGAGATCTCGACAGCGGTTGCGCGCTCCCGGCGCGGGTCGGGCCGTGATGCCCAGCCGTCGCGCACCGGTCAGCGGCCGAGGGCTCCGAGCAGCCGTTCCAGCAGATCCGTCGCGGCGGCGACATCGTGCGCGTCGCTGTCGACGATCGCCTGCTCCAGCTCCCGGTCGATCGCGGTCAGGGTGCTCCACGGCTCGACGTCGAGGTCGATGGATGCGGTCAGGTGCGTCGCGCGACGGTCGTTCTCGTCGGCTTCCCGGCTGACCACGCCGCGGCGCACGAGCCGGTCGGTGAGCGTGGTGACGCCGGCGGAGGTGATGCCGAGGTACTCGCGCAGCACGCCGGGCCGCACGCCGGGGTTCAGGGCGATGTACTCGAGCGCGCGGGCGTCCTGCTGACTGATCTGGAGCTTCTCGCGGGCTGCGGTCATCGCGGTCGCGCGCAGGTCGGCGTGGGCGTGCAGTGCACGGATGAGGCGCGAGGTCTCCGGGGGAGTCGGGGATGCGCCGGTATCGCTCACATTCCGATAGTAGGCCGGTGCGAGCTTCCCTCGGGCCGCATCCGGCTCACGTCCAGGACACGTGTCGGTCGTGCCCGGGTCGTCGGCCGATGCGCGGCGCCGACACGGCGCCGACACGGCACCGCCTCTGCACGCGATGCTGCGCTGCGCGAGGAGGCGGGGTCAGCGACCGCCTCCGCCTCCGCCGCCGAAGCCGCCGCCCGAGAATCCGCCACCCGACGACCCGCTGCTGAACCCGCCGCCTCCGCCCGAGCTCGACCACGAGGTCGACGGCTCCGGAGGAGTGGTCGCGAACTGGCTCGTGTTGTTCGCGATCTGGAACGCGCTGAGATTCCACAGCACGCCGGGTGAGACGAGGCCGTCGCCCGACTGCGGCGGGGTCGTGGCGTAGCGGTCGCCGAGCACCTTCGCCCAGCTGCCCTCGACGCCGAGGATCATCGCCCACGGGAGCAGCTCCTCATAGAGGCGCACGACCTGGGCGGGGTCGTTCGGGTCGACGCGGCGCCGTTCGGCGCCGGTGACGCTCTGCAGCACCTTGAGGCGCTCCTCCTCGGCCACGGTGAGGTAGAGCTTGAGCCCCTCGAGCTTCTCGTTGAGCAGACTTCCCTCGCGGGTGCGGCGCACCGGCGGCACCGAGAGGAAGAGCGTCACGATCGCGAGCAGCCCGCCGCCGATCGCGCCGAGGAAGACGGCGGGCGCGCGCACCGCGTTCACCCCGGCCCAGCCGAGCAGCAGCACGGCGGCGACGATCACGACGATGGCGATGATGCGCACCAGACGGCCGGCGCCGCCGCCGGTCACGCGTTTGCGCAGCCCGAACTCCGCGAGTCGGCTGCGGGCGCCGGATCCGAGGCCGGTGATCCGGTCGCCGATGCGCTGGTCGTCCCGGTCGAGCACGAAGCTGTGCCCCGCGGTCGGCGCCTGTCCGAGCAGGGCGGTCATCGCCCACCAGTCGTCCTGGTTCGTGATCGCCTCGGGCTTGACGACATCCACACGGTAGCGGCGCGACTCGGATTCCTCCGGCTGGTCGACGAGCCGGGTCGCGCCCGACACGGCGGTCTGCACGAGCAGCGCCGGCAGCCCCGTCCACGACCGCTCGGCGAAGGCCGCGGCGGGCAGGATGCCGAGGCCCTCCGGCGCCTCGTACTCGGCGATGACGATGCCGCGACCGGGCGCATCCTTCCAGCGCGTCGTGCGCACCACGATCACGGCGACGAGGCCGATCACGCCGAGGCCGAGCACGAACCACGGCACGAGCGTCGCCAGCGGCGAATCGTTGGGGCTGGCCGGAACCGTGAACGTGCCGTCGCGGAATCCGACCGAGAGGGTGATGTTCTGCCGGGCCGCGATCGGTCCGCCGCTCGCCGTGAAGCCGTCGTCGGTGCGCGTGGCCGAGCAGCGGTCGGTCGATCCCTGCGCGCCGATGTAGCAGGCCGCGTCGCCGGTGAGCTGCGCCTCGAGCGCGGAGTCGAGGTGCAGGTTCGCGGTCACGGTGCCGAAGCTCTGGTCCCAGCCGGTGCCGTTGACGTTCGGCGAGAACTCCTGCACCGAGCTCGTCGCCTGGTTGATCACGTTCTTCATCGTGTAGGTGATCACGTAGGTGGTGCGGCCGTGCACGTAGCTGTCGTCGCCGACCGCGATCTCGAGGAAGCCGTCGTTCGTGTCCGTCTCGAACGGCACCTGGTCGCCGGTCGCGGTGGTCACCGACTCGACCCGCGGGCTGAGCGGGATGCTGAAGCGGGTGTCGCGCAGTGGCAGCGCGCGGATGATGCCGCGATTCTGGTCGTAGTCGGGGAACAGTGCGACGAAGGTCTCGACGGCCTTCATCTGCGCTTGGCCGTCCTCGTCGCGGGTGACCGTGTAGTCGGCGGTCATCGACTCGAAGGTGAAGTCGGCGACGCCGGCCGGCAGGGCGGCGCGGGCGGCAGCGGCCGGAGCGAGAGTGGCCGGGGCGGCGGCTGGGGCGACAGCGGCGGGCGCCGCGGCCGACGCCGGCGATGCGGATGCGGGCGCCCCGCCGGGCAGGACGAGCCCGGCTCCCGCGAACGCGGCCACGGCGACGAGCAGACTGAGGATTCTCCGCTTCACACTCCGACCCTAACCAGCGCCGACGACGCCACGGGAGCGAGCCGCGCACGACGACCCGGATGGGCCGCGCCGCGCATCCGCTCTCCGCTAGCCTCGTCGGGTGTCTGCGACCGTCTCTCCCGTCATCCCTGTGAACGATGAGAGCTTCGACGGCGTCTGGGACGAGCTGGTCTGGCGCGGCCTCGTGCACGTGTCGACCGACGCCGAGGCGCTGAGAGAGCTCCTGCACGGCGAGCCGATCTCCTATTACTGCGGCTTCGACCCGACCGCGCCGAGCCTGCACCTGGGCAACCTCGTGCAGCTGCTCCTGCTGCGTCGGCTTCAGCTCGCGGGGCACACCCCCTTCGGTCTCGTCGGCGGATCCACCGGCCTCATCGGCGACCCGCGCCCGACGGCCGAGCGCACGCTCAACACCCGCGAGACGGTGTCCGAGTGGGTCACGCGGCTGCGCGGCCAGGTCGAGCGCTTCCTCTCCTTCGACGGCGAGAACGCGGCCCAGCTCGTCAACAACCTCGACTGGACGGCGCCGCTCAGCGCGATCGACTTCCTGCGCGAGATCGGCAAGCACTTCCGCGTCGGCACGATGCTGAAGAAGGATGCGGTGGCCACGCGACTGAACAGCGACGCCGGCATCAGCTACACCGAGTTCAGCTACCAGATCCTGCAGGGGCTCGACTACCTCGAGCTGTTCCGCTCGCGGAAGGTCGTGCTGCAGACCGGCGGCAGCGACCAGTGGGGCAACCTGACCTCGGGTGTCGACCTCATCCACCGCGTCGAGGGCGTCTCGGTGCACGCGATCGGCACGCCGTTGATCACGAACTCGGACGGCACCAAGTTCGGCAAGAGCGAGGGCAACGCCATCTGGCTCGACGCCGACATGTGCTCGCCCTACGCGATGTACCAGTTCTGGCTCAACACGGCCGATTCGGACGTCGTCGACCGGCTCAAGGTCTTCACCTTCCTTTCGCGCGCCGAGATCGAGGAGTACGCGCGTCTCGTCGCCGAGGAGCCCTTCCGCCGTGCCGCGCAGCTGCGCCTCGCGCACGAGGTCACGGCCTTCGTGCACGGTCCCGAGGCGGCCGCCGCCGCGATCGACGCGAGCCGGGCGCTGTTCGGCGACGGCGACCTGGGCGAGCTGGATGCGGCGACCCTCGCCGCGGCGGTCGCCGAGCTGCCGAGCGCGGATGCCGCATCCGGCGACACCGTGCTCTCGGCCCTCGTGTCGACCGGGCTGACCGCGAGCGCGAGCGATGCCCGCCGCGCGATCGCGCAGGGCGGCGTCTACCTCAACAACGCGAAGGTGGCGGATGCGGAGGCGACTTTCGAGGGCGCCGCGCTCGCCGGCGGCGTGGCGGTGCTGCGTCGCGGCAAGAAGACGCTGGCCGGGGTGCGCCTCGGCTGAGTCCGGGAGTGTGCTGAGCGATCCCGCGCGGGGTGGCGACTATTCTGACGACGCGATTCCCGACATCGCGGTGAGAAGGACTGTTCATGGCGGATGACGACGCCGCACGCGAGCGTGCCGAACTGGCGCGACGGCTCGCGGCTGCGCCCCCGCCGTCGCCCGACTCCTCCGACGACGAGGCGCGGGATCCGGCCGCTGGTTCGCCGGACCGGTCGCGTTCTCCGCAGTCGCCCGGCGGTTCCCCCGATCGCGAGCGTCTGAGCCCGCCGCCCTTCAGCGTCCCGCCGGGGCTGCAGTACCCGCGTCCCTCCGCACCGGAGCCGGCGACGCCCTCGGGCCGTCGCGCGGCCCCCGTGCCCGCCGACTCGACCCCGCCCGGAGCGGGCGCGCCGCCCGCCGACGAGGCGTCGCCGCAGCAGCCGCCCGTCGTCCCCGCATCCTCGCCGTGGCGGCCCGGCACCGCGCCGTCGTTCGACGCCCCGGCCGGAGACGCGGTCGCGGGCTCGACCACGGATGCCGGCGCCGCGCCCGTCTCGCCCGCCGCCGGAGCGGCCGCGCCGGCGTCGTCGAGTTCCGTCCCCGCGAGCCCGAGCGCTCCGGCGCCGTCGAGCGCTTCCGCTTCCTCGGATCCCGCTGATCGCGGCCCGCGCCGCGGCAGCTGGGTTCCGCCGACGCCGCCGTCCGACTCCGACGGAGCCGCCGGTCCGGCCCGGCCGGCAGAAGGCGCGTCGTCGGGCGCCGCCGCCGCGAGCGGCCCGGCCGAGGGCGCGAGTTCGTCGGCCTTCGCCCGCCCGCTGTTCGACAGCCCGGCGGATGCGACCGCAGCACCCGCGCCGAGTGCGTCGTCCGGCGCGCGTGCCGAGAGCGCGGGCGCTCCCGCCGCATCCGCGCCGACGCCTTCCGCGGCAGCGCCCGCGCAGCAGCCGAGTACGCCCGCGTCGGGCGCCGCGCAGCCCAGTAAGGCCCCGTCGAGCGCCGCGCAGCCCGGTACGGCCCCGTCGAGCTCGGCCCAGCAGAGCACGCCCGCGTCGAGCGCCGCGCAGCCGAGCACGCCCGCGTCGAGCTCCGCGCAGCCGAGCACGCCCGCGTCGAGTTCTGCGCAGCCCGGTACGGCCCCGTCGAGCTCGGCCGAGTCGAGCACGGCCCCGTGGAGTCCTGCGCAGCCCAGCGCGCCGGCGGCCCCCGCACCCTCGACGCCCGCGCAGCACGACGCGACGCCGCCCGCCGCGTCCGTGCCGGGTGCCGCGCGCTCGAGCGGCTCCGACCTGCATCCGAACGCGGCGGCCGGTCCGTCCTCTGCCGGGCAGCCCCGGCCCTCCGCCGGGCCGGCACACGACGACGGAGCAGCGCGCCCTGGCGACTCCGCGCCGACTGCCGCGTCGACGACGCCCTCCCCGAACCCGCCGGCCGACGCTCGCCCCGCCCCGGCGAGCGCGCCGTCGTCCACTGCTCCCACGCCTCCGCCCGCGTCCCACGAGCCCTTCGACACGATCGGCGACGACCTGCTCGCGTCGTTCAGCCGTTCGAGTCCGACCTCACCGGCGAGCCCTTCGGCGCCGGATGCGGCGCAGCACCGCGGCCCCGCCGAGCCGGATGCCCCCACGGCATCGCGAGCGGACGCCGATCAGAGCGACACCGCGACCCGCGCGATCTTCGTCCCGCCCACCTCGGCCCGTGCCGCCGGCCCGGCGGATGTCCTCGGCGGGCCTTCTGCTCGTCCGGTCGGCGACGCCGACCAGCCCGTGACGCCGGCGCCGTCGGCATCCGACCTCGCGCGATCCGGGCCTTCGCCTTCGGCCGATGCCGCCGGCCCGGCGGATGTCCTCGGCGGGCCTTCTGCTCGTCCGGTCGGCGACGCCGACCTGCCCGTGACGCCGGCGTCGTCGGCCTCCGACCTCGGGCGATCCGAGGCGCCGCCCGCCGCTGTCCCGGCCGATCCGCCGAGCGCGCGCGCCGTGCCGTCGACCCCGTCCTTCGACGAGTCGGAGACCTCCACGCGGGTCATCCCGCGAGTCCCGGGCGCTGAACCCGGCGCCGACGCCGCCGCGACGCCGCCGGCTCCCTCCTCCTCCGCCGACCCGCTCACCGCGCCGGACGCCGCTGCGCCGACGCGTGCTCCCGCCGCGGGCGCTGCCTCGAGCCCGGAGCCGCCCGCGTCCGGATCGACCTCGGGCGACCCCACGGGTGATGCCGGTCGGATCGCCTCCGACGCGGCTGACCGCGCCTCGACTCCGGCTTCGCCGGAAGCGGCTCCGCCGCCGGCGCCCGGCACTGCTGAGCGGCTCGCGGCATCCGCCGCTCCGACGTCCGGATCGGCGCCCACCCCCGCTGACGCCGGTGACCGGAGTCGACCGGATTCGAGCGCGGCGAGCGGCCGTCCGGTCGGCCCCGTCCTTCCGCCCGAGAACGTCGAGACCCGCGTCATCTCGCTGCCGCCGACCGCTCCGGTCTCGCAGCCCGAGCCGACCCCGTCGGCTGAGCGACCTGGCTCATTCCCGACCTCGCCCGGCCAGTCGACCGCGACGAGCTCCCCCGCCGACCCGGTCGGCGACGTCAGCGCCACGGACCGCGGTGCCGACGAGGGCGTGGCGCCCGCCGCCCCGGAGACGCCGGGATCACGCCTCCGCGCCGCCTCCGAGAGCGCGACCGCTGCCGACTCCACGTCAGGCCCGCACGGGAGCGGTGCTTCGGCCGTGACCCCGTCGGAGCCGGTCTCGTCGGCGAGTCCGCCCGGCGAGACCTCCGCCCCGGCGGCGCGCCCCGACGGCACCCCTCGATCCGCCGACTCCGCCACGGCTCCTGCCGCCGGCACAGCGCCGACGCTGTCGCCCCGCTCTGACGCGGCTCCGAGCTCCTCGACCCCGGCGACGAACACCACGGGCGTCGACCCCGAGTCCGACATCGTTCGCGCGCGACCGGGCACCGACTCCCGTGTCGCCCTCGACTCCGCCCTCCCGCCGTCGGGTGCCGCCACCGAGACCGGCGCGGCCGACGCGACTCTCGGCGCCGACCCGACTCGCAGCGCCGACGCCGCACCGCCGCCGCTGCGCGAGCCCGAGCCGAGTGACAACGGCATCCGGTCGTGGTTCCTGCCGAGCGACCGGACCACGGCGGGATCGCCGTCCGCACCGATCGGCGCGAGTTCGCCCGTCGCCCCCGTCGCTGACACGGCACCGCCGGTGCGGCCCGTGTCGGCGGTGCCGCCGACGGCGCGGCCGGCCTCTGAGCCGCCGGTGTCGCCCGATGTCTTCTCCGCATCGGGGGAGCCGACCGAGGCTCCGTCGACGGCGCCGGGAATCGCCTTCACCGCGCGGCGTCCGGAGGGTGTCGATCGCAGCGAGCCCGAGGCTCCGGCGGTCGGCGAGCCGACGGATGCGGTCGAGGTGCTCTTCGGCGAGCTCGACATCGACCCGGTGACCGGATCGGTCACGATCCCCGACACCGAAGACGCACCCGGTGCTTCCGGCGACGAGGACGACCGCGGCGGGGAACCCTCCGCTGCGCCGGCCCGCGCGGGCGTCGGCGGTCTGCTGCGACGGCTCACCGGCCGCGATGCGGCGAACAGGACGGACGAGGATCCGGAGCCGGATGTCCACCAGGGCGACCTCGCCGAGACCGATGCGTCCGATGCTGCCGCAGGCCTCGGCGATGAAGCGGCGCCGGCGACGCGGGTGCTCGATCTCGACGACGTGGCCGACTTCGATCCCGCCCCCGAGCTCGGGCGCGAACCGGATCCGTCCGTCACAGCACAGTTCGAGGCGCTCGACTCGAGTGAGGCCGACGACGACAGCACCGGGATCGACGACGCCCTCGGTCCCGTGCACACCACCGTGATCCCGGTGGCGCCGGAGGCTCTGGCGCCGACCTCGGCTCCGGAAGCCATCGCGGGGAACGCGGTGCCGACGGCGCCCGCAGTTGCCGCGCCGCGATCGGCCGAGCCGACATCGGCCGCGATCGACCGAGATCGTCCGCGCACCGCCGACCGCACCTCGCTGCCGGTCGTCGCCGCCGACGGCACCCCGCGATTCACTCTCGCCCCGTCTGGCGAGCCCGATCCCGGTCGCAGCACGCTGCTCGAGCGGATCGCCTTCGGCGCTGCGTTCGTCGTCGCGCCGATCGGACTCGTCGCGAACATCGTGCTGGGCGTGCTCAGCACGCGCCGACGTGGATGGACGCACCGGCTCACGAGCGCGGGCGTGGCCGTCGGCGTCGTGATGACGATCGTGGGCGGTGGGCTGCTCGCGTTCGGCAACGGGCTCGCGCAGGACGCGATCGACCAGCGCGCGACCCGAGCGGAATCCGGAGCGATGTGTCACCTCATCGCGACCGAGCCCGTCGGGGCCGAGCAGACCGACTTCGGCTGGCCGGCCGCGCAGTCGTCGATCCCCGATTCCGTCGCGGCCGCCCAGGCGTTCGTCGACCGGTGGGATGCAGTGGCTGCGGTCGCGCCGTCCGGCATCCGCGCCGAGGTCACCCAGATCGCCGGTCTCGGTCGTGAGCTGCTGGCGCAGATCCAGGAGAGCCAAACCGCCGATGATGCCGGCGCTCAGCAACGGCTCTCGGCCCTGCGCGACCAGTCGGGCGTTCCGACCTGGATCGCCGACAACTGCTCGTGACGGCAGCCGATCGCCGGAATCCCTGGCGACACGCCCGGGATGCCCCGCCGATTCGCCCGGCGCTCGCGGCGTACGTAAAGTAATCCCTCGTCAGCCCAAAGGAGCGGGACACGGAGAGCGGCTCAGCCGCCCGGATCCTGGCCTCAAGCGCGACAAGCTTCATCGAGAAGCGCCGGCACGATCTCGAACTTGCGAGATCAGCGCAGAGCGGTCTACGATGAGGACTCCCACTCGGACGAGTCGCTGATCTGATCAGCGCGCAGGGTCATCCAGGGTCTTTACCTCTGGTGATCGACTGCCCACACGAGCGGGAATGGTTTGGAGCATAAGCCTTGAACTGAACTCGAAAGAGGGATGTTCTCGTGCGTCCGATCCTTGAGAACTCAACAGCGTGCACTATGTCAAATGCCAAATAACCTCGGCTCCGCGATTTCGGTCGTGGGGTGAGAGATTCCTTTGGATTGACGGATTGTCAGTATGATGATCCTTTCAGTCAGATCAAACTCGTCTGGTTGTCGCGTTTTCCCGCGATGATCGGGCAAAAGATTTGTCAGTCGATTTCGGTCGGCTGGCTGTCATTCATTTACGGAGAGTTTGATCCTGGCTCAGGATGAACGCTGGCGGCGTGCTTAACACATGCAAGTCGAACGGTGAAGGAGGAGCTTGCTCTTCTGGATCAGTGGCGAACGGGTGAGTAACACGTGAGTAACCTGCCCTTGACTCTGGGATAAGCGTTGGAAACGACGTCTAATACCGGATACGAGCTTCAGCCGCATGGCTAGGAGTTGGAAAGAATTTTGGTCAAGGATGGACTCGCGGCCTATCAGGTTGTTGGTGAGGTAACGGCTCACCAAGCCTACGACGGGTAGCCGGCCTGAGAGGGTGACCGGCCACACTGGGACTGAGACACGGCCCAGACTCCTACGGGAGGCAGCAGTGGGGAATATTGCACAATGGGCGAAAGCCTGATGCAGCAACGCCGCGTGAGGGACGACGGCCTTCGGGTTGTAAACCTCTTTTAGCAGGGAAGAAGCGAAAGTGACGGTACCTGCAGAAAAAGCACCGGCTAACTACGTGCCAGCAGCCGCGGTAATACGTAGGGTGCAAGCGTTATCCGGAATTATTGGGCGTAAAGAGCTCGTAGGCGGTTGGTCGCGTCTGCTGTGAAATCCCGAGGCTCAACCTCGGGTCTGCAGTGGGTACGGGCCAGCTAGAGTGCGGTAGGGGAGAATGGAATTCCTGGTGTAGCGGTGGAATGCGCAGATATCAGGAGGAACACCGATGGCGAAGGCAGTTCTCTGGGCCGTTACTGACGCTGAGGAGCGAAAGCGTGGGGAGCGAACAGGATTAGATACCCTGGTAGTCCACGCCGTAAACGTTGGGCGCTAGATGTGGGGACCATTCCACGGTTTCCGTGTCGCAGCTAACGCATTAAGCGCCCCGCCTGGGGAGTACGGCCGCAAGGCTAAAACTCAAAGGAATTGACGGGGGCCCGCACAAGCGGCGGAGCATGCGGATTAATTCGATGCAACGCGAAGAACCTTACCAAGGCTTGACATATACGAGAAAGGGCTAGAAATAGTCAACTCTTTGGACACTCGTATACAGGTGGTGCATGGTTGTCGTCAGCTCGTGTCGTGAGATGTTGGGTTAAGTCCCGCAACGAGCGCAACCCTCGTTCTATGTTGCCAGCACGTTATGGTGGGAACTCATAGGAGACTGCCGGGGTCAACTCGGAGGAAGGTGGGGATGACGTCAAATCATCATGCCCCTTATGTCTTGGGCTTCACGCATGCTACAATGGCCGGTACAAAGGGCTGCAATACCGTAAGGTGGAGCGAATCCCAAAAAGCCGGT